>OZ000551.1:0-2099932 GCA_963923945.1 Alphaproteobacteria bacterium
GGTGTCTTGCTGTGGTCTTTCTGGTCGGCCATAAAAAAACCCCTTGCGGGGGTGTTTTCAGTTGAATCTGTCGCCATCTCTCAGGATGGTGGCTCTCTGTTATTGGGATTGAGGTTCTTAATACCGTTTTGAGCGTGCCTCCCAAGATGGAATGAGACCGAACCCCGCTATCCTCGGTATCTTGGGGGAACCCTTATTCCCCTGCCTGGGGGTACCCCAGGCAGGATTTAAACAAACCCGGGGGCACCCCCAAGCAGCGGGATAAGTCCCCCCAAACGGACCAGCGAAGCCGGTTGCCGGACGCCTTTTATTGACGCTATACTGGTTTCATGGAAGAGAAACCCATGACGGATGAAGAAAAAGAAGAATGGGACTTGAAAATGCGCCGGATGGACGCACAAGTCGCTCATTGTTATGCCGCTATTGAAAAAATGTCGGCAGAAACCGCCAAGCTGATGACTGAAAATCGGTGGTATATTCCGGTTGTGAGTGCGGGTATTGCTTCCGGTGCAACCCTGGCCATTGTGGCGGTGGTTAAGCTGTTTCTCTGATCTTATTTCAAGATATTATAGACCCCGGTGCTAAAATTGAGCAAAGATTTTGCGTTCATGGCCGCCTTTGAGGTTCTGCGAGGTCGATACTGATTAAGGTGGCGTTGAGCGGCATAAAGGGAGAGTTCTTGATCCCCGGCTTTTTTGGCCGCCTCTGCGGCTTGCAGGGCTGAGCCTTCTGAGGCCGAGGTCCCGGTTGCGGCATAAAAATTATTCTGAACACCCAGGGCCTGAGCCAGCCGTCTTTGGCTTTCCTTTTCCGCTTCGGCAAGATTGAGCGCATCACGGGCCGATTGCAACTTCATGACGTTTTCTTGGGCGGTGATTTGATTCGATGCCGCTATATTATTCAGCAAAGTTGAGCCACCGAGCAACCCCAGGCGAACCGCTTGTGTCCCGGTGATTCCACCAAGCAAACCGCTGCTCCCTGCTGCTGTAGCCGCCGTACCGGCCGCGCCCGCCGCACCGGCACCTGCGGCCCCGGATGCGGCCCCGGCCGCTGTGCTGCCCCCTAAGAGGCCCATAGACTTCAAGGCTATGCCGCCGGTGCCGATAGCCAGCAACGGCAAAATGAGATTTCCTGGTTTTCCACCCATAATAATGTTCTCCTTATAAATGGCTATCTTGGGGGTGCTTTTTAATACCGTTTTGGGGGTGCCCCCCCTACGGGTCCCCCAAAACGGATTGGCGGGTCCCCTAAGATGGCGGGGATAGCGGGGTTTGGTTTCATTCCATCCTGGGGGGGGCACCCACAAGACGGCATTAAAAAGAAAGCGGGCACCCCCGCAAGATCATTGATTGTTCTCATCTTGTGGGGGACCCGTAGGGGGGGCACCCCCGTAAGATCATTGATTGTTCTCATCTTGTGGGGGACCCGTAGGGGGGGCACCCCCGCAAGATCATTTAAAAGATCATTTAAGAAGCAATCTCGGCTGTGACCGAGAGAATGGTGGCTGGGCCGCTCGACTGGCCGGTCATACGGATGGTGGCTCCGGTTTCCTTGCGTCCACCAGACCAGCCCAGAAAGCGCATTGTTTTAAGGCCGGTAAAAGGGGTTGACGCGGCTCCCATCTTCTTGTCGCCAAAATCACTAAAGGCCATTCTATGGCCATTGACCGCCATTGCATGGGTGTTTTGAACCCGAATGGTGGCCTTGACAATCCGATGCCGATTGCCGATCAGAGTCCCATCGGCAAGTTGTGCCTCAACCGGCATGGTTTCGACCGCCCAATCAAAAGGTAATCCGGCCTCAAGAGTTTTCACCGGGTATGGGGTGATGATCCGGCCGTTATGGACTTTTTGGGTGCCCAGATAAACCCCGTCACCATTCAGGGCCAGGTTGTGCCCATTCAGATGCATCAACCCCCACCAATGGCTTTGCGGGGTGGATACGGATTGTTTGATTGAGGCATCAAAATGATAAGTTGGGTCCAGCTTCTCAATATAATACTGATCTCGGTCATTCAGCCGTCTTTTGACCAAAAAATAGGCGGTATTGCCAACCACAGCACAATCCAGGACATGTCCCTGGGTTTGTAGCAATGTCCAGCCGGTGATTTGCTGAGACTTACGGCTGTTCAAAACCGCAATCGTACCATCCCCATTGATCACAAACAGATGGTTGGCACTATCACTCTCATTGCCCAACCGGACAGCCATCGAAACCGGGGAGCGCAGCAAGGTCGCGGCCAATAATCCGAGATCTTGGGTGGCATATATCCGCCTGGAATCATCATAAACCAATTCATGCAGAGATTGATGATGACCATCCTTGCCACGCCGGATAAAGACCACCGATCCATCCAGTTCAACCGGACGAATATTGGCGGCGGGAAGCTCGGATTGACGGGAGAAGTAAAAATTCTTTGGTGTGGTTGGGCTTTGGTTATGAACAAACAAGCCGCCAGAAGTAAAAGCGAAAAAATCATCCAAGGCATAAAGTTGCTCAACTGCCGAGACACGGTCACCGTCCAAGCTGGCTTCAACCGCTTCATCATCAAAGCCGTCATCAGTGGTTCTGAAAGAAAAAAAGCCGTTGGACTCCGAACCCCAGATGGTTTGCGGGCGTGAGCGTGATCCACCAAAATACAGCCGCCCTTCTCTCAAGAAAACCGAGCGCGGCCAACCCCGGCTTGATGACCAGGTGTTTTCAGCTTCATCCTTGCCATCACCATCAAAATCATATTTGGGAATCTGCTGTAAGGGGAGCGGAGAAACCGCCCAGCGATCATGCCTGCCTTGCCGCATCACCCGGTGGGGTTGCACATCCGGATGCACGACAATCATGGTATCAAGCGATTGTGTCCAGTCGATGTGCGGCAGATGATCGGCTGTCCAGGGGGTTATCTTGGTGGTTTGCCTGATCCCATCACGGAAGATATGGAGCCGGTTATGGGTGAAAACAATCAGGTAATCTTGTTCGGTCGAAAACGCGAAAGGAGCCAGCTTTGCGCCTCTGGTCGCTTGGGGTATTTCGGCTACATGAGCCAGCCCGCCGCGCATGGTCACCCCACCTTGCGGTAGGCTGAGCATATTGAGGATTTGCCGTGCCCCGGAATAATAGGCCCGAATATCGGTCCGGGCCTCCAGGGCATCATCCAGCATCCCCGAGGTGAAACTGTATTGTTGGGTCGGGATACGGGCGGTCATGATGCAGCCCGCGCATGAATAAGGGTGAAGTCCTGAAACACCGCTGGGGTTTGCTGTTGGCTATCAATCAGCTTGGCTTGCCGGAATGTTCTGTCGGCTTGTCTGAATAAAACCTCAGTGCGGGCTGTATTCTCGGTTAAAGGTAAAGAGAACTCAGCCGAGAGACGGGCAATCAAAGCGTTATTAAAAAAAGCCGGAAAGATGCTCTCATCAGGACGAAAGATATAGGTCAGCAAAACGCCATCAGTATTGGTATGAATGCGCTGTTCATGAATGCGATAGAAGGCCCCGCGTCCGGTTTGTCTATCGGTCTCTCCCAGGGAAAGGACCCGCAGAAAATCATTGGGCAGTTGATAAGCACAGTCAAAATCAGCCAACGGGCTGGCGGCCAGTTTGGGCGGAGTCATCTGGCCGGTCGCAAAAGACCAGGGATGAGCCGAAAGTACCGCATCACGGGTTGAGCCATAAAGGTTGCTCGCAACCTCGGCCTCGGCGGTCCCTTCATCAAAGCTGGAAATGGTGTTGGCACCAATTTTGATCAAAGCGCGTGAACAGAGTTGATAAGGTGTCAAAGACATAATCAAATTCTCCAAAAAAAGAAGGCCGGATGTGTTTACACACCCGGCCTCAATCCGTCTTGGGGGATATCTTTTCCCCCTACCTGGGGATGCCCGCTTTCTTTTTAACACCGTTTTGGGGGTTCCCCCCCTACGGGTCCCCCAAAACGGTGTTAAAAAGAAAGCGGGCACCCCCAAGTGGGGAATTTAAAACATCACCGACTATCAGCAGTTCCAACACCGGTGACATTGGCGACATCGACCGCCGTTCCGTCATTGTCATTGACGAAACTCCAGCCATTACCATTGGATGTGATGACATAGATTAGGTCATTTTCTGCCAACATAGTGGCGGCATTGTTAAAATAACCTGCCGCATCAACGGCATTCTTGGTGTCGGTGGTTTTGTATTGCCACCAGGTTTGCCCATCGGCATGAACCATGGCGGCCAGATGCGCGTGATCAAAAGCCATGATGCTTTCTCCTTACAATGTGGTGTCGTTTTTGACTTTGATTTTGATCGCCCCTTTGGGATCAATCAGGCAAACGCCCTGCAACATGCGGGTGTTGAGGAACCAAGCCGATTTGCGGTTTTCCCAGGACCAGGTCGAGGTCAGGTCCTTGCCAATGGCGTGGCCAACCGCAGACTTGTGATAGAGGATGCAGGTTGCCTGGGTGTTGGTGTTATTTGTCGGCAAGCCGGTATGCATCATCCACAAGCAGTTGCGCCAGCGTTTGGCTTCACAGCCATTCAGCCAGGGCAGGGCTTTGTCGCTGATATAATCGGACTTGGCAAAAGCATCGATTTTGAGCAGTTCCTCCCAGGCATGCGCGGTCACCAAAGCGGTGCGCATCCCGTCATCAGGGACATCGGCCTTGTTCAGAATCTCAATGGCTTCCTGGATTTTTCCTCGCGTCAGGCCTTTGGTGAAGTCGCCGACTTCTTGCGTGACCCTGGCCCCGATTAGTTGATCAATGATCAGGCTGTCGGTGTGACGGCCATGCGCCCAGGCAAAAGAATCGGCAATCACCCGCTTTTCATCGGTATTGGCCATGATTTCATCCAGGTCCTCGACATAATCGCCGCCATAGCTGGCTTTGAGGCTGCAAGGAACCCGACCACGTTGACCGGTCATCACCGGGACATCACCGCCCCGGGCTTTGTTGCCAACCCCGACAATGCCGGCGGTATTGAAATGGGTTTTCTCGGCTTTGACGCCGTTTTTGACCCGGACGGTATTACGCAATTTTGCCCCCCTGCGCTGATAGGCAAGATGGACATCGGATTGAAACTCCTCCTGAAACCAGGTAGGGATATTGATAGACATGATAAAAGTCCTCGTTTGGTTGAATGGTAAGATGCAGCCTTTACGAGGGGGTCTGGCTGAGATAGGCCCCAAGATGGCCGTAAAGTCACCGGGTCTGGCCAGGATAGGCCGGCGTGTTTATCGTTTTCTGTTTCCATCCGCGCCGGGTTGAGGCCACGGTGGCCCTGATTGGGCGGGCGGTTGGGATGAATTTGAGAATATATTTAGAGAGCGCAGGCCGCGGCTGTCCCTTACGCTCTTTCGCCAAGAGCGGTTGAGCATCGGCTCTTATTCTTTGATGGTATTGAGTCGTCGGCTTCTTTTGGTTTACGCGCCCGGCTGGTATGATTGCGTTTTACCTTACAATGTGCGCTGTTTTTGGTTCAGCCGCAGGGCGAGCCAGAGAGAAAAGGCGGCCCAGCCGGGGATTTGGGCCCACAGCAAGCCATCCAAGACCGGGGTGAGATAAGGGGTGAGCATATCTCTGTCGTAATTGTCGATATATTCTAAACGAAGCCACCAGGTTGGTATTGCCGCGATGATCATGGCCAGATAGCCGATGGTTACCCCTTGGAGAAGGCGCAAAGAATTGATACGGGTTTGGGGGATTTTGGTTCTTTGCCGCCGCCGTTGCTCCAGCCATGCCATCACCAGCCAGCCGGGTGATTGGATAAAAAAGACAACAGAAATGACATATGCGATCACCATGGAGAAAATGAACCAACTAACAGCAATGAGTGCAAAGAGTTCCACAGCACTCATATCAAGCATTTTAGATATAAGATCAGAAACCGAGAATTCACCGAATTCACCATAGAGAGGAATAGCCGCATTGATCATCATGATCATGACAGTGATGATGGCACTCCATTTGAGATAAATCACCGCCCCCTTGCGCCACCGCGGATCATCGGGGAGGGGTGGTCGATTGAGCCACCAAAGGACCAGCCAGCCAGGAAATTGGATCAGCGCGATCATCGCCGGTAGCCACAAGATTTTACCAATGATCATGAGGATATCACTGATACCGGCCTTATCCGGGTTGATCCATGTAAAATCAGGGTTGAGAATGGCCAGATAAATATCAAAACCGAGTATAGCAACCCCAACTCCCAGTACAGCCCACAAATAAGCCACCGCTGCCGCCCGAGCCATCCCTCGTGACACAATCAGGGAAGGAAGATGTGTTATTCCCGGCAGAGACCGCAGCTTGCCTATATTTCTCCATATCACCCACCAACCGGGCATTTGCAGCGGCATGATGATAAAGAGCACGAAAAAGACAAATTTGCCCAGGTTGAATAAATTATCACTGAGGATATCATTCACAGTATAGGGGATGATATCGGTCACCAGTGTTGGATCAGGGTCATCTGAATAGGCCCATGTCGATAACCATGAAAAAATCAGTAAAACACATCCGATAGCCACTGTTACAGCCAAAATATACAAGATAGAGAACCGTATAGAAGTGACTGCATCTGAGGGGTCGATTTGCGGGGTGTTCATGGCCTTATGCTCGGCTTGCTGTTTTCGGATACAGATCTGTTCTGTACTACGACCATCAATCCATGATCATACCCAGCACCGATATCATGTTTCAATGGCGTGTGACTGTTTGGCGGTTAAGGTTAGTTGATCACGCTGAGATTCCCCCTCTCAATCGCTTGCATGATCATCTCTATGGCTTCTTGATCATTTTTGGCTAGCCCCTCAATATAAAGACGCCGCCCAAAGCCGTTGTTAAAAAGGTCGGCTTTCATCTCTTTTGGGGGATTATTATAGGGACGAAAGGCAGTTATCAATTCATCCACGGAAGATACTCCCGCCTCTTTAAACTCTTCCCATGTTATTTTTTCATCTTCCCAGGCTTTTACCCAGGGTTTGCGAATATTTCCGTATGGCCAGAGTGGTTTGACCTCATTGGCATCGGTGAAGCGGCGGGCGATGGTCGGTCCCAATGCCTTGGTGAGGCGATAGCTGAGATAAGCATGTAAAAAAGCATTGGCTTTGCCACTGCTGTAGTTTCCTTCATAATGTTCTTCAGTGGTTTTCTTGGCTTCCCATGCTGCCAATGCCACAGCGGTTGCTTCCGGGGTGTGCCAGAGAATAGTGGCTGCAGTACCCAGTCCTTCTGGGTCAAAGGTGACATCATCCCGATAAGATAATTCTCCAGCTTGGTCCAACTCCTGATACCGAGTATCTCTGACACTGGATTTTATCGCCCCAGCGACACCCAGAGGAATAGAGGTGGCCCTAGGTAATTTTGACAAATTGGATATTCCCATACCCTTGTCGGGTTTTGTTCCCTGTGGTTGGGATGACAGATTGAGTAGAGGAAGGTGATTTTTGTAAATTCCGCCCATCATGTTAATCCTTATAAAGCCGTTGATAGCCTTCCCTTACTTTGGCCACGGTGGCCTTATGGTTGGGATGGTTTTGAGAATATATTTAGAGAGCGCAGGCCGCGGCTGTCCCTTACGCTCTTTCGCCAAGAGTGGTTGAGCATCGGCTCTTATTCTTTGATGGTATTGAGTCGTCGGCTTCTTTTGGTTTACGCGCCCGGCTGGTATGATTGCGTTTTACCTTACAATGCCCGCTGTTTTTGGTTCAGCCGCAGGGCGAGCCAGAGAGAAAAGGCGGCCCAGCCGGGGATTTGGGCCCACAGCAAGCCATCCAAGACCGGGGTCAGGTAAGGGGTGAGCATGTCTCTGTCGTAATTATTGATATATTCCAGACGAAGCCACCAAGTTGGTGTTGCCGCGGTGATCATGGCCAGATAGCCAATGGCCGCCCCCTGGAGGAGACGCAGTGGCTCCATTGGGGGGTTGATGATTCTCGCTAATTGCCGTTTTTTCCATTCCAACCATGCCATCACCAGCCAGCCGGGGAGTTGGGCATGAAGTGTGAAGAAAATGATATAGAAAAATCCAACCACGAGACCAAGCGGGCCAATAAATAGATCAGATATCTCAAATTCACCCTTGGACGTCATGAAAACTTTATACCGGTTGACCCCCCAATAGACGGCCATAATCATGATAGTGATTGCGGCACTCCATTTGAGATAAATCACCGCACCCTTGCGCCAACGACGCCAGCGGGGATCATCGGGGAGAGGTGATAATGGTCGCTTGAGGGACCAAAGACCCCATAAGACAGGAGATTGGATACAGATGACACCGGCCATGAGCCATAGGGCTTGGCCAATGATCAGGAGGATATCAGAAATCCCGGCTTTATCCGGGTTGATCCATGTAAAATCAGGATTGAGGATAGCCAGATAGATATCAAACCCGAATATGGAAACTCCAACCCCGATGACTGCCCACAGATAAGCCACCGCCGCCGCCCGAGCCATCCCTCGTGATACAATCAGGGAAGGAGTATCCCCTGGTAGAGACCGTAGCTTGCCTATATTTTTCCATATCACCCACCAGCCGGGGAGTTGTAGTGGCATCATGATAAAGAGCATCAAAAAGGCAAATACGATAAAGATGTTGATGCTTTCGTTAAAGATATCGCCGATAGTATAGGGAATGATATCTGTAATCAGGGTTGGATCGTCTGAGGCCGTTAAGATCACCACGGAAAATAAACAAATGACGACAATCATTCCCCCAGCCACGAGCGTTACCCCCAGAAGATAGAGGATAGAGAGCCACAAAGAAGTAACCACATCTGAGGGGTTGGTTCGCGGGGTGTTCATGGCTCTATACTCGGCTTATTCTCGTCATCAGATGCAGTGTATCAATGATATCGACATGAACAATCATTGGCGCAGCGTTGTGGTGGTATATGAATATCTCTCAGACCCCTGACCAATCAATCACCACTTGTAATTTTCCGTTTTTAATGGCTTCTATGATCTTGTCTTTGGCTTCTTGACGATTTTTAGCCAGTCCCTCAACAAAAAGACGGCGGCCAAAACTATTATTAAAAAGGTCAGCTTTCATGTCTCTCCGGGGATTCTTGAATCCATCCAGGGCTGCTTTTGCCTCTTCCCTCGTTATATCCGTCGTTGGGAAATATGATTTTAGAAGATTTGCATACAGCCGGGGCGGTTTGACCTCATTGGCGTCGGTGAAGCGGCGGGCGATGGTCGGTCCCAATGCTTCGGTAAGGCGGTAGCTGAGATAAGCATGCAAGAAGGCGTTGCCTTCTCCATCTCCGTAGTTGCCCTCACCATAAATACTCTTGGTAGTATTCCAAGCGTCCCATACTGCTAATACTGCAGCGGGCGCTTCTGGAATGTGCCAGAGGAGATTGATCACACTGCTTGGTCCTTCTGGATTAAAAGTGACTGGATCCCGATCAGATAATTTTCCAGCTTGGTCGAGTTCCCGATAAATAAATTCCCGAGACTTAGTCCTTTCTGTGCCAATTATATCCACGGGGGTAGGCATGAGCGGGCGGCGGCCTTCCAAATTGGATATTCCCATACCCTTGTCGGGTTTTGTTCCCTGTGGTTGGGATGACAGATTGAGCAGAGGAAGGTGATTTTTGTAAATTCCGCCCATCATGTTAATCCTTATAAAGCCGTTGATAGCCTTCCCGCACCTTGGTCACAGTGGCCTTATGGTTGGGGTGGTTAGGGATGAATTTGAGAATGTATTTAGAGAGCGCAGGCCGCGGGTATTCCTTACGCTCTTTCGCCTGGAGCGATTGAGCATCGGCTTTCGTTCTTTGATGATCGGACCGGCTTATTTTGGTTTGTATGCCCCGCCGGTGTGATTATGCTTTGGGTTATGACGCCCGCCGTTTTTGGTTCAGCCACAAGACCAACCAGAGGAGAAAGGCGATCCAGCCGGGGATCTGGGCCCACAGCAAACCATCCAAGACCGGGGTGAGATAAGGGGTGAGCATATCCTCAAAATCATGATTACCCACATATTCCAGACGGAACCACCAAGTGATCCATGCTGCGGTGATCATAGCCAGATAGCCAATGGCCGCCCCCTGGAGCAGGCGCAGTGGCTCAATCGGGGGGTTGACGATCCTCGCTAATGGCCTCTGTCGCCGTTCCAACCATGCCAATACCAACCAGCCGAGAAGTTGGGCGAAAAGTATGATAGAAATAGTAACAAGAACTGCTAAGATCAGAAAAAATAAGCCCTTTATTATGACAATGATGTCAAGCTCACGTTCGGATGTTTCGAGATACTCATACAGTTGCAATCCCAAATAAACAGTCGTGACTATCACACAAAGGGCGGCACTCCATTTAAGATAAATCACCGCTCTCTTACGCCAGCGCGGATCATCGGGTATGGGTGGTCGATTGAGCCACCAAAGGCCCAACCAGCCGGGTGATTGGATCAGAGCGATCATCGCCGGTAGCCACAAGATTTTGCCAATGATCAAAAGAATATGACCCATTTCCACATTTTCCGGTCTGATCCATATGAAGTCAGGGTTGAGAATGGCCAGATGGATATAAAAGCCACATATAGCCCCCCCGATTCCGGTGATGGCCCATAAATAAGCCACCGCCGCCGCCCAGGCGACTCGCCGCAACACAATCAGGGAACGAACTTTTATTCCTTCCGATAGAGACTGCAGTTTGCATACGGCTCCCCAGATCGCCAACCAGCCGGGCAACTGCAACGGCAAAATGACAAAAAGCACAAAGAAAAAGACCACATTCAATGGTATCATAATATCGCTAATGACATTGCCTACATCGTAGGGGATGATATCTTTAATAGGCTCTGGGTAAGGGTTATCCGGGTCGAGGATTGGCAAGGACGGCAAAATGAAAAAAATGGCAAATCCGGCAACTCCGGCGACCACCGTTATTCCCAGGATATAGAGGGCGGAGAGCCATAAGAGAACTGATGGCCATAAGGAGGGGGCAACATCCGACTCGACATGGGAGTGATGTGGTTTTATGGCCATTATATTTTTTGTTATTCTCTGATTATCTTACATGATTTCCTTGTACCACTATGAGTTGAAAAAAAATAGCTTCAACGGCTTTTTGATTTTATGAGAATATTCCCTAAAACCAGGGTTAGTTAGTGACTCTAAGATCGCCATTCTCAACCGCTTGCATGATCATCTCTATGGCTTCTTGATCATTTTTAGCCAGCCCCTCAACAAAAAGACGCCGTCCAAAACCATTATTAAAAAGATCAGCCCTCATATCTTCCTCAGTATTCTTAAAAGACATGTAATTTCCTAAGCTGTTATATGCACGAGGTGGCTTGACCTCATTGGCATCGGTGAAGCGTCGGGCGATGGTCGGTCCCAATGCCTTGGTGAGGCGGTAGCTGAGATAAGCATGTAAAAAAGCATTGGCTTTTCCCTTACCGGCATCGTCTACATCGTAAACTTTTTTAGCACGTTCGAGGGCTTCTTTCTGGATGCGATTGGCAGCTGAATAGTGATCAAGATGCCAAAGGATATTGGTTAAGCTACCAGAGTCCTCTGGGTCAAAGGTTTTATGGTCGTCAAAATGCCGTCCTCCGTCTTGTCCCCAATCTGCAAGTTTTCTGACCTGAGGAGCGATCACTTTGGTGGCGGGATGATCAGAAAGGTATTCAAGCGACTCTTCCAATACAGATGTTGCCGTATACTTAGCTGCCTTATAAGCTTTCTTGGGTGGTTGGGATGACAGATTGAGTAGAGGAAGACAATTTTTGTAAATTCCGCCTATACTATTACTCCTCATGAAATAAAGGTATTGATATCTTTGCCTCTGTGTGGCTAGGGCGCGTGCCAAGCGTGCCCTTGACGCTCTTTCGCCTGGAGCGATTGAATGTTGGCTTTTGTTCTTTGATGATCAGACCGGCTTGTTTTGGTTGACGCGCCTGGCTGGTATGATTGTGTTTTACCTTACAATGTGCGTTGTCTTTGGTTTAGCCACAGGGCGAGCCAGAGGCATAAGGCGGCCCAGCCGGGGATTTGGGCCCACAGCAAACCATCCAATACCGGGGTGAGGTAAGGGATAAGCATATCTCTGTCGTAATTATCGATATATTCCAAACGAAGCCACCAGGTTGGTATTGCCGCGATGATCATAGCCAGATAGCCGATGGCTGTTGCCTGGAGGAGACGCAAAGAATTGATACGGGTTTGGGGGATTTTGGTTCTTTGCCTTCGCTGTTGCTCCAACCATGCCATCACCAGCCAGCCGGGGAGTTGCACCAGCAATACAATCGGCAAGACATAAATTACAGCAATGATGGTACGTGCGAACAAAATATAAAGTCCAAAACCGATATCCAATTCATATCCGGATGCCATAAGCGCTTGATAGCGTTCAAACCCCCAATAGCCGAATACGCAGACCGCCGCGACCACAGTGGCGATGGCACTCCATTTGAGATAAATCACCGCTCCCTTGCGCCAACGCTGCCAGCGCGGATCATCAGGCATGGGTGATGTTGATCGATTGAGCAACCAAAGAACCAGCCAGCCAGGGAATTGGATACAGATGACAGCAGCCATGATCCATAGGGCTTGGCCAATGATCAGGAGAATATCACTGATACCGGCCTTACCCGGATTGATCCATGTAAAATCAGGGTTGAGCATGGCCAGATAAATATCAAAACCGAGTATGGAAACTCCAACCCCGATGACCGCCCATAGATAAGCCACAGCTGCTGCCCAGGCGACTCGCCGTAACCCAATCAGGGAAGGGGTCCCCCCCGGCGTGGCTTGCACAATGCGGCACGTCTTCCATATCGACCGCCAGCCGGGGAGTTGCAGCGGCATGATGATAAAGAGCATCAAAAAGGCAAATATGACAAAGATATTGATGCTGTCGTTAAAGATATCGCCGATAGTATAGGGAATGATATCTGTAATCAGGGGGGGTGGACTGTCTGTATCTGGGAGCATCAAAAATAATAAAAATCCCCCGGCAAAAACGCCGCCAAATGCTGTTACCCCCAGGAGATAGAGGATAGAGGACCGTATAGAAGTGACCGCATCTGAGGGGTGGTCAGGATTGCTTTGCGGGGTGTTCATGGCCCTGTGCTCGGCTTATTGTTTTCGGACATTGATTTGTTCTGTGTTATGATCATTAGGATATAATCATACCCAGCACCGGTATCATGTTCCAATAGCGTATGATGGTTAAGGTTAGTTGATCACGCTGAGATTACCCCTCTCAATCGCTTGTTTGATCATCTCTATGGCTTCTTGATCATTTTTGGCCAGTCCGTCGACATAAAGACGGCGGCCAAAACCGTTGTTAAAAAGATCGGCTTTCCTTTCTGCCTCTGGGTTGGGTTCACCACCGGTGAATGGAAATCTTCGGTAATTACCCGCCGGTGCGACCTCATTGGCATCGGTGAAGCGGCGGGCGATGGTCGGTCCCAGTGCCTTGGTGAGGCGATAGCTGAGATAAGCATGTAAGAAAGCATTGGCTTTGCCGCTACCGTACTTTCCTTCATAATGTTCTTCGGTGGTTTTCTTAGCTTCCAACATTGCCAATGTTGCAGCGGGTGCTTCTGGAATGTGCCAGAGGGTATTGATCGCGCTACCGGGTCCCTTTGGGTCAAAAGTGACATCATCCCGATAAGATAATTCTCCAGCTTGGTCCAACTCCTGATACCGAGTATCTCTGACACTAGACTTTATTTCCCCAACGACACCCAGAGGAATAGAGGTGGCCCTAGGTAATTTTGATAAATTGGATATTCCCATACCCTTGTCGGGTTTTGTTCCCTGTGGTTGGGATGACAGATTGAGCAGAGGAAGACGATTTTTGTAAATTCCGCCCATACTATTATTCCTCATGAAATAAAGGTGTCGATATCTTTGCCGCAGTGTGGCTAAGGCGCGTGCCAAGCGTGCCCTTGACGCTCTTTCGCCTGGAGCGATTGAGCATCGGCTCTTATTCTTTAATGGTATTGAGTCGTCGGCTTGTTTTGGTTCACGCGCCTGGCTGGTATGATTGTGTTTTACCTTACAATGTGCGTTGTCTTTGGTTTAGCCACAGGGCGAGCCAGAGGCATAAGGCGGCCCAGCCGGGGATTTGGGCCCACAGCAAACCATCCAAGACCGGGGTGAGATAAGGGGTGAGCATATCCTCAAAATCATGATTACCCACATATTCCAGACGGAACCACCAAGTGATCCATGCTGCGGTGACCATAGCCAGATAGCCAATGGCCGCCCCCTGGAGCAGGCGCAGTGGCTCAATCGAGGGGTTGATGACTCTCGCTAATTGCCGCTTTTTCCATTCCAACCATGCCATCACCAGCCAGCCGGGTGATTGGATAAAAAAGACAACAGAAATGACATATGCCATCACCATGGAGAAAATGAACCAACTAACAGGAATGAGTGCAAAGAGTTCCACAGCACTCATATCAAGTATTTTGACCATAAGATCAGAAACCGAGAATTTACCGAATTCGCCATAGAGAGGAATAGCCGCATTGATCATCATGATCATGACAGTGATGATGGCACTCCATTTGAGATAAATCACCGCTCCTTTGTGCCAGCGCCGCCAGCGCGGATCATCAGGCATGGGTGATGTTGATCGATTGAGCCACCAAAGACCCAGCCAGCCAGGAAATTGTATCAGAGCGATCATCGCCGGTAGCCACAAGATTTTGCCAATGATCAAGAGGGTATCGGTGATGCTGGAATTCTCCGCTGTACTCCATATGAAGTCGGGGTTGAGAGTGGCCAGATAGATATGAAAGCCACATATGGCCCCTCCGACTCCGATGATGGCCCATAGATAAGCCACCGCCGCCGCCCAGGCGAATCGCCGTAACCCGATTAAGGAAGGGAGATTCCTCGGCAGAGACCGCAGTTTGCCTATATTTTTCCATATTACCCACCAGCCGGGTGCTTGCAGTGGCACGATGATAAAGAGCATGAAAAAGACAAATAAACCCAGGCTGAATAAATTATCGCTGAGGATACCATGCACAGTATAGGGGATGATATCGGTCACCAGTGTTGGATCAGGGTCTTCCGGGTCAAAGAGTGACAAAAACAACCACATACCCAAAACCATATACCAGCCAAAGGCTGTTACAGCCACAATGTAAAAGATAGAGAGCCACAAAGAAATGGCTGCATCTGAGGGATCGGTTTGTGGATCGGTCATTATCATAGGCCCTTTTTATTTTTGCCATATGATAACGAGTCTATCACCGGTATCGCCACTGGTGATCATCCTTATGAATGGCGTAGCGTTCCAATGGCATCGTGACGCCCCGAAGCTAATGTTTGTTGATCACCATGAGATCGCCATTTTTAAGTGCCTTTATGATTATGTCCTCAGCCTCCTGAACATTTTTAGCCCGTCCCTCGACATAAAGACGACGGCCAAAACCGTTATTAGAAAGGTCGGCCATCATGTCTTCTTGGGGGTTCTTGAATCCATCCAGGGCTGCTTTTGCCTCTTCCCTCGTTATATTCGTTGTTGGAGAATATGATCTGAGAAGATCTGTATACAGCCGGGGCGGTTTGACCTCATTGGCATCGGTGAAGCGGCGGGCGATGGTCGGTCCCAGTGCCTTGGTGAGGCGGTAGCTGAGATAAGCATGTAAAAAAGCATTGGCTTCTCCATTGCTGATATTTCGTCCTTTATACACTTCCTTGGTGCGTGCGAGGACTTCTTCTTGGATGCGATTGGCAGTTGAGTAGTGCTCAGGATGCAAAAGGGCATTAACCCCGCTACCGGGTCCCTTTGGATCAAAGGTTTCATGATCCCGATAAGATAATTTTCCGGCTTGGTCACGTTCCCGATAGAAGAATTCCCTGGCCCCGAAAGCAGCCGCTCCGGATAGGGGGATAAGGGGTGGAAATCTGAGAAATTTGGCCAGTGTGGACAGTCCTCTGCCGCGTTTTATTCTCTTTGGTTGCGGTGATGGATTGGTCATCGGAGGTCGATGACCGGGTGCGTGTTTGTTCATACTATTAATCCTTATAAAGCCGTTGATAGCCTTCCCGCACTTTGGCCACGGTGGCCTTATGGTTGGGGTGGCTTTGATCAAGATAGGCTTTTGAGGCTTGCAAGTTGCGCAAATCATCGCTCATCAAGACGCCCAAATCTTCATGCCGTCCAGAGGGGACATTGCGTTGACTGATTTTGTTCTTCAAGGCCTTGAGCAAAAGGACACCATCGGCATCCCTTGTCACCAGATGAGCCGCCTCAAAGAGTTCTGGTTGGTCCCTAAAATCCTGGGCCAGCAACCCCTCAAACCAATTCACCAGGTCCTGTTTAATCGTCTCGGCACGGGGTCCCAAGGCTTGATCAAGGATGGCATTTTGTTCTTGATAGTATTTTTCCTCATCTCCTGCTTGCGCTGCTTGATGACCATAGAACAAGCCGGTGAGATCATTAAAAGCGGCTTGCGAGAGGCCGTTTTTTTTGGCCCATTCCATCGCTGGCTTGGCCAAAGGATGACTCGGATCGGCTTCGATTGTCTCGGTCAACGCTTCGGGTACGGTGAGTTCATAGCGATCAGGGGGCGGGTCGGAGCGTCCTGAAACTTGCCGCCTGAGATCGGTCACCGCCTTGGCCAAGGCCCCGACATTCGGCCCCCCTTGACCATCATTGGCGGTTCCATCCCAGTAATTTTGATCAAGGGCAATCCGTTCGCCCTTATGCTCAATAACCCCGCCACGTGAAGACGCCGTAATTTCATCGGTTGCCGATGAGAGAGGGATCAATGATTCTCCATTCATGATGGTTTCCTTTCTGGTTGCTGGGTTTGTCCTTTTTCGACTTGGTGGGTGATGTATTTGACCATGAAGCGTTGCCCTTCCAAATGGCGCAGATGGGCATCGCTGACGTGGGGTCCGGTGGCTTGGTCCAGGGTCATGCGCCAGAGATGTTCCAAGACCCGCTGCCCTTCCTCACTGCTGAATACATGCGCGAACAAGGGCGCAGCTGGGCTGGTATTCTTGGATCGACGTTGCCAGGGCGGACGGGTCATTTGTTATCTTCCATCTTGGGAGTGCTCTTTATAAATGGCTCTCTTGGGGGTTCCCCCGGGTTTGTTTGAATCCTGCTTGGGGGACCCCCCAAGCAGGGGATAAAGGGTGCCCCCCCTACGGGTCCCCCAAAACGGATTGGGCTGACTCCATTTCGGCCATTTTCATCTGCATCAGGGCCTCGGCCTCGGCTTGTTGTTCCGCACTCAAAAAGTATTCAGCCGGGAAGCCGGCTTTGCCCAGAGCGCCTTTCAAATATCCTGACCGATTGACCACGTTACCAATAATGTCAGGAAACAGTTGGGCCGCCTGGGCATAGATTTGTTGATTGCGGGCACTATCGGCCAAATCCTGCAACCGCACCAGCGGCGAGGCCGGGACCAAAGACAGGCCTTGGGAGGTGATACCTGATACATCAATATAATAGGGTGATCCGGCCATATCGGGAGACGACAAGATCGAGAGCACCCGGTCGGCCAGCGGGTAATCCAGCTCACTCAGCAACCGCAGCGAAATCGGCAGTTCCACTGCTTGATGCTCAGCCACGCGGGCATCAATTTCAGTGGCGGTGCGAGTCCCTTGGTCAGTTGGCGGCAGGGTCGGCCCCTGGATACCGCGCCGGATATTTTCTTGCAGTTGTTGGAGGATGATTTGCGAGACATCAAAACGCCCTGGGGCTTCCAAAGGCTGCAATCCTTGCGACCCTTGAGCCTTGGGGATAATGGTTCCAGGGGCCAGCTTGATATTGGAGAGATTGAGCACCCCATCATCATCGGCTTGCCAGATCCCGGTTGCAGCGATAGAGGCGTTTTTAAGGATCAACTCCACCACCTTATTGGCGGTTTTGATATCCCCCAGCACATTGAGAACCGGACCCCGGCCCATCCATTCGCCCGGGGCCTTATCCATCCGGAAGGCAATCGCCGGACTGACATGATAGTGCCGGGTGACGATCAGTGTGTCGCTGGAATTTTCATATCCCCCCGTCAGCCAGACCTCATAACGGCATGTGTCGGTGCTGTATTCGTGGAGCAGGGCCTCAATCACCGGCAGGTGATCATCCGGCTCTTGGCTGATTCGTTGTTTGACCGGTCCGGGCAGATCAGCATCCGGCCATTTCTCTTTGACTTGGCGACCGGTGATTCGCCATTCCCGAAACAAGGTCTTGATCATGCCGTCTGGTCCTTCCTCGGGGATCAGCTGGGCAATCGGCACCGCCTCAAACCGCAATGGGTTCTCTGGTGACCCGGCATGAACCATCAAACAGCCGGTGGATATACAGGCATCACCAAGGGCGGGATCAATCTCAATATGGAAGTTGGAGACCTCAATCGCGGCATGAAATCTCTCACGGGCATTTTTGAAAAATTGCCGCCACTGATCTTCATTCCCCTTTTCATACAGATCAAGATTGGGTGTAAAATCCATCCATTCACGAAACGGCGGGAAGAGTTGCCCGTGTAGCCGCGCCTTTTTCCATTGGACGGCATTCACCGCGGTATTGTCATAGACCTCAATATCCCGTTGGCTGCCTCTGGTTTCGGTACCCCGCGGGTCATGGTTGGGAATGGCATAACGATAGGCGTCATCCAGCAAGCCATCCCATTGTTGACGTTGGGATTTGGCGCGTTCAAAGCGGCGCAAGGTCGCCGGTTTATTGTTCTGCGACATTATTCATTCACCCAGCTTGGTCTTGCGCCCGGGAACACCTTGTAGGCCGGTTTCGGTAAAAGCCAGTAGAGAACGGCCTCGGCTGCGGTTGCGGCGATTACGGATGGCCGCCTCATTTTGGGCCTTCAAGCGGTCGCGCTCCTCTTCGGCTTTGCGGCGTGCGCGATCGGCTGCTGAGGTATCGGGTGGTTTTGGTGAACTGAATAATCCGCCCATAATGGGTCTCCTTTATTAAATGGTTATCTTGGGGGTACCCCGGGTTTGTTTAAATCCTACTTGGGGGACCCGTAGGGGGGGTGCCCCCAAGCAAGGGGATAAGAGGTCCCCCCAACGGATTGGTTTTTTATTCGCGCCCGGGGACTCCACCGGTTTGTTTAAATCCTGCTTGGGGGACCCGTAGGGGGGGTGCCCCCAGGCAAGTGGATAAGAGGTCCCCCCAACGGATTGGTTTTTTATTCGCGCCCGGGGACTCCACCGGTTTGTTTAAATCCTGCTTGGGGGACCCGTAGGGGGGGTGCCCCCAGGCAAGTGGATAAGAGGTCCCCCCAACGGATTGGTTTTTTATTCGCGCCCGGGGACTCCACCGGTTTGTTTAAATCCTGCTTGGGGGACCCGTAGGGGGGGTGCCCCCAAGCAGGGGGATAAGGAATCCTTTGTTAATTTTTGATACAGTTGCCAGGGGGTGAGAAAAAATCCGGTCGCGCCAACCAAATGCGTGATCACCGCAACACAAGAAAAAAGGCCACGCGGCCGCCAGGTTGAGGGCCGATGCCCTTGAATAGTCACAATATGGCAGAGGCCTTTTTTGCTGTCTTCAATCACCGCATTGACATAATTGTCCCCTTGTAATTCCAGGACATCGATGTTCGCGGCATTGGGGTTTATCACCAGCCAGCCCCCAAAGCCATGCGCCCGGCGCATGGCAAAGACATGTCGGAAGCTGGGTTTTAAGAAATGGTTGAGGAACCCATGCAGCCAACGATCCCGCCAACCATCATCTGGTTTTAATGGGTCCAGATCACAGAAGATCAGGAGCCAGGTATTTGTGTAATGATCCCGCGGAGGTTTCTCCCCAAAGATGGGATACAATAAATGATCCATAAGGGGTCTCCCTCGTAAAGTAATTTATGATCATCCACTCAATCCCGCCTGGGGGACCCGTAGGGGGGCACCCCCAAGCGGGAAAAAAGGTCATTTATAATTATCATTTTGTGGGGGATCCGTAGGGGGGCACCCCCAAGCGGGAAAAAAGGTCATTTATAATTATCATTTTGTGGGGGACCCGTAGGGGGGGCACCCCCAAGCGGGAAAAAAGGTCATTTATAATTATCATTTTGTGGGGGACCCGTAGGGAGGTACCCCCAAGCGGGAAAAAAGGTTATTTATAATTATCATTTTGTGGGGGACCCGTAGGGGGGGCACCCCCAAGCGGGAAAAAAGGTCATTTATAATTATCATTTTGTGGGGGATCCGTAGGGAGGTACCCCCAAGCGGGAAAAAAGGTCATTTATAATTATCATTTTGTGGGGGACCCGTAGGGGGGGCACCCCCAAGCGGGAAAAAAGGTCATTTATAATTATCATTTTGTGGGGGACCCGTAGGGGGGGCACCCCCAAGCGGGAAAAAAGGTTATTTATAATTATCATTTTGTGGGGGACCCGTAGGGGGGGCACCCCCAAGCGGGAAAAAAGGTTATTTATAATTATCATTTTGTGGGGGACCCGTAGGGGGGGCACCCCCAAGCGGGAAAAAAGGTTATTTATAATTATCATTTTGTGGGGGACCCGTAGGGGGGGCACCCCCAAGCGGGAAAAAAGGTTATTTATAATTATCATTTTGTGGGGGACCCGTAGGGGGGGCACCCCCACAAAATAATTTAAAAGACCTTAAAATCAGTTTGAGCACGGATTGAAACACCGTTACGTGGTATGCGCTGGATGATACGCGGGAACAATTCGGTCAATGCCCATACCAGGGCATCCAAGCGATCCGGGGAGCCTTCACCTTCATAGCCAGCCGCCGTCATTTGACACATCTGGTTTTCCAATTCCGGGAAGCTGCCGATATGATGGATGCGTCCTTGTTCATACAAAGCGGCCACCGGTTCGGCCCGGACATGTTTACCCCGGCTAGCCCGAACCTCGATAATCGGAAGATGACGCCGCACACTATGCAAAGTATGCTTAACCATGTCACCGCCTTGATTGGTTTCAGTCACCACCGCATCCGCCTCATATTTATCATAAAGGGTCACCACGCGGCGCGCCCATTGCAGAGGGGTCAAGCATCCTGAGGCATCCTCAATGATATAGCCGTCGTTCTTGGCAACCCCGGCGACAATGATACCGCTTTCATCGCTGTTATCACCAGCAGTTACCGCCGGATCAACCGCCACGACAATACGTTCCAACTCTGGTATCGCGCCCTCATTATATTCCCCCGTAGGAGACCCCCCCCTTAAGGATCCGCTTGTTGTATTCCATCTTGGGGGTGCCCCCCCTACGGGTCCGCTTGTTGTATTCCATCTTGGGGGTGCCCCCCCTACGGGTCCGCTTGTTGTATTCCATCTTGGGGGTGCCCCCCCTACGGGTCCCCCAAGATGGATGATGGGAGGCTGAATCCGATACATATCAATATCGCTGAGTCGCCATAGAGCACCGGGCAAATCTCCTAAAATTTCGCCTTCTAATTCTTGGCGGCCCAAGCGGGTCCCGGCATAGCGTCCTTCAATGCGTTCAATGAAGCCGGGTGCCAAATTGGCTCGGTTATCAGAAGTGCGGCCACGGGTGATTGTGACTCGGCCTTCGGTCCCAGAAACCAGAGCCTTAACCAATTCAATCGGTCTTGGGGTGGTGGTGACAATGATCCGGGGATCGCCTTGCCGCATACCGAATTGCAGTTGATTCCACGTGTCTCTTGCCCGGCGCCATTTGGCCAGTTCATCACACCAAGCGGTATCATGTTGCGGCCCGCGTAGTTGATCCGGCTCGGTGGCGTTATACAAAGTGGCCACGGCCCCGTTGGACCAAGAAATGCGACGTTTGGACGGTTCATAAAGCGGGGCTTGGTCGGGTGGATAAACCGAGAGGAGACCGCTTTCCCCTTCAACCATGACGTCACGGGCATCAGCTGCCGTCTCAGCAACCAAGGCGATGCGTTTGGCTCCAGCTGCAACCCGTTCCCGGACCCATTCGGCCCCGGTGCGGGTCTTGCCGAAACCCCGTCCCGCCAAGACCAACCAGATCACCCAGTCGCCGGGAGGAGCCCGTTGATCCGGCCGGGACCAAAATTCCCGCCAGGCATAGGTTAAGACCATCTGTTCGTCTGCTGATAATGTGGTGATGACTTCATCGCGTTGATCGCGGTTGAGAGTGGCTAAGCGTTCGGCTAAACTTCTTGCGGCCAGACATCTGGCTAGCGATTTAAGGCTCCCCGTCATGATCAATGGCTGCGGCGCGTTCATCGCCCGCCGGTCCCAACTTGGCATTGAGTCTTTTGGTAATGGTGGTGACATCAATAGCCACCGCCCGACCATTCTTACCGGATATCTCGGTCGCCTGTACCGGCTTCCCATAGGCCCGATCCAATATCTCCCGACAGGCCGCCAAGGCTACCGAAGGCGTATTTGACTCGGTCAAAGTGACAATACGGTTCAGAGCTGTTTCGCTGTGAGATTGGGCCAAATCGCGCATCTCAATCAGGGTGGCGATAGATTTTTCTTGCCTATTCAGTTTACGGCCTTTTGGTCGTCCAACCGCTTTCTTTTGGTCAATATTTTTTTTGTAAACCGGCATCTTTTGCTTTCCTATGATCAGTCCTTTGAAGACTGGCGAGTCATGTTCTAAATGCATGAATTGAGCACAAGAAAAAACCGCTGGCCTATTCCCAGCGGTTTTTTTGGAATTTTATATTATTTGGAAATTCTTACGGTAATCTTTTTTGGATTTATTGGTTGAATTCAGTAAAAAACCAGAAAATAAAAATATGGAAGAAGCACCTTAAAATATCTAAATTATTTTTTTAATTTTTGTTTTTTATTCTGTTATATTTTTTATTTAAATTTATTTACTCTCTATTTTGTAATCTCATAGTCAAATTTTTAATTTTTATTTAAATAGTTTATTTTTCATTTTAATATTTTATTTTTTTTGAATATTTTTCAGATTTTTAATTTTTCGTTTACTGGTTCTTTTTCGTTAAACAATTCTTTTTCGTTTACCGATTTTTTCGTTTACCGACTCAAAGTCTTTTTATTTTTCTCAGAGAAGTTTTATTTTTTTACAAGAATTCGAACATAACAAGAATATATCAAAAACATGCCCCCCTGTCAAGAAAAAAATCAACAGAAACATATCGACAAGATAATCGGCAGATAAAATGATGGAGAGGTCAGCCAATATTTTTTCTCAGGCTGCATCCTGTGCAATCCCGTCCCGAATAATCCACTGCGCAATTTCTGCATAGATGTGGAGGGATTTTTTAACAACCGGTTTCCAATAACGCCGTCCTTTCACTTTCAGCCGGTATTTTTTGGTTAATTCAGTCACCGGCTTTTCAGCCAAAAAATCCCATATAAATTCGAGACTATTGTTATCATCCAGTCGGGTATTGAGGCCTGCCAATTTTCGGGCTGGTGTTGTTCCCATGACTTCAGCCCAGGGCCGATAGCGATGGTGATAGATATCCATCATCGTTGGCGAAAATGCCCGGAAATGCCAGTCACTGATATAGGGCTGGTGATCAATCCGCGGTTGATAGGGGTTGCGAGAGGCAAACAAAGACCGCTCAAAGGCGCGGATTGTAGCCTTAATCTCACGGGCCGCATCAAGATGGTGATCGTCTAAAAAATCCTCTCTATAGAGGCGCTCAATAAGTGATGGGCGTACTGAATGGGTCATGGGGCGACTCCAAAAATGGTTTTCAGATTTTTAAGTATGATATGTTTGGGGATCTTTTTTGATGCCGGTATTGCTTGGTTTCATGAACTGGTTTTGTGTGCTTCTCATATTTTTTCGGCTGTACTGGATCGGATGGCCGGTCACGGTGATGCCGGGGTGAAGAGATTTGATTTTCAATATCGGCTCAACCGGTCAAGGACCGCATGGGATGGGGTGAAGAGCCTGCCCCCATCGCGATGGATATGGTGGTTATGGTTGTTCATATTGATTCCAAAAATGCTTTGCCCGCCATGTATTAGACCGGCGATATACCTGATGGTCCGATCAATCTCTGCCATTGGTCGCGGTCAAAGAGGGGGGTAAGCAGAACAGCCGCAGGCTATCGCTCATGACTGTCTTTCTCATGGTTTTCATTGATTCTTTCCCTGAAGCTGGGTGGCATCCTTACGGATGCTCCCTTTTTCCTGCGGCAAGGAATATCTGTTTTCAGTGATAAAATGAGCGTCTGCTAAAGCAATAATTGGCTTGTTCGGGCTGACGGTTTTCCCAGCCTTGATATTGCCGATCATTTTCAAGGATGGATTGGCGCTGGCCCGGGCTGCTGAGCAGAACTTCCCGAATCGGTTCGACCAACCAGGGCGGTGCGGCGACCCATTCTTGGCTCATTTCTGGACCCAATGCGGCCACGCCGATATCGATAACATCAATGACATCATCATCGTCAATAATCGGGTTGGCACAGACATCGACTTCAAGGATAATTTCATCTTCCCATTCAAGGCTGACTGTGGTGGTATATTCGGGGCTGTCCATCGTTTTTCCTCCTGATTGGTCGAGAGTGTTGGGTCCAGATATCTTTATGGATGAATCCTCATCAATTGTGTTTTTTGATCAGATATGAATGCGTTCAGTTCATTTCCGAAATATGAGGGTTCAGGACCGCAGGGTTTGAAATGGCTCATCGCTTCGGGCTGTGAATCATAGGCTGTTTTTTGTCATTCTCCGGAATGGTACAGGCAAAATGATTTCCTTGTTTTTTAGGCGAATTTTATAAGAACATTAAAAGAACTTTAAGCCAATATTGGGTCCGAAAAGAGGACCTTTTTATTGCTTTTTGTTCATTTTATGTTCTAGATTGAACATACCATAGGAAATATTTTTGTCAATAACAAAAATACCAAAAGAAATATCTTTTTAAACTTTCTGATGATTTTTTAGATGAATGAACCCTATTTATCGACACATGACGCCCCGCTGCCATTGCGCGGTCATTGGGGAGAAATATTGTATCGGATAGCGCTGCTATGACCGCTACGTCATGCGTTTTGGGTGGATACACCGATTATTCTGCGCTGTATTTGATGCTCATTTTCTGTCTGCGTTTGCTTTGCTTCTTGTGAGGATGGGAACGACCAGAAGCGAGACCTGTTCATGGCTGGTGTCGGGAAATGTCTGAAAGAACCGGTGTTTGCGCGGTAATGGGAATGACCAGAACTTCCAACGGCATGGGGGGTGGCGCGCCTCGGTTTGTCGGGTGTGGTTTACGGGTTATGGTTTGTGAGATGTCTCGATGTATGTCGGGTATGAGGCCGCATCGTTGCGGTGATGATCCATGTCCTCGGCTGTTGCCTTTTTGAGGCACTGCATCGGACCAGGAACCATCACAACCCATCGCAACGGGAAAATCGAAGATAATATGGACCGGCGGATAGACAAATGGGCGGATATGTGAATCGGCGCATTGATAGACTGGCGAATATAGGGGCCGATAACGGAATTTTCTTGCCCGGGGGTTGGTATCCTTTTTCTTCAGAACGGCTGGTTCCTCAGAACGATTGGTGGATAGCACCGTCAAAAATATGCAAGGGGCAGGCGGCATGTTCCCCGTGGGTCGTTGGTTGAAGAAAATTTTTCCTTGATCGGTGCAATCCCAGGGTTATTCCGGGGTGAATATTCCGGGGCAAAATGCGGCCGCATGGCCCGGTTGATCAATGATCTGGTTGATGGATTATCGGCTTGATCAAGCGGTCAACATGACCGCCGCAAATGGCATATGGTTTGCTCAATATATCTTAATGGTCTGGCAAATTTCTCGCAGAACCGTCGGTATTTTGCCGACCCATCGGTATTTTTAGGTGTTTTTGAGCGAAAGGCAGAAAGATATGGATTCCATATCCGGCATCAATCTCAGTGCTGTTTACAGCCGGTATCAACATCTCATGAAAGGGCTAAAAAACGGCGATGTATCTTATTAGGTGTTTTTGAGCGAAAGACAGAAAGATAAGGATACATTGGATCAGCATCTGAATATGAAACCGCAACGCCGAGGCCTACAGGCGACTGGTTATGGTATTATGAAGGCAGAAGAGGCCCCCTTGAAGGGAGCAGTGGGAAGAGCCTCTCTTGATACGAGAAGAACCTATATTAAAGAGATTTCAGATCTTCACAACAGAATAAGCTGGGTAAGGTGTACGGCGTCATGCATACATGAATGTCCTGAAAAACGTTTGGATATTCACAACGGACTCGACACTCTTATTAAGAAAAATAAAGAATCTCCTGTTTCAGCTGCAACTTCTCGTAAAGAGGTTTTGGCTCTAAGCAGCCATATCAAAGAAGAACTGACCGATTTCCTGAAACAACATGGGATGTACGCAGCGTTCCAAGATCATAGCGCCGCCGCGGAAGCTTACAGGCAGGCCCAAATACTTAAGAGCGGCCAAATCATTGATGGTCCGGCATGAGGATGAATACGAATACAAGGTCGACGAGATGTGGGGGACCCTGGCCCCCGGCAAAGCTAAAATCATTGAAAATAATTCCAATCCATCTTTCTATGCCCTGTATGATGAGGGTCGGACATGGGGAAAACGAGGATATGGGGAAAACGAGGACATGGGGAAGCCCAAAAGTCACCTGATGATGGGGTCAAAGCACCGGGGGTTCGGCATGACGACCAATACCCGGTTGAGGATGTCCGGCCAACTCTTGAAACCGGCAAGGGGGGTGAGAATGTGGCCAATGCCAGTCCCGGTCTGCGCGCTCTCTATTATGAGGGCCGGACATGGTTGAAAGACCTATGGGACACCCGGAACTCCTTGGCGATGGCATCCTTGCCCAAGATTGGTTTCATGATGCCGTCCTGTCGGCCATTGCCAAGAGAACCCGACCATGCCAGCAGGGTCGATAAAAGTGAGCCGACGTATCGTTTAGAGATTTTTATCGTTTAGAGATTTTTACGGATTTTTTTATTCAAGATTTTTTACTCAAAACGTCTGACCAGATTTTTGGGCAGATGAAACCGCACCGGTGCGGCCCATTTCAGAGACATGTTAAGCATATTATCGGCCAGGGGGTTGAGGCTGATCAGATGAAATTTGCCCGGCTCACTGCCGATTTTTATATATTTGACCCAGGCATCGCCGTTTTCATCTTCACAGATGCAACGGGTATTGATCGCCTCGGTAGGAATACCCATCGTATCGCGGCGATAAAAAAGCACATCACCGTTGTCATAAGCCGGGACCATACTATCCCCGTCGACTTCGACGCCAATAATCGTTGTTGTATGGGGCAATTCCGCCGGGCATTGGACATGATAGAGGCCATCTCCTTTCGCATAGGCATCGACCAGCGGCACCCTTGCCCCGGCCCCGACTTTACCGGTAATCGGGACCGGCTTGGCGTCATCGAACAATTCACCGACTCGCGAATCAAGGGCGTTGGCGATGGCAACCAGAGTATCGGTGGATGGTGATTTATTGATATTCCGGCTTTCAATTGCCCCAATATAAGATTGAGAAAGCCCGGTTGCTTGAGCCAGTTCGGCTTGCGTCCATCCTTTGAGGGTTTTACGAAGTTCTTTGATGCGCATTTTCATAATAAAGTTGCTCTATTTCTTACTCTGGTTTTTTTACTTTTTTATTCTCTTTTGCTTTGTTTTTATTCTGTCATTTGATTATATTATTTAATTCTTCTGTGAGCAATAAAGAACTTCCTTTTACTGAATATGATTATTGGTGATGATCAATACAGGGTTTATTTTAATGTTGGTGCCTTACGATATATAATTATATGATATTGAGTTATGTGATTTTCGATTATGCTTAACGTTCCCATTGTTCCCGTCGTTTTTCGCTCTTATCAAGGGAGGATACAATGAAAACACTCTGCTCGGCCTTTTTGGCGACCGTCGCCTTGGCGGCATTGTCTTTTATGACAGTGTTCTTCGTGACAGTGTCTTATGCCGGGGGGGATCCTGTATTCGTCAAAGTACCGGCCGATTATAAAGAGACATTTACCAATTATGCGACCATCAATCGCTCCGAGAATGTCCAAGTTGCCAAACTTTATGCCAATGATGTCGCGGTTTCCCAAGGTGACGAGGGAACGTTGCCGGTCGGACCCGGTTCGGTCATCATCATGGAAGTTTACAAAGTGAAAAAAGACTCGAAAGGCGAGGCGTTGGTCGATGACGATGGCCTTTACATTTCTGATAAATTGGCTGCCATCGCGGTCATGGAACGCAAAGAAGATTGGCCGACCAGCTTTCCCCCGGCACATCGCGTTGGCGGATGGGGATTTAGCATCTTTCAATCCGATGGAGTGACTCCAAAAGAAAACAATCTTGATTGCGTGACCTGCCATACGCCGCTGGCCGAACAACAATATATGTTTTCATACAGCTATCTTGATAACTACGTCAATGGTGGATAGCCCAGGCCCACTCTACTGATAGACGCGATTTGTGGCTGTGTGTCCCTTATTGTTTGAAGGGGCATGCGTTTTCTTGGAATGAAGGTCCCTTGATATCGGGGGTCCCCGCATAGATACATTTCTCCATGTACAAGATTCTTCCCCAAAGTGAAGGAAATATCTTGGGGCTGGAGGTTTCCGGCACCATTGATGGCGAGCAAGAGCGGGCTTTGATCGCCCAAGCCGATGCCATTCTCGCCACCCATGATACAATTAAAATCTTGGTGGCGGTCAATCAGGTAAAATCTTGGTGGCGGTCAATCAGGTAACCACAGTATCATTAAAAGCACTGATGATGGACCTTAAATGGATCGCCACTCATATCAGAGATATGACCAGGTTGGCAAGTATCGCTGATGATAAATTTCTTGGTCATCTGGTTGATATTGATGCCAGAATTGCCCATCATATCGGGATTGCCGAAAAGCATTTTACCACTGATCATCATGATGCTGCTTGGGCATGGATCAAAGAAGATTGAACAAGACCAAAGAAAACTACTTTACTCAAATCTTTTTCAACCGGACCAATCTATATCATGATAACGTCAATGTCATGATAACGTCCGGATCATGGTTACATTTGGTTGATTGTATGGAAAGCGGTTGGTTTTTCTGGTGAAGTTGGCTGGAGAATGATCTCATGAGAAACGTAAAATGGGTTGGTCAACATCTAGGCTTTGGCCGACCTCGGCTTCAATTGATTTAACAACGCCGTCCCGTTCGGCCCGTAAAACATTTTCCATTTTCATGGCTTCGACAACCGCGAGTTGATCACCGGCCTGGATATCTTGGCCTTCTTCAACCGCGACCGAAACCAATAAGCCGGGCATCGGTGAAAGAAGATAATCAGACATATCAGCGACTTTTTTGCTGAGCATGAATTTTTGTAAATGGGCTTGATGGGCGGTCAGCACCATCACATCAAGGATACGACCCCCACGTATGAGTCGGTAATAAGGCCCGTTGCGTTCGACCTGCATGACCAGAGATTCATGATCGACCACTGCTCGAAAATGAGTCATCCCCAGCTGCCAATCACTGCGCAGGGAGAAAACCTTATCCCCTGAGGTGATTTCGTATCCTTGATCCTCAATCGGCGAGACGGTGACCGGGGCATGGGTATCCCCCTCAACAACCACCCAGTCATGGCCAACAACCCTTTCATGCCCAGGTAATTGGCCGCTGATTGTTGCGGCCCGAGACATGATCCGCAAATGGACGAATGTAGCAACCGCAACGAAAAGATCACGTTCTTGCGGGGTGATTGTGCCACCATGAAAACCATCAGGATATTCTTCAGCGATGAAATGGGTGGTCAGGTCACCGGCAATGAATCGGGGGTGACACATTAAATCAGAGAGGAAAGCAATATTATGTCGAGGACCACGTATATAATATTCATCAAGGGCCGTACGCATACGGGTGATGGCGTCATTGCGATTCTGGGCAAAGCTGCAGAGTTTGGCAATCATCGGGTCATAAAACATGCTGATATCAGACCCTTCACTGACTCCGGAATCAACCCGAATTCCCTGGCTTTCTTCCGGTTCACGATATTTGACCAATCGGCCAATACTGGGTAGGAAATTGCGGGTTGGATCTTCGGCATAAACCCGTGCTTCTAACGCCCAACCATTCAAAGTGACCTGATCTTGATCGAAGGGTAATTTTTCACCGGCAGCGATGCGGATCATCCACTCGACCAAGTCAAGCCCGGTGACCAGTTCCGTGACCGGGTGTTCAACCTGCAGACGGGTGTTCATTTCCAGAAAGTAAAAATTTTTATCAGCTCCAGCCACCAATTCAACCGTACCGGCCGAGCGGTATCCGACCGCTTTGGCCAAAGCGACCGCTTGTTCACCCATTTGTTTGCGCATCTCGGGATCGACAAAGGGGCTGGGTGCTTCTTCAATGACTTTTTGATGGCGTCGTTGAATCGAACATTCGCGCTCCCCCAGATAAACCGTATTGCCATGACCATCGGCAAGAATTTGAATCTCAATATGGCGGGGTTGTTCAATAAATTTCTCGATAAATATACGGTCATCGCCAAAGCTCGATTTGGCTTCATTGCGGGCTGACTGAAACCCTTCACATGCTTCATCATCATTGTAAGCCACCCGCATGCCTTTGCCACCACCACCAGCCGAGGCTTTGATCATCACCGGATAGCCGATATCATTGGCAACTCGAACGGTCTCCTTAATATCCTTTATGATACCCATATGGCCAGGGATGGTATTGACCCCGGCTTTATTGGCTAATTTTTTGGACTCGATTTTGTCTCCCATAGCGGCGATCGCTTTGGGCGGCGGGCCGATGAACACCAAGCCGGCTTTGTCAACCGCTTGGGCGAAGGCGGCATTTTCAGATAAAAAACCATATCCAGGATGAACCGCTTGCGCCCCGGTGTCTTTCATCGCCTGGAGAATACGTTCTGCTTGCAGGTAGCTCTCCGTGCTCGGCGGTGGGCCGATGACGACATAATGATCAGCCATACGTACATGTACGGCATCAATATCGGCCTGCGAACAAACAGCAACCGTTTTAATGCCCATTTTTTTGGCGGTACGAATGACTCGGCAAGCAATTTCGCCCCGATTGGCGATGAGGATGGTAGAAAACATAATGGTGATCAATCCAAGAAAAATAAATCAAATAAAGAGAACAAAGACTTCAGACGTTATGCTTTGTGGTGTCGCCAAGTACCTCAGGAATCAGTTCAATGGTAAAATCTTCTATTGAGGTTACGCCACGTAGCCAGAATACCGATCAAAATACCCATGTTATTGAATAATTCTATAGCGGAATATTGTCGTGTTTTTTCCAGGGATTTTCGATTTTCTTATCACGTAGCATGGCCAGGGAACGGCATAAACGCTTGCGGGTTGAATGGGGCATGATGACATCATCAATAAAGCCCCGCCGTCCGGCAATGAATGGATTGGCGAATTTTTCTCGATATTCCTGGGTCCGCATATCCAGTTTATCGGCGTCGCCAATTTCTTGACGGAAAATGATCTCGACGGCTCCTTTGGGTCCCATAACCGCAATCTCAGCCGATGGCCAGGCAAAATTAACATCACCATGCAAATGTTTTGAACTCATAACATCATAAGCCCCTCCATAAGCCTTACGGGTGATAACGGTCACTTTAGGGACGGTGGCCTCAGTGAAGGCAAACAACAACTTGGCCCCATGCTTGATGATGCCGCCATATTCTTGGGCGGTTCCCGGTAGGAAACCGGGAACATCGACAAAGGTCACAATAGGGATATTGAAGCAGTCGCAAAAACGGACGAATCGCGCCCCTTTACGTGCCGAGTCAATATCCAGACAACCGGCTAAAACCATCGGCTGATTGGCGACAAAACCGACCGGCGATCCCTGCATACGGCCAAAACCAACCAGAATATTGCCAGCAAAATCTGGCTGAATCTCAAAAAAATCTCCATCATCAACGACTTTGAGAATGAGTTCCTTCATATCATAAGGTTTGTTCGGGTTGTCGGGGGCCAAAGTATCCAGTGACATTTCCGCCCGATCAGCCGGGTCTTTGCATGCCCGTATGGGCAGGTCTTGATCATTGGAAGACGGGAGAAAACCCATAAAACGCCGTAAATTGAGCAGGGCCTCAACATCATTATCAAAGGCCAAATCAGCAACTGATGATTTACCGGTATGGGTTTTGGCCCCACCCAATTCTTCATGGGTGACTTCCTCATGGGTGACTGTTTTGACCACATCGGGACCGGTGACAAACATGTAAGATGTATCACGCACCATAAAGATGAAATCAGTCATGGCGGGTGAATAGACCGCGCCGCCGGCACAAGGACCCATGATCACCGATATTTGCGGGATCACGCCGGAGGCTTTGACATTGCGGGTGAAGACTTCAGCATATCCAGACAATGAGGCCACACCTTCTTGAATCCGGGCCCCGCCGGAGTCATTGAGACCAATAACCGGTGCCCCAACTTGCAACGCTTTATCCATGATTTTAGCGATTTTCTCGCCATGAGCTTCCGATAAAGAGCCGCCAAAGACCGTAAAATCTTGGCTGAACAAAAACACCAACCGGCCGTTGATGGTTCCGTAGCCGGTGACCACACCATCCCCGGGGATGGATTGTTGATCCATACCAAAATCAGTGCATCGATGTTCAACGAACATGTCCCATTCTTCGAAAGAACCCGGATCAAGCAGCAATTCGATTCGCTCACGGGCGGTGAGTTTGCCTTTCTTATGCTGGGTATCAATACGGCGTTGCCCGCCGCCTTGGCGAGCAAGTTCGCGTTTTTCCTCAAGTTTACGGATAATCTCATGCATAAATATTTTTCCTCGGCCGCTTGGTGGTTCATCGCTATGGATACCAGCCAAGACCTCAATGGACTAAAAGAATATGGATGCTCCGTTTAACCGATATCATCCGATCTGCAAAGCCTCAAGAAGGATGCGGCCTGCTTAATATCTTCGGCAATGGCTTGCCGACGGGCGTCAATCTGCGGATTTTGCCCCCATTGTTCAATCTGATACGTCTCTTCAAGCTGAGAAAGGTCAAAAGCCGTTTGGTCATCGATATGGTTTTGGGCCAGACAAAGACCCAACAACAAAGAACCGGTACCAGAAACCATAACGCCCAATGCGGTTAAAGCCATATCATGATATGGCGCCACAACGGAACGTAAATGCGCCAATGTGTTCGCCGGTTGGGTGATAGGGGTGATCCCAAAGGTGGTTTTTAACTCGATGGCGTGGGTGTTTTGCACCCAATCGCGTATGGGTTGCCATGCGGACTGCTGGCGGTTGGCCAATTCTTCGGGATGGTCAACCAGATAGCAGAGCAGATCATGATTGGCGTGTGCGATCAAGGTTTCCAGAACAGCGTCGCGGTTGGTCGCTGTATAATCAATGGCGGTATTGATGAGAGCAGTCAGAGGCATCTCAGTCGGCTTGATTTTATCGCTTTGGCGCCGCCATTCGTGGGCCACTGCTTGGGCTAATGTTTGGCTGGGAAGCAAAATATCACGCTTCTGGGGTGTTTTGATCGGTGTACCATGACGCAAGACACGGTACTGCCGCTCATTTTGAGCATAATCAATCGTTATCTGTGTTGGGTCATGCATCGGCGTCTGGCCATATATGGATTTTGCCATATTGAGTCATGAATATATGGGTTTGCTCATAAACACTTAATCTTTACCGGGTATTTCATGAAAGAGGTTCTTGGACCGATTCGAAGGGTATTCAAAGCTATTTTTGCGCCCTTTCGTTCAGATATATTTTGTATATCTTGCTGAGATCGGGGGCGTAACTGTTACAAAGGGCCGCGTCCATCACCTGGTTATCACCGGTTTCTCGATGATGTACTCATATGATAAAGATGATAAAAAAATGATGATAATCAAAAAATTGATCAAGAAAGAACTGATCAAGAAAAAATTGATTCAGAAAGAATGATGTCACTTTCCATTGACTGGTCATTTGATTATATAAATGAGGACCAATACTTTAAGACATGTTGATTTCTTTCTCGAACCAACCTGAGCGCACTGCTGTATTGAGCATTTCTTAAGGCAGCGCCATTGATAATCCCGGTTTAAGGTTATGGAAGCTGAACTTTCTAAATATGCCCCGATCTTGGTGTTTTTTCTCCTAGCCCTTGGTTTGGGAACCGTGATCATTATTGCTTCTTGGCTGGCCTCACCGCAGAACCCGGATAGTGAGAAATTATCGCCCTATGAATGTGGATTTGAGCCATTTTCCGACAGTCGGGGGCGTTTTGATGTGCGGTTTTACCTGGTTGCTTTGCTGTTTATTATTTTTGATCTTGAAGTCGCTTTTTTGTTCCCTTGGGCGGTTTCTCTGGGCCAGCTGGGGGTGGCTGGTTTTTGGTCGATGACAATTTTTCTCATCATTCTCACGGTTGGGTTCATTTATGAATGGCGTAAAGGGGCTTTGGAATGGGAATAAATGTGATGCGCCGGTTTTCTCAATCGACTGAATCGAGCATGCCTCCCGATCCGGTCACCGGTATCTTGCAAGAGCGGGGTTTTGCGGTCACCCAGCTGGACCGGTTGATTGGTTGGGCGCGCAGCGGTTCCCTTTGGCCGATGAGTTTTGGCTTGGCGTGCTGTGCGGTTGAGATGATGCAATCGGCAGCCAGCCGCTATGATTTTGACCGTTTCGGTGTGGTGTTCCGCCCCAGCCCCCGGCAATCGGATGTGATGATTGTGGCGGGGACCTTGACCAATAAAATGGCCCCGGCCTTACGTAAGGTCTATGATCAAATGGCTGAGCCGCGCTGGGTCATTTCGATGGGGAGTTGTGCCAATGGTGGCGGCTATTATCATTATTCTTATTCCGTGGTGCGTGGTTGTGACCGCATCGTGCCGGTTGATGTGTATGTCCCTGGCTGTCCGCCAACCGCCGAGGCCTTGCTTTATGGGGTTTTGCAGCTGCAGAAAAAAATTCGCCGCACCAGTTTCATCCGTCGCTGAGTATGGGGTGAAAACATCAGTCATGGAACCGCTTTTATGAAAGCCATTGATCCCGGTTTAGAAGACTTGGCCGAACGTTTGTCATTTTCTCTTGGTGACGGATTGATCGAAACAGTTTTTTCTCACGGTGAGATGACGTTATGGACTGATCTGCAACACAGTCTGCATGTTTTAACGGTTTTACGCGATGATCCGGCATGCGCTTTTAAGCTGCTGATTGATATCTGTGGTGCTGATTATCCAGAGCGTGAGAAACGTTTTGAGTTGATTTATCATCTTCTGAGCCCCTCTCAGAATATGCGGATTCGGGTTAAAGCGGCGGTTGGTGAAGATGAGGCGGTTCCCAGCGCGACTGAAGTATTTTCATCAGCCGGTTGGTATGAGAGAGAGGCCTGGGATCTTTATGGAATTCGTTTTTCTGGCCATCCGGATTTACGGCGCTTGCTGACCGATTATGGTTTTGAGGGTCATCCCCTGCGTAAGGATTTCCCCCTCACCGGCTATGTGGAGGTCCGTTATGATGGCGAAAAAAAACAAGTTGTCTATGAGCCGGTCACTCTCACCCAGGAGTTTCGTAGTTTTGATTTTGATAGCCCGTGGGAAGGTGTTCCGCTGCCCGGTGATGAAAAGGCGACCCGAGCAGATGGTGATGATGTGCCGTCATGAATGAGCGACGGATTGAAAATTATAGCCTCAATTTCGGCCCCCAGCATCCGGCGGCCCATGGTGTTTTACGCCTTGTTCTTGAACTTGATGGTGAGATTGTCGAACGGGCTGATCCGCATATCGGCCTGTTGCATCGCGGGACAGAAAAGCTGATTGAGCATAAGACGTATCTGCAGGCGGTTCCTTATTTTGATCGCTTGGATTATGTCTCCCCAATGTGCCAGGAGCATGCCTATGCCCTGTCGGTTGAGCGGCTTTTGGGGGTAGAGGCCCCGCCGCGGGCCCAATATATTCGGGTTTTATTCAGTGAGATCACCCGTATTCTCAATCATTGTCTCAATATCTCGACATTTGCGATGGATGTCGGGGCGATGACGCCGTTTCTTTGGATGTTTGAGGAACGGGAAATTCTGATGGAATTTTATGAGCAGGTTTCGGGTTCGCGTATGCATGCGGCCTATTTTCGTCCTGGTGGCGTTTACCGCGACTTACCGGCCGGTCTGGCAGAAGATATTGCCGCTTTTGTTGAACGTTTTCCCAAACTGATTGATGATATTGAGGGGCTCCTCAATGATAACCGTATTTTCCGTCAACGTTCGGTCGATATCGGGGTCATTGAGGCTCGTGATGCTTATGATTGGGGTTTTTCTGGCCCATGCTTGCGGGCTTGCGGGGTCGCCTGGGATTTACGACGGGCCCAGCCCTATGATGCCTATGATGCGATTGATTTTGAGGTGCCGGTTGGTAAAAATGGGGATTGTTTTGACCGCTATTTGGTGCGGGTTGAGGAGATGCGTCAAAGCTGTCGGATCATGCGCCAAGCTCTGGAAAAAATGCCGCAAGGACCGGTCTTTTCTGAGGATGGTAAAATAACCCCACCCAAGCGGGATGATATGAAAGATTCGATGGAGGCTTTAATCCATCACTTTAAACTTTATACCGAGGGGTATCGGGTTCCAAAAGGGGAGATTTATGCCGCTGTTGAAGCCCCTAAAGGTGAATTTGGGGTTTATCTGGTGGCCGATGGCGGCAACAAGCCCTACCGATGTAAAATTCGCGCCCCCGGATTTGCTTTGTTGCAGGCGTCTGATTTTCTTTCCAAAGGGCATATGTTGGCTGATTTGGTGGCCATCATCGGCAGCCTGGATATTGTTTTTGGTGAGATTGATCGGTGAGAAAATAAATTGATCCTTGAGAAGATAGAATATGAATGCGCCGCATAAAATCCCAGCACCGGAATCGCTGCAGCCCAAGCGGTTCGCATTTGGGATGGAGGCCAAAAGCCTGATTCCCGGTATTTTGCAACGTTATCCAGATCAGAATCAGCATAGTGCAGTGATGCCTTTGCTGACCTTGGCCCAGCAACAGCATGGTGGCTGGTTGCCGCGGGCCGCGATGGATCATGTCGCTGAGCTTCTTGATATGCCACGTATGCGGGTTTATGAGGTGGCCAGTTTTTATTCTATGTATAATTTGCGGCCGGTGGGTCGCCAACATGTTGAAGTCTGTACAACCACGCCGTGTTGGTTGCGTGGATCTGGGGAAATTATGCAACGCTGCCAACATGTTCTGGGTTTGGCGGTTGGTGGTGTGTCCCATGATGGGGCGTTCGGCTTGAGTGAGGTTGAATGTCTTGGTGCTTGTGTTAATGCACCGGTGGTCAAAATCAATCAAGAGTATTACGAAGACTTAACCCCTGATAATATAGAAGAGATTTTACGGGGTTTTGAGCATGGCAATATGGTTGATCCCGGTCCTCAATCGGCCCGCCATTCCAGCGAACCACTTAAAACACCCCACAAAAAGATCGCAGCTGCGCAATCGAAGACAACGAAGAACGCTGGCCGGAGGCGCTGATGTTGAGCGATAAAGATCGTATCTTTTCTAACCTCTATGGGTTCAAGGATTGGCATTTGTCGGCGGCCCGGCGGCGGGGTGATTGGCAGGGAACCAAGAATCTTTTGGCCAAAGGATCCCAATGGGTCATCAATGAGATTAAGCAGAGTGGTTTACGTGGTCGCGGGGGGGCTGGATTTGCCACCGGTGTGAAATGGTCTTTCATGCCCAAGCATTCCGATGGTCGTCCGCATTATCTGGTGATCAATGCCGATGAGGGGGAGCCGGGTACGTGTAAAGATCGTGATATTCTCCGTCATGAACCCCATAAATTGATTGAAGGAGCTTTACTGGCCTGTTTTGCCATCGGGGCGCAGACGGGTTACATTTACATGCGGGGTGAATTTCACCGCGAGGCAGCCATTCTCAATGAAGCAATTCTTGAAGCGCGGGCTGATGGTCTGCTCGGTGATGATGCCTGTCATTCGGGTTGGTCTTGTGATCTTCATATTCATCTGGGGGCGGGAGCGTATATCTGTGGTGAAGAGACGGCTCTGATTGAGAGTTTGGAAGGGAAAAAAGGTCAACCGCGTTTAAAACCGCCTTTTCCGGCCAATGTTGGTCTTTATGGGTGTCCGACTACAGTGAATAATGTCGAGACGATTGCGGTTGTTCCGACCATCCTGCGGCGTGGTGCGGAATGGTTTGCTGGTTTGGGAAATGATAACAACACCGGAACCAAGATATTTTGTATCTCCGGCCATGTTGAAAAGCCGTGCAATGTTGAGGAGGAAATGGGCATCCCGTTGCGGGAGTTGATTGAGACGCATGCTGGGGGTGTGCGCGGTGGTTGGGACAATCTCTTGGCGGTTATTCCTGGAGGATCATCGGTGCCGTTGTTGCCGCGCTCACTATGTGATGATGTATTGATGGATTTTGATTCTCTGCGTCAGGTTGGTTCTGGCCTGGGGACGGCGGCGGTGATTGTGATGGATCAGACCACCGATATTATCCAAGCGATTGCCCGGTTATCGGCTTTCTACCGTCACGAATCATGTGGACAATGTACCCCCTGTCGTGAGGGTTCTGGTTGGTTGATGCGGATGATGGATCGTATGGTTTGCGGGGATGCACGGATTGAAGATATCGACGTTCTTGATCAGGTGACTCGGCAAATTGAGGGCCACACCATTTGCGCCTTGGGTGATGCGGCGGCTTGGCCGGTTCAGGGTCTCATTCGTCATTTTCGTGGCGAGATGGAGCGGCGTATTTTGAATCGTCAAATGACTACGCATTCGGGCACTGAGACGACTGAGACCGAAAATTCTCAAAATTCTCAAAATTCTCCTCGTCGGGCTGCCTAGCGGCGTTTGTCAACTGTCGCGCTTATAAATTTTTGTAAGGAATGTTGTGATGCCGGTATTGACGATTGATGGTCGGGAGATTGAGGTCCCTTTTGGCTATACCGTTTTGCAGGCTTGCGAGAAAATCGGGGTTGAAATTCCGCGCTTTTGTTATCACGAGCGCTTGTCGATTGCCGGGAATTGCCGCATGTGTTTGGTTGAGATGGAGCGTTCTCCCAAACCGGTTGCCTCTTGTGCCATGCCGGCTGCCGAAGGCATGGTGATTCGTACCGATAGTGATCTTGTCCGGGCGGCCCGCCAAGGTGTGATGGAATTTCTGCTGATCAATCATCCCCTTGATTGTCCGATTTGTGATCAGGGTGGTGAGTGTGACCTCCAAGACCAAGCCTTATTTTATGGCCGTCATTTTAGTCGCTATAGCGATGACAAACGGGCGGTGGAAGAAAAGGAATTCGGGCCATTGATCAAAACGGCGATGACTCGCTGTATTCATTGCACTCGCTGTATTCGCTTTTCTACCGAAGTGGCTGGGGTTGAAGATTTGGGGGCCACCGGACGCGGGGAAGATATGGAGGTCGGGACCTATGTTGAGAAGGCTCTGAGTTCCGAACTCTCCGGCAATATGATTGATCTGTGTCCGGTGGGTGCGTTGACCGCAAAGCCTTACGCTTTTGCCGCCCGTTCTTGGGAGTTGCGCAAGACCGAAAGTATTGATGTTATGGATGCGGTGGGCAGCCATATTCGGGTCGATTCCCGGGGTTCTGAAGTGATGCGGGTTTTGCCGCGTCTGAATGAATCAATCAATGAGGAATGGATCTCCGATAAGACCCGTTTTGCTTATGATGGGTTGCGTCGCCAGCGCCTTGATCGTCCTTATATGCGTAAGGGGCGGCGTCTGGTTGAAGCGGCTTGGCCGGATGTGCTGGCGGCGGTCGCCCGGCGTCTCAAACGGCTGGCACCCAATCGTTGGGGAGCGATTGCCGGTGATTTGGCGTGCTGTGAGTCAATGTTTGCCCTGAAGGATATGATGGATCGTCTGAAGGCACCGCATCGTGATTGCCGTCAAGACGGGGCCTTTCTCGATCCCAAAGCCCGGGTCAGTTATCGTTTTAATACCACCATTGCCGGGATCGAAAAAGCCGATCTCTGCTTACTGGTGGGGTGCAATCCACGTATTGAGGCGCCGATTATCAATGCCCGCTTGCGGCGGCGGTTTCTCCAGGGTGGTTTGACGATTGCCCGGATTGGTCGGCCCCATGATGATCTCACCTATCCGTGTCAAGAGCTGGGTAATCATCCGGCTTTGATGACCGAGATGGCCGAAGGTTCGCACGCTTTTTGCTCATCACTCAAGGATGCCCGCCACCCGATGATCATTATTGGTATGGCAGCTCTGGCCCGACCGGATGGGGCGATGATTCTCGGTGCAGCCCAGCGGTTGGCGGAGCGATTCGGCTTGGTCGATGACCCTTTGATCGAAGACCATTGGAATGGTTTTAATGTCCTTCATACGGCAGCATCACGGGTGGGCGGTCTTGATGTTGGTTTCACCCCGGGCAAGAGTGGTTTTGATGTGGCCAAGATGCTGCGGGCCGCCAAGCGCGGTGCGTTGGATCTGGTTTATCTCTTGGGTGCTGATGAGCTGGATATGGAGGCCTTTGAGAAGACATTCGTGATTTACCAAGGTCATCATGGGGATGCCGGGGCCGAGCATGCTGATATTGTTTTGCCTGGAGCGGCCTATACCGAAAAAGATGCCACTTATGTCAATACCGAAGGACGGGTCCAACAGGCTCTGGTGGCTGTTCAACCGCCTGGGGAAGCCCGGGCTGATTGGAAAATCATCCGCGCTTTGGCTGAGACGTTAGGCTTGGATACCGGCTATGATGACCTGGCCGGTTTGCGCCACCGCATGCAAGAGAGCGTCCCGGCATGGTCCAAGCAGAGGGGGATGGCGGCTGATCCGTGGCAGTCCTTTGGCAAAGCCGGACGGATTGGTGCGGCCCCTTTTAAGAGAGCATTGAATAATTTTTATATGACCAACTCCATCGCCCGCTCTTCAGAGACGATGGCCCAATGCATTGATGCCTTTGTTGCTCCATCGCGGGTCCGCAATAGTCAGGGGGTCTGATGCTCTACGTATTTTGGGATGCCTATCTGCTGCCCGGGGCTTGGATTGTCGCCAAGATTCTGGCCCTGATTATTCCTTTGCTGGTTGGGGTGGCTTACCTCACCTATTTTGAGCGCAAGGTGATTGCGGCGATGCAGCTGCGTAAGGGACCCAATGTTGTTGGTCTTTTTGGTCTTGGGCAGCCTTTGGCTGATGGTCTAAAGCTGTTTACTAAAGAAACCATTATCCCGACCCGAGCCAGCCCGGTGGTTTTTATTTTGGCCCCGGTGCTGACATTTTCCCTGAGTCTGGTGGCTTGGGCGGTCATCCCGGTTGGTGAGGGTTTGGTTCTTTCGGATATCAATGTTGGGATTCTCTATCTCTTTGCCATTTCCTCACTGGGTGTTTATGGGATTTTGATGGCCGGTTGGGCCAGCAATTCCCGTTATGCTTTTCTCGGTGCCTTGCGTTCGGCGGCCCAAATGATTTCTTATGAGGTTTCCATCGGTTTTGTCATTATCACTGTTTTGCTGTGTGTGGGTTCGCTCAACCTTTCGGAGATTGTGCGGGCCCAATCTCAGATGTGGTTTGCGTTGCCTTTGTTGCCGATGTTTGTGGTCTTTTTTATTTCGGCTTTGGCGGAAACCAACCGCGCCCCGTTTGATCTACCAGAAGCAGAGGCCGAACTGGTTGCCGGCTATAATGTGGAATATTCCTCGATGCCGTTTGCCCTGTTTTTTCTGGGTGAATACGCCAATATGATTTTGATGAGTGCGATGACCGCCATTTTGTTTCTGGGTGGTTGGCTGCCGCCGGTCGATATGGCACCTTTTAATTGGCTGCCGGGCCCGATTTGGTTTATCCTCAAGATTGCCGCTTTGTTGTTCGTGTTTTTGTGGGTCCGGGCGACCTTGCCGCGCTATCGTTATGATCAGCTGATGCGGCTGGGCTGGAAGGTTTTTCTCCCCTTGTCATTGGCTTGGGTGGTTTTGACCGCTGCTTATTTGACCTATACCGGAACATTGCCGGGAGCTGGGGCATGATCTCCTTGAAACGTCGCTTAAGGACTTTTTTGCTGATTGAAGTCCTGGCCGGTTTATGGATGACGTTGAAATATTTTTTCAAACCCAAGGCGACTCTCAATTATCCGTTTGAGAAAGGGCCGATCAGTCCGCGCTTCCGTGGTGAGCATGCCTTGCGCCGCTATCCATCGGGAGAAGAGCGATGCATCGCTTGCAAATTGTGTGAGGCTGTGTGTCCGGCCCAGGCGATTACCATCGAGTCGGAACCCCGGGCCGATGGTTCACGGCGGACCACCCGCTATGATATTGATATGACCAAATGTATTTATTGCGGTTTTTGTCAGGAAGCCTGCCCGGTGGATGCCATTGTTGAGGGGCCTAATTTTGAATTTTCCTCTGAAACAAGGGCCGAACTTTTTTACGACAAGGAGCGTTTACTGGCCAATGGCGATCGCTGGGAGCGGGCTTTGGCGACCAGCTTGGATTCCGATGCGCCCTATCGTTAGACCGGTGGTTTTCTGTATGTAAGCTCCGGTGGTGGGCTGTGCTTTTGTTGTGAGGGATGGCTTATGAGTGATCCAAATATTGTTCTCCCGGCTTTGGCTTTTTATTTCTTTGCCGGGGTCACCTTGGGTGCGGCAATGATGGTGATTGTGGCCCGCAATCCGGTCCATTGCGTCTTGTTTCTGATTTTGGCTTTTTTCAGTTCGGCCGGCTTGTTCTTGCTCAATGGTGCTGAATTTCTGGCGATGATTTTGGTGATTGTTTATGTCGGGGCGGTGGCGGTTTTGTTCATGTTTGTGGTGATGATGCTGGATATTGATGTGGCCCGCATGCGTGAGGGGTTCCATGATTATTTGCCGGTGGGGGCGGTGATTGGTCTGGTTTTGCTGGCTGAATTGATGATTGTCCTGGCTGGTTGGACGGATATGGGGGTGACCCCCGGTGAGCCGGTTGCCAACTGGGGGTCGGCCGAAGCCTTGGGGTCGGTGCTTTACACGCAATATGTCTATGCGTTTCAGGTCGCCGGCTTGATTTTATTGGTGGCGATGATTGGGGCGATTGTCTTGACCTTGCGGCGACGCTCAAATGTGCGGCGGCAGGATATCGCGACCCAGGTCAATCGCCGGGTTGAGGATAGTATCGAACTGAAAAAGCCTGGCATCGGCCAGGGCGTTGATCTTTAGCGGGGTCCCATAATGACAATCGGTCTTGGCCATTATCTGACGGTTTCGGCCCTTCTGTTTGTTTTGGGGGTGTTTGGAATTTTCCTCAATCGCAAGAATATTATCGTTATTTTAATGTCGATTGAGTTGTTGTTGTTGGCGGTCAATATCAATTTCGTGGCTTTTTCTTATGTCTTGCAAGATATCAGCGGCCAGGTTTTTGTGATGTTTATCCTCACTGTGGCCGCAGCTGAGGCGGCGATTGGCTTGGCCATTTTGACCATTTTCTTCCGCAACAAAGGCTCAATCGCGGTCGAAGATGTCAACCAAATGAAGGGGTAGGGGGGAGGAGGATAAGATGCTTAGTTTTGGATATGATATGGGTATAACTTCTTTATCAGAATTACTTCTTTCTTTAGTTATACTATATATTTTTCTTGGTTCGTCTAAATATACACAACATATTTTCAGATATTCAAAATTAGAATTATTTATTCTATGTTCGATTATTCTAATAGGTATTTTATATCTCTCATTTATTATTTTTGATTTACTTTCTGAATATCAGATAAATAATTATGTTTTATCTCTGCTATCTCTTGCACTTTGTTTCTTAGTTGTTTTTTTTCATTTATGTATTTGCAATAAATTATCAAAAAATAAGGGGTATAAAGATATTATTGTTCACTTTAAAGATGGGTCCGGAATATCTGGATCTTATTATGCCAGTCCGATGTTTCCGATTTATTTATCAAAGGCGATGTATTTGGAAAATGTTCATGAGGTTGACAAAAATAACCATCATCCGATGAAAAGAATACCGAATGTGGATCGAGTCTGGATCAATAGCGGTGAAATAAGGGATATTCTCTTTCTTCAACCTGGAATTCTGGCTCGAACCACGACCAATAAAACCGCCGCCCAACCGGCTACCAAAACCAAGGCAAAGCCCAAAACCTCAAAGAAACCAGCTCGTTCGCGCCAGCGTGGCCGAACGGCCCGGTCCCAACGCGGTGCCAATTCTTGATCCCGCCCTTGATGGATCATCAATCAAGCCGATAGAAGTCTGGCAGAGGATAAAGAGCATACAGAAAAGAACATACCGACCCACCAACCAGACCACGCCAAACAGACTCGCCCCGTTAATCAAAACCAAACCCATCACACTAGACCAACCACACCGGGCCAAGCCGAGCAGACCAACCACACCAAACCCAATCCATCACATCCGCCCCGTAGATCAGCCAGACTAGACCCATCAAACCAACCAGCCCGGTTCATCAAGCCGCATCCGACCCACCCCATCAAAAAAGAGGCCTCCTTTTATGCTCCATCAAGCCGCGGTTTTCTTGCCATTGATCGGTGCTCTCCTGGCTGGGTTGGGGGGGCTGGGGGCGCGGGCTTCTCAGATGGTGACCTGTCTGCTCATGCTGGTGGCGGCGGCGATTTCGGTCTGGCTGTTTATTGATGTGGCCTTGGATGGTCATGCTCGGGTCATTGAGCTGGCGCCCTGGATGGTTTCGGGGGATTTTTCGGTTTCTTGGTCGTTGCGTTACGATACCCTGACCGCGGTTATGGTGGCGGTGGTCAATGTGGTTTCCAGCATGATCCATATCTACTCGGTCGGCTATATGGAGAAAGACCCGCATAAGCCGCGCTTTTTTGCCTATCTCAGCTTGTTTACCTTTTTCATGTTGATGCTGGTGACCAGCGACAACTTGATTCAGTTGTTTTTTGGTTGGGAAGGGGTTGGGTTGGCTTCCTATTTATTGATCGGGTTTTGGTATGATCGCCCGGCAGCCAATGCGGCGGCGTTGAAGGCTTTTATTGTCAACCGGGTCGGTGATTTTGGCTTTTTACTCGGAATTTTGGCGATTTATCTGCTGTTTGGGAGTGTCAATTTTGAGACAATTTTTGCCCAAGCCCCTTTTATGGCCGAGCAACAATTTTTGTTTCTTGGTTTTGAACTCCATGCTTTGAGCGTCATCGGTCTGCTCTTATTCATCGGGGCGATGGGCAAATCGGCCCAGATTGGTCTGCATACCTGGTTGCCCGATGCGATGGAGGGGCCGACCCCGGTTTCGGCCCTCATTCATGCCGCCACCATGGTCACCGCCGGGGTGTTCATGGTTGCCCGTATGTCGCCCTTGTTGGAATACGCGCCGCAGGTTTTGGCAGTGATTGCGGTTGTTGGTGCGGTGACCGCTTTTTTTGCCGCCACTATTGCCGTGACCCAAACCGATATCAAGCGGGTGATTGCCTATTCAACCTGTAGCCAGCTGGGTTATATGTTTTTTGCCTGTGGTGTTTCGGCTTATGGGGCGGCGATTTTTCATTTGATGACCCATGCTTTTTTCAAGGCGCTGTTGTTTTTGGGGGCCGGGTCGGTCATTCACGCCATGTCCGATGAGCAAGATATGCGCCGCATGGGTGGCTTGGCCCGCCATATCCGGATGACCTATCTCCTGATGTGGGTGGGGTCTTTGGCCTTGATGGGGGTGCCTTTCTTTGCCGGCTATTATTCCAAGGATATTATTCTTGAAGCGGCTTGGGCGGCTGATAGCATGGTTGGTTCTTTCGCCTTTATGTTGGGGCTGGCAGCAGCGGTGCTCACTGCTTTTTATTCGGGTCGGTTGCTCTTTATGACGTTTCATGGAACCCCGAGGGCCGATGAGCAAACCCTGGCCCATCTCCATGAATCGCCACCGGTGATGATTATGCCTCTGCTTGTTTTGGCTTTTGGGGCGGTGTTTGCCGGTTATTTTGGTTATGGGATTTTTGTTGGTGCTGAGCGGTTCGATTTTTGGGCGGGCAGTCTTGTTGCCCTTGGTGACCCGATTGCCGCGGCCCATCAGGTACCGGTATGGGTGAAACTCTCCCCGATTGTCATGGCCGCTTTTGGCTTGGCGGTGGCGGTGGTTGCTTATTTGATGATCCCCGGTCTGCCGCAAACTTGCGCCCGCATGATGCCGTGGCTCTACGATTTTTTGCGCAATAAATGGTATTTCGATGAATTGTATGACCGGTTGTTTGTCCGCCCGGCCCTGGTTTTGGGGCGGGGCTTATGGAAGTCCGGGGATGGCGATGTGATTGATGCTGTGGGTCCCGATGGTGTGGCTGCTTCAATCATGGCCTGGGGACGGCGAATCACCGCTTTGCAGACCGGGTATCTCTATCATTATGCCTTTGCCATGATCATCGGCGTGACCGCTTTGGCGGGTTGGTATCTCTATTTGATGATCGGGGCTGCCAGCACACCGGTCACTGAACAAATAATCGGCGGATGATGCCCATGATTGTTCATGTCCCCATTCTCTCTTTGCTGACTTTTGCGCCCTTGATCGGGGTGTTGTTGATTCTGACAGCCCGGGGTCGCCAAGAAGATATCGCCCGGGCTGCACGGGCCGTTGCCCTATGGACCGCGGCGGTGGTTTTCCTCTTATCCTTGTGGTTGATCATTCGTTTTGATGCCAGCCAGAGCGGTTTTCAATTTGTCGAAACTGCCGATTGGCTGGCCGGTTTTGGCATTGATTACCGGATGGGAGTCGATGGCATTTCGGTTTGGTTCGTTATGCTGGCGGCTTTTTTGACCCCGATTTGCATCTTGGCCAGCTGGGACTGCATCACCAGCCGGGTACGGGAATATATGTGCGCCTTTTTGGTGTTGGAAACCCTGATGATTGGGATGTTTTGTGCCCTTGATCTGGTGACTTTTTATGTCTTTTTTGAGGGTGTTTTGATCCCGATGTTTTTGATTATCGGGGTTTGGGGCGGGGTAAGGCGGATTTATTCGGCCTTCAAATTTTTCCTCTACACCTTGTTGGGTTCGGTCCTGATGTTGATTGCCTTATTGGTGATCTATGCCGAGACCGGGACCACCAATATCGCCACTTTGCTGACCACCTCGATTGATCCCGAATTACAGATCTGGCTATGGCTGGCTTTCTTTGCCTCCTTTGCGGTCAAAGTTCCCATGTGGCCTTTTCATACCTGGTTGCCCGATGCCCATGTTGAAGCACCCACCGCCGGATCGGTCATTCTGGCCGGTGTTTTATTGAAGATGGGGGGATATGGATTTTTGCGTTTCTCTTTGCCGATGTTTCCTGAAGCCTCGGCTTTCTTTGCCCCTCTGGTTTATATCTTGAGCGTGATCGCGATTATTTACACCTCTTTGGTGGCGTTGGCCCAAGAAGATATGAAAAAACTCATCGCCTATTCCTCGGTTGCCCATATGGGTTTTGTCACCATCGGTATTTTTACCGCCACTATGCAAGGGGTGCAGGGGGCGATTTTTCAGATGCTTTCGCATGGGGTGATCTCGGCGGCTTTATTCCTTTGTGTCGGTGTGGTCTATGACCGTGTGCACAGCCGGGCGATTGCCGATTATGGGGGATTGGTTCATCGCATGCCGGCCTATGCTTTGGTTTTTATGATTTTTGCGATGGGATCGGTTGGTCTGCCTGGGACCAGCGGCTTTGTCGGCGAATTTTTAAGTCTGGCCGGGGCGTATCAGGTCTCCAGCTTGTTGGCTCTGGGGGCGGCGATGGGCATCATCCTGGGGGCGGCTTATATGCTCTATCTTTACCGGCGGGTCATTTTTGGTCCTTTGGTTCATGAGCGTCTGAAAACCATCCTTGATCTCAATCCGCGTGAAATGGCCATGTTGGTGCCGTTGGTTGTTCTGGTGATTTGGCTGGGGATTGCGCCGGGAAGTGTTCTCGATGTGACCACCCCGGCGGTGGAACGTTTAATCACCAATGTTGAACTGGCCCGTGATGCCGGTCACTTGGCGATGCGTTAGCATCTTTGATTGTAACCCTCTAGGAAAAGCAATGCCTGCCCTGTCTGAACTGATTGTCTTGTTCCCGGAAATTCTTTTGTCTGTTGCGGGTATGGGGCTTCTGGTGTGGGGGGTTTTTATGGGTGAGGGGATGTCGCGTCTGCTGGGACGGGCGGTTGTGTTGATCCTGTTGATCGCTCTGCTTGCCGAGAGTTTCCACGATGGCCAGCGTTTGATTGTGATGTCTGGTCTGTTCATTGATGATTCTTATTCTGCTTTTATGAACAGCTTGGTTTTGTTGGCTTCTGCCCTGACCTTGATTTTTTATTTTGATGATCAAGACCGCCTTGATGGGGACCGAATCGAATATCCGATTTTGGTGCTGTTTGCCACCCTTGGCATGATGATGATGATCGCGGCCAATGACTTGTTGGCGGTTTATCTGGGTATCGAATTGCAAAGTTTGGCCCTTTATGTTTTGGCCGCTATTCAGCGTGATAATTTGCGGGCCAGTGAGGCCGGGCTGAAATATTTTGTCTTAGGCGCGCTGTCTTCGGGACTTTTGCTTTATGGCATTTCTTTGATTTATGGCTTTGCCGGTTCGACCAATTTTACGATTCTTGCTGATGTTTTGGCTGCTCCGGGGATGGGTGCTGATTTGGGTATTGTGTTTGGCTTGGCCTTCGTCATGGCTGGTTTGGCTTTCAAGGTTTCAGCCGCGCCGTTTCATATGTGGACGCCCGATGTTTATGAAGGCGCACCAACCCCGGTGACGGCTTTTTTTGCCGTGGCCCCCAAAATTGCTGCGGTTGCCTTGCTGATTCGGGTGGTTACTGGACCTTTTGAAGGCTTGGGGGCGGCCTGGACCCAGATTGTGGTTTTCCTGGCCGTTTTATCGATGATTGTGGGTTCTTTTGGCGCCCTCAATCAGACCAATATCAAACGTTTAATGGCTTATTCCTCAATCGGTCATGTGGGGTTTGCTCTGCTGGGGTTGGCTGCCGGGACACCAGAAGGGATCGCGGCAATTATTCTTTATATGACCATCTACCTTTTCATGACGGTTGGGGTCTTTGCGGTCATTTTATGTATGCGCCGCCAAGCCCGGATGATTGAGACCATTGATGATTTGGCTGGCCTTTCAAAAAGTCATCCATTTTTGGCGGCGGTGATGGCCATTTTGATGTTTTCTATGGCCGGGATTCCGCCTTTGGCGGGGTTTTTTGCTAAATTTGCGGTGTTTATGGCGGTGGTGAATGCCGGATTATTAATCCCGGCGGTGATTGGTGTTTTGGCCAGTGTGGTGGCGGCCTATTACTATCTACGTATCGTTAAATTGATGTATTTTGATGACTTGGGGGCGGTATTTGATCGGGTAATCAGCCGTGATATTCGTATTATCCTTGGGGTGACGGCTTTATTTGTTTTGTTATTTTTTGTTTATCCAGCCCCGGTTCTTGAGGCGGCGGCCCGGGCCGCCGATGCGGTGGCTCTTGGTCGCTCACTGTGATTGGCTTTGATGCTGCTGCTTGCGGGTGTTTTTGCTCTGTTTGATCCCTTTGTTTTTCTCGTCAAGATTGTTACTGATGGCCCTTTTTTGTCCGTCATTGCGGCTGCGTGGCCTTTTTGAGGAGTGTATTCTCGTGAGATACAGGGATTTTTAAACATAAAAATTTCTCCTCACTTTGCGTTGCTTTAACTCCTTGTTATGGATTGATCGGTTGTTCTAAAGCCAATCAACGGGTTATTTTGTCGCATGCCTCAGCAGTAAGAATGATTTTTAATATTTTAACATGACAATACCAAGAATGATAAAACAAAGGACAGGTAAGAGTGGAACAGATTTTAGACTCTCATTTTACGCTTCATCGATATTCAATTTTAGGGAGTACCAATGATGAGGCACGTCGGCTCGCTGAGATCGGGGCCGCAGAAGGTGCGGTGGTTTGGGCTGAGCGCCAAACAGCCGGACGGGGCCGCAATGGTCGCCTATGGGTATCAGATCCGGGTAATTTGTTTGTATCGGTTATTTTGCGCCCCAGTGTTGCTGCTGCTCGGGGTGGGGAGCTGAGCTTATTGGCGGCGGTTGCGGTGGCCGAGGCATTGAATGATCTTCTGGTGGCCAGCGGTGCCAAGGTCCCCATTCATTGCAAATGGCCCAACGATATTTTGATCAATGGCAGAAAAGTCGCGGGTATTTTGATTGATACGGTTCCGCGTGATGGCCGATTGATCTGGTCGGTGGTTGGGATCGGGGTTAATCTGGTTTCTGTCCCGCCAAGCATGACCGCTCAGGCCACCCATCTGGGTGCTCATTTGGGTGATCATAAAACAACATTATCAGCCATCGAAGCGATTCAATGTATTCTCCCTAAGCTATGGGAATGGTATACATATTGGCGTCAACCCACTCCCAAAGGGGGATTTGGTCCGGTTCGGGAGGCTTGGGAAGCCCGGGCTTATGTTCCGGATCATCCCTTGGTGGTCAATACCGGCCTGGGCCAGGTTTCTGGTCATTATGGTGGGTTGGATGAAGATGGTGCCTTATTGCTCACCGATTCGAGTGGTATGCATCGTCGGATTATGGCGGGTACGGTTCTTATGAATGATAAGATTTAAGTGTTTTGGTTTTTTGTAGGCGTTTTTTTTCAGTATGCTTCTCACCATTGATTCGGGTAACAGTAATGTTGTGTTTGCCATCTATGATGGTCAAACTCTGCGTGGGTGTTGGCGCATTTCCAGCGATATGAATCGTACCGCTGATGAATATGCGGTTTGGCTTACCCAAGCGATGAATCTGGCTGGGTTTGCGATTGATCAAATCCGTGATGCGGTGGTGGCCAATGTTATGCCCGCCGCCCAGCGTCCTCTATCCTTGCTCTGTCAGCATTATTTTTCTTGTGATCCTCTCATGATCAGTGCTGAGGAAGATGATACAGGTCAGATGCTGGATTTTGGTTTTGGTATCCAGGTCGATAACCCTTCAGAAGTGGGTCCGGACCGTCTGGCCAATGTTGCCGCGGTCAATGATGGTTCAAAATTACCGGCTATTGTGATTGATTTTGGCACCGCAACCACGTTTGATGTGATTGACGATCAAGGGTATTACCGTGGTGGTGCGATTGCGCCGGGGATTGATTTATCTATCCAGTCCCTGCATGCAGCAGCAGCGCGTCTGCCGCTGGTTGGGGTTGGCAAGCCAAAATCCGTCATCGGTGAGTCGACGGTTGCGGCGATGCAATCGGGTATTTATTGGGGCTATATTGGCATGATTGATGGTTTGGTTGAGCGTTTGTCGGCTGATCTTGAGCGGTCCGGTTGTGAATCCCCCCAACCCTATTTGATTGCCACCGGTGGTCTGGCTTCGGTTTTTAAAGATGGCGCCAAATCCATCACCACGATTGATCCTGATTTGACCCTGAGAGGGTTGCGTGCTCTCTATCACCGCAATCGGAGACTGCCAACATGAATATATGTCCAACATGAATATATGTATTTCCATAATCATGATGAATCGATGGTGGGGATGGTGTCAGTGAATTCTCAATTATCTCAGCATGATGATCCGAATTTTGTCCCGGGTCAGGAGCTCCTTTTTGTGCCGCTTGGTGGGGCGGGTGAGATTGGTATGAATCTCAATCTTTATGGCTGTGATGGTCACTGGTTGATGGTTGATTGCGGGATTGGTTTTGGTGATGATACCACCCCTGGTGTTGATATCATGATGCCGGACCCGAATTTTATCCTCGCTCAGGTGGATCGTCTCTCTGGCCTTGTTTTGACCCATGCCCATGAGGATCATTTTGGCGCCATTCCGTATTTTTGGAATCAATTACGTTGCCCGGTATTCGCAACACCTTTTGCCGCGGCTGTTTTGCGCCGCAAGCTGCAAGCAGAACCCGATGCCCCGAAGGTTGATATTCGGGAGATCCCCTGTGGGGGTCGCTTTGATATTGGGCCGTTCGGCTTGCGTTATGTCGGTTTGACCCATTCGATCCCAGAAGCGCAAGCGGTGATGATTCGCACCGGTTATGGGAGTGCTCTTCACACCGGTGATTGGAAACTGGATCAGACACCCTTAAGCGGTCCGGCGACCGATATTGATGCGTTGCGTCAATGTGGTGCTGAGGGTGTTGACGCCTTGATCTGCGATTCAACCAATATTATGACCGAACAGTCAGCCGGTTCGGAACATGATGTCCGTGAAAATTTGATCTCTCTGGTTGGTGGTTATGCCGATGTTCGGGTGGCGGCGACATGTTTTGCTTCGAATATTGCCCGTTTGGAGAGTCTGGCCATTGCGGCGGCCGAAAATGGGCGCACGGCCATTCTGGTGGGACGCTCTTTGCATCGTTTTTCTCAGGCCGCCCAGGAATGTGGCTATCTGGGTGATGCCCCACCTTTGGCCGGGGAGGATGATTTTGCCGATATTCCGCGTGATAAAGCGCTGCTGATTTGCACCGGCTGCCAGGGGGAGCCGCGGGCGGCTTTATCGCGTATTGCCACTGGTTCGCATCCGGCGGTCACATTGGCGGCCGGGGATGTGGTGATTTTTTCATCCCGGGTTATTCCGGGCAATGAGCAGTCGGTTGCCCGTACCCAGAATCGTCTTGCCAGTGCTGGTGTGGAGATTGTGACGGAAAAGAATCACATGATTCATGTTTCTGGTCATCCTGGCCGCTCTGATTTGGAAAAAATGTATCAATGGCTCAACCCCGGTGTTGTTATTCCGGTACATGGGGAAGCGCGACATTTACATGAGCAGGCTTGTTTTGTTGAGGAATGCGGCCTTTCGGCTTCGGTGGTGGCTGAAAACGGCACGGTGGTTCGCTTGGCTCCTGGCGCGGCTGGTTCGGTCGGTTCGGTGTCTTCGGGTCGTCTGGCCCGTCATGGGGATCGTTTGATACGGTTGGATAGTGATATTCTGCGCCAACGTAAAAAAATCATGTATAATGGGTTGGTGTTTTTGGCGGTGACTCTGGATCAAGCTGGATCATTGTTATCGGATCCGGTTTTGAGTGCCCCCGGTTTGTTGGACCCGGCCAATGATGGTGATCTGATGGATGCGCTTGTGGAGTCGGCAGCCGATGCGATTGATCATCTTTCAGATCGCCAGGCTCGTGATGATCATGAAATTATGCAAGCTGTACGCACAGTGATCCGCCGTGGTTTCCGGACTGCGATTGGCTTGCGCCCATGGATTGAGGTCCAGGTGATTCGTCTTGATGATATTCATGTTTGAATAAACCCGGGGGCACCCCCAAGATAGCCATTTATAAAGCGGGACCAGAAAAAATCATAAGCCTTAAAAATCAATGGCCTTGCAGTTTGCGTACGCTTCGGTTAGTCAGAAGAGATGATTCGCCGTCTCAACCATATCGCTATCGCGGTCCCCGATATTGAGGCTGCCTGTGCCCTTTATCGGAATGCTTTGGGGGGAAGTGTCTCCGAGATTGAGGACTATCCCGATCATGGTGTCCAGGTGGCTTTTGTCGAGTTGGCCAATACCAAAATTGAACTGCTCTATCCCTTGGGTGCAGACTCGCCGATTGCCGGATTCTTGCAGCGCAATCCCGATGGGGGAATTCACCATTTTTGTGTTGAGGTGGATGATGTTGAAACGGCGCGTACACAACTGAATGAAGCTGGTGTGCGGGTTCTGGGTGAGGGGGGGGCCAAAATTGGTGCCCATGGCAAGCCGGTTTTATTCCTTCATCCCAAGGATGTTCACGGGACCTTGGTTGAACTCGAACAATCTTGAATGATGGGTATCGCTGGCGGTATCGTGGTTTTTGTCATCTTATGGTGGCTGGTCTTGTTTATGGTTTTGCCGTGGCGGGTCCGCCCGGCCGATCATCCGCAGACCGGGCATGCGCAAAGTGCCCCGGAAAAACCGCGCATCGCTCTTAAATTTGTTGTCACAACCGGGATCACGGTTGTTCTGTGGCTGTTGTTTTATTGGGTTGCGCAATCGGGATGGGTGTCGTTCCGTCCCTAATCGGTGTAGACATAAAGCGGCTTGATGACATGGGCTTGATGACATGGGCTTGATGACGTGAACTGGTATTGCGATACGGCCCCTGGTCATCCCTGGCATGGCCCTTATCATGACCACCATTATGGGTTCCCGTTACGTCGAGATGCGGCATTGTTTGGGCGTTTGGTGCATGAAATTCATCAAGCCGGCCTCAGTTGGCTGACCATTCTCAAACGGCTTGACGGCTATGAACAGGCGTTTCAGGGGTTTGATATCAACCGGGTTGCCGCTTATGATGGTGATGATATCAAGCGTCTGATGGCCGATCGGCGAATCATCCGCAATCGCCGCAAAATTGAAGCAACCATTGAAAATGCCCGCCGCCTTAAGGTCATCTGCCAGAATTATGGCGGTTTTGCCGGTTGGCTGGATGCCCATCATCCCCGCTCGGCCACCCACTGGTTGACCCTTTTCAAGGATCATTTTGTTTTTGTCGGTCCGGAGATTGTCGGTGAATTTCTGATGAGCACCGGTTATCTCCCCGGGGCGCATCGTCCCAACTGCCCGATTTATGCCCAGATTGCCCGGCTTCATCCGCCCTGGATGCGAACAGAAAATGCCACCCGATAACATGGGTTGATCCGGTTTGTCTTATGCAAGAACAAAAAAACATCACTGAATATGAAGATCATGATATTCTTGGATGATTCTTGAATAATAAAGACGGCACCGGTTTGAATGATGCAGTTTTTGGTCATTAGATGACGGATATTATAGAATGAGTGGCTTTATATTATCGATAATAACGGCGCGCATCGCGCCCCTGTTTCTGATCGGGGAGACGGGTCGGCGGTTGTTGGTGCTGGTTCTTGGGCTGTTTATGGTTGATTCCGCCCAGGCTGAGGTGACTTTGCGGGCCGGTCCTCCCCCGGACTGTCCGCCCAATAACGTGGTTGGAGCCAATGTTGCTTATGTCCCAGGCATTGATGCCCAAGGACGCCCGGTTGTCCCGGCCCAAGGGGCAGGCCAGACGCTCTATCAGCCGCCGGAAAATGTGACATTTGATATTGAGGTTGACCCCCGTGATTATCTTGGTGGTCCTGAGCGAGATGCCCGGGTTGCGGCGGCCGCCGCCGCTCTGGCCGCCGCCGAGACCGTCACCCAGACCAAGCAGACTCTGGAGCCGGTCACCACCGGCGAGAAAGTCACCACCGGCGGGCAAGCCGAAACCAGCGGACAAAAACACTTATCCGGTTCGGCAGATAGTGTGGCCCGCACACCCACCGGCTTGAGGCCAGACTTGACACCGAATCAGAATACCAGCCCCCGGGTTGCCAAGGCTGGTCAAGAATTGCTGGCCGCCACCAGAGCCGCCTCCCGGCGCAATCATCCATTGGGTCCGATACGTCTTGGTGCGGTGGCGGTTGATCTCTCCAGCGGCCAAGTCGATATTGATGGTCAGGAAGTGAGCACCATGGCTGGGCCTTGTGGGGTTGTGCCTTCTGTTGGGGGTTCATCTTCAAACAAGCCTGCCCGCCCTCAATAATGGTGCGGCAATATTTCAGTCATAGTGCCCCCATCCTTTATTTACACCGCTTGATTATTGAGCCTTTTCATGCGTCTTTCTGCTTTTTTTGTTCCTACCGCTAAGGAAGCACCCGCCGAAGCCACCATCATCTCGCATCAGTTGATGCTGCGCGCGGGTATGATTCATCAAGAAAGTGCCGGGATTTATTCCTGGTTGCCGTTGGGGTGTCGGGTCTTGAACAAGGTCACGGCGATTGTCCGGGCCGAACAAGATGCGGCCGGTTTCAATGAGATGCTGATGCCGACCATCCAGTCGGCCGATATCTGGCGGGAAAGCGGACGCTATGATGCCTATGGGCCGGAGATGTTGCGCATCCGTGATCGTCATCAGCGGGATATGCTGTATGGACCCACCAATGAGGAAATGATCACCGCCATTGCCCGCTCTTATCTCACCAGCTATCGGGATTTACCCTTACGGCTGTATCATATTCAGTGGAAATTCCGTGATGAAATTCGCCCGCGTTTCGGAGTCATGCGGGGGCGGGAATTTCTGATGAAAGACGCCTATTCCTTTGATGTCGATACGCAATCAGCCCGCTTGGTCTATGATCAGGTCTTTGCATCTTATCTGCGTATCTTTGCCCGTCTGGGTTTGAAAGCGGTGGCGGTACGGGCCGATACCGGGCCGATTGGCGGCGATATGAGCCATGAATTCCATATTTTGGCGGCCACCGGCGAGAGTCTGCTTTATTATGATGCGGCTTATGATGATCTTCTCTTGGCCGGGTCCCCCATTGATGGGGAGGCTCTGCGCGCCCTTTATGCGGCTGATGCCGAACTGCATGATCCAACCGCTTGCCCGGTGGCACCGGAGCGGTTGCGCCAAGCCCGGGGGATTGAGATCGGTCATATTTTCCATTTTGGCGATAAATATTCAGCCCCGATGAAACTCCAGGTCCAAGGAGCCGATGATCGATTGATCACTCCCCAGATGGGATCCTATGGTATCGGCATTTCCCGTCTGCCTGCGGCAATTATTGAAGCCTCCCATGATCAAGCCGGGATCATCTGGCCGCCTTCTGTTGCGCCGTTCCGGGTTGGTTTGATTGATCTGAAACCAAATGATCGCCAATGTGCGGATGCGGTTGCGGACTTGAAAGCCAAGCTGGAAAAAACCGGGCTGGACGTATTGCATGATGATCGCGATATCCGAGCCGGGGCCAAATTCGCGGATATGGATTTAATCGGTATCCCGTGGCAGGTCACGATGGGTCCGCGGGGTCTTCAAAAAGGCCTGGTCGAGGTGAAGAATCGGGCCAATGGGGAACGGCAAGAACTCTCCATTGATGCGGCCGTGAATTTTTTGGTTACGCATTGTCTGGTTACGCATTGTCTGGTGGCTGTATGATGGGTTTGAGATGGTGGGTAAAACAGGCCACCGCCATCAAGCGGGCTGATCGTTCAGGTTGGCTGATTGTTCAGGTTGAACGTCACCTGTCGCACGATTCGGGTATGGTGAGCATTTATTTTTGATATTTTGATTCTTTTTATTTATGGACTCCAATGTCTTCCAGTGCTGAACGTTTGATTGCTTTTCGCTATTTGAGGCCACGCCGTAAAGAGGGGTTTGTCTCGCTGATTGCCGGTTTTTCGCTGCTGGGGATTGCTCTGGGGGTCGGCACCCTGATTGTCGTCATGGCGGTGATGAACGGGTTTCGGCAAGAACTTCTGCAACGTATCCTTGGTCTCAACGGCCATATCGGTGTTTATGCGCAATTTGGTGACCCGGTGACCGGTTATGACGCCCTGGTTGCGCAATTAGACCAAGTCAAGGGGGTGATGTCTGTTGCCCCCTTGGTCAAAGGGCAAGTCATGGCTTCGGCCAACGGCATTGCCCGGGGGGCGGTGGTTCATGGATTGCGCCCGGCCGATTTTGCGGCCCGTGATATTTTGGCCAATAACTTGACCCAAGGCTATGTATCTGATTTTAATGATGATTCTGTGGTTGTCGGGGTGCGTCTGGCTGAGGCTTTAGGGTTGGGGATTGGTGATTCCGTGACCTTGATTTCCCCTCAGGTTAACCGTACGGCGTTTGGTGCGGCCCCGCGGCTGCGGGCTTACCGGGTCGCGGCGATTTTTGACGTGGGCATGTATGAATATGACAGCGGCTTTATCTTCATGCCTCTTCAAGCGGCCCAGATCTATTTCAAAACCGGGGGAGAAAAGGTGACCGGTCTGGAGGTTTTGACCACTGATCCGGTTCAGATTGATCAAACAGTGCGACATTTGAGCGGTGTTTTGGGGCCGCAATACCGGGTTTTGAGTTGGCAACAAGCCAATGCCGGTTTTTTCAACGCCATTCAGGTCGAACGCAATGTCATGTTTCTAATCTTGACATTGATCATTCTGGTGGCCGCGTTCAATATTGTCTCCAGCATGATCATGCTGGTTAAAGACAAAAGCATGGATATCGCGGTCTTGCGCAGTTTGGGGGCCACCCGGGGGGCTATTTTGCGTATTTTCATCTTGTCTGGGGCGATGATCGGGGTCATCGGGACCGCCTTGGGCTTTACGGCCGGCCTGGCTTTTGCCAACAATATTGAGGCGATTCGCCGCTGGTTGGAGACCTTCACCGGTGGTGATTTGTTTTCAGCTGAAATTTATTTCCTCTCTCAGCTGCCGGCAGTGGTTGATCCGGTTGAGGTGGCCGCGGTGACCGGTATGGGTCTGGGTTTGTCTTTTTTGGCGACGTTATATCCGGCTTGGCGGGCCGCTACCCTCGATCCGGTTGAGGTGCTTCGCTATGGATAACCGGCTTGGACCACCGGTGAGCGGCAGTGATATCTTTTGGTGATGAGCGGTGCATAGCCATCAAGACCATGATTCCCAATCGGGGCCGGATGGGGAGTCTTCACCGGCTGTTTTGGGTTTGGCGGCGATTGCCCATGGTTTTTTCCAAGGCTCGGATCGTCTGGATGTTTTGCGTGGTGTTACATTGGCGGTTGCTCCGGGTGAGGTGGTCGCTTTGGTGGGGCCGTCGGGGTCCGGCAAGTCGACCCTGCTCCATATCGCCGGTTTATTGGAAAAACCGCAAAGCGGTGTCGTTGAGATTGTCGGTCGTGATGCCGCCGGTTTGAGCGATGATCAACGCACGGCGTTGCGCCGGGACTCTATCGGCTTTGTCTACCAGCAGCATCATTTATTGCCGGAATTCTCGGCAGTTGAGAATGTTTCCATCCCACAAATTTTTGCTGGCTTGTCGCGGCGTGATGCCCATCGACGAGCCCAAGAATTGCTGGATATGATGGGTCTGGCGGCCCGTTTCTCCCATCGCCCGGCCGAACTTTCCGGCGGCGAGCAACAACGGGTGGCACTGGCCCGGGCTTTGGCCAATGTCCCGCGGTTGCTGCTGGCCGATGAACCGACCGGCAATCTTGATGAGGATACGGCTGAGCATGTATTTTCGGAAATTGTCTCTTTATCCAGGAAGCTGGGTATCGCCGCCTTGATCGCTACCCATAATAGTCATTTGGCCCGCCGGATGGATCGGGTGATGAGTCTGGATCATGGTCAACTGCGTCCTTTATGATCGTCATCAATAATGGTCATGGCCGCCGGTGGTGGTTTTTGATCCCTATCTCAGATATCCTGACCACCGGCGCGATGATGGGCGGATTTTTGCTTGGATTTTTTGTCATGTGGTTTTTTGTCATGTGGGTTTTTGATCATGGCGCATGCTGATTTTGTTCATTTGCGCGCCCGTTCTTGTTATTCCTTGTCAGAAGGGGCGATGAAAATTGCCGATTTGGTTGGGTTATGCCGCGACCACGCGATGCCGGCGGTGGCGATGACCGATCATGGCAATCTTTTCGGAGCCTTGGAATTTTCTGAAAAAGCCGCCCAGAGTGGGATTCAGCCGATTATCGGCTGTTTGTTGGCGGTCACGCATGCGGTTGAGTCCACGCGTGTCTCTCCGGCTCCGATGGTCCTCTTGGCCAAAGACGCGAACGGATACGCCAATCTTTTGTCTTTGGTCAGTCAATCCTTTTTGGAGGTTGATCCAGGGGCCAGCCCGCATCTTGATCTTGAGACGATTGCCGGGCGCTGCGATGGTTTGATTGCCTTGACCGGTGGTCCGCAAGGCCCGGTTGGTCGGTTGCTGGCTGAGGGTCAATATACAGCCGCCAAAGCCCTTTTGGGCCGTTTGGCTGAAATTTTCCCAGACCGTCTTTATGTCGAGATCATGCGGCATGGCTTGGCAGCCGAACAACAGAGTGAAGGGCATTTCCTTGATTATGCCGAGACCTTCAATCTGCCCTTGGTGGCCACCAATGATGTCTATTTCTCGCAAGAAGAAATGTATGAAGCCCATGATGTTTTGCTGTGTATCGCTGATGGGGTGACGATTAATCAGCCGGATCGCCGCCGGTTGACGCCGCATCATCGTTTCAAATCAGCCGATGAGATGCGGGCCTTGTTTGCCGATTTACCCGAAGCCTATGCCAATACCGTCACAGTAGCCCGCCGGTGCGCCATTTTTCCCGAAGAACGCCCGCCGCTGTTGCCACGCTTTGCCCCGCAAGAAGATGAGGCGGCATTGTTACGCCGCCAAGCCGAGACCGGCTTGGAAAAGCGGCTGGTATCTTTACGCAATGACCAGTCTTTGGGCGATGATCCGTCTTTGGCCGATGACCAGGCTTTGGGCGATGATCAGTTTCGCCCCTATCGGGAGCGGTTGGATTATGAACTGCAAGTCATTATTGAGATGGGCTATGCCGGTTATTTCCTGATTGTGGCGGATTTCATCGGCTGGGCGCGGACCCAAGCGATTGCGGTGGGTCCGGGGCGGGGTTCGGGGGCCGGTTCGGTGGTCGCTTGGGCGTTAGGAATCACCGATCTTGATCCCTTGCGGTTTGGCTTGTTGTTTGAGCGGTTCCTGAATCCGGAGCGGGTCTCAATGCCGGATTTTGACATTGATTTTTGTGTTGAGCGGCGCGATGAAGTGATCCATTACGTCCGCGATAAATACGGCCCGGACCGGGTGGCCCAGATCATCACTTTTGGCACGTTGCAGGCCCGGGCGGCCTTGCGTGATGTCGGGCGGGTGCTCAATCTCCCCTATGGTCAAGTGGATCAGGTGTGTAAATTGATGCCGTTTAATCCGGCCGCACCTTTGACATTATCGCAAGCGATTGATGCTGAACCGACCTTGCAAGAGGCCCGCGATGGTGACCCCAATATCGCCAAGATGATGGATATCGCCCTGCAGTTGGAGGGCTTGACCCGCCATGCCTCAACCCATGCCGCCGGGGTGGTGATTGGCGACCGGCCCTTGACCGAATTGACTCCGCTCTACCGTGATCCACGCTCCGACATGTTGGCCACCCAATTCTCAATGAAATATGTCGAGAAGGTCGGCTTGGTGAAATTTGATTTTCTCGGTCTCAAAACCCTGACCATATTGGAAAAAGCGGTTGATCTGGTGCGGTTCCGGGAGGCCGATTTCAACCTTGATCAAGTGGGGCTGGATGATCCGGCCACCTACCGCATGTTGAGCGCCGGTGATACGGTGGGAATTTTTCAGTTGGAAAGCATCGGTATGCGCGATGTTTTGCGGCGTCTGAAACCGGACCGGTTTGAGGACATTATCGCGGTGGTGGCCCTTTATCGCCCCGGCCCGATGGATAACATTCCCAGCTTTATCGCCCGCAAACATGGCCGTGAACAATCATCCAGCTTGGATCCCCGGGTTGATGCGGTCTTATCAGAGACTTACGGGATCATGGTCTATCAAGAACAAGTGATGCAGATTGCCCAAATTCTGGCCGGCTATTCCCTGGGGGCGGCCGATCTGTTGCGCCGGGCGATGGGGAAAAAAATCCGTGCCGAGATGAATGCCCAGCGGCAGACTTTTGTTGACGGGGCCGAACAACGGGGCATGGCCCGCCCCAAAGCGGAAAATGTGTTTGAACAAATGGCCAAATTCGCCGGCTATGGTTTCAACAAAAGCCACGCCGCCGCTTATGCCTTGGTGGCTTATCACACCGCCTATATGAAGGCCAATTACCCGGTTGAATTTTTGGCCGCATGCATGACCTGTGATCTGCATAACACCGATAAATTGGCGGCCTTTCGCCGCGAGGCCCGTCGGTTGGGGATTGCCGTCTTGCCGCCCGATATCAATCATTCTCAGGCTGGATTTACGGTTGAAAAAAGACCCGGTGGGAATTCAAAAGATTCTGATAAATCGGATGATTATGCCATTCGGTATGGTCTGGCCGGGATACGTCATGTCGGGGAACAAGCGATGCAGCTGTTGAGCGATGTCCGGGATCGCGATGGTCCCTTTCGTTCTTTGGGGGATTTTGCCAGCCGTTTGGATACCAAAATCGTCAATAAACGTCTGTTGGAGAGTCTGGTCTGCGCTGGCGGATTTGATGGTCTGGATTCAGAGCGGGCGCGGGTGTTTGCCGGGATTGAGGATATGATCGCTCTGGCTGCGGCCGGGACCCGGGATCGGGATCGAGGTCAAGAGAGCCTGTTTGGTGGCTTGGCCGGTGATGCGGCCGCTCCGCAAGCTCCAGAGATTCAGCCCAAGGAATGGACAGCTTGGAGTGCGGCTCTGAGGCTTAAACATGAATATGATGCCTTAGGGTTTTATCTCTCGGCCCATCCTTTGGATGATTATGCGCTGTCCTTGGACCATTCGGCAGCCATTGCTGCGGCCTCTTTGGAGGGGCATCTGCGTCATCGTAGCAGTGAGCGGAAGATCAAATTGGCCGGGGTGATTCTGGCCAAGCGTGTGCGCAGTTCCCAGAAAGGCAATCGTTTTGCTTTTATGGAATTTTCTGATCCCAGCGGCCTTTTTGAGGTGGTGGTTTTTTCAGATGCCTTGGCTGCGGCCGGGCCGGTGCTGGAGCCGGGAAACCTGGTCTGGCTGGAGGTGCGGGGCCGCCTTGAGGGGGATCAGGTCAAGCTGGTGGCCGATAAAATCCAACCCTTAGAGGCGGTATTGAAGGAAGAATCAGTATTGAAGAAAAAGGGGGGATTGAAGAAAGAGACGGTATCGAAGAAAAAAACGGGATTGAAAGAAGAGGCGGGGACGATGCTGCGTATTCATTGGGCCGGTGATGCTGGTGATGCCAATGGTGGCCCGGTTGATGAGGCGGCCCTGGCCGGGTTGCAGAAGACTCTGGCCGATTATGCGCTCAAGGACTATGAGGCCGAGGACCATGAGGCCGAGGACCATGAGGCCGAGGACCATGCGGTCAAGGACCATAAGGCCAAAGATCATGCGGTCAAAGACCATGCGGCCAAAGACCGCCGCCGCCGCAGTGGGGCGGTAATTTTGGTGTTGCCGGTGGTGTTGCCGCAGGGGGAGGAGGTGCGGGTTGAGATGCGCTTGCCGGGGCGATATCGGGCCGACCCGGAGATGATCACGGCTCTCAACAATTTGCCGACGGTGGACCGGCTGGAACATGGTTGATATTTGTTTTTATTCAAGCCTTTTATTTTTACTTGATAATTTATTCTTGTTTGGTCTTTGTTTTTATTGATCCTATTCTGTTTCTTTTTATTCATTTTATTTTTATTTATTGTATCTCTGCTGATTTTATTCTTGGAGTTTGTCTCCCATGGCCAATCCGGAACATCTTGCCAAAGCCCGCCAGGGCGCTGAGGCTTGGAACACTTGGCGGCAAGAAAACCCGGATATCATCATTGAGCTTTCCAATACCGATTTCACGCATTCGGATAATTCTGGTATTTCTTTTGCCGACTTCCATTTTGGCGATGGGGCGCATTTCTACGGGTCAAAATTTGGTGACAATGCCAATTTCTCTGGGGCAAAATTTGGTGATAGCGCTGATTTCTATAAAGCAATTTTTGGTTATGCAGCTAACTCCTTTAAGGCCAAACTTGAGAATTTTATCGATTTTTCAGATACAGTATGGGGCGATCAAGCCTATTTCCATCAAGCGCAATTTGGTAATGGAGTCAACTTCTCTAGGGTACAATTTGGCAATTATACTATCTTCTCTAAGGTAAAATTTGATAGTGAGGTATATTTCTCTGAGGCACAATTTCAAGGTTTGGTCTATTTCTTTGGAACAATGTTTGGTGATGATGCCAATTTCTCTGAGGCGACATTTAGAGGTAGGGCAATTTTTTCAGCAGATTCTGACGTTTCTGAAGAGGCCCATTTTGCCGGTATGTCTTTTGAGAACGTGACGTTTCACGACTTGGTTGGTTTTTCCAATCGGCGTTTTTTGGGTGAAAGTAGCTTTCGCCATACTACATTTGAGGGGGTGCCTTTCTTTCATAATTGCCACCTGCATCAGGATACTGATTTTTTCGGAGCTAAATTTCTGGATATCCAGAGTCCTGGGGCGGCCCGGGCTTATCGGACCCTCAAGCTGGCGATGAAGCAACAAGGGGCCACCGATGAAGCCCATCGCTTTTTTGTCCACGAACTGAACGCCCGCCAAAAAGAAGAATGGCAGGATTGGTGGTCAGGAAAGCAAAGGCTGATTGAGGATCAAGATGGTTCATTGTGGCAATTCGGAAAGGATGAATTCAGAGGCAAAAAAATTCTCAAATGGTGGGTATGGTGTCGGGCGCTATTGAGATCACCTTTTCGATTCTGTTCTCTGTGCGCGGTTGGGCTGGCGTTGCAGCTCTATGGGTGGTTTTCTGATTATGGGCGCAGCCTGCTCCGGCCCTTGCTGGTTTGGTTGGCTGTCTGGGTAGGGGCGTATGGTCTTTACTCCTCTTTGTTAAACCCGCCTTTTTTACCATGGAATGGGGATATCGCGGCCTTTGCCTTATCCCGCGGGTTGCCATTTTTTGGCTCGGGGCGCGGCGGCTCCCTGGATTATCTGGACGCCAGTTTCTGCTCTTGCATTACTGATTGTTCATCGCTCCTACGTTGGGTTGAAATGGCCGCCATCGGTCAATCGGTCTTTTCGGTCATTCTGATCTTCTTATTTCTGCTGGCCATCCGCAACCGGTTCAAAATCAAATAAAGCCCGTTCAAAACACAACCAAAGGGCAGGGGGGCGATGATACCGGCATGTCGGTTACGCTGGTTGCATCAAGATAGTCCCGCCTCATATCGGCCCCATCACCCGGCGGTGGTTTTGTGGTGGTCATGGTCCCAATAGATGACCTTCTTGATGGCCGTTCCCCATCACGCCGGGGCGCGGGATCAGATCACTCGACCCGGTTTTTCAGCAAGCGGCCTTGGGCCCGTTTCCATTCCCGTTCCCGTTCGGCCGCCCGTTTATCGGTCTTGCGCTTGCCTTGGGCCAGCCCCAGCTGCAATTTGGCAATACCCCTTCGATTAAAATGCAGATCCAACGGCACCAGAGTCATGCCCTTGCGGCTGACCGCCCCGAGTAGACGATCCATCTCGCGGCGATGGAGCAGCAGTTTACGAGTCCGGCGGGGTTGATGATTGTCCCGGTTGGCGGCCGCATATTCTTGAATATGGGCATTGAAAAGAACCAATTCCCCCTGGCTTTCGGCGGCATAAGCATCGGCCAGGCTGGCCCTGCCTTGACGCAGGGATTTGACCTCACTGCCGGTCAGGACCAACCCGACCTCAATACTTTCTTCAATCTGGTAATCGTGACGGGCTTTGCGGTTGCGGGCAATCACCCGGTTGTTCTCGGCCTCTTTTGCCCCCATGGTCGGTTTATTCAAATAAATCAAGGCCACTCATGGCTTCACGAACCATCGCTGCTGCCGGTTTCGACAACGGAGCCAAAGGCGGGCGCAATGTCCGGCCACATCGACCCAGCAAATTGACCGCATATTTGACCGGGGCCGGATTGCTCTCAGAAAACAAGGCATCATGGAGCGGCAGCAGACTCTGATTGATCTGTTGGGCTTCATTGAGGTCCCCCTTCATCCAGGCCTCATGCATGCGGGCACAGAGACGCGGCGCCACATTGGAGGTGACCGAAATACAGCCAACCCCGCCTTGGGCCAGGAAAGCCAGCGCGGTGGCGTCTTCACCAGAAAGCTGAACAAACCCATCCGGGATATCAATCGCCACCCGGGTCGGGCGGGCCAGATCACAGGTGGCATCTTTCACCCCGATAATATTCGGCAACCCGGCCAGACGGATCATGGTGTTGTGACTCATGTCAACAACACTGCGGCCCGGGATATTATAAATAATAATCGGTAAATCGACCGCCTCGGCACAGGTCTTGAAATGCAGATACAAGCCTTCTTGAGACGGTTTGTTATAATAAGGTGTCACCACCAGGGCGGCATCCACTTTCAACTGCGCGGCATGTTCAATCAAAGCCACCGCCTCGGTGGTTGAATTGGAGCCACAGCCAGCAATAACCGGGATGCGGCCGCGCGCTTCTTCAATACAGACTTCGGTGACAAAGCGATGCTCATCATGGCTCAATGTCGGTGATTCACCGGTGGTGCCACAGGAAACCAAGCCATGTGATCCTTCGGCAATCTGCCAATCAACCAGGGAACGGAACGCCGTTTCATCAAAGCTGCCGTCTTCGGCAAAAGGCGTAATCAGGGCGGTAATCGACCCTTTGAACATGATGATCTCTCCTTAAAGCAACCAGAACAACATCATTCTTTATTCTTTACCAAATTTATTCTTTACCAAATTTATTCTGCACCAAGATAATCATTTGACCCGCCCGTCTCAAGGTTGCACAGTCAGTAATTTAGCGTATGATGCTTGAAGCTGGTCAACCGGTGCTGGTTGTTCTTAGAATTTTTCCGGCCGTATCATTGAGCAGATTGCCGCAATCATCAAGAATAATTCACCAACAATCCCCCCTTTGTGGCATTCTCTGTGACATTCTCTGTGGCATTTTTCTCACCGGTGGCTTTGATGATGATCCAAGGGGTGGCGTTGAGACGGTCCGTGATCATGACGGTCTGGGGGTTGGCGGTTGTTGGGTCGGTGGTTGGGCTGTTTGGCAGTCACGTGCTTGGGGCTGATTCTCCTGATTCTCTTGCTGTTGACTCTGTTGCCATTCCAGGGGCGGTCGATCCTTCCCAAGAGCGGGTCCGCCCGTTGCCACGACCGACAATTTATCATAAAAATCAGCCCTTTCGCTCCATCCTGGCGGCGATTGATGCCGGGCGGTGGCGGCACGCCAGACAGCAGGCCGAAAAACTCAATGATCCCTTATTCAGCGATTATATCACCTGGTTGGATTATCAACGTCCAGCAGCCGGTCATCGATTGGCCGATATTGAGCATTTTATCAGAACCCATCCCGACTGGCCCAAACAATCCATCTTAAGGCTACGGGCCGAGGAAGCGATGAATGATGCTCCGCCCAGACAAATATTGGACTGGTTTGCTGATTATCCGCCTCTCTCGGCGACCGGACGCATCCATCATGCTGAGGCTCTGCTGGCCACCGGGAGCATCGCCCAAGCTCAGGAAGCCATCCGCAAAACCTGGCGCGAGGCCGATTTTGGCCGCCGCCAGGAACATCAATTTATTCGCCGCCATCATGATTTATGGACCCGTGAAGACAACAATGCCCGGCTGGATCGCTTGTTGTGGGAGGGTAAACTCACCGCCGCCCGACGGGTGATGGGGCGGGTCGATTCAGATCATGCCGCCTTGGCTGAAGCCCGGCGACGTTTGCGGATTTATCGCGGCGGGGTTGATTGGGCGATCAATCAAGTCCCGCCACAGTTTCGTGATCATCCAGGACTGCTTTATGAACGCTTGCGGTGGCGGCGGCGCAAACAACGCACTGCCGAAGCGATTGAAATTCTTGATCAAACCCCGGCCCATCCGCCATATCCGGAATTATGGTGGGCCGAACGGGATATCATCATTCGCCGGGTCCTGGATTCGGAAAAATATGATCTGGCTTATCGTTTGGCTCGTGAACATAGGCAATCGCCTGGTACGCTCGGTTTTGCTGAGGCCGAATGGCTGGCTGGCTGGATTGCCTTGCGTTTCTTGAAGGATGGCGCGGCGGCCTATAAGCATTTTGCGACCATGTATGAGAATGTGCGGTTTTCCCTGTCTCAATCACGGGCCGCTTATTGGGCCGCCCGCGCGGCGGCTGATTTGGGTCAAGCCGAACAAGCGGCTGAATGGAATCGCCAAGCCGCCGCCCATCCAACCACATTCTACGGCCAGTTGGCCAGCTGGGCCTTGCAGGAAACACCCCGCTTTAACCCATTTCCCGAGCCCGGAACCGATGCCCGAGCGGCAAGAGATGATCAGGAATCTGCGCGTTTGATCACGCTTTTGTCGGCGATTGGTGAAAGGCAGCGGATTGATCCCTTTATCCGCCATTTATACAAAAATGCCCAATCACCGATGGATAAAGCCCTGGTCATAGAATTGGCCGCTGCGGCCGGACGTTCCGATCTGGCGGCAAAATACGCCCGTGATGCTCAAAAATTACAGATTGATTTGATGGATTATGCCTATCCTTTACCCGCTCAGGCCGGGGTCTTCCTTCCCCAAACGCCCGGTTATGATCCGGCTTTGATTATGGCAATTATCCGCCAGGAAAGCGGCTTTGACCCCGAAGCACAAAGCCATGCCGGGGCACGGGGGATGATGCAAATCATGCCAGCAACCGCCAAAAAACTCTCCCGGCGATTGGGCTTGCCCTATTCGCGAGACCGCCTCAAACAGGATCGCGAATATAATCTGACTTTGGGACGATCTTATATCAAGGGATTGCTCGAACGTTATGATCAATCTTTGATCTTGGCTTTGGCAGCCTATAATGCCGGGCCGGCGCGGGTCAAAAGATGGATCAAGAAAAACGGTGATCCGCGCACGCAAGCGGTCAATTCCCTCGATTGGATTGAGAAAATTCCCTTCCGGGAAACCCGGATTTATGTTCAGCGGGTCTTGAGCAATTTACAGGTCTATCGGGCCCGGCTGGCTTCCGGTGGTCCTTTGGCATTGGATCTGGATTTGCACTTGCCTCTTCATACAGAAATCCATTAGGTCGCTGAGGACCGCCCGGGGTCCAACTGTCCGGTTGGGTATTGGGGCATCCTGGGGGTTAAAACCGCCACAAATCAGCCGCCACAATCGGACCGCCACGGGGTTCTTGAAGCAATAAAACAGAGCCATCACCGGTGATCAGATCGGGGTCAATGGCCATTTCCGTCTTGCCGCCCCGCCATTGGCCCAACCGCTCCAAACGACGCACAACCCGAGAATTAATCAATTCCCGACCGGCATTTTCACCGCGTTTGACTTTGGTTATATGTTGGTCCTCAAAAGAAACCAGATTGATATCCAAAGCACGATCCGGAAGCCCATCCAAAACAGCCAGCAATCCACCCCGGTGATCCGTTTGCAGATTGACTTTAACAGCGGGGGATTGACGCTGGGATTGACGTTGCTGATGCGCGTCTTTGATCAGCCCATTTACCGAACCCCGTCGTGATCCCACCGTGTGTTCAGCGCCATTGATAACCATTTGTGGTGTATAGACGCTGCGGCTTCCCAACCGACGGGCGTAATCACGTTGTCGTTGGGTGAAGAGGGGGTTAGCAAAGGGGTCTTTCCAGCCGATATAATCCCAGTAATCGACATGATATTCCAAGGCAATGACATCATCGCGTTTGGCCAGATCACTTAAAAAAGTCTCGGCTGGCGGGCAGCTGCTGCAGCCCTGGCTGGTAAAGAGTTCAACCACAACCGGCGAGGTATCTTGTGTTGTTTGGGCGTCTGCCCTTTGAATATTGGCCCCATCCGCACCAATAGTTGATAGCATGACCAAAACCATCAGGCCGATATAAGAGGCTCGACATATGAGCGTTTGGAAGAACATGGCAGAATTAAAATAAAGTTCTTACTCTTTTTCAAGTCATGTTCTTTTTCGAGTTATATTTCCCTATAGCCCCGAATATGCGTGGTTTGGTTTTTTATCAATACCTCTCTTATAAGAGAGGGTCTCCCGATGGGTCGCGTTGATTCATGAAAATTCTAGCGGCGGACAACCAAACAATCGCCATTGCGTGCCTTAACTTCATCACAAAGGACCTTGGCAACATCGGCATTGGCAAAAGAACCGGCCTGTAGGCGATAATAAATACCACGTGAACCAAGATTGGCTTGTTCAACCGAATGATCAAGGACCCCGAAAATATCTCTATTTTGGGAAAGCAACTGCCGCCATCCCGATTCTGCTGAACCAGAAGAGCGGAATGATCCCAGCTGAATACGGAAATGATGGTGCGGGGCTTGGGCATTGATGGCGTTATCATTATTGGCGACATTGTCGTATTGAGCATTGCTGATTGAGGGGGCATTCTTGGGGGGCTGATTCTCAGTCCGTTGCCATTGCGGTGTCGCCAGCCATGCCGTTTGCTGCGGTCGATCCAGAGGGACAACAATGCCTTCGCGATTACGGTCATCGCCCCAGCGCGGCGGTGTCAAGGGCTCTTCCCAGAGAGGGTTGGCAATATTGGCTGGAGCCGCGACCACATTTTCTGAAGCCATATTTTCTGAAACCGCATTCTCTGAAAGGGTCTCAGTCATCATGAGAGAATTATTATCTTTGGTGATGGTTTCTGAGAGATTGATCTCATCAATGCGGCCATAACCCTGTTGCTCCATCGCCTCCATCTCTTCTCGCAATGCGTGCATCTTTTGTTTGAGCTCTTCTGCGGTCATGGTTGTTTCTGTGGGGTTGCTTTGGGGGGCGTTTTGTGTCTGCTCCGGGTATATGGCAATCGGTAGGGTGCTATCACCGGAGTTATTGGCGCTTAAATCAGCCGCAAAAGCCTGACCAAGTAAGGAATCCAGCGCACCGATCATGTTGCGCGCTGTATCTGGGCTTATCGTGCTGAAAACAACCAGGACAGCAGCAAAAATCCCCAAAGTGAGGCCGCCGATCCGAACAACCGCACGTTTCCGAGAATGAGAATTTTCGAGCGGTTCTGAAGCAACCGGCTCATGCATGAATGTCGGCAAGGGGTCGGTATGTGAATGGCTGGTGGTTGTAGAATGCGGCGATTGAGCGGTCTCTCTTGTGCTGGCAAGCAGTGCCCTAACAGATGCGTTCATTATTTTTCTCCAAGGAAAAGATCATTCCCAAAAACAGATATTCGGTTCACATCCCCATTAAGCCAGCATTAGATAAAAAAGTGGTTAATGCTTTTGATTGATGACGTTTAATTCATGACAATACCACAAGATATCGGGCATGAATCACTGCTGCGCGACAACGCTTTGGGATTGCAAGCATCCAAGCACCCTGACGAGAGGCGCATTGAATACAAAGGTCTAATCCTTGGGGAAAAAGCCGATTTTTCAGCCCATCCGTTACCGTATATGCTCAATACGTCTAGCGTCTTACGATAAAGGAGACTTTAGGCAGAGAAGTCGAATATCAAAAAAAGCATTGCATGAAGCCAACACCCATTTGTTCATTCTTGATTGCACATCTAAGAATAAGGCTGTTCCCCATTCGTGAGGAGAATCGGGGTCATGACAATGAGTTCACGAAGAAAATGCACCTCATGAAGCCGATTGAGTCGCGCCCAGATACGCCTCCATAACCCGCATCGGATCATTTTTTAGATGATCTTTCCATTGGCCGAGCTGCAAGCCGGTCTGAATCAAACCACGCAGAACACCAATATGGTCGGTCCAGCCAAGACTCTGCGCGCCGACCACCCGGTCTTCTTCAAATTGCAGATTGATATAACGGAAATTTTCTTCATCCACCAATTCAGCCTGGTCGCCGCCATCACTGCCCATCCATAAACCGAATGAACTGGAAACCAATCCCAACGTATCCAAGACATTCATATTCAGACTGCCGCGATACGCAACCGGCGTACCAGCCATATTAAGAGCGGCAATCCGCCCATGTTCAACCGCGGTCGGTTGAATGGCATGAACCGAAAATTCCCCGGTTGAAAAATCACGCCCCTGGGCACAATCGCCGGCCGCATAGATATCCGGATCGTGACTTTGGAAATACTCATTCACCAGAATGCCGTGATCAGTTTGAATACCGCTGCCTTCAAGGAAGCCAATATTTGACGAGACCCCTGCCGCAGCAATAATCATATCTGCATCCAGAGTCTGCTGATTGCCATTTTCCTCGAGCGTTGCTTGCAGAGGACGGCCGCCATTTCCTTGCCCAATGGCGGTGATTTTGGTCGATGTATAAACATGGACCCCTTTGGATTCACACCATTTTTTCAACATCGAACCGGCAACCGGGTTGAGCATACGCGGCACCATCCGATCACCCATTTCGACGACACTCAGATCAACCCCGCTTTCAACCAGTGCCTCCAAAATAATACAGCCGATAAATCCAGCCCCGATGAGAATCACTTTGGCCCCGGGTTTGGTATGAGCGGCAATCCGGCGGCTATCTTCCAAAGTCCAGCAATTGATCACCCCGTCCAGATCCATCCCTGGGATGGGCAGTTTGATCGGGCTGGCCCCAGTGGCCAAGAGCAATTTATCGTAAGGACGCTTTGATCCATCCTCCAGATGCAGAACATGGCCGGAACGATCAAGGCTACTCACCCGGGCTTGTTGCACCTCAATGCCCAAATCCTTGAAATAATCACGATCATGGCGCAGATGGGTTCCCTCTTCATCAATCCGGTTGATCAGGTAATAGGGCAGAGCCATGCGCGAATAGGGCGGTTCCGGCTCGTCACCGATCAGAGTCACGGTTCCTTTTGGGTCGGTTTTGCGCAAGGTTTCAGCAGCGACCACCCCGGCAGGACCGGCCCCAACAATAACATAATTCTGGCTTTGATGCGTATTCATGGCATGGTCATCCTTTTTGCAATCGTCTGCAATGCGATCAGATATTTGATCAGGCATTGGAGAAAAATAGAGGCGAAAAAACAGGGGGGAGACCGGCTCCCCCCTTGATCAATAAAACCTCTTCACATGATGCGACCGCAATGTGACCGCAGCACGGCAACTACAGTGCCAAGCGTGATAAGGTTTCGTTGGTTGGGATGCCTTCTGCGGTCCAACCCCGCAACTTGTAATATTCCGGCAACATTTCAGAAAGTTCAGAGACTTTCCCTTTTGCCGGACCGGTTTTGGCGGCCTCTTTGAGAAGACGTTGCGGCAGGGTATCTTCCTTGGGCGACATTCCGGCATCCAGATTAAATTTACGCTCCAGGTTCCAGATACGCTCTCCGGCTTCCATCAATTCATCCACCGACCATTTTTTCTTCAAAGCGGTTTGGACCTGCGGATGAATATCATCCATCGTCCAGGCAAAAGTGGTGAAGACGCACAGCCCGGTTGAATCAACCACCGCGGTGGCATCTTGGAAGGCCTTAAGCAGTCCAGGTTTCCCCTCCGTCTCCAACGGGTCGGTTTTTTCTGGAATCCCCATGAGTTCTGAGGCCACTGTATAGCCGCGCAAATGGCAGGCCCCGCGATTGGACGTGGCATAACCCAGACCCATCCCCTGAATCCCGCGTGAGTCATAAGCCGGGAATTCTTGGCCTTTCACCGTCATCGACAATTCGGGATGACCATATTTTGCACACAGCCTCTTCGATCCCATGCCAATCTCTTTCCCAAAACCTTCGCCTTTGCCGGTCAGTTCAGCCAGAGTCGTCAGAGCTTTGGCATCCCCGAATTTGAGAGACAATCCACCGGTATCTTTTTCAGTAATCGCACCAATTTCATATAATTCCATCGCTGCGGCCACGGTCGCCCCGAAGGAGATGGGGTCAAAACCCTGCTCATTACAAATGAAGTTGGCATAAGTCAGGGCATCAAGATCATCAATTCCGGTATCGGAACCCAAAGACCAAGCCGCTTCATATTCCAAGCCCCCCGAAGCCCCCCAATATTCCGGCCGCGTTTCGACGGTGTAATGGGTTTTATCAATCTTGGAAATACGACCACAAGCGATGGTGCAACCAAAACAAGCCTGATTGGCAATCAGATTGGATTGACCATCAGTGGGACGTTTTTCATGCATCGCTTCCCCGGAGATTTTGCTGGCCCCTTCAAACTGAACCTCCCGCCAATTACGAGTCGGCATGGCCCCGACTTCATTGACAATATTCATCAGGACCTGGGTTCCATAGGTGGGCAGGCCTTGGCCGGTGACCGCATTTTCAGCCAAAACTTTCTTTCCATCATTGACCGCCTTCATAAAAGACTTGGGATCATCCACCGGTACCCCGCCAGTCCCACGCACAGCAATGGCTTTGAGCTTCTTTGATCCCATGACCGTCCCAACCCCGGAGCGACCAGCAGCCCGATGCAGATCATTGACCACCGCACCATAAAGACAGCCCTTTTCACTGGCCACCCCGATGGAGGTCACGCGCATTTGTGGGTTCTGGTGTTTGGCCTTCAAATAAGGCTCGGTATCCCAGGTTGACTTTCCCCAAATTTCAGCCGCACTCAGCAGTTCGGCCTTATCATTTTCAATATGCAGATAGACCGGCGTATCCGCACGGCCTTCAATAATGATCATATCCCAGCCGGCAAATTTCAACTCAGCCCCCCAATATCCACCGGAATTGGAGCAAGCAATACAGCCGGTCAATGGCCCTTTGGTGATAACCGAATAGCGTCCACCAGTTGACGCCATCGTCCCGGTGAGGGGACCGGTGGCAAAAATAATTTTATTATCGGCCGAAAGGGGATCAACCCTTGGATCAATCTCTTCAGAAAGATACTTCGTTGCCAGGCCCCGCTGACCAAGATAACGATTGGCCCATTCCATATTCAATGGCTCGGATTCGCAGGTTCCGGCCGTTAAATTAACCCGAAGGATTTTGTTATGCCATCCCATTTTTGTCTCTCCCGTTGACGGTTATGTTGACAATGATGCTGAAGATTTCTGTCCTGAAGTTTTCAGGACTTTGTTCTCATAATCCGATCAATGATTCCCAACCAATGATGATCCTGTAAATGATTAGTGAGCCGGTGGCGGCAAGTCTGTTGCATCTTGCTGTGCCCCGGCATCGGTTTTGGCGGCCCAAGAACGCATGCGGTCCAGACCGGTCCAGTTGGCATCGACATAGGTAATAGCCTGAGTCGGACAGGCTTCAGCACAAGCCGGTTCACCACCACAGAGATCACATTTGATGACTTTGTGGGTATCGGCATTATAATTGACCGTGCCAAATGGGCAGGCGATGGTGCATACTTTGCACCCAACACAAAGAGAGTCGACAATAATTTTAGCCCCAGTTTTCTGATCAATCTGAATCGCTTCGACCGGGCAGGCATGCAGACACCACGCTTCAGCACATTGAGTGCATGTATAAGGGACATGACGCCCCTCTTCATGAAAATCAAACACTTTAATACGTGATTTCGCCGGGTTGAAAATGTTTTCATTTTCATAGCTGCAGGCCAATTCACATTGCAGACAGCCGGTGCATTTATCCGGTTCAATTTGTAATGATTTGAGCATGACATTCCCTCCCTGTAATCACTTATCAATAATCATAATAACATTATGATTCAAAATGATTCAAAATGATTCAAATATTGTGATTTAAACATTATAATTTGTCATAATGATTTACCCTAACGTTATGATATCATTAACATTATGATATTATTATGTTTCGTTTTAGATATTTAACTTCCTCGTTCTTTTAAACTTTTTCTAAACTAAACTTTTTCTAAACTAAACTTTTTCTAAACTAAACTTTTTCTAAACTAAACTTTTTCTAAACTAAACTTTTTCTAAACTAAACTTTTTCTAAACTTTTTCGATTTTTTAGCTTTTTAGATATAATCTAAATCATAAACGACACCCTTTAACCAATGCAACCAAAATCTGTTGTGTTTTTATAAATGGCTATCTTGGGGGTGCCGCTTTCTTTTTAATGCCGTTTTGGGGGTGCCCCCCCCTACGGATCCTCCTTATAAATGGCTATCTTGGGGGTGCCCCCCCTACGGGTCCCCCAAGATAGCTATTCAACTAAGCATCCTTGCTGCCTTGGGCCACTTTTTCCAACCATGTTTCAATCGGCACGGCACCGCCGACCTTTTCAACCTGTTCTTTTTCCTGCTCCGGTAAGACATCTTGGAAGGCATCGACTCGTTTCCAACCGGCCAAGGGAGCATGACCATTCTGGTCGGGGACATAACGCGAGGATTCGACCTTTTGCATACGATGCACATAGCGCGGGCAATTCGGCCAGGTTTCGCTGACTTCGATTCGCGCGACCATCTGGGCACCGGGAAAGGGGTCACCAATTAGAGGGTCATCGCGGCTGATGGATGCGGTCCCCTGGATGCGCAAACGGTTGGGGCGCATAAAATCAATAAATAAAAGACCAACTTCAGGATTTTCGGCCATATTACCAACTGAGAGAAACATGCCATTGCCATCATATAACGGGAAGGCCAAATTCTGGGGGTCAATCACTTTAACGAAGCCTGGTTCCCCCCCTTTGTAAGAGACAGTGGGCCGTCCCCGTTCGTCGGTTGTGGCCAACCAGAACATATCCCGGCTTTCGATAAAGGCTTTCTGGTCTTCACCAATTTCTGTATGCATGGCGACCTCTTCAATTCTATCAGCAACGCCGCGTGTGCCAAATTGATCTTGTAGAGTCCGATGGTTTTTGCCGTAGAGTCTGCTCATGAGCCATATCCTTTATGTATTTATATTCATTTGATAATGGGTTATATCCCTAACGACATTGTGACGTTTCCATGAGCCAACTGTTTAATCAAGTCCCTCTTGTCGAGTCGGGTCTCAATCTTATAAACACTCTTTTTCAACAATGTTTCTTTTCTCATTTTTTGCACAGGACGGTGTAACTTTGTCTCATATATCTTGCCTATTTTGCCGCCTTTTTCGGATGCGTATTCCCTTTATGATTGGCGTGACCACGTTCTTGATCGCATTGATAACCATGAGTGAGTCGGCTTGGGCGGTGGCTGGTGGGCCGCCACATATTGATGGTGCGGCACTGGGCTTAATTTGGATCATTCCTTTTGTTGGTCTTTTGTTGTCGATTGCCTTTATTCCCTTGATCTCAGCGGATTTTTGGCATGCTCATTTTGGCAAAGTTGCGGCTTTTTGGGCTTTTTCTTTCCTGATTCCGTATTTGATGACCTATGGTTTGCAGAGTACTATTTTTGAATTGGTTCATGTCTTTTTTCTCGAATATTTTCCTTTTGTCGTCTTGCTTTTCACTCTCTATACGGTCGCGGGTGGGGTTCGGTTGATTGGGGTGTTGCCGGGGACCCCGGCGATCAATACTGGTTTTCTCACTTTTGGAACCGCGTTGGCCAGCTGGACCGGGACAACAGGGGCGGCAATCTTACTGATTCGGCCTTTACTGGCTGCCAATGCTTGGCGGCAGTATAAGATTCATATTGTTGTTTTCTTTCTTTTTCTGGTTGCTAATATTGGTGGTTCTCTGACTCCTTTGGGGGATCCGCCGCTCTTTTTAGGTTTTTTACAAGGGGTCGATTTTTTCTGGCCAACCACTCAGCTCTTCTGGCCGATGATCGTCTGTGTGGTGATTTTACTCCCATCATTTTACTTATTGGATCGCTTTTTCTATCAACGTGAAACCGCCACCCCACCGCAAAAAACCGCGACTTCGACAGATAAATCGGCTGAATCCACGCCGCGATTTTCTCTCGGTGGGATGTCTCTTGAAGGGTGGCCGAATATCGCTCTTCTCTTAGGGGTGGTCGGCTCGGTCTTGATGAGCGGTCTTTGGAAACCAGGGATTTCCTTCACAATTTATCATGTTGATGTTGAACTGCAAAATCTGGTCCGGGACGGATTGTTGCTGACGATTGCTGCTTTGTCTTGGAAATTGACCCGGATTGAAAGTCGCCAAGCGGCCAATTTCACTTGGTTTCCGATTGTTGAAGTGGCCAAATTATTTGCCGGTATTTTTGTGACCATTGTCCCGGCAATCGCCATTTTGAAGGCAGGACAAGAGGGTGCCCTTTCAGGTCTGATCGCGACACTCTCTCAGGATGGTCAGCCGGTGGATTGGGTGTATTTCTGGCTCACCGGTATCCTTTCAAGCTTCTTGGATAACGCCCCGACATATCTGGTATTTTTCAATGCTGCGGGCGGTGACGCTGAATTGCTGATGGGGCCGCTTTCTTCCACTTTGTTGGCGGTTTCGGCCGGGGCCGTCTTTTTCGGCGCTGTCACTTATATCGGCAATGCGCCCAATTTCATGGTGCGTTCAATTGCCATTGAAAGCGGGGTGCGGATGCCCAGCTTCTTCGGCTATATGTTCTGGTCGGTTGCCATTCTCTTCCCCATCTTCGCCTTGGTCACCTGGCTCTATTTTCTCTAATCAGGTTATTTCTTGATGGGCGTATGAGGGCCCGCAAAGATATTGATCAGGGATGATCTCGGTTCGGTATGATGCGCTCAATACGACCAGAAAATCGGCGTAGTCAGTGCTTCGGTGATTTCCCGAATGGTCTGACCAAATAGAGCTTGGCCTTGTTGGGTATATCCATCGGCACCCATCACCAAGAGATCACCCCCTCGTGTTGCCATATACTGGAGAAGCGCTTTCGGATCGGTTGATTGGTTGGTATGCTGTGTCGCGATACCGTGACGTTGGAGAAAAATAGCCCCCATTTCCGGATCTGCATGCATACCAATGATCGTGATCTGTTCGGCTTGTTTGAGCAAAGGTAAAGCATCACGTACGGCTCTCAGACAATGGGCAGTGGCTCGCCATAAGATCATGATTGTTTTTGGCCATTGTTCCATTTTAATCGGCTGCGAGAGCACCATCACCGGGCAGCCGACTGTCAAGACACTGTTTTCCGGAGCGTAAAAAACGATGCGGCCCGCTTCACTTTTGCTATGGCCGACAATCATTAAGTCGGTCGTGGCGGCATGAGTGGAGAGGCTGACCATGGCCTCGCCTTCATCCCAGCGCCATTCGGTCTGGGTGCCTTGTTGTTCGTCAATCCGTTCGACGGCCACCTGTAGACGTTTGCCGTGTTCACGTGAAATTTCAATACTTTCACCAAGAAAGCCACGAGAACGCGCAGACCGAACAGCAGCAACAGAGAGCGGGCGCACAGTATATAAAGCGATAAGATGTGATTGAAACCGTAACGCCAAAGCATGGCCATCGACCAAACGGGTTTCAGCCCCTGGGTCGTCGGCCAAATGGACCAGAATGGTCGGGTAACCAGGCATGGGGTCATTTTATACATTATGATAAGGAAAATATAAGGGGAAATAAGAGAGATAATAGGGGCCATAATAGAGCCAAAATCTATCATAACCTGAGCCAAAAAGGAGGCGAGTCCAGGCGTCAGGGCGGTTATTTTGGTTGCTTTTTTTCTCCCATTGATTGCTCTTTGCATCAATTTTATAAGCACAAAAATCCTTCGATAAGAAAAGGCAAACCAGAAAAAGAGACGGTATGATCAATTCCCGCCACTTTGTCATCGGATGATATTGTCATGGTTTTCTTGAGCTTATCCCTTAATCGAATTTTTTAACGCATTTCTTTTTAATCCACTGCGTTTTAAGAAAATGATGATCATACGTTTCACACAAGCCGATCATCGTCAGTTTATGATCAACCGACGATGGTTTTTCTCGACCATTTTTTGTTTTTATATGCTGTTTTTGAATGGATTTTCTCTCGCAGACTCAGGGCAATTTGAGACAATGCAATCGCGTGCGCAATCGAATATGTTGGTTTCAGAGAACGGCGATGTGCCTCTTCCTCTTGAAACCCGAACAGTGGTGATCACCGGAGCGGATCAACAGCAGCATCGCTTCATGGTTGAAATTGCCGATACCCCGGAGTCGCGGGCCCGCGGATTGATGTTCCGTCATCACCTGGAGCCCGATGCCGGGATGCTGTTTGTCTATCCTGAACCACGCCCGGTTTCCATCTGGATGAAGAATACCTATCTCTCGCTTGATATCCTTTATATTGACCATACGGGTCGGATTGCCCAAATCATCGAACATGCCGCCCCTTTATCGGAAACTTTAATGCCTTCCCAAAAAGCGATTCAGAGCGTTCTTGAATTGCCCGCCGGTAGTGTGGCGCGTTTGGGGATTGCCTTGGGTAATGTGGTGTCGGTCGTCTATAAAAAAAGCCATCCATAAAGTTGTCAAAGACTCTAACCCCGTGTTCAATCTTCAACGCTTTACAGACCGCCGCTCCAATTATAGTCGGTCTAAATAACCCGATTGAAGCAGGACGGGCCAGCCCAAAGACGGAGATAGCGTCACACATTGTTTCATCTGTGCAAGCCCTGGGGGATATGCGCAAAACATTATGGAACCTGAAAGATTTTTGTGCCCAGATTGATGCCTTTGCCCAACCGCTTTCCCAACAAGCGCAAGGCATTCTTGACGCATTCCACAATCTCCAAGGAACGCGCTTGGGTTCTCAAAGAAAGATGCTAGACTTTCTAAATCATTATGCTTCTAATGCCCTTAAACAGAATCTCAAACAGGGGAATTTGCCCAATGTCGAACCAGAACCGATCAAAGACTCAAAACAACTCACCGGAGAAGCCCTCGCCGCTATTAGAGCAGACAAGTACGAACAACAGCTCTTTGAGGCCAGAGACACAGATGGGCCGCCAAGCGGGGGGCCAAGAAGACGACAACCTATGTCTGCGTCTGATCGGCGAGAGCCTGATATCGGCGGGACTCGAAACTGGCAATCAACACATGGTGAAAGTCGGGAAGAAAGCGTTGATGGAAGCCCAAGGAGCCAAAACCGAGACAGCGAATCAGAAGGCGATTTAACAAAGCCGAACAACGCACTCATCCGAGTTTCGCGCACCGATTTTGCACAAGACCGCAAACAGTTTCGGGCCGATGCGGAGCGCATTGTGCGCGGTTTCATCGGCCAGAAGATTCGAAATACCGATACAGGCGTTGATGTCAATATCCCCCACACCGGGATCAAGCACACACTAAACGGTGCCGGGGATGACTTACTTTTAGCGGCGATAAGACTGCCGGATTTGCTGGAAACAGCGCGTTACATAGGGGCAGAACCCGATAGACGCAATCGCCGCAACATCAAGCGTGTCCACAAATACGAAACCGATATCGCCGTTGATGACAAAGGCTTTCTCGCGAGCCTCGTTGTCCTTGAGGACAACCAAGGACATCAATTCTATGGTTTGGGGCTGATCAGAGAGAGGGGACCGGATAACCGAGAGAGGGGTGAATACCCATCTACATCGGACTCCGACACCAACCCCCCTCGAAAATTATAATACAACAAAACCAGCCCGGCGACAAGTCAGGGAAACATCATGACGCAATATCTTCACAAGACCAAGGCATAGAGCCTATTTCTTTCAGTGCGGTTAAAAATAATCAGAAAGAGGCGAAAATCCCTCACAAGGAAAGCCATTCTGTAACCACGCCACGCGCATTCATGGGATGGCTTGCTCTTTCACCCGATCGGTTTTAGCATGATTTCGGCATTATCCAATTCGTCGGGGAGTGGCGCAGCCTGGTAGCGCATCTGCTTTGGGAGCAGAGGGTCGCTGGTTCGAATCCAGTCTCCCCGACCATGATCTTACCCGATAAATACAATACTTTTGAATATAATCTTTCGCGATTGGTCATCCGATCCTATCTCAGGGGATCAGTTTGATCGAATAGGGCTAAACGAATATGATTTACAATTATGCTTGACACATGATCACACCAACATCTTCACAACTTCGCCAGACTTTTTGCTTTTTGCGTCTTGCGTTTTACATCTTGCGCTTTCGAGAAAACAGGACTAAATTGGTCCCAATGCTAAATTTCTTAACAACTAAATTTCTTGACAAGAAGCGTTTTATTTTTAAGCCAACAAATTCTTATCCAAACAAAATTTTACCCAAGATAAAGATTTTTACCCAAAGGAAGGTTTTGACTATGACCGCATATACTCAGGTCATTGAACTTTTGAAAAGGCATGATGTGCGTCCGACCCGCCAGCGTAAAATGCTGGCCAAAATGTTGTTTGAACGTGATCCTCATCATTTCACAGCTGAAGAATTGTGCCAAACGGTAAGGCGCGCCCATATGGGGATTTCCCGGGCGACAATTTATAATACCCTCAATCAATTTTCCCAAGCCGGTCTCTTGCGGGAGATTATCGCTTCTTCTGGCCATACTTTTTATGATACCAATTTGACCCCGCATCATCATTTTTACGATGAGAAAAGCGGTCTCTTAGAGGATATTCCCGGTGATCAGGTCCGTATATCCCATTTGCCTGATGCCCCGCCGGGTCGGCATATTAAACATATCGACGTGGTGATCCGTTTATCCCATAGCGATGATAGAGAAATGAGTGAAACAGCTCGATAATCCGTCTTGGTGATGCGGCAAGAAGTGAGTCGGTTGATAAAAAACGGTCTCTATTCATCATCACATATTTTTCATCATCACATATTTTCATGACCATTGCGTCTTTGCAGCATTAAATATTGATGCGGCCGGATGGTTCAAGAGTGGCCAAGAGTGGCCTCTTTACCGGCAACCCGTTGATTGAAGCGATCCCATTCCACCAAGTGACGGCCATGTCGTCCGATGCCAATGATATCACATTCATCACGGGCAGTGACTGTCCAAAAAACATTATTGCTGCGCCGAATATGATCACAGACCGCCTCAACCATCACTTTCATACCGATAGGGGTGGGGGCTTGATGGGTGACGTTAATGAAGGTTCCCAGTGACCCTTGGCCAGGTTTCAAATAAGGAGCCAGAGCATCAATACAGCACCATTCAATTAAGGCGACCATAAAACCGGTCGCAAACACATGCGGCATCCTCTGGAATTCAACGCATTCATCATAGAGAAAAGGGACTGTTTTCTCTTTTCGAACACGATACTCTAAATGATGTTTATCCCCCAAAGATGGGAGCCGAAAGTCATTCATATTTTCTACTCTCCGATTGTTTTTCGATTATTTATATGGATACGCTTTTTTCCTTATTTGATCGTACAAAAAATGTCCCAATCAACCAAGGACGAGAAGAGGGGGCTTGAAAAAAATAATCAGTGGCGGTATGTCGGCTTTCAATGAAGCCGGTTGATCCCGGCACATAATTTCACACGCGGGCTTGGCGGCTGCATGTGGTGGCCGCTCCGGTGCTTGTTTTGAAGAATTTTCTTTCGAATTCTGAGAGGTATTCTTCGGATAAGTGGTGCGCGCGGAGGCAAACCGGAAAAGGACGATAATTCATGACGATGCCGAGTTTTACCATGCGTCAGCTCTTGGAGGCTGGCGTCCATTTTGGGCACCATATGCGCCGTTGGAATCCGAGGATGAAGCCCTATCTCTTCGGGATTCGGAGCAATATTCATATCATTGATTTACAGCAGAGCGTCCCCTTGCTGTATCAGGCTTTGGATGCCATGCGGGCGGTTGCTGCCAAAGGTGGACGTATTTTATTTGTTGGCACCAAACGTCAAGCATCACCCGTGATTGCTGATGCGGCCCGACGTTGCGGTCAACATTTTGTCAATCATCGTTGGCTTGGCGGTATGTTGACGAATTGGAATACAGTTTCCCAATCCATCAAACGTTTGAAACAGCTTGATGAGATGTTTTCTCAAGAGGAAGGCAGCGGCTTTACAAAGAAAGAGCGGTTACGCCTGGAACGGGAGCGCGATAAATTGGATCGTGCATTGGGCGGAATCAAGGATATGGGTGATATACCTGACATGCTGTTTGTTATTGATACGGTCCGTGAGTCGATTGCTGTGGCTGAAGCTGAGAAGCTGGGTATTCCGGTCGCGGCGATTCTTGATAGCAACAGTGACCCCGGGGGAATTCGTTACCCGATCCCCGGTAATGACGATGCTTTGCGGGCGATTACGCTCTATTGCAATTTGGTAACCGAAGCGATCCTTGATGGTATTCGTACGGAAATGGCCAGCAGCACCTTTGACTCAGGGGCGGCAATCGATCCGCTTCCTGAGAGTATCGCCGATATTTCCGATCAACCGGTCTCCGATGGGGCTGAGGACTCATCTCCATCCGCGACGGTTCTGGATGCTGACAATGTTCTTGATCCCGCTCTATCTGTTGAGTCTGGGCCAGGAAAATCAGAAGAAGAAGCAAAAGAACCCCCCACCCTGGGGACGGTTGAGAGGACGGCTGAAAATGGGAAGACAGCCGCCGATAAAGCATAGCCTCTCAAGAAATTTTTATTTCTGATATTCCGGTAAAAGAGGATCATGGTTATGCCTGTCATCACAGCAACTTCGGTCAAGAATCTGCGCGAGAAAACCGGCGCGGGTATGATGGATTGTAAAAAGGCATTATCGGCTACCGATGGTGATATGGAAGCAGCCATTGACTGGTTGCGTAAGAAAGGCTTGGCGGCTGCCTCAAAGAAAGCCGGACGGACGGCTGCTGAGGGATTGGTTGCCATTCAGATTGAGGGTCGGCAGGGGTCTCTTGTCGAGGTGAATGCCGAGACCGATTTTGTTGCCCGTAATGATTCTTTTCAAAACTATGTTGCCCGGGTTGCGCGTCTTGTTTTGCAATCAGAAAATGGGGTTTTGACTGCTGAGGCATTGGCGGCCCTCCGAGATTCCGAATCCGGGCCGACATTGGGCGAAGAGCTGGCCGATTTAATCGCGACGATTGGTGAGAATATGCAGCTGCGTCGGGCTGCGGTTTTATCAGTCGATACCGGGTATATTGCTGGATATATGCATTCTTCGGTAGCCCTGGATATGGGAAAGATTGGGGTTTTGGTTGCTTTAGAATCACCGGCTTCTCCAGAGCAGCTGACTGAGATTGGTCGGTCCTTGGCTATGCATGTTGCAGCCAGTGATCCGCGCTCCTTATCACGCGATGACCTGGACCCTCATCTGGTTGAACGCGAACGGGCTGTCCTGGCTGAACAGGTTCGTGATAGCGGTAAGCCTGAAGAGATTATCGCTAAAATGGTTGAGGGACGTTTGCGTAAATTTTATGAGCAATCGGTCCTTCTCGAACAGCCTTATGTCATGGATGACAAGAAATCGGTTTCCCAAGCACTTAAGGAAGCCAGCGAGCACATTGGGGTTCCTCTTGCGGTCAAGGGATTTTTGCGGTTTAAATTGGGTGAAGGAATTGACAAGCCCCAAGAAAATTTTTCTGATGAAGTTGCCGCGGTTGTCGGCCAAAAATAATTTTTGGCATGGTTGCACTGCTTGTGCATTCTCACAAATTGCGGTCAGCTTGGCAGATTGGGATTAGGATATGTCCGCTCGGCCACTCTATCGGCGTATTCTGCTCAAACTTTCCGGGGAAGTTTTGGCCGGTGGGGATGGGCAAGGAATCAACCCACAAGCCATTGATCGCATCGCTGGTGAAATTGTTTGCGCCGCCGCGATGGGGGTTGAAATTGTCCTGGTGGTGGGTGGCGGTAATATTTTTCGTGGAGTATCGGATGCGGCCAAAGGAATGGAGCGTCCGACCGCTGACTCCATTGGTATGTTGGCGACTGTAATCAATGCACTTTCTCTGCAAAATGCGCTTGAGCAGCGCGGTATCGAAGCCCGTGTTATGTCGGCGATTCACATGCCTTCGGTTTGTGAACCTTATATTCGTCCTTTAGCCATTCGTCATTTGCGACGTGGCCGGTTGGTTATTCTGGCTGCAGGAACCGGCAATCCTTATTTTACTACCGATACCGCCGCTGCTTTACGGGCCTCCGAAATGGGGTGCCAGGCGATATTAAAAGCGACCAAGATTGACGGTGTCTACAGTGCGGATCCAACGCTTGATCCGCAAGCTATGCGTTACGATTCTTTATCTTATACCGATGTTTTGGCGCGTGACTTACGGGTTATGGATGCGGCCGCGATTGCTTTGGCTCGTGATAATGGCATTGATGTTTTGGTATTTTCAGTCATTGTTTCTGGTGCCTTTGCGCAAGTCTTGAGTGGGGCCGGGCGATATACTTTAATCAGCGCCAGTCAAAACCAGCCGATAATCGAAGATACCCAAGATTAACCGCTTTTTTTGACTCGCAAATTCAAAAGAAGATCATATCAACTGCGGGTCGTGGACCATCAAGATGCAAGAATAATCATGGATGCCATTGAGCAGGGGAGAACAGTATGAGCGACTTGGCTGACTATAAACGTCGTATGGAAGGTGCGGTTACAGCCTTGAAGAGCGAATTTTCTGGTTTGCGTACTGGGCGGGCGTCGGCCAGCTTGTTGGAACCGGTTTATGTTGAGGCCTATGGTTCTAAGATGCCGCTCAATCAGCTGGGTGCTATTGGCACCCCGGAGCCACGTCTGCTCACAGTTCAGGTATGGGATGCCGGTTTGGTTGGGTCTGTTGAAGCCGCGATTCGTGATTCTGGTCTTGGCTTGAACCCGATGTCTGAGGGCAATTTGGTGCGAGTGCCTATACCCGAATTGAGTGAAGAACGTCGCTCTGAACTGGTTAAAGTGGCTGGAAAATATGCCGAACAAGCCCGGGTAGCGGCCCGTAACATTCGCCGCGATGCCATGGATAAATTCAAACATATGGAAAAAAATGGTGAACTTTCTCAAGATGCCCATCGTGACCAAGCTGAAAAAATAAACAGCCTCACGGATTCCTATGTGGCAACGATTGACTCTTTGCTGGCTGGTAAGCGTGACGATATCATGCAGGTGTGAGATTATTTTGATCAATCATCCCTGACACCACACCAAAAAATTGTTTTGAAGATTGTTTTCAATTATTTGTTATGACTCTTCACTCTCTCCAAAATGTTCAGGTAAAAAAATCCAATGGTCCTCACGCGCTCCATGTTGCGATGATCATGGATGGCAACGGGCGGTGGGCACGGCAACGGGGTTTGCCGCATTTGGCGGGTCATCGACAAGGGGCTGAGGCTTTGCGTTCGGTCTTGGAAGTGGCCCATAGCATCGGGATTGATTATCTGACTGTTTATGGGTTTAGCAGTGAGAATTGGGGGCGACCGGCCCATGAAGTTTCCGGATTGATGCAGTTGCTGCGGGTTTATTTGGAGCGGGAATCCGCTAAATTACATGAAGCCGGATTACGTTTCAGGGTGATTGGAGATCGGTCTCGTCTTGATCAGAAGATCATCGCGATGATTGCCGCCATTGAGGAACGCACCGCGCGCAACAGCAAACTCAATTTTACGGTTGCGATTAGCTATGGTGGGCGGGCTGATATCTTGCAAGCGGCCCGTTCTCTTGCTCAGCAAGCGGCGGAAGGTCGTCTTGATCCGGGTATGATAGATGAAAATCTTTTCTCATCTCATTTGGCGACATCCAATATTCCGGATCCTGATTTATTGATTCGCACATCGGGTGAATTGCGGATTTCCAATTTTTTGCTTTGGCAGTCCGCTTATACTGAATTGGCTTTTAGTGACAAGCTCTGGCCTGATTTTAATGGGGATGATTTACAAGCGATTGTTGCTGAATTTCGTGAGCGTGACCGGCGCTTTGGTTGTTAAAAAATTGCTCCAAAATGGGTATACCGGTTCCCATGCACATCTGGGTGAATGCGGCCGGTTGGGCGGATGGTTTCCCTTGACTGTTTTTAATCCTCTCCTTTTCAACTCTTTCCAATGAATGTATTTTGATAATGGTTCGGTGCCGTTCATGCCGCTTATTTCGGTTAATATGGCTGTTATAAGCAGGATTTTGCATGTTTTTTGATTTTTTGCATGGCATTTTTTGGGTCCGCTTTTTGGCTGCGGCTGTTTTGGTGCCGATTGTCTTGGCGGCTGTTGTTGCGGGCCCTATTTTTTTTGTATTTTTGGTCGGCTGTTGTGCTGTGGCGATGGTGATTGAATGGGTGGTTTTATGTGATTGTTCTGGCAATCGGGAGGCGATGTCTGGCCACCGATGGAGTCGGTATCTTGGTAATCCATCGGCGTTGATGATGTTTGCTGTGGTTGGTGCTGGAATCATTGCTTTGTTGTTCTCTCAAATTATGATGACCATCATTTTAGCGATTGTGGCGGTTCCGATGATTGCCTGTGTCGGCGGTGGTCAGAGAAAGCCTTATAAAGAAAAAGAGCGTTGGTTGCTGGCTGCTGGAACCGCTTATATTCTGCTTCCCTGTACGGCTTTGGTATGGATGCGTCTCTCGGCCGAGAATGGTTTTGCTGTGGTTGTCTGGGTATTGGTTGTGGTTTGGGCAACAGATATTGCTGCTTATCTGGTCGGGCGCACATGGGGTGGCGCGCGCTTGGCCCCGGTGATCAGCCCGAACAAGACATGGAGCGGCCTGATCGGTGGCGTGATTGCTGCTGCAGCCAGCAGCATTTTACTCGGCGATGTCCTTGATTTATCACCACCCCTATTTCTCTTAGCCTTGGCCGGTATCGGGCTGGCCTTGATTGCTCAGGGGGGGGATCTGCTCGAATCGGCGATTAAACGTCACTATGGGGTTAAAGATAGTGGCTGGTTGATTCCGGGTCATGGCGGTATTCTGGATCGGGTGGACGGTTTATTGACAGCGGCTCCCGTGGCGGCATTGACTGTGATGCTGTGGGAGTCCCTTCAATGACTACACCCAACGCCATCATCAATCGACAATGATACTGGTATCATCATGATATTGATATCGTTGATCGTCACATCATGATGTCGCAATATGATGTCGCAATCATCACCGCGATCCATCACCATTCTTGGCTCTACGGGCTCGATTGGACGCAACACCTTGGATCTCATTTCCCGGGATCAATCGGCTTATCGGTTGGTTGCTTTAACCGGACATCAACAGGTCGATTTGTTGGCCGAACAAGCGCGCCGTTTTAAGCCTGAACTGGCGGTGATTGCTGAGGCCTCCCTTTATCCGCGTTTGCGCGATGCCTTGGCTGGGACCGGTATTGAGGCCGCTTGTGGTGCCGCTGCCCTGTGTGAGGCGGCTGAGCGACCGGCGTCATGGGTGATGGCGGCCATTGTCGGGGCGGCGGGTTTGGCCCCCACTCTGGCGGCGGTGCGGCGGGGTGCGGTGATTGGATTGGCCAATAAGGAGAGTTTGGTTTGTGCGGGTGCTTTGTTCAAAGCCGAGGTTGCGCGGCATGGTGCGACTCTGCTGCCGGTCGATTCTGAACATAATGCGATTTTTCAAGTTTTTGACGCTGATGATCCGAGAGGAATCGAAAAAATCATCCTGACCGCGTCGGGTGGCCCTTTTCGTCAATGGCCTATGGAGCGTATGGAAGCAGCAACTCCTGATGAAGCAATTTCCCATCCAAATTGGAATATGGGGGCTAAAATTTCAGTCGATTCAGCAACCATGATGAATAAAGGGTTGGAAATTATTGAGGCGCATCACCTTTTTAATATGGCTCCCCAACATATTGATGTTTTGGTGCATCCTCAATCGGTGGTCCATTCTTGTGTTGCCTATCGGGACGGTTCCTTATTGGCCCAGATGGGCACTCCCGATATGCGTATACCGATTGCCCATTGTTTGGCCTGGCCGCGGCGCATGGCAACACCGGTTGCCCGTCTTGACCTGGCTGATTTGGGGAATTTAACCTTTGAAAAACCCGATTTGAACAAATTCCCAGCCTTGTCTTTGGCCACCCAATGTTTGCATAATGGTGGCGCGGCTCCGACCATTCTGAACGCGGCCAATGAGGTCGGCGTGGCTTTGTTTTTGGCCGATCAGATTGGGTTTCTTGAGATTGTCCGCCTGGTTGAGCAGACGTTGTCTGTTTTGGCGCTCCCGCCCCCCAAAGATCTGGGCGATATTCACGAAATTGACATTTTGGCCCGTGAGAAGGCACAAAGTCTGGCGCAATCGTCCCTGAAAACAGCCAATACGGCGTCATCACAATATAAGCAAAAATGACAAAAATCTTTATTGATGTGCTTCAAAATTGCCCCTAAAAAATTGTCTTAGAAACAGTATTTTTGAAAAAATAAAGGCTCAATCTCTAGGAAAAACCGCAAAAAATAAGAAAAGTTTCGAAAAGGTTTAAGAAAAGTCCCCAAAAGATCAGCCTGCAAAGCCATAATTTCTGGCTGTGTCTATTGAATGTGATTGTTTGGCTATGATGATTTGTTGAGGTCTATTGAGTTCGGCCTGCTGAGGCTGTAAGCCTTTCTGATCGTGATCATGTCTTTTCACCCTGTTTGCTTTAATGGATTCAATTTATGGAATATATCTCTTGGCTCTGGGACCATGTTTTGCCGCCTTTAATTGGTTTCTCGATTTTGGTTTTCATTCATGAACTGGGCCATTATTTAGCTGCCCGATGGGCTGGGGTGCGGGTTGAAATCTTTTCTATTGGTTTCGGCCGTGAGCTGTTTGGATGGACCGATAAAGCCGGAACCCGTTGGCGCTTTTCTCTGATTCCCCTGGGTGGCTATGTGAGCATGTTTGGGGAAGTCCAGGGCGGTGACTCGGATGACTCCCCGTCATCTTCCGGATTGAGCGATGCTGAGAAAGCAGTATCCTTTCGCCATCAGAGTGTTGGTTGGCGCTCTTTGATTTTGGCTGCCGGACCGGCGGCTAATTTTTTATTTGCGATTGTGGTTCTGGCGGTGACGTATTCCCTGGTTGGCAAACCGGTCACCGCTCCGGTTGTCTCTGGGCTGGTTGCGGGTGGAGCGGCAGAACAAGCCGGGTTAGAGGTTGGTGATCGTATTGTCAGCATCAATGGCCGGGCCATTGAAACTTTTTCTGATATTCGCTTTTTGATTACCCATCGGGCTGGCGATGATCTCAAATTCATTGTCCGCCGTGATGATCAGGAGATTCCGTTTACACTCATCCCCGAACTACGTGAAACCACTGATGTCACTGGTCAAAAAGTCCGTCAGGGTTTGATTGGAATTACCGGTCGCGACCATGAGATCGTCATCTATGGCCCTTTGGCCGCCTTTTGGGCTGCCTGTGCCGAGACGTGGCGTATTTCTGCAATGACTTTGGAAGCGGTTGGTCAAATGTTTATTGGAGAGCGGGGAACCGAAGATCTGGGTGGTCCGATTCGTATTGTCGAATTATTGGATGATTTTTGGCAATCCGGTTTTCTCAGTGCGGTGGCTTTTTTGGCCTTTCTCTCGATCAATCTTGGTTTGATCAATCTTTTCCCGATCCCCATCCTTGACGGGGGGCATCTGCTGTTTTGCGCGATTGAGGCTTTGCGTGGTCGTCCTTTGGGTGAGCGGGCCCAGGAAATCAGTTTTCGATTCGGTGTGGCGGTGATTGCTTTTCTGTTCTTGTTTGCCAGTTATAATGATCTGGCGCGATTGGCTGACCGTTGGGGGGTTTTGGGCTAGGCTATGATCGGTTTAAGGCAGATGATCCACCACCAGCGATGGTCTTGGTGGGGTGGGGTGTGCTTAGTTGTTTTGTTTTGGTTTCCTGTACTGGCCCAGCAAGCACCTTCCCAAGATAATCCGGTTTTTTTGGAGAATTCACCTTCTGATCCTTCTGCAGTCCAAAATAATCCTGCCGTTTCCCCGACATATTACCCGTTGACGCCCGGGGCCGCCCTTCCGCCTGCGGCTTTTCCCATCGCTGAGGGTCGGCCTTATTATGGGGAAGATGGAGTTTTGGTGGTACCGCCTGCCGGTGTTCCTTTGACGCCTGAGGGTGCTTATGGTCAAGCTGTGTCTCCACAACAACCGGTTCCGCCCCCTTTGGAGCCTTCACCTCAAGAGTCTCTTGTCCCCACGCCTTATGATGATGGACCGGAACGATCTGCTGGCAATGGTTTTCCAGAGTTACGGATTGTCGGTAATCAGCGGGTCGAGTCGAGTGCGATTATCAATTATATGGATTTATCACCGGGTGTGGATTTGACCCCGCGGGTTCTTGATGAAGCGCTCAAATCGCTTTATGCCACCGGTTTATTTTCCAATGTCGATATGATTCGTGAGGAGGATATCCTGGTTGTTACGGTCCAGGAAAATCCGATTATCAATGAGTTGGTTTTTGAAGGAAACAGCGATATTTCTGATGAAAATCTTGATGCAGAGGTCCAATTACGGCCCCGTGTTGTTTACACTCGCAGCAAGGTTCAAGCCGATACCCAGCGTATTTTAGAAATTTACCGTCGGGCCGGTCGTTTTGCGGCCCGGGTAGACCCGAAAATTATCAGGCTCAGTGATAATCGCGTTAATCTGGTGTTCGAGATTGATGAAGGTCAAATTACGCGGGTTTCGCGTATTGTTTTTGTCGGTAATCGTCACTTTTCCGATAAAACATTGCGCGGCATTATTCTGACCCAAGAAAAACGTTGGTATCGTTTTTTGGCGCGTGACGATACATATGATCCGGATCGCTTGGCGTTTGATCGTGAATTGCTCCGCCGCTTTTACCTGAAGAATGGCTATATTGATTTTCGGGTGGTTTCGGCATCAGCTGAATTGACCTCCAATCTTGAGAATTTTTTCCTGACCTTCACTTTGGATGAAGGGGAGCGGTACAAAATTGGAAAAACCAGTGTTGAAACCGATATTCGGGAGCTTGAGAATCTCAATCTTGAAGACGAAGTCGAAACCCAAAGCGGTGATTGGTACGATGCTGAAAAAGTTGAAGAGACGATTGCGGCAATAACCGAAGCCGCCGGGAGTGTTGGCTATGCTTTTGTTGATGTACGCCCCCAGATTCAACGGTATCCGGAACAAAAACGGGTTGATATTAACTATGTGATCAATGAGGGGGAGCGGGTTTTTGTCGAACGTATTGATATTAAGGGCAACACGCGTACCCTTGATAAAGTTATCCGCCGTGAGATTGAACTGGCTCCCGGGGATGCCTTTAATCTTGCCAAGATTCGCCGGTCGCAGCGTTTATTGACCAATCTGAGCTTGTTTGAAAAAGTCGAAATTACCAATGTTCCGGGTAACGGTCCGGATCGAACCATTATCATTGTTGAGGTTGAAGAAAAAGCCACGGGTGAACTGTCGATTGGCGGCGGTTTTTCCACCCGTGACGGGTTGTTGGGGAATGTCGGTATTCGTGAGCGCAATTTGCTTGGGCGTGGTCAGGAGCTCGGGCTTAAATTCTTGATTTCTGGTCGTACCCAGCAAATTGATCTGAGTTTTACCGAACCTTATTTTTTGGACCGCAATCTGGCGGCTGGATTCGATGTGTTCCGGGTTGAACGCGATTATCTGAGGGAAAGCGGCTATGAACAACGCAGCATTGGCGGCGGTGTGCGTATTGGCTATGAGTTGATTGGTGACCTCAGGCAGAGTTGGCGTTACACCATAACCCAAGACACGATTTCTAATGTCCGATCGGGTGTTTCGCGATTTATTCGAGACCAGAGAGGGACATTCACAAAATCAATTATCGGCCAATCCTTGACGTTAGACTTGCTCAATGATCGGATTGATCCTTCCGATGGCTATGTTCTTAAATTAGCAACCAATTTTGCCGGTTTGGGTGGTGATGTCCGGTATTTCGAAACAATTTTCAAAGGGGCCTTTTATTATCCATTTATTCCCGAATGGGTTGGCAGTATTTCTTTTGACGCCGGGCATATTTTTGCCTTACGCGAACAGATTCGCTTGGTTGATCGTTTTTTCCTCGGCGGCGATGAAATGCGTGGTTTCGCCTATGCGGGTATTGGTCCGCGTGATATTCGGACCGGGGACTCCTTAGGGGGAGAAACCTATGCGGTGATTCAGACGGAGTTGGATTTTCCTCTTGGCCTACCGAAAGAATTGGGTATCACTGGGCGTCTGTTCTCTGATATAGGGACCTTGACCGGTAATCCGGATCGTGGCGTCAATGTCCGTAAAAGTGCCAGACCACGTGTGTCAGCTGGGGTTGGTGTTGCTTGGAGTTCGCCATTCGGGCCGGTGAGAATTTTTTACGGGAAACCCATCCTCAAGGAATCTTATGATAAAACTGAAGCCATTCGCTTTAGTTTTGGAACCAATTTTTAACACAATCATTCAGATGGTTAAGGATATGATGCGTGCAACAAAAATGATCATGACACCAATGACCAAAACAACAATATATATGACCAAGATGGTGGCGCTCGGCAGCAAAGGACGGCATTTTTTGCTCGGTTTGATGGCTGTTTTTATGGTGTTTGGGGCCGGAGTCGGTGAAGCCCAAGATAACAAAGCCACCGCACCGGGTCAGGCGGCGGGGCAATCGGCCCCCCAATCAACGGCTTTTGACCCCAGCCAGACTCGGATCGCGGTGATTGATATTCAGGCCATTTTGCGCGAATCCAAATCGGCCATCAGCCTACGGGAACAGCTTGATGAGGTACGCCGTAAGGAGCGGGATCAGATTGTTAAAAAAGAGGACTCGCTGGGTGATCAGCAACAGGATCTCAATCGCCAGAGGAGTATCCTTTCTCCAGAAGCCTATGAAAGAAAACTGCGTGAGTTGGAACGCAAAGCGGCCACCCTCAACCGCGAATTGGAAAGCCGCAAGCAACAGATCGATGTGGCTTTTGAGCGGTCTTTGGCCATCATCCGGACCAATCTGGTTGCGGTGGTCCGCGAGATTGCTCAAGCCAATAATGTCAATATTGTTCTGGCGAAAAATCAGGTCCTCTTGGTTGGGGCTGAGCTTGAAATCACCAGTGAGTCTCTAAAGCGTCTTGATCAAAAACTGCCTAAAGTCAAACTTGATATTCCCGGTTCGGGCAAAAAATCAGGCGTACAATAAAATATGGTTGATGCCCGTTTTCATTCACGAACCGGGCCGTATCGCCTTGATTTATTGGCCGCCTTGGTAGAAGCTGATATTGTTGGCGGTCAGGGTGATCTGCTGTTGGATGATGTTGCCCCCCTCTCGACAGCACAAGCGGGGGATATCGCTTTTTTTGACAACCGTCTTTATCTTGAGGTTTTCAAATCCAGTCAGTCCTCGGCTTGCGTTGCCCGTCCCGATGCGGTTTCCCATGCGCCCGCAGGGATGGCCTTGCTGGTCTGTGATAATCCTTATTTTGCCTATGCGCTGATTGCTGAGAAATTTTATCCACCTCCCATCCCAACCGCCGCTATTCATCCCACGGCAACGATTGCTCGCGATGCCGAACTGGGCGCGCAATGCCGAGTTGATGCCGGTGCGGTGATTGGTGCTGGGGCTGTGCTGGGTGCGGGCTGTTCTATCGGTCCCCATGCGGTTATCGGTTCCGGGGTGGAGATGGGGGCGGGTTGCTCCATTGGTGCCCATGTCCGCATCCAATATGCTCTTCTCGGTTCTGGGGTGGTTGTTCATCCGGGGGTCTCTATCGGTCAAGATGGTTTCGGCTTTGCGACCAAGGCCGGACGCCATCACCGGGTCCCGCAACTCGGACGGGTGGTGATTGGTGATGATGTTGATATTGGTGCCAACACGACCATCGATCGCGGCAGTGGACCCGATACGGTGATTGGTCAGGGCTGTATGATTGATAATTTGGTTCAAATTGGTCACAATGTGGTCCTGGGTAAAGGATGTGTGATTGTGGCGCAAACCGGAATTTCCGGCAGCACCAAGCTGGGAGATTATGTCATGGTGGGCGGGCAGGCCGGCTTGACCGGCCATTTGACCATTGGTTCGGGTGCTCAGGTGGCGGCCCAGAGTGGGGTGATGCGTGATGTTTCAGCCGGTGAAGTTGTTGCCGGGTCCCCTTGTGTGCCGGTGCGTCATTGGCACCGGCAGACGGTTGCGGTTGCCCGGTTGGCTGAAGCCTCCCGGACCAAGACCCCCAAGTCCAAGACCCTCAAGTCCAAGCCCCCCCGGGCCAGGCCGCAACGATCATGACCAAAGACCGCAACACGCGCGATCCTAATCCCCCGCTTCTAGAGATTGATATCAACGGGATCATGGGGCTAATTCCCCATCGTTATCCTTTCTTATTGGTGGATCGTTTGACGGCTATTGTTCCCGGCCAGAGCGCTGTTGGGATCAAGAATATCACCATGAATGAATTTTTCTTTCCGGGCCATTTTCCCAATCATCCGGTGATGCCGGGGGTCCTGATCGTTGAGGCATTGGCCCAAACAGCTGGCGTTTTGGTGATGTATAGCCGGGGTGAGAAAGCGTATAATGAGCTGGTTTATTTTACCTCGATTGAAAATGCACGTTTTCGGCGCACCGTGGTTCCCGGTAATGTTTTGCAGCTCAAAGTGAATAAGGAGCGCAACCGTGGTCCCATCTGGAAATTCTCGGGCCAGGCGATGGTTGGGTCGGAACTGGCTGCCGAAGCGGTTTTTTCAGCCATGATTGTCGAAAAAGAGGAATAACTGATCATTACATTATAACTGATCATTACATTACACACGTATCGGCTCTTTTCATGACTTATCACCAACACAATCAATCATCACTTTATTGATTTTCTGGTTTATTGTTCTGGTTCATTTTTTCATTTTTCTGATTTCTTCTATGACAGATATTCATTCAACTGCGATTATTGAAGACGGTGCTGATCTTGCCGATGATGTCGTGGTCGGGCCTTACTGTCATATTGGGCCGCGGGTGCGGGTGGGTTCTGGTGGTCGGTTGCTCTCCCATGTTGTTGTGACCGGAAACACAACCATCGGTTCTGGTGTCACCATCTATCCCTTTGCCTCGATTGGTCATCAGCCCCAGGACCTCAAATATAAGGGTGAAGATTCAACGCTTGTCATCGGTAATGACGTGACCATCCGTGAGCATGTGACGGTCAATCCAGCCACCCAAGCCGGTCGTATGGTCACCGAAATTGGTGATCATTGTTTGCTCATGGTCGGGTCGCATGTCGCCCATGATTGTGTTCTGGGTCATCATGTGATCTTGGTCAATAATGCCACATTGGCCGGTCATGTTGAGATTGGTGATTATGCGATTATTGGTGGTCTTTCGGCGGTTCATCAATATGTCCGGATTGGTCGGCATGTGATGATTGGCGGCATGTCCGGGGTTGAAAATGATATCATTCCTTATGGTTCGGCGGTTGGTAATCGGGCTTTTCTTTCCGGTCTTAATCTGATTGGCTTAAAGCGGCGCGGTTTCTCGCGTGATACCATTCATGCGTTGCGCACAGCCTATCGTTTATTGTTCGCGCAAGAAGGCAGTTTTGCCGAACGGGTTGAAGATGTGTCTTGCTCTTACACCGATGTTGAGCCGGTGATGGAAATCATTGCCTTTATTCGTGGCGATTCGCAACGGGCTTTATGCCAACCGGCGGTTGAATCAACGGCGTGATGCTCCTCTAAACAAGGGGTATGCGATTGATTATGGCGGCCTCTGATTCCATCTCTGATCCGATAGGTATTATCGCTGGTAGTGGCGGATTGCCGGTTCTTTTGACCAAGGCAGCCCGATCGCAAGGCCGTGGGGTTGTTCTGCTTTCTTTTGGGGATTGCTCATCTCACGACTCTGCCCTTGGTGATTCAATGCTTAAAGAGGATGACGGGATTCAGCATTTGCAGGTCCGTCTTGGGGCGGTGGTTGGGGCCATGCAACGTCTGGCTCAGATGGGGGTACGAGACATCGTGATGGCCGGTGCTTTGAAACGGCCCTCTTTATCAGAACTCAAACCCGATTTGGCAACGGCAAAGGTGGCGGCCCGTTTGTTGACCTCCGCTTTGGGTGATGATTCTTTGTTGCGTCGCTTGATTGGTGAACTGGAAAAAATGGGATTCCGGATTCTGCCAGTTGAGTCGTTGCTGCCTTCTTTATCGGCTCCTTTGGGAGTTTTGGGCCGGATCACCCCGGATTCGCAAGCCGCGCGTGATATCAGCCGGGGATGGGATGTGGCATCTCATTTGGGTGCGGTTGATGTTGGCCAGGCGGTGGTGGTGCAGCAGGGTATGGTGCTGGCTATTGAGGCCATTGAAGGAACCGCTCATTTATTGCGGCGCTGTATTGGTGAGCGGCGCCAGGGTCCGGGTGGTGTTTTGGTCAAGATCAGCAAGCCGGGCCAGGAAAGCCGGGTTGATCTGCCGGTTATTGGCCCGGATACAGTGCAGCAATCGGCTGAAGCTGGCCTGCGCGGGATCGCCGTTGAGGCTGGGCGTTGTCTGATCATTGATCGCCAGAAAACTATTGCCATCGCTGACCGTGAGGGCCTTTTTCTGATCGGGGTTGAGGGCTGCGATATCCAAAACAAAAAACCAGCATCAGAAAAATCGTCATCCATGACCGGATCGGTGGGTTAAGGGTGGTTTCTGTGTTCCTGGTGGCTGGCGAACCCTCCGGGGATCGACTGGGTGCGGGCTTGATGGCTTGCTTACGCGAAATGAGGCCTGATCTTCAGTTTGTTGGTGTCGGCGGTCCGGCGATGCGTGCTGAGGGTTTGGAGAGTTTATTTGCGATGGAAGAGTTGGCGGTGATGGGGGTGATTGAGGTGATCCCACGTTTGGTGGGTATTCTGGGTCGCTTACGGCAAACCGCCGCGGCGGTGGCCGACCAACAACCGGCAGCCGTGGTGACGATTGATGCGCCGGATTTCACCATGCGTCTGGCTGCTCGTTTGAAACGCCAGCCCCAAACATCAAGTATTCCACGTATTCATTATGTGGCTCCCAGCGTATGGGCCTGGCGGCCCGGCCGGGCGGCGGATATGGCCGGTTTGTTTGATCGTCTCTTGACTCTGTTGCCTTTTGAGCCGCCATTTTTTGAAAAATTGGATACGGTTTTTGTTGGTCATCCAGTTGTTGAGACCGATTTGAAGGGCGGTCAAGAGTTTCGTGTCAACCACGGTATTCCTGTTGATGCGCCGTTGCTCTGCGTTTTACCGGGGTCACGACGTGGCGAGATTGCCCGCCATGGGCCGATTTTTTACCAAGCTTTGCGCCAATTAGGACCGGCCATCCCCAATCTGCAGGTTGTGATTCCAACTCTCCCATCACAGGCTCAACATATCGACACCTTATTCTCACCATCTGCCTCTTCATCCATGCCGCCGCTTCGGGTGGTGATCGGTGAAGAAGCCAAATGGGGGGCATTTTCGGCCAGCAATCTGGCCCTGGCCGCCTCCGGGACGGTTGTTCTGGAATTGGCCCGGTCTGGGACACCGGTGGTGGTGGCCTATCGCCTTAACCCCTTGACCGGTTTTTTGGCCCGTCATTGGCTGCGCATTCCTTATGTCTCTTTGGTTAACCTGGTCGCTGATCGGGAAATTTATCCGGAATTTCTTCAGGAAAATTGCACGCCTTCTCAGCTGTTTTCGGCCTGTCTATCATGCTTGCGTGATCCCTCCATAACCAAGAATCAGACCGAACATGTTCAGGCCGTTTTGCGGTCACTCGGTCTTGGAAGGCCACAAACCCCAAGCCAGAAAGCCGCCCATGCTGTTTTGGACTGTCTTGATCAGCGGTCTTGATAAGGAGAGTGAACTGATATCAACGCTTGATCTGTCGGCAATGATATGGCGATGCTTCTATGAGATACTTCTATAACATGAAGGTCGTCATGATTGGGTAATGACCCCGACTATAAACCAGGATGATAAAATGACGCACTAAAACGCATCATCACCATATGACCCATTCGACACATTATCGACAAAGCTTATAAAACAAGAGCCTTCATTATGACCGAAACAACGATTGTGACATTTGTTGCCGCCTTATTCTCCATGATGAATCCGATTGGTAATGTCGGAATCTTTACCGGGATGACTGTGGGGCGTTCTAAGGCTGCGGTCCGTATGATTGCCTGGAAATGTGCCCTGGCTTGTGCAGTCACCTTATTGGTGGTGATCTGGACCGGCGGTGATTTGCTTAAATTTTTTGGAATCGGTGTTGATCAGTTGCGGGCTGGTGGCGGCATCATTGTGTTGATCATCGGCCTGCATATGCTTTTTAACAAAAGCGAACATAAGACCAGCGCCGCCGAGACCGAAGATATCGGTAGCCAAGATTCGATTGCTGTGGTGCCGTTGGCGATTCCTCTGGTTGCTGGTCCGGGGACCATGGCGACGGTTCTGGTTGCTTCTCAGCATCATTCTGATTTTGCCGATAAAATTGATTTTTCTCTGGCTGTCTTGGTTCTCTGTGCTTTTACTGGTTTGTTGTTTGCCTATTCCCAACGCATCGCCGGTTGGCTGGGGAAAAGCGGTATGGCGGTAGTGACCCGCATTATGGGGATGGTGCTGGTGGCAATTGCCACCGGGATGATCATGGATGGGATTGTCGGCATGATTCCGGCTTTGGCCGGGCACGGTTAGGGGAAGGTATCGCGCCTCCAGCCATTGCCGGTCTTTTGGCGTATTCTCAACACATATACCGGTCTCTTGATGGTGGATGGGGAGCTCGAAGAATGAATTGTTTCGAAGAATACGACTCAGAAAATGCACGAAAACAGGTTAAAACGTGACCGAATATATTAAAGCCCGACCAGTCCGGGATACATATCTTGATGGGTAGGATCGCTTTTGCGTTGATCAATCGTCAGATATGTGCGGGTTTTTTGACCGTTATAAAGCTGGCGCGGGCGGCCAATCCGTGAATTGGGATCCTCACTCATTTCCTTCCATTGGGCAATCCAGCCGACTGTTCGGGCGACCGCGAACAATACAGTAAACATAGAGGTCGGTAGGGTTAAGGCCCTCAGAATGATCCCGGAGTAAAAATCAACATTCGGAAACAGCTTCTTATCAATAAAATAAGGATCTTCCAAGGCGATGCGTTCCAACTCCATCGCCAGTTCGAGCAAAGGCTCATGATGGCCCAACTCATCGAGGACATCATGAGCCGCTTTGCGCAGAACCATCGCCCGCGGATCATGATTTTTATAGACTCGGTGCCCGAACCCCATCAGGCGGAAAGGATCATCCTTATCTTTGGCCCGTTTGATACAAGAGGGGATATTCTCAATAGAACCAATCTCTCTAAGCATATTAAGAACCGCTTCATTGGCCCCGCCATGAGCCGGACCCCATAAAGAGGCAATCCCAGCAGAAATACAAGCAAACGGGTTGGCCCCCGACGATCCAGCCAGCCTTACGGTTGAGGTTGAGGCATTTTGCTCATGATCGGCATGAAGAATCAAAAGCTGATCAATCGCTTGGGCCTGAATGGGGCTGACATCATAAGTCTCACAAGGTGTAGCAAACAGCATATGCAAAAAATTACTGGAATAATCCAGATCATTACGAGGATAAACGAAAGGCTGGCCAATGGAATATTTATAGGCATAGGCAGCCACTGTTGGCATCTTGGCCAATAATCGGCTCACCGCGACCCAACGGCCTTCTTGGCTGGAAAAATCATATTCATGATCAGTATAAAAAGCCGATAAAGCCCCCACCACCCCGACCATGATGGCCATTGGATGGGCATCACGGCGAAAGCCGCTGTAAAATTGTGACACCTGTTCATGCAGCATGGTGTGGTGGGTGAGCATGTCGGTAAAGCGGTCTTTTTGCTCTATGGTTGGCAATTCCCCATTGAGCAGCAGATAACATACTTCCGGATAGTCACTGTATTGAGCCAAATCTTCGATTTTGTACCCCCGATGCATGAGAATCCCGCGTTCACCATCAATGAAAGTCAGGGCTGAGTTACAGCTTGCGGTTGAGGTGAAGCTGGGATCATAAGTAAACATGCCGGTCATGCCGTAGAGCTTGCGCACATCAATGACGTCAGGACCTTGGGAGCCGGAAATAATCGGCAATTCGTAAGATTGGCCAGACCGATTATCGGTCAAAGTGACGGTTTCCGGATTGCTTTTGGAACGGGGAGACGATGAAGAAAGGGCCACGGGCGATTCCTCTTCGGTTTACTTTAAGAATTTTCTCAAGTTTCTTGATAGAAATTGAGTGTTGGCCGGATCACCAGGAACCGGTTTGTCAATCCATCATGGTATCGGTTGATCATTCATCAATCACGTTACCAACTGATTACGTTATGAACGGGTTACGTTAAAGGCTGATTACGTTACGAAAAGCTGATTACGTTGCGGGCTGACGACATGATGAACGGATATCAATCATACCGTCCAATGACATGCCATTCAATGATACGCGGCCAATCACATATCAGATACCGGTTGCCAAAACCGACAGCACAGTGATCAGTTTGAGGATGAATTAAAAGATTATCAAATCTTTAAGAGATTATCCAAACTGCCCATAACATAGTACCAGCCATGACCACGAATATCAATCATCTCAATGACAATGGAGGCTAAAAGAGACTGAAAAGAGAATGACCTGAAGAAAATCGCAAAATTTTAATTTATTATATTATTACATAATCTCTAGTTACCTATTACTAATTATGTATTATAAGTGGGTTGGGGGCGGTTAAGGGGGGCTTGACCGAGAAAAAATCTCTTATTGGATAGGATCACATGAATGTGATTTGAGGAGAGTATCATGCCCATTCGTATTCAAATATTGGTCGGCTTTTTTATCGCTTTTGCCTTTTTTGCCGCCGCCATCATTTATGAACTCACCAAAACCCGAGAACTTGGTCGCCTGGCCAATGAAATGGGCGCGTTGGCAACCGGAAATGCCGATAAAGCGGTTTTTATTTATGAACATCCGTTTCGGGAGACTGATTTTGTCCGGGTTGCCGAGGTCGATCTGCTGCTGATCTTCCTCAAAATCAGTGCCATTGATACCTTCTTTCGAGAACAAAACCTGGAGAAACTGCAAAATATCTCCCAAGATGATCGAAAATCCATTACATTATGGGGAAAATCAGAACAACAGGTTCTCCAAGAGATTGAGGGGTTGCGGGTCGATTTCATCAAAAATCTCCAAATGGCTTTTGAAAGCAGTCTGAACGAAGAGACCAAAGAAAAAATACAAGCTCTCATTAGCATCGGTGAAGAGCAACTCCCCCAGATCATTCAGCAAGCGGCTGACCATGATCATGATGCAATCATGCGGTCACGCTCTAAAATTGAGGACTGGGTCAGCGATTTCCATTCCATCACAGATATTCTGAAGCGGGAAGGCAATGAATCTTATGTCACAGCGAAAGACGCGCAATCGGCCATCAAAGAATCGGTGCGCGAAACCCGTGAAAAAACCATACAGATTGAAAATGATATACAATATGCCCTTTATGTTGTGGCGGCGGTGGCGTTGTTGATTGCTTTAGCCAGTGCGCAGTTTATTACCCGCCCCGTTGTGTCGGCGATTGGCCATGCCGAGCGAATCGCCAAAGGTGATTTAAGCAGCACAATTCAGGCACGTGGGAAAAGTGAAACCGCCAAGCTCCTGCAAGCGCTTCAATCCATGCAAGAGGCGATTCTCAAGCAGCAACACAAGGATAAACAGCAAGCCAAGCGGGATTTGGAGCGTGCTCAAGATGCCAAGCGGCAGACTGAGGCCGCGGTTTCCGAAATGGCCACAACGGTTAATCGGGAGACAAAAGCGGTTGTTGATGGTGTGGTATCTTTAACCAGCAATGTGGCCCAATCGGCTGAAAATATGGCCAGCAATGCCAAAAATGTTCAATCAAATGCTCAGGTTGTTGCTTCGGCGGCCACCCAATCCATGTCCAATACCCAAGCGGTTGCCCAGGCATCCGAACGTCTCAGTCAATCCATCCGTGAGATTGTTGATCGGTCAACCCGTTCGGCTGAAGTGGCAAAATCAGCCGTCGAGCAGGCCAATGAAACAGGCAATGTGATTGCCAGCCTCTCCAATGCGGTCACCAAAATCGGTGATGTGGTGGTGCTGATTAGTGAGATTGCCGAACAAACCAATTTATTGGCCTTGAATGCCACCATTGAAGCGGCCAGAGCCGGTGAATCCGGTAAAGGGTTCGCCGTGGTGGCCAATGAAGTCAAGGATCTGGCCAATCAGACCCGCCAGTCAACAGAAGAAATCACCCAACAAGTCAAAGAAATGCAAGATATTACCGGCAACTCCGTAACCGCTATTCAAGCCATTACCCAGACCATTGGTGATATTGATAAAATGATCGCCGATATCACCGAATCGGTTCAGGATCAAAGCAGTGCCACCGATGAGATATCCGATAATGTCAAGCAAGCGGCCGAAGGGGCGCGCGAAGTTTCGGCCCGGATTGAGGAAGTCTCCAACGAAGCCACCCAAGTGGGGGATATTTCCAAAGAAATTCGTGATCATTCATCCTCTTTAACCGGCGATATTCAGGATCTGCAAACAACCCTCCACCGGATCACCCATTCGGTGAATAATGGAAAGCCAGCAGGGGAAGGGGCGCCAGCAGCCTCATCCTGATGGCTTTCTTTCCTGATGCGGCTGTTTTCTTTCTGAATGGTCTTGGTTGATATTTTTCTTGACGTTTTTTCTCTAGAGACGGGGAGTATGGCACAAAAGACTCCTCGTTTGCCTTCATTTATGCCCCGGTTCTCTCGGTTTTTCTGATCTCACTCCAGCACATCGCCAAGACGGCAGAGAGTTTCGGCTTTGCCCAGAATATCCATCACCTCAAAAATCGGTGGTGATACCATACGGCCGGTCAGCCCAGCCCGTAAAGCTGGAGCCAGCTTTCCCAAAGCAAGGCGGTTGGATTGAGCAAAGTTACGGGTTTCTGCCTCCAAATCGCTGGCCGACCAATCTATAGGTGCTTTTTCGAGATGGTCTTTGAATGTTTTGAGATGAGCCAAGGCCGGACCATTCAGAGTTTTGGTTGCCTGGCTGTGGATCGGGATGGGGCGTGGGATCACATAGATCAGAGCATTTTCAGCCAATTCATCCAGCCGCTTGGCCCGCATTTTAAGACCAGCCATGCCACGTTCTAAACGCATGAGTGCGGTTTTGGTCAGTGGTTCTCCGGTCAAGGTTCTGAGTCGCTCAATTACGTCTCTGGTCAGGTCTTTATCCGCCGTAGCGCGCAGATAATGGCCGTTGAGATGATCCAGCTTGTCTTGATCAAAACGGGCCGCTGATCGCCCGACATCACGAATATCAAACCATTGTTCGGCTTGCTGGCGTGAAATGATCTCATCATCGCCATGTGCCCATCCCAAACGGAGAAGATAATTGTTGAGGGCTTCGGGCAGATAGCCGTTCTTTCGGTATTCTTCGACTCCCAATGCCCCGTGACGCTTTGATAATTTACGTCCATCGGCCCCATGCAGCAACGGGATATGGCCATAGCGGGGGATTGGCCAATCAAGGGCTTGGAATAACTGAATTTGGCGAAAACTGTTGGTCAGGTGATCATCTCCCCGGATGATATCGGTGATCCCCATATCGTGATCATCAACCACCGCTGAAAGCATGTAGGTGGGGGTTCCATCGGCTCTGAGCAGGATCATATCATCCAATGTGTTGTTGGCGACATTGATTGTTCCTTGGACCCAGTCCTCAATCATGGTTGTGCCTTCTTGCGGGGCTTTGAAACGTATGACCGGATTGACATGGGGTGGTGCCTCGGCCGGATCACGATGGCGCCAGCGTCCATCATAGCGCCAAGGTCGTCCTGCAAGACGGGCTTGCCGACGCATTTCTTCCAATTCGGCTTGGCTGCAATAACAATGATAAGCGTGTCCGGATGCCAGCAAGGAATGGGCGATATCTTGGTGACGTTGCCGTTGCGCAAACTGATAGACCGTTTGTTCATCCGGTAACAGGTCAAGCCATTGAAGACCGTTTAGAATCGCGTCTACCGCTTCAGGGGTTGAACGTTGGCGATCTGTATCCTCAATTCTGAGCATGTAACGCCCACCATGATGTCGGGCATGCAGCCAATTAAACAAAGCGGTACGTGCACCACCAATATGGAGAAAACCGGTGGGTGAAGGGGCAAATCGGGTGACAATACTCATCGCGGACTCACGTCTTTAAATGTCCCATTTAAATATCCCATTTAAATATCCCAGATATGTCTTTTTTTACAAAGGCTGGTTGACAATATGGGCTTTCTTAAAAGCGATAGATACGCTCAATGCAAGGCCTAAAGGCATAAATAAAAAAGTATAATGAAAGATATGATATAAGCATCCTCTTTGGTCTATCCGGGAAACCGATGAGGCGGGCGTTTGTGGTGCGGTTATAGGGGAGTGTGTTGGGTGACGTGGTTGGGTCTATCGTCATCGGTGTTGGGACAATCAAGCCGATTTCTTCGCCATTGGCGGCGGGGTTTGGACGCTTTGGTGGAATCGGCGCCTGCATTTGCTCTATGGTCACCGATTTTTCTGGCTGGCGGCATTGGCTGTTATTTTGCTTTACCGGTGGAGCCAGAAGCGCTTTTTATTGCTGTCCCGGGGTTCATCGCTGGGCTGGTATGGGTGCTCATTGGTCCAGCCGCGCAATGGCTCGGTATCCAGATTCACCGACCAATTCTGCAGTCTTTTATGGCTGTTTTGGCTGTCTTTTTGGCGGGTATGGCGGCGGCTCAGTACCGGACATGGACGGTTGCTGCGCCGGTTTTGGCGCAACCTTTGGGACCGATTTGGATTGAGGGCCCGGTCACGAATGTCGAAATTCGTCACCGCGATATGCGCTTAACCTTTGACTCGGCAGTGATTGAGGATCGCGAACGCAATGCTATATCCCCTCATGCCACCCCTCACTATATACGTATTGCCGTCCGCCAAAAGATGGAGCCTCCTCTGGCTGGGCAAAGGCTGCGGGTGCGGGTGGTTTTGTATCCGCCCGCAGCCCCAAACATACCGGGTGGGTTTGATTTTCAAAGACGCGCTTATTTTGCCGGGCTGGGTGCGGTTGGATATTCTGTATCAACGCCGTTGATCATGTCGCCATCCGGGCAACCCGATGCCCGAATGATGACGCTTTTCGCCCGTTTCAGCCTGGCGTTATCGCAATTGCGCCAAGATATCGCTGGACGTATCGGGTCGGTTTTATCTGGCGATATTGGAGCGGTGGCAACGGCTCTTTTAACCGGTCGACGCGGCGGTATTGACAGCGCAACATGGGGGATGATGCGCGATTCCGGTCTGGCCCATTTATTGGCCATTTCCGGGTTGCATATGGGTATGATCGCCGCTTTTGCCTTTTGGCTCAGTCGAATCCTCTTGGCTTCTTACCCCGGCTTGGCCTTGCGGCAACCGATCAAAAAATGGGCGGCCTTGGTTGCTCTGGGGGCGGCTTTTGCCTATCTGTTGTTGACGGGTGCGACCGTCCCGACTCAACGCGCTTATGTTATGACCGGCTTGGTCTTGCTGGCGATTATGACCGACCGGGTGGCCATTTCGCTACGTCTGGTGGCTGTTGCGGCATTGATCATTTTGATTGCCACCCCTGAAAGCCTTCTTAAACCCAGTTTTCAGATGTCTTTTGCCGCTGTGACGGCGTTGGTTGCCGTCTATGGTGGTTTACGTCAACGCATGGGGGAAACCTTGAGCCCAGGCAACAACCACCAAAAGGCCAAGACCTCACGAAACTCTGAGCATCGCAGTTTGATCATCTGGCCAACTGATTTTTGGTTGAGAAAAATCATTTTGTATGTCGGTGGTGTTGCTTTGAGCACCATTGTCGCAACGGCGGCAACCGCGCCCTTTGCGCTCTATCATTTCAATCGCTTGGCAGTTTACGGCTTGGTGGCTAATTTGATTGGTGTCCCGATCACTGCTTTCTGGATTATGCCCTGTGGGTTTTTGGCTCTCCTCTTGATGCCTCTGGGTTGGGAGGACGGATTTTTACAAGCGATGGGTACGGGAATATCGGTTGTTCTTGAGATTGCTCAGGGTGTTTCTGATCTTCCTGGGGCTGCTCAGACGGTGGTCAGCCCGCCATCTTGGGGGTTGGTGGTTATGGTTTTGGGTGGGTTATGGCTGTGTTTATGGAATGGTTGGCCAGGTTGGCTGGGTGTTCCGATCATTGTTGTTGGGTTGTCGAGCATTTCTTTGAACCGGCCGCCTGATATTCTCATTGATGGTCAAGCACGGGTGATGGCGGTTCGGTTGGATCATGTTTTAGCCGTCTCTTCACTGAGACGTGGTCAACGTGCTCAGAAAGAATGGCTGCGCCGCACCGCTAGCCAGGAACGTGTTTCATGGTCTGATTACCATGCTCGGTTTACTCATCGGCAGTATGGCGATTCTCAGCCTTTTGATGATTCGGTGTCCGCGCATCTTTTGTGCGATTCGCTGTCTTGTATTTATGAAACCCAAGGAATCACAGTTGCTTTGGTTTTGAATGCCGATGCTTTAATTGAAGATTGCCAGCGGGCCGATATGGTGATGACGTTGGTTCCGGTTTTCAATCCATGCCCGGCCCGTTTGGGGGTGATTGATCGCTTTGATCTGCAGGAAAATGGTGCTTATGCGGTGTGGTTGGATAATGGGATTGTTTCGGTTGCCGATCAACGCGGTATGCGCCCCTGGGTTGCACAACCAGAGAGGCAGCCAACTCTACAGCTCAAGAGCCAATTAAAGCGGGGCCCATGAAAACAGCGTTTTTAAAAGGGTCATTCATCATGTCGGATGAGACCCAGCAAGCTGAACGTTATTGGCCTCACAGCAACAGGGAGGATCATTCATAATGTCGGATGAGACCCAGCAAGCTGAAGGTTATTGGCCTCACAGCAACAGGGAGGATCATTCATAATGTCGGATGAGACCCACCAGTTTCCCCTGAACATGAACCCGATCCGGCCCGAAAATGCGGGTTTCATAGATTTTATTGGCCGGTTCCAAAGCAATCGAATCCCCGCGTTGTCGCAACCGTTTAATGGTGACTTCTTGCCGATCAATCAGAGCGACAACAATACTCCCCGTTTCGGCCATGTTGCACCGGCGCATGATCACAGTATCTTTATCGAAAATACCCGCTTCAATCATCGAGTCGCCTTCAACTTCGAGGGCAAAATGCTCTCCGATGCTCACCAAATGAGCCGGAATATCAATCTGGGCTGTTTCTTCTCGTAGGGCTTCGATCGGTGTTCCAGCAGCGATTCGCCCCAGCAGAGGCACGGTGACCACCTGTTGGTTGCTGATTTCGATATGCTGTTTGGTATCGCTTTTTTTGGGTAATTTATACGTTCTTTTCGGCATATGCTCAACCGCATCATCGGGAAGTTTGATCACTTCCAAGGCCCGGGCACGGTTGGGCAAGCGACGGATGAATCCCCGTTCCTCCAGGCCAAGAATGAGACGGTGAATGCCCGATTTTGATTTAAGATCCATCTCTTCTTTCATTTCATCGAAAGAAGGCGGCACACCATTTTGGTCTAGGCAGTGCCGGATATAGATCAATAACCGATGTTGCTTGCGTGTTAACATGATTTTTCCCCTTCATGTTGCGCAATCATTCCAAATTGTGTCCCCTCAGGCTCTTTGTCTAACATATTGAGAAATATTAAATTAAAAAATATGATGTTGAGGAACGTTATCCGCAGAAGTCACCAACCAAGCGAAGCCCGAACAAAAACATAACATTGCTGATCGTTCTATTGAGGTTCTTTCTTTGTATAAAGTCAATCCGTGACGTCAATACCGACTCTTTGATTGTCTGAATGGTTGGGGATGGACAGTCATTTTTTGCATCATTTGCCTTAAATTCTCTAAAGAATTTAAGGTTGCGTAAGAATCAACCTACAGAATTGATCCGGCTTATTCTGTGAAAAATGGCTCCAAAGGCAGCGCGGTGACGCGAGAGCCGGCGGCCAAGGGTGGCCCGTGTGGGGGGCGGATAAGAAGAGCGTCAGCTTGTGCCAATGTGGCGATCATAGAGCTGTCTTGTTCAGCAAAAGGTTCAGCCAGCCAGGTGTCTTCAACCCGTTTGAGTCGGGCCCGTAAATAATTCTGCCGCTGGCCATTGGCCGGGAGATCATCAACCAAACAGGCGGTTATGGTTTGTTGGCCCTTGCCGGGTCTTCCGAGAAGATGATTGAGAATGGGCCGTAGAAAAATATACGCACAAACCATTGCCGAGACCGGATTGCCCGGAAGAGCCAGAACCGGAATGGTCCCCAAATGCCCAAACAATAAAGGTTTTCCCGGCTGCATAGCGATTTTCCAAAAGACGATTTTGAGTCCCAGCGCCGCTAAACTGCCCTGGACATAATCGCGATCACCCACCGAGACGCCACCGGTTGTCACCAAGAGGTCAATGCCATCGCCCTGGCTGGTTCCAGTTGATGAAGATGCCGCCCGCATGACCGTGGTCAGCTGACGACCGAGGGCTTCATGATCATCCTTGGCAATCCCGAGATCATAGCCAATACCACCATGGGCCTGAATAAAAGCCATCAAGCCGGGTCCATTGCTGCCGGGGATTTGATGATCACCAAGAATCGACCCCGCTGGGGCAATTTCATCGCCGGTCGAGAGAACGCCGACTCGTGGTTGCCGGTATACCGGTAATGTGGCGTGATTCATCGCTGCGGCCAGGGCGATGGCCCGTGGAGTCAAGCGTTGCCCTTGCCATAAAAGAGTGGCCCCGCGTTCAAAATCAAGACCAGCCCGGCGCACGAAACGTCCCGGATCAATTGCTCCGTCAATCGTGACGGTGTCACCATTGCTCTGGCTGTTTTCTTGCAGAACAACCGCATCCGCACCCACCGGCATCACCCCACCGGTGAAGATCCGTACCACCTGGCCCTCTGGCATATCTGGTACTGTCCCGCCGGCGGCGGATATCCCGGCAATCGGGAATGCATGGGGTGGATTGCGCAGTTCAGCCGATCGCACGGCATAGCCATCCATCGCCGAAATATCATGGGATGGATGACTGATTCGGGAGATGATATCTTCAGCCAGGATGCGGTTGACCGCTTGCGCCAAAGGCACGGTTTGGGTTTCCACAGGATCAAAAGCAGAAAGAATGGTTGCCAGAGCGGATTCAACCGAACGCATGAGGATGCTTTATATCTTTTCGGCCCGGTATTCCCCTGACCGGCCCCCCGATTTATGGATGAGTCGTAAAGCGCCGATACACATAGCCCGATCAACCGCTTTACACATATCGTAAATGGTCAAGGCGGCGATAGAGACCGCGGTCATCGCCTCCATCTCGACCCCTGTACGCCCATGAATGCGGCAAGTGGCGGTGATGATGACACCGGTGTCATCGGTTTCAAAATCGATATCAACCGAATCCAGCCCCAAAGGATGGCAGAGCGGAATCAGGTCCCCGACCTTTTTTGCCCCCATAATCGCCGCTAACCGGGCTACACCAAATACATCACCTTTACCAATCTGCCCGGCCTTGATTTTTTCCAAGGTTACCGACTGCATATCAATCCGCCCCTGAGCGGTTGCTTGGCGCTGGCTGACCGGTTTATCAGAAACATCAACCATCCGGGCCGCGCCAGAATCATCAAAATGAGTCCATTCAGTCATCGGGCCTGTCTTTCGTGTTCATTATGATACCGTTCTGCTCATGATGCCGTGTTGCTGATTATGCCCATGCGGTTCGATATCAGTCTCTCATTCCGGTTAATCGGCGTACGGCCATTGCTGGATCATTGTCAAGCAGCAAAGACTCGCCAATCAAAAATGCGTTCGCCCCGGCCTGGATCATGGATTGAATATGTTCAAGGGTTTTGATGCCGCTTTCGCAAACCGTTAACCGGTCATCGGGAATGAGAGGGGCGAGAGTCTCGGTGGTTGTGAGGCTGACTTCCAGGGTTTTAAGGTTGCGGTTGTTGATGCCAATCAAGGGGGAGCGCAATCGCAATGCCCTTTCAATTTCTCGCTCATCATGGGTTTCAATCAAGACATCCATCTTCCATCCATAGGCGGCATCCTCCAACTCAGCCGCTTGACCATCGTCTAATGCCGCAAGAATAAGCAGCAGGCAATCGGCACCCATCGCCCGGGTCTCAACGACTTGATACGGATCAAGAATAAAATCTTTACGCAAAACCGGCAGATCAACCGCGTTGCGGGCCTGTACGAGATGGTCTTCTTCACCCTGAAAATACGGTGTATCGGTCAAGACCGAGAGACATGTGGCTCCACCGGCGGCATAGCTCAGCGCAATTGATGCCGGATCAAAAGGACTCCGAATGAGGCCATGACTGGGTGATGCTTTTTTGATCTCGGCAATGATGGCCGGATGACCGGCTTGCGCATGTAGGGCCTGGGTGAAACCGCGTGGCGGTGTTTGAGCGCGGGCTTTGTGCTCAATCTCAGAAAGCGGGCAGGCGGCCCGCCGGGCGGTGATATCATCCCGTTTGGTGGCCAGAATTGTATCAAGAATAGTCCGCATACCGATGGGTCTTAAATCAAGACTTCTATGAATTAGAGGCTGCTGTGGTCACTATAAACGGCAATCAATGTCTCAAGGGTTGCGGCCGCTTGACCGCTATCAATCGCTTGTGCGGCTTGCTGGGCCCCGGCAGCTAAATCTTCAGCTTGCTCAGCAATCACCAAGGCGGCGGCGGCATTGAGGATCGTGACATCACGTAAGGGACCCGGCTCCCCGGCCAAGATGCGCCGCATGATCGCGGCATTTTCGACCGCGTCTCCCCCTTTTAAAGATTGGGTTGGTGCTGTGGCCAGCCCGGCATCTTGAGGCTTCACGGTAAAGCGGTGAATGTTACCATCCCGCCACGCCGCCACTTCGGTTGCCCCGGCCAGGGTGATCTCATCCAAACCATCACAGCCATGAACCACCCAGGCATGATGCGAACCGAGCCGTCCGAGCGCTTCGGCCATTGGCGTGACCCATTGGGAGGAAAAGACACCGACCAGTTGACGTTGTGCTCCGGCTGGATTGGCCAGAGGCCCAACCAAGTTGAATAAGCTACGTACCCCCAGTTCACGCCGCGCGGTGGCAACATGGCGCATGGCTTGATGGTGGCGCGGGGCCATAAGAAAACAGACCCCGGCCTGATTGAGCGCCCGACTACAGGCAGAAAGGGGGGCTTCAAGATTGACTCCCAAAGCCGCCAAAACATCCGCCGATCCCGATTGTGAGGTCTGGGCCCGATTGCCGTGTTTGGCCACTTTAACCCCACAAGCGGCCGCTACAATGGCTGCGGCGGTGGAGATATTGAAACTGCCCTTGCCATCACCGCCGGTGCCGCAAGTATCAATCGTTCCAGGAGGCGACTCAATCATGGATGCCGCTTGACGCAGGGCCTTTGCCGCCCCAACAATTTCTTCAAGGGCTTCCCCCTTACAGCGTAAGGCCATCAGTAAACCACCGATTTGAGAATCGGTGGCCTCACCGCGCATCATGATCTCAAAAGCCTCATGAGCATCTTGTTCAGTGAGATTATGACCATCGGTCACTCGGGCAATATAAGATTGAATGGTTTTCAAGATTTTTCTTTCAGGAAACATAGTTTCGAGCACTATAGCTACCCTATCAAGGCTTTATTAGAGAAGGGCAGTGACCGAAAAATCGCGATTATGTCACGGTTATAGGGATTGAAGGAAATTTTCTAAAATACGGTGTCCATGATCGGTAGCAATGCTTTCAGGATGGAATTGTACACCGTGAAAAGGCAGGCTTTGATGCTGCAAACCCATAATCAGGCCATCATCTGTTTGTGCGGTGATATCCAGGCAGGGCGGCAAGCCATCGCGCTCAATCAGTAGGGAATGATAGCGTGTCGCCGAAAAAGGATTGGGTAAATTTTTCAACACACTTTGTTGGTCATGAGTAATCGGGCTGACTTTGCCATGCATGGGTTGGGGGGCCCGTACGACATGACCACCAAAGGCTTGCCCGATGGCTTGATGACCAAGGCAAACACCAAATATCGGCAGGGCTGATTTTCCCTTGGCGGCATTGGCGGTGATCAGATCAAGGCAAATCCCAGAGCGGTCCGGATCACAAGGACCCGGCGAAATGACGATCCCCGATGCCCCCATATTGAGCGCTTCTTGCGGTGTCAAGGTATCATTACGTCGGACACTGACATCGGCACCCAATTCACCCAAATAATGAACCAAGTTATAGGTGAAGCTATCATAATTATCGATCAGCAGGATCATCATGACGGATTCTTGCCGACAAGGGGGAGAGATAAGATGAAGAATTATCTTGATTTCCGGGTTGTCTTAATCTGGATTGTTGCCAGCCATATTCCATCATAAACCCAACCACAACCATCGCTTCCATCAATTCATCCATCCTTATTTCATCTATATGTTGAAAAAAAAGCGCGTTTTAAATCTATATGTTGAAAAATATATTGGAAAATCTCAATACATTGCTGATACAATCATGACATGCCAACATGAACCCTATCAAGAGCGCAATCGATATTGAGGTCGATACAATCAACATAAATACAGTATAACCGGTATCATTCAATGAAATATACTCAATACAAAACAACCCCTTACATAAAGGTCTCTAATGTAATATAGATATGATCCATTAGATATCTGATCTATAAAATATATGATGAATAAATGCCTGTAATGAATAAATGTTATTGTGAATGAAATGCGTTGGTTTACCGATACTCTAAAAGTCGTTCTTGTATCGATTTTCTCTTTTTCAGCAACCGCTATCTTGGTACTGGTCTCACTGTCCCAAGATCCACAGCCGTTCAGTGTTTCGGTTGCCGTGTCGGCACCGACCGGGGAACCAGAATCCACAAAATTGCCAGTTGATTTATCATTAGATGAGAAATCAAACGCCAGCGTGGCGATGGTTGATGCTGTGGCGGTTTCTGAAAAAGATGCCGCGTTCGCTGATTCTAAAAAAATAATATCTCAAAAAGCTGTCTCTCAGGAGATCAGGCCGCAAAAAATTGATGAAGAAACGATTGATCAAGAAGGCTTGGTCCAGGTTCTTCCAAAAAAACGGCCAAAACTCATAAGAGAACAATCAGCAAGCTCCGTTGGTTCTGAACCGGTGCCGACTTGGCTGCGCTATGCCGCAACCGCATCTCCTGGTGATGTTGAACAGCCTATTATTGCCATTGTCATGGATGATTTTGGCCTTAATCAGAGGGCATTAGAGCAGATTCTTGAGCTGCCCGGTCCGCTGACACTGGCCTTCCTGCCTTATGCCGATGATTTGCCATCTCAGAGTGCTGCGGCCCGTCATGCTGGCCATGAAGTGATGGTTCATGTGCCGATGCAGCCGCGTGATCGGGCTCATGATCCGGGTCCCAATGTTCTGGATAGCACGATGAGTCCGGCTGATCTTTCGGCCCGTCTTGATTGGGCTTTATCCCGTTTCAACGGTTATGTGGGGATCAACAATCATATGGGCAGCGCTTTTACTACGGATCCCGATGGGATGCGGGTGGTGATGTCTTCTTTGGCCGCGCGTGGGTTGCTTTTCCTTGATTCGGTGACCAGCTCCGACACTTTGGGGCCAAGCATGGCCCGGTCTGCCGGTGTTCCTTATGCGCAGCGCCATGTTTTTTTGGATCACCAGCGCGATCCTGACTCCATTCATGCACAGCTGGATGCATTGGAAGATATTGCCCGTCGCCAGGGATATGCGGTCGGAATCGGTCATCCCCATCAAAGCACCATCGATGCATTGGCCCAATGGCTTCCGACAGTAGAGAAAAAAGGGATTGCCTTGGCCAGCGTGGCCCATGTGGTGATGCGCCGCCAGGCCGCCACGGCGATTCCTTCTGTTGTGGCATCCCGGCAGATTGATCGGTGAGATAGCCGCCGGTAAGAGAATGATCAAGCGGGCCGGGTAAAATTCTCGGCATACCAGGCGGCCCGGATGAGGGCGCGGGCTTTGTTGCGGGTTTCTTGATATTCTCCTTCCGGGCTGCTGTCAGCCACCACACCACCACCGGCTTGTATATACATATGGTCGTCTTTGACCACGGCTGTGCGCAGGGCAATACAGAAATCAAGATCACCGGTGCAGGAGAAATAACCCACCCCACCGGCATAGAGGCCGCGGCGCTCTGGTTCCAGTTCTTCAATGATTTGCATGGCCCGGACTTTGGGGGCACCGCTGACGGTGCCGGCTGGAAAGCCGGCCAGCAGGGTATCCAAAGCATCTTTACCCGGATCACAAACGCCAACCACATTCGAGACGATATGCATGACATGGGAATAGCGCTCGACAATCATCTGATCGGTGACTCGTATACTGCCGGTTGCGGCAACCTTGCCGATATCGTTACGGCCCAGGTCAAGCAGCATCAAATGCTCAGCCAATTCCTTGGGGTCGGCGAGCAATTCTTCGGCCAAGGCATGATCTTCGGCGATGCTGACGCCGCGTTTTCGGGTCCCGGCAATCGGCCGGATGGTGACTTCTTGCCCCCGCCGCCGCACTAAGATTTCCGGGCTCGAACCGACAACGGCAAAATCACCGAAATTAAAATGGAACAGAAATGGCGAAGGGTTGAGACGCCTTAACGATCGATAGAGAGAAAAGGTCGGAAGAGAAAAGGGGACAGAAAAACGTTGCGATAACACCACCTGAAAAATATCCCCAGAGCGGATATATTCTTTGGCCCGCTCAACCCGATCCCGATAGGTATCGGGAGTCATGTTTGAGTCGGGTTCATAAGATGAATCAGCTGGAGAAGATGCGGCATCGGGGACCGGGTTCAGCCGGGCCGGGCCGAGGCGGGCTTTAAGCTGAGCGACACAGTCAGCAATCCGGTTCTTGGCCGCCGCCAAGGCGGTTTGTGGGTTCGATTCCTCGGCCGGACGCACCGGGGTGGCAATGGTCAATTCATCACTGATATTATCAAAGACCATCATCACCCGTGGACGCATGAATACAGCATCAGGCAAGCCGAGAGGATCGGGATTCTCATCAGCAATCGACTCCACCCAACGCATGGTATCATAGCCCATATAACCGAATAAGCCGGCCGCAAGCGGTGGCAACGCCTCGGGTAAATCAATCCGTGACTCTTCAATCAGCATGCGTAAGGAATCAAGAGGTGAATCGGGGCAGGGTGTAAAAGCCCCCCCCTGATGCGATATCTCCGCCCGACCATTGCGGGCCCGCCAAATCAAATCCGGCCACAAGCCGATGGCTGAATAGCGTCCCCGATGGTTGCCGCCTTCAACCGATTCCAAAAGAAATGTATAGGGTTGATCCGCACCGATTTTAAGCATCGCCGCGACCGGATTTTCTAAATCGGCAGAAAAACGTTCCCAGATGATTTGAGGCTCTTGGTTGGTATCATCGGCCGATCCCGAAGACGGGGGCCGCGAATAAAGGGACCGCGAGGACAAAATGACACGCTTCTAAAATAAGGGTATGCGAAAAATAACGAGAAATAACAGCCGACAAAGAAAGGCGGCAATTACAGCAACGAGTCAACGACATTATCATAAATGTCGATGGCGTAACGTTCGCGTAAAATGACCGAATATTGACTCAAGAAATCAGACGCCAAATCGCTACGTAGACGCGCAGCGACTTCGGCCCGATCTTGATTCCCTTCTGTCTGATCCGTGAACGGGACAATATCAGCCAACTGGGCAACAATAAAAACTTGATTGTCTTCACCAACCACCGCTTGCCCCGGCTCAAGAGTGAATAATTCGGCGATCAAAGGGGGAGGGAGCTCGGCAGCAGCCAGATCATCGCGAAGAAAAGGCGGTCGACCAACCACTTCAAACCCATAATCTTGAGCCAAGGTTTCAATATCTTTGCCCTGATTGATTTCTTCAGCGATAAAATCAGCCGTCTCAAGAGCTGTTTGCCGTTTTTGGTCGGCAATCCAGGCTGCTTTGACCTGATCTTTGGCCTCGGCAAAGGATAACGGACGCGGTTCGTAGAGCTGTTCCACCCGCAGAACCATGAATCCATCATCGCCGCTTTCAATGGTTTCGCTGGTTGCCCCCGGCTGTTCCCGGAACGCCCGCTCAAAGAAAGGGCTGGGGGGCAATCCATCAATCTTGGTACCGGTCACTGTTTCACCACTGTCACTGACACCTTCGACCGTCTCAATGTCCAGATTAAGGCTTGCGGCAACCTCTTCCAGAGCGGCACCACCGGCCAGAGCATCCTCACTCTGATTGATCAATTCATAGAGCACATCCAGGGCTTCCCGGAGCGCATATTGATTGCGCAGGGCTTGCTTGGCATCCTCAAAGGGCGTAACAAATTCTTCTTCAATCCCTAAAACTTGCAGGATATGCCAACCAAACGGACTCTCAAAGGGTCCGATGACCGCGGTGCTTTCGGTGGTAAAAACCGGTTCAACCAACGCTTCCAAAAGGTCATCGCGTTCATTCCAGCCCAAATTGACATCTTCTTCCTCTAAATTGGCGACTTCTTTAGCAACCGAGACAAAATTTTCTCCCTGGTCAAGCATGGCTTTGGCTTTTTCGGCGTCTGCACGATCTTGGACCAAGATTTGCTGAATATTGCGCCTTTCGGGTTGGGTGAAGCTGTCAATACGTTCATCATAAAATTCCTGGAGGGTTTCTTCGGCAACATCAATTTGGTCAATCACATCGGTGGTTTGAACATGGATATAGGAAATATCACGCAATTCCGGGGACTGAAAATCATCGGCATTTTTATTAAAATATTCTTCCAATTCTTCTTGACTGGGTTCGTTGAATCCCTCAACCGCATTTAGATCAATGGTGATCACATTGGCCCCGCGTCGCTCACGATATAATTCAACCAAAGGATTGAGAATGAGTTCAGGCGGGGAAGGAATACGCTGAAAAATATCCGTCAACTGCTCACGGATCAGATCTTCACGCGTACCGACAACGTAGCTTTCTTCGGTATAGCCGCTCTCATATAAGGCTTCACGAAAGATGATCTCACTAAACTGGCCAAAGTCGTCATGGAAAGCGTCATCATCCAGAATGCGCTGTTTCACAAACGAATCACTCACGGTCAGGCCGAGGTCATCAGCGGCATTTTGAAACAAAGCCCGGTTGATCAGGCCGATCAGTACTTGCGTCACATACCCCATTTCACGCCCTCTCTCGGCGTTGAAGGCATCACCGAGAAGACGCTTTATTTCTGCGGTTTGCTGATAATACTGGGTGGAGAATTCTTGCGCACTGATTTCCACATCACCCACTTGGCCGACCACGCGTTGTTGGTTGGAACCAAGAAAAATATCCTCAACACCCCATAACGCAAAGCTCAAAACCAGTAAGATGAACAACACACCAACCAGCAGTTTGGCCAACCAATTCTGGGTACTGTTTCGCATGGCGCGCAACATGCTCTCATCCTCCAATAACGATCACAGATAGATTTTATGATCATCTGATATGTAGTTTTTCTCTATCCGGTATTTTCCCAAGACCCATCAATCACTATGATCGCTATCATAGGCAGGCCATAGGGGGGGCGGCAATCATATTTCGTGTTTCTTCCCGATACCTTATAACAATTGACACTATAACGATTGACACTTTGTGATTATTGACACTCTATGATGATTAAGACTTTACGATGATTAAGACTTTACGATGATTAAGACTTTATGATGATTAAGACTTTACGATGATTAAGACTTTATGATGATTAAGACTTTACGATGATTAAGACTTTACGATGATTAAGACTTTACGATGATTAAGATTTCATGAGTGCGGTAGGGTTGATGTTAACGATATGATTTAAGCTATAAATTTTTTAAGAAACAAAAAATTATTTAGTACCATTAGCGCCAAAATACCAGCTTTAACGTCAGTTTTTCATAAAAATTTTCATAAGAATTTTCATAAGAATAATGCCTCATCCTCTTATTGTTGCGAATTGGAAAATGTATAAACAGGTCGCCGATGGTCGCCTATTGGTTCGACAGATTGCTGAGCGGGCGGTGTCTCTTTGTTGCGATATTGTTTTATGTCCACCGGTGACTTTGTTGCATCTTGTCTCTCCCTTGTTGGGTGAAGCCGCCTTGGGGGGGCAGGATTGTCACCCCGCCTCTGAGGGGCCGCATACCGGTGATATCGCCGCTTCTATGTTGGTTGATGCGGGGGCCTCTTATGTCATTTTGGGTCATTCAGAACGGCGGGTTGAGCATGGCGAAAGCAATGCCCTTGTCGGTGCCAAAGCCTCTGCTGCTCTGGCTGCTGGTTTGATTCCGATTGTCTGTGTTGGCGAAACGGCTGAGCAACGCCAAGCGGGTCAGGCCGAAGAAGCGGTCACCCAGCAACTGCGCCAATCACTGCCTTTGGACCATGTGCCACCCTCTATCGTTATCGCTTATGAACCGCTGTGGGCGATTGGCAGTGGACGGGTTGCTGATGCTGCCGCTATCAAGCATATGCACGCCATCATCGGCCATATTTTGGATGACATCGACAAATCAGCACCAAGCCGGGGTGATTCTGATCACCATAAAACCGATTCAGAATATCGAAATCAGCGTATCCGCATTCTTTACGGGGGGTCGGTTAAAGCAGATAATGCCTCTGATATTCTGGCCATTGATGGGGTTGATGGCCTTTTGGTTGGTGGTGCTTCTTTGCAGCTTGATTCATTTTGGCCGATCATCATGGCTGGGCATAAACGTGGTTCATCCGAACCGATCACGGCGGGTCATGATGATTCTTAATGTTTTTTTGGGGATGTGTTTTGATCCGACTGGCTGTTGGGGACGTCTTATCAAGATAGGGGGCCATCCTCTCACTCGGTTCAGTGGTCTTTTTGAGACCTGATTGATAGAATAAAATATTAGTTGATGAAATAAAATACCAACGGAATACAATCATGACCGCCATTAGTGATATTCATGCCCGCGAGATTCTTGATAGCCGCGGACGCCCGACCATTGAGGTTGATGTTGTGTTGACGGACGGCGTTTTGGGACGGGCTGGCGTTCCCTCCGGGGCATCCACCGGGTCTTATGAAGCCCATGAGTCCCGCGATGGTGACCCGGGCCGCTATCATGGCCAGGGGGTGCAAAAAGCGCTGGCCGCTGTTGATCGTGAGATTGCCCCGGCCTTGCGTGGCTTTGAGGTTGATGACCAACGCCATATTGACGCAACATTGAGGAGCCTGGACGGTTCAGACAACAAAAGCCGTCTGGGTGCCAACGCTATTCTGGGGGTCAGCTTGGCGGCGGCCCGGGCGGCGGCTGAGTCGGCTGGGTTGCCTCTTTATCGCTATGTGGGTGGGGTTGACGCCCATATCTTGCCGGTCCCGATGATGAATATTCTTAATGGCGGTGTCCATGCCGCAAACGCCATTGATCTACAAGAATTCATGATCATGCCTGTCGGGGCGAGCGGGATTGATGAGGCCGTGCGTATGGGGTCTGAGGTATTTCATCATCTGGGTATGCTGTTATCAGAAGCCGGGCATATCACGGCTGTCGGTGATGAGGGTGGGTTTGCGCCAAATCTGAGAAATTCTACAGAAGCCCTTGATATGATTATGAAATCAATCGAAAAATCGGGTTATAAAGCGGGCCAGGATATTGTTCTTGCTTTGGATGCCGCATCCAGTGAATTGTATCATGATGGGCGCTATATTCTGAGCGGTGAGGGCCGGGACTTGGATGCCGAGGGCTTGACGGCCTATTATCGCGATTTGGCCGCACACTTCCCGATTGTCTCGATTGAGGACGGGATTGCCGAGGATGATTGGGAGGGTTGGGCTTTTCTTACTCAAGAATTGGGGGCGCGTATTCAATTGGTTGGTGATGATCTCTTTGTGACCAACCCGGATCGGTTGCGCAAAGGGATAAAGGCGGGTTTGGCCAATGCTCTTTTGGTCAAAGTCAATCAGATCGGTACCTTGACCGAAACCTTGGAAGCGGTAGAGATTGCCTCTCGGGCCGGTTATGGGACGGTGATGTCCCATCGTTCCGGGGAAACCGAAGATGTGACGATTGCTGATCTTGCGGTTGCCACCGGTTGCGGCCAGATCAAAACCGGTGCGCCCTCGCGCGGTGAGCGGGTGGCTAAATATAACCAGTTATTGCGCATTGCTGAGCATCTGGATGATCATGCTGATTATCCTGGTTTTTCGGCCCTGAAGGCCCAGAAGTTGGACTTGCCGAATGCTCAAAAGCCAACCATAAAGAAGCGTTAGAGACCTGGTTTCTGGTATGTGAGGATTGGTTTTTTTGAAATCGATGGGCTGTTTTGTTTTAACGGGTATGGGGTGGTATCAGGCTTGACAGAGGAGGGTGAACATTGAGCATGTATTTCTATGAGCTTGCTGGTTGAAATAAAGAAACGCTTTCGTCGTCTGGCCGGGTTGACGTTTGGCCTGCTGGTCTTGGGGTATTTTGCCTATCATCTTGTGGTTGGTGACCGGGGCTTGCTGGCTTATTGGCGGTTGGAGGACTTGTTGGCTGAGGCTGAGAATCACCATGCCGCTCTTACGTCTGAGCGCATATCGTGGGAGCAAAAGGTCCGCTTGTTGCGGGCTGACCATCTTGACCTTGATTTATTGGAGGAACGGGCGCGGGCCGTCCTCTCTTTGGGGCAGCCTGAGGACTATTATGTCATCACAGCACCGGATCATCATGATCCCCAAGAATCGGCAAGGATGGGAAGCAATAAGCCTTAAAAACCAAACGCGATCATGATTCAAACAGGGCGATGATCCAAACGGGGCGATGATCCAAACATCTCAGTCATCATATTTCAATATATTACGGCAAGAATAAATCACCTAAGGAATACATCAGGAACACATCCGCCAGCACAGTCATGAAGACGTCACTTATGAATATGTTCCCGAACAGTTCCGATGATCCAGAATCTGGTGATGGTCAACCCGGATGCGGTGCCGACCAGGATGGTGACATGGTTTCTGATTGTTCTCATCCGCCCAAACCGCCTTGGATCCGGGTGCGGGCACCCTCATCAGCGGGCTATCAAAAAACCCGTGATCTGGTTGCCGGGTTGCGTCTTCATACGGTGTGTCAGGAAGCCTCTTGCCCCAATATTGGTGATTGCTGGTCGCAAGGCCATGCCACGGTGATGATTCTCGGTGCGGTCTGTACCCGTGCCTGCGCGTTTTGCAATGTGGCCACCGGGAAGCCGGAGCGTCTGGATCCCGATGAACCCCGTCGGGTGGCTGCGGCTTGTGCGGCCCTTGGTCTTAAACATATTGTGATCACATCAGTCGATCGGGATGATCTGGCTGATGGTGGGGCTGGACATTTTGCCGCCTGTATTGAACAGATTCGCAACCGCATGCCGGAGACCAGTATTGAGGTTTTAACCCCGGATTTTCTGGGAAAACCCGGGGCTGCCGAAACAGTGGCGGCGGCCCGGCCGGATGTTTACAATCATAATCTGGAAACGGTGCCGCGCCTTTATCCCACGGTTCGGCCCGGGGCGCGTTATTTTCAGAGTCTGCGCCTATTGGCGGACACCAAAAAATCTTTTCCCCGCCTGTTTACCAAATCGGGTCTTATGGTTGGTCTGGGTGAAAGCCGTTCAGAAGTCATGCAGGTGATGGATGATCTTAGAGTTGCCGAGGTTGACTTTTTGACCATCGGCCAATATCTGCGGCCCAGCCGCCGCCATATCGCGGTTGCGGAATATGTTGGGCCGGAGCGTTTTGAGGACTATGCCCGTCTGGCCCGGTCCAAAGGATTTTTGATGGTTTCCAGTTCACCGATGACTCGCTCCAGCTTTCATGCCGGGGCCGATTTTGCCCGTCTGGTCGAGCAAAGAGACCGCAGCGATCCTCTTTCTCAGACCAAGATATCCAGTATCTGATATCCGGTATTGTTGCGCTCTGGTCGTGGCTTTTCACTTTTTTCATTTGAACATGATGTCCCGATGCCCGCTCACCAGCTGAAGCGTTGCCTTCCGTATTCTGCTCAGCAACTGTTTGATTTGGTCGCCGATGTTGAGCGTTACCCGGAATTTTTACCCTGGTGTCAGTCGGTTCGGATTATCAATCATCGTGAAAATGACATAGTGGCCGAAGTGGTGATTGGCTACAAAATATTTCGTGAATCTTTTCTTTCGCAAGATATTCTCACCCCCCCCGGTCCTCGATCAGCAGGTCGCATTGATGTCAAATACCGCGATGGCCCGTTCCGTTATCTCAATAATTCCTGGGTTTTTACCCCGCAAGACGGGCCACATGGGCAGCCGCACTGCCGGGTCGATTTCCATATTGATTTTGAATTTCGCTCACCTCTGTTTCGGGCGATGGTGGGGGCTGTGTTTGATAAGGCGATGCGGCGTTTGGTGACTTCTTTTGAGAATCGGGCCCGCCAGATTTACGGCCCGCCGGTTTGAGGATTCTAGGATGATGAGGAACCCCATGATATGAATGTGGTCAAAAGAACGTCACTGAGGGTTTTTACGTGGCCAAATGGATCGCCATCTGCAAGGCTTGTTGCGCTGTAGCCCGGCGGATATCCCAACGCTGGCCACTAAAAACTTGCCGATGATGGCGGCTTTGATCTCCGGCCTTTGATCCGCCAACAGCCACCACATGGACCAGCCCGACCGGTTTATCCGGGCTGCCGCCGCCCGGCCCGGCAATACCGGTAACCGCCAACGCAATATCGGCTTTGCTACGGGATAAAGCCCCGGCCGCCATGGCATAGGCCACCGGTTCACTGACCGCACCATGATGCGCCAAGATATTGGGGTCAACATCCAGCAGAGCCGTTTTTTCTTCATTGGCATAAGCAACAATGCCGCGCTGAAACACTGTTGAGGCCCCGGGAACTTCGGTGATGGCCGCCGCAATCAGACCACCGGTACAGGATTCAGCGGTTGTCACCCGCCAGCCGCGTTGTCCTAAAATCGTGACCAGATGAGCGGCCAAGCTGCTGATGGATTGCGGAAAATCACTGCTCATAATCGTCAATGCCGGTCAGTCAATCAATCAATCAATCAATCAATGGGTCGTTGGCTTTATGCTGTTGGCTTAGATGATCAGCCATAGAAGAATTGCGGCCAGCCCGCCGGCAACAAGATCATCCGCCATGATGCCCCATGAACCGGGCCATGATTCCACCCAGTTAATCGGTGGCGGTTTGAGAATATCCAAGCCACGGAAGACAAAAAATCCCAATATGTAATAAAAGAGTTCGGGGGGGACCACCGCCAATGTCAGCCATTGTCCGGCCATTTCATCAATGACAATCCAAGACGGATCAGAGGCGGTCTCTGAATCATCCCCACAGCGTAAGCAAACCGCACCCGCCCAGAGCCCGATGACCAAAGCCAAGCCGACAGCCAGGAAGAGCAGAAGGGGGCCGCCATTGACAGCCATGGGCCACGCGATGATACAGGCGGCCAGTGATCCCCATGTCCCGGGTGCTTTGGGCAGGTAGCCAAGACCACCGCCGCTGGCAATCATCCGGGCCAATCGGATTGAAAACGGCTTGGGGTCTGTTTTGGCAGCCATCAGCGTTGTCAGCTTTGGTTATCGGATATGGTGTTTGTTGGGGGGGGGCTTGATGGGGACGCATACCGATGCAACGGCCTGAGCAGCGATTCCTTCACCGCGTCCGGTAAAGCCCAGCTGTTCGGTCGTGGTTGCTTTCATCCCTACCCGATCTTGGGTAACCTCAAGAATTTCGGCCACTCTGGTGATCATCGCCGCCCGGTGCGGGGTGAGTTTTGGAGTCTCGCAAATCAGGGTGATATCCGCATTGATGATATGGCCGCCAATGTCTTTGACTAACCTGACAGCATGGGTCAAGAAATGATCCGAGGATACATCTTTCCATCGCGGTTCACTGGGTGGGAAATGATACCCGATATCGCCTGCCCCAATCGCCCCTAAAACAGCATCGGTCAACGCATGCAGACAGACATCGGCATCCGAATGACCGGTCAGGCTTTGGGTATGAGGAATGGTGATCCCACAGAGAATGACATGATCCCCCGGACCAAAGGCGTGAACATCAAAGCCGGTCCCGATGCGGGTCTCCCATGGGGTTGATGCAGGGGGTATGAAACGCGATGACATGGGTGCGGATCTATCCTCAGTACCGTAACGCCGTACCCGTTCGAGGTCATCGGCGGTTGTCACTTTTATATTATCTTCGCCACCAGGAACCAAGGTGATCGGAAGCTGGGCGTGTTCAGCCAGAGCCGCATCATCGGTTGCCTGATCACCGGTCGCCTGGCGATGCAATTCAAGGATTGTTGGAAAATGGAATCCTTGGGGTGTTTGGGCCCGCCATAAATCATCGCGAGAAACCGTCTCAACACAAAGCTGCTCAACCCCCTTTTTCAGGGTATCGGTGAGCGGAGTGGCAGCCAGGGCAGCCGGTGTGGTCGCCAACGCATCAATGACCGCACCAATCGTTTTTGCCGTGACAAAAGGCCGGGCCGCATCATGGATCAGAACATAATCCGGGGGGTCTTTGGTGATGGCTTCCAATCCGTGCCGCACCGAATCTTGACGTTGGGCACCGCCCTCAATCGGTGCTGGCAGGTCAAGATCACCCAGGCATTCAGCCCATAAATTGCGGTCATCGGGATGGATGACCACCCATATTCGGCTGATCTGCGGATGATCAAGAAACACCCGTACGCTCCGGCGGAGGACCGGCTCCCCACCAATGTCACAATATTGCTTAGGCGTGCTTCCGCCGAATCGGTGCCCGCGTCCAGCCGCGACAATCAGGGCATCGGTTCTCTTGAGCGTGGTGGGTGATTGAGGGGGATGCATGGGCATGATTATGGGGTGCCGATAGCCGCTCAGCCGACCATCAATCCGGTGACTATTGCATAACTGATATCATCCTGTCATTGGCCAATAGAAGCCGCGCTACCGGTGGAGACGGTCAGCCACATAATGCCGAAGAGACAATAATGAGAGAAAACCATTGGGGGAAGCTATAGCCAGAAAACAGTTTTTATGAAAATCATAAAAATCTGCCCTTCTCTTCTGTGAAGAGAAGGGCAGGTAAAGATCAATATTCTTCAAACCCGATTTTTCAAAAGGCTCCCCAGTCAAAATTGATATCCGAGGCCGAGATTGAAAATATTGTCTTGATTGGAGCCATGGGTTTGCCAATCATAATCGGCCTTAAACACCACATTGCGAATCGGCCAGTAATTCAAGCCGATCTGTTGGTGCATTTCTTCTGAACCATCCTTGTCTCCGGCTGTTTGGTCGAGAAGAGTGTAACGATAAAACACCCCAACATCACCCCATCGACCCCCAAGGGGATGACGGTAAGAAGGTTCAATATAAAATCCCCATTGCTCATCTTTCCCATTGGCCTTGGCGGCTGAATTGGAGATATCCCAACGGGCCCACAAAGCCCGCAAAGCAAACGGCCCCTTATAGAGATCCATATTGACATTGGTCAGCCACGCCGGGGCCTTCTGCGTCTTGGTTTCCTGCAAGATATTGGCCTGATAATTGACCACCGCACTCATATAAACACCCGGGTATCCATTCCAACGCAAACGACCGGTAAAAGAACCATCTTTGGCCGGTGCCCGAGAGACCTTTTTACGTCCACTCCGGATAGAAAATGCATCGTCATCGGTAACCGCAAGGCCAGAGGAAAACATGGCATCAGCACCCAAGCCGTTCCTGAAGTGATAACTGGTGATAACACCAGCCTCCCACCAACCGGTCGGGATAATCGCTGTTTCGACGCTGTTGCGCTCAACCCCGTAGAAAGTGCCCGGTTCATGAATTTGGTTCAGCAAACCGACCGGGACCCGAATCACCCCCGCTTTCAGATCCCACGCATCGGTCAGGTCAAAATTGATTGAGGCTTGCTCCAACTCAAGTTCGCCGCCGTGCTCTTCTTCATTGCCTTCACCTGCGTGCTCTTCGCCGCCTTCATCTGCGTGCGATCCGACCAGGGCATGTTCCAGTGATAACTCGGTACTCAAACTGATCCAATCATTGAAGCGGTACCCGAAGGCTAGAACAAAGCGATGAAAATCGACTTCGTTTTTGGGGGAACCATTGTAATGGAGTTCACCAAAACCGCCGATGGTCATGCGTGACCAGTCTGTTTTCCCATGTCCGTGACCATGCCCATGTCCGCCTCCGTGACCATGTCCTTTGCTATGCTCTTCTCTGTCCTCATGACCACCACCGTGTCCGTGATCATGTTTGTGGGGTTTAGAGATTGTCCGGGTCTTGTTATCTTTGGCTTTGGCGTCTTCAATCTGGCGCTTCAGATTTTGAATTTGTCGCTCCATCTTTTCCATTTTTTGGATAAGATCATCAATATTTTGGGCCAAACTGGGCGCAGAGGTTGAGACCATCAAGAAACATGATGCCATGACACTGGCGCTTATTTTAAAAATTCGCACGGCTTAAAAATCTCCTATAACTATCTAAGATCCAAGATTTTAAGAATTCCTTATTGAGTCACTCATGGAAAACTTTGAGAAAAATCATAATATGTTATAATATAACATTATGTCAATAACACACAATCAATAACATGAGGTCAAAACCGAGCACTGAAAATCATCCGGTTCTTTCACCAAAATATCGGGGGCTATGGGGATTACGGAACTGATTCTATTCTATCAAAGGGTTTAAAATAGAAATGACTGTTGGCTTGAGATGCGGTCCGATGCCTTCTATGATATTTTTCAGTCGCTTCATTCAATGGTCATTTTTCATAACCTTTCATATCGGGGCTCACTTTATTTCATGATCAAGCCAGGAATCATCATTTAATGGCTGTATTTTTCTCTTTGGTTCCATTTGTCTGCCTGTTGCCGGCGGCGTTTTATATGATCCGTGGTGGCCGCCCAGGGGGTATTTTTTGGCTGCTGATGAGTGTGGCATGTCTTGGTCCGGCGCTTTGGGTCATGGAGCAGATCGGCGAATCTTGGCCTTCGGAATTTTCGGTCGCACTTTGGTTGATTGTTGTTTCGAGCCTGGTTCTTTATATGATTTTGGTGCGGGTCAGCATTTATGGCTGGCGTTTGGGTGGTTTGTTGTTGCCGTATCTGGTTGGCTTGGCGATTCTGGCCGTTATCTGGGGAAGGGCGCCGGGCTTATCGCCGACTCTCAATCCTTTATCCTTGTGGTTTCAGGCCCATATTGCCTGTGCTTTGGGAGCATTTTCTGCGCTCACCTTGTCGGCGATTTCTGGTCTTTCTGTTTTCTTACGCCAGCGGATGTTGCGCATGAAGAGGCGTCCGGCTTTCTTGGATATTTTGCCTTCCATAACCGATGCTGAAAGATTGGAACTGCGCTTGTTGGTTTTGAGTGTCGGCTTGCTGAGTTTTGCTGTTCTTTGGGGTATGGGGGCGCAATATGCCGCGACCGGGGTGATTCTCCAATGGGACCATAAGACATTGCTGAGCCTGCTGACGTTGGTGATGATTAGTGTTCTTTTGATTTTGCGGGCGCGCGGAATTTTAGGCGGCAGCCAGACTGCCCGTGGTGTTCTCCTGGCCTATTTATTGCTCACCTTGGCGTATCCAGGGGTTAAATTTGTTACTGATATTTTAATCACCTGAAGTTATTTTTCGTATTCTATTCATTGATATAATAATCAGAATAATTTGGGAGTGTGGCGATGAAAATCACGATTACAAATTTTTGTATAAATCTTTGGCGTCGGGACTCTTGGATGAGTCGCGCGCAAAGAGTTTGGTCACAGAGAGGCTGGAGACAAAAAGTCTTTGACCTAAGAATGCGTATTATTTTTTATTTTTTTTCGATTGTGGGGTGTTTTGGTTTGGTTTTTTCGGGCCCCGTGATTGCCGAGGTGGTCTATACTGCCCAAGGCCACGCCATTCGTGGCTATGATTCGGTTGCCTATTTTACCCAAGAACGGCCGGTCGAAGGGAAAAGCAGCCACCAAAGCCGTTACCAGGGGGCGCTATGGTTGTTTTCGAGTGCCGAGAATAAGGCATTATTTGATGCTGATCCGCAAAAATATGCCCCACAATACGGCGGTTATTGCGCTTGGGCGGTGAGCCAAGGCTATACCGCCCGCATCGATCCCAAAGCCTGGTCAATCGTCAAGGATAAATTATACCTCAATTATTCCAAAGCGGTTCGCGATCAATGGTCACGCGATATTCCGGCCAATATCGCCGATGGTGATGCCAACTGGCCGCAGCTCCGGGCTGACTTGGCTGCGGAATAATTGGCGGTCTCACACAAGAGTAAGATTTTTAGAGTAAAATTTTCATGGAATGGAATTAATGAATATGCGGCCTGCTTGTGGTCGCGGTGGGGGCGTGCTCTGTTGATTTTTGACGGGGCGATTTCTGGTCGGATGACGAAGCCACATGCTGGCCGAGATTGTCCAAATAATCTCTGGTGATTTGGGCAGCGCGGCTCTTCTCTTTTCCGGTTTTGGCCAAAATCTGTAATGCCTGCTGATACATTTCTCTGGCTTTATCCAGGCGGTCGGCTTGTTCATAGATGAAAGCCAGATTATTCAATATATTGGCTGTTTTCATCCCATTGATGGGTTTCTGATTCTCGCGGATTGCCAGAACTTTTTTGAAATAAATTTCAGCTTTTTGATCAAGCCCGATTTCAGCATAAATTTCTCCGGCCCGTTGGGCAAGATCAGCGGCAGATTGACTTTTTTTCGTCCCAGATAAAATAGAAGCGGCATGAGAGAATCGGTCTGCTGCCGCTAAATAGTCAAGCTGGCTGTATTTTAAGTCCCCCTGGTTGGCCAGAATTTCGGCCAGCAAGGCCGGGTTCTCTTTCTGATCGGTTGTCTTGGTTGCTTTTTCGGCTTGGACCAAAAATTTCCCGGCTAAGGGGTAATTTCCTTCTTCAATCGAGTCGGCTGCTTGGGTGAATAATTGTTTGATCATCGCTTGATGAGATGAAAAACTGCGCAATCTTGTGAGCAGAGCCTTGGTATAATGGAGCATCATATGCAAATGATGGCCGAGATTTGTTGTTTCTCGATGCTTGAGTTGGTCAAGCAGATAAATCAGTGCCTTATCGCTCATATTGGGCAAATGGCTTTGCTCCTTGAGATATTGCAAGGCTACGCGCATCGGTTCTGGGACCGGTTTGCGATCATGAAAAATGGCATTGGCCTGATTGACCAATGCACTCAATTCTTGATGGGTGAACGACCCGTGTTCATGCACGCCCCAAGCCGGGTTTTTTAATCCAGCACCAGAGACGGTTAAACAAACCCAAAAAGCGATAAAAACCTTGGTCGAGAGACTCAAGACGTGTTTTAGAGAACTGTTTTTCAATGACATATGAGAAACAGGCTTGTGAGCAACAGGCTTGCCTGGGTGAATTTCGGAAATATCTTGGTCACTCTTCATCTATTTTCCCGAGTTTTTTTAATTTTTGGCTGTTCACTGAGCAGCATCTGCCGCGTCACCATGCGGGATGATGCACCGATAAAACCTAATAATTTCTAAAAGTCCTGATTATGGGGTTCATCGCGGTGCTGTATGAGGATTTTTATGTATAATGCAGGAAAGACAGCTGAGATTACGTATCCCTGTTTGGTGATCGGATCTTTTGCGCAAACGGCAGGAAAGACTCCATCAAATCAGGCAAATCAAGAAATGCCTATAATTTAGACAAAAATAAAACTTGCCTCATTTATAATCATCTTTTACATAGAATACAGACTTAAAGGGGCGTAGAATCGGTTAAAAACCAGGGTTATTTTGATGTCTTATGCGGGTTCTTCATCATCAATGGATTTTTCTGGGCCGGATTTTTCTGGGCTGGATTTTTCCAAGGCCGTGAAAACAGCCGCTGCCCAAACAATCACCGGGGCGGCAATTCGCATTGGGCCTTTATCTATCCAAGGCCGGGCCTTTCTTGCCCGATGTCGGGGGTGAGTGATCTGCCTTTTCGCCGTTTGGCTCAGCGATTCGGGGCTGGTCTGGTATTTTCTGAAATGATTGCCAGCCAGGCGATGATCCGCCGCAACCAACGTACTCTGAAAATGGCCAGTACAGCCGATGGTCAAGCACCAATGGCCGTACAGCTGGCTGGTTGTGAGCCTTCGGTGATGGCCCAAGCGGCACAGCTAAACCAAGACCTGGGTGCGGATTTGATTGATATCAATATGGGGTGTCCGGTTAAGAAGGTCGTGAATGGGCAGGCAGGCTCAGCCCTGATGCGCAATGAAAGCCATGCGGCTTCAATTTTAGAAGCAACGGTCAAGGCGGTTTCCATCCCCGTGACCTTGAAAATGCGCACCGGTTGGGATGACTCCAACCGCAACGCGGTATCCTTGGCCCGGATTGCTGAGCAATGCGGCATCCGTATGATCACCATTCATGGCCGTACCCGCTGTCAAATGTATCGGGGACGGGCTGATTGGCGGTTCATCCGCCGGGTTAAGGAAGCGGTCTCAATCCCGGTCATTGCCAATGGGGACGTGGTCACTTACGCTGATATTGATTGTATTCTCAGTCAATCCGGTGCTGATGGTGTGATGATTGGTCGGGGAAGCTATGGGCGCCCTTGGTTCCCCGGCTGGGCCTGTCGTTATCTTGACTCCGGTCGGGTGCCGCCGGAGCCCAGTCTGCAGGAGCGTGCAGCCATTATCCGTGAACATGTCGCGGCGATGACAGAGCATTATGGGCCTGATATCGGCCCACGGATGGCCCGCAAGCATCTTGCTTGGTACTCTAAAGGATTGCCCAATTCGGCTGAATTCCGATCCGTGGCCAATACCAAAAATACAGCCGCCGACATTCACAGACTCATTGATCATTTTTTTTGTTATAATTCATAAAGATAAAAAGATTTATTCGTTTAATATATTAAAAATAATGATTGTTCATATTGAAAGACGGCATAGACTCTTTATTGGATTTTGATCCGCGGCCCTCAATAAATGATGTGGCGATGGGTCGCGTATCTGGCTCAAATATCATGAATATATGACAGCATAGGCGTAACCATCATTCTTGAGATTTTTTTAGAGAAAAGAAAAATCATGTTCAGACATGAAGATATTCTCAATGCTTTGTCTGACGCTGTGTTGGTGATCAATCATGATCATCGCATCCTTTACGTGAATCAAGCAGCCGAGCATTTTTTCGCGTCCGGGGCCAGCCAGTTATGTGGCTCCAGCATGGAGGATATTTTACTGCCGGATAGTCCTTTTTTTTCATTATTGAAGAAATTACAGGCCGGTGGTGATCATGTCACCGAGCATTACCTACCGTTGAGCAGTCCGCGTTTTGGCGAACGCATTGTGACGGTGCGTCTGTCTTCTGTGCCGGAACTCTCTCTACTGGACCACGAGATGCCCGGTGATATTGTGGCTGTATTCAGTGAACAGGATCTGGCCCATCGTATTGATCGCCAGTGGACTCAGCGTCATTCTGGGCGTTCCATGCATGCGATGGCTTCGACTTTGGCCCATGAAGTCAAAAATCCTCTCTCAGGTATTCGTGGGGCGGCCCAACTCATCGGTAAGCGTAGCAACAGCGCGGCTGATCAAGAATTAACCACCTTAATCACCAATGAAGCCGACCGCATTCGTTCTTTGGTCGAACGGGTTGAAACACTGGCTCATGACGAACCGGTGACCCGAGAACCGGTCAATCTGCATGAAATTCTTGATCATATTCTCAAGATTGCTGAGAATGGTTTTGCTCGTGGTTTACGCTTAAACCGCCTCTATGACCCGTCACTGCCGTTGGCGTTTTGTAACCGTGACCAGTTGATCCAGGTTTTTCTCAACCTTCTCAAGAATGCCTGTGAAGCGGTTAAAGAGACCGCCTCTCCAGAAGGAGCAGTGACCCTGGAAACATCCTATCAGAACGGGGTTCGTTTGGTGACCCCCGGTTCCCAATCCTATCATATGTTGCCGTTACGGGTTGGGTTTCGGGATAATGGCGGCGGCATCTCGGAAGCAATTCGCGATTGCCTTTTTGATCCTTTTGTCAGTGATAAAACCGGCGGCACCGGTATTGGTTTGGCTCTGGTTTCGAGAATTATCAATGATCATGGTGGGTTAATCGAATTTGAGAGTCATCCTGGCCGGACTGTTTTTAATGTTTTATTGCCCGTTCACGCGCCCCATATGCCGCAAGATATGCCGCAACCCTCATCATACTCATGATTGATTCTGTGAACAATTCATCAGCAACCATTTTGGTGGCCGATGATGATCAATCCATCCGTACGGTTTTGCATCAAGCTCTGTCCGACCAGGGCTACCATGTAAGGACGGCTGGTACGGCGGCTCAGCTTTGGGATTGGGTGCGTTCTGGCGACGGTGATATGGTGATTACTGATGTGGTCATGCCGGATGAGGATGGCCTTGATTTGGTCCCGCGTATTCTCAAAATTCGCCCGACCATGCGGGTGGTGGTGATGAGCGCGCGCAACACTCTGAGCACGGCGATTCGGGCCAATCAAAAAGGGGCTTTTGAATATCTCCCCAAGCCGTTTGATTTGAAAGAAGTCATTGAGGTGGTGGAGCGTGCGTTGAATGTTTCAGCTGAGTCTGTTGCCTCGCCAATCACTGATCCGGTTGAGGAGGGGCTGCCTCTGGTTGGTCGTTCACCGGCCATGCAAGATGTTTATCGTATCCTTGGACGGCTGGTGGGAACCGATCTCACCACATTGATCAGTGGTGAGTCCGGAACCGGTAAGGAATTGGTTGCCCGTGCTCTGCATCGTTACAGCAAACGGTCTTTACGGCCCTTTGTTGCTTTGAATATGGCGGCCATTCCCCGTGAGCTTATCGAAAGCGAACTCTTTGGCCATGAAAAGGGTGCTTTTACCGGAGCCACCCAGCGCAATGCCGGACGTTTTGAACAAGCGGCCGGCGGGACATTATTCTTAGATGAAATTGGTGATATGCCGTTGGAGGCGCAAACCCGTCTCTTGCGGGTATTGCAAGAAGGTGAGTATACCACTGTCGGCGGGCGCCATCCCATAAAGGCTGATGTTCGGATCATTGCGGCCACCCATCGCGATTTACGCCATCTGGTCCGTCAAGCCGCATTTCGTGAAGATCTTTTTTACCGGATCAATGTTGTGCCTTTGCGTTTGCCGCCCTTGCGGGAGCGTCATGCCGATATTCCGGCCTTGGTTGCTCATTTTTCTGCTCAGCTGGCTGACGAGAATCTTCTGGCTAAACATATTGATGCGCAAGGCATGGCTTTTCTCAAATCCTATCATTGGCCGGGCAATGTTCGGGAATTAGAAAATCTGGTGCGCCGCTTGGCGGCCCTTTATTCCCAGGAAACCATTGGCCGAGCTATACTTGAAAAGGAATTGATTGAGACTGAAGGGTCCCCCGATTCGACCCCTGAATCTTTGCGCGAAGCGGCCGAACATCATATAAGCCGTTATTTTGATGCTCATGGTGATGCGTTGCCCTCAACCGGGCTTTATAAGCGGATTCTCAATGAGGTCGAATTTCCATTGATTTCTTTGTGCTTGGAAGCGGCCCGCGGCAATCAATTACAAGCCGCTAAGATTCTTGGTATCAACCGCAACACATTACGTAAAAAGATTCGTGAATTGGACATTCCTTTGACCCGGGGTGGTCGATGACGGACCAATCGGTTGATTATCGGGTACAGGTGATAATATTTTCGAGAGATGACACATTTTGAAAAAACATTTTGTAAGCGCAATAAATATAAATTAATCATTGAATAGAAGTAAGATAAGAAACTATATTGATCCATAATATGAATAAAAATATGGTTTTATTGCTGATTGATCAATCTTGTCTGGCCGAAAATTATTCTTGGTCAAGAACCATGTCTGATCGCCAAGCAGGCGGGTATGTTTTGACGTTTGTGCCCTCAGGCCGAGGCTGATAACTTGCTGATTGAGTTTGGCCTGAATCTTGGCGCCTGATCTTAAAATCGGAAACCGCGCTAAGGGTCGGTTTTGTTTTTCCTCTTACTTTCATGGGAGTGGCCGTGACAGACAGCCAAGAAATGCCAGCTTCTGATATTCATCTTGTCACCCTTGAGGACGAGATGCGCAAATCTTATCTCGATTATGCGATGAGCGTGATCGTTTCTCGGGCGTTGCCCGATGCCCGTGACGGATTGAAACCGGTGCATCGGCGTATTCTGTTTGCCATGAAAGAGGCCGGTTACGATTTCAACAAGCCTTATCGAAAAGCTGCCCGGATTGTTGGTGATGTCATGGGTAAATACCATCCGCATGGTGATAGCGCAATTTATGATGCTATGGTGCGGATGGCCCAAGATTTTTCGATGCGCCTGCCCTTGATTGACGGGCAGGGGAATTATGGCTCAATGGATGGTGATCCACCCGCAGCCATGCGCTATACCGAAGCCCGGCTGGCTATTTCTGCCCATGCGTTGCTGGATGACATTGATCGCGATACCGTCGATTTCCAGGAAAATTACGATAATTCCTCCCAAGAACCGGTGGTTTTACCGGCTGCATTTCCCAATTTACTGGTGAATGGCGGCAGCGGTATCGCGGTTGGCATGGCCACCAATATTCCGCCCCATAACTTGGGTGAGGCCATCGCGGCCTGTTGTGCTTATGTCGATAATCCGGATATGACATTAGAGGAATTGATGACCCTGATGCCGGGGCCGGATTTTCCCACCGGCGGTCTGATTGTTGGCCGGGCCGGTATTCATGCCGCCTATCAGACCGGGCGCGGTTCGGTGATCATGCGGGCCCGTACAGCGATTGAGTCGATGGGTAAAGATCGCCAGGCGATTATTGTCAGCGCCATTCCCTATCAGTTGAACAAATCCCGCTTGATGGAACGTCTGGCTGAGGCGGCCCGTGATAAAATCGTTGATGGGGTGGCGACATTGCGTGATGAGTCGGATCGTGATGGTTTGCGTATTGTTATTGAATTAAAACGCGATGCCAACACCGATGTTGTCTTGAATCAGCTGTTCAAATTTACGCCGTTGCAATCCTCTTTTGGCATCAATTTTCTGGCCCTTCATCACGGCCAGCCGGTGTTGCTGGACTTGAAAGCGGCGATTGCCGCTTTTGTTGATTTTCGTCAGGAAGTGATTGCCCGCCGCACGACCTATGATCTGGGTAAAGCCCGCGAACGGGCCCATGTTTTGGTGGGGCTGGCGGTCGCGGTGGCCAATCTTGACCCGATTATTGATTGTATTCGCAAAGCCAAAAACCCGGCTGCGGCCCGGGCGGCTTTATTGGAGCGTTCCTGGCCGGCCCATGATCTGGGACCATTGATCGCTTTGATCAATGATCCAGGGCACGAGGTTGATGATGCTGGAACGTATAAATTTTCGCAAACCCAGGCCAAAGCCATTCTTGATCTGCGTCTGCATCGTTTAACCGGTCTTGAACGTGAAAAAATCACTCAAGATCTCAAAGAGGTTGCGGCGCGTATTGCCGATTATCTGGATATCCTGGGATCACGTGAGCGGCTGATGGGTATTTTGCGCGATGAATTATTGGCCTTGGGAGACAAGCTCGCCAGTCCCCGCCGCACCGAAATTATTGATCAAGCCCTGGATACCGATGATGAGGACCTGATTCCGCGTGAAGATATGGTGGTCACGGTATCCCATGCTGGCTATGTCAAACGGGTGCCGCTTTCGGCCTATCGGGCCCAGAAACGCGGCGGCAAAGGACGAGCCGGCATGGCCACCCGTGAAGAAGATTTTGTCATACAGGTTTTTGCCACCAACACCCATGCTCCAGTGTTGTTCTTTTCCTCACGTGGCATGGTTTACAAGCTCAAAGTTTATAAATTGCCGGTTGCTTCGCCACAAGCCCGCGGCAAACCTTTAATTCAGTTATTGCCTTTAGAAACTGGGGAGACCATCACCGCTCTGATGCCGTTGCCGGATAACCCATCAGAATGGGAGCATCTCTCAATTGTTTTTGGAACCGCCAGCGGCACTATCCGACGCAATGCCTTGGCTGATTTTACCCAAGTCAAAGCCAATGGAAAAATCGCCATGAAGCTGGATCAAGGGGATCGTCTGATTGCCGCGGCGGTCTGTGATGAAAGTCATGATGTTTTGCTTTCGGCGCGTGAGGGAAAATGTGTGCGTTTTCCGATTGAGGATCTGCGGGTGTTTTCCGGACGCAATTCGATGGGGGTGCGGGGAATGCTCTTGAAACCCGGTGATGAGGTGATCTCTATGAGCATTCTGCGCCATGCCGAATTCGCGGTTGAGGAACGCAATGCCTATCTACGTATGGCCCGTAGCCATGCTGCGGATGCTGACGATATGACGGATAATCAAAAAGCCGATGATGGTGCCAAGACGGATCAAGAGCTTGATGAAGCGCGGCGGGCTGAACTGGCGGCCCAGGAGGAATTCATCCTCACCATCAGTGATCGTGGATATGGCAAACGGACCTCAGCTTATGAGTATCGGGTGATGCGCCGGGGTGGGCAGGGGATTGCCAATATGACGTTGACCAAACGCAACGGCTCGGCGATGGCTGCGGCCTTCCCGGTTGAAGCGGATGATCAGATTGTCTTGGTGACCGATGGCGGCAAGCTCATTCGGTGCCCGATTGCCGATGTTTCGGTGATTGGTCGCTCTGGCCAGGGGGTGCGCCTGTTTGATGTGGCCGAAGATGAAAAAGTGGTCTCGGTGACAAGGCTGGCCGAAGTCTCCGGCTCGGATGCGGATGCGGACTCAGAACCGGAGAGCTTAGATTCGGATTCGGTTAAACCGAACCCCGCTATCTTGGGGGACCCGTAGGGGGGGTACTGCCATCTCATCCCGCTATCCCCCCGCTATCTTGGGGGACCCGTAGGGGGGGCACCCCCAAGATAGCCATTTATAAAGAGGACCCGTAGGGGGGGCACCCCCAAGATAGCCATTTATAAAGAGGACCCGTAGGGGGGGCACCCCCAAAACGGTATTAAAAAGAAAGCGGCACCCCCAAGATAGCCATTCAACCAAGAGCAGGGGGCCGAAACAGGATAAGGGCTGAAACAGGGGATTGTTCCACCGGCGGGAACCGGATTAAAAAAGATCAAGAAATCAAAGCAAGGAAAGAGCTGAAACAGAATAAAAGCTTATATAATAAAGCGTTATGTATCCTTTTGGTTGTTGTTTTTATCGTCTTGACCAAACAACAAACGGCCGACCAACAAACCCAGCACCGCCCCGCCAATCAAGGCCAAACCCTGTGAGCCTTTGGACTGGACTTCTTTAATCGAATCATAATGGACAATATATCCCTGGTCTCTCAAGGAATGGGCGATGGTGTCAGCTTTCAACAATATTTCATTGGCTTCCAAACCGAACATTTCTCCAATCTTTTGGAGCTGCCGAATATTCAGGATTGTATTGCCGCTTTCAATCCGCGACCATGACGAGGGGTTGATCGCCATTTTTTGGGCTATATCGGCCTGGTCCATTCCCTTGTTTTTCCGCAATTCTTTGAGCATTTGGCCGAGGATGGCTTGATATGTGGTTTCCGGCTGCATTTTTTCCTTTGATATGGATCAATATCTGCGCAATATTGCATTTAACGCATTTATAATCATTTCTGCACTTAATGTTTTTATAAAGACCGTGCATTTTCATGCAAATATATATGATGATGCATATGTAATAAACTTTAAAATAGAGGAAAAACACAATAGGAAAAACACAATGGGAAAAATACAATGGGAAAAATACAATGGGAAAATCATCTGGACTGCCCAATGCACTCAGCCAAACTGGCAACCCCTCTGGGGGCGGTCGGAGTAACAATCCACCCAGTGGCAAATAGATTATCCGGGTTTTTGACAGAATGTCATAAAAGGGTACTTTAGAAATAGAGCACCCTTTTATGATTGTGCTCCCCCATATATTTTTTTATTGATCACGTTCCGGTTCGTCATGGGGCTAGAGGATTGAAGGGGGTGCCTTTGTCGGCGATTGTCTATGTTTGGTTGCTCATATTTGATTATACGTGCTCTATTTTCATATAAGATTGATCCTCTTTAAGATTTTTGGCCAGAAATTTTTCAAGGAACAGTAATGCCGCATACGTCGTCATCGGCCCGGGTTCACACGGCGGTCTATCCGGGGACATTTGATCCGGTGACATTGGGTCACCTGGATATCATCCAACGGGCCACCCATTTCGTTGATCGCCTGGTGGTTGGGGTTGCCACCAATCCCGGCAAGCAACCGCTGTTTTCTCTTGATGATCGAGTGGCCATGCTGGAGGAGGAGGTGGCCAAGCTGGAATTCACAGCCAGTGTTGGCCGTCATGCGAGCGTGGAAATCAAGCCTTTTGACTCATTATTGGTTGATCTGGTTAAAAATGTTCAGGCATCGGTCATTGTCCGGGGGCTGCGGGCGGTATCGGATTTTGAATATGAATTCACTATGGCCGGGATGAATGCCCGCCTGGATCCAACCGTGGAGACGGTTTTTCTGATGGCCGATCAAGCCCATCAATTCACCGCATCCGGCCTGGTTAAGGAAGTGGCGCGGCTGGGGGGGATGGTTGATGAATTCGTCCCATCTGGGGTCGCGCGTCGATTGCAAGAGCGCCTACATAATCAAGCGTCTTGAAGATATGCCGTCTCGAAGACGCGTAACCTATGGGGCTGAATAGTGCTGTGATGGCGGCGGTTTTGGGGATGATCTCGGCAACACTTTTATATAATCCCGCATATAAAACCTCGAGAATGAACGTCTTAAAAAAACACTCTTGATAACACTCTTGACGTGATCCTAATGGGGTTGTTTATGGTGACTGTTGTTGTTTCATTATCTCATCGTCGTTATGAAAGGGGATATTGTGAAAAAATTTATTGCTCGGTTTCTGGCCATCATTGGTCTTTCGATTGGGGTTCCGGCTGAAGTTCCGGCCCAGGGGGATGATCATGCGGATTTGGAAAATACCCTTTATATGGATGTGAATGGGGGCCGGGTGGTGATCAAGATGCGCCCTGATTTGGCTCCGCAACATGTGGCCCGAATCAAGGAATTAACCCGTCAAGGCTTTTATGATGGCTTGACCTTCCATCGGGTCATCCCTGGTTTTGTTGCTCAAGGGGGGGACCCGGATGGCAATGGAACCGGTGGTTCGGGGCAAAATATCCCGGCGGAATTTTCTGATGCCAAGCATCAACGCGGCACTGTATCCATGGCCAGGGCGGCCGACCCGGATAGCGCGGATAGCCAGTTTTATATTTGCTATGATGATTTGCCGTCTTTGGATGGTCAATATACGGTTTGGGGTGAGGTGGTGAAAGGCATGTATTTGGTTGATCGCATTCGTCCCGGTAGCGGGGCCAATGGCATGGTTTTGGATAAACCGACGATTATCGAACGTATGCAGGTGGCCGCTGACGTTGAGGGATCAGGGTAAAATGTTGCGGTGTCTTTAGAGAATGAACGCTTTAGAAGGATCAATAAATGACAACCACGAACATTTTTACGATTCGCTCAGAATGGGCCGCATTCAGCATAGACCGATTATCTTGAGGTTCATTTTACGGAACCTTATATAAGTTCTATATCAAGCGGGACATGTTCTCGCCACTCTTCTGATCCGGTTGATTCGGTGATTTGGGGGCCCGTAGCTCAGTTGGTAGAGCACCTGACTTTTAATCAGGTTGTCACAGGTTCGATCCCTGTCGGGCTCACCATTTTTAATAAATTTTTAATAAGTTGGTTGCAGTCTTTCACATGCATCGGGTCTACCTGATTATCGGTGCCTTGGTCTGGCGATATGGCACCTCTTACACCGAAAAAAATGCTTGAAAATCTCAATCTGGAGAGAAAAATGCATAAAGTTTTATCGATTGATGGTGGTGGCATACGCGGCGTGATCCCATCTTGCTTGTTAGCTCATATTGAAGAGGAAACAGATAAGCCGATTTCAGAATTATTTGATTTGATTGTCGGTACGTCGACTGGTGGCATTATCGCGGCGATGCTCACGGTCAAAAATGGCCGAGGAAGACCGAAATTTTCCGCCGCTGACGTTGTACAGCTTTACAGCGAACGCGGCAGGGAGATATTCCAACGATCCCTCTGGCGCGGTATTACGTTGGTGGGAGGAGCATTCGAGGAACTTTACGACCATAAACCGCTTGAGAGAATTCTAAACGAATATCTTGAGGACAATTCTCTCACCGATTGCATTAAACCGGTTGTAATGACGAGCTATGATATCGAATCCCGTAAGCCATATTTTTTCAAAACCAGCAAAGCGGCTGACCCTGACCGCAATCACTATCTCCGGGATGCCGTGCGGGCCACATCCGCTGCTCCTTCCTATTTCGAACCGGCAGAGATTTATAGTCTTGCGAGGAGCGAACCAACCCGACGCGTGCTTATTGATGGCGGCGTATTCGTCAACAACCCGGCAATGTGTGCTTATGTGGAGGCTGTTTCGTCCGGCAAGTCTTCAGATTCGATCCTTTTACTATCCCTTGGTACCGGGGTTACCAACCGGGAAATATTTTACGAAGACGCCAAAGATTGGGGCAAAATCGGTTGGATGCGTCCTGTTATCGACATTATGATGGATGGTCAGGCCGATGCCACACACTACCATCTTGATCATCTCCTCTCTGGCGAAGGAGAAAACCAGCGATATTTTCGTTTTGATATTGACCTCAAAGGGGTGTTGGATGATCTTGATGCGGCGCATGCTGGAAATATCAACAATCTGAAAGAAAAGGCCAATCAGATTATTGAGACAAAGAACGGTGAACTGAGGCGTCTTATACAAGCATTGACCGCTTGAATTTAAAAAGGCGGGCCGAAAATGCCGTTACATTGACAATTCATAATCTCTTGCGAGATTAAAACTAAATGATCAAGGGTTCTGGCTACTTCGTAGCAGTTCAGAAATGGCGACCTTTCTTATCATGAGATAAAGTAGGCCATAACCCAACATCCGAGCGCAAATGCAGAGTAAGAGGCGAAACCGAAAAAAACACTCAATTTGTGGTTTTTATCCGCAGCGGGTTGGGTTTCTTCATATATTTTTTATGTGCTTGATTGATTTTGTTTTTGAGGATTTTCGCTTTTGCTAACCGATTGTCCTCCCCGCAATCTTGATAATATTTAACATATGCACCCCAGAGTCCTTCCCAATAAGACGCCATACAAATTATATTACGCTGAGCATAATAACCACAAAGAGCGGCACAAATGAGTCCGGTGACATAACACATCCCAGAAATGATCAGGGACCCACCGGACAGCAGTTCATGTTTATTGAAGGCGACCAGAAAAGCCGGAAACGTAAATAAAGCCCCCGCATTGATCAAAAGCCCCGCCCGCATGATAGATAGCCCTGTATTATGGGCCATGTTGTGACATTGTCTGGCGGCCTGGACAAAAACATCCAAGCGATGCTGTTCCAATATTTTGAGCATGTCGATTCCTCCTAGATGGGCCTGATTGACGGCGGTATGAGCTTTGATTTTTTGCTCAGCACCATGATCTATACGCCGGTCTCTATTCTGCTCTGTACGCGGTGACAAGGACCGGCTAATAAAGGGTATGGCGTCTCAATCAAACCATTCTCAGTCGAGCAAGAAGGGCCGGTCGTCACCGATTACGGCCCGTATCCGGCGGTGTTTCATCACCGGGATTTTGGTTACCGCCCCGGTGGGGATCACATTTTACGCCGCGTGGCTTTTCGTATCCTTTGTTGACGCCAAAGTCACGCCATTCATCCCAAAATCTTACAATCCCTCAAGTTATTTGCCCTTCGATCTGCCGGGGGTGGGTCTGGTGGTGTTGCTGATTTTTTTGGTCCTGGTGGGTTGGATTGCTGCCGGTGTCGGGGGGCGGTATCTGGTCCATTTGGGGGAACGTATGTTGCGCCGGATGCCGGTCATCCGCACGATTTATGGCGCGGTTAAACAAATTTTTGAAACTGTTTTCACTTCGCAATCGCAAGCCTTTCGTGAGGTTGTGCTGTTTGAATATCCCCGGCGCGGCTGCTGGGCCATCGGTTTTATCACCGGCAAAACCAAAGGAGAGGTGCAAAATGTCACCGCCGATGCGGTGGTGAATGTCTTTTTACCGACCACCCCCAACCCCACCTCCGGTTATTTGCTGTTTCTGCCGGTCAAAGAGTTGATCCCTCTCAATATGACGGTTGAAGAGGGGATCAAGATGATCATCTCTGGTGGGATTATTACCCCGCCGGATCGCCGGACTCCGGCCAAAGATCGGAAAATTCCCAAGATTGCTCCGGCCAAGGGCGATCAACCGACCATTCCTTATCGGGGCCGGAAGGCCAAAACCCCTCAATCATCCTCTTGATTGTTATCGGATACGTTGCTCTCAGGAGATGATGATTCATGAAAATTGCCGTCATTGGGGCGGGTATCTCCGGCTTGGGAGCCGCCTATCTGTTGTCGCAACGCCATCAAGTGACAGTATATGAACAAGCGGCCACCCCCGGCGGCCATAGTCGTACGATTGATATCTGCCCTGATAAAGATCGTTATGATCAAGATCATCAAGATATGATCCCGGTCGATACCGGTTTTATTGTTTTCAATGACCGCACCTACCCCAATCTGATCGGGCTGTTTGAAGAACTCAAAATCCCCACTGAAAAGAGCAAGATGTCTTTTGGGGTCAGTCTTGATGAGGGGTGGCTGGAATATGGTTCCGGCCATCTGTTTGCTCAACGCAAGAATATCTGGCGTCCGGCTTTTTGGCGGATGCTGTTTGATATTCTGCGGTTTAATCGCCAAGCGGCCGCTTTTGTGGCCCGCAATCCGGATCTGACACTCGGGGATTATCTGGATCGTCTCGGTGTCGGGAGATGGTTTCGGGAATATTATCTGGTGGCGATGGGGGCGGCCATTTGGAGCAGCCCAACCACCGCCATCACCCAATTTCCGGCCCGAACATTCATTGAATTTTTTCATAATCATGGTCTGTTGACCATCAATCGGCACCCGCAATGGTATACGGTTTCCGGTGGCAGCCGGGTTTATGTTGAGCGCATCATCGATATCCTTGGCCGTCGCGATGGTTGTATCAAGCTCCAATGCCGGGTTGAGCGGGTTTCAGCCAAAGAGGGCACAGTCACCATCCAAGATCATCAGGGTCACCGAGATGTTTTTGATCAGGTTGTTTTGGCTTGTCACGCCGATCAAGCCCTCAGCATGGTCACCAACCCAACCGCGCAAGAGAAAAAAATCCTGGGTTGCTTTGGTTATCGAGACAACACAATGATTGTCCATCAAGATCCTTCTTTTATGCCGAAAAATAAAAAATGCTGGTCAAGCTGGGTTTACTTGGCGCATAGACAAAGGGCAGGCCAAGACCAGCAGACCATCTCTCTCAGCTATTGGATGAATAATTTGCAAAACCTTGATACAGATCAGCCGGTACTGGTGACTCTCAACCCTCATCGGCGTCCCCGGGCTGCGTGCATTTTGGATGAGCATGTTTTTTCCCATCCGCTGTTTGATTTTCCAGCCATCAGAGCCCAGAAAGATATGACCACCATCCAGGGAAAACGGGGTTTGTGGTTTTGTGGTGCCTATCAAGGCTATGGCTTCCACGAAGATGGTCTGCTCAGCGCCATTCGGGTTTCTCAATCCCTGGGGGTCTGGGTGCCTTGGCGATCCGGATCAAAAGGGGGATAGAGCCGATGCAAATGGAAAAAATTCCTCCAGAAAAAATTCCTCCGGAAAAAATTACTCCGGAAAAAATTTCTTCGGCAAAAATTCTCTTTGGCCGGGTGGCTCACAAACGTCTTTTCCCCAAGGTCAACAGTTTTTGGTATCGGGTCTTTTATTTGGTCCTCCCGTTAAGCGCGCTGGACTCTCTTCCAGTAGCCCGCAATCGGTCGGCGGTGGTGAGTTTTTATGATCGGGATCATGGCCCGCGCAACGGTGATGGGTTGCAAGACTGGGCCCGTAAGCTGCTGGCTGATCATGGGGTGAGAGCGGCTGATGGCGAGATTATTTTGATCTCCATGCCGCGAATTTTTGGCTATGTTTTTAATCCGGTGAGCTTTTGGGTCTGTTGTGACCGGGCCGGGCGGCCACGTGCAGTCTTATGTGAGGTTGATAACACTTTCGGTGAGCACCATATTTATATTTGTGCCCATCACAATCATCGCCCCATTCAACCGGGTGATATTTTGCAAGGGCAGAAAATTTTCCATGTTTCACCGATGCTTCAGCGTCAAGGATTTTACAGGTTTCGCTTTGATACCGGTCGTTTTGACACTGAGGGTGACCCATTGGGTATTTGGATTGATTTTTACCCCGATGATCAGGGCAAGCAACTCACCACATCATTGACTGGAAATTTAGTTGACATGACTCCAGCTGTTCTGCGGCGCGCTTTCTGGCGGCATCCCCTATTGACGCTTAAGGTGATCTCTGCAATCCATTGGCAAGCGGTAAAGCTGTTGCTCAAAGGGGTGAAATACATCACCAAACCACAACAAAAAAAGCAAACTGTATCGACAACCAAAAATTTTTAACCTATTTAAAATTTATTCAGGGTTTTCAAAACGCTTACTCCATTGACTGTTTAATATCATGTTTGCCCTTTTAATGACGGTAAAACGACAATACTAATTTCACCCATTCAATCACCGACCCTATTTTATCATTTTCTTGGTTAAATTATTCACTTCAATGATCACGGATCGCTTTTCTCAATCCCTGGCCAACCGGCTGTTTCGCTGCCTGGATCATGTTGAGACCGGACGCCTCACCCTGACTGCCCCGGACGGCCAGACCCGGGTTTTTGTCGGCCGCTCTCCTGGTGATGTCGCTGACATACAGATTCATGATTGGCGGGTGTTTAGCCATTTAATTTTTAAGGGTGATGTCGGTTTTGCACATGATTACCGGTCCGGCTATTGGGAGAGTGATGATCCCGCCGCTCTTGTTGGGTTTTTTCTAAAAAATCGCTCCAGTTTTGATCAATATGCATTCAGCGAGAGATTGCTCCATCTGGCGGCCAATATTGGCTATCGTTTGCGCCGCAATACGGTGCGGGGCAGTAAGAAAAATATTCAAGCCCATTATGATCTGGGCAATGATTTTTATGCGTTATGGCTTGATCCATCGATGACGTATTCTTCCGCTTTGTTTCGAAGCCAAAATGAACCGCTTGAAGCGGCCCAGAGCAATAAATATGACCGTATTATTCAGCAATTTAATTCTTTTTCGGGCCGGTTGCTGGATATCGGTTGTGGTTGGGGCGGCTTTGCCGACCATGCCGCATCCAGGGGTGATTTTTCCATTCAGGCGATTACTCTTTCTCAAGAACAATGCCGCTATGCCCAACAGCGCCTTGGGGACGATGCGCGGGTTTGCTTAAAAGATTATCGCTCCCAAGAGGGTTTTTTTGATCATATTGTCTCGATTGAGATGTTTGAGGCGGTCGGCGAGTCACACTGGCCGGTTTACTTCCGGCGTATCGGCGATTTGCTCAAACAAGGGGGCCGGGCGGTTATCCAGACCATCACCATCAATAACCGTGATTTTCCGCGTTATCGCCGTGGGAGTGATTTTATCCGTAGTTATATTTTCCCTGGTGGTCTGTTACCCAGCCCGCAACGTTTCCAACAAGAAGCCGAACGAGCCGGCTTGAAAGCCGAAGGGATGCTTGCCTTTGGCCAGGATTACGCTCGGACTGTCACCCATTGGCTTCAAGCCTTCGATGATCAAAAATCGGCGGTCAAAGCCTTGGGGTTTGATGACGGATTTATACGTCTCTGGCGTTTTTATTTATCCGCCTGTATCGCTGGATTCAAAACCGGTCACAATGATGTCATGCAAGTCAGTTTGTGCCATGCTTAGCCGGGTCATGAGACGCGTATGCTCGATATTATGCGTATCGGCATTTTTTGTGAGTGTCCTCTTCGCGGTTTCTGTGTCGCTAAGCTTGGCCGGGCAGTTTGGGGTTTATTCGCCCCAGTCTTCCCCTCCAATATCTGATGAGTCTGAACAATTGTTTTCCCAAGCAGAGTCTCCTGGCGTGATTGATCAAGTGATCAAAGACTATGTCCCGAATGCTCAGCTGGTTGGGCAAGGACGCTTAACCGTTTTCATCTGGGATGTGTATGATGCATTTCTTTATGCCCCGGGGGGTCAGTGGCACCCTGACCGGCCTTTTGCGCTGAAATTATTGTATTTACGGCGGTTGTATGGGGATAAAATTGCCCAAAGATCAACCATAGAGATACGTAACCAAGGTTTTGGCGATGAAGACAGGTTGGCGACATGGGATAAGGAGATGGAGCGCATCTTTCCCGATGTTGATGAAGGGGTATCCTTGACCGGCATCTATACCGATACCAGTCAGAGCCTTTTTTTCCTCAACAATCAAGAGATCGGGGTGATTGGTGATCCGGAATTCGGGCGGCAATTTTTTGGTATTTGGCTTAATGAAAACACCAGCGAGCCTGATTTGCGGCGGCAGTTACTCGGAGCGCGATGACTCCCCGATTATCGTTCCGGTCTCTTCTTCAATATGCCGTTTTGGCTCTCCCATTGGCGTTTGCCGGGTTGCCGCTTTATATCCATGCCCCTGATTTTTATACCCGCAATCTCGGGGTTAATATCAGCTTGATCGGTATCGTGCTGATGGGGGTGCGGTTGCTGGACGCCTTCCAAGATCCGATTATCGGCTATCTCTCAGATCGTCATGCGCACCAACGTTATGGGATTATGTTGGCTGGGATTGTTCTGTTGGTCTTGGGGATGGCGGCGGTTTTTTACGGGCCGCCGCAGGGTGTTGCGGCGATTGTCTGGTTTGCCATCGGTATGATTGCCGCCACCACCGGGTTTAGTATTGTTACCATCAATTTTACCATGATCGGCGGCTTATGGCGTGATGCCCCAACCGAGCGGACCCGTATCGCGGCTTGGCGTGAGGCCTTGACTTTACTCGGTCTTCTGATCGCGGTGATCTTGCCGACTGTTCTGCAATTTTTTCCGCAATTTTTGCGGCCGATTGATCTTGCAGCGGCCTATATTGTTTCCTTTTGGATTTTTGCGGTTGTGATGGTGGTGGCTCTGCTTTCTTTTAGCCATTTTATGTCCGGCATACCGATGGACCATCCGGTTCGCCAGTCCAGTGATCATAGAGGATTATCATTTTTGCCGATTTTACTGGGTGTCAACAGGTGGTTTTTTCTGGTCTGTTTTCTGACCCATTTGGCGGCCGCATTGCCTGGCGTGACGGTTTTGTTTTTTATTCGTGATTATTTGGGCGCGGATCATTTGGCCGGGTTGTTTTTATTCCTTTATTTTATCTCTGGAGCCGCGTTCATGGCAGTATGGGTGCGGTTGGCAGATCGTTGGGGACGCGAAAAAGCCTGGTTTTGGGGGATGATTCTGGCCATTGTAACTTTTATCTGGGCTGCCACCATGCAGCCGGGTGATGTTTTCCCTTACGGCGTGATTTGCGTTCTTTCCGGGGCGGCTTTGGGTGCTGATCTCTCATTGCCGCCGGCCATTCTGGCTGATCGCATCACCGCCCTTAAAGCGGAAAAAGAAGCCACCCAATATTATGCTTTGTTGGCCTTTCTGCCCAAGATATCCTTGGCTGTAGCTGGTGGGGTTGCCTTTCTTATTTTGGGTGCTTTCGACTTTGCCGCTGGCCAAGAGAATACATCCCAAGCCATGATTGTTTTGATCACGCTTTACACTCTTATTCCTTGCCTGATCAAATCAATGGCCGCCGGATTGCTTTGGCGTTTACGCATTATGGAGGAAACCAGCAATGAATAGGTTCAAAAAAATTGTCCTCAAAAAAGTCATCTTTAAAGATAAAATTCTCAAAGATAAAATCTTTAAAAGCAAAAAGGTGATTCTCATGGGGCTTTTGGCACTTCTTCATGGTTGTTCGGGGCCGTCTCTTGATCATTATCAAGGTTCGGGACCACCGCTGATTTTGGAAGAGTATTTTAATGGTCCGATTAAGGCCTGGGGGCTGGTTCAGGACTATAAAGGCCATGTGGTGCGGCGTTTTGATGTTGATATGGTCGGGTCCTGGGAAGGGAATAGCGGGACATTGAAGGAAGATTTCGTCTATTATGATGGTGAACGCCAACAGCGTATTTGGACAATCAAAAAAATCACCAATGATCACTATCAAGGTGAGGCGACCGATATTCTCGATAAGGCCGAGGGCAAGACCCAAGGTTCGGCAATGCGTTGGGCCTATCAAATGGATCTCCCGGTGGGAGAGAATGTCTATCGGATCCGCTTCGATGACTGGATGTTCTTGATGAATGATGGGGTTTTGATCAATCGCTCTTATCTGAAGAAATTCGGGTTTACAGTGGCTGAATTGACCTTATTCATGCAAAAACAACCCACAAGGTGAGAGGAAACAACCCTAAAAAAACCAAAAGAAAGATAAAAGAGATGCGCAAAAAGCCATATGATGGCCGCCATATTTGGATTCTCGGGGCCAGCAGCGGGATTGGTCGAGCCTTGGCGATTGAATTGGCGGCCCAGGGGGCTGTTTTGGCTTTATCGGCGCGCCGCCGGGATGCTCTGGAAATACTCAACCAAGAATTGGGCGGCCACCATCAAGTTTTTCCGGTCGATGTGGCTGATGCCAAAAAGCTCTCCCAAGCCGCCAAGAGTATCCAGAAAATTTTCCCCAAATTGGACAGCGCTGTTTTTATGGCGGCCATTTATCAACCGGGGACTCTTGAGGCGATGGATATCAAGAAAGCCCATCAGTTGGTTGCGATCAATTTTAACGGGGCGCTCAATACAATTCATGCCGTTCTGCCGATTTTGAACCATCAAAAAACTGGTCAGATTGCCCTTTGCGCCAGTGTTGCCGGGTATCGGGGGTTGCCCTATGGCCAACCTTATGCGGCCACCAAAGCCGCCTTGATCAATTTGGCTGAGTCTTTGCGTTGTGAGCAAAAATCCCAGGGAATTGATGTCAAGGTCATCAATTCCGGTTTTGTAAAAACGCCGATGACGGGACAAAACACGTTTCCCATGCCCTTACAAATTTCGGCCGAAGAAGCGGCCAAACAGATTGCCAAGGGGCTTCAATCACGGGCCTTTGAGATTCATTTCCCAAAATTATTTACCTGGCTTGCCAAAATTGTCCGCTTGATGCCCGCGACCTTGTTTTTTCAAGTCGCTGCTTTGCGTCACCGGCTTCGATAATAGGGATATGGATTGAAAAATTAGCCACTGCGGGCCCGGCCGATGGCTTCATGATGGGCAAAGAGATGGAGCAACAATTTTAAGCCAGGACCGCGCGGGCCTTTCAGATGGGGGTCAGTTTTGATCATGGCTTGGGCTTCTTGGGATGCGGCGATCAACAGGTCATGATCACTGGTTAAATCAGCCAGCTTAAAATCAGGCAGCCCGCTTTGTCGAATCCCCAGCATATCGCCGCTGCCGCGGAGCCGTAAATCTTGTTCGGCAATGTCAAAGCCATTGCTGTTGTGACGGAGTATTTTTAGGCGCTCGGCAGCGGTTCTTGACAATGGCGAGGCATACAGCAACAAGCAAACCCCGGCTTGATCGCCTCTGCCAATGCGTCCACGTAGTTGATGGAGTTGGGCCAGGCCAAAACGTTCCGCATGTTCAATAACAATCAGGGTTGCTTCAGGGACATCAATTCCAACCTCAATCACTGTGGTGGCAACCAGAATAGCGATGCGGCCGCTGGTGAAATGATGCATCACCTGTTCTTTATCTTGGGCGGCCATACCGCCATGAATCAGACCAACATGACCGGGAAATTGTTGCTCCAAGATGGCATAGCGGGTGGTGGCAGCAGTCAGATTGCTCTGCTTATTTTCTTCAATCAGAGGACAAATCCAATAGACTCGTTCGCCGTTTTTTAATTTACGGGCCAGGGCTTGACAGACATCATCAAGCCGCTCCAGAGGCAGCACCCGGGTATCAATCGGCTGCCGTCCGGGGGGCTTGTCATGAATGCGTGATACCGGGACTCCGCCATAAAGAGCCAAAGTCAGGCTGCGTGGGATCGGGGTGGCAGTCATCAGCAAGATATCTGCTTGTGGGGCACGTTCTTGCAGCCTTATGCGTTGATCAACCCCAAAGCGGTGCTGCTCATCAATCACCACCAGCCCAACATCATGAAAACGGACTCCCTCTTGAAACAAAGCATGGGTCCCGACCACCAAGTGAGCGGCTCCAGAGGCCGTTTCTGCCAAGCGATGGCGCCGTTGGGTTGCGGTATCGCGGCCGGTCAATAATACATTTCTGATTCGGGCGGTTGAGTCAGCAAAAAAATGGTTGAGAGTTTGATGATGTTGCTCGGCCAATAATGCGGTTGGTGCCATGAAAACCGCTTGGCGGCCCGATACGATACTGTTGGCAATCGCTAAAGCAGCCACTAACGTCTTGCCAGATCCAACATCACCTTGCAGCAAACGCAACATATGCTTTCGCGAGTCCATATCATGTTCAATGTCATCCACCGCCGCTTTCTGGCCGGGGGTCATTGCCAAGCCCGCCTGATTAAGCAATCTGTTTTTTTCCTCTGGGTTGGGGGGGGTGGATCGTCCAGAGCGCTGGGTGACTCGATGATGGGTGAGGGCCCAGGATAACTGGTTGGCCAGCAATTCATCATAAGCCAACCGACGGCGGGCCGGTTGTTCTTGGCTGTGGTCTGGGGGCGCGCCGGGTCGGTGTAATTCTGTGACCGCCTCTTTCCAGCCGGGCCAGCGGTGCTGATCAATATTCTCAACCTCTAGCCATTCAGGTAGGGCGGGCAGAATATTGATGGCGGCCTGGATGGCCTTTGAGACCATTTTACGGCTGAGTCCTTCGGTGAGGGCATAAACCGGCTCAACCTCTGGCAGACCGTCAGCCTGTTCTGGCATGACCACATGATCGGGATGGGGGATTTGCCATCTATCGGCGTAACGTTCCAAACGGCCCGAGACAATGCGGCGCGATTCTTCAGGGAGCAAGCGCTGTAAATAGTCGCGATGGGCATGAAAAAACACCAAATCAATAAAGCCGGTCTCATCTTGACAGGATATTCTGTAAGGCAAGCGCTTATTGGGTGGCGGGCGATGCCTGCCAATTTTTACATCAAGTGTGACAATGGTTGCGCTATGATGATCAGCCAAATCAGCGATATTGGGTTTATGGCGGCGGTCAATCACCCCGGTTGGTTGATGCCAGAGCAGATCGACAACCCGGGGACCGGATAATTTCGTGAAGAGTTGCGCGGTTTTTCGACCAATGCCCGGCAAAGAATCGATGGATGCAAAAAGCGGGTTGAGGATTGATGGACGCATGGATAATAAAAAGAGACCAAAAGAGATCGTTTTGTTGCAATGACGTTACTGGGATAACCAACAATACTCCTATTTGATGGATTCATAGACCAGAAAATCATCATGAAACGCCGCCAAAACAATGCGCTGAATATTGAAGACCTCACCGTGCGTCGCAAGCAGTTATTGTTTCGTAGTGAGCATCGCGGTATGCGAGAAATGGATATGATCCTCTCAACATTCGGCCGTAAATATCTTAACCAGCTTGATGCAGAAGGCCTCGATTCTTATGAGATCCTCTTGAAATATGGCGATAATGATCTTTATGCTTGGATCAGTGGTCAGGAGGATGTTCCTGAAGAATACCGCAGCCCGGTCCTTGATTTATTTGTTAACCATACATTGGATTTTCTCAAAACTTGACGATCATTGATGATTTTTCGGGGGTGGCGGGTTTGAGCAAAATTGCCCGTTCCCCTGAAGGGGTGGACGCGCTGGTTGCAGCTCAATGGCTATCCAAAACCGATACGCCGCCTCTGTTGGTGGTGATGCGTGATGATAAACGCCTGGCGACTTTCTCGCAGCAGCTGGCTTTTTTCGCGCCAAAAGCCAAGATTGCCCTTTTATCGGCTTGGGATTGTACCCCTTATGATTTGATATCCCCGCGCAATGATGTGGTGGCTGGGCGTATGCGGACTCTTTGTGATCTGGCGTGTGCCCGGATATCGGGTCGGTTCCATGAGGAGCCGCTTGCCGTTGTCACAACAGTAGCGGCCTTAACTCAACGTGTACCAGATATTGACCTGCTGGCCCAAGCGCGGATTGCTGTTCGAGTTGGCCAGACTCTATCATCCACCACCATTTTGGCGTTTCTTAATCAGCATGGCTATCAACGGGTTGAGACCGTGCGTGAACCGGGGGAATATGCGCCGCGTGGTGGATTGCTGGATATTTTTCCCCCCGGTGTCGCTTCGCCGATGCGGTTAGATTTTTTTGGTGATCAACTGGAGAGTTTGCGCCTCTTTGACCCGGTTTCCCAGCGCAGCACCGGGCGGTGTGATGGCTGTGAATTGGTTCCGGCCCGCGAGTTTCCGTTTGATCAAGCGGCCATTTCCCGTTTTCGTGCTGGTTACCGGGCTCTTTTCGGCACCGGTGGTGGCAAAGATATGTTTTATGAGGCGGTTTCCGCCGGTCAGGAACCGGCTGGATTGGCCCATTGGTCGCCGCTTTTGCATGAAAAAATGGCGACAATTTTTGATTATCTCCCCCATGCGGTGGTTGTACTGGATGCTGATTTTTCTCAATGTTTGGCGGCCCGTTTGGATAGGGTTCGGGCCTGCTGGCAAGCCCGGGCCACCGGTCAAGAGGGCCTCTCATCATATGATGATATGCCCCGTCACCCTTTGCCACCGCAACGGCTCTATCTCGACCCTTCGGAGATTGACGCGATTCTCTCCCAACGGCGACGGCTGACTTTTACACCCTATCATTTACCGGCTGCGGCCGATGTGGTGGATGCCGGGGGTGAAATTGGACCTGATTTCACGGCGATGACCGTTTCGGCTGGCCCGGTGGCTGCTTTGAAGCAGGCCAAAACAGTGATTGAAAAAGCCCAAACGGCCGGAAAACAGGTGATCATCACGGCCAAGGATCAAAAGAGGCGGCAACGTTTGCGCGCCCTTTTGGAAGAGCAGAATCTCACATCATTGACCCTTTGTGATGATTGGGCCTCCTGCTTTGCGTGCAACCCCAGCAAGAGTATCGCGATGGTTGTGATGGCTCTGGAGCGGGGTTTTATTCATGGTGCCCTCATGGTGATTGCCGAGGCGGATATTTTCGGTGCTCACACCCCTCAAGCAGCCCGACGGCGGCGGGCTGAAGATGTCATTGCCGAGGCATCCAGCTTATCGGTGGGTGATTTGGTGGTGCATATTGAGCATGGAATTGGTCGTTATGAAGGGTTGGAAACCTTGACGGTTGGCGGTGCGGCCCATGACTGTCTCCATCTCACCTATCATAATGACGACAAGCTCTATGTGCCGGTTGAAAATATTGAATTATTGTCGCGCTATGGCGGCGAAAATTTAGGAATACTGGATCGTTTGGGCAGTACTTCTTGGCAATCCCGTAAGGCCAAGGTCAAAAACCGCTTACGTGATATGGCTGGTGAATTGATCAAGGTTGCGGCCGCCCGGGCGGCCGCAGAAATGGAGCCGATGCAGCCGGATAAAGTGGGATTTTCGGCGTTTTGTGCCGGTTTTCCGTATGCGGAAACCGAAGATCAGGATGCAGCCATTCGTGATGTTTTGGCTGATATGGCCGCCACCCGACCAATGGATCGTTTGGTTTGTGGTGATGTGGGTTTCGGCAAGACCGAGGTGGCTCTTCGGGCGGCTTATACGGCGGTTGATAATGGTTATCAAGTTGCGGTGGTCGCACCGACAACCCTCCTCTGCCGCCAACATGCCGAACTCTTCGGCCAGCGTTTTGCCGGTCTGCCGATAAAAATTGGTGTTTTGTCGCGCTTTACGGCCTCTAAAGAGGCAGCTGAAATTCGCCATGGTCTAAAATCGGGAGCCATTCATATCGTCATCGGGACCCATGCCGTGTTGAGCGATAAGGTCAGTTTCGACATGTTGGGATTGATCATTATTGATGAAGAGCAGCATTTTGGGGTGCGGCAGAAGGAAAAGCTTAAAAATCTACGCGGCGGTGTCCATGTTCTCACCCTGAGTGCCACTCCAATCCCGCGCACCTTGCAATTATCCATGGCCGGGGTGCGGGATTTGAGTTTGATTGCCTCACCACCAGTCAATCGGTTGGCAGTACGGACATTCATTCTCCCCCGAGATCCGGTGGTGATTCGTGAAGCCCTCAATCGTGAGCATGCCCGACAAGGCCAGAGTTTTTATGTCTGCCCACGGGTGAAAGATTTGGCGGTGGTTGAGGCACGTTTGCGCGATTATGTTCCCGGTCTGAGCTGGCGGGTGGCCCATGGCGCAATGGCAGTGCGTGATTTAGAGCAAACGATGAATGATTTTCGTGATGGCCGGTTTGATATTCTGCTTTCAACCAGCATCATTGAGTCGGGGCTTGATTTACCCCGGGCCAATACATTGATCGTTGAGCGTTCCGATATGTTTGGTTTGTCGCAGCTTTACCAATTACGTGGACGTATTGGCCGTTCCGAACGGCGGGGTTATGCCTATTTTACCACGCCTCCGGTTGGCGGTGTCGGGCCGCAGGCGCAAAAACGTCTGCAGGTTCTGCACCAGCTGGATACCTTGGGGGCGGGCTTTACCCTGGCCAACCATGATCTGGATATACGGGGGGCGGGCAATCTGCTGGGCAGTGAGCAATCCGGGCATATTCGAGAAGTCGGGGCTGAGTTATACCAAAATTTACTAGAGGAAGCAGTGGCCGATGCCAAAGGAGAAGCGGTCGGGGATGACTGGACACCGCAATTGACAATCGGTGTTGCGGTGATGATTCCGGAAGGCTATGTCTCTGATCTTGGGGTGCGGCTCAATCTTTATCGGCGCTTGGGTCGGATGCAAGACTCAAGCGAGATTGCGGCCTTTGCTAGCGAATTGGCGGATCGTTTTGGTCCTTTGCCGGTTGAAGTGGATAATTTGATCAAGATTGTTTCTCTTAAGCGACTATGCCGAAATGCCGGGATTACCAAGCTGGATGCTGGTCCCAAAGGCGCAACCGTGACATTTTATGACAATCAATTCGCTAACCCGGCCGGGCTGATTGATTATGTGAGCCGACAGAACGGGCGGCTACGTTTTAAGCCGGATCACAGCTTATTTATGCGGGCCGATTGGCACCATGTCCAAGAACGTTTGCAGGGTGCTCATAGCTTGATCAAAAAAATCGCCACTCTTGCCGGAGAATAAAAATGGCCAATCCGTTTTGGGGGTGCCCCCCCTACGGGTCCCCCAAGCAAGATTTAAATAAACGCCTGCCAATCTGTTTTGGGGGTGCCCCCCCTACGGGTCCCCCAAGCAAGATTTAAATAAACGCCCACCAATCCGTTTTGGGGGTGCCCCCCCTACGGGTCCCCCAAGCAAGATTTAAATAAACGCCTGCCAATCTGTTTTGGGGGACCCCTTTTTCCCTTGCTTGGGCGGTGCCCCCCCTACGGGTCCCCCAAGCGGGATTAGTTTATCCTATCTGATCATGGCGGATGGGGTGGGATTCGAACCCACGGGGCGCGTGAACGCCCGCCGGTTTTCAAGACCGGTGCTTTCGACCACTCAGCCACCCATCCTACGCATATGATGCATAATATGCGAAAGAACTATATATATGAAATGAGTGTATTGAGAGTAGACAAGATCGTATCAATTTTCCAGTATGGACAAAGCAAAAGAGTCCTCACTGGCTTAAAAAGTATTGAATTAAAAATTATCGGGTCAAGAATGGGATTGAAAATAGGTCATGCGGTTAAGGTATTTGGTGGCATCAAACGATACCGTCATCACAGGGCGGCAGTAAGATGAAAATTTTCTTTTTTCTTTTTTTGGTCTTCATCGTCGCGCCACTGACCGGGACGCTGGCCCAATCCGACCCATCTCAAGAATATGATATCGGCTTGAAGGCCTATAATCGCGGCGATTTTGAGCGGGCCTTTGAATATTGGCTGCCCCTGGCTGAAGAAGGGCATATCCGATCAATGATCTTTATTGGCTTCATGTATCAACGCGGCCTTGGGGTTGAACAAAATTACTCCAGAGCAACCAAATGGCTGATCAAAGCGGCCAATCTCGGGAGTGAAGAAGCCAGACAAATTCTCATTTACCCATTTAAGGGCATTCAACAAACGCCGGAAGTGTATGATGAGGCCTTAAAATGGTATCAGGCGGCGTCTCAAGCCGGCAGTATTGATGCCGGCTATGTGCTCGGCACATTATATATCGAAGGCAATGAAGGGTTGAATACCAACATTTCTCTCGGCCTTGAATTGTTAAGAAATGCGGCTTTTCGCGGTCATGTCGAAGCGCAATATGACTTGGCTTTGGTTTATGAACAAGGGCTAGAAGGAATCCCAGAGGATTTTTACCAAGCCATGTTTTGGTATGAGGCGGCCGCCGAACGTGGCCACCGGATGGCTCAATACCGGTTGGCCAATATGCATTATTACCGGCGTCCCCCGCCCAAGGAATACGGTCAAGCGGTGGATTGGATCAATGAGCAAGATTTTGCTCTTGCCTTTTCGCTGTTCAGACGTGCGGCTCAACAAGGCTATCCTCCGGCCCAACTTCAGCTTTCCAGAATGTATCGTGATGGTGAGGGGGTCGAAGCCGACCTCATACAGTCTTATATTTGGCTGATCATTGCTCTTTCTGGTTTCAGTGATGATCCAGAGGCTCAGCGCAAGGCATTGTTGTTACGTGAAGATCTCTTGATTGCTCTCAATGAGGAACAAATCAACATTGCTGAGGAGTTTGCGAAACTGTGGTCACCGATGCCCGAAGAGATTGCTTCGGGAAAACCGATTTCCCCAGATCAAGCCCCAGCTTCGAATAATCCCGGTATTGGTGAACCTCAACAACTGACTGCCGAGAGCGGCCCTGCTGACACCACAAACCCTTGATATTATTCGCCAAAAAACCGATTAAATTTGTTTTGATAGCGTGATAACTCAGACTAATGCTCGGACGCTTTAGAGAAGTATCGCGAAAAATACCCCGAGAGCCGATTGAGGCGTAGACCAAGAAGAACCGCCAATATAGCCGCATAAATCAGTGGTTCACGTAAGTCGGCCTTCACCATCATGATATAATGAACAACCGCCAAAATAGCCGCCGGATAAACCAACCGGTGAAGGGTTTTCCAGCGTTTGGCACCCAGACGTTTGATTGCTTTATTGGTTGAGGTCACCGCCAGAGGGATCAACATCAACACAGCCCCCATCCCTAAAGTGATATAGATTCTTTTGACAATATCTTTCCAGATTGCCACCCAATCAAAAAATTGATCAAGGATGACATAGCTTGATAGATGCATACAGACATAAAAAAAAGCAAACAGACCGATCATGCGCCGGTAGGATACCGCTTTCCTCATTCTAGGAAGGCGGGATACAGGGGATAAGGCCAAGCTGAGCAGGAGAAAATTCAAAGCCCATTCACCGAGATAGCGATTGATGAATTCAATCGGATTGGCACCCAATCCATTATCAAAAGTCAACCAGATGAGCCAAGCCAACGGTCCTAAAGATAGGGTAAAGACCAGTGGTTTTCCGAGCCGTAACTTTGAAAACCAGCGCCGTGGTTTTTTGGTTTTCGCCGGGCTGCCAGTTGGTGCCGAAACAGAGGAAGGAGAAAATGACATGCTATGTGTCGATAAACCTATATAAACCTACGTGTCGATAAACAGGGTGATAGACAACCTCAAGCAAGCAGTTTTAAAACAAGGCATTTAAGTCCATGCCTCGGTAAAGGTCAGCAACTTCTTCTTCATAGCCATTAAACATCAAGGTCGGCTTTTTGAAAAATGCACCAATTTTACGTTCTTTGGCCTGGCTCCAACGGGGATGATCAACTTCCGGGTTCACATTGGCATAAAAACCATATTCTTTCGGTGCACTGACATTCCAAGTGGTCATTGGCTGGGTCTGGGTAAAACGGATGCGCACGATTGACTTGATCGACTTAAAGCCATATTTCCACGGTATAACAAGACGAATTGGTGCCCCGTTTTGCTTGGGAAGCAGGCGGCCATACATGCCAAAAGTCAGTAAGGTGAGGGGGTTCATTGCCTCATCAAGCCGCAAGGCTTCCGTATACGGCCAATCCAGGACAGGGCGTCTTTGTCCGGGCATCTGTTCGGGGTCAAATAAAGTGAGGAATTCGACATATTTGGCTGAGCCGGTTGGTTCCAAGTCACGAATCCATGATCCCAGTGGGAAACCGATCCAAGGGATCACCATCGACCAAGCCTCAACACAGCGTAAACGGTATACCCGCTCCTCTAAAGGGTAGCGTTTGATCAGATCTTCAATCGCGTAGATTCCCGCTCCTTTGACCTCTCCTTCAACTTCGACCGCCCAAGGACGTGGCTCAAAGGCCCCAGAATTGCGCTTGGGATCACTTTTGCTGGTTCCAAATTCGTAGAAATTATTATAACTTGTGGCGTCTTCGTAAGACGTCACCTCTTTTTCATCAAAAGTATAAACCGAACTTCGGGGGGCGTCTAAAGGATCCAATGTTTCTGCCGCCTGTCCTTGGCGAGAAAATCCACCCAAAGCGGGAATTAACCCCGCCGCTGCCGCCTGGCCGAGAAAAAGACGCCGGTTGCGGAAAACAGATTCAGGGGTGATTTCACTGGGTCGAGGGTGATTATGAGGTTTAATGCGCAATAACATGTCGAAGACCTTTGGCTATTTGGTGACTTTTGGTGGTTATCTGTTTTTTTGTGATTGTCTGATTATTATCCTTGTTATCCGTTTTTTCTGATTATCTGGTTTGACTGGCTGGCTTTATTGTCCCGTTTTGTTGTTTCTTGGTGTCGATTTATTGTATTGTCCTGTTTGCTGGATGTGTTTGAGTCGGGATTTTTACACAAAGAACAAAATGCTTAAAAACACCCTGCATAGAGGATCATAGCTGTTAAAAGGAATCATACGTAATAAAAGACGTAATAAAAGATAAAAGACGTAATAAAAGAATTTTACATGGTGCCACTCAGTATCAAACAATTATTCGGACAATTATGAACAATTATGGACAATTATAAGGCGTCTTTCTTCAGGCATTTCTTTATTGGGTCATCATTTGGGGCGCTTTGGCTATCGGGAATATTGAAACAGGCCTCATGAGTCCATCATGCATAAAACCATCTAAAATACCGGTGAATAATGAGTTGGTTCCCCTATGCTTCCTTGATCTGGAAAACCCAATTGGGCGAAACATGATAGCATTTTCTGCCTCTCTTTCAAAAAATATACGGGCAAGAAATATACGCGCCTGGGTGGTTCATCGTGATCTGGGGGGTAAAATATCGAATATCCTGGTCGGTCTGGGTCTGTTTTCGGGCATCGTGACTTACGCTATTTTGGCCGGTTGGACACCGATGATCACCGACTCTCGAATGGTATCGGCTGTTTTGACCGGCAATGTCATTTTGCTGGTCATTATCGGTTTTCTGGTAACCGGCCGATTATGGGCCGTTCTGGTCGAACGCCGCCAGGCTTTAGCGGGGTCAAAACTTCATACGCGCTTGGTTTTATTGTTCAGTGTTGTTGCTGTATCACCGGCCTTGCTGGTGGCTGGATTTTCGGTTGCCTTTTTTGATTATGGCCTGCAAGCCTGGTTTAACGAGAAAGTCCGCACAGCCATTGATGAGTCAAACTATATTGCGCAATCCTATTTGCGTGAGCATCAGCAAAATATCCGTAATGATATTCTTGGTGTTTCTGAAGTTTTAAATCAGGAAAGCAGCGGCATTTATGCCAATACTGAGCTTTTGGGGCGCACAGTCGCAGCCGTGGCGGCCGCACGTTCCATTCCTGAAATTGTTATCTTTGAACGCAGTGGGCGCCTTCGGGCCAAACATGGGGAGAGTTTTATTATCGAAACCGAGCCCGCCCCCCCCGATTGGGCTTTTGAAGACGCTGATCAGGGAAAAATTGCCGTATTAACCAGTGAACAACAAGATCGTGTCCGGGCTCTGGCGCGTCTTGATCGACCGGTTGCGCCAACATATCTTTATGCCGGACGCTTCATCGATTCGCAGGTTTTGCATCGAGTCGAGGGGACCGAACAAGCGGTGGCTGAATATGAAGGCCTGTTAGCCAATCTTTCCGGTATTGAAAGCAATTTCGCTCATATCTTTCTGGTTGTGAATATGATGCTGCTGTTGGTTGCTGTTTGGGGCGGGTTGCATGTTGCAACCGCTTTGGTCCATCCGCTGGGCCAACTGATTGAGGCGGCTGAACGTGTGGGTGGCGGTGATATGACGGCCCGGGTTGCTCTCTCAACCACCGATAATGAGTTATCTGCATTGGGCCGCTCTTTTAACCGTATGACCAGCCAATTACAAACCCAACAATCGGAATTGATGGCCGCCAATCGTACATTGGAAAAACGGCGCGAATTTATTGAAACCGTCCTCTCAGGGGTTTCAGCCGGTGTCATTGGCCTTGATAATCAGGGAATTATCACTGTACCCAATCGCTCGGCCCTTGATCTGTTGGGTCTGAAAGCAGCCGATATTTTGGGTCGTCCTTTGGTTGACTGTATCCCTGAGATGGCACCGCTCTTAAAAAAAGTGATGCAACGAAAAAATCGCTTGGTTGAAGATGAAATTCATCTCTCACGCCAGGAAAAAAGCCTCATCCTCTTGGTGCGTATCGCCGCCGAACATGGCCCGGACGGAGTGAGCGGTTATATCATTACATTCGATGATGTGTCTGATTTGGTTCTGGCACAACGTAAAGCGGCTTGGGCCGATATTGCGCGTCGGGTTGCCCATGAAATAAAAAATCCCCTGACCCCGATTCAACTTTCTGCAGAGCGTTTGAAACGCAAATATCTTAAGCAAATTTCTACCGACCGGGAAACCTTCTCAGCATGTACCGAAACCATTGTCCGCCAAGTCGGCGATATCGGACGCATGGTTGATGAATTTTCAGCATTCGCCCGGATGCCCGGCCCGATGATGGAAAAGGTTGATCTGGATCAACTGTGTCAACGCATACTCCTGCTCCAGGAAGCGGCTTATCCGTATATCGCCTTTGACTATCAAGGATACGGCGGGCCTTTGATCGCTACGGTTGATTCACGCCAAATCGGCCAACTTCTCAACAATCTCATTAAGAATTGCGCCGAATCGATTGATGAAAAACATAAAAATGAAAATAATGATAAAAAGCCGCATCATGATGATGATCACAATGCCCAAAAGATCAAAAAAGGTCATATTGTTCTGACATTGCGCCCGGAAAATGATGGTGTTTTGATTGTGATTGAAGATGATGGATGTGGATTTCCCAAACAGCGTGACCGTCTGATTGAGCCTTATGTCACCACTCGTGAAAAAGGGACCGGTCTTGGTTTGGCGGTGGTCACCAGAATCGTGGAGGATCATGATGGTCTGCTTGCTTTGGAAGACCGCCAAGATGGTGGTGCCCGGGTGCGGATTATGTTGCCCTTAGATGGCGCCAATATTGATGACCATGCCTGGTCATGAGATGGATCAGACAGCCACCATTGATCATATCTCTATGCATGATCATGCAGAATCACAAAATAATGACCGGTTTAGGCGAACCCCATTTTTCCCTTTATCGTTTTCCAAGGCCGGATGAGGGCCCTGGCTTCTCGAAGCATGATGCCCGCTGACATTCTTATTGTTGATGATGAAGCCGATATCCGTGACCTATTGGCCGGGTTGTTGGAAGATGAGGGGTATACCACCCGTCAGGCCATCAATGGTAACCAAACTCTGCAACAAGTTGAAACGCAGCGCCCTCAGCTTGTTGTCCTGGATATTTGGCTTGAGGGCAGCGGCCTTGATGGCATGGAAATATTATCACGCTTGAAAAAAGATGATCCCGATTTGCCGATTGTTATGATGAGTGGTCACGGTACGGTTGAAACCGCTGTTGAGGCGATCAAGCTGGGTGCTTATGATTTCATTGAGAAACCGTTTGATAGTGATCGAATTTTGATGACCATCAGCCGGGCTTTTGAAGCCAGCCATCTGCGTCGTGAATTGGCTGACTTAAGGACTCGCCTGAGCCGTGACCATACGGTTTCTTTGATTTGCCACTCACCAAACATGCAAGCGATTTCATCGGCGATTGACCGGGTTGCCCCGCGTGACAGCCGGGTGATGATCACCGGTCCAGCCGGGTCAGGTAAAGAAGTGGTTGCCCGGCGCATTCACGCTTTGTCAGCCCGCGCGGATGAACCTTTCGTTATTCTGAATTGCGCGACCCTGCGCCCCGACAACCTAGAAGAGGAGTTGTTTGGCCTCGAGTCGGTCGGTAAACCCATCCGGCCGGGTATCCTTGAGCAAGCTGATGGCGGCACACTGCTTTTGGATGAAGTGACCGACATGCCCCTTGAAAGTCAGGGGAAAATTATGCGGGTTCTGCAAGATCAATCTTTTTTACCGATTGGCGGCACAACGGCACGTATGATTGATATTCGGGTTCTATCGTCATCCAATAAAGATATTCATGCTGAGATGAAGGCGGGTCGCTTTCGCGAGGATCTCTTTTTCCATCTCAGCGTTGTGCCGATTGATGTTCCTGGTTTGGCTAATCGAGTTGAGGATATTCCGGATATGGTGGCTGAATTTATGGCTCAATCCTCTCAATCTGGAGGAGGCAAGCCACGCCGGTTCAGTGATGACGCCCAGGCAGCCTTGAAAAGCTACCCGTGGCCCGGCAATGTCCGGCAATTAAAAAATGTCGTTGATTGGGTATTGATCATGGTTCCCGGGGGACCTGATGATCTGATAAAAGCCGATATGTTGCCGCCTGAAATGACCGCCCATATAGGAAAAAAGACCGGTATTCAGAATGAATATATGGGTCTGGGTTTACGGCAGGCACGGGAAGCATTTGAATGTGACTATCTCACCACTCAGATTGATCGTTTCGATGGCAATATTACCAAAACAGCTGCTTTCATTGGTATGGAAAGATCAGCTTTGCATCGTAAATTGAAATTACTGGGTCTTTGGCCCATGCACGGGAAGCAGAATAAAGACGGTTCTCCCGATGATAATCCTGCAAATTTTTCAGAGCCGCCAGCCACCAAAGCATTTCACCAAAAAAATGCCGTGTTTCCCTCTCAAGCGGGGAAACGATCGTGAAAGTGATTATTTGCGGCGCTGGTGAAGTGGGTTTTGGTATTGCCCGTCATTTGGCCGGTGAGGGCAGTGATGTGGCGGTGATCGACCAGTCACCCGAATTGATCCGTCGGGTTTCTGATGCCATTGATGTGCAGGCAATGGTCGGTCAGGCATCGCATCCGGGGACTTTGGAACAAGCTGGAGCGGCTGACGCTGACTTGTTGATTGGTGTCACCTTATCAGATGAGGTGAATATGGTTGCCTGTCAGATTGCCCATTCTTTGTTTAAGGTGCCAACCAAAATCGCCCGGGTTCGTGAACAGAATTATCTAAAACCGGTTTGGGCTGATCTGTTTTCCCGCGATCATCTACCGATTGATGTTTGTATTTCTCCGGAATTGGAAGTGGCCCGGGCGATTGCTCGGCGGCTGCGGGTGCCGGGCGCATTTGATGCCATTCCGATGGCCAATGGTTTGGTGCAAATTCTCGGGATTCGTCTGGGTGAAGAATGTCCAGTCATTCATACGCCTTTACGCCAACTTTCCGGCTTATTCCCCGATCTTGAGGTCAAGATTTTAGCTATTTTACGTGAAGGTCGCTTGGTCATGCCGCATGCCGACTTACAATTATATCCTGGTGATGAAATTTATGCGGTGGTTGAGAAAAACGATATTCCCCGCACCATGATGGCCTTTGGTCATGAAGAACAAGAAGCGATTCGGGTGATTATTTTTGGCGGTGGGCATGTTGGAACACATTTGGCCGCATTGATTAGTGAGAATGATCCTTCAGTCACGCTTAAACTGATCGAGATCAATGAAAAAACCGCAGAAGCAGTGAGCAGCACCTTGGATCATGTTGTTGTTTTGAAAGGAAGCGCTCTTGACCCTGAAATTCTGCATGAGGCGGGTTGTCACATGGCTGATGCGGTGATTGCGGTGACCAATGAAGATGAAACCAATGCCTTGGCTTCGCTTTTAGCCATTCATACATCCGCGCGCCGAACCATCACTCTGGCCAACAACCCGGTTTATGGGCCTTTACTGACCGCACAAGGGATTGACGCGGTGGTCAATCCACGGGCGATCACGGTTTCGACAATCTTGCAGCATGTACGCCGGGGGCGGATCAAAGCGGTTCAATCTCTGGGTGAGGGGGTTGGTGAAATTATGGAATTTGAGGCCCTTGAGACGTCGCCATTGCTCAATAAGCCTCTGCATGCATTATCTCTGCCTGAGCAGACCATTATCGGCGCGATAATGCGCGATGGCGCCATATTGCTTCCAAAACCTGACCTGATGATACAAGCGGGTGATCATGTTATTTTATTCGCGGCGGCGGCGGCTGTGCGGGATGTTGAAAAAGCCTTTTCGGCACGGCTAGAATTTTTTTAGTGGAATTTTTCTCATGGAATTTTTCTTGTGGGTTTTTTTGGGGGATCAAATCTATGCCGTCAGCATCGGAAACCCGGTGAAACATATCGACGCACCGTAATTCAGCAGCCCTATCTTAAAAAAGCAAACCAAGAGGGTCTTTTATCAAATGTCGGCGATTGCTTATGTCAATGAGGCGTATCTTCCCCTCTCTGAGGCGGCTGTTTCGATTCAGGATCGCGGATATCAATTCGCTGATGGAGTCTATGAAGTTTTCTGGGTCGAAAATCGGCGGATTATTGATCTTGATGCGCATTTTGATCGTCTGGAGCAGAGTCTGGCTAAATTACAGATTGAGCCATCATTATCGCGTTCTGTTCTGGGTGTTATTATCAAAGAAACGGTCCGGCGTAATCGCTTGGTACGGGGCTTTATTTATTTGCAGATCACCCGTGGGGTGGCACCACGTCATCATCTTTTTCCGTTGGCCTGCGACATCTCTTTGGTTGTGACAGCCCAAGCAGCCGAACCCCCATCGGCCGCCATGATGGAGACTGGTGTCGCGGTTATTACCATGGAAGATATACGGTGGAAACGCTGTGATATCAAAGCAATATCCCTTTTGCCGAATGTTTTAGGAAAACAAAAAGCAGCCAATCAGTCTGCTTTTGAAGCCTGGCAGATTGATCCTGAGAGTGGCTTAATCACCGAAGGGGCAGCCAGCAATGCCTGGATTATTGATGCTGATTATGTGTTGCGGACGCACCCATCCGATGATCGGATCTTGGGTGGGATTGTAAGGCAAAACATTCTACGACTGGCGGCTGATTTAGACATTCCTTTATCTGAGAAGGCGTTCACAATCCAAGATGTTGTCGATGCCCGAGAAGCCTTTTTAACCAGTACCACCAATTTTGTTCTACCGGTGACCCGGATCAATACCACCCCGATTGCCGATGGTCGGCCTGGCCCCAAGACCCGCAATTTGATGACCGCTTATGCGGCTCATATTGCTGAGTCAGCCCATGGCTGACCGTTTCAAGATGCTTGATGCACTAAGATGCCAGCCATATTAAGATAACGATATTTCATGTTTCAGTCACGGAGCATTTTTGTGGTATAAAATATTTACCTGGGTTTTAAGATAAATCAACGGGAGAAAAAGACAGCAGAAAAAACACTAAAAAAGATAATATAAGATCAGGCTAAAAAAGGGGAATGGTGTCTTCGATGATGAAACACCAGGGGGTTCTTCTTTGAGTGCCCGTTTGGGAGTATTTCTTACGCGACCTCCCGGGCGGGTTTGAACGAAGAAGGAGACAATCATCTTTGAATGCCCGTCCGGGGGGACTTCCTGAGCCGGGGTTTAGAGAGAAAAACACCAATTCCCCTTGGGGGGGACCCGCCGATCCGTCTTGAGGGCATCCTCAAGGCGGCAATGCAACCAAACCCAAGGCACCCCCAAGATAGCCATTTATAAGGAGGGGGGAATGTCATCTGAAAAATCACAAAATGTTCAGGATGCTTTTTTGAATCATGTTAGGAAAAATAAAATCTCTGTGGTTATTTTTCTCGTCAATGGTGTCCAACTGCAGGGAATGATTGCTGGTTTTGATAGTTTTTCCTTATTACTCAAGCGGGACTCACGTACCCAACTCATCTACAAGCACGCGGTATCGACCGTCATGCCACAGTCCCCGGTTTTTCTTGATAGATCGCGTAGCGGCGACAAACCCGCTGATCATGAAGGAGAACCGGCCAATCGTTCAGATGCGAGGACAGCCGCCATTTAATGCGGTTTCTTTGCTGGGTTCACATGGCTGATCGCGCCCGCGCGCTGGTCGCTCACCCTGATTTGCCGGGTCGACGGCAGCGCCGTGATCCAGCGTCTCGCTTGCGTGAAGCCAAAGATTTGGCGGCGGTTATTGATCTTGATATTATGTGTGCCGAAACCATCCCGGTGCCGCGCATTCGTCCGGCGACTCTCATCGGCGGTGGGGCGGTCCAGCGTTTAAGAGATTTGATTGATCAGACCGATATTGATGTTGCGGTTATTGACGCAGCCTTATCACCCATCCATCAGCGTAATCTTGAAAGGGCCTGGAATTGTAAGGTTCTTGATCGAACCGCTCTCATTTTGGAGATTTTTGGAGCCCGCGCCCGCACCCGTGAGGGCCGATTACAGGTTGAGTTGGCGGCTTTATCCTTTCAAAAAAGCCGCCTGGTTCGTTCCTGGACTCATCTCGAACGTCAACGTGGTGGGGCTGGTTTTATGGGGGGGCCGGGGGAGCGGCAAATCGAGTCCGATCGCCGTATGATTGATGATCAAATCGGCCGGTTGCGCCGTCGTTTGAATGATGTCATGAGGCGACGGGGTTTACAGAGACGCCGTCGACGCCGTCGGGAGCATCCGGTGATTGCTTTGGTTGGCTATACCAATGCTGGAAAATCCACATTATTCAACCGCTTGACCGGTGCCACAATCGAAGCACGTGATCAGTTGTTTGCCACCCTTGACCCAACCATGCGAGCCCTATCCCTGCCCTCGGGAATGTCGGCAGTCTTATCCGATACAGTGGGGTTTATCTCTGATCTTCCGACCGATCTCATCGCTGCTTTTCAGGCAACACTTGAGGAGGTGACAACGGCTGATTTACTGATCCATGTCCGTGATATTGCGCATCCCGACACAGAGGCGCAGTGTCGGGATGTTTTGGCTGTTTTGGCCCAGCTTGGGGTTACGGGTGATGATGGCCCACCAATTTTAGAATTACGCAATAAGATTGATCGGTTGCCTGATGCGATTTCTTCAAGCTGCCTATTGACCGATTCAATGACCATGCACGGTGATACGGTAGCATATGACTCCGCGTATCCATTTGTCACCGCTTCGGCATTGAGTGGGGTGGGTATTAAAAATCTGACCAGCATCATCGACTCGATGCTCAGGCAGAATGATACCCGCCTGACTGTTTGTGTTGATGCCGCCGATGGGGCTTTGCTGGCCTGGATTCACAGCAATGCCTGCGTCTTCAAACGCCACCATGATCATGAGAAGGTGATGTTTGAAGCCGCTTTTAGCTCCCCGGCTTTGGGACGTTTGCGCCAAACATTCGCCGGTCGATTCACAGAAAGAGAAACCAAGAAAATGGCCAAAAAAGATCAGCAATCACGGTAAAAGGGCCTTCTTGGTCTTTTAAATTTTAAATGGCCCGGATCACGCAGACCAGAGCAACCGCCAAGACAACCCCCCATGTCGGGATCAAGCTTTTTTTGAGTAGGATGAATGCCGCCAATGTAATAAGAACGTCAACCGGTGTATGCACGCTGGAGACCCATAACGGATCAATCAGAGCCGCCGCCAGAAGACCAACCACAGCCGCATTGACTCCAGCCATTGACGCGCGGGCTGGACGCCAGAGAGAGAGGCGATTCCAAAAAGGCAGGGCGGCAAAAAGCAGTAAAAATCCCGGGATAAAAATGGCCCCCAAACAGAGCAGCGCAAACAGAGGGGAGGGTGGCCAATCAGCCAGCATGCCGATATAGGCGGCAAAAGAAAATAAAGGCCCCGGCAGTGCTTGGGCCGCACCATAGCCAGCAAAGAAGAGATCACGATCAATCCAAGTTGACGTTGTTGATTCCAGCAATGGTAAAACCACATGTCCACCACCAAACACCAAGGCCCCGGCTTGCGCGATACCGGCCAGCTGGGCGGCTACACCAGTCCAAGAACCAAAAGCCAATATGAGGACTCCGATGGTAAGAATAGCCGCCACCAGACCAGCCTTCCGTGAAGGGGTCCGCAAACCATGATCGCTTTTCTGTTCAGGGTTCGATTTCTTGGCTAAGTGACCAGCTCCGTGATTGGTATCTAAAAACAATCCCCCGAGCAGCGCACCCAGAAGAATAACGCTGATTTGGCTGGCGAAAGAGGGGGGTGTCGGATAGATCAGCAAACCGATAAAAGCAAGAACAGCAATCACCCGACGTGGCCAATCGGCGCATAAATTGGCCTGCATCCCCCAAACCGCTTGGGCTACCACAGCGATCGCGACCAATTCCAAACCACGCAAAAGAGTAAAGTCGCCATGATTGTTAATCGCCTGGGCCGCCAGAGCACAGACCGCCATAATGATTGCCGAAGGTGATGTAAAAGCAATAAAGGCAGCCACCGCACCGGCTGGACCACCCCGATGGTAGCCGATGGCCATACCGGTTTGACTGCTGGCCGGACCGGGTAAAAAATGGCACAGAGATACCAAATCGGCAAAGGCCTGGTCGCTTAACCAGGCCCGTCTTTCAACCAATTCCCGCCGATAATAGCCGATGTGAGCGATGGGACCACCAAAAGAAGTCAAACCCAACTTTAAGAAAACTAAGAAAACTTCAAAAAATTGAGGACATTCAGACGCTAATTTACTTTTTAAATTGAACCTGTTTTCAGGATGAATTTTGGACATATTTTTGTTTTTTACGAAAATATTAAGCAATAAAACTAATTTATTACTTTTATTTATTTATTTAGCAATCTGTTTTTTAAATATTATTTTTCTAAATTTAAAGTAATCGTTTGATTAGAGCAGAAGAATCCAGGCGGTGATCGCCTTGGTCCATTAGTTCAGCGTAATATTGATGGATGATCCGGCTGATCGGCAAGGCGGCACCGATTCGCTCGGCTTCATCCAGGCAAATCCTTAAATCTTTATGCATCCATTCGACCGCAAAGCCGAAGTCAAACCGGCCCTGCACCATGGTGGAACCGCGATGATCCATTTGCCAGGATTGTGCCGCCCCCTGGCCAATCGCTTTCAGCACCGCATCCCTATTGATGCCGGATTTTTTAGCAAAAGCCAGCCCTTCTGATAATCCTTGCAAGAGGCCGGCAACGCAAATCTGATTGATCATTTTGGTGGTCTGGCCACAGCCAATATCTCCCATATGGGTGACTTGCCGGGCGTAGCATTCAAAAATCGGACGTGCTTTTAATAGGGTTTTTTCGGCACCGCCAATGAAAATGGTCAGACAGCCTTGTTCGGCACCGTTTTGCCCTCCAGAAAGGGGGGCATCTAAAAAATCTACGGCGCGGGCCGCGCAAGCCGCGGCCAGTTCATGAGAAATGTCAACCGAAGATGTGCCATGATTGATTAAGCAAGATCCTGGCTTGAGGGCGGCAATGGCTCCATTCGGTCCCAAAGTGACCGTGCGCAAATCATCATCATGGCCGACACAGACCACCAACCAATCGGCATTATGGGCCGCTGCATCGGGTGTTTTGGCGTGATGATGCGTGCCTCCTTCATATTCAGAAAGAAACCGCACGGCCTTGGATGCCGTCCGATTATGCACCCGCAAGGCATAACCGGCTGCCGCAAGATGCCCGGCCATTGGATACCCCATCGCTCCCAGACCGATAAAGGCAATAACCGTATCACATTTTGAATCAGTCATACCAAAACCCGTCTGGGGGTCCCGTAAGGGGGGTATTTCAGTCATGTCGGTCATGGATCAAGGAGAGGTCAGGTATCGGGGGGGGGGCGATTATTTTTGATCGGCTGTTTGGCTGCCTTCTTGCTTGATCTGTTCCCAGATTTTTTGCATTTCAGAGATCTGTTTTGGTGTGTGGTTTTGATCCATGTGATTTTGATCGGTATGGTTTTGCTTCGAGAGCTGTTTTTCCAGGGCCCGGAAGCGCCGTTCAAATTTATCATTGGCCCGCCGGAGGGCGGTTTCCGGGTCAATCCCCATCCATCGCCCGACATTGACCAAGGCAAACAAAAGGTCGCCGAATTCTTCGCTTTGATGATGGTGGTCGGGTGCTTCTTGTAACTCTTTTTCTTCTTCTCTGACTTTGGCCCAGACATCGGTCAGTTTTGACCATTCAAAACCGCTCTCGGCAGCTCGAGAGGATAACTGAGCGGCCCGAATCAAAGCCGGTAAAGCCAGAGGGATGGCGTCCAATGCGCTGGCTTTTTGGGTGGTGGCTTTGGCTTGTTTGTTGGCCCGTTCGGCGCGTTTTATTTCTGCCCATGCCTTGATTTGGGCTTCGGCGTCGGCTGTTTTGGCGTTGCCAAACACGTTGGGATGGCGACGGATCATCTTATCGGCCGCATGGCGGGCGATATCAGCAAAGTCAAACAGACCGTCTTCCCGGGCCAACTGGCTGTAATAGACAACCTGAAACAAGAGGTCACCGGCTTCATCTTGTAAACCCAGCATATCACCACGTTCAACAGCGTCAGCAAGCTCATAGGCTTCTTCAATCGTATAAGGAGCAATGGTGGCGTAGGTTTGCTCTAAATCCCAGGGACATCCTTGTTCAGGATCACGAAGTGCGGTCATGATATTCAGCAGACGCACCAATTCTTGTGCTTCTGCTTCGAACCTCTTATTCTGCATGGAATGCGTTGATTCAACACACATCGAATCGGTCTGTGTTGAGCCAGTCTGTGTTAAATTCGTTTGTGTTGAGTCAGAGTCGGGAAGGGGCATCAATCACGCAATAAAAGGTTTTTCTCAGGGCTGATGGTATTTTCTTACGAGAACGAAATGAACAATAAAATAATATTCTGGTACATTTTACGCTGTCATATCATGAAGATCAATTGAGGGCTGCTCTCTGCATATGCAGTTAAAAAATAATATTCAGCAATTTTAAGCCAATAAATTTTAAGCCAATCAAAAATAAGTCCAATAAAAAATTAAGTTTAAAAAAGACGCTATAAATAATATATCCGTTTCCCTAAGATAAAAATCAATCGGCAAAAATGAATCAAAAATTTTTACGTCATAAATTTTTTCATCTGTGTCTTTTATCTTTGTGCATACCGTTCTTATGCATGGGCTGGGCTGGGGTTTTTGCCGGGGTCTTTATGATTCCCGAAGTTCGGGCCAGTCAAGATCAACCCTATCCGGCTTATATTGATTTGAGCGGAAAACCAGGTTCAAGCCGTCATCTCGGCGAACTCAATATCTTTTTTCCTTTGCTTCAGGATCCCAAGAACCTCTTCTTTCTCAATTTACGGGGTCAGATCGACAATAAAGACAATCGGGAATTTAATATTGGTCTAGGAAAGCGGCATCTTTATGAAAACTATATCCTGGGTGGGTATGGTTTTTTTGATGTCCGGGTGAGCAAGAATGGCAATCGGTTTTACCAATCAACCATTGGCAGTGAATTGTTATCTGAGAATTTCGATCTGCGGGCCAATGGTTACCTTCCTTTCACCAAATCACGGGCCATTCCGGTTCAAGATGTGCGGGTGGTTGAGAGACCCGATTTATTGAGCATTCAGTACAGCAACCGGGAGCGGGCTCTCTATGGTTTTGATGGTGAGGTTGGGCTGAATATACAGCAGTTGCTGCCTGAGCCTTATCAAGACAATGATGTGGTGGATACACGTCTCTATCTTGGCGGCTATCACTTCTTTGGGGCACAAGGAGCACCGAGTGTGACCGGTCCCCGGGGGCGGATTGAATTCTCTTTATATGAATATGATTGGTCGGATTATATTCCCGATGGGACCCAGCTGATGTTGGGCCTTGAGGCGCAATATGATGAGCCGCGAGATGGCCAGGTGTTTGGCTTGTTTCGGTTGCGTATTCCGCTTCATAAAGGGCCGAGAAAACGTCTCAAAGGTCTGCACCGCCGCATGGTCGCTCCACTGGTGCGTGATGTTGATATTGTCACCGCCGATGCGGTAACCTCCGAACCGGCTTTGCTGGCCAGTCCTGGCCGGGAAGACAGAGAGGTGAGAGGGGTGACGGTTGTGCGTGATGCATCACAGCTCTTTGATGCGACAACCAACGGCCAACCGGGTCAACTCATTGTGGTTGATGAGAATATAGAAACCACTCTTGATAACTATATGCAGCCGGGTCAAATCCTTGATAGCGGCGGCAATACAGTCAATCTGAAAACCGCCAGCGGCGTCCAGGTTCGGTATAGTTTGCCGGGTGCTGGCGATGGCCAACCCCGGACCATCACCAAAACCAGAAGCGGGCTTGGTCTGGTGGGGGCGGCGATTGTTCCCAGCCGCACTTCAGAAATCCAGAATATCCGAGTCAGAACAACGCAACTTGATGGTCGGGTTGTTTCTCAATCCCTGGCTTTGGCTAATCCCAATGATGGCTCCTTGGGTTATTGGTTCGCTGACGGCAACAATAGCGAAGTTGGCCGGGTGCGGGCTTTTAATATCAGTGGTGATGCGCCCATCACATACAGCATACAATGTGCTGATCCGGACGGAAACGACCTTATGCCATGTGCGGGGTTATCGATTGATCGTGACACCGGTGTGATCACGACCACGGCTCCGCTGCCGCCGCAGCAGCAAACAGTCCTTGCGGAGGCCAGTGCTGGCGGCAGCACGGTATCATCGGTGATCATTGTGGCCTCTCAAGCAGCTGTGGATGCAGCACGTGCTGTCACCGAAGAAGGAGGCACGTTGCCCAACAGGGGGATGAGCAATGATATTATTTTGCTCTATGGCGATGATTATCGATGCAGTTCGGATGATGGCGTTTTTGGCCAGGTTGCCCCAGCCGCGGATGCCTGCAACCCGACCGGGAAGACCAAAATTGATTCGGTGAGGGATATTATCGGGGCCTTGCTGCGCCATGATAATACCCATAATGGTGGGCGGATTCAAAATGCCTTGGCAAGAAACCAGGCAACACTGGTTTTATACGATACTTTTGATGATCGCGATGAGAGCGCAGCGGTTTTCTTGATCTACCAGAATGCTCAGGACTTGCAAGCCGATGAGACCTTTATTGACGGTCACAACAATCTTGGGCGCAACCAAGCCGGTGATAAACGTAATGCCGCTGTCGAAGAAATTGTCCATCTCATCCATAATTACGGCATTACTTATGCTTACCCTGAGATACAGACACGGCTTGACGTGATCACAGATCAAGCTTTTGAAGAGGGTTTCTTGAACTTTGTTGATGACGACGGAGATGGAGCTGCGGATCCCCCCGGAGATTTGCCACGCTCTGACTTGGATGATGAATATTTCGCCGATGGGGTAGAAGCCTATTTCAATTTACGCGGCGGGAGTGGGTATACCTTTACCGATAATCTCTGTTCGTCTGGCGGTGTTCACAGGGGGACCGTATGTGCCGGGGAGAGAACCAGCCGGTCCGATTTGCGGACCCATCACCGCCCGCTTTATGATTTGGTTGAAGAGGTTTTTGGCTCCCGCCAGACGTTCTTTGGCCAGTAAATTGCTTTGGTCAGTAAAACCTTGGATCAATGATGGCCGATTGATCATTGGATTGAACCATCATCTGGCTGATCAATCTTTGAGCAAAAGCGGGCTTTAATCTTCATTTTTCTCAAGAAGTTTTATTAGACAATTTATTGATATACCAACAATCCTTAACAGGATTAACAAGTAAAATATTTTTTACAATGGGTCTTAACAATGAGTCAGCGGTTATTTTGGTGTTTTTTGTTTTCGTCTATAGCTGCTTTTCTGGTTTCCGAAGCGCGCGCTGATCAACCCTATCCGGCTTATATTGATTTGAGCGGAAAACCAGGTTCAAGCCGTCATCTCGGCGAACTCAATATCTTTTTTCCTTTGCTTCAGGATCCCAAGAACCTCTTCTTTCTCAATTTACGGGGTCAGATCGACAATAAAGACAATCGGGAATTTAATATTGGTCTAGGAAAGCGGCATCTTTATGAAAACTATATCCTGGGTGGGTATGGTTTTTTTGATGTCCGGGTGAGCAAGAATGGCAATCGGTTTTACCAATCAACCATTGGCAGTGAATTGTTATCTGAGAATTTCGATCTGCGGGCCAATGGTTACCTTCCTTTCACCAAATCACGGGCCATTCCGGTTCAAGATGTGCGGGTGGTTGAGAGACCCGATTTATTGAGCATTCAGTACAGCAACCGGGAGCGGGCTCTCTATGGTTTTGATGGTGAGGTTGGGCTGAATATACAGCAGTTGCTGCCTGAGCCTTATCAAGACAATGATGTGGTGGATACACGTCTCTATCTTGGCGGCTATCACTTCTTTGGGGCACAAGGAGCACCGAGTGTGACCGGTCCCCGGGGGCGGATTGAATTCTCTTTATATGAATATGATTGGTCGGATTATATTCCTGATGGTACCCAGCTGATGTTGGGCCTTGAGGCGCAATATGATCAGCCGCGCGATGGTCAAGTGTTTGGCTTGTTTCGGTTGCGTATTCCGCTTCATAAAGGGCCGAGAAAACGTCTCAAAGGTCTGCACCGCCGCATGGTCGCTCCACTGGTGCGTGATGTTGATATTGTCACCGCCAATGCGGTAACCTCCGAACCGGCTTTGCTGGCCAGTCCTGGCCGGGAAGACAGAGAGGTGAGAGGGGTGACGGTTGTGCGTGATGCATCACAGCTCTTTGATGCGACAACCAACGGCCAACCGGGTCAACTCATTGTGGTTGATGAGAATATAGAAACCACTCTTGATAACTATATGCAGCCGGGTCAAATCCTTGATAGCGGCGGCAATACAGTCAATCTGAAAACCGCCAGCGGCGTCCAGGTTCGGTATAGTTTGCCGGGTGCTGGCGATGGCCAACCCCGGACCATCACCAAAACCAGAAGCGGGCTTGGTCTGGTGGGGGCGGCGATTGTTCCCAGCCGCACTTCAGAAATCCAGAATATCCGAGTCAGAACAACGCAACTTGATGGTCGGGTTGTTTCTCAATCCCTGGCTTTGGCTAATCCCAATGATGGCTCCTTGGGTTATTGGTTCGCTGACGGCAACAATAGCGAAGTTGGCCGGGTGCGGGCTTTTAATATCAGTGGTGATGCGCCCATCACATACAGCATACAATGCTCCGACCCAGACGGAGATGATCTGATCCCATGTGCGGGGTTATCGATTGATCGTGACACCGGTGTGATCACGACCACGGCTCCGCTGCCGCCGCAGCAGCAAACAGTCCTTGCGGAGGCCAGTGCTGGCGGCAGCACGGTATCATCGGTGATCATTGTGGCCTCTCAAGCAGCTGTGGATGCAGCACGTGCTGTCACCGAAGAAGGAGGCACGTTGCCCAACAGGGGGATGAGCAATGATATTATTTTGCTCTATGGCGATGATTATCGATGCAGTTCGGATGATGGCGTTTTTGGCCAGGTTGCCCCAGCCGCGGATGCCTGCAACCCGACCGGGAAGACCAAAATTGATTCGGTGAGGGATATTATCGGGGCCTTGCTGCGCCATGATAATACCCATAATGGTGGGCGGATTCAAAATGCCTTGGCAAGAAACCAGGCAACACTGGTTTTATACGATACTTTTGATGATCGTGATGAGAGCGCAGCGGTTTTCTTGATTTACCAGAATGCCCAGGACTTGCAAGCCGATGAGACCTTTGTTGATGGTCATAATAATCTTGGGCGTAACCAAGCCGGTGACAAACGTAATGCCGCTATTGAAGAAATTGTCCACCTTATCCAGGATTACGGTATTGCCTATGCCTATCCTGAGATACAGCAACGTATTGAAACGGCTACACAGCAAGCCTTTGAAGGAGGTTTGTTGAGCTTTGTTGATGACGACGGAGATGGAATTGATGATTTCCAAGGCATCTCGCTCGGTGAATGGGGTAATGAATATTTTGCTGATGGGGTGGAAGCTTATTTCAATTTACGCGGCGGCGCGGGGTATACCAATACGGATCGTCTCTGTTCGTCTGGTGGCGTTCACAGAGGGACTGTATGCGCCGACGAGAGAACCAGCCGGTCTGATTTATGGACCCATCACCGCCCGCTTTATCATTTGGTCGAAGAGGTTTTTGGCTCCCGCCAGACGTTCTTTGGCCAGTAAATTGCTTTGGTCAGTAAATTGCTTTGGTCAGTAAAACTTTGATCAGTAAAATCTCGAGTCAATCAATTTTAGTCCATAAGGCTTGGCCAGTAAAAGTCATTTGATTGATGGGTTATTGGGCCAATCAAATCATTGGGCCCATCAATCTTCGGTGAGGGTTGTGGACGTTCGGGTTTTGATAGAGATTACTCAGCCAACCCACTGATTAGACATTTAAAATATTTTATCTAAAGTATTTTATCTTCAAAATCTATCGCGCATTGATTGATCATGCGTTATATGGATTTTTTTCTGATTGGGTCTTTTTCTCATTTTTCTTTGGGCGTCTTGAGCAACTTTCTTCAGCTCATATATAAGTTCCATAATATACATTATGCGATCTTTATGACGGGTAAGAATCGCCCTGCGCGTCCGGACACGCTTGATCCAGTTTAGTCAGAGCATTATTTATTCAAGCGTGATCTCCATGCCGTCATAAGCCGGTTCGACACCCGGCGGACATAAATTGATCAATTTTTGGTAGTCGGTCTCAAAACTCATATGAGTGAAAATCGCTCGGCGCGGCTGAACACGCTTGATCCAGTCTAGGGTTTGTTCTAAATGCGCATGGGTTGGATGGGGTGCCAGCCTCAAGCAATCAACGACCCAGACCTGGACACCGGCCAAAATATCAAAAGCATGATCATCCAAACCAACCACATCACTAGAATAAGCAAAATCACCGATGCGAAATCCCAACGTTGTTGAATATCCATGATCCTGGATAAATGCCGTGACCGCTACCGGCCCTTCTGGGGCCTGAATGGTTAAGGGGCCGTTTGCAACATCGATGATATGCGGTGTTAAAAAGGGTTTGTAATATTCCTTCACATCGGTGGACGCGACAAGATAACCAAAACGCTGCTTGATGACGGTAAGCGTGTCTTGATCGGTATAAAGGTCGATTTCACCCTTCTGGCTGGCCCGGCGTAAATCATCAATCCCGTGCAAATGGTCGGCATGGGTATGAGTCATGAACAAAGCATCAATATGATCAATCTTGGCGGTGAGCAGCTGCTCACGTAAATCCGGTGTCGCGTCAATCAAAATCCGCATCCCTTGAGTCGAAACCAAAACCGAGGGACGCAAACGGCGATTTTTCGGGTTCTTTGGATCACATTTTCCCCAACCCAAACCAACCATCGGGACACCACCGGAACTGCCGCATCCCAAAATACGTAGGTTCATCACCATTTCGTATTCATCATTATATTCATTCACAGTTGAATGGGTGGCTGTTTTTTGTTTTTTCAGACTGGGCTTTTTTGAACAGACGGAAAAAATTGGCTGTTGTTTGCGCGGCCAATGCGTCAAGCGGCACATCAAACAATGCCGCTACATAATGTGCGGTATCTGCAACAAAAGCCGGCTCATTGCGCCGCCCACGATGCGGCACCGGGGCCAGATACGGTGCATCGGTTTCCAGTAAAATACGTTCCAGCGGAATGGTGGTGATAATCTCGCGCAATGGGACAGAATTTTTGAATGTGATGATCCCGGAAAGGGAGATATAAAACCCCAATTCAACCGCTGTTTGGGCGAGTTCTTGCCCACCGCTAAAACAATGAAGAACTCCGGTTAATGGTCCTTTTGCCGATTCAGAGCGCAGAACGGCCGCTGTTTGCGAGTCCGCTTCGCGGCTATGAATAATCACCGGTAGATCAGCCTGGCGGGCCGCTTGGCAATGGTTGCGGAAGCTGGCTTCTTGGGCTTGAGGAGTCGAATGCTGATAGTGGAAATCTAAGCCGCATTCACCAAAAGCCACCACTCCACTCTGCATCGCCAGGTCACAAAGACGCTCCGGCGTTGCGCTTTGCCCTTCGGCATCGGCTTCATGCGGATGGACCCCAACCGAGCACCATATATGATCATGGGTTTGGGCAAGATGCTGAACCGCATCAAAGGTCGAAATTTTGGTTGAAATGGTTAACATACCCCCAATACCGGCGGCTTGAGCCCGCGCCATGACCTGGGGTAAATCAGCCGTAAAATCGGGAAAATCAAGATGACAATGGCTATCAATCAGAAAAGGTTGCGTCATGATGTTTTGGTTACTTTAGGATTATACATTCTCATAGCGGGGAAAAACGCCTTGCGGTTTGGGAAGCCGGGTCCCTGGCTCTAACCGCCCTTCTTGCCGACTTAAGGCCGAAAATTCTCGCTGTTGCGGGGAGACCGATAGCTGGTCAAGAATTTTTTTTGCTCCATCAGGGATAAATGGTTGCGCCAGAAGAGCATAGCAACGAATGGCTTCAGCCAAAACATATAGCACGGTTGTCATACGGGCTGGATCGGTTTTTTTCAATGCCCAGGGAGCCTGAGCGTCAACATATCGGTTGGCGGCCCCAATCTGTCCCCACAGACAATCCAATGCCTTGTGAAAAGACTGGCTATTCATGGCTTCCCTCATCACCGGCAATGCGCCATCAATGGCGCTCAGCAATACGTGGTCGGGGGCTGTCAATGTTTCTGGCTCTGGAACTGCTCCATGACAATTTTTATGAATCATTGAGAGCACTCTTTGCGAGAGATTGCCAAAATCATTGGACAAATCGGCGTTAATTTGTTGGATCATGGCTGTTTGTGAAAAATCACCGTCTTGTCCAAACGGGACCGCCCGCAACAAAAAATAACGCAGCGAGTCAAGACCATAACGTTCAGCCAGCTCAAAAGGATCAATGACATTGCCCAGAGATTTAGAAATTTTCTCTCCTTCATTGGTCCACCAGCCATGAGCAAAAATTCGCCGTGGTGGCTCGAGACCAGCAGCCAGCAAAAATGCCGGCCAATACACCGCATGAAAACGTAAAATATCCTTGCCGATAACATGCAGGTCAGCCGGCCAGATTGCTTGAAAATCGTCACCCTTGTCATTTGGATACCCAGCAGCGGTCAGATAATTGGCCAAAGCATCAATCCATACATACATGACATGACTCGGATCGTCAGGGACCGGGACACCCCATTGGAAGCCGGTTCGTGAAATGGATAAATCTCTTAAACCTCCTTCAACAAAGCGAAACACTTCGTTGCGTCGACCGGCAGGAGCAATAAAATCAGGATGGGATTGATAAAAATCAAGTAATGACTGTTGCCAATCCGACAAACGAAAGAAGTAGCTTTCTTCCTCAACCCACTCCACCGGCGCCCCGCTGGGGGCTATTTTTCTGCCATCAGAACCCGCAATGAGTTCAGAATCGGTATAAAAAGCCTCATCACGCAGAGCATACCAACCGGCATAACGATCCAGATAAATCGCGCCTTGTTCGTCCAGCCGCCGCCATAAAGCCTGAGCGGCCTGGATATGACGCTTCTGGGTCGTACGAACAAAATCATCTTGAGATATGCCAAAAAATTGGTTCATTTTTTGAAAATTGGCTGAAACCGAATCAACAAAATCTTGCGGTTTCATCCCCTTAGCGATGGCCGCTTTTTCAACTTTTTGACCATGTTCATCGGTGCCGGTGAGAAAGAGCACCCGCCGTCCATCTAATCGCTGAAACCGGGCCAAAGCATCACAGGCCAAAGTTGTATAAGCATGACCGATATGCGGCTTATCATTAACGTAATAAATCGGGGTGGTCAGGTAATATGTTGAAGGATCAGGCACAATAAAAGCCGGTTTTTGATAGTGAATAAAGGTTACCTAAAGTCATGAAGATCATCACCACTTTTTCAAGTTATTCGGTCATGATTGAGACAATTTTTCATGATTAAAAATCCATTCAGGATCACTTGATATGTATTGAGATCCAATCGGTTGGAGTCTGAAAATAAAGTCTCTATTTCTCCATATGCATCAATCCAATGTTGAGGTGGTTTTTGTTTTATTCGTATGAGATTTTTGATCTTGTCGCTCAACCATCTGCTGAGAATCACCCGCACGGTCCTTTGGGCGTTTTTTGCTTGGCCAATACGTTCGGCTAAGTGATGCATGGCATCATTATCCCAATAATGCGTATTTTCGAGCATCTTTATAAGCAGATGATGGATGCTCAAGCCATCATTACCTATATAATGCCATGCTTGTCCCGGACTGCCCTCTGATAATTGATACAAAAGATCAAAATCAAGTTCTGAAGACTCTTGAGCCGAATCATCCAAGATGGATTGCTGGAGAGCATTTTTGAAATCTGGTTTCTCCAAACAACCCAAAGGCAGTTTTCGACAACGCGAACGTATCGTTGCTGGTAATAATGATGGTGTTTGTGCAGTTAAAATCAATAAAGATTGCGGCGGCGGCTCTTCCAATATTTTGAGCAATGCATTCGCCGCATTGGTATTGCACCGATCAGCACCATCAATAATTGCCACCCGCCAGCTTTCTTGAGCCGCGGTTAAACTGAAAAAAGCAATGATTCGACGTATATCTTCGATCTTTACTTCCTGGCGATTTTTGGCTGAATCATCAGGGCGTACCACACAAAGATCAGGCTGCGCCCCGGCGGCAATATGCTTAAAAACCGGATGTGTAGACGGAACATAAAAATCATGCCCGCTCTTGTCTTGATCATGATCTTTTATGAAAAAGTCCCTCTTCTCCTGTTGATTTTCCGCAAAAAGATAACGAGCCAGGCGATACGCTAAGGTTGCTTTACCAATGCCTTCCGGGCCGTGAAACAACCAAGCATGATGCATGCGACCATCAGTAAGGGCACGCGATAAAACCGCTTCTGCTTCCTGATGACCAAATAAAACGTCAGCCCGATGAGGCTCCTTAGGAGTCATATGCGCGGTTGTCATCAATACAATGAGGTCGTAAGAATCAAAAAAACCAAGAACAATTATCTGGGTAGAGAAATAGAAAAGCGATTCTCAACCGCAGAAAAAACAGCATTCCGGATATCAATCATATCACCACCGGCATCAATGATGACACATCTTTCCGCCTCATCATGCCCAATATCCAAGAAAGATTGTCGGATCATTTGATGATACGTCATATCCAATGATTCATAGCGGTCGGCAGCCCCACGGGTTTGGGTGCGGGCCAGCCCTTTTTCTGGTGCAATATCCAGAATGAGTGTGATATCGGGTTTTCTTTGATCTGTGGCTATTGAAGTCAAAAAAGCCACAACCGATGAATCAACACCTAAAGCGGCCCCTTGATAGGCCTGTGTCGAGTCAGAAAAGCGATCACAGACCACCCATTGCCCGGCTTCCAAAGCCGGTTTCATCGCTTTGGTCCAATGTTCTCTACGGGCTGCTGCATGCAGCAATGTTTCACTCATTGGATCAAAGGGTTCTTGCCGTTGCGTCACCAAAAGGTGACGAATCTCTTCGGCAACCGGGACACCCCCAGGCTCACGGGTGAGAAGACAATCAATGCCAATCTCGGCTAAGGCATCAGCCAAAAGCTTCGCTTGGGTGGATTTCCCCCCTCCTTCACCCCCTTCTAAAGTAATCAATCGACCATGTGGTTGCTGAGATTCAGTCATAGGAAAACCGAATACCAAAAATCACATGACAACAATGACATAAAAGCAATGACAGCAAACGGTATCTAGGAGCTCTCGCCCCACAGAATATAATTGACCACAGCATTCAAACGGCCAAACAATCCCAAGCTGTTGACATCAATCCCGGATTGAAGAGGAAGATCAATAATATGACGATCTGCAGCAAAAATTTGCATTGTCGCAAGTATTTGACCTTTGTGAATGGGGGCCGGGATCGGTTCATCAAGTGTCACTTCAACCCGCATATTTTGGCGAGAAGATTTGGGAAGCGACACAATCAGGGAATTCTCAATGACCAGCGGCACAGCTGATACATCACCCAACCATACCGGTGCTTCTGTTACGGTTTCACCAGCAACAAACAGCGGATAATTAGCAAATTCTCGAAACCCCCATTCTAAAAGTTTTTTTGCTTGTTCAGAGCGCGCCCGGGCATTTTCAAGGCCATTGATCACCATGATCAAGCGTCGTCCATCGCGGGTTGCTGAAGCGGCCAACCCATAGCCACCAGCTTCAGTATGGCCGGTTTTTAAACCATCTGCTCCCGACATCGTGTAGAGTAGCGGGTTACGGTTTCTTTGTTTGATATCGCCATAAGTAAAATTCTTTTCGCTGTAATAATGATAATATTCAGGAAAATCTTTAATGGTACGTATAATCAGAAAAGCCAGATCACGTGCTGTCATGAGGTGTCCGTCATCGGGCCAGCCGGTCGCATTTTTGAAGGTCGAATTTTCAAGACCAAGATTCTGGGCTTCGCGGGACATTTCTTCAGCAAAGGATTCCTCAGATCCCGAGATGCCCTCAGCAATAACAATCGATGCGTCATTTCCCGATTGAACAATAATACCACGGAGTAAATCTTCGACTGAGACTTTATCTCCCTCACGGACAAACATCTTTGAGCCGCCTTTTTTCCAGGCTTTCACACTGACGGGAAAGAGATCATCCAAAGATAAACGACCATCATTCAATCGCTTGAAGACCATATAAACAGTCATCATCTTGCTCATTGAGCTGGGAGGCATTGGCTGATCAGCATTTTTGGCGTACAGCACGGCTCCGGTCTGGAAATCAATCAGGATTGCTTGTTTGGCAGTGGTTTCGAAACTGGTGACCGTATTGGCGTAGGATGGTGTGGCTGCCCATACTATGCCCAACAAAAACATACTGATAATTATCTGAATTTTAAGGCTGATTTTTATCATGAGAGGATCATTTTCCAATGAGGCGTTTTTGGTCTGATGATGGGTGTTGCTCAATCCTAATCAATCACTGTGATGCGGGCATCCGAATGGCCAGAGCGGATCACCTGTTCCAGGATTGAATCCGCTTGGGTGACATCACTTAGAGGGCCAACCCTGACCCGGTAAAACAGATTCTCACCGATGGTTGTTGGGGCAATGTTTGCTTGACCAAAAGACTGCAAAAAATGCTTTAATTTATTGGCATTACGTAGATCAAGAAACGCCCCTGCTTGGACATACATGAAGCTGGGTTTTACCGGCTTCTGGTCAAAGGGAGGATCTTTCTCATCCAAAGACATCGTTTCTTCGGGGACGGGTTGCTGGAGGAGAGCCAGCGCTGAATGCGGTTTATCGGTTTCTGATTCTGCCTTCGATGCTGAGTCATCTTTTAAGGGCGTGGCATCCAAATCTCTCTGCGTGACCGGCTCTAACGGAGACCCCTCTCCTTCTTGGATTGTTGTTATCATACTGGAAGAATCAGCCAATTGCACGCGACCCCCGCCAGCACGTCGAGCCACTTGTCGGCTTTTATCGGCCAAAATGGTGACTCGTACACGCGCTATGCCTTGTTTTTTGAAGCCTAAAATTTCCGCCGCCCGACGCGATAAATCAATGATACGTCCGTGAACAAACGGACCCCGATCATTGATTCGGATATCCAATGCCCGACCATTTTCAAGATTGGTCACCCGGACAAAACTTGGTAAAGGCAATGTTTTATGGGCTGCCGAGACCAAATTCATGTCAAAACGTTCACCATTAGCGGTCGGTTTGCCATGAAATTGAGGGCCGTACCAAGACGCGATACCGGTCTCATCATAATGATAATTGACCTTTGGATAATACCAAACACCGTTGATTTCATAAGGTTTTCCAACTTTATATGTCACATCAGATGATGCATGATCAGGATCGTCACCCATTGTTTTCGCAACATGAGACAGCAAACTGATTTCAGAGCAACCACATACCAAAAACAGCATACCGATGATCAGCCCATTGCAAATTTTCCTATTGCGAATCTTGATGGCTTTCTCAGAGAACAAGAACATCTAAAATCCCTTCAAGTGATCAGCGATTGTTCCCACCGCAATCGCGAAAAAATTAGAGCGATTCCATTTCAAAAGAGCCCGATAATTATCATAAATCAGGAAGGCGCGTTTTCCCATTCCTTCCGGCAAGACAATCGATCCTCTAATATCACGTTGAGGTAAATCGCGTCCATCCAACCGCCGGACACCCAGGGCTTGCCATTCTGCCAAAGAGCGGGCCTTTTCAGACTCCCGCCCGGCCCATTGAGCATCAAAATCATCTGGAAGGCTGACCTCCCTTCCCCAAGTCAGATCATCACTCCAACCAACATTTTTTAGATAATGCGCACCCGAAGCCAAAGCATCAGCATGACTGCCCCAAAGGTCGCGCCGACCATCATCATCAAAGTCAACCGCATAATTGACGAAAGTCGATGGCATAAATTGTGTTTGTCCCATCGCCCCAGCCCATGAGCCGCGCATCCGATCTGCTGTGATATGGCCTTTATCAAGAATGGTTAAAGCATCAAATAATTGATCGCGAAAAAATGCCGAACGTCGGCCATCATAGGCCAGTGTTGCCAGAGCAGGGATGACATCAAAGCCGCCGCTGATCGCGCCAAAATTGGTCTCAACACCCCATAAGGCAACCAAAAATCGCGGTTGAACGCCATAAAGGGATTCGATACGTGACAAAAGGGTGCGGTTGGCTTGTAATTTTTCTCGTGCTTGGCGAATACGGGTTGGTGACGCGACTCGCTTGAGATATTCCGCCAGGGTGAGCTTGAATTCCGGCTGTGCCCGATCCAACTCAATCACCCGCGGGATGGGTTTTAGATCATTGAGGACATCCAGAGTTGTTGGTTTGATGCCTTTTTCAAGAGCCTCAGCCCGCAGATTAGCCAGCCAGCTTTGCCAGCCCTTCTCTTCTGGCATTATGGTTGGCTGAACAGACAAATCCGGCCCAGCAACATCCTGGCTTTGTGCATGATGAGGAATGCTGACAATCGCCACCATAAGCAGGGCAAGGGTGAAATAAAAATTAAAGGGTTGAAAAATCATCAATATCACGAGAGAAAAAACAGTGTTACAAAGCCAATTACGTAATCAATATTAAACCGGATCAATATTAAACCGGATCAATATTAAGACATATAATAAAACATATAATACGGAACCGATGATTCCTATTTATAATAATAAAATTATTATATTTATATTCTTGTTTGGATGATGTCCCAATTATTTTCTCTGCCCAATATCTTTATTTACGGTTAGTCATTTCAGAAATCGTTTGAACAAAATAATCCACCTCATTTTCACTGTTATAGTAATGGATAGAAGCCCGCACCAGGGGCGGCAAGCAGCGCATATGTGCATCATATGCCGTCATTTCCGGATTTGATACACTGATATGAATTCCTTTTTCCCGTAATTGATGTTTCAAGATATCGGCTTGCAGAACCGGGTGGCTGAAACCGACGATTCCGCCTTTTTTTCTGCCTTTATCACGGATGGTTATTTGGTCAATCTCACCCAACCCGTACCGTAGCCGCTCAGCCAAAATCGCAATACGGGCCTCAATTTGATCCAGACCCCATTCAAGAGCATAGTCAATGGCGGCGGCCAATCCCAGCCGCAGAGCGATACTGGATTCCCAAAGTTCATAACGTTTGGCATCCGAACGCAGACGATAACCAGGATTCATATCTCGGCTATGACTCTCAAGGAAATGATCAGACAGGCTTTCGGATTGTACGCCGCGCATATCAAACATGAGCGGTTCGACCCAAGACCGCGCATGAGGGGAAATATAAAGCAATCCACTGCCCCGTGGACCGCGTAAATATTTGCGCCCCGTCAAAGCCAGCATATCACAGCCCAACACCGTGACATCCAAGGGGATTTGTCCTGCTGACTGACACGCATCAAGAAGATAAGGGGTGCCGTTTTGCCGGGCCAAACGTCCCACCTCTGCAGCTGGATTGATTAAACCACAATTTGTCGGTGCATGGGTTAAAGCGATCAGCCCCACTTGCGGTCGTAAGCGCCGCTCAAGATCAACCAAGCAAACCGCACCTTCAGCATCATCGGCAACGACTTCAATTTTAAGATTATGGTATCTAGCGGCCCGCGAAAACGCCAGAATGCCGCTTCCATATTCGGCTTGCCCAGTCAAAATTACTTGGCCTGGTTGCAATCGTCCAGAAGCCAATAATCCCTCAAAGGCCAGAAACCAGGCATGGGTTGCACTCTGGCAATAAGCAATATCTTCAGGCGGGCAATTGAGAAATTTCCCGCCCAGAATGTAGAATTCCTCAATGCGTTCTTGAGCCTCTTCAGCCGCTTCATAGCCGCCGACTTCAGCTTCCCGACGCAGATAGCCAATAATGGTTTCCAGAATTTTGACCGGCGGCAATGCCGCACCAGCATTGTTAAAATGAACAATGCTTTCACAGCCCGGTGTTTCACGCCGCGCCCGGTCAAGATCAAAAGATATCAAGAAATATCAATCATCACCCCAGGCATCAAGCCAGGGAGAGTGAACTGAGATTATTTTGGCCAACCGTTAAATCACTCAAGGCAAACAAACCAGATTCGTCTTGCCAAATATTTTCAACCACGAATCCTGCCTCACGAACCAGTCCGGCAAATTCATCGGGAGCATACTTATAGGAATTTTCAGTATGAATACTCTCACCAGCGGTAAAAGAAAAATTTTGTCCCCCCACCTTGACTGTCTGTTTTTTTTCACTCACCAAATGCATTTCAACACGACCCTGTTCGGCTTCATAGCGAGCCTCATGCTTAAAGGCATCAAGATCAAAATCAGCATTCAATTCCCGGTTTGCACGATCCAGTAAATTAAGGTTGAAACCCGCGGTGACTCCTTGCGGATCATCATAGGCTTTCTGAATGATGTCTGGGTCTTTTTTTAAATCAAAGCCAATAACCATCATATCATCTTTTTCCAATTCCTGAACCCGTGTGGCAAGAAAATTCGACGCGTCCTTAGGAGCAAAATTACCAATCGTTGCGCCGGGGAAAAAACCCAGACGCTTTTGTGCGGTAATCTCATTACCCAAAGCCGACTCCAAATCAAAAGGCTGCGTAAAGTCAGAGCAAACCGGATTTATCGGCACCTCTGGGTAATCGGAGGCCAGTTGAGACGCCGATTCCTCAAGATGATCCCCGGAAATATCAATCGGCACAAAGGCCGCAGGTTCAATCAAATGATCAAGAAGGATACGAATTTTATCCAATGAACCCGCCCCATATTCAACCACAACGGCTTGCGGACCCAAACGTTGCGCCACCATATGTGCGTAGCGACGCAAAAGGCTCAATTCAACCCGGGTTGGGTAATAACACTCCAGCTGACATATACGTTCGAAAAGCCGCGATCCCTTCTCATCGTAAAGATATTTGCACGGAATCGCTTTTTGCGGCAGCGATAAACCATCCAAAACATCGGCAAGAAAGGTCTGATACATACCGTTTTCTGAATTCATAACAATCTCTCAGCTGCGCTTAAATAACAAATCATTGTTTTTCTAACGCCAACGGCAAAGGCCGAAAACGTAAAAGACAAAAAAATACAAAAATATTCGGGGAAATATTCAGGAAGCCAAACGAATCCCAGAAAACACCCATCTTTGTGATGGATAATAAAAATTGCGGTAACTGCCGCGAATATGCCGAGCCGACGTCACACAGCAGCCGCCACGCAACACCATCTGATTACACATAAATTTACCATTATATTCGCGAGCCAATCCTGGGGTTGGTTCAAAACCCGGATACGCAATATAAGGGCTGGCAGTCCATTCCCATAAATCACCATACATCTGCAGTGGCACTGTTTGATGATCTTCTAATGCGGCTTGAGGGCGCAAAATTTGTGATTCAATAAAATTACCCTTGATCTGTCCCCGGATATCAGCCGCAACATGTTCCCATTCAGCTTCTGTTGGCAACCGATGACCAGCCCAGCGCGCATAAGCATCAGCCTCATAATAGCTTACATGCGACACCGGTTCATTCGGGTCAATAATTCGAAGCCCTGATAAGGTAAAGAGGGTTCGGGAAGCATCCTTTTCATTCCGCCAATATAACGGGGCCTTCCATCCTTGAGTTTGTACAGCCGACCATCCATCCGATAACCAGAAATCTGATTTTTCGTAGCCGCCATCCTCAATAAATTCCATATATTCACCGCATGTCACCAGACGTGAAGCCAATTTAAACGGCTCCAAATAAACTTTATGACGCGGACGCTCACAATCATAAGAAAACCCATTGTCATCTTGGTCACAGCCGATTTCGATGAGACCGCCAGGACAATCAATCCATTGCAAGGCCGGAGCCGGTTGAGAAGCTTCTGGTTGTGTGGTTTTTTGATAGGCTGGCTGCAACGGGTTGCGAGAAAAAGCGTGTTTGATATCCATCAAGATCAATTCTTGATGCTGCATTTCATGCTGAAGCCCCAGATCAATCAGGGGTGTTAATTGATCCAGACGTTCAGACGATAATTGGTCAAAAAAATCTTGTACTTTTCCAGTGATATGACGGTGATAGGCGATTACTTCATCACAGGATGGACGCGATAAAAAACCACGCTCAGGACGCGGCTGTCTCTCACCAACAGAATCATAATAAGAATTGAATAAATAACGATAAGACTCGTTATAAAATGTATATTCTGCTATTAATGGTGCTAAAAAAAACTCTTCCCACAGCCATGTCACATGCGCAATATGCCATTTGGTTGGGCTGGCATCGGGCATGGATTGAAGCAGCATATCTTCCGGCGTTAAAGGGGCTGTGAGATCAAGACTGTGTTGGCGGATTTCTCGGAAGAAACCATGCGATGATTCTTGTTTCTGTGATTTCTGTCGCTGTGTATCATCCTCTTGCGCGTCCAGCTGATTGGAACACTGATGGGAGCTTGGCGCGGAGGCTAGGGATCGTTGGGAATCAAGAGGCATAAGCGACCTCATACGTTTTTATATTTGATCTCAAACAAAAGATTCTTAAATAAAAATCTCATTTTATCCTTGCATGCTCGGATACGAAGCCGCAAGAGTAAAATGATAATGATGATCAATTCTCAGTCAATTCTTGATATAACTTAGAAATTCAGAAAGATTCATAACTTAGAAATTCAGAAAAGATTCATTCAATGCGTTATCTTGCCCAAAATTCACACAAACCCACCCTGTTGAATTGTTTATTGAAATCAAAAACTGCTTGTTAAAATCCAATGTCTCAAACGACTACGCGTGAACGTATCGCTGCTCTGCTTGAAGAAATTGATGATCTTTGTTCAGAGTTGGCGGTTAATGAAGCGCATCTCTACACAGAATTACGCACCAAATTTTATAATCAGAAAACCCCTTATCAACCCGGCTTTGAAGACGAAACCTGTCTTCAGGTTATTCTTCGTAACGTCAATATACGCAAAAAACTACGCGAAAATTAAAAATCAGTAGATATTTCTGGGGTTTACTTCAAAGTTGTACCAAATCGGCCTGAGGGGGCTGTTTTATTTCCGGATTAAAGAACGACAATCAATCAAAACGGAATATCATCATCCAAAACCGGATCAGAGGCCGGTTCAATAGAACTCTGTTTTTGGGATGTATCTTGACCGATTGCCGCACCCTCACCGCGTGAGTCCAACATGGTCAAGGTGCTGCGGAAGCGTTGCAAGACAATCTCGGTTGTATAGCGTTCACTGCCGGATTGATCGGTCCATTTACGGGTTTGTAGCTGGCCCTCCAAATAGACTTTCGCGCCTTTTTTCAGATAATTTTCGCTGATCTCAACCAATTTGTCGTCAAAAATAACCACCCGATGCCATTCGGTTTTTTCCCTACGTTCCTCAGTGGCACGATCAATCCAGCTTTCTGAAGTTGCGACCGAAAGATTGGCCACCCGTCCCCCGGATTGCATAGAGCGAACCTCGGGATCACGACCAAGATTACCAACCAAAATAACTTTATTAACGCTTCCCGCCATAACTCAACACCACCTCAACGACCTGGATGTTCGATTAAATATTGGGTTTTCATATCACCGGTTGCCGAAAAGAGCCAGATATGATTGCTATCAAAAGCGACGACACTCATATAAATGATTCTTAAAACGTAAATGATTCTTAAAACGGCTTTCGATAAGGCGCACTGTGCCAGGCAACAAGATAAACAGCAAGAAAACAATTTCCGGCATCATTGGCATGGACCCATGATTGAGCCCGGCTCTGGTCTTGCCCTTGAATGATTGAAAAAATGCCCTGAAAAGAACAGCGTAAACGGACCGATTTATTCATATTATGATAGATAGATAGATGACGATTGATTGATGAGCGGAAAAATCATTATTCGCGGTGCTCGCGAGCATAACCTGAAAAATATTGATATCGACTTGCCGCGTGAACGGCTGATTGTGATCACCGGTCTATCGGGTTCGGGAAAATCGTCTCTGGCTTTTGATACCATTTATGCTGAGGGTCAGCGACGTTATGTCGAATCCCTTTCGGCCTATGCGCGGCAATTTCTTGAACTGATGCAAAAACCCGATATTGATTCGATTGAGGGGCTTTCCCCGGCCATCTCGATTGAACAAAAAACCACATCACGCAACCCGCGTTCGACGGTCGGCACGGTCACTGAAATATATGACTATATGCGGTTGCTCTGGGCCCGGGTGGGGGTCCCGTATTCACCGGCAACCGGGTTACCGATTGAGGCCCAAACAGTCAGCCAGATGACCGATCAGATTCTTGCTCTGCCGCATGGCACCCGTCTTTACCTGTTGGCTCCGGTGGTGCGTGGCCGCAAGGGAGAATATCGCAAAGAATTGAAAGAGTATCAGAAACGTGGTTTTTTGCGGGTCAAAATTGACGGTGTTCTTTATGAAATTGAAGATGTCCCGGCCCTGGATAAAAAACGTAGCCATGTGATTGAGGTTGTGGTCGACCGGCTGGTGGTTGGGCCAGAAATCGAATCGCGGCTGGCCGATTCTCTGGAAACTTGTCTTGCTCTTACCGATGGCTTGGCCTTGGTTGAGGGGGCCGATGATGGTCGGCGTTTAACATTTTCAGCCTCTTTTTCCTGCCCGGTTTCCGGTTTCACTCTTGAAGAGATTGAGCCGCGTCTTTTTTCCTTCAACAATCCTTTTGGCGCTTGCCCAGATTGTGATGGTTTGGGGTTTAAACAGGTCTTTGATGTTGATCTTCTGATTCCTGACAACCGAAAATCCTTACGTGATGGGGCGATTATTCCTTGGTCCGGCGCGAAAACCGGTCGTTACTATATGCAAACATTGGTCGATCTTGACCAATATTATCATTTCGGTATGGGAACACCTTGGCGCGCTTTGGCACCCCATTACCAAAAAATTATTTTGCACGGCTCTGGAAAGGAAGAGATTGCCTTTCTTCATGATGATGGTTTCAAAAAACGGACCGTCAAAAAACCATTTGAAGGAGTCATCCCCAATCTTCAGCGCCGGTTTGATAAGGCCGATATGTGGTTGAAGGAAGAATTCTCACGCTATTTATCGGAACGCCCATGTACCGGTTGCGGGGGCAAACGTCTGAAAAACGAGGCTCTTTCGGTTAAAATTGACGGCTTCGACATTGCCCAGGCCAGCGGTTTATCGATTGTTGCAGCCCGCCAATTTTTTGCCGGAGTTGAAAAAACCCTAACCCTTAAGCAGCAGAAAATTGCCGAGCGCATTTTGCGTGAGATTGATGAGCGCCTGACTTTTCTGATTGATGTTGGTCTGGATTATCTCACTTTATCGCGCAATTCACGCGGCTTGTCGGGCGGTGAAAGCCAGCGTATTCGCTTAGCTTCCCAAATCGGCTCTCGTTTGACTGGGGTTCTTTATGTTCTTGATGAGCCCTCCATCGGTCTGCATCAACGGGATAATCACCGCCTGCTTGAAACCTTGGCTCGGTTACGTGATCTGGGAAACACCGTCATCGTGGTTGAGCATGATACCGACGCTATTCTCAGTGCCGATTATTTGCTTGATCTTGGGCCTGGGGCCGGTCTTCATGGCGGGGCGATTGTCGCTCAAGGAACCCCCAAACGGGTGATGAATGCCGGTAAGGGTCTGACTGCTCATTACCTCACCGGCAAGAAAACCATCCCCATTCCAGACCGGCGCCCCCTCTCTTGCGCCAGCAGTGAGAGGATAAAACAAGCAAAAACCCAATATATCACCTTGAAAGGGGCACGCGCCAACAATCTGCGTAATCTTGAGGTGACCTTTCCGCTCAGCGCGTTTATCTGTGTCACCGGGGTTTCGGGCGGTGGTAAATCAACTTTGGTGATTGAAACGCTTTACAAAGCCTTGGCCCGGCGCCTCAACAATGCCCGCCAGATCCCCGGCGATCATGATATGTTAAGCGGTATTGAGCATATTGATAAAGTCATTGATATTGATCAATCACCGATTGGCCGGACACCCCGTTCCAATCCGGCGACCTATACCGGGGCGTTTACACCGATACGTGATTGGTTTACCGAACTTCCCGAATCGCGATCCAGGGGATATAAAGCCGGACGTTTCTCCTTCAATGTTAAAGGGGGACGCTGTGAAGCCTGCCAAGGGGAAGGCATGCTCAAGATTGAGATGCATTTTCTGCCCGATATTTATGTCGAATGCGATCAATGCAAGGGCAAACGTTATAATAGAGAAACATTAGAAATTAAGTTCAAAAACAAGTCTATATCTGATATTTTGAATATGACAGTTGAGGAAGGATCGGCATTCTTTCAAGCCATTCCGGCAATTTTGAATAAAATTGAAACTTTAAGAAAAGTCGGGCTTGGTTATATCAAAATCGGTCAAGCAGCCACCACATTATCCGGTGGTGAAGCCCAACGGGTCAAGCTGGCCAAGGAATTGGCCAAACGAGCAACCGGGCGTACGGTTTATATTCTCGATGAGCCAACCACCGGCTTGCATTTTGACGATGTGCGTAAATTGCTTGAGGTTTTGCATACCCTGGTTGATCAAGGCAATACGGTCATTGTCATCGAGCATAATTTAGAAGTGATCAAGACAGCTGACTGGGTGATTGATCTGGGTCCAGAAGGCGGTGATCGCGGTGGCCAGATTGTTGCCCAGGGAACACCCGAACAGGTCGCGGCAACCCCTGAAAGTTACACCGGTCAATTTTTGGCCCCTCTTCTCAAGCCACAACCCAAAACGGCCGCACCGAGGGGGCGATGAGTTTTATTTTGGCCCCCCTTCTCAAGCCACAACCCAAAACGGCCGCACCGGGGGGGCGATGAGTTTTATTTTTGGCCCCCTTCTCAAGCCACAACCTAGAACCCGTTCATCCACAAGATCATAAACATATATCCCATCGGAGCCTGAATTAAAAAAATGAAAAAATCACTCTTCTTTATATGGGACACCAAGCCGCGCCCGGGCGGCTTTGATGAGTGGGTGATCTTCGGCTGATTGTCCTTCCGTTTCAGAGGGCAAATCGGTATCTGCTGCTGCGGCATCGGTTGCCGCATCACCGGCCAATGTGCTTTTCATTAGCCGTTCAGCCAGCGTCCTCCCGGCCATTTCTGTCGACCAGGTTACTTTTGATTGATGCCGTTTTGCGGTTTCGACTGTTGATGGTGACCAGTTCCAAGAAATACGCGCTTCTTGACCTGGTTTTGGACGCGGCCAGTCAAAAATCCCCCGCCGGGCGCCGGTCTCAGTTTCGGCAAACGGGACCGGGATTGGTCGTCCCCCACCCATCGCATCGAACACCTCTACGTTAATTTCTTCGGGGTATACACCCTCAAACAACAAAATGATACGGCGCCGACCGGTCGGCAAAAAAACCGGGAAAAGCAAGGATTTTTGCGGTTGAAACAAGGCACTCTTGAATTCAAAACTCTCGCTTAATCGGATTCTTTCGCCTTCAGAAAGGGTGCGTGGTAAATGAAACGTGACATTGAGTGCGCGGGCTTCATGGAGATCAGCTTGGGCTGCGATGGCGTGATTTTTGGTGCTGTCATCATCGGCCACCCCGACTTTGTAATTGAGGTTTGATAACAGAGTTTCACCGCTCATTGTTGCCGGTTGATGGACATATTTTCGGTTGTGTAAGCGGTTCTGCTGATCCAACAACGCCTGATAGAGGCCGCTTTCATAGACTGTCACGGTGGCGGTGGTGGCATCATGGAGCTTAAATACAATCTGGGTGGTTTGTTCGATAACCCGAAACCCATGATACCGCATGGTCAGCAGTCTGATCCAAAGACCCAAAATCCAAAGACCAAAAGCACTGATCCCCCAAAAAATGACTCGGTCAGCCAATGGATTGGAAAAATCCTGCCGATGGATGACAAATGCCAAACAGGTCAACAAAAATGCCGCCCCAATCAGATGGTAACTGCGCCAAAACCAAGGCCAGTGGGTTGAATAAGGATTAAGCCAAGCTGTATTCTTCATCCCGCATTCCACTTCTGGACACGCATCTTTACACTTCCCCCCGCCTTGATTTTGAGATTGATCGCCAGATAGCCGCGAACCCTGGATACAGAATCGGTCTATCGATATATATAGAAGATCAAGAGTAAACGCTAAAATCAATTTAAGATTGGGCCAAAATTAATTTTTCTCCCCATATGTGGCTGTTGACCGATGGTAAAATCGGCGACCGAGTCCAATGCTTAGGGATTGCTCAAGCATTGGGCGGTTCTTATGAAGAGCGGATTGTGTTCCCGCGTCGGCCCTGGCGTTGGATCATGCCTTATGGTCCGGTCCCGTGGTCGGATCGACCGCCAGCACCCGCCAGCCCCATCGCACCGCCTTTCCCCGATATCGTCATCGGATCAGGCCGGTGTGCAATTTCTTATATACGCTGGATCAAGGCCAACAGCCCGGCATTTACAGTTATTTTGAAAGATCCAAGAGTCAGCCCCCATGTGGCCGATATGATTTGGGTTCCTGAGCATGATCCTCTGCGCGGTGAGAATGTCATTGTGACCGCAACCTCCCCCCACGGCATCAGCCAAGATATTCTGAACCAACGTCGCCGCATCTCACCGCCACCGGTTATGGCCTTGCCCAAGCCACGTGTTGCCATCATTCTCGGTGATCCAACCAATAAAACAGTACGGCCCCAGGCAACCATCAGACGCTTAACCAGGGATATTCGTGAATTGGCTGGCCGGGTGGGTGGCCTTATGCTCACATCATCCCGCCGCACCCCAGACCGGGTCATGCAAGCAATCATCGAAGCCATTGGCGATCATCCGGCTTGGATTCACCGGGACGGCGCGTCTGACGATAATCCGTATTTGGATATGCTGGCCCATGCCGATGGACTGGTGGTCACCGGCGATTCCCATAATATGGTGAGCGAAGCCCTGGTCACCGGCCGACCGGTAGCGGTTTTTCGTCCTCTTGGGCACAGCCGAAAATTATCCCGCTTTGTCGATAGTTTGGAACGCGCCGGCCTGGTTGACCGTTTCGATGGAGCATGGCAACCAGACATGGCTCATGGCATGAAACCAATCAACGCAACCTTGCCCATCGCTGCGGCCATAAAAACTGCTTTTATGCAGAAAACCAACCCAGAGCAAGTCGGGCCGCAGATGCCGGACCAACCCGGCCAACCGCCATAATCAAAGATCACACGACCAAAGACTACAGAGTGATCGGTTGATCAGGAAAACAGAGTTGTTCCCGGGCCCGCCATTCATCGGTGACATAATTCAAGACGATTGAGGTGCGAACCCCGGCAATGGATCGTTTCTCAAAGCCATGCCAAGTATCGGCAGCCGGGACAAAAGCCATCGCTAAATTGGGACCAAAAGGTGAGCGGCCGACATGGTGATCTTGATCAGAATAAATATCGGTCCCTAAATCGGCATGGCCATCGGATAAATAGATGAGGATAGTCAGCCGTTTCACGCCAATATCGGTATGGGGTTCGAGCCAGAAACCATCGGTATCTTGGGCATACTCCATTCTGAGATAGGTGTCGGCGATATCGGCCCCAAAGAAGCGGGCAATTTTGACCGCAGTATCTGGTTGTTGAAAAGCACTGGCCACCGTGTCACAGACAAGGTGAGCGCGACGATGGGTCACATCAAAATAATTGCGCGAAGAATTATGGGCTTCCCTGGTCCCGGAAACACCCCCGAGATTGGCCACCGTAAAGGGAAGATTTTGCAAATCAGCCAAAATAGTGGCCGGGAAGACATCTGTTAAATTCCAATGACGATAAGGCGTATCATTGCAGGACGCCTGATCCAAACATGAAAAAAAAGCCGTTTTGACCGCCGCCACTTCAGACATATTCGTATTATTCATAAAGTTATTATCCTTTTTTAACGACACATTTTTCCAGCCACCCCTACCACTTATGGGCCATCAATGAATGAATAGTCAAGCAACCCAAGAAACCAGAACCAAGCAACATAATCGCGTCATCATCCCCCTCACCCCATCTCATAATACTGGACCCAAGACACCCGAACCCGCGAAGACATCTCGACACTTGATTTATGAACATGTTAAAGAAGCATTGAAATCAATTCTTGATGAGGCACTCGGCATGAGGTTTATGAATGATCAATCGGGCCGCGAGACTCTCGAAAATCAACATGATCAATCAATAATCATCAACCAATGATGGAGTATAAATGATGGGTTCCATTCTTCAATCCCTTCCCCGCACGTTATTGCTGGGGATTTTTTTACTGATTGTTATGATTCTGGTGGTGAGTACGGTGACATATACACCGGGTTTCGATTATGCTTATGCCGCTTTTTTCCTACGTTGGCTGCATGTCTTATCGGGGATTATGTGGATCGGCTTGTTGTGGTATTTTAATTTTGTACAGATCCCCAATATGGGTCAGATTCCCGATGATCAAAAACCGGCCATCAGTAAAGTCATTGCCCCGGCCGCTTTGTTTTGGTTTCGCTGGGCGGCCATTGCCACTCTTCTCACTGGTCTGTTGCTGGCTTGGGTCAATGGCTATTTGGTCAATGCCCTGACATTGAGTTTGGCCAATGATTATATCATTTATAAAGATTTTGCCATTGGTATCGGCATGTGGCTGGGGATCATTATGGCGGTAAATGTCTGGCATTTTATTTGGCCCAATCAGAAAAAAGCCTTAGGGATTGTCCAAGCCAGCCCGGAAGAAAAAGCTGCCGCCGCCCGAACCGCTATGCTGTTTTCGCGTACCAATACTGCCCTTTCCATCCCGATGCTGTATGCGATGGTCGCGGCGCAAAATCTTTATTAAACTGTGTCCGCAATCAGGGTGCGGTCCATTGATCCAGGGTCTCTTTTATAAAGAGGCCCTGGATTTTCATGATAATACGGGCCGTGATTTTGCCACCCCCTGACCTGATCACAGATTAAGAAGCCTCAGAAGCTGGGTGATGCCATTCATCGGCGGCTGGTCCCCTGACCTGATTACAGATTAAGAAGTCTCAGAAGCCGCCGGGACTGTTTCGCCATCGCGTCGGAGATGAAACACCGACAGCAAGGGAGCGGCAATAAAGATTGATGAATAGGTCCCGATAAACACCCCCCACATCATGGCAAAGACAAAATCATGAATCACCGCACCACCAAAATAAAATAGGGCCAACAAAGCCAGTAAGGTTGTGAGGCTGGTCATGGCAGTGCGGGACAAGGTTTGGTTGGTGCTGAGATTGAGCAAGTCCCCGATGGGCATTTTACGAAATTTGCGTAAATTCTCACGAATACGGTCATAAACAACCACTGTATCATTGATCGAATAGCCAGCGATGGTGAGAATGGCCGCAACCGTGGAGAGATTGAATTCCAACTGCATCATCGCAAAAATTCCAATTGTGGCCGTTACATCATGGACTAAAGCAATCACCGCGCCGATGCCGAACTGCCAACCATCAAAGCGCAGCCAGATATACATCAACATAGCGATGAGGGCGCAGAGAACCGCCGTGATCCCGGCCTCAATCAATTCACCGCCCACTTTGGGTCCAACAAATTCAGTCCGTCGATAATCTAGATTATCACCCAGCAGTGCTTTGACTTGGCCAATCGCCGCCATTTGTGATTTTTCATCCCCGTCTTGCCGTTGAATTTTGATCAAAATATTTTCCGGTCCCCCAAATTCCTGAATTTCAATCTCTCCTAACCCGAGGGACTGCAACTGCTCCCTGATAACGCTGAGGTCAGGCTGCTCAGGAAAAACCACATCAATCATAATCCCACCATCAAAATCGATGCCGTAATTTAGATCCCGGACAACATATGTCACAATGGATGCCAAAATGAATAAAGTCGACACAACGAATGTCAGTTTACGTAAACCAAAAAAATCAATTTTGGTTTCAGGCGGAATAAGAGAAATCGGTTTCCAAAACATCGGACATCTTTGCGAAATGAATAAAAATCAATAAAGCGCTTATCAAAACCCTGACCGACCTAAATCGGTATGGCAGATGGTCGCGCCCTCTTCAGCCACAAAACCACCATCATCCGGGTGATCATGATCGCGGTAAACATGGAGGTTATGATCCCTAAGGATAAAGTAACGGCAAACCCTTTGACCGGCCCTGAACCGAAACCATAGAGCAAAACAGCGGCAATCAATGTGGTCACATTGGCGTCAATAATGGTTTTGAGAGCTTGTTTATACCCGGACTCAACGGCGTTAATTGGTGTGCGTCCGGAGCGGATTTCCTCACGAATACGCTCAAAAATCAAAACATTGGCATCCACCGCCATCCCGACCGTCAAGACAATTCCGGCAATTCCCGGTAAGGTCAGTGTCGCTTGCAGGGCCGACATAGCCCCCAAAATCAGGAATAAATTGAGGATCAAAGCAATGTCAGCCAGCAACCCGAAAAACCCATAAATCACCGCCATAAAAATCACCACCAAGATAAATCCAATAATACAGGCGATTTGACCCGCCGCAATCGAGTCGGCTCCCAAGCTGGGGCCAACGCTACGTTCTTCCAGGATGGTCAACGGCGCTGGCAATGCACCGGCTTGCAGCAGCAACGCCAAGTCATTGGCTTCATCGGCTGTGAAACGGCCGGTAATGATCCCGTTACCGCCCAAAATCGCTTGCAGGATGCGCGGGGCGCTGATCACCGCATCATCCAGCAGAATGGCCAGTCTTTTCCCGACATTATCTTGAGTGATTTTACCGAATTTTTTGGCTCCGATGCTATCAAAAGCAAATGAAACCACATATTGACCGCTGGTCTGATCAAAAGTCGGGGCGGCACTCTTCAAGCGATCGCCACTGATTTCAACCCGTTTGCGGACAATATAATAAGGCTCTTCTTGATTGTTCGGATCATCATTGGGGACCACCATGGCTCCCGGTGGCAGGATTTTTCCCCTCTCTTCATAAAGGGCTGGGGTTGTGTCATCAAGAAAATGTAAGGTCAGTTTGGCTGTACGTCCCAAAAGGGACTTGACCCGCTCAGGATCACGTAAACCGGGCAGCTGGACCACAATACGGTCTTCTCCTTGCCGTTGAATGGCCGGTTCCCGGGTGCCGGTCTCATCAATACGGCGACGAATGACTTCGATTGATTGTTGAATGGCCGCAGTCTTGACTTCACGCAAAGCCTCAGGGCTAAAGCCGATCTCAATCACACCATCTTGTTCAACCAATTCAAGCCCTTGCTCTATCTCTTGTAAGGCGGCCCGCGCTTGGGCAATTTGAGCCGGATCACGAATCTCAACAACCGCTTTTTGGCCCTTAGGACCCAGGCCGGTATAGCCGATTTTTTCATCGCGCAATGCAACCCGCATGGCATCAATGATCCCATCGACTCGTTCGCGAATCACTTCCTTGAGACCCACCTCAAGCAGGAGATGAGATCCTCCTTGCAGATCAAGACCGAGATTGACTGTTTGTTCAGCCAGCCAATCAGGCAACAGACCGGCATGATTTTTACCGAGGAAATTCGGTAAAGCAAAAATCAACCCGACAACGCAAAGAGTCACCGCCGCAAGGATTTTCCAAACCGGAAAATGAAGCATTATTTTGCTGCCCTTTTGCGGGTTCTCCCCGCTCTTTTTGAGGGTGTTTTGGTCGGGGTTTTGGTGGGTGCTTTTGAAGGTGTTTTAGTGGGTGTCTTGGTTGATGGGCTTATCGGTTGCGGTTTATTCAAAACCTCAGTAATGGTGTGGCGCAACACTTTCACACGCACCTTTTCAGCAATTTCAACTGTAATCTCGGCATCATTATCAATCTTGGAAACCGAACCTATAATCCCGCCACCGGTGACAACTTTATCTCCGCGCCTGAGCGCCTCAATCATTTGCCGATGCTCTTTCAATTTTTTATTCTGTGGACGGATAAGCAGAAAGTAAAAAACAACAAAGATCAGCAAAAGCGGTAACAGGAAAGAGCCAAAAAAATCCGCTCCAGTCGCCGCACCACCAGCTTGAGCCTGAGCGGTGGAGATCAAAAAACCATCTACAAAATCAGAGACAAAATCACCGATAAAATGGTGATCTGCTTGCACCAGAAAATTCACAAAATTATCTTGAGAAAACATATCTGAAAACATCATCCTCTTGGTGAATACTGTTGATATGGGGAATATTGATACGGGATAAAACCCGTTTGGGCGCAGACTATAGCTCCCTGCAAGGGTTTTGCAACCGGCTCTGACAAAACGGCCGAGTCGTCTGATTCTTTTTGCGCTTTGATAATTGATCCCAATTTTAGCACTCATCCATAAGGATGGGACTATTTTGATACGGCTTTCCTTAATCGGGTGATGGTTATAGAACGATCTTTATCATTGGCGCAATCAGATCATTGACGACTCGATCATTGATGACCCAATCATTGACGATGCCGATGAACCGCTTATGATCACGGCTATGCCGGTCACATCAACACAATCACCAACGCCCTCTCTCCGCGACCAAGAAAACCATCCATCACAAGACAGTCTTTCCCAGGACAGTCTTGTTGTGTTGACCCGGATTGCTGAAGCCTTAGAACGTTTGTCTCCACCACCGCCACCACCGCCGGATCTTGGTGCCGCTGACGGATTTATCTGGCAGGCTCATTCCGGTCATCTGCAGCCGGTTGATGATATCGATTCGATCCCGATTGATCTTTTAAGGGGTATTGATGATCAAAAGGAGCGTTTGCTCACCAATACCCGTATCTTTGCTCTGGGCCATAGAGCCAATAATGTCTTGTTATGGGGGGCACGGGGAACCGGAAAAAGCTCCCTCATCAAGGCGGTATTTGGTGCCGTCAACGCCAAGCGGGCCAAGAAGAAGCGCTTGGCTTTGATTGAAATTCAGCGTGAAGATATCGCTACCCTCCCCAATTTATTGCAGTGTCTGGGCGCAACAACCCGGCGCTGTATCCTGTTTTGTGATGATTTATCCTTCAGTGCGGCTGATAGGCATTACAAATCCCTCAAATCAGTGCTTGACGGCGGCATCAAAGGGCGGCCCAACCATATCTTGTTTTATGCAACCTCCAATTTACGCCACTTGACGCCGCATGAAGATGACCGATTGAACAGTCCTCTGGCTCCGGTTGATCAGACCGATGAACAGATATCTCTTTCCGACCGTTTCGGCTTATGGATTGGTTTTCACACTCTTGACCAAGAAGCCTATCTTGAGATTGTCACCGGCTATGCCGAGGCTTACGGCTTGACCATTCAGCCGGAAAAAATCCGCAGCGAATGCCTGGAATGGGCCCGCACCCGCGGGGCTGTTTCTGGACGGGTGGCTTGGCAATATATTCAATTTCTGGCCGGACGTCTTAAGAAACCCCTGTTGGTTCCCCCGGCATCATGATCCTTGTGATCTTTCAACTCCATAACTGATTTTCTCCGATATGGAGGCGGCCAAGCCGGATCATATAACCGCTTTATATGAACTTATACATTCAATTGATGAGCGAAATGCTGGCCTATTTTTTGCGGGGTTCCCAGCCTCAAGGCCCAATAGCTTTCATTGAGCAAACGTCCCAATTTATGGGCCGTTTTTGTGACTCGGTTCCATCGCCATCCTTGTGCGTAATGGGTGTCAATTGCTTGGCGTAAATGGGCAACATTGCTCTTATTTTGGGCTTGGTCGTGAATCCAAGATGGTGCCGGACGAAAGAGCAAGCTGGTGGATCGCTCTTGCCCGGTGACCGGCTTAAAACCAGCAAGACCGGCTGTTGCCACCAATGTCTCAAAATTAAAGTTAAAGATGTGTCCAAAATGAAAAATATTTTTAACCGATTTGCTGCGACAGTAGTGTTCAATATCGGGAACCTCCAGATGCAGGACCCCATCTTTGGCCAGCCAGCGGCGGATCATACGCAAGGCCTCAACCGGTGAGGCCATATGTTCAAGAACATGATTGGCGCGAATAAAATCGAATTGTTGTGAGGCAAAAAGATCCGCCCTCAAGGTGGCCATTGTGACGTTAAGGTCAAGCGTCTTGCGACAATACTCAACATAGGCTTGGTACGGCTCGATCCCCTGGGTTGTCTTGCCCAGTATTTTCATAAGATAAAGAAATTCGCCGCTTCCAGAGCCCAGATCAAGAATGCTCTGGGCTTTTTTTATCGCATCACCCAAGCGGATAATTTGATAATAAGCCCCCTTAAAATTCCGATAAATCTGACGTTTACGCGGTCGGTGTGCGCCCTTATAGGTCAAACGATACTGATCTTTATAAAAGCGCTCCAGGGTGGCTTGATCGGGAATGGGATGATTGCAGATAAGGCCGCATCCCGCACATAACCGAGTCTGCAAAGGGTGGCCATGGCGATCATATTGGGAGATAGAGACCCATTTTTCGCCATGACAAAGAAGACATTCCATTACATTTCCCCAGTTTTTGAACGGTCAATCAAAACCATGTCACACAACACCGAGGCTTAAATGAGATGGCGCCGCGGATCGACCGGTTGAGCCCGCCGACGCAATTCAAAATGAAGCTGCGGGGTTGAAACATTACCGGTTGTTCCGACCCGGGCAATCGCTTGGCCTTTTCTGATTTTTTGACCGCGCTTGACCAAAATTTCTTGGCATTGCGCGTAAGCCGATGTCCAGCCATCGGCATGTTTCACAATCAGTAAATTGCCAAAACCGGGCAATTCATTACCCACATAAACAACAACACCATTTTGCGCCGCCCGGATATCCGTCCCTAATGGCGCGGCAATGTTAATCCCATCATTGAAACGCCCCCCGGCCTGTTTGCCATAAGGCAAAATGACCGGGCCATCTATCGGCCAGGAAAATCCTTTTCCAGCCAGTTGTGGCAGGGAAACCATCTTTGATTGTTTCTGTTTTGGTTGGCCCTTTTTGCGGCGCGATTGCGGTCGGCGCGCCTTTGGTTCATTTTTCTTGATATCCTCGTTCACCTCAGCCAATTCAGAGGCACCGCGTTTCATTGGACGGGTCGGTGATGAGAGAACAACCGGTGGCGGCAGTTTCAGGCGTTGCCCTTCCCGAATAAGAGCATTGCTGGATAAATGATTGAGTTGAATCAAACGATAGACATCAACACCATGCTTACGGGCGATCCCATACGCTGTATCCCCCTTGGATACAGTATAGAATCTTGGTTGCGGCGTTTTGAGGCGCTGGCCGGGTTGAAGAATATAAGGCGGTTTCAGGCGGTTAACATCAATCAAGTCCCGCAACACCAAACCATAACGCCGCGCCAACCCGTAAAGGGTATCCCCCTTGGCAACCATGATGGTTGCTCCGGCGGCTTTTTTCCCATCATTCTGACTGTTCGGACGACCCAAAAAAGAGGAATCATCATCCCAAAAATAAACAACTCTCTCACACGCCCCCAGAACCACAGCCAACACAATAAATCCGCCTAAAAATCCACCAAGACGAACCAAGCGAATCACACGTTTATGCATTTGAAATTTATGCATTTGAAAAGACCACGACATGAGTTTTTACATGAATTTTTTACGGGTTTTATGCAGGTTTTTCTCATATTTCAGCCCGATCACCGGTCAATAGAGTGCATGATAATGCGGATAGAGACCATCTTTCATCATCATCTTTCATCACCATCTTTCATCACCGTCTTTCATACAATCTCTGAGGGTTTCTCCCCGCCTTTTTCTTCGGCATCTCCCTCAATCAGGGGGACGAAACGGACCGAGAGAATGGATTGATGATCAAACCCATCCTGGGTACGTCGAACCTGTAAGATCTGTTGTTCACCATATATATCACCCACCGGAACCACCATAACCCCACCTTCGGCCAGTTGATCGGCCAGAACCGGCGGGATATCGACCGCCGCAGCGGTCACAATAATCCGGTCAATGGGGGCCTGCTCCGGCCAACCGCGACTGCCATCGCTGCGGCGGGCAACAATATTGGTGAGGTGAAGGGCCTTAAAATGACGTTGCGCACCCAGAAACAGTTCCCGATGACGCTCAATACTATACACCCGTCGACACAATTTGGATAATATCGCGGCTTGATATCCTGAACCGGTGCCAATCTCAAGACAACGGGGATTGTGGTCCCCAAGGTCAAGGGCTTGAGTCATCACACCAACCACCAGTGGTTGGCTGATGGTCTGGCCACACTCAATCGGTAACGCCACATTATCATAGGCCCGGGCGTGCAAAAAATCAGGCAGAAAAACCTCACGCGGGGTGCATTCAATCGCCGCAAGAACCCGGCGATCACTCACGCCCCATTTACGCAATTCCATCAACAAGCTGATTTTGCGGGCTGCCAGGGCGTCCGGGTCCATCATCCTTTATTCTTCACCCGCATCAACCGGTGACAACACACTTAATCCACCCATATAAGGCCGGAGAGAGGATGGAATAGTGACCGATCCATCGGCATGTTGATAATTCTCCAGCACCGCGATCAATGTCCGGCCCACCGCCAGCCCCGAACCATTCAAAGTATGAACATAATCAAGCATACCGCTATCTGAACACCGGTAGCGGGCGTTCAGACGTCGGGCCTGAAACGGACCACAGTTGGAGCAGCTGGAAATTTCCCGATATCTCCCCTGGCCAGGCAACCAAACCTCAATATCATAGGTTTTTTGAGCCGAGAAACCAGTATCACCAGAACAGAGGGTGACCACCCGATAAGGCAGTTCTAATTGCTTCAAAACCTCCTCAGCACAAGATGTCATCCGCTCATGCTCATCGGCTGATTGTTCGGCTGTGCTGATCGAAACCAATTCTACTTTACTGAATTGATGCTGGCGAATCATGCCATGGGTATCTTGACCCGCCGCCCCAGCTTCGGAGCGAAAACAGGAACTATAGGCGGTGAACCGCATGGGAAGCTGATCCGCTTTTAGAATTTTCCCGGCAACCAAATTGGTTAAAGACACCTCTGCGGTTGGAATCAACCAATGGCCAGAACCGGTTTTGAATAAATCATCGGCGAATTTTGGCAATTGACCGGTCCCATAAACAGCATTATCCCTCACCAAATGAGGAATATATGTCTCGCTATAACCAAAACGTTGGGTATGCATATCCAACATGAAGGCGGCTAAAGCCCGCTCAAGACGAGCCAGGTCAGCTTGCAAAATCACAAAACGCGCCCCCGACATGGCGGCGGCGGTCTCAAAATCCATCAGACCGAGTCGGCGACCAATCTCAACATGATCCCGGGGCTTAAAATCAAAATCAGGAAGTGCGCCAACTTGGCGTATTTCAATATTGGCGGTCTCATCCAAGCCATCGGGGACATCGGCGGAAAGGATATTGGGCAATTCCGCCAGCCGCGAGCGTAACAGTTCATCCACCGCATTGACTTCGGCTTCTTGACCCTGCAATCCATCTTTGAGCGATGCCACCTCTGTTTTCAGGGCTTCGGCCTGATCACCCTGGCCCGAACGCATAAGAGCACCAATCTGGCCTGAGAGATCATTACGCCGTTCTTGTGATTCTTGAAGCACCGCCTTGGCAGATCGCAAACGGCCATCAAGAGCCAGCAGATCTTTGGCAACCATCGGCAATCCGCGCCGTTTCAGCGCCGCATCAAAAGCCCCGGGATCGTGACGTATGGTTTTAATGTCATGCATAGAAAAGAGAGATGAAAAAGAAAAATCGGTTAAAGATAATGAAAATAAAAAGAATGATTGAGATAAAAAATGATCAAAAAAGAGTGCTTAAAAAGCAACATCAGAAGAATTACCCTCTGAATTCTGCTCTTGTGAATGCTTCTTTCGGGAGCGTCGACGCTCCATCATACGGACCGAGAGAATGGACAGTTCATAAAGAAGAAAAATCGGGATGGCCAGACCAACTTGGCTGATCACATCGGGCGGAGTCAAAACGGCCGCCGCCACAAACACCAAAACCAAGGCATATTTACGTCCATTCTTGAGGAAAGCCGCATTGATTATCCCGGCCCGCGCCAAAAGAGTAAGCAAAACCGGTAATTGAAAACTGACCCCAAAAGCAAAAATGAGACTCATGACCAAGCCCAAATATTCATTGACTTTGGCTTCCAGTTGAATCGGCAGAACTCCTTCCCCGCTATTTATCTCAAAACTGAGAAAAAACCGCCAAGCCAATGGAAAAATTATATAATATGCCAAGGAGGCCCCAAGAATAAACAAGACCGGCGTTGAAATGAGAAAAGGCAGAAACGCCCGTTTTTCATGGGTATAAAGCCCCGGGGCCACAAACATCCAAACCTGTACGGCAATAACCGGAAACGCCAACATAAAGGCGGCAAAAAAAGCCACCCGCAGATAAACGAAAAAGACCTCGGTTAAACCGGTATAAATCATCCGGTAATCGTCCCCCCGTTCAGCCAAAATTATGGCCAGGGGCTGGACCAGAAATTCATAGATCGTTTCGGCAAAGGCGAAACTGATCACAAAAGCAATCAACAAAATCGCCAATGACCATATTAAGCGGTTTCGCAGTTCGAGCAAATGCTCCATGGGGGACATAAAACCACCCTCACCGCTTTCAGCTTTTGGCGCTGATTGTGCCGCGGTTTTATGATCACGTTTATCATCACGCGGTGATGTCGGCATGATCAATCGCTTGATTTTTTATCTGTTTTCTCTCTTCTCAGAGAGGATGCTTGTGTCTTTTCTTCGGAAGGATATTTTTTTTGGTCGGTATCATCACGTATCGTATCATCATGCATCTTACTATTATGCATTGTATCGGTCAGCACCGTATCAGTGAGCATGTCTTCTTGATCGCCACCAATCTTATTGGACCGTTCAAAAGCGGTTGGGTGGTGATCCATATCGGCGGCCAGATCAAGGCTGTGGCGAAATTCACTGGCCATATGGCGGATGCTGCGGGTCCATTTGCCTAGGAGACGCAGAGCATGGGGCAGTTCACGCGGCCCCAGGACGACCAGGGCGATGACCGCCGCGAAAACGATTTCAGTCCATCCGATATCAAACATTTATGCCCGGCGGGTTTTTGGAACATACGCCAAAGCGGCATCCAAAACAACAACGGCTAAAGATCAATCTCAGCATCGGCTTTTTTACGCCGGGCGATTTTCTTAGGCTTGTCGTCTTCATCTTTTAAGCCACGTTTGAAATTTTTGATGCCTTGAGCAAGGTCACCCATAACCCGGGGCAATTTCCCTGCCCCAAAAATAATCAAAACGATCAGCAAGATCAGGAGAATTTGATAAGGACCAATGGTCATCATTTATGTTCCTTCAAATATCGGTGAGCTTTTCAATTTTAGTGGAGCTTCAAATATCAGCCAGTCGTCCACAAAAAATCAATACCACTATGACCCAATTTCCGATAAAAAACCATACCCAACCATTTTATTCATCCTCTAACTTTGATTCGGCATCCATGATCATATCAGGGATCTTTGGCCTGATCATCCCTCTCTTCAGGGGGGCTGATATCATCGATTCTGTCATTGGCTCTCTCATCAGAGGTTGGATCATCTCTAAAAAGCAATGTTTGGCGTTTATGATCGGAAAAGCCATCATAAATTTCGGCAGCCGGACGGGCATCCAGAAAACCGGCGGCTTTGAGTTCGGCCATATCCGGTAAATCGCTAATCGATGACAGATAGAAATGATCCAAAAATTCTTGTGTGGTCCCCCATGTTGTTGGTCGGCCCGGTGAATGGCGGCGTCCTTTGGGTGCCACCCAGCGCATTCGTGAGAGGATTTCTAAGGTCCCCCCACTAACCGCACGGCCGCGAATTTCTTCGATTTCAGCCCTGGTCACCGGTTGATGGTAAGCAATGATGGCCAAGGTCTCCAGGGCTGCTTGCGATAAATCGCGCCGCACTTCACGCTCTCGGCCAAGATACGGCATCACATCAGGCGCACTGCGAAACGCCCACCCATCACCCACCGGCCGTAAATGGATTCCACGAGCTGCATAATGATTGGCAAGTTCAGCCGTCAATGCCGGGATATCACTGCCCGCGGGCAAGCATTCAGCTATTTGTTGTTCACTGACCGGCTCACTCGAAACGAAGAGCAGGGCTTCTAGAATTCGCAAGGCGGATACATCTTCGCTCATGACGACTCGTCAGAAGGAGGTTGAAGACCCGCTTGACGTAAGTAAATTGGCCCGAATGAACACTCCTGACGGATATCAGCAGCCCCGTTTCTCGCCAATTCCAAGCTGGCCGCCAAACCCGAAGCCAAAACCGAACATCGGATCAGAGGATCATCTATATTAGGGTTGAGAAGAACCCGCAAATCAAACCAATCGCTTGCCTTGGCGATGAAACCATCCAATATTTTCAGAGCATCATCCATTGAATAGAGGCGAGTCGGCATAACCCGCAAGACCGAGTCATCAGGCCGCACCATACGCCGTTGCCCATAGGCCCACAACAAATCGTAAAGGGTGACGGTGTAAGTTGTTGAAACATGGACATCAAGATGCAGGGGTTCGCCACGTTTGAATACATCCTGGCCCAGCTGAGGACGTGCCATCAACAGGCGTGCGGCGTTCTTCATGGCCTCATAGCGGCGCAAACGTAGGGTCAAAACCGCGGCCATCTCAGCACCGCTCACATCCGCATCATCTTGCGGCTGGGGCAACAAAAGCCGTGACTTTAAATAAGCCAGCCAAGCAGCCATCACCAGGTAATCGGCAGCAACCTCCAGGTACATATCCCGAACCCGCTCAATATAAGCAAGATATTGATCAGCCAGAGCCAATATGGATATAGACAGCAGATCAATTTTTTGATCCCGAGCCATGGCTAACAAAAGATCAAGCGGTCCCTCAAACCCTTCCAAGTCAACCCGCAAGGCGTCACCACCACCGGCGGCCAGGCCCGGCGCGCGGACCTGGCGATCAAAATCATCAAAAGGAAAAGAATCTTTAGAGATCACGTAATCCACCCGGTCAATGCCAAAATACCCCGATAGAGCCAAGAAACCGGCGGCTCTATGAGGGTGGAAAAAACACTCAACTCAATCCCCATCACCATGCCGATCAAGGCCGGGAGAAACAAAACCCCCAAAATGATCAACAGGCCAAAACGTTCAAGCCCCGCCCAATAATAGGCCAAAGCAGGCGGCAGCAAGCCAACAACAATCCGCCCCCCATCAAGGGGAGGAATCGGCAGCAGGTTGAAAACCGCCAAAACAACATTGATGATCATGGTATTTTGGGCATTGGCAAACAGCCATTGCTCCATCGCCGCTTGGGGCGACAACACAATTAAATGCGACAACAAAGCCGCCAATATGGCCAAGACGATATTGGTCGCCGGACCGGCCGCGGCAACCCAGATCATATCCCATCTTGGATGGATTAAATTGGCAAAATTAACCGGTACCGGCTTGGCCCAGCCGAAAATAAATGGTGCTTTCAACAGAAACAACAAAGAGGGCAAAACAATCGTCCCAAAACGATCCACATGCACCAAAGGATTGACGCTCACCCGACCCAAGTTGCGGGCCGTGTTGTCGCCCCGTAAGTCAGCGACATAAGCATGGGCCGCCTCATGGAGGGTGACGGCCAGAATAATCGGAACGACCCATGTCGAGGCCGTATACAAAATATCAAACATGGCTGATCATCTGTTGATACGCGATTGACGCGGTGTCTTGTCTGTTTTTTCTTTATCGTTTTTTTTCATGGGTCTTTTCATAAAATCATTTTCTTGCAACCGGGTCTCTTATAGCAAAATTTCAAGTTCCCGCCATTGCTCCAGCAATGCCGCCTGGGATTGTGGGGGTGACGGTACCGACAAAGCCGCCCGCGCTCGCGCCAACCGTTCTTGCGCGGCCGGGCAAAGAACCGGGACTGATTCGGCGACCAGGCGATTTTCGGCCACACTGCCGTTGCAAAACAAAACAACATCACATCCCGCAGCCATCGCTTGGCGAGCCCTCTGGTCAAGCCCGCCTTGTAAAGCCGCCATCGCCAGATCATCGCTGATCAGAACACCGTTAAAACCGATATGATCACGGATAATCCGCCTGATAATCTGCGGTGAAACGGTTGCCGACTGATCGGCATCATAAGCGGTATAGAGAATATGGGCGGTCATTCCCCAAGGCGCATCGGCAAGATCCTTAAAAGGGATAAAATCGGATTGATCCAGATCGTCATGAGCAGCATCAACCACCGGTAATTTTTTATGGCTATCGACCAAAGCCCGGCCATGTCCGGGCAGATGCTTAATCACCGGGATGACCCCTTGGGCCATCATCCCGGTCATCATGATTCGACCAAGATCAGCAACAACAACCGGATCATGGGAAAATGCCCGGTCCCCGATAATGTTGCTGGCTCCCGGGATATTGAGATCAAGCAAGGGGGCACAATTCACATCAATTCCCAAATCAGTCAATTCAGCCGCCATGAGGCGGCTGTTGATGGAGAGGGCTTGCTTGGCCTGATCGGGTGATTGTTCATACAGCTGACCAAAGAGTGCTGCTGCCGGTATGGATCGCCAAGCGGTGTCCGATGAGGGTTGGAGGCGCACAACCCGTCCGCCTTCTTGATCAATCAGAATGGGGGCATCCGATCGGCCAACAGAGTCGCGCAGCGCATCGGTGAGTGCACGTAGCTGCTGCCGATTGCGGCAATGCGCGGCAAAGAGAATGAATCCCAATGGATTATATTCGGCAAAAAACGCTTTTTCATCGGCCTCAAGGACAGGGCCTTGGCAACTCAGGATCACCGCGCGTGGCGGCTGGCTATCTTTTGACAACCAAGCAACCTTTCTTTTGGGCCGATAATTGACGGCATATTTCTTGGGCCGCCTCTTTTTCCAACTGGCCGGCCTGAACACGATAATAGATGCCCTGTTCCCCAAGGTCAGCCCGGATAATTTCCCCCTTTAAGCCAGCAAGAATATCCGGAAATTCCTTCGATAAGGCTTTCCAACCGTTTTGAGCCGCAACATCACTCCGAAAAGCCCCCAGTTGAATCCGGAAAAATTCCGGACTGGCAACCACGCTGGGTTTTTCTTGAATTTTTTCTTGGCTGGATGGCTGATTTTTATCGGGTGAGGAATCAACTTGATGAGAAGCATCGGGCTGGGGTGATGATGCTGTTTCCTCGGTTGTGGTTTGCGGGTCAGAAATGGAGTCTTTCGGCAATACAGGGGACGGGATATCAGAAACGTCCGATGCTATTGGCAAGTCTGGTGCCACGATACGTTCCGGCATCGTATCAGCAATCTGATCGGTTGTGCGTTCCACCCCTTCTTGCGATGCCACAACATTTGTCGCAATTTCAGGTGGTGGCAAAAGACGCTCGACAGTTTCTTGGGGTGCTCCATCAGGGTCAAGATGACCATAGACCAGTTTATCTTGATGAGGGATATCCAGCCCCCCAGGATCATCAGGCTTAACGCGTACAGGACCCTCTTGCGGAACCACCAAAGGCGGTCCACTATCAGGATCAGGCAGATGCCGCCATACAGCGGCATACCAATACCCCCCTCCCAAGACCAGAACCGTCGTGATGACGGTCAGCGTAATGGTCAGCTTGGTACGTTGCATTGCCTTGTCAGAAGGCACATCACGGACAAATTGGCGCAAATGTTCAGCCGGATCATCGGGTGTCGACGGGTGGGATGACTGATTGCCCAATGGCTGAGAAGCATCACTGGTTGATGCTGCATTGTCTTCGATGCGATCATCACCAACCATAACGCTACATTTCCTTTACTGGTTTAACGTCAAAAATCCTAAGCCCTGAAGCAATGACATCACATAGGCCGCGCACCAAGGCCAAACGGGCACGCGTAACCCTTTCATCATCGGGTAACAGGAATCTCAATCCTGGTTCTTCCCTTCCTTTGGTCCATAAAGCATGGAACGCTGCGGCAATATCGTAAAGATAAGATGCACAACGATGCGGTTCATAAGCCTGAGTGGCTTGTTCAACCACTCTTGGCCAATCAGCTAATTTCTTCATCAAAGCAAGCTCATCATCATCGGTCAAGATTGAGAAATCTGCCTTCAAGAGAGCCGCGCGGCTAAAATCAGCATTGGGAAATGTTTCTTTAGCCAAACGAAACAGCGAATGGCAGCGCGCATGAGCATATTGAACATAAAAAACTGGGTTATCACGAGATTGTGCCACTGCTTTTTCAAGATCAAATTCAATGACTTGATCATTTTTACGAGTCAACATGATAAAACGTACCACATCCTTACCCACCCGTTCGATGGCATCGCGTACGGTTACATAGCTGCCGGCGCGCTTGGACATTTTGACCGGTTGACCGCCTTGGCTGAGATGCACCAAATCGGTCAAAATAATATCCAGCTTGGTTTGACCATGAGACAAAGCATCCACCGCTGCTTGCAACCGCTTGACATATCCTTTGTGATCGGCCCCCCATATATTAACCAAAAGATCATGACCGCGGGCTATTTTATCGTGATGATAAGCAATATCAGCCGCAAAATATGTCCAAGCCCCATCCGATTTCTTTAAGGGGCGGTCGCAATCATCACCAAAATTTCCGGTCTTGAATAGAGCCTGTGGTCGGGACTCCCAATCATCGGGTTTTTTGCCTTTGGGAGGATTAAGGACCCCAACATAGATCAATCTCTGTTGTTCTAATTGATTAAAAACCGCCCCAACTTTACCCTCAGTCGTCATTTGATATTCAGAAAAAAAGACATCATGACGCACTCCAAGCAACGCCAAGTCATCCCGGATCATATCCATCATGGCCGTGACCACCATCTGCCGCATCGGCGTCATCCATTGATCTTCACCGACATTTTTCCATTGATCCCCATATTTTTGGGCCAAATCTTCCCCTACCGGAATCAAATAAGCGCCGGGATACAATCCTTCGGGAATCGCGCCAATTTCTTCTCCCAATGCCTGCCGGTAGCGCAGATAAACCGAACGGGCCAGCGTATCAATCTGAGAACCGGCATCATTGACATAATATTCACGGGTTACTTGATAACCAGTATAGGCCAACAAATTGGCAATAACATCACCAACCACAGCACCTCGGGCATGGCCGATATGCATCGGCCCGGTGGGGTTGGCCGAGACATATTCAACATTAACCGATTGCCCCTGGCCGATTTTTGACTGGCCATATAATTCACCAGCGGCGAGGATATCCCCTAGGCGCGCGTGCCAAAATGCCGGTTTAAGGCGGAGATTGACAAAGCCCGGCCCGGCAATCTCCACATCGGTAATATTCTCATCCGCCTTCAGGCCGACCTCAATCATCGCCGCCAATTCGCGCGGTTTGCGGCCACTGGGTTTGGCCAAAATCATCGCAGCATTGGTTGTCACATCCCCATGAGCAGGGTCACGAGTCAGCTCCACATGAATATTCTCACGCCATCCCTTCCCTTCTGGCGTATCGGTGATGACCGGTCTAAGCGCGTTTTCAATGAGATTTTCTATATTTTTGAAATACATGAAAATAAATTACCCAGAAAATGAACGACAAAGCCTTCTCGGCAAAAGGCATCTCCTCATATTTACGGATCACTTTATTTATAAGTCATTTTTTATAAATCATCATCGCAAAACATGATTGCCAATATATTATCTGGCATCATACCCTTGTTTTTGTTTTGCCCATAATCCATCTTACTGCTACATGCTTTTATTGACCATTCTGCTCTGTCTGATCATTCTGCTCTGTCTGATCATTCTGCTTTGTCTTATGTGTGTGGCTCATGTCCTCTGTTTCTAACCCCATTGCTGAAACCCCAGATGCGCAGACCGTGGTCACATTGACCGAACGGGCGGCCCAACGCATTGCTGAAGTCACCTCTCAAAACGACCAGGACGGTGATTTCCTCAGAATAAGCGTCACCGGCGGCGGTTGTCAGGGATTTTCTTATCATTTTTCCTTTGATCATCAAATCCAGGATGGGGACCAGATTTTTGAAAAAGCTGCCGCTAAATTGGTCATTGATGATGTGTCGCTGGATCTGCTGGCTGGCTCCGAGATTGATTTTGTCCAAGATTTAATGGGGCAATATTTTAAGGTCAGCAATCCCAATGCCGAGTCATCTTGTGGATGCGGAACCTCTTTTTCAATCTGATTTTTTCTGCCTGGGTACGCTCATTCTTCCGGCCTCATCCTTAAAGAGTCATGGATTGCCTTACCGCCGGTTTGATTTTATCACGGGGCTTCTCTAAGGTCCTTGTCGCTGAAAAAATAAGAAAAAGCGGGAGCTTTTGGTGAAAATCGCCTCTTGGAATATCAATTCAGTACGCGCCCGCTTGCCGTTGTTGCTTGATTGGTTGCAATCGGCGGCTCCCGATGTGGCCCTTTTACAGGAAATAAAAGCAACGCAAGCCGTTTTCCCGTATGCAGAAATTGATGAAGCTGGATACAATGTCGAGATTGCGGGCCAAAAAAGCTATAACGGTGTAGCGATTGTATCCAAAACCCCGTTGGAAGATGTGCGGCGTTGTTTGCCGGGAGATGAATCAGACACCGCCGCGCGCTATATTGAGGCAACTCTGGCCTTTGGCAATGGTATGATTCGGATCGCCAATATTTATGCCCCGAACGGCAACCCGGTTGAAAGCGATAAATATCCTTATAAGCTGGCCTGGCTGGAGCGGCTGAAACGGCATACCCAGAATTTACTGGATTTTGAGGAACCACTGGTCATCGGTGGTGACTATAATGTGATTCCCAGTGATGATGATGTCGCAGAACCAGAAAATTGGCGTGAGGATGCCCTGGCCCGTCCGGAGAGTCGGGCGGCCTATCGCTGTCTCGTGAACTTAGGGTTGACCAACGCGGTCAAGACATGCTTGCCGGAGCCGGGGCATTACAGTTTCTGGGATTATCAAGGTGGGGCTTGGCCGATGAATCGAGGGGTGCTGATTGATCATCTCTTGCTCTCACCACAAGCGGCCGACCGGCTACAGCAGGCTGGAATTGATCGGGAGTGGCGCGGACAAAAAAAAGCCTCCGACCATGTTCCGGTTTGGTGTTGCCTCAATGAGGAACCGCCGATTTAAATAGTTTTCAAGATCAGGATTGCCGCAGCACCGACTGACTCCGTTGTGCTGTCTGCTGATGCTGTTGGGTCCATTGACTTCAGTAATGTGTCCCCGAGACAATCATAATGAGGCCGATTACAGCCATAACACCGGCGGATAGATAGGGTGCTCTGGACATGAATGTATTAAAATAGATACTGCGTCGAGAGACATAAGCAGTGCCCAGAGCGGCGATCACACCGGCAGCGACCATCACAATAGCAAGACCGATGCTGAATGCCGAAACCAAACCCAAACCCAAAGAGAGCTTGTCCAGATGCAAGCAAATAATCAAGACCGTCACCGCGGCCGCACAAGGCATCAAGCCACCGGTCAAGCCGAATAAAACAATCTGCCCCGTGGTTGCCCTCCCCTGACCGGCCACCCCGTTATTGGTGAAATGCTTTTTCAGTTCAGCCGCATGACGGCGCACATGGCTGCCTGCATCGTCATGATCATGGGAATGTCTGTGATGGTAATCATACCCAACGGAATGATGGGTGCCACTTTCTTTTTCAATGCGCCAGAAGACCCAGACGGCAAGCAGAATAATAATCAAGCCAGAAGCCATCATAAACCAGCCTTCCATCTCTCCGGCAATCCACTCATTGCCAAAAGTAAGGCCAATATAGGCCAAAATCCAAACGATCACGCTATGGGATAAGGCTGCTGATAGGCCCAGTAGAGCCGCTTGTGTGACTGTACCACGGATAGCGATGATATACGCCGCCATCATGGTTTTGGAATGCCCGGGTTCCAGCCCGTGCAAAGCGCCAAGCACAAAGGCCACAACCGCCATCAACAGAGGGCTGGCCTGACTTTGAATAAGTTGATCCAGATTCATGAGGCTTTATTTTTGGTGCTTGTAAACAAGAACAATAATGATTGTTATTCTTAGACTTAACGGCTGAGAAAATTTGTTTTATCCTTTTTTTGACATGTTGCTTTGTGAAAATATTCGGCATAGCCAGGGTGATTTTAACTTTAAACCAACGCAAGAAATTTCTCATTATTGGAGTACAGAAACTGGTAGAAAAATTGATCATAATGGCGCGCCCTGTAGGATTCGAACCTACGACCTACGGCTTAGAAGGCCGTTGCTCTATCCAGCTGAGCTAAGGGCGCGTGGGGTTTTGCGAACCGGATTATGCCGACGATGGGTTATAAAATTGGCTGCATAGGGCTTGATGATTGCCCGCTTTTCATTGGATTCTTGCACATCATAAGATAATTCAGCCCGTTTGGCGTAGGCAACCGCCTCTTCACGGCTGGTAAAACGCAGACGCACCTGACTGCTTCGGGTGTCATCAAATCCGGTCCAGCCCATCAAAGGATCACGATGACGCCGAGATTGGGAATGAAATTCTAAAATCCAAGGCTGCATACGCTTGCGCCCTGATTGAGTCGGGGTTGCAGCCGGACGGTAAATACGCGCTTGTGCCATGTTCTATCAACTTTGTTTATGAGCAGGCTTTTTCTTTTGAATTTTTAAATTTCTTTAAAAATGGATTCAATCGGTCAGGCCGGTCAAGCGATCCTCAATAAACCTCCAGTTGGATTTTTACCACAAATTGATCATTGTTTTTAGCCCTATTTTGGTTGGGAGTCCTGTTTTATAGGGATTGGGGTGGCTGATGGGACTTGAACCCACGACATCTGGTACCACAAACCAGTGCTCTAACCAGCTGAGCTACAGCCACCATAAATCTCCCACACAATCATCACCTTACCTAGCCCTCAAAGAGCAAGAACGTCAAGAATGGTCAAGATATCCCGGCAATGCGGGAAGTCAATCAGGGCCGGGGCCTTAAAGCTCATAAAAATTTCTGGACGCCTGAGCATAATAGAGCACACCCCTTTCCTCCGGCAAGCCATCCCCCAGCTATTGAGCCCAGATCACCGACACTGACTATCGGGGTTTATTCATGCAATTCGGGGATTATTTGGCGGTTTTCGTGATGCCCCAAATCTCTCGTAACCGCCGTTCACGCCCGCATCCTTGATGATACAGAGCATAGCGCAACGGATTCTTGCGATAATAATTCTGATGTTCTTCCTCAGCTGGATAAAACGGCATCGCATCGGTGATTACCACCAAGATCGAGGCATCTTTCAACACTCCGCTTTCTTCAAGATGGCGGCGTGATTGCTCGGCCTGGCTTCTTTGCTGATCATCATGAACAAAAATAACCGGACGATATTGCGGCCCGGTATCACAAAATTGCCCATCATCACGGCTTGGGTCAATATTGCGCCAGAAAATATCCAGGAGCTCAGAATATGAAATTTGTTTTGGATCGAAAATGACTCGTAACGCCTCAACATGGCCGGTGTCGCCATGGCAGACCTGCCGGTATTTGGGGTTCTCAACAAATCCGCCGGTATAACCGGAAAGTGTCGCTTGAACCCCTTTTGTGGTATCAAAGACCGCCTCCATACACCAAAAACAACCCCCGGCAAATGTCGCCTCGGCGCAGCCCTCCGGGACACGTATGCGCGGACCCCCAGCTTGCTGATCTGCGGGCTGAGGGTTGGGCGTGTTTAGATCTTGTGCCTGCATTTTTCCCCATCCCTTCTTCATGGTTTTATCAATGTTTTGATGGTCGCTTGGTCGCCTGATTGCTCAAAGATGATCAATTTCCGGTTACTCTTTAGAAATGTATAACATTTGATTAAAAATTAAAAAATGGTCGTAAAATTGAATAACAATAACAAGAAAATTAAATAATAATTATAAGGTAATTGCGGCAAAGATTAGATTATGTATATAAATAGAACCGATTTAATCCTGATTGGCGTTCAAACCTTTTTGGTCAATCTCTTTCAATCATGGGTATGGACCCCATTTTCTTACGCAAATGCGCCGGAATGTGCAGAAAACAACAACCAAGCCGAGAAATTAAGACGAATTAAGACGAAATAATACGAAAATAATATAAAAAAAATCATCAGAAAAATTGATCCATAGCCATGTTAAGATTATCCCGCATGACCGATTATAGTGTCCTGGTTTTAAGCCGGATGGCCGCTCAGCCTGAGCAGTTGTTCACAGCTGCCGCATTGGCTCACATGACCGCTCTGCCTGCACCGACGGTTGCCAAAGCCCTCAAAACTTTGGCCCGTGCGAATATCGTTGTTTCAGAACGAGGCAGCTCAGGCGGCTATCTTCTGGCTCATGCGGCGGCCGATATCACGGTTGGTACCATCATCGCGGCCGTTGATGGACCGGTGGCTCTGGTTGCTTGTGCTGACGGAGTTGAGGGGCAATGCGCGGTTGAAAATCTTTGTCCCATGCGCGGCCATTGGGACCCCCTCAATCAAGCCGTCCTTAACGCCCTGGAGTCGGTATCTTTAGCGGATATGATGGTTGCAGATTATGCGGTCGCCTCAACCAGACAGGAGGACACCCAAAAAACGCCGATTGCCAAAACACCCATCGAATTCCGCTTATGATGACCCCATCTATGATCATATTCAGAGCAAATGTAAAACTTTATGAAAAATTCTTATCTAACTGACATTAAATAATACTTCTTGATAAATATTGACTAATAGTCGCCTGGATAAAAGGTGATCAGCAATCTATATCATCAAGAATAATGTAAACGAAAAAACTCAGAAGAAGTCGTTTTTTACACTTTATTTTACCAAGGAGAGGCCGTCATGGCAGCGACCGAACAAACCATCCAACAAGTCCGAGATTTACAGACCGGAAAATATAAATACGGCTTTTCGACCGATATTGATATGGAATTGGCCCCCAAAGGTCTTTCTGAAGATATTGTCCGCTTGATTTCGGCCAAAAAAGAAGAACCGCAATGGATGTTGGACTGGCGGCTGAAAGCCTATCGTTATTGGCAAACCATGGGCGAACCCGGTTGGCCCAAACTCTCCTATCCGGCCATTGATTATCAAGATGCTTATTATTATGCCGCGCCGAAGAAGAGCGGCCCCAAATCACTTGATGAAGTTGATCCGAAACTTCTGGAAACCTATGAAAAACTGGGTATTCCACTGGCTGAACAAGCGGTTTTGGCTGGGGTCGAAGGGGCCAAAAAAGTCGCGGTTGATGCTGTTTTTGATTCGGTGTCGGTGGCCACCACATTCAAGGAAGAGTTGCGGCAAGCGGGGGTTATTTTCTGTTCAATTTCCGAGGCGATTAAAGATCATCCAGAATTGGTGCGCCGTTATCTTGGCTCGGTGGTGCCTTATTCAGATAATTTTTATGCGACTTTGAATTCCGCGGTGTTTTCTGATGGCTCTTTTGTCTATGTCCCGCAAGGGGTTGAATGCCCGATGGAGCTTTCGACATATTTCCGTATCAACGCCGAAAATACGGGCCAGTTTGAGCGGACATTGATCATCGCTGACCAAGGGGCCAAAGTGAGTTATCTTGAGGGTTGTACCGCACCGATGCGCGATGAAAACCAACTGCATGCGGCAGTGGTTGAGTTGGTTGCCCTTGAAGATGCCGATATTAAATATTCAACAGTTCAGAACTGGTATCCCGGTGATGAAAACGGCAAAGGCGGGATTTATAATTTTGTCACCAAGCGCGGGGCCTGTCGGGGGGCACGTTCTCACATCATGTGGACTCAAGTGGAAACCGGTTCAGCGATTACCTGGAAATATCCCAGCTGCATCCTGCAAGGGGATCATTCACGGGGCGAATTTTATTCGGTGGCCATCACCAATAATCGCCAACAAGCCGATACCGGCACCAAAATGATCCATATGGGTAAAAATACCCGCAGCCGTATCATCGCCAAAGGGATATCGGCGGGAAAAGCCGACCAGACGTATCGGGGGTTGGTACGTATTCTCCCCAAAGCGTCTGGAGCGCGCAATTTTACCCAATGTGACAGCCTTCTAATTGGCGATACCTGCGGCGCCCATACGGTTCCTTATATCGAATCCCGTAACGCCAGCAGCCAAATTGAGCATGAAGCCTCAACCAGTAAAATCGGTGAAGATCAACTTTTTTATTGCTTGCAACGGGGCATGGATGAAGAAGAAGCAGTCGGCCTGATTGTCAACGGCTTTTGTCGAGAAGTGTTGCAAACATTGCCGATGGAGTTTGCGGTTGAAGCCCAAAAATTGGTCAGCATCTCGCTTGAAGGCAGTGTTGGCTGAGTATTTGCTCGGCCTTAAGGATGCCGCGTTTGGCGTGCTGAAGATTTTTTCAAAAATATTTTTCGGAATTTTTTTAACAAAGGAATAACGATGGCTTTATTGGAAGTGAATGCTCTGAAAGCGGAGATTGATGGAACCCCGATTCTCAAAGGCATTGACCTCACGATTGAGGCGGGCCAAGTCCATGCGATTATGGGGCCGAATGGTTCGGGAAAAAGCACCCTTTCTTATGTCCTCTCAGGGCGGGATGATTATGATGTGACCGGCGGGACGGCCCGGCTAGACGGTGAAGATTTGCTGGAAATGGAGGCCGATGAACGGGCTCGGGCCGGGTTGTTCTTGGCCTTTCAATACCCGATTGAAATCCCTGGCGTTTCCAGTGCTGTTTTTCTCCGCCATGCTTATAACGCCCACCGCAAAGCCCGCGGTGAGGAAGAGATGGACAATATGTCTTTTATTAAGCTGCTGCGGGCCAAGGCGGCTGGGGTCAGTATTGACACCGAGATGCTCAAACGTCCGGTTAATGTGGGATTTTCTGGTGGTGAAAAGAAACGCAATGAGATGCTGCATATGTCCTTATTGGAACCGCGTCTCGGCATCCTTGATGAGACTGATTCTGGGTTGGATATTGATGCTCTAAAGGTGGTTTCGCAAGGAGTCAACGCCATGCGCGATCGTCATCGGAGTTTTCTCATCATCACCCATTATCAGCGCCTCTTAGACTATATTATCCCGGATGTTGTTCATGTCATGGCCGATGGGCGAATTGTGAAAAGCGGTGACCAATCCCTGGCTCTGGAGCTTGAAAAGGAAGGCTATGCCGCTTATTCCGGGGCCGCGGCCGCTTAAAAACAGCTTAAAAAGTAAGCTCAAAAAGCATACGTGTAAAAAGAAAGACCATGAGATGAAACAGAAAGATCCTTTTCTGGCCACGCTTGATCAGCATGCCGCAAATATTTTCACACCCCTGCACAAAAGCGGGATTGAATTCTATCGCCGCCAGGGGTTGCCTGGGCCCAAAAACGAACACTGGAAATACACCAATCTCAACCCGTTGCGGACCCTTAACTGGACAGCCAGCGATGCATCAACCCAAGCAATGGTTCAAACTATCCCTACTGGCATCCCTGATATCCGTGCCGATCTGCTGGTTCTGGTCAATGGGCGGGTTAGAATGGATCTTTCTGATTTTGAGACGATGCCTTCCGAGGTTTCCATTTGGTCCCTGGCCCAAACCAGTCAAGACAGTTCGAACAACACCCGGCTGGGTGGTATTTTATCTCTTGACAGCATGCCGTTGGCCGCTCTGAACACAGCCCATTGCCTGGATGGTCTGGTGATCAATCTGCCGCCTGGGGTGGTGATGGATCGTCCGTTCCATATTGTTTCAATCGGTCAGGGAAACCCCCAATCAGCAGTTGTTTTCCATCCACGTATTCATGTCATCATTGGTGATGATGCGGCCGTTGATATTGTTGAGAGCCATGTCGGAGACGGGATGTATTTCAGCAATACGGTGGTTGAAATTGAGCTGGGTGCCCGGGCTCGCTGTGGCCACTACAAACTGCAATCAGAATCCATGGAGGCTTTTCATGTCGCCGCGGCCGGGATTGAACTGGCAAAAGAAGCCAGTTATGACAGCTTTGTTCTGCAAATCGGGGGCAGCTTAGCCCGCAATGAGGTGCGCCCTCAACTGGCTGGGGAGCGTGGTGAGGTCCGGCTGATTGGCGCTTATATTGCCAGAGATAAGCAACATATTGATAACAGCACTTTCATTGATCACGCCATGCCCCACTGTGCTTCACGTGAGGTTTATAAAGGAATTTTAGACGACTCAGCCCATGGGGTTTTTCAGGGGAAAATCCTGGTCCGTCCGGGTGCCCAAAAAACCGATGGCTATCAGCTTAACCGGGTTTTGTTGCTCTCGGATATGGCTGAAATCAATTCCAAACCGGAATTGGAAATTTACGCCGATGATGTGGTCTGCAGCCACGGCGCAACAGCCAGCCAGATTGATCCTGATCATCTTTTTTACCTACAAGCCCGTGGCCTTGATCAACCCACAGCCCGTAGTCTTCTGGTTGATTCATTTATCCAAGAAGCGGTATCTGAAATCAAAAATGCCGAAATCGCTGCCGCATTTTCGGGAATTGTTGGCCAACGATTGGCAACCCCGCAATGACCCCTCAACGGCCTTGAGAGAATCTCACACTGCGTCGGTTGAAGAGATTCGGTCGCATTTCCCTATTCTTAAACGGCAGATTCACGGCAAGCCCTTATGTTTTCTTGATAACGGGGCTTCGGCCCAAAAACCACAAGCGGTGATTGATGCGCTGACCCGATGCTATAGCCATGAATATGCCAATATTCATCGCGGTGTTTATCGTTTGAGCGAAGACGCAACCGCAGCCTATGAAGCGGCCCGCCAAACCGTTGCCGATTTTATCAATGCCAAACAGCCACAAGAAATCGTCTTTACCCGCAACGCAACCGAGGCCATCAATCTGATTGCCCATTCTTATGGTCGCACCATCTGCAAATCTGGTGATGCGGTGATCATCTCCCAAATGGAGCATCATTCCAACATCATCCCTTGGCAGATGCTCCGTGACTCGTTGGGAATTGAGCTACGTATCGCACCGATTTCTGATGATGGTCAGTTGATGATGGAAGAATACCGCAATCTACTTGATGAGCGGGTTCAACTGGTCGCCATAACCCATGTCTCCAATGTCTTGGGGACGGTGACTCCGGTTCAAGAGATTATTGCCGCAGCCCATAATGTGGGGGCCAAAACAATGATTGATGGGAGTCAAGCGGCGGTTCATATGCCAGTGGATGTGCAAGCTCTGGATGCTGATTTTTATGTCTTCACTGGTCACAAAATTTATGGTCCCTCAGGGATCGGCGTTCTCTATGCCAAGAATGACTTGCTGCATACCATGCCGCCTTTTCTTGGGGGCGGCGATATGATTGAATCGGTTTCTTTTGAGCGGGCCATCTGGGCCGAACCACCGTCTAAATTCGAAGCCGGGACCCCGCCAATTGCTGAGGCTGCCGGTCTTAAAGCCGCCCTTGACTATGTTTCATCGGTCGGTTTTGAATGGATCATTGATCATGAAAAAACCCTTTTAGAAGCGGCAACCGAGCGGCTGAAGATGATTCCTGGCCTCACCATTCAGGGACAGGCTCCCCATAAAGCCAGCGTTGTTTCCTTCACCTTGGATGGTGCCCATCCGAGTGACATCGCCACATTGGCCGATTTGGATGCCGTGGCTATTCGTTCCGGTCATCATTGTGCCGAACCCTTGATGACTCGGTTGGGCCTTGCGGGTACGGTGCGGGCGTCTTTTGCCCTCTATAACAGCATGGCTGAGGTTGAAACTCTCGGCCGAGCGATTGAAAAAGCGCAAAAAATGCTGCGGGCTTAAAAAGATGATCATACCCCCCTCACCGGACCCAACCGATAACGATGTCACCACGGATGGTGATCCTGCTGATTCTTCATCCAGTGATTCGGACCCCAACGCGATACCCGATGATTCCGCTTCCCCCTACCCGGTCCATTTGGGGCAGCCCAGCGTCCCCGATGGCACCCAAGCGGTTGCCGGAAGCCCATTGGCCGAAGATGAGGAAAAAGCCGATATGAACGCGATCATCGCCGCCCTTAAAACGGTTCATGATCCGGAAATACCGGTTAATATTCATGATCTTGGGCTGATTTATTCTTGCGATATGGATGATCAGGGCGATGTTGATATTTTCATGACATTAACCGCCCCGGCCTGCCCGGTTGCCGGTCAAATGCCCCAGGAAGTGGCAACAACGGTGGCCGCGGTTGATGGGGTGGGTACGGTCACAGTCACCCTCACCTGGCAACCGCCTTGGAACCAAGACCGGATGAGCGATGATGCCCGACTGGCTCTGGGTTTCTTTTAGCTTTGGGTATCTTTAAAAGGCGTGACTTTTAAGAAGAAAATACCGCCTCAAGACCAACACGGTGCTGCAGGATGATACGCCCTCTCTATTTCGATTATCAAGCAACAACACCCGTGGATTCCCGGGTGGCTGAGGCCATGCGGCCTTATTGGGAGGAACGATTCGGCAATCCCCATTCCGATGGTCATGCCCTGGGATGGGAAGCCGAAGAAGCGGTTGAGCAATCCCGGCATCAGGTTGCCGCAGCCATTGGTGCCACAGCAAAAGAAATCATTTTTACCAGCGGTGCGACTGAATCCAATAATCTGGCCCTTAAAGGGTTGGCCGGATTCTACGGCCAGCGTAAACAACGCATTGTCACCGTAGCCACAGAACATAAATGTGTTCTTGAATCGGCTGATTTCCTGTCCAAGCAGGGTTATGAGCTGGTGGTTGTGCCGGTTGACCGGGAGGGCATGATTGATTGGGATCACCTTGATACGGCTGTTAATGAAGAGACGCTTTTGGTCTCAATCATGGCGGTGAATAACGAGATTGGGGTCATTCATCCCTTGGGTGATATTGGCCGTTTGTGCCGGTCGCGCGGAGCATTTTTTCATAGTGATTGTGCCCAGGCTTTGGGTCGTCTGGCCTTGGATGTGGAGGCGATTCCCCTCGATTTAATGAGTTTATCAAGCCATAAAATTTACGGCCCGAAAGGCATCGGTGCGCTGTATGTCCGGCGGCGGCCACGGGTGCGTGTGTTGCCACTTTTTTCCGGCGGCGGTCAAGAGCGTGGCCTGCGTTCTGGGACCTTGCCACCGGCTCTTTGTGTTGGTTTTGGTCAAGCGGCAACCATGGCGGTGGCCGAACAAGCAAGCGAGAACAAACGATTGACCCATTTGCGTGATCATCTTCTCGATCAATTAAAGGAAGCTGATCTGGGTTTATCCATCAATGGCAGTCTGCAACACCGCGTTCCTGGTAATTTGAATATTCGTTTTGAAGGCCTACGGGGCGATATCCTGTTGCGTGAACTTGATGGGTTCTGCCTTTCCACCGGCTCGGCATGCAGTTCAGCCGAAATTGATCCTTCCTATGTCCTGAAAGCCCTCGGCCTCAATGAGGCCGAAGCCCGAGGCGGGGTACGAATCAGTTTGGGACGTCAAACCACCATAGAGGAAATCGACCAGCTGGCCCGGTCCCTGATCAAGGCCGCCTCGCGGTTGCGGGACCATGAAACCTCAGCACCGGATCAACAATCATCTGCCTTTATGATGCGGCCTGATAACCCTTTTTCCTGATGGGGTTTTTCTTTCCTTTGGCTTGCATCGGCTTTATAGAGGACCATATAAGGTCTATATCAATCATCATATCAATGACCATGGTGATCAACCGGAACCAACCACAGTCAAAAAACCAAGATAAAAAAACCAAAAGACAAAAAACCAAGAGATGGAAAAATAATGCCTCTTGCCGCGATGATTACCGTCACTCCCGCTGCGATGGCCCGGGTTGAGCAGCTGATCCAAGAACACAACCAACCGGTTGCCGGCCTGCGTTTGAGTGTTTCCAAGGGCGGCTGCTCTGGTCTGTCTTACAGCATGGAATTTGCCGATGATATTCCATCCGATGATGATTACATTAAACTTGATAATGGAGCGACCATCTATATTGATCCCAAGGCGGCCATGTTCCTTTTTGGGGCCGAGATGGATTATGTTGAAGATACGCTTCAATCGGGGTTTGTGTTCAACAACCCGAATGAAAAGGGTCGCTGTGGTTGCGGAGAATCATTTTACGTCTAAAAACGATGATCACCATGCCTTACGTTACATTCATTGAGCCGGATGGAACGCGGCATAAAATTGACGCACCCATTGGGCAAACCCTGCTTCATATTGCCCAAGACGCCGATATTGATATTGAGGGAGCCTGTGGCGGCTCTTTGGCCTGTGCTACCTGCCATGTGATTGTTGATCAAGACTATTTTGACCGGTTGCCATCCATTGAGCCAGACGAAGCCAGCATGTTGGAACTGGCCACCGACCTTCAAACAACCTCACGATTGGGATGTCAATTGACCATGACCGAGGCATTGGATGGTTTATCGGTGCGGCTTCCAGTGATTTGGTAAAATCACATCCCCTTGATAAAGATCAACGCGCTCATAAAGCCCATACCGTAAAGCACCGAAAATGATGATGGGGTTGGATTTGGATAAACCGCCAGCACGCACACGGATTGTCGTGGCTATGTCCGGCGGGGTTGATAGCTCGGTTGTTGCCGGGCTTCTGGCCGAAAGCGGCTATGACGTCATCGGCATCACTTTACAGCTTTATGATCACGGTCAGGCAACCCATCGACCGGGTTCATGCTGTGCTGGGGTTGATATTCATGATGCCCGTCGGGTGGCTGAACATTTCGGGTTCCCACATTATGTTTTGAATTATGAGAGTCGATTCCGCCAGTCGGTTATTGACGATTTTGCTGATAGCTATGCACGTGGTGAAACCCCGATTCCGTGTGTGCGTTGTAACCAAACCGTCAAATTTCATGATCTTTTGTCGACCGCGCGTGATCTGGGAGCCGATGCCCTGGCAACCGGTCATTATGTCCGGCGATTGACCGGTGCATATGGCCCCGAACTCCATGCCGCCAAGCATCGAGAAAAAGATCAGAGTTATTTTTTATTTGCCACCACCCGTGAACAGTTGGCGTTTTTGCGTTTCCCTCTGGGTCACTGGGAAAAATCCGAAACCCGTGCCCAGGCCAGGCGTCTTGGGCTGCCGGTATGCGATAAACCGGATAGCCAAGATATCTGCTTTGTGCCCGATGGGCGTTACGCCGATATCGTTGCTAAATTGCGACCAGAAGCCATAGAACCCGGTGATATCGTTGATCTTGATGGCTCTGTCTTGGGTCACCATCAAGGGATCATTCATTTCACCATCGGCCAGCGTAAAGGTCTGGGTATTGGCGCAACCAAAGACCGCCCGAATACCCCGCTTTATGTGGTGGGTTTGGATCCAGAAACCCGACAGGTTGTGGTTGGGCCGCGGGAGGCCACTTTGATCAAGCGCATAAAACTACGCCATGTGAATTGGTTGGGCGATGATGATTTAGGCGATGATGAAAACATTGTCACCAAAGGTCTGGCGATCCATGTGAAGCTGCGTTCTACCGGTGATCTGGTTGCCGGCATGCTCCAGACCACCAATCATCCAGCAAATCCTTTAAATGGTCATTCACATAGAATGATTGAGGTAACACTGGCCGAACCGCAAGGCGGTATTGCCGCTGGCCAGGCTTGTGTTTTTTATGACGGTGCCCGCATCCTTGGCGGCGGTTGGATTGAAGCAGGATGCTGAGTCATAAATCGGATATCATCGGATATCTGTAATCAACCGGAATTGATGATTATTTGAAACTCTCAATAATAACTTCTTGTTTTATAATGTATATTATGGGAAGTTATAGATTCAAATATTGCGTTATTTGATATCTAACCCTGGTATTCGTTTATTCAATAAAGAGCTTTTCCCATGCGCTCTGTGTCAGATTTTATCGGTAATCTATCCATACGTTTCAAGATATCCCTGTTTTCGGTTGCTTTGGTTGTCGTTACCTGCGGCGCCATCGCGACCAATATGTATGTTTCCAATGCCAAAAATATTCATGAAACAGCATTGAAATTTTTGGAATCATCGACCATCAACCGCAAGATGCTGTTGGAAAATTATCTCCAAAATATCAGAAGTAATTTGATTACTTTTGCCGAGAATCCAACAGTTATTCAGGCAACCAAAGATTTCAAAGAGGCTTGGGATCAGCTTCCGTCCGGTGAGCAAACCGAATATCTGCAACGGGCTTACATTGAAGACAATCCGCACCCGCTGGGCCAAAAGGATCTCCTCGATAAAGGGGGTGTGGAATATTACGATACCCTGCATGAGGAATTTCATCCGTGGTTTCGTCTGTTCCTGAAAGAATATGGCTATTATGATGTTTTTCTGTTCGATCTGAGTGGCAATCTGATTTACAGCGTCTTTAAGGAAAATGATTACGCCACCAATTTGATGACCGACACTTGGAAAGATACCGATCTCGGTAATGCCTTCCGGGCTGGTCTGGAAAGCAACCAAAAGCGATCCATTCATTTTTTTGATTTCAAGCCTTATGGCCCCAGCTATGATGCCCCGGCCAGCTTTATCTCAACGCCGATTTATGAAGGAAGCCGCAAAATCGGTGTTGCGGCCTTTCAAATGCCGATTGATAAAATCAATAAAATTATGAATCAGCGCTCGAAGTTGTTGGGCAAGAGTGGAGAAGTGTTGATCACCGGTAAAGATCGGTTGTTGCGCAGTGACTCGCTGTTTAGCGAAGAAAATGACATTTTATCGATGCGCATCGACAGCCCAGTGATTGATCAAGCGGTAGACGGAGAAACCGTTTTTGGCCAAAGCTCTGATTACCGCAATGCTGAATTGGAAATTGCGGCCACCGCATTGGAATTTGTGAATACCATTTGGGTGATTGTCGCGGTTAAAGAAACCCGCGAAATTACGCAATTACAGGATACATTGCTATGGCAGATTCTTATTAAGACCTCAATTTGGACCATTTTAGTGGTTGTCATCAGTTTGTATTTCTCTTACTCACTCACCAAACCATTGGGGAAAATCACCCATGTTATGGGCGGTCTGGCTCAAGGGAAAACAGATGTTCAGTTGAATCGAAACAACCGCAAAGACGAAATTGGTGCGTTGTGGCGGGTCGCGATGGTTTTACGCGACAATATAATCGAACGAATCTCCTTTGAGGGAAAAGTTAAAAAAGAACAACAGGCCCGCGCAGAAACCGAGAAGAAAAATCAAGAAGTCAAAGAGAATGTTCAATCCTTTGAAAAGGATGTCGAAGAAAGGTTAACATCTGTCCGCGGCGATATGGACCAAATGGAAGAAACAGCGAAAATATTGGCTGATGGTGCGGCTCAACGAAAAATAATCGTGACCAAAGTTGCTGAGCAAGCCCAGGAAAATTCCAGCAGCACTCAAGCTGTTGCTTCGGCGGCTGAGGAACTCTCCTCCTCGATTGCTGAAATTAAGGAACAAATCAGTCAAGTCAGCACCGATATTGCTACAGCGACCAAAAATGCCCAAGCCGCCAATGATCAAGTATCAAACTTGGATCAAGCGGCTCAAAACATTGGCAATGTGACCGTATTGATCCAAGACATTGCCGAGCAAACCAACCTCCTGGCTCTCAATGCAACCATTGAAGCAGCCCGGGCTGGTGATGCCGGTAAAGGATTTGCAGTTGTGGCTTCCGAGGTCAAAGACCTAGCCAGCCAGACCGCCACTGCCACCGAAAATATTTCCTCTCAGATTGCCTCTATTCAAGGTTCAACCACCACAGCGGTTGATGTCATTAAGGGTATTTCCAAAGCAATGGGTGAAATTAGCGGCTATATTGCGGCGATTCAAACATCTGTAGAGGCTCAAGATACCTCAACCAAAGATATCAGCAGCAGTATCCAGAAGATAGCCAGTGGGACCAAATCGGTCCTCGACAGCATGCAAAAAAATCTGAGCGCACTTGAACAAGCCAGTCAATCGGCCGATCAGGTCGGCACAGCATCAAAACATGTTACCGGTCAAGTTAGCGTCTTGAATCAAGAAATTACGTCCTTCATTAAACAAGTCAAAGACGTAGTCTGAATGGAACATGGTTTTTTGAGGATACTCTTCCGAGGGTTTCCTTTGCGCTCAAGATACCCTCTCCCCATTTATTTGATCCAGATTGACCAAGGCATAAAATCAACTAAGCCGATGCAGCATGCCGGTGAGAGCGGCCATGCAGCACCGTCAACTGTGACAATAGGTCATCTATGTCAGATTCTGTATTGCTCAACCCCAAGCTGATTCGAATGGCACAAGCGGCCAGATCAGGATGAACCCCCATGGCTGAGAGAACCGTGGAAGGCTCAACCCGGCCCGAAGAACAGGCCGAACCAGAACTGACCGCAATCCCTGCCAAATCCAGATGCATCAACTGAACATCACTGGATATCCCCGGTAAAGCACAGCAACAGGTATTGGGTAAACGGGGTTGTCCGTGGCCAAAAATAACCGCTTCGGGTATATGGGCAAGCAAACGTTGCTCAAAATCATCCCGTAAGGCAGCAACCCGTCCCCATTGAGACAGGGTGTGGGCGGCTGCGGTTGCGGCCGCACCGAAACCGGCAATCGCGGCGGCATCTTCGGTTCCAGCCCGTCTCCCGTCCTCTTGACCACCGCCAACCCGATCCGCCACAAATGGCCCGTTATGGCGGATAACCAAAGCACCTATACCGCGTGGGCCACCAATTTTATGGGCTGAGATGGTGATATAATCCAGATCAAGGTCATCCATCGGGATTTTTCCCACCGCCTGAACCGCATCACTATGCAGATGAATCCGGTGTTGGCGTTCTTGATTGACCATATTGTTTATTTTTATGATATCTTTGATTGGGTTGAGGACACCGGTCTCATTATTGGCCATCATCACCGAGACCAGTATCGGGCATCCCGGCGCCGCAGCATTAAGAGCATGTTCAAGGGCCGCCCATTCTATTGATCCCTCAGCTGCCAGAGGCAGGACCATTTCTGGTGACGCGGCTTTGAGAATACTGGGATGTTCACCCGCCGAGACAATCATATGTCGGCCAGTCCCGAAGGCATTCATAACCGCATTATTGGCCTCAGTCCCTCCAGAGGTGAAGATCACATCATGGGGACGCGCACCCACCAAAGCAGCAACCGATTGACGGGCCGTCTCAATCTCACCACGCAACCGACGGCCAAAGCCATGAATGGAAGAGGGATTACCAGTCATCTCCAAAACCCGTAGCATGGCCGCCTTGGCTTCTGGGATCAGGGGTGCTGCTGCGTTATAATCAAGATAAATGGATTGCATTTTTACCGACGGGTTGATCAGTCCCGGGATGAATCACGTTCAACCACATCTTCCGTTGAACCAGCCAAAGCTTGGTCAAAGTCATGATCTCTGTTAATATGCTGTTCAAGGGCGCATAAACGGTCATTCAAGCGGGTGATCTCAACCATTATACCTTCCATAGCCCGGGGCACAGGATCCGGGAAGCCATCGGGTGGTGTCCCATAAGCGGTAAACGCTTGATCATGGCATGCCGCTTTGCCTTTGACCGCTTTTGCCGGAATGCCGACAACCGTCGACTCGGCTTCAACATCCTTAACAACCACCGCATTCGCCCCGACGCGAGCCCGCTCCTTAACCATCACCGGACCTAAAATCTGGGCGCCAGAACCAACAATCACGCCATCTTCCAAGGTTGGGTGACGTTTTTTCTCGGCTTGGCTGGTGCTATCAATCGCTGGCGCGATACCGCCCAACGTCACTTGATGATATAGGGTAACATCATCACCAATTTCCGAGGTTTCGCCAATCACCACTCCAGAGCCGTGGTCGATAAAAAATCCCCGACCGATTCGGGCGGCTGGATGAATTTCAACACCGGTCAAAAACCGACCAATCATCGCCAAAAAACGTGCAACCAACCGCAACCGCCATCGCCAGAAAACATGGCATAAACGATGCCAAAGAACAGCATGAAACCCGGAATGAGTGAGGATCACCTCAAGACGGCCCCGTACCGCGGGATCACGTTCCAAAACAGCGCGCAAATCTTCCCGGATCATGGCTATTTTCCTAAAATGAGTCTTCGCACATTATTATCGGTATTACTGATATTATCGATGTTATTGATCCAACCCTTGAACCGGCATCATGACCAAAAAGCCATGATCAACCAAGAGGCATCATGACGGTTATATAATGATTATATGATGATTGTTCTGCGATATGGTCAATGCTTTGTGATCGCATACATCCAAATATCAAGAATATTGCAAATATCAAGAATATTGCCGCTTTTTCTCCCATTGATAAAAATCATTTATGTATAATGGTCAGTCTGTAAAGTGATTCATCATCATGAATAGCGACCAATGAATATGCTCATTCATAATTCCGTGGGTTGATGATCATTGGTTATGTTCGCACATTATGTTCGCACATTGTATTCATTATATTTAATTATAATAATATATTGATTTATTATATTAACCCATTATATCGCCCATTTATGAGGAGATAGGATGCCTGAAGTCATTATCAACGGCCCGGTTGGCCGAATTGAGGCCCGCTACCAACACAACAATAACGACGAGTCACCCGTCGCCCTTATTCTCCATCCGCATCCGCAATATGGCGGCAGTATGCATAACAAGGTTATTTATGCCTTGTCTCAAATTTTTATTAAACATGATTGTTCAACATTGCGGTTTAATTTTCGCGGTGTTGGGCGTTCTCATGGCGCTCATGACGGCGCGGAAGGCGAATTATGTGATGCCGCAGCCGCTCTTGATTGGCTCCAGACCCATAACCCCAATTCTCAAATTTGCTGGGTCTGTGGTTTTTCTTTCGGTGCCTGGATTGGGATGCAGCTTTTGATGCGGCGGCCAGAAATTTCCGGCTTTGTTTCGGTTTCACCGCCGGCTGACCAATATGATTTTCATTTTTTAGCCCCCTGCCCGTCCTCTGGGATCATCATTCATGGGAAAGATGATGCCATTATCTCGGAAACCAGTGCGGCTAAACTGGCTCAAAAAATCAATGCCCAGCGTAATATTGAGGTTGCCTATAAAGCGGTTCAAGGATGCGACCATTTCTTTACCGGTAAACATGATGAACTCACAGACATCATCAGCCGCTATGTCAAAGAAAGAAGCAAACAACTGCAAAACGCCGCTTAGAGTCATTTTCTTAAGCCGCCTTCATGCCGGAGCGTTTATTCCCCTGTATCGGATGAGGGTGGGTAATGGAAACGTCCACCAGAAAGAGGCCGGGCCGCACCGGTTGTTGATGGATCGCTCAACGGTAAACCCTTACAGGCCCGCACCGCAAGATAGGCAAAAGCCTGCGCTTCTAGGGCATCACCCGACCAGCCCAAGCTCTCTATGGGTTCAACCGATACATGAAGGAGATCGCGCAACCGGGTCATCAAATGGGCGTTGAGGCGCCCACCACCAGTCACCAACCAAAATCGTGGCGGCTTAGGGAAATGATGCAGAGAAAGCGCAACCGCCCGGGCGGTAAAATCGGTGAGGGTCGCTGCCCCGTCAGCGACTGATAAATCAGCCACTGCCGCATGATCAAACGCTAAACGATCAAGGGATTTGGGTGGTGGCAACGTAAAATAATCTTGATTGAGAAGAGGTTGAAGTGCTTTTTCATGCACCTGCCCTCGGGCCGCTACCGCCCCCCCAGCGTCATAGTTTCCCAGCCCATGGCCTTGCATCCAATCATCAATCAGGGCATTGCCCGGACCGCTATCAAAAGCAATCAAATCATCATTGGGGCCAATCCATGTCACATTGGCGATACCGCCAATATTGAGAACAGCAACCGGTCGCGAGCTGGTGGCACTCAGGGCCCGGTGAAACAAAGGGGCCAGAGGTGCTCCCTGGCCGCCGGCCGCGATATCGGCAGAGCGAAAATCACTCACCACCATCAGGCCGGTTTTTTGGGCCAAAACATCGCCATCGCCCAGTTGCCACGTCCACCCACGCCCCGGTGCGTGGGTGATTGTGTGGCCATGCAACCCGATAAGGCGCGGTTGATGCTTGTGTTCCGATGACGCGTTATTGCTGACCTGAAGCAGAAGTTTCTCGACCGCCTGGACATGAATCTGAGTCAAAACCTGTTCGACCACGCTGGCTTGGGTAGAATCCGTAGACGGATCAAGGCCCAGCAAACCCCGTAATTCATCCTTAAAAGACTCACGGTAGGGAACAGTCAACGCCGGACCCGGATGGAGAACCGAAACCCCGTCCGTTGTCAAAACAGCCGCATCAACACCATCCAGAGATGTCCCGCTCATCAAACCAAGAGCACAAATTTCAGCATCAAGAGGCAGATGACCAGAATCAGCAGGAAGACTCAGGCAAGGAAACATAATCGGCAGGCAGACATTTTGAAATCGATTTTCTTTTTTTAACCCAAGATCACTTCTTGAGCATATATCATTTTAAGAATGCCCATTGTGACGGCAAGAATGATATGTTAGATGCCGCCGCATAAAAGGGGAATTCAGATGCAATCGGCTTTTATAAATGCGGTCCATCAGCGTGGCTATCTGCATCAATGCAGTGATATAGAGGGGCTGGATGCCCTGATGGCTCAAGGAAAACCGGTCGCTGCCTATGTTGGTTTCGACTGTACCGCCGATAGCCTCCATATCGGCAGCTTGGTGCCGATTATGCTGCTGCGGTTGCTCCAACACCACGGTCATAAGCCGATTATTCTGATGGGTGGGGGTACCACCAAAATCGGCGACCCTTCGGGTAAAGATGAAACCCGACGGTTGCTCAATGAGGAAACGATTGCCAACAATCAGGCTCTTTTAAGCCGCCTCCTGAGCCGTTTCCTCACCTTCGGGACCGGTCCTCATGATGCAGTCATGCTGGATAACGCCGATTGGCTTGATGATCTGGCTTATATTGAGTTTCTGCGTGATGTCGGTCGGCATTTTTCGGTCAACCGTATGCTGGGGCTGGAATCGGTTAAGCTCCGTCTGGAGCGTGCGCAAAATCTCAGTTTTCTCGAATTCAACTATATGATTCTTCAAGCCTATGATTTTTTAGAATTGGCTCGCCGCCATGAGTGTCGCTTGCAGATGGGGGGTTCGGATCAATGGGGCAACATCATTGGCGGGATTGAATTGGCCCGGCGGATGGATAACCGCGCCTTGTTCGGCCTTACAACGCCTTTGATTGCCACCGCTTCGGGTGCCAAGATGGGAAAAACCGCCAAAGGAGCGGTGTGGCTGGATGCTGACCGGTTATCTCCCTACGATTACTGGCAATTCTGGCGCAATACCGAAGATGCCGATGTTGTGCGCTTTCTTAAATTATTTACTGAATTGTCGCTTGAAGAGATTGCCCCCCTAGAAAATCTTGACGGAACCGACCTCAACAAGGCCAAAGAAATCCTGGCTTGGGAAGCAACAAAACTCTGCCATGGTGAAAATGCCGCCGGTCAAGCCGCCCAAACTGCCGCCCAAACCTTTGGCCAAGGAGGGGTTGGTGCGGATCTTCCTCAATACGGCATTGATCGACACAGTCTCAAGACCGGTCTTCCGGCCTATGAGATTTTTTATCAAGCCGGCCTGGCAATGAGCAAAAGTGAGGCCAAACGCCTGATTCGTGGTGGCGGTGGCCGCATCAATGGACATCCCATCCATGATGAAATGCGGCTGGTTTCTCTGGGTGATCTTTTAGAAGACGGATATATGAAAATTTCAGCCGGAAAAAAACGTCACGCGGTTGTCAAACCAAAATAAAATGATCGAAACCGTTGAAAAACCGAGACCTTGAAAGCCTTTTAGGGAAAAGATTGATCATTCTGCGGCGGCTCGTCTTGTGGGAAAAAACTGGTTTCGGGCTTTTGGCCTTCAAACAAGGTCATCAATTCGCGAAAAATTCCTGGTGTCAAGGCGGATAACGGGTTGATGGTCACGCGCGGTCGGGCCCAATTTCCCAAAACCCGATACGTAAATGCAAAAATACCCCCACCTTCCTCACGACCGGTCAAAAGATCACCAATAATCGGAATACCGCCCCAAATACTATTAAGCGCATATGAGGGGACAATGCTGCCCGCCATATCAATGCTATCATTCTCCAGATCAAAAATACCAGCAAAGGTGAGTCCAAGGGAACCAAATCCACGGCCTTGATCAATTTTTAAGGATTGATCAACCAGCTGAAACGGCGCGACGAGTTTGCGAAAACCCAGCCCCCCGCCACCCAAGCGCTCAACCAACCCATCAAGGGAAGGTAAAGAGAGCAAACGGGCAAAAACCGGTGACTCCGAAATTTCAAAATCAGTGATATCCATTTCTCCGGTGATTGAGTTGCGGTGATCCCGATCATCAATCCGACCTTCAAGCAACAACGTCCCTCCGATCATGTGAGAATAAAGACCAAAGGAGCGCAGAAAATCCCCAGCATTCTCAGCGAACAAACGTAAATAGCGGCCCGGAGAATCAGGATTAGAGGAAACCCGTAACCGGATTTTATGACCAGGATCACCCGCATTGCTGAGATAGACCGACCGCCACAATCCATCCCGGTGTTCGAGATTCCCCAAAACATTGTCAATTTTGGCGTTTTCTCCCGTCCATAAAGTATCGACACGCATATCGACCAAAAAATCAGGGATATCTTCATCATATGAATCATATGCATCACGGTTGAAGAAAGGGTCGAGATCAAGGCTCTGGCCATAAATCTGAATCAAAGGCGGGTCGGCAAAAATAATCTCTGCTTCAAGATCACTGCGACCAAAACGCAACGGTGACACCATCATACGTTCCCATGCACCGCTCTCAGGGTTGGCCCTTCCGTAGCCAGCAGCCTGCAACCCATCGGTTATGACGGAAAAGCTGTCCATTATCGGTGATCCATCTTCTTTGAGAGAAAATGTGAATTGGGCGGTGCCCGGAATCCCGGCCTCTTTGATCCAATCGAAGGCCGACAAACGTAAGGTCGCATTACTCAAATCAGCAGCAAGGGCCATATTGGCTTCTTGTGCATTGATCAGCGTCCAAATCAGATCAACCGCAACCGGCCCGCTGACAAAAGGATCAAGGGTAAGACCGAATCGTTGCCAGGCATCCCCTTCTACAGTCGCGGTTATGGCGTAGCGGGCCGCAAAAGACGCCGAATCGGAAAAATACTGGGTTCCAGAAAGTTTGACCTCCACATCTTTGACATCTCCAGAACCCTCAACGATGAATTTTTCCTTGTCAACATGGAGGAACAAAACCCCATCTTCAAACGCATGATCAGCAACCATTTGAGTGAGGAAAACATCCCGCAGATCAATGGTTGCAGCAATCTCTACCTGATCAATGCCCAAGTCACGAGTCATCGGAAAATTGAAGACACCCCGCGCCACCGCGCTGCCTTGGGTTGTCGCCGGATCAATCCCTAAAAATTCCGCCGCCCGCACCGGATCATGATCAAGAATGCGCAGCAATTCCGGCAGCCGACCATACGTACCGGCCTCAATATAGGCATATTCAAAATCTGTATTGAGGCGGGTTAAAGAGACCACAGCACCATCGGTGGTCATTCCATCAACCTGCCCCTCGCCAATGATCAAATTCACCTGATCCTTTGAAAAAAACCCTCCACCTTGGACATCGGTCACAGGGGGCATGGCGTTCAGGAAAGCAACGGTCACATCTTCAAACTCAAGACTACCGTGAAACAGCGTGACTTGCGGCTTCGCCCCGGCTTTTGTCGGCACAAAGAATGAAAAGACCGTATCAGCCTTGGTCAAAAGGCCAATATTGAGATTCTCCGTCAACCAGGTTTTGGCAAAATCACTGGCTTGAGGTGGCCAATACCGACCCAGATAAGCCGCCGGAAGATGATGCAAAACCGCATGACCGCGTGTTGAAATTCCTTGATCATCCGACCCGACAACCGCCGAACCGGATAATTCACTCTCTCCAGAGGTGACCGCGAACTGATCAATCAGAATATTTTCAGGGGCAAGACGTCCATGAAGTGAGAGATCATCAATCGTTATCTGATCCGACCCGATATTAAAATACCCCCCTTGAGCACGGGCATAAAAAGTAATCTGCGGGTCATCATCCCGGTCGATGGTCAGCGAAATCTCACCAGACAACGTCACATTAAGGGATTGTAAAAATTCCCAATCAGCCCCCAGACGGGCCAAACTATCGGTCCGCACCCCGTCAATATGACCATCCATATCAATCCGCTTGGTCCCAAGGTCATAGCGGAGAAAAGAACGGATATGACCGATTGCCATACCCTGACCGGAGTCAGCCAAATCAGACCACAGCGCCGCTGGTGACCCATCCTCAAGAGGCAGAGAGTTAAAAGACAGATGAGCCGAAACATCACCGATAAGAGTATGATCAACCAAAGAAAAATTGAGCGTGGCTTGTTCCAACAACCAAGCAAGATCATGGTGTTTATCTTTGATCAGGATACGGGCATCATACACCGCCAAAGTCTCAAGAGCCGGAGACTCAAGAGCCGGAGACTCAAAATAAGAATAGAGTTCAGTGACCAGTAAATGATCAAGATGAATCCGCTGCTCATGATGAGCAATACCCGGAAAATCAAAATTGAACCCGCCACCCTGGTCAATGGTGGCAACAAGGTCGGGACTAAAAAAAGCGACCTCATTCAAAGCCAGCTCCCCTTTAAGCAAGGCCAAAAAATTCAGACCCACCGCCATTTCAGGTATGGTGGCCACAATCTCCCCCTCTGGACCCATGACCTTGACATTATGCAATCGAAAATCAAGAGCCCGTTGCCAACCAACCCATGAGAGCATGGTTTGCCCCAAAACAATCCGATTGCCACCCCGATTAAGGGTTTCTTCGAAATATGAATTGAGAAAGGAAACCGGCCTTGGACCATCATAAAGCCACCAGCCCAGCAAAAAAATGGCAACAAAACAGGCCGCCAAAAAAGACCCGATGATATCAAGAAAAAATTTCATATTTCAGCCAACTACCCTGCTGCCCTCACACCCGTTCAATACTGTATAGAGAGCTTATCAATAAAAATCATATCCATTATATGGGCTGATTGGTTTTTGGTGACTTTTCATTGAAATGTCCTTGCTTGAATCTATTTTTTCTATACCCACTTTACTGTGCGTCAACTGACTATGCGTCAATAATCATGATTTTGTCTTTAACCATTCATCCTATTGATCCGTGATGCATAAATTGTTTCCGCATTTTTTCCCAACCGAATCCCAAAACCTGCTTGTTCATCAACCGGTTGATCATCCTGATCCGGGATCAATCGCCCAAACCGTAGCCGATTGGCGCGCGCATGCCCACAATCTTAACCAAGAACAGGGCGCCCTTGCTGATGCGTTCACTGACACCCCAGAGGGGCGGCACTTTCTGGAAACCATCTTCCGGTATTCACCCTATTTGACCCGTATTTTATTTGCAGAAACCGCCTTCTTTCTCAATATACTGGAGCATGGCCCAGCAAGGAGCCAGGCCGTCTTACTCAATGAGCTCAAGGCAACAGTTGCCAATCCTCAAGCATCCAATAAGAGTGATGATCCCAACGCTTTGAAATATGCTTTACGCATCGCCAAGCGTCGCTATGCCCTGGCGGTGGCTTGCGGTGATGTAACCGGCATACAAAATGTTGAGGAAACCGCTTTTTCACTGAGTCATTTTGCTGATATTGCTCTCTCAACCAGCTTGGATCATCTGCTCCGACACTATCATCAAAAGGGGGAATTGGTCTTACCTGACCTCAGCCATCCGGCCCGGGGTTGCGGGTATTTTTTGCTGGCTTTGGGTAAACTCGGCGGTCAAGAATTAAATTATTCCAGTGATATTGACTTGATTGCTTTTTTTGACGGTGCTGACGCCCCCTATTGCGGCAAAAAAACCCCTCAAGATTGTTTTGTGAAACTGACTCAATCCCTCATCGGCTTGATTGAGCATTATACTGAGGATGGCTATGTTTTTCGTACTGATTTCCGGTTACGGCCCGATCCGGCTTCGACGCCGGTTGCCCTGTCTACGCAAGCAGCCGAACGTTATTACGAAAGCACCGGGCTGAATTGGGAACGGGCCGCATTCATCAAAGCCCGACCGGTCGCTGGCGATATGGAAAAAGCCGCAGCCTTTATTGAGCGGTTGCGGCCGTTTATTTGGCGGCGCTATCTCGATTTTGCCGCCATTGATGATATTCATGCGATCAAAGAACAGATCAATCTCCATCGTGGTCAAAATCAAGTCGCTCTCTATGGTCAAAATATCAAGACCGGCCCGGGCGGTATCCGGGATATTGAATTCCTGGCTCAAACTCGGCAGCTGATTTGGGGCGGACGCAAACCTTTTATCCGACAACGTTCTACTTGTGATGTCTATAAAGCGCTGGCTGAGGAAAACCTTATTTCTGCAGAAACCCGTGATCAAATGATCGATTGCTATTGGCGTCTGCGCCAAGTTGAGCATCGCCTGCAAATGATTGATGATCAACAGACTCATAACTTGCCTCATCATTCAGAGGGGATGGCGGCTTTGGCCGCCTTTCTCGGGGATGGTGATGCGCAAACCTTGGAGAAAGAATTGCTGTCGATGATGACATGGGTCGATGCGCAATACACCACAACGGTCGGCCGGGCTGAAGATCACCAGGTCAATCAAGCATCAGTGATATTCGGCGGCCCGGAAACAGATGAAGCGGTGCAAGCAGCCTATCTTTCCAGCCTCGGCTTTGCCAAGCCCAAAGATGCCGCGCGGTTGATTGCCAACTGGCTGGCTGGAAAATATGCCGCAACCCGGGGTGAGCGATCACGCCGTTTATTGGAAAGTTTACTCCCTAATCTGCTCACTGCCCTGGGTTCAGCCGCCGACCCGGACCGGGCACTCATTGGGATTGATACTTTTTTTTCCGAATTGCCCGGTGGGGTACAAATTTTCTCTCTGCTCAAAAGCAGCCCTGATCTCCTGGATACATTAGCCGAAATTATGGGCAGCGCACCGCGTTTGGCCCGCCGTTTGAGTCGACGGCCCATTTTGCTGGACGCCATGCTTTCGGATGATTTCTTCTCTGCCCCGCCGCCCGCCCCAATCCTCGAACAAGAATTGGCCGATCTGCTCAAACGGTCCAAGGATATGGAAGACAGCCTCAATATCACCCGGCATTGGGCCAAGGACCGCAAGTTCCAGCTGGGGGTCGGTATTTTGCGCAACCGGGCTGACGCTGAGGAAACAGCACCTATTTTTTCAGATATCGCCGATATATTGGTCCGGGCGTTACAGCCCCGGGTTGAGGAGGGATTTGGTATTCGTCATGGAGTCATTCCCGCAGCCGGGTTGGCCGTGGTCGCCCTGGGCAAGCTGGGGGGACAAGAACTCACCGTTGCTTCGGATATTGATCTGGTTATGATTCATTCCGATTGTGATGAAATGGATGGCAAAACCAGTTTATCCAATGGTGATAAAGCCCTGCAACCGTCGGTGTATTTTACCCGTTTGGGGCAAAGATTGGTCAACGCAATCAGTGCTCAGACGTCAGAAGGTGAGCTTTATGAAGTTGATTTACGCTTACGGCCATCGGGGTCACAGGGGCCTCTGGTATGCAGCTTGAATGCCTTTTCCAACTACCAGAAATCAGCGGCCTGGACATGGGAACATATGGCCCTGACCCGGGCCCGCACCATCAGCGGTCCGGCTGATTTATGTCGCCGCATCAATCAAACCATCCGGGATATCCTGACCTGCCGCCGTGATCCGGTCTCTCTGGCCACCAATGTGCTTTCGATGCGCCAACGTATGGCCAAAAATCGTCCCGGCCCGAGCCTATGGCATATTAAAGATATGCCCGGCGGGCTGGTGGATGTGGAATTCATTTGCCAATATTTGCAACTCCGTTACGCCGATCAAAAACCGGAAATCCTGCATCATAATACCGTGGCCTGTTATCAAGCCCTGGCCAAAAACCGGGTTTTACCGGCCCATGTTGCCGAAGAGTTGGGCCGGGCCGCACGGTTTTGGCATCGCTTGCAAGGTCTGATCCGCCTTTGTTTCAAGGATAATACCGGGCGGGAAGATTTTAGCCGTCACCTCACCGAGATGCTGACCAAAGCCGGTAAAGCCGAAAATTTTGATGCTCTGGAAAATAAGATGAGAGGGATGGCAACAACTGTGCGTGGCCATTTTGAAACACTGATCAGCGAAACAGCCGCCAAAAAATAGCCGCATAATCCAATATTTTGGATAAAGTCTCTTGGAAAAAATACTCTGGATAAAAAATATCCTGCCCGCAAAAACGCCCTCAAAATTGGTTTTCAATGACCGCTACCCTCATCATATCAAGACAAAAAATACCAATATACAAAAACATGTCATGGACCATATTTCATGGGTCTTGAAATTGGCTTGGCCACCGATAAAGATGGCCTAGGCATGCGCGTGCAAGAGTATTATATTGGTGTTTATGGATATGATTGATCCTGCCCTCGAATCGAGTCTCCGGCTTGGCGTCTTTGCCGGTGTATTGGCGGTTATGGGCCTGTGGGAGCTGGCCATGCCGCGGCGTGATCTGGTGGCACCCAAGGCCCGGCGCTGGTTAACCAATTTCGCCATCGTATTTATTGATACCGCGTTGTTGCGGATTGCCTTCCCGATCCTGGCCGTGGGTGTGGCCGCCTGGACCACCACCGCCGATTGGGGACTGTTCAACCGGCTTGATTGGCCGCTATGGATTGAAGTGGTTTTATGCATCGCCCTGCTGGATCTGGCCATCTATGCCCAGCATGTGGCATCGCATAAGATACCGATACTGTGGCGAGTCCATCAAGTTCATCACGCGGACCGAGACTTTGATGTGTCGACCGCGGTGCGCTTTCATCCGATAGAAATTCTGCTCAGCATGCTATGGAAATTTCTGGTCATCCTGGCCCTTGGCCCGACGCCGCTCGCCGTATTCCTGTTTGAGGTTTTGCTCAACGCAACCGCGATGTTCAATCATGCCAATGTGCGATTGCCGCGTGCTCTTGATGCGGTTTTGCGGTTGGTTTTGGTCACCCCCGACATGCATCGAGTACATCATTCGGTAGAGCAAGATGAGACCGATTCCAATTATGGCTTTAACTTATCAATCTGGGATCGCATCTTCAAAACTTATATCCCGCAACCGGCCGCCGGGCATGAAGCGATGGAGATCGGCTTGCAGGAATATCGCGATATGGCACCGACTCGGCTTGGCTGGTCGCTGATGCTGTTCTTAAAACCCGGCCCTGATCAGTTGTCAAAATCAACCCTACCCCCTGACGATGGGTGATCGGGGCATTGAATCACGTTTACCCTCACCCTTTGTGCCCCCGGCTGAGTCGATTTTATCACGGGATTTCAATCTGCAGGTTAGCAACAAGGCAACCGCAGAATGAATAAAACCATCTGACAAAACCTGATCAAACGCCATCAATTCAGAAAAGAGAAACAAGGAAACAGTATTCATGTCTGCTCATGTTGGAGACCCCGCTCCCGACTTCACGCTGCCGACTGATCAAGGTGATATGATCACCCTTTCAGAACAGCATGGTCGGCTGGTTGTGCTCTATTTTTACCCCAAAGCCGATACCTCTGGCTGCACCAAGCAGGCCCTCCAGCTGCGCGATTCCTTTGGTGATTTCACCAACGCACAGGCTATGATCATCGGTGTCTCCAAGGATCCGGTGGCAAAATTGACCAGATTCAAAGCCAAATATGATTTGCCTTTTATCTTGGCTTCCGATGCGGATCATCATGTCTGCACGGATTACGGGGTGTGGGTTAAAAAATCAATGTATGGGCGCGAATATATGGGTATTGAACGTTCAACCTTTCTGATTGACCGCCACGGCACCGTCGCTCAAGCCTGGCGCAAGGTCAAAGTCCCCGGCCATGGTGAAGAGATTCTCCAGGCTGTTCTTTCAATCTAAAATTTGGGTCTGATAGTGGCTTCAAAATACCCAGATTTCTGTATCACAATTAAAGTTATGGTTGAGTCGATGATTAAGGCGGTACAATGCCCTTACTGTCAATGAAGAGGTCGCGGATATCTGATTCTTCAACCAGCATCTTAACGGTCAAACCGCCTAAACTTTGTTCAACGCAGTGTTCGCTTTGTTCAATAATCCGCATGGCTGTCGAGGTTTCTGTTGGCCCCTTATCGTAGCCCAGCTGGTCGTTTTGACGGCCGCGCAATACCGACAAAATGTCAACCACACGCATCTCTTCCAATGCATATGCGGGCAAGAGATCAGATGCTTCAGAGCGAACCAAAAAACCGCCCTTAATCAAACGGTCTGTCAAGAGACGAATTTCTGCCTTAAGACTGGGATAAATGGTTTGTAATCGTTTCTCAGGCAAAGGATTGCCATCTTGAAAATGGCGGCCCACCTGCTCCACCACAGCAAGCCCCAAAGACTCAAACTGGTGGATTGTCACATCGCGATGCCACCGACCAAACCCTCTTTTGTCTAAACTGTCGGCATCAAAATTTTGATGATAAAAGGCGACTCGCGATCCCGTAAGAATGACCATCCAATCCAAAAACAACCAGATCATAAAAATAATCGGTGTCGCAAAAGCAGCATAGACTGCAGAATAATTGGCCGAAGAAAGGATAAATGTCGAAAACCCCCATTTAACCATTTGCCAAATTAAGGCAGCACTCACCGCACCCACCAAAGCCGAACCCAACCGCACCTTGGTGTTGGGAATAAACATATAAAAGAAAGCAAAGGCAACAATCAGAACAATATAAGATGCCCAATCAACCAGCCAAGCCATAATAGCGTTTATGACCGTGATTTGAGACATGCTATCGGCCGGTTCTGATTCCAGAAATCCGCTGGTCACACTCATTGATCCGAAGATCAAGACCGGACCAATCACAATAACGCTCAAATAGTCACTAAAACGGCGCGCTAAAGGCCGAGTTTCTGTAACCTGCCATGTAAAATTAAGAGCGTTCTCAATTTTTTGAACCATGGACAGAACGGTATAAAAGAGGATGATAAGCCCGACCGATCCCAGAACACCGACCTTTATATTTTCCACAAAACCAATAATCTCATCGGCGATTGTTTTGCCCTGAGTTCCCAACGGCTCCAGCATATTGAGCAAAAAGGGCTGGATTTGATTATGAACACCAAACCCCTTGAGAACTGAAAAACCAACCGCCAGCAAAGGAACAATGGATAGCAAGCTGGTATAAACCAGGCTAGAAGCCCGCAACGTCATCTCCCCGGTGCGCATATCGGCACCCAAAGCACAGAGAATGGACCACAGCAACATGCTTTGTTTGCGCAGGGTTTGCCAAACATTACGAAAATAGGTGCGAAAAAAATGGTATGGGATCATCCTTGGCAAAAGTCCCCATACTTGTATTGATGATTGTTATCCACCGATTCCCGCTCACTCATTTTCTGCAAACTGTTCTGTATAGAATGGGTCGGCTCAATGACACTCATAGTGACACTCATGACATCCATCATAGAACACCCTTCTCGCCATTTGGTGTTTTATGATCGTATCAAGCAATCAAACAGGACAATCACACCCAGAAAAGACAGCTGTTTTTTTACAAAATTATTTGACCGATTGATCTTTCTCCCCAAGCAACTCAGTGCTCAAAGACTCCTTTGCGCCATCGGAATGATCAGGGAAGAAGAGATCAATACCTTTTTGGTTCAGCGTCACCATATCATCACCAGTAAATTGAGGATCACTCTCCTGATTGTAATCAGCAGCATTGATCACGTTTGATAAGGTTTCTAATTGTTCATGAACATGCGCGGTCAGCTGGTCAATTTCTTTGGTCAATGACGATCCACTTAATCCCGCATCCAGGCCAGAACGCAATGTATCAACCGTCTGAATAATGAGCTGATTAATATTCAAAACCAGCTCATCGAAAGGATTGCGAAACTGCGGTAGCGATAATTCATAGGCCCGAATCACCGCTTCTTTCATACGAAAATCACTATCCTTAAAGTATTGGACATAGCTTTTAGGACGCCAGCTTTCGATATCCTCGAAAATCTCCGGCATATCGGCAACCATCCAAAAAAGCATCACAACTTCGTTAAAATGATTGAGGTAATCGGTGGCCAAATAGCTGATTTGATTGATATTGGCAGCTTCGAATCGCCGTTCAATCTCTGGATGCAATATTTTAGCCGAAGAATGCATAAAAAATTATATATTATTGTTTATTATAAATAATTTTCTCATTTAAAATATGAGCATATAGATATATAATATTGATATTTAACAATAATATTGCATTCTTATTCAAAAGAATAATGATGAAAATAAAAATAATTGGGTACCGATCATTGAATAATATAAGGCCCAGAATTTTCAAAAAAATGATAAAAGAGCCGATTATGTTTCTGAAACATCGGCAATTGGTGGTAAATCTATTTCCAGAATGGTCATCTGAAGAGCGTAAGAAACCTCACCATCTTCATCATCACGATAAATGACACCAATAAATTCATCACCAAGGCTCATTTCAACCGAGTCATGTTTTTGAGCAACAATCTCTAAATTGATATCCAAACAACCGAATTTTTCACGCAGATATTTCTGCAATCTTAAGACTTCAGATGCGTTCATTGATCCATCACGCTTTGTAGCGCCCCCAAAAATAAAATCGTTTCTGTCTGTTACCCCGTGCTGCAAAAACAAATGTCACTGGAATATTGACAACCAAAAATAGGACATGTGCCACTAAAACACGTATAACACAATGATTATCCAGTGCTATGGCCCGATATACAATGGCGTTAAGATACAACAGAATTTAAGTCGTTTTAAGGGACTTCTCTCAAGATATGGATGGGTTCACGGATGCCATGCATCTGGCCATAATTGGCTAATTTGATGATTTGGGTATCAGAAATTTTTTGCCCCTTAGCCAGAATGAGATGACCATTCAATGTCACAATATCATCCATTAAGAGTTGTCCAGGGCGCAACAGATGAAGAGAAATCGCCTCAATGTTACCATGCAATTGATCATCAGATTTTTCCCATAACTCCCGAAAAACTTCCTGACAGATTTTGAAAATCTTTGGATCATAATATCCAGAATTTTTTGAAATTTTCTCAAAAACATAGGATGAAGGAAATCGGCCTGATGTAAGGTTACACGCATCAATCAAGATCTTTAAGACACGCGCCTCCACAGGGATATCCATGCCTTTGCACGCGTCAACCGGAAAGCCCCCCCCATCAAAATTTTTATTTTGGTAACGGATGACTTTGGCAACATATTCGAGCCTTGGAATTTTAGAAACCCAATCAGAACTGATCATGGGGACTTGATTGATCTGCGCGCGCTCATGAACTTCCAATGCTTTGCCAGCCGAAAATTTTTCTTGAACGGAATGAGGAATGGTCACCCAACCAATATGCGATAGGATTGCTGAAATACGTAATTGCCAGTTCTCTCTTATTCCCAGATGCTCACCAAGCAGCGTGCTCCAATCAGCAATTTTTTTCACCCGTGTAAACGCTTTCGGATCAATAACCGATAAGATATCAGCCATGACCTGGACACTGCCCTGCACCGTTTCGGTAAACATGCTGTGCTCAATTTTACGCATACGGTAATAATCAATGGCCTCTTCGATTCCTTTTTTGAGGTCCTGGATCACAACTGGTTGCGAGAAATGCTTAAAAATAGGTTGCGAAGGCTTAGCGTCTTGATCGCTGGAGTCCAATATAATAAAGGCTGGATCGACAAAAGTGACGGATTGCTCACTCTGCATGGCCCGATAATGGGATGACTTTTCGATATTCAGCAGATACTTATCGGCAACAACAACCGCAAATTCCTTCCCGGAATGTAACAGTTTGCGCGCGTCTTCGTCTTTTTCAACCCATTCCCAATCAACCACGCACGCAGAGCGTTCCAGCTCGGCCTGTAATTGAGACATGAAATCCCGGTTTTGATTGAGAATCAAGACGTGATGGGTCATCGTATCATCTCGCCAATCCCCCCATCATCAGTTATATGCTCCTTTGGGTGATCCCTCTTAAGGTCACATTATGAAGAGGTCATATTATGGATATGAAGGTATTAACCGGAACTTGACCGATTGAAATTTTATTGATTCATGATGGATCAAACCGCACACCCCCCCTTTGATCCGGTATTGATCCGGTCACCAAAGCGCTTCTATCATTGATTGGCGATCTATTTTATTGGCGAATTTAACACCAGGGGAATATGGTGGGTGCGACAGGGCTACAAAAATACTAATTTATTCAATAAAATCAATGGAAAGGTGTCCCACGCGGGCGAAATTTCACTCTAATAATATCAATTACTTACAATGAAGGTGTCCCATGAAACGAATGGATTTCCGATATTTTGATCGCTTCGGGTCCTTTGGGACCATTGATTGTGAAAGCGACTATTTTTTGATCCGGGACCAATGTGTCAATACCGTGTTGGCGCATCAGCGACATATGAATAAAAATATCGCGAGAACCATCTGAAGGAACCATAAAGCCATATCCTTTACTGGGGTTAAACCATTTGACATAGCCCTCAACCAGCTTGGCTTCTTTCATCAAGCTATCAATATCATCGGCACTTCTTCTATCGCGATTGATCTCTTCTTCGTTGGCGGTGCTTTCATCAATTTTGAGAATTTCAGCCACTTCAGGCCCGCCGCGCCCGGGACGGATCATAAATGTGACGGTTGTTCCGTTTCTGATATTTTCAATTCCGTGTCGCTTCAAAACAGAAACATGGAGAAAAGCATCTTTAGAAGACTTTTCCGGGACAATAAAACCGTAGCCTTTCTCAAGATTGAACCATTTCACCTGGCCACAAGCGACCTCGGCGGTTCCGCCGACGCTTTCAATCATGTCGTTGGCAGTTTTTTTCTCTGAAGGTTTATCCCCTGAGGAATCAGGCTGACCTGGAAGGGATTGGTAATCATTTTTTCTTCATTGAGGATTTTATCAACGAATTGAGGCGGAAAATTAAAGGCTGGCATGACTCATTTCCTTCACGGCCGACCCGAAACAATGGTTGACCAGTGTTGTTGAAAAAAGAGCCATAGCAATCGATCCCGGCGGCCCAAAAGCAAACCTGGAATCGTTGGCACCACCAACCAGAGAACTACATCCGGGATGACTCTCACCAATTCACCGGAGAAAACCAAATCCCACAGACAAAAAATAACGAAAATCAACAAAGCCCAACGACAGATGCGGTTTCTATCGACATACATAAAGCCAGGACCAAAACACAAAGAAAGATCTGTATCCCCCTTCAATGACCAACGAAACACCAAACCATAAGTCAGCAGAAAAACCAAAACGCCCCAGTATCCCTGAAAATGAGCAATGATGGTCCCCACACCCACGAACAAACAGACCGATCCAGCAACACTCATTGCCAAGAAAAACTGGAAACGCCGCAGGAGTTTTGGACAGTCAAATGAAAATTTCATACCGCAAATCCCCGTTGATACAAGAACGATATGCCCTCAATTACAGTACCCATCTTGTTTTGATTGAAAGCACAAAACAAGAAACCAATTTACGCTGAAACTCAGGATGATCTGTTGAAACTTCAGTCCATATTTTCATTGTCTGATTCCTTGAGAAAAAAAGAGAGGGATAGGGAAAGAGTAAGCAAAAGGTCGAAGAAAGTTCTCTAAAAACCTCTGTTTGACCTTTCTGAGAAAACTGATCATAGTGAGGATGTGATGCAAATGGTTGCCTTTGATACCCATGGTTTTGTCAAGAAACTGACCAAAGCCGGTATGCCGGAACAACAAGCCGAAGTTCTGGCTTCTGAACAGTCGCGCCTGATTGAAAACGAATTGGCAACCAAGCAAGATATTGCGGAAGTTAAACGCGATATGAAGGAGCTTGAAATCACGTTGAAACGCGATATTGAGGCATCGCGGGCAGAGGCTAAACAAAATATTGCGGAAGTTAAACGCGATATTGAGGCATCGCGGGCAGAGGCTAAGCAAGATATTGCGGAAGTTAAACGCGATATTGCAGAATCTAAAGCTGATATTCTTAAATGGATGTTTGGTGCTTTGTTGGGACAAACCGCCATCCTGGGTACATTGATCAAGTTTCTTTGAGGTTCGGTTGTTCTGATCCCAATGATTTAAAACCATTCCCTTGTTTTTAGGAGAGGAAAAGGAAGGAAGGGAAAAGGTGAAATAGGGAAGGGATGAAGAGAATTCTTTCCCGCTTTGATTTATTCTTTGTTTTATGATACAACCTGAAGGATGACTGAGATGTATGCCTTTGTTGCCAAGAATGATGTTCAAGCCAAAGCTCTGGAAAAAAACGGGGCCGTTTGGATGCCCAGTATGGGTGTTTGGATTGGTCGTGACTTTTCCAGTTGGAAATTGCGGCGCTTGAAGAAAAAAGGCTTGGTGCCAAAGGCTACAGGTTTTCCAATGAAAACCACCAAACCACCTCTCAAATGGCCCCGGTGGATCAAGATCATTACCCTTGGTCCACCGGTGGCCCTTGCCGCTTTGTGCATCTGGCTCGCTCAAAATACAGCCGATTTTCCCGTTTTCAATAATATACTTTTTGTTTGCGGTTTTTTCATATTCTGGTCTGTTCTCATCGGCCAGTTCACAAAACTCGCTTACGCTTTTTACCGGCGGTTGCGGGGTGATCGATCCTATTGGGAAGACATGACCACCAATACCGCCCCAAGAATAAGAAATAACGAAGATACTTTCTCTAGAAATCCGATACATCATAGCCCGATAGGGGATATTTACAATAGCACTACGTACATTGGTATCTCCGGAAACAAATACACAAGCTGATTTTACTTTTCTCCTCCTCATCCTTTTTGTCTCCTAGCCTGGGCAGTGCGGCTTGAACCACCCCTGCCCAGGTTTTTTTCTATCTGTTGCTGATCTCCACTGGCAGGAGGATTCGCTGACCGGTTGATGTCACCCTGAAGAATCTGTATGTCCTGCTGAACCTTAGAAAGACTATCCTCAATATCAGAAGGGGAATCACCTGATGATTGATTCTCATTGCCAAACCAACCGGAAACTGTTTCATAATTATCTTCGCCAATTACAGCTTCTACTACAGAACCACTTACCTCCCTATTAGCCTCTTTTCTGATCTCATTCCTTTGCTGTTCAGTCCCGTTGACAATCCGCTCTTCACCTTGAGCAATTCCATCTCCCACATCATTGATCCAGCCCTCAACATCATTTCTAACAGGATCAACATTGGCACCATTCAATCCATTCCCCCCGGCCCGGACCTCCTCCAGATTACCATCATGAGTGGTGCCAATCCCGGCTCCATCCTTCAAACCATCTCTAACCGTATTAAATTGTCCTTGCAAAACAGATGAACCCGGATCTGGCGGGGACGTGGTTGGATTATGTAACGCCGCAAATTCCTTACCCCAAATATTCATTTGCTTAATATCAGCCGGGTCGTTTGAGCGATCAAAACGATTGGCTCCTGCATGACCTATCGGCTGGCCCCAAGAATCAAGTTGCCCTGCCACGGCACCACCAACCAGAGAACTACATCCGGGATGACTCTCACCAATTCACCGGAGAAAACCAAATCCCACAGACAAAAAATAACGAAAATCAACAAAGCCCAACGACAGATGCGGTTTCTATCGACATACATAAAGCCAGGACCAAAACACAAAGAAAGATCTGTATCCCCCTTCAATGACCAACGAAACACCAAACCATAAGTCAGCAGAAAAACCAAAGCGCCCCAGTATCCCTGAAAATGAGCAATGATCGTTCCCACACCCACGAACAAACAGACCGATCCAGCAACACTCATTGCCAAGAAAAACTGGAAACGCCGCAGGAGTTTTGGACAGTCAAATGAAAATTTCATACCGCAAATCCCCGTTGATACAAGAACGATATGCCCTCAATTACAGTACCCATCTTGTTTTGATTGAAAGCACAAAACAAGAAACCAATTTACGCTGAAACTCAGGATGATCTGTTGAAACTTCAGTCCATATTTTCATTGTCTGATTCCTTGAGAGAAAAAGAGAGGGATAGGGAAAGAGTAAGCAAAAGGTCGAAGAAAGTTCTCTAAAAACCTCTGTTTGACCTTTCTGAGAAAACTGATCATAGTGAGGATGTGATGCAAATGGTTGCCTTTGATACCCATGGTTTTGTCAAGAAACTGACCAAAGCTGGCATGCCGGAACAACAAGCCGAAGTTCTGGCTTCTGAGCAATCGCGCCTGATTGAAAACGAATTGGCCACCAAGCAAGATATTGAGCAACTGCGGCTGGCCACCAAGCAAGATATTGAGCAACTGCGCCAGGACACCAAGCAAGATATTGAGCAACTGCGCCAGGCCACCAAACGCGATATGAAGGAGCTTGAAACCACGTTGAAGCGCGATATTGAGGCATCGCGGGCAGAGGCTAAACAAAATATTGCGGAAGTTAAACGCGATATTGAGGCATCGCGGGCAGAGGCTAAGCAAGATATTGCGGAAGTTAAACGCGATATTGCAGAATCTAAAGCTGATATTCTTAAATGGATGTTTGGTGCTTTGTTGGGACAAACCGCCATCCTGGGTACATTGATCAAGTTTCTTTGAGACTCGGTTGTTCTGATCCCAATGACTTGAAACCATTCCCTTGTTTTTAGGAGAGGAAAAGGAAGGAAGGGAAGAGGTGAAATAGGGAAGGGATGAAGAGAATTCTTTCCCGCTTTGATTTATTCTTTGTTTTATGATACAACCTGAAGGATGACTGAGATGTATGCCTTTGTTGCCAAGAATGATGTTCAAGCCAAAGCTCTGGAAAAAAACGGGGCCGTTTGGATGCCCAGTATGGGTGTTTGGATTGGTCGCGACTTTTCCAGTTGGAAATTGCGGCGCTTGAAGAAAAAAGGCTTGGTGCCAAAGGCTACAGGTTTTCCAATGAAAACCACCAAACCACCCCTTAAATGGCCCCGGTGGATCAAGATCATTACCCTTGGTCCACCGGTGGCTATGTTCCTTTTGGTAATTTTTATGTCCCTCCAAAAAAGCTCGACCGACACGCTTTTTGCGGGATTTATGCTCGCCTTTATTATTTCCGCATTCTGGTCTGTTTTCGTCAACGGTTTGTCTAAACTCGCCTATGCTTTTTACCAACGCTTGCGAGGAGATCAGTCGTATTGGAAATATGCAACGAACAAACAAAACCGATCTCGGAATGATTATAATATAGATAATATGAGTATCTGTTCTACTTACATCAAAATACCCGGTAATATCGGTTACAATAACTGATATTTTAGAAATTGTTCCCAAACCAGATAACATTGAGGTCCCTATAATCTTCCTCATCCTTTTTGTCTCCTAGCCTGGGCAGTGCGGCTTGAACCACCCCTGCCCAGGTTTTTTTCTATCTGTTGCTGATCTCCACTGGCAGGAGGAGTCTCTGACCGATTGATGTCACCCTGAATAATCTGTATGTCCTGCTGAACCTTAGAAAGACTATCCTCAATATCAGAAGGAGAATCACCTGATGATTGATTCTCATTGCCAAAGAAACCAGAAACATCATCAACTGCTTCTTGGAAACGGGGTCCCCAAGAACCAGACGCCTCTAAAGGTCGCATATTGGCCTCTTTCTGAATTCGTGACGTTTCCTCTTTATTCTCCTTCTCAATCTGTTGCTGTTCTCCAGTAATAATCTCCCCAGCATCATTGATACGGCCCTTAACATCATTTCTAACAAGATCAACATTGGGACCAGTCAATCCATTCCCCCCGGCCCGGACCTCCGCCAGATTATCATCATAAGTGGTGACAATCCCGGCTCCATCCTTCAAACCATCTCTAACCGTATTAAATTGTCCTTGCAAAACAGATGAACCCGGATAGGGCGGGGACGTAGTTGGATTATGTAACGCCGCAAATTCCTTACCCCAAATATTCATTTGCTTAATATCAGCCGGGTCGTTTGAACGATCCAAACGATTGGCTTCTGCATGACCTATCGGCTGGCCCCAAGAATCAAGTTTCCCTGCCACATAATTCGAAAACGCCCCAGACATATTCCGATTGATATTGGCACTATTAGACTCAACATGATCGGCCTGTTTTTCGTAAGATTGAGCCTGGCTCAAATTAACCGCTGCACTCTCATCAAAACCTCGGGCCTCACTCAAATTGGCAGAATAAGTTTCACTCAGGGATTGTAATTCTGAATCACTTGATTCAGCCGAAACACGCTGAGCCGCCGATAAAGATGTGGAAAGATTCTCAGTAAAAGACTTATCTTGAAGAAACTCCTGAGCTGCCTTGGCTGTCTCTCCAGAAATAATTTGACCAGTAGCACTACCACTAGTTTCAAGATTTGCTTTGAGAAATTTTATATCAAGGCCAGCACCAAATTGACCTTGCATTCCCGCTCGCAAAAGCGATTGACGATCCAAATTATGATCTTTTGAAAACTGATCTAATTGCCGATTCATCTCACCAAAGGATTTCTGTTCCTCACCCGTCAGTGATTGGGTCCAGCCTTCAGAACTGGAAAGCCCTTTAGAAACCTGATCCACCAGATTGGCACCGCTGGTCATTGCCGCCCCATAGTGAGAAGTGGCCTGAGCCAATTGTTTTTCTCCCAAACTTCTCGAATCAGAAGCCAATGTCCGCAGACTATCAGAACGCAGTGCCGCAAAATCCACACTGGTGGTCATTTGACCTTGCGAACTCCCAGCAACAGATGTCGTCCGACCATCTGCGTGCTGGGTCAAAACCGAACCATCTCCCTCCGTACTGCTATACCGGGCATGATCAAAAGAAGGGGATTGATGACTCCGAAAACCTTCACTCCTTGCAAAACTATGCACATCCTGGGTTGTATTACCCAAGCTGATATTCCCGGTTGTACCCTCGCGAGCCGCCTCAGATGCCGCCTGTTGTCCAACCGCCAAATAAGAAGTCGCCAAAGAAGCCGCATAATGCACACCACCTTTGATCAACAACAAAGCAATAAACGGAATAGAAGCCGAAAGATACCCAGCAGAAACCGCAATATCAGCTTCCACAGACCGAATACCCGCCTGAGCAATCATAGAAATGCCCTGACCAACATCACCCATATCCGCCGCCGCTTCCATACCAGCCTTCGCATCACTCATCATCATCCGGTTTAAAATGGCATAAAGCGGCCCCCAGCTTTGCAACCACACAAAACCAAAAAAATAACTCTTAAACACCGATAAACCCACCGGTGTGATCATCAACAACACCGCAATCGGGAAAAACCCATAAAACAATCCTTCAAAAACAGATTTTAATGTCGGAACAAGCTTGCCAGCAGAAATCCCAATCGATTGATACGCTGAACGAGTCTGAACATCCGTTCTCGCCTGAATATAAGAATTCATCGCCGCCGCATTGCCAGTCTCACCAACCCAACGACTGATTGAGTGATGAATGGCATTGATGGTCATTTGTTGACGCATAATATCCAAAGCCCCACGCGAGGCTCCAATCAGATAATCATGACTATGCGGCAAACCCGCCAACAAATGAGCACGAGCCAGATTTTCATCCCTTGTTGGAAACAATCTCCGACCAAAAATACTCGCCGCTCTATCCAATTCATCATTCCAAGCATTGCTTAAAATCGGTGCCCCTACAGCACAAGTAACAATTCGACGAGTTACAACACCGCTATCAGGATCACGAGTACGCAACTCAAACATCCGGGCCGGTGACGGACGAGCTGTCACTGTCGCCCAAATATCAGTGGATTCCATCAGATCATTCATATCCAAATGACCCAAAAACAACGCCGGAAACACACATTGACGAGAATAGGAATTGATCGATTGGGCAAAAGCACTATCAGTAATCTGCATCCGGGTAGCCGATTCCATCAATCGAGCACCTCTGAAATTTATACAAAAGGGATTCAAAGGTGGAACATGGCGGTTGAAGCAATGAACACTTTAAGGAAACTCGACTGGTAAAAGTGTCCCACGAGCGATTCTGGCGTGGGACACTTTTGGACTTAAATTATTGATAATAAACAATAATAATCATGGGGTGGTGGGCGCGACAGGGATTGAACCTGTGACCTCTCCCGTGTGAAGGGAGCGCTCTCCCGCTGAGCTACGCGCCCGAAACCAGGCTGATTTTTTTGAGCGGTTTATTGGCTATACCACAAAATAACCGGCACGTTGCGAGCAAGCCAGGATATTCGTTTTCACAAGCGATCAAACCATATCAAGCCGGTCTGCGTATTCTTTTTTGAGGGGCCGACCACAGAGAGTCAAGAATATCAGGCAATTCAGATAAATGATCAATCATGGCGTCGGCTGGATATGTATCAGACCGGGCAAAGCCATACCCATGCGTAACAGCAATGCAGCTCAGACCAAGGGCACGAGCCGCTTCAATATCATTACGGCTATCACCCACCATGACCGCGTTGGCTGGATGCCCCCCCAAACGCGCCAAAGCGATGGTCAATATATCTGGATCGGGCTTAGGGACCCGACCCTCTTGCATACCGACCACCACGTCAATCCAGGTGTCCAACCCCAACCCGGTGGTCATACGTTTGGCCAGATAATCCAGCCGATTGGTACAAATCGCGCAATCAAAACCGCTCTCTTTCAGCATGGTTAACATGTCCGCACAACCGGGATAAAGAGAGGAATGGTCCATGCAATGATCTTCATAATAATCGAGAAACAACCGATGCATTGAGCCATATTCGGCTTGCTTGAGCGGAGTACCGGTCATGGAAAAACCCCGTTCCAGCAATGCCAGAGCACCATCACCAATCATTTGGGAAACGCGATGATAATCAATCGGCGAACGCCCGGCCACAACCAAAACATGGTTTAAGGCCGCAACCAAATCAGGCGCGCTGTTGACCAAAGTTCCATCAAAATCAAATAGGATAACCGGGCGATTCATTGATCAGACCTATGTTCTCAGCTGTTCTCAGCCAAAACCAATCAGACCGAGAGGATTCCAAAAGACGTTCATATTATTCGAAGCAATATTATTTGAAGCCGTTACCCAGAACCATTTAAGGTTAAAGTTTATATGTGACCCTGTTGCATTTGGAAACAGTTTGTGAATTTACATATTCATGAATTTACATAAAAGATTATAGAATAATATATATTCACGATGATTTTTTGGCTGATGATTATTTTTTGAATATACCCTGTTTGAAAATATATTATATTTGAATATGTAACCTGATTTTCACATATTTTTGACTTTATTTTGAATGCCGCAAAGAAAGCTTGCCGTTATTATTCTGGCCGCCGGTAAAGGGACCCGGATGCGCTCATCGCGGCCAAAAGTGCTCCATGAAATCGCGGGTCGTTCGATGCTTGGCCATGTTGGGGCGGTGGCTGCTGCCCTGAGGCCGCAGCGCCTGTTGGTCGTTGCACCGATTGAAGATCAATCATTCAGTGACGCGGTTCCCAAGGCCACAATCGTTGTTCAAGACCCGCCGCGCGGTACCGGAGATGCGGTTCGATGTGCCTGCAATGCCCTGGGTGGTTTTGATGGCGATATCCTTATTTTATGTGGGGATGCGCCATTGATTGGCAGAGCAATATTATCTCGTTTATTGAGCAGAATACGCACAAAAAAGCGCGCCACCACAATGCCGGGGCCAGAATTAGCGGTCTTGGGTTTGCGTCTTGATCCCCCCCATAAATATGGTCGCTTGATTGTTAATGACCAGGGTTATGTGACCGATAGTGTCGAGGCCAGCGATGCAACACCAGCCCAAAAACGCCTAACATTATGCAGTTCCGGTGTTTTTGCGGTGCGCGCATCTGCTCTCTTTGGGGTTCTCCACAATCTATCCAATGATAACGCACAAGGTGAATTCTATCTCCCCGATGTGGTGCGGTTGATCACCAAACGTGGCGGACAAGCGGTCTTTATTGAAGGCAAAGCCGATGAATTGATGGGAATCAACACGCAAGCTGAGTTGGCTGAGGCTGAACGAATCATACAAAATCGCCTGCGCATAGCAGCCATGAATCGTGGTGTCACATTGATTGATCCAGAAACAGTCTGGTTCAACTATGATACCAAGCTGGCCGCCGGGGTCACCATCCATCCCAACGTGGTCTTTGGGCCCAATGTGCGTATTGGTCATGCGGTCAGGATTGAATCTTTCTGCCATATATCAGGGGCACAGATTGCTGCCCGGGCAGTGATTGGTCCTTTTGCTCGTCTTCGCCCCAATACAACCATCCGATCAGAGGCGCATATTGGTAACTTTGTTGAGATGAAGAACACAACATTGGGAAGTGGGGCTAAAATCAATCATCTCAGCTATGTCGGGGATGCCCGGGTGGGGTCGTCAACCAATATTGGGGCGGGCGTTATCACCTGTAATTATGACGGCACCCGCAAGCATCGCACCACCATCGGCGATAGGGCTTTTATTGGTTCCAATACCTCTTTAATCGCGCCGGTTGATGTGGGGGCTGGGGCGGTTATCGGAGCCGGCAGTGTTATTGCTGATGATATTGACCCCAATGCTCTGGCTTTCACGCGCCCGCCTTTGACTCAAAAAGCCGGTTGGAAGAGTCGTCAGGCTCAAAGATCCAGCCGCCACAAGACCAAGCACCATAGTACGAAGAAAAAAACCGTGTCACCGGATTAAAAATCTTCTCAGACACCTTCTGATTAAAATCTGATTAAAATCAAGACAATCAACCCCATCAAAGAGATCAATCACCATGTGTGGTATTATCGGAATTATCGGCAAACAACCCGCGGCCCCGCATTTGATTACCGGATTGCAGCATTTGGAATACCGGGGCTATGATTCAGCAGGTATTGCCGTTTTGGTTGATCACGGCATTGAACGGCGGCGGGCCGAAGGCAAGTTATCCAATCTCAAAGCCCTGATTGAGACCGAAAGCATCAACGGCACAACCGGAATTGGCCATACCCGCTGGGCCACCCATGGTCGCCCCAACCAGACCAATGCACATCCGCATGCTACCGATAGGGTGGCGGTTGTTCATAATGGCATCATTGAAAATTACCGCACATTACGCCAAGAGCTGGAAAATGAAGGGCATATTTTTGAAAGCGAGACCGATTCAGAAGTCATTGCCCAACTGATCAGCCATTATCTCAATCATACCCAAGATCCAGAAGAAGCCACCAGCCAATGTCTGAACCGCTTGGAGGGTGCTTTTGCCTTGGCGGCCATATTCGCTCATCATCATGATTTGATCATCGCGGCCCGACGGGGGGCACCGCTGGCGATTGGGCATGGTGAGAGTGAAATGTATCTGGCTTCAGATAGCGCGGCTCTGGCCCCGGTCACCGAGAATATTACATATCTGGAAGAAGATGATCGGGCCTTGTTGACATTAAACAGCCTCACCATCCGCAACCCATCAGGGGAAAAAATTCAGCGCCCAATCACCCATATTACCCATGTTAGCGGCAGCGATAAGGGCAATTTTGCCCATTATATGCTCAAGGAAATTCACGAACAACCAACCGCCATCAGCGATACCCTGACCCGCTTCATTGACCCTCAAACCCGCACCGTTTCCTTGCCCGATATGGGCTTGAACTGGCCGGACATACGGAAAATCAATCTGGTTGCCTGTGGCTCTTCTCACTATGCCACCCTAACCGCCCGCTATTGGTTTGAGCAAATCGCCAATATCCCCACGCAATGTGATCTCGCGTCAGAATTTCGTTACCGTGATCCAGTGTTGCCGAAAAATGGCGTAGCGATTTTCGTTTCTCAATCTGGGGAAACTGCCGATAGTTTGGCCGCTTTACGCCATGCCCAAAAAGCCGGACAATACAGCATCGCGATTGTTAATGTCCCGGAAAGCACGATGGCCCGGGAAGCCGATTTTGTTCTGGCCACCCGTGGCGGACCGGAAATCAGCGTCGCCTCGACCAAGGCCCTCACCACCCAGCTTGCGGTGTTGGCCGTATCGGCCATTGCCATCGGGCGGGCACGTGATCAAATCGATGCGCAGCGCGAGTCCACCCTATCGCAAACCTTGATTGAAACCCCGACCTGGGTTGCCGAAACATTGCGCCAAAGTGATCGCTTGCGCCGCCTTGGCCAAAATTTGGCTGAGGCCCATAATGTGCTTTATCTTGGCCGGGGCACTCATTACCCGATTGCCTTGGAGGGTGCGCTCAAACTCAAGGAAATTTCCTATATCCATGCCGAAGGGTATGCGGCCGGGGAAATGAAACATGGCCCGATTGCTTTGATCACTCATAATCTACCGGTGATTGTGACCATACCCAATAACCAGCTTTTTGCCAAAACATTATCCAATATGGAGGAAGTCGCGGCCCGCGGCGGCCATGTGATTGCCCTTTCCGATGCCCAAGGGTTGGAAAAAATCGGTCGAGTGGCCGGTGAGACCGTCTTATTACCCGAAGCGGACTCCTTTGTCTCCCCGATTATCCATGCGGTTGCGGTCCAGCTCTTGGCTTATTATACCGCCATCGCCAAAGGCACCGATGTCGACCAACCACGCAACCTGGCCAAATCGGTCACGGTGGAATGAGGATCCTGAAAAATGATGTATAAATACATATTTTTTATTACAGTTTGCCTCTTTTCCTTCACGGCAAAAGCAGATCTTGGGGAAGTGACACATCGATTTAGTGGTTGCGATTATTTCATAGCGGATGGGCCGTCTGGATACTATGTTTTGGAGTGGTATGGTGGATATGACCCGTATGAGGGTGATACAATTTATGGTGAAATAGATTCTTATGGCTTGAAGGACGTGCTCTATAACGAATCTCGGAAAGGCAGAGTTTGGGTTGAAAATTATCTTGAGTCTGCTTCATCTGCGATGGACGAGATACAAGATCACTGCTGACTATTTTTAGAAATTTTAGCATAAAAAAACAATTCTAAAGCCAATTATCGAGGATCAATCCATAAAATACCCATGGGGCGAGTGGTTGATAAGTCGGCGATGGCTTTATCGAATTGATGCTGGAGTAGGCCGCAAACAGTTGCTAAATCGACCTCTCTGAAATCGGCTTCCATCAAGTTGCTGCCCGTCAAATCGGTATAGGCTAAATGTGCGCCTTTGAAAATGGATCCGGTCAAATCGGCATCTTGAAGGATTGTTTTCTTCAGTGAAGCCAGAGAACAATCAGCATGACGCAACCGTATCCCGGTGGCATTGGCATGATCAAGATTGGCGGCAATCAGTTGAGCATATCGAAAATCCGCCCATTCAAGTGTCGCGGCCTCAAAATTGGCATTACAGAGGTCACTATGGCGAAAATCAGCATTTTTTAAATTAGCCTTTCTGAAGTCAACCGCTTGGAGCTTTTTTTGAGCAAAGCAGGCACGTTTGCCCTCTTGGCCATTGCTGGCTAGCCATGCTGTATGCTCAGCCAGTATTTCCTCAAAATATGTCTCAGCGATGGCGCTGCGGGATGGAGTCTGAATTTTCTGATTTTTTTGAATGACCGGCGCGGCTGGAGGCATATCTTTGGTCGGCAGCCTATCTTTAATCGGTGCAGACTCTTGAGCCGAGGCCACGCTTCTGGTTGGTGGCGTCTCTTTGGTTGGCGCTGTATCTCTGGTCGGTGATATATCTTTGGTTGGCGTCTTGTTTTTAACAGGCAACGTCTCTTTGGTTGGCACTGTATCTCTGGTCGGTGATATATCTTTGGTTGGTGACTTATTTTTAACAGGCAACGTCTCTTTGGTCGGTAATGTTTTTTTCTCAGGTAACCTATCTCGGGTGTCACGGCGGCTCTTTTTCTCAGGAAATGTATCGTTAAGAGAGGCGTCCTCAAGAAATGTTTCCTCGGTAGACATGTTATCAATAGAAGTAAAATTTTTGGAGGTGGGCTTTCCTGGCGGTTGCTTCCTTTGTGGTTGATGATCGCGAAAACCGCTCTTAGAAGGATGGCTATTGTTGGGCGGCGCAGCAGTTGAAAACTGGGTTGAACGGATATTTTTTGAGGATATCGTCGTCTCTTGATCACCACGATCCGGATGCGAAGAACGTGACAATTGCTCTAAACGATGGGCCAAAGCGTCAGCCAGCGAAGAGTCAACGAAGTGAGTGGGGTAGAGACAAATTTGATCAACCCGAGCTTTAAATTCCTGGGCCGTGAAAGGCTTGATGATGCAGCTATTGATACCGATTCGAATGGCTTCAATCAGATATGGCGAGGGTTTGGACTCGGTCATGAGGATCGCCGGCAATGCCGTATCACCCGGCTGGTCAGCAGAACGTAAATCGGATAACAGGGTTACAACCTCTGAACCATCAATATCAGCGCCAAGAATGACCAGGTCAATGTCTTGGTTGCTCAGAACATGGGGAACGGCATGTACCTCCCGCGAAGAGAGGACCGTCCCATAACCAAGATCCAATAACTGTTTACGCAAGTAAAAGCGCTCACCATCATCTTCGGCAACCAACAACAATGTTTTCATATGGCGATTGAGCATAATCATATAAGAAACGTTTTTTTAGATGACCGTTTCTATCTTCAATAAATAGCCGATTGGTGGAAACAAAGATTTAAAAAATAAGGGCTCAAAATATCTTTAAGAGAGGTGCATCTCAATGGCTGTGGGACAGTCCACCAGCTGGCATGAGCCAACGGCTTGATCGTCAGCAACCCGGTTAAAATAATTTTTTGTCTAAGCCCTCAAGAATGCGGGACAATGTCACACTGCCAAATGACGCCGAATCCGACGATTCTTTACGCACCGATTTCACCAACCCAACCCCTGGAGCATACCAGTCGGTCTGTTCAACCTCCACATGAATCGGTGGTACACGGCTATCACCGACGAAAATAAAAGTCCCGGTTCCATGAATTTGGAGGCAATTATCGTAAAAACCAGCAGGAGTCCGTACCCGATCATGCATGGACAAAACTCGCATCGTTAATGTAACATTTTCTTCTGGTCGAACACCGTTAAGAGGCGGTGTGCGGCCAATCAATAAAAAAGGCTGTGTCGTGATGCGCCATGTCTGATCCTTGTTGGCGGGCACTTTAAAAAGCCACTGCATCGGCGGCTCAATCAAGCCCGTTTCGCCCTTTAAATGATAGGCCAATCTCTGTACCCCATCATCAGCATCCGCATAAAAATACAGGTTGCCGGTGGCGGTTTGACGCGGTACAGCCGGTCCCGCCTGGACCATTACGGGGTCGAGATTGGTAACAACGTCCTTAAGAATGACATGGCGACCATCATCCGAAGTCATATCCAGGCGATAATACCAAGACCAACCGCTAGATAGAGGAAAGTAAGAGCGTTCATCATCACCAAAGACGACCAACAGCGCCAACCCGGCCGCCAGGATTACCCCTCCACAGAGCCATCTCCAAAGAGGCAATCCGCAAGAAGAAACTGACCATTTTTCAGGTTTTTCCATTAAAATTTTCTTTTCACCAAAATATCATTTCAAAAAATCTCCCCATGACCAACCCTCTCTTTTTGATTTGGATTGCAATAAGGGCCCGGTAAACCAAGGATTTTACGGGTCATGGGTTCGAAAAATATGAGATATCAAACCAGAACCAGCGTATCAAAACCATCATAATCAGGGTAGAGTCTAATCAGACAAAACACGAAGAGTCAGTACAGTCAGGGCCGAAAAAACCAATAAAAGCAGTCATTCGGTCAGAAGAAATTGCGGTTGGGAAAAATCAAAAAAATATACAAAAAGATACTCTAAATCATCAAATTCAGGTTAAAAAATATTTCAATACCAGCATCCTTCATGCAGATAGAGTCATCATAATTAGGATATATAACACACATGTCTGAGCACCGATTGCGCTTGGGTTGGCTGACGGCTTTAACATCGCGAGCCGTCGATCATTCTTTATGGTTTTTCTTGATGGCCTTGGTTTTGACCATCCTCGTGCTGGGATATGCGGCAAAAACCTTATCCGTCAATACCTCAACTGAAGATATGTTGGCAGAAGATCTCGAATTTCGCCAACAATATACCGCATTCCGGCGGGCTCTTCCGGCTCTTAAAGGCAATATCGTCATTGTCATTGATGGGGCAACACCAGAATTGGCCGATGATGCCGCGCGACGATTATCACAGCGACTCATGACCATGGATGATGTGGTGAATGCTGTCTTTGACCCGGCCAGTGATGATTTTTTTCGCCGCAATGGCCTGCTTTTTCTCAGTCTTGAAGAGCTTGATCAATTATCTGTTCGGCTGGCTGAAACCCAACCGCTGCTTGCTGCTCTGGCCGAAAATCCCAATCTAAGCGGCCTTTTTGGTCTTCTCAATGATTCTTTGACCTATGCGGATCAAGACATTCTTGGGTCTTTTTCTGCGGCTCTTGATCTTTTTGCTGCCGGCGCCGAAGGCCTCAAAAATAGTCAAACAACAGCGATTTCCTGGCATCATATGCTCTCCGGGCATCCCCCCCCCACATCCGACACCCCATTCACCAACCGCCGGGTTATCTTGGTTAAACCCTCTTTGGATTTTTCTTCTTTCCGACCGGCCCAACAGGCTATAGAGGCGATCGGCCGGGCGGCATCCATATTGGATATTGATCCGGATCATGGATTGCGTTTGCGCCTCACCGGGACGCCGGTCATTGAGCAGGATGAACTCCTGAGCGTACGCGAAGGAGCGGCTGTTTCGGGGCTGCTCTCTCTTTTTCTTGTAGCGCTCTTAACCATGACCGGATTGCGTTCTCCCCGTTTGATCATCGCCACATTGATCAGCTTGATTTTTGGCCTCATCTGGACGGCTGGCTATGCCGCCTTGACTCTCAAGCAGCTGAATATCATTTCCGTGGCCTTTGCGGTGCTGTTCATCGGTATCGGGGTGGATTTTGGCATTCAATACTGCTTGCGATACCGGGAGAAAATCACCCAAGGATTGGATAACCGCCACGCATTGGTAGCGGCTGCTGACGGGGTTGGCCCGGCCCTTGCTTTAGCGGCAACCGCCGCGGCAATCGGTTTTGGCTCTTTTATTCCAACCGATTATATCGGCTTGTCAGAGCTGGGCCAAATTTCAGCCGCCGGAATGGCCATCGCTCTGATCATCAATTTTACCGTTCTCCCCTCCCTTCTGGCACTCTGGCCACCCCAAAAATCACCAACTAAAACGCTCAATAATCAACAACAGGCTTTATGGAGTGACCATCTCTGGCATCAATACGCCCTTTATTTAACCCCAACCCGCGGACGACGTATCGCGCTGGCCGCTCTGATAATCACCGGGGTGGCCGTGGCCTTGGGTTTTGAGCGATTCAGGTTTGACTACGACCCCCTCAATCTCAAAGATCCCACCACTGAATCTTATCAAACCATTCGCGACCTGCAATCGGGAATTCATTCGGGCTACGGCATTTCTTTGTTGGCTGATTCACCAACTCAGGCCGATCAAATGATTGAGCGCCTTTCCACCCTACCGGTAGTGGCATGGACACGAAGCCCAGCCGATTATGTCCCGGCCGATCAGGATACCAAATTGATGATCATTGATGATATGGCGGTTTATCTTGGCTCTGCTCTCAATAGAGACCCCAACCCACCAACCAGCCCGGCTGAAAATCGGGACGCTTTGGCCGCTTTTTTGAACCGGGCTGAGACCGCGCAAAAGAACCAGGACTTTAATGACGCAAACCAATCATTAGAACGTTTAATCAATTCATTAAAGCCTTATCTTAATGCTGAAGATAAGCAAATAGACGCCTTAGAACATGTCTTACTGGGAAATTTTTCTGGTCAAATCAGTCGCCTAAATGACAGCTTACAGGCTCAATCGATAGAATTTGATTCTCTACCACCAGCCCTCAAACAACGGGTCATGACCGAAGACGGCCGCCATTTGATTGAGGTGTTTCCGCGTGAGGATATCCGTGATCTTGATGCCTTGACCCGCTTTGTTGAGACCGTCCATACGGCTTTCCCCGAAGCGACCGGCACCCCGGTCATTATTCATCAAGCCGGAAAGATTGTCATCGATTCTTTCCAAATGGCGGCGATGATATCATTTGTAGCGATTGGCCTTCTGTTGCTGTTGGTTTTGGGTCGGATCAGTGAGGCCATGCTGGCCGCTATTCCCCTACTCATGGCCACCAGCTTGACCATTGCTGTGGCCGGTTTGAATGATGTTCAACTGAATTTTGCCAATATGATTGCTTTGCCTCTGGTTGCCTCACTGGGTGTTGCCTATAGCCTTTATATTGTCTTGCGCAGCCGTGACCAAAACAGTATCCAATCTGTTTTGATGACCAGCACACCACGGGCCATTCTTTTCAGTGCGCTCACCACGATGGGGTCCTTTGGCAGCCTGGCCCTTTCACCGCATCGTGGGACCGCCAGTATGGGTCTTTTGATGACCCTCTGCTTAACCATGGTTTTGATCAGTATATTCACCCTGTTACCGGCTTTGCTGGCTTGGCATGAAGGCAGAAAATCAGCCCGTTGATTGATCCCATCACCAAAACCGATACAATCACCAACAGAATAAATCTTGATTTATTTTCACAATCTATGATCCAAACATGATGACAACAGGATTGAACCCGGCAAAAAGCCTGAAACAGGCAAAAGGCCTAAAACCAGCAAAAAGCCTGAAACGGCGGGATTTTCTCACCACCGCCGCAGCAACAGTGGCCAGCAGCACGATTGCCGCCCCGGCGATTGCGCAAGGAAAGCGCCAATGGCGTATGGTGACCACATGGCCGGCCCATTTCCCGGGCTTGGGGACCGGGGCGCAGTGGCTGGCCGAGAATGTCAATCGCTTATCCGATGGACGGCTAACCATCAAATTGTATGCGGCCGGGGAGTTGGTTCCGGCTTTTGAGGCCTTGGATGCGGTCCTTAACCAAACCGCCGAAATCGGCCATGGTGCCCCTTATTATTGGAAAGGCAAGGCACCGGCAACGCAATTTCTGGCGTCCTTGCCTTTTGGTCTCACCGCCCAAGAACACAACGCCTGGATGTATTTCGGCAGTGGTTTGGCTCTGGCTCAGCAGGTTTATAGCGATCTTGGCTGCCGCTTCTTTCCGGCTGGCAATACTGGGGTTCAAATGGGCGGCTGGTTCAACAAAAAAATAGATCACCTAGATGACTTCAAGGGTCTGAAAATCCGCATGCCTGGCTTGGGTGGTGAGGTGGTGAAAGCCGCTGGAGCCACGGTGGTCAACCTCCCCGGCGGCGATATTCAAGCCGCCCTGCAATCAGGCACAATTGATGCGGCTGAGTGGATTGGCCCTTACAATGATCTGGCATTCGGTTTTCATAAAAATGCTGATTATTATTATACGCCGGGCTGGCATGAGCCGGCGACAGTTTTTGATTGCTTCGTCAATACCCGTGCTTATGATGCGTTGCCAACGGATTTACAAGCCATCCTGACCTATAGTTGTCAGGCTGTAAATCAACGAATCTTGAGTGATTTTGTGTCTCATAACGGGACTTCCTTGCGCATTCTCGAAGAAAAACACGCTGTGACACTGCTCCATTATTCTCCTGAAATTTTGTCCGGTTTGGGCCGATTAAGCGCCCAAGTCCTTGATGCTTTGGCCAGCCAAGACCCAATCAGCCGCCAAATCTATGACAGCGTGATTGAATTCCGGTCTCGGGCCCGCAGATGGTCCAATATTTCACAAAATGCCTATCTCAAAGCCCGAGAGGTCGCCCTCAACAGTCTATAACCACACCGCATCAAGATATTGAGAATAAAGAACGCTTTCATAGAAGTTCGACACCTCTGAGCATGGGTTCTAAAAAATTTCTAAAAAATCTATATAGAGTGGGTGGCTGTATTAATTTTGCGTCTATATAGATTTGATGTTGGTATAATGTCGGTATCTGTATAGATTAGGCATCTATATAACACGGGCATCTTGCATCTATTTGCATCTATTTGCATCCATATAAAGTTTTTATCCGCACGGGAGTGTATACGACGTGTTATGCCTCCATCACCGTCTTATCGCGGTTGACCATACGTCAACCAGATGGTTGAGGGTGATTTCCTCACCGTCCTACCATGTCAATCTGCGGCTGCGTATCTTGTGCGCGATATGGGAAGGACACCGGCGATGAACCCGGGTCGCCGTCCTGTTGTTCTTTGTATCCTGGATGGATGGGGGCTCCGCGACAACGCCTCTGATAATGCAATTACCCAGGCCCGCACCCCGGTTTATGATGATCTGATCACCCGGTATCCGCACGGAATTTTGCAAGCATCGGCTGAAGATGTCGGCCTTCCTCGTGATCAATTCGGTAATTCTGAGGTTGGCCATATCAATATTGGAGCCGGAAGGGTTGTTTTACAAGATTTACCGCGTATTGAAGCGGCCATCAACAACAGCGAACTCGATAAAAATCCAGCGATTGAGGATTGCCTCAGTAAGCTGTCTCAAAGTCGTGGAACCTGTCATATAATCGGCCTCATTTCACCAGGCGGCGTGCATGGTCACCAGTCCCATGTTGCGGCTTTGGCCCGAATCATCGCCGGTGCTGGAGTGTCGGTCCGCATTCATGGGATTCTTGATGGACGTGATGTCGCACCGATTTCGGCCCGCCAAGACATGCAGGTCTTTCTTGATGATATTGCCGATCAATCTGGGATTGATATCGCAACAATTAGTGGGCGCTACTATGCCCTTGATCGTGATAAAAATTGGGATCGGGTGGCGCGTTGTTATCATGCTCTGGTATCGGCAAACGGCAAACATGCCGTCGACCCCCTGGCGGCGATTGATGCCAGCTATTCCCTCTCCGTGACCGATGAATTCGTGATTCCGACCGTCATTGGTGATTACCAAGGAATACAAGACGGCGATGGATTATTGATTGCTAATTTTCGGGCGGATCGCGTGCGCCAACTGACTGTTGCCCTGGTTGATCGTGAATTTGATGACTTCCCGCGCCGCCGGGTCCCGAAATTTGCCGCCGCCGTTGGCATGACCGAATATTCACGACGGCTCAACCGCTTTCTCAATACGGTTTTTCCGCCGATGACTTTGGATAATGGGCTGGGGGAAACCATTGCCAAGCATCGCTTGCGTCAATTAAGAATTGCCGAAACCGAAAAATATGCTCATGTCACATATTTTTTTAATGGTGGGCAAGATATTGAATTTAATGGTGAAGAGCGTCTCCTTATTCCCTCTCCCAGGGTACAAACTTATGATATGCAGCCCGAAATGTCGGCATTGAAGCTCACTGAATGCTTGACTCAAGCCATTAAAGGCGGCGGTTATGACTTTGTGGTGGTCAATTATGCCAACCCTGATATGGTTGGGCATACCGGTATTTTATCGGCTGCTATCCAGGCGGTCGAAACTGTTGACACATGTCTGGGACGTTTGCGGTGCGCGGTTGCCGATGTTGGGGGTGTTTTATTGGTCACTGCTGACCACGGCAATGCAGAAATCATGCGTGATCCCCAAACCGGCCAACCGCATACTTCCCATAGTCTTAACCCGGTTCCGACCATTCTGGTCAACGGGCCAGCCGGTGTCATGCTGGGTAATGGCCGCTTAGCGGATATTGCCCCCACTGTGCTTGCGTTGCTGGCGATTGAACAACCCAAAGAGATGACCGGACACTCTCTTCTCCGTGATATCGGATGATGATGGTCGCGTTCAATCGGTGGTCCAGCAGGGGGTGTTGGCGGGCTGTTGGCGGGCTCCTGATTTATGTTCTGTCAACGGTCCCCAGTCTTGCCGATGATTATAATTCAGCGCGGCAAAATCTTGAGAATTTAGAGCAACAAATCACGGACCAAAAAAAGCGTCAGCATAGCCTCAGCCAACAAGATCAATCGATCAGCCAAGAGACCGCTAATCTGCGGGCGCAGCTTATCGAAGCGGCTCGCCAGGCGCAAAATCTTGAAGATGTGGTGTCCACGCTTGATGAGGAACTGCTCAAGCTAGAAAACCAAGTGATAACCGCGCAATCCAAGCTGGCGGACCGACAACATCAAATCAATGTGTCAATGGCTCTTTTGCAGCGTATCGCTTTGCGCCCGGCGATTGCCGCATATTTTTCCACCGAAAACGCCGCTGATGCCGCTGATGCTGCGGCTTTTATGGCGCGTGTTATCCCCGATCTCAATGATGAAATTGAGAATATTGTTGCCGACCTGCGGGCACTCAAAACTGCGCGGGCCCGCTTGACCAACCGGAGAGAAACCCGGGCCCGCGCGACCCGTGATCTCAATCATAAAAGGCAACATCTTGATGCCTTACTGGCTGATAAAAACCGTCTCCAGGCCAATATTTCTAAAGATCGTCAAGCCATTGATCAGCAGATTGCGCAGTTGAGCAGCCAAGCCAAATCTTTACGTGATCTTGTCACCGCCTTAGCCAAGCAACCCCGTCCACGAACACAATCCACCCAAAATCAGAATATCACAGCTTATTTGAAAGATCCGGATTTAGCCTATCTCAACACCTTGATTTTCAGCCAAGCCAAAGGCCAATTGTTGCCACCAGCACGTGGCAAAATCATCCGTCGTTACGGTGAGTCAACCGGTCCGACCACCACCAGCAAAGGGGTGAGCATTCTCACCGCCAATAATGCCCATATTGTTGCCCCTTTTGCCGGGGAAATTGTATATGCTGGAAAATTTAGGGATTACGGACATCTCTTGATCATATCTCATGGCGAAGGATATCATGGGCTTATTGCTGGATTGAAACGTATTGACGCACAAGTTGGACAAAAGCTCCTAGCGGGTGAACCTTTAGGTGTGATGGGGAAAGACAATGACGGAACAAATGCTGTATATTTTGAAATCAGGAGATCGGGAAAATCGGTTAATCCCCTACCCTGGCTAGCAGTTTCGTCAGAAACCGGCTCGCTGCATTCGAGGAATTGAGAGGCGTTATGAAAAACAACACCATAAAACAGAATATATCGCGGCATCTTGCTCATAAACCGCTTGCAAAACGCCATGAAACGAAAAAAATTCCTAAATGGAAAATATCGCCAATACTGGCCTGGCTTGCTGTGATCACCTTGGTTGGTGGATTTTCATATTGTGTGCAAAGTTTGCGCGCCGAAGACCAATCAGATCATGATGAAATTTTCCGTCAGCTCAGCCTGTTTGGTGATGTTCTCGAACTGGTTTCTGAAGATTATGTCGAGACGGTTGATGAAAAAGAACTGATTCAAGCCGCCATCAACGGGATGCTGTTGTCCCTTGATCCGCATTCAAGTTATCTCAACGCGGATAATTTTCGTGATGTTCAGGTTCAAACCAAGGGGGAATTCGGCGGGCTGGGTATTGAAGTCACGATGGAAAACGGTCTGGTCAAAGTGGTCTCACCGATTGACGATACGCCCGCCCATCGGGCTGGGATCAAGCCGGGCGACTTGATCACCCATCTTGATGATGAGCCTATTCTCGGCATGACTCTCAGTGAAGCGGTCGACAAAATGCGGGGCGAAGTGGATACCGACATTATCCTAACAATTCGCCGAGGTGATGAATATCCATTGGAGATTCCGATCACCCGCGATGTTATTCGCATTCAATCTGTTCGCTCGAATCTGGAAGATGAAATTGGTTATATCCGGATTACGACTTTTAATGAGCAGGCTTATGAAGGCCTAAAAGACGCGATCAAAGATCTTGAGCAACAAACGGACGGAAAACTCAAAGGTTTGGTATTGGATTTGCGCAACAACCCTGGTGGTTTGTTGGAGCAAGCGGTCAATATTTCTGATGCCTTTCTTGAACGCGGTGAAATCGTCTCGACTCGTGGACGGCGCAAAGATGATGCGCAGCGTTTCAATGCCCGCGATGGTGATCTTATGAATGGTCTGCCGATGGTTGTGCTCATCAATGGTGGCTCAGCATCGGCATCGGAAATCGTGGCTGGTGCCCTTCAAGACCATAGGCGAGCGATCATTATGGGAATGCCCTCTTTCGGCAAGGGGTCCGTACAAACCATTGTTCCTATGGGTCCTCAAGGGGCCATTCGCCTTACGACTGCTCGCTATTATACCCCGTCAGGTCAATCTATACAGGCCACCGGAATCACACCGGACATCACGGTTGAAGAAGCCCGTATTGAAAAAATTGAGTCGGCTTCTCGTCAAAAAGAAGCCGATTTACGCGGTGCCCTTGAAAATGAAAATAATGAAAATGAAAATAATGAAAATGAAACCAGCGAAAATAGTGGTCAAGATACCCGATCAAGCAATGATGATCCGCCAACAGATCAGACATCACAGATGCAAGAAGAGCAAGAACGACAGGAGGCTGATTATCAACTCTCGCGTGCTTTTGATCTTTTGCGTGGGATTATCTTATTGGAAGAACGCGCCCAAATCATCGGACCTTTCGGTGCCAAAACGACAAAACAGGGCGGCTAAATTGAGAGAGTCTCTCTAAAACAGAGAATTAAAGCGTGGAATCTCGGCATGAATGATAAGGACTCCGGCGGTGACAGCACAGATGAAGGCACCCCAATAAACCCTTCTGAGAGTGATTTCAGCGCAGAAAACAACGACCAAGAAGAACAAGGCACTGACGAAACGGATTCAGACCACCGGCTAGACATCCTGTTTCAAAATGATCCATCTGACGATATTCAAAGCCTTGTCGCGCCACCATCGGCGCGCCGAAAAATGTCGTTTTTTTACGCTGTTATTGCCACTATAGCAGCGGTCGGCGGCGGATTAACTGGATGGATCCTGCTGAATGAAGAAGAGCAGTCGATTCCAGCCCCTTCGGCACGATATGAATATCTCTTCCCTCCACCAACATTTGAACTGGCTTTGTCATCCTCAGAACACAGTCAATCCCTTTCTGAAGCTGACTCTTCTGCTGACAGTGATAAACCATCTCCCGCCAACCAAACAAATCCAGACCAAACAGCCGCTTTAGAACAAAATACCGGTGACCAAACAACCCTTTCACAAGATCAAGCGGCCGAAACACCAGAAGAGAGCGGCGATGGTTCCGTACAATCATCAAATGATCAGGCACCAGATGACCAAGTGTCAGATGATCGAAAACAAAATCAAACCGCGGCTTTTGCACCCATTCGGAGTCCAAAAGACATCTTACCTGAAGCCTTGATCAATGCGGGTGTGTTGCCACTCAATCCAGAAGCCTTACCCGAACTGACTGAGGTCATCAGCGAGGGAACCGGCGGCCAGGTCTTATTGCCAGCTATTTCAACAAATGGTGAACAACCCTGGCAAGCTTACAAGCGTCGCTTTGCTGCTGATAATGGCCGTCCCCTCATCGCGATTATCATTAATGATATCGGCCTCAATCAATCCCAGAGCTTGACGGTGATTCGGGATATGCCTTCGCCAATTTCTGTTGCTTTTGCGCCTTATGGACGGAATTTAGATACATTGTCCACCCTAGCGCGCAGCCGGGGGCATGAAATTTTACTCTCTGTTCCTATGGAGCCCTTTAATTATCCCTTGGATGATCCTGGTCCTTACGGCTTACTGACCAGTTCAGAAGACAAAAAAAATCTCCAACGCTTGCGGTGGATCATGGGACGCCTGACAACTTATGTCGGTGTCATCCCAGAAATGGGATCCTTATTCACAACCTCGCGAGATGCAACAACACCGATCTTGGAAGAGTTTAAAAAACGTGGCTTATTGTTCGTCAATCGCCGCATTACCCAACGTGATATCACCGGGCGTGTGGCCAAAGAACTGGACCTTCCAGCCGTGACGATTGATTTTGTGCTTGACCAAAAACCATCGCGGGCGGCGATTGATCAACAAATTGAACGCGCCGAAGCCTTAGCCCGTTCCCAAGGTTTTGTTGCTGTTCTGGCCTCTCCTTACCCGGTTTCCTTGGAAAGGATTGCTCTTTGGCTCTCGACAGCAGAAGAAAAGGGATTTTCGATGGCCCCTATCACCGCAATCATTGAACGTTCGACAGTGGCCGCATCACGAAGCGAAACAGGAACAACAGTTGCTGAGAATACCAGACGCTGACACCATCAAAACGTAAAGTCCTAGATGCCCAAATATCATCGTGAAAATCTGCCTTATCGTTCCGGTGTCGGGATCATGTTGCTTAATCAACAGGGATGGGTCTTGATCGCCCAGCGGCGCGATATGCCTTCTGAGACTTGGCAAATGCCTCAAGGGGGCCTCAAAAAAGGCGAACCCCCGGATCAAGGGGCTTTCCGAGAGCTAAAAGAAGAGATCGGCACCGATAACGCGGTCATTCTGGCCGAAACCCAAGAATGGCTAACATACGAATTTCCCAACCGTCTGATCCCTCAACTCTGGGGGGGACGCTACCGTGGTCAAGAACAAAAATGGTTCGTTATGCGCTTTTGCGGCAACGATGACGAGATCAATATCCATACAGAAAATCCCGAATTCAGTGCTTGGAAATGGGTCCCGATGGCGGAACTGATCAATCTGATTGTCCCATTCAAGCGGCCTTTGTATCAGCGACTGGTTGACAATTTCTCTCACCTGGTCGCTGAGCAAAAATTAACCCAGCCAGAACAAAATCAAAAAATTTCAGTCGCTTGATTAAGCGTCCACAGCCGCCAATTGTGCTTGCGCAACCGCCAAAGCAGCCAGCATATTATTGTATTCTAGGCTTTCTTGGGTATCGTCACTTTTGCTTTGGTCACTTTTGATTTGATTAATCTCATTGTGCAGTTCAGCGATTCGCTGGCGTACAGCCTCGGCATCAATATCCTCAATCGGCATGGCTTCCTCAGCCAATATTGTACATCCTTCAGGCATCGCTTCGGCGACCCCACCACCAACGAAAATCTTCTGGCTTGGGGCGTCATTCTCATAAATGGTCACAACGCCCGGCCGCAGACCAGAAATCAACGGTGCATGGCCGGGCAGGACACCAAAATCACCCTCAACACCCGGGGCAACAATCATCTCAGCATCCCCGGAAAGAACAATACATCCGGGCGAAATAATCTCAAAAGCCGTGGTTTCCATCGATTTTTCCTAGAATTTATTTCCCAAGACTTAAGCCGCTTCAACAGCAATTTTTTTCGCCTTTTCCACCGCTTCACTGATCGAGCCAATCATATAAAAAGCCGACTCAGGTAAATCATCATAATCACCGTCAACCAGCCCCTTAAATCCTTTTATGGTATCTTGTAAATCAACAAAGACTCCTGGTGTCCCGGTGAAGACTTCAGCAACATGGAAAGGTTGGGATAAAAATCTCTGAATTTTACGGGCTCGAGCCACCACCAGCTTATCTTCTTCTGACAATTCATCCATACCAAGAATAGCAATGATATCTTGCAAAGATTTATATTGTTGCAAGACTTCCTGAACCCGCCGGGCAACTTGATAATGGTCTTCACCGACCACCCGCGGATCCAAAATACGCGATGTTGAATCCAACGGATCAACGGCTGGATAAATCCCCAATTCGGCGATTTGCCGCGAGAGCACGGTTGTCGCATCAAGATGGGCAAAAGAGGTCGCTGGGGCCGGATCGGTCAGATCATCAGCCGGTACATAAATCGCCTGAACCGAAGTAATCGAACCTTTGGTGGTTGAGGTAATACGTTCTTGCAGCGCTCCCATATCGGTCGATAATGTCGGCTGATACCCAACCGCCGAAGGAATGCGGCCCAATAAAGCCGAGACTTCCGATCCGGCTTGGGTAAAGCGGAAAATATTATCAATGAACAAGAGGACATCTTGACCCTCATCATCACGGAAATATTCGGCCAATGTCAGACCGGTCAAGCCAACCCGGGCCCGGGCACCGGGCGGCTCATTCATCTGCCCGTAGACCAGAGCGGCTTTTGAGTCGTTCCCTTCCAGATCAATCACCCCGGAATCGATCATCTCATGATACAGGTCATTGCCTTCGCGTGTGCGCTCCCCCACCCCGGCAAAAACCGAATAGCCACCATGACCTTTGGCTACATTATTGATGAGTTCCATAATCAAGACCGTCTTGCCAACCCCGGCCCCACCAAAAAGACCAATTTTACCGCCTTTAGAATAAGGGGCCAGCAAGTCAACCACTTTGATCCCGGTGGTTAGAATTTCCGTTTCGGTTGATTGATCAACAAATTCGGGAGCAGGTCGATGAATCGGCAACGATTTCTTGGTCTTGAGAGGGCCGCGCTCATCAATCGCCTCCCCAACGACATTTAAGATACGGCCCAGAGTTTGCGGTCCTACCGGAACCGAAATCGGGCCGCCGGTGTCGCGAACATCCAGACCGCGAACCAAGCCTTCGGTTGTATCCATGGCCACGGTTCGGACCTCAGAATTGCCCAAATGTTGGGCCACCTCCAGCACCAAAACCTTATCTTGATGCTTGACATGGAGCGCATTCAAAATAGACGGTAATTCTCCTTCAAAAGCAACATCCACCACCGCACCCATGACTTGGGTAATGCGTCCTATCGCGTTTTTAGCCATTCTCTACTCCTTACATCAATTTTGACATAAATCTTTGTATCATCATATCTGGACCCTAACGATATCCAGGTCATAGACGTTCAAACCAACCAAAATCGTCATGATCCCAAAAATATTCTTATCCTTAAACCGTTTCGGCTCCGGATATAATTTCAATCAATTCTTTGGTAATTGCTGCTTGGCGGGTTCGATTATACAGCAGGGTCAAACGATCAATCATATCACTGGCATTGCGGGTGGCATTATCCATTGCCGTCATACGTGCCCCTTGTTCACTGGCAAAATTTTCAAGCAATCCGCGAAAAATCTGCACCGATACATTGCGCGGCAACAAATCAGCCAGGAGGTCTTCCTCATGCGGCTCGAATATGTAAACCGCATCATGATGAGTCCCGGCCCGCCGGGTCGATTGAGCACTCTGTTTTTCTTGACTTTTTTGGCTCCCTTCACTTTCTTCATCGACCACAACCGGCAAGGGAATCAGCTGTTGACGGGTAACAATCTGGCTGATGGCGGACTTGAAACGGGCATAAAGCAATGTCGAAACATCAAATTCACCGGCACCAAACATCCGGGAAATATGTTGGCCAACCGCAGCGGCATCGTCAAATGTCAAGCCTGAATGTCCAATATCGCTTGCCGTGTCAATCATCAAATCACCATATTCGGAACGCAAAGCATCAGCCCCCTTGCGCCCCAAACAGAGGAGCTTGACATTCTGGCCATTGGCTTGTGACTCACGAATGAGGAGACGGGCTTCACGGGCTAAATTGGCGTTAAACCCACCACACAGCCCACGGTCTGAAGACAACATAAGAATCAAATGGGTTTCTTTCTTACCGGTTCCAACAAGCATTGCCGGACCGCCCGAAGACTCGCCCAAACTCATCGCCAAAGAGGACAACATATCGCCCATTCGTTCGGCATAAGGACGGGCAGCAACCGCCTGTTCCTGAGCCCGACGCATTTTAGCCGCCGCGACCATTTTCATGGCTGAGGTGATTTTTTGGGTCGATTTGACACTCCCAATACGGGAGCGCAGATCCTTAAGACTGGGCATGATGATAAAGGCAAGACATGAGAGAATAAGGTTAGAAGGTAAGAGTGGATTTGATGAGCGCGAAGAGAGTGGATTGAGAAGGATTTAAGAGAACGTCTGAACAAAATCATCCAGAAATGTCTTCAATTTTTTCTCACTGCTGTCGGTCAAGGCCGCCTGGTCACGCAAAGTATCCAGGATATCACCGCCTTGGTCACGCAACGCCGCTAAGTATTCATCCTCAAAGCGCGATACAGAACCAACTGGAATCCGATCAAGATAGCCCTGGACCCCAGCAAAAATAACCGCCACTTGTTCCTCAATCGGTAAAGGTGAGTATTGTGGCTGTTTGAGAAGTTCGGTCAACCGCTCACCCCGGGCGAGGAGTTTCTGGGTCGCCGCATCCAAATCCGAAGCAAATTGGGCAAAGGCAGCCATCTCACGATATTGAGCCAATTCCAGCTTGATTGAACCAGCCACTTGCTTCATGGCTTTAATCTGGGCCGCCGAACCAACCCGGCTCACCGAAAGCCCGACATTCACCGCCGGACGAATCCCTTTATAGAACAAGTCGGTCTCAAGAAAAATCTGACCATCGGTAATTGAGATAACATTGGTCGGAATATAGGCCGACACATCACCGGCCTGGGTCTCAATCACCGGCAGAGCGGTCAATGAACCGCCACCATTGTCTTCACTCATTTTAGCGGCTCGTTCAAGAAGCCGCGAATGAAGATAAAAAACATCGCCAGGATAAGCCTCGCGCCCTGGCGGGCGGCGTAACAACAAAGACATCTGACGATAAGCAACCGCCTGTTTCGACAGATCATCATAAAAAATCACCGCATGCATACCGTTGTCGCGGAAATATTCACCCATTGCACAACCGGTATAAGGAGCCAGAAACTGTAAGGGGGCCGGATCCGAAGCCGTCGCCGCAACCACGATGCTGTAATCCATTGCCCCCTGCTCCTCAAGGGTTTTGACGATTTGCGCGACAGTCGAACGCTTTTGGCCAATACAGACATAAATACAGTAAAGTTTTGTTGATTCATCATCGGTTTGATGGGCGGCTTTCTGATTGAGGATGGTGTCAACAATAATCGCCGTCTTACCGGTTTGACGGTCCCCGATGATCAATTCTCGTTGTCCACGGCCAATCGGAATCAGACTATCAATCGCCTTTAAGCCGGTTTGCACGGGTTCATGCACCGAGCGGCGGGGAATGATCCCCGGTGCTTTGATTTCAACCCGTGATGTTTCATCGGTCGAGATGGCTCCCTTGCCATCAATCGGATTGCCAAGACCATCAACCACCCGTCCCAATAATGCCTTGCCGACCGGGACTTCAACGATATCACCGGTACGTTTGACCGTATCCCCTTCTTTAATCCCCCGGTCATCACCGAAGATCACCACCCCGACATTATCGCTTTCAAGATTGAGAGCCATCCCACGAATACCCCCGGGGAATTCCACCATTTCACCAGCTTGCACATTATCAAGGCCATAAACCCGGGCAATCCCGTCGCCAATTGTCAAAACCTCACCAACTTCAGAAACATCGGTTTGGGCGTCAAAATTTTCGATTTGGCCTTTTAAAATTGAGGAAATTTCAGAAGCACGTATTTCCATCAAGCTTTCCCTTTCATCACAAGTTTAAGAGTCGCCAGCTTGCCCCTCAATGAAGAATCAAACAAACGCGAACCAAGCCTAATCACCAGCCCACCCAGCAGTGTCGGATCACGATGCGGCACAATTCGAACATCACGACCCACCGCTTTTTTGAGCGCTAAATGGATCGATTTTTTTTGTTGATCACTCAACGCTTCGGCCGCGGTCACTATGGCCACCAGTTCATTGCGGGCCGCCGATTGCAGAGTGAAATAATGGGCGATAATCTGTGGCAAAGCAAATAGACGGCGATTGCGGACAACCACAAAGATAAAATGCTTGGTCAGATCACCGAAACCCGCTTTATCCATCAAAGCATTGAGCACCGCTTTTCGCTGATCTTGTGACAACAACGGGCTGGCCAAAAAGTGTCGCAAATCGCTGCTGTCATGAACCATCGCTTGCAGAGCGCGCAAATCACGCTCAACCACCGAATCAGCCCGTTGACTGCTGGCCAGATCAAACAAAGCCGAGGCATAACGATCAACCAAGCTTGGGAAACGCATTGAGTCAGCCGCCAAAGATCAACCCTTTTCTCACGATAGAAGCACAATAAAATATGACCATAATGAAAATGGCAGTGCATGGTTAAAAAGTAAAAAAATGACCGGATTTTGAGTGGTATGGTCAATTCGCCGGGATACCTATCACAGTGCCCCTAGCGTTGCAACCGGCCCTATCTAAACCGGTTTAAACCCATCAAAAAATAATTTTAAAGATATGTGTTGCAACCGGCTCCAGCTCCAACCGGATCAAACCGGCCAGAAGACCGTTTTAAAGAAACGTTTGCGGATCAATATCAATACGTACCATGATTCCGGATGGAGGGGGATGAACCGCCACCCAATCACGCATGAAAGTAGAAAGATCAATACCTCGGGCCGCCTGGGCCAACAGGCGCCAGCGATAGCGCCGACGTACCCGCGCCAAAGGAGCCGGGGCCGGACCAAAAATTTTTACCCCCTTCCAGCTTGGCGCAGTCGCCGCTAAAGCATGGGCATGGGCTTCCACTTTCTGGGCGTTGGTTCCTGAAACAATCAGAGCCGCCAAGCGTCCAAAAGGCGGGAGATCAAGGTTTTTCCGGGCCGCCGTCTCGGCAGCCAGGAATCCATCGCGATCATCGCAGAGCAGAGCTTGAATGACCGGATGATCCGGGCAATAAGTTTGCAACAAAGCCCGCCCCGGCCGAGATTCACGCCCAGCCCGTCCGGCCACCTGATTGAGCAGTTGATGGGTATGTTCAGCCGCTCGTAAATCGCCGTTATCAAGGCCCAAATCAGCATCAACCACCCCAACAAGGGTGAGGTGAGGGAAATGATGCCCTTTGGCCACAATCTGGGTCCCGATCAAAATATCAGCCCCATGCGAGGCAATATGGCGGAGAATGTCTTGAGTTGACCCGGTCGATTGATGCACTGAGTCACTGGATAACAACAAACGCCGGGCAGCGGGGAAGAGAAGCTCAACCTCTTTTTCAATCCGTTCGATACCCGGACCGCAAGAAGCCCATTGATCTTCGGCCTGACACTCAGGGCAGAGAGCGGGCAGCCGTTCCTCTCTGCCACAATGGTGGCACAGCAACCGATCATCACGCCGCCGGACCAGGCACACACTGCAATCGGGGCATTGTAGCCGGTGCCCACAGCAACGACACAACGTCAAAGGCGCAAACCCTCGACGGTTGAGGAAGAGTAAAATTTGTTCCCGGCGCGCCAACGCCGCGCCGATTGCCTCCACCAAGACCGGGGAAAGCCATGAATCCGCAGGCGGTGGTGCGATGCGCAAATCAATCGCCTCAATCTCTGGAGAATGGGCATCACCATAACGTTGAGTCAATATCAATCGCTGGTAGCGGCCAGTTTGAGCATTGATATGGCTTTCCAGAGACGGGGTCGCCGAGGCCAGAATAATCGGCACATGACATTCACGCGCCCGCACCACCGCCATGTCCCGGGCATGATAAATCACTCCCTCTTCTTGCTTATAGCCGGGGTCATGCTCCTCATCGACGATGATCAAGCCCAAATCGTGAAAGGGCAAAAAGAGCGCGGAGCGCGCACCAACCACCACCCCGGCCCGGCCCGCGCTGATGGCTTGCCAGGCCCGCCTGCGGGCTGCTGGAGTGAGGGATGAGTGCCAAACCACCGGCTGGGCCCCGGCAAACCGCCCAGCAAAACGATCCAGCCAACCGGTTGTTAAGGCAATCTCCGGCATCATCACCAGAGACTGCCGCCGCTGCCGGACAGCCGCGACAATCGCCTCAAAATAGACCTCGGTTTTTCCTGAACCGGTCACCCCATCCAGCAAATACACCCCAAAGCCGCGGGCTGAGCGGAGGGTCTCGGCCAGTTCGGCCTGTTCGGGAGAAAGCCGTGGCCCCGGCAGATCGGGATCGGGCCATTGCTGCTCTTGCGGGTTCTGTAATCCGATCTTTTCCGTTTGCACCTGCTCACCAATCAGCAACCCATCCGCCGCCATACGGCGAATCAAATCCCGGGAAACACCGGCATTCTCGGCCAGGATAGGGGCTGGAGACAAAATACCATCAGATAAAGCAGCCACCACCCGGCGCCGTTGTGGCGATAATGTTTTTGCCCCTTTTTCCTTTCCGGAAAGACGGTAAGCGATGACCGGGCGTTGCCGATGCGAAAGCACAGGCCCCAGGGCCATTTTCAATAAGATCCCCAGCGGCGTGCAGCTGTATTGACTGACCCAAACCAGAAATTGAAGGAAATCATCCGAAAAAGGCGGCACCTCAAGACAGGTGATGAGTGGTTTGAGCTTTTCAAGTGGTGGTAATTCCAGGCTATCACAACCCAGCAACCGCGCCTGCGATGGTCCGATCACAACCCCCAGAGTCTGGCGACGACCAAAAGGAATCCGGACGATACAGCCACCAAAATCGGTAAGGGTGAAGGTTTCAGGCACCGCATACGTGTACGGACCGGCTGATTGAACCGGCACCAAAACATCAACCGTTCTCACGAATATCCCTTAAATCACAGGCTTGAGAATTTCTGTCATTGGCTTCATCATTCTTCATGTTCTAAACTCAAAATTATGGTTATGAATGATTATAAAAGTTCTGATGATCAATGTTCCAAAAACGGCCGGAGAGAAAATGGATGCCTGAACATAAACCGGACATGATCCCGAAAAAAAACCGCCGAAAAGCCGCTGGGCCGAAAAAACCAAAAACCAGCACGGTGAATGAAAAAGACGTGATCACTTATTTGCGCAAGCATCGCAACTTTTTCAGCCGTCGGCCGGAATTATTGGGTGATATCATATCGCCACAGAGCCGATACAAGGATCAATACGGTGATAATGTGGTCGATTTGCAAACCATTGTTATCGAACGCCTGCGCCATGAACATGAAGCCCTCATCTCGACCAGCCGCCTCAATTTAATCGGTCAATCGCGCATTCATCAAGCTGTCTTGAAACTGCTTGAGGCTCAGAATCTGGAAGAATTCACTGAGATTTTAGCCACCGATTTGCCGTTGCTCTTGGATATTGATGTCATGACGCTCTGTATTGAATGTCACCCGGTTGAGCAGCCTCTGGGGGCTATTCGCTTTATCAATAAAGGGGAAACCGAACACATCTTGGGGAAACAAGATGTGCGGCTGGATGCAGATATTCAAGGGGATCAAAATCTTTTCGGGCCGGCCCATAGCCTGGTGCGGAGCCAAGCTCTGATCCGTTTGAATTTCAAATCCGGCCAAGGAATGGGGCTTCTGGCCCTTGGAGTGCGTCAAAAAGATACCTTCACACCGCATCAAGGGACGGAGCTTCTGATTTTTTTAGCCGCCGCGATTGAACGTCTTTTGACATTATGGCTACACCCCGAAAACGAACTCCATCGCTGATCACCGCGCCGACTGGCCAAAAATTATCAGCCGCAATCAGCCATTGGTATGATTGGCTGGCCCATGAGCGCCGAACCGCCGCCAGAACCCTCCAGGCTTATCTCAGTGATCTGGGTGGCTTTATGTCTTTTCTCTCTGAGCATCGCGGCGGGATGACCGATCTCAATGACATGGCGCAGATAACCTTAGAAGAGTTTCGGGCTTGGCTGGCTTGGCGTCATGAGCGCGGATATTCACCCTTTTCGACCGGGCGCGCCCTTTCGACGTTGCGTGGTTTTTTCAACTTTTTAGCCAAAAACGGCCTGGCTGAAAATGCGGCCATTGCCACCTTGCGGAACCCCAAACAGCCGCGCCTTTTACCCCGCCCGCTTGAGACCCGTGATATCACCGATATCCTTGACCTGATCACAAAAGACAACCAAACCAGCACGCCCTCATGGATCCGCCTTCGCGATATCGCTTTTTTTACCCTGCTTTGGGGGTGTGGATTGCGTATCGGGGAGGCTTTGTCCCTCAACCAGCGCGCGATGATGCTGGATAAAAATCAGCCTCTGATCATTACAGGCAAAGGGGGGAAGCAACGTTTGATCCCGGTTTTACCAATCATTCTTGATAAAATGAATGATTATCTGGCCGCTTGCCCGCATGATGACGGGGCTGATGGGCCGCTCTTTTTCGGTTTGCGGGGCCGACGTCTTCAGGCGGCTCTGGCCCAAAAGAGATTGCGCCATCTACGTAACCATCTGAGACTGCCAGAGAAAGCAACACCTCATGCCCTGCGGCATGGCTTTGCAACCCAGCTTCTGGCCAATGGTGCTGATCTGCGGGCTATTCAGGAACTGCTCGGCCATTCTTCATTATCCACCACCCAACGATATACCGCCGTCAATGCCGAGCGTTTGCGCACCCTCTATGACGCCACCCATCCCCGGGCCAGCCCGCTCAAAAAACAAAAATGAGGCAAAAATACCAGAGCTAAAAAATACCCACCCCAAAAATCAGCCCATAATGACGTGGCTATTTTCCCTGACTCTCCTGACGTTCTTTCGTCATGGCGTGTCCTCTCCTCCTACATTCGACAGCAGGTCATGCCATGTACGGCGATGGATGTGGTCTCCCCGTTTGTCGAGTTCCGCTCCTATCTCACGTAAGAGTTTTGGCCGCCATTCTTCAGAGAGTAACGCGAACGCCGCATGAGCAAGGTCCATAATATCGATTTGACTCATGTTGAGACCGGAGGCCCACGCCGTTTCTATGTTCTCACCGATTGCATCGCGCTCATCTTCTTGAATACTTGGGGACGCGAATAGCAGGTTGCTCAAAGGATTGATTGCCGCCCTGGCTTTTCTTGTCGAGTCGCGAACATCCGCCAAGGTCAGAGCACGATCTTTAACCTCAATCGCCAAAATCATGCGACCATTATCATCGAAGCACATCACATCGCCTGGCACTCCTTTAAGGGAATCCGCTTCATTGATTCCCTGTGATGAAACACGGGCAAAGAGTGAAAATGCACGGCCTAGAACAGCCATCATCGCGGCCACAATAACCAACGGACGCAATCCACCACTCGGTTCCGCGAGAAAAATTTCCAAAATGCGGAGCATCTGTTCCAGACTCACGCGAACTGGAATTTGGTATCCAAAGGACTGACTCGATAGACGCCGTGCTGTACTCTCTAAACAGCGTATAAAAGCGGCCTCAAGTTCGCTTGGAGAAGCCGAATCGAGTGGTGACAGAAAAGAGACCAGGGCATCCCATTCGGTTTTGTAACGCAGTTGATGCGTTCCTTTGTCTAGTCGTGGACGCCGTAACGGATTATTGACATAAGGGTCAGGGCTTTTTCCTAAAACGTCATGATTATCAGCCACCCAAGGGACGATGACTGCTGAACAAAAGCTCCGCGCATCCCAAGCACCTTCCGCCTCTTCAGTTCCCATCTGAAGACACATCAGGCTCCGGTGTTCATCGGCAATTTTTCCCAGAATTTGGGTCAATATGGCATAGCGGATTGATAATATCTTTGAGTTTACCAAGCGATCAACCACGCTATCGGTTTGATCAGATGCTGACTCCAGAACCTTTGCCCATACATCATCCAGCCAAGCACGCGCTTTGGAATGATCCATCGTTTAGAAATTCAGCCAAACCGACTCCCGGCGCGGTTTTCGCACCGAGTGGCAATTTCGTTCATCAGCATCCACACGCCGCCATTTCGGGTAAAGCTGGTCGTAGAGATCGGTTCGGTAGCCAGAGAGCACAACACGCCCCCGAACACGATTCAAAGTCTTGGCGAGATTTTTATGGTCCTCATCGGTCATCTCAAATCCGTAAGCTGCGGAATCGCCTCTTGCGCTATGCATGTATGGCGGATCAACATAAAAGATCGTGTTCGCCGTATCATACCGCTGAATCACTTCAATCGCCGAGGCATTCTCAATTTGCACTCTCTGAAGTCGTTGCGTAATCTCTGATAGCCCCTCGACAGAGCCAAGCCAACGCGAGACGGCACCAGACATACCGGCACGTGAGGTGAGTACACAATGCGCCCAGCGTCCCTCACTGCTTGTCTGAGCCAATCCGGTACGTGTTTGTCTTGCCCGGATATAGAACCGCCGCGCCCGTTCCAGCTTGGTTAATCCTTTTTCCGGAATACAGGCACGGACAAGTTCCTCACGGGAAAACGGGGTCAATCCAATAGCCTTAACGAGCTTCGACCCCTGGTTACGTAAAGCCTGAAAGAAATTGACGAGTTCAGAATCGAGATCATTATAAGTCTCGACCGGATACGGCTTGACATTGAGCAAGACAGCCGCCGAGCCGCCGAAGACATCACAGAAATGGGTTGCATCATGGGGTATGAGTGGCAACAAAAAATCGAGATGCGAGAATTTCCCGCCGTACCAACCAAAAGCAATCAGCCGTTTTGAACGTTTTCGGGCAATTCGTCGTCCTGTCCCCGTCTCATTGACCATCGGAACAAAAGCAGCCGAAGACGCCATTAAGCATAAACCCCTTTTTTTGACAAAATATCCTCCGCAGTCAATTTCCGATAATTCAGGTTATGGCATGTCTTCGTAGACAGAATACTCTCTAAGATTTTATTCTATCAGTCTTGGGAAGGCGGCCAAGTAAAAATGTGGCCGTATCGTCTAAAATATATCCGTTGGACTGCTCAAATATGAATCGGGCGACCGGCCACCGCCAAGGCGGCTTCCTTGACCGATTCGCTCAATGTTGGGTGGCCGTGGCAAGTGCGGGCAATATCCTCGGCTGAACCGCCAAATTCCATCACCGAGACAATCTCAGCAATCAGTGACCCGGCATCATCCCCCAACACATGACCACCCAAGATACGGTCGGTCTTGGCATCGGCCAAAATCTTGACGAACCCCTCGGTTGCCCTGTTGCACCGAGCCCGTCCATTGGCAGAAAAAGGGAATTTTCCAACCCGATAATCGATCCCTTCAGCCTTCAGCTGCTCCTCAGTTTTGCCGACACTGGCCACCTCCGGGTTGGTGTAAATAATCCCTGGGATGGCATCATAATTGACATGGCCGCTCTGGCCAGCGATGATCTCGGCACAGGCCACCCCCTCATCTTCCGCCTTATGGGCCAGCATCGGACCCGGGATACAATCGCCAATCGCATAAATTCCGGAAATATTGGTCTGGAATCGGGAATCAACTTGGATAAAACCTTGTTGATCAACCGCAACCGCCAAGTCTTCCAAACCCAGGCCAGCGGTATAGGGACGCCGCCCCACCGCCACCAAAACCACATCGCAGGCCAGGCTTTCGGTTTTCCCACCCTTGGCCGGTTCCAGTGTCAGCTTGACCCCACTCCGGCCGGTCTTGGCACCGGTGACTTTGGTCCCCAGCTTGAAAGAAAGGCCTTGCTTGATGAGAATTTTTTCAAACGCCCCGGCCACCTCACCATCCATACCCGGTAAGATGCGATCAAAATATTCAATCACCACAACTTGTGAACCCAGGCGACTCCATACCGAACCCATCTCCAGACCAATATATCCCGCCCCAATCAAAGCCAATGTATCAGGCGGCTTGGACAAAGATAAAGCACCAGTCGAGGTCACAATCTTTTTTTCATCAACGGTGAGGCCAGGAATATCAACCGGTGACGAACCGGTGGCGATTACCACCGTCTTGGTTTCAATATCCCGGCTGTTGCCTTTGCCCTCTTTGACCGTGATGCGGTTGGCAGAGCGCAAACAGGCCGCACCGACAATCGGGGTCACATTGTTTTTCTTGAATAAAAATTCAATGCCGTTGGTCAGATCGTCAACCACTTTTTGCTTGCGGTGCATCATGGCCTTAAGGTTGAGTTTCACGTCCCCAACCTCAATCCCATGTGCGGCCAGTTCATGCCGCGTTTGGGCAAATTTCTCCGAGGATTTAAGCAACGCTTTTGACGGGATACAGCCAATATTGAGGCAGGTACCGCCAAACCGGCCCCTTTTGTCAATACAGGCAACATTTAAACCCAGCTGGGCCGCCCGGATGGCCGCCACATAGCCCCCCGGTCCACCGCCAATCACCACCACATCATAGCGTTCCATAGACGTTCCCAATTTCAGACGTTCCCAATTTCAGACGTTCCCAATTTCAGACGCTCCCAATTTTAGATGCTCCCAATTTTAGATGCTCCCAATTTTAGGCATCCAAGAGAATACGTTGGGGGTCTTCAATACAATTCTTGATTCGGCTCAAGAAGCTCACCGCCTCACGGCCATCAATGATTCGGTGATCATAAGATAACGCCAGATACATCACCGGACGCGCCTCAATTGCCCCGTCAACCACCACCGGCCGCATCTGGGTCTTATGCATCCCCAAAATGGCCGATTGGGGTGGGTTGAGAATCGGTGTCGACATCATGGAGCCATAAATACCGCCATTGGAAATGGTAAATGTACCACCGGCCAGATCGTCAAGGGATAATTTACCATCACGGGCCCGACCGGCAAAGCTGCTGATTGCCTTTTCGATATCGGCAAAATTCATCGCATCGGCATCTTTCAAGACCGGAACCACCAAGCCTTGCGGGGAGCCAACAGCAACCCCGATGTTATAGAAGTTTTTATATAAAATATCTTCGCCATCAATTTCAGCATTGACGCTTGGAAATTCCTGCAACGCCACCAGAGCCGATTTGACAAAGAAGGACATAAAACCCAACCGCACCCCGTGCTTGCGTTCAAAACTTTCCTTATAAGCATTGCGCAGAGCCATCACTTGGCTCATATCCACCTCGTTGAAGGTGGTCAATATGGCGGCGGTATTTTGGGCTTGCTTGAGACGCTCGGCAATCCGACGGCGCAAACGAGTCATCTTGACCCGTTCCAGCCGCGTCCCATCATCGATTCTGCTATCAATCCCGCTATCAATCCCATTGCCCGGTGTTGGGACTCCAGAGGCTGGTGGTTTTTCCCTTGCTGTGGTCGCTTGTTGATCAAGAAAATTCTGTACGTCACCCTTGGTCAAGCGTCCGGCCTTCCCACTGCCATTGATCTGGTCGACATTCAGCCCGTGCTCATCAATCATCTTGCGCACAGCCGGTGATAATGGCGGCGTGGTGGAATGAGCCTCTGTTGTCTCAGCCCCAACCTCTGCAGAGGGAGAATGCGCCGCTTGCGAGGGAACAGAAACCTCTGGACTTACAACGGCTTTCTCTTGAGCCGGAGCCGCACCGCCCCGATCCTGGTGGTCAAGCTGGCCATTGGCCGCCTGCCCTGGGGAAATAACCCCCAATACAGCACCAACCGAAACCTGATCACCGATTGCCGCAGCAACATTCGACAACACCCCGGTTGTCGGCGCATAAACCTCAAGAGAGACTTTATCGGTTTCCAGAACCAGGAGTGTTTCATCGGTTTTGACCGGATCGCCCTCCGCTTTCAGCCATTCGGAGATGGTCGCCTCATTGACTGATTCGCCCAAAGCAGGAACTTTGATTTCCACGCTCATAATGTGACTGCGTCCTTCATGCGCTGGTTTAATATTTATGTTTTAATTTATTGATATTTATTTAAATTTTATTTTTTTGACCAATTTTATAGATTGATTTTACCTTGGTTTTACCTTGATTTTACTTTGATTTTACACTGTGAGAGCCTGATCCAAGAGATGTTTTTGTTCTTCGATATGCCGTTTCATCAAGCCAGTGGCCGGAACGGCGGCTTCTGGACGACCGATATAGACCAGGCGCTGATTGATTGCCTGAATCTCAAGCATGAGCTCCTCAATTTTGGGAGCGACAAAACTCCAGGCCCCCATATTTTTATGCTCCTCTTGACACCAGACAATTTCCGCTTGCGGAAACCGGGACAGTTCACGGAGCAGACTCCTTTGCGGAAACGGATAAATTTGCTCAAGACGGATGATATAAACATCTTTTATTTTCCGCTGTTGGCGTTCAGCGGCCAGATCATAATAAATCTTCCCAGAGCATAAAATCAGCCGCTTGATTTCATCATCTTTGCCAACCGCTTGTGGGTCATCCCACAACAAACGATGAAAAGAGGTCCCCGAACCCATATCGGCCAGATTGGAGACCGCTTGCTTGTGACGCAAGAGAGATTTCGGGGCCATGATAATCAGCGGCTTGCGGAATCGCCGCCGCAGCTGGCGCCGAAGAATATGGAAATAATTGGCCGGGGTCGTACAGTTGGCCACTTGGATATTATCTTCGGCACACAGCTGCAAATAACGCTCAAGACGGGCCGAACTATGCTCCGGCCCCTGGCCTTCCAAACCATGGGGCAACAACATCACCAACCCTGACATGCGCAACCATTTGGATTCACCCGATGCAATAAATTGATCGATAATCACCTGGGCACCGTTGGCAAAATCGCCAAATTGGGCCTCCCAAATAATCAAGGCATGAGGTTCAGCCAAGCTGTAGCCATACTCGAAACCAAGCACGCCAGCCTCTGAAAGAGGGCTGTCAATAATCTCAAACAAAGCTTGTTGCTGATTGATATGATTGAGCGGGATGTGGCGTTCCTCATTGTCCTGATCAATCAAAACGGCATGGCGATGAGAAAATGTCCCGCGTCCTGAGTCTTGGCCACTCAAACGCACCGGGGTTCCCTCAGCCAAGAGGGAGCCGAATGCCAGAGCTTCACCCATCGCCCAGTCAATTCCTGTCCCTGAATCGAGAGCGGCCTGCTTTTCCTTCATCAGCCGGATAATTTTGGGGTTGGCCTTAAAATCTTTCGGAATCATGGTCAGAGATTGGCCGATTGATTTGAGGGTGGCTATCGGGACCGCCGTCTCACCGCGCCGCACTTCACCCCGCGCCCGGTCGAACCCGGACCACACCCCCTCTAACCAGTCGGCCTTATTGGGTTTATAGCTCTCGGCAGCGATAAAGGCTTGGTTGAGTTTTTCTCGATACCCATCCACCAAGCCATCGGACTCTTCTTGACTGACCACCCCGGCATCGGCCAGCGCGTTGGCATAGAGAGTCCGGGTGGTCGGGTGTTGGCTGATTTTTCGGTACATGACCGGTTGGGTAAAGGCCGGTTCATCAGCTTCGTTATGGCCATGACGGCGATAACAAATCATGTCCAGAACCACGTCTTTGAGAAATTCCTGACGATACTCAATCGCCATACGCGCGGCATGGACAACCGCTTCGGGATCATCGCCATTGACATGGAAAATCGGCGCTTGAACACCCATCGCCACATCCGAACAATAGGGAGAAGAACGAGAATAAAAGGGGCTGGTGGTAAAACCAATCTGGTTATTGACAATAAAATGGATGGTGCCGCCGGTTTTATATCCTTTGAGACCGGCCAGATCCAAAGTTTCATAAACCAAGCCTTGACCAGAAAAGGCTGCATCACCGTGCAAAAGCAACCCCATCACTTTGCGGCGGGCTTCATTCAAACTATCCCCAGCCATATTCATCTTGATTTGCTTGGCCCGCACCTTACCCAAAACCACGGTATTGACCGCCTCAAGATGGGACGGGTTGGCGGTCAGAGAAAGATGAATAACATTGCCATTGAAATCACGATCGGCCGAGGTCCCCAGATGATATTTCACATCACCAGACCCTTGAACATCATCCGGTTTGAATGAAGACCCCTGAAACTCAGAAAAAATAGCCGCCAGCGGCTTGTTCATAACATTGGCCAAGATATTCAGCCGCCCCCGGTGCGGCATGCCCAAAACCACATCTTCGAGGCCAAGCTGGCCGCCGCGCTTCAAAATCTGCTCAAGAGCCGGTAATGTCGACTCACCCCCCTCAAGACCGAATCGCTTGGTGGCGACATATTTTTTTTCAAGATAGCGTTCAAATGTTTCGCCTTCGGTCAAACGCTCAAGAATGGCCCGCTTGCCGACCTGGGAAAAATCACTCTGATTGCGTTCCCGCTCGACCCGATCCTGAATCCAATTCCGCTGCTTGGTGCTTTGGATATGCATAAATTGCACCCCGACCTTGCCGCAATAAATCTCATTCAAGGTGGCCAATAACTGCCGCAATGTTGCCGATTGCATACCGACCAGACCGCCTAGATAAATTTCCCGGCCAAAATCATCATGGTCAAAACCAAAATACGCCGGATCAAGATCAGCAGGGGGTTGGCGTTTATCAAGATTGAGCGGGTCCAAATCAGCTTTTAAGTGGCCCCGAACCCGGTAGGAACGGATCAGACGAAACGCGCGAAGCGAATCATAAGCGGCTTGGCGGACTTCATCGGGATTATTCTCGGCAAAAACACGGCTTTCAACCGCCAGCTCATCGGCTTCTGTTGGCGCATCCAAAACCCGCCGCCCGCTGGGTGACCAACTGGCGCCGCGCAATTCCCGTAAAATATCTTCGGTCTCATCACCAATATCGGTGAATAATTCAACCCAGCTGCCATCAACGCTGCCCGGGCTATCAAGAAAACGGGCATAGAGTTCACCAATAAAATCGGCATTGGCTCCAGCAAGAACGCTCGACCGGTCACAATACATGATCTTTTTACCCCGCTGTTGGGCCTTACGGCTTTGGCTCAAAGAAACTTTGATAAGGTGATATGATCATAAAATAATATGATCATTCTTGATAGCCGTTTTATGTCTTAGCACCCACCGAATATAATCAATTCTCATTTCTTATCAATTATTTCCGGTTCATTGATCAACCATTTCCAGTTAATAATGTGTCCATCGCTATACCGATTTTGGCCGGTGAAGAGGCAATCGCAACCCCGGCTTCTTTCAAGGCTTCAACCTTTCCTTCAGCATCACCGCGTCCACCGGCGATGATCGCCCCGGCATGCCCCATGCGCTTACCTTTGGGAGCGGTTTGGCCGGCAATAAAGCCAACCACCGGTTTTTTGATTGGTGATTGGCGGAGAAAATCGGCCGCCTCTTCCTCAGCCGAACCACCAATCTCACCAATCATAATGATAGACTCGGTTTTTGGATCACCGAGAAACAGCTCCAGACAATCAATAAAGCCGGTGCCGTTGACCGGATCACCGCCAATACCGATACATGTTGACTGCCCCAGGCTCAGGGCGGTGGTTTGGGCCACCGCCTCATAGGTCAAAGTGCCAGAACGCGAAACAATACCAACCGAACCAGGACGATGAATATGGCCGGGCATGATACCAATTTTACACTGCCCCGGGGTAATCACGCCGGGGCAGTTGGGGCCAATCAGGCGGCTCGCCGAGCCTTGTAGAACCCTCTTGACCCGGACCATATCAAGAACCGGAATCCCTTCAGTAATGCAGACGATCAAAGCAACTCCGGCGTCAACCGCCTCCAAAATCGCATCGGCGGCAAATGGGGGCGGGACATAAATCACACTGGCTGACGCACCGGTTGCATCCACCGCTTGATACACCGTGTCAAAGACCGGCAGATCAAGATGTTTGCTGCCGCCTTTTCCTGGGGTAACGCCGCCAACCATCCGAGTCCCGTAAGCAATTGCCTGCTGGGAGTGAAACGTCCCCTGGGCACCAGTAAAACCTTGGCAGATGACTTTGGTCTCTTGATCAACCAAAACCGGCATCAGGCTTGACCTTGGGTTGCTGCGATGGCTTTTTCAGCCGCCTCACCCATCCCCTCAGCAGTGATGATATTCAAGCCGGATTGAGCCAGAATATCCTTGCCAAGTTCCATATTCGTCCCTTCCAAACGCACGACCAGAGGCACCTCAAGGCTGGTTTCCCGGGCCGCGGCAACAATGCCTTCAGCAATCGCATCGCAACGCATGATGCCGCCGAAAATATTGACCAAGACTCCCTTTACCTTGGGATCAGCCAAGATAATCTTGAAGGCAGTAGCAACCCGCTCCTTGGTGGCTCCCCCGCCAACATCAAGGAAGTTGGCCGGCTCCCCACCAGCCAGTTTGATGATATCCATGGTTGCCATGGCCAAACCCGCCCCGTTGACCATGCAACCAATCGTGCCGTCCAATTTAACATAATTGAGGTCATGTGTGGCCGCCTCAAACTCGGTGGGGTCTTCTTCATCTTTATCCCGCAATTCAGCAATTTTATGCTGACGAAACAGAGCGTTATCATCAAAATTGATTTTTGCATCAAGGGCGATAATCGCGTCACTTTCGGTGAGAACCAACGGGTTAATCTCAATTTGGCTGCAATCAAGTTCCTGAAAAGCCCGGCTCATCCCGCCCAAGCTGGCGACCAGTTCAGCCCCGGCCCTCTCGTTCAGCCCCAGACCGGCGGCAATCCGACGGCCATGATAGGGCTGATAACCGATGGCCGGATCAATCATCACTTTGAGAATTTTTTCCGGCGCCGTTTGGGCAACCTCTTCAATATCCATTCCCCCTTCCAAAGAAGCCAGAATAGCCACCCAGCCGCTATCCCGGTCAATCAGCATGCCGAGATAGAATTCTTGAGCAATGGTACAACCATCCTCAATATAAATCCGTCGCACTGTTTTGCCTTGGGGGCCGGTTTGCGGCGTGACCAGATTTTTTCCAAACATATCGGCCGCCGCTTTACGGGCTGCCTCAATCGAATCAGCCCGCTTGACACCGCCCGCCTTACCACGACCACCAGCATGAATCTGCGCTTTGACCACCCAAACCGGACCGCCCAACTGTTCGGCCACCCGCTCAACCTCACGCAGATTATAGACAACCCCACCTTTGAGGGTCTTGACACCATAATCAGCCAGCAGAGTCTTGGCCTGATATTCGTGTATATTCACCAGAAAATCACCAGATAAAATTATAATGCAAATATTTTTGAGTCAAAATATGAGCCAAAAGTGTCAACCAAAAATGACTCAATAAACCAATTATTTTGCGCTGCATCATGCAATTAGAGCGGCCGACAATCAACCGGTTTTTTCAATATCGAGACTCCATCATTCGACCGCTTATACGTCCCCTGATCATCAATCAGAAAGATAAGAAATTCAAAAAAATCATGGGTCCAGTATCCCATCGAATATTAGATTGATTAAAATATATTGAAAAAGTATCTGATTAAACATCGCAGAGCAGAATAAACAATTGTCACCACGGCAAAACAATAACGGCACAGAGATTCGACAACAACCGATTGACAGCATCAGCATTGTCAGCCAGAATTTAATAGAGTCATATTCTTAATGGAAGAAAGCCAGATATCGTTGATAGATCTCATATAAAAATATTATCAATTGGCTTTAAGATGCCTTTCGCTTTATTCGCTTTAAAAGCCTTGCACTGATCCTGATGATCACTCATTTTGGTTGCTGATGGCCCAAGATTCTGCCAAACCCGCCTTTCCGCATCGTCATCTTTTGGGTATTGAAGGACTATCACCCAGTGATATCGGCTATTTGCTTGATTTAGCCGATACACATGTTGACCAAAATCGCCGGGTTGATAAGAAGCTAACCACTTTACGCGGGCGTACGGTGATCAATCTTTTTTTTGAAAATTCGACCCGTACCCGCACATCATTTGAATTGGCCGGCAAACGTTTGGGTGCTGACGTGATCAATATGTCGGTGGGTTCCAGCTCGATTAAAAAAGGCGAAACCATGATTGATACGGCTGCAACCCTCAACGCCATGCATCCCGATGCTTTGATTGTCCGCCATTCCCATTCGGGTGCTGTACAACTGTTGTCGGAAAAGGTGAATTGCTGCGTCATCAATGCCGGTGACGGCCGCCATGAGCATCCGACTCAAGCCCTGCTTGATGCCTTGACTATCCGCCACCGCAAAGGCCAAATCGCCGGTCTGGTTGTAGCGATTTGCGGCGATATTTTGCATAGCCGGGTGGCGCGTTCAAACATCATTCTGCTCAACGCGATGGGGGCACGGGTGCGGGCGGTGGCCCCGCCTACTCTTCTACCCGACAATTTTGAACGGATGGGGGTGACCATCCATCACAGCATGTCTCAAGGGCTGGAAAATGCTGATATTGTCATGATGCTCAGGTTGCAGCTTGAACGTATGCGCGGCTCTTTTGTGCCCTCGATTCGCGAATATTTCCGGTTTTATGGCCTCGACCGGGATAAATTTTCGGTCGCCAAACCCGATGCCCTGATCCTCCATCCCGGGCCGATGAATCGGGGCGTCGAAATCGATGGTGATCTGGCCGATGATATCGACCGCAGCGCCATTCATCAGCAGGTCGAGCTGGGGGTGGCGGTGCGTATGGCTTGTCTTGAGGCATTGACTGTCTGAGTGCTCTATAAATGGCTATCTTGGGGAAATGGCTATCTTGGGGGTGCCCGTTTTTCTTTTTAATGCCGTTTTGGGAGGTACCCCCCCTACGGGTCCCCCAAAACGGATTAACGGGTCCCCCAAATGGGGTTAGATGGGGGTGCTCGTTTTTCTTTTTAATACCGTTTTGGGAGGTACCCCCCCTACGGGTCCCCCAAAACGGATTAACGGGTCCCCCAAATGGGATTAGATGGGGGTGCTCGTTTTTCTTTTTAATACCCCGTTTTGGGAGGTACCCCCCCCTACGGGTCCCCCAAAACGGATTAACGGGTCCCCCAAAACGGATTAACGGGTCCCCCAAAACGGATTAACGGGTCCCCCAAATGGGCATTAAAGAAAGCGTCCCCCAAGCAGGATTTAAGTAAATCCAATAAAATATTGAGAAAAATATGACCAAAAAAACAGCTCCCCATGATGATCCGCCCCATCCATCACATCGGGTGGTCTATCGCCAGGCCCGCCTGATTGATCCGGCCAGTGGTCTGGACATCATCGGTGATCTGATCACAGAAGGGCACAATATCATCGACTGGGGGGCCAATTTATGGGCCGATGCCTCACCAGAAGGGGCTGAAATCATTGATTGCACGGGGTTGGTTCTGGCCCCAGGCTTGGTTGATTTTCGCGCTTGGCTCTGCGAACCGGGGCCCGAGCACAAGGAAACCATCGCCACCGGATCACGGGCCGCCGCCGCCGGTGGCATCACCAGTTTATGTTGTAGCCCGGTGACCAATCCACCCATTGATTCAGTGGCTCTAATCGGCTTTGTCCATCGGCGGGGTCGTGAAGTGGGCCTCACCCGTATTCATCCCTATGGTGCTCTCACCCGTGGCTTAGAGGGTTGTGAAATCACCGAAATGGGCCTGATGCAGCAAGCCGGGGCGGTGGCCTTTACCGATGGTCCACAAATGGTGCGCAACCCGCAAATTTTGCGCCATGCCCTCAATTATGCCCGGGGTATTGATGCCCTGATTGTCCACCATCCCCAAGATATTGACCTGATGGGAGATGGGGTGATGAATGAGGGTGAGCTTTCCACCCGGCTGGGTCTGGCTGGCATCCCGGCGGTAGCCGAAGTGATCGCCCTTGAGCGTGACTTACGGATCGTCGAACTCACTGGTGGCACATATCATGCGGCCAATATCTCAACCGCTCAATCGGTTGCGGTCATGCGCCGCGCTAAGGAACGGGGGCTTCATGTCACCTGTGATACCGCCCCGCCTTATTTTGCTCTCAATGAATTGGCGATTGGCGATTACCGGACCTATATGCGTCTCAGCCCTCCTTTGCGCCGTGAGGAAGACCGGCAAGCCATCATTGCCGGTTTGGCCGAAGGGGTGATTGATGTCATTTGCTCCGACCATTTGCCGCAAGATCAAGATGCCAAACGTCTGCCGTTTGCCCAGGCCAAACCCGGAGCGGTCGGGCTAGAAACCTTACTGCCCTTGGCCCTGGAGATGGTACATAACCGGGCCTTATCTTTACCCCAAGCGCTGGCCAAAATGACGGTCTCACCAGCTGATATTCTTGGATTAACGGCCGGACGCTTGACGCGTGGCGGTCATGCGGATCTGATTTTATTTGATCCTGATCGGCCATGGTCGGTTGATGAGGACAGCTTACTCAGTAAATCAAAAAACACCCCGTTTGATGGCCGTCCTCTCCAGGGCCGTATCGTGAGGACGATCCTGGCTGGAACCCCAACTTACCGTGATCAAGAAGCCTCGGCTTAATGGGTTCTGAGATCATGGATATCTGGGCAATCCTCATCATGAGCTATATTTTGGGTTCGATCCCTTTTGGCCTGTTGCTGGCCAGAGTGGCCGGAATCGGGGATATCCGTCAAGCCGGTTCGGGCAATATTGGTGCCACCAATGCCTTGCGTTTGGGCGGTAAGGTTTTGGGTGCGGCAACCTTGCTCTGTGATGGTGGCAAAGGGGCGTTGGCGGTGATCATCGCTGTTCATATTGGGGCGACCGGTTTTGATGCCCACCAAGTCGCGGCCCTCGCCGCGGTGGTGGCCTGTTATGCCCATATGTGGCCGGTTTGGCTCAAATTTCGTGGCGGCAAAGGGGTTGCGGTCGGGCTGGGTGCCCTCCTCGCCTTATCTTGGCCTTTGGGGGTGGTGGTCTGCCTGACTTGGCTGGCAATGGCTGTTTGGAGCCGCTATTCCTCCCTGGCCGCCTTGGCCGCCTATAGCCTTGCCCCCTTGTATGCCTGGCTGTTGGGAGACATCAACAGCATCATCGCCACCCTCATGATGGGTCTTGGAATCGGCTGGCGGCATCGGGAAAATATACAACGTTTGCGCAATAAAACTGAAAACCGGATTGGTCGCTAATCAGCACCATAGCCGATGTTGTTGAGAGGAGAGAGCTTGAAATATCATAAGACATAAAAAAAATGAATGGCATATCTCAAAATGGCATAGTATTGAAAAACAACGTCTTGGTATTGAAAAACAACGTCTTGGAAACACCCTATTGATGATTTTTTCACTGGTTTGATCATGACCATTCGCAACTTATTGACGGGTGAAAACCATCGAGTCTTATCACCTGCGGAGCGAATCAGTTGGCTCCGTCTGGCCCGTTCGCATAAGGTTGGGCCGCATCTTTTCCAGAATTTATTGAATCGCTATGGTGATCCCAATGCCGCTCTTGATGCTCTCGCCCAGCGGATGCGTCGCAACGGGTTGGGTGATCCGTATTCAAGAATCCAAGCCGAGGCAGAACTGGACCGAGTCCAACAGCTGGGCGGATGTCTGATTTGTCAATGTGAACCCGATTATCCGGCATATTTGCGGGTGATTGCTGACCCACCGCCGGTTCTGACTGTATTGGGGGATCGGGCTTGGCTTCATCGTCCGGCAATCGCGGTGGTCGGGGCCCGCAACGCCTCCCTGGCCGGGATGCAGCAAGCCCGCCAGATGGCCAAGGATTTAGGGGAGGCCGGTTTCACCATCGTTTCCGGTCTGGCTCGGGGCATTGATGGCGCAGCCCATGAAGGCAGTCTGGCCACCGGAACGGTGGCGGTTGTCGCGGGCGGTATTGATGTGATCTACCCTCATGAGCATCGTGATCTTTATGCAGAAATCGCTGCCCGGGGTGCGGTGGTGTGTGAACAGGCCCCGGGGACCCCAACCCGGCCCCGCTTGTTTCCGCGCCGCAACCGTATCGTTTCAGGGCTGAGCCAAGCCGTGGTGGTGGTTGAAGCAACCAAGAGGTCCGGTTCCTTGATCACCGCCCGCCTAGGGGGTGAACAAGGACGCGACATTTTCGCTGTGCCCGGCGCCCCACGTGACCCGCGGGCCCAAGGCTGCAACAGCTTGATTCGCGACGGCGCAATTTTGGCCGAATCAGCAGCTGATATCATCGCCATCCTCGGCAGGCCCAAGACAATATCACAAAACACCGCAGCACAGGATACAGGAGCACAAAATGCAAGCCAAACCCCTATCCAGGATATCCCCTTTCGGTCACCCAACGAACGGCCTGACCGTCAACATGATCAAGCTAAAGATCAAATCAGCGATTTTTTATCCGCAACACCGGTAAGAGCCGATGATCTAATGCGTCATGGCACGATGACGCCGCATCGGGTCTCAGAAATTTTATTGGAAATGGAATTGTCGGGTCGGATATATCGTCTGCCCGGTAATCGGATATCCATTGTTTGATCAAAAAAACTGTTTGATAAAAAATCATCTCACAAAAAACCTCTTCGCTCATCGGAGTTGATTATGTCGGCTGCATTCTTTTTTGACCATTTTGTCGATATCATATTTTGCTGAATATCATTCTCTTGATCTGTTTCCCAATACTCTTAATCATCGGTTTCCATGAGCACAATCGTCATTGTTGAATCGCCCACCAAGGCCAAAACCATCCGTAAATATCTCGGATCGGATATCACCATTTTGGCCAGCTATGGCCATATTCGTGACTTACCCTCTAAGGATGGTTCGGTCAAACCGGATGATGACTTTGCCATGTCTTGGCAGGTCAATGCGGATGGAGAAAAACATATCAAGACAATGGGACAAGCCCTTAAATCGGCCGACCATCTTTATCTAGCGACCGACCCGGACCGCGAAGGGGAAGCCATTTCTTGGCATATCTATCAAGAACTCAACCGTCGTAAACTGCTTAAAGATGTTGATGTCAACCGGGTGGTTTTTCATGAAATTACCCCCGAAGCCATTCAGCAAGCGATGAAGAAACCGCGCGCCCTCAACCAAGATTTGATTGACGCTTATCTGGCCCGACGGGCTCTTGATTATCTGGTTGGCTTCACCTTGTCGCCGGTTTTGTGGCGCAAACTGCCGGGAAGCCGCTCGGCTGGACGGGTGCAGTCGGTCTGCTTGCGCCTGATTTGTGAACGCGAAGCAGAAATTGAACGCTTCAAAAAACGCGAATATTGGTCGATTGACGCTGATTTCAGCACCGCTGATGGTCAGGCTTTTCCGGCCCAACTCAGCCATTTAGACGGTAAAAAACTCGATAAAATGGCGCTTTCCTCCCAAGAAGAAGCTGAACGCATCGCCGATGATACAGCACAAACCGGTTATCATATCAATACTGTGGAGCGCAAAACCCAAAAACGCCACCCGCGCGCGCCTTTTACCACCTCAACCTTGCAACAAGAAGCATTCCGTAAACTTGGTTTCGCGACCAGCCAAACCATGCGTCTGGCCCAAAAATTATTTGAAGGGATTGATCTGGGCGGCGAGACCATCGGCCTCATCACCTATATGCGCACCGATAGTGTTTCCTTATCCAATCAGGCCATCAACGGCACCCGCGACGTTATCGCGAAACGTTTTGACCAACGTTATCTGCCCGATTCGCCGCGCCGCTATAAAACCAAAGCAAAAAATGCCCAAGAAGCCCATGAAGCGATCCGCCCAACCAATCCAGCCCGTCACCCCGATGATATCCGCGCCTATCTCGGTGAGCAGGAACACCGACTCTATGATCTGATTTGGCGTCGGACATTGGCCTGCCAAATGGAAAGTGCTGACGTTGAACGCACCGCTGTTCATATTGTTTCCGATGATCAACGGGCGGGTTTTCGGGCTTCGGGGACCGTCATTCTATTCGATGGTTTCTTGACCCTTTATCAAGAGGGCCACGACGATAAGGCAACCGATGATGCCGACACCATCCAGCTTCCCCGGTTGACTGAAAATCAACAACTCACCTTAGACCACATACGCCCGCAACAACATTTTACCCAACCGCCACCACGCTACAGCGAAGCCAGCTTAGTCAAGAAGATGGAGGAATTGGGCATTGGTCGCCCCTCAACCTATGCCAGCATCATTGATGTGCTGCAGTCACGTTCTTATGTGCGCTTGGAAAAAAGGCATTTTATCCCTGAAGATCGTGGACGTATTGTCACGGCGTTTTTGGAGAATTTCTTTTCCCGTTATGTGGGCTACGATTTTACTGCCGAGCTGGAAAATCAGCTGGATGATATCTCGAATCATCGCGAAAATTGGAAACATGTTCTGCAATCATTTTGGTCGGCCTTTATTGCCGCGATTGACACCGCCAAAGACCTCACTATCCGTGAGGTTATTGATGCTTTGGATGACGATCTCGGTCCGCATTTTTTCCCGGTCACTGACACCGGAGACCCGCGCCTCTGTACGGAATGCGGCAATGGACGTTTGGGCCTGAAACTCAGTAAATTGGGCGGTTTTATCGGCTGTTCCAATTACCCTGATTGCCGTTATACCCGGCCGCTGGCCCCCGGAGAGACCAACGGCCAGCAACAACCCAACGAAGAGCGTGATATTGGCCAAGACCCGCAAAGCGGTCTGCCGGTCAAAATGCGCAAAGGGCCTTACGGCTTTTATATTCAGCTGGGTGCGGCCCAGAAAGGAGAAAAACCCAAGCGCTCCTCTCTGCCCAAGACAATGGACCCTCATTCAGTCAATTTAGAGACCGCTCTGGCCCTGTTATCCCTGCCGCGCCCGGTTGGCATCCACCCGACCAGCGGCAAACCGATCACTGCCGGGATTGGTCGCTATGGTCCCTATCTTCAGCATCAAGGACAATACACGTCGCTGCGCGGGGAAGATGATGTCTTGACCATCGGCATCAACCGGGCGGTTGATTTATTGGCTGAAAAAAAGAACCACGCATCAGGAAAACACCTCGGAGAACACCCTGAAGACGGTCAGCCGGTCACCCTGAAATCAGGGCGCTACGGCCCCTATATTCAACACGGACGCCTCAATGCCAGCCTCCCGCCAACAGTTGACGCAAACAGCATTGATCTGGAAACCGCGCTCGCCCTCTTGCGGGCCAAGGCGCAAAAGAAACCAAAACGCTCTTCAAAGCGATCCTCCTAACATCAACATCCGGTCACCGCGTATAAGATGCGTGTTGGGGACTGGTGAGAGGAGATCACTTTTTCGCGGGTGCCTTTTTCTCAAATTTGGCAAGACGGATATGTAAATCCCGTAAGGCCTGCTCAGGAACAGCCGCCGGGGCGTGCATCAACAAATCCTGGGCTTGCTGATTCATCGGAAAGGCAATGACCTCACGGATATTTGACTCTCCGGCCAACAACATGACCATGCGATCAATTCCCGGTGCCGACCCCCCATGCGGCGGTGCGCCGTATTGGAAGGCCGAAAACAAGCTGCCAAAACGAGTCTCTACCTCTTGACGCGCATAACCGGCAATCTCAAACGCCTTGACCATGATATCCGGACGATGATTGCGAATGGCCCCGGATGACAGTTCAACCCCATTGCACACAATATCATATTGCCAGGCCTTAATCGCCAAAGGGTCCTGATTGTTTAGAGCATCCAATCCGCCTTGCGGCATCGAGAATGGATTATGACTGAAATCGATTCGCCCACTCTCAGGGTCACGCTCAAACATCGGAAAATCAACGATCCAGCAAAAACGAAAAACACCCTGTTCACGCAATCCCAGATCATCACACAAGCGTTCACGCACCAAACCAGCAAAGGCAGCCGCTGCCGGTGGCGGACCACAAACAAAAAAGGCGGCGTCCCCGTCAGCCAAGCCCATCGCTTGACGCAGTTGATCAAGGCGGTCCTTTTCAAGGTTTTTAGCAATCGGCCCTTTGCCCCCATCAGGGGAAAAAATAATATACCCCAAGCCGGCCTGACCTTGGTCACGTGCCCAATCATTGAGTTTATCAAACCAGCTACGTGGACGCGCCGCTGCCGCTGGGGCCGGAATGGCCCGCACAACCGCCTCGGCGCTAATCGCCTGGGCAAAGACCTGAAAACCGGAGTCACGAAAGGCCGTTGTGACATCGGTGATTTTTAAGGGGTTGCGTAAATCCGGCTTATCAGAACCATAAAACAGCATCGCATCATCATAAGAAAGGCGCAAAAACGGCGGTGGAGTCACCGTTCGATGACCAGCAAATTCTTCAAAAACCCCGAAAAGAACCGGCTCCAGAGCCGCAAAGACATCCTCTTGCTCGGCAAAAGCCATCTCTAAATCGAGTTGATAAAATTCTCCCGGTGAGCGATCAGCCCGGGCATCTTCATCACGAAAACAAGGCGCAATCTGAAAATATTTGTCAAAACCACCAACCATCAAAAGTTGCTTGAAAATTTGCGGTGCTTGCGGCAAGGCATAAAATTGACCCGGATGCAAGCGGCTGGGAACCAGATAATCCCGCGCCCCTTCCGGAGAACCGGCGGTGAGAATCGGGGTCTGGATTTCGGTGAAACCCTGGTCGGTCATCCGGCGGCGGATGCTGCTGATCACCTGGCTGCGTAAAAGAATACGTTGATGCAAATTTTCTCGTCTGAGATCAAGATAGCGATGACGCAGTCTGATATCTTCGGGTGCATCATCCTCAACAGCAATCTGGAACGGCAAAACTTCGGCGGCATTTTCAAGAATACAGTCATCAATACGTAACTCGACCCGACCGGTGGGAATGGCTGGATTGACGGTCTCAGCATCACGGGCAACCACAGTGCCGGTAACGGTAATCACACTTTCCAGCCGGATCGTTTCAACTTTGCTGAAAAGCGGGCTAGAAGAATCGGTCACACATTGAGTCACACCATAATGATCGGCAAGATCAATAAACAACAAGTTGCCGTGATCACGCTTACGCCGGACCCAGCCCGATAGACGGGCCGTTTGACCAATATGGTCAGGCCGCAACCCGCCACAATTCTCAGTCCGGTAAGAATGCATCGCTTTCACAACAAAAATAGGAATCAAGAAAAACAGGCATCATCCAACGCCGGACCTTCCGACGCCAATGACCCCATGATTACAGTCGGCTAGATGACAAGCCGCACAAGAACTGTCAACCCCCAGCCTAAGATCAACCGTATCGGCGAAAGGGACTTGTGAAAAAAGGACTGGTAACGCTATATAAAGGGTGCGTCATGGATCTGATCACTTCCAGCCCGGCCTTGGCCGATTTCTGCGATGAGGCCCGGCAGAGCAATTTTATTGCCGTCGATACCGAATTTATTCGCACGCGAACCTTTTGGCCGCGCCTGTGCTTGGTGCAAGTTGCAACTGGACAACGCGCCGTAGCCATTGATGTGTTGGCCGAAGGAATTGATCTCTCGCCCCTGGGCAAGCTGCTGGCTGACCGGGCAGTCTTGAAGGTCTTTCATGCAGCCCGGCAAGATATAGAAATCTTTCTGCACCATTTCGGTATTGTTCCTCAGCCTTTGTTTGACACCCAAGCCGCGGCAATGGTCTGCGGCTTTGGTGAGTCAGTGGGGTTTGATGTCCTGGCGCGAAAATTGGCCAAACTGCGCATTGACAAGTCTCAACGATTTACCGATTGGGCGCATCGGCCTTTGAATGAAGCACAGCTCCGCTATGCCCTCAATGATGTTATTCATTTGCGGACAATTTATGAGAAGATTGACCAGATGCTGGAGCGCAATGGTCGCAAAGATTGGCTTGATGAAGAAACCGCCACACTCAGCAACCCGGCCACTTACCGCGTTGATCCGCGAGAATGCTGGCAACGTATCAAACGGCGCGGGGATAATCCAGAAATGCTCGCTGTTTTGCGCGAATTGGCGGCATGGCGGGAAGATGAAGCCCAAAGACGCAATGTACCCCGACAACACATACTGCGCGATGAGACCCTTCTGGGGCTGGCCGCAACCCGCCCCGAAACAGCCCAGGAGCTGGCTCGAAGCCGCAATTTTCCAGCTCAACAAGCCGATCAAGCCATGGGAAAAGCAGTGCTTAAGGCCATCAAAACTGCCCTCACATCACCTTCTGAATCCTGGCCACAACCAACCGATAAACCGGAACCATCCAATCAAGATCAGCCAACCATTGCTTTATTGAAACTGTTGCTCAAAATGGCTTGCGATACCCATGGTGTAGCCGCCAAGCTGGTGGCTTCCAATACCGATATTGAAGCGATTGTTCTCGGTCATAACCCGGATATTCCAGCCCTACACGGGTGGCGACGCGATGTATTTGGTGCTGATGCCCTCAGTATCAAGGATGGCAAACGGGCCATTGCGCTGGATAACGGCGCGCTCAAATTGATTGAAATCCCTCAGAAGAAGGCATAGTTTGGCTCATCTGGGTTAAGATGCGCCGGGCCAGAGGTATGGTCACTGCCCGTCCTTCGCTTAATGCTGCAGTGTCAAGATTTTCGACCAATGCGGATACGGCCGCAAAGCTGCGCTCCATACGTGGCAACAGAAAAGAAATCACCTCAGCTTTAATGTGCAGTTGACGGTCGGCAAATTGTTTCACCAAAAGAACCGCCAACAGATTATCATCGGGGGCGTAGAGACGTTGGGTCGGAAACAGGGCCAAACGGGACGCCAAATCAGGCAACATCACCGGCCAATGCGCGGGTGGGTCCAATGCTGTCAAGAACAGATACCCCCCCCGTTCGCTCAATATATTGATGATATGAAACAACGCATGTTCACGCACAGAAACACCAGCGATTGTATGCGCATCATCAATAGCCACAGTTTTGATGCTGTCGGGTAAACCAGCAGAGGAAATCTCAATCATCTGCTGAGGGTCCAAGACGGTTGCCGATGACCGACCACACCAAACGGCTGATAAATGGCTCTTACCGCTAGCAGATGGTCCAAATAAAACAAAACCCGTGGTCGGCCAATCTGGCCATTTTTCGACCCAGGTCATCGCCCCAGCATTGCATGGAGCCACCCAAAAATCATCCCGCCCCAAAGCCGGATAAGCCGGGAGATCGAGAATGAATTGATCATGCTGGTTCATATCGGACCCTTCATCTCCTCAATAACGTGAAGAATCAGCTCCATAAAAAATCAATGCCATGAAAAGACCCTATCGGGGTCAGACCGATGCCTCGGAAACCCCGATCACTGTTTGGCTTTAGAGCGGCGGCGCGGTCTTTTTTCCCCCTGATAATAAGGGCTTTGCAGATACCAACCGGTGAAGAAACGACACAAAACCCCCAAGCTGGCGGCAACAGGGATGGCCAGCAACAAGCCGACAAACCCCATCAATACACCACCAGCCATCAAGGAAAACAACAACCATAAAGGGTGAAGCCCGATACGATCCCCAATCAAGCGCGGTGTGAGAATATATCCCTCACCAATCTGGCCAACCATGAAAACAGCCGCAACCCAAAGAACCGGCATCCATTCTTGAAATTGAACCACAGCCACAGCCACACCGGTCAGAAAACCCAGCAAGGCACCGACATAAGGAATAAAGGAAAGCAGGCCAGAGACCAAACCAATCAATAAACCAAATTGCAGACCAAGGAGACTCAGAACCGTGGCATAAAATGTCGCCAGGCACAAACAAACCAAACCAGCACCACGCAAAAAACCCGAAAGGCTGCGATCAATCAGGGAAAGTTGGGTCCGAATGACCACAACTTTATCGCGCGGCAGAAGCGCATCAAAACGGGCCACCAAGAGATCCCAATCGCGTAAGAAATAAAAGGCAACAATCGGGGTAATGACCAACAGAGATAAAAGATTGAACAGAGCCAAACCACCCCCCCATAAGCCACCAAGAGCACGACCCAACCAGGCAAAGACATCACCGGTATAATCACCCGCTTTGGCACCCAAAATCTTGGCTGCATCACCACCCAGCTGGTCTTGTAGGCGTGACACCCAAGACGTAAGAAACTGAACCGCCGCCTCAGCATAAGCCGGAAAACCGGCAACAAAACCGACCAGCTGCTCTTGCAGCACAGGTGCCAGCATCGTCAAAGAAACAAGAACAATCAGGAAAAACGGCGCCAGAGTGAAAGCAGCCGCCCATCCCCGCGGTAAGCCAACCCCCTCCAAAATATCGGCCAACGGATCAAGAAAATATGCCACCGCCATGCCAATTAAAAATGGCGCCAGAATATCTCTCACCCCATAGAGAGCCGTAATCAAAACACCAGCCACCGCCAGCCAAAAGAACACGCCAAGCCGCTTCCCACCAGACACCAAACGCCGATGTGACGTGTTGTCTCTCACCGCCAATCTCTCACCACAAATCGGCTTATGTTTGAGAATTAAAAGAATAGAGGAGCCGACCAAACCATCGACCCAGATACAACAACCCAGATCCGATTGTGGTGACCGCCACCGCAATAATGAGAAAATCAATCACCACCGACCAAGGGGTTCCCATCACCATGCCAGCCATCACCGTTGCGGCAAGGAAAATTTGGGCCACCGTGTTGATCTTACTGAAAATCATCGGTTGCGTGGGGAATAAACGCCGCCAGAAAAAAAATGTCACAGCTGCACCGCCAACAATGATAAAATCTCGCACAATAACCAGAAAAACCAACCATTCAGGCAAAAGATTCAAAAATCCGAGAGTCACATAGACCCCGACAATCATCACCTTATCAGCAACCGAGTCGAGAATTGCCCCCATTTGACTGACCCCCGCGACATGACGGGCCAGAAAACCATCGGCAGCATCACTCAGAGCCGCAACCACAAAAACCGCCAAGGCAACCGCATCATAGCGCTGCAAAAGCAACCACACCACCAGCGGCGCAACAGCCAGACGGGTGATTGAAAGTCCATTGGCCAAATGGCTAAAAGAAGACAGTTGCGACATACTCATAACAACACCGATGATCAATAAACCCGACCAACCCAAATTAAGAACGTCTTTGGCGCGACAACGACCATCCGGTGTCGATGGCATGCAAAAACAAACCATTTTGGGCCAATAATGTTACCAGTCTTGCTGCTGTACCAAAGAAATAGAGATCAATAAAGGCCTGTCGGCGGGAGAAAGAGATAATCCTGGTTTTTTGGACCAGGGGTGCTGAAGCAAGATCTTTCTCAATTTTGATCCAATCGACCAATTTTTCCAGAGGAACAACAATCTGTAAACGGTTGGGGCGATCATCTGCTTGGCGAAGACCACCAATTTTCCACGATGCTTCCACTTGGTTGACCACCTCAGTCACAGCCCGTTTCAAAAGATTTTCCCTGTCTTCTCCCGGCTTACTATTCACTCGAAATCTCTGGATTCCTTCAGTCACCGCCGGGCCGTAGCGACTCAAAGCGATATCCAATTGATCCTCCCGTGTCGCCCGACCAGGAATGAGACGGGCATGAGCCACCAAAGCATCGCTCACATCATAACGCCGGGTTATCCTTTCTAATGCGTTGGCATCACCCCGTAAGGCGTGTTCGGGTGTCATGACTGAAAAATCGGCCAGATCAGCCAAAGGCAACACCATCGGCACCACCGCCGAATCCGACACATGGTCCCGCCAAGCGGCCAACCAGGGACTGCTATCCTCCCAAAGAAAGCGGGTTTCATCTTCTTCATAGACCGGAATGACCACAATCGGCTCACTCATCACCTCAGAAAAAGAAACCCCATAGCCACCGAGCAATTCTTGAACCGCTTGTGGTTTGAAACTCACCGTCAGGTCAGCAATATAGCGAACCGGTGATGTTTTCTCGCTCTCAATTTCAATACCAAGAACCAGCTCGGTAATCGCCGCATCACCAAGCGGTGGCCTTTTGTGACGATCTTTAAGAAGAGTCAAACGTGACAACAAACGTTGATAGGCCATCCTTTGCCCGCGAACCAGAGCCAGCTCACGCGCTTGGGCAGCATCTTCAGCCGTCACATCAACCGCAATATCGCGCACCGTGTAAACCGCCTTACGATCCGCCATCGCCGGAACAATACCGGAGAAAAACGCAACCAAGACCAAACCGATCAACCGATAAAAACTCTTTTTATAGAGGTATGTGTTTTTGTATAGATTCATGACATTCAGATATATAGCATATTTCAGATATATAGCATATTTTTGATCTAATATTGAATTATTTTTTAACCAATTTATGAGATAAATATTTATTATATTATTTATAGTTAAAAAGTAATATTCATTCATTTTATCAAGAAAAATTCTCTGTTTTTCATCGTTATCAAGGCTGAACAGTTTAACAGGTTTCATCTTTAGCGAAACAGAGAGCTGGTTGAAAAAATAAGCGCATCCGAATATCGGCTTTTTCAGAAATTGAGCGCCATTTTATTCGATGTTATCTCTTTTGATATCATTTCTATAGCCATATTAAACCGCATTAAATCGCCGTTGGATTGTCATCATAATCAAAAAATTTTTGATGGGCGAATTTTGGGCTTTTCCTGATTGCTGTTGATATTTACATAAGAAATGAGAAATCTTAAAAAAGAGGGACGTTGAAATCGGGAGGTATGCTTAAAAAAATGGGCATAAATTAAAAAAATGGGCATAAAAATGAATATTTTATTGGTCACCGCTGCGATGATCCTATTCAATACGGCATATGCCAAGGCCGGTGATCCGGCAGCCGGGGAGACCCGGTATCTGCAAAACTGTGTCAATTGTCACGGCAAAACCGGCAAAGGCATGGCCAGCTTTCCGGCGATTGTCAACCGGGATGCAGACTATATTGCCCAACGCTTGACAAAGTATCGGGCTCGGGAAAAAGTCGGACACAACTCGGCAATTATGATGTCTTGGGCCAGTGAATTGTCCGATGACGATATCGCCAACTTGGCAGCTTATATATCGCAGACGTTTCAGCAATGAACTTGACCCGGCACGGTTGGAATAAAATCCAGACATGCCGGATCTTATGGATGATTGTGATCCCGGTTGGGATTCTGCTGGCTGGAATTTTGAATATGAGCCCAGAAGCCTGGGCGCAAATAGATCATCAAAAAAACAACCCTCGCATGGAAACGGCCATCCCGGCGGCTGCACAAGGCGGTCCACGACGCTGGCAAGTGGTTCGACCCGACGGTTTGACGATGCATAAGCAACCGGACCTGGATGCACCCATCATTGAAACGCTGCCTGATGGTGCCATGCTGGCTAATTTGGGGTGTACACTGACCGGGCAAGCGGTCTGGTGCCAGATTCAGCCGTTTCAAAGTCGAGGGCAAGGTTATGTTATGGCAGCATTTTTGAGTCCGATGCGGGACTCCGATGGAACGATTTTAACGGGTGTTGACAACAGCCGGTCACGGGCCCGCCAAGGCGATTTCGATGCCACCGGCCGCATCCCATGTGCGCAGATACGTAATCAAATGATGGAACCCTGTCTGTTTGGGGTTGCCCGCAGTGATGGCGGCGATGCGACAGTTGCCGTGACGTTTGCCAACGGATTTAAGCGAATGCTTTTTTTCACCAATGCTGCGTTCATCTCCGCCGACACCACAATGTCGGGAACCGGTTTTGATACCGATTGGCGCATGGAAGACAACCGCCACTTTATTCGGGTCGAGGACCAACGCTACGAAGTGCCGACTTCCATCATCACCGGCAATGAATAAAAATAGATATTTTTAGTTTGTGGAACGGCGAGAATACCCGATCAATAGAGTTATTTTCTTATCCTGCATGGCCCCACCAAGCCGCGCAAAATCGCTATGATTGCGCGTCTAAAATTATATTAAAATACGCCCAAATATGTGCCCAAAAATGGCCCTATTTGATTGAAAATATCTGCTTTGGTTTGGTTTTATTGGTGCTGATCTCGAATGCATATTGATCAATGCCAAACCGTATGATCAGATCATTGATCATAGAATTATCCAATTACAGGGAGAAATTAAGAATGATACGAAAATCGTTCCTTGCCGCATTTGGTGCGGTTATGGTTGCGGCTGCGCCTGCTTTTGCAGAAGCCCCAAGCATCACCCATGAGACCGTTGTCTCTGGACTGGAAAGCCCGTGGGATATGGCGTTTTTACCCGATGGGACCATGTTTTTCACCGAGAAATGTCGCGGCCTTTCGGTCCGGCTTCCCTCCGGTGATGTCAATGCCCTCTTGGGGATGAAAGGGACCAGCGGTTACCCTTCGACTGGGGAAGATTTATTCTGCGAAGGACAGGCCGGGATGCAGGGGGTTGCGGTTGATCCAGACTTTGCCAAAAACCGGTTTATTTATGTCTATTCGACGTCTGATAAAACCGCGCCAGGCAGCAACCGCCTGATGCGGTTCAAGGTCAATAATTCTCTGAACGCGGTATCGGACCGTACGGATATTGTCCCTGATGTCCCCTACAAGCCGACAGCAACCGACCATCCTTTTGGTGGTCCAGGTGCCCATAACGGTGGACGGGTTCGCTTTGGTCCCGATGGTTATATTTGGCTGACCACCGGTGACACCCATAACGGTGTTGTCCCGCAATCACCAACCATGCTTGGTGGCAAAGTGTTGCGTATCAACCGCGATGGAAAAGCGGCCAAAGAAAACAGCCCACCCAGCGGTTTTGACCCACGGATTTACACCTATGGTCATCGTAATGTGCAGGGGATTGACTTTCATCCAAAAAATGGGATGGCGGTGACCGCCGAGCATGGTCCATGGCATTCTGATGAAATCACTATGCTGGTTAATGGCGGTAACGCCGGCTGGGACCCGCGCCCCAATATGGCCGGCCGTGGCAACTGCCCGGATAATTATTGCGGATATCAGCCCAACCAAATGGAAAGTATGAGTCCGGCAGAGCGCAGAAAATATATGCCGATGACCGACACCAAAACCTATCCAGATGCCATGCCACCAATCTGGAATAACAATGGCCTCTCCCAGGGGACATCTTCTGCTGCCTTCTTGAGCGGGAGTCAATGGAAAGCCTGGAACAATCGTTTAGCGACCGGGGTCATGGGAATTGGCTTTGGTGGAACACCGGTCGGTATGCGTATTGATGTGCTGGAGATTGCCGATGATGGCAAATCGGTTAAAAGCGTTACATCAATGCCTCTGCCGATGGCTGTTGGCCGTTTTCGCTCGGTTGTCCAAGGACCAGATGGGAGCCTTTATGCAGCGGTCGATGAAGGCAATATTTACCGTCTCACCCCGAACTAAGTCTTAGTTCGCTGGTTTTTACCGATCAGCCGCGTTGCCGCTTTGGTAACGCGGCTGATTTTTTTAAAAATCCTGCCCAGCCCGAAAAGAGTACCTCCAATGTTCCAGCTTGATGAGTTAGCCTCATAGAAAATCTTTATAAACAAATACCGTTGCATCCATGGCGGGTTCAAAGCCAGCCCGTCTCAGACACGATGCATCCTACATCTCAAATATAAAAATGCGTTGCCTATAAGATGCATTGAACATAAAACGATAAAGAATGTAAAACCGTCACACCAAATCAATATGGTGAAACCGGTTATTGATGAATAATATTTGATCCGGTCAGAGGGAACCATCACCAACCATCTTTATAAAGAGGCCGGGGTCAATATCGCTGCAGCCGGTGCTTTAATTGAATCCATCAAGCCGCTGGTTGCGGAAACCCGACGTCCGGGCTGTATTGGCGGGTTGGGCGGCTTTGGGGCTGTTTTTGACCCGAAGGCGGCTGGCTATGATGACCCGTTGCTGGTAGCGGCAACCGACGGGGTTGGAACCAAGTTAAAAATCGCTATTGAACGCGACCGCCATGATGCGGTGGGGATTGATTTGGTGGCCATGTGTGTCAATGATCTGGTCACCCAGGGGGCTGAGCCGCTTTTTTTTCTTGATTATATTGCTTGTGAACAGCTCCGGGGGGAGAGGGAAAAAAGCCTGGTTGCCGGGATTGTTGAAGGCTGTAAACGGGCCGGTTGTGCCCTGATTGGCGGTGAAACCGCTGAAATGCCCGGCTTTTATCGCAAAGGTGACTACGACCTGGCTGGCTTTGCCCTGGGTGCTGTGGAGCGTCACCGGCTGCTTGATGGACGGACCATTCAACCCGGCGATGTGGTCCTGGGGCTGGCCTCTAATGGCGTTCATGCCAATGGTTTTTCCTTGATCCGGCAAGTGATTGAGGATGCGGCCTTTGATTGGGCCGACCCGGCCCCGTTTGATCAACAACAACGCCCCCTGGGTGATATTCTCCTGACCCCGACTCGGATTTATAGCCGGTCTTGCTTGGCCGCGCTGCGGCACGCAGCACCGGCGAGCATTCGCGGTTTTGCTCATATCACCGGCGGCGGCTTGGTTGAAAATATCCCGCGCATTGTCCCTGATGGCCTGGTTGTGCATCTTGATGCCCGGACATGGCAGCTCCCGGACGTGTTTGCTTGGCTCTGCCGTGATCATGGCATCACGCCTGAAGATATGATCCATACATTTAATTGTGGTCTGGGTATGGTGGTCCTTGTTGATCCACAAGCAGCCTCTGTGGTGAAAGACATTCTCACCGCTCAAGGGGAAACCGTCTTCACTGTCGGTGTGGTTGAATCGGCATCCGACAAGATCGCCAACTGCCTCATCATTGACCAGCTGGATCATTGGTCTTGAGAGTCGCTATCCTGATTTCCGGCCGAGGCAGCAATCTTCGGTCTCTGGCCCGGGCCTGTGCTGCTGCTGATTCACCGGCCCGGATCGTTCTGGTGGTCTCCAATAACCCGCAAGCTCAGGGGCTGGATATCGCCGCTCAAGAGGGGTTAGAAAACATCGTCCTCAACCACCGCGATTTCACCAACAAAGAGGGTTTTGAGCGGGATCTTGATTCCGTTTTGACCAAAGCCGGAGCGGAATTGATTTGCTTGGCCGGTTTCATGCGGCTCCTTTCGCCCTGGTTTGTTCAATCCTGGCGTGATCGGATCATCAATATCCATCCCTCCCTGCTCCCGGCTTTCAAAGGTCTTGAGACCCATCGCCGAGCCCTGGAAGCCGGGGTATGTTTTACCGGCGCGACCGTCCATTATGTGCGGGCAGAAATGGATGATGGCCCCATCCTCGCGCAAGCCGTTGTCCCGGTGTTGCCAGACGACACCCCGGAACATCTGGCCCAAAGGGTCTTGCTGGCTGAACATCAGCTCTATCCCCATACACTGCGTCTGATTGCCCAGGGGAAAATCCATCTCAGCAATGATCGGGTCAAAATAAAAGGCGTGACATGGCCCAATACGACCGTGATCGCCCCGGCCTTGGTGACAACAACCGATTCTGACCAAAAATAAGAAGCCAAAAAGAACCATAAATTTTATGGTTTAACCGGACCGACCAACTGAGCTATAAAAGACAATCCAATAATGAAAGACAAATGATACAAAATGAATCAAGATCTAAATGAATCAAGATCTAAATGAATCAAAATCTAAAAAAGAAACTCTAAAAATGAGGATATCATTATGGCCCGTGTAAGAGTGAGTAAGGCAACTTTGGAAAAACATCAGGAAACATTTAACGCCTTCATGAAAGGCACCGTTTATACCTGTATTGGTATCACGGTCCTTCTGTTCGGTTTGTGGGCGTTTTTGATTGATTAAAATATGATCATTGGACCAAATAACCGCCACAAATAACCGCCAAAGGCAAAATTATCTGTGGTGATCACGAGGAAAGCCTACCAGACAGATACGGTGTTCAACAGATATGGTGTTGAAGCATCAGGCTAAACCGGCCTCATTGACCGATATCATTGAACAGATACAATTAAAAAGATGCGTTATACAGAAATTACATTATACAGAAATTACATTACGCAGAAATTACATTACGCAGAAATTTCAATGCCAGCGAAAAAATAAGCGATTTCTTGGGCCGCCGTTTCCGGACTATCTGAGCCATGAACCGAGTTGGCTTCAACCGACTCACCATAATCCTTACGGATCGTACCATCCTCGGCATTCACCGGGTTGGTTGCCCCCATAATTTCCCGATTGCGGGCAATGGCGTTTTCTCCTTCAAGGACTTGCGCAACAATCGCCCCTGACGTCATGAAGGCACACAAATCTCTAAAAAATGCCCGTTCTTTGTGGACCGCATAAAACGCCTCGGCCTGGGCATTGGTAAGACACAGACGTTTCTGGGCAATGATGTGCAAGCCCGCCTCCTCAAACCGCGCATTGATCAGTCCGGTGAGATGGCGCCGGGTGGCATCGGGCTTGATGATGGATAATGTGCGTTCTATAGACATGGATCACTCCTGGCGGCCCTGGCAACGAAAAAAGAAGCGGCTTATAACCATTCAGAACCGACAGGACAAGACATCTTTTAAAAAATATCTCTAAAAAATACTTTGAGTGAAAAAATATTGTGGTCTTAAAAACCCTGTTTTGGCCTGCTGCGGACCGTTTCAACCTTTGTGATTGCTTTTTTAAATGGTGCTAAAGCGGTGGCATCGGATCACATATTCATGATGCGCGCTCATGATGCTCTTTCCAACCACCGCTTTGAGTTTGTTGATAATAGACCACCAGGTGCCCATCTTGTTGATAACGGCGCCACCGCTCCCGGGCTTGGGATACCGAATCGGGATGATTGCCATCAAATAATTCCAAACACATCTGAAAATTATTGATCCGATCACTGGAAACCCCATCAGTCAAGATCAGAACATCAGCAGCGTTGGGGTTGTCATCGGTGGTGCTCAACCAAATCGGTTGACGCTCCACATAACCATCGCTTTCTCCCCCATGGGGCAGGAAAGAAGCACTCGAATATGTCCATAAAAGAGCGTTCAAATCGTCGACCCGTTCACGGGAAACCGTTTTGACGATCGCCCGTAACCCTTTAGCTAAAACTTTCTCAAGCAGCTTGGGCAAGGCCCGCTCCAATGGTTGGGAGGAGAGATGATAAAAGCGAATTTCAGTCACTGTTGCCCCGGATCAAAACAGAGTGAACATTCTCTCAAGAACCATCGTCAAGACTTGTCACAGCCAGGTATGATCAAAACTGACCATACAGCCATTTGATCAAACTGCTGTTCATGACCGCTGGACAGCACCCACTCATTTTTTTTCGTAATGGTCGGCCACCAAGCGGTCAAGGAGCCGCACCCCAAACCCGGTTGCTCCTTTCGGGGCAATCGCCTTACCTTTAGAGGACCAGGTCACCCCAGCAATATCGAGATGCGCCCAGGGGACATTATTGACGAAACGCTGCAGAAATTGGGCCGCTGTGATGCTCCCGGCTCCGCGCTGGCCGGTGATGTTTTTAACATCAGCAATTGGAGAATTAAGCAATTTATCATAATCCGGTCCCAAAGGCAGACGCCAAACCCCTTCGTCAACCACCTGACCAGCTTTTTGCAACCGGGTTGCCAAAGCATCATTATTGGAAAACAGGCCGGCATAATTGTCTCCCAAGGCGATAATAATCGCTCCGGTTAAGGTGGCCAAATCAACCATAAATTGTGGCTTGAACTGCTCCTGACAATACCACAAAGCATCAGCAAGAATAAGCCGCCCTTCGGCATCGGTGTTCAAAACTTCAATACTTTGACCAGACATGGATTGAACAACATCACCCGGGCGTTGGGCATTGCCATCAGGCATATTTTCTGCCAACCCGATGATCCCGACCACATTGACTTTGGCTTTACGTCCAGCTAGGGCGCGCATCAGGCCGATAACCACACCAGCCCCCCCCATATCCCATTTCATATCTTCCATCCCACCCGAAGGCTTGATCGAAATGCCGCCGGTATCGAAGGTGACTCCCTTACCGATGAAAGCAATCGGCTGATCATTTTTTGATGATGCTCCATCCCAATGCATGACCACCAGACGCGGCGGACGCGCACTTCCCTGCCCGACCCCAAGCAAAGCCCCCATACCCAGTTTTTTCATTTTATCGGGACCGAGAATTTTAACGCGAACCCCAAGATCAGTAAGTGTTCGGGCCTGCTCAGCAAGCGTTTCTGGATAGAGAATATTGGCCGGCTCAGACGCCAGGTCACGTGTCATGCACACCCCTTCTGATACCCGAGCCATTGAAGCATAAGTCTTGCGGGCGGCAGCCGGACTGGCAACCGCAAAAGCCAGATTTTTCAAAACCGGCTTATCCGATGCTTTCATTTTATTGCGGTATTTATCGAAGCGATAGCAACCCAGGACAGACCCATTCGCCATACGAGCAGCCATTTCATGGCTGCTGATTTTAGAGCCTCCTGGAACCTCCACATCAACAACAGCCCGCTCTTGACCTTGCCGATCCAACCGGTTGGCAATATCACCGCCCAGTTTTTCGGCAGCCAAAGCATCAAAAAGGGATCCTTTGCCCAGGCCAGCCAGAAGCACCCAATCCGGCCCCAACCGATCCGGGATCACAACGCCGATCAGTTCCCCCAAGTCACCGGTAAGCCGACTCTGTTTAAGGGCTTTGCTCAAAATCCCCCCGGTCTGCTGATCAAAGGCTCGGCCCGCACCAAACAATTTTCCTTTTTCAGAAAATAAAATGACAACAGCAGTTTTCTTAGAAACCGTTCTCTGGCAAAATGATATCTTCATCGGCTTTTGATCCTTTCTTGATCCAACCACAAAGGGCCAGTAATTCCTCTTAAGCATCAATGGATAACCGCTTGTCGGGCTACTGGCAATCCCGAACAATCATATCTATTATCGTTTATCCAGCCAATCATCAGCGATATCCTGATGGGGATGCTGTAAAAGACAGCAGATAAAAACAACAATGCGACGGATAACAGCCTATATCACCAAAAAATTAATGGTGAATTTTTTGGTGATCACCATGACCTTGCTGGCCATTGTCTGGCTATCGCAGTCACTCAAGCTGGTCGATTTATTGGTCAATCGGGGACTGCCTTTTTCGCTATTTGTCAAAATGACTCTGCTCACTCTGCCTTGGATGATTTCAATCATCCTGCCCATCACCTATTTTATCGCTGTAACACAGACCTATTACCGCATGATAATTGATAGTGAAATCAATGTCATGCGAGCGGTGGGTTTATCACCTTTGGTACTGGCAAAACCGGCTTTTCTTCTTGGCGGGATATTATGTATTTTCGGTTACACAATCACGCTTCACATAATGCCAAACAGTTATAAGGTGTTTGAAAATCTTCGTTATATCATTAAATATGATTATTCCTCGGTCTTGCTCCAAGAAGGGGCATTTACCGAGCTTCTTGATAATGTTACGGTCTATGTCCGGGAACGTAGCCGTGATGGCCGTTTGCGCGGTGTGTTGATCCATGACTCACGCATACCCAATCAACCGGTGACGATTGTCGCCGAGGAAGGGGCTCTGGTGCGTACAGATAATGGACCTCGGGTGGTCATGGTTGCCGGAAACCGTCAGGAAATTTCCCAAGAGACCAAACAAATCTCCCTTCTTCATTTTGATCGCTATAGCTTTGATATTCTCAATCCATCTTCCCAAGGCGACGGGCGGTTGGGACGCAAACTTCCTGAACTGTCTTTACAGGAATTATTTTATCCGGAAAATCACAGCTATCTTCATCCGAGTCGGTATGGAGTCTATCGGGCTCAAGGGCATCAACGGCTCTTATTGCCATTATATTTATTGGTTTTTCCCGCTTTGAGCCTGGCGATCTTGTTCAAAGGAGAATATTCCCGTCAAGGTCGGGCCCAACGTATCGGCGTGGCTGTTGTCGCCTTCGTTATTGTGCAGGGTTTAGCCATGTCCTTAGAAAATATCGCCGCCAGTCAACCGATTTTCATTCTCTTCATGTATCTCAATGTTGGTTTGCCGTTATTGCTGTCCTTGATCTGGCTGAATTTCCCAAAACTGGGGCAAAAATGGCTGTCTGTTGGCGCGTTAAAACAGTCAAGAAGATAGGATAAGGGATGTATTTTTCTCGGGGCTTATCGCTCTATATTGGAAAAAATTTCGCGATCTGGTGTGCTGGTGTATATGGCGTATTGATCAGCCTGATTGCTCTTTTGGAAACGATTGAGATGCTCAGGCGGACCGCTTCGCGTGATGTCGAGATCGGGTTGGTCCTGGAAATGGCCTTGCTCAAATTGCCTTTTATGACTATCGAGATTGCTTCCTTTACCGTTTTATTGGGCAGCATGCTGGCCTTTGCGCATTTAACCCGAACTCAGGAATTGATCATTGTTCGGGGTTCTGGAATATCGATCTGGCAGTTTTTGGTCCCTCCATTGGTGATCACATTCTTGATTGGCTGCTTTTTGGTTGTTTTCTTGAATCCGTTGTCTTCGGCAACCGCCTTACGGCTCGAATATCTGGAAAATACCCATTTGAAAGGTCAATCAAGCCTCATCCAAGTATCAAGAAACGGGCTGTGGTTGCGCCAAGCCGATGAAAAGGGACAATCAGTTATCCATGCCAGCCGCCTCAACCCCGAAAATATGGTGTTGAATAATGCGGTAATTATACGTTTTAACGCCCAAGGCCAATTCATCGAACGCAAAGACGCCGTGGAGGCTACTCTAAAAGACAATCACTGGCTGTTAAAAGATGTCCTCACAACAAGACCAGATCATAATCCCATTTCATCAGAAAAAGAAAAAATAGAAACAAATCTAACGCCATTAAAGATCAAAGAGAGTTTTGCATCACCGAAAATAATATCCTTTTGGGACTTACCCGAATTTATAGAGTCAATGCAAAATGCTGGCTTTTCGGCCATTAAATATCGTTTACATTGGTATAGTATACTCGCAAAACCTTTCTTGCTTTGTGCGATGGTTCTGGTTGCTGCAGTGTTTTCGATTCGCATGACCCGTTTTGGTGGAATCACTTTGGTAGCCATTGCTGGGATCATGCTTGGTTTTTTGTTTCATTTTGTGGCCAATGTGGTTTACGCACTGGGTTCGGTTGGCACCCTGCCGATTGTTCTGGCGGCTTGGGCACCGGTCACGGTTATTTCACTGTTCGGACTGGCTTTTCTCATGCATGTGGAAGATGGCTAATGCAGGAAAAAAACCATCCTTGGAGGGTCATGATCACGGCTGCCATGCTGATGCTCACCCCGTTGTCAGCGGCTATGGCCCAAACACCAGAAGATCAAGCCATTCGTCTGCAAGCGCAAGAAATTTTCCGTGATCGAGAAACCGGTCTCATTCATGCGGTTGGCAATGTCGAAGCCACCTATGGTCAACGCTTATTGCTGAGCGAACGGCTGATTTATGACCGGGCAACCGAAACCGTCACCGCCGAAGATAAGGTCACACTGGTTGAACCCGATGGGACGGTCCATTTTGCTGACCGTTTAGAGGTCACCGAGGACCTCAAGGATGGCATTGTCCACGGCCTGCGTACCCTGTTACCCGATGATAGCCGCTTTGCCGCCAACGGAGCCGTGCGTAAAGCCGATGTGACAACTGAAATGTCGAAAGGCGTCTACACACCCTGTCAACCTTGCCAAGAAGAACCGAGCACCCCCCCTTTATGGCAAATACGGGCCCGCAAGATTATCCATGATCATGAAGCACGCGATATCCGATACCATGATGCGGTCCTGGAATTTTTTGGGGTTCCGGTTTTCTATACCCCCTATATCACCCAACCGGATCCAACGGTCAAACGGCGCAGCGGCTTTCTCACCCCACGGCTTGAAAACTCCACCCTACTTGGCTTGGTGGTTGGAACACCCTATTACCATGTTGTGAATAATCATTTTGATTTTACCTTTGAACCGATCCTGGTCAGCGGTCACAGCCTGGCCGGTGAAATAACAGAAAATGTTGACTTTCATGTTATCGGTAAAGGGGAGGCACGCGCTGAGTTTTCCCAAGGTGCCATCACGATTGGCGGCTCCTTGACCAAATCCAACTTACAGTCACGATCTGGCATGATCAAAAAAAGGCTACGCGGTAATATTGCTTCGCAAGGAATGTTTGATATCAATCGAGACTGGCGCTGGGGATGGAATTATAACCATGCTTCTGATCAGACCTATTTGCGACGCTATGGTTTTAGCGGCAAAAATATTCTTGATCAGCGGGTTTTTGCCGAAGGGTTTCGGGGAAGAAACTATATGCGGATTGAGAGCATTGGCTTTCAGGATTTACGCCCTTCGGCACGTAGTGGCGATATTCCGCGTTCCATCCCGACGATTGATTATCGCTTTGTCGGACAACCCTCGCGAAAAGGGGGCTTTTTTACTCTTAACCTGAATAATTCAAACCTCTTTCGCTCCCAACAATACAACAGCCACCGTCTCAGTTTAGGCGGTGGCTGGCACTTACCGATAACCACACGCGGTGGTCAGGTTTTCTCCCTTGATATGACCGCGCGCGGTGATGCTTACTATATCACCGATCGCCGAACCGATGAAAATATCAAACGTAGGGATATTTTTCGCAGCCGGATTTTCCCGCAAGCCACATTGAGCTGGCGTTATCCTTTTTTCCGTCCGCTCATGAATGGCCATATCATCTTAGAACCGGCAGCGGCATTTGCGGCCGCGCTTGATAATGATAATCCTTCGGATATTCCCAATGAGGATAGTCTGGCCATCGAGTTCGATGATAGTGATCTTTTTGATCCCAATCGCTTCTCGGGCTATGATCGTGTCGAGACCGGCCAACGTTTTGATTATGGAATTTTGATGGGTATTTTCGGCCCACGCAGCGGCTCAATGCAGCTTTTCCTTGGCCAAAGTTATCGCTTACAAAAGCAAGATGCACTCAGCGCCCTTGATGGGTCAATACAACAACGCTCTGATATGGTTGGACGTTTTATTTTACGCACTCAACGTTACCTCAATATTCAGGGTCGTTGGCGCTTGAATACAGGGACGTTCAAGCCACGGCTGGCTGAAGTCGGTTTTTCTCTTGGTCCACCGATTGCCCGATGGAGTGGAAATTATCTCTTCTCTGATAACCCGGCACTCCCCCAACAGCTGGGTGACCGCAACGAAATCAGACTCAATCTTAGCAGTAAACTCACAAAAAATTGGCGGGTTTTCTCCGGCGGCGTGCGTGACTTAAATATCAATAACGGCATGCGGGCGCTTAATTTTGGCCTTGAATATCAAAATGATTGTTTCCGCGTAACCACAACGGCAACCCGCAGCTATACCCGGGACCGCGATATTGAGCCAAACACCAGCGTCATTATTTTGTTGTCATTCAAAAATCTCGGGGAATTTGTCATTTGATTTGAGTGATTCTAAATTTCAGTGACTCTGAAACAATATGCGCCTTGCTTTTCTGCATAACGGACAAATAATCACGCTTTGATCAATCCTCAATAAATCCCAAAAACAGCTTTTTGCCAATCTTTTGTTCTGATATCTTTTTTATGGGAAACCCTATAAACAACAATCATGATGTATTTTGCAAAAATGTCGTTATCACGATGATGATCGCGGTGCGACAGGTCGTCATTTTTTGTATGGCCTTATCGGTGTTGAGCATCGCAAAAGCCGATGATTTTCAGGGTATTGCGGTTGTCGTCAATGATGATGTTATTTCGGTTCTTGATCTTGATGCCCGGATGCAGCTTCTCTTGAAATCTTTGGGGATTGAGGACTCTTTGGAGTCACGGGATCAAATTCGCCCTCAGATTCTTCAGTCACTGATTGATGAACGTTTGAAAATCCAGGAAGCAGCAAAAATCGGTGTGAGTGTCAATCATGCAGAAATTCAATCCACTCTCGCCGATATCGCCCTGCAGAACGGTTTTGAGGGCGATGACACGGAAGAATTTTTCCGCATCCAAGGCGTTGATCTCAAAACCCTCAAAGATCAAATTCGGGCGCGTCTTTTATGGTCTCAAATCATCAATCAGCAAGTCATACCTGAGATTGACATTGACCCAGAAGATGTCTCAGAAATTCTTGAAAGAACCAAACGTAACAGTGGCAAACCGGAATACCTAGCGGCAGAAATCTTTCTGCCCGTCGACTCACCAGGATCGGAAGACGCCGTCATAGCGACGATGAATGGTCTCATTGATCGCATTGCGATGACCAGAAATTTCGCTGCTGTGGCTGGTGAATTTTCGCAATCAGCCAGCGCCCAACAAGGCGGTGATCTGGGTTGGGTTCAAGAACAAGACATCGACGCGGAGCTATGGCAAGAACTTGCAAAAATGCAGCCTGGAGAAGTGTCTCTGCCGATCCGGACGCTGGCTGGTTATCACCTACTTTTACTGCGTGATTACCGGACTTCGGGGGAGAATATGAGTCCAAAAATCGGGCTTAAACGAATCCTTTTTACCCTTGATGATACAATCACAACCGCGCAGCAATTCACCCAAGCTGATGCCATCGGTAAAAATATATCGAGCTGCGATACCTTAGAAAATGTGATCATTGACCGTGATGATACCGTTCTTCATGACCTTGAAATGGTGGCTTTGAGTGATTTGCCCGAAACCATCCGCCAACAGGTTGAACCTCTGGAAATTGGTCAGAGCAGTGCGCCTATAGAGACGGATGAAGGAGTGATGATTCTGGTTGTTTGTGCGCGTCTTAACCCGAGCGATGACACCGCCATCCGTGCGGCTATTGAGCAACGTCTGCTGGCTCAAAGAGTCGATTTAGCCGCCCAGCGTTACATTAGTGATCTGCGACGCGCAGCTCATATTGACAGCCGAACCGGCGAATGAACGGTCAAAATAGCCCCCTCTTTGCCGTCACCATGGGTGAACCATCGGGAATTGGCGGCGAATTGGTTTTACGAGCTTGGACCACACAATCACTCTCTGATCAACGACCAGTTTTTTTTGTGCTGGATTCGCCCGACCGGTTGCGCCGATTGGCGACGCATTTTGGTTTTGATGTTTCGGTTCAAGTCATTGATAAACCTCAAGATGCGCAGCGAGCCTACAAGCAAGGAGTACCGGTTATTCCGGTTTCCCTACCGGAAGACTTTGAATTGGGCACCCCGCATATCGGAAATATGTCAGCAGTCATCGAGTCAATCAAACGGGCGGTGGGTTACGCCTTGACCGGTCAAGCCAGCGGTGTTGTGACCAACCCCATTCATAAAGCCAGCTTGTATGAAGCCGGATTTGGCTATGATGGGCATACCGAATTTCTGAGTGATCTCTGCCAAGTACCCAATCAAGAAAAGAAACAAGCGGTCATGATGCTCACCAGCAGCTTGATTGATCCGCCTCTACGTGTGGTTCCGGTGACCATCCATACCGCCTTGAAGCAGGCAATTGCTGATTTAACAACCGACCGGATCATTGAAACGGCTTTGATTGTAGTGGAGAGTTTACGCAAAGATTTTGCCATAGCCAATCCCCGCTTGGCGGTGGCGGCCCTCAATCCCCATGCCGGGGAAGAAGGGAAAATGGGCGATGAAGAGGAACGCGTTCTTCAACCGGCCATTGATTATCTACGGAAAGAAAATTATGTGAATATAACACCACCCCTACCCGCTGATAGCTTATTCCACAGCGCCCGACGTCAAACTTATGATGCAGTGTTATGTATGTATCATGATCAGGCTCTTATTCCGTTGAAAACCCTGGATTTCACGGGTGGAGTCAATGTCACCCTTGGTTTGCCGATCATCCGTACATCACCAGATCACGGACCGGCCCTGGATAAGGCTGCGCAAGGTCGGGCAGACCCAAAGAGCTTTATGGCCGCATTGATCACGGCCAACACACTGGCTGTGCACCGTGGCTGCGCACAATAAAACTGCGCAATGGGGACCAGGCCATTTACCTGGTCATTTACCCCGCAATGTGTCTCAACGTATTGCCCATTATAAGGTATCGGCGCGCAAAAAACTCGCTCAGCATTTCATCCTTGATCCCAACCTGAACCGGCGTATCGTTGCCCATGCTGGCCCTCTGGATGGTGCCACTATTATTGAAATTGGCCCGGGACCCGGTGGCTTGACCGAAGCCTTGCTTGAAACCGCGGCACAGCGCATCATCGCCATCGAACGCGACCAACGCTGTATTGCGGCATTACAGCCGCTGATGCTCCAGCATCCAGACCGGCTGCAGCTGATTGAAGCCGACGCCCGCCAATGGGCCATAGAAGATGTGGCTGCCAGAACCGATGGGGGTGTCGTGATTGTCGCCAATCTGCCTTATAATATCGCCACTTTTCTGGTGCTGCGCTGGCTCAGTCTGCCCGATTGCATTGGGCATATGGTTTTGATGTTTCAAAAAGAAGTCGCCCGGCGTCTGGTTGCCCAGCCCGGGGATAAAGCCTATGGTCGTTTATCGGTTTTGGCGCAATGGCGATGGCGCATTCACCCATGCATGCAGATTGCAGCCCGAGCATTCACACCACCGCCCAAGGTTGACTCCACCCTGCTCTCCTTTGAGCCCTTGGCCGAACCACTCTATGAAGCCGAAGAAACCCATTTAGCGCGGATGACACAAGCCGCATTTGGACAACGGCGCAAGATGTTGCGCCGGAGTCTGAGGGCTTTGGAGCCGCAAGGCGTTTCTCTTGCTGAAAAAGCCGGATTAGACCCCAACCGACGTGGCGAAACCCTGAATATCAGTGAATTTTGTGCTTTGGCGCGGGCTTTACAGTCAACTCTACATACGACCCCAGACGCAACCCCACAAGCATCTTGACTCAGCGGTCTCGGTCAGCCATCCCCCGATAACGTCTTGATAAAATCGCTCAACCCGGTTTGACGACCGCGTCGCAGACGCTCAGCGGTCAAAATAGCATGAACATCGGCAACGCTACACTCAATATCGTGATTGATAACGATATAATCATAAACATTATAGCGGCTCATTTCATCGGAAGCCCGACTCATGCGGCGCATAACAACTTCTGGGCTATCCTGATTGCGGCTGCGCAATCGATGCTCCAATTCATGCATTGAAGGCGGTAAAATCGAAACCGTCACCACATCCTCAGCAGCATTGTGGCTTAATTGCTGGGCGCCTTGCCAATCAACATCAAACAACACATCACAGCCAGTGGCCAAAGCGGCCTCAACGGGTCCTTTAGGGGTGCCATAATCATAGCCAAAAACTTCGGCATGTTCCAGAAAAGACCCATCATCACGCAAAGCGTTGAACCGCTCTTGGTCGACAAACTGGTAATCAATCCCTTCTTGTTCGGCCGGACGTTGGGGACGCGTGGTGACTGAAATCGACATGGAAATATCGGTTTCTAATTCAATCAAACGGCGGCAAATTGATGTTTTTCCAGCTCCCGAAGGAGAAGAAAGGACCAGCATCAAACCGCGCCGCATGATCTGAGGTTTAATTTTGGATACAGCCATTGGGCGTCCCATATTGAGCATTCCGTATTGCATATTTCATACCGAATATCCCACATGATTGCGGTATTTTTATTGAGACCAGGGTTAAGCCATATGAACCCCGTCAATTCAACCATCCCAGCAATATTTTTCATGATATGTTTTGGGTTCATATATTTTGGCCTGAAATATCGGTTCATTGAAATCCAGCCACCCCGATCATTGGACGTTTTTTTGTGATTGATTGATTTTTCGCCATCGGGCGACATTGCGGTTATGCTCAGCCAGCGTTTCAGCAAAAGCGTGACCGCCAGACCCGTCAGCAACAAAATAAAGATCACGTGTTCGGGCCGGATGCAGAACTGCCCTTAAAGAGGCCTTACCCGGCAAACAGATCGGGCCGGGCGGCAACCCGGTAACCCGATAAGTATTATAAGGAGACGCGGTGGCCAAGTCGCTGCGGGTGAGCGGCCGACCCAGTGGCAAACCTTCGGTCAAAGCGTAAATCACTGTTGGATCAGATTGAAGACGCATTCCAGCCCGCAAGCGGTTGATGAACACCGCAGCAACCCGAGCCCGCTCATCGGGTTGGGCGGTTTCCTTTTCAACAATGGACGCCAAAACAACCGCCTGCTGCGGGTCTTTGAACGGCAGATCGGCCTGACGATGCGGCCATAAATCTTCCACTATTTGATCCATCGCTTGACGCATACGCTCAATCAAGCGGTTGCGCGATTCTCCCCATTGATAGTGATAGGTCTCAGGAAGAAGGTCCCCTTCTTGAGGCCGGGGAAAAACAGTCCCCCGCAATCCGATCGCCGTATCCAAAATATTCAACGCTTGAATGACGCTGATTCCTTCCGGAAATGTAACGCTGCGCTCAATCACTTGATTGGATTGTAAATGTTGTAAGACATCATACGGACTCACAGCAGCCGGAAAGCGATATTCACCAGCCCTCAACCGCCCCGCATCACCAGAAACGACTGCAACCAACCGAAACGTCCATGACTCATCAAGAACCCCGGCTTGGGTTAAACGGCGGGCAATGACGGTTAATCCGCTTCCTTTGGGAATAATAATGGTTGTGTCAGCCTCCAAAGGTCCGGGGGCATGAAAACGCATATAAGTGAAAGAACCCAGAGCAACCAATACAATCAGCAGAAGCGACACAGCACCCAAGATTGCTGCCCGAAGACGATGGCCCATCGCATCACCCAAGTATCAAGAAACCGCCCCCAAAACCACCGACGCGTTGGTCCCGCCAAAACCGAAGGAATTGGACAAAGCAAAGCTGATTGGACGCTCACGGGATTGATGGGGTGTGAGATCAAAATCAAAACAGCCTTCGGATGGGTGGTCAAGATTGAGAGTCGGCGGCACAATGCCGTCCCGTATGGCCAGAATAGAGAAAATAATCTCAACACCGCCGGCAGCACCAAGAAGATGACCGATAGAAGATTTGGTTGAAGAGATCGATACAGCACCGATACTGTCTCCAAACATGCGACTCACCGCTTTCAATTCAATCTCATCACCCAGCGGGGTCGAAGTGCCGTGGGCGTTGATATAATTGATTTGATCCGGCCTCAAGTCAGCATCGGTCAAGGCGTTGCGCATGGCCCGATAGGCCCCATCACCATCCTCAGCCGGGGCACTGACATGATGCGCATCACCCGAAAGACCGTATCCCTTCACTTCAGCATAAATATGCGCTTGGCGCGCCGTAGCATGCTGCCAATCTTCAAGGACAATAATCCCCGCCCCTTCGCCAATAACAAAACCATCCCGGTCCCGATCCCAGGGGCGCGAGGCCCGTTCCGGAGTGTCATTGAAATGGGTCGATAAAGCGCGCATCGCCGAAAAACCAGCCACCCCAATCGGGCAAACGCATCCTTCAGCCCCCCCAGCAATCATAACATCAGCGTCACCATAGGCAATCATACGGGCCGCATCGCCAATGGCATGCGCACCGGTCGAGCAGGCGGTCACCGGTGCATGGTTGGGGCCACGAAAGCCGTATTTAATGGATATTTGCCCGGAGGCCAAATTGATCAAACAGGAAGGAATAAAGAACGGCGAAACCCGGCGCGGACCTTTTTCATCCAACGTCAAAGCACTGCGGGCAATGCCATCCAAGCCACCAATACCCGACCCGACCATAACCCCGGTCCGATCCAAAGCATCACGGCTTTCAGGACGCCAACCGGCATCAGCAATTGCCTCCTCAGCCGCTGCCAAAGCATAAAGGATAAACGGCTCAACCTTACGCTGTTCTTTAGCCGACATCAGAGAATCAAGATCCAGCTGCCCAAGCCCATTTCCCAACGGCACTTGACCGGCAATCTGGCATGACCAACCACGACAATCAAAAGACTGGATTGACCTGATTCCCGATTTTCCAGCAATTAAGGCGGGCCAAACCGTATCCACGCCACAACCCAACGGCGTGACCAACCCCAAACCCGTGACAGCGACACGCTTCATTAATACACCCAAAGAGAGGGAAACATCATACCCCCGTCACAATCGCTCATTAACGGATTTAACTAAGATCAGAAACGGGACCGGTCAGTGACCATCCGCGATCTTCGGTGAGGGCCTATATATTTTTCTCAATATAATCGACTGCATCTTTGACCGTGATGATGGTCTCGGCGGCGTCATCGGGAATTTCACAGCCAAACTCTTCCTCGAAGCGCATAACCAGCTCGACCGTATCTAAACTATCCGCACCCAGATCATCAATAAAACTGGCACTATCGGTCACTTTCTCTTCGTCAATTCCAAGATGCTCGACAACGATCTTTTTTATGCGGTCGGCGCAATCACTCATAATTATGTATCCTTTGTATTCTTTGGAAGAAAATTTATGGCTTTGCAGTGTTTCTTACTCGGTTTTTTTCTTACCCAAAAATCACGGTAAGAATTTTATCACATGTACCACAGTCAAACCCAATACCGCAACGAAGCCAAATGGGTAATCATCAATTCATTCTCTTGTCAATAGTCTCTATATCATTGCCAAACCGCCATTGACATGCAAGGTTTCACCGGTGACATAGGCCGCCTGAGAACTGGCCAAATATAAAACCGCCGCCGCCACTTCATCGGCCTCCCCAACCCGACCAACCGGAATGCGCGCCAACACGCGCTCACGGGCCGCCTCAGTTATGCCATCAGTCATCGGGCTGGTGATAAAACCGGGGGCCACACAATTCACCGTAATGCCACGGGCCGCCACTTCAGCCGCCAAAGACTTGGACATCCCCACCAACCCGGCCTTAGCCGCCGCATAATTGGCTTGCCCAGCATTCCCAGTGAAGCCAAGCACCGAACTGATGGAAATGATCCGCCCCCAACGTTGTTTCATCATGCCGCGCAAACAGGCACGAGACAACTTGAAAGCCGCGCTCAGATTAACATCCAAAACAGTCTGCCATTCATCATCTTTCATGCGTATGGCCAACCCATCCCGGACGAAACCGGCATTATTGACCAAAATATCCACCCCACCCAAAGCATCCATCGCCTGATGGGCAAGGTCCTCTGGTGCTGACGAAGCGGCCAAATCAGCAACCATGATATGGCAACGCCCATCAAGGGACCCTGCGAGCGTATTCAAAGCCTCAACACGCCGACCGGCCAGAGCCACCGCCGCACCAGCCCCATGCAAGGTTTTCGCAATGGCCGCACCAATCGCTCCCGATGCACCGGTCACCAAGGCGCGTTTTCCGTCTAAATCAAACATAATGATCCTCTTTATAAATGGCCATCTTGGGGGTGCTTCTTTCTTTGTTAATGCCGTTTTGGGGGTGCCCCCCCTACGGGTCCCCCAAAACGGATTGGTGGGTCCTCTTCGTTAAATGGCTCTCTTGGGGGTGCCCCCCCTACGGGTCCCCCAAAACGGATTGGCGGGTCCTCTTCGTTAAATGGCTCTCTTGGGGGTGCCCCCCCTACGGGTCCCCCAAAACGGATTGGTGGGTCCTCTTCGTTAAATGGCTCTCTTGGGGGTGCCCCCCCTACGGGTCCCCCAAAACGGATTGGTGGGTCCTCTTCGTTAAATGGCTCTCTTGGGGGTGCCCCCCTAAGGGTCCCCCAAAACGGATTGGCGGGTCCTCTTCGTTAAATGGCTCTCTTGGGGGTGCCCCCCTAAGGGTCCCCCTTTTCCTCTTGCTTGGGGGTGCCCCCCTACGGGTCCACCAAAACGATCATTAAACAGCACCTCCAAAATTGGGCTGATATCCTGCGGTTCCTGGAGCGATAAAACCGCAAGGGAGCGATCAATCCGGCGGGCCAACCCACACAGAACCCGCCCAGCCCCAATCTCAATCAAGCCGGTTGCTCCTTCTTGAACCATCCGGTCAACACTTTGGCGCCAACGCACCATCGCGGTGACTTGCTCAACCAACAAGCGGCCAATCTCTTCCGGGTCATCCACCGGAGCGGCGGTGACATTGGCGATCAGCGGAACCATCGGCGCGGCCAGATCAATCGCTGCCAAAGCCTCATCCATCACCGCCTCGACAGGAGCCATCAAAGAGCAATGGAAAGGCGCACTCACCGGCAGCATGACACCACGCCGGGCGCCCCGCTCCACCGCCAAGGTTATGGCTCGCTCAACCGCTTGCCGGTGGCCGGAAATCACCACTTGGCCGGGTGCGTTATCATTGGCCAGCTCACAGACTTGATCTTGAGAAGCCTTATCTTGGGAAGCTTCGGCAGCCACCGCCACAACATCCTCAAAATCGAGACCCAAAATCGCAGCCATCGCTCCCTGTTCAGGCGACACCGCCTCTTGCATGGCAAGTCCCCGAACCCGTAAAAGACGAGCAACCGTTGCCACCGACAGACTGCCCGCCGCCGCCAAAGCCGAATACTCACCCAAAGAATGCCCAGCCACAAACAGCCCCTTTCTGATAACCGGCTGCCCGGCTTCGGCTTCCAAAGCCCGCAGAGCGGCCAAACTCACCGCCATCAAAGCCGGCTGGGCATTGGCGGTTAAGGTCAATTCGGCTTCAGGACCCTCAAAAATCAGGCGGGATAAACGCTCACTCAGAGCATCATCCACTTCCTCAAACACCTGCCGGGCGGCAGAAAAAGAATCACGCAAGGCCAGCCCCATCCCAACGGCTTGCGCGGCTTGGCCGGGAAAAACAAACACAAAGCTCATGGATCATTCACAATAAAATTGAGAGAAAATTGAGAGCCAACCAAAAATTTAAAATCAGTCAATAAAATATACCCCATCTATTGATCCGTTTTAGCATATATGATCATTTTGTACGTATATCCCTTACATATGACCTTCTTGCCGGTTCATTCGAAAATCTTGTTCTCTTGAGGATAATCCGCCTTGGGGTAGCCCCAAGACAGAATGAGATCAAACCCCGCTCTCTTGGGGTCCCCCTTTTCCTCTTGCTTGGGGGTGCCCCCCTACGGGTCCCCATTTTCCTCTTGCTTGGGGGTGCCCCCCCTACGGGTCCCCCTTTTCCTCTTGCTTGGGGGTGCCCCCCCTACGGGTCCCCCTTTTCCTCTTGCTTGGGGGTGCCCCCCCTACGGGTCCCCCTTTTCCTCTTGCTTGGGGGTGCCCCCCCTACGGGTCCCCCAAGCAAGATTTAATAAACAAGATTTAAATAAACCTGGGAGTGCCCCCAAGAGAGCCATTAAAGTATGTCTTCTCTTGCATATAAAGATAAAATCCTTATAGTGCGCCAATTCTTAGCGCGAATATTGAATGCGTCAATATCAATGCTCCTTGCCAGCATCTGCTGGCTGGCGGTTTTGGTCCCTATGCTGGAATTTCTGGTAATTGGGCACATCCAAAAACCGCAATAAGCCGTAAGGAGGCCACGGCCATGCCGTTCTATGAGAGCGTATTTATTACACGTCAAGACCTTTCCGCCCAGGCGGTTGAGGATTTGGCTGACCGGTTTGCCGAACTGATTAAAACCAATGGTGGTTCAGTCGAAAAGCGAGAATATTGGGGGCTACGTAGTCTCGCTTATCGGATTAAAAAAAATCGCAAAGGGCATTATGTCCTTTTTGGTGTCGATGCGACCGCCCAGACCATGCGCGAATTTGAACGTCATCTCGGTTTGGATGAGAATCTTTTGCGCCACTTAACGGTTCGGGTTGATGCGATTGACCCTGAACCATCACCGATGATGAAAGCTGGCGATGATGAAAAGCCCTACGCACGTAGATTTTCTTCCTCCAAAGACCAAGATGGTCATCGCGAGCATAGGCAAGAGCGCGAGATCCAAGAACCATCTCCAGAAATGATAGAGGGCACGGCCCAGCCGATAGAGGCCGCTCTTAATGAAGAGAGGGAGAGCGAAAAGATCGCCGAAGATAAAAGCAGCGATACCAAAGAGGAGACGTCATCATGAGACCCAGAAACGCATCGCGCAGCGCTTCTGGCAGCAACCGGCGCAGCAACCATTTTCGTCGCCGTAAGAGCTGCCCTTTTTCGGGATCGAACCCACCGAAAATTGATTATAAAGATATCAAGCTCCTGCAACGTTTTGTTTCTGAGCGTGGCCGCATGATCCCCAGCCGGATCACCGCCGTTTCAAGCAAAAAACAACGCGAATTGGCCCGGGCGATTAAGAGAGCACGTCATCTGGCTCTCATGCCCTATACGGCTGATTAGCCGTATCCATTCCGGCATGGTCACGGCTTTGATCAGGCTTTGTATTGATAAAAACAGAGAACAAGCATGGTCGCCAAAGAACATAAATCTGTTGTGACATTGGGCGCCGGGGCGGCCAGCGCCCTTTTGTTTCTTATTTTGTCCCAAGGCCAGTTTCTGGGGTTTTTGCTGGGATATTTTACCCCGTTGCCGTTGCTCATGGTTGGGCTTAGCTTGGGTATTGATGCCGCCTTATGGTCGAGTGGAGCGGCGGTATTACTGATCTTTTTGATCACCAGTGCCCTGGCTTCTGGTGCTCTGGATGCTGGTATGACCATGGGTTTGTCTTTCATCTTCATTTTTGTCTTGCCGCTTTTGGTGGTGATAAAAAGAGCTTTGATGCCTGATCAGCACTTGAATGAAAACGGTATCCAGAAAATTCAATCCAACCCCTATCCGAAAAAAAAGCATGACCATCATGTGGCTGAGCGTATTGTTTCAGGCTTATGTCTTTATATTTGCTTGGTCCTTATATTGGTTTGGCTTGCTTCTGCCGACGGTTCGGGAGGCAGCCTCGTCGCATCCATCGAAACCACTCTTCGGGATGTCATGCAGCAAATCGCCCCGGCATCCAGTGATCGTGATCTTCAACCTTTATTGGATATGGTACCATTCTTGCCCGGTATATTCGCTTTTTCTTGGTTCATGATTTTGTGTATCAACACCGTGATTGCGCAATCTTTATTGCAACGCCGTGGTCTCAATCTGCGCCCGACACCTGTTTTACGTCATTTCCTGCCCCCTTCTGGATTGATGATTTTGGTCACTGGTTTGGCTGCTATTTTGGCATCAGGGGAATTGTCCCTACTGGCTCTTAATCTGACCCTTATCCTGGCTATACCTTATGGTCTTGTCGGCTTGGCGATGGTGCATTGGGCGGTGGTTCATTGGCAAATGAGCGCGATATTCTTATTTTTCTTTTATATGGCACTTTTTTTTATTCCTGTTCTCATGGTGATTGTTGTTTGCGTCGGTGTCATTGACCGAGCAATTGATATCAGACGCCTGAGAACGCTCTCATCCAATCAGTACAAATCAGGAGAATAGATGATGGAAGTGATCCTTCTGGAGCGTATCGAAACGCTGGGTCAGATGGGTGACACCGTCAAGGTCAAACCCGGATATGCTCGTAATTATCTCTTGCCACAGCGTAAGGCATTACGAGCCAATAAAGAAAATAAGGCATATTTTGAAAAACAGCGGGCCATATTGGAGGCCGATAATCTCAAGAAAAAGCAAGAAGCCGAAACCATTGCCACCCGGATGGAAGCCGTTCAGCCAGTCATTATCCGACAAGCGGGTGACAATGGACAGCTTTATGGATCGGTGACCGCGCGGGATATCGCCGACTCTTTGAATGCGGATGGGATCAAGGTTGGACGCAAGCAAATCCTTTTGAATCGCAGTATCAAAATGTTGGGCATCTATCCGTGCCGGATTGCCCTTCATGCCGAAGTGATTGTTGAAATGACCTTAAATGTCGCCCGTTCGGCGGAAGAAGCGGTCACCCAGAAAGAAGAAGCACAAGAACAACCGGCCCCAGAAGCAAAGCCTAAAGAAGAAACCACACACGAAACAACAGCTGATAAAGATATCGCCTCCCAGGAGGCCTCCTCTGAAACCACACCGCAAGAAATGTCTGTAGAGTCGAGCGCGGCTTCAGATCGCGAACCGGATACGGACCCAGATGATCAGACAACCCGCTGAGTCGTATTTTTGATGAAGGGGTGAATAATGCTTTTTTCGCTGGCTCAACCGGCTTTTATGCGCTTTTCTTTCATGCGCTTTTCCTAAGCCGCCGCATCGACTTTATTGATGATGATTTTGGCACTGTTGGTCGGCGCCGCCTTGCTGTATCTGGGTGGTGAAGCGCTGTTGCGCGGCGCGGTCTCCCTGGCCAAGCGGCTCGGTGTCTCAACCTTTTTAATCGGCATCACCATTATCGGTCTTGGGACATCGGTCCCGGAATTGATGACCTGCATCCAGGCTACCTTATCAGGAGCGCCAGGGATTGCCATCGGCAATATTATCGGCAGCAATATCGCCAATATTTTGCTCATCCTTGGCGTGAGCGCTTTCCTATCACCAATTATATGCGATTCTGGTTCTTTGCGTCGCGATGGTATGGCGGTGGCGATGAGCGCTTTGATCTGTGTTGGCATCGTCATCACCGGTACCCTCAGCCGTTTATCGGGTGGTATTCTGATTGCCTTGATGCTCGTCTATATCATCTATTCGTATCGTTGTGATCAAAGCGATGTCGACACCACCATCCATGCCGAAGAGGCCGAATCGATCCCGCTGCTTCCAGGCGGCATCATCATGGCTGTTGCGGCACTCATCATCGGGATTACTGGGACTTTGGTTGGGGCACATTTTCTGGTCTCGGCGGCCATTGAGATTGCCTCGGCTCTGGGTGTATCGCAATCGGTTATCGGTCTGAGCATGGTTGCTTTAGGAACGTCTCTGCCCGAATTGGCCACCGCCATCATTGCCGGTTTACGTGGTCAAGCTGCTTTGGCCTTTGGGAATATCGTAGGCAGTAATATTTATAATGTTCTGGCTATACTCGGCGTTACAGCACTGATACAGCCTTTGACGGTGCCACCAGATATTGCCGCGATTGATATTTGGGTGATGTTGGGGGCCACCGGCTTGATGGTTTTGATGGTCCTGCTGAAACAGCCAATTGGCCGCCCCAAAGGGCTGTTGTTATTGGGGCTGTATAGTCTTTATGTTGGTAATTTGGCCTATCGTGGCTTCTGATACGGTCAGCGCATCCGCCACAGTTAGCGCCACGGTTTTAGGCCGAGGGGGAAGGCCCTTTTTCTTTCATCGCCGAGTCGGTGATTTCATGCAAGACGGCCTGCAGATTGCGGATATCGCCAATCAGAGACGAAGTCGTTTGGCTGATTGTCTTGGATAAACTGCCCACCTGAACCGCTTCACTGGAAACTTCCTCAATCCGCGCCGAGACTTCTTTGGCTCCTTTAGCGGCCTGTTTGACATTATTGGATATCTCGTCGGTGGCACTGCTCTGCCCTTCAACCGATTGTGCGATATCCTCAATCGCCTTATCAATCTCTTCAATCGTGCTGGTAATTGCCTGAATCGCGGCCACCGAATTTTTGGTCACTTCCTGCATCTCGTTGACTTGCTGGGTAATCTCTTCGGTCGATTGCCGAGTCTGATTGGCCAAGTCCTTGACCTCATTGGCAACCACCGCAAAACCCTTACCCGACTCACCGGCCCGGGCCGCCTCAATGGTGGCATTCAACGCCAGTAAATTGGTCTGTTCGGCAATCTCACTAATCAGAACCACCACATCCCCGACTTTGGTTGCCGTATCCGACAAGCTCGCGACAACCGAACGGGTATCGGTGGCTTGGGTCACAGCGGCTTTGGCCACCGTTGCCGAATGGCTGGCTTGGTCGGCAATCTCACGGATCGACTCACTCAAACGCTGGGCGGCCTGGGCCATTGCTTGGGTATTGTTCATGGACTGGGTGGCGGCAGCAGCCACAACTTGGGCATTCGATTCAACACGGGTTGCGCCACCGGCCATATCCTCAGCCGCTTTGGCAACATCATTGGTCATCTCTACTGCCCCTTCAACAACTGAGGCAGTCTTATTATCGACTGTTTGGGCCATATTTTTGACCGCAGCCGTGGTCTGGAGACGGGCGGTCTCCGAACGTTCAAGATCAATTTTTGCCGCTTTTTCGGCTTGCCGACGCTGATCCAAAATCGCTTTATGCATCGTCTTGAGAGCATGCAAAAGTTTCCTTGTCTCTCCCTGACCACTGATTGTGACATCAATATCCAGTTGACCTTCAGCAATCTTTTCAGCTGATTGAATCGCTCCGGTAATCGGCCGCACAATGATGCTGGACACAACCAGGGAAATCAACAAGGCCAACAAGCCAACACCATAAAAAGTATATTGAGACTGGATATTGAATTCTTCAGAGACTTGCCGGACTGTATTGCCCACTTCCATAGAATGGGCCTCGACTTCTTGGGCCAGTATCAGCTTTTCAAAACCATGCGCAGAGGTTTCTTCCACAAACCCCCCTAACGTCGACTCCCATTGCTTAATTTGGGTATTGGCGCCATTGATGGCTTCATCATCACGATCTTCGACAACTTTACGAATGAAGACCATAAATCCCTCAGTCTCGCTGGAAAAATTCACAATTTGCTCACGCAGGGAGTCTGAAATGCTGCGTTCTTCGGCAACTTTGAGATCTTCGAGAAAAGCGCTGTGAATCTCTTCTAATTGAGTAAGAAATTCCTCGTAAAGCGGTTGTTGCGCGTCTGTCTCAGCCGCCGCCGGTGCATCAATAGCCTCTTTACCCGCCGAAAGAGCCAAAAGTCTCTGACGCTCCGAAAACATCGGGAAATCACCCATAAGAAGCGCAATTTTTGCCGATAACTGGGAGAGTTTGGTCTCTGCCGATCGCAAAAAATTGACCGATTGCAATGGATAATTATAGATATAGACCGCGTTGGTTGACGCCGTTTCGGCCAATTCACTCACATCAATGGCCAACTGGGCGATTTCTGTGGTTTTACGTAATTGGTAAAACAGAACGGCACCAACCAGAATGACAACAATTAAGAAACCAATGATGAGTTGAAGGCGTATAGGCATGGAGAAAGCACCTTATAAGCAGTCAATAGCCCTATCAATAATCTGTCAATAGCCTGTCGTCATTCGGGATTCCGAAAGTCGTCATCAATTTTAGACCTTCTCGTGTCTAAAATTTTGTCCATGACTCACATGTACATGACTGAGAGAATTAACGAGATGATGATTATTCGACCGCTTTATTCAATTACTTTATTTTACCTTGAGTACTTTATTCTACCTCAAGCGTCATTTTCATTTTGGGGTGAATGCCACAACGCACTTCGTAGGTACCAGCCTCATCCAATGTCAGTTCAGCCGACTTCCCAGGCTTTTGCAACCCACTGTTGTAACGCATTTTACTGATTAAAATATTATGGGCAACCTTGTCATTGTTCAGGAAAACAAGGGTGTCACCAACTTTAGCCTTGACCGTTTCCGGGTCAAATTTCTTATCCATTTGCGAAACAGTTACAGACTCGGCCTGGGCGGTGGCCACAAAAAAACAGAGAAAGAAGAGCATCCAAAGAGGAATTTTTTGGCCCCATATTTTCCAAAACATCATTGACGACCTCCAGCTTGATTGGGGATTAAGAATATCAGAGCAGCGACTCACCAACATTCACCTTTCCGACGGTCAGAGATATCCTTTACCGATACCCATATAATATTAAGTATAGCCAAAAGATAAATGAATGATCGCTGAAAGTCTCGGACTTATTGAATCGGTCCAGCGGATCACTGGTTAGTTGGGCAAAATAGGAAAGGCCACCGGATCGTCTTGACTGGTCAAGGTCTTAAGAAAAGCAATAAGATCGGCCTTTTCACCCGCAGTAAGATCAAGAGGTCGCATCTCAGAAGAGAGTGAGGGGCGTTCGACAAATTCATCATTATAATGGTCAATGACCGCCTCTAATGTGTTCAAAGAACCGTCATGCATGTATGGCGCCCGACTGGTTAAATTACGCAAACCAGGGGTCTTAAAGGCATGGCGAAATTGCTCAATGCCGCTGACAACCCCGGCCCGCCCTATATCATCATCAGGCAACCCAATATCATGGTAGCTATCATCCGTGAAATTCCAGCCAGAATGACAGGCCACACAACGCGCTTTACCGTTGAACAAGTCAAAGCCACGCTTGGCAGCGTCATCAATGGCCTGTTCTCGACCATCAACCCAATGGTCAAAAGGCGCTTTATTGGAAACAACCGTACGTTGATAGGTTGCCAACGCCTTGGCAATGTTACCCTCGGTAAGGCCACTATTGGGAAAAGCGTCATTAAATAGAGCGGCGTAGCCAGGAATTTTCTTCAATTCATCAACCAATGAATCAAGAGGCTGATTCATCTCATTGCTGTCTCTGATTGGCATCAGGGCTTGCTCTTCCAAGCTCAAGGCACGCCCATCCCAGAAAAACGTCTCTCCCCAGGCCAAATTAAGGATAGTCTGACTATGGCGCTTAAGTTTCTGCTCCCCGGCGCCGATAGCGGTGGGGTTGCCATCCTCCCAACCCAAAGAGGGATTATGACAGGTCGAACATGAGGTCGCGTTGCTCTTTGATAAGCGGGGATCAAAAAACAACATTTTGCCCAATGCCGTCTTCTCAGGCGTATAGGCATTATCCTCAGGAAAGGGAATAAAACGCGGGCGGGTATATTCTTCTCTTAAGGTATTTTGAGCAACACCCTTTTTAAGCGCCAATTCGTTTGCCGAGGCGGCCCCAAACGGACCCGGCATTAGGGAAAAACTCAAAAAGGTGAAACTGAAAAAAAGGATCAAAAACAAAGGAAAAAAAGACGCTAAACAAGAGGAACGCCTTAAGAAAAAGCATCTTAAAATCTCATGAAAAATCCTGTAAGAATTTCTTAAAAAGAGAATTGCGAAAGAAAACACAAAACACATTTGTAGAATAACCTTTTTTGTAGAATAAACTTCCTTAAATTTTACCTAAACCAATATCAACATTCTGATACTTTTTACATTTTTACATTTTTACATTTTTGTATTTTTCATACTTACTAAAATTAAATTATAGTCAGTGAAGCGTTGATGAATAAAGCATTCATAAATAAAATATTTGTCAATTTGTCTTCAATTTATTTCTTATCTATTACATTCTAATCACTGGTTATTTCACAATTCTACTGCCAATATATAACAAGTTTATAAGAAAGAATTAAGAAGAAATTATGTCTTTTTTAAGGATCTTTTCAAGCAACTGGTGCCATGATATGTCGTTGTTTATGTGATTTTATACACTTATTACATCAATATAATGTATTTTAAGTTCAATTCCGGCCTTACTTGATTGAGCAGTGGTCGTCAGAGCATTCGACATCGCCGCATCAATCTGATGAGACCGATGCAATAACGCTTGATTGCGTACAAAAACCGACTGATGCATGTATTCATATATAATGAAGGGGCTTTACGGTTAATATATTTCTTATGATTGATCCCTGTTTTTATATGAATATCTGTGTGAATTTCATATACGAATTTCAGAGGTTTGGTTTTGATTAAAATCAGATTGATGGAGATTAAAAAATTTAAAAAATGTGTTCTTTCAAAGGGAACGGCATCTTATCCACAATTAAAGTGATGTTATCGCCAGGATTCACAGCAATGACGTCTTGCCGATTGGTCATCGGGTCTCTAATTTCGCCTTATGCCAACACCCAGTGACACTCTTTCTTCCTCCCCACACTTTGTTGGGGGGGACCGGCTGTCTACCACTTCTTCTGAAAGTGATTCAGACAATAAAATCGAGGTTTTGCGTGGGTCTGGAGCTGATTTAGGATCTGATCTCGCTTACCGCAGCCCACCCCATAATTATGATGCTGAGCGGTCCCTCTTGGGTGCTATTCTTATGAGCAACAGCACCTATGATAAGGTTTGTGACTTTTTAGCACCCGAACATTTTGCCGATCCGCTCAATGGGGATATTTATCAAGCTGCGGGCCGCTTGATTGAACGTGGTCAAATCGCCGACGTCCAGACAATACGGGCCTATTTCGAGCATGATGGGGCCTTGGCTGAAATTGGCGGTGTGGCTTATTTGGTTCGTTTGGCTGAAGAGGCGGTGAGCATCCTGAATGCGGTTGCTTACGGCCGGGTCATTTATGATCTGGCATTGCGCCGTGTGTTGATCAGTCTGGGAACCGATCTGGTGAATGACTCCCATGAAGCCGACATTGACCGCCCGGCTGTGACACTGATTGAAGATGCCGAACAAAAACTTTATGATCTGGCGACTTCCGGTGCCATTGATAAAGGGCCACAGAATTTCTCTACCAGCCTCGGGCAAGCCATCGGCAGCATCGAAGCGGCTTATCAGAGCAGCGGCGCTCTCACCGGTGTTCCGACCGGCTTCCAAGACCTGGACAAACTTCTGGGCGGCTTGCATCGCTCAGATCTGGTGATTTTGGCTGGCCGCCCCTCAATGGGTAAGACCGCCCTGGCGACCAATATCGCTTTTCATGTTGCTGATCTTTGGCGGCGCGGTCAAGAAACCGGGGAAAAAACCGGGGCCGGGGTTGCTTTTTTCTCCCTTGAAATGTCCTCAGAACAGTTGGCGACCCGTATTCTGGCCGAACAGGCGGCCATTCGCTCTGAACAGCTGCGCCGAGGGGCTATCTCGGATGAAGAATTTCAGCGTCTGGTTGCGGTATCGGGGCAAATTGAGGATTTACCTCTTTACATTGATGATTCACCAGCCTTGACCATCTCAGCCATGCGCAGCCGGGCCCGACGTCTCAAGCGGCTGCATGACAATCTGGGTCTGGTGGTGGTTGATTATCTGCAGCTGGTTTCCGCACCCGGCCGTCAGCGTGTGGATAATCGGGTTTTGGAAGTTGGCGAAATTTCACGTGGTCTCAAGGCACTGGCCAAAGAGCTGGATGTACCGGTTCTGGCTTTATCTCAATTATCGCGCAAAGTTGAAGACCGCGAAGATAAACGCCCGCAGCTGGCTGATTTACGCGAATCCGGCTCGATTGAACAAGACGCCGATATCGTCATGTTCATCTTTCGTGAAGAATATTATTATGCCCGCACCAAACCTGAAGAGGGAACCGAGAAACATGATCAATGGCAAGAGAAGATGGAACGGGTTCATAATCTTGCCGAAGTGATTGTCGCCAAGCAACGTCACGGCCCAATCGGTGATATCAAACTCTATTTTGACGCCATGATGACCAAATTCAGTGACCATATCGAAGAATCCCGCCTGCCGGAATCTTTCGGCTAAACCGGCCCGATTCTTATCCTCATCCATGCCATTTGATGATTACAGGGCCGAGCGCAACGGTGCCCTCCTCACCATTGATCTAAATGCGGTTGCCGCCAACTGGGCTTATTTACAGGCCCATCTGAGCAAAGAATGTGCTCTTGGCGCGGTGGTCAAGGCCGATGCGTATGGTTTGGGAATGGGGAAAATTGCTCCTCTCTTGCACCAGTTGGGATGCCGGCATTTTTTTGTCGCCGATCCTGAGGAAGGGATGCGCTTGCGCCGTATTCTCAAGCAGGCGGCGATTTATGTCCTCAATGGCCCGGCCCGGCCCCAAGATGCCATCAATATGGCTGAAAATCACCTGATCCCGGTTTTGAACGATCAACGCCAATGCGATATATGGCGTCAATACGGCACCGCTCATGATGCCTTCAAGGTCGTTTTACATGTTGACACCGGGATGAATCGTTTGGGATTTGGTCTGCAAGATTTACGGGATCATACGTCTTCTATTCTGTCTGATCTCTGCCTGGATTATGTGATGAGTCATCTGGCTTGCGCCGACGACCCGCACCACCCCCTCAACGCCAAGCAACATGCAGAAATCATTGAGGCGGCAACAATTCTCCAAACCAGCAGGCTCAGCCTGGCCAATTCGCCGGGTATTTTTCTCGGACCCTCCTATCATTTCAGCTTGGCGCGGGCTGGTGGGGCACTTTATGGCCTCAACCCGACCCCGGGAAAACCCAACCCGATGCAGCCGGTGATCACTTTGGAATCGCCAATTATTCAAATACGCAGCATTGCCCCACCGAACAGTATTGGCTATGGGGCCAGCTTTACCCTGGATACACCCAAACGGATCGCTACATTGGCGATGGGGTATGCCGATGGCTATCCGCGGTGTTTGGGCAATCGGGGAAAGGTGCTGGCCGCCGGGACATGGGTGCCGATTGTTGGACGGGTTTCGATGGATTATATCACCCTTGATATTAGCCAAATTCCAGAAGACAATATTTCTATCGGTGACCGCGTGCAGTTGGTCGGCCCGGGATATGATACCGATGATCTGGCCCGGCAAGCGGGAAGTATCGGCTATGAAATTCTCATCCGTATCGGCCAATCTTGCCGTCGTGCTTATAAATCGGGTATTGCGATATCATGACTCGAGTCTCTCCATCCGCACCAGCCAGCCTTATGAAAGGTTTCATCGGTCTTCTGGCCCGTATTGGGCGTTTGTTCCTGGGCTTTCTGGCGGCCACCGGGCGGCTGGCTTTATTTGTTCCAATGGTGCTCCGCCATTGTTTCACGCCACCGTTTTATCCCCGCTTGATTGTCCAGCAAATGGTGAGTATTGGCTATTTCTCTTTGCCGGTGGTTGGGTTGACGGCGGTGTTTACCGGCATGGTTCTGGTTCTCCAAACCTATACCGGCTTTGCCCGTTTTTCAGCCGAAAGTGCGGTTCCCAATGTCTTGGTCATTTCGATCACCCGCGAATTGGGACCGGTTCTGGCCGGTTTGATGATTGCGGGTCGGGTGGGTGCAGCCATTGCTGCTGAGATCGGCACCATGCGGGTGACCGAACAAATTGATGCCTTGACCACCCTTTCAACCAACCCGTTTAAGTATCTCATTGCCCCGCGGGTTATTGCCGGTGTCACCATGCTGCCTTTATTGGTTCTGGTTGCCGATAGCATCGGTGTTTTTGGTGGTTATGTGATCAGTGTTTATAATCTTGGCTTTAACCCGACCCTCTATCTCAAGAACAGCTGGGGTTTTGTGACCCAAATTGATATTATTTCCGGCTTGGTGAAAGCCGCTTTATTCGGCTTCATTGTCACGGTGATGGGTTGTTATCACGGTTATCATTCCAAGGGCGGAGCCCAAGGAGTGGGAGCGGCAACGACAACTTCGGTGGTTTCGTCTTCGATCTTGATTCTCTGCTCCAATTATTTTGTGGCGTCATTATTTTTTGGGACATAATTTTTTCCTCTTCAATTCAGTCGGCTGAAATAAAACAATAAAAATGAATCGATAAGAACGGGTCGATAAAAATGAGCCAAAAAATTCGTATACGTGATCTGCGCAAATCGTTCGGAAGCAAAACGGTTCTTGATGGCGTATCGCTTGATCTTGAAGCGCATCAGTCTCTGGTGATTATCGGCGGTTCGGGGAGCGGCAAATCGGTTCTTCTGAAATGTATTCTTGGCTTGTTGCGCCCGGATTCAGGGCAGATTGAGATTGATGGTGAAGATGTTATTGCCGCCTCCCCGGCCCGGCGCAGCCTGCTCAATCAACGTATGGGTATGTTGTTTCAAAATGGTGCTTTGTTTGACAGCTTGACGGTTTGGGAAAATGTGGCTTTCGGCTTGATGGAAGGCCGTGGCATGCCCCGTCATGATGCTCGGGTGGTGGCCATCAAAAAGCTGGCCCAAGTGGGTTTAGAAGAACAGGTTGGAGAATTACGGCCCTCTGAAATATCGGGAGGCATGCAAAAACGGGTCGGTCTGGCCCGGGCGATTGCCACCGATCCGGAGGTCATTTTTTTTGATGAACCGACCACCGGTCTTGACCCGATTATGGGTGATATCATCAATGACCTGATTGTCCGATGCGTCAAAGAAGCCAAAGCATCGGCCTTGACGATTACCCATGATATGGCCAGTGCCCGTAAAATTGGTGATCGTATCGCCATGCTCTATCAAGGGAAAATCATCTGGAGTGGCGCTGCCGCCGAAATTGAGCAGAGCCATAGTCCCCATGTCGATCAATTCATTCATGGCCGGGCTGAAGGGCCGATAAAAATGGCTGTTCGAGCCTGATTCTGCCCAGGAGCAGACGATTGTGGCAGGACCCCGTTATGTTTGTCAGTTTTGTGGAGCCGGATACGCCAAATGGAGCGGGCGATGCGATTCGTGCGGGGCCTGGGATGCTATATCGGAAGAGACCCCCCAATCCAACCCACCCATAGGCAGCAAAGCGACCAAATCAGTCGGTAAACCCGGCCATGTGGTCTTTTCTGATCTTTCCGATTCGGGTGATCAAAAACCCCTGGCACGGCGGCAATCGGGTATCGGCGAGCTGGACCGTGTCTGTGGTGGCGGTTTGGCGGCCGGATCAGCCATCCTTGTCGGTGGCGACCCGGGAATCGGTAAATCCACCTTATTGTTACAGTTGGTGGCTGCATTGGCCGATGACGCGGCTTGTGTTTATGTCACCGGTGAAGAAGCGATTGATCAAATTCGCCAACGGGCTGGGCGTTTAGGGGCCAAGAACTTAAAAGTTCGGTTGGCCGCCACCGGTGATGTGCGCGGACTGATTACCAGCTTAGCGGAGGGAAAACCGCCCGATGTGGTGGTGATTGATTCGATCCAGACCATGTATCTTGATGCTCTGGATGCCGCCCCGGGTACAGTCTCACAAGTCCGCTCATGCGCTGCAGAAATCATCCGCTTTGCCAAAGCCAGCCGCGCGGTGGTGTTGCTGGTTGGCCATGTCACCAAAGATGGCCAAATCGCCGGACCGCGGGTGCTTGAACATATGGTGGATACGGTTCTTTATTTTGAGGGTGATCGGGGCCATCAATTCCGCATTTTGCGTGCGGTTAAAAATCGCTATGGCGCCACCAATGAAATCGGGGTTTTTGAAATGTCGGATCATGGCTTGGCCGAAGTTGAAAATCCCTCGGCTTTGTTTTTAGCCGAACGCCCAGAAGGGGTGAGCGGGACCGCAGTCTTTGCCGGTATGGAAGGCAGCCGCCCTCTTCTGACCGAAATTCAAGCCTTGGTCGCCCCAACATCTTTCGGTTCCGCCCGCCGCACTGTGGTTGGCTGGGATAGCGGGCGGATGGCCATGATTTTGGCGGTTTTGGAGGCCCGCTGCGGCCTGGTTTTAGGGAGTTTTGATGTTTATCTCAATGTCGCCGGGGGCCTGCGTTTATCCGAACCGGCGGTTGATCTTGCGGCCGCGGCGGCCATCGTCTCGGCCCAGACCGGCGTTGCCTTACCTGATCATGCGGTCCTTTTTGGAGAAATTGGCCTATCGGGGGAAATTCGCGGGGTCTCCCACACGCCTGATCGCTTGCGTGAAGCGGCCAAACTCGGCTTTACAACCGCTCTGGCTCCCCGCCCGCGCCGCCATCATGGCAAAAATATGCCGTTGACTTTGAATAATATATCGCATCTGCGCCAACTGATCACCTTGTTTGAGGGAGGGAAAACGGTCTAAAAGGAACACGGCAACCGCCGCCCTTCGCCACCTTAAGAAAACCGTTATGGATAAATTGCCGGCAAATATCGTTGACCTTGTTGTGATAGCCATCATGATGCTGTCGGCTCTTTTGGCTTTTTCGCGTGGTTTTACGCGCGAGATTCTCTCAATCACTGGCTGGGTCGCGGCCATTTTTGCAACATTATATGGTCTTGCCATTATCAGACCTTATGCCCGGGAAGTCATTGCCCATAATCTTTTGGCTGATAGCATCGCCGGGGTGGCGATTTTTGTGATCACCTTGGCCGGTATTTCCCTGATCAGCGGCATGATCTCACGACGGTTGCGTGAGAGTACGCTTGGGGCACTTGATCGTTCGCTGGGGTTGTTGTTTGGTTTGTTGCGTGGGGTTGTGTTTGTTTGTCTGGGATATATCTTCATCAACTGGATTCATGAAGAAGAGCGTCCCCCTAATTGGCTGGCTGAGGCCCGCTTTTCACCGGTCCTGGAAACCGGCGGGCGGTTTCTGCTCTCCTTGGCACCCAAAGGGACAATCCTGGTCAATCAACCACCGGCCAACCAAACAGATCTTTTAGACAGTCTCAGCACCCGCCGCGAATCAATACAAAAAGAAGTTGACCGCCTCTCCAACCCCCAGCCTCAACCAGGAAAAACGGCTGAAGAAACCGGTTATAGTCGACAAGAACGCCAAGAAATGGATCGTCTACATCATAGCCTAGAGAGAAATTAAATGGCCTTGGCAACTTTGTTCAATCAACCAACATTCAATCATCGAATCGGTCTGTTGGGAAACGATAAACTGCAAGAAGAATGCGGTGTTTTCGGAATTTTTGGTCATGTGGATTCGGCGGTGCATACGGCACTCGGCCTGCATGCTTTGCAGCATCGGGGACAAGAAGCCACCGGCATCGTGAGCTATGACGGGGAAGAATTTCGCGCCCATCGGGCGGTCGGTCTGGTCGGGGATGTGTTTTCACAGCCTGATGTGATGCGGCGTCTGAAAGGTCAAGCGGCCATCGGCCACAACCGGTACCCGACCACCGGCGAGCCGATGCTGCGCAATGTCCAGCCGCTATACGCTGATCTGGGGTTTGGCGGCTTGGCCATTGCCCATAACGGCAATTTGACCAACGCGCTTTCCCTCCGGCGGGAATTGACCCATCACGGCAGCATCTTTCAATCAACCACCGATACCGAGGTGATCATCCATCTCATGGCCACCGGTCATGGCGGAGTCACCGACCGCTTGATCAAGGCGGCGCGTTCTTTATATGGTGGTTATGCCTTGGTGGCTTTGACCAAAGATACCTTATATGGCATGCGCGATCCCTATGGTGTCCGGCCTTTGATTCTGGGCAAACTGGATCAATCTTATATCCTGGCTTCTGAGACCTGTGCTCTTGATATTATCGGGGCCGACTATATTCGTGATGTCGAACCGGGCGAGATTATTTTCATCGGTCAGGATGGCATGGATAGCGTTCACCCCTTCCCGCCAATACCCTCAAAACCGTGCCTGTTTGAATATATCTATTTCGCCCGTCCCGATAGCATGATGGGCGGCAAAAGCATTTATGAAACCCGGGTCAATATGGGGCGGGAACTGGCCCGGGAATGCGGTGTCCCGGCCGATGTGGTCTGCCCGGTTCCCGATTCTGGAACCCCGGCGGCGATTGGCTATGCCGAGCAGGCCAATATATCTTTTGATCTCGGCATCATCCGCAATCATTATGTGGGACGGACATTTATTGAGCCGAGTGATGAAATCCGCCATCTTGGGGTGCGTTTGAAACATAACGCCAATCGCGGACCCTTATCGGGTCAGCGGGTGGTCTTGGTCGATGATAGTATTGTTCGTGGCACCACCGCCACCAAAATTGTCCAAATGGTGCGTGAAGCCGGGGCCAGAGAGGTCCATATGCGCATCGCCAGCCCACCAATCAAATACCCGGATTATTATGGCATTGATACACCATCGCATCAGGAATTGCTGGCCGCCAATCATAGCGTTGATGAAATGGAGCGGTATATTGGTGTCGATAGCCTGGGTTTTATTTCTCTTGATGGTCTCTATCGTGCTCTGGGAGCCAAAAAACGCAACGATCAAGAGCCACAATATACCGATCATTATTTCACCGGTGATTACCCGATTCCCCTCATCGACCTGACCCAAGGTGGGCCATCAGCTCAACTCTCTTTCCTCAAGGAGACCGGTTGATCATGACGGCCGATGGGATGATGAATAAACCGGCCCAGCTCTCTTTTCTCAAGGAGACCGGATCAATATGAATAAACGATTGCAAGGACGCATCGCGGTGGTGACCGGTGCTTCACGGGGCATCGGTATGGCGGTGGCCACAGCTCTGGGGGCTGAGGGCGCCCATGTGGTTTTGATTGCCCGCACCCAAGGCGGTTTGGAAGAGGCCGCCGATGCCATTGAAGCCCAAGGCGGAACCACAACCCTCACCCCGATGGATTTGACTGATTTTCCAGCCATTGACCGTCTAGGGGCGGCGATGGCCGAGCGGCATGGTCATATTGATATTTTGATTGGCAATGCCGGGGCGTTGGGCGTGCTCAGCCCGACCGGGCATGTTGATCCACCGGTTTGGGAGAACACGTTCAACGTTAATTTTCACGCAAATTGGCGGCTCATTCGCAGCTTGGACCCGTTGCTGCGTCAATCGGATGCCGGGCGGCTCCTGTTCACCAGCCTGACCTGTGGTTTTCGTGCCTTGCCGTATTGGAGTGCCTATGCCTGTGGCAAGGCGGCTCTCGATATGCTGGTCAAGACCTATGCCCGGGAAGTCGCCAAAACCCCGATTCGGGCCAATTTGATGGACCCGGGTTCTGTGGCCACCCAATTAAGGCGGCAAGCCTTTCCGGGGGCTGATTTTTCGGGTCTCAGCCAACCGGATGATGTGGCTCCGGCTTTTGTTGAGGCGGTTTTGCCCAGCTTCAATCAAACTGGAAAAAATCTCAAAGCCTATTGACCCTCTGTTTGTAAAACCGCATGTTCACAACATTGCATGTTTGTAACAGCCTGCTGATCTATTGGCTGCTCAAGAAGGGCTGCCAAACATTTCATCGGTCATGCTGTCATACCAACCCTGGGCATAGCGTGCCTCGGCGGCCCGAAATTTTGGCCCGGCATCGAGTGGGCTGACACCGCCGGCCCCACTCACGGCAACAATGCCGTTTTCTGTGGCCCGATACATCCCAGCAATTGAGATCCCATAATCGGGCGCCAACATACTGTAGCAGGTATTGGCAAAAACCGGCTCCAAAACCGGTCGGTCATTGAGCAAGGCAACCAAAGCCGCCGCACAAGCCTTGGCTTGACTATTGGCCGAAAAACCTGATTTTGGCATGGCATCAGGGATGATGCTGTCACCGGCCAAATGAATACCCTCAACCAACCGCGATTGCAGGGTATAGGCATCCACCGGGCACCAACCATCGTCTTCCGCCAAACCGGATTGCACAGCAATCGCACCAGCTTGCTGAGGCGGGATCACATTGACCACATCACCGCGAATTTTACCCCCACCGTCGGTGATGACGCTGCGTGAATCCGGTTCAACCGCGACAACCTCGCCACCACGCCGCTTTGGGACCCATTCAATCATACCCGGGTATAAATCATTCCATCCTTGGATAAATAATTTTTTCTTGGTGAATGTATCTTTGGCATCAAGAATGAGAATTTTCGAATTTGGCTTATGACGGCTGAGATAGTAAGCGATACAGGCGGCCCGCTCATAGGGGGCGGGTGGACAACGATACGGATATTCAGGGACCGTGATGATCACCAAGCCGCCGTCTTCCATGGTCCGTAATTGATCGGTCAATAACAGGGTTTGCGGGCCAGCCTCCCAAGCATGGGGCATCACCTCTGCGGCGGCTTGGTCATAACCGGGAAGACCATCCCAGACCATATCAATCCCCGGTGCGACCATAAGACGATCATAAGGAATATTCTGACCGTCCTGCATCCGGACACGCCGATGGTCATGGTCAATCCCTAAGACGGTGCCGTAAACCATATCAACCCCGCGCGCGGCCAGACCCTGATAATCATGTCGAATATCCCGCATGCGACGAAAACCGCCGATGATATAATTGCTGAACGGACAAGTGAGATAAATTTTTTTCCGGTTGATCAGGGTGACCGTAATCGATGGGTCCCATTGGCGCAGATAACGGGCCGCGGTTGCCCCGGCAAAACCACCACCGATAATCACCACCCGGGGCCGCGCGCCCACGCCGCATCCCTTAAGAAAAGGCAACGCCGCCGCCGCCAGACCCAGGAAACGACGGCGCCCTAAAGACCCGTGAAGAGGTCGAGAACAAGAAAGACCTTGAGAATAAGGGAAACTATGAGAACGAGAAAAACCACCAGATCTGAGAAAAGAGCGGGGTTTCTTCTGCGTACTGTTGACCGGCATAACCGATGGTGATGACAAAGCCTTCTTAAGCATTGGGGCAAACACTCACGGCCCAGGATGAGAGGGCTGGGCGGCGAAATAGGTAGCCAAGGCGATGATATCCTCATCAGAAAAAGCAACCATGAACCGTTTCATAATCGTCCAGGGATGCGGGCCATCACGGAAGGCATAAAGATCGGCTGCCAATTCATCAAAAGGGCGTCCGGCCAAAGACGGAATCGGGCCCGGGCTGACGCCACCAGGACCATGGCAACCGGTACAGGTCAAAGCCAATGTCTCAACCCCCGGCCCATCAATATGGTGCCGGTCAAAAATCGCCGCTGGAGGCCACAGAAACAACCAGAACAAAACCGCTGCCGCCAAACCAAAGAAGGCAACATTTTTACCCATCATCCTCACCCTATCCATACCGGTGATTGGATGCGATTGTCTCTTCAACCCGATGGTTGGAATTGTTGCTCATCATCGCCTCAGCATTCCTTTGCTGTTGTTTCATGATGATTGGGCCGATCCCTATACGATTATATATAGGGGTTTTTGCCTTTTTTGAGACGTAAGCGCAACGGTGTCCCCCAAAGACCAAAATCCCGACGCAACCCATTGATCAAAAAACGCTGATAACCGACCGGCACCATATCCGGGCGGTTGACGAATAACGCAAAGCTGGGCGGGTGAGTCTTGATTTGAGTGATATAGCGAGGCTTGACACGGCGACCATCGCCAGCAAGAGGAGGATCATGATGAGCCATCTGGTCATTCAACCAATCATTGAGTCGGGCGGTCGGGATACGGACTCCCCAAGTTTCATAAGTCTGCACAACCGCCGGGCCCAGCTCTTGAACCCCTTGCCCATGCAACGCCGATAGCGCCAAGACAGTCACACCGCGCATCTGCGGAAAGGATTGATCAAGACGCTCACGGATGGTGGCCAGAACTTCTGAACCTTCATTCAGGCAGTCGATTTTATTGACCACCACAATCATCGCCCGACCTTCCTTGGCAATATGCTGAGCAATTCTTAAATCTTGCCGATCCAACTGCCTTTCACCATCAAGCACCAGAACCGCGACCTGACATAAACGGATAGCTCTTTGCGCCTCACCAACCGCGGCCCGTTCCAAGGGATCGGTCATCCGGGTTCGCCGACGCATACCGGCTGTATCAATCAATAGCACATCACGATTATTGAAACGATGGGGCAAACGAACAGCATCACGAGTCAAACCCGGCTGGGCACCGGTGAGCAAGCGGGAATAGCCAAGAAGCCGGTTAATCAGGGTTGATTTTCCGGCATTCGGACGCCCAACAACCGCAATCCGAATCGGGGTGGCTGTATCGAAAGGGTCAGCCATATCAAGACCATCTTGACGATCCGTCAGCAGGCCGTTGTCAGACTGGTCTTCCCCAAGCAAGCTGAAGAGACGGCGATACAGGTCGATGATTCCATCCCCATGCTCAGCCGAAACTGCAATCACATCACCAAGCCCCAAAGCGTTGATTTCATGCAGCCCATCGGGAGCTTGGCGGCCCTCACATTTATTGGCCACCGGTAACAGAGGTATGCCGAATTTACGCAAAACCTGTAGAGATTCCCTCTCAAGAGCGGTCACCCCAACCCGGGCGTCCAAGACAAAAAGAGCGGCATTCGACTCGCTAAGAGCGATCTCTGTTTGCTCACGCATGCGTTTGGCGACCACATCATCGGTCCCCACTTCCCCCAGACCCGCAGTGTCAATGATACGGATCGGGATATCATCAATCAAAGCCCTGGCTTCACGCCGATCACGGGTGACGCCAGGGCGATCATGAACCAAGGCCAAACGTTGGCCAACCAAACGGTTAAATAAAGTCGATTTGCCAACATTGGGGCGGCCAATTATGGCAAGCGTGAAGGGCATCTTGATCAAACATTATGGCGCACAGGAAGCAAAGCCTGGTCAGCGCAAAGCAAAAAGATCGGCTGTTTCATCAAGCAGAACAACTGTTTCTTGCGCAATCGAGGGCGTTAGCGCCACAGGACCAGAGATTTTTGCGATACCCAAAGGTCGTCCCGTATAAGGGGAAATAGAGAGGATTTCACCATGCGTGCCGACCATGATCAAACGATCACCAGCCAACAAAGGACCATGCCAAACAATCCGATCTTCACGATCTTCCATATCCTCAAAAAGCTGCAGGCCGACCCCCCAAACAGTGCTGCCATCAACCACTTTTAGGCATAACAACTGCCCGCTATTGGTCAAAACAAAAAGATAGTCCCCGGCAACCCAGGGGGTCTGGATACCACCGATATTCCGCTCCCATAAGCGCAATCCACTGCGTACATCCAATGCCACCATACGCCCGGAATGGGATATAACAAAAACCCGATTGTCGCTGATCACCGGCAACCCCGCAATGTCCGCAATCGAGGACAACGCATCAAAACGATCGACCGCACCCAGATTCTCTCGCCACAATTCGCGGCCACTGGCGGCCCGCAAAGCATAAATCTCACCAGAAGAATACGGCAGAATAATCACACCCTCAGCCACAGCCGGGCTTGTACCACCGAGAATGCTGGCAATTTCAGCGACCCCAACATGCGACCACAGACGCTCCCCAGTATTTTCGTCAAGAGCAAAAACCTGGTTATCAATGGTAACAACAAAAACCAGACCTTGGTTAACGGTCGGGGCAGCCCGCATCGGTCCGGGAAGCTCGGCCCGCCATATTTCTTCACCACTGGCCGCGTCAAGAGCAATGGCATAAGCAAAACCTGTTGTCGCAAAAACACGCCCCTTGTCATAAGCCAAGCCGCCACCAAAAGTCTCTTCTTCATCAAGATCCGAACCACTGTCAATCGACCATAATTGAGCACCGGTTGCAAAATCAAAGGCACTGATTTCGGACTCGGCATCAATGACATAGACCCGCCCGTCGCCAATGATTGGACGGGCCAAAAGACGCCGCTCAGAACTTGATCCCTCCCCGATATTCACTTGCCATTGCTTTAATAACGGCCCAGAAGCCGCCAAATGACCCATAGCACGACTGGCCGACCCCCCTTCTTGCGGCCAGGAAGGATTGACCACCGGCCGCGGCAAAACAACCCGGGCCGGAGACGGATTCAAAGAGGGTGACCCAGCAACAAGGTCATCGGTTTTGGTTAAAACCGCTATACGTTCACCAGGCAGGATACGCTCATCTTCGTTGCCAAAAACTCCGTCAAACAAGTCACAAGCCGCAAGCATCACACAAGAGACTACAGCCACCAAAATGACCGATGATCGCTTTTGCCACCGCAAGCAATCAATGACTGAACCCTCAAGATTCATCATCACCAAAACGCAATCATTCGGCCTGATGAACACCCAGAAGCGATAACATATCTTGGGCCCGAGCATAAATCCCCTGAGGGGTCAAGGAATCATCAATCAGCTGTTCAAAGATCTCAATCTGGAGAGTCCGATTGCCCTCACGCCCGGCCAGATAGGCCAGAAACTCACGGGCCGAAAAACGCCAAGGAGAGTTTTCAGCCGCCAGAGGCTCCAAAATCGCCCGCAATTCATCCGGATCGGCCGTATCCAACTCAACCATCGCCCGCAGCAATGTGGCCAAATCACGTAAAGATGAGTCATCGGTCTCATCCAATGACTGCAGATACAAACCAGACGCTGCATCCGCTTGCTGGTCATCAGCCAGGAGAGCCGCCTCTTGCATCATCGCCAATGTTGCGTATCCAGATCCTGGTGTGGCTTCGGCGGCCAGTTGCGAAAATTGCTCAGCAGCCAAGCGGGTGTTCCCTTCCGCAGCCAACTGCATAGCGATTGCGTAACGCTCTCCCCATGCGCGATCGCGCGCCTCACGATAAGACTGCCAACCAACCGCACCGCTGGTGGCAAGAATGACGAAGGCCGCCACCCCAATCACATAAGGCGCAACCAGTTTCCAGAGTTTAAGACGCTGCTCCTTCTTAAATTCCTCACTGACTTCACGCAAAAATTGATCACTCTCAGACACGTCAAACCCTCAAAAACAGTGATGGATGAATAGCGATTGATTGAATGGATGGGTCGAAAACACAGTCGAAAACATAGTCTATGTATTCATGCTATATATTCATGGTCAGGAGATACAGCAATGACACAAGAGATTCCCAAACCGCTCCCCAACCAATATCTTGGCTATGAAACGGCGTTGTCACTGAACCCGAGAAGGGCAAAAAAACAAGGAAAATCATGGGTCAATGATTAGTCTGCCGCCACTTGATTGAACATCCAATGCTGGAAATTTGTTCCCGGGGTCCTTGCCCGGTTTGTGCAATCATCAGCATCGCCTCACGTAATTCCCGTTTGGTTCCAGGAGGACAAGGTTCACGCCCAGCCGCGTCCAAGCGTCCACGATATTGGAGGCCCAAATCGGCATTGAATCCAAAAAAATCCGGCGTACATATGGCCGCATAGGCGCGAGCGACATCTTGACTTTCATCAATCAGATAGGGAAAACCAAACCGGTGATCAGCCGCAAAACGGCCCATATTCTCAAAAGAATCATCGGGGTAAGTCTCAACATCATTGGACATAATCGCCAACGCCTTGACCCCATGATCACGCAAAAAATCGACATCCTCAACAATGCGATCAATCGCCGTACGCACATAAGGGCAATGATTACAGATGAACATCACCAAGGTTGCGCTTTCACCAACATGGTCAGCCAGCCGGTAAGTATTGCCGTCAACACCAGGCAGGGAAAAATCAACCGCTTGCCAACCAAAATCACAAACCGGATTCATCTGTTCAGCCATTGTTTTTCTCTTGTTTTATTAAGAAACAATCAAACAATAAAAAAATAATCAGCCCGCTACATGCCGTTTATTGGCCACAATCAGCCGCAAGACAGTTTATGGGTCGGTAGAGCCTCACATTTTCAGCTTGGATTTCTCAGCTTGGATTTCTAATTGGCGTTCCAAATGGCAAGAAATTTGCTTAAAAAATCTATGCGTAAATATGCTTAAAAAATAAACCCATTTTTATAAACTGACTTTCTTATCAATCTTTATGAACCGATCCCTTTCATGTGCCAACCCTTTTATGGCTGTTTTATTCACGTGCCAACCTTTTTATGACTGTTTTTTATCGGCTATTTTTTATTGAGTATAGAGTATCTTGACTCCGCATACAGCTCATAGCGTCATTGGATCATACCGTCTTTAGATTTTGGCAAGAGGCAGATTGTGATTAACTGCGAAAAAATGCTTCAGTATCGGCATTGCGTCCCCGCCGGTTTAGATGCGCAATCGCCGGTTGATCGGCGACTCCAAACCCGAAAGGGGCGGCGGCGGATTGGAGCGGTGGGGCTTTTGGTTGCCATCGCTCCTTTATGGAATGGTGGCTGCACACCGGTACAGGCGGTTATCCCGATTGCTGATACCGCCAATTACTTGGCTGAAGAACAATTTATAACCGATAAATGGATATCCCAATGGTATGGCAAACAGTGCTCCTTGGCCAATTTTCTTGAAGATCGTGTCATGTGCCGTGACGCCCCACCGGACAAAATTGTCGCGCCGATTTATTGTTACAGCACCTTAGGGAAACCAGAATGCTTTGAATCTCCGGACCCATTCGACCCCAGACGGCCCCTGCTGGGTGGTTTGCCCCAACAGAGGCGACAAGCCGAACGCTATCAACAATATCTCAATACCGGGACACGTTGGCCTCTAAAACCGATTGGCCAAGCCGAAACAGCGTTACCAGCCGCCAAAAGTAACCCCATCAACAACGACACCATGCAAAACAACAATCCCAGAACCAACAACCGCGTCCCTGTTTTGAAAAATGATCTTCCGGATAATACCATCGAGTCAGATTCAGTACCCGCCAGCCAGCCCGCTAAACGACCTCAGAACGACTCATAATCTCGGTCTTTCCGCCCTTTTCCACCTATTCTTGCCATTTTTTGCTCATATATTGAGCCAGAATAATCTCATCTGTGGAGCGGGAATAATGATGAGTCATTATCATTATTGAGATCAATCCCGATTTGCTGTTTTATTCTGCCATACTCTGTTCCTTTATTATTGCGATAACAGAAGATGGATCTCATGCGATCAGATGATCTGTTGGATGGGTAACGTTGAGAAAAGCGAGAGAGAGGCGCATGAATAATGACCAAAAATGATCTCCGCGGCGTTGATTTGTCGAAAATCGCCGATGAAGACTTGACTCCCGAGCAAAAAGAAGAGTTAGCCCGCCGCTTTAAACGGTTTTTTCGAGTCTTGGATCAAAGCCGTCGCGAACAAGAAAAACGCAAAAAAAACCGCCACAAAAACCCACGTAAATGGATTCCTGGCCAGGATACATAAACGATCAAGCAAAAGCAGTCCCCAAGATGGTTAATAGGACGGCCTCGCACTGCCCCAGCGCTTTTTGAAATGTTGGGGATACCGATAAATCCGGAGAGACTGCGGCGTTCATCTTTAATAAAACATCTCTCAATATTATTCTTATTATCTATTCTTCGAGTGGATGCATATAGCTGGAATAACCCCTCTGGCCTTCTTTTGACGCCAGACGCTGCCGACCCATAACCCCGTTAAAGATATAATCGCGCCACCCTGAATCCCATTCAATAACCAGGCTGCCGCCTTCTGCCTCATGCCATTGCCCTTTCCAGCCTTCGGCATAATCGGTCATCGCTGTGCCGTCGGGATAGACATCAATCCGGTAGCTTCCGCCCCAAGAATCGGCGGTCTCCCAAGACCCTTCCCAACCGGCAAAGGCCGGAAAAGACAACCAAACAGCCAGCCCAAACGTGAAAAGACAAGACAAAACAAGGCCAGGCGGAGGTAAAAATCTCTGTGAAAAAATGGTCATCAGATTGGATTCTTTCTTACTGAAGTCATTTTGTTGATCATCAATATCATTCATTAAAATCATGGTCAGATTAAGATCATCACGGCATTGGATAGCATCATTCAAGGGTTGTCTTATAGCATCATCAGACAGAATGATCATGGGTTCTCACACGGCGCCGACAAAACCGCCCGATCATGGGATGATCAAACCCATCACACCCTCCGTAAGGTCCCCCCGGTTGCATCGGCGACCGCCGCTTCGATAGACGCTGCGACATCATCAATCATGGCATCGGTGAGTGTCCCTTTACGGGGTTGCAAACGCACTGATAGGGCGACTGATTTTTTGCCTTTCGGGACTCCTTGATCGGTATAAATATCGAAAATTTCTACCCTGTCGACCAGATTTTTGCCGCCTTTACGGGCCGCAACCACCACATCGGCGGCTGGTGTTGCCTCATCCACCAAAAAAGCAAAATCACGCATGACCGGCTGATACGCAGACACATGAAGAGCCGGACGGGATGGTTTTTTCTTTGCTATCGGGACAGCATCAATAAAAATTTCAAACGCCGCGGGCGACCCAGCCAAATCAAATGCTTTGGCAACCAAAGGATGGACAACACCAAATTGGGCCAAAATATTTCTCGGACCCCAACACAAACATCCCGATTGTCCAGGATGAAACCAATCCGGCCCTGGGGCTTGGGTTTTTAGCGTGTCAATCGTCACCCCGAGAGCTTTGAGCACCGCCAAAACATCGGCTTTAACATCAAACGCATTGACCGGACGGGCCGGACCCGACCAATGCCGAGTGACCGCATCGCCAACCCGCAGACCGGATACCATTTTATGTTGTTGTCCCGGTTGACCACCGGTGAAAGCCGGCCCAATTTCAAACAAGCCAAAATCAACCTGACCCCGCGCCAAGTTACGGGAGGCAGCAGCAATCAAAGAAGCCAGAGGAGTCGGGCGCAGCTGGTCAAGATTTTGGCTGATCGGATTGAGAAGACGCAAATCCTCACCGCCACCACCAAACAGCTGGGCATGATCACAATCCATGAAAGACCAGTTGACCGTCTCCATCAAACCCCGTACCGCCAAAGCGCGGGCAACCCGGCCCAAGCGACCATAAGCCGGATCACCGGCCGGGCCAGGCAACCGGCCATCATGATTCATCGCTACCGCCGGAATGGCATCAAAACCATGCACCCGCAAAATCTCCTCAACCAAATCGGCCTCACCGGCGATATCACCGCGCCAACTGGGTGGCGTCACCCGCCATATTGGTTCTTGATCACTCTGGTTGTTTGAGGAGTCCAGATCACGGCTGGCAATTTCACAACCCAATGACTCGAGAATGGATCGGCATCGGGTTGCTGGCAGATCAATCCCGCCCAGAGCGGCCACCTTACCCGGACGCCAAGCAATCTCGCGGCGCCAATCGGGGGCCGATCCGGCCCTATAAGGTTTGCTGGCTTCACCGCCGCATAAATCGATCATCATCGCTGTTGCGGCATCCATTCCTTGGCCCACGCTGGCCGGGTCAACGCCGCGCTCAAACCGGTAGCGGGCGCTTGTTTCAAGATGCAAAAGACGCCCTGTTGTCGCCGTACGGGTGGGATCAAAGCTGGCGCATTCCAGGATGACATCAGTGGTTGTCAATTCACAGCAACTGCTCTGGCCGCCGATGACACCGCCCAAACTCAGGATACCGTTTTCATCGGCAATCACGGTCATCCCGGCGGCTAATCGATATTCATGCCCATCCAGAGCGGCCAAGGTTTCCCCATCAAGAGACGCCCGCACAGTCAAATCACCGGCAATCTTGGCGGCATCAAAAACATGCAGCGGCCGGGCCTGATCAATGGTCAGATAATTGGTCACATCAACCAAAGCCGAAATCGGTCGCAACCCGGCCGCCAACAGCCGTTCCTGAAGCCAAGCCGGGCTGGGACCATTTTTGACCCCGCGAATGAGCCGAATCTGAAATTCAGGACAGGCCCGCCGATCATCAAGCTCCAGCCGAACCGCAACCGGGCAAGCAAATCCGGGCCGGGCTTGAGATACGGCAAGCGGCTTCAGTTCACCAAGACCGGCTGCGGCAAGATCACGGGCAATACCACGCACACCGGTGCAATCGGGTCGATTGGGGGTCAAAGCAATCTCAATAATCGGCCCGGCCCGGCCAAGCAGAGCTTGAGCAGCCGCCATACCCGGCTTGGAATCCCCATCAAGCTCAATAATGCCGTCATGATCATCCCCCAGGGCCAGTTCACGGGCTGAACACAGCATGCCTTGGCTTTCGACACCCCGGATGACACTGGCTTTGAGAATATGGCCATCGGCTGGAATCATGCTCCCCGGGGCGGCAAAGATACTCTTTAGTCCAACCCTTACATTGGGAGCACCACACACCACCGCGACCAGCCCGGCCCCGGCCTCAACCGAACAAATACGCAAACGATCGGCATTGGGATGCGGCTCAACCGCCTGAATTTCCCCGACCACCAAATCTTTCAGATTCGGCTCTTCAACCTTTTCAACCTCAAGACCAAGAGCGGTGAGGGTGGCGGTGATCTCAGCCAAACTGGCACCGGTTTCCAGATGATCCTTCAGCCAATCAAGGGAAAATCTCACGGTGATAAGCCCCCGATCATCGATGGGGTATCCAGCGGCGAAAATCCGTAATGGGCCAGCCAGCGCAGATCAGAATCAAAGAATGTCCGCAGATCAGCGATGCCGTATTTCAACATGGCGATCCGCTCAACCCCCAAACCAAAGGCAAAGCCTTGCCAGCGTTCCGGATCAATGCCGCAGGCGGTCAAGACATGGGGATGCACCATGCCGCACCCCATAATTTCTAACCAGTCCCCACCATCACCGATGGTCAAAACCCCCTCAGCACGGCTGCAGCCAATATCAACCTCAGCCGAAGGTTCGGTAAAGGGAAAAAAACTCGGCCGGAAGCGCAAAGGCAAATCATCAATCTCAAAAAAAGCCCGGCAAAATGCCGCAACACAGCCTTTGAGATGCCCCATATGTATTGATTCTTCAATAACCAGAGCCTCAATCTGATGAAACATCGGTGTATGGGTTATATCCGAATCACTCCGATAGACCCGGCCTGGTGCGATTACCCGCAACGGCGGCGGGGTTTCTTGTAAAGTCCGAATCTGGACCGGTGAAGTATGGGTGCGCAAAACCGGCCGCTGGCCATCCGCACCAACCGGTAAATAAAAGGTATCATGCATCTGGCGGGCCGGATGATCAGCCGGAATATTGAGGGCGGTAAAATTATGAAAATCATCCTCAATATCCGGACCCTCAACCACCTTGAAATGCATCTCACCCAAAATCGCCACCGCCTCATCAATGGTCTGGGTAATCGGATGGAGACGGCCAATCTCAAATGCCTGGCGGGGCGGCATCAAAGAAGGATCAATCGATTCGGCGGCCAAGCGGCTATTGAGGTCACGGTACTCAATCGCGGCCTTGCGAGTCTGCAACTCTTGAGCAATATCTTCTTTGAGGATATTGAGTGCAGCCCCCCGTTCCCGGCGGGCTGCCGCATCCAAAGAACCGATGCCGCGCATGAGGGCCGACACTTCGCCTTTCTTACCCAAAATCTCAACCCGCACCGCCTCAATATCAGCCACGGTTTGGGCAGCATGAATGCGATCAAGAAGAGCGCGTTTTAAGGTGTCAAAATCAGTCATGAGTCGCAACCGAGAAAGGATCAGCAGCGCAGAAAATCAGCAATGTGAAAGGGTCAGCAACGCAAATGCGGAACCGAAGAATGGCTGTTCAAGGATTCGGGGACTGAATGAAGGAAATCCTCTCAAAAATCAACCATAGTGAACCAGCCTCTATCCTATAAAAGGGCCACCCAAACAACAACCGGGTCAGTCGAGAGCTTTTTGAACCTCGGCGGCCAACACCGCGAAAGTTTCCGGTTCTCGAGCCGCCATATCAGCCAAAATTTTGCGATCAAGATCAATACCCGCCCGTTTGACGCCGTTCATAAATTGGCAATAGGTCAGGCCATGCTGACGGGCCCCAGCATTGATGCGCTGAATCCACAAACCGCGAAAAAAGCGTTTGCGGGTCCGGCGATCACGATAGGCATATTGCCCGGCCCGCTCAACCGCTTGGACCGCGGTGCGGAAGGTGTTCTTGCGCCGTCCACGATACCCCTTGGCCTGTTTGATGATTTTTTTATGTCGGGCATGGGATGTCACACCCCGCATGATACGTGCCATAGCTCACCCATAAGGCATAAAGGATTTCACAATACGGGCATCACAATCTTTCAAAATCATCGATGCCCGGGCTCTACGTTTCATTTTTTGGGGTCGTTTGATCATGCCGTGGCGTTTGCCCGCCGGTTTGGCACGCAGCTGACCCGAAGCGGTCAGGCGGAAGCGTTTTTTGGCACCGCTTTTTGTTTTGAGTTTCGGCATAATCCATCCTTTATTTTTTACCAATGCCACGTTTTTTTGCCAAACGGTCTTTTTTTCCAGGCGATCTTTTTGCCAGGCGGCCATACCATTGGTATCAGCAACAGCGTGCCGGTTTATAGTCCCGTGTCACGAGAATTGCAAGTCTATCGGGGGGGGTGTTTTTCAATACATTTCAGCAAACCGCCCTATGATGCCGATTGGCGGTCATCACCGCGGCTTTCCATGCGGAACGCCGCATCAATCAGCCTGCGGGTATAGGGGTTTTTGGGGGCATCAAAAATATGTGCGGTTGGTCCCCGTTCAATCACCTGCCCGGCCCGCATGACCAGGATATCATCGGCCAAAGCCCTGACCACTTTGAGATCATGGCTGATAAACAGATAGGCCAGATCATATTTTTCCTGCAATTCCCGTAACAGATCAATGATTTGGGCCTGAACCGAAACATCAAGGGCGCTGGTTGGCTCATCAAGAACCAGAAATTGCGGCTTTAAGATCAAGGCCCGGGCAATCGCCACCCGTTGGCGTTGACCACCGGAAAATTCATGGGGATAGCGGTCGCCATCAGCCGGCGATAAACCCACCTCCTCCAGAGCCTGATCAATCAGAGCCTGACCGGCTTGCGCATCCGTAGCCAGTTGATGAACCGCCAACCCTTCGCCGATGATTTCCCTGATCGAGAGGCGCGGATTGAGGGAGGCAAAAGGATCCTGGAAAACGATTTGCATTTGTCGGCGCAACGGCCGCAACGCTTTTGACCGGATCTGATCAATCGGTTGGCCATCAAAAAAGATCGAGCCACGACCCAAGCCCAGCCGCAACAACGCCAAAGCCAGCGATGTCTTGCCGCAACCACTCTCCCCGACAACCCCCAAGCTGCGGCCCGGTCGCAAAGCAAAATCCACCCCATCAACCGCTTTGACATAACCGTGAACGCGGCGCAAAAAACCGCGCTTGATCGGATGCCAGACCTTGAGATCCCGGGCTTCCAGAAGCGGTGCAGCAGAGCCAACCGGACGCGGCGGATGGGGTTGCGGTTCGCTGGCCAAAAGATGCCGGGTATAGGGATGGTTCGGTTGCACCAACACCGTTTCACGTTGACCGTTTTCGACAATCAAACCATGGCGCATGACATAGACTCGTTGGGCCATCTTGCGAACCACCGCCAAATCATGGGTGATCAGCAATAGAGCCATGCCGAGACGGCTTTGTAAGGCTTTAAGCAAATCAAGAATCTGAGCCTGAATGGTCACATCAAGGGCTGTGGTTGGCTCATCAGCAATCAGGAGATCCGGCTCATTGGCCAGAGCCATGGCAATCATCACCCGCTGACGCTGGCCACCGGAAAGCTCATGGGGATAGCTCTTCAAAAAACGCTCCCCATCACCAAGGCCCACCATATCCAGCAATTCAAGAATTCTGTGCCGCAGGGCCTCATCGGCCAATTCACGATGCAAAATAAGGGCCTCACCGATTTGTTTTTCCACATTATGCAGAGGATTCAGCGATGTCATCGGTTCTTGAAAAATCATGCTGATATGATTGCCACGTATCGTGTTCATCTCACCGGTCGGTGTGCCGATAATTTCTTGTCCCTCAAAACGAATGCTGCCGGAAGGGTGGCGGGCCCGGGGATAGGGCAACAACTGCATGATAGACAAGGCAGTAACCGATTTTCCCGAACCACTCTCACCAACCAGGGCAACGGTTTCACCGCACCGGATATCAAAGGAAACACCCCGGACCGCTTCAACCACCGCCCCACCCGGCGGGGCAAAAACAACCCGTAAATCATCGACCGCAATCAATGGTGACCCCCCGGATATGGAGTCTTCGCCCTTGGTCTCTTTGGCATTCTTTTTATCACTATCCGATGATGTTTCGGTTTCCTTCCCGGCCAGACCGGTTCGGCGCGGATCAAAGGCATCTCGGGCCGCTTCACCGATGAAAACCAACAGACTGAGCATGAAAGCCAGAACGCAAAAAGCGGTGATGCCCAGCCAGGGAGCCTGAAGATTGGCTTTTCCTTGGGCCAGCATCTCACCAAGCGAAGGAGAGCCTGGCGGCAACCCAAACCCCAAAAAATCCAACGCGGTCAAGGTGGTGATGGAACCGCTGAGAATAAAAGGTAAGAATGTCAATGTGGCGACCATGGCATTGGGAAGCAGATGCCGCACAATGATCACCGGGGTGGCCACCCCCAAAGCCCGGGCGGCCCGCACATATTCAAAATTACGGGCCCGCAAAAATTCAGCCCGGACCACCCCCTCCAAGGCCATCCAGCTGAACAGCAACATGATGACCAGCAAGCTCCAAAAACCCGGCTCAATAAAGCTGGCCAAAATGATCAAAAGAAACAGGACCGGCAATCCCGCCCAAATTTCGATAAAACGCTGAAATAAAAGATCGGTCAACCCACCGAAATAGCCTTGGAGGGCTCCAGCAGCAATCCCCAGAATCGAGCTTGAAAGCGTCAACAACAAACCAAAAAGAATCGAGATACGAAACCCATAAATCAGACGCGCCAGAACATCACGTCCCTGGTCATCGGTACCCAGCCAGTTATCGGCACTTGGTGCCGATGGTGCAGGCGTTGCGAGATCATAATTGATGGTATCATAAGAAAAAGGAATGAGCGGCCACAGCATCCATCCTCGATCTTGGATCAAATCAACCACAACAGGATCACGGTAATCGGCCTCACTCTCAAACTCACCGCCAAATATGGTCTCCGGATAACGTTCCATAATCGGCGCATAAAAAGCCCCATCATAATAAACCAAAATCGGTTTATCATTGGCGATCAGCTCGGCAAACAAACTGACGATGAAAAGGGTTGTAAAGATGATGAAGCTGCCATAGCCGCGTTTGATGGATTTGAAATTAAGCCAACGACGGCGATTGAGAGGCGATAGATAGCGGGTTGTTGACAGGACCACGACCTCACATTACGCGTCTTTGGTCTGAAAAACTTTGGCCTAAAAGACGCATAATAATAATGGAAAATTGATAACCGGGTATAGAATAAGGAGATACGTTAATATGTCAAAAATATGTTAAAATTTGAATGGACCTTCCTGTAGATGAACAACCCGGTAGTATGGGAACGTCTCTTAACCTTAGTGAGCACTCAAGAAAAGTGAGCACTCAAGAAAACAAACTCAAAAAAACAATCCGTGATAGAGTGGTCATCGGGAACATGAAGCGATGCACGTTTCCAGGGGTCGGTATTGGGAATGAACAAGCACAAAGCATTTTGCATGGTCATCCTCCGACAGGCGGCCGCTTGTTGAGCCAAATATCCAGTTGGGCACTGTGGCGCATTTTTGATCAGCTTCTCGGCAATTTGTTCCAATGTTTCAAAAAGTTCTTTTGTCTCTTTTGTCTCTTTGTGATCTTCATTGGCGTTGCCCCTGAGATTGTCGACCGTGTTATCGGCGTTGTTCTGCGCAGCATCATCGACATTGTTCCGGGATGATGGGGCAGTGTGGGTATTGAGACCAACAACATAGGTGTTGATATCACTCATTTGCTCCAGCAATTCGATGGCAGATGAAAAAGACGGTGCTTCGATACCAAACTCTTCCAAGAGCTTTTGTTTCAGCCGCAGGATTATTTCTTTGGTCATATGAGCAGCATCAACAACCGATTGATGAAATCCGGCCGAGGCGTGCTGGGTTGCTGAAAGAAATTTTTTCTGGGCGGGGTCCGTTGGACTGGATTCTGCTGAATTGGATGAAATATCTGCCGATGGTTCTGATGAAATTTTCACCGATGGATCCCAAATTGCACGCGAACATTTTAATGTTGCCATTGAAAAGGGGTGTTCAGCCCATGGTGATACAGGAGTGATTTCCCCGGCATAAGGACATAAATTGACCAATAAGAGAGGTTCGGGGAGTTTTTGTTCCAACCAAAAAAATGGTGCCAATCGCCGTTCTGGATCACCATGAACGGCGGGGTGGATATCATCCCAAAACATGGCGCAAAGATCGGCCAACAACTGCAGACCATCTTGAAGACCACGAAAACCATCGGTATGAAGGAGAGATACCGAAAACCAGATTGTGAGTAAGATATCTTTACTCTGATTCTCTAAAGCATCATGGCAAATAGATCGAACATGATTCCAGTCGGGTTTGATGAGATGTTCGCCATCAACCGCGGTCGCCGACAGTGATTTTCCCTTTACTATCTCCGTTTGAATTTGGTGATAGGCATCTTCATATCTTAAATATTTACCGGTCGACATTTCAGAGGAAATCGGTGCCAGAAGGGCCATCGGATCGAAAACCACATACCGAGATTCTTGGTTTAGGAATTTTTGACTGCTGTTGATCATGCGAAACTCCTGGAACCGATATGCCATGTTGCGGAAATATGATCATGGATGGATGACCTCCAATTGTCGTTGATGATTTTCAGCCGCAACCGCGATAATCAATGGTCTGGTGATCCACTCTTCCCGCATGATGATGCGGAAACTCTCTTCACGGTTTTCAAAAGCGTGGATTTTGTAGTGTCCGCCGATAATTTCCTCGAGAGCTGCCCGGATATGGATGCCAACCTCTTGGAAACAGAGGTAACTCTCTTGGTGATCAAATGGTTTGAGAGTCGGGGGTGCTTCCTGGTCACGAAGATGGTCGATATGTCCAAGGATGGCACATAAATCCAGATAGATATGAAAAGGATGGGGATTGGCTTTTAATCGGGCATCAGCCACCAGTAATCCCGCAGATAGGGATTGAACAAAAAACCGGTATTCGAGTTTGCTAATTCTGTTGGTGGGCTTTGAATCGCGACGGTTTTCCACCAATCTCCATATGGCTTTCCGGATATCCGAGAGGATAGCATCAATGTAACGCCATTGATCACTATTGGTCTCAATTTGTAGAGTCGGCGGGAAGTAATCAGTTTGCGAAAATCGCCCTTGTTGGCATCGAATACGTGCAATGATGAGTCGGTTCCCTAACGCCTCGCCTTGGTCAAGAATGGCAAGATTGATCGGTGATTTATAGACTGTAATGGGGGCGGTTTGGTCGCTGGATTCGGTGATTTGGATTTCCGTAAAATCTTGGTATGCACCATCATCGGCCGATGTCTTACCGATACAGATATTCAGCTCTTCGCCGTTGGTTTTATCGGTTGGTAACGTAATACTCATCGGCGTTTGTTGAGAATCGCTACGTATGATTTGTCAATCGGGAAGAACGGCATCAGCCACAACAAGGGTAAAGACTCCTTGCGGAATCGTATCGGCATCAATTTTGTAGGAATGGACTCCCCAGGGAAAAGGGATGGCACTGGCGGTGTGGTGGAAGGCAACATTGGCCAGCCGACTGGTGAGATGATTCATGTGCCCAGCAGAGAGCATCATCCCATCTTGCCAAAAAATTTCCTGATCAAGATTGGTTGGCTCAATCAATGTTCGCAAGCCCTATCATCTTTTGTCTTTTGTTGTCTTTTGAACATTCATTCTTCAAGTCCATTTCACCGATATGACGGTGACGACACGAATGTTACGACGGAACCATATTTTTTGTCGTGCCTGGCATCATAGAGAAACTTTCACAGCCAAAAATACCATATTCATGGGACAACCGGAGAGTCCCCGACATGATCAAGGGTCGCGCATGACTGCCCGAATGTGAGGACTATGATCATTATGTTTGTCCCGGAGTCTGTCCGATTGAACGTCATGAACAGACCAGATGTGAAGCTATGGGTGCCGTTCTCTCAAGGAGAGAGTGGTGCTTGATGCATAACCGGATACAAACAAATGAGCCCGCATCATGGCTCTTAGCAGGATGAAAAATTGGGTGATTCTTTTAGGAGAAGACTCCTTTTTCCTCGGCGCTTGATCATAAATGTCAGCCGCTTGATTTTCTGGTTGCCAAATTCTTTGATTGACTGTCGGGCCATGCCTGCAGAAAGCCGCACATCTGTATTATCAAGCAGCACCGCACCGGGCCTGAAGCAAGGTCTGGACTTCGAGTCTCAGCACAACGACAAGCATCGGTGCGTATGGATGATTGGCTTTTTGAGTGTCGGCTTTTATTGGCTTAGCAGACCATTTCATGTCTCCCCTTTTAGGAGAGACATGAAATGGTTAATCCCATCGCCTAATATTTATCTTGACTTTCGAAATCGATACGCGGGTCAACCAGGACATAAACCAAGTCATTGATCAATTTAAGAACCAAACCAAACAGAGTAAAAATATATAAGGTTCCAAACATAACCGGGTAATCACGGCCCAAAGCCGCCTCAAAGCCCAGCAGCCCCAGACCATCGAGTGAAAAAATGACCTCAATCAATAAAGACCCGGTAAACAGAATACTGAGAAAAGCACCCGGAAAACCCGAAATGACAATCAGCATGGCGTTGCGGAAAACATGGCCATAAAGCACCCGGTTTTCGGTCAAACCCTTGGCCCGGGCGGTCATGACGTATTGCTTGTTGATTTCTTCAAGAAAAGAATTCTTGGTCAGCATAGTCAAGCTGGCAAACCCACCCACAACCATCGCGGTCACCGGCAAACAAATATGCCAGAAATAATCAAGAATGCGGGCCGACCAACTCAGCTCTTCCCAATCGGGAGAAGTGAGGCCGCGTAAAGGAAAAATATCCAGAAAGCTGCCCCCGGCAAACAGGACAATCAATAAAATAGCAAACAAAAAACCGGGGATGGCATAGCCGATAATCACCACCGCCGAGCTCCAAAGGTCAAACCGGCTGCCGTCAAGAACCGCTTTGCGCACACCCAACGGAATTGACACACAATACACCAGGAGGGTTGTCCAAAGACCCAGCGAAATGGAAACCGGCATCTTATCAATGATCAAGTCAATCACCGCCCGGTCACGGTAAAAACTCTCGCCAAAATCGAACAACACATAATTTTTGAGCATCAGCCAAAAACGCTCAATAGCCGGTTTATCAAAACCATATTGCTTCTCAAGATCAGCAATCAAAGCTGGGTCAATGCCCCGTGACCCGCGGTATTTATCGCTCACCGCCGAACCACCCGATGATGCTTGACCGCGTAAATCGCCGCCATCAGCACCCGAAAGGCGGGCGGTGAGATCAATGTTTGTGCCCTTGAGTTCAGCCAGAACCCGCTCCACCGGACCACCGGGTGCAGCCTGAACAATCACAAAATTAACGATTAAAATCCCCAGCAGTGTCGGAATGATCAACAGCATCCGACGCAGAATATAGGCGACCATATGGTGATACCCCCAAGCTGAAAACAATCACATGTCAGCGTCGGCGGCCCGCTTGAATCAAGAAAGCAACCATCGCAAAACAGACAATCATCAGCCACACAATATCCCAGGTAAATCCCGATGATTCCTCGGCGTCTAAAGACTGTTCTTCGGGTGCTGACTGGGGTCCCGTATCAACAGCCGCTTGATCAATACCCTCTAATGCGCCCGGGTTGACATCGCCATCAATCAAGGCCGCTTTAACCGGATCAAACCACCAAAAATCCAGACCCAGCGCATAATCCGGCGTGATGGCCGGTCGATCATAGAAATCCCAATAGGCGACTCGAAAACTGCGCAGATGATAATGGGGAATCACATAATATCCCCAGAGCAAAACCCGATCGAGGGCGCGGGTACGGGCAATCAAACTCTCCCGGTCCGGGGCGGCAATAATCTGATCCACCAAGGCATCAACCACCGGGTCGGAAACCCCAGCCATATTACGGCTACCGGGGCGGTTGGCGGCATCACTGCTCCACATATCCAGCTGTTCGTTACCCGGTGATAAGGATTGAGGGAACAAACCAACCGCCATATCAAAGTCGAAATTTTCCATACGTTTTTGATATTGTGAGTCATCTTGTACAGTGCGCAAGCGGGTGATGACACCCAACCGTTCGAGATTTTTCCGAAACGGGTTGGTAATCCGTTCAAACAGGGGGGAGCGCAACAGAATCTCAAATTCCATCACCATGCCGGTTTGGCTGTTGGTCAAGACCCCATCACTTATCTCCCAGCCGGCTTGTTGCAAAAGGCGCCGGGCCAGACGCAAATTATCGCGGATTCCCTCAGCACTGTTTGGGGCCTGATAGACCGCCTCAAAAACCTCAGAAGGCACCTGATCCCGATAGGGTTCAAGAATGGCCAATTCTTCTTGCCCCGGCAGACCGCTGGCCGCCAATTCTGAATTGGAAAAATAGCTCTGGGTGCGGGTATAAGCATCGTAAAACAGGTTGCGGTTCGACCATTCAAAATCAAAGGCCAAAGAAAGAGCCAGACGCACCCGCGGATCGCCGAAAATCGCCTTGCGGGTGTTGAAAACATAGCCTTGCATACCGGTTGAATTGGCATGGGTAATTTCCTCAACTTTAACCAGACCCTGCTCACGGGCCGGAAAATTATAGCCGGTCGCCCACGTCTTGGAGGCATTTTCCAACCGAAAATCATAATCTCCAGCCTTGAAGGCCTCCAAAGATACGGTTTGATCACGATAGAGATCGTAAACAATACGATCAAAATTGTAGCGGCCGGCATTGACCGCCAAGTCGCGGCCCCAATAATCCGGATCACGCGCATAGGTGATCGAACGGCCCGGATCAACAGCACTGATCCGATAAGGACCACTGCCAACCGGTGGGTCTAAAGTGGTTTCCGAAAAATCACGCTCAGACCAATAGGCTTTTGATAAAATCGGCACACCGCTGCCGATAATCAGCGGCAATTCCCGGTTATTTCCCGGTTTAAAACGGAATGTAACCTCCCCCGGGCCGCTTTCCTCAACCGATTCCACACCGGCAAAATAAGACCGATAAAAAGGATGACCATATTTCATAATGGTCTCAAAGGAGAATATGACATCATCAACCGTAATCGGCCGACCATCATGGAAACGCGCCTGTGGATGCAATCGGAAAGAGACCCAGCTGCGGTCTTCGGGCATGCGGACAGTTTCGGCAATCCGGCCATATTGGGCAAAGGCCTCATCACTTGAGGGGTCCATCAATGTCTCAAAGAGGTAAGATAAACCGGGTGCGGAAACCCCCTTGAGGATATAGGGGTTGAGATTATCAAAGCTGCCAATCCGGGCCAGACGCATCATTCCACCCTTGGGAGCGGCCGGGTTGGCATATTGATAATGGGTGAAATCAGCCGGGTATTTCGGTTCCCCATGCATGGCCACACCATGACGCCATACCGGTTCTTCAGCCACAGCCCCAAAGGCCGTTGCCATCCCAAGCCCCACCAGGGTGGTCATCTGAATACCAACCCGAGTTAATTGAGAAATAATATGACCGATACCGCTCTTTTTTAGCGGTTTTATTGGTTTAACCGGTTTGATCATTTTCATCATTTTGATTATTCACCCTATCTTACTGAATCATTTTTATGTCTTTGCCCCATCATTCAAGATATCCAGAATCGGGGCCTGCAGCCCGGCATCACCAACCGCCAGAATGCGACCATCGGAGTTGAGATCGAGCGGGCGGCCCGCCCAATCGCTGATTCGCCCTCCCGCCGCCTCAACAACCGGCGCTAAGGCCAGAAAATCGCATGGCTTCATGGTTGATTCAGCAACAACATCAATCATGCCACTGGCCAGAAGACCATAAGCATAACAATCAAGGCCGTATTGTGGCCATTTTACCGCCCGACACAAAATATCAAAAGCCGCTTTATCGGGTTGTGGGAACATATGGGGGCTGGTCGCGTATAGCATAGCCCTGTCCAGAGATGCACAGGATCGGGTCCGGCATGGCATGTTATTGAAGGTGGCACCAGAGCCGGTCATCCCAGCCCAGCGTTCTTGGGTGATTGGATGATCAATAACCCCTAAAATGGCTGTCCCTTGCCGTAACAATCCGATGAGTGTACCAAAAAGGGGCCGCCCGGTAATAAAGCCCGCCGTCCCGTCAATCGGGTCAAGCACCCAGACATATTCGGCGTTTTGGTTATGGGGACTAAACTCCTCACCGATAATGCCGTGATGGGGATATGTTGCAGCAATTTTTTCGCGAAAAATTGTCTCAATTTCACGGTCAATAGCTGTCACCGGACTATGATCTGACTTATCATCCACGGCCATCGGTTGGCGGAAGTGACGCCGCAAGATCAAGCCGCTGTGATCAGCCAAGGCTTTGGCAAAAACCAAATATTCCTGAAATGGACCCGCCTTCATAGCCGGATGTCATAACAGATCAGTAAGGGGTTGTCGCGATGGTTGTCGCAATCGTTATCACAACACCCACGTGATGTCTTTTGCATCTGCATGGTCGCTTTTTGATCGTGGGTATGATTAATGCCAATACCCCAACCGACAACCACTACGCTGCAAAACCGGGGATACTGTTTGACTCGGTATCTTATTCAGCCGATGAAGGAAGATCACTCAGGCTGCGTAAATAGGCAATCAGATCGGCTCGCTGGGCGGGATCACGAATACCCTTGAAGATCATTTTAGTGCCCGGCGCATATGTTTTGGGATTAGCCAAAAAACCATCCAGTTCCTGATCATTCCAAACACCGGCCAATTGGCTCAAAGCCCCAGAATATGTAAAATCCGGATGCTTGGCTTGGGCGGCCCCGACAATCCCCCACAGAGGGGGGCCGATTTTGGCTTGCCCACCCGGTTCAAAATCGTGGCAGGCCCGGCATTTTTTAGCCACTTTAACCCCCGCTTGCGGATCACCGGCCGCCCCCATCGCCGCTGAATTGGTTGGCTGCTCAACCACCGCGATCCCGGCCGCCTCCAGAACTGGCGGCGCATCTGCCGCATCCGCCAACGCGGTTGCCGAGACCGGATAGGCATTGCTCTGCGGAGTCACCGGATGCACGAGATGGTCCCCCACCACCCGGGCCAGGGTCGGAATAAGAAGAGCAATCAGAACCGCTGCGAAAATTTTATTACGTTCCAATGTTGCAATATCCCAATGTTGCAATATCCCCACATCACGCGATTTTATTCCCAGATTTTATCCCATAATCCCGCAATCATATTGCATCTATCCAAACAGAAGAGCCAACCATGATATCTAAATGATTTTTCCATTCATCATGATATTTTCTTGTCATGTTTCTTGTCATGTTTCTTGTCATGTTTCTTGTCATGTTTCTTGTCATGTTTCTTGTCATGTTTCTTGTCATGTTTCTTGTCATGTTTCTTGTCATGATTGTCTATTTTTACATGTTTTTTAACGGACTTTATTTTTACGCGCCTTATGAGAGTCGACAACTTTGTTATTATGATGCTCTTTCTGAAATATCCTATAAAAAATTTAAAATGTTCTGTAAAAAATATTGAAAAATCAGATAAAAATTAACCCTAATCCGTAAAATTATATCTTGTCGTACCCGCTACGCCCGATCATTGTCATTCCCAGCCGTATGGCCGCACGCCGCTTGCCGGGCAAACCTCTGGCCGATATCGTCGGCCAGCCAATGGTTGTCCGGGTATGGCGCAACGCCCAAAAGGCGGGCGTTGGCCCAGTGGTGGTCGCGTGCGACGAAGAGGCGATTGCCGAGGCGATCATCAGCCAAGGCGGGATGGCTATTCTCACCGACCCTGACATGCCCTCAGGATCAGACCGGGTACGGGCGGCCATTGAGATGCATGATCCGGCCAAATATTATACGGTTGTTATCAATCTGCAAGGGGATTTACCCCTGTTGCCGCCGGCTTATCTGCGCGATGTTCTGCGCCCTCTGGATCAAGAGACAGTCGATATCGCCACCTTGGTTTGTCCGATCCAAGAAGATTGGGAACGCCATAACCCCCATGTTGTCAAAGCGGCGGTGGGTTTTGGTAAAGGCGAGAAAACCGCCCGGGTTGTTTATTTCAGCCGGTCGCCCATTCCCGGTGGGGAAGGACCGCTTTATCATCATATTGGTCTTTATGCTTATCGCCGGACGGCTTTGGAGACCTTTGCTGATTTGCCCGAGGGAATCTTGGAGCAACGGGAAAAACTGGAGCAATTACGCGCGATAGAAAACGGCATGCGCATTGATGCGGTTTGCGTTGACAGCCCGAGCCCAGGGGTTGATACTCCCGAAGATCTTGCGCGGATTCGCGGCATGTTTTCCCAAATTTGAGGGCCAGATTCTGGCCATGACTTCAGCGCCAACAATAAAAAAGAATTCAGCAAAAAAGCCGTCAAGCAAAAACCCTCCGGGTGTTATTGCTTTTCAGGGGATTGCAGGAGCCTACTCGGACCTGGCTTGTCGGGATGTTTTTCCCGCTCATCCGACCCAACCTTGCCGATCTTTTGAAGAAACCCTTGAAGCGGTTCAATCGGCAAAAGCGGATATGGCGGTCATCCCGATTGAAAATGCTATTGCCGGACGGGTGGCTGAAATTCATCAGATTTTACCCCATACTGAACTCTCGATTATTGCCGAACATTATCAGCCGGTCAGCCATTGCCTGCTCGGGCTGCCCGGGGCGCGGATTGAGAATATCAGGACCATCCGCAGCCATATTCATGCTTTGTCGCAATGCCGGGACATTATTCGCGCGCTTGATTGTGCGGTGGTGGTCTCGGCAGATACCGCCGGTGCAGCCCTCGAAGTGGCCCAAGCAGGCGACCCATCGCAAGCGGCCATCGCGTCTTTCTTGGCCGCGGAAACCTATGGCTTGGATATCTTGAAAACCGCCGTTGAAGATGTGGCGGGCAATGTGACCCGCTTTTTGGTTTTGGCGCGCCAACCGCTACCCTCTCTGCCGTTATCAGAGCCGGTTATCACCAGCTTTATCTTTTTTGTTCGCAATGTTCCGGCAGCCATTTACAAGGCATTAGGGGGATTTGCCACCAATGCGGTCAATATGACTCGTTTGGAAAGTTTCATGATCGGTGGCAGTTTCAGCCAAGCACAGTTTTTTGCCGATATTGAGGGGCAACCCGGCCAAGCAAGCGTTGATCTTGCTTTTGAGGAATTGCGCTTTTTCTCCCGTAAAGTCCGTATTTTGGGGACGTATCCCGCCCATCCTTTCCGGCGCCGTGATCCAAACAGTCCAAGCGATGCTGACTAGAAATTCACAGTAAAAATCTACAGCAAAAATCTACAGCAAAAATCTACAGTAAAAATCTGCGCTAAAAATCCGTCAGCAGTCAGATTTTTCTCATAGAATCACTCAAACCAGAAAAACCAGCCATACCCGACCAATAAGGCCGGAACGGCACTATACAATGTCGCAACAATCGCCGCACCAGGGGCAAGAGCAATCGCCGGGAACAACGCATCACCATCATTGGAAATGGCGTTACCAAGCTGAGCCGACAACGGCACAACCCCATTGAGATACAGGGTTGTGACCACCACCTGCGGACCACAACCAGGCAAAAAACCGACAATGACCCCCAGCAAAGGGGCCAAAGCCGCAACCGCTTGAAAATAACTTTTGAGGTCAAAACCGGTAAAATAAATCAGGCTTTCATAGGCAAGAAAACCGCCAACAACCCAAACCGTCACGAAATTGGTATCGGCAATCACCCGGTTGCTGACCGGATCATCCGGTCGCACGGCGGTCGCAAAACCCATTGCTGGACCCGGCTGAGCCAACCACATCAGGATGCATAGGGCACCGCCAACAAAACCGATCATCATCGTTGGTCCATAAACCGCCAATGAGCCAAAGAAAGCGTCTGTCTCAATTTGGGCGGCCGCCAAAACCCCCAAGATCATCCCTGGCCCCAACAGCATAAGCCAACCGCGCCGCAACAGCGAACCCAATAGAGGTTGATCTTGATCTTTATCAGCAAAATGATCAACAGCACCAGGTGCTTTGGGGCGCAAAAAATCAGCATTATGGATGGCATCAACCACATAGCCGGAAACAGTCCCAACCACCAAACTAAGCACAAAAATTGCCAGGCCGGTCAATGGCTCACGGGCCAATAATAGAAACGCCGCATCTCCCATAGTGGCGATTAAGACCGCAACCATAGAACCAAAACGCACCCGGCCGGTGATGTATTGGGTCATGACGATAATCGCCCCCCCACAACCAGGCAAGGCACCGAGAAAAGCCGCCAACGGCACTTGCCAAGAACGATAACGGGCCATCAAAGAAGCGGTATCAATGCGCAAATGGCGCTCCAAAATATAAAAGATGAGCAAGGTTGCCGCGACAAAAACACTCACCTGCAGATAAGCGTCAGCAACACTGCTGATAACAATCTTGAAAAAGACCGGGTCAGCGGTCCCCAAGGCAAAAAATAAGCACAGCACAACCACCAGCTTGGCCGGAAGCGACCAAGAAAAAACAACACCCGATTGGGATTCGCGTCTGAAATCCCGCCATAAACGAATGGCCTTTGCGACCATGTCAAAGGCTCCCCATGGCTATAGCGCCATTGATGAAGGCGTTTTTATGCAACCTGAGTTCTCCAAACAAAAACTTAAAACCGCTTGAAACCTGTAAAACCCCATAATTTAAGACTGCAACCATCTGAAAATCTTGAAAACACGAACAGGCTGACCAAAATCAACTTGATGGCCAACCACTCAAGCGACAACATCATCAAACAACAGAATCAAACAGTATCGCGATACGGTGTTGCAATTAAGAATGCGTCTTAATAACAGCAATTTAGACTAAGTATAAGACGCAGTATCTCCAAAAGGCAAGCCCTTTGAAATGAGAAAATAAAACCGGCTTTCTCTTCAGAGAAAGCATTGCAAAATTATCTCTAAAGCGGGATAGTTCGGTTCGGGAGGCCGCCCACGGACGGTCATCTCGCCAACCCGGTCAGGTCCGGAAGGAAGCAGCCGTAACGAGTTTTGCCCGGGTCGTTGGTGCGGTCTCTCATCTTTTATTTTTGAATATCCATTAACATTTTTGAACATCCATTAACAACGTACCCCATAAAAATGATTGGGCCATTGATACGTTATGCCCTTTTGAACGGTGATATGTTTTTAAGAATGGGAAAATCTTATCGCAATCTTATCAATGGTCTTTTATTGTTGGCTTTATTCCATTGAGACAATCAGAATGATGCGATCAGTTCTCTTTGCTTATGCCACCCCTTGAAAGGGCAAAAACATAAAGAGGGAAAAAACCTGCAGCCTTCTCCTTCCACTCCCTATCGGGTTCTGGCCCGCAAATACCGGCCAGAAACTTTCGCTGATCTGATTGGCCAAGATGTGCTGGTCAGAGTTTTGACCACCGCCATAGAACATGGGCGCCTGGCCCAGGCTTTTCTATTCACCGGGGTGCGTGGGGTCGGCAAAACAACCGCCGCGCGTATTCTGGCGCGTGCTTTAAATTGTGAAGGTCCTGGCGATCAAGAGGGTCCGCGTCAAGAGCCCTGCGGTCAGTGTTCCCATTGTCGGGATATTACCGAGGGACGGCATGTCGATGTCATGGAAATGGACGCCGCTTCGCGTACCGGGGTTGATGACATTCGTGAAATCATTGAAGGCGCGCAGTATCGACCGGTTTCAGCTCGATGCAAAGTCTATATCATTGATGAAGTGCATATGCTCTCCAAGAATGCTTTTAACGCTTTGCTGAAAACGCTTGAAGAGCCGCCGCCGCATATTGTTTTTATTTTCGCGACCACCGAAATACGTAGGGTTCCGGTCACCGTGGTCTCACGCTGTCAACGCTTTGACTTGCGGCGGGTGGAAAGTGAGATCTTGGCCAGTCATTTATGTGATATTGCCAAAAAAGAAGGGTTTGCCCTATCGGTCCAAGCCGCGGCCATGCTGGCCCGGGCCGCCGAAGGATCGGTCAGGGATGGCCTTTCGCTTCTGGATACAGCCATTTCCGGGGACGCTGATACAACCATTGATGCGGAAAATATTCAGGATATCTTGGGTCTCACTGATCGCAGCATCTTATTTGACCTCTTGGATCATATGATGGCCGGTCGACCCAGAGAGGTTTTGGATCTCTATCAATCTTTGCTGAAAAACGGCAGTGATCCGGAGGTCATTTTGGGTGATCTGCTGGAATCGGTCCATTGGCTCACCCGGATGCGCATCACCCCGGTAATGGAAGAGCGGAATGATATCCCTGAGGAACAGATCAAACGTGGCAAGGACATGGCACCTTCTTTGACCATACCGGTCCTCAGCCGGGCCTGGCAAATCTTGCTCAAAGGGTTTCAGGAAACCCGTCTCTCCCCCTCACCCGCAATCGCCGCAGAAATGGCCTTGATCCGCCTGACTTATGCCGCTGATATGCCTGATCCAGCCACTTTGATGCGTCGGATCAATGATCAAACACATTGTTCAGAACAACCAAGCTCAAACCGCGACCACCCTGCTATTGATACTCAAAAGACTACCAACCCAGAGACCGCAAACCGGGAAACTGAAAGTCATCCATCATCGACATCGGTGCCGGTTGAGCAATCGGACCCATCCCAGACTCCAGAATCTCACCCCCCTAAGACAGCAAACCAAGCCCATCAAGAGGCCACAAGTGGAAAAAGCAAAACCCAAAAAACCACCCGTCAACAGATTGAAACCAATCCCTTGGTGGATGCTGTCCTCACCCTGTTTCCCGGATCACAAATCAAAACCATCGCCCCAGAATGAATTTGACCTGCTCACCAGGCTTCTTATCCCGACTCATTCATCATCAACCCCTATTGACCAACCCCTCTATATAAGGAGAGCGAACCGATGAAGAATATTTCTCAAATGTTGAAACAAGCCCAACAAATCCAAGAAAAAATGGCCGAAGCGCAAAGCAAGCTCAGTGAGATTGAAATCACCGGTGAGGCCGGCGGCGGCATGGTTGAGATCACCTTGAATGGTCAAGCCGCAGCCCAGCGGGTTAAGATTGATCCCAGCCTGGCTGATGATATTGAAATTTTAGAAGATCTGGTTGTTGCCGCCCTCAATGATGCACGGACCAAATTAGAGACCAAAATGGCCGAAGAAATGAGTGCGGTTACCGGTGGGGTTGATCTGCCGTTTGGTCTCAAAATGCCGTTTTAGGGTTCTTCCTTTTAGGGTTCTTCCTTTTAGGGTTCTTCCTTTTAGGGTTCTTGACGTGCCTTAATGATGGTTTGGATTCAGTGACCACGGATTCGCTTGAACGGCTGATTGATCTTTTTGCCGCTCTTCCGGGGTTGGGACCACGCTCGGCCCGCCGGGCGGTCCTTTATTTGATCCAGCGCCGTCAATCCTTGATCCCCCAATTCGTTCAAAACCTCAAGGAAGTTGCAGAAAAACTCTCCTTTTGCCAGTTTTGTAACAATCTTGACACCGTCAATCCTTGTACCATCTGTGCTGATCCGCGCAGGGAAGAAACCATGCTGTGTGTGGTTGAAGATGTGGCCGATTTGTGGGCCCTCGAACGGGCTGGAATTTTCAAAGGACGCTACCATGTTCTGGGTGGCGTTCTTTCGGCAATGGACGGGGTCGGGCCGGAGGACTTACGCATCCCGCAACTGATTGCCCGCGCGCAATCAGCCAACATTCAAGAAGTGGTCCTGGCCACCAACGCCACCGTCGATGGTCAAACCACCGCTCATTATATCGCTGACCATTTGGGGGCGTTGGATATCACCGTGTCACGGCTGGCTCAGGGGCTGCCGGTGGGGGGTGAATTGGATTATCTTGATGCCGGGACGCTGACCGCTGCCTTGAAAGCCCGCCGCCGCCTTTAAAAAAGTGATCATGTTTTTGCCCAACACCCGGTGGCCAACACCATCTTCGGTCGCTTGAAACATTGATGAAATCATCACTTAAAATCGGCATCATTGGAAACCTGCTGTTGGGCTGTGATCATATCGATTGGACTCTCATCTTGACCGGGAGCAGCCTCATCACCCGCCGATAAGCCAGGCATCAGATCCAAATCAACAATCTGCTGACCGCGCCGATAGATTTTTTCGCCTGATTTTTCAATACCATCAATAACCGCATCGGCTTGATTGAAAGATTTGCGCAATTTGCTGATACGTTCAGTGATGCGCCGAACATCATCCAATAATATACCGACTTCCTTCTGGATGCGCCCGGCTTGCTCACGCATCCGTTGATCGCGGATAATCGCCCGCATGGTACCGACAACCGCCCAAAATGTGGTTGGCGAAACGATGAGCACCCTTTTTTTGCGGGCCTCTTCGGTGAGGCCAGAATGATGGGCGTGAATTTCGGAATAAATCGCCTCACTGGGCACAAACATGAGGGCGAACTCGGCTGTTTCCCCGGAAATAATATATTTTTCAGCAATCGCCTTGATATGCCGCTTGATGCTGGCGGCAAAAGCCTTGCGATAACCTTCAAAGGATACCGGATCGGTATGAGGAGAAATCAAGTCCCGATAGGCTTCAAGAGGAAATTTAGCATCAATTGCCACCGGTCCGGTGGGTGGCGGTATTTTGAGCAGACAATCGGGCCGCTTGCCATTGCTCAACACAACCTGAAAATCATGATAGTCAAGAGGCAATTGATCACGTATGATATCTTCTAAACGTTCCTCACCAAACCGACCCCGGGCTTGCTTATTGGAGAGAATATCGCGCAAATCGACCACCTGCTTTGATAAATCGGTCATATTGCGCTGGGCAGCATCAATGACCGCCAAACGCTCCCCCAAAGCGGTGAGTTGGCTCTCATTTTTTTCAGCATTTTCCGATAAACTCTTACCAACCCGTGCCGTGACAGCATCCAAACGTTCATAAAGGGTGCGCCCCAGTTCTTTTTCTTGACTCTGGAGCTGCTCTCTCAATTGCCGATGAAGCAACTCTTGTGAGCGGGAAAGATGCTCTAAGTTTTGTTCAATATCATACAGGTTGGCGTGAGGATGGGGCCGCCGCCACAGCCAAACCATCACAGTCAATAATGCGGCCAACACTACAATGGCGGCGACCGCGACAAGCCATATAATATCCATCGTTATGACCAGCCCCTCGAATCATCGGTTGGCGACACCCGATGGCCTTTCTGTGTATAGGCCGCTTTATCTTTTAAATAAATCTTTGTCACCATCCTCATCCGTTTCATCATCCCCTGTAAAAATCCATAGGTGATAAAAATGGTCATAGAGGATAAAATCACCACAATCAGAATCACCGCAACCAAAATCATCATAACCAAAAATGCCCTTGAGGGTGATCATACCGACCATATCAATGATGCAATAACCAACCACCGTAATGATAGATCAAAAAATCCATAACCAGGATATCACGGCAGCGACTATTGGTCGCAATGGTGATCTTACTGGCCGCCGGGCCATTCTGCAGGGGCTGGCCAGCTATGGGATCATGGCCCCAACCATGATCAACAGTATCATCAGCGATGCATCGGCTGGGTTGGGATCATCGCAGCCGATATATCCAGGCATCACCCGGCATCAGATCAGCCGGGATGATGACATCTCTCAAATGCCGTGCATATATCCGTTGCCTTTTGGCTGCCATGATCAAGCAAGCGGCCCGCCGCCCCGGGGATTTTTTAAGGATGGATTTTTTAAGGATGGGTTTTTTAAGCCGGATCATCGAACCACGATCCAGCATGCTTTTCCCGAATTCCGATCATGGATAAACCAAAACCCAACAGAACAAGCCCAGGCCATCCATCACTGGTTTAACCAGGCCCCCTATCGTCCAGAGCCGGTGAAGCGCGCCTTATCCCTCCCGTCAGTATCACCGGCATCCTTCCTGAGACAAGGCGGTGACAGCGAAGATCATGCCTTTATGCGCTATCTGGCTTTGTTGCATCTGGGATTTCATCCTGAACGCTTGCGCATCACCGCCCTGGCCTTGCCAGCCAGTCGCCGGTCCACTCCAAAGCGGTACCTCCACACCGTCTTATGCGTTTATTATAATCGTGATATCATGGTTCTTGATCCTTGGCATCCGGACCTCTATTCCCACCAAAACGTCTTTGGCTATCGACTGTTATTGATGTTCAATCATCAACGCCGATGGCTCTGTCGCCCACAAATGTTTGAAACAGGCGGTTAAACAGAGAGGTCCCCATGACCGCGCATTCCATCCTGATTGCTCCCCATCCGGCTCTCAAGACCGATTGCACCCCGATTGATCAGATTGATGACGGGGTGCGCTCCTTGATGGATGATCTCCTGGAAAGCATGCGCCAGGCTGATAACGGTATTGGTCTGGCGGCCCCGCAAATCGGTATCACTCGCCGGGTGGTGGTGATTGATCTGCATCAAGGCGAACAGCCGGATGCAATTTTGAAAATGGCTAATCCTGAGGTGATCTGGTCGTCGGACACCCCAGCCATTCATGAAGAAGGCTGCTTATCCATCCCCGATTATTATGCTGAGGTTGAACGATCGGCCAAAATCCGGGTCCGCTATCAGGACCAGACCGGCCAGACCCAAGAAACTGAGGCCGATGACTATCTGGCGGTCTGTCTGCAGCATGAGATTGATCATTTGAACGGCGTGTTGTTCATTGATCATCTCTCATCACTTAAACGCAATATTGCCCTGCGTAAGATGCGTAAGCTGAAAAAAAGTACCAACAAACCAGCCAAGACGTAGAAAGAGAGTCGGACATAAAAGAAAGTCGGACATAAAAGAGTCTTAGAGGGAAAAAACCCGCAAGCCCCATAGTTTTTCTTTCATGATCATGATCATGATGATCGGTATACAATCGGCACAACATTGGCATAATATGCGTATTGCTTATTTTGGAACCCCTGATTTTGCTATCCCAGGCTTGGCCACTTTGTGGGATCAAGGGCATGAGATTGCGGCAGTTTATACCCAGCCACCGCGTCCGGCTGGCCGCGGTCAAAAGCCACGCCCTTCGGCGGTTGAAGAATTTGGCCGTCGGCATGAGATTCCGGTTCAAACACCGACCAATCTCCATGAGTCAGTGGTTCAAGATGGCTTGCGTTCGCTTGATATTGCGGTGGCGGTGGTGGCTGCTTATGGTTTGATTTTGCCTTCGACAATCTTGGATATTCCGACCTTTGGTTGTTTGAATATTCATGCCTCTTTGCTGCCGCGTTGGCGCGGAGCGGCACCGATTGCACGGGCTATCCTGGCCGGAGATGATAAAACCGGTGTCACCATCATGCAGATGGAGGACGGTCTTGATAGCGGCCCCATCCGGTTGGCGCAGGCGATCTCTTTGGATGGCCGGGAAACCGCCGCCAGCCTGCATGATCGCTTGGCAAAACTGGGCGGGCGGCTGATTGGTGATGTGGTTTTAGGACTGGAGAGTGGCCGCTTCCCGCCACAGCTTCAGCCCGATTCTGGAGTCACATATGCGCATAAATTGGATAAAGCCGAGGGTCATCTTGATTGGTCCGGGTCGGCGGTTGATCTTGAACGGCGTATCCGGGCTTTTTCCCCCCGGCCCGGGGCATGGTGTCGGGTCGCTTCAACGCAAGAGACCATCAAAATTCTTGAGGCTGTAGTGATTGCCCAAACAACCGATAACGCCCCAGGCACGGTCGTTGATGATCGCTTGACGGTTGCCTGTGGAGAGGGATGCCTCAGGGTTAGCCGCGCCCAACGCCCCGGCAAACGCCCCTTAGCCTCCGCCGACCTCTTGCGCGGTTGGTCGCTGGCAGCCGGAACCTGTCTCGAATAAGAAACCGTCTTGAATAAGAAACCGTCTTGAATAACGCGAAAAGTTTGGACCCGCATCATGCCGCGCTATAAAGTGGTGATTGAATATGATGGTAGCCTCTTTGTCGGCTGGCAACGCCAGGAAAATGGACTCTCGGTTCAGGAAGTCCTGGAAACAGCTGCCGTGAAACTCTGCGGTGTCCCGGTTACTTTTTTTGCCGCCGGACGCACCGATGCCGGGGTCCATGCCTGGGGCCAGGTGGCCCATATTGACTGGCCACAAACAATCCCCGAACAGACATTATGCAACGCCATCAATCATCATTTGGGCGACCATCGGGTGGCGGTGCTGCATGCTGAATGGACCGATGATGCTTTTGATGCCCGCCTTTCGGCCCGCCAGCGGGCCTATCATTATCGAATCATCAATCGCCGCGCCCCCTTGACCATGGATACAGGGAAAGCTTGGCAGATTGCTTCTCCCTTGGATGTTGAGGCCATGCAAGCGGCCGCCGATCTCCTGGTCGGCCACCATGATTTTACATCGTTTCGCTCAACCCATTGTATGGCCCGCTCACCACTTAAAACCCTGGATCAGTTGGCTGTGACCCGAAGTGGTGATGAAATCCGGATTGAGGCGCGGGCGCGTTCCTTCATGCATAACCAGGTGCGGATTATTGCCGGAAGCCTCAAGCGGGTTGGGGAAGGAAAATGGCAGAGCGCGGATATGGGCAAGGCTCTGGCAGCCCGTGATCGCTCTGCTGCTGGACCAACCGCGCCCCCCCAGGGCCTCTATCTACTCGAGGTGGTGTATTGATGAAAAATCCTAAGCAAAAAAAGCCTCAAGAAAAGAGCAATAAATCGCAGTCAAGGAATTGATATCGCTGAGTGGGACCTGTTCATCAATCTGATGCATACTCGAGCCAACCAGGCCAAATTCCACCACCGGGCAATAAGCCTGAATAAAGCGGGCATCCGAAGTGCCCCCGGTTGTCCCGCGTTGGGGTTGGCGTCCGGTCACCTTGACAACGGCTTGGGTTAGGAGATCACACAAAGGGCCAGGGGATGAAAGAAAGGATTCGCTGCTGGTGGTGATATCCAGCCCATAATCCTGTAATGATGCCGCGCACCGCTCACGGAGCCACTCTTCCAGAGACGAACCGCTATGCTGATCATTGAAGCGGATATTGATCTGGGCCACCGCCTGGGCGGGGATCACATTGCCCGCTTGATTGCCCACATCAATCGAGGTGATCTGCAAGCGTGACGGTTCAAAATAAGGGCTCCCTTGATCGAGTTCAACCGCCAGCAGATCACCCAAGAAAGCAACCAATTCAGGGATAGGATTGCGGGCCCGTTCAGGATAAGCGACATGTCCTTGCACACCGCACACCGCCAAACGGGCGTTCAGGCTGCCGCGGCGTCCAACCTTGATCATATCCCCCAAAACGCTGGAATTGGTCGGTTCACCGACCAGGCAGGCATCAAAATGCTCCCCCGCGCCAGCCAATTCTTTCAACGCTCGAGCCGTGCCATTGACCGCCCGGCCTTCTTCATCACTGGTGACCAAGATGCTGATGGTCCCGGCAAAATCACCCCCACAATGGTCAAGAAATTGACCCACCGCGGCAACAAAACAGGCAACCGCGGTTTTCATGTCGCAGGCCCCACGTCCGTAAAGAATGCCCTCTTCGATCATGGCAGCAAAAGGCGGATGCCGCCAAGCGGCCTCATCACCCGCCGGCACAACATCCAGATGACCAGAAAAACAAAGATGCCGACCAGCCCGACCATCACGCTGACCATCACGCCGGGCATAAAGATTATGGACGTGTTCGCCAGCATTTTTTCCCTGGGATTCGGCAAAAACCAAATCCCGACAGGAAAACCCCCATTGCTCCAGAGGGGCGCGCACCACCTCCATCACCCCTTCTGTTTGTGGGGTGATGCTCGGACAGCGGATCAATGATTGCGCCAAGGCAACCGCATCCATATTCACCGTCCAATCTCCATCCGGTTACAGAGAAAAGGGAAAACAGACATAAGGTTCATAAAATTTATGGGGGTTCATGTCCGCAGGAGGTCATTAATCGCGGTTTTTTTGCGGGTTTTTTCATCGACTTGTTTGACGATCACCGCACAATACAAACTCGGACCCGGGGAACCATCGGCTAGAGGCTGCCCTGGCAACGCGCCAGGAACCACCACCGAGTAGGCCGGGACCCGACCATAGGTGATCACACCGCTGGCCCGATCGATAATCTTGGTTGATGCGCCGATATAGACCCCCATAGAGATGACGCTGCCCACCTCGACAATCACCCCTTCAGCAATTTCCGAACGCGCGCCGATGAAACAATCATCCTCAATGATCACCGGGGCGGCCTGCAACGGCTCCAACACGCCACCGATTCCCGCGCCACCGGAAATATGACAATCGCGGCCAATTTGGGCACATGAACCCACCGTTGCCCAGGTATCAATCATTGAACCGGGGCCAACATAGGCCCCGATATTGACAAAGCAGGGCATCAAAACGACATCTTCAGCCACATAGGCCGAATAACGTACAGTTGCCGGCGGAACCGCGCGATACCCAGCTTTTTTCCAATGGTCCAACGACCAGCCAGCCGATTTAGGCGCTACCTTATCATACCAACTGCTGGCCCCATGATGCTGATCATCACACGGCCCGCCATCCATGAGACGGTTATCATTCAAACGAAAAGAAAGCAGGACGGCTTTTTTCAACCATTCATGCACCCGCCAGATGCCATCAATTTTTTCAGCCACCCGCCACACCCCAGAATCTAATTTTTCCAGACAGTGGTCAACCGCTTGACGAATATCACCATCGGTATGCGGGGTGATATCATGCCGTTGTTCCCAGGCGGCTTCGATGATGGCTCTTGGAGAAGGATGCGACATACAAAAAACCAAAGATCAAAAAACCAAAGATGAAACACAGAAGAAAAAAGACCACGCCTTAAACCCATGCTAGACTCGGGCTAAGGCAATCCATCAAGACCACTCTTGAAGACCCGCTTTGTAAAAACCGTTATTGGCCCCAAGTCGGGGCACTTTGATCCAGACGCTGCCGCCTGTCAACGGCACCTCACAATGTGTCAGAGATCGGGCTGATGAAGCCAGGATTCGTCACCACATATCGGGACTGGGGGCTTGCTGTTGCAGCACAGCCTCAATCCAGCCGACTAAATCATCGGTGATATGGTCAATTTGTTGTCCTTCTGTTTGCTCTCCAACCGCATGGATATGGTTACGCACCCACACCGTGGTCATACCCAGATCAGCAGCTGGAGCCAGATTACGGGGAATATCTTCAAAAAAAATGCTGCGCGACGGCTCAATATTGTAACGTTTCAGCAACCGCTGATAGGTTTGCGGGTCTGGTTTGGGTCGATAATTGGCCTGAATAATATCGAAAATACCAGAAAACGCCTCCTGAAAGCCCAGAAGGGCCAACAATTTATCGGCATAAGGCGCCACCCCGTTGGTAAAGATAAATTTTCGGCCCGGTAATTGAGACACTGCCCGAGCCAAAGAAGGGGCCGCCACAACGGACGAAAAGTCAATATCATGAACATAATTGAGGAAAGCCTGCGGATCAGCGCCATGATGAAGCATCAAGCCATGCAACGCAGTCCCATAACGCTGAAAATATTCTTCTTGCAGACGCTTGGCTTCATCAAGCGATACACCAAGCTCCCGTTCAATATAGCCGCATATACGGGCATTGATCTGCGAAAAAATACCGCTTTCAGCCGGATAAAGGGTGTTATCAAGATCAAACACCCAAGACTCAATATGAGAAAGATTTAGCATAGAAAAAAGGACCAGTGTTAAATACTAACAAATAAATACGCAAACAAAAACAAACCATTTAACAATAATAAAGAAATATAGTTAAATAAAAATCACAAAAGACGAAGGTGAGACAAAAATAACTGGATAAAAATTGTAAATGAAATCATCTCATACATAAAATGCGTGCTCTCTAACTAATAGAAGCAGCATCCTTTCATCACCGCACCCGTCGGGCGACCAATCAGTGGTTGTCGCAACCATATGGGTTATCGATTATATTTTGGTTATCCATTATATTTTTCCCTATATCGGGTTAGCATAAGCAGCCTTTGACCACCAATACGGTTTTGTCTCTTGCTCTGGGAAAATTTCTAAAATGAGTCCATCCAAGGCAGCCCGACCCTCCTCCAAGATGACCCGATCAAAGAGAGATCCCCGACCGGTTCTAAGGCCCGACTCGCACTCTAACAATGTGTGCGATGACGCAGCTCCATGCGATGATATGACATTGCAAACGGTTTTGCTCAGCTTGGGTGCCCATGCTTTGGCCATTGATCATGAGGCCCGATTGGTCTGGGCTGATCCAGCATTAAATCCGCTTTATCCAAGCTTGGCCGATGATGCGATTCGCGCCCGCATACGGGCTCAGATTGACCGTCTGCGTAACGGCCAACCGGCCGAACGTATCACCCTCAACCCCGCCAGCACCAAAACGGCCCGTCACTGGGAGATGGATATCTTCGCATGGACACCGCCAGCCAATACCACAAGCCGTATCGCGGCGGTCGCTTTATGCCGGGATTCTTCTTTGGAATATAATTTACGCTTGGCTCTTATGGAGTCGCGTCAACGCTATAAAGATTTGGTTGAATCCTCCAGCGATTTTACCTGGGAATGTGATCCTGAGGGGACATTTATCTTTGTCTCACCTGGTGGTGCCTGGGGGTATGAGGCCGATGAATTGATTGGTCGGCGGGGTGATACTCTGCTCTTAGAGCGTGAGGAGGACTCTCCCTTCACCACCCGTCGACCGATTGAGAATATGGAGGTTTGGTTATGCTCCAAGGAGGGCCAAGATATTTGCGCCCTGGTTGCCTGTGTTCCGCTTTATGACGATGATGATCAATGGCGTGGTGCGCGCGGGCTCTGCCGCGATATCACCGCCTTGCGGGAGCGTGAAAGAGAACTCGACCAAACCCGCCAACGCGATTTATTGCTGGCCTATATTGTCCGGGCTATTCGGGATGTTGCCAACCCCAAAGATATGCTGAATGCGGCGGTTGCTGTGAGTGCCAAAGGTCTGGCTGCGCGGGCCTGTCGTTTGTATCGCTGTCAGGACAACAACTGTTGGCATCAAGCGGCTGAATATGGTGATCCACCTTCTGATACCGATATTCTTGAAACCCGTTTGAATGATCCAGGGACCCTGATTCGCCTTGATCATGCCACCCATCAACCGATTGCCTTAAAAACCCAATATCAGAGCCGAATCAACGGCGCCTTGGTTTTATGGCGACGGGATGATCAAGAATGGAGCGAAGATGAAATAGACATTATCAGCGAGATTGCCAGCCAGTTGGGAATTGCCATTGAGCAGGCCGATCATCATGAAACACTTGAGCGACTGTCAACCCGTGACTCCTTGACCGGTCTTTATAATCGGCGGGCTTTTATGGATATCATGAAACGTCGGATTGCCCATATCCAGAGAACCCGGCGGCCTGGTGCTTTATGTTACATCGATTTTGATAATTTCAAAATTGTCAATGACTCGCGGGGGCATCAAGATGGTGACCGCGCATTAAAAAAGCTGTCTGAGCTGCTGGTCGAGCACACCCGAGCCAATGATCTGGTCGCTCGGCTTGGCGGTGATGAATTCGCATTATGGCTTGAAGAAACCAGTGAAAAAGGCGCAAAAGCCAGCGCGCGTAAATTACTGGAGCATTCCGGTTGTTTATCCTCTCTATCTGGCTCCCCCGATAAACCTTTGGGCATTTCGGTTGGTGTGGCGATTTATCATCCCGGTTCAAAAGAAAGCCTTCAATCTTTGCTGCAACGGGCTGATGAAGCCATGTATCGCATCAAAAAGAAAACCAAGGGAAATTTTGCTCTTGCTCCCCCAGCCAATAATGATTGAGAATCATCATTGATTACTTTAATGATAACATTACGTTAACAATCATATCATCTTAATCATAACATTATGTTAAAAATGATATTGTCTTGCTCGCATTCCCTGACCGGACAAGCCGCCAGAAGCGATGATAACAAAAATCGCGACAACAGAAACAGTGGCAAAGGATAGCGGTGGTCGAAAATAGCGACATTGTCATCAATCTTCTCCAATCGCTGGCCAAGGGTGAACCGCTCAGCTACGGTGAAGAAAAACGTCTGGCCCGCCATGAGGATAGCCGGGTTCGCCGTCAGCTGGCGGCCCGTACCGATGGACGTCCGGAAATTCTATATTATCTGGCCGGGGACTCAGACAGTAAGGTTCGACGCGAAATCGCCATCAACAACAATGCGCCCCATCACGCCGATATTTTGCTGGCTCAGGATCATGATGTTGATGTGCGTTCTGATCTGGCGCTTAAAATTGGTCGCTTGGCGCCGAATCTGGCCCAATCACAATCAGATCATCTGGCTCAATTAACTGTTAAAGCCTTGGAAATTTTGGCCCGTGATGAAATCGTCAAAGTGCGTAAAATCCTCGCTGAAACCCTAAAAGATATTGCCCAAGCCCCACCGCATATTGTGCGCTGTTTGGCTGAAGATTCGGAACTGGAGGTCTGCGGACCGATTTTACGTTATTCACCATTGCTTGACGAAAATGATCTTCTGGAAATTGTCCTTGGCAACCCGGCGCAAGGAGCTTTAGCGGAAATTTCCAAACGCACCCGCTTGCCGGAAGCCATCTGTGACGCCATTGTTGATGCCGGGCAGCGGGATGCCATCACCGCCTTGTTGAGCAATGAGAGCGCCCAAATTCGTGAAAAAACCCTTGATCACATCATCAATCAAGCCCCAAGTCATCAAGAATGGCATGAACCATTGGCCAAACGCCCCGGCCTGAGCGCAAAAGCTGCCAAAAAAATCTCAACCTTTTTGGCCGATTCATTGCTTGAAGTGATGCGTTCGCGTACTGACTTCAATCCCGAAACATTAAACGCCGTGGAAAACGAATTCCGGCGCCGGTTGGCGGGCAACACCCCGGCCTCTCCTGATCCGATTCCAGAAACGCACGCTGAGGATCAACTCTCGTGGCAAGACTTCCTTTCCAAAGCCCGCCAACTCGATCAATCCGGAGCGCTTTCTGAGGACGTCATTCAGCAATCAGTGGACAATGGACAAAGCCATTTCGTTCTGGCCGCCTTAACTGTCAAAACCTCTCTGGCACCGGAATTGATTCGCCGCATTTTTGACTCAAAAAACCCGCAAGGGATTGTCGCCATTCTGCGTAAAGCCAAGATGAGCGCGCGCTTGACTCGCCTCATCCAAAAGAAAACAGCCCGGGTGCCGCCCAAAGATATCATTGACCCAGAAACCAACCCCATGAAAGAAGAAGATATTGAATGGCAAATCGGCTTGTTTAAGAAAATGTTTTCCTCTCGAAAAAGCCAAAAATCCAGCGACAAAAAGAAACCAAAAACCGATGATATTTATGATCCGCAATGGTCGAAGAAAAAAACACACCCTGCCGTAAAAGAGCTGGACTGGGAACGGCAATCCCAAACACCGCCATTCGATGATCAAAAAATCAAATCCCGAAAAGCCACGTTCCAGAAATCTCAATTCCGGGAAACCACGTCCGGGAAAACCGAAAACCAAAAAGTTCTTGAACCCGATTGGGCACAACCACAAAACACCCAAAATGGTGGCAAAAAACCATCCCAAACCATTGAGCCAGACTGGGCCACCAATGAATAAACAACACCAAAATCAATGATTGAGATGGATGATCAGTGATTGCCGATTGTAACGATGAACGGGTTTTAAGGCATGGTTCTAAGGGCGCGGACCCGCTGACCATTTAAACCCCTTAACGTCGCCGAATCATGGTGCCAGCACCATGCTCAGTAAACAATTCAATCAGCAACGCATGTGGCACCCGGCCATCCAGGATGACCGCCGCTTCGACCCCGCCTTGTACAGCCATGATACAGGTCTCAACCTTAGGGAGCATACCGCCTTTAATGCTCCCATCAGCGATCAACCTCTGCGCATCTTGGACCGATAATTCAGTGAGTAAATGACCCTCTTGATCAAGAATGCCCTCAACATCGGTGAGCAAAAACAACCGCTTGGCAGTCACTGCCTCGGCGATGGCTCCGGCCGCGGTATCCGCATTGATGTTATAGGTTTGTCGCTCATTTCCCACGCCAATCGGGGCAATGACCGGAATCAAATCCGATTCTTTGAACAAATTGAGAATATATGGATTGACTTGCGTTGGCTCGCCAACAAACCCAAGATCAAGAACCTTTTCAATATTTGAGTCTTCATCACGGACTCGGCGGGTCAATTTTTGGGCCAAAATCAAGCCGCCATCTTTTCCCGAAAGACCCAGCGCGGTGCCGCCTGCACACTGAATGTTCCAAACAATATCTTTATTAATCGCTCCGGATAAAACCATTTCAACAATATCAACGGTTTCAGTATCGGTCACCCGCAAGCCATCAATAAAGCGGTTTTTGATTTTAAGCCGCTCAAGCATGTGGCCGATTTGCGGCCCCCCACCATGCACCACCACCGGATTGATACCCACTTGCTTCAACAGGACGATATCAGCAGCGAACAAACGGGCTAAATCGGCCTCTCCCATCGTCGAGCCACCAAATTTGATGACGAAAGAAGACCCCGCATAACGCCGCATAAAGGGCAGAGCTTGGGATAATGTTTTGGCCTGCTCCAGCCATTGATCTTGGTTGGTTGGGTTGATCTTGACCATCACACGACCTTATACGTGAATAGTGGATACATAAATGCTGGTAAAAATAAAATACGAAAAAATAAGAGACCGCGTTTGACGTATTTTATCCTCAAATTTTATCCTCAAAAAAAGACGCTCTAAAATAGGCACGTCACAACATTATACTAGGCAAAAACATTCTGAATGACTAAGTAGAGGAAAGATATGGTACAATAGAGATAGAAAAGAGATAAAAGAGATGGAAAAGAGATAAAAAATGAGAAACGGATCAAACAATCAATCCCTTTTCTTATTTGTATTGACTGAATAATAGACCGTCTGCAATCGTTTTCATTGATCATTTGGGTTGATTCTGTTCATTTTAACCAGGTTCATTCCAACCCTATTCATTTTAACAGAGAGGATCCGGGCATGAGTGAAGCCGCCCTTAACATAACTCCCGACCGCGTTGGCAATGAGGACGGGGTCACCCACTCTTTTGATCATGATCTTTCTGATTTGGCGGCTCTCCTATCGGCCTGCCAGGCAAGTCTGGGACCGGTTGGCGATGTCACGCGCGCGGCCCGGGAAGCGGTTAAGACTCTGGTTATTGGCAGCAATGGTAAAATCGACCCCGCCGCCTTGGAACAGCATCAATATGCGGTCCACGGCTTGGCGTGGCTGGAAACCTATGACTGTGCCCTACGTGAGATGCATATTTGGGCACAGAGGCTGCAAGAAAATGGAAAATTGGGAACCCTTGAATCCCTGATTTTACGCTGTGCCTTTGGTGAATATCTGGCCCAAATCAAAGGCGGCATCATGATGAGCCAAAGTGAGGTGATCCGCTTGGCGGATATGGGTCTTTCAGACCATCAATGGGCCGCTTTGAACAGCCCAGAGATTGGTGCTCTGGTTGCTTCGGGGACCGCGGTTTCAACCCGTCTGAATCTGGCTGAAGCGATGGCCGATGGTTCATTCGGTGATCCTGGTTTGGGTGATGAAACCCTGGATATGATTCGGGATCAGTTTCACCGCTTCAGTGATGAAGAGGTCCTCCCGCAGGCCCATGAATGGCATCTGGCCGACCGGTTGATCCCTCTTGATGTGATTGAAAAAATGTCTGATCTGGGGGTTTTCGGCTTGGCTATCCCGGAGGAATATGGTGGCTTAGGTATGGGTAAGGTTGCCATGTGCGTGGTAACCGAAGAATTATCACGCGGCTTTCTGGCTGCCGGTTCCTTGGGCACGCGGGCCGAAATTGCTGCTGAATTGATCCGTCTTGGTGGCACTGAAGAACAAAAAGCCACATGGTTGCCGCGGATTGCATCGGGAGAGGTTTTGACCACCGCCGTCTTTACCGAACCCAATACCGGTTCTGATCTGGGTTCCCTGGCGACACGGGCCAAAAAAGACGGTGATGACTATGTGATCACCGGAGCCAAAACCTGGATTACCCACGGGGCGCGCTCCGATTTGATGACCGTGTTGGCCCGCACCGACTCGCAAGAGAAGGGATATCGGGGTTTAAGTATGTTCCTGGCTGAAAAACCCCGTGGCAGTGACGATAATCCTTTCCCGGCTGATGGGATGAGCGGCGGTGAGATTGAGGTTCTGGGATATCGGGGGATGAAAGAATATGAGATCGCTTTTGATCAATTCCGCGTCCCGGCCGACAATCTACTCGGCCATATTGAAGGCCAGGGGTTTAAGCAGCTGATGGAAACATTCGAATCAGCGCGTATTCAAACCGCGGCCCGGGCGGTTGGAGTGGCGCAAAACGCCCTGGAGATTGGCTTGCGCTACGCCCAAGAACGCCGCCAATTCGGTAAAGCCATTGTTGCCTTCCCGCGTATTGCGGCCAAATTGGCCTGGATGGCGGTGGAAACAATGATTGCCCGCCAACTGACATATTTTTCAGCCCGGGAAAAAGATTCAGAAAGACGCTGTGATATTGAGGCTGGTATGGCTAAGCTCTTGGCGGCCCGGGTCGCCTGGTGTAATGCCGATAGTGCCCTGCAAATTCATGGTGGCAATGGCTATGCCTTGGAATACCCGATCAGCCGGATTCTTTGTGATGCGCGTATCTTGAATATCTTTGAGGGGGCAGCAGAAATTCAAGCGCAAGTGGTTGCGCGCGGCCTCATGACCCGCTAATCCGTATCATCCATAAGGCCGGTTCATGCGCGCAAACGGTTAACGTCAACGACAGGGTCGCCATGCAAACTTTTCTCGGCATTCTTCTTGCCTTGGCAATGGGTGCCACCGTCGTCTCTCTCATGGCTGGCTTGGCATCAATGGGCAAACCGGCCAAATCTGGAAAAGCCGATAGCAACATCTGGATGCGGCGTCGGGTTGGCTTTCAACTCCTGGCTTTGATTATTTTGGGGCTGTTGTTTTTCCTTTATTCATAATTTTTCTCATACCGGCAAAAGGCCTTACTCTTTAGTGATAAAACTTGACAAAATTTATACGCGTGGCGGCGATCACGGCCAAACGTCTCTGGGTGATGGCAGCCGGGTTAAAAAACATATCCCACGGGTCAGCACCTATGGAGACGTAGATGAGGCCAACGCTGCTATCGGCCTGGCCCGCCTCCATACCCAAGGGGATGCCGATGCCATGCTGGAACGGATTCAAAATGATCTGTTTGATCTGGGGGCTGATTTATGCGTCCCGGAAGGGGAGGGGAAAAAGTCAACCCAGTCCTTGCGGGTGAGTGCGCATCACGTTGAACGTTTAGAAAAAGAAATTGATCGACTCAATGAAACCCTACCCCCTTTGACGTCATTCATTCTGCCTGGGGGAACACCGGCTTCATCTTATCTGCATCTGGCCCGGACGATTGTCCGGCGTGCTGAGCGGGCCGCCACCGCCTTGGCGGAAGATGAAACCATCAACCCCCAAGCGATCATGTATCTCAACCGGCTCTCGGATCATTTGTTTGTCTTGGTCCGCCATTTGAATGATAACGGCGCGCAAGATGTCCTCTGGACTCCGGGAGCCAATCGATAGCATCTTATTTCTGTTGATGAAAACCCATCTGATTTTATAAAAAATGCATACAGATAAAAACCTCATGAAGATCAAAATCTATTGAGGAAAAAATATTGGAGAAGACGATAGTGGAGAAGACGTGATGAAACTTCTGGTCGCCGTTAAAAGGGTGATTGATTATAATGTTCGGGTACGGGTGAAAACCGACCGCAGCGGCGTTGAGACAAATAATGTCAAAATGTCGATGAATCCCTTCGATGAGATTGCGGTTGAGGAAGCGGTACGGCTCAAAGAAGCTGGGATTGTCAGCGATATTGTTGCGGTATCCATCGGCCCGCAACCGTGTCAGGAGACCATCCGCACCGCCCTGGCCATCGGGGCCGACCGCGGCATTCATGTCGAAGCAGCCGCCGATATGGAACCCTTGTCGGTGGCCCATATTTTGAAAGCCCTGGTTGACCGGGAAACCCCAATCCTGGTTATTCTGGGCAAACAAGCCATTGATGATGACAGCAACCAAACCGGTCAGATGATGGCGGCTTTGCTGGGCTGGCCCCAGGGAACATTCGCCTCAAAATTAACCCTCACGGATGGTTATGCTGAAGTAACCCGGGAGATTGATGGCGGTTTACAGACCTTGCGCCTCAAGACTCCGGCGGTCATCACCACCGATTTACGCCTCAATGAGCCGCGTTACGCCTCTCTCCCCAATATCATGAAAGCCAAAAAGAAACCGCTTGAGATTCTGACCCCGGCTGACTTAGGGGTTGATCCAACCCCGCGTCTAAAAACCTTGCAAGTGGAAGAACCACCGCCCCGCCCGCCCGGTGTGATGGTCGCTGATATTGATCAACTGATTGATAAATTGCGCAATGAAGCCAAAGTCATTTCTTGACATTTTTGCCTCTTAAAATTCTGTTAAGGAGCCCTCATGCCCATTCTTTTGATCGCCGAACATGATCATAACAGCTTGCGCCCGGTGACGTTAAACGCGGTATCATGCGGTTTGGAGATTAGCAATGATCTTCATATCCTGGTGGCCGGACATAACTGCGCTGCTGCGGCCCGCGCCGCCGCCGCCATTCCAGGGGTGACCAAGGTTCTGCAGGCTGATAACCGGCTCTTGACCCATCAACTGGCTGAAATAATGGCGCCGTTGGTCATGAATGTGGCTGAAGGATACAGCCATATTCTGGCCCCGGCATCAACCTTTGGAAAAAATTTGATGCCGCGGATTGCCGCATTGCTCAACGTTATGCAGATTTCTGATGTGATGGCGGTGATTGATGATCAAACCTTCAAACGACCCATTTACGCCGGCAACGCGGTTGCGACGGTTCAATCGGGTGACTCGATTAAGGTGATGACGGTGCGGGCCACCACCTTTGAGGCCGCCCTCACCCAAGGCGGAACCGCCCCAATAGAAGAGATTTCACCGGAAAAAATCCCCGAACCGGATGCGACAATTTCCGAATTTGTCGGAGAGGAATTGAGCGCATCGGATCGTCCTGAACTCACCGCCGCCTCGATTGTGATATCCGGTGGCCGGGGCTTACAAAGCGGGGACAATTTCAAACTGCTCGAAGGAATTGCCGATAAATTGGGGGCGGCCATCGGGGCCAGCCGGGCCGCTGTTGATTCCGGATTCGTCCCCAATGATTGGCAAGTCGGCCAAACCGGTAAAATCGTTGCGCCTGATCTGTATATCGCGGTTGGTATTTCCGGGGCGATTCAGCATCTGGCCGGGATCAAGGATGCCAAAGTCATCGTAGCGATCAATAAAGATGAGGAAGCACCGATTTTTCAAATCGCTGATTATGGTTTATGTGCTGATTTATTCCAAGCCTTGCCGGAACTCGAAAGCAAGTTATAAAACAGGTTATGAAGACAGCTGAGGCCATCAACAACATTGCCATCATTGGGGCTGGCCGTATGGGATGCGGGATTGCCCAAGTCTTTGCCTTAAATGGCTTCCAGGTGCGGGTGAGCGAACAGGACCCCCAGCGTCTGGAAACAGCCCCATCCGCAATCAATGAGAGTTTGGCCTATCAAGTCACCAGAAAATACATCAAGCCTGAGGATAAAAAGCGGGCATTGGCACAGATTGATCTTGTTTCTTCCCATAAAGCCTCTTTTCATAAATCTCTAAAAAATTGCGATCTGGTCATCGAAGTGATCAATGAAAATGAAGAGGAAAAATGCGCCCTCTGGCAGAGTATGGCACCCCATCTCTCGCCGGAAGCCATTCTGGCCTCAGCCACCTCCGGCATTTCAATCACCCGCCTGGGGGCGGCTTCTGGACATGCGGAGCATTTCATCGGCCTGCATTTTATGAATCCAGCCCCGGCCATGAAGCTGGTTGAGGTTGTGCGTGGCATCGCCACCAGCCAAGCGGTCATTCATGTCTGCCGTGATCTGGTGGAAAAGATCGGTAAAATTTCGATTATGTCGGAGGATTTTCCCGCCTTCATCGTCAATCGGATTGTGTTGACCATGATCAATGAGGCCATTCATACCTTGTATGAGGGAGTTGGCTCTGTCGAATCGATTGATTCAGCCATGCGTTTTGGTGCCAACCATCCCATGGGACCGCTGGCCTTGGCTGATTTTATGGGTCTTGATACCTGTCTGCATAGTATTGAAACCCTGCATAAGGAATTGGCCGATAGCAAATATCGCCCCTGCCCCTTGCTGGTCAAATATGTCGAGGCCGGCTGGCTTGGGGTCCAGTCCGGGCGCGGCTTTTACGATTATTCCGGCAAGACCCCGACCCCGACCCGCTAAACCCGGCGATAAGGGTCCCGGCCACCTTTCTTTGAGCAACCCCCATCGCGTGGCTTCGGGATGCTGGTTCTGGCCGCTTTGGTGCCTGAATTCATTTCATCAGATCGTAAAAACGACCCCAGTCCTTGTACTTGCGTTTGTGGATTCGATCATCGCGAACACCTCTGAGAACGTTAATCATATCCCGGCGCACATATTCATTGTTGCGATGATAACTGTGCTCAAAGAAATCTGCCCCCGCTTGATGATCAATAACCGCTGTACAATCGATTTGGGTGAACATGCGCGGCAATTTACAAGGTCGGCTGGGCCCTTTGGCCCCCAGACGGGCTGGATTCCCCTTGTAACGGTCACTCCACTCAAGAACCTTGTCCTCGGCATTGTAATAGATCGATACGCGCTGCCCCAAATGTTCGAGAAAACCCAAGCCGCGCCTTTTTTCCAACGCATCGGTATCCGTGTCGGCGGCGATGAGCAATATCTGATCAAACAACTGCATTGGTTTTTCCGGATACATCACTGCCAGAGCCTGACCGAGAGCATAGGCCCCCATGCTATGGGCCATCAGATGAATCTTTTGCTTGCAAAGCTGCTCTTTGCGCATTTTTTTAATAAAATCAGCCGCCTTGAGAAGGCCCCGCTTGATGGCTGTTGCTGAATCCTTGGCATCATCACGGTCACTGCGGTAAGCCAGAAGCTTCCCATCGGAGGGCCAGCTGAACACCAACCAATTCATCTTTTCGCCTCCATCTTCAAACCATCTCTTCAATGCGGCGGCTTTGGTGAGGGATTCTTCAAATGTGGTGTTAAACCCGTGAATATAAAACATGGTGTCGGTCTCTTTCTCCTGCATGATCTTATGCAGATTGTCGAACAATTCCTGACTGCCCAAAATATGCTTGTCTGGATTCGGGTCCTCCACATCTTCATAGAAAATTTCCGGTTTTTCCGAGATGGTGCCATAATCGGTAACCTCAGCGCGGCCAAACCGGATACCGCCTGAAAAACCACCGCCAAAATATCCGGCATTCTTAAGACTGCCGCCGGGCTTCTTGGCCCCGACCAAACCACCACCAAACCCGGGCGGAGGATTGGTTCCGGACTTACCATAATCGGGCACCAAGTTGCGATTGGTGAAAAAATAAACCTCTGCCATTATTCTTCTCCTTCGCCACCATAAGCAACGCCGCCACCGAAAATCTCTCAAGAAATTTCCAAAGAGACCCCCCAAAAAAGCACCCACGTCGATCACCCTGAGATAGCGTAGACTGAACAACTTGGGATATACTGAATATAAGGGTGAGAAAAGGCAAACTTTATATTGAATTGGCACCCATAAATTCCATCCAAAGCTACTCTGCCTAACGGTTTTCCTTTATCAGATGGGTGGCGGTTGGACATCATCAGACACCAACAACCGGCCGCGCCATCGCCGAATGGCTTGGCGGCGGAGGGACCGCAGATACGCAATCAAAAAAATTGAGACCCGGCACCCAAGGGTACCGGCCTATTCACTGGAGCGGCCTAATAGCCCTCTTTTTCCATGCGCTTGCGCAAAGTCTTGCGGAACCTTCGCACCGATTCAGATTGGGCGCGAGCCCGTTTTTCAGAGGGCTTTTCATAAGCCCGGCGCAATTTCATTTCACGGAAAATGCCCTCACGCTGCATTTTTTTCTTGAGCGCGCGTAGGGCCTGATCGACATTATTGTCGCGGACGATGATTTGAACGATGATCTTATCCTTTCTACCCGGTTCTTTTCGGTTGCTTTTCGGTTTTCAAGCACCACGATGCCGTTGGTCTTTTGACTAAGAAAGCACCACAGTCGGAGCGGGGTCATATCACAGGACTTGCCGGTTGTGAAGTCTTTGATTGCTATGGAATTGATTGCATAAAAACCCAAAAATCCATCCACCACAAAAATCATTTCTTAATGGCGTTATTTTTAACCGGATTATTTTTAACCGAATTGTTTTGACGCTTGGCTTGATCATCACCATATTTGATCAATGGCCATATGCGATATTTTGAGGCTGGGTGACCCAAAGCTCCTGGCCCGTTCAGAACCGGTCGCTGACCCGACCGCGCCGGAGATTGACGGTTTGGTTGCCGATATGCGTGATACCCTGGCTGCGGCCCAGGGGGCCGGACTGGCCGCCCCACAAATCGGTGTCCTCAAGCGGGTTATTCTGATCTCGGTCCCCGAAGAACGGATTAGCGAAGATCCGCAAGCCAAGCCGCTGCCGGTAACCGTCCTGATTAACCCCTCCATCAAACCGCTATCAGGTAATCCCCAAGATGATCTGGAAAATATGATGGAAGATGGTTGGGAAGGCTGCTTATCCATTCCCGGATTGCTGGGCGTGGTGCCGCGTTATCAAACCATTTTATATGAGGGCCTGGACCAAAACAACCAGTCTATTTCTGGGCACGCGACCGGTTTTCATGCCCGAGTCTTGCAACATGAATGCGACCATCTTGATGGGATTTTGTATCCGATGCGGATGCCTGACCTGGGGCGGTTGAGTTTCAGCGATCAAGTTGATAAATGTGTCGATGCCCAAGCCCGTCGGGATAGTGCCGGGCTGCCGCCTGCTCAATCATAAATCAATCCGGTCATCACGCTCACAATAACCCTGTTTAGATATGCCTAAAAAATCTTCTAAGAATCCCGATAACAGCTCACCCAAAACCGGCCCGTCAACCCTGCTCCATTCCCTGATGCTGGGCACGGTTGGGCATGCCGCAACCATGGGCTGGTCGCCAGCGGCTTTGACGGCAGCTGGTACAGAGTTGGGGCTGAGCACCGAACAAGCCGCCGCGCTCTACCCCAACGGTATTGATGACGTGATCAGCCGCTTTAGTCGGCATATCGACACCCTGATGAGCGACAAGCTGGCCAGCCAAAATCTTGAAGAGTTGCGGGTGCGTGATCGGGTTCAGACCGCCATTTTAACCCGTTTAGAGATTCTTTCTCCTTATCGTCTGGCGGCCCGCAATTTATTGACTGTTGAGCTGGCCCGTCCACGGCGGGCGGCTCTGGCCACCGGTTTATTGGCCCGAACGGTCGATGACATATGGCACGCGGTGGGGGATCAATCGACTGGATTTTCCTATTATTCCAGACGCGCCACCCTTGGCTTGATTTATGGTTCCGTGATGCTGTTCTGGTTTCAAGACCAATCGCCCGATTATACGCGAACCGCGGCTTTCTTGGAGCGCCGGATTGATGACCTCATGCAAACCAGCAAGAAAATCAGCATGGCCAAAAACACCATACAAGAGGCTGTGCAGCTCAAGAAACCCCGATGGCCCCGGATTGATCGGCTCTGCCGAAATAAAAATATGTCGACAGAATAAAGGGGCCAATTTGGCCACCAGATCAAGAACCAAGACTCAAGAACCAAGATTCAAGAATAAGCCGCTTTAGCCGATCCATCCTTTCAATTCATTTTTCACGACTGCTTGAATGACTTTCATCCCTTCCTGGCTGTCATTGAGGCAGGGAATGAAGGTGAAGTGTTCACCCCCATGTTCAAGAAAAATCTCCTGGGCTTCGCCGTTAATTTCTTCCAATGTCTCGACACAATCAGCCGAAAAGCCCGGGGTTATGATCGCCAATTTGCGCACCCCCTGTTTGGCCAGGGCCTCAACCGTCTTGTCGGTATAAGGCTGTAGCCATTCATCCGGCCCAAAACGCGACTGAAACGTCAGCCGCATCTGGTCCTCCGACCAGTTCAGTTTAGCCCGCAAAAGCCGCGCTGTCTTGGCGCATTGGCAATGATAGGGATCGCCTTTTTCGAGATATTTGCGCGGCAACCCATGAAAAGAGGTCAGCACGACCTCCGGTTGCCAATCAAGGGCCGCCAGATGGGTGCGGATTGATTCAGCCAGAGCACCGATATAAACCGGATGCTCATGATAAGGGGGAATCGTGCGCACCGCCGGTTGCCAACGCATGGTTTTCAAGGCATCAAAAGCCTTGTCATAAGCGGTCGCCATGGTCGGGGCGCTGTATTGCGGATAAAGCGGGAACAACAACAAACGGTCACAGCCTTGGGCCTGCAGCTTGGCCATCACCGATGCCACCGATGGCTGGCCGTAACGCATGGCCCAATCGACAACCAAATGGTCACCTAAAGCCGCCATCGCCGCGGCCAGCTTGTCACTTTGGTTGCGGGTTATGGTACGCAGAGGGGATTCATCTTTTTCCCGATTCCAGATCAAATCATAGGCCTTGCCGGAACGAAACGGCCGGGTGGTTAAAATGACCGTATTGAGCAAAATTTGCCAAAAAATTGGGTTGGCCTCAATGACCCGGCGATCACTGAGAAATTCCTTGAGATAACGCCGCATCGACCAATAGTCGGTGGCGTCAGGGGTGCCCAGATTCATGATCAAAACACCGATTTTGCGCTCCGGTAAAACCGGGTGATCATCCGGCCAAAACCGGCGGTCATATGAGGTTTGGGTGGGTGATGTTGGGGTGGGATGAGACATGGTTGACGATCAATATTTGTTATCGGTTTAACGGATGCGCATCCATAGAGCCGGTTTTGAACAGGATGAAAAAAGCCGTCTCTCAATCAAGGCGCAGTTTTGGTCAATAATATCTCTCTATATGGTCAATAAATCATCCAACCGAAGCGATCAATTTATTCTTGGAAACGCGTTGCTTGCAGTCAGCATGAAATTAACCGCTTTGAAGGCTTTTTTTGCTCATAATATTTTTGTGCATGCCAATCATCAAAGAACCAAGGATTATACGAAAGACTTTCCTGTTTAGAAAATCGCTCAAGAATAGACATTCCAGCCATCATGACCAGTCTTAATGCTGATACCCCGACTCTGGATAAAACCATTCTCAATATTCTGGCTGAACAGACCACCCCCCAGGTCATCCCGGAATTGATTGAGGCCTATTTGAAAGATACCGCCCGACGGGTTGCTTTGATCCAAGATGCGGCCGCCAACGGCAATATCGCGCAAATCAGGTATCAAGCCCATACTCTCAAAAGCAGCAGCGGTGCTTACGGGGCCATGCAAGTATACACCACCACCAAGGCCATAGAGCATGCCTGTACAGAAGGGAATAATGCGCACGCACTCCGTTTGGCGGCCCAACTCCCCGAATTGGCCCAACGTTCCATTCCGGTTCTGCGCGAAATTGCCCAGGAATATGCAGACCGGGCCGATCATTCCTAATTTTTATTGCGGGCTTGATTGAGAGTCTGTGGACCCGTGCCATTCATCCATCCCACTCAAGGGCTGGTAAGATCAGGGTTTGTACCATGAAAGACTCCCAAAGGATGCATCATCCCGATCAACCATCACGGCTTTATCAATATTGCTTTATCAATAAAAATTGCCTCATAAATTAGTCAATTTAATATGAATTCTTGGCAAAATGCTGTTGATGAATTAAATCAAGATTGACCGGTTGGTTATCCATGCGGATACTGGCCACCGAAAATCCACGAGCCGGGACATTCTTCATGTCATCTACGCAACGCCCTCTCTCGCCACATCTGCATATTTATCGACCGCAGATCACCTCCGTCCTCTCCATTCTACACCGCATCACCGGGGTCATTTTGGGTTTGGGGGCGGTCATGCTGGCGGTTTGGATCATGGCGATTGCTGCCGGTTTGGAGAGCTATCAACAGATGCGTGTTATCGTTGGCTCTTGGTGGGGGCTTATCGGTATTTTGGGTTTTGGTTTTGCCCTTTATTATCATCTTTTCAACGGTATTCGGCACCTGGTTTGGGATATGGGATACGGATTTGACCTGAAACTGATTGCCATCACCGGCTGGTCGGTGGTTATCTTGTCGGTGGTTGCCACCATCCTCACCGGATGGGTGGCTCTTAACACCTTTACCGCCGAACCCTTTACTGCAACTCCCGGTGCGGGAGGGTAGCGATGAGCGGGCCGCGTGATCTGGAATTTGACCCCTTAGCCAGACACAAGGCTGGTCATATCCATTGGTGGACCCAACGAGCGACCGCGGTTATTCTGATTCCGACCACGGTCTGGCTGGTTTTTTCCTTGATCTATTTATCCCGTGCCGATTATGGAATGACCATTGCTTGGTTTGCCCAACCCATCAACGCCATTTTGATGGCTGTTTTCGTGACCAGCCTGTTTTGCCACCTCAATTTAGGGATAAAAATGGTGATTGAAGACTATGTCCGCCATCCACGCCTTTTGCATTATCTGCATCTGTCCGCCACGGTTTTATGCGTGATTCTGGGGATTTTATCGGTCACCAATATTATCATTCTGGCTCTATCTTAAAGCATTACCTTAAAATATCATCTGAATACATTGTTTCAAAGCCCGTCACTATCCTCACCGCATCAATCATTGCCGTAAAATCAGTTGTTATTTGAAAATAAATGACAATTTTAAGAACAGGTTCTGCATTTCATTTAACCCTCTCATAAGCACGCCGTCTTCAAGAAACAATTCATTCATGCTTTCCTCTTATGAAATCATTGATCATCACTATGACGTTGTGATCGTTGGGGCCGGTGGGGCCGGTTTACGGGCCGCCCTGGGCATGGCTGAGGCGGGGCTGGAAACCGCCTGCATCAGCAAAGTTTTCCCGACCCGGAGTCATACGGTAGCGGCTCAAGGCGGCATCAGCGCGGCCTTGGGAAATATGGGCGAAGACGACTGGCGCTGGCATATGTATGATACCGTCAAAGGATCAGACTGGCTGGGTGATCAAGATGCCATTGCCTATATGTGCCGAGAAGCCGCACAAGCGGTTATTGAACTGGAGCATTATGGGGTGCCGTTCTCACGCACCCCGGAAGGCAAGATTTATCAACGTCCATTCGGCGGTATGACCACCCATTTCGGGACCGGGACCGCCCAGAGAACCTGCGCGGCGGCTGACCGGACCGGCCATGCCATTCTGCACACTCTTTATCAGCAATCTTTGGCCCATCAGGCAACATTTTTTATTGAATATTTTGCCTTGGATCTGATTATGGATGACGAAGGGGTCTGCCGAGGCATCATGGCCTGGAATCTTGAGGATGGCTCCATCCATCGTTTTCGTGCCCATATGGTGGTTTTGGCCACCGGCGGCTATGGCCGGGTGTATTTTTCCTGCACTTCGGCCCATACCTGTACCGGGGATGGCAATGCGATGATTTTGCGGGCCGGTTTGCCGTTACAGGATATGGAATTTACCCAATTTCATCCGACCGGTATTTATGGAGTTGGTGTCCTCATCACCGAGGGCGCGCGCGGTGAGGGTGGATTTTTAACCAACAGCCAGGGCGAACGTTTCATGGAACGTTATGCTCCCAATGCCAAAGACTTGGCCAGCCGTGATGTGGTGAGCCGGTCAATGACCACTGAAATTCAAGAAGGACGCGGTTGCGGCCCCGATAAGGACCATCTGCATCTCAACTTATCGCATCTTGATCCCGCCGTGATTCAAGAAAGGCTCCCAGGAATTTCTGAATCAGCTAAAATTTTTGCCGGGGTTGATGTCACGCGCCAACCCATCCCAGTCCAGCCGACGGTCCATTACAATATGGGCGGTATCCCAGCCAACAAAATGTGTGAGGTCCTCTCCCCTGGCGATGGGGACCCCAACCGGGTGGCGCGCGGTCTGATGGCCATCGGTGAAGCAAGCTGCGTGTCGGTTCACGGGGCCAATCGTTTGGGGTCAAATTCCTTGCTGGACTTGGTGGTTTTTGGTCGGGCGGCGGCGCAACGATGCCGGACACTGATTCAATCTGGGAGTCCCCATAAGCCGTTATCCCGTGATGCCGGTGAAGAATCAGTGGCGCGTCTTGATGCGGCCCGCAACGCCAAGGGAAGCACCCCAACCGCCCAGTTAAGATTGGAAATGCAACAGACCATGCAAACTTTTTGTCCGGTCTATCGCAATGGTGAAACCATGCGCCAAGGCATTGGCAAAATCGACTCTGTCCTCGATCGTATGCATGATATCAAGATTGATGACCGTTCATTGATCTGGAATTCTGATCTGATGGAAACTCTGGAACTGCAAAATCTGGTCCTGCAAGCCGCAGTGAGTATTCATTGCGCCTACAGCCGCCGGGAAAGCCGGGGTGCCCACGCACGAGACGATTATACCCAACGCGATGATGATCATTGGATGAAACACAGCCTGGCCTGGATGCGTGGCAATCAACGTCCCTTTATCAGTTATCGCCCGGTCACATTGGAAACCGATGATCCGCATGTCGAATCCATTCCCCCTAAAGCCCGTGTTTATTAAACCCAGCCAACGGTAAAACTCATGGTCGAACTTGCACTGCCTAAAGACTCGCAACCCCAAGAAGGCCGTCGTTATGCCGCCGCAGCCGGGGCCTCACGAATCAAAGAATTTCGGGTTTACCGCTGGAATCCGGATGAAGGAGGACAACCGCGGATTGATATCTATGAGATTGATCTCGATTCCTGCGGACCGATGACTCTTGACGCCCTGATCAAAATCAAAAGCGAATTGGATTCCACACTCACATTCCGGCGCTCCTGCCGGGAGGGAATTTGTGGTTCTTGCTCAATGAATATTGACGGGACCAACACCCTAGCCTGCCTCAAACCGATTGATGACATCAAAGGAGAGGTGACGATTTATCCCCTTCCCCATATGCCGGTGATCAAAGATTTGGTTCCTGATCTCTCGGATTTTTATGCTCAATATGCGGCTGTACGGCCTTGGTTACGTGATCAAGACCCGCCGCCGCATCAAGAAGAGCGCCGTCAATCACCCGAAGAACGGGCCCAACTTGATGGTCTTTATGAATGTGTGCTTTGTGCCTGCTGCTCAACCGCTTGCCCCAGCTATTGGTGGAATGGTGATAAATTTCTCGGACCGGCCATTCTGCTGCAAGCCTATCGTTGGATTACCGATAGCCGTGATGGCGATATATCGGCCCGCCTCGAAGAGCTTGATGATAGCTTCAAGCTCTATCGCTGCCATACCATTGCCAACTGCGCCCAGACCTGTCCCAAGGGCTTGAACCCGGCCAAGGCCATCGCTGAAATCAAGAAAAAAATCGCCATCCATTCTTAAGCGGGCCAGCACCCGATTGATCATGTCTGGCCCACCATATCCGACCCAGCATGTCTGACTCACCATGTCTGACTCACCATGCTCGCCTTCTATCCTTTCAGCACTTGATGCCCAGTATCGCTGCGGCGGGCTGGTCCCCGATCCGGGGCAAAAACGGGTCGCTCAAGAACTCCAGACATTGGCCGATGGCTTAAGAACCTATCGACCATCTTGGCGTCTATGGTCATTTGCTCGACGCCCGCCGCGCGGTCTCTATATTCAAGGCACTGTCGGGCGGGGGAAATCCATGTTGATGGATTTATTTTTCGCCTGCGTGCCAACCGCGCGCAAATGGCGGGTCCATTTTCATGAATTCATGTCTGTAGTCCATGAGCGGCGCCGAACAATGGCCAACCAAGCCGACCCGCTGCCACGTATCGCCCGCACCATCGCCGATCGGACTTGGGTTCTTTGTTTTGACGAATTTTACATTGATGATATCGCAGATGCGATGATTATGGCGCGTTTTTTTACCGCTCTGTTCAAGCGCGGGGTGATTATGGTGGCCACATCCAATCACTTACCCGGTGAATTATACGCCGATGGCTTGCATCGCGAACGTTTTTTACCATTCATTGATGTCCTCAATACACATCTCAACGTCATCACGATTGATGGCACCCATGATTATCGGCGCCATCATCTCAAGGAAGATGATCTTTACAAGATATCTTCAGGGCCGGGTGCCCGTGACCATATCAATACCCTGTTTCAACGATTGACCCATAACGCGCCGATTGAACCATCCGTCTTGACCATCGAGGGGCGCCGGTTGCCGATTATCGCAGCCCACGGGGTGGCCCGATTCGATTTCCAATCTTTATGCAACCAACCGCTTGGCGCGGCTGATTATCAGTCTCTGGCCCATGCCTTTGATATTTTGATCCTGGAAGATATCCCGTATATGACCCCTGAAAACAGCAACGCGGCCCGACGTTTCGTGACCTTGATTGATATCTTATACGAATGCCGCATCCGGTTGATCTGCTCGGCAACAGCAGAACCGGAACAGCTTTTTATGATACCGGGTCAAGATTTTTCCCGCACCATCTCACGGCTCGAAGAAATGCGCAGCACCGGCTATCCCGGCCCAGCATCACCTATCTCCAGCCAGCCGCCCCAAAAATGACTTAAACAACCGCTGCAATGAGAAATGTTTTGAGAAAAAAGACTTCAATGATCTTCGGGGGTGAGTTCTATAACCGCCTCAATTTGGTGCTCACAAGCAATCTCCGGGATCAAAACCGTTGCCTTCACAGCCACATGATTGAGGCCGGAAAGCGTTCCTGCTTTCTCGGCATTCCGTAAAGCGGTAGTGACTTCTTGTTCTGTACTGATCCCCAAACGCTTGAGAAAAGCCCGGATGGACTTTCGGGTATGGTCTTCATTCATTTTTGGTGCGCCTTGATTGGTTCGGTAACGGTTAAGAGGAAGATTGTTCATGATGGGGTGATCATGAGATGACTGTGACACAATGACCATAATCATGATATATATGATATATAATCGAAATATAATAATATTGGGTTATGTATCATAATGGTTGGTGAGCGATTTTTGTTGGTTTCCCGGTGAAAAAATGTCGTCATAACAGTCATTCAAATAAAAAATTATCCTCTAAAATACTTATTTATTAAAATAGCTCGTGACTTCGGACATGTCATCGTCATCATAGCAACAAGGTTAAACTGCACATGACCACGACCTTCTCTCATGCGCCCGCGCATCATCAACTGTTGAGAGAAAGCGATATTGATCCCTTCATGGATATTGAAGCCGAAATTGATCGCCTGCGCAGCCAGCGTAACAGCATTATTCTGGCCCATTATTACCAAGAAGAAGCCATTCAAGATTTGGCTGATTATGTCGGTGACTCTTTGGATTTGTCGCGCAAAGCAGCCGCGGCTGATGCGGATGTTATCGTTTTTTGCGGCGTGCGTTTCATGGCTGAGGTGGCCAAAATTCTCTCGCCCCAAAAGCCGGTTCTGTTGCCGGATATGGAGGCTGGATGCTCACTCGAAGAATCCTGTCAACCTGAAGAATTTCGGACCTTTCGTAAGCGGCACCCCGACCATATTGTGATCAGCTACATTAACTGTTCGGCCGAAATAAAGGCAATGTCGGATATCATCGTCACCTCTTCAAATGCTGAATATATCGTAGCCAATTTACCCGCTGATCAGCCGATTTTGTTTGCTCCGGATCGTCATCTGGGTGCATTTATCCAGAAACGTACCGGCCGTGATATGGTGATATGGCCGGGGTCTTGCGTGGTTCATGAGGCTTTCTCAGAGCGCGAATTGGTACGTCTGAAAACCCGCCATCTGGACGCTCCGGTCACCGCGCATCCCGAATGTCCGCAAGCCATTTTGCGCCATGCCGATCATATTGGTTCAACCTCAGCCATGTTGAAATTCGTCACCGAAACGCCGAATGAAAAATTCATTGTGGCGACCGAGCCACATCTCATCCACCAGATGCGCAAACGGGCACCGGGTAAAATCTTTATTCCCGCACCGGGCAATGATGGCGGATGCTCTTGCGCCAACTGCCCTCATATGGAGCGCAACACTCTGGAGAAACTCTATCTATGCTTGGCCAATATGGAACCGCAGATTGATCTCTCGCCATCTTTGATCAGAAAAGCCCGAGCGCCCCTGGAAAAAATGTTGGCCCTGTCACCGCCGGTTGCGAAAACCGATCCATCTAAAGGCGCTTTACCGGCTAAACCTGATGTTGCTTGATTCTTGATGCTGCCTGATGATAGGGCCATCCATTCCGGAGATAACGAAACTCTGGGTGATCTGGAAGATTCTGGTGATTGGGAAAATTCTCAAGCCCTGAGCGATACGATTGATCGGGTGGTCACCCAAGCCTTGATGGAGGATCTCGGCGGCCGCATCGCGGTTGAGGGTGATATCACATCTTGTGCCGTTGTGGCCGCAGAGACCCAAATTGAAACCGCGATGGTTGCCCGTGAGGCACTTGTTGTGGCTGGTTTGGAGGCCGCACGGCATGTTTTCCGCCTGTTGTCACCGGCGATCTGTTTTCGTGCCTTGTTTAGTGAAGGAGAATCAGTAGCCGATGGTGAGTCCCTGGCTTTTGTTTCTGGTCCGGCTCGGGCGGTTTTGGCCGGAGAAAGAGTGGCCATCAATATCTTACAGCATCTCTCCGGTATTGCGACCCTGACTGCGCGTTATGTCGCCGCAATCGCCGGGACCGGGGTGGTGTTACGTGACACCCGCAAGACAGTACCCGGATTGCGGGTATTGGAAAAGGATGCGGTACGTCTTGGTGGCGGGACCAATCATCGTATGGGGTTGTATGATGCGGTTTTGATCAAAGACAACCATATCGCGGCGGCTGGCGGAATCACCGCCGCCCTAATCCAAGCCCGCCAGGCTGGATATACCGATATCCAGGTTGAATGCGATGATCTTGCAGATGTGGAAAAAGCCTTAGAAGCCGGTGTGCCGCGCCTGTTGCTTGACAATATGACGCCGGAATTTCTACGCCGTGCCGTCTGTTTATCCGACGGCCGGGCTGAACTTGAGGCTTCTGGTGGTGTAACGCTTTCCAGCATCGCAGCCATCGCTGCAACCGGTGTTGATGCCATTTCGGTTGGGCGTCTCACCCAATCGGCACCGGCGGTCGATATTGGGTTGGATTGTGTCTGCTTGAATTCATCAACAGAGCATTCATCAACAGAGCATTCATCAACAAAGATTCGAGCAACAGATTAGATTGATCAAGCCTGTATGCTATTGATTGCCTCTATCCATCATCGGAGTCTAATATCACCATTCTGGATAGATATTCTATACGGGTATTTTTGCTTGATCGCTTCAGTTTAAATATAAGGGGGAAGAGTCATGGTTCGACACAAAATTGCTCTTATCGGTGCCGGTAATATCGGCGGTACATTGGCTCTGTTGGCTGGCCTAAAAGAGATGGGTGATGTGGTCTTGTTTGATATCGCCAAAGGCCTGCCGCAAGGCAAAGCGTTGGATATCTCACAAGCCGGCCCGGTTGAGGGTTACAATGCGGTGTTCAAAGGAGTCAACAGCTATGCGGCGATACGCGGGGCCGATGTGGTGATTGTGACCGCTGGCGTCCCACGCAAACCAGGAATGAGCCGCGACGATCTAATCGAAGTGAATGCCGGGGTGGTTTCGCAAGTTGCTGCTGGAATTAAAAAATATTGCCCCAAAGCCTTTGTCATTTGTATCACCAACCCGCTTGATGCGATGGTCTGGGTTATGCGCGAAAAAAGCGGCCTGCCTCATAATAAGGTGGTGGGAATGGCTGGCGTTCTCGACTCAGCACGGTTTCGGCATTTTTTAGCCGAGGCCCTTAAAGTTTCGGTCGAGGATGTTTCAACTTTCGTGCTGGGTGGGCACGGCGATACGATGGTGCCGTTGGTGCGTTACTCGACTGTGGGCGGTATTCCTCTGCCTGATATCGTCAAGATGGGTTGGATATCGAAACCAGATCTTGATGCGATCATTGAAAGAACCCGTAATGGTGGAGCCGAAATCGTTGGTTTGCTTAAGACCGGTTCGGCCTTCTATGCCCCGGCTGCTGCGGCCATTGAAATGGCCCAATCATATCTCAAAGATAAAAAACGAGTCCTGCCTTGTGCCGCCTATTTGAATGGTGAATACGGGGTCAAAGGCATTTATGTCGGTGTGCCGGTGGTTATTGGCGGCAACGGGGTTGAACGGGTGGTTGACATTAACCTCAATGCGCGCGAGAAAAAAATGTTTGATCATTCGGTTGCTTCGGTACGCAACTTGATCAGTGCGTCGAAACGGCTCTTGAAGAAGACCACAAAATAACCGGTTCTCAAGCCGCTTTTTCACATATTGAGAGAGGATCGCTTGACCCTCAAAAAGTGATGGTGCATCTTGCGCCTCATTAACAATGAAAAAAACCATAGCATGGACGGCGCCATGTTGTACGTGCAAGGTTAAAAAAATCATCAATGCTAAGGGATGGAAGTAAGGATTTTCCCCTATTTCCAGGCCAGGGAGATGGGCATAATTCCCGGCATCAGCTCAAAAGACTGGGCCGAAAAATTCAGTAGGGAGATTGAATGAATATTCACGAATATCAAGCCAAACAGCTTTTGGCAAAATACGGTGTTTGCGTTCCAGCCGGCGACATCGCCTATACCACCCATGAAGCCGAGGCGGTTTCCAAATGGCTTGATGAAGACCTGATGGTCATTAAAGCACAAATTCATGCCGGTGGGCGCGGTAAAGGCGGTGGCGTTAAACTGGTCCATTCCTCACGCGAAGCGGTTGAGGCTGCTGATGCCATGTTTGGGATGAATTTGGTGACTGAGCAAACCGGTCCACAAGGAAAAACCGTCAATCGGGTTTATATTGAGGCCGGGGTCGATATCGGTGATGAACTCTATTTTTGTATTGTGGTTGATCGCTCTACCGGTGGTAATACCATCATCGCCTCGACCCAAGGCGGTATGGATATTGAGGATGTTTCTGAAAGAAAACCGGAAAAAATTATCACAATCAAGATTGCTCCAGGCGCAGCTTTACAACCCCATCATGCCCGTAAATTGGCTTATGATCTTGGCCTTTCCGGTCGGCTTGGTCGGCGGGCTCAAGAAACATTTATCAACACTTATAAAGCATTCGTTGATCTTGATGCCGCGATGATTGAGATCAACCCCCTGGTCATTACCACCGATAAAAAACAGGTCATTGCCTGCGATTGCAAAGCCAGCTTTGATGATAATGCGCTCTATCGCCAGCGCCAAGTTCAGGAAATGCGCGATGATGACGAGAGCGATCCGTTAGAACTCGAGGCCGCCCGCCATGACCTCAATTATGTTAAACTTGAGGGAAATATTGGGATCATGGTCAATGGGGCTGGCCTTTCGATGGCAACCATGGATCTCATTGAATACGAGGGTGGGAAAGCGGCCAATTTCATGGATGTCGCTGGAGCGGCCACCCCCGAACGGGTGGCGGCAGCCTTCAAGCTCATTTATCGCGATTCCGATGTGGAAGGCATACTGGTCAATATTTTTGGTGGTATGATGCGATGCAATGACATTGCCGAAGGCTTGGTTAATGCGGCTGCGGAAGTGGGTCTGAGTAAACCCTTGGTGGTGCGCCTTGAAGGAACCAATGTCGAGATCGGGCGCGATATTCTCAAAAAATCCAGCTTCCCGATTGAACCGGTAGAAAGTATGGCTGAGGCCGCCTCAAAAATTGTCCAAGCGGTTAAGGAAATCAACTGATGGCGGTTCTTCTCACTAAAGAAAGCGTGGTTATTTGTCAGGGCTTCACCGGATCACAAGGAACATTTCATTCCGAGCGGGCGATTGAATACAACACCAAGATGGTCGGTGGTGTCACACCGGATAAAGGGGGTTCCGAACATCTCGGCCTGCCGGTTTTCAACACGGTTGCGGAAGCCAAAATGGTTACTGGCTGTAATGCCAGCGGCATTTATGTGCCACCGCCCTTTGCCGCTGATGCGATTTTAGAGGCTGTGGAAGCCGAACTTGATTTGGTGGTCTGTATCACTGACGGCATCCCAACCGCTGATATGCAACGGGTCAAACGAGATATCCGTGGTTCTAAGACCCGTCTGATTGGCCCGAATTGCCCTGGCGTCCTCACTCCAGGGATTGGTAAAATCGGCATTATGCCCGGCTATATCTGTCAACCGGGGCGGATTGGTGTGGTATCGCGCTCAGGAACCCTCTCTTATGAAGCGGCGGTTCAAACATCCATATCGGGTCTGGGTCAATCAACCATTGTTGGGATTGGTGGAGATCCGGTCAATGGCACCAATTTCGTTGATACTTTGGAGCTTTTCCTTAAAGACGACGATACCGATGGCATTGTTCTAATTGGGGAAATTGGTGGCACACCGGAAGTGGATGCGGCTGATTTTATTAAAAGTTGGGGGTCATCTGGGAAGCCGGTTGCCGCATTTATTGCCGGTGCATCGGCGCCGCCGGGGCGCCGCCTTGGTCATGCTGGAGCCATTGTCTCCAGCGGTGCTGAGACAGCCACAGCGAAGAAAGATGCTCTGCGTAGTGCTGGTGTTGTGGTCTCTGAGACCATTACCGGGCTTGGCGATGCCATAAAAAAAGCGATGGAGAAATCATGACAAGCAGTCTTCTTATATCTTATCTGGGCGACAACCGTCCGGGATTGGTCTCACAATTTTTAGCTCATATGAAAAATCTCGGCGGTAATATTGATGATATTACCTTTGCTTCCCTGGGCCGCAAAGCCGAGATGACCTTTATTTATAAAGACAATGATGATCTGGATTGTGACCAATTACGGGCTGATCTTAACGGCCTTCCTGCTGTCTCCAACAGCAACATCACCATCCAACCTTACACCCTGAATACCGAACAGGGACCATCACATCGGATTACCCACCGAATCGTGTTGACCGGCTATGATGAGCCTGGCCTGATCAGTAATATTATCTCAACCCTTGATGAATATGGGGCCATCATCGTGCGTATGAATGCCGAGTCCATCAATGGCAGTGCTGGCAATCAATGCATCGCACGCTTTGCGGTTTCTATGCGTGATGAGCGCGCCCCTGATTGTTTGTCGGCGGTGGTCCGGAAAGCCGGTGAAATGAAACTCACCTTCCGTTACGAAACCGCCTGATACGCCGGTATCCTTACGGCCAGAATATATTGCAAAGAACCCAAAGAGAAACGCCACCTACCGGGAAGGGGTCGTAGGTGGCGCTCTCCGTGCAAACGGGTGATGCCGATGCGTTTACACGCCAATCACCCGCTTGCGTGAAAAAGGACCTTTCAGCGATTAGCTTATTGGTTCTTCATGGACAACATTACCGAAGAAGGGATTGACCCAGATGGCCAGACGCTCGCCGTCTTTATCGGCGGTCATTTTCCACAGACCTTGATCGGTTTCGTGGCCACCGAAATTTTCATAACCCATCTCCAGCAGCTTGAAAGCCACCACATCCGGATTCAAATGGTGACTATCGGCGATGGGGATCAGCCGGTGTTCAGTCCATTTCGGGACATTCTGAGCGGAAGTATCCTGAGTCGAGGCGTTTTCAGCAACAGCGGCTCCTGAAAAAAAACCCAAAGAAACCAGGGCAGCGGTCAAGACAGTTTTTTTCATTGATGTAATCTCCATGTTATCATCTCGGTTTGATCTCTCATTGGTGGTGCCCAAAACAAGGTCCTCAAAAGACCGTTTTTGTGACACAACCAACACCATTGACGGGCATCATAAACAGGCTGGCTGAATTGAAGCTGAGTTATCTATTTATCGTGAATTCACGATGATAACAGTTTCATGAATAAGGTTCATGTGTGGGGTCGATATATGGGTTTCCCATTCTGGCCATATTTTTTATGATTATATGATGAGCTATGAATAGGCAGGTCAATCAATCGTCTCATTCTTTGGGCAGCACGCAATACCGGGCGTTGGCTGGGCTGATTGTTTTTCTGGGCGCATTGCTCTTCGGCTGTGGTCTCATATGGCCTGAGTACCGTGCTAAAGCGGCTCCCTCAGACATAGCCAAACCGGCAGCCACTGATGAAAAGGAGGCTACTGGCGTTAGTCAAGATCGGGCGCGTCAAGCGGTCACTGATGGTGAAATCATGGCCTTGCATGAAATTCTCACCCATATTGATCGCCGTTATCAAGGGCGGGTCTTGGAAGTCATCTTAAAAGATCAGGAAGCCGGCCTTCATGGATGGGTTTATGATATCCGTTTGCTGGTCGTAGGGCCGCGGGTTTTACATTTACGCGTTGATGCGGGAACAGGAAGTATTTTAATGGTCGAAGGAGACAAAGAGATGGAGAAACCCTAAGATCGGGAAACCCGAAAGACCGAAAAACCATCATAGATAAACCCTTATGCGTAAACTTTAGCCCGGCTGACCATGCCGAGAGATTTTCAGTTCAGGAGACCAAAGACTTCAGGAGATAAAAGACAATGCGTATCTTACTGGTTGAAGACGAACCCGATCTGGCCCGGCAATTATCAACCGCTTTGGAAGAAGCAGGCTATACCGTTGATGCCGCCAATGATGGCGAAGAAGGTCATTTCCTTGGTGATACCGAACCCTATGACGCGGTCATTCTTGATCTGGGCTTGCCGACGATTGATGGCATCACCATCCTTGAACGTTGGCGGCGTGATGGCCGGACCATGCCGGTCCTGATTTTAACCGCCCGTGATCGGTGGAGTGAAAAAGTCGCTGGTTTTGATGCCGGGGCCGATGATTATGTAGCCAAACCATTCAAAATGGAGGAAGTTCTGGCGCGTTTGCGGGCCCTTATCCGCCGTTCGAGTGGTCATGCCTCACCGGAAATCACTTGCGGGCCGATTACGCTTGATACCCGTAGCGGTAAGGTGCTGGTTGAGGGAAAAGCGATTAAATTGACCGCCCAGGAATATAAAATTCTCAGTTATCTGATCCATCATCGGAATAAAATTGTCTCGCGTACCGAGTTGACTGAGCATATTTATGCTCAAGATTTTGACCGTGATAGCAACACCATCGAAGTCTTTATCGGACGCTTACGCAAAAAATTGGCCACCGATATGATCCACACCATTCGCGGCCTTGGGTATCGGATGACGTCCGAACCCGACTCTAAAGAAGAGGACAAAGAATAGCTCTTCATTCAAAACAACGCTTTTGTATGATTTCCCACTCTGTCATTCCCCAATATCTGACTCCAATCATCGCCCTGCTTGTTAATGGCTTTCATGAAAACCAATTCCCTGACGTTCCGGCTGATTGTCGGGGCGACGTTGTGGATTGCCGCTGCATTGCTGGTGAGCGGCCTGGCCTTGTCGGCTTTATTTCGTGATGCGGTCGAGCGGGCTTTCGATGCCCGCTTATTGGTTCAGCTGGATGCCCTCATCGCGGCGAGTGGAATTGATATTGACGGTCAGTTTGTGGTTCGTCGCAGTCTCAATGACCCACGCTTCAATCAACCTTATTCCGGATGGTATTGGCAAATCTCCAGCAACAATCGGGTGTTGGCGCGTTCGCGTTCTCTATGGGATCAAGTCCTTGAATGGAGAACCAACCCGGTCACCGGCCGTTATGAATATTTTGGTGTTGATGATCAAAAATTGCGCCTGGTCAATCGGTCGATTGCTCTGCCGGGATACCAGGAGAGACTCTCTTTTGTCACCACCGGTGCGGCAGCTGAGATTGAGACCGAAGTGCGGGTTTTCAATGAAGCACTCTTTTATTCCCTGGGCATGTTGGGGCTGGGCTTGATTGTTGCGGTTTTCATTCAGGTTCGATTCGGCTTGTTGCCGTTGCGCAAAGTGTTGCGCGCTTTATCTGCCGTCCGGACCGGGGAAAACAGCCGTCTGGAAGGGCGATTCCCTTCAGAAATTCAGCCTCTGGCCAATGAAATTAACGGGCTGATTTCCCATAACGGAGAAGTTCTCGAACGGGCCCGCACCCATGTGGGCAATCTCGCCCATGCCTTGAAAACACCGCTCAGCGTCCTCACCAATGAGTCGGCATCGCGGAGCAACCCGCTCTCAACCATTGTTGCCAAACAAACCGATGCCATGCGCCGCCATGTTGATCATTATCTGGCTAAAGCACGGATGGCTGCTGCTTCGGGAGTGTTGGGGGCACGGGTCGATATTCTGCCCGTACTTGAGGATCTCCGGCGTACGCTTTTGCGGATTCATCAAGAACGCCGAATCACCATTGAGGCGGATCACAATCAATCTCTCACCTTTCGCGGCGAGCAACGTGACCTTGAGGAGATGCTGGGAAACCTGATTGACAATGCCGGGAAATGGGCCAACCGGGATATTGTGATCACTGTCCGGAAAGAGGGAAAATTTTTGCATATTCATATTGATGATGATGGGCCCGGCCTTGATCCAACCGCCCGAGAAACCGCTTTTCAGCGCGGCAAACGTCTCGATGAAGCCAAACCGGGAAGCGGCCTGGGCTTGGCGATTGTCCGTGATACAGCCGGTCTTTATGGCGGCGAAGTCAGCTTGGAAGAGTCACCGCTTGGCGGGGTGCGGGTATGCCTTACCTTACCGGCTGTAGTCGGCAGCCGGTCCTCATGAATCTTTATCAACAATGCTGAGAGAAGATGAAGCTCTTGAGTCTTGCTTTTTAATCATATCCTGGATTGGGCGAAACCCGCGCCGATGATGGATGGTCACACCATAGGTGGCGAGAGCGGAGCGATGCGCGGCGGTGCCGTAACCAGCATTACGCTCCCAACCATAGCCGGGATGCAGCACGGCTAAATCACCCATGATCTGGTCGCGGGTGACTTTGGCAATGATGGATGCTGCAGCAATAGAGCAGCAACAGGCATCGCCACCAACCAAGGTCTGGGTTGGCATCGGCAGATCAGGGGCCCGGTTGCCGTCAATCAGAACATGATCCGGTTGACGCGGCAAAGCGGCAACCGCGCGAGCCATCGCCAACAATGTGGCTGCCAAGATATTAAGCCGATCAATTTCGCCAACACTGGCTTGACCAACCCCCACATCGGCCTGCTCACGAATGCGATGATACAGCTCTTGGCGACGCCGTGCAGTGAGCTTTTTGGAGTCATCCAGCTGTGAGAAGAGATCATCCGAAGATGACCGACCATCGGAAAAAAAATGCCTATCAAAGGCCACTGCCGCGGCCACCACCGGCCCGGCCCAGGGACCGCGTCCGGCTTCATCGACCCCGGCCACCAAACCACCGGCTCGACATTCATAATCAAGATTGGGGGCCATGCTTTTGAAGGGGCTTGCTTTTTCGGGGTTTCTGATTGGGTTTTTCTTGCGTCTCGGCAATGCTTGAGGATCGCCGCTTTTGGAAAAGAGCGGCAAAATGCCGCCATAACGCCATCATTTGAGGGGCAAAACCACCAAAAACCGCCCGCATCACTTCCGGGCCGGAATTGATCCCAACAATCACCAGCCGCAACAAACGCCGGGCAACCAGCATCCAAAGCGGCGTAATCGCTAATGACAACGCAGTCACCGATAAAATCAAGCGAAAGACATCATCAGAGATGAGGCCGACACTCAGACCCGTCTGCCCCAGGACAAAAGAAAACTCACCGATCTGGGCCAATAAAATACCGACAATCAGCGCATGGGGCCAAGGCTCACCAACCAGACGCAACAAAAGAATATTGATGGCCGTCTTGAAAACAACCACCAAAAACAAAACCGATAACACCGCTCCAAGGTTGGCGAAGATAAAATCAAAATCAATCAACAAACCGATGGAAAGAAAAAAGACCATCACCAAAACACTCTCAATCGGTTGTACAGATTTCCGTAACGCCGTTCTCTCGCTGCTGGCCCCGATACCAATACCAGCCAAGAACGCTCCATAAGCCGGAGTCAGCCCCGCAACACCGGCCAAAGTCGCCCCACCAAAGCACCATGCCAAACCCCGTAAGGTGTTGAGATCAGGATGACCAGCAGCCAAGCGGGAAAGCGGCAGCTTGATCATCGCGCCGCGCTTTTCTCGCCGCGATAAGTAAAATATGAAACCGCCCAAAATGAGAACCGATAAAAGACTGGGCCAGAGATGGTCGATCCCCCATCCACCATCGGCCAAGGCTGGTATCACCAGAATCATCGGTACAAATGCCAAATCCTGGGCAATCAAAACCCCCAACGTCACCTTGCCGGGTGGAGACTGTATGAGATTGTTTTCCAACAGAATCTTGGTCACCACGGCCGTACTGGATAAGGCCACCACAAAACCCAATAGAATCGACATGCCGATGGACCAACCAAAGAACCAAGAAAAGACCCAGCTCGATCCAACCCCGGCGGCAATCTGGCATAAAGCCACGATACCGACCCGTTTCCACATGGCCCTGATCTGGGAAATTGGCAATTCCAAGCCAATCAAGAACAGCAGCATTAAAACGCCGAGTTCAGCCAGAAACTCAATTTTTTCGCGGCTCTCAACAACCCCAAACGCCGTCGGCCCAAGAAGAATACCGGCGAAAATATAGCCAACGATGGCCGGTTGCTTGAAACGCGACACGATCACACCGCATAAAACGGCCGCCAGAACAACAATCGCCAAACCGGTCAATTCACTCGCATGGGACATGATTTTTACTCTAACATAGCATCTGACAAATACACCCCCCCGAATGCCGCCTTTATCCACCCCAGCTTGAATATATTCATGACCCCTCACCCAACCCGACACCATATTGATGATGATCCATGACCGCGCTTACTGCATCACCACTCACTGGGCCACCCATCACTCTGGTTGTGCCCACCCTCAATGCCCAAAATGACTTATTGCGCCTTGAAAAGAGTCTGGTCGGCAGCCACATACTGATCGCTAATCGCCTGATCAGCGATGGCGGATCGAGCGATGACACTGTGGAAACCGCCCGTCATCTGGGTTGGCGGGTGGTGACCGGACCCCCGGGTCGAGGGCGGCAACTGGCCGCCGGAGCGGCACGGGCCGAGACGCCCTGGCTGTTGTTTCTGCATGCCGATAGTCTGCCCCCGCCTGGCTGGATGGCGGCGGTGACCGGGTTTATCAGCAATCCAGCCAACGCCCACAAAGCCGCTTATTTCCGCTTTGCTCTTGACGCACCCGAACGTCAAGCCCGTTGGCTTGAAAAAATGGTCGCCTGGCGGTGTCGGCTGTTTGCCTTGCCCTATGGTGATCAAGGGCTGCTGATTGCTACTGATCTCTATCGGCGGGTTGGCGGCTATCGGGACCTGCCATTGATGGAAGATGTTGATCTTATCAGCCGCTTGAAACGGCGCGATATTTTTCCCTTACCCTGTGACTTGAAAACCAGCGCCATACGCTATCAGGACTCTGGTTATGGGCGGCGGGTGATGCGCAATATCCTCTGTCTGACTGCCTATTGGATCGGCATCCCACCCCATCGCATCGCCGCTTATTACAACACCAATAAGCCCGAACCGTGAGGGCTAAAAAAATACCATGAAAAATACCACGGCGATTTTTTATTGGCTTGCCGGAGTCTTTCCCTTGCCGACCCGTTCGCCAAGGTCTGTGATCAATATCCACGAAGACCCTATCATGATATGGCCTTTCTGATTAGAACATGAGATATAATCTGGCTTTTTTGCCCTATTTTTTTCTTGACAATTCGTAGCTCTAGGGCATATTTGCCCTATTTATAAATGCGTCATGAAACGGAAAGACGCCATAAAAATCATTAGGTCGGCGGCAACAAAACAAGGTCTTGATGTTCGGCTGAACACCAAAGCCGGAAAAGGCTCGCACGCTAAGATTTATGTTGGAAATCGCCGCACGACAATACCGCTTGAGGTGTCGCGACCCTTGTTGGAAAAGATCATGCGGCAACTGAAAATGGAGGAATGATCAATGCGAAATTTGGAATATCCTTGTTGTCTGGAAGCTGATCCTGAAGGAGGTTTTATGATTAGCTTTCCCGATATTCCTGAAGCACTGACCAGTGGTAAGGATCAAGCTGACGCTTTGGTACAGGCTGCTGATGCGCTCTCGGTCGCTTTGACTTTTTATTTGGAAGAGGGAAGCCCTATTCCTGAACCAAGCCGCCCTAAAGCGGGACAAGAATTGGTGAGCCCCTCCTTGCAGGTTGCTTTGAAAGCCTCTTTGCATGAAGCTTTGCGGGAATTGGGGAAACGACCAGCTGATCTTGCCCGTGCTTTGGGAACAGACCATAAATCGGCTTTGCGCATCCTTGATCCTGATCATGCGACCAGGGTTGCAACTCTTGAAAATGCTCTGGCGGTACTGGGTAAGCGGGTCACCATCATGACCCACGACAAAGCTGCTTCATGCTGTTTTTCGGTTGAACCAGCTCCTTTTTAATGTTCATGTTTGGCGGCACCAGAGATCACATATTTTTATTGACCAGCAGCGGCGTTCATGGATCATATTGATGTTCATGAATCATGCCGAGACGATGCTGTTCAATTCGTTCAAAATATCTGATATTTTTGATCATGTGATAAGGTCACGCGATAAAATCGTGAAACAATCAATGCTGGCTTAGCTCAGTTGGTAGAGCGCCTGATTTGTAATCAGGAAGTCGGGGGTTCGAATCCCTCAGCCAGCATCACCAAGCTGCATTTTGATGCAAAAATAACCCGCCACAATAATGGCGTCCCCGAGAGGATTCGAACCTCCGACCTGCGGATTAGGAATCCGCCGCTCTATCCAGCTGAGCTACGGGGACAACCGTTTTGATCCGGTGACTGTTTTCCCACCAAAAGAGACAAGAAAATATAGAAAAAATCGGTGGCGATGGATTGAATCCCTGCCGTTCCCATTCTCGAAAACGATCAATGTGTCACCGCGAATAAATATGTCGCCACAAATAATCGCTCCAAAAACAAGGAAAAACAAGTTTCATACAGGAACATCTTATACCGCCTCGATTTTGTATTTTGCAGTATATTTCCGGTATGGTTCCAATCATAACCGTAAAAGTGCCATATCAACCATGCGTTTGAGTCCTGGTTTTTAAGTACGCAGTCTTTCTTTTGAGTGCTTAATGGTTCTATGGGTTTTTCGAGGCAATAATAATGTCTCCATGCTGGCCGGATTCAATGAAACGAACAAAGTGTGCCGCAACATCAGCAGCCGGAATACCCGGTGTTGGATCCATACCCATGGCGGTCATGGTTTCGGTAACCCAGCCCGGAGAAATCGCACCAATACGCACCGAACCATCCAGCTCGATTTTTACCGCCGCAATCACCGCTTCAACCGCCGCATTAACCGCAGACACCATCGCCGATCCCGGTATCGGGTGCCGGGCCAGCACGCCAGTGGTCAACACAATCGCGCCACCCTCAGTCACATGAGCACATCCATGACGTACAATGTTGATCTGCCCCATCATTTTGTTGGATATGGCAAAAGACCAGTCCGCGGTTGTAGCCTGATCCCAGGGCGCAAAATTGGCCATTCCAGCGGTACAGATAATCGCATCAACCAAGCCAGTTTTTTGAAACAAGGCTTTCACGGATTCTTCATCGGAAATATCAACCGGATAGGCATCGCTGGTACGAGAAGCGGCAATCACGTCATGCTGATCTCCCAGCTGTGAAACAATATGTGAACCCACCAAACCGGATGCGCCGATAACCAAAATTTTTTTCATCTGTTTCACCTCCTGGGCCCGTAGGAGCAGTGCCTTTGATTCAGTGCCCTCGGTTCAGGGCTTGGTCGGTAATCATGTGGGTCCATGCGCCTTGGGGTTCGGCCGTGATTACCGGAGAATCGCCGACCATGAGGGTATCCACTGTATGCTGGTAGTCGGCCGGGTCAAGCGTGCCGTTTGATCCGGCAATCAGCTTGGTGATCGCGCCCATCATGCGTTTTTGATGCTGTTGGGTTTGGGTATCAGTCTGGGCACCGACATTCCTCAGCATGATCTCGACCGCTTCGTCGGGATGGTTCTGGGCATATTGCCAACCCTTCATTGAGGCGCGCACGAACCGTTCCATTTTGTCAACGAATTGCATATCGGCAAGATTGTCTTCGAGCACATAGAGACCATCTTCCAGTGTCGCGACACCTTGATCTTGATAATTAAAGGTCATCAATTCATCGGGGTCGACACCGGCATCAATCACCTGCCCGTATTCGTTGTAAGTCATGGTGGAAATGCAGTCCGCTTGTCGCTGTAGAAACGGATCAATCGTCAAGCCCTGTTTGAGAACCTCAACCCCATTTTCGCTCTGGCCATCGGTAGAAATACCCAGCTGGCTCATCCAGCTCATAAACGGGAATTGGCTGCCCGCAAACCACACCGCCAGGGTATGGCCGACCAGATCAGCCGGTTGCGCTATACCGGAATCCTTCCAACAGGTCAGCATCAGCCCCGCGTTCTTGAACGGCTGAGCAATGTTGACCAAAGGCAAGCCCTGTTCACGCGCCACCAGGGCGGTCGGCATCCATTCGACGATCACATCGGCACCACCATCAGCGATCACTTGGGTGGGTACGATACCCGGACCACCCGGCGCAATGGTGACATTCAAGCCCTCCTGGTCATAGAATCCCTTGTCCAATGCAACATAATAACCGGCAAATTGGGCCTGAGTGACCCATCTCAACTGCAGGCTCACATCATCTGCAGACGCATCATCTACGGCCCAGGCCCCACCGGTCAGTAGGCTGAAAACCAGCGCGCCGATCCATGTCTTTTTCATATTTTTTTCATGTCTTTTAACCCTTTGCTGCCTCTTGCTGGCTCTTAATCAATGGCGGAGAGGAAGGGATTCGAACCCTCGAGACGGTGATTCCCGCCTAACGGTTTAGCAAACCGTCGCCTTCAGCCACTCGGCCACCTCTCCGTTTATTAAGAAATTTTGCATAATCCACTCTGACGATAAAATCGGAATTAAACCCATACTATATACCCCAGGCAATAATCGAATGCGAGACTCACTGCTCAATCATGTGGAGACAATTTTTATCAAGATAATTTTTCCCTCAACAACGCATTGACCAATCCCGGATTGGCCTTGCCTTGGGTTGCTTTCATCACTTGACCAACGAAAAAACCGAGCAGTTTATGCTTCCCCGCTTTATAGGCGGCCACTTCATTGGCATGTTCATCTAAAATCCGATCAATTTCAGCGGCCAGAACATTTTTATCCGACACCTGCCGCAACCCCTTGGCTTCAACGATGGACGGCGCATCATCACCGGTTTGGGCCATTTGGCTAAAGACGTCTTTGGCGATTTTTCCCGAAATGTCACCGCTAGCAATCAGATCAATCAATCCCCCCAAAGCGGCAGCCGATACCGGTGATTGGCTGATATCCTGACCGGATTTATTAAGCAGAGCAAACAAATCCCCCATGATCCAGTTGGCGACAATTTTAGCGTCACGTCCGGTAGCGGCGTCTTCAAAATAATCCGCGGTTTCACGCTCCGCCACCAAAATCGCCGCATCATCGGGTGATAAAGCATATTGGCTGATAAAACGGGCTTTTTTGGCATCGGGCAATTCCGGCAATTCAGCCCGTAAGCGGTCAATCAATTCTTGCGAAATTTCCAAAGGCAGCAAATCCGGGTCGGGGAAATAGCGATAATCATGGGCCTCTTCCTTGCCCCGCATGACTCGTGTATGGCCTGCGGCCACATCAAACAAACGGGTTTGTTGGCTGATGCTCTGGCCATTTTCCAACCGCTCAATTTGGCGCTGGGCTTCGTAATCAATCGCCTGTTGAATAAAGCGGATAGAGTTGAGATTTTTGATTTCACAGCGAGTCCCCAGCGGCTCTCCAGGGCGCCGCACCGATACATTCACATCAGCCCGTAGTGAGCCTTCTTGCATATTGCCATCACAAACACCCAGATAGCGTAAAATCGCCCGCAACTTGGTGAGGTAAAGGCCCGCTTCTTCAGCTGAGCGGAGATCGGGTTCCGAGACAATCTCCATCAAAGCGCAACCCGATCTGTTGAGATCAATGTAGGATTTTAGTGGATCTTGGTCATGCAAACTCTTACCGGCATCTTGCTCAAGATGCAGCCGGGTAATGCCAATCTCACGTTGCGCACCGGCAGCAGCTTCAATCATGATCCGCCCTTTGCCGACAATGGGCTGCTTATATTGAGAAATTTGGTATCCCTGCGGCAGATCAGGATAAAAATAATTCTTGCGGTCAAAAATCGAAACCCGATTAATCTCCGCCTCCAGACCCAACCCGGCCCGTATGGCTTGTTCAACGCAAACCCGATTGATCACCGGCAACATACCCGGCATTGCCGCATCAACCAGAGAAACCTGCGCATTGGGATCGGCTCCAAAAGCGGTTGCCGCACCGGAGAACAGCTTTGAGCGGGCCATCACTTGGGCATGCACTTCCATACCGATAACGACTTCCCAGCCCCCGGTTTTCCCTTGCAGAAGCGGCAACGCGGCGGCGCCATTTTGGCTTGATGGGGTACTCATGACCGATTTTTCAACATATGAGGAATACAGTCAAAATCAGCCGCTTGTTCCAACACCCGTGCGGTCCGCAAGATGGCCGTTTCATCAAAGGCCCGGCCAATGACTTGTAAACCGAGTGGCAATTCTTGACGGTCAAGACCGGCCGGGACCGAGATGGCCGGCAACCCGGCCAAACTCGCCGGGACGGTCAACACATCATTGAGATACATGGCGATGGGATCATCCATCTTCTCACCGAGCATAAAGGCCGCCCCGGGTGTGGTTGGGGTTAAAATGACATCGCAATCGGCAAAGGCGGCATCAAAATCCCGGCTGATGAGTGTGCGTAATTTTTGGGCTTTGAGATAGTAGGCATCATGATACCCCGCCGACAAAACATAAGTACCGATGAGAACACGCCGCCGCACCTCGGCGCCAAACCCGGCACCGCGAGTCTTGGCATAAAGATCAGAAAGGTCCTCGCCCGGCAACCGCAACCCGTAACGCACCCCATCATAGCGGGCCAGATTGGATGATGCCTCGGCAGGCGCGACAATATAATAAGTCGGCAAGGCATAACGGGTATGGGGTAGAGAAATTTCCACCGGGACCGCCCCGGCTTCACGCAACCATTCCAAGCCACGCTCCCACAACACCGAAAGGTCAGGCGCCATTCCCTCAACCTGATATTCAGCCGGGACACCGACCCGCAACCCTTTGACACCTTTTTCTAAATCAATCTCAAAATCAGGGACCGGTTCTTGTGACGATGTGGAATCTTTCGGGTCATGCCCGGCCATCGCCCCCAACATGATCGCCGCATCACGAACCGTGCGGGTGAGCGGCCCGGCCTGATCAAGCGAAGAAGCAAAGGCGACAATCCCCCAGCGAGAACAGCGGCCATAGGTTGGCTTCAAACCGACAATACCGCAAAAAGCAGCCGGCTGACGGATTGAGCCACCGGTATCGGTACCGGTTGCCGCCAAGGCCAACCGACCGGCCACCGCAGCCGCCGAGCCACCGCTGGAACCACCTGGAACCCGGGGGGCTGAATCATCACCACGGGTCCAGGGATTATGGACCGGGCCGTAATAACTGGTAATATTGCCTGATCCCATGGCGAATTCATCCAGATTGGTTTTGCCAAGCATCACCGCCCCGGCCCGCCATAAATTATCCGATACCGTCGATTCGTAAGGCGGGATGAAACCGTCAAGAATGTGGGAAGCCGCGGTTGTCAACGTATCCTTCGTACAAAAAAGGTCTTTCATGGCGATGGGCAACCCTTCGAGTGACCCACCTTCTTTTTTGGCCAGACGTCCATCAGCATCCCGGGCCATATCCAAAGCCCGCTCCGGCGTTGGGGTGATAAACGCATTCAAGCTCTCAAAACCAGAGAGCGCATCAAGATGGGCTTGGGTCAACTCAACCGAGGATATAGACCGGCCGCGCAAAGCGTCACGGGCTTGCGACAAAGTAAAAGCCGTCGGGTCGGAACTGGACATTAATTTTATGGGCTATTCTACAACTTTGGGGACAATAAAGAAGCCCTGAATATGCTCTGGCGCATTGGCAAGAATATCTTCTGCACACCCACCATCAGTGATATCATCATCACGATGCGGCAAAGCGGTACCGACAACACTGGCCATTGGTGGGGTGTCTTGGGTGTCAATTTCGGCCAACTGCTCAACCCAGCCCAGAATATTATTCAGTTCACCCACCAGATGCTCAACCTCATCTGCGGGCACTTTGATCCGGGCCAAAGCGGCAATAGAGCAAACAGTCTTTTGATCAAGTGACATAAGAAAAAATTGACGAGAAAAAATGATCTGATGAGATTGATGACAAAAAATCTTACGATAAGATTACGACAAGAAATCTGTCCAGACTTTATAAAGAAAAGCCAAAAAATCAAGCACATCAACAGATTAAAAAATATCAAAAGAGGCTTGATACAAAACAAGACTTGGACCGATCATGATCAATCGATAGGATCAGGATGAGAAGATCGTGGCGGGCCAGTCGGTTCTCCTCCCTTGTCAAAACGCGATGGACCCTAACACCCGTCATGCCTATCTGCAAGCCTTCTCACCATTTTGCCTACGGGCGTCTGCTCGGTCTAGATATCGGGTCGAAAACCATTGGGGTCGCGGTTTGCGATCCGGATTGCTCTTTTGCCTCACCTTTATGCACGCTCAAGCGCCAACCATCCAGCCAGGCGGTAAAAAGCCTCGAACAACTGATCAAAGACAATACTGCCAACGCCCTGGTCATTGGCTTGCCCCTGAATATGAACGGCAGTGAGGGACCGCGCTGCCAAGCAGCCCGGGATTTTGCCGCTCATTTCCTGGGTCGGTGTGATGTCAATATCGTTTTTTGGGATGAACGACTCTCCACCGCCAGCGCCGAACAGGCGATGATTGAAGCCGGTTTTTCCCGCCGCCGCCGCGCACAAGTGATTGATCAGGCGGCAGCGGCGGTCATCTTGCAAAATTTCCTCGATTATCGGCGTTTGCATATTCAGCATAAATAGGAAAAGACATAACGATTCGCCTGTTGAAATCGACCAAGAAAACAGAAAAAAACGGCGCGATAAACCGAAAACCAGGCTTGATCACGGCTGTGATGCTTGAAACCAAGAGACTCTCAAAATATTCTCAAAATATTTGTCAGGCATAGGATCAATCAGAGAGAACGGTGATAAGGCGTGCCATCTTATCATGCGGTTCCTGGCTGTTTTTTCTGGTTGGAGCCTCTGGGGGTATTGCATGCCAGTTGCATGCCATATGTCTGGCTGGCTGGACCGGACACCAAACCGGGACCGAATCGATGCTCTGGAGTCTACATATTGGTTATGGCTTTTGTCCCTCTCGGTGTGATGATCTATGGGTGCGGCCATTGTTCTGATACAAGACCCGCTTATCATCGCAACCGCGCAACATATCTGGATGGCCGACGCGATGGGTCTGATGACTCTGGCCATCATGACTCGGGTGAGATTTGGCCACACGGGCCGGGAAATCCAGGCCGATGGGCTGACAACCGCTCTTTATACTGCGGGGATCATCACGGTTGTCTTGCGGGTTGCGGCCGGGTTGATGCCGTATTTTATGCTGACCCTTTATGTTTTCTCGGCAATTTTCTGAATTGGTGCTTATGGGGACTTTATTGGGCGTTACGGTTCTTTTTTTCTCACACCCCGTCTTGACCGCGCCCGGTTCTGATTGATCTTTTCTTTTACATGCTTGGCCGCTTCTTCTTTCCAGCACCCGGCGGAGAATTGATCTTTTTTCATCATGGTTTGGAAGAAATCCTCTTGATGAATATTGTCGGCTGGGTGCCATGACACTATGTCTTAGGGGTTATGGCCGAGTCCCAGCCCTCCTCATCTGATTCATCCAAGCCAAGCCCACTTAAGGGGTTGCGGGTTCTTGATCTGACCCGTGTCCTGGCCGGGCCGACCTGTACCCAAATTCTTGGCGATCTGGGAGCTGAAGTGATCAAGATTGAACGCCCCGGGGCGGGTGATGATTCCCGGGGTATGGGGCCGCCTTATCTTAAGGATAAACAGGGCCAAGAAACCCGCCAGAGTGCTTATTTCCTCTCTGCCAACCGCAACAAGCTCTCGGTCACGGTCAATCTGACCACGCCGGAAGGCCGGGATGTGATTCAGCAGCTGGTCGGCCATTGCGACATTCTGGTCGAGAATTTCCGGGCCGGCAATTTGGCGCAATATGGCCTGGATTATCAACAGCTCCAGCCCCTTCACCCCGGCTTGATTTATTGTTCGGTGACCGGGTTTGGCCAGACCGGTCCTTATGCCGGACGCGGCGGCTATGACTATCTGGTCCAAGCGATGGGTGGCATTATGAGTGTCACCGGTGAACCCGGTGGCCCGCCAATCAAGGTCGGTGTCGGGATCACCGATATTGTCACCGGCCTTTATGCCACCATCGCCATCCTGGCCGCCTTACGGCATCGGGAGGCCACCGGCCAAGGGCAACAACTTGATCTGGCCTTGCTTGATTCTCAGGTCTCTTGGCTCAGCTATATTGGCCAGAATTATCTCCTATCCGGTGATGTTCCTGGACCCTTGGGGCATGAGCATCCATCCATCGTTCCCTACCGGGTCTTCGAAGCCAAAGACGGTCCGATGGTTCTGGCAGCGGCCAATGATGGCCAATTTAAGCGCTTTTGCCAGTTTGCCGGACGCTCAGAATTGGCCGAAGATAAGCGGTTTGCCACCAATGCGGCTCGGGTGCGTCATCGGGCGGTGATCACGCCGGTGCTTGAGGATATCCTGAAAAAACGCACAGTTGCCGAATGGGTTGATGGTTTGGTCGGGGCCAATGTCCCGGCCTCACCGATCAATCATCTTGATCAGGTGTTTAATGATCCGCAAGTGCAAGCCCGCGGCATGACCCTATCGATGCATCACGCCACCGATCAAGAAATTGACCTCATCGCCAGCCCGCTTCATTTATCAGCTTCCCCAGTGTCTTACCGCTGCCCGCCGCCGGTTTTGGGCGAACATACGCAAACGGTTCTGCAAGATCTTCTGGGCCTTGATGCGGCCGCCTGCGCCGCCCTCAAGAACAAAGGGGTGATTTAGGAAAATTTGATGGTTTTATGATAAATCTGCGTTGCTTTCTTTATCCGCCAATTCATTGATACAATAATTGATGTAATATTGATTAAAAATAAATATATAGAAATAATTCATTTTATACTTGATTTTGTATTCATCAAAGAGTGTGTTTTGGATCAATTTTCTGTCTTTTACTGACCACACAAAGTAAATGATCGACATAAAAAAACTTATAATAATTATAATTAGAATTTTTATAAATAAAAATAATTGAATATAACCCATATCAACATGATCAGGGTCAGTAAAAATAGTATTTATTAATGGAAAAGCAAAATAATAAAAAGTAACTTTTGCAGAAAATAAGGGAATTAGAAAAAAATAAACGATATTATTAACCGGTTTCTTTCCTAATAGTGTTTTCATATGTTTATTGGCCTTCAACAGCCACAGCAAACTATAAAGACCCAATGTCACCCATGATAATAAAACAAAATGGGGGGTTTTTTATGTTTAATATTTCTTTTAATTGATGAATTTTCATTGTACCAACTCCAATCGAACTGCTATTCGTGTTTCAATGCTTTAAGCCTGCATCAAGGCGGTGACATGGGCCGCCACACTGGCTGCCAGAGCCTCTAAATTGTATCCCCCTTCCAATGTTGAAACGACCCGGCCACCACAGCATTTTTCGGCGACTTCCAGAGCGGTCTGGGTGATCCAGGCAAAATCCGCCTCGGTCAAATTGAGAGAGGCCAAAGGGTCATCGCGATGAGCATCAAAGCCAGCCGAAAGAATGATAATATCCGGCTGAAAATTCTCCAGGGCCTGCAACAAACGCAACCAAGCCGGTTCAAAACCCGAACGCTCAGTGAAAGCATCAAGAGGTTCATTGAAAATGGTCCCGGCCCCGGTTTCGCCCCGGGCACCGGTCCCCGGATAAAGCGGCCATTGATGGGTGGAACCATAAAACAGTGATGAATCATCCCAAAAAGCCGCCTGGGTCCCGTTGCCGTGATGGACATCAAAATCCAAAACCGCCGCTCGCTCGGCCCCATGGGCAACCTGGGCATGGCGGGCCGCTAGAGCCGCATTGGAAAATAGGCAAAACCCCATCGCCCGATTCGGTTCGGCATGATGACCCGGCGGACGCGTAGCGCAAAAAGCATTGGCTGCCTGGCCGGCCATCACCGCATCAACCGCCGCACAGACACCACCAGCCGCCCGCAAGGCCGCCTCCCCACTGCCCGGCGATAAGATGGTATCGGCATCCAGAGAGCCGTAACCGCTTTCAGGCAGAGCCGCAAACACCCGATCAATATAATCGGCCGGATGAACCAACAACAAAAGATCATTCTCCGCCCGGGGGGCTTCTCGACGCTCCAAACCGACAAATTGTGGGGCCGATAACGCATCAGCAATCGCCCTTAATCGGGCCGGGCTTTCCGGATGCCCGCCGCCGGTATCATGCTCTAAACACGCCGCATGCTGGAAAAGCCATGTCACCATTTATTACATGTCTCCATCTAATTTATACATCCTCATTGATATCCCTGTATCAGAAAGCCGTCCTTCTCCATGAGAGCGGGCACTCATAGCCGAGAACCAGACGGTTTACGTAAATGCAACGTCAGCACGCCAGACTCTTCCTCAACCGAAACCAGGTCGCAGCCAGTGGTCTCACAAAAAGCGACAAAATCGCTCCGCGCGGCAGGGTCTGTAGCCTCAATAATCAGTTCATCGCCCGGTTCTATAGTTTTTAGGGCTTTGCGGGCCCGGAGCACCGGTAAAGGGCACATTAATCCCTTGGTATCTAATGTCCTGATAGGGGCTTTCATCGATTCTTTCATGGATCACTTTTTCATTGAAATCAACAAGAGATCATAATCAAAACCATAGCGATTGATCAATCGCCGCCAAGCCTGATCATTATTCAAGGCCGATCATCATTCAGGTCATGTTCAGTCGGCAAAGGGCAGATTGATTTGGTCAAAAAATTGATTAGATAAAATAGACGTTTTCATACGTTGTTTTTTTACAGGTTATTCTGTGTTGATTTTTATCTCATCCATCCTTCAACCCCTATAGGGTATATTTTATGCGTAGCATTTTTAACTCATTCCCCTCCCGCATCGGTGGTCTGATTGTCACCCTGGGGTGCTTGCTGTGTGCGGTGATCCAACCGGTTTTGGCCGATGAACCGCCGGTTATCCGAGTGGGGACACTGAAATTCGGCACCGTGAATTGGGAACTGGATGTCATCCAAACCCATGAATTGGATAAGAAAAATGGGGTTAAGCTGGAATTGGTCCCTCTGGCCAGCAAAAATGCTGCTGCCGTAGCCCTGCAAGGGGGTGCGGTTGATGTCATTGTTACCGATTGGTTCTGGGTCTCGCGTCAACGTCATAAGGGGCGGGATTATCGCTTTGCGCCTTATTCCATTGCTGCGGGTGGTTTATTGGTGCGCCCGGATGCGGGCTTGAGCAGTATTACCGACCTGCGGGGTCATAAAATTGGAGTGGCCGGGGGGCAAGTGGATAAAAGCTGGTTGCTGATGCGGGCCTATGCGGCCGATAAGCTGTCTGAGGATATGGCTGAATTTGTTGAGCCGGTCTATGGTGCCCCACCGCTCTTAAATAAGTTGGTTGAGAAAAATGAATTTCCAGCCGTCTTGACATTTTGGCATTATCAAGCCCGTTTGAAGGCCAAAGGCTATGATACCATTGTTACGATTCGTGATGTCTTGAAAGATCTTGACGTTCCGGAAGGGGTACCGGTTATTGGCTGGGTTTTTAGCGAATCCTGGGCTGAAAACAACAAGCAAGCGATTAATGGCTTTCTTGAGGCTTCCCGGCAAGCCAAACAGATTCTGGTGCAATCTGATGATGAATGGCAACGTCTAGCCCCGATGACCCGGGCCGAAAACATGGATACTTTAATCGCCTTGCGTGAGGGCTTCCGTGAAGGGATACCCCTGACATTTACCCCGGAACATATTGCCGGGGCGGAGCGTCTTTTCGCCCTGCTGGGTAAAGTCGGCGGCCCGAAATTGGTTGGTAAAAATTCCAGCCTTGCCCCTGGTGTTTTCTGGGAAGATGCTTTATCAAGGATGACACCTTAGAAGCGTATTATCCGGCTTTCTCCTCAAGCCGTTGCCGGATGCCGCGCTGGGTTTTCCTTAACGGTTTTCCTGACCGGTTTTCCTTATGAACGCCTTGAAACACATCCCCGATTTTTGGGTTCGCGCACTCTCGCTGCCTGTTTTCTTCGTATTATGGGAAATTGTTGCTGCTGTGCTGCAATCACCGGTTTTCCCTGGCCCGGTGACGGTGGCACTCAACATGTGGTATCATTTGACCGATGGCCATCTGGTGTCCAGCGTTTTGATCACGCTAAGGCGGGTTGTTCTTTCCTTTGTTATTGCCATGCTGGTTGGGATTGCGATTGGTATTTTGATGGGCAGTCGGCGGCGACTGGGTCTGTTTTTGGAGGATTGGCTGATCCTTGGCCTCAATATTCCGGCCTTGGTGGTGATTATTCTCTCTTTTATCTGGTTTGGCTTGACCGAGACCGCGGCCATTCTGGCGGTGGTGGTGAATAAGGTTCCCCTGGTGGCGGTGATTCTCAAGGAAGGGGCCAAAGCGGTGGATCGTGATCTGATGCAGGTGGCCCAAATTTACCGTCTGCCCTGGCAAGAACGTTTATGGCAGGTCTATTTGCCGCAGCTTTATCCCTATATCATGTCGGCGGCCCGGTCGGGATTATCATTGATTTGGAAAATTGTCTTGGTGGTGGAGTTGTTGGGCCGCAGCGATGGGGTGGGGTTTGACCTGCATGGCTTTTTCCAGTTTTTTGATATCGCCAGCATCTTCGCTTATACATTTGCTTTTATCGGGGTGATTTTATTTTTTGAGATGCTGATCTTACGCCCAGCCGAACGGCGATTGACGGCGTGGCGTCTGGCATGACTCTGTGGGTTGATATCAGCGGCAAGCATTTTATCAATGACGGCCAGGAGCGGCCGCATCAGGTCCTTGAAGCGACCCGCTTTGAAACCAAGCGCCGTTCATTCACCTGTATTGTTGGGCCATCGGGCTGCGGTAAGACGACTTTGATGAATATTATTGGTGGTCTGGAGACTCCGGATTCTGGGGATATTTTGCTTGATGATCAACCGGTGACCACCGGCTCGATTGGATATATGTTTCAAAATCCGCGTTTGATGCCCTGGCTTTCAGCACTTGATAATGTGCTTTTGGTGATGGATAAGGCGGCGCGTCAAAACGGCCACGCGGCCGCCTTGTTACGTGAAATGGGGTTGGGGGATTCGATGGCGGTTTATGCCAATCGTCTTTCCGGCGGCATGCAGCGCCGGGTTGCCCTGGCCCGGGCTTTTATCAATCAGCCTCCCTTATTGCTAATGGATGAACCTTTTGTCTCGCTTGATGAACCCGCCGCCCGTAAGCTGCGGCTTTTGTTGCTCCGTTCCTGGCGTGAGCAAATCATTCTCTTTGTCACCCATAATTTACATGAAGCGGTGTTTCTTTCTGATCGTATTCTTTTTTTGTCATCCGGCCCGGGCGCGGTTGTGCTGGATTATACGGTTCCCCTGCCCCGGCCTCGTGAATCCTTGAATGAGGGAGATATCGCCGCGGTTGTGCAAAAACTGCTGGCCGCTCATCCGCATCTGCTGGGTGGGATTGCCGGGGCGGATACAACCCCCTAAACTGGCCCCGGCCTGAAGCGGGCATGTTGAAAACACAAAACCAATCTCACTTTTTTAAGGGTCCATGATGACATCAAACTGGGTTGATGAGGGTATTTTCTTCCTGGATAAGGGGGGGGTGGTGATTTGGATCCTCTGCGCCTTATCGATTGTTGCCGGGGCGATTATTCTCCTCAAGATATGGCAATTTTGGCGCTTGCGCCCGGGCCGCATCGGTTTCGTTCAGATCACGTTGAATGATCTGTCAGACCGCAACGGCATAAAGACCGCTTTGGAGCGGTTGTCGCGGGTCAATCATCCGGTGGCCCGGGTCATGGAGAGCACTATGATCACCGCGGCCAACCCGGCCCTTTCGCCACGCGACCGTGATGCCGAGATTGACCGGGTCGGTTCGCGTGAAATTCGCCAGATTGAAAGCCAGCTTGGGGTCTTGGAAATCATCGCCAATCTCAGCCCTCTCTTGGGGCTTTTGGGAACGGTCATTGGCATGATTGCTGCCTTTAGTGAATTGGAACAAGCCGGGACCAATGTCGACCCGACGGTGCTGGCGGGCGGGATTTGGACGGCTCTTTTGACCACCGCTTACGGTTTGGCGGTAGCCATTCCGGCTTTGGCGGCATTTTATCTGTTTGAAAACCATGTCAACGCGATCCGTGATGCCATGAAAGATGCCGCGGTGGCGGTTCGAGGCGCACTCAAAACCAGCCCCGATGATTGATCGGCCCGTCATGACCAGAGGGATACATGCGCGTGACCAAACATGAATGACCAGGACGGCAATCTACAATTTGCCGGACGCAGCCGGGAGCGTCCGGGGGTCAATATTGCCCCATTGATTGATATTGTTTTTCTTCTGTTGGTTTTTTTCATGCTGACCACCTCTTTTCTTGAGCGTCAGGCGGTCATGCTCAGCCTGCCGCCATTAAACACGACCACATCGGATCAAAAACCGGTGATCTTCAGGGTGTTTGCTGATGGGCGTTTCGGGGATGCTGATCATGTTATTCTCTCACCGACCCAGCTCGGCCTTATGGCGGTCAAGGAATTGGAAGCCGACCCGCAACGCCGGTTTCATATCGCCAGTGACCGTCAAGCCCCGGTTCAAGCAACCTTGGAGGCGATGGATATCCTGCGCGGAGCCGGGGCCAAGAATATGCGCTTTTCTACCCCGCCAGAGCGCTCGGAAAACCTCTCCCCAACCGGAACCCAACCATGAAATTTGAGGGGCGGCGGCGATCAAAAGCCCGTTTGAACTTGGTCCCGTTGATCAATATCATTTTTCTGTTGTTGATTTTTTTCATGTTTGCCGGTTCGATTGAACCACCCGATCCCTTTGTGGTTGAATTGCCGAGCACCACCCATGCCGAGCCACCCGAGCCGCTCTATGAAACCATCATTTTGCATATTGGGGCTGACGGCCAACTGGCCTTGAATGGACGACCGGTGACCCAGGAGGCCTTATCGGCCCGGCTTCTCACCCCCGACCAACCAGCCACCCCAGATCAACGAAACCAAGATCAACGAAACCAAGATCAACCAACCCCCGACCAACCGGCTCCAGATCAAAAAGAGATCACCGCCCGTATTGACGTCGATGCCCAGGCTCCGACCGGTCAACTGGCCGATATCATGCGGCTCTTGAAGCGGGCCGGGGTGAAAGCGGTCCTCCTTTCGACTCGCGCCGAATAGGATTTCTCTTCCAGGGCACCGGCACCTATTAGCAGTCCTTTCATCTTGACGGTCTTTTATCTTGATGATTTTTCATCCACGTCATTTTTTCATTGCCGTTGCCGCCTCTTTTGGTCTGCATATCGCCGGGTGGTGGATTCTGGCCAGCTGGATCAACGCCCCGGAACCGCCGCCGGAAATCCGCATCATCAGCCTGGCCGCCCTAGGAGAGCCGGAGCCGGAACCTGAGCCTGAGCCGGAGCCGGAACCCGAGCCGGAGCCGGAACCCGAGCCGGAGCCGGAGCCGGAGCCTGAGCCTGAGCCGGAACCCGAGCCTGAGCCTGAGCCGGAGCCGGAACCTGAGCCTGAGCCGGAACCTGAGCCAGAGCCGGAACCTGAGCCTGAGCCGGAACCCGAGCCAGAGCCAAAACCGCCACCAAAACCCAAGCCGCCACCAGAACCGGAACCCAAGCCGGTCAAGAAGGAGCGTCCTCAACCCCAGCCCCATCCGGCCCCGCAAGCAGCACCAACCGCAGCACCCGATGCGGCGGTGTTGAGCCGTTATCTCAGACTCATTTCCGATAAAATCAATCAAGCCGCCCGGCGCAATTACCCCAGCCGGGCCTTACGGCGGCGGATTGAGGGGCAGGTGATTCTTCATGTGACCATCGGCGCCGATGGTCAAGTGATGGAACTCAAAGCCCTGGATCAACACCCCGCTCTTCTGGTCAAAGCGGCCTTGAAGGCGGCCCGCAAAGCCGCCGGTAAGGCGAATCTTTTCCCGGCCCCACCATCGGAATTGATGAACGGCAACTCGGTGACGTTTGAGGTGCCGGTGATCTACCGCATCATTAAAAACTGATCTCTTTAGAGAACGAGCCAACCACAATGCGGGGTTATGCGCGCTGATATTCGCAGCATCGCGCAGTAATGTGCGGGATCACACCGGGCTACCGGTGATCAATTCGCATCATAAGGCCCCGGATTAACACCCCATGGTCAAAGTGGCCTTGAAGACAGACCGCAACGCCGCCCCTTAAAGCGAGTCGTAAGGTGAACTTTTCCCGGCCCGGCCATCGAAATGGATCAACCGCAACCCGGTGATATTCGTGTTATCGCGTCGCGTCACGCCCTGTTACCCGGTATCGGTGATGGACCAGGGACTGATGCGCGCGGTGAGCGATATAAGAAATCCAAAAAAACCGCCGCCTGGAACATCAGTCCTAAAGAAATCCAAAGAAACCGCCGCCCAATTTATTGGGCGGCGGCGGAAGGAAAAACAGCGCGGGGGCGATACGCCCACCGCCACCAGCACACAAGAGGCGGTTAGAAACCGATTCGGAAGCCGCCCCAGATGCCCCTTGGTGCCCCCGGCCCAAAGAAGCGGTTATCCGGGCTGGCAGTGGGAACCGTATCTTCAAGAACCTCTCCCGGTTCCTCACCCACCAAGCCAAACGTGTTGTACTTGGTGTCAAAGACATTTTCGACCCACAGGAACATCTCAATCTTATCGTTCAACGCATAAGAGGTCCTGAGATTCATCAAGCCATAGCCTTTGACCTTGGGAGCGGCGTTGCCTTCATCACCCCGCATGACTTGATTGGAGGCGATAATGCCTTCCACACCGATTTTCCAAGCATCAGTCAGGAAATAATCCAGGCCCAACCGCACATTATGTCGGGGAATCCCTGGGATACGATCACCCTTTTTGGTGACATTTTCCAGATCGCTTTCCTCCCCGGCGGAATCGACCAACTCATGTTCCGGGAATTCGACCACCGAACGGAAAGTGGCATCAATATAGGCGTAGCGGGCAAAGAAGGCCAGTTGCTGCCAGCGGGCGTTGAAATCCACTTCCGCCCCCATCCGTTGGGTGGTCCCGGCATTCTTGAAAAACCCGGTTCCCACCGGTTTATCGTCAGCCGCCCGGGTGAACAAGATATCGTTATAGTTGCGCCCGGCAAACCCGGTCAGTGCCCAGGCATAGGTCAGGTTGTCATGAAGGCCGGTCCCGCGTGCCCCGACCTCAACACTCCGATTGACCACCTGTTCCAGGGGTGGGTCAGCCAGAAAAGCGTTGGGCACTCGGCAGGGATTGTCTTCATCGGCACAAGACAACTCAACCGGTGACGGGGCGCGGTTGGCCTCACTATAATTGGCAAACAGACCCAGACGATGATCAAACTGATAGGTCAAGCCCACCGATGGATTGAAGCGGCTATAATTATGCTTCTCTTTGGTGCTGGCCAAGCGGTCCTCCAGGGTGACTTCGGCCCAGTTGAAACGCCCGGCCAGGGTGGCGGTCAGCGAATCGGTCAGATCAAGGCTGTCGGAGAAATAAACCCCGACTGCAGTTGTCTTGCCCTTCAGATTGGAACGGTAAGAAAACAAACCATTTTCAAAATTCCCGCGATCCGAACTCAAGAAAACCGCAGGCTCAAAGGGATCAACCCCACGGGTATTATTCAATTCACCGATTTCGGTGCTGTTGTTATAATCGGTTGAGGAATGATCAAGACTGGTGCCGGCAATCAACAGATTGTCATAACCAAACAGCGGTTGATCAAAACTGGCTTGCAAGGACCCACCCAGACTGTTGGTCACAGTCTCGGAGCGGTTGAAAGCGGCGCTGGCTTCTTCACCACCGGTGTCCTCGGTAGCATCGACCGGTTGACCATCGGTCTTGATCAACACTGCATCGGCGACCGCTTCCGCCGCCTCAGCGACATCGTCAAATTCTTCGATATCATCGCCTTCAATCTCGGCGCAGAGAAAATCATCATCAAAAGCGGGAAAGAGACCTTGAACCGCAGCTTCAACACCGGCTAAGCCGGCCCCATCATTCGCATTGGTCTCAATATTTGTAATCAATTCTCCGCATTCATCGCCTTCGAATTCATCGCCGTTCAAGGTTTTACGCTCCAGCAAGCGGTAATAGGCATTGGCTTCCAGAGTGGTGGTGTCATTCACATCATAGGCGGCATTGGCAACAATATGGGCCAGCCGGTTTTGGGTATTATCCGGATGGGTAAAGACTGCCTCCCGATTGATTGCCAACAAACCAACCGGGGAGGCCCCGTTGCCGTTCAGATCGGTGCTGGCCAGATTGGCGCTGATTGATGCGTTGAAACGCTCCCCCCGGTAACGCAGATCGGTGAAAATGCGGGTGAGTTCAGAGGGCGAAAAATCCCGCCAACCCTTTTCATCATGGCGGGAAATCCCCACATAGGCCGCATAATCATCCACCGAGAGACCATATTCTAATGTTTCACTGAAACGGCCAAAGGAGCCACCGGTAAAGGTAACCTGAAGGCCGGGATGATCAAAACCATTTTTCATCTGTATAGAGAGGGCACCACCCAAGGCATTCAAGCCATAAACCGGGTTGGCCCCAGGAATCAACTGCACTTGATCAATCGCAAAATCCGGCATCAAATCCCATTGGACTTCTTCGCCAAACCCCTCATTGATCCGCGAACCATTCATATAAACCGCTAAGCCCTGGGCATTCCCCAATAGAGGCGAAGCCACATAGCCCCGGACATTGACATCGCGTTGAAACGGGTTGTTCTGGCCGTCATTGACCGTCACCGAGCCGTACTCACGATACAAGGCCGAACCGAGATTTAAGGCCCCGGTGTCTTGCAGCTGGCGGCTGTTGAGCACTTTCACATTGGCCGGGATTTTATCCTTGGGCACTCCAGTCCCATGCAGGGGGGCGACCCCGATCACCTCAACTTGTGGGGCGGCATACACCGGCTCTTGGGCCTGGGCCGAACCCGTGGCCAGGCCAAACGCCGATACACTCACCGCAAAAGCGGTTGCCCATAAAGGCCGCTTCAGGTTGACATTTATTATGTAAATGCCGAAACGACCGGACAAACTATCGCGCAGACCATGTGAAAAACCATGTGAAAAACCATGTGAAAAAGATGACGTCATGAGACCTTTCCTTGGAATTGTGAACTGGAATTGTGAACTGGAATTGTGAATTCTTGAATGGATTGTTGATGGATATCTTGAGGGGGCGTTTTGATTTTGCTGGGGTGTTATTTTGTGTTTTTTATATTTTTATAATGTTTTGTTTTTTCATAAATTTTTATTATATTTTTATTGATCTGCTCTTTGTCTCTGAAACTTTTATTTGCCTTGGCAATGTCAAATGCATGTATTCAATCTTTTATTCGTACCGTTGAATGTCATACTGAGTGAGATGATATTGACTTAATATACGGGCTTGTGTGCGACGTGTATCCCGCATCTATACCCCATAAAACCCCGTATTTCTTATGACATGCACAGAAAGGATGAGAAAGTCTTGAGAAAATATAAAAAAAGACAAAAAAATTCAGTTTTATGTCATCATTCATGTCATAGATCGCCGATCACATATGTGATATAAATAACACAGTCTCGGAAATATGCCGGTAAATCGCGGCTTACATAATGGCCAATCGGCAACAATTTGCTACAAAATGTGACAAGAGAGTGTCAAATTTCCTTTGACAACCTGGATGATGAGGGTTAAGAAGCTTCCTAAGGGGTTCTCTATGAACCCAATTTTAATGCCGAAGTGTTCGCAAATATGAAGTCTTAGAAAATCTCGAATGAGAAAGTTTCCGCAAGGAAGACTATAAGAAAATCAAATAAAAAGAAGAAAATCAAATAAAAAAGACTGTTTTTTTTGGTTTCTCTTTAATCTTGGTTTTTTCGCTTCATCTTTTGATACTCCGGTTTCATTCATCATCAATCTCCTAAGGGGGGAAAGAGGACAAATGTTAAAACTAAAATGGAAAAAGGCGGCGGCCATTGCCGCACCGGTGGTGATGGCGCTGGCGGCCACACCGGCTGACGCCAAGGTGTTGCTGCTGGGCGATGGGGGCTGGGAAGTCAGCTTCGATGGCTTGGTCAATGGCTTTTACAGCTATTCCAGCGGTAAAAGCGCGCCGACTCAAGCAGTGGCTGGCTATTCGGCCACCCGTGTCGGGTCGCCTGGCCAAATCACGGATGGGAATGACTATTCCAACATTACCACCGGTCTGTTGCCGGTGGTTTGGGGGATGAACATCAAGGCCCCGACCACCAATGGCCTGGATATGAGTGCCCGTCTGGGGATTTATCCGCAGATTCAAAACGACAGTGTTAACGTAGGAAAGAACAATTTTGGCCGCGGAACCCAAGCCGGCGCCCAGATTGATCTGCGTGAGGCTTTCTTTGAGGTTGGCGGCTCCTTTGGCTCAGTCCTGGTGGGCCGGACCTTGAGCTTGTATCAAGGCAAGAACATCCTCACCGATATGACCCTGTTCGGGGTTGGCGCCCCCAATGGCGGCGGCGGCGGCACCACGTTGGGCCGCATCGGTTATGGCTATGTTTATCCACAATTCAATGCCGCTATTCGCTACACCACCCCGGATATCAACGGTGTCAAAGCCAGTGCTGGTATTTATCAGCCCTCCCGACTGGTTGGAGGTGTTGTCACAGGAGTTGGGGATGCAGCCGTTGCTCAAAGTTTCAACGCCAACCATCTGGAAAGTCCGCGCTTTGAGGGTGAACTCTCTTATGCCGGTGACATGGGCGGAGCCACGGTGAGCGCTTGGTTCAGCGGCATGTTCCAAAAAGCCAAAACCAGGGAACAAACCCCGGTCAAAACCGAATCTTGGGGCACTGCTGGTGGTCTGCAAGTTGGTTTTGCCGGTCTGACTTTGACCGGCTCCGGTTATTGGGGTGAAGGCCTCGGCACCTTATTGATGCTGGATCTCGATGGTTTCGACAAAAACGGCAAAGGGCGCCGCGCAGTCGGTTATCTTGGCCAGGCGACCTATGCCTTTGGCCAAGGCACCAATATCGGGGTTTCCTATGGCATCAATCGCCAATTCAACACCGCCCAGGATACCACAGATCTGGCCGATGGGGTCAATGTCTTGGTCCGGGATCAATCTCTGATTGATGTTATGGTCTGGCATGAAATCAACCCCAATTTGTGGATTGTTGGTGAATGGGGCCGCAACAAAAGTGAATGGCAAGATGGTGTCGATCTCAAGACCAACACCTTCTCGGTTGGTGGATTCTTCTTCTGGTAGAATCAGCCACATTTATACCAAAGACATTCTTGTCTCTGGTTGATTATTGGGAGGGGTGCGTGACGCACCCCTCCCTTTTTTTGGCGTTGACTGAATGGCTTTCTTGGGGGGGGGGGCGAGGTTATTTAATCCTGCTTGCGGGACCCGCCAATCCGTCTTGAAGGTGCCCTCAAGACGGCAATTCAACCAAACCACCCCCAAGCAAGGGAAAAAGGGGTCCTTCCAAGAGAACCAGGGCAATCACGGATTCCAGTTCAGAGACAGCATATCCCATTGCGCCTTTGTCCCCAGCCGCAACGGCAGGATACTGGTTCCAACCCCGCTGGTCACAAACAGCATTCTTTTCCGATCTTGGTAAAGCCCACATTGGGCGGCTGGCGGGGCATCCGAAGGGACCCATAACGGGCCAATCCAGGGCAAGCGCACCTGCCCGCAATGGGTGTGGCCGGCGATCACCAACCCCTCCATCCGGTCATCAAAGGCACCGACGGGGTCATGGGTGATGGTCAGCTTGGGCAGAGCGTCACATTCTTGAGGGAAACCAATATAATAAAAACGATCCGTGTGGGCATCGCCCAAGCCCCGGATACAGATCAACCCGGCCCCAGTCTTTGCTTTATCAATCTCTATGATCGCAACCGCATTTTCCAAAACTTCCACCCCCAAGCGGCTGAAAGCGGCCAACCATTGTTCGGCATCCGACCAGGTTTCATGATTGCCCAGAACCACCGCCTTGGGCAGCGGGTCCACCAACGTCAAGGCTTGGATAATATTGTCCCGGCGGGCTGAGAGAGACTCACCTCCGGAATGGGCATGGTCGCCCGGAGCAGAACCGATCATAGAGGCGACAAGAGAGTCGAAGCTAGAATAATCAATATAGTCGCCAACAAAAACCACCACATCGGGCTGGGCCTCCTTGATCTCAAGCAATAGATCATGAAACCGCTCCAACGCCTCCCGATCTTCGGGCAGATGGACATCCCCGACCACCGCGACCAATAGGGAGACCGGGGCCACGCCGGGGTCAATGATGGATATCTCAACATCGTGACGTTGGGGCTGGAGATTTTCGGACACGGCATAAAAAACATACATGCCAGCCAGGCCGACCAGTATAACCATGATCATCAATATACGCATTTTACGCTTTCGATTTTTATGCTTTCGATCAAACATTTCAGACATTCACCATCATAAAAATCTAAGAAGACCAGACATTGACTGGGTATTCACTATTTGTATCTGCTATTTTGGTATCCAATAGGCAAATTTGTGCAGATCAGACCCATGATCAAGCCATAATCTCAAGGTATTTAATCTTGAAGCCGGTTTTTATGTTTTTTATTGATGGGCGTTTTATCCGCATGGGATCACCGGTTGGCCTGATAACCATGGCTTGACGCCACCCCCTGAATCGGCCATACCAATAGTCACAATGTGTTCGCCCTATTTGTCTCATATATTCGTCTTAAGGATTTTGATTTCATTGGACCCAAGATGCTGTTGACCTCTCAATATTGCCGTTTTTTCCTAACCGGGATGATGCTGATTCTGGGGGTTCTGCTCACCGGTTGCGGGATCGCCAACTGGATGGGCGGTGATACGGTCACTTTATGGGCCAATAAATATGAATTTGTCCGTATTCAGCCGCAAGGCGACGGGCCGGGACGCCCACCACCGCCCAATCAGCAACCGGTTGCCATCGCCCCGGGCCAAATTTCCGGGGCCTTGCGCCTGCTTTTGGTGCGGGCCAAACCGGGTGAAGAACCCCAACCGCTTTTTTCCGAAGCCATCCTCAAAAAACTCGGTTCTTATATCAGTCAAGGTCTGGCCGAGGCTGGACCGCGCCAAGATGTCACCTTCGCGATTGAGGATTGGTATAAAGGGGAAGGGCTTTTTGGCATCACCGGCAATAAAGTGGTCTCAGCCCGGGTGTTTTATACCGATAACCGCTTGAATATCATCTTTGGCTCGGTTCTGCGAGATGGACCGATGGCCGCCGGGCATGCCGAAATGACCGCCCGCAATCCCGACCCGCGGATCAATCCTTTTATCCCTGGTCGGCGGGCCGGGAGCATTAAAAGCTCAGCCATGCTGAGTGCCCCGCCGGGTAGTGGCGTTTTCAAGCAAGCTGGTGGGCGGCGCAATGATTGGTTGGTCTTCACCGATCAGGCTCTGGTTGCCCGGGGTCCGGTCTCACGGGCCGATAGACGCAGTGCCGCCACCACTGAAATCCAAGATTTACGCCGCGAGGTTCAGGCCCTCAGACAACAGATGGGCGCCCCTGGCTCTGCCCCGCCGGTAGGCTATGCTCCACCACCGGCAACCGCGTATCCATCCCCTTATCCGCCTGGCTATGCTCAACCGGGTTACCGGCCACCCGGCTATCCACCGCCTGGATATGTCCAACCCGGCTATCCCAGGACAGCGTATCCTTACACCACCCCTTACCCACCGGGGTATCCAAGAGCTGTACAACCGCCACCGGCCAATCAATCCCGATCCGCACCACGCTCAACCAGCCAAGACGAAACGGCCCGCCGGATCACCATGCTGGATGCCTTGCGGCAAAAAGGTCTGATCAGCCAAGATGAATATGACCGCAAACGCCAAGCCATCCTTGACGGGCTGTAAAGGCGAACCCCGATCTAAAAAATAATTTGGTAATGGTGGCGGTCGCCAGAATAAGGGCTGAGGCCACTCCAGAAGCAACCACGGCGACATGCCATCGGTTCTCAGTGATCAACTTGGCGGTTTCAGCCTGAAATTTCGGCATTTCCGCAGCCAGCTTGGTGGTCCCGGCTTGTAATTTGGCATTCTCCACCGCCATTCTCTCAATAGCGGCATAATAGTGAGCAACTTGCGCATCCATGCGCCGCAGCTTGGAGGTCCCATTCTTTTTTTTCTTCATCGGTCATTGGTTTTCTCTTCGGTCAAATGATCCCATCTAAAGAAACAATTTGGTCACAGCAACAACGGCCAAGGTGGCCCCGGAAGCAATGCCGGCACTCACAACCGGAACATACCACCGGTTTTCGGTGATCAGCTTAGCGGTTTCAGCCTGAAACTTTGGAATTTCTGCTGCGGCTTTAGCGGTCATGGCGTTGAGATTGGCAATCTCTGCATCAATTTTGCGGAGCTTTGCTTCCCAGGCTTGGCGCTCTTCATTAGTCATCGGTTTTTCGCCAATTTCTTTTTATTTTTGCTCTTGCCGACATTCTGGATCATAAGACCAGTATAACCCAAACCGCAATCATTGGGCACATCGGTCTGGCACGGATAGGCCGTGCAGAACCGCATCATCGGTGATCAACCAAACCAGATTAAAAAATCATAAAAAATAGCGCTCATTGTACAGGCCCTGGAGACCGGCAACCCGATAAGAGATCACCAAGATCCAAAACTTCCCGCCTTCTTGCCACCGGCTTGCTGGAGTACACCCTCATGATCCCCGGCATCGGCAGAGCGGAAGCGCCCATAACGCAGCATGATGCTTGGTAATAACAAAAGATTGAGGATCGAAGAAGACACCAAGCCACCAATAACAATCGCCGCCATCGGACCCATGATCTCACGGCCTGGATTGTCACTGTCAAAAGCAATCGGCACCATCGCCAAGGCGGTCACCAAAGCGGTAATCAAAATCGATGGCAGACGCTCAGCGGCTCCGCGCAACGATGTCTCAAAATTCCAAGTTGCCCCTTCCCGCTCCACCAAATAACGATAATGAGACACCAACATGATCGAATTGCGCAAGGTAATACCGAACAAAGTCACAAAACCAACATAAGAACCCAGCGACAACACCCCGCCATCCATCACCGCCGCCACCACCCCACCCACCAAAGCAAACGGCAGATTGACCAAAACCAGCAACGTATGACGAAGGCTGCCCAAAGCGATATACAGCAAAACCAAAACCCCAACCCCAACCAACAGCGAATGAATGATCAATTCCCGTTGTGCTTCGGCTTGCTCAACCGCCGCCCCGGTGAATTCCAAATGGATATCCGATGGCAAGACACCATCTTGACGCAGGCGGCTTTTGATATCCGCAAAAACCGAGCCCAGCGGCCGATCATCCAAAGTCGCCACCACCGCCTGCACCCGCTGCCCCTCCCGGCGCAAAACCGCATAACGCCCCGGGGCTTGGCGAATGGTTGCCACCTCGTCCAAGGGAACCAAGCCCCCCGAAGCCGTAGCCAGAGGCAAGCGGCCTATCGCCCCCAGGTCACCACGATGGCTATCTTCGAGAATGACGGTCACCGGAATGGCCCGGTTGCCTTGATAAATTTGGCCCATCTGCCGCCCTTTATAAGCGGTTTGGACCGTCTTATAGACATCATCGGGCCGCAGGCCGTACTCGGCCAATTCCTCAAGTTTAACATCAATATGCAGCAAAGGCACCTTTGGCGACGCTGGCACCCGCACATCAGATACCCCGTCAACATCGGCTACCACCGCAGCAACCCGACCAGCGGCCACATCCAGAGCATCCAGATCATTGCCAAAAATATTGATCACAATCGGGGCGGTATAACCGGAAATGGTCTCATCAATGCGCTCAATCAAAAAGGAGTTGAGCTCATGGAATAAACCGGGAAAGGATTCCAAAATATCCCGGATGGAATCTTTGACTCTTTGTTGTTCCGACCCGGAAAGCGGCTCCAGATCAACCTCAAATTCACTGTAATGAACCCCAAACGTATCGGCTCCCAATTCGGCCCGTCCGGCCCATTGAGAAACCGAACGCACCCCCTCAATCGCCGCGACTTGGTCGATGATCTCCCCCCCCACACGCATCGATTCATCCAATGACGTCCCGGGCAAAGACGCGGTATGAATCATATAATGACCCTCGCGCAACTCAGGCAAAAATTCGGTCTCCAAAACCGGTAAGACCGCGAGACTGCCGCCGGTCAACAGTAAGGCCCAAGCAACCGCCAAGCGCGGGCCTTTGGCCACCAAACGCAACAACCCATCATAATAAGGGGTGAGGAAGCGAAAAACCGGCGGTTCGCGGGCATTGAGCTCACCACGGGTCAGCATCAAGCTGCATAAAGCCGGGGTCACAGTGAGCGCCACCAGCAACGACACCAGAATAGCCAAAATATACGCCAAGCCCAGCGGCTCAAACATGCGCCCGGCAACACCGCCCAAAGTCAATAAAGGGACAAAAACCAAAATGACAATAAAGCTGGCATAAACAACCGAACCCCGCACCTCCATCGAAGCCTTAAACACCACATCATAGACCGGTTGCGGATCAGGCAAGCGCCGGTTTTGGCGCAACCGGCGGAAAACATTTTCCGTGTCAATAATCGCATCATCCACCACCTCACCCAAGGCAATCGCCAACCCCCCCATCACCATGATATTGATGCTATAACCAAAAGCGGTCAGGACAACCGCCGCCCCAACCAGAGACAGAGGAATGGCGGTTGCCGAAATAAAGGCGGTGCGCAGATTAAACAGAAAGAGAAACAAGATCAGAATCACAAAAGCCCCACCAACCAACAAATGGCCGGAAATGTTGCGCAAAGAGGCCTCAATATAATTGGCCGGACGAAACAACGCCGGATGCAGTTCAATCCCTTCCATTGCCAGCCGATCATCGAATTCAGCGATCACCGCCTCCAAACGATTGGTCACGGTATCGGTATTGGCCTGATACTGACCGATGATCATCATCAAAACCGCCGGTTGCTCACCAACTTGAGCCGCGTTGATACGGGGTGCCGGGGCAAAGGCGATATCGGCAACATCCGCCAAAAGCAAACTCACCCCATCACGATGGCGCACCACCAGATCACCCAAATCCTCCGGTGTTGCCGGACCGCCACCCGGGCGCAAAACAATACGTTGATTGTCATTTTCGACAAAACCAGCCCCACGAATCTCATAAGCCGCCTTGACCGCCGCCACAACATGATCCATTGAAACACCCTGGACACGTAAAGCATCAGGCAGGATACGCACTTGCAACTGCTGCTCCTCACCGCCAAAAACATTGATATCCGCAACCCCAGGAACCGCCAACAATCGGGGCCGTAACGTCCAATCAACCAGGGAGCGTAAATCCATCATTGAGGAATGGGCTGAAGTGAGCGCAATGGTCATCACGGTCGCCGAAGAAGAACTCAACGGCAAAATGGTCGGGGAACCCACATCTTCCGGTAACCGATTGACCACCGAGAACAAACGCTCAGCAACAATCTGGCGGTTGCGATGGCGGTCGGTGGCTTCATCAAAAACCAAGGTGATCACCGAAAGACCACGAATGGATTGCGAAGAAATGGAGTGAATACCAAGCAAGCCAGAAAAAGACGCCTCCAGAGGCTGGGTGACCATCAATTCGATTTGTTCGGCCGAAAAACCCGGGGCTTCGGTCTGAATCTGGACATATTTCGGGGCAAATTCCGGGAAAACATCCGTGCCGGTATGGAACAGCCGGTACAATCCATAGGCCAAAAGAACAATAGATAGCCCAACCACCACCAGCCGATAGCGAACCGAAAAAGCAACAAGAGAACCCAGCATTATTCTTTACACGATCAACAAACAGCTGCGGAATGGGCTGATGGCTCAATCATCGTCATCATCACCAAGATGGTCGCGAAATTCCTCCGAAAGCAGAGTCTGCGCACCCATCACCACCACTTTCATCCCTGCCCAATCGGGGCGGGCGACAAACCAACCATTTACCGTTTTATAATCGGTTGGCAAAACAACCCGTTTGAAATTTTGATCCGCCATTTTTGTATAAATCCAGGCCTGGCCATCACGCCAAATAATCGCGGTCCCCGGGATAAAAACACCGCTTAAAGGCTCCCCATCCAAAATGACCGCCACATCAACCGCCATACCGGTCCGCAACTGATTGGTGGCCGCCCGGTAGAAATGGGTTTCCCCCTGAATGGCCGGATCAACCCGGGGCGCTGGAGAGATATATTCAGCGACAATCGGTCGATCCTCTTCACCATTGCGGTAAAGCAGCGCATCGCCGCTTTTTTCCTCACCGCTTTTTTCCAACGTCTCACCCAAAGGCAAAGTGACCTGAACCAAAACTTCCCGTCCTTGGGCCACCGATTCAAGGAACTGACTGTTCCCATCAAGCAACTCAGCGGCCAAAATACCACCCCATGTCAAGGCGGCATGAATCTCAATATTTTCCAGCAATGCCTTTGATCCGGCCAGACGGGCCTTATCATAACGCAACCGCAAGGCAAGCATCGGCTCAACATCCACCACCCGCCCAAACGCCTTCATCTCCGAGCGAAAGGCAAGAGCAGAGAGCGTCTCAATCTCTATACCGCTGATCCCCTGAGCGTGCGGGGAAACAGAGAGACCCTGTTCAGATAGCGATGCCGTATCATTAGAGTCGTCATCATCATCTTGAGAATCACCGCGATCATCATCATGATCCATCGACCCCTCAGCACCACCAAACCAGGCCATTTGATTGACGCTGTAGGTCATCGTCAAGCCGAGAACAACCACGGAAAGACCAAGCAGAAAGAAGCTGAAACCCAAAAAACGCATCATGGGGCCCGCTCAGGAGCGGCGGCAAGCGGAGTCTCTTCCCCTTTACGTTCGATATTTGTGGCATCTGTGATGGTGTGGCCATTGATATCTTCCATCCACTCGGCAGACGAACCATCCAGCGGCCGTTCAACCGCATCTTCAATCGCGCCAAAACTCTCAATGACCGCCAATTTAGCATTGAGAAGAGCCTCACGCAGTTGGAGCAGCTCCCCCTCAGCGGTCGCCAAAGTCAAACGATCAATCTCCGCTTGACCATCACGCAAGCGGCTGATGCTCTGTTTTTTGGCGTCAACATGCTGCTCGGCGGTTTTCCAAGTCTCCAAAGCCGCCCGATGAGTCGCCAGCGCAATCGTCAGATCGGCCAACACCGATGCTTGCAAAGCGATAAACCGGTCCCCGGCATGTCGGCGGGCCGCCCGGGCCTCAGCAATCGGGCCCTGGTTGATGTTAAAAAATGGTGCGGTCATTGCTGTGCCCAAACGCCAGATCATATCACCTTGATCCCATAATATTCCCGGTGACAGGGTAAAATCCGGATATTGATTGGCAATTTCCAGACGTAACCGGGCCTCAGCCGCCGCATAGAGAGCCAGAGAACGCCGGATATCCAGGCGGTTGCGCAAACCGGCTTGACGAATCGTATCCGCACCCGGTGCCTTCAAGGCCGCCTGTAAGGCGGCAAAATCAATCTTTTTATTGGTCATATTATGCAGATCAATGCCGATACGGGCCGCCAATGTGGTGCGGCGTATCTCCCGCATGCCTTGAAATTTTTTAAAAGAGAGCTTGGCCGCATTCAAACGCAAACTTGCGGTACTGACCTCAAAGCGGCTTGCTTCCCCCAAACGCAAGTACCTCTCCAGAAGTGTCAAATATTCCTCCTGAAACGCAACCCGTTGCGCGGCCAGAGCGGTCCGGCTCTGGGCGGCATAGAGATCAACCAAGCGTGAACGGATATCAGATCGCAGCCGCCAAACCGCACCCGCAGCCTCCAGGCGTGCGGCTTGCACGCGCGCGGCCGCTTCATCCAAACGCGCCAACCGCTTGGAAGGAAGAGATAAAGGAATCTCAAAAATCAGCCCCCATGACCAAGGAGAAGAGGAAAACTCGCTGTTTTTACTGTGATATTCCGGCTCCAAACCAATCGCCGGATTGGGATGCTGACCGGCGGTCTCCAAACCGGCCTCAAAAATCGCCACCCGGCTTTTCGCCGCAGCAATATCAGGATGTAAAGACACCCCCGCCTTGGTTAAAGACTCAAGAGTCCAAACCGCTTCTGGTGAGGTGCCGGTGATCAGAGCCTGTAAATCAGGATCATCCAGCTGATTTTTTGAAATGGTTGCGCCAGCGTCATCACCCATCCGGGTATTAAGCGCATGGGGTTCATAATCTTGAAAACTGCAGGCCGAAACCGCGACCCCAAAAATAGCTATCCAACCCAATACCCGCATCATCATCTCTTTATAGAATTATGGATTGGCATCTTTTTCATGGAAACGCATCGTTGCGAAATATCCATCGCAGAAAATACGCACCACCCCCAAAAAAAGCCGTTTACAAGGCCTCTTTGGCGGCTTGGCCACCATTCAAACTATTCCTCATATGTCATCATTGCATGTTTTCTATCGAGAAGCCAAACACCGATTTTTAAGGATTTCTATGCCAAAAATAAGCCCAACCTCTCCATCCCATCATGTCACGAACGGCGATGGCCCTTTCCTTTTGATGACCGGTATCCATGCTGCACACAATCATCAAAAATTCTATATCGAAACACCGCATGGCACTCGGTGCCAAGGTTTTTGTTCCCTTTGCACTGGTCAACATGATCGTGGCTATGCTGGTGGTACAGTCAGAACGTGATCGCTTACAAGAACAGATACGTAATAACATGGATACTCAATCGGCGCTCATCGCCCAGGCTATTGATCACAGCTGGGCTGTCAACCAGGAGAGGGGAAATGTAAAAGAATTGATCCAGTCTTTGGTCGCCATAGACGCGGTTCGATCAATCCTGATTATTGGTGCAACACCCCCTCATGTCAGGGATGGCAGCGATCCAGCCCTCATTGGTCGCCCGATTGATGCTCTTGATATGCTTGATCATACCAATGCTCTCAATACCGACGATACTCTGGGGGATGACGGACTCAGACAAGATGTGCTGCATGTCCTTGAAACCGGTCAACCACTCTCAGTCTTTGATGCCAACAGCGCTTTGAACATTCAGCCGATAAGGTCCGAAGCGGTGGCGGTGATTGATTTTGATCCCCACGCGATGGCAGCCACAATCACAAAAAATAACAGCCGTATTATTGCTGGCTTTTTGGCTATTCTGTTGGCCTTTGCTCTCACCCTCTATTGGATTTTGCGACGTCTGCTTTTCAAGCCGGTCGATGATCTATCAACCGCGGCCATTGACCGGAATGTGATTCCGCCGGAACTTTCACAAAGTGTCGGTTCGATTTATCAGGATAACTTACGTGTTCTCGCGAAAATTACCCGCCATTCCTTTGCCAAGAGTGGGCAAGAAGGAAACAGCGCTTGGAACATCCTCACCAATCTGGCGACAGCGGTCTTTGTTATTGACCGTCAGCATCGGGTTATTTTTTGGAATCGCATTTGTGAATCGCTGACCGGAATCAAAGCCGCAGACGTGTTGGGAACCTCCAACCATTGGAAAGGACTCTACCGGAAAAAACGGCCAGCCTTGGCTGATTTCGTCCTTGATCAATCCCTTGAGCAAGCCCAGAAATACTATCCATATGTTCAAAAATCTCCATTGGTTGATGGGGGTCTGGAAGCGGAAAATTGGTGCATTTCTCTTGAAGGGAAGAAACGCTATATGAGTTTTGAGGCTGGATTGGTCCGCAACTCTGAAGGCCATATTATTGCGGCAATTGAAACCATTCGTGATCTCACGGATCACAAGGTCTTAGAAGAGGAATTGACCCAAACCCGCGATGCCGCCCTGGCGGCTGAACAGAATATTAAAATGAAGGAAGAGCGTCTGCAAAACCAGTTGGCAGAATTGCGCGATACCAAGGACCATCTGGAAACACAAAGTCAGCAACTGGTTGCACTGGCCGAGGACTTGGCCCTGGCCCGCGATACAGCCGATAGCGCCAATCGGGCAAAATCGGAATTTCTGGCCATGATGAGCCATGAAATTCGCACTCCGATGAATGGCGTCCTGGGCATGATCCAGCTCCTCCTTGATACCGATTTGAATGAGAATCAACGGGTTTTTGCCGACTCGGTGAAACGATCGGGAGAAAGCCTGATTGAGATCATCAATGATATTCTCGATTTTTCTAAACTTGAAGCCGATATGCTGCAGTTGGAGATGGTCCGCACCGAATTGCCCGAACTCATCGAAGATGTGATTGATATGCTTAGCCACACCGCTCATGAAAAAGGGCTGGAGATTGGCTCCATTCTGCCGCCTTCGTCATTGGGCGCAGTGATGACTGACCCCTCACGCCTGCGCCAAATTTTAATCAACCTGGTTGGTAACGCCATCAAATTCACCTCTGAGGGCGGGATTGAAGTCTCAGCAATCCTTGAACATTCCAATGATCAACATCTTAGGATCCGCTTTGCCTGTCGCGATACCGGTATCGGCATCCGCAAAGAAGAACAAAAACATTTATTCCAAGGCTTCACCCAAGCCAATACAAGCATCGCCCGTAAATTCGGTGGGACCGGCCTGGGGTTATCCATCTGTAAACGGATCATTGAGATGATGGATGGTGAGATTGGCATCAAAAGCAGCTTTGGTATGGGAAGTACGTTCTGGTTCTCCATCCCCTTTGAGCGGGTTGCCACCAAATCGGGCCGGGATATAGCGATTACGGTCAATAAACAGAAATCCCGGCATGTCATCATCGCAACCGGCCATAGTTTTCTCGGGGACCTGATCCAGAATCAAATCGAAGCCATCGGTGGATCAGCCTCACGTACGGATAAACTGGGTCAGTTGAACATGAAGGCCACAAAAAAAGATCTTTTGGTTTTGGTCGATGAAAATTTGGCTTCTTTGCAGTCAAAATCTTTTTGCAAACAGACCTATGCTGAGATCACGGATGGCCGGGCAGAGATCATTTTGATGCGCCATCGTGCCACCGGGACTCAAAACAAGACGCCACCAGAGGGCGACTATGAGGACAGCATCTATCTGCCGATCCCTCGTCATCAACTGGTTACATTCATCAACGGCACCAATGCTCAGCCGGTACAAAACAAACCGTCCAGCACAGCAAAAGGAGGGGATATTGACCTGATTGGGATGCGTCTTTTGTTGGTTGAAGACAATCCAGTCAATCAGATGGTTGCCCGGGAAATGCTGAAAAAAATTGGCTGCCGCTTTCAAACCGCCAATAACGGCAAAGAAGCTCTCGCCAGACTCGAAAAAGATTCCTTCGATATCATATTGATGGATGTACAAATGCCAGAAATGGACGGTATTGAGGCAACCACAGCGATTCGACGCCTGCGTGAACCCGTATGCTCCATACCGATCATCGCGCTCACCGCCTATGCCCTGAAAGGAGATAAGGAACGCTGCCTTAAAGCGGGGATGAATGACTATTTAACCAAGCCGCTCATGTTCGAGGCCCTTGAGCAGAAATTGATCACCTGGTTCAAACAGACTCCAGAAACTTCCCTTATCAATAGATCACAGTCAGTCGACCATAAAAACAGTGATCATCAAGAGACCCAAAACAAGGATATTATTGATCACAGCATTTTAGATGGTATTGCTCAAATCATTGGGGCCGATAAAGTTGATCAACTGGTTAAAGCCTATCTACGCGACCTTCCCAGCCGTCGTGATGCTTTGGAAACCGCCGCCCGGCAGGCTGACTATAAGCGCCTGGAAGCAGAAGCCCACACCCTCAAAGGATCATCCAGCCATCTCGGCATCATTGGCGTCACAACAAGCAGCAACGCCATTGTCGAAGCCTGTCGGGCCGGCAAAGGAAAAGACTGTCTTGTGATGCTGTCGGATTTGCAGCACCATGCCGAAGCGGCCCGCCTCATATTGGAAAAACAGTACCTCAAAGGCGGCCCTGCTCAAGAAACAACTCATTATCAAGAATTACGTGACCAATGACAGTCATCCCATGATAACCATCCATCAACCAAAATATCAGACGGCTCGAATATCAAACCGAAAGATCAATACGCCGAGCAACTTCAATATCCAATTCTTCTCCATCCGATAGTGAGTCCAAAATTTGCGGTCCATGATCCGCCCAACCCTCAACATGATCATAGGCCGCGATGCGGTTCTGATAAGCCTGCGCGGAAAGAGGCTCTTCCGGTTGCGCAAATTGCTGGGCTGCAACCAAAGTTTCAATCCCATTCGATAACGGTATGCCGGACTCCAGACTGGATTGATAGAATGAAGGGGTTGGAGAGTTCTCACCAGCTGGAAGCTGTTGACGCTGATTGTCTTGAGAGAATTCTCTTGATCGCGCCGAAAGACCGGTCTGGGTTTTTTCACCCTGTCTTTGTTCAGCATCTGCAAAAGTCCGATGGGGCCGGTCGCGCTCTGGTTGCGGGACAACCGGACGTGGAGCAGAATGCCGCGCTTCAGAAGGAAGAGTCGGCCATGTCGTATGGGGATAAAGGGCGCTGGTATTTTTCATAAAAGATGGTATACCAGAAAAAATATATAAATTAAATAAAATTTTATATGTTTGTTGAATATATTTCAAATACCCTCTCGAAACCGCAGGGAAACCCTGAAAAAGAGGCAAAATACGGGAAGCCCTGTAAAAACCTTATCCCTGTTGCTATCTTGGCTCTGTGTCGCTCTTTGCAAGCGGCATCTTTAAAAACCAAACGGCAAGAATGATCTTGAAACATCGTCAGCGTCTTCCCGCAAACAAACCACAACCGGCAGCATTTCAATCTTATTGGATGCCTTTCACTGCCAATCAGCAGTTCAAAGCCGCACCGCGCTTACTGGCGCGTGCTGAAGGAATGTATTACCGCACAACCGATGGCCGGGACATTCTTGATGCCACATCGGGTTTATGGTGTGTCAATGCCGGGCATGGACGGCGGGAAATTGCTGACGCCATCGCCACCCAAGCCCATCGGCTTGATTATGCGCCAGCATTTCAAATGGGCCATAACGATGCCTTTCGCTTAGCCAACCGCCTTGCGGCCTTGCTGCCGAATGGCTTGGATTGTGTTTTTTTCAGCAATTCCGGTTCAGAGGCTGTGGATAGCGCCCTCAAAATTGCCCGGGCCTACCATCAAGCGCGCGGCGAGAAAGAGCGCATCTGCTTCATTGGTCGTGAACGCGGCTATCATGGGGTCGGGTTTGGGGGTCTTTCGGTGGGTGGTATCCCCGCCAATCGTGATATATTTGAGCCACTCTTGCCCGATACTGATCATCTTCCTCATACCCATAATCTGGAAAACAACGCTTTTTCGCGGGGTCAACCACTCTGGGGGGATCATTTGGCCGACCACTTGGAAGAAATCATCGCCATGCGTGGTGCCCAGACCATCGCTGCGGTCATTGTCGAACCGATGGCCGGATCAACCGGTGTTTTGATTCCGCCGCGGGGTTATTTACAACGTTTGCGTCATCTCTGCGACCGTTATAATCTCTTGCTGATTTTCGATGAAGTGATCACCGGTTTTGGACGACTCGGCCATCCTTTTGCCTGTGATGCCTTTGGGGTCACTCCGGATATCATCACCTTGGCCAAAGGACTGACTAATGGTGCTGTCCCGATGGGGGCAACCGTGGTCAATAAAAACATTTATGACACGGTCATTGAGGCCCATCAATCCCAACAGATTGAACTACGTCATGGCTATACATATTCGGGGCATCCTTTGGCTTGTGCGGCGGCTCTGGCAACTCTCGACCTGCACAGGAAAGAAAAATTATCACAGCGTGCCGCATGCATGGCTCCTCTTTTTGAGTCGACATTGCATCGCTTGGGTGACCATCCTTTGATCATTGATATCCGCAATTATGGTCTGGTTGCTGGGATTGAGCTGATACCCCATCTGGAATATCCGGGGAAACGGGCTTTTGATGTTTATTTACACTGTTTTGAGAATGGTCTGCTCATCCGAACAACCGGTGATATCATCGCCCTTTCACCGCCTTTGATCCTGCAAGAAGAACATATCACCGCAATGGTCGAAACCCTCAAAACAGCCCTCAACACTGTCGCATAAACAGCCAGAGATTGATTTTATGTCCTATATTCGGCACAAAGAATGAAATATCCTCAAACCATCACCAACAGCGAAAAAAAAGAGTCAATCCGGATAAGAGTTAAAGCGGATCAATTTGATCCTCTTCAAAACACAGACCGGATTTATTGAAAAAATATCGAACCAAAACCGACCAAAAATGCCAAACAATTTAGCAGAGAAACCCGCATGGCAACCCGGTCAAATGAATCCGGAGAATAACTGTTTGATGCCAGAGACTCCAGACGCACCCCACCAAACAAACAGTCAAAGAGACAGCAATCTGAGCCCGCAGCTGGTTGCCGAGAGCCTCATTGCGGCGGGCACCAAAAACAGCAATCAACATATAGGGACCGTCGGCAAGAGAAGGTTAGCCCAAATCCGGCAGACCAAAAACAAGGGGACTTTACAGTGATCCCGGTTTACCGGATCCACGCGTGTCAATAGGACAACCCATGCCAGCCAAAAAGCAATCTCAAAATATTCTCGATGCCGCTATGATCGCTGCCGGTGATGTTGCGTATGTCTGGAATTTGGATGACGACAGTATGGTTTGGCGCGGTGGATATGACACAATTTTCGGCGCCAACGCCGCCCCAAAAAGCGGTGATGCTTTTGCCCAACATATCCATCCAGCCGATAATGCCGCACGACTCAAAATCTTATCCGCGCATCTGAACCAAGCCACAGCTTATGAGGTTGAATATCGGATCCGCAACCATAAAGGCGCCCTGGTATGGGCCCATGACCGGGGGTCAGCGCGCCCCTCATCTCAGAATGGAAAAACCACGTTATGCGGGGTTATTCGGATCATCGAAGCCCGCAAAAAACGGGAAACGCGGCTGGAATACTTGACCAATTTTGATGAATTGACCGGACATTTCAACCGTGTCCGCTTTTGCGAAAATTTGGGTAGAGCCATTCTCATCGCCCGGCGGTATGACAATCATGGTGTTTATATGGTTATCGCTCCAGACAACCCAGAAAACTCTGTACAACCCAGGAGTCAGAAAGATCGTGAGGCGGCCCTCATTGCGATTGGCCAACATCTTGACCGCTCTTTAAGAGCCAGTGATATCATTGGTCGGGTCGGTGAGGATCGATTCGGGGTGATCTTGCCGCGCTGTCGTGAAGCCGAAGCCATCGTGATTGCCGAAAAAATCGTTAATACGATCCGCACCTCCCCTGATATCGCTGGAAAAACTACAATATCGGTTGGCCTGGTCTCTTTTCCTGATCTTGCTGAAACAGTTGCTGATACCATGCAAAAAGCCGATGTCAGCTTGCACGAAGCCTTGCAAAAAGGCGGCAGTTCATGGGTTTCTTATGCCTTCAGTTCCCAACAACACAAAGAACGACAACAGGCTGTCGCATTGGCTGAAAAAGCCCGTAATGCCCTGGCAGAAGACCGTATGCTCTTGGTTTTTCAACCGGTACTGCGGGCCCGCGACGGGGCTGTGGAATGTTATGAATGCTTGCTGAGAATTCGTGAGGACGACCATCATCTGACATCAGCATCACATTTTATCCCAGTCATCGAAAAACTCGGGCTTATCCGCCTCATTGATCATTATGTGCTTGAGGAAGTGATTGAGCGTCTAAAAGCGGATCAAAGCCTTATTCTGGCGATGAATATCTCTGGTATGACCGTTTCGGACCATGCATGGTTACGCACAGCGGTTGTTCATCTCAAAGACCGGCCTGATATCACCAGCCGTATGATTATCGAAATTACCGAGACCTCAGCTATTCAGGATTTAGAAGAATGTGCGCGTTTCGTTGAGATGATGCGTGGAATCGGTTGTCGCGTGGCCTTGGATGATTTTGGGGTTGGTCACACATCATTCCGCCATGTGAAGTCAATCCCCATTGATATGATTAAGATCGCTGGGACATACATCCGTGATTTAAGTAAGAATCGGGAAAATCGGGCATTCGTTGAAACGATGATCGAACTCGCCCATAAATTTGGTCTACAAGTGGTTGCTGAATGGGTGGAAACCCAACGCGATGCCGACCTCCTCATTGATATGGGAATTGATTTTTTACAAGGCAATCATTGTGGCGCGGCCAGCCTAGAGCCACAGCCACCACCGATCAACGGATAGAGCTTACTTTTTATCCGATATGCCCAATTCGGCTCGCAATTCATTCATCCGGTGCTCAAGTTCCTCCAGCTTGCGCGCGGTATCCGTAGCAACAGCCGCTTTTTCGGCTTCCTCTGGCTTTTTGGAGGTGGCTTGGGTCACGTTATTTTCTTGTTTCTCAATGCGTTCTTCTTCTTCTTGATGGAAGCCGAAAGGGGTGAACATATCTGCCGCTTGGCGCAACAAGGCCATATTTTGCTTGCTCATCTCCCCTACCTTGCCAAAGGGAAAAAAACCGCCCAAAGTGTCTTGAAGATATTGACGCATGCGCTCCTGATTGCCAGAGAAATTTTCCATCGCCACATCAAGATAACGCGGGACCAGAAACTGCAAGTTGTCGCCGTAAAGACAAATCAGCCGCCGCAAAAAACTGATTGGTAAGAGGTTATGCCCCTTGGCTTCTTCCTCAACAATAATTTGGGTGAGAACCGCTCGGGTGATATCTTCACCGGTCTTGGCGTCCTGGACCACGAATTCGTCGCTTCCTTCCTTGACCATACGCGAGAGATCATCAAGTGTCACATAACTGCTGGTCGCTGTATTATAAAGGCGACGATTGGCATATTTTTTCACAATGATGGCTTGACCATCACTTGTTTGATCCGGCTTTTTTGCTTTTCCCAAGATTTTATCTCCCCGAAAACTCCAAGAAAACCACCGCTCATATTTTATAATATTTATTTTGGATCAATGACGTCTTTGTTGATTCAAATTACGTCTTTGTTGATTCATTCGTATAATATTCATCCGTACGATAATGAGCCCAGCAACCACAAAGCATAAAGATATATAGGGCAACATTCCATAGCATCTAACCTCACTTAGGGTTTATACTTTTTGTGGTTTATATGTTTTTCGTTTTTGTAAATGACTGAAAATTTATATGAATGAGAAATTGTTGTGATGAGAAGTGATGATGAGAAGTTATAGATAGTGAGTGATAAATTGTCATGAGTGATAAACAGGATCTTGATGCGCTGGCCCGACAATTTCTTGATTTATGGGAAGATCAGGTCACCGCACTGACCAATGACCCTAAAACGATCGAAACTGCCGGGCGCATGGTCGCCTTGGCGGCCCCTCTCCTGAGTGGTCCTTTCTTTTCTATTTTTGCTCAAAATTTCGCCGGTAATAATGGGGTGCCAGAAGGATCGGAAACGGTGTCGGAATCCCAAAATGACCAAGACAAAAAACCTAAAAAAGATAATAAGGATGAAAAAGTCGAAAATTCAAGCATTATAGGAACCGGCCTCACGGCAAAAAACAGGTCCGATAAAAACCGCCAAACCAATGGAACAATTCCCCTACCAGAGCAGCCATCATCTCAATCCGCGTCTTGGCCCGCGCCCTTTGCCCCTACATATGGGGATGGCAATGATGACTTGGTTGAGTTCGGGCATCGGATTGCAGATATTGAAAAACGGCTGGCCCGATTGGAATCCGGTGCTGGCCAGCCGGGCCGCCGATCTCAAAACAGCCCTCGAAAACGTTGATCCTGATGATCTGCGTCATGCAGTCAATCAAGAAATTTTTAGACGAATCAGCCAATTCATCACCGGTATTCTGGCCTATCGGCGCCATCATCATCGCCGCGATATAGAAGAACCGCCAACACTCTGGCGGGAAGGTGCAAGCCGCCTGCTTGATTATCATTGCGCGGCTAAAGATACCGGTCTGCCTTGTGTCTTGGTGGTTCCCTCACTGATCAACCGTTCTTATGTGCTGGACCTGAGACGGGATCATTCTTTCTTGCGCAGACTCGCTCAATCCGGCACACGCCCTTTGTTGTTGGATTGGGGTGATCCCGGTCCTGAAGAGCGACATTTCACATTGACCGATTATATTGCCGGACGGTTGACCCACGCCTTGAATGCTGTCCAAAATCTGACCGGAAGCAAGCCGTTTCTACTGGGTTATTGCATGGGTGGAACTTTGGCGATTCCGCTTGCTCAATCACGGCAAACCGATATCCGTGGTCTCATCCTCATGGCCACACCATGGGATTTTCACAGTCTCGGCAATGAACAATTACGAGTCACAGCCGCCCTCCTCATGGAACCATTGAAGAACATTATTGCCGGTCTGGGTGAAGTCCCGGTCGATATGGTACAAACAATATTTGCGACTCTGTGCCCTCTAGAAGCTGCCCATAAATATCGACGACTGGCCAGCCAATTCAAGCGCGATCATGAGGCTGACCGGGCGCGTATTCGCAGCTTTGCAATTTTAGAAGATTGGCTCAATGACGGCCCTTCTTTGGCTGGAAACGTGGCCCTCGAATGTCTCGATATTTGGTATGGCCGCAATGATCCAGCCCGGGGACGTTGGCAAGTCGGCACCATGACTGTACGCCCGGATCAAATTCGATGTCCATCCCTGGCGGTGATCCCGCGCCAAGATCGTATTGTCCCGCCTCAATCGGCATTATCTTTGGCCAACACTCTGACCGATTGCGGGATCATCAGGCCGGATCTGGGCCATATTGGAATGGTCACCAGCCGCCGCGCTCCCGATCTGGCTTGGCAACCCCTTCTCACATGGATGCATACACAAGCTGCCGACCAAGGTCTATCTTAAGGTCTATCTTGACGACTGTAATAAGAGAGTATGATTCTGACATGATGGATAGACAGCTTGTCAATCCATATTCAGACATGCGAAAAATGTGAGTGGAAAGATCAAGCATGAAAATACGCAACAGAGCCAGTAAAACATCCCCAGCCACTGATCAGATATGGCGGGATGCTATCCCGGTTTCTGGCGGTGGCTTGCTGGATCGTCGCCTGTTTCTCAAAGGCGGCCTCATGGGTGGGTTGGCGGCTGGGATGGGTGGATCATCGGCATGGGCCGATACCGAAACCCAGAACCCGCCAGGAGAGCCTGCGCAACCATTCTGGATGATGCAGCCGGGTGCCCCATTTTCCAATTATGGCCAACCCTCTCTTTACGAAAAAGAAGCGGTGCGCTGGATCAATGCCAATAGCGACGCCCCGGGAAACGGAATTTCTTGGACGCCTCTGCAAAATTTAGACGGCATCTTGACGCCGAATGGACTTCATTTTGAACGCCATCACAATGGCGTTCCCAATATCGACCCTGACCGGCATCGACTGCTCATTCATGGCTTGGTTGAGCGTCCCTTGGCCTTTTCTACCGAGAATTTGTTGCGGTATCCGATGATTTCCCGGATTTGCTTTGTGGAATGCGGCGGCAATTCCAATGCCGGTTGGAATCCGCGTCCTTTACAATCCAAAGTCGGTTATTTTCATGGCCTGGCGTCGTGTTCCGAATGGTCTGGGGTGCCGCTGGCTGTGCTGTTGGAGGAAGTTGGTATCCAGCCAGAAGGAGTCTGGATTGATGCCGAGGGGGCTGACGCGGGGGCCTTCCATGTGAGCATCCCGACAGCCAAAGCCGTGCAAGATGGCTTCCTGGCCCTTTATCAAAATGGAGAGCGTCTGCGACCAGAAAATGGCTATCCGATGCGTCTCATTTTACCCGGCTGGGAGGCGGTCACCCATGTCAAATGGACCCGCCGCCTCAACGTGGTTAACCAACCGGTGATGTCTCGTGATGAGACGGCCAAATATACTGAAATTCAGCCCGACGGCATCGCCCGTCAGTTCACGTTTATAATGGAACCAAAGTCTTTGATCACCAAGCCATCACCGGGGCTGACCCTCAACGGGCCGGGGCTTTATCAGGTGTCGGGTCTGGCCTGGTCGGGCAATGGCAAGGTCGCGCAAGTGGATGTCTCTGCCGATGGGGGTCAATCATGGGCCGCGGCGGATTTACAAGAACCGATTCTTGATCGCTGTTTTACCCGGTTCCGCATCCCTTGGCGTTGGGATGGCGGGGCGGCAATCTTACAAAGCCGGGTGAGCGATGATACCGGAGTACGTCAACCAACCCGCACCACCCTCATCGAAAAGAGGGGGCAAAATGGCTATTTTCACTATAATGCTATTGTCAGTTGGAAAATATCGCCATCAGGAACCATTTCCCATGTCTATACCGATTGACATGCCCCAAAAGCATCATTTCCTGAGCAGTGATGACCGCGATGAACCGGATATTCACCATGATGGAATGTCCTGGATATGGTTTTTTATGTTCTGGTTATTGATTCCGTTCTCGGCTATCGGCGGGGAATGGGATGATGAAGAAACACTTTCCTATCCAGAATCATCGGCAGTCCTCGGCCAGGCCGCCCTTGAAAAGGGTGATGATCCGGCTCTGGGTCAAACCGTCACCACTGAGGAAATTGCGGCCCATGATCTAACTATTTTCCCCGATGGAACCGGGTTGCCAACCGGCCAGGGCAACCCGGCTGAGGGAGAAATTCTTTATGTTGAACAATGCCAATCCTGTCATGGACCTTCCGGACGCGGCCTTTCGGCTGAAGAATTGGTTGGCGGGATCGGCAGCCTGAATGAGCCGATCCCCGAACTCACTGTTGGCAGCTATTGGCCTTATACCACCACATTATTTGATTATCTTCGCCGCAGCATGCCGGTTGCTCATCCGCTTTCTCTATCGGCCGATCAAACATATGCTTTGAGTGCTTATCTGCTTTATCTCAACGGCATTATTGGGGCCGATACGGTGCTCAATCAGGAAAACTTGGCCCAAATTGTCATGCCGAACCGCGATGGCTTCCAGCCGATTTATCCTCTGCCGACACCAGAACCGCCGCTTTCACCATGATTATTACCATAAAATTTTGCCTGTTTTCCTGGATATGATGACCATTTTTATGGATCAAAAGAGGCAATGATTGGGAATTTCGGATATCCCTCTTTAGAGGCATAGACATCAATATAGATAATATATATCAAATGGTTAGAGAAGAAAGGAAGCCCATTTAAGGGCCGGGGCGTTAGGAAAGCGTCAACGCTGTCGGCATATACTCTCTCCAAACGGAGCCATCTTGTATGGAATGGCTCATTCCCCGTGAACTGCATTTTGGAGAGAATGGCATGTTTTACCCCCCTTCGATCACAACCTGGAACAAGCAGAACGCGGTTCTGGGTCGATTTTTCAAGGAAATGTCCGGTTTAGGCAGCGATTGTCGCGGGTTCCTTGATATGCGTATGGTTTTGATTTTACTGTTGCTTGGTGGTGCTGGTTTTGGCGGCTTCAGCTTGTTCTCAAAACCCACGCCACCGGCCCAACCAACCCCGCCTGCGGTCACCCAAACCGATATGGATCAAGAACAGGAGAACGCTGAGCTTGAGGCGAAAGACGCCGTCTTAGAGGCCGATCAACAGGTCGAGGATATGCTTGATCAGGCCAGCTCTGATGTCGGCAAGCAGCCCGGCTCTTCAGTCGATAGCGCCCTGGCAATATTCAAAGCGGACGTTAAAAAAGCCCAGATTGATTTTCGGGAAAATGTCAATTCTGCCCTGATTGGTCTTGCTTCGGGACGTCCCTTCCAAGAGACCATGCAAAAAGCCACCACCACGTTGCAGGCCGATTTGAAAGCGGCACAATCACGATTCCAACAATCACTCGCCGAGGCGGTTGCGGCCGTCGGTCAGGGATTGGAATCACAACCAGAATCCAGACCGATTATTTTTGATCTGGCCTGTGATGTTGCCGATGGTGTGGCCAAAGTTGAGAATCCTTCAGCAAAAGTGTGTAACCGACCACCCACATCACCGGGAGACCATGTGGCCGATAAAGGCAGCACGGGAGACCAGCGCGTCAGCAGTGGTGGTGGACCCATTGACGGCGTCAATATCCGCGATATTGGTCGAGAGGACCCGACCACCGCCGCTGAAGGGAGCACGGGAGACCAGCGCGTCAGCAGTGGTGGTGGACCCATTGACGGCGTCAATATCCGCGATATTGGCCGGGAAGACCCGACCACCGCCGCTGAAGGGAGCACGGGAGACCAGCGCTTCAGCAGTGGTGGTGGACCCATTGACGGCGTCAATATCCGCGATATTGGCCGGGAAGACCCGACCACCGCCGCCGATTACGGAAAGAATAAACCGGACAATCTCTTAAAAGAGACCGGCCAATTCCCAGTGACCGGCTTGTATACAGGCAATGATCTTGTGGTTGATGGCTGGCCCATTTCTTGCGGCGACCAACCCATCTTTATTGCTGAGACTCTTGATCAAATTCCCAATACCAACTGGCGTCCGGATTTTGAGATCAAAGAGTACAGCGGTGGCAGCTACAATCGCGATGGCACCGCAAGCCGTGACTTGGTGACCATTCCCGATACGGTTTACCTCAATAGGTCACATCTTCAGGGCATGACAACCGCCCACAAGCTGACCACCATCAGCCGGGCTTGCTATAGAGGCAAAAACCCCAAAACCACCGGAAACATGTCGGCGTTTAAGGAAGAATCCTGCCATGCCTTACAAAAAGGACTGAATGAGGGATGGATGACCGAGGATTTTGCCGAAGAATGGTGTTATCGTCCCGCTTCTCGGGGTTGCAATCACTTGGCGACCGCCTGTCAACCGGCGCGTTGGTCACTTTAACCCGCAACAGATGACAGGATCAATATTCCATTGTTGCTGTAATCATGATGTTTCTGTAACCATCCGCCGCAATCTCTTCAAAAGAGATTGCGGCGGATTTCCTTATGCATCACTTTCCTTATGCATCACCATGTATCGGCAATCCTGGCCCATTCAGGACCCCTGATCGCCCGCTCAAAAAGCATTTATACCTAATGATGCTGATTTTTTCCCCATTCTTATCCCCAGATAAACAATCTTTTTAAAAGACGATTATGAGACGATTATTGAAGCGCTGTATCTCTCAAAAAAGTGCAAATCACCGGCAGTCAGAAATCATAATCTGAACAGATGATAATCAGATCATATCATATTTTAAGATTGATCCACATGCTGGGGATTAAAAGTGATGATGGTATGGCCATGATTAAAAAAGCGTGACATAAACACTATCTTAATGGTATAATATACAGTATGTCTTTCTCTTTCAGGTTTTAATTTTATTAAATCTGCATTCAATTAAATCTTCATCAATATGAATATCAGTTCCCTAAACAGGCGAAAATCGTTATTATAAAAAGTCGTTGTGACAAAGAAAGTGCTGTTACCCAAACAGTTCTTATAAAATCGGTGCCCCTTATTGGTCAGAGCAAATGATGGCCTGCACGGAAATGCTGCGCGGCACAAAAATGTTAAGAATATTCAAAAGATATTGGTCGAAATGACAGAGTAGGAGTTAAAACAACAAGAACATCCGCGGGTATGAAACACGCGGTCGATACATGGTTCGAGTATAAAAGTTGAGTATGAAGGTTGGTTATGGTCGGTAGAGAGTCGGTACGGTCAGTTGAACAGTGATCATTCGACATATTTACGATCGGAACCATCAATGAAACTCAGTAATCCAAAACATCAAGCGCTTTACGAATATTGGAAATCTTTGGCCAGGGATAGCCATCTCCCGAAAAAACGGGATATTGATCCTACCGATATGCCCAAGTCAATTCTAAGCAATGTCAGTTTATTGACAGTGGAAAGCGAGCCACATCGCCGTTATCGGATCAAACATGCCGGGACATCTTATTATGATAATTTTCATACGGAAATTTCTGGTAAATATCTTGATGAAATTGATCTTGGCTCAGATAAAGAATATTGGACGCAACGTCATGATCAATGTGTTCGGGACGGTAAGCCGAAATGTGGCGTCCGCCAAGTCAAAACCACCGGACGCAACCATGTGGTTCAATATTGGCTGAAATTACCGCTTTCCGATGACGGCAAAACAGTGACGTCAATTTTGTCTTGTGACCTGTTTCATGGTGAATTCAGTGGCCAGGAAATGTGAAAACCATAAGACATCCTAAAACGGCAAAAACCATCAAGCAGCCCTTGCCCTTATTTTTGGGATGGTTTTGTCTTCGGTTGACCGTTACTGCGGTGAACCATCACCCCGGTTGACCTTCTGTATATGGTGAAACCGGCGCGCGCCAGCAACAAAATATAGTCATCGCTTCTTGTCGTTGACCACGCATTCTCTTATCATAGTCATTTATTGGATGCTCCTCAGACCGGGAGTCTTCCCAATAAAGGTCACCTTGATGAGAGTATGGCTATTGGTGTAAGCGGTGTATTTGGTATGACCGACCTCTTCGATCAAGAACGGAATGATGGGGCTGATTCTAAGGATCAGACCGCGCCCAAAGCATCCAAGGCTAGGGCTATACAGCCTGTTCGTGCCAAAACACCGGTACAATCATCATCTTATACCGCCAAAGATATTGAAGTTTTGGAAGGTTTGGAGCCGGTGCGAAAGCGGCCGGGTATGTATATCGGCGGCACCGATCAAGATGCTGTGCATCACTTGGTCTGTGAGGTGGTGGATAACGCGATGGATGAAGCGGTTGCCGGCTATGCCGATAAAATAGACATTGAGCTGACCGCCGATGAAACTCTTACCATCAGTGATAACGGACGTGGAATCCCGGTGGATCCGCATCCGAAATTCGAGGGAACCCGGGCATTAGAGGTGATTTTGACCACCCTTCATTCAGGGGGGAAATTTTCCAACGCAGCGTATCAAACCGCGGGGGGTCTGCATGGTGTGGGTATTTCAGTCGTCAACGCATTGTCTGATCACTTGACGGTCCAAGTCATCCGCCAGAGGCGCCTTTGGGAACAAAGCTATAGCCGCGGCAAGCCACTTGGACCATTGCAAGACCGTAAGGCCCCGGCCAACCGCCGCGGGACCCGTATTGCCTTCCACCCGGACCCGGAAATTTTCGGCTCAGGGGTCCATTTTGATCCGGCCCGGATTTACCGCTTGGCCCGTTCAAAAGCCTATCTTCATCATGGGGTGACATTTCTCTGGCATTGTGATTGCGCACGCGCATCGTCAATTATGCTGGATGGCGGGCCGTTGCCGGAACATGATACATTGCATTTTTCCGGTGGTCTTAATGATTATCTCAAGAGTGTCATTTCCAGATATCCGACCGTTGCGGCTGCCTTTTCTGGCACCACAGATATTGAAGACAGTGGATATATGGAATGGTCGCTCGCTTGGCTAATTGATGGCTCTGCTGCCGATAGGCGGCTGGGCGAGTCGTATTGCAACACCGTGCCGACACCCCGGGGCGGTCACCACGAAACCGGATTGCGGAACGCTCTGTTACGGGGCCTGAAGGATTTTGGCCAGCGCATCGGCAACCGACGGACAAAACGCATCAATGTAGAAGATGTGATGGAGGATTGTTTTTTCCTGTTGTCTCTCTTCGTGAAGCAACCACAATTTGAAGGACAAACCAAAGAAAAACTCTCTATGCCCGCCGCCGGGCGGGCTGTGGAATCAACGCTTAAGGATCATTTCGATCACTGGTTGGCCGACAACAGAGCCGAAGGCGAGGCCCTGCTGGAACATGTCCTCTCACGAGCGGAAGAGCGTCGCCGCACCCGGGAGGCCAGAGCTCTCATTCGGCGCTCTTCGGCGACCCGCAAGCTCCGTCTGCCTGGGAAATTGACCGATTGCAGCCGTGGCGAAGCGGCGGGAACTGAGATTTTCATTGTTGAAGGGGATTCGGCTGGTGGCTCAGCCAAACAAGCCCGACAACGCGAAACCCAAGCCATTCTACCCCTACGCGGTAAAATCCTCAATGTCGCCAACACCAGTCTTGATAAGATGCAAGCCAACCGGGAATTGGCCGATCTTGCCCAAGCCCTGGGCTGCGGCAGTGGGATTGCCTACAGGGGTGAAAAACTGCGTTATGAGCGGGTGATCATTCTCACCGATGCCGATGTTGATGGGGCGCATATCGCCGCATTGCTGATGACGTATTTTTATCGTGAAATGCCGGGATTGATTGGCGATGGGCGTCTTTATCTGGCCATGCCACCTTTGTACCGGCTGGCTCAAGGAAACCAAATTTATTATGCCCGTGATGACGCCCATAAAGACGCCTTGCTGGCCGAAAACACGGCAAAAAAGGCCAGATTCGAGATCAGCCGTTTTAAGGGGCTTGGCGAAATGCCGGCCAACCAGTTATGGGAAACCACCATGAATCCGGCCAGTCGCTCCCTCATTCGGGTCACGGTTCCCGATGCCCAGCACGCCGCCGATCAAGCCCGACAGACGTATCGGTTGGTTGATGATTTGATGGGCCGCAAGCCGGAAAAACGCCTGGCTTTCATCCGTATGCACGCCGCCCAGGCCGGTCAGTTGGATATTTGAGCAGCCGCCGAAAATCCCCTCAAGAGACTTTGGCTGGTTGTTATTGAGCCGGTCAATCGACAAGCACACGGCAGTTAGGTTGGTTGTTGTGGTCCATGATCAGCGATGATGATGTCAAAATAGCAATCAGGCATTGTTGATCAACAATGATGAGTTCATCACTCAAGAACCGCTTTGATGGCCTTGGACCTGTAATCGGGTGCCACCACCACCGGCGGTCATCGGCATCTTATCCTTTCCGGGTCTCGGCCGCATCATTGATTGCGGTCTGTTCAAGCATCGACTCGCTCCAGAGCAGCCGTGAGCTTATCAAGAGTTTCGACCGCCGCCTGGCGTTTGCGCTTTTGTTCATCAACCACTTTTTTGGGGGCTTTCTCAAGAAAATGGTTATTGGCTAATTTTTTATCAAAATGGTCAATCTCAGAGCGTTGCTTAGCAATTTCTTTGGCCAAGCGCTTTTTTTCGGCCGCACAATCAATCACTCCAGCCAAGGGAACCACCACGGTTGCCTCATCAAGGATAAACTGAAGGCCACCACCATCCATCTGTACTTGAGAACAATCAATCCGCTCCAAACCAGCCAGATTCAGCAAAACTGAGCGGTGCACCATCAGACGCGAACGGGTCGTTTCATCAGCACCATAGAGATCAACCGATAATCGCTGACCGGTTGGTAGATGGGCTTCAACCCGCAAGGCCCGCATCTTGGTTATGAATCGGATGACCCAATCCATTTCAGCAGCCACATCATCATCAATCAAGGCCTCAGGAATCTCCGGCCAAACAGAAGCAATCAAAGGACCACCAGGTGAACCGAAGAGACGCTCATGCAGCTCCTCACTCACATAAGGCATAATCGGGTGAATGACTCGCAGAATATGCGATAAAGCCCAAGCAGCGGCCCCCCGGCTTTCGGTTTTGGCCGTCTCATCATCCCCGGCAAAAATCGATTTGAGACATTCCAGATACCAATCACAAAACACCCCCCAGACAAACTGGTACAGGCAAGAAGCGGCATCATTAAAACGGTAGGTTTCGATACCGGCAGCAACATCACGGGCCAAACGTGCCGTTTCACCGACAATCCAACGATTAACCGGCAAACTACATGCCGATGGCTCAAAATTGGAGGGGTCTCGGGCCCCATTTATTTCACAAAAACGGCCCGCATTCCATAATTTGGTGGCAAAATTGCGATACCCCGCCACAACCGACTGGCCGAGGTTAATATCACGGCCCGGACCCGCCAAGGCGGCTAAAGTAAAACGAACCGCATCACAGCCATAACGCTCAATCATATCCAATGGGTCAATCACATTCCCTTTGGATTTAGACATTTTTTTCCCATGCTCATCACGCACCAAAGCATGAATATAAACCGTCCGGAAAGGGACGTCTTTCATGAAATGAAGGCCCATCATAATCATCCGCGCCACCCAAAAGAAAATGATATCAAACCCGGTCACCAAGACATCGGTCGGGTAATAGCGCCGTAAATCACTGTTTTCTTCTGGCCAGCCAAGGGTAGAAAAAGGCCATAAAGCTGAAGAAAACCAGGTATCAAGCACACTCGAATCACGCTCAAGATCAACCTCATGACCGTAATGGTTCGCCGCTTGGGTTTGGGCTTGCTGGGCGTTTTCAGCAACAAAAACCTGACCATCAGGACCATACCAGGCCGGAATGCGATGCCCCCACCAAAGCTGACGCGAAATGCACCAAGGTTGGATATGGCGCAACCATTCAAAATATGTATTTTCCCAATGCCGAGGTCTAAAGCAAACCCGTCCTTCTTCAACCGCCAACAGGGCCGGGGCGGCCAAAGTTTGGGCATCAACATACCATTGATCGGTCAACCATGGTTCAATCACCACCCCAGAGCGATCACCATGGGGAACAACCATCGGGTTCTCTTCAACCCCATCAAGTAAACCACGTTCTTGCATGGCGGCAACAACTTTGGTGCGGGCGGTAAAACGTTCCAGACCACGATACGCCGCCGGAACCTCCTCATTCAAACACGCCTCAGAGTCAAAGATATTCAAGGCTGGCAAATGATGGCGCTGGCCAACCGCAAAATCATCAAAATCATGGGCCGGCGTGATCTTGACCGCCCCAGAACCCTTTTCAGGATCAGCATGAGAGTCAGCAATAATCGGGATCGGACGCTCGGCAAGCGGCAGGACAATCTGTCGATTGATCAGGTCGTGATAACGCGCATCCTCAGGATGCACGGCCACCGCCACATCGCCAAACAGGGTCTCTGGACGGGTGGTGGCAATCACAATATGCCGTGCTGGGTCATCCAGCAAAGGATAGCGAAACCGCCACATTGTGCCAATATGCGCGCGCTGATCGACTTCAAGGTCGGAGATGGCTGTCTTCAGCTCAGGGTCCCAGTTGACCAACCGCTTGTCGCGATAGATCAGGCCTTGCCGGTAAAGAGCAACAAAGACCTTCCCCACAGCCGTCGATAGGCCATCATCTAAGGTAAAGCGCTGGCGCGACCAATCGGGTGAAGCCCCCAAACGGCGCAGTTGGCCCATAATGGCATCACCGGATTGCTCTTTCCACGACCATACATGGTCAATAAAGGCTTCCCGACCCAAATCACGACGGGAAATACCCTCAGAGGCCAGTTGACGCTCAACCACCATTTGGGTGGCAATTCCAGCATGATCCGTCCCGGGTTGCCACAGGACATCACGGCCCCGCAAGCGATGGTAGCGCACCAGAATATCTTGCAATGTAAACGTCAGAGCATGGCCAATATGGAGGGACCCGGTAACGTTGGGGGGAGGCATCATCACCACATAGGGGTCAGCCCCAGCCCGACGACCACAGGCAAAAACGCCGCTCTCTTCCCATAGAGCGTAACAACGTGCCTCCACCTCAGCAGAAGAAAATGTTTTCTTAAGCATGAAATCGCGCCGATCGCCTGGATTTTTGCCTCAACGCAGGCACTATAAACGGATCGTCCAGAATTTTAAAACCAAGGCTGTTGAATCACCGCCCACTGATGCGGCACCGCTCAATCAGTGGCGAGTCCGACCGGCAATCTTCTCAATCTCATCTTGAACGATTCTCTCAACCATATCGGAGAGATGGTTATCCAACCATTCTTTGAGTAAAGGACGCATGATATCTTTAATCAGATCTTCTAATGTGCGGCCCTTATGCGCGTTTTCTCGGACCAAGGCATTGGCCAACGCCGCAAAGGCCTCAGAAGATTGACGGGCCGTTTGCATCGAAATCAATTCACGCGCGCGGCTTCCCTCTTTTTCTGAAAGGTCAATCACCGTTCCGTCATCATCCAACATTTGTGTGAGAAGGAGTATATCATCTTCCTGCATATCATTTGATCCTCTGTCCAACTTTTTTTGCTCTGTCGCAGGGGGTATATCCGCTTCTAATTCCGATAAAGAGGGGGTCTCTTCAGCAATATTTTCTTGGATATCTCCCCGTTGATCTTCGGGTTGCAATTCCTGAATAATGTCTTGTTTTTCTTCAAGAGGTTCTGTCTCGGGAGCTGCGTTAGGAGAAAGCTTTGAGTCAGCGTCATCATCGGGCGGAGGATCAAAAATTTGATCTTCACTGCCTTCAAAAGCAGCTTCTTCAGTGCCGCCTTCTTGAGATATAATCCGGCGGATAGAGGTTAAAATTTCCTCCATTGACGGTTCATCTTGCGCTCGTGGTGGATTGTTCTCAGTTTTGCTGATCATTCCAACATCATCCCATTCAACTCTTTTTTTAAGAACTTTTAAGAAAAACTCAGGGATCATTCTTAAAAATCAAAAACGGCCCCGAGAACAACACCAAAAAATCGAACGCATCTTTACGATTAATTAAGAAAGTTGATCATAGAGCGGCCATGCTCTTTGTTCAAGAAGATGATTAAAAATCAATAACTTGTGTCTTTTTTTGCGCTCAAGACACTTGATGTTGATATATTGACGCCATCGCCTCCAAAAATCAATTTTTATTGTCAATATCGGTTCCCCAAAATTTGTATTTCACATCTTGATAATGGATATTGGGGTTATAAATTTCGGTATCCAAATCTAAAGCCGATGCGGTAAAGCGGCCAACCGTTGCTTGGAGCTCAAAGCTGGCCACCAATTCATCACGCTCGGCTTGGACCAAAGAGGTGCGCGAGTCGTAAAGTGCTTGCTCAGCATCAAGGATATCAAGGACCGTTCGGGTGCCAACACTGGCTTCCTGACGCACGCCATCAAGAGCAATCGCATTGGCTTCAATTTCTTCACTCAGAGCCAGAATACGCGCCCGGGCCGTTGTGAGACCTTGCCAGGCCGTCTTGACTTGAGCCGCAACATCACGCCGAATTCTCTCAACATTTTGGCGGCTTTGGCGATAACGGTATTTGGATTGACGAATCTGTGACATGGCCTGCCCGGATTGATAAATCGGCAGACGAAGATCGGCGATAACCTCAAGGGAATGGCTCTTGCCGCCGCGTCGCTGGGTATCTGTGTTATAATCGGCTTGGGCGCGGATATTCACATCCGGAAGCAGGCGGGAATGGGTCTCGTCAATCTGGAATCGGGATGCTTCCTCGGTATGGAGAGCGGCGGTAATTCTGGGATTTTTTTGGTCGGCTGTGTTCAAAGCTTCAGTCAAAGAAGACGGCAACAAGCCGATTTTTTCTGGCTTTTTTAGGACTCTAGCCGCAACGCCAACATGACTCAAATAGGCCGCCTGGGTGATCTCTAAAACACCTTCAGCACGCACAACATCAGCCAAAGCTCGGGCATGCCGGGCCCGGGCTTGGTAGAGATCGGCTCTGGTCGCCTCACCAACATCAAATTGATCAGAGGTTGCCTGCATCTGGCGCTCTAAAACGGCTTTCTGGCGGCGGCTGAGATCAAGCAGAGCCTGATCACGCACCACATTGAGAAAGATGGTTGCTGCCTCAAGAAGGGTATCCTGCTCAACAGCCGTGAGATCGGCGCGGGCCGCCAAAATGGTGCTCTTAGCCCGCCGGGTCGCGGCCACAGTCCCACCCCCCTGATAGACCGGCTGATTGATGGTAATACGCGCGGTGCGGGGTGCAGTTATTTCCTCGGTGTTACCAAAAACCGACAATGATTGAGAGCGTTCGGTACGACGGCGGCCAACTGAAGAGTTGAATTCGGCCGAAGGCAACCAACCAGAAAGGGCCTGCGGCATCGCTTCATCTTGAGCCTGTAACGCATCTCTTTGCGCCAGAATCGACGGGTTGGAGCGATAGACTTCGATAAGAGTTTCTTCAATCATGGTTTGAGCCTGGGCTTTTGATCCAGCCCAAAAACCAAAAACAACCGCCACCATCAAATGAAAAAAAATCTGATACATGATTTCACTCTATACATCATTTCACTTCATACATGTCTACATCATATATGCTGGATATATGCTGGGTCGATGTGTCAACGCAAAGGCTAGAATGTCCAGGCTTTGGGGGGAGGAAAACCGGGTAAAAATGGAATATTGGCATCAAATAACGCCCGCTTTGTCACATGGTTTTGGTTACGTAAGGCGATAACTGCCCGCCCACAATCGGTTGTGGAAGACCGAATCACCCCGAGAAGACGCCCCCCCTCATTGAGTTGATCGGTTAAAGACAGAGGAAAATCTCGCACAGCCCCGCCAAGAATGATCACATCATATGGAGCACGCTCCAAGTAGCCTTCCTGTAAAGGCCCTTTCAATACCTCCACCATATCAATGGATTGTTGGGCCAAATTCCTCATTGATTGATCGGCTAAGAAAGAATCACTCTCAAGAGAGATGACAACCGCTCGCTGCGCTAAAATCGCAGCCGTATAACCGCTCACGCCGCCAATATCAAGGACCATATCCTGAGGGCCGATGGTCGCGGCCTGAATCAATCGAGCCAGAACCATCGGCTCCATCATATAGCGACCCGGAGCAATCTCAACATCTTCATCAATATAAGCCGAATCAGCCAAATTTTGCGGAAAAAACAACTCACGGGGGAGGCGCGAAAAAGCTTCTAATATCCACGGATCGGTGACTTTATTGGTCTCAAGTTGGCTTTGCACCATATTACGGCGGGCTTGAGCAAAATTTTTCACGATACGTTCCCCCTATGCCCTTTATTAAAATTTATCTGATTAAAATAATAAAACGCATCTTCAATAACATCTTCGATAACCCGTTCAGTCTTTGGTAATCAAACAATGCTTTGGCGAGACAAAAACCAATCACGGACCTGTTTTGAGCAAACCCTAAAGCCTCATCACGATTTAATCGTTGCATCAATTTCCTTTAGAGTCGCTAAAAGAGTCGGCAAATTGGCCAATGGCACCATATTGGGACCATCAGAAGGCGCATGATCCGGATCATCATGGCATTCAAGAAAAATCCCAGCCACACCCACCGCTGTTGCGGCCCGGGCCAAAAGCGGTGCAAAACGACCCTCACCCCCCGAAGACTCGCCCTGGCCACCGGGTTGCTGTACCGAATGGGTGGCATCAAACACCACAGGAGCCCCGGTTGTCTCAGCCAAAATCGGCAACGCCCGCAGATCAGAAACCAATGTGTTATAACCAAAAGAAACACCACGTTCGGTGACAATGACCCCGCCACCTCCGGACTGACGCAGTTTTTCAACCACGTGATGCATATCCCAAGGGGCCAAAAATTGGCCTTTCTTCACATTGACCGGGCAACCTGTGGCTGCAGCCGCCATCAATAAATCAGTCTGGCGGCATAAGAAAGCCGGTATCTGCAAGCAATCAACCACTTCAGAAACCGGAGCCGATTGGTCAGCCGTATGGATATCAGTCAAGACCGGTAATCCGGTTTTTGTCTTGACCGCGGCTAAAATTTCCAACCCCGCATCCAGACCAACCCCACGCGGTGACCCGGCGGCGGTCCGGTTCGCCTTATCAAAGGAAGATTTGAAAACAACCGCCACCCCGGCGCGCTCAGCACATGTCGCCACCGCATCGGCCATGCGCAAACAATGATCCCGGGATTCAATCACACAAGGCCCAGCAATCAAAGTCAGAGGTAAATGGTTGGCTAAGACAATATCACCAATCAAAACCGGCGCTGCAGAACCAGACATATCGGTTAGACCAAACGCGATTGTTCAACCGCTGCACCAATAAAAGCATCAAATAACGGATGCGGCTTGAACGGACGCGATTTAAGCTCGGGGTGAAACTGGACACCAATAAACCAAGGATGATTGGGGTTCTCGACAATTTCTGGCAATACACCATCCGGTGATAAACCAGAAAAAATCAGACCAGTATTTTCCAGCTTCTCCCGATAATGACTATTGACCTCATAGCGGTGGCGATGCCGTTCGGATATCCATTCTTGGCCATAAATATGGCGGGCCCGGGTCTGGTCGGTCAAACGACAGTCATAGGCCCCCAGCCGCATCGTCCCGCCCAGATCACCATTGGCGGCCCGTAATTGGCGGCGGTCTCCTTGTAACCATTCGGTCATGAGACCGACTACTGGATCATCACAAGATCCAAATTCAGTTGATCCCGCCCCGGGTAAACCCGCGAGGTTACGGGCCGCCTCAACCACGGCCATCTGCATCCCAAGGCAAATCCCCAGATAAGGAATGCCACGCTCACGCGCAAAGCGGGCCGCAGCAATTTTACCTTCAGCACCCCGCTCCCCAAAACCACCGGGAACAAGGATGCCTTGAACCCCAGACAGATGATCAATGGCATCACTCTTCTCGAAAATTTCCGAGTCGATCCAGCGCACATCAATCCCGACATGATTGGCCAGACCACCATGGGTGAGCGCCTCAACCAGAGATTTATAGGAATCAACCATACCGGTGTATTTGCCGACAACCGCAACAACAACCCGGCCTTCCGGTTCACGGATGCCCCGGACGATCTTCTCCCAACCCGATAAGTTGGGTGTCGGCACTTTCTTGAGATTGAAATAACGACAGACTTCTTCATCAAGACCATTGGCCCGCAGATCAAGAGGCACTTGATAAATGCTCTCAACATCCAGAGCCGGAATCACCCGATCAGGCGGAACATTGCAGAATTGGGCAATTTTTTTACGCTCCGCCGAGCCGATGGAACAAGAGCAACGGCACATCAAAATATCGGGTTGAATGCCGACACTCAGCAACTCTTTAACCGAATGCTGAGTCGGCTTGGTTTTGATTTCACCGGCTGCAGCAATGAAGGGAACCAGGGTCAGATGAATGAATAAAACCCGCGCTGACCCCAAATCATTGCGCAGTTGGCGGATGGCTTCCAGAAACGGCAAACTCTCAATATCGCCGACTGTGCCACCAATTTCACAAAGGACAAAATCCTCTCCTTCCAGGTCACTGAGGACAAAATTTTTGATCGCATCGGTGACATGAGGAATGACTTGAATGGTCGCGCCCAGATAATCGCCACGCCGCTCCTTAGCAATCACCTCGGAATAAATCCGTCCGGTGGTTACATTATCCGAACGCCGGGTCGGAACCCCGGTGTAACGTTCATAATGGCCCAGATCAAGATCGGTCTCAGCACCATCATCGGTAACATAAACCTCACCATGCTGCATCGGGCTCATGGTTCCAGGATCAACATTCAGATAAGGATCCAGTTTACGCAGACGAACTTTAAATGCGCGCGCTTGTAAAACCGCCGCCAAAGCAGCCGCGGCCAACCCTTTGCCAAGTGAGGAGACCACCCCACCGGTAATGAAAATAAAGCGGGGTGTTGCAGCTTTGGTCATCAGATTCCAAGAACCCTCAAGCAACCCAGGGAAACAGAGAAAGCGGCACCATCACCGAACAAACCGGTAATGGCCGCCCAAACCCTAATCGAGGGGAACACCGGGTGGTTGGGTCGTTTTTCTTCCTGCCCCGTCGGGTAAAACCCCTTCACCAGCATCTTTATCAATACCCGTTCCAGCACCACCATCATCGAATTGAGGAAACTCCAACCCATCAAGATCAGGCGTTTCTTCAGCCTCAAGAATGGAGGTGGGTTCATGATCTCTCTTACCAAGATAGGCCAGAAGCAAACTGGTACAAATGAAACATGTAGCCAGAATAGCCGTGGTGCGGGTGAGAAAATTGGCCGTACCACGGCTGGTCATGAAACCGGACATACCGCCACCACCGATACCAAGACCCCCTCCCTCAGAACGCTGAAACAGAATGATCGCGACCAAGGCCAGAGCCAACAAAAGATGAATAACCAAAATAACGGTGGACATTGTTGCCCCTTACGGTTGTTGAAGATGCTCTTTTTAATATATTATAATTATGCTTTTATGCTGTTCCGGCAAAAATGGCCAGCTATTCCTTGCCTTTTCAGACAGTAAATAATGTTTTCATCATTGAAAGAGTGTCGTTGTCATCAATATTTATAATCAATTACAGGCGATATCAACATCTCTGATATACATCTCGTTTCACTGAACTCTCAACACTGAGCCTTACAATCAATGAGCTATCTCATGAGTCATCGCCAGCTACGTCCTTTTATTTTTCCCCTTGTTTCTATCTGATCGCGATGCTGATCGCCCAACTCACCAGGATAGCGCAAGCACTCAAATGCGGGTTTCGCCTGCGCTGTTGTCGATGCGGCAAGGGAAAATTGTTGCGTGGCTATCTCAGTATTCAACCACGCTGCCTGGCTTGCCATGAAGACTATAGCCGGTATCGCGTTGATGACGCGCCAGCCTATTTCACCATCATCATTGTCGGCCATTTTGTTATCCCTTGTATCCTGTTGATTGAACGCCTTGACCAGCCCCCGTCTTTGCTCTTCCAGATGGCGGTCTGGCTACCGGTCACCGCTGCTTTGACGGCAATTTTATTGCCGAGAGTCAAAGGTATGGTCCTGGCTGTGCATTGGCTTTTGGGCCTGAGTGATGAGCCCCAGAATGATGAATCCAAGAATGATTATCCGCCTGCTTAGCGGCGTGGTTCATGTTTCTAATCTGATGAGCATTTCATGATTGTGAATAAGACCATCACGCCACAACCATCGCCTAGAGAGCCGGAGGCCTTCCGGATGAGCACCGTCATCACCGTTTTTTTTCTTCTGTTGGCGCTATCGGGGGTTGCTCATGGTGATGTGAAAGCGGATGAGGATGCATTACCACAGTTGACACAAGATACCTTTAAAACCGGTTTTTTCCATATTGTAGAGCGTTATATTGAGGAGGTTGATCTCGCCTTTTTATCCCATGTCGGTCTTGCTAAAATGGCCACTATTGATCCGGCCATCGTCATTGAACGTAGGGATCAGCAAATACGCTTATTGATCAATGGTCAGAAGATTTACGGCGTGGCTATTCCGCAATCAAATAACCCTGAGAAATGGGCGCGGATAATCACGCAGATCATCGCGCTTGGACGCGATCATTCGGTGCATCTTCAACATGCTGCTCTGGATGAAATCACCAGCCTCATTTTTAATGGCATGATTGACCAGCTTGACCCTTATTCGCGTTATGTCCCGCCGACCCAAGCCAGAAAACAAAAAATATCGCGTGAGGGATTCCACGGGGTTGGCGTACGTATCCGCATGATCAACGGTTATGCGCAGGTGATTGAAACGATAGCCGATGGTCCGGCCGAAAAATCCGGTATCCAACCGGGAGACCGTTTCATCAGTGTTGATGGCCAGCAGCTACACAACAAAAAGTTGCACGAAGTGACCCAATCTCTAAATGGCAAAGCCGGAAGCTGGATCACCCTCACCATTGAGCGCAACGGCACCCCGATGACGATGCGTATGCAGCGCCAATTCATCATTGCCAGTACTGTTTTCCCTCAAATAAGGGAAAATATGGGCTATCTACGTATTAGCAGCTTCAACAAAAACACGGCAACTGATCTGCAAGATGCGTTGCACGAATGGCGAGAAGATATTGAAAATGACCGAATAACCGGAATCATTCTTGATCTCCGTTCAAATAATGGAGGCTTGCTCAAACAAGCTGTACATGTCGCGGATGCCTTTCTAACCGGTGGTGTGATCCTCACAACCCGCGGGCGTCATCCGGATAGTTTTCAAAATTTTGGTGCCGATTGGGATGATTTGGCTATGAATATACCAATGGCCGTTTTGATTGATGATGGTTCAGCATCGGCAGCAGAAATCACAGCGGCGGCTCTCCAAGATCAAGGACGATCTGTGATCATTGGTGAAAATTCCTATGGCAAAGGCACCGTCCAAAATGTCATTGACCTGCCCAATAATGCAGAACTCATGATCACCTGGTCGCGGTTGCACGCGCCATCGGGCTATAGCTTTGATCAACGTGGAATTTTGCCAATGGTCTGCACATCCCGCAACAATGTAACAGCCGCCAAACACAAGAAAATAGGAAAACCAACCACCACAGCAATCAATCACTCCATGGTTTCATCGCAGCTGCGTGCGGCTCTCCATCAATGGAGGAGCGGTAAGGAGCTCACAGGAGAGGCAATTGATAAGCTTCGCGATCTTTGCCGCAATGGCCAAAAAATGCTTGAAACAACCGTGGAAACAGCCATCGCCATTCTGAAAAATCCTCGAATGTATGCAGAGGCTCTGGCCCCACCCTATCCAATCGATCAAACCCATCCCGGGAGTCAATTATCGGTTAAAGACCCTTGAAAAGCAGAAGAGCTTATCTTGACAAGGCTCATCGAGTGGGTATGGTCCGGCCGTTATCTCTGGGTTGGGACCACATCATTGGTCAATCTTCGATAGGATTGTATTACTGAATGATATCATTTCACCAACAAATCCTGACCTTAGACCCTCTATATAGAGGGCATTGATCACCGAGATATGAGATTCAAAAAAACCGCAGACCGGAGTCTAGATTATGGCAAAATCACCCACCCTTAAAATCAAGCTCGTTAGCAGCGCTGATACAGGTTATTTTTATGTCACTAAAAAAAACCCGCGCCAAATGACAGAAAAACTAGAGATGCGGAAATATGATCCGGTTGCCCGCAAACATGTCACATTTAAAGAGGCCAAGATAAAATAAACAGGCAAAGCCAACGCTTGTCCAGGGCCGCTTTATGAGGCCCAGCGCTTTATGAGGCCCAAGAAGAACAGGAAAATTGAAAAATCAGAAGCCTTCAGTCAATCGGCCTTCGTGAGTCCATGATGCTGTATAAAGAATGGATCAGAAATTGAACCGGGAACAGATTCAATGCCAATTCAATGCAAAAATTTTTGCACTGTTTCGATAAAATCGACGACCGAAATCGGCTTGGCGATATAGGCTTCACACCCCCCTTGAAGGATTTTTTCCTCATCGCCTTTCATAGAAAAGGCGGTCACCGCAATCACCGGTATGTCTTTGAGGCGGTCATCTTCTTTGAGCCATTTCGTTACATCCAAGCCGGATATCTCCGGTAACTGAATATCAATCAAAATCAAATCGGGATGATGCTGGCGAGCCAAAGGCAGAGCCTGCATTCCTTCTTTGGTTTGAATGGTCTCGTAGCCATGGGCACCCAGAAGATCTTGAAACAATCTCATATTGAGGTCATTATCCTCAACGATCAGTATCTTTTTTTTATTCATGAGACCTTCTCTTGAATAAGAAATTCACGAATAATGCGATACGCTGGACTGAGTAAAACTCCTAAAGAAACTGAAAAAACGCGAGATAATACAATCAATGATCATATATCATGACATATACCGATGACATGGTAGACAAGGAATGATATCACGATCACAAAATCATGTGACGCTATATCATCATATAGCACAACATGTTGGTCACCAGAAAATGCCGTGCCGAACCCTACCTTAAGACCGCCGATGCGGTCCAAACTCTCATCGCCACAAAAAATTTTGTCCCTTTGAAAGAGGCTCAAGAAAAGTTTTCTTAGAGTTAGCAGCTTGATTTGAAAGTTTGAAAATCACGTAAGGATGCTTTAAGCGCAAAATCGCCATAGTCAAAAAGTAAATCGCGCGCAACACCATGTTCGCTCAAATGAAGGCTAATTTCATAGACCGGCGTCTCTTCATCAGTCTCGAAATAAGCCAGACGAATCGGCCAATAAGGCGCTTTACTCACATTATCAGGCAGGGTTTCATGAGGGGTCTTATCGACCACCGGCTTACCAATAACCGCATTGACTTCATACATGCCCTCTTCCGTACTGCCTTCAAAAACAGCACGAGAAATCACCCGCTCCCCACGCCGTGCACCATCAAGCAACAATTGTAAATGCGTAACCGGGAAAAGGGCATCGGGCGGTAACTCCATACGATGACCTTTGGGGTAGGTATATTCGGCGGTCCCACCATCTGGGGTGAGGGTTGCCTGACCGCTGAATTGCTCATGTGCCCGATTATTGAGAGCATTGCGGGTTTCGAAGCTGTAGCGTGAGCCGTCTTTGGCTTCCCAACTGGCAAAGGCGGTATCAGAAACCACACCGCCACCATCGGCATCGCGTAAAGTAACGTTGAAATTTTGCGACGAACTCCAACCCTCGCAAACATCGACAAATTCTATCTGCATCACTCCCGAAGCATCAACAATCTGACCGGATTTATGAAATGAGGACGTCTTTGAAGGGTCAATCGACATGGCATATTTGGCACGATGAGACAAAAAATTATTGGCCATTGATACCGCTGGATCAAATAGCATCGAAAATCCCATCGCACAAATGAACAGGGCAACAGCACCTATTTGACTATGTGTTTTTTGACACGGTGTTTTTTGACACGTTTTTTGATTACGTGTCATTTGGCTGTGAGGGTGCATTTCCGGTCCGAACAATCTGCTGACTGTTTGGGACTGCGACAACTTTTGGAGCTGTGACAACTTTTGGAGCTGTGATAATACGATCATTATTTTTACCATGACAAAAATGTCTTACTCGATTATGGCAAAGTTAAGGCTTACATAAATAATCAATATTCTCAGAACGAACAACCGGATATATAAATCTATTCTGGTCAAGCGTCATCATTGAGACCATCATTTTAAGATATTATCCTGCATCGTTATCAACGGCAGTGGTGAGCCAGAAAGGAAGGCCCATTTCTTGCTCAAAGCGGGCAACAAATGCCATAGTTGATTCCCCTTTTGGTGGCGATAAAAGGACTCGATGCCACAGCCGACCATCAATAACCACCTCAACAATTCGCGCATCTTGAGCGTCGAAATGATGGCGCCAACGTTGCGCCCGCTCTTTATTTTGGAAGCTACCGATACACAAACTCATCGCCCCTTCTGACGGTTGGAATGCGGTTTTATACTCAGATATACCATCATTGGTCGCCGCAGCACTGGCCGCTGCAGAATGATTGGTCGAAGGAAGAGTTGACGGCCATGCGGTGGCTGGTTGGTCAGTGGCATGATCGCCCAGATTGGGCTGGAGAGCAGGTTCCAAACCGGCGATATCAACCCTATCGGACTGCTGATTAACCGAGCGTCGCGGCGAAAAAATGCGCGGCGGAAAAATGCGGCCCGCCCCGATGATATCGGCCCTGCCAATACGGGATTGAACCGTGTCGGATTGAGCCATATCATGCTGATTCTTATCAGATTGAGCCACCGATTGATCGACTTTGCGCACCGTTCCATCAGCAACCCGTGGACGACAAACAGAACGACCCTGAACAACCCGCCACATTGCGCAATCTTTTTCAGACACCAGGGATAGAGCGTGATCGGTGCTGCTTTTACCGCCGGTCACCAAGAGCAGAGAATCAACCACATAAGAGGCGATACTCACCGCCGGTGGCAAGCCACAGGCATTCACCAAAAAACATATTCCGCCAATGATGAAAAAGCGTTTCATTCTTTTATTTAAGAATACTCTCGTATTGAATATTTAAGGATACTTTCTCATTTAATAAAATTTATTATTTGAGAGTGTCCTTCATTTACGATTCTAAACCTTTTAGAATATTTTTATTTTACCAATGATTTTAACAAGTTTCCCATAAATATTGGGGGTTTTCCACAAATATTAAGGCTAACATATCATCAATTCTATTTTTAAAGTATGAATAAAAAATATTTTAGGAAAATAATACTGTGGTTATTACAGAATAAGAGTCTGATAAAATCAAAAATTCACATTAAAATTCACATTAAAATTTATGAAAAACAGGCCGTAAAGAATAAACCACAAGTAAAAAAAATATAAATAATCAATCAAAATACAAATAAAGCATGCTTTGGATCAATCCAGATGGCGCATTGGCACTGAAAATATGATCAAATGGTAGGCGACGGGATGCTTCCCCGATATATCTCTTCGCAGTCCTCTTTTTGGCTCAATATTGGAGATACCCTATGATCAAGCAGGATAAATCCCTGACCACTCTTCTCACCACCATCGCCCACCAGGCAGGTGATTGTATTATGGGTCATTACAAAAAACCCATAGACATAGAAAAAAAAGAAGATTGCAGCCCGGTTACGCAAGCTGACCGTCAGGCTGAGGATATCATCGCTTCGGCTTTAGCCGCTCTTGATCCCGATATCCCGTTAATTGCTGAGGAAAGATTTACCACTACCAACGGCCCCGATCATGCGGCGCCATCATTCTGGCTGGTTGATCCGCTGGACGGCACTAAGGAATTTCTATCTCATAATGGCGAATTTACGGTCAATATTGCCTTGATTGAGGACGGATACCCGGTGATCGGGGTGGTGTATGCGCCGGCTCTCCAGATGACCTATTCGGGGCATCGGGATGACGGAGCTTTTGTCCATCGCGCCAATAACGATCCCAAGCCAATTTACGCCCGTACACCACCAGACCAAGGGGTATCGGTTGTTGCCAGCCGTTCCCACAATGATGAGGCAGCGATGGCGCGTTTTCTTGATGGCCGCAAGATTGCCGAGATGAAGACAGCGGGCAGTTCATTAAAATTTTGTTTGGTCGCTTGCGGTGAGGCCGATCTCTATCCAAGACTGGGACGGACAATGGAATGGGATACAGCAGCTGGGCATGCGGTTCTCCTAGCCGCTGGCGGGACCGTCATTGAAGCGGCCAGTGGTCAAACCCTAACTTATGGTAAGTCAGGGTTTGCCAACCCGCATTTCGTGGCTTACGGCCGCACCAGCTAAACCAAACGGCCAGACCAATGGCGGCACAATCAATAGGCGGATCAATCATAAAGGCTGGTGACTCTCAGGCCGTTGCGCAGGCTGTTGATGCCCTCCATCGTGGTCTTTTGGTTGCCTTCCCGACCGAAACTGTTTACGGCCTGGGTGGGGATGCAACGCATGATCAAGCGGTTGCGGCGATTTTTGCGGTGAAGAAACGCCCCCATTTCAACCCGCTCATCATTCATTTTCCGGATGCCGATGCGGCAGAACAGCATGCGATCTTTGATCAACGAGCGCGTCTTTTGGCCGAACAATTTTGGCCCGGCCCCTTGACCTTGGTTCTCAAGCGTCAACCGACTTCACCGATTTGCCTTCTGGCGGCAGCTGGTCTTAAGACCCTGGCTGTGCGGGTGCCGGCCGCATCTCTGGCCAGGAAATTGTTGCAACAAGTCAACCGGCCGATTGCCGCACCGAGTGCCAATCCTTCCGGACGCATCAGCCCGACAACCGCCCCCCATGTCGCGGCCGGTTTAGGAGACAGGATTGCCCTGATCCTTGATGGTGGTCCATGCTCCATCGGCCTTGAATCCACGGTCATTGATCTCAGCAGTGAGACGGCAATCCTTTTAAGACCCGGCGGTATTCCAGCTTCCGACATAACTGCGATTATTGGAACCCTAGGCCAGCAAGGAACCAACACCACGACACCGCGATCACCCGGATGCTTGTCTCGTCATTATGCTCCCCGCTTACCATTGCGGCTTGATGCAACCACGATCCATCATGGCGAAGCGTTGCTGTCTTTTGGTCCTCATCGCTTGACGGGCTTTATCGCCGAGCGCAATCTCAGCCCCAAGAGCGACCTATGTGAGGCGGCGGCCAATTTCTTTGCCATGTTATGTGAACTCGAATCCTCCAACGCTTCAGCCATCGCCGTGATGCCGGTCCCGCGCGATGGTCTTGGACACGCCATCAATGATCGTTTGCGGCGGGCGGCCACACCGTGCGATGATTTTTCATCGCTGACCAGTCGCCATGACTCAAGAGGACAGTATGCAGACTGATCGGCATACGGATTGGCGTACATATTGGCGACATCTTCTCGGGCCATCAGGGGTTGTCGATGATCCGGCTGCCATGGCCCCTTATTTGAGTGAATGGCGGGGGTTTTACCAAGGACAAGCTTTGTTGGTGGCCCGGCCTTCTTCTATTGATCAAGTCATTGCTGTTGTCCGACGCTGCCGCAGTGAAGGTCTTGCAATCATCCCACAAGGTGGCAACACCGGTTTGGTGGGTGGCGGCGTACCAAGCGATCCATCGCGGCATATTGTTCTCTCTTTGGAAAAGATGAATCGCCTGCGCCGGGTTGACCCGCAAGACAACACAATGACGGTTGAGGCCGGCTGCATCCTCAGTGAGGTCCAGCAGGCCGCCGAACGGGTTGAACGTCTCTTCCCTTTGCGCATGGCCTCGCAAGGACGTTGCCAAATTGGCGGCGCGATTGCCACCAATTCTGGCGGGACCGGGGTGATACGTTATGGCTCTATGCGTGATCTGGTCCTCGGGATTGAAGCGGTCCTGCCTGACGGCAGCTTGTTCAATGACTTGAAACGTCTGCGTAAAGACAACAGCGGCTATGACCTCAAACATCTCCTCATCGGGTCGGAGGGGACGCTGGGCATTGTGACCGCAGCGGTTCTCAAGCTGTTCCCGCGCCCGGCATCGCAAGCAACCGTGATGGCGGCCTTTTCTTCCCTGGAACATGTGTTGGATTTTTTCCATCGGGCCGGGGCAGCCTGGGGTGGTGATCTAACCGCATTCGAACTCATGCCAAGGATCGCTCTTGATCTGGTTTGCGCCCATATTCCAGAAACTCAAGATCCGTTTTCTGGTCAGCACCATCCTTGGTATGCTCTGATTGAGGTGTCATCGCACAAAGCTGGCGATGCAACAGAAGAACGTAGCCAAAAGGTAATCGCTGAGGCTCTTGAGGCCGCCATCATTATGGACGCCCGGGTGGCCAGCACGCTCAGGCAAGCGGATTCTTTGTGGCGGTTGCGCGATAGCCTTCCTGAAGCCCAAACCCGGGCCGGCGGCAGCATCAAGCATGATCTTTCCGTACCCATCTCGACCATTCCGGCATTCATTGACCAAGCCAGCCAGGCGATAGAAGCGGCTTTTCCCGGCGCTCGGCCGGTTGCTTTCGGCCATATCGGGGATGGTAATATCCATTTCAATATCAGCCAGCCGAAAAATACCCGCACAGAATCCGAGAAAAAGGCGTTCCTTGATCATCGGGCGGACATCAATCGCTTGATCCATGATCTTGTCCATCGTTATGGCGGCAGCGTGAGTGCCGAACATGGAGTCGGCCTCTTGAAACGCTTTGAGCTGGCGCGGCTTGGCGACCCGGTTGGTCTTGACCTGATGCGGCGGATTAAACAGGTCATAGATCCTGAGAACCTGATGAATCCCGGAAAAATACTATGAGTCCACCAGCACCAAAAACTCTTTTGCGGCAGAATAACTCCCAGACCTGGTTTGAGGAAAATCTCCATGATCATATGCGTGAGATATTGCGGGTCTCACGGCTCCTGGTACAGCACAACACAGCCCATCAGGAAATCCTGATTTTTGAGAATGAACGGCTGGGCCGGGTTCTGGTCCTTGATGGGATTGTGCAAACAACCGAGGCGGATGAATACATCTATCATGAGATGCTGGCCCATGTGCCGTTATGCGCGCATGGTCGGGCTGAAAATATCCTGATTATCGGTGGCGGTGACGGGGGCTGCTTGCGTGAGGTTCTGAAACATCCAGTTAAACGGGTGACCTTGGTCGATATTGACGAAACCGTCATCACGCTCTGCGCACAGCATATGCCATCGCTCTCGCAAGGAGCATTTGACGATCCCCGGACCCATATCATGATTGCCGATGGACATCAGTTTCTGGAAAATCATGCGGACCCATTTGATCTGATTCTCGTTGATTCGACCGACCCCATCGGCCCTGGAGCCGCTTTGTTTGAAGCCGGTTTTCTGACCGCTTGCCGCGACCTCCTTGAGCCGGGCGGCATTCTGGTGACCCAAAACGGCGCCCCTTTTTTGCAAGCCGAATCATTGATTTCTTGCCACCGTATTCGTAAGAATCTGTTTGCCGATAGCCGGGTTTATTTGGCTCCAGTCCCCAGCTATTACGGCGGTTTTATGGCGTTTGGTTGGGGCTGTGATGATCCGGCCAAAAGCCGCGCCACCCCAATTCCTGATGATACCGCTTTTTGTCATTCCTGCCGCTATTATAATACGGCTATCCATATGGCTTCTTTTGCTTTACCCAATGATCTTATTGATCTTATCAATAAGATATAAGATCAATATTAAATTCAAAGGGATTTTTATTTATATTTTCTATTTTTTATTTATAGCATTCATTGATCTATAATCAATTATTTTTATAAATATACTTATAGATACAGTATTATTATTTACTATATAATGTATAAAAAGGGATAGAATCCTGATTAAACGACTGTAAAACTGGTGAATACCTCTTTATTTCCAATTAGTACTTCAAAATAGACCGTTTAAGGGTGCCAATCAGAGGGTTTCTCAATACATATTTAACGTTTTCCGACTACGCTCAGAACCATCGTTGAAGCAATGGTCACCGATATCAGAAAGTCGCTTTATATTCGAAGAAGCGACCCGATGGGGGTGGGTTGGAGGAATGTTATGGTGGATACACGGGCCGATACAAAAGATATGAAGAAAGTCGGTGACTCTCATCAGAAAGAAGCTGGCAGTGGTGGGATTCAAAAACGCAAGAAGCGTCTGCGTAAGAAACGTATCTTGCGCCGTCTTGAACCGCGGGTGATGCTGGATGCGGCGGCTGTTGCCACCGCTGCCGAAGTCGCCGAGAATACGCCGGAACCGGAACCAGCCTCAGAAACAACGGCCAAGGCAAACACCAATAAGGATGGTGGTTTGTTTGACGATCCGGAAGCTGCCCCGGATTTTTCTCATGAGCAAGCCAGTGAAATCATCTTTATCGACTCCCGGGTTGAAAACCCGGGTCAACTCACCGCCGCCATTGAAAATGAGGCCATCACCTATACCCTTGACCCGACCAAAGATGGAGTCCAACAGATTGCCGATATTTTAGCCAATCATCGGGATATATCAGCGATTCATCTGGTCAGTCATGGTGATGATGGGCATCTTTTGCTCGGTGAGTCGGTTTTATCAAGCCACTCTTTAACCGATTATGGTTCATCCTTATCGGCTTGGGGTGAATCGCTTTCCGAAAATGGTGATATCGTTATTTGGGGCTGTAATGTCGCCGAAACCGAAACCGGTCAAGCCTTCGTTGACCGGCTGTCAGAGATCACCGGTGCAGATATTGCCGCCTCAACCGATATCACCGGTGGCGATGCCCATGGCGGTGATTTTGAGCTTGAATACCAGCGTGGGAGTATTGAGGAAGATGGTCTTGACGATGCCCAGGGGGCTGCTTCTTATGATGGGGCGTTGGCCTCCCCGACCGCTCTGACCCTGGACACCAACAGCATCACCGAGAATGCCGCCACCGGCACGGCAGTCGGCACCATCACCGGCAGTGATCCGGATGCCGGTGATACTCTGACCTACGCATTGACTGATGACGCTGGCGGACGCTTCGCCATTGATCCCGATAGCGGCGCCATCACAGTCGCCGATGGAACTCTGCTCAATCATGAAAATGCCGCCGCTCACACCGTCGCGGTGCGGGTCACCGATAGCGGTGGGGCGACTTATGATCAGAATTTCACCATCAACATCAGTGATGTCAATGAAGCTCCGACCGCTCTGACCCTGGATAACAACAGTGTGGCTGAGAATGCCAGCAGACTCACCGTCATCGGTACAGTCACCGGCAGTGATCCCGATAGCGGCGATACACTAACCTATAGCCTCACCGACAATGCCGGGGGACGTTTTTTCATTGATTCCGATAGCGGCCAAATCAAGGTCGCCAGAACGAATTTTCTGGATTATGAGACCGCCGCCAGCCACACCATCACCGTCCGGGTGACCGATAGCGATGGCGCAACCCATGAACAAGATTTCACCATCAATGTCACCGATATTGATGACGCGCCGACCAGCCTGGCTATCGTCCCCGCCGGGGCCAATAATCTGGTTGTCAATGGTGGTTTTGAAAACCCGGATATGAGTGATGACCCCGCAACAAGAAACTCTCGGCTATTTATTGATCCTGACACTATTCCCGGATGGTCCGGGAATGGCGAGAAGGTTACTCTCATAGAATCCAATGTTTCACAAACAACCGATGAAGGGGACCAATGGCTGAGGATCGACTATTACGACGATGTAATCGAAGGCATTTATCAAGATATTCAGACCGTTGCCGGGCAGACTTATGTCCTGTCTTTTGATAGCGCAACGCAGCGTCACACGGCCCAGATCGAAAATGAAATTGAAGTTTACTGGCAAGGCAATCTTCTGGGGACCGTCAAGCCTTTTTCATGGGGATGGAATACGTATTCCTTCGTTGTGACCGGCAGCGGTGGCGAGGATCGGCTGGAATTTCGTGAAACCTCTAGCCCCAATCTGCACGGTTACGGTCGTGGTAATCAAATTGATCATGTCCGCCTGTTTGAGGCTGACGCGGTGGCGGTTGCCGAAAACGCCAGCACCGGTACCCTCATCGGCACCGCTATCGGCAGCGATGTTGATGGTGGCCATACTCTGACCTACGCATTGACTGATGACGCTGGCGGACGCTTCGCCATTGATGCCGATAGCGGCGCAATCACAGTGGCGGATGGAACTCTGCTCAATCATGAAAATGCCGCCGCTCACACCGTCGCGGTGCGGGTCACCGATAGCGGTGGGGCGACTTATGATCAGAACTTCACCATCAATGTCAGTAATGTCAATGAAGCCCCGACGGCTCTCGCTCTGGACACCAACAGCATCACCGAGAATGCCGCCACCGGCACGGCAGTCGGCACCATCACCGGCAGCGACCCCGATAGCGGTGAGACTCTGACCTACGCATTGACTGATGACGCTGGCGGACGCTTCGCCATTGATGCCGATAGCGGCGCAATCACAGTGGCGGATGGAACTCTGCTCAATCATGAAAATGCCGCCGCTCACACCGTCGCGGTGCGGGTCACCGATAGCGGTGGGGCGACTTATGATCAGAACTTCACCATCAATGTCAGTAATGTCAATGAAGCCCCGACGGCTCTCGCTCTGGACACCAACAGCATCACCGAGAATGCCGCCACCGGCACGGCAGTCGGCACCATCACCGGCAGCGACCCCGATAGCGGTGAGACTCTGACCTACGCATTGACTGATGACGCTGGCGGACGCTTCGCCATTGATGCCGATAGCGGCGCAATCACAGTGGCGGATGGAACTCTGCTCAATCATGAAAATGCCGCCGCTCACACCGTCGCGGTGCGGGTCACCGATAGCGGTGGGGCGACTTATGATCAGAACTTCACCATCAATGTCAGTAATGTCAATGAAGCCCCGACGGCTCTCGCTCTGGACACCAACAGCATCACCGAGAATGCCGCCACCGGCACGGCAGTCGGCACCATCACCGGCAGCGACCCCGATAGCGGTGAGACTCTGACCTACGCATTGACTGATGACGCTGGCGGACGCTTTACCATTGATCCCGATAGCGGCGCCATCACAGTGGCGGATGGAACTCTGCCGCCACCGGCACGGCTCACCATCATGAAAATGCCGCCGCTCACACCGTCGCGGTGCGGGTCACCGATAGCGGTGGGGCGACTTATGATCAGAACTTCACCATCAATGTCAGTAATGTCAATGAAGCCCCGACGGCTCTCGCTCTGGACACCAACAGCATCACCGAGAATGCCGCCACCGGCACGGCAGTCGGCACCATCACCGGCAGCGACCCCGATAGCGGTGAGACTCTGACCTACGCATTGACTGATGACGCTGGCGGACGCTTCGCCATTGATGCCGATAGCGGCGCAATCACAGTCGCCGATGGAACTCTGCTCAATCATGAAAATGCCGCCGCTCACAACGTCGCGGTGCGGGTCACCGATAGCGGTGGGGCGACTTATGATCAGAACTTCACCATCAATGTCAGTAATGTCAATGAAGCCCCGACGGCTCTCGCTCTGGACACCAACAGCATCACCGAGAATGCCGCCACCGGCACGGCAGTCGGCACCATCACCGGCAGCGACCCCGATAGCGGTGAGACTCTGACCTACGCATTGACTGATGACGCTGGCGGACGCTTTACCATTGATGCCGATAGCGGCGCAATCACAGTCGCCGATGGAACTCTGCTCAATCATGAAAATGCCGCCGCTCACATGCCGCCGCTCACGTCGCGGTGCGGGTCACCGATAGCGGTGGGGCGACTTATGATCAGAATTTCATCATTAACATCAGTGATGTCAATGAAGCCCCCACCGCTCTCGCTGTTCATTCGGTTCTTTATCAAGAAAATTTCGATCATGGAGCCGCAGGCTGGTCGAAAAATATGACCGAGAACCTGGAGCCGTTTGGAGAATTCTTAGGGCGTTTTGATATGGGATCAGAAATTTTATTCAAGGAATTCACCCTGCCCGGTACACAGAGCGAAGTGATCATTGGTTTTGATGTCCATGCAATCAATGATTGGGATGGGCAATCCTTCTTTATTTATATTGATGATGCACCGGTAGCCGTTGAAGCACTTAACCAAATGAATGGGCACAACACCGACTCTGAAACCAATGCGCAACGAGAAAATGAAACGCATCGCTTCAGCTTCCGAGTTGAAACCACGGCAACAACAGTAAAAATCGGTTTTGGGATGGGTTCTGATCAAACCCTAGCTGATGCGGCCCTGGGTGTTGATCATTTAACAATCACTGCCAATACATCTGAGAGCCTGACTATTCCAGAGAACGCCGCCACCGGCACAGCAGTCGGCACCATCGCCAGCAGCGACCCCGATGCCAACGATACCCTCACTTATACCCTGACCGATGATGCCGGGGGCCGCTTTACCATCGACGGCCAAAGCGGTGCGATCACGGTTGCTGATGGCAGCTTGCTCAATCATGAAGATGCCGCCAGCCATACCATTACCGTGCAGGTCACCGATAACAATGGCGCGACCTATGATGAAAGCCTCACCATTCATATCTCTAATCTTGATGAAGTCCATATTTCTCAGACCGATTATCTGGTCACCGGTTTTGGACAAACAGCCAGAATTGATGTTTTTGCCAATGACACAGCAAGAGATGGTTTTTTGCCATCCGTGGCTTCGGTTGATACACCGAATAACGGGGTCACTGTTATCAACCCTGATAACACCATTTCCTATACCCCAAACCCCGGATTTTCCGGGGAAGATCGCTTCACCTATGTGATTGATAACGGCAGTGGGGAACAAACAACTGCGACCGTCTTGGTTAATGTGACCCTGCCACCCCATATACCGCAAGATCACGCTGCTGTGACGGGAGTCTCTGTATCGGAATCGCCGTTGCGCAACACTGCCGGGACAGTGCCAGAAACTGCAGAACGTGTTCTGGCCTATGAGACCAGCCTTGATGGCCAGAACTCTCAAGAAATACTTTATAAAGCCCTCGGTGCGATGGCCAAAACGCTTTACGATATTGATGGAGAAGAATTCTCGAAGCGTATTCTGGATTTCCAATCCGCCCAAGGCGATGATCCCCTCTTCTTCAGAGGGACCGGAGATCAATCATCAATTTGGCGTACGATGATCGAAGCCACTCCGCTTGATGATCCACAAGAAACACCAGACGCAGAAGCCAGGGAAGAAACAGAAAGCACAACCGAACAACAAACCAACCAGACTGCCGCACCGCCGCCCTCAACAGAGCAAAATCCAGAGTCTGGATCAGAAAATACAGATAATATTCAGCAAACTTCTCTAAATCCCAATCTGGATCCCAATTTAGACCAAAAAAATACTCCTTATCAGGGGTTTAGCTCACAGCTGGCCCAGCTCTCTGAAGGGTTTGAACGTTCACGTCGAGACTTGGTTGAGGTGATCAACCGTCTCTAACCGAAGATTTTTCGGCATCCATCAGACCCACTGAAAATCTCAAGCATTGCGCTGTCAATCGACGTCAATGCGCCTAAATGACTTGATCACGCGCCCAATCCGTTTATGCTTAGCGGTTGGATATGAGAAAGACATGCAGAAGACAGCGCGGGAAATGCCCGGTTTTTAGTCCCTATCAGTATTGGCTGAACACCATTTCCACCAGATTGACTTCCAGGCTCGGCCTTCTGGATGTGACTTTCTTGAAACCTATGGCTGGTTTTTGGGAATCTTTCAGGTAGGGTGGCATGTTCATACCGGTTATTTTATGTGGCGGGCGCGGAACGCGGTTATGGCCGCTGTCCCGTAATTTGTACGCCAAACAAGTCATTCCCTTGATTTCAGAGAAAAGCCTGTTTCAAGCCACTGTTGAGCGGACCATCCCAGTCGATGGTTTGGTTGATGACTTAATTGTCGTCTGTGGCGAAAATGGGCGGTTCGTTATTGCCGAACAACTCGAATCCCTGGCTGTTCAAAACGCCGATATTGCCCAAAACACCGATATTATTATCGAACCGATCCCGCGCGGGACGGCCGCTGCCGTGGGGTCGGCGGCTCTATTGGCTCATCAGCGTGACAGCAAAGCCGTGGTGGCGATTCTGCCTTCAGACCATCAAATCAACGACCAGAAAAAATTTTCTACCGTCATGGCTGATGCCCGTATTCTGGCCGAACAAGAATATATCATCACCCTTGGTATCCCACCGACAGGCCCCAAAAGTGGCTATGGCTATATGGAACAAGGGGAGAAGATTGCTGATTTTGATCAGGGTTATCATGTCCACCGCTTCATCGAGAAACCCGATGAAGACGAAGCGCGAACTCTCTTATCTGAAAGCAAAATTTATTGGAATTCTGGAATATTTGTTGCTCAAGCCACCACCATCATTGAGGAAATGCGCCACCACTGCCCGGATATTCTCGAAAAATGTGAACAAGCGGTCAATCACGCGCAACGTGATCTTCATTTTCTGCGCTTGGGTGAGGAAGAGTATCAAAATATTGACCCTCTGGCTTTCGATGTCGCGGTTATGGAACCAACCAAAAAGGCGGCTATGCTGCCGGTTGACATGGGCTGGAGTGATCTTGGATCATGGGATTGCCTGTGGCAGATTGGCGATAAGGATGATCACGGGAATGTCGCCATTGGTGATGTTCTGCTGCGCGATGTAAAAAACAGCTATATCCGCAGCCAGGGACGTCTGATTGCCGGGTTAGGGCTTGACGGGTTGACGATTGTCGAAACCGCTGATGCGGTTTTGGTCACCGCCCGTGATCAATCCCAAGAAGTGCGGCATCTATTTGATGAAATACGTGCTAAAGGACGCGGAGAAAGCGAACATCATGTTCGGGTTGATCGCCCTTGGGGTTATTATAAAATCCTTGATGAAGGACCGGCTTACAAATGCAAGCTGATCGGCGTCAAACCGGGCAAGCGGCTCTCTTTGCAAAAACACGCCCATCGCTCCGAACATTGGGTTGTCGTGAGTGGCCAAGCCCGGGTCCAGCGCGATGGCCAGGTTCGGATTCTCCACCCCAACCAATCAACATATCTGCCGGCCGGTTGTCGCCACCGTCTGGAAAATCCTGGTGAAGACCCTTTATTGATTATTGAGGTCCAGACCGGTGATTATCTCGGTGAAGATGATATTTTCCGCCTGGAAGACGATTTTGGGCGGCCATGATCCATCATGGATGCAAGCCGCGGGGTGGCGTCAATGATGGTTGCGCGCTGAAACCCGATGACAGCGATATCCGATCAATCTTCTCCTCTGGTTCTTGAGCGGGCGGCCAGCAGCGGCAAGAGCCGCAAGAGCAAAAAAAGTGGGTCTAAGAATCGCCTGAAAGATTTGATCCTTTTTCTCCACGGGCTTGGCTGCAATAAGCAGAATTTTATCACTCCTTTTGTCACCCCTGGTTTCTACCCGGGCGGGCATCTGTTGGCCCCCGATTTACCCGGTCATGGTGCCCATCGCGGCTGCCCACCCAGCCAGGCCAGCATGGAAAACATGGCGGCATTTATCGTCCAGCTTGTATCGGATCGCGAATGTTCTAACCTCCATATCATCGCCCATTCGATGGGGTGTGCGGTCGCTTTGCTGGCGATGGGTCATTTTGGCCTCACCCCGCGCAGCTTGATCATTATTGAAGGGAATCTTACCGATTTAGATTGCGGGTTGTTGTCGCGCCGGGCCGCCGAGACTCCGCGCGATATTTTTATCAATGAGAAATTTTCTAAGCTTCAGACTCGGGCCGCTCAATCGGCAGAACTCCGGGATTTTTCTGTATGTTTGCAAGAATGTCAGCCGGCGGCTTTTCATCATGCCGCCTGCTCTTTGGTTTCCTGGTCAGATAGCGGCGATCTTTTGACCCTGTTTCAACACTGTGATGCCCATAAAATCTATCTTTACGGTGAGCGCAGCGGTGACTCAAAAACCCTCGCTCTGTTGCATGACCGGAATATCCAGACTCGAGAAGTGCCCGGCTGTAGCCATTTTGCACCCACAGAGAATCCAATCTTGTTTCATAACCTATGTGCTGCATTCATTACAGAATCATCAAGCATAGCCAAATAACCATCGCGCTTAAAAAATCCTTCCATAGAGAGCGCACTATATTTATCGGCAAGATATTGATAAAAAACATGTCTTTTCGCCGTTTATCCCCGGCTTGCTGTTGAAACAGAGTCTTTGAAAGAGAATCCCATGACCATTGATAAAACCAAACTTCCCAGCCGTCACGTCAGCATTGGGCCGCAAAGCGCACCCCATCGCGCCTACTATTATGCAATGGGGCTGACCGCACGTGATATTGCCTTGCCTTTTGTCGGTGTGGCGACATGTTGGAATGAAGCCGCCCCTTGTAATATTGCTCTTTCTCGGCAAGCCCAAGCGGTCAAGAAAGGGGTAAAAGCGGCCCAGGGAACGCCGCGTGAATTCACCACCATTACCGTGACTGATGGGATTGCGATGGGTCATCAGGGGATGAAAAGTTCCCTGGCTTCGCGTGATCTCATCGCTGATTCGATTGAATTGACAATGCGCGGCCATTGCTATGATGCCCTGGTTGGTTTGGCCGGTTGTGATAAATCTCTGCCCGGCGTCATGATGGCCATGCTGCGGCTGAATGTGCCTGCGGTATTTATGTATGGCGGGTCCATCTTACCCGGAACATATAAAGGGCGTGATGTCACGATTCAGGATGTTTTTGAGGCTGTGGGTGGACATGCGGCCGGTACCATATCGAGTCATGATCTTCATTGTTTGGAGGCGGTGGCCTGTCCGTCGGCTGGAGCCTGTGGCGGTCAATTTACCGCCAATACCATGGCCTGCGTATCGGAGGTTATGGGGCTTGCCTTGCCGGGTTCGGCTGGAGCACCCGCCCCCTATGAATCCCGTGATGCCTATGCTGAGGCGGCTGGCCAGGCGGTTATGAATTTGTTGGAGAAGAATATTCGTCCCCGCGATATTGTGACCAAACCCGCTTTGATCAATGCTGCCCGTTTGGTGGCCGCTTCGGGCGGTTCAACCAACGCCGCCTTGCATCTGCCAGCCATCGCCAATGAGGTGGGGATTGAATTTGATCTCTTTGATGTGGCCAAGATTTTCCGCGAGACTCCTTATATCGCTGATCTCAAACCCAGTGGCCGTTATGTGGCCAAGGATTTATACGACATTGGCGGCGTGCCGGTTTTGATCAAATCGCTGCTTGATGGGGGGATTCTTGATGGCGACTGCCTCACCGTCACCGGTCAAAGCTTGGCCGATAATCTCGCCGATATGACTTTCCCCACCGACCAGGATATCATCCGACCGGTCAATCAGCCTTTGTCCCCAACCGGCGGCGTGGTCGGGCTTGAAGGAAACCTCGCTCCGGAAGGAGCGATTGTCAAAGTTGCTGGTATGAGTGAGACCCAATTCCGGGGTCCGGCCCGCTGTTTCGATTGCGAAGAAGACGCCTTCACAGCGGTCGAACGTCGTGAATATCAAGAAGGTGACGTTATCGTCATCCGTTATGAAGGTCCCAAGGGTGGCCCGGGCATGCGGGAGATGCTGTCGACGACCGCGGCTCTTTACGGCCAAGGAGTCGGGGACAAGGTTGCTCTGATTACTGATGGCCGTTTTTCCGGAGCAACACGTGGCTTCTGTATCGGCCATGTGGGGCCAGAAGCTGCTGTTGGTGGCCCGATTGGGCTGCTTGAAGATGGTGATATGATTGCCATTGACGCCGAGGCTGGAACCTTAATGGTTGAACTTGAGCCTGCTGTTTTGAAGACCCGCCGGGAAACCTGGAAACCCCGCCAGACCGATTATCGCTCTGGGGCTTTATGGCGTTATACTCAGACGGTCGGCCCGGCGCGGTATGGAGCCATCACCCATCCCGGTGCCGCGACTGAAAGCCATATTTTCGCCGATATTTGAGCAGAAAATATCCATAATTAGAAATCAAATCTTTGCATCAATTCATTTTCATTGACCCCTTTTGAAGAATTATTTTATGATTAAGGGTAATATCAGGTCGTCTCAGCTGTGGAGAGCTATGTAAGGCTGGCTGGCGGCGATGAGAGAGATACACCGCCGCGACATGTAGTCCGCGGAGAGGCCGGAAATTCCCGGTGGTTGTTTATGGCTGCCAATCCGCTTGCTCTTGGACCATCAAGCATCAATGCCAATATTTTGGGCAGTCTCGCTGCGCCTTTGGCCGGTGATGCCGCACTCCGGCGTCAAGAATTCTTGGAATATGCGCGATTATTGGCTGAAAGTAGCCGACAAATCATTGATCAGCTGGGCTCTTCTGAAGCCAGCGGTCAGACTGCCCGTGACCCGGGTTCATCTTCCTTGCAAGGGTCGGCTGTCGCCGTTACCGCCCGTAATCTGGCGGCGCAAATCGACCAAAAGACTGCCGACCAGAGAAAAATTCCCGGCTCATCGCCGGAAACCACTCTCCATACTTATGCACCGCCCTCATCGCGCCATTCGTCCCATGCAACCGATAAAGCCGTAACACGGGAACACAGGGTTGGAAACGCAAACAATACAAATTTTGAGAATGAATTGCATGCCCGGCTCGCACCGACACGCTCTCCTCTGGAGCGTTCTGCTTTGGCGCCATCTGAAAATGATATCCAGGGACACGATATCCAGAGAGATGAGACTCGGCCGGATGCGGCTTTACAAGATCGGGCTTTTTATGAAGCAGCAGCCCAACGTCGGCGCGGTGAATTAGACCAGGTTCTTGATAAAAGACAGCGGGTGCGTGAAGACAGCCGTTCAGAATATCGCATCCTGAAAGACCAGCTGCTTGATCAACGAACTCAAGAGGCGGAAGCCTTCCGGTTCCGTCGGGCTGGAGATATTGCCGAAATCGCGGCCTTGCAACGTGATGAAGACCGGTACCGGCGTGAAATTACCCAGATGATAGAGGATCGAATCGCCCGCATCCGCAGCAATGCCAATACCGCCACGGATCGCTTTTTGGCCATTCAAACGTTGAAAGAGACAAAAGAGCACTCTTTTCATCGTGACCAAGCCAACAGGGAGAAAAAACGCCAACAACAGATTGAAGATGTTCAGCGGCGTATTGATGATGCCGCAAGTCAGGTGGTCGCTCATGTCCGGGAAAAAAGAAACAGCCAGATTGAGGCATCCGAAGCGTTCCGGAATCGACAAACCGAGTCCATAAAATCCCTGGGGATTGGTCATGATCAAGCCCAACAACATGCCGATGATGCAGTGGACCAAGTGGTCGCCCATATCCGGGAAAAAAGAAACAGCCAGATTGAAGCATCCGAAGCGTTCCGGGATCGACAAACCGAGTCTATTAAATCTCAACAGATTGATTATGAAAAAGCCCAACAACGTGCCGATGATGCAGTGGACCAAGTGGTCACTCATATCCGGGAAAAAAGAAACAGCCAGATTGAAGCCGCGCAAGCGTTTCGGGATCAACATATTGAGACCATCAAATCCCAACGAATTGACCATGATGATTCAGATCATCGTCAACAGCGTATGGCTCAATACAGGCAACAAGAAGACATCGCGCAAGAGAAAAATTTCAGAAGAAAACTCTTTATTGAAGATCATCAAAATTCCGTCATTAGAAACCGCGAAATAAAAGAGCAAGAAAATATCAGGGATGACCAACATAAAAATGATCAATATGAAACAGCCCCAACCAAAGCAGAGACCATCGGTCGGACCAACCCGCTTCTTTCTGACGATGAGCGCGCTTCCATAAATAGAAACAACCAAATACGCGATAAAGGAAATGTCGGCCAACCTGAAACAACCCAAGCAGAAGCAATCAGCCGAGATAGGTCGCCTCTTTCTGACGATGAGCACGCTTCCATATCCAGAAAAGATAAAGTCAGTGATCAAGAAAATGCTGGCCAAAATGCTCATCAACCCGAAGCAACCAAAGCAGAAATAACCAACCAAGATAGGCGGACTCTTTCTGATGATGAGCCCGATCTCGCAATCAGAAGCCGTATCGTGACCGATCAAGAAAACACTGATCAAGCATATTTTGACCACCCACCCACAAAAAAATCATTTGAGGAGTCCCCTCAAACAGCTCTGGACGCCTCTGCTGATCGTTTGCGAGGTGATTCGGATACCGACTTTGATGATTATCAAACCGGTACCAAAGCAGCAGACTTACGTAGTGATCACGCACCACCAGAACGTAATCGTGGTAACGATAGAAACGATGACCATGAGAGCAACAGTGAGCAGCAACCTTCGGAAGATGAAGAGTTTTTCATACATCAACAGATTATGAATCGACAAGCGCAACGCGAGGCGGCCGAAAGCTATGCCGCGCGACACGATGCGGATCATCATCTCAATCAAGATCGACGGATTGAAGAACGGGCCGAACACCGCCGTCAAATAGATCGTGAGCAGGTAATGGAACGTCACCAAGCTGGTGACTCAGAATCGGGGGGTCAAAGTGACTCCGAGATTGATTTTGCTGATTCTGGGCCCATCATCACCGAAGCAGCATCCTCCAGAGTGCAAATAGAGGTTTAAAATGCCGGTCATTGATTCATCATACGGTATTGCTCCGGTTTTCCCTTCCCAGAGCGTCAATGAGACGGCGAAAAAACCCAAAGATGATGCCCTGGTCAATCGTCAGGATCAGTTATCTCGTGATCGCGCCCAGGGCGACCGTCTGGCTGAATACCGCCGCCAAGATAATGCCGCCAACCGGCAACGGGCTGAAAATGAAGCCATCACTCAGCGTTCTGAAAGACGAGTCGATCCTGAAGGACTTGATACGGCTTTAGACCGTCTGCGTCATTTGGCGACTCGCAACGGGGCTGTTGTCCCACCGATTGCTCTGGCTGCCGCTCAGACGGATTCACCGCTCATTGGGAAAAATGATTTTCTTAGTGATGAGTTCGCTTTTGATGTTCAATCTGAACATTTTGTTGCCCGCCAGCGCTCCGGTGAACTGGCCGTGGAACCAGAAATCCGGGCAGGACGCGCGATTGAAGGCGTTGTTGGCACATTTTCTCCGGTTCGTATTGATCTTCCTACCGATATGTTGTTGCGTCGGGAAAGTGAGCGCAATATCACTTTTGCCGCCCAAACTGCCGAGGCATATCGCCGGTTTGAGACTGAAGAAAATCAGAAAATTGATCAAGAAAATGCGGTCAAATGGGCTGAAGATACAGACCAAGTGAAGCGGTCAGAAGATGATCAGATGATCAAAATATCGACCGAGGCCTTAAGCGAGCGTGACGCCGCGCCGCCACAACTCCCGGTTGTTGATGGCCAGGGGCCAGATTTTTCAGACACCATGCCAACCCGTCAAGACCCCCTGCATGGGTTGGGTCAACTGATCAATGTTGAGGCTTGAAGATCACTATTTTAGCCGTAAAATGTCTCTGCTGAGCCGTATAATTTTGCGGTTTTCTATCCCGGCCCAATATCGTTTCAATGTATCTTTTTGAATGTCTTTTTTAGACATTTTTTAGGCGGTATTTATGGCGGGAGTGACGGGACTCGAACCCGCGGCCTCTGGCGTGACAGGCCAGCGCTCTAACCAGCTGAGCTACACCCCCGCTTTTGTAAGAGCCGGTGTACGCCGGGCTATCGATCGAGTCAAGCCGCCTGCGCTATTCTTCCATCGGGGTTGAAGCATAAAACGAAAAACCCCAAAATTATAGTGAGTATCCCTCAGTCTGTTCACCGGGAAAAATCCTGGTGATGACAGGGGTGATGAGGTCATAATGATTGAAATGAAAAAATTGCTGATTATGCGCGCGTTGAAACCCATTCTGGTGGAATGAGCATGAAATATTCTGCCAAACCGGATCATGATATTCTGATTGTCGGTGGTGGAGCTTGCGGGTTGACCGCCGCCCTGGCTCTTGGACAAGCCGGTTTTAGGGTTGCCCTTGCCGATGCCGGTCCACATGAAAAGGCCAACAAAAATACCCCCTCTGGTCGCGCCCGCCGCAATGGATCAAAACTATTTGACGGACGCAGCACTGCCTTACTCCCTAATAGTATTGATTTTCTTGAGAAACTCGGAATCCGGTCGGATATCGCCAAACAGGCTGCACCCATTCATCGTCTTGAGATTGTCGCCGGTAATACCCAGGGTAACCCTCTCTCCCGGATGCGGTTTGATGCTCAGAATACTGGAAAGCGCATCCGTCATAGCCGGACAGATGAGAGCCTGGCTTACAACATCGCTCATCTGGATCTGGTCACGGCTTTGCGAAAAAAAGTCACCAAATCCAGCAATATCAATTTTTTTGGTCACCATGTTTTGACCGATCTGGTTATCGGGAGAACCGTTGTGCGGGCCATCTTTGCAACCGGTGCGGTGATCACCGCGCGGTTGATTGTTGCCGCCGACGGCCGCCAATCAACAGTTCGCCATCATGCTGGAATTGCAATTGATCCAGCCGATCAAGACAAAGCGGCCATCGTCTCTATGATTGACAACACCCCGGCATCGGGTCGGGAAACCTGCACAGAATTTCATTTGCGTGATGGTCCCCTCACCTTGACGCCGTTGCCGCCGGTCCGGGTTTCTGGAACTCTTCGGCACCGTTTGGCTCTGGTTTGGGTTCACCAGCCGCAACAAGCCCGCCAGCTGCTGGAAACCGACCCGGAGAATTTTTTGGCCGCCTTATCAGCGATTGCTGGAGAGAAAATCGGGGCATCAGCCCGTATTGGGCCGCGTCGCCTCTATCCCATTTGTCCTTTTGTGGCCCGCCGATTGATTGGGCCGCGCCTGGTTCTCACCGGTGAGGCCGCCCATGCGTTGCCACCAACCGGTGCCCAGGGACTCAATCTCAGCCTGTCCGATATCCAATGTCTCACCGGCTGTCTCGAAAATGCTCGCAACCTTGGTGCCCAAGATGTCGGGGCCAGCCACGCTTTGGCCGATTATGCGCAGCGGCGCAAAAACGCCATACAGTTGCGCTATTGGGCCAGCCGGGGCCTTGATCGCTGGGCTTCGGCGCGCAATCCTCTGCATATCGCCTTACGGGCCGGGGTGACCCGGATGATTGATCAAGCTGATCTGCTCAAACGCTCCTTCATCGGGCTGGCCAATCTTTAGATAGCGTATCGGATATTTTCGGTTCATGGCGGTTCAAAGTCAGCAAGCGCGGTTTCTGAATCAAATCCGAGCATCCGCCAACTGGCTGCCATATGATCGTTCAAGGGGGCATAAAGACGCAATAGTCCCCCATCGGGATGGGGCACAATCAGTGCCCGGGCATGCAGATGCAGCTTGGCGGCAATCGAGCCGCCAAGGAAAAGAGTTGTATCGCCATATTTTTGATCACCCTGAATCGGACAACCCTGTTCAGCGCAATGGACCCGTAATTGATGGGTGCGGCCGGTCAACGGCTCAAGAGCCAGCCAAGCCGCCCGCTTAGAGACGGTCTCAACAGTGCGGTATAGCGTGACGGCTCGGTGGCCCTCCACCCCGGTGACCACCCGCTGCTGGCCTGGCTGACCATATTTGACCAGAGGCCGATCCATACGACCACAAGACGGGTCCGGAGGCCGACACACCAAAGCCCAATAGAGTTTACGCACAATACGGCGATGAAACGCTTTAGCCAAAGCCGCCGCCGCCGATGCGGTGCGGCCGATAATCAAAACACCCGAAGTATCGCGATCCAGACGATGGACCAACCGCGGACGCTGGGCAGACCCGAAACGCAACCCATCCAGCCAACCATCAATATGACGGGTGATTTTGCTCCCCCCTTGAGTCGCCAAGCCGGAAGGCTTGTTCAGGGCCAGAATCGCATCATCACGATAAAAAACCCAATCACGTAACCGGTTTTCATCGCCCAGAGATATCGGATGCGGTTGCGGCCGTGGTGACTCGACCAAAGATGGCAGAGAAATGGTCTGCCCGGCCTCAACCGCATCACCGAGCTTGACTCGCCGTCCATCAACCCGCAAGCGACCGGTTCGGGCCAGCTTGGCCAAAAGGGCATGGGGCAGGCTTGGATGATGACGCTTGAACCAACGATCCAGCCTGATTCCGGCATCATCCAGATGCACCCCGTAGTGGCATCCTCTGTTCTCAGATACGGATATCGATGGGGCGGGAGATAGCGACTTTTTCGGGCGCGCGCTCTTATTTTGGTTTTTCATATTTTAAGCTCTGCGCAGTATATCTGGACCAGAATGACCAGAGTGACTCCCATAACACCACGTCTCAAGCCATTTACAAAACCGCTCAATAGCATTGAGACGCCGGGCAATGCTTAGACGTCGGACCGATTCTATAGGGTTTTTTTCTTTCCCCAGAATATCCGCAATAAAAAGAGGGTTGAGATCATAAAACAAATTGAACTGACTTTGGCCGGGGACAGCTTTGACCGCCTTAAAATCCTTGATTGTTATTTCAAAAACCATTCTATGACGTCCGAGGCGGTGACGTAGTTCGCGGGCAAATTTTTCATCATGTCCGTCATATAATGTGACATGGGGTACCGGACAGGGAAAATCGGGTTTATGCCAAAAATGTTTGATCAATCCGTTGCCACAATGGAGATAAACCGTCTGCCTGCCTTCGGCAAAAAAGTCCCCAACCGCAACCATTTTGAGCGGTGTCCCGGATAAAGCGGTTTGGGCTTTTTCGGCCAATTTATCACTTTTATCTTCTGGCCCGCGTAACGTCAGGTGAGCCGGATGTTTTTCATCCGGGTTGGCAAAAAAAATGATGCTGTTGAGACAGTCAAGCAAAGGTCCCGGCTCAAATTCAGCAATGCCGAAATACGCCATCAGATGATCAAATAACGCACATGGTCATCCGAAGCGGCCGAAGCCCGGATAACGTTGTAAAAGGCTTGACTGAACTGCCTGGCTTTGGAGAACGCGGCATCTCTATTCTTACCATCATCAATCCATTGCAGAACCTCTTGCGGTTCCTTGCTTGTCCATTCAAGGAATTTAGAATACCGGTTGAGCATAGAATCAAGATCGGAATAGTGACTGGCTTCATGACGACCATAGGAACCGGTCACATAAACAAAGGACATCTTGAGTCTGTTCAATCTGTTGAATATCCGGATTCTGAGCAATCCCGGCCCGCAGTTGATCAAGCCGTTCTTGGCTGAATTTCTGGTGCTGTGCAAAAATAGGAATGTTGGATAACCGCATCATAAAACCGATCTTGTCGCGACCAAGCCGAGCCAAAAGCCACCCACCGCCAACACAACCGAAGCCATGATATAGCCAAGGGCGGCGATCATCTGACCGCGCTCAACCAGAAGGATAACATCAAGGGAGAAGGCGGAAAATGTCGTGAACCCCCCCATCACACCAACCACGAGAAAGGCCCGGCTGGCCTCTCCCAATGACCAGCGCAGAGCCATCATCTCCACCAAAACACCCAAAACAAAACAGCCCACAACATTCACCACCACCGTGGCCAGGGGAAAATCATGACCCCAAACCCGGCCAACCCAAGACATGACCAGATAACGTAAAACAGCCCCCACCGCACCACCGGCAGCAATGCCCAGGATAATATGCATCAGCCAGCCCTTGATCCGGTCACCGGTCGTGTCATCCCAAAACCAAGCCAGCCGATCAATTTTTCAGCTCTCCTCATTTGATGTATCGCGATCCCGCTTCAGAGTCTCCTGTTTGATGGTTTCACGAGCCGTTGCCCAAGCAGCCAAACGTTTCTTGATCTCAACCTCAAAGCCGCTCTCCTTAGGCGAGTAGAAGGTCGGGCGCGGCATATCATCGGGGAAATAATTCTGGCCAGAAAATCCCTGTGCTGTTTCATGGTCATAGGCATAATCGCGCCCATAACCCAAATCCTTCATCAGCCGGGTCGGGGCATTGCGGATATGGAGCGGCGGCGACAAGGAGCCGCTCTCATCGGCTGTTTTTTGGGCCGCTTGCAAAGCCCGATAAGTCGCATTGGATTTCGGGGCGGTGGCCAAATAGAGGGCGGCTTGAGCCAAAGCCAAGTCGCCTTCCGGAGAACCAAGACGCTCAAAAGCCTGCCAAGCCGATAACGCCTGGACCAGTGCTTGGGGTGCGGCCAAGCCGATATCCTCGCAGGCAAATCGAACCATCCGGCGGGCCACATAACTGGGGTCTTCACCACCCGCCAACATACGGGCCAACCAATATAAAGCGGCATCCGAATCAGAACCACGCAAACTCTTATGAAAAGCACTGATGAGATTGTAATGATTGTCTTGACCCTTATCATAAACCGGTGAACGGCGCTGGAGGACCCGTGATAAATCGGCGCAATCAAAAAGAGTGGCGTTGGTTGCCTGGGCGTACACTTCTTCGGTTAAATTAAGCAAATAACGCCCATCGCCATCGGCCAAAGCACGCAGAGCCGCCCGGGCCTGTTCGGTTAAAGGCAGGGGACGCCCGGTCACAGACTCAACCCGACCCAGTAAAATTTCCAAGGCCGCATCATCAAGACGCCGTAAAACAAAAACCTGGCACCGGGATAAAAGGGCCGGATTAAGCTCAAAAGATGGGTTTTCAGTGGTCGCCCCAACCAACGTCACCAAACCGGATTCAACATGGGGCAGAAAGCCATCTTGCTGAGCCCGATTGAAACGGTGAATCTCATCAATGAAGAGCAAAGTCCCTTGCCCCATACCGTATCGTTGGCGCGCCCGGTCAAAAACTTTCCGCAAATCAGAAACCCCGGAAAACACCGCCGAGAGCGAGACAAATTCCAGCCCCCCAACCCCGGCCAAAAGCCGCGCAATGGTCGTTTTCCCAACACCGGGCGGACCCCATAAAATCAGTGAAGCCAGACGATGCTGCGCAACCATCCGACCCAGCGGCGCATCATCGGCCACAATATGATCCTGGCCAACAACCTCCGATAACCGAGTCGGACGCAACCGATCAGCCAACGGCCGCCGCACTTGATCCTGGAACAAAGTCTGGGCAGATGAATCAGCCATACATCAATCAATCACAGATCAACCACTCATGCAAACCATGGGTCAATCTTGGCTGATGCGATCATCATCAAAAGGGATTGTCGGCTTGGCTGGCCGACCGGCTCAATCTGATATGTGATCATCAGTGCTGATAAAATCATACCAGGGATGCCGGATCAAAACCGCCCCCAAAAGCTCAAGAGAGAAAAGCCCAGCCCGGCCAAATCAATCAGAAAACGGCCTCAATCAGGCGCAGCAGCAACAAGGCTCTATTGGCATCCACCACCACCTGGCTGCCAGAATTCCTGATTTATTTGGGTTGTTCTTCTTCCTCTGGTTCAGCCATTTGGCTGGCCTCCAGACGCTCTTTATCCGCCTTGCCTTTGGCATCAACATCACGATCAACAAATTCGACAACCGCCATCGGGGCATCATCTCCATAACGAAAACCGGCTTTCATAATCCGCAAATAGCCGCCGGGTCGCTCAGCGTATCGTGGTCCAATGACCGTGAATAACTTGGAAACGATGGTTTTATCAGACAACACCGCCAGAGCGCGGCGCCGATTATGCAGGCCACCCCGCTTACCCAAGGTGACCAGCTTCTCGACAAAGGGCCGAATCTCTTTGGCTTTCGGCAAGGTGGTTTTGATCTGTTCATGCACAATCAAAGACCCGGCCATATTGCTCAGCATCGCTTGACGATGACTGCTGGTCCGGTTCAGTTTGCGCCCACTTAAAGCATGCCGCATGGTTTGGCCCTCTGGTTACTCTTGGGTAAATAGGATTGGGTAAATACTGTCGTTTTCAAATATGGTGTGTTTGAATACTGTCTTATTGAGGAGTTTTTTCAGGACATCTCATCGCCAATAAAAATGAGGCTAATAAGGCTCTTCCATTTTTTTGACCATTTCCTCAATATTTTCTGGCGGCCAACCCGGTGTTTCCATCCCCAAATAAATATCCATACTGGCCAGGACTTCCTTGATTTCATTCAAAGATTTACGACCAAAATTGGGGGTGCGCAACATTTCAGCCTCGGTTTTTTGAACCAGATCACCAATATAAACAATATCATCACTTTTGAGGCAATTTGCCGAACGCACAGAGAGCTCAAGTTCATCAACTTTGCGCAACAAGCTGCGATTGAAAGCGGGTTCATCGGCTTCGGGAGCCGTCTCACTGGGTCGGGGTTCCTCAAAATTGATAAACAGCTGCAGTTGATCTTGTAAAATGCGCGCCGATAGGGCCACCGCATCCTCGGGGCTGACCGCGCCATTGGTTTCCAATGTCAAAGACAATTTATCATAATCAGTGACTTGGCCAACCCGGGCATTCTCAACTTTATAAGACACCTTGCGGACCGGCGTGAACAAGGAATCAACCGGAATCAAGCCAATCGGTGAATCCTCACGACGGTTTTGGGAAGCCGGGACATACCCCTTACCGTGAGCAACCTCAAGTTCCATATCAATCTGGCATCCCTCTTCCAAGCTGCAAATATGATGATCCGGGTTGAGAATCTCAATATCATGACCGGTGTCAATGGCTTTGGCGGTGACAGAGCCGGAACCACTGGCCTGTAAAGCCAGACGGCGCGGGCCATCACCATGCATCCGCAAGGCCAACCCCTTAACATTGAGGACGATATCCGTAATATCCTCCAACACTCCCGGGATTGAGGTAAATTCATGCAAAGCACCATTGACTTTGAGTGATGTCACCGCCGCCCCCTGTAGCGATGAGAGCAAAATACGCCGCAAAGCATTACCCAAAGTCAGGCCGAAACCCCGCTCCAAAGGCTGCGCAACCACGGTTGCGACACGGGCTGGATCAACGCCCTCTTTAATATCCAGTTTGCTCGGCTTGATTAAGGATCGCCAATTTCTTTCCATCACGGAGTCAGACATTATTCCCTCACGTTTTTTCGTACTAAATTCTTTTTGAAATACCGTCCCACTAAAACAACGCCTTAAATACGCTGATTTCGGCATTGAAGTTTAAGCCAAAACGATACAACCATTCCAAAAAGGTTCTCACACGCGGCGCCGCTTGGGCGGGCGACAGCCATTATGCGGAATAGGGGTCACATCACGAATCGACGTAATATCAAACCCCACAGCGTTGAGAGCCCGTAATGCCGATTCGCGACCAGAACCAGGACCAGAAACCAAAATCTCCAGCGTCTTCATCCCATGTTCTTGAGCCCGCCGACCCGCATCTTCAGCCGCCATCTGAGCCGCATAAGGGGTTGATTTTCGTGATCCCTTAAATCCACAACTGCCGGCCGAGGACCAGGAAATTGCATTTCCCTGGGCATCAGCAATGGTGATGATGGTATTATTGAATGTGGCGCTGACATGCGCCACACCTGCCGTGATATTCTTGCGCTCGCGACGGCGCACACGGGTGGGTACCGTTTTAGCCATAAAAATCCTCTAAACTTTTTTCTTACCGGCGATGGGTTTTGCTTTGCCTTTACGTGTCCGGGCATTGGTATGGGTACGCTGGCCACGTGTCGGCAATCCCTTACGATGACGCAAGCCACGATAACAACCCAAATCCATCAACCGTTTGATATTCATCGCCGTCTCACGGCGCAGATCACCTTCCACCTGGTATTCAGCGTCAATGACCTCACGCACCCGGATAATCTCGTCTTCGGTCAAATCAGCAACCCGCCGCTCGGAAGGCAGGTCTAAACGTTGACAAATCAAGGATGCCTTGCTGCGACCAATACCATGGATATAGGTCAGCGCCACCTCGACACGCTTCGATGTAGGGATGTTAATGCCTGCAATTCGCGCCATGGATTACCTTTCTCTCTTGCAAAGAGGCTCTCTTTTAACTCTTACCAAGCGATTTCTACCAAGACCCCCGCTCAGCCCCCTACCGATGCCCCAACCCATCTTTGAGGTCTAGAGCAAAAATGAACGCGATTATAGGGGTAAGGAACCGTCTGTCAATCATCGCCGATCCCATCCAAGACCGCGGCAATACGCGCTGCGATTTCATCAATATCTCCAACGCCATCAATATATTCAAGCCGCTTGGTTTGATAATAAAATGGTATAATCGGAGCGGTTTGCTCATGATAAACCTCAAGCCGCCGCCGTAAGACCTCTGGTGTGTCATCGGAACGAACTGTATCTTCAGCTGCCTCCACCGCCCGGCCTTCAATGCGGGCAAAAAGAACCTCTTCAGGAACCTCAATGCTCACCACCTTATCAAGATGCAGTTTTTTCTCCGCCAACATAACGTCAAGGGCTTCAGCCTGAGCCACGGTCCGTGGAAACCCATCAAGAATAAAGCCAGCCTGGCACCCATCTTGGTCAATGCGTTCGGAAATGATGCCGATCACCAGATCGTCAGACACCAAATCACCACGATCCATCACATCCTTGACTTGTTGTCCCAAAGAACTGCCCGAGACCACCGCTTGACGCAACATATCACCGGTCGAAAATTGAACCATATCACGCTCTTGCACCAGACGCTCGGCTTGGGTGCCTTTACCCGCTCCTGGTGGTCCCAATAAGACAATATTCAACGCCGACTCCCGCGCAGATTAGCGTGTTTGACCAAACCCTCATATTGATGGGCAATCAGATGCGATTGAATTTGAGCCACCGTATCCATGGTCACAGTCACAACAATCAGCAAGCTGGTCCCGCCAAAATAAAACGGCACGGAATATTCTGAAATCAGTAATTCAGGCAACAAACAGACCAAAGAAAGATAAATCGCCCCGACAACGGTCAAACGGGTGAGGACATAATCCAAATAGCGGGCTGTATTTTCTCCCGGTCGGATGCCGGGGAGAAACCCTCCATGCTTTTTGAGGTTGTCAGCCGTTTCCTGAGGGTTGAAAACAACCGCCGTATAGAAAAAAGCAAAAAAGACGATCATCCCGATATAAATAGCCAGATACAGAGGCTGACCACGCCCGAGATACGACGTCATAGCGGTCAACCATTCGGGACCTTGGTTGGCACTGAAACTGGCGATGGTAATCGGCATGAGAAGCAAGGAACTGGCAAAAATTGGCGGAATGACCCCGGATGTATTCAATTTCAGGGGCAGATAAGAACTCTCTCCACCATACATTTTATTGCCTGATTGGCGCTTGGGATATTGAATAACCAGCCGCCGTTGCGCCCGCTCGACAAAAACAATAAAAGCAATCACCGCAACCGCCATCAGCAGAAGACCAATAATCAAGAAGGTGGATAACGCTCCGGCCCGACCCAATTCCAAGGTCGAAACCAAAGCCCCGGGCAATTCAGCGACAATACCGGCAAAGATGATCAATGAAATCCCATTGCCGATACCTCTCTGGGTGACTTGCTCACCCAACCACATCAAAAAGATGCTTCCACCAACCAGAGTCACAACCGTGGTCACACGGAAAAACGTCCCTGGATCAATGGCCGCTGAACCCGATGAACCTTGCATATTCTCCAAACCAATGGCGATACCGTAGCCTTGAACAGCCGACAAAAGAACCGCACCGTAGCGGCTGTATTGATTGATTTTTTTGCGCCCGCTCTCCCCTTCTTTCTTCAACTGGGCCAGCTTTGGCGATACCACGGTCATCAACTGCATGATGATGCTGGCTGAAATATAGGGGATCAAGTTCAGGGCAAAAATGGTCATACGACCAAGTGCCCCACCGGCAAACATATTGAAAATACCCAGCACACCGCCGCCGCTGCGCTCAAAAATATCTTGTAATGCTGTGGGATCAATCCCCGGTATCGGCACATATGTACCCAACCGATAAACAATCAAGACAAACAGAGTAAACCACAGGCGCTTTTTGAGTTCTTCGGCCTTGGCGATCACCCCAAAATTGATATTCGAAGCCAGTTGTTCAGCAACCGATGCCATGAATCAGCGGTCCTGATCAGAAGGTGAGGAAGAAGATGCTGCTTGGTGACGCGATGAAAGGATTATCACCGACCCACCGGCTTTCTCAACCGCCGCCAAAGCAGCCTTGGAAGCGGCAACAACCCGGATTTTGACCGGAGACGTCAACGCGCCCTTGGCCAATAGGCGCACCCCATCGAAACAACGGCGAACCACACCGCTGGAAACTAATACCGCCGAATCAATGTCTTTCTTCGGATCGAGCTTACCGGCATCAATCGCCGCTTGCAGACGACCCAGATTCAACAAAGCATGCCGCTTGCGAAAAATATTGGTGAAGCCTTGCTTGGGCAAGCGCATATGCAGGGGCATTTGACCGCCCTCAAACCCCTTGATGCTCACACCGCTGCGTGATTTTTGGCCTTTGACCCCACGACCACAGGTCTTGCCTTTGCCCGAACCAATACCGCGTCCGACCCGCATACGGGGCTTATGCGCCCCTTTGTTATCGCGAATTTGGTTGAGTTTCATTTTGTTGTTTCCTTGACGTCTTCAAAAGCAACCAGATGATCAACTTTGCGAATCATACCACGTATGGCTGGCGTGTCCTCAAGCAGCCGATACCGGCGAATTTTGTTCAAACCCAAACCAACCAATGTCGCACGTTGGGTCTTGGTCCCACCGATTGCGCTGGCGATTTGGGTCACTTTGATCCGGGAACGCATATTTCTCTCCTCATGCATTGGTACTGGTCCCGGCCCGACGACCGACAATATCAGAAGATTTTAATCCGCGCTTGGTGGCAATGCTGCGCGGTGAATTCATATTTTGCAAGGCACTGAAAGTGGCCCGAATCATATTATGAGGGTTGGAGCTTCCTACCGATTTAGCCACAACATCTTGCACCCCAAGCGATTCAAAAACCGCCCGCATCGGCCCACCGGCAATGATTCCAGTTCCTGGTGGGGCGGCCCGTAAAACCACCCTTCCGGCATCAAAACGCCCTTGAATATCATGGTGGAGAGTCCGTCCTTCGCGAAGCGGTACCCGGATCATCGTACGCTTGGCATCTTCGGTAGCCTTGCGAATGGCTTCGGGGACTTCCCGAGCTTTGCCCGCCCCGTGGCCCACTTGGCCCGAACCGTCTCCGACCACCACCAGAGCCGCAAACCCAAAACGCCGCCCCCCTTTAACCACTTTCGCGACTCGGTTGATACTGACCAATTTTTCAATCAGCTGTGGTTCATCACTGCGCTCATCGCGCCGTCGCCGCCCACCATCACCACGCTGGGCTTGGCGACCACCCCGGCCCGAAGAGCCGCTTTTTTCAGCTTTTTTGGCATTCTTAGCATTCTTATCGGCCCGCTCTGAACCGGAGTCACGATTCCGGTCACCAGAATCCGATCCAGAGGCGGCAGATGATCCCTCTGCAACCACAGACACTTCTGTTGTGGGAGCCTCTGTTGTGGGACTCTCAGCTGAATCGGTCTGAACCGAATCCTGTTCAGGTGGTTGTTCAGTCTGTTCAACCATTGATTTCTGCCATCAAAATCTTTGCTCTCAAAAAGGTCTTGATCATCAAAAAATCTCCTTAAAAACCCAAACCGCCTTCACGTGCCGACTCGGCCAGGGCTTTGACGCGGCCATGATAAAGATAAGCACCACGATCAAAAACAACCTGTTCAACCCCCGCTTTGAGGGCGCGTTCGGCGATCAACTGACCCACAGCGCGGGCCGCCTCAACATCGGAACCTTTCTTGATCTTTAAGGCTTTCTCAAGACTGGAAGCCGCCGCCACAGTACGCCCTTGGGAATCATCAATAATCTGGGCGTGAATATGGCGGCTGGAACGAAAGACCGACAATCGAGGACGGTTTTGGGCCAATTTGCGCAAGCGTCCGCGCGTGCGCTTTTGGCGGCGTTCAAAAAGGATATTGGCATTCGACATCGTCTCGACCCCGCTTATTTCTTCTTGCCTTCTTTTCTCAAAACACGCTCATCAGCATATTGAATTCCCTTGCCTTTATAAGGCTCAGGTTTACGCAATGCCCGAATATCAGCAGCCACTTGCCCGACTTTTTGCTTATCAGCCCCGGAAATCACAACTTGCACCGGCTTAGGGCATCGAACATCAATCCCCTCAGGAATCGGGAAAGTGATGGGGTGAGAATAGCCCAGCTGCAATTCAAGAGCACCCCCCTTCAGTTCAACCCGGTACCCAACCCCATGAATATCCAAGGTTTTGCTGAATCCCTCACTCACACCACGTACAATATTATCAATCCGCGAGCGGGCTGTTCCCCATATGGAACGGGCTTGGCGGTGATTCCCTTTAGGGGTAATCATGATCTGGTCGTCTTTCAAAGCAACATCCACCGTCTCGCCAAAGGCATAAGACAATGTCCCGTGCTGACCTTTGGCACGCACCACACCCGCCTCAAGAGCAATCTCCACCGTATCGGGAACAGAAACCGGGACTTTTCCAGTTCGGGACATCAACACAATTCCTTATCTTACCCTTATCTTACCTGATCTGGTTTTATAGTAAAAATCTCAACAATCATCATCGGATTTTATTGCGCCGTCCTATCGCTCAAGTCACCAATCCACAAGCCAAACGAACAGGCCAAGAAAATTAGAAGACTTGACACAAAACCTCACCCCCAACATTGGCCAAGCGCGCGTCAGCATCCGACATTACGCCGCGCGGAGTCGAAAGAATGATCGTCCCCAAGCCACCGTAATAATAGGGAAGAGTCTTCACCTTAGAATAAACCCGTCGACCCGGTTTAGAAACCCGAGAAATTTCCCGAATAACCGGACCACCGTCATGGTACTTCAACTCGACCTTAAAACGGCTCCCGGGCGCATCATCCTTAATCACCGAGAAATGACGAATATAGCCCTCTTTTTTCAAAACATTCAAAACATTGCCTCTTAACCGCGAGGCCGGAGTCACGATAGCATTTTTACCGGCTTGCTGGCCGTTGCGGATACGGGTCAAGAGATCACCGAGAGGATCAGATAGGCTCATTCGTGATTCTCCTCTACCAACTGGATTTAATGACGCCGGTCACCAAACCCGCCGAAGCCAGTTCGCGCAGGGCAATGCGCGACATTTTAAATTTTCGATAATACCCACGTGCCCGGCCAGTGAGCGCACAGCGACCGCGAACCCGGGTCTGAGAAGAATTACGCGGCAAAGCGGCCAGCTTGAGACGGGCCGCAAAACGCTCCTCAGGGGAGAGTTTCAGATCCCGGGCTTGCGCCTTCAACCGGGCCCGTCTTGCGGCATGAGACTGAACCATACGCATCCGTTTTTTATTTTTTTCCACCGCACTTTTCTTGGCCATCGTCAATCCCTCTGTTTGAACGTCATTTTTTAAGCATCATTCGCTGGTAAAGGGCATGTCAAAACCCTTCAAGAGAGCCAGTGCTTCATCATCGCTGCCAGCAGTGGTGACGATGGCGATATCCAGACCGCGAATTTTATCAACTTTGTCATAATCAATCTCAGGGAAAACAATCTGCTCTTTCAAACCCATGGAATAATTGCCGTGGCCATCAAAACTCTTGGGCGATATCCCACGAAAATCCCGCACCCGCGGCAACGCAATATTGACCAGACGGTCGAGAAATTCATACATCCTGGTCCGGCGCAAGGTCACCATACAGCCAATTTTCATCCCTTCGCGCAATTTAAACGAAGCAACCGATTTCTTGGCCCGCGTCACCACCGGTTTTTGACCCGCAATGCGAGTCATATCATCAACAGCCGCGGTCAAGCGTTTGGAGTCGGCAATCGCTTCCCCCACCCCCATATTGAGGACGATCTTGCGCAAGCGCGGCGTCTTCATCGGATTGTCATATTTGAATTGCGTCATCAGGGACGGCTTGACCACCGTCTCATAATGCTCCTGTAATCGCGCCATCTCTTTCTTGAACCCTTTTATCCTTTACTCTCTTTATCCATTCTTGGTCTTTTGTATATTCTTTAGCCTACCCCTTGGTCCCTTTATCGAGAACCTCACCGGATTTTTTGGCAAAACGCACTTTCTTGCCATCTTTCAAAGATCGATACCCAACCCGTGTCGGTTTGCCATCTTTTGGGTCAACAATCGCAATATTGGAGATATGGATCGGAACCTCAACTTTCTCAATACCGCCTTGGGTTTTCAAAGAAGGCTTGCTGTGTTTGGTCACCCTATTGACACCTTGGACCAAAACCCGCCGCGCCTCCGGGATGACCCGAAGAATCTCACCTTTCAATCCCTTGTCACGACCGGTGATCACAACCACGTTATCACCTTTTTTCATTTTCAACTTGGCCATAGTCGTGCTCACAAAACTTCCGGGGCCAGAGAAATAATTTTCATATAATTTTTGGCCCGCAAATCCCGGGTGACCGGGCCAAAAATACGTGTCCCCAGGGGTTCACCTTGATTATTGATCAAGACCGCCGCGTTGTTGTCAAAACGAATCAAAGAACCATCATCACGCCGGATTTCCTTGGTCGTACGCACAATCACCGCGCGATGGACTTCACCTTTCTTCACCCGGCCGCGCGGAATGGCTTCTTTCACCGAAACAATAATCACATCACCAACCCCGGCGGTTTTACGCTTTGATCCCCCAAGCACCTTGATACATTGCACATGGCGGGCACCGGAATTATCAGCCACCGATAAATTGGTTTGCATCTGGATCATATTTTTCTCCTAACCGGCAATCTGATCGGTTTTGGCCAAGACAACCCAGGTCTTGCGTTTGGATAACGGTTTGGTTTCCTGAATGCGCACACTGTCACCGATTTGGCATTGATCGGTTTCATCATGGGCGGCATATTTCTTGGAGCGGGTGATATATTTCTTATAGACCGGATGCATCAATCGCCGCTCAACCCGAACGACAACGGTTTTTGTGCCACCATTGGACACCACCTGACCTTGCAGAATACGCCGCGGCATCAGACTGACTCACTCTGGGCGCTGGTCTGCGTACTGGTGCGCTGACGCTCGCTACATATGGTCAAAATACGGGCAATATCACGGCGCAAAACACGAAAGCGGGCCGTGTTTTCCAACTGACCGCTGGCTCTTTGAAAACGCAAATTAAACCACTCCTTTTTCAACTCAAGCAACCGGTCACGCAATTCATCCTCACTCATGCGGCGAAAATCACTGATCGACATATCGCCTTACTCCTCACCAAGACGGGCCACAAATCGGGTGGCAACCGGTAATTTAGCCGCGGCCAATTCAAATGCTTTTTCAGCAATATCCCGCGACACGCCATCAACCTCAAACATCACCCGACCCGGCTTGACTCGGCATACCCAATATTCGGGCGATCCCTTGCCTTTACCTTGACGGACTTCGGCTGGCTTGCGGGAAACCGGCACATCAGGAAAAATCCGAATCCAAACCCGCCCGGCCCGGCGCATATGGCGAGTCATAGCCCGGCGGGCCGCTTCAATCTGACGCGACGTCACCCGGGCCGGTGACAATGCCTTCATCCCATAAGAGCCAAAATTGATTGTAAAACCACCTTTGGCATTGCCGTGAATACGGCCTTTATGGGCCTTACGGTATTTTGTCCGTTTGGGGCTGAGCATAATCGACCTTCCTTATCAGCGGGCAATCTGAGACTCAGAGGCTCGGCGTTCTTGGGCCATCGGATCATGCTCCATAATCTCACCTTTGAAGACCCAAACTTTGACCCCGTTGGCTCCATACGTAGTACGAGCGGTTGCCCAACCATAATCAATATCCGAACGCAATGTCTGCAACGGCACCCGACCCTCACGATACCATTCCATCCGGGCAATCTCAGCACCACCCAGACGGCCAGAGCAGTTGATGCGGATACCGCCAACCCCCATACGCATCGCCGATTGTACAGCCCGTTTCATGGCCCGACGAAAAGCAATCCGGCGTTCCAGTTGTTGGGCAATGTTTTCGGCAATCAGTTTCGCATCCAGTTCCGGCTTGCGAATCTCAATGATGTTGAGACTCAAATCCCCCCCAACCATGCGGCTCAAATCGGTCCGTAATTTTTCAATATCGCCCCCTTTTTTACCAATAATCACCCCGGGTCGAGCCGTACAGATGGTGATACAAGCCTTCTTGGCCGGTCGTTCAATAATCACCCGCGAGACACCGGCTTGCGACAAACGCTTTTCCAAATATTTGCGCAGATCCAGATCTTTCTGCAAGATATCCCCATAGCCATTGCCCGCATACCAGCGCGAATCCCAGGTACGGTTAATACCGAGGCGATATCCTATCGGATTAACTTTTTGTCCCATCAGAGCACATACTCCATGATGCTGTATTGTCTCAAACCATTAGTCATTGGACGATTCCTCACGGGATGATTCCTCACGTTCACGAACCACCACCGTCAAGCGCGAAAAAGGCTTACGAATGCGCCCGGCCCGTCCGCGGGCCCGCGGGCGCCAACGTTTCATAACCAGACCCTTGCCAACAAAGGCCTCAGACACCACCAAACGATCAATGTCCAGTTGGTGATTGTTTTCAGCATTGGCAATCGCCGATTGCAAGACCTGTAGAACCTCCTTGGCGATCCGGCGCCGACAAAAATTCAATACCGCAAGAGCGGTCGCCGCATCTTTCCCCCGAATCAATGCCGCGACCAGGTTGAGCTTTTGCGGACCAACCCGCAAAGCCGGCGAAACCGCCCAGGCCGACCCGACATCCAGGCGACTTTTATTGGCAGGTTGTCCCATTGTTACCGCCTTTTGGCTTTCTTGTCCGCCGCATGACCGTAATAGGTGCGGGTGGGTGCAAATTCACCCAATTTATGGCCAACCATATTTTCAGTGACTAAGACCGGTACATGTTTGCGGCCATTATGGACCCCGAAGGTTAAACCAACAAATTGCGGCAGAACCGTCGAACGACGTGACCATGTCTTGATCACATCTTTGCGTCCCGAAGCATGAACAGCTTCCGCCTTCTTCAACAAATATCCGTCAACAAACGGACCTTTCCAAACCGAACGCGCCATGAAATCTGTTCCTTCCTGCCAGCTATTTCCGACCACGACGACGGATAATATATTGATCGGTCAACTTATTGTTGCGGGTCCGTTTGCCTTTGGTCGGCTTGCCCCAAGGAGAAACCGGATGACGACCACCCGAGGTGCGCCCTTCCCCACCACCATGCGGGTGATCAACCGGATTCATCGCCACACCACGCACTTGCGGGCGCTTACCCAACCAACGCTTACGTCCCGCCTTGGCCAGTTTGATATTCTGACGATCGGCATTTGAAACCGCCCCACAGGTGGCCATACATTCAGCACGCACCACCCGAACTTCACCCGAAGAGAGCTTTAACTGGGCATATCCAGCATTGCGGCCCACCAACTGACAATACGTCCCGGCAGCCCGGGCAATTTGGCCGCCTTTACCCGGCTTCATCTCCACATTATGAATAATCGAACCAATTGGTATATTCTTCATCGGCATGGCATTACCCGGCTTGATATCCGCCCGCTCAGCGGCAACCACCTGATCACCGGCGGCCAAACGCTGCGGAGCCAAAATATAAGCCAACGCGCCATCGGTATAACGGATCAAAGCAATAAAAGCACTCCGATTGGGATCATACTCAATCCGCTCAACCGTTGCCGGGACATCGAATTTACGGCGCTTGAAATCAACCAGGCGATAGCGCCGCTTATGGCCACCACCAATACGCCGCGCGGTCACCCGACCGGCATTGTTGCGCCCGCCTTTCTTACTGAGACCCTCGGTCAGGCTTTTGACCGGGTCACCACGCCATAAGGACGCCCGATCCACGGTGACCAAATGCCGGAGCGTTGCCGTGCGCGGATTATATGTTTTCAATGCCATAATTCACATGCTCTCAATCATCTTTAATCAATCATCTTTAATCAATCGTCTTCAGTGCAGGATCATCGTCCAAAAAAAACCATTCTCATGACAAACATCTCTCAATCGCCACTTTCAATTCACCACCCTAAATTGCGGTTGTCACGTCAATGGTCTCGCCTTCGGCGAGCGCAACGATGGCCTTTTTGAAATCTGATCGCTTACCGAGACGACCGCGAAATCTCTTGACCTTGCCTTTGACATTCAATGTATTGACACCAACCACCCGAACCCCAAAAACCCGCTCCACCGCTTGTTTGATTTGCGGCTTGGTCGCCGAACCAGAAACCTCAAAGGAAACGTGATTATAAAGCCCCCCTTGAGTCGCTTTTTCGGTGATTATTGGCCGTATAATGACATCGTAATCACCCGGCCGTGGTGTGGGTTTAACCTTTTTGGCGTTCATTGCAAGCGTTCCTCAATATAAGAGAGGGCAGGCTTGGTCAAAATCAGCCAATCACGACGCAAAATGTCATAGACGTTAATGCCCTGTTGAGGCAAGACATCAATATGGGGAATATTGGCCGCGGCCCGGGCAAAAGACGTATCAACCGCTTCACCAACCAAAATCAGAGCCGAGCCTACACCAAGACCGGTCAGTTTCGCCGACAAGAGCCTGGTCTTGGGTTCGGCCAAAACCGCATCATCAAGAATACAGATCTGCCCATTGGCCTGCTTAGTCGATAAGGCGATCCGCAGAGCCAAGGCCCGAAATTTCTTGGTCAAACGATGCCCATGATCGCGCGGCCGGGGACCAAAAATCACCGCCCCGCCACGAAACTGGGGAGAGCGCAAACTCCCTTGACGGGCCCGGCCCATGCCTTTTTGCCGGAACGGCTTGGCGGTTGTCCCGCGAATCTCACTGATGGTCCGGGTTTTGTGAGTCCCGGCCCGCCGTTTGGCCAACTGCCAATTCACCATCCGGGCCAAAATATCGGCCCGGGGCGGCAAGCCAAAAATCGATTCAGCCAAGCTGACATCCCCGACTTTTTTGTTGTCAAGATTTTTAACCACCGCTTTCATCAAGAGACTCCGCTGGTTGACGGGTTATCGCCTTGATCATTTTTCTCAGACGTATCCTCTTTTGGGGCTGGATCATTTTTCTGAACCGCATCTTCGTCCTTTTTTGGAGACGTATCATCCTTATGAGCCGTATCTTCAGAAACCGAATCCCCCGCCGCGCCAGAGCGTATAGCAGCCGGAAAAGGCCGATCTTGCGGTGACTTTTTCTTCTTGGCATCACGAATCTCGATCAAACTTCCCTTGGCCCCCGGTACACCTCCTTTGAGCAGAATGAGACCGCGCACACCATCGGTGGCCACCACTTGCAGATTTTGAACAGTGACCCGAGACGCGCCCAAATGACCGGCCATTTTTTTGCCCTTGAACACTTTCCCCGGGTCTTGACACTGCCCCGTCGAGCCGTGGCTACGGTGAGAAATTGAAACCCCATGTGAAGCTCTCAGACCACCAAAATTATGACGTTTCATGGCCCCGGCAAACCCCTTGCCGATAGACAGGCCGGAAACATCAACATATTGACCCGGCATGAAATGATCCGCCCCGATATCCGTCCCCACATCAAGCAGCGCGTCTTCGGAAACCCGAAATTCCCGCAAAAATCGCGTTGGTTCAACTTTTGCCTGGGCAAAATGACCGCGCAGCGGCTTGCCGACATTCTTCACTTTGGCCCGGCCCAGACCCAGCTGGAGGGCGGTATAGCCGTCTTTTTCAGCCCGGCGGACCGCCACAACCGAGCACCCATCAAGCTTGAGAACCGTCACCGGAACCCGTGCGCCATTCTCAGCATAAACACAGGACATGCCGACTTTTTCAGCAATCAGACCGGTGCGCATTGATAACGAGCCCATCATCATCCTCTTTTAAACTTGTTCATCTCGACTAAAGTTTAATCTCAACATCAACCCCAGCCGCCAAATCCAGCTTCATCAGCGCATCAACGGTTTGCGGGGTCGGATCAACGATATCCAGCATTCGTTTATGGGTCCGCATCTCGAATTGTTCACGTGAATTTTTATCAATATGCGGTGAGCGCAAAACCGTAAATTTCTCAACCCGAGTCGGCAATGGAATAGGGCCACGTACCGCCGCCCCGGTACGTTTGGCCGTATTAAGGATTTCCAAAGCCGATTGATCAAGCACCCGATGATCATACGCCTTGAGACGAATGCGAATATTTTGATTTTCCATACCAATAACGTCCTTCAAACAACACGCTCATTAAACCACATCTATTCAATGATCTCAGCAACCACGCCCGCCCCGACGGTCCGACCCCCCTCACGGATGGCAAAACGCAACCCCTTATCCATCGCAATCGGCGTGATCAACTCCACATCCATCGCAATATTATCACCCGGCATCACCATCTCGGTCCCGGACGGCAACGCAACATGGCCCGTCACATCAGTGGTCCGAAAATAAAACTGTGGACGATAATTGCTAAAAAATGGCGTATGACGACCCCCCTCATCCTTGGTCAAGATATACGCTTCGGCCTTAAACTTGCGATGCGGCGTAATCGTACCCGGCGCCGACAAAACCTGACCACGCTCCACATCTTCACGCTTGGTCCCCCGCAACAACGCCCCAATATTATCTCCAGCCTCACCTCGATCCAACAGTTTACGAAACATCTCAACACCCGTACACACCGTCTTGCTGGTCTCACGAATACCCACAATCTCAATCTCATCATTCACATTCAAAACACCTTGCTCAACCCGGCCGGTCACAACCGTCCCGCGACCCGATATCGAAAACACATCCTCAATCGGCATCAAAAACGGCTGATCAACCGGACGATCCGGCTGCGGAATATACGAATCAACCGCTTCCATCAACGCCAATATCGACTCTTTGCCTTGCGCCGCATCACCCCCTTCAATCGCCGCCAACGCCGATCCTTTCACTATCGGTATCTCATCTCCGGCAAAATCATACGACGACAACAACTCTCGAACCTCCAACTCAACCAACTCCAACAACTCCGCATCATCAACCTGATCAACCTTGTTCAGATACACAACCATCGCCGGAACACCAACCTGACGCGCCAATAAGATATGCTCCCGCGTCTGCGGCATCGGACCATCGGCCGCCGAAACAACCAAAATCGCCCCATCCATCTGGGCCGCGCCGGTGATCATATTCTTCACATAATCCGCATGACCCGGGCAATCCACATGCGCATAATGACGCTTCTCGGTCTCATATTCCACATGCGCCGTCGATATCGTGATCCCACGCGCTTTTTCTTCCGGCGCGTTGTCAATCTGGTCATACGCCAACACTTCCGCACCACCGGCTTCCGATAAAATCTTGGTAATCGCCGCCGTCAATGTCGTCTTGCCATGATCAACATGCCCAATCGTCCCTATATTGCAATGCGGCTTGCGACGCTCAAACTTTTCTTTCGACATCTCCTAAACCCTCTTTTGAAAATAAAACCAAAAAGACCTTACAAATATCAATCCATACAAATATCAATCAATAATTTCTGAAATCAATTTCAAAAATCAGCCAAAACTTAACCGGCGAGTTTTTCCCGAACCTCTTCCGAAACTTGGCGCGGGACCTGGGCATAATGATCAAAATGCATGCTGTAGGTGGCCCGCCCTTGGCTCATTGAGCGCAATGTATTGACATAACCAAACATTGTCGCCAGCGGCACCATCGCGTTAATCACCTGGGCATTACCCCGCGGCTCCATGCCCGAAACATTGCCTCGGCGCGCATTCAAATCACCCATAATATCACCCATATAGTCTTCCGGCGTCACCACCTCAACCTGCATCATCGGTTCCAGCAAAACCGGTCCAGCCCGCTTCATGACATCCCGAAAAGCCGCCCGGGCAGCAATCTCAAAGGCCAGAACACTCGAATCAACATCATGAAAGGCCCCATCTTTCAAGACACATTTGAAATCAATCACCGGGAACCCGGCCAAAATACCGGATTCAAGAGAGGACCTGATCCCTTTTTCCACCCCGGGAATATATTCTTTGGGGACTCGCCCCCCGACCACAACACTCTCAAAAGCGAAACCTCCGCCAGCTTCCAAGGGCTCAAAATCCATAATCACCCGGGCAAATTGCCCCGAACCACCAGTTTGCTTTTTATGGGTATAGTCAACCTCAGCAGCCTTGGTGATGGTCTCACGATAAGCCACTTGCGGAGCACCCACGCTGGCCTCGACTTTGAACTCACGCTTCATGCGATCAACCAGAATATCGAGATGCAGTTCACCCATGCCCTTGATCACCGTCTGGCCACTTTCCTCATCACTGGCAACCTGAAACGAAGGATCCTCAGCCGCCAATCGTTGCAGAGCCACCCCCATCTTTTCTTGATCCGCCTTGGTTTTCGGCTCAACCGCAACCTCAATCACCGGGTCAGGAAACTCCATACGTTCCAGAACAACAGCATCCGCAGATGCGCATAATGTATCGCCGGTCACCGTACTCTTCAAACCCGCCAAAGCCACAATATCACCGGCCCGGGCTTCTTTGAGATCCTCACGAGAATTGGCATGCATTTGCAAAATACGACCGACCCGTTCTTTGCGATCCTTGACCGAGTTGAGAGTGCTATCGCCTTGGGCAACCATTCCCGAATACACCCGCACATAGGTCAAAGACCCCACATAAGGATCGGTCATCACTTTGAAGGCCAAAGCGGCAAATGGCTGATCATCATCACTCTTGCGGGTGATTTCTTGATCACTCCCCTGTTTGACCCCTTTAATCGGCGGCACATCCATCGGCGAGGGCAGATAATCAATCACCGCATCCAATAAAGGTTGCACCCCCTTATTCTTAAAAGCACTGCCACAGAGAACCGGAACAAAAGCACCGGTCAGCGTTCCTTGACGAATACAAGCAACCAATGTCTCAAAATTCGGTTCGCTGCCCTCAAGATAGCGTTCCATCGCCGCATCATCATGTTCAATCGCCGCTTCGACCATTTTTTCACGGTATACGGCCGCCTGGGCTTGGAGGTCAGAAGGAATATCGGTCTCATCAAATTTGGCACCCAGCTCTTCATCTTTCCAGATCAGTGCCTTCATCTTTAAGAGATCAATCACCCCGGCAAAATCACTCTCGCTACCAATGGGAAGTTGAGTGACCAGCGGCTGCGCACCCAAGCGATCAAGGATCATATCCACGCACCGATCATAATCAGCCCCGGTACGATCCATCTTATTGACAAAACAAATCCGCGGGACACCATATTTATCGGCTTGCCGCCACACTGTTTCCGATTGCGGCTCAACCCCGGCCACCGAATCAAACACACACACCGCACCATCAAGAACCCGTAAAGAGCGCTCAACCTCAATCGTGAAATCAACATGTCCAGGGGTGTCAATAATATTGATGCGCTTGTTTTTCCAAAAACAGGTCGTGGCTGCCGAGGTGATGGTGATGCCGCGCTCTTGCTCTTGGGCCATCCAATCCATGGTTGCTGCCCCGTCATGGACCTCACCAATCTTATGGGAAACCCCGGTATAATAGAGGACCCGCTCAGTGGTGGTGGTCTTACCGGCATCAATATGGGCCATGATGCCGATATTCCGATATTCACCGATGGGGGTTTCGCGAGACATTAAGATACCGCCCTTACCAGCGATAATGGGAAAAGGCCCGGTTGGCTTCCGCCATCCGATGGGCATCTTCCCGCTTCTTGACCGCACCACCACGATTTTCGGCGGCATCAGAAAATTCATTGCATAAACGATCAATCATCGTGCGCTCGGAACGACCCCGTGCACTGTTGATCAGCCACCGTATGGCCAGGGCTTGGGCCCGGCCCGGCCGTACCTCTACCGGGACCTGGTAAGTGGCACCCCCCACCCGGCGTGAGCGCACCTCAATACCCGGACGCACATTATCCAGAGCTTGATGAAAAACTTTGAGCGGCTCTGCACCACCGCGTTGTTCCATCTTATCAAAGGCACCATAAAAAATACGCTCCGCCGTCGACCGCTTGCCGCGGGCCATCATACAATTAATGAATTTCGCCACAATCCGATCATGGTATTTGGCGTCAGGGAGAATTTCGCGCTTTTCGGCGGCGTGGCGGCGGGACATGGGGGAAAACCTGATTCTTTGTTGACTGATTCTTTGTTGACTGATTCTTGTTGGCTGATTCTTGTTGGAACGTATTGGGGATTGATGACGCAGGAGGTTGTTTATTGATAACGGCTTATTGAGGACGTTGTTTCTTTAGCTTATTTGGGACGTTTGGCACCGTATTTGGAACGGCGCTGGCGCCGATCCTTAACGCCTTCGGTATCCAAGACACCACGCAGAATATGATAACGAACCCCGGGTAAATCCTTAACCCGGCCACCCCGCAACAAAACAACCGAATGTTCTTGAATATTGTGGCCTTCACCAGGGATATAGCTGGTCACCTCAAATCCATTGGTCAAACGTACCCGGGCCACCTTGCGCAAGGCTGAATTGGGCTTCTTCGGGGTCGTCGTATAAACACGGGTGCAGACCCCCCGTTTTTGAGGACAATTCTCTAAAGCCGGAACTTTATTGCGCTTGGCCACCGACCGGCGGGGCTTGCGAATCAACTGATTAATGGTCGGCATGGTCGCCCCATCTTTGCTCAAAAATTCTTAAAAAAACAAAATCTTAAAACCAATAAAAACATCACCCAACAGCCACAAAAAAGCGGCGATTTCCAGCCTATTTTCTCACTTACAGAGACATTTTTCAGCCCCCATAGACCAGAAAATATAAACAGGAAAACAGCCAACCCACTTGAAAGGACGCGCAAGCGGCTTTTTTCTTTTTGATCAATTTTTCAGACAATCAATCATCTTGCAGATCAATTGTCTTGCCCTATCCTTGGTGAGCATCCGGTTGATTGTTTCGCAACCAAAATTATGTTCTCAAATACTCTTAAGAACACCGCACCAGAACACCGCACCAGAACACCACATCCAAGGTTGGCGCATCCTATTCAGGCGTTATCGGCGCGTCAACCAAGAAAATCGCTTCTTTTAAAACCTTATCCTCTAAAACCTGATCTTCCCTCCCTATCACTCTTTCGCAAAAAACCACAAGTCTAAAAAACCGTACGCCTGAAAGGCCGCAAGCCCTATTTTTTGCTCAATCTCGATAGCCTACTCAACCGGCTTCAGCCACCACCACATCATCATGGTCGGTGGTTGATTTTTCTTTTTCCTCAATCTCCAGACGACGCTCACGTTCGGATTGCAATTCCCGGTCCCGCTGGGCCGCCAATGCCCTAAATCGCCTGACCACACTGCCAGTCCCGGCTGGAATCAACCGGCCAACAATGACATTTTCCTTCAACCCTTCCAGGCGATCAACCCGACCAGAAACCGCCGCCTCGGTGAGGACACGTGTCGTCTCTTGGAAGGAGGCCGCAGAAATAAAGCTGCCGGTTTGTAGGGACGCTTTGGTGATTCCCAGCAATACCGGATTGCTGAGTGCGGGTTGAATACCATCGCTTTTTGCCTGGGCATTGACCCGTTCAAACTCCCCTCTTTCCACTTGTTCGCCAAGCAGGAAGGTGGTTTCGCCCGGATCGGTGATTTCAACTTTCTGCATCATCTGGCGTACGATAACCTCAATATGCTTGTCGTTGATTTTAACACCTTGGAGACGATAGACATCCTGAACCTCATTAACCAAGTAACTGGCCAAAGCCTCAACACCCAGGACATGCAAAATATCATGGGGGACCGGACTGCCATCCATCAGGGAATCCCCCACTTCAACATAATCCCCTTCCTGAACACTCAGATGCTTGCCCTTGGGCAGCATATATTCGACCCGATCACCGTCTTCAGCAACCACCGCAATCCGGCGTTTCATTTTATAATCTTTACCAAATTCAACCCGACCAGCAATTTCCGAGATCACCTTATGATCTTTCGGCTTACGGGCCTCAAACAATTCAGCCACCCGTGGCAAACCGCCGGTTATATCGCGGGTCTTAGACGACTCTTTGGGAATACGCGCCAACACATCCCCGGCTTTGACCCGATCACCATGATGAACGCTAAGGATTGAATCAACCGAAAGGAAATAACGTGCCTCAATACCATCCTCAAGGGTGACCACCTGATCTTTTTCATCACGCAAGGTAACCCGTGGCTTGAAATCACCGCCTTGAGCCTGTTGCTTCCAATCCACCACCACCTTATTGGTGATGCCGGTGGTTTCGTCCATCACATCGCGCAGTGAAACCCCGTCAATCAGATCAACAAAATTGGCGATTCCCTCTTTTTCGGTGATCACCGGCAATGTGTAAGGATCCCACTGAGATAAAGTGTCGCCTTTCTTGACCTTTGCCCCGTCCTTAACCAGCAATTTTGCCCCATAAGGCAGACGATGGGAAACCCGTTCCCGTTTGCTCCCCTTGATAATCAGTTGGGTATTGCGGCCCATGACAATCTGAACGCCTTTGGAGTCGGTGACCAGATTTTTATTGGCAATCTCGACTTGACCGTTGAACTTCGATTCAACACTGGACTGCTCACTCCCGCGTTGGGCCGCCCCACCGATATGGAATGTCCGCATGGTCAGTTGAGTCCCTGGTTCGCCAATCGATTGAGCGGCAATAACCCCCACCGCTTCGCCGATATTAACCGGAGTCCCGCGTGCCAAATCGCGGCCATAACATTTGGCGCAAATACCGTTTTGCGACCGACAGGTCAGGGCCGAGCGAATAATAACTGACTCAACCCGGGCCTCCTCAACAACCGAAAGATAATCTTCCGTGATCAATGTTCCCACAGGGATGAGAACAGCACCGGTTTCCGGATCAACCACATCAGCCGCCGCGGTCCGTCCCAAAATACGCTCAGAAAGCGAATCAACCACCTCACCACTTTCGATCACCGCCGAAACCGTCAACCCCTCCTGGGTCCCGCAATCCTCTTCAATGATGATGCAATCTTGCGCCACATCCACCAGACGCCGGGTGAGATAACCGGAATTAGCGGTTTTAAGTGCCGTGTCCGCCAACCCCTTACGCGCCCCATGAGTCGAGTTGAAATATTCCAGAACCGAAAGCCCCTCCTTGAAATTGGAGATAATCGGTGTCTCAATGATCTCACCCGAAGGCTTGGCCATCAGGCCCCGCATCCCCGCCAGCTGCTTGATCTGGGCGGCCGATCCACGGGCCCCGGAATGGGCCATCATAAATACCGAATTGAGGTGATCACTATCATCATCTTCCGATGGTGACATAACCGCCATCATTTCATCGGCAACCTTGTCGGTACAACGCGACCAGGCATCAACCACCTTATTGTATTTCTCCCCTTGGGTGATCAGGCCGTCAAGATATTGTTGCTCAAAACCCTTGACTTGTTGCCGGGTTTCTTCGGTCAAAGCGGTCTTGGTTTCCGGAATGACCAAATCATCCTTGCCAAAGGACAACCCGGCTTTACAGGCTTCCCGAAAACCAATATTCATCAGACGATCAGCAAAAATACAGGTCTCTTTCTGGCCGCAATAACGATAAACATCATCAATCGCTGCGCTGACTTCCTTCTTGGTCAAGAGTTTATTCACCGTTGAAAACGGTATTTTGGCGTGGTGCGGCAGAATTTCAGCCAACATCATCCGGCCCGGCGTCGTCTCCACCCGTTCGATTTTGGGATTGCCTTCAGCATCCGCCGATTCAATGCGGGCCAGAATCTTACTGTGGAGAGAGACCACTCCTTGATCAAGGGCTTGTTGAATTTCACCGGTATCGGCAAACGCCATCCCCTCACCCGGAGCCCCTGAACGCATCATGCTGAGATAATACAAGCCCAGCACAATATCTTGCGACGGGACAATAATCGGCTTGCCGTTGGCCGGTGAGAGAATATTGTTGGTCGACATCATCAATACCCGTGCCTCAAGCTGCGCCTCTAACGAGAGCGGCACATGCACAGCCATTTGGTCACCATCGAAATCAGCGTTAAAAGCAGCGCATACCAATGGATGCAGCTGAATGGCTTTGCCTTCAATGAGAACCGGTTCAAAGGCTTGAATACCCAGGCGATGCAATGTCGGTGCCCGGTTCAACAAAACCGGATGCTCACGAATGACTTGATCCAGAATGTCCCACACTTCAGGACGCTCTTTTTCAACCATTCTTTTGGCCGCTTTGATGGTGGTCGCCATGCCATAATGTTCGAGCCGTGAATACACCAACGGCTTGAACAATTCTAAAGCCATTTTCTTAGGCAGACCGCATTGATGCAATTTGAGTTCTGGCCCCACCACAATCACCGAACGCCCGGAATAATCAACCCGCTTGCCCAACAGATTCTGCCGGAACCGTCCCTGCTTGCCCTTGAGCATATCGGAGAGCGACTTTAAAGGCCGTTTGTTGGCCCCGGTGATCACCCGGCCACGCCGCCCATTATCAAACAAAGCATCCACCGATTCCTGCAGCATTCGTTTCTCATTGCGGACGATAATGTCGGGTGCCCGCAACTCAACCAACCGCCGCAAGCGATTGTTGCGATTGATCACCCGGCGATAGAGATCATTAAGATCAGATGTGGCAAACCGCCCTCCATCCAGAGGCACCAGAGGCCGCAACTCCGGCGGGATCACCGGAACAACATCAAGAATCATCCATTCAGGGCGCGCGCCGGATTCCAGAAAGGCCTCAGTCAGTTTGAGACGCTTGACCAGCTTCTTACGTTTGGTTTCGCTGTTGGTTTCTCTCAATTCCTCACGAATCTGTTCACGATTTTGTTCAAGGTCGATATTCTCCAGCATAAATTTGATGGCTTCGGCCCCAATCATCGCCTTAAAAGTATCAGCACCATGAAGCTCAACCGCTTCCCAATATTCTTCTTCGCTCAGTAATTGACCCATTTCAAGCGGTGTCAGACCCGGTTCGGTCACCGTATAATTCTCGAAATATAAGACCCGTTCGAGATTGCGTAAGGTCATATCCAGCAGCAGGCCGATACGGCTGGGTAGAGATTTCAGAAACCAGATATGGGCCACCGGGGCGGCCAATTCGATATGCCCCATACGCTCGCGGCGCACCTTGGCCAAGGTCACCTCAACTCCGCATTTTTCGCAAGTAATCCCTTTATATTTCATACGCTTGTACTTACCGCACAAGCATTCATAATCTTTGACCGGGCCAAAGATACGGGCGCAAAACAGTCCGCTACGTTCCGGCTTGAACGTCCGATAATTGATGGTTTCCGGCTTCTTGATCTCACCATGCGACCAAGAACGGATACGTTCCGGGCTGGCAATGGAAATACGGATTTGATCAAAATTCTCCGGGCTCTTACGACCCAAAAACCGCATCAATTCATTCATTCGGCTCTCCTTATATCCGCCATAAGAGGCGACTTAAACAGTACGGTTACGCAGATCAACATTCAGACCCAAGGCCCGCAATTCCATCACCAAAACATTGAACGACTCAGGGATCCCGGCCTCAAAATTATCATCACCCCGGACAATGGTTTCATAAACTTTGGTCCGGCCCGAAACATCATCCGATTTCACGGTCAACATTTCCTGCAATGTGTAAGCAGCACCATAGGCTTCCAAGGCCCAGACTTCCATTTCACCGAATCGCTGACCGCCAAACTGAGCTTTGCCACCTAGAGGTTGCTGGGTGACCAGGCTGTAAGGACCAATCGAGCGGGCATGGATTTTATCATCCACCAAATGATGGAGCTTCATCATATAAATGTAGCCAACCGTCACTTTACGGGCAAAAGGTTCCCCGGTCTGGCCATTAATCAACTGCACCTGCCCCGAAGACTCAAGGCCCGCCTTGGATAAATATTCAACAATATCCGCGTCATGTGCCCCGTCAAAGACCGGAGTCGCAAAACGTATCCCCTGCGCGGTATTGGTCGCCAATTCCCTCACTTCATCTTCGGAAAGATCGGCGATATCCTCTTTATAAGAAGTGGCCCCATAAATTTGTTTCAATTTTTGACGTAATTTATCGCCATCAGCAACACCGCGGCGCACTTGGTCAAGCATATCATCCACTTGACGCCCCAAACCATGGGCCGCCCAACCCAGATGAGTCTCCAAAATTTGCCCGACATTCATCCGCGACGGAACACCTAAGGGATTGAGAACGATATCAACCGGTGTCCCGTTTTCGGTATGGGGCATATCCTCAACCGGGACAATTTTAGAAACAACGCCCTTATTGCCGTGGCGACCAGCCATTTTGTCACCAGGCTGAATCTTGCGTTTCACTGCGACAAAAATTTTCACCATTTTCATCACGCCAGGCGGCAGTTCATCACCGGCTTGCAGTTTTTCAATCTTATTATCAAACCGACTCTCAAGATCAGCGACGCTATCCTGAAAACGCCGCCGCAACCCTTCAATCTCGGCCATCGCTTTTTCATTCTTGACATCAATCTTAGACCACAGACCCGGAGCGACCGCATCAAGGGCTTTATCGGTCAATTTTTGAGAGCTTTTTAGCGGTTCAGGAGCCACCGCAACCGTCTGATTACACAACAACGTTTTCAAACGGGTATTGAAATCGCGTTGCAAAATACCGCGCTCATCATCCCGGTCCTTGGCCAAACGCTCAATTTCCAGGCGTTCATTGGAAAGAGCCCGCTCATCTTTATCAATACCCCGCCGCGAAAAGACTCGCACCTCAACCACCGTACCGGTCACACCCGGGGGCACCCGCAAACTGGTATCCCGCACATCGGAAGCCTTCTCGCCAAAAATCGCCCGCAGCAGTTTTTCTTCAGGGGTCATCGGCGACTCACCCTTGGGAGTCACCTTACCGACCAGAATATCCCCGGCATTGACTTCAGCACCGATATGGATAATCCCGGTCTCATCCAAATCACACAGCGATTCCTCACCGACATTGGGAATATCACGGGTGACTTCTTCTTGACCCAGCTTGGTATCACGGGCCATGACCTCAAATTCTTCAATATGAATTGAGGTGAAAACATCATCATGGACAATGCGTTCTGAAAGCAGGATCGAATCCTCAAAATTATAGCCATTCCAGGGCATAAAGGCGACCAGCACATTGCGGCCCAAAGCCAATTCACCAAGATGCGTCGAAGGACCATCAGCAATAATATCACCCGCATGAACCGTCTCACCTTTCTTGACCAGAGGACGCTGGGTAATGCTGGTATTCTGGTTGGAGCATTGGAATTTAGAAAGATTATAGATATCCACCCCCGACTGGGAGTCGGCATCCATCTCGGTTATACGAATCACGATACGGGTCGCATCCACCTGATCAACAATACCATCATGGCGGGCAGTGATGGTGACCCCGGAGTCGCGGGCCACCACTTCTTCCATGCCGGTGCCAACCAAGGGGGCCTCACTGCGAACCAGAGGAACCGCTTGACGCATCATATTGGACCCCATCAAGGCCCGGTTGGCATCATCATTCTCCAGAAACGGAATGAGCGAAGCGGCAACCGAAACCAACTGTTTAGGCGATACATCAATATAATCGATGGATTCAGGCGGAATGAGGATAAAGTCACCATCTTTACGGCAAGAAACCAGATCTTCAGAAAACCGGCCTTTGGCATCCAAGACCGCGTTGGCTTGCGCAATCGAATAGCGCACCTCTTCAATCGCCGAGAGATATTCGACTGTTTGCGTGACCTTGCCTTTTTCGACCTTGCGGTAAGGAGTCTCAATAAAACCATATTTATTGACTCGCGCATAGGTCGCCAATGAATTGATCAGACCAATATTCGGCCCTTCTGGCGTTTCAATCGGGCAGATACGTCCATAATGGGTGGTATGGACATCACGCACCTCAAATCCGGCCCGCTCACGGGTTAATCCACCCGGACCCAACGCCGAAAGACGCCGCTTATGAGTAATCTCAGAGAGCGGATTGGTCTGATCCATGAATTGGGAAAGCTGGCTGGAGCCAAAAAATTCCCGCACCGCCGCCGCAGCCGGCTTAGCATTGATCAAATCATGGGGCATCACCGTATCAATATCCACCGAACTCATCCGCTCACGGGTGGCCCGCTCCATCCGCAACAAACCGATGCGATACTGATTCTCCATCAATTCACCAACACCGCGCACCCGGCGATTGCCCAGATGATCAATGTCATCAATCTCACCCCGGCCGTCTCGCAGATCAACCAAAGCCCGGACAATTTCAAGAATATCCTCCTTGCGCAACACCCGCACATGATCATCACATTCAAGATCAAGCCGGGCATTGATCTTGACCCGACCCACCGCCGAGAGATCATAGCGTTCAGGATCAAAAAACAGCGACTTGAAGAGAACCTCAGCGGTTTCTAAAGTTGGCGGCTCACCCGGCCGCATCACCCGGTAAATATCAATCAAGGCGGTCTCACGGCTGTCATTCTTATCAACCGCCAAAGTATTGCGGATATAGGGACCAACCCGCACATGATCGATATCAAGAATGCTGATTGTATCAAGGCCAAGCTGATCAATGATCCCAAGAGATTCCTCGCTCACTTCATCCCCGGCCTCAATCAAAATGACCCCATCTTTCGGATCAATCACATCTTCGGCAAAGAAACTGCCCAATAATTGCTCGCTGCGGGTGCGCAAAGCCTTCAAACCGGTCAGCTTTTTCAAAAGGCGGGCCGTCATTTTCGCACCCGCCTCGGCCACAACTTCACCGCTATCGGCATCCACCAAATCAGCCGATAATTTCCGCCCCTGCATCTGTTCAGGAATGAAATCAGACCGCCAATGAGCCCCATCACGATGATAGATCAAATGGTCATAAAACAGATCCAGGATATCTTCCTTGCTCATCCCCTCAACATCATCGGCCGCCAACACCCGGCCCTCTCGGGCCGCCTCGGCCCGACGTTGTTCAGTCGCGGCATTATCCAAAGCCATCAACATCGTTGTCACCGGCAGCTTACGCCGCCGATCAATCCGGACATAAAGCAAATCTTTGGCATCAAACTCAAAATCAAGCCAAGAACCGCGATAGGGAATAACCCGGGCCGCAAAAAGATATTTTCCCGATGCGTGGGTTTTTCCCTTGTCATGATCAAAGAAAACCCCAGGAGAGCGATGCATCTGCGAAACCACGACCCGGGTGGTGCCATTGATGATGAATGTGCCTTTATCGGTCATCAACGGCATATCGCCCATATAGACATCTTGCTCTTTAATATCACGAATCGAACGGCTGCCGGTTTCCTCGTCAATATCCCAGACCACCAGGCGCAAGGTCACCCGCAACAAAGCCGCATAGGTCATACCGCGCTGTTGGCATTCTTCGACATCATATTTGGGACTTTCCAGATCATATTTGACAAATTCCAACTCGGCCCGCTCGGAAAAATCCCGAATCGGAAAAACCGATTGAAAAACTGCCTGTAATCCAGAAACGACCCGCTGTTGCGATGATATGTCACCTTGCAAAAACAAATCGTAAGAATGCCGTTGGACTTCAATCAAATTCGGCATCGGGGCGACTTCTGGAATACGCCCGAAACTCTTACGCACACGCTTGCGTCCCATCAGGGATCTGGCCATTTTTTCATCCCGTCTATTATGTTGTTTATGACTTCGCTTTATGACGTCTCTGGAGGCAGACACCCGAACACATAAATCACGGGCCGCCAAATGCCACCCACCAAACGCCAAAGAAGAAAAGCAGCGGGAAGCAATGTCCCCGCTGCTGTTTTACTTGAGCTCGACTGTGGCTCCTGCCTCTTCGAGTTTCTTCTTCAATTCTTCGGCGGCATCTTTAGCAAGCCCCTCTTTCACCGGCTTAGGCGCCCCTTCAACCAAGTCCTTGGCTTCTTTAAGACCCAGGCCGGTGATCGTCCGCACTTCCTTAATGACATTGATCTTCTTGTCACCAGCCGCGGCCAGAATAACCGAAAATTCACTCTGTTCGCTGGACGGCGCCCCGCCATCAGCCGCCGCACCGGGAGCTGCTGCCACCGCGACCGGAGCCGCCGCCGCAGAAACACCCCATTTCTCCTCCAACAGCTTACTCAAATCAGCCGCTTCCATAACCGTCAGCGCCGATAATTCATCAGCAATTTTTTCAATATCAGCCATGTTTTATCCTTTCCTTGGCTTAAATCTTATCGTCATAACATTCAGGTCATACCGCTCAGGCGGCTTGATTGGGTTCTGGACGCATGGATAGAAGACGCGCCAACTGACTGCCCGGCACGTTAATAACCCGGGCAATCTGAATCGATGGCCCGGTCAACAGACCGGTGATCTTGGCCCGGGATTCATCAAGCGATGGCAACGAAGCCAGGGCTTTCACCCCATCGACCCCGAGTTCCCGGCCTTCCAAAGACCCACCCAAGATTTCCAGCTTCCCCAGCTCTTTTGCTTGCGACACCGTCACCCGCGCGGCGGCAACCGGATCTTGGGAATACGCAATCGCTGTTGGCCCCTTGAGAAGGGCACCGATAGCCTCATAGGCGGTCCCGGCAAGGGCAATCTGGGCCAGCCGGTTTTTGACCACCCGAAAACAGGCCCCTTCTTCGCGCATTTTACAACGCAAAGCCGTCGTTTCGACCATATTCAAGCCGTCATGACGGGCCACCACCACCAAAATGCTGGTTTCAAAAATCGTGCGTAACTCCGATACCAGGCTAATTTTTTTTGTGCGGTCCAATGATCCATCTCCGATTCGCGTTCCAACCCATAAAAGCCGGGGGTACCCCGACTTAAACCTTTGAAAAAACACCCAGGAATCCTAGGCATTTCCTGCCCCGGAACCACGAATCATCCCCACCCATGAGCAGAGAAAAATCGAACTCCGTCTACGTCGGCGGCTCCCGCCATTAAGCACCCATAAAAGGCGCACCCACGGTCTTGGACAGGTCGGCCGATATGCCTGCCACCGTTTATACCACGGCATCAGGCATATTTGCCTCCCCTTGGCAACGGTCTCACTCAACCGATGCCGCGGATTTTTTAGACAAGCAGCTAATCAAGCGCGCTTGCCACATCCAGTTTGATCCCCGGACCCATGGTCGAACTCACCGCGGCCCGTTTGAGATAGGTTCCCTTGGCCCCCGATGGTTTGGCCTTGAGCAAAGCATCGATAAATGCCTTGATATTGGCGATCAATGCCTCATCTTGAAAACTCACTTTACCGATCCCGGCATGAACCAGGCCGGCTTTTTCAGCCCGAAATTCAACCTGACCGGCTTTGGCCGCCGCCACCGCCGCTTTGATATCCATGGTGACCGTACCCAGCTTCGGGTTGGGCATCAGGCCGCGCGGACCGAGGATTTTTCCCAACTTGCCAACCACCGCCATCATATCCGGGGTGGCGATACAGCGATCAAAGGCAATATCACCTTTCTCAATCGTCTTGGCGAGATCATCACCACCGACCACATCGGCCCCGGCCGCGGTTGCTTCCTTGGCTTTATCGCCTTTGGCAAAAACACCCACCCGAACCGATTTTCCAGACCCATGCGGCAATTGGACCATGCCACGCACATTTTGGTCAGCTTGCCGGACATCAACCCCAAGATTAACCGCAATCTCAACCGTTTCATCGAATCGCGCCGTGGCATTTTTCTTCACCAACCCAACCGCATCCTCCAGAGTCTGGGGATGATCATGCGCACTGTTCTCACGGGCCGCGCGCAGACGTTTACCAATTGCCATATCCCTACTCCCGGACCTGTAGACCCATTGAGCGCGCCGAACCGGCAATAATCCGGGCTGCTGATTCAACATCATTGGCGTTGAGATCAGTCATTTTTTTCTCGGCAATCTCGCGCAGCTGTTTCATATCAACATGACCCGATACATCCCGACCCGGGGTTGCCCCCCCTTTATTGAGCTTGGCGGCTTTTTTCAAGAAATAGGAAGCCGGCGGCGACTTGGTCTCAAATGTAAAACTCTTATCAGAAAAGACCGTAATCACCACCGGTACCGGCATACCGGCATCCATATCCTGGGTCTTGGCATTGAACGCCTTACAGAATTCCATGATATTGACCCCGCGTTGACCCAAGGCCGGACCCACCGGCGGTGATGGGTTGGCTTGGCCAGCCGGGATTTGCAGTTTCAAATATCCGTCAATTTTTTTTGCCATAATCGTTCTTTATCGCTCTTTATGGTTGTTTTTCATTCTCATTCTTGAGGGCATCATTCTTGGGAATATCGGGTGTTTGCTCAAACTTTCTCAACTTGGGCATATTCCAACTCGACCGGTGTTGCCCGTCCAAAAATTGACACCGCCACTTTCAAGCGCGCCTTGTCTTCGTCCACCTCTTCAACCAAGCCATTAAAAGACGTAAAAGGCCCATCGCAAACCCGCACTTGCTCCCCAACTTCAAAAGTAACCATCGGTTTGGGACGCGAGACCCCTTCCTCAACTTGATGCAAAATCCGCTTAACCTCAACATCCGATACCGGCATCGCCCCGCCATGAACACCACCAAGAAACCCGCTCACTTTCGGTGTGTTTTTGACCAAATGCCATGCCTGATCTTCCATCACCATTTTCAACAAGATATAGCCGGGAAAGAGTTTACGCTCAGCACTCGATTTCGCGCCACGGCGCATCTGGACCACGGTTTCGGTCGGGACCAAAATCTCCTCAAAATTGTCTGATAATCCTTTTTGCCGTGCTTGCTCCTTAATCGATTCAGCAACTTTTTTTTCAAACCCCGAATACACATGGACAACATACCAATGTGGCGACTCCATGGCCGGTTATCCTCCAAACCCAAGCAAAGAACGAATAGAAAAAGAAATCACTTGATCAATCAAAAGGAAAAAAATCGCCGCCAAAAAAACGAAAATAAACACCATCATGGTCGTTAAGGCGACTTCCTTCTTCATCGGCCACGTGACTTTCAGAGCTTCTTGACGCACTTCACGTATAAATTGAGCTGGATTGATTTTAGCCATTATTCTCAACCATCATCATTTTTTGTTTGTTTCTGTTTGCCGCAGTTTTTGGTCATGGTTTTTTTGATTTATCTTTCTTGTTTATGACAAAAACTTACGTGATTACAGGAACTCCAATAACCAGGTCGGTCCCACAAAAGCCCGTCCGCTGTTGCCAAAATTGGCAGGAGCGATAGGAATCGAACCTACAACCCCCGGTTTTGGAGACCGGTGCTCTACCAGTTGAGCTACGCTCCTTTGGTGATTCTTTCAGCTTCCATACATAAATTATTATAACAAGTTATAATAATTTGGGTCGAGAAGCGTCAATGAACAACACGCTCATTAAACCACATCTATTCAATGATCTCAGCAACCACGCCCGCCCCGACGGTCCGACCCCCCTCACGGATGGCAAAACGCAACCCCTTATCCATCGCAATCGGCGTGATCAACTCCACATCCATCGCAATATTATCACCCGGCATCACCATCTCGGTCCCGGACGGCAACGCAACATGGCCCGTCACATCAGTGGTCCGAAAATAAAACTGTGGACGATAATTGCTAAAAAATGGCGTATGACGACCCCCCTCATCCTTGGTCAAGATATACGCTTCGGCCTTAAACTTGCGATGCGGCGTAATCGTACCCGGCGCCGACAAAACCTGACCACGCTCCACATCTTCACGCTTGGTCCCCCGCAACAACGCCCCAATATTATCTCCAGCCTCACCTCGATCCAACAGTTTACGAAACATTTCAACACCCGTACACACCGTCTTGCTGGTCTCACGAATACCCACAATCTCAATCTCATCATTCACATTCAAAACACCTTGCTCAACCCGGCCGGTCACAACCGTCCCGCGACCCGATATCGAAAACACATCCTCAATCGGCATCAAAAACGGCTGATCAACCGGACGATCCGGCTGCGGAATATACGAATCAACCGCTTCCATCAACGCCAATATCGACTCTTTGCCTTGCGCCGCATCACCCCCTTCAATCGCCGCCAACGCCGATCCTTTCACTATCGGTATCTCATCTCCGGCAAAATCATACGACGACAACAACTCTCGAACCTCCAACTCAACCAACTCCAACAACTCCGCATCATCAACCTGATCAACCTTGTTCAGATACACAACCATCGCCGGAACACCAACCTGACGCGCCAATAAGATATGCTCCCGCGTCTGCGGCATCGGACCATCGGCCGCCGAAACAACCAAAATCGCCCCATCCATCTGGGCCGCGCCGGTGATCATATTCTTCACATAATCCGCATGACCCGGGCAATCCACATGCGCATAATGACGCTTCTCGGTCTCATATTCCACATGCGCCGTCGATATCGTGATCCCACGCGCTTTTTCTTCCGGCGCGTTGTCAATCTGGTCATACGCCAACACTTCCGCACCACCGGCTTCCGATAAAATCTTGGTAATCGCCGCCGTCAATGTCGTCTTGCCATGATCAACATGCCCAATCGTCCCTATATTGCAATGCGGCTTGCGACGCTCAAACTTTTCTTTCGACATCTCCTAAACCCTCTTTTGAAAATATAATCCTTAATCAGTCACCACGAAAATCAACGCTTTGCTTAAATAACGCTTTGCTTAAATAAAGTCCGCTTAAAAAAACCCGCTTGAAAAATCTGACCAAAAAACAGCTCTTATGCTGGAGCGGGCGATGGGAATCGAACCCACGTAACCAGCTTGGAAGGCTGGGGCTTTACCATTAAGCTACGCCCGCTTTAAGGTCTGTCTCACCCATTTTTTAAATGTTTTCTTAAGATATTGTTTGCCTGTTTGTTACAATTTTTTATTATCTTTTTATTTCTTATTATCTTCTTGTGGTCCTGGTTTTTGGTCCCTGGCTGGGTGGTGGTGGGGGTAGGATTCGAACCTACGTAGACAAATGTCGGCAGATTTACAGTCTGCTGCCTTTAACCACTCGGCCACCCCACCGATTGATTTTCAGTCGGTTGGCAGGAATGCGCACTATGAGCATCTTGGAGCCGTTGTCAACGCCAAACATCATCATCTAATAAAGATAACGTTTGGCAAAAGCGAGACTGTATGATCATACCCGATCCGATACGATACCTGTTGGTTGTTTCTTAGAGCTTGACGATCAATCATGATTGCTTTTAAATTATTTGAGATCAGCATCTTATCCCGCATCCATACAAGGTGACCCGAGACAATGCCTGCTCGGAAATCATCGTCTTGCATGGCCGCGCCCAAAACCAAGCCTCAGGATAAAGCCGATTCGGGCGATGGACTTGACTTGGCACCTTTGCGGCTCTACGGCAAGCATGCGGTTATGGCCGCTCTGCGCAATCAGAACCGCGATATTCAGCACCTCTTCATGACGGCTGAGACGGCGGCTGATCTCAATGAAAGCCTGCATAAATCCGATATCGGGTTGGGAAAGCTGCCTTTGACCATCATCAAACGGCCGGAGCTGGATCGTCTCCTTGGTTCAAAAACGGTTCATCAAGGCATTCTGCTGGAGACCCGTCCCCTCCCCAACCCGGATTGGCGACAAGCCCGCCGCATCTGGCACCATCGGGACCGGGCCTGCCTGGTTGTCCTTGACCAAGTGAGTGACCCGCATCATCTGGGTTCTGTATTGCGTTCGGCGGCGGTATTCGGGGCGCTGGGCGTCATCATCCAGGACCGTCATTCACCACCAGAAAGCGGCGCCCTGGCCAAGGCGGCCTCTGGTGCTTTGGACATGATTCCTCTGTTTCGGGTGACCAATTTGGTTCGTGCTCTTGATGGGTTACGTGATGATGGATTTTGGTGTATCGGTCTTGCTCCGGAAAGTGACCAGGACATTGCCACAACCAACGGATATCAAAAATCAGCCCTGGTCATCGGTGCCGAGGGGCGTGGATTGCGCCGCTTAACCCGCACCCGTTGTGATATTCTGGCTCGGCTGACACCGAACAAAATGCTCAATCGTCCCAAAATGCTTGATAGTCTCAGTGTTGCGACCGCAGCAGCGGTGGCTCTCTATGCGGTTCATCAGCCATGATAGCGCACACCGATTGCCCTTTGATGACCCGGTACCCATCGTCAAGCCGTCCCCGCATACCGGCCCAATGACCGAGAAGGCCAACCAAAATCTAACCCATAAGGCAGTGAAAAAACCACAGGCTCACAGTATCGCCATCCGTTTGGCAGCCTTTTATGCCGCCCAATTCTTGGTTGTCGGGATTTATATCCCTTTCTGGCCGATTTGGCTGGCCAGCCGGGGATTATCGATACAAGAAATTGGTTTATTGGTCGGGATCGGTCTCTGGACCAAGCTGGCCAGCAATGCCATCGTCACCCAGATTGCTGATCGGCATGGCCCGCGACAAGTGATGATCATCCTTGGACTGGCCAATATTCCGATCATTGCGGCGTTTTGGTTTGCGGAAACGTTTTGGGCCTTGGTGCCGTTGACGATTTTGTCTTCGGCGTTGTTTTCGGGCAAATTCCCCTTGAGTGAGAGCGTCACTTTGGCGGTGATTGATCAACATAATCTGCACTACGGCTCTTTACGGCTTTGGGGGTCTTGTTCCTTCATCATTGTGGTGACCGGGACCGGTTGGGTGGTTGATACCCTGGGGGTGCAGAGTATTTTCTGGCTCATTCTTGGCGGTGTTGTGATTTTGGCGGGGATGTGTTTTTTTCTTCCCTCAATCCAGCGTCCTCAAACCACCCTCCCCAACCCTTTGTCTCGGGCCATCGCCACACCGGGCTTGTTGCCTTTCATCATCTGCGCCAGCCTGATCCAAGCCAGCCATGCGGCATATTATGGCTTTGCCACTTTGCATTGGCAGGCGGTGGGCCATTCCGAATTGACCATTGGGGCTTTGTGGGCTGAAGGGGTGATGGCCGAGATTGTCTTGTTCGCTTTGAGCGGTGCCATATTACGGCGACTGAAACCGCTTCGCTTGCTGGCTCTCTCGGCTTTGGCCGGGGTCATCCGTTGGGTTGGGCTGGGGTTGACCGATGATCTTTATGCCTTGATTGTTTTGCAATCTCTCCATGCCTTGACCTTTGCCGCCACCCATCTGGCGGCGATGCGCTATATTGCTGATCATGCACCGCATGGTGCGGTGGCCAGTGCGCAAGGCATTTATTCCTCCCTGGCCATGGGTGCGTTCATGGGTTTGGCGACCATGGTTGCCGGTTGGCTGTTTGGCCAGGGCGCGATCATCCCCTTTATGGTGATGGCCGCTTTGGCGGCAATCGGCGGCATCCTCCTTGGCACATACCGTTATCGTCAGGCCAAGCCTTCTTAAGGATAGATTGTTGTCTCAAAAGATATACCGCGAGAGAGAGATATATGGTGTCCTGGCGTCCAATCCGGCATTCCCTTAATCAGCCGTTTTGCCTTCAATCATCCATTATTGCTTCAATCATCCATTATTGATTGTCTGCCAAAACCACCATCTGCCCCGCCCGCCAAGCCCGGTAAAAACAATTCGCCGCCCCGGTATGGCAAGCGGCCCCGGTTTGCTCAATCACCGCCAATAAGGTGTCACCGTCACAATCAATGCGCAAATCAATCAAACGCTGATGATGGCCCGAGGTTTCGCCTTTCCGCCACAGTTGCTGACGTGAGCGTGACCAATAATGCACCCAGCCTTCACGCAAGGTCACCTCAATGGCTTGCCGATTCATCCAGGCCATCATCAGCACCGCACCGCTGTCATGACTTTGGGCAATCACCGGCACCAGACCATCGGCATTGAAGGTCACCGCGGCCAGAAATGTATCAATGGTTGTGTCCATCATGAAAGCAATATGTGGTCAAAGAAAAATAAATCCAAGCAATGATCAATGGGTATGGCCCACCCCGGCTCCTGAAGGCAGGCGGATATCATCAACCATCGCCCGTATTCTCTCTGATGGCGGTCGGGTCATTTGACTGACCGCCACAGCAACCGCAAAATTCAAGATCATTCCCACCGCACCGATACCCTCAGGAGAAATCCCCAACAGCCAATGATCCGCAGTGTTGTTCTCCGGGGCGACAAATTTGAAATAGACAATGTAGCCAAAAGTGAAAACCAGACCGATCAGCATCCCGGCTATCGCGCCTTGCTTATTCATCCTTTTGGAAAAAATCCCCATCAAAATCGCCGGGAATAAAGAGGCCGAGGCCAACCCGAAGGCAAAAGCCACCACCTGAGCCACAAATCCCGGCGGATTGACCCCCAGATAGCCCGCACACGCAATCGCTGTGGCGGTGGCCAGACGGGCGTAAAGAAGCTCTTGGCGTTCACTGATCTGCGGCATGAATGTCTTTTTCAGCAAATCATGAGACACGGCGGTTGACACAACCAACAGCAACCCAGCCGCAGTCGATAAAGCCGCCGCCAAGCCGCCCGCCGCCACCAGAGCAATCACCCAGCCAGGCAGTTGAGCAATCTCCGGGTTGGCCAAGACGAAAATATCCCGGTCGGCATAAACCTCATTATCGCTGGTTGTTGGCGGATTATTGAGCAAGCGTTCACCACTTGATCCAGTTTGGCCATTATAAATAGGGGAACCGATGAAGGGTGCCCCGGGGCTGTATTGAATCACCCCATCTTGGTTTTTATCTTGCCAGCCGATCAAACCAATATCTTCCCAATTCTTGAACCAAGCCGGGGCCTCAGCATAAGTGGTCCCGGAAACCGTATCGACGAAATTCAAACGGGCAAAGGCAGCCACCGCCGGGGCGGTCGTATACAGCAAGGCAATGAAAATCAGAGCATAACCCGCCGAAAGACGGGCATCGGAAACCTTGGGGACCGTGAAAAAACGCACAATCACATGGGGTAAACCAGCCGTCCCGGCCATCAAAGCCAGGGTAATGGCAACAATATCAAGGGTGGCCCGTGTTCCTTCGGTATAAGGCTGAAACCCCAGATCCACCAAGACCTGATCCAGCTTCTGCAACACTGAAAGCCCCGATCCGTCTTGAACTGTTGCCCCCAAACCAAGTTGAGGAATCGGATGACCGGCAATCAACAAGGAAATGAAAATCGCCGGGGTCATATAAGCAAAAATCAGCACACAATATTGCGCAACCTGGGTATAGGTGATCCCCTTCATGCCGCCGAGCACCGCATAGACAAACACCACCCCCATCCCCACCAGGACACCGGTGGCAATCTCAATTTCCAAAAACCGCGAAAAAACAATCCCGACACCGCGCATCTGGCCGGCAACATAGGTAAAAGACACAAAAATCAGGCAAACCACCGCCACCACCCGGGCCAATTTGGAATAATAACGCTCACCAATAAAATCCGGCACCGTGAATTGGCCGAATTTTCGCAAATACGGGGCCAACAAAAGCGCCAAGAGGACATAACCACCGGTCCAGCCAAGCAGATAAACCGAGCCATCATAGCCAGCAAAAGCAATAATCCCGGCCATCGAGATAAATGAAGCGGCACTCATCCAGTCGGCCGCCGTGGCCATACCGTTGGCCACCGGATGAACCCCGCCTGAAGCAACATAAAAATCTTTGGTTGAGGCGGCCCGGGCATAAACCGCAATCCCGACATAAAGAGCAAAAGAAAGCCCGACAAACAGATAAATCAGCATCTGGGTACTCATGGGCCAGACCCCCGACCCTCACCATCACTCTCATCATCACCGACCCCGAAACGCTTCTCGACCCGTCCAATCCAAAAAATATAAGCGAAGATCAACCCGACAAAGACATAAATCGCTCCCTGCTGGGCCCACCAAAATCCCAATTTGAAACCGAAAAATGCCACCTTGTTCAATTCATCAACCAGAAAGATGGACAAACCAAACGCCACCAATCCCCAAATCGAGAGCAAGACCACCAAAATCCGCAAATTGGCCCGCCAATAGCCGCGGGCGGTTGCCTTAGAGATAACTCTCCGGGAAACCGCTCCCTTGTCGGGCTGGGAACGATCAGGCCGCGACTTATCGGGCCGTGAATCATTTGACTGAGCGTGCTGCTGCGCCATCCCATCATCTTTCTTGTTATTGACCCGCACCAATGTGGATCAAAGCCTACCGGGAATTATCATAGTTTCTTAGACGAGAAAAGCATCCCTCTTGACCCATTCTTGCTGATGAAAACCAGAGATGATGACCTGAAGATCATAAGGTCAAAATCATAAGGTCGCGATTATGATGTCGTGTCAAGGGCCGGGCGGGAGTGACGATAATGCCACCATAAGGCCAGCCAACCCAATCCCTGGGCCACCACCACCCCGGTCCAAAGCTGACGCAAAAATCCCTCCATATCAGCCGGGATATAGATTTCATGACCGGTAAAATGAGTCAAATAGATCAGGCGCACACTCACAACCATGGCCGTAATCAGCGGGACCCATAAAAACCCCACCACCCAGCCAAGACCGCGATTCTGACTACGGGTAGGAGTGGCTTGCGGATGCTCACGATGCCAAATCCACCACAATGTCCCCCAAGTCGGCAACAGGAAATAAACCAGAAAAGCGAAGAAAAAAGGCAACGACAATAACCAAAAAGGAATGAATAAAATACGGATACGATCAGAAAAAAACAAAGAACCATAGAAACCCACCCCAATCCAGGCGGCACAAAAAAGCACCAGTGCCAGCCAAAAATACATCGAGGCGGCCTGATACAGGCTGCGGCTGAGCGGCGAAAGATCATCCAGCCTGAAGCGCACCAGCGGCGGCCACCAAAGAATCAACCAAGCCGGGAGTTGAACCGCCAACAGGATCATACCCAAACCCAGAATAAGAATCCCAATCACCAGATACAGCACACCACCAAGAGTCTCTTCAGGCGGAGAAAGAGGCCATAAATCAACAATCTGATAGAAGAAGAAAATCACCGCAATCGCTGTGGTTGCCCATAAATACCGCTTGGCGTTGCGGCGCAAGGGTTTTTCAGGCGGTTTTTCAATCGGTTGCTCAGCCAGATTTTCAGTTGGTGTTTCAATCGGTGTTTGAACGTGGGAGACACCGGTCACAACAGGCCAGCGGTCCAACAACCACAACCCAAACCAAAAGGGTGATTGCGCAATCAGCAACAATCCAACCAGCAAGGCAGGCCACCCCACAGCCCCCAATATATCAGTGATATCACCCGGTACCCAAATAGAGTCGGGATTGAGACTCAACAGGTAAAGATCAAACCCGTAATTGGCTGCGATGAGCGCGGTTGAGATCCAGAGACAGCTAACCGCCAGCCCCCATATAAAAAAGCGCGGCCAAAAGCGCCGATGAGTGGGGGATGCGCATCGCCACCGCAACAGCAACCAGCCAGGCATTTGAGCCGCAAAGATCATCATCGCGCCGACTGTGACCTCGAGGACTTTCTCCATACTCCAGCTGGGGAGAGCCGCCAAGTGCCCCGGGACAATCTCAGAAACCGATCGCGGAATTTTTTCAGGATAGAATTCAAGAGGGATATCCTCATCCACAACACGCGTAGACCCCACCCCTCTGGCCGCCGCAGTATATTCAAGACTCCACAACAACAGAAACGTGATAACCGTCGCCACCCACAGATAGAGAATCGCCAGTCCGCGTATAGAAAAAAGCCAGGAGATACCCGTAATCAGACCGGTCACCAGAGAGGAGGCAACCGACAGCATCGGTTTCATTGTCTTTTCTTTTTTTAGGGGTTCCATCCTGGTGGAATTTTCGGGATAGCCAGAAAATGCTGCTTGGCATCTGATTTAAAGATACCGATGGCATCAACAAGGTTTTTGAACTGCTTAAAAACTTCACGCCCGCGCCAGTTGTTATAGAGATCAGCTTTTCTATCGGCTTCGTTTATTCCATACTTCTCATTTGCTTGATAGTTTTGGTAAGCCTCGTCAAAATTCTTAAAACTGACAAAGACCCGACGCAAAGCATCCAAAGAAGAACTCTGGCTAAGAGCGGTGATATCTTTAAGAAGAGTTCGAAAAAGTTTTCTGGGAAAGACTTTGTAAAGCTGTTTTTTAGGGGTTTTACCAAGTTCCTTATAAAAATTGGCCGGGACCACCTCATTGGCATCGGTGATTGCTTTGGCCTTTTCTTCCCCCAATTCTGCGGTCAAAAGATAGCTGAGGAGGGCATGCTTGAAAGCATTGCCCTCCCCATAAGCGGTTCCACCCGGATGATTCTTATAATGCTCTGAAGCAATTTCGGTGGCGCGTTTTTGTATTTCATCAATAGCATCGTAATGCTCTTCTGTCTTATCAAGTATCTCTTTAACGGCGTTATAAGGCCCTTGTTTCCAATCCACATGCTTCAACCCATAGTCCCACATATATTCGGCCATATTGCGTAGCATATATCGCAACATACCGGGACCATGTTCGTTAAAAGTCCGATTATTACCCCGGGAGAGCAGATCATCGCCTCTGGCGAATGGATACGTACCCTTAGGTGGGGGACGATATCCTTTGATGAACGAATTTCCAGCACCGGGCTGAGCCTCGGCACCCTTAAAGAGATAATGATCAATCTTAGATACGAGATCAATGGCATCGGATCGGTCATCAGCCAGATGCTCATTCCATATTTTTTCAAACTGATCCCATCTGATGTGAGAAAAATCCGGCAGAGTCGCGGAGAGATTTTTCTTGGCCGACGGCTGCTGTCCCCGGGCATGAGCCTCAAGATGGGGCGAGGAATCGGTTTTTTGCTCACCAAAAGGGAGCAGGGATCGACCCGTGGGCCGCCGGGGTCTCTGGGGTCTCTGGATCGGTGAGGCCGGTTTCTGGACCGCCATTGTGAAGTTGAGCAGCGATGGTCTGATCTGTCTGGATGTTCTGGGTGTTTTTTTATGTCTGAGCATGCTGTGACCCTAATAATGATTATATTCTGAGAGTTCGTTGATGACCATATAGCCATAGCACAGACAGATAAAAATGTCAAATAGAAATTATAATCTTTTTATAAATTCCCTCATTATTTCTTCATTATAAAGAATAATAAACCGGGCTATCTTTAGATATTGCGTTTCTATGCTGGGCATAAATCATGATCAATCATGAACCGCTCGCCTTCTGTGCACAAAACAGCAATCTTCAACAAAAATGATAAACCCGCGACATGGAGAGCTGCACCTAACCACGGCCAGGTAATGCCGAAAGACAGGTTCGCATGGTTTGGGCCAGATGACCCATCATGGCAAAATAGCTCTGGGAAGCCTTGATCACCGGGTTGGGTATATCGGACATATCAGACCTATCAGACATACCTGTATCAGGCCGAGCCGGTGGCCCCAACGGGTCCAGCCGGGCCATCCGTGAACCAAACTCAGCCGCCATCGTCTCGGCAATGCGCGGCGAAAATTGGGTCTCGGTAAACAGGCAAATCGGGCCGTGATCGGCAATCGAAGCGCGCAATGCCTGCATTGAAGCCGCCCCGGCGGGCTGATCAGGAGACAGAGCAACAAAGCCCAACGGCGATAAACCGTATCGATCCTCAAAATACTGGTAGGCATCATGGGCAACCACATAGCCTTTCTCCGTCACCGGCTGTAATAAATCAGCAATATCATCATCCAAAGCGGCCAGGGCAGCGGTGAGAATCTGGGCATTGTGCCGATAAAGGGCGGCGTTTTCGGAATCCATTTCAGCCAACACCCGGGCAACAGCACGCACGAAAATCGCCGCCCGCTGAGGGTCCAGCCAGAGATGCGGATCAATCCGACCGATTGATTCTGAGCGTGTTGCCCCATGATGGTCATCATGGTCATGGTCGTTGTCATCGTCATGATCATCATCACGGTCCCGGTGATAACGGTCATCATGGTCGTGGTGGTCGTGGTCATCATGGTCATGGTCGTCATGGTCATGGTCGTCATCGTCATGATCATCATCACGGTCCCGGTGATAACGGTCATCATGGTCGTCGTGGTCATCGTGGTCATCGTGGTCATCTTCATAATCGTCATCGTCATGATCATCATCACGGTCCCGGTGATAACGGTCATCATGGTCATGGTCGTCATCATCATCGTCATCATCACGGTCCCGGTGATAACGGTCATCATGGTCGTCATGGTCGTGGGCATGGTGGTCGTGATCGTCTTCATGATCATGGTGATGATGACCGGCCGAACGGGCCGAGAGCCAGCCGATATCCGTGTCATCACGCAAACGTACTATCCGGGCCTGATCAGCCAAGTTGGCGATGGAACGCCCCAAACGGCTTTCCAGTTCCGGGCCAACCCAAATCACCAGATCGGCAGTGCTCAAACTGGCTGCCTGGGAAGGGCGCAAGGCCGCGCCATGGGGTGATTTTCCCGCCGGGATCAATAAGGCAGGCTGCCCCGCCCCAGCCATCACACCAGCCACCAGAGCATGCAGAGGGGCGATGCTGACAACAACATGCGAAGCAGCCGCCTGCCCACTTGACCGGGCCGGATTCGATAAAGCACTGGAAGACCAACCCAACCCAATCACCACAAAAACCAACCATCCGGCCATCAACCAGGACAACCGGTGCCAAACAGCACAGAATCGAGTCATGAAAAAAACCTCTAAAGAAATATAAAAACATTCAGCAATGAATTGATGGCCGCCACATATGACAACCACGCGTCAATCAGCGAAAGTCATTGATGCCGACCTTTGCCAAGGTTGTATGATTGAGTTGTTATAGTATAACATTTTAAGATTGTCTTGTTGAAAAAAACATATTTCCAGGAATCATCAAAAATGGTTTTTTATCCATCCAGATCATCGCCGTCATGGGTCCGGCTTTGTTGCCGGTTTTCAGCCATTCCCGGTTATGTGATGGTCGCATGATATGATGACAGGACCGAAAGATATGAAGACTCAGATTCTGGTTTCCCTGCGTGATGTTGGGTTGGATTTCGGCGGCCATATGGCTCTGTATGATATTGATCTTGATATTCAGGCCGGGTCTTTCACCACTCTGGTTGGCCCCAACGGAGCGGGTAAAACCAGCTGTGCCCGTCTGATTGGCGGTTTGGAGAAACCAAGCAGCGGAGTCATAGAACGGCGGGCGGGTTTACGGATTGGCTATGCGCCCCAACGTCTCACTATTCCCGACTCTCTTCCCCTGACTGCCGGCCGTTTCATTGCCATGCGCCCGGCGTGCCATCGTGGCGCAATCAAGCAAGCGCTGCTTGAGGTTGACGCGCTGCCTCTCATTGACCGGGCGATGAATTCCCTTTCCGGTGGCGAACGCCAGCGCATTGTCATCGCCCGGGCTTTGATTGGTGATCCGGAATTGCTGATCCTTGATGAACCCACTCAAGGCTTGGATACGGCCGGTTGCGATGATCTGTTTCGCTTGATTCTCGGATTACAGAAAGAACGCGGATGCAGCATTTTGCTGGTTTCCCATGATATGCATGTGGTCAGTGCCTATAGTGATCATGTCATCTGCCTCAATGGCCATATCTGTTGCCAAGGATCGCCACAATCGGTGAACAGCCATCCCGATTACCGGCGTTTCTTTCCTGGACGTTCTCATGAAAGCCACGCCATTTACCTCCATCATCATGATCACCACCATGATATGGGGGGGCGGGTCACCGGGAATGGGTCGCCAAAAAAATAATCACAACAAGAAAAACAACCACAAACAATCAATCAGAAAAAGACTCAAGCACCCATGGATGATTTTTTATTGCGCGCTTTGGCGGCGGCCATTCTGATTGCGGTTCTGTGTGGTCCGATGGGATGTTTCGTTGTCTGGCGCAAATTAGCCTATTTTGGGGCGGCGATTGCCCATGCAGCTCTCTTGGGGGTTGCGCTCAGCTTCTTGCTGGAAATTAGTGAAACCATCGGCTTGCTCACGGTCTGCCTGGCCACCGCTACTGCTTTGGTGTGGACCGAAAAGCGACGCATTCTACCCGCCGATAGCATGCTGGGTATTCTAGCCCATGGGAGTCTGGCTCTCGGCTTGATCATTGTTGCGGTGGCTGACCCGCTACGTCTTGATCTGATGGGGTATCTGTTTGGCGATGTATTGGCCCTCTCCTGGACTGATGTGTATTGGATGATCGTTGTCACCGTACTGATCGCTATTATATTGCGGGTGATATGGCCAACCTTGTTGGCGGCCAGTGTCGCCGAGGAGGTGGCCCGGGCCGAGGGAAGAAATATCCGCCAAGCACAAATGGCCTATATGCTGCTTTTGGCGGTGTTGATTGCTTTTGCCGCCAAAGTGGTCGGTCTGCTTTTGGTGACCGCCATGCTGATCATCCCGGCTGCCGCCGCCAGACCGTTTGCCCACTCACCTGAAGGGATGGCTGTCCTGGCTATCGGCTTGGGAGTCATAGCGGCCATCTCAGGCTTGGCCGCATCTCTGGTTTGGGATATCCCGGCTGGTCCTTCGATTGCCGGGTTTGCCTTTCTCATTTTTATCCTCTTGATCGGTATCCACACCATCACCGCCCGGTTGACATCCAGCCCAGATATGACACCCTCATCGGCTGACCATAGTCAGCAGAATAGCCAGCACAAAAAACCACCCCCACCAAGAGAACCCGACAACCACAACCACACCTGAAACAACACTCAAGTGAAGAATGCTGCTCAAATAATCTTATAGCGCGATCAGGCCGCGGCCATGCGGTCAAATCCGGCCGCCAAATCGGCTTTGAGATCGCCAATATCTTCCAGACCGGCATGAATACGTAACAAGGGTCCTTTGGCCTCCCAAATGGTCGCGCTGCGGCATTGGCGCGGATCAACCGGCAAGATCAAACTTTCATAGCCTCCCCAGCTGAACCCCATACCAAAGAGTTCCAACCTATCCAAGAAGGCCGCCAGAGCGATCTGCGAACAAGGATGAAGCTGGCAAGAGAACAAACCACAGGCAGCGTGAAAATCACGCCGCCATAAATCATAGCCCTGATCCCCCGGCCAAGCCGGATGGAGAATGCGGGATACTTCCGAACGTTTCTGCAACCATTCGGCCAAAGCCAGGCCATTTTCAGCATGACGCGGTAAGCGTACATCCAGAGTGCGCAAACCCCGCAACCCAAGATAACAATCATCCGGCCCCGGGGCATTGCCAAGCATCGTCACCATGGTTTTGATCCTCTGGAAATGCTCTTGGCGGCAGATGATCGCCCCCAGCATGGCATCGGCATGACCGACAATATATTTAGTGGCCGCCTGGATTGAGACATCCACGCCGTGATCAAACGGACACAGGCCCAAAGGTGTTGCCCAGGTATTATCAATCATGGTGATGCAGTTTTGTCTTTGGGCCACCTCAACAATCGCCGCGATATCCTGGACCTCAAAGGTGAGCGAGCCTGGCGATTCCATAAAAATGACTCGGGTCTGCGGGTTCACAAGATCAGCAATACCACGCCCAATCAAGGGGTCATAATAACGCACCCCCACACCCAAGGACCGCAACACCCCATCACAGAATTTACGGGTTGGCTGATAAACCGTATCAGCCACCAGAATGTCATCACCAGCCGAAAGAAACGCCAATAAAGCGCAAGTAATCGCCGCCAGCCCCGAAGAGGTGGCCACCGCTTGGTCGCCGCCTTCTAACGCGGCAACAGCAGTCTCAAAAGCCGCCGATGTCGGTGTCCCCATACGCCCGTAATATGTTCCACCATAGGGATCGGCAATCGCCTGGCGCAACGCTCTCAAGCTGGGGAATAAAACCGTCGATGCATGGTAAACCGGTGGATTGACGATGCCGTGATTGTCAAAAGGGGCGTTGCCAAGATGAGTCAACCGGGTGGCCGGTTGGTGACCGGAACGCAGAAAAGCATCTGTTTTATGTTTGCGGCTCATGAATTTTGGCTCATTGGCGTCTGCGGCGTCTTGCGTCTGCGGCGTCTTGCATCCATGTATGGGTGCGCCTCTATCACAAAGTCATGCCTGAAGATAGGGGCAAAAAGACCCCAAACCGTTCAGGCGATGATCATGGCGATGGTGATCCATGCACAAGACGATTGCGCGGTTGATGCCGCTTGACGAAAAGCCCTCAATCAGGGAGGGGTTAAGATGGGGACGTGTTCAGATATTTTTTTTGAAACAGTGGTTTTTTTAAGGCGTTTTACGTGTGGCCACGGGACCGTCACCGCCACCCCATTCAGCCCAAGACCCATCATAAACCGCGACATCCTCACTGCCCAATAAGTGCAAACCAAAAGCGACAACACAGGCGGTGATCCCCGATCCACAGCTGGTGATCACCGGTCGATGGAGGTCAATACCGGCTTTTTTAAAGACTGTTTTGAGTTTTTGGGCACCCAAAACTTTGCCGGTTTTGGGATCAGATAACGTGGTAAAGGGGAGATTGAGGCTCCCCGGGATATGGCCGCAGGCCAAATTGGGCCGGGGTTCCTTTTCAACCCCATCAAACCGCCCCGAGGGCCGGGCATCGACAAGCTGAGTCTTTTGATCCCTTATTTTTTGATCTTTTGTTTTTTGATCCCCTGTCTTTTGATCCTTCACCATATGCTCAATATGATCCCGTTGGCACAGCATCAGCCGGTTAAAATGCGGCAAAAATGCCCGATGGTTGGGGATCGGTGGTAAATTACTCAATGGGTGTCCTTCGGCCATCCATTGCCTCAAGCCGCCATTCAACACCGCAACATCATGATGACCAAAAATCCGAAACATCCACCAAACCCGGGGGGCCGATGACAGGCCATGGCGGTCATAAATGATGATTCGCACACCATCCCCCAACCCCAATTCCGAAACTTTAGCAGCAAAAGACTCCGGGCTGGGCAGCATATGCGGCAAACGTGACTTGGGATCAGCAATATCATCAATATCAAAGAAGACCGCACCAGGGATATGGGCCTCACCATACTCATCCTTGGCCAAATTATGGCCGGGAAGATTCCATGTCGCATCAACCACCCGAATATCAGGGGCAGAAATATGGGCAGCCAGCCAGTCGGTCGAGACCAGGGCATCGGGATTGGCATAATGAGTCGTCATAGGATTATTGTATCATCCTCCCGTCTTAGGACCAATAATCATCATCTCATGATGATGATCGACCCTTTATTGAAGACTCTTTATCTCTTATCGGTTGTTACAGTTTAATGAATGGATGCCTTCATGTCTTGAGGGAATGAATATGCTGTTAAGGGTGCTGTTCTGTTGCCGTATCCAACCAGGGCGGAACAGGGAGATTTCTCTCACGTAGGAATGTCGGGTTGAATAATTTGCTCCGATAACGATCCGCTGAGTCGCAAAGAATGGTCACAATCTTGTGTCCTGGCCCCATCTGGCGGGCCAGCTTGATCGCCCCGGCAACATTGATCCCCGAAGAGCCTCCCAAAGCCAGGCCCTCATAACGCAAAAGATCATACACCACCGGCAAAGCCTCCTCATCAGCAATCGATTGCGCATCATCCACCGGGGCATCGGCGAGATTTTTGGTCACCCGGCTGGAGCCGATACCTTCCATCATTGAGCGCCCCTCGGCCTTGCCTTGACCATGGATAAAATGGCTGCATAATGCCGAACCCATCGGATCGGAAAGAACAATTTTCACTTGTGGATTGCGCTCCTTGAGGGCGTGCCCAACCCCGGCCAATGTGCCGCCGGTCCCAACCGCGCAGGTAAAGGCATCAATCTGGCCATCGGTTTGCGACCAGATCTCCGGACCGGTGGTCTCATAATGGGCTCGGCGGTTATCGGTATTGTCAAATTGGTTGGCCCAAATGACCCCGTTGGGGTGATCGGCGACCAAGTCTTGGGCCAAACGTTGTGATTGATGAATATAGTTTTGGGGATTGGTATAAGGGGCGGGTGCGACCAGACGAATATCAGCCCCCAGAAGCCGCAGAGCATCCTGTTTTTCCTGACTTTGGGTCTCAGGCATAACGATAATCGTCTGGCAACCCAAAATATTGCCGATTAAAGTGAGGCCGATACCGGTATTGCCTGCTGTTCCCTCGACAATCACCCCGCCCGGCTTTAAATCACCTCTGGCTTGAGCACCGCGAATGATATAAAGCGCCGCCCGATCTTTGATCGAACCACCCGGGTTGAGAAATTCGGCTTTGCCAAGAATGTCACAACCGGTCTCTTCAGAGGCCCGACGCAAACGAATCAATGCTGTGTTGCCGATGGCGTCGGTTAAAGTGTTCAAAACGGTCATGAATGTATAAAAATGGAACCAGAAAAAAAGCCAACACCAAAAAACCGATGCACCCTAATCATGTCCGGCCGATCAATCAAGCAGTGGTCTGCCTTCCTGGCGGTCATGGTTCTGGTCCTGCTCAGCGGGCCGACCGGGCTGGCCCGAACACCCGATGATGTGGTGGTTATGGGAATGTCGATTGACGACATGGTGTCGCTTGATCCGGCCGAAACCTTCGAATTTACCGGTGCCGAAATCATCGGCAACCTTTATGAGCGTCTGGTCACGATTGATCTGGAAGACCCGACCCAACTCATCGGCGGGGCGGCCCAGTCCTGGTCGCAATCGGCTGATGGTCTGGTTACCCGTTTTCGGATGCGCCCCGATGCGTTGTTTGCTTCGGGGAACCCGGTCACCGCCCAAGATGCCGCCTGGTCGTTGCGGCGGGTTATCCGGCTCAACAAATCACCGGCTTTTATTCTGGCTCAATTCGGCTTTACGCCGGAAAATGTCGAAGAACTGATCTATGCCGAAAGTGATGATGTCTTGGTCATACGCACCCGGAGCGCTTTTGCCCCGACATTCTTGTTGTCTTGCCTGACTTCGGGTATCGGTTCGGTTGTTGATCGCAAGACGGTCATGGCCCATGCGGTTGATGGTGATCTTGGTCATGCCTGGTTGAGAAAACATTCCGCCGGTTCTGGAGCTTTTGTCTTGGCAGCCTGGCGGTCCAAGGAATATGTGATCCTGGAAGCCAACCCGCTTTATCGCCAGGGCGGGCCGGAAATACAAAAAATGATTGTTCAGCATATCGGCGAAACAGCGACCCAACGTCTCATGCTTGAGAAAGGGGATATTGATATCGCTCGCGGCCTGACGCCGGATCAAGTGGCTGGAATAAGAGATAATCCACAAGTTGAGGTCATTCTATCACCCAAATCAAAACTTTATTATATGGGCCTTAATCAAACCCATGGCCCGTTGGCCGATCCGAAAGTCCGCCAGGCCTTGCGATACTTGATTGATTATCAGAAATTGGCCCAAACCGTCATGCGTGAGCGTGGGAAAACCCATCAAACCGTTGTTCCGGAGGGAATTTTTGCCTCTCTTGATGCCCAACCTTTCTCTTTCGACCCGGCCAAAGCCAGAGCTCTGCTGGCCGAGGCTGGATATCGGCAAGGCTTTGATGTCCAGATGGATTCCTACGGGGCGATTGCCGAGGATCTGGCCCAAGCCATTCAAGCCAGCTTTGCCCAAGCCAATATCCGGGTCGAGATCATCCCCGGGGACCGCAAGCAAATTCTCACCAAATATCGGGCCCGCAACCACCAAATTTTTCTCGGTGAATGGGGATCAGATTATCTCGATCCCCATAGCAATATTGATGCTTTTGCGGCCAATCGCGACAATCGTCATGATGCGGTCTTTCGGACTCTGGCTTGGCGCAACAACTGGCGCGACCCGGAATTGACGTCGATGGTCCTGGCTGGCATCCATCGGGCAGACCCGGAAAAACGGGCAGAACAATATGAAACAATCCAAAAACGCATCTTGATGGATTCCCCCTTTATTATCTTATTTCAAGGGGTTGATGTGATTGTCAGTCGCCGGACGGTTTCAGGCATCAAATGGGGTCCGAGTTTTGATACCAATTTTTATCATCATGTCCGCAAGACCGATAAAAATCCTGGCCCTCAGGCAGTGCAACAAGACCAGCGATAATCATGAACAGGAAACGCCCGGCCATGGCCCAACCCGACCCCCGCCCCATCAAGCGGTATTCATGATGCCAATACGTAGCTGGATATCCGGCTCAAGCTGGATAGCGGGGTTTGTTCTGACCTTGTTTGGCCTGGTTTTGATCACATTCCTGATTGGCCGGGTCATCCCGATTGATCCGGTTCTGGCGGTGGTTGGTGACCGAGCACCTCTTGACGTGATTGAACAAGTCCGCCGTGAAATGGGGCTTGACCGGCCGCTCTATGAGCAATTTTGGCTTTATCTGAGCCAACTGGCAACCGGTGATCTGGGCCGGTCGGTCCTGACCGGCAACCCGGTCTGGGATGATATCAAACGGACATTCCCGGCCACTTTGGAGTTGGCCACCGCGGCCACCTTGATCGGTGTCGTGTTGGGTATACCGCTGGGGATGATGGCCGCCAAGCGGGCCGGTGGGCTGATTGATCAGGGGATTCGTGTGATCGGCTTATTGGGCTATTCGGTGCCGATTTTCTGGCTGGGTCTGATGGCCCTTCTGGTGTTCTATGCCACCCTGGATTGGACAGCCGGACCGGGGCGGATTGATGTTTGGCATGCGGAGATCATCCCACCGGTGACCGGTATTTTGGTGATTGACAGCCTGATTGCCCAACGTCTGGATATCGCGCATAATGCCCTTTCTCATCTCATTTTACCGGCCGGTGTTTTGGGTTTTTATGCCTTGTCGCAGATATCGCGCATGACTCGCGCCTTGATGATTGAGCAGCTGACCCAAGATTATATTTTAGCCGCCCGGGCCAAAGGGGTGGCCGAATGGTTGGTTTTGTGGCGGCATGCTTTGCGCAACATTGCCGCGCCATTGCTCACATTCATCGCCTTGACCTATGCCAGCCTGCTGGAAGGTTCGGTTTTGACCGAAACGGTTTTTTCCTGGCCGGGGCTGGGCCGCTATATCACTGACTCACTCTTCAGTGCCGATATGAATGCGGTGCTTGGCGGAACGTTGGTGGTCGGGGTGGTCTTTATTACCATCAACCGCTTGACCGATGTGGTCAGCCGTCTGATTGATCCGCGTTTGCGGGAGAAATTGGCATGAACCCTCTGTCACGATGCGGTTTGGCCATCCTTGGCCTGTTGGTGCTGGTTGCCGTTCTGGCACCGGTGATTGCGCCTTATGATCCTCTGGCTCAGGATCTCTCGCGCCGCTTGATTCCGCCGGGGGCTGAATTTTGGTTGGGCAGCGATGCTCTGGGACGGGATATTTTCTCTCGCCTGTGCTACGGGGCCCGTATAACCTTGAAAGTTGCCTTGATTGTTGCGCTTACGGTGATGCCGCTGGGCCTGTTGGTTGGCTGCATCGCCGGTTATTGTGGCGGCTGGATTGATGATCTGCTGATGCGGGTGACCGATATTTTTCTGGCCTTCCCGAAATTGATTCTTGCTTTGGCTTTGGTGGCGGCTTTGGGTCCGGGGATCAATAATGCTATTCTGGCCTTGTGTTTGACGTCTTGGCCACCTTTTGCCCGGCTGGCCCGGACCCGGACGATGACATTGCGCCATGCTGATTTTGTCACCGCCGCCCGCTTGCAAGGAGGGGGGCATATTTACATTTTGCGCCGCCATATTCTGCCGTTATGCTGGGGACCGATGGCGGTGCGTCTGGCCCTTGAAATGTCGGGAATCATTGTCATTGCTGCCGGGCTGGGTTTTCTCGGCCTGGGAGCCCAACCACCGGTACCGGAATGGGGGGCGATGATTGCCAATGGGCGCAAATTTCTGCTTGATCAATGGTGGGTTGCGACCATTCCCGGCCTGGCCATTTTGATGGTCAGCCTTGGCTTCAACCTCCTGGGGGATGGATTGCGCGATCTCTTGGACCCCCGCCGTGGAGACACCGCACCGACACGCTCTGACATGGCCGCACAATCGGGCTGATGAATACCCTCATCGACATAAAAAATTTATGGGTCTCTTACCCCAACCCCAGCAAAGGCGATGAAAAGATCACCGCCCTTAGAGGGGTCGATCTCAAAATTGGCTATGAGAAATTCGGTCTGGTCGGCGAGTCGGGAAGCGGCAAATCAACCCTGGCCCGGGCCATCATGGGTTTATTGCCACCGTCTGCCGACTTGCGAGCCGTGCATTTTCTGTTTGACCAGATGGCCTTACCGCATTTGAGCGGGCGGGCTTACCGCCGCTTGCGTAAACAGCGTATGGGAATGATTTTTCAAGACCCGGCAACCGCTTTCAACCCGGTGATGACGGTGGGAAAACAGATTGCCGAAGCCGGGCGTGGATTGCCGTCAAAACGCCGTAAAGCAGCCTTGGATATGTTGAAAAAGGTCCATATTCAAGAATCAAAACGGGTCTATGATTCCTATCCCTATCAACTCTCCGGCGGCATGCGTCAACGGGCGATGATCGCCATGATGTTGATGACCGCGCCCGATTTGTTGATCGCTGATGAAGCGGTTTCTTCTCTTGATGCCCGTCTGAGCATGGAGATTTTGGCCCTCTTGGATGAAAGGTTTCAGCACCAAGCGATGGGTCTGTTGTTCATCAGCCATGATCTTGATCTGGTGGCTTCTTTTTGTGATCGGGTGGCGATTATGCGGGCTGGCCGGGTTGTCGAATGTCTGCAAGCCGATGCTATTCATCATGCCAAGCATCCTTATACCCGCGCCTTGATCGGCTGTGTACCCCGGTTGGGCGATATCAGGCGGCGGCAACGTTTTTTGCCGCTGGCCCCGGCATTGAACCCGGAACCAGCATGATCCCCGCCGCCCTTGAAGCCCGTAATCTCCGGGTTGTTTACACGCCAACCGGTCTCTTGAAACCGGCCAGCCAAGAACCGGTCTGGGCCATCCATGATCTGTCTTTCAGCCTCAATCGGGGGGAAATTTTAGCCATTATCGGTGAATCGGGCAGTGGTAAAACCAGTCTTTTGCGGGCTCTTTGCGGTGCTATCCCGCTTGATCATGGGGATATCTTTCTTGATGGGATTGATCGCAGCTTGTTGTCACACCGGGAGGCCGCCGCCAAAATCCAGTATGTTTTTCAAGATTCCGCCCAGGCCTTCAACCCTGGCTTCACGGTGGCCCAAATGATCGCCGAGCCGACCGTCATCAACGGCCAGAAGCCAAGCCGTGCAACCATCACAACATGGATGGATAGAGTGGGTCTGGCCGCCAATCTGGCTGACCATTATCCGCATCAACTCTCCGGTGGCCAGCGGCAACGGGTGGCCCTGGCCCGGGCACTTTCCAGCAATCCGAAAATCGTCTTGCTTGATGAACCAACCTCGGCCCTCGACCCCTCGGTGCAAGCCGGAATTCTCAACCTGTTGCTGGCGTTACAAAAAGAGGAATTGCAAAAAAAACAGCACATACCCAAGGAACAGCAGACCGCTTATATCATTGTTACCCATGATCTTGGGGTGGCGGCCCATCTTTGTGATCGCACCCTGGTCATGCGGGCCGGGCGGGTGGTTGAGGAACTTTCCGGGGCCAAGCTCATCCGGGGCCAGGCATCGGCCCCTTACACCCGCCAACTGATTGCCGCAACCCAAGGATATGATCCGCAAAAGACCCCTTCTCAGCCGCGTTTTTTGGATACATTGGCCGCACGCTGATAGGGGAAATACTCTTGTTTCTTTTTTATTATTGCCAAATGTGGCGCAATCGTTGGCGGTTCAGGGCCAACCATTGCAACGTGATCATGGCTGCGGCATTGGCAATCCGGCCATCGGCAATCATGGCCATGGCGGTGGCAAAATCACAACGCAACGCCCGGATATCCTCTTGTTCGGCCGCCACCCCATGAATACCGGCAGCTTGGCTGGCATCCACTTGGCCGCAGAAGGCTTGGCAAGTTTCCGAGGCCCCACCCGGACTGACCAGATAATGACCGATACGTTCAAGCCGTTGGAGGATGCAGCCGCATTCCTCTTTGGTTTCGCGGCGGGCCACGGTTTCGGCCGCCTCATCGGGTTCAATAATTCCGGCCACCACCTCAATCAGCCAGGCATCCAAACCCGCCGCATGAGCACCGATGCGAAATTGCTCAATCAACACCACCTCATCGCGGTGCGGATCATAAGGCAAGACGGCCACCGCATGACCGCGCTCAAACACTTCACGGGAAAATTCCGCCGTCCAGCCGCCATCATGTTTCTCATGACGCAGACAATAACGATCAATCCGGAAATAGCCGTCAAAGACCGTCTCTTGTGAGCGAATATCCAACCCCTTGTTTTTACCACGCATATGGTCGACCATCATCAATCGGTTATCGGTGAAGATATCATATGAGCCAAATGGTAGCCGAGCACCCGTCGCTTGAGAAGAAGAATTGAGAAAAACACCAAGAGTTGAGAAAAACCAAAGAACCCTATCTAAAAAAGGAATGAGAGTGTATGCGAGCCGATAAAATTCTGGTTGCCCAAGGCGGTGGACCAACCGCGGTGATCAATCAATCTCTGGTCGGGGTGATCACCGCGGCCCAGAAAAAATTTTCCAAAATTTACGGTGCCCGGCATGGTGTGCGCGGGATCATTGATCAATCATTGGTTGATCTCGGCCGCATGGGTGCAGCCACTCTGGAAAAAGTCGCCGCAACCCCGGGTGCCGCCTTGGGATCAACCCGCGATAAACCCGATGACTCCTATTGCCGGACCATTCTCAACGTCCTGCAAGCCCATGCGATCAACCATATCGTCTATATCGGCGGCAATGACTCATCGGATAGCCTGCGCATCCTGGCCCAAAAAGCCCAAGCGGCCCGGTATCCCTTGCGCTGCCTGCATGTCCCCAAAACGATTGACAATGATCTGGTGAAGAATGACCACACCCCCGGCTTTGGTTCAGCGGCCCGTTATGTCGCCACCGCCTTTGCCGGGATCAACCAGGATAACAGCGCTCTGCCGGGTGTTTATATCGGGGTGGTCATGGGGCGCCATGCCGGTTTTCTGACCGCCGCTGCGGCCGCCTTGCGCCGGAATAAAGAAGACGGCCCGCATCTGATTTACCCGCCGGAGCGACCCTTCATGATCGATGCGGTGGTTGAGGATGTGAAAGCGGTTATGGAGCAATTTGGCCGTTGTGTGATCGCGGTCTCGGAAGGGATTGCCGATGAGAATGGCCACGCCATCGCCGCCAAACTGGCCGCCCACAAAGAACAAGACGCTCACGGGAATATCCAGCTTTCCGGGAGCGGGGCACTGGGTGATATGCTGGCCCACAGGCTGCGGGATGGTTTGGGGGTGAAGCGGGTGCGGGCCGACACCTTGGGGTATCTGCAACGCTGCTTTGCCGAATGCGTGTCACTGAGCGATGCCCGTGAGGCCCGCCAAGCCGGAGAGGCGGCCATAAAGCTGGGGATCAAATATCAACGCAACGGATCGGTCACCATCAACCGGGTCCATCCGATTGGCCAGCCCTATAAAGTGGTTTATGATTTGGTTCCCTTGGCGGCGGTGGCCGGAAAAACCCGGCTGATGCCGACTGATTTTCTTGACCGCCGTTACCCTGATGTCAGTCAAAAATTTCTTCGCTATATTCAACCCCTGATCGGCCCCAACCCGGTCAAGACCGCATCCTTGACCGCGAGAATGATCGCAGCCTTGCCGGTATCTTGATGGTCGTTTTTTTGATTAGGGATAATCTTTCATCTCTTGATATGATCCAACATGATAGGGTCCGCCATGCCGTTGCGCTTTTATATTTCTCTGGGTCTGACATTGGGGATCATCACCTATCTGGTGCGTGGCTGTGTTGAGGGGATGATTTAGTCACAACCGATCTATGATGCGGACTCCATCGTCGGCCCCCGCCCTTCTATCTCTGAATGCCGGGACTTTCAGTTGCTGTTCTTGATTGGCTGACGATTGGTCTTAATTTTGGTTTTGAGAATCTGATGCCTTTTCCACCTTCTCTGATGCTTTTTCCACCTTCACAGTCAGGAATTTCGATTGCCCGGCAGCATCCGTGATCAGGATCAGATAGTCGCCTACTGGAGTATCTTTCTTGACCGCAACCTGGAAGGCGTTGGAAAAGGCCCCAATTTTCCGCACCATGATACCCTCATGGCTCGGGTTGGGCTGGCCAACATAATAAGGATGCTGACCGCCACGGATGATATACCCAACCTCTGTATCCTTATTATTTAGAAACTTAGTCGGACCCGATGGTTCCAGTGTTATAGGTGCCTTGATCTCTTGCGCGGGGTCAATGCCACATTGTGTCGCCACCTTAGATGAAAGAATCTCAAATTTCGTATCACTCCCAGAGAAATTATTTTTCAGATCACCCGACACTTGATCACTGAAATTATTGAGAATCTGGATCATATTGACAAATGTTTTCGGATCAATCTTGGCGTTGAGAATGGCCCGGTCAACCCCGGCGATGATGGTGTCAACAGTATGAATCAACCGCCGACCAATGAGCGAGTCAATTTCTGCTTTCGTAATTTCATCCGCTTTCGTAATTTCCGCTGTTAATTCATCAACTTTTGCTGTTAATTGATCAATTTTTGACTTGTTATTTTGTTGTCGTTGTTTAGGATTTCCATTTCCTGGATCAGTAATTTCATTTGTTAATTGAGTAATTTCATTTGTTAATTGAGTAATTTCATTTGTTAATTGAGTAATTTCATTTGTTAATTGAGTAATTTCATTTGTTAATTGAGTAATTTTATTTAGTGACTTAGAGATTTTCATTGTTAATTGAGTAATTTTATTTGTCAATTGAGTAATTTTTTCTTTTAATTCGTTGATTTCCTCTTTTAATTTTTCAATTTTCGATTTTATATTTTCCTCTTTTAGAGTATTAATTTTTTCTGATAATTCAGTAATTTTTCCCTTTAATATGTCGGTTTCTACTTTCAGTTCAGCAAGTTCCCCCTGGGTAAAGATGCGCCACGGTGACATCACGGCAATCGCACAGTTGACCGCCTCATAACCGACCAGATAGGCATCTTGAGTGCTATTGCTGCCACCAAAATATGTTGCCAAGGTCCCTACGACCGTAACCCCACCCAAAGCGGCGGCCAAACCAGTATCGTTTTTTTCGAAACCCAGAATAGCCGACGATATCCCAAGGGCGATCAGTAAATAATCCCGGATTTTATACGATACTTCCCGATCTATAAGATACTGACGGTATTTTTCCTTGACCGTATCGGCGTATATGAGTGCCGTTTCCAGCGAAACCGGCTGGGAAATATCCGGCCTGATACTCTCAATGTCATTTTCTGACTTCTTCAAATCAATATAGGGGTCGATAAGCGTGCATCCACTGACCAGACTGGTCATCAACAAGCAGACAATTCCGGTCCGGAGCGTGCGCATGATAGATTTCACTGTGCTTCCCCCCTAACATATGACACTTTCTCCTTTTAAAATATGAACAGGCCGATTGCAACTTCTGATTGTTAAATTGGGGTTAATTTTTTGGCTGAACCGCAATGAATCGGCAAAAGGCCACCGCCTGTGATTGTCTGGCATGAGCGTAAAATCAATTATTATTGGAAAAAATGACCGGAGATATTCCCCTTGCGGCTATACGGATCAAACCCCATTCTTTTTACTAGATAAAGGGCTATTCCTTGATTGATCATGCTTCAACTCTTTCCATCCTCACCCCGATTCATTGCCTCTTATCCATGACTGCTTCTCTGGTTTGGTTGCGCCGCGATTTGCGCCTGGCCGATAATCCAGCCCTGGCCGCGGCTCTGGCCAGTCGGCAGCCGATTATCCTGCTCTATATCCTGGATGATGACCTCACCCCGCAACCGGGCGGGGCGGCCCGCTGGTGGCTGGAAAACAGCCTCTATGATCTGGGTCGCCGCAGTGCGGCCTTGGGGTGCCCGCTGACTTTACGACGTGGTGCGGCCTTGGCGATTTTACGCGAAATCTGTGGGCGTCACGATGTTAAAACCGTCTATTGGAATCGGCTCTATGAACCGGCCGCCATTGACCGGGACCGGGAGATTAAAACCGCTTTGCGCGCCGATGGTCTCACATGTGAAAGTTTCAACGGCACTTTGTTGCATGAACCTTGGAGCGTCAAAACCGCTGATGATCGGTTTTACCGGGTCTTTACCCCGTTTTGGAAAACCTGTCTGGCTCTTCCCGACCCGCCTTTTCCCATCCCGGCCCCTGACCGGATCACCGGTTTGACCCCCGCCCCGAATAGTGATCATCTAAGCGACTGGCACCTCTATCCCGGGCGTCCGGATTGGGCTGCAGGGATGCGCGATGCCTGGACTCCCGGCGAAACAGCGGCAACCCATACCCTGGAGCATTTTCTCGACCAAGCAGCCGATTACGCCAAAAAACGTGATCATCCCGGCGTGATGGCCACCTCACGCCTCTCGCCCTATCTCAGTCTTGGTGAGATTTCAGCCGGCCAGATTTGGCATCATGTCCGCACCCGCCAGCATCAGCATCCCGAAGCGGCGCGCAGCTTGGATAAATTCCTCTCCGAAATCGGCTGGCGGGAGTTTTCCTATAATCTGCTGTTCCATTATCCGCAGCTTCCCAGCCAGCCTTTGCGGCCGGAATTTGATGCTTTCCCTTGGCAAGATGACCTCGAGAGCTTGCGGGCCTGGCAACAGGGCCAAACCGGCTATCCGATTGTGGATGCCGGGATGCGCGAACTCTGGGCCACCGGCTATATGCATAACCGGGTGCGGATGATCGCCGCCTCTTTCCTGGTGAAAGATTTGATGATCCCCTGGCAAAAGGGTGCTGATTGGTTTTGGGATACCCTGTGTGATGCCGATTTGGCCAATAATTCGGCCAGCTGGCAATGGGTGGCGGGCTGCGGGGCCGATGCGGCCCCCTATTTTCGTATCTTCAACCCCTCTCTTCAGAGCGCGAAATATGATCCGGAAGGAGACTATATCCGCCGCTGGGTGCCTGAGATTGCCGCCCTGCCAGCAACCGGTATTCATCAACCCTGGTTGGCATCACCCACCACCCTGGCCGAGGCCGGTGTGACCCTTGGCCAAACCTATCCCTGGCCAATGATTGATCATGCCACCGCCCGCCAGACCGCTCTGGCGGCTTATCAAAATGTGAAAGCGGGAAACAATTCTTAAAACAAAGATGTAAAAATGCTGGCCCATAGCCCGCATCACTCCTCAATGCTATCCACCGTAAGAATGGTTGAAGAATGGTTGATTTAAAAACCTTTCATTTAAAAATATTTTTGCACGCCCATCATCCCTGATATCTTCGGTTCTATTCGGTGATAAGATCAACCCGGTTATAATATCCTCGGTTCTATGATGACTGATTCTTCCGACCATCAAAAACCGCGCAATCGCCGCTTTGCCAGCCCGATCATGGCGGTGATTTGTTTGCTGGCGGTGGCGGTTGGCGGTGCGATTCTTCTGACCGCGCCACCGCCAGAGGCGGTCCAATCAGCCGCACCCAAAACCGCCCCGGTTGCGGTCACCGCGACAAGGTTGGCTTTGGAGGATTTTGCCGACCGTATCGAAGCCATCGGCACCGCGCAAGCCAAGGAATCGGTGACCATCAGTGCCCAAGTAACCGAAATTGTCGGCACCACCACTTTTTCCGATGGTGATTTTGTCACAGAAGGTGATGTCCTGGTTGAATTGATCAAGCAAGAAGAAAAAGCCCAGCTGGCCGAAGCCCGGGCCCATCTGGCTGAAGCCAAAAAACAATATGAGCGCATCGCCTCCTTGGTTGCAGGCGGCAACAGCCCGCAATCACGCCTGGATCAACAAATCGGCCTACGTGATGCCGCCCAGGCCCGCCTGGATACGGTCATCGCCCGTTTATCGGATCATTTGATCCGCGCCCCTTTCTCAGGCGTTTTGGGTATGCGGATGATCAGTCCAGGAACCTTGCTCAGGCCCGGTGATCCGATTGTGACCTTGGATGACATCAGCATCATCAAGCTCGATTTTCCGGTCCCTGAAATTCACTTGGCCGCCCTCTCTTTAGGCCAGGAGATCACCGCCATCAGTGCGGCTTATCCCGAACAAATCTTTACCGGAATGGTCACCGCCATCAGTTCACGGGTTGACCCGATCACCAGGGCGGTCACGGTGCGGGCTGAAATTGATAATCCACAACAAATCCTGAAACCAGGGATGCTGCTCAGTGTCTCAATAAACAGCCGCCCCCGGCGTGCTTTGGGTGCCCCGGAGAATGCGGTTTTCCAAAATCGTGATCGTCATTTTCTGTTTCGGATCACGCCAGACAATAAGGTTGAGAAACGCCAAGTCATGATTGGGACACGTATGCCGGGATGGGTGGAGATTTTGGCTGGCGTTTCGCCCGGTGATCGGGTGGTCACCGATGGTGTCCATCGTATACGGGATGGAAGTGTGGTTCAGATTGTCCCATCAGCACCAGACGCTTAAAAATCATCATGAAAAATCATCATGAAAATTTCTGATATATCGGTGCGCCGTCCGGTTTTTGCCGCCGTTTTGGGCTTGTTGCTGATTGTTTTTGGCTTGCTCTCTTTTTCCCGATTACCGGTGCGGGAATATCCCAATATCGACCCGCCGGTGGTTTCTGTCGAAACCGGTTACCCGGGGGCTTCAGCAGCGGTGGTTGAGACCAAGGTGACTCAAATTCTTGAAGAACGGATCAGCGGCATTGAAGGAATCAAATGGATCGAATCAAAAAGCCGTGATGGCCGCTCAACCATCACCATTTCTTTCAGTTCAGAGCGCAACCCGGATAATGCCGCCAATGATGTCCGTGAACGCATCTCACGGGCCTTGGCCGACTTGCCCATCGAAGCCGACCCGCCGGAAATCTACAAAGTGGACTCCGATAACAATGTCATTGTCTGGTTCAATTTATCCAGCACGGTCGTGGATGAGCGTCAACTCACCGATTATGCCCGCCGCAACCTGGTTGATCGGCTGGCGGTTCTCGATGGGGTGGCGCGAGTCCGGGTTGGTGGGGAGCAACGTTATGCCATGCGCATCTGGCTTGACCGGGTGGGGATGGCGGCCCGCAACCTCACAGTTGAAGATATCGAAAACGCCCTACGCAACGAAAATATCGAATTGCCGGCCGGTCGGGTCGAATCGGTTGATCGTGATTTCACATTACGGGTCGCCCGGGCCTATAGGGAAGTGGAAGACTTCGCGCAGCTGGTGGTCGGGCGGGGCCGTGATGGCCATTTGATCCGCTTGGGCGAGGTGGCCGCCATCGAACGTGGGGCCGAGGAACCGCGCACAGTGATGCGCGGCAATAACGAACCGATGATTGGGCTGGGCATCATCAAACAATCAACCGCCAACACTTTGACGGTGGCTAAAAATGCCCACCGGGAAATTGAGCGGATGCGGGCCAACCTGCCCGCCGGCATGACTCTCAACAACAGCTACGATACATCAGCCTTCATCAAAAATGCCATCAATGAGGTCTATAAGACTTTGGGGATCGCCATTCTCGGGGTGATTGCGGTGGTGTTTTTGTTTCTCGGTGATTGGCGGGCCTTGCTGATCCCGGCGGCCACCGTGCCGGTGTCTTTGATTGCGACATTTATGGCATTGGACGCTCTGGGTTTTTCGATCAATTTGCTGACCTTGCTGGCTCTGGTCCTTTCCATTGGTCTGGTGGTTGATGATTCAATCGTTGTTGTGGAAAATATCCACCGGCGAATCGGCAAAGGAGAGCCGCCCTTGCTGGCAGCCAAATTGGGGGTCCAGCAAGTAACCTTTGCGATTATCGCCACCACTTTGGTTCTTATCTCGGTTTTTGTCCCGTTGGCTTTTTTGGAGGGCGATATCGGTCGGCTGTTTGGGGAATTGGCCTTCACGGTGAGTGCGGCGGTCGCTTTCTCCACCCTATGTGCTCTCAGCCTATCGCCGATGCTGGCCTCGAAACTGCTCAGTGACCGCCGAACCCCAAGCCGCTGGCAACAAAAAACCGAGGCGATTTTTGCTCATCTATCGCAGCGTTATGTCGCTGCCTTGCGCTATGGTTTGCAACGTCCAGAATGGATGATGGTGATTTTGCTGGCCTGTCTGATCGCGATTGCTTGGCTCTGGCGTAGCTTACCCGATGAGTTGGTCCCCGAGGAGGATCGCGGGGCTTTCTTCGTGATTATGGAAGGCCCTGAAGGGGCCGGCTATGGCTATGCCACCCGTTACATGAAACAGGTTGAGGAAATCATGCTGCCGTTGCTGGAAACCGGCGAAGCGACCCGGGTTTTGGTGCGGGTCCCACGTAGTTTCAGCGGCACCGAAAATTATTCCGATGGCATCGCGATTATTGTTTTGGCCCCGTGGAATGCGCGTCAACGTTCGGCTTTTGAGATCATCGATGAACTGCGGCAAAAATTGAGCGTGGTTCCCGGTGTCAAAACCTTTACATTTATGCGGCGGGGTATTGGTGGCCGGGGGATTGGCGCGCCGGTGCAATTCGTTCTCGGGGGCGGGGATGATGATGAACTCACCGCCTGGCGTGATATCGTCATGGCCCGGGCGGCCGAAAATCCCGGCCTGGTCGGCCTCAATAGTGACTATAAGGAAACCAAGCCGCAATTTACCCTCTCCATCCGCCGTGACCGGGCGGCTGATCTGGGGGTGCCGATTAGAATCATCGGCCAAGCCCTGGAAACCATGATGGGATCACGCCGGGTCACCACCTATATTGATCGGGGTGAAGAATATGATGTCATTCTCCAAGGCCGCGATGCTGATCGACGTGAACCAGGGGATTTGACCAATCTTTATGTGCGTTCGGAACGTAGCGGTGCCCTCATCCCCTTAGCCAGCCTGGTCACTCTGCGCGAAGAGGCCACCGCCCGCGAGCGCAATCGTTATAACCGTCTCCAGGCGATTACCATCAGTGCCAATCTCGCCCCCGGCTATAGCTTGGGGGAAGCCCTGGATTTCCTCAATACGGTGGTTGATGATGAATTGCCCGATACGGTGCAGATTGATTATAAGGGCGAGTCTTTGGAATTTGAACGCTCCGAGTCGGAATCTCTATTCATTTTCTTGATGGCTCTGGCGATTGTCTATCTCACTCTAGCCGCCCAGTTTGAGAGTTTTCTCCATCCTTTGAGCATTATGCCTTCGGTACCGGTGGCCATTCTCGGGGGCTTGGCCGGACTTTATATTACCCAAGGAACCTTGAATATTTATAGCCAGATCGGTCTTTTGATCTTGATCGGGCTGGCGGCCAAAAACAGCATCCTGATTGTCGAGTTTGCCAACCAGCTGCGTGATAGCGGCATGAAAGCCCGCCCGGCTCTGCTGGAGGCCGCCCATATCCGTTTTCGCCCCATCATCATGACCAGCCTATCGACCATGATTGGTGCTTTGCCGCTGGTGGTTGCTTACGGGGCTGGCTCGGAAAGCCGGATTTCCATCGGTATCGTGGTGACATGCGGGGCTTTTCTGGCCACCATCACCGCTTTATTTGTCGCGCCTCTGCTTTATGACCTTTTGGCTCCCCATACCCAACCGCCCCAAGCCACCGCGCGGCGACTCGATTCGATGATCAAGGCGGTTGGTGATAATAAGGCAAAGAAAAGCAGCCGGGGATGACCAAGCCCCCCCGTGTCCTGTCAGCGGCAACGCCAGGTCAACGACAATGCAGGCAGCGCACGGTCTCAAAAATATCCTCCGGGTCGCCTTCTTCTTCGGCGTAATCCAATAAACACCGCAGAGCCTTGCCACGATCAGGCAAGCTGTATTCATTGATCATCCGATCAAGATATGCCGCTTGTGCCGGGTGAATTTCAATTTCTAGTTTAACCTTTTCATCAGCCATGATCGGTCATCCTCTTTTATTGATATGTCTGTAGTCAAATGCGCATCATCATCAATAATGCAAGGCGGCGAAGAATAAGCAAGACATGCCACCAAGCCAAATTTATTTTTTGTCAGCACTTTTTTCAGTTCGCCATCATGGCTCATCATCATGATCAAAAACCGGTTATGATCGACATGCGGCGCATAGACCGCTCAATTCAATGGTCTGATGCTCGGTCAGGAAATCAATCTGACCGGCATGATCATTGAGTAAGGAGCGAATATGGGCATCGGAACGCTCCCATGCCTGCCCACAGAGTCGACAAGAAAAAATAACATGCTCATGATCATGGTCGAGATGGCTGCACAACACGTAAGCATTGCGGCTCTCCAACCGCACCAAGAGAGATTTTTTCACCAAAAGTTCCAAAACCCGGTACACCGAAGGCGGCCCGACCGGCTTACTCAGCAAGCGTGATAAACGGGCAATAATCTCATAAGCCGATAAGGGCCGCCGGGCCCGATGCAAAATCTTGAGAATATGATTGCGGTTGGCGGTCAGCCGAATACCACGGTCACTGCATGTTGCCTGTAAAGCGGCCAGGGAATGAGAAGAACGGGCCATCATGATAAATCTGCCACCATTATAAAGATACAGCATACAGGTATGGAGTCGATTCCAACAGATCATATCTCTGCACAATTCAGGATATCCCTGTAGAATTCAGGCCCATAAAATGAACCCGAAAATGAGCGCGCATGATCCCCTGATTGATCAATCGGCTCCCGCCTGTCGGGGCGGGACCGCCAGGACCGTGCTGATGATGCGGTCCATATCGGCGGCAAAGACATTCTTGGATGTGGCGTCAATCAACAACCCCCGGCTGGCCCGGGCCATCACAAACGCCTTGTCGACCCCCTCTTCGAGAGTTTCCGCGCAACCCTGAGCGACCAGATATTCCCCGATCCGGTTGAGATAGCGCAGCCCCCAATCCTCTGGCGATAAATCGATCTCTTTGATGACATTCTCCAAAAGTTCAGCCCCGTAAGGGGTGTTTGAGAGGGCAATCGAGTCCCCGATGACAATCTCAAAGACCCGGGCCAGGGTGAGCCCAACCGGTTGCTCATCATCAGCCAAAACCGCAAAGGCCCGGGTATAAATATCACTGAGATAGGCTTTGATCAGTTGGTTGTAACAGGCTTTCTTGTTGCCGAATTTCTTGTAGATGGTTTGCCGGGTCACCCCGGATGCTGCGGCAATATCCTGCATTGAGGTTTTCTTGAAGCCATATCGGGCAAAGGCCGCCAGAACATCCTTGGCCGCACCATTTTGAGAGGCAGAGACTGGCTTCATGACCATGAGACCTTCTGGTTCGTGGGTGCAACCGATTGAAGAATCGCTTTGATATCACGGTCGCGCATGCGCCGGGGCACCGCATATGTTGATCTGGCTTCGGCCCGGGCCGCCTTGGCAATCGCACCGAAATCATCCCGGTTGAGATCAAGCAGATGCAACGGAATGCCAACCCGTCGGGCCAGTTCATCAACCCGATCAATGAACCGACCGGCCAGAATGGCGTCACTGACGCCCTGGGATTGCAGACTTGTATTTTTTTCAGGCCGTTTCTCAAGCCGTTTCTCAAGCGCGGCGAACCGGGTGATGCAAGATGGTTTGTTGAACCGCAGCACATGCGGCAACAAGACGGCATTGGTCAAGCCATGGGCGGTATTGTAATGGGCGCTGATCTGGTGGGAGATTGCATGGACATAGCCCAGACTCGATTTGGTGAAGGCGTAGCCAGCCAGGAATGAGGCCAGGGCCACCATTTCCCGGGCTTTGAGGTTGTTGCCATCCTCATAAGCCGCCGACAAGTATTCAAACAGCAGCCTGATGGCGGTTGATGCATCACGGTCGGTATCATCAAAATTGTTGCGTGAACTATAGGCTTCAACAGCATGGGTTAGGGCATCCATGCCAACCGCAGCCGTGGTTGATGCTGGCAGTGATTTAAGCAGATCCGGATCAAGGGCTGCGGCCAATGGGATCAAGCGAGCATCAACAAAGAATTTCTTTTTATGGGTTGTGTCATCCGAAATCACCGCCGTGGTCGTCACCTCAGAACCGGAACCCGATGTGGTGGGAACCACATAGAAGGGCAACGGCGCCTTCTTCAGCTTCAAAATACCCACCAGCCTTCTTAAACGGCGCCGGTTGGTGCTGGCCCCGGCAATGACCTTGGCGGCATCAATCACCGAGCCGCCACCGATGGCCAGAACACTATCGCAGTGATGATCCAGACTTTGCTTCAACCCCGCCTCAACCACCGAAAAAGTCGGGTTGGGCGTCACAGTATCAAAAATGGTCACCGTGCAGCCATTTTGCTTGAGATGACCCAAAACATCGGCCAACATTCCTTGTTTGATTAGGAAACTGTCGGTCACCAACAGCGGTCTGGTCTGGCCGCTGGCCAGGATAAAATCAGCCAGTTTGCCGGTTGAGCCCGGGCCGGAGAACAGCAATGGCTTTTGGGGTGGGTAGAAAATCGACAGCGCCCGCAGCGCATAGGAGATCAGTGGTTTTCCCATGATTATGGTCCTCTTATGTCGTTGATGCTGGTCACCGATTAGGCTCAGCTGACCTTGCGGAAGCGCCACGCCTGGAACGCCATATAAATATTATAAAAGCGATTGCCCCAGGGGGCTTCGATCAGAGATGTGATATTAAAGCGGCCCTTGCGGACAATCCCCTTGCTCTTGGAGAAAGCCAGAAAACCCTCATGACCGTGATAATGGCCCATGCCGGATGGTCCAACCCCACCAAAAGGCATATCATCAACCAGGGTATGGGTCATGACATCATTGATGCACACCCCACCGGAATGAGTCTCACCAATCACCTTCTGGGCGCGTTGCTTATTCCAGTCAAAATAATAGAGAGCCAGGGGGCGCGGCCGCTCCCGCACGTAGCTTAGGGCATCCTCCAGGGTGTCATAAGGCAGAACCGGAAGCAGGGGGCCAAAGATCTCCTCTTGCATCACCCGCATATCATCGCGGACATTGGTGATGATATGCAGCGGCAACTTGGGTGAATCGTTAAACCCTTCCTGGCCCGGATTGAGGGTGGTGATATGGGCACCTTTCTCCTGGGCATCGCGCAGATTATCCAACAAACGATCCCGCTGACGCCCGGTGATGATTGAAGTATAATCGGCATTCTTCTCCAATGTCGGGTAGAGCTTGGCAAAAGCGCTGCTAAAGGCAGAGACGAAAGCATCCAGCTGGTTGCCGGGAACCAGAATGTAATCAGGTGAGACACAGACCTGCCCGGCGTTCAAACCTTTGCCAAAAGCAATCCGCCGGGCCGCTTCATCAATCGGGAAACTGTGATGGATGATGGCCGGTGATTTGCCACCCAACTCCAATGTAACCGGGGTCAGATTCTCGGCTGCCGCTTTCATGACCATACGGCCAACCTGAGTGGAACCGGTAAAAACCAGATGATCAAACGGCAGTTGGGTGAATTGGGTGGCCACTTCAACATCACCATTGAAGACCGCAACCTCTTGCGGGCTGAAGGCATTGGCGATCATGTCTTCCAGAACCGCACCGGTACGCGGCGCAAATTCAGACGCCTTGATCATCGCCCGGTTGCCAGCAGCCAGAGCACCAACCAATGGCGACAAGCCGAGGAAAATCGGAAAATTCCACGGCACCACGATCCCGATAACCCCCAAAGGCTGATAATGAACTTTGGTGGTTGCGCCAAACAGCATCAAAGGTGTGGCCCGGTTGGATTGCTTCATCCAGGATTTGAGATGCTTTTTGTTATAATGGATTCCCTCAAGGACCGGATAAATCTCAATCATCAAGGTCTCGGCTTCGGCCCGCCCGGAAAAATCCGCATTGGCGGCCGCCACCAGCCGATCCTGATAATCAATGATTACGTTATGAAGACGATTCAACCGATCCATACGTTCTTTGGCAGTTGGGGCCGGATTATTGGTGAAAGATGCCCGCATAACCGATAGGGAGTGGGCCAGTTGTTGGGTGGAAGGGCTTTCTTGTGGGCCGTCAAACATGGTTGAGTCTCCTTCATATGGTTTAATTTCAGATTATCTGTATCATCAGGTTTTGATAAATTTTACATAATATAATTATTTTGTAAATGTAAAAATTACAAAAAACATAAAAATTGTAAGATATTTGGGTGATAAAGTCTGGTAGAGAACATCATTCACCACCAAATAACCGACATTCTGGGGTGTTCGCGCGGTCTATAATGTTCACGCGGTCTATCATGTTCACGCGGGTCCGGTGGGTCAGGCTTTTATGAAAACCCTTATGCGCGGCACTCAGGGTGGAGAAACCGGTAAAGCCGATTATCGAAGGCGCGGTTTTCTTGGGCGGTTTTCTTGGGCAGTTTTCTTGGGTGGTTTTATTAAAATATCGAAAAAGACCCAAAAAAAGGGGTCGATTCATATCTTGATTTATATATGCTCATTTTATGTTAAGATTTACCAATCGCTTTTAAGATTAACCAAAACAAACTGGGGGAATCATGACCCAATCAACAATCGAAAAAAATCGCCTCTTTTTTCCTTTTATGGCACCGATTTATGCCTGCGGGGCCATCTATTGTTGGACTCTCATTCGGGTAATCATCGGCCTCAACCTGATCCCGCATGGCTACCCCAAATTGTTTAGCGAAGGGCGGGCCGAAGCAACGGCGGGTTATTTTTCCAAACTGGGCCTTGAGCCGGCCTTGCCTTTGGTCTATCTGGTCGGTGTTACTGAAGTCGTGGGCGGCATCATGTTGGTTTTGGGCTTGTTTACCCGTTTTGCCGCCGCGGCAGTGGTTATTTTCATGGGATTCTCGGTTTTTGTGGCCCATTGGGATGCCGGCTTCTTTTGGAATAAAGGGGGCTATGAATATCCGCTGATGTGGGGCTTGATTGCTCTGGCTCTATTCTTCCGTGGCGGCGGTGACCATGCCCTGGACAATCGGCTGCCCAAAACATTTTAAACCTTGAGGCGAGGGATAAAGGTTCCCGGTTCGAGAAATCAAAAGCAAATCAAAAACCACCCACTGATTAACCGGTGAGCGGTTGACGGTTGACTGTTTTGAGATCGGTTAAATCTTTGACATCTATTTGACCGTTTTGTTGACCAGTTAATGATCTTTTTTTGGTTGATTATGACGGCGTTATTCTTATAACTCTTTGGCAAGTTGTTTTTTGATTTAACGTTCTCTGGGGAAGAGGGAATCACCAAGGAGAGGAAAATACAATGTCTGATTCTGTTTTTAAGGTCTTGGTCATCGCCGCTTTGGCGGTAACACTTGTTCTTGATGCGATGGATATGGTTGATGATACGGCCCGGGTTGAACAAATCACCGAGCTGGATGAGGATGTTGACCGGATCGCCCGCGCCCTTAATGTCAGCGACGGCGACAATTAGTCCGGTATACCCCCCACGACAAAACCAAGAATCCCGGCCCATAGAGAATCTCTTCCGACGGGTTAGACATATTGATGAATTGGGATTCATATTGGGATTCATTAAGACCCGACGGATAAAATCAATCCGGCTGATAAAGTCCAATCCATTAGGTCCGATCCGTCACATTGATGCGGTCAATTTTGGTTGGTGAGGTCGGCTCTGAATATGGAGCGGAAAAAAGTTTCTTGCGCCATGTTCGCGCCCGCATTTGATAGGCCGCGGCGGGCACAATGGGGTGTGCGGTCGGTGATCGGGCGGAATGCCGTTTTCTGCCGGTTTGGTTGTTTTTCGAGAGGGGGCTGACTCATGTATCGACTGGGCAGGCGCTTAAAAAATAAGCAACATGACTTTTTATAGGGCATTTTTCAGCCGGTTCACCGCATCAATATTCTTGAAATATTCCTGATTTTAATATTCTTGATTTTCTGGTCATGACGCCGCTATATCTCTGAAAACCGGTTGAAAAATTGCCTGCCCAACTGCTGAGATGGTTCAACCGAAGCATTGGTGCGGTATTGGGGCGAGATATTGGTACGTATTGTGCTTATTTGAGAAGGGTTGTTTTCACATGAAAAGGATTGTTTTCCGCTTTTCTCAATCAATTTTCTTAAGATCTTGTTTGGCCCAATTTCCAACTCTTGCGTTGCGGTTGTTGCATTGGGATTTTGTAAAATATCATGTGAGAAATGCTCAGACATGAAAAAAATTGAAGCCATCATTAAACCGTTCAAACTTGATGAAGTGAAAGAGGCCCTGCATGATATTGGCCTTAAAGGGATGACTGTCATTGAGTCGAAAGGATTTGGGCGGCAAAAAGGTCATACTGAGCTGTATCGTGGAGCTGAATATGTGGTTGATTTTTTACCCAAGGTCAAAATTGATCTGGTGGTTGAGGATAATATGGTGGAGCGGGCTATTGAGGCCATTCAACAAGCCGCTCAAACAGGACGTATTGGAGATGGAAAAATTTTCGTCTCAACGATTGAAGATGTTGTCCGCATCCGCACCGGTGAGCGCGGTAAGGATGCCATCTAAATAAAACCCCATCCTGAGATCATAGACCAAACCGCATCACGTTGTCGGCTCGTCGGTCTTGGAATCATAGACAATATAGATCATCATTACATTACATATTGAGAGGAAAAAATTATGTCAGATGTTCAAAAAGTACTCAAAATGATTGAGGAAAATGACGTCAAATATGTCGATTTGCGCTTTACCGACCCGCGCGGCAAGTGGCAACATACCGCCCAAACCGCCGATACGATTGATGAGGATACCTTTGAAGATGGGATCATGTTCGATGGGTCATCAATCAGCGGTTGGAAGTCAATTCATGAATCAGATATGATTTTACAACCTGATCCATCCTCTGCGGTGATGGACCCTTTTTCGGCTCAGCCCCAGCTCATTTTAATCTGTAATATTCTTGAACCAAGCACCGGGCAGGCTTATGGCCGCGATCCACGTTTTACGGCCAAACAAGCCGAAGCCTTCTTAAAATCAAGCGGTATCGGCGATACGGCCTATTTTGGCCCTGAGGCGGAATTTTTTATGTTCGATGATGTGCGCTTTGCTTGTGATCAAAATCACGTTTTCCACCGGGTTGACTCTGAAGAAGGCCCCTATAATTCTGGCGCGAAAATGTTGGAAGGCAATATGGGGCATCGTCCAAAAATTAAAGGCGGATATTTTCCAGTTCCCCCGGTTGATTCGGCTTCCGATATTCGGGCTGAAATGGTCACAACAATGAATGAAATGGCCATCCCCATGCAAAAGCATCATCATGAAGTCGCACCCAGCCAACATGAATTGGGCTTTGGTCATTCTACCCTTACTGAAGCGGCTGATTTTATACAAAAATATAAATATTGCACCCAGATGGTCGCTTCTGCTTATGGGAAAACAGTGACCTTCATGCCCAAACCGGTTGCCGGAGACAACGGTTCGGGGATGCATGTCCATCAATCAATCTGGAAAGAAGGAAAACCCTTCTTTGCCGGTTCGGGCTATGCTGACCTCTCTGATGAATGCCTCTACTATATTGGTGGCATCATCAAGCATGCCCAGGCAATCAATGCGTTTTCTAATGCCACCACCAACAGTTATAAGCGCCTCATTCCTGGTTTTGAAGCTCCGGTTCTCCTGGCTTATTCGGCCCGGAATCGATCGGCTTCTTGCCGCATCCCTTATGCAACCAGCCCCAACGGTAAACGGGTTGAAGTCCGGTTCCCGGATGCTTCCGGCAACCCTTATCTGACTTTTGCCGCCATGTTGATGGCCGGTATTGATGGAATTGAAAATAAAATTCATCCCGGTGACCCAATGGATAAAGACCTCTATGATTTACCCCCGGAAGAATTGGAAGATGTTCCGACAGTCTGCGGCAGCTTGCGCGAAGCCCTCGAAGCTCTGGATAATGACCGGGATTTCCTCAAACGCGGCGACGTCTTTACCGACGACCAAATTGACGGCTATCTGGAACTCAAATGGGAAGAAGTCTTCACCTTTGAGCATACCCCGCATCCAGTCGAATTCATGATGTATTATTCGGTCTAACACGCATTGCCGGTCGGGGTGCTCTTCACTGAGAGAACGCCCCAACCCGGCGCATCTCGCCAGGGGTTGGCATTGCAATGGGGCATATGCTCATAACCAGCCACCTCGCCAATAAACAATCGTACCGGGCCGAAAAAATTGAGAATAAAACAGCCAAAACCCACTCCTTACAAGAGTGGGTTTTGGTTTTCTGTTGCGCATTGGAAAATTGTCCTGGTTTTTCCCAGAATCAATAAGAATGATCCCGATCCTCACAACAGGCATGGCGCCGCCAAATGGACCCGCGCCATAGAGAGGACCAGGACCAATAAGCAAAGACCGGCGGGTCAACCAGTATTTGGGTTACCAACACTCCGAATATATCATGAAAGATAATCTTGGAAGAAAATACCCTGATTTCTCATCGAATCCTTCAATAGGAATCCTTCAATAGCGTCGAATACACCGATGGGTGAGGCTTCTGAAAAACTTAACGAAACAAACCCGCAGTGGTGGGCGGTGACGGGCTCGAACCGCCGACATCCTCGGTGTAAACGAGACGCTCTCCCAACTGAGCTAACCGCCCTTTCCCAATCAATGAGAAGCCCAACCCATAAAGAGAGTGGGCGATCTCTTAAGATCGCCCAGCCTACACATCAAATTTAATTAACAGCTTCTTTCAAGGCTTTCCCAGGCTTGAACTTCGGTACTGTCGAAGCAGGAATCTGGATCGGCGCACCAGTTTGTGGATTACGTCCTTGTGAAGCCCGTCTCTTGGTCACACTAAATGTCCCAAAACCAACGAGGCGAACATCTCCACCCCGCTGCAAAGTCGATGTGATTTCCGAAAATGTTGCATCAATTGCTTGCGCAGCATCAGCCTTGGATAAGCCAGAAGCCGAAGCAACAGCAGCGATAAGATCATTCTTATTCACGAAATATCCCCCCTGTTCTAGAAGTCAAAAATAATGGATTCATACCAAAACCCGGCAGCCAAAAATCTCATGACAACCAGTCTCAGAATGAGGGTGAGTGTAAGACTTAAGAATCGGTAACGTCAATGCCATTTAGCCCCAAAATACCAGGAAAATGCGCCAAATTTGACCTTCATCACCCTTAAAAGAGCATTGAACCCCTTGATGGTGATTTTCACAACTGAATTGTCGCGAATAAAAGGCTTTTTTCAAGGCTCACCCAATGCATGCATTGCGCGACGTTCACGTATGACATTCACGTATGACATTCACCTGTGACACGCATACGCACATATGTGACACTAATGCGTGATCAGAGGATCCTGATTGTCTTCCTGCACCGATTCGGGCAACGACGGTGCGGAATCGTCTTCGTCCCATGTGATTGGCACCAATGGCCGAACCAGAGCTTTCTCCAAAACCTCACCAGCAGAAGCAACCGGTATAATATTCAAGCCACGCTTCACATTATCAGGAATCTCAGCCAAATCTTTCTCATTTTCTGCTGGAATGATGACCGTCTTGATACCGCCACGCAACGCCGCCAAGAGCTTTTCCTTTAAACCACCAATCGGCAAAACCCGGCCCCGTAGAGTAATCTCTCCAGTCATGGCAACATCTTTTTGCACAGGAATACCGGTCATCGCCGACACAATAGAGGTGCACATCGCCACACCAGCAGACGGGCCGTCTTTGGGTGTTGCGCCTTCAGGAACATGGATATGGATATCACGCTTATCAAATGATGGGGGTTCAATGCCGAATTCGATAGCACGCGAACGTACATAACTCTGGGCTGCTTGCACTGATTCTTTCATGACATCGCCCAATTTACCGGTATAGGTCGCCTTCCCCTTACCGGGCATCAGAACAGCCTCAACCGAGAGCAACTCGCCACCAACTTCCGTCCAAGCAAGGCCCGTGGTGACGCCGACAAGGTTTTCTTCTTCGGCCTCTCCATAACGATACCGGCGCACCCCAGCATATTTTCCAAGATTACGTAAGGTAATCGCAACATTGCGCCGACGCCCCATCAACACATCTTTAATTCCCTTACGGGCCAAGTTGGCAATTTCACGCTCCAAATTGCGCACCCCGGCCTCGCGGGAATAATAGCGAATCAGCGCCCGGACCGCCGAATCAGAGAGTGACCATTCATTTTTTTTGAGGCCGTGATCCTTAATCTGTTTCGGAATCAAGTGGCGCTTAGCAATTTCGACCTTTTCATCTTCGGTATAGCCGGAGATACGAATAATCTCCATCCGATCCAATAAAGGCTGCGGCATACGTAGACTGTTGGCTGTCGTCACAAACATGACATCGGATAGATCATAATCCACTTCAAGATAATGATCATTGAATGTCGAATTTTGCTCAGGATCAAGGACCTCAAGCAAAGCCGAGGTGGGATCACCACGCCAATCAGCCCCGAGCTTATCAACCTCATCAAGCAGAAACAGCGGGTTGGATGCCTTAGCTTTTTTCATACCTTGGATAATTTTGCCGGGCATCGAACCAATATAAGTACGGCGATGACCACGGATCTCCGATTCATCACGTACCCCGCCAAGGGACATACGAACGAATTTACGACCGGTCGCCCGGGCAATCGATTTACCCAGTGAGGTTTTGCCCACTCCAGGCGGGCCAACCAGACATAAAATAGGGCCTTTAACTTTACGCACCCGCAGCTGTACAGCTAGGTATTCAAGAATCCGTTCTTTCACTTTTTCCAGACCATAATGATCACGATCCAAGATATCACCGGCTTGCTTGAGGTCATATTTAGAGCGGCTGCGCTTTTTCCAAGGAACCCCCAAAAGCCAATCAAGATAATTGCGGACAACCGTGGCTTCAGCCGACATTGGACTCATTGAACGCAGTTTTTTGACTTCGGACTGGGCTTTCTCCCGAGCCTCCTTGCTCAAGCGTGAATTGCTGATCCGGTCCTCAATTTCAGAAATCTCATCCTTGCCTTCATCAATCTCACCCAATTCCTTGTGGATCGCTTTGAGCTGCTCATTCAAATAATACTCACGCTGGGTCTTATCCATCTGCCGCTTGACTCGGTTGCGGATGCGTTTTTCAACCTGGAGAACACCAATTTCGGATTCCATACCAGCATAGATTTTTTCAAGACGTTCGGTCACCGAAACGGTTTGCAATAAATCCTGCTTTTCAGAAATCTTAAGAATCAAATGAGAGGCGATGGTGTCGGCAAGTTTATCAGGGGAATCAATCTGATTGATCGAGACCAAGACTTCCGGCGGAATTTTACGATTGAGCTTGATATAATGCTCAAACTGCGAAACCACCGAACGTGAGAGAGCCTCCAACTCTTTGCTTTCTTCTGGGGTCTCTTGGATTGTTTCAGCCCGGACTTGAAAGAAATTTTCCTCACCAGCATAACCAAGAATGCGGGCCCGATCACCACCCTCAACCAACACTTTAACCGTGCCATCGGGCAATTTGAGAAGCTGGAGAACCGAACCAACAACCCCAACATCGTAAATGTCTTCAGGAGTTGGATCATCTTGGCTGGCGTTTTTTTGAGTAACCAGCAAAAGCTGCTTATCCTCTCTCATAACGTTTTCAAGAGCCAAAACAGATTTTTCACGCCCAACAAATAAAGGGACAATCATATGAGGAAAAACAACAATATCCCGCAACGGCAGGACGGGGAAAAGTTTTGATTCCTCAGTCATTATGATGGTTTCCTCATTGATCGGTTCCTAAATAATATAATTCTCAAATTATATGTTTTTCGGCAGTGCATCCCGGCTCTTTGGACTGCCTGGTCATATTTACGGTTCCTTAACAACATGCTCCTTAAGTGATGCGACTTCTGATGTTGTACACCGCACTATTCAAGTAACTAATGTGGTGACCAAAGCCAAAAAATCAATCCCCAAACCTGGAAGACCCAGGTTTCTCTAGGCTCCCAGCGGCGGGCGAACATCGCGGCGTTGATCCGTGTAAATATGGAGAGGCCGGACCCGGCCTTCAACGACTTCACGATTGATGACGATTTCTTCAACCCCCTCTAAACTGGGCAAATCAAACATCGTATCAAGCAAAATTTGTTCCATAATCGAGCGCAATCCCCGGGCACCGGTCTTACGAGACAAGGCTTTATCGGCGATTGCTTGTAAGGCCTCTTCAGTAAATTGTAGGGCCACACCTTCTAACTCAAACAGGCGTGCATACTGCTTGACCAAAGCATTTTTGGGCTTGGTCAAAATCTTGACCAGGGCGGACTCATCCAAATCATTGAGTGTTGCAACCACAGGTAAGCGACCAATAAATTCAGGAATAAGGCCGAATTTGAGTAAATCTTCTGGCTCTACCCCGCGCAGAATATCACCGGTTGCGCGATCATCGGGGCTACGAACATCAGCACCAAAGCCAATGCTTGATCCCTGACCACGGGCCGAAATAATTTTATCAAGACCCGAAAAGGCACCACCGCAAATAAACAAAATATTGGTCGTATCAACCTGAAGAAATTCTTGTTGCGGATGCTTGCGCCCGCCCTGAGGCGGCACCGAAGCAATGGTCCCTTCCATGATTTTCAGTAAGGCTTGCTGAACACCTTCGCCCGAAACATCACGGGTGATTGACGGATTATCGGATTTTCGGCTGATCTTATCAACCTCATCAATATAAACAATGCCGCGTTGGGCCCGTTCAACATTATAATCGGTCGCCTGGAGCAGTTTGAGAATGATATTTTCGACATCTTCACCAACATAACCGGCCTCAGTCAATGTGGTTGCGTCAGCCATCGTGAAGGGAACATCAATGATCCGGGCCAGGGTTTCGGCCAATAAAGTCTTGCCGCAACCGGTGGGACCAATCAGCAGAATATTCGATTTGGCCAACTCAACATCACCCGCCTTACCACCATGAGCCAGACGTTTATAGTGGTTATGGACCGCCACCGATAAAACGCGTTTGGCATGATCTTGCCCGACCACATAATCATTGAGAATTTTATCAACTTCACTCGGCGTCGGGACACCGCTGGAAGATTTAACCAAAGTCGATTTATGCTCCTCGCGAATAATATCCATACACAGCTCAACACATTCATCACAGATGAACACTGTCGGGCCGGCAATCAGCTTACGGACCTCATGCTGACTTTTGCCGCAAAACGAACAATAAAGGGTATTTTTAGAATCCCCATCACCAGTCTTGTTCATATCCGGGCACCTTTCATTGCGTTCCTTACTGTTGCGTTCCTTACTGTTGCGTTTCTTAAAAAAACCTGTTTTCAAGAACGTAATTATTTGAAGAATGCACCATCACTTAAGATTTCTCAACGCTCTCTTCATGCGTGACAATACAGCAACATGATACATCAAGAAGAGACCCAATCATGACCAGAAAACCCATCAATCAGAATGATCAAACCTATACATGACCTTTTTATTATAGCTGTTTTTTTGCTAAATATTTTGGATGATATTTTTTTAATTATTGTTTTGTTAAGCCTAACTTATTTTTTCCTTAGCGATTCTTTTGTTGATGATTCTTACTTTACTCTCGATTATTGAGCATGCTGTTGAGCGTATTGTATTCTCACCAAGATACCAAGCAATTTTTGGGCCGACACGCCCCCATCAATCAATCATCAAAAGGTTAAATTGGATTGTAGCCAATCAATCGATTCCATTGGTTGCGCGTTTTATTCTTTCTTGGAATTTATTTTTTGGTATCGGTATCCCGGGTGGTATCATGATCATCACCATCCTTGGCCAGAGGACGTTGATCGACCACTTCATCAACAATCCCAAAAGCCAAAGCATCCTCAGCCGACATGAAAGTATCACGCTCGACGGCTGTTTCGATTTCTTTCAAAGACCGCCCGGTATGCTCGACATAAAGCTGATTAAGACGGGCCCGAGTCGCCAGAATTTCCTTGGCATGGATTTCGATATCGGTTGCTTGACCTTGCACACCGCCGGAAGGTTGGTGAACCATCACCCGCGCATGGGGCAAGCAATAACGCTTACCTGGCGCACCGGCAGCCAGCAATAATGACCCCATAGATGCCGCCTGACCGATACAAACAGTACTCACATCGGGGCGAATGTAGCGCATGGTGTCATAAATGGCCAAACCAGATGTCACCATCCCGCCGGGCGAGTTGATGTAAAATGAAATATCTTTCTTGGGATTCTCCGATTCGAGATAAAGCAGTTGGGCGCTAATCAGGCTAGCCACCTCATCGCCAACCCCACCGGTCAAAAAAATAATCCGCTCCTTGAGGAGGCGGGAATAAATATCATACGCCCGTTCACCACGGTTAGAGTGTTCGACAACAATCGGGACAAGAGCATTCATTGAAGGGGCATCCATTGATATTTCCTACTAAGACTTTCCTACTAAGACTTTCCTACCAAGATTTTGATCAAGGTTTTTTTACCAAGCCCTGTCAATCAGGGGCATCAACCCCCATGGGCTCAACCGAAACAAAAATCATCCAGACCCATCTTTCAATGATTCATCATTCACATCAAGATTTTGGGCCGCTTTTTCCCTCACTTTTGGTGGACGGGTCGGTTGTCAAAGCCGCGCTGAGATTCTCTGAAAGAATATCGGCTTCAGGGCCAGAATGACGGTCAGAAGGGGGTAAATCTGCTGCTTCTTGAGATGCCCCTTTCTTTTTGCTCTTCTTGGCGGTCTTTTTGCGGTTTTTTGCGGAGTCTTTCTGGGAAGCCGCCTCACCTTCGGCATCAATCAAAGAGTCCAAAGAGGCCGCTTGTTCGGATATTGTGGCCATTTCTAAAACAAAATCGACCACCTTATCCTCATAAGCCTCGGCCCTCATCCGCTCAAGCATTTGAGGATGATTTTGGACATGAGTCATGAATTGATCTTCCTGGCCCGGATAACGGCGTGCTTCATTCTCTAAAGCCCGTCTGATTTCTTGCTGGCCCACCGATAATTCATTGCGGCGACCAATCTCAGCCAACATCAAGCTCAAACGGACCCGCCGCTCAACCGTGCCCAACGCCTTGGCCCGCTCGGCTTCCTTGTTGGCGACAGTTGCTTTTGTGGAATCCTCTTGAGCATCCTGCCCCTGGACCTTCGACTCATCCCAAAGCCGGTTCAATTCGGTCTCGACCAAACGGGGCGGCAGGTCAAATTCACCAAAAGTCAGCAAAGCATCATGCATATCGCGACGCAAGCGGGCCCGGGAAAGATGGTCGAATTCACGGGCCATATTTTGGCCCACAACCACCCGCAAGGATTCGAGATTTTCGTGCCCCAGCTCCTTGGCCAACTGTTCATCAACCGGAACCGCATCGGGTTCTTGAATATCTTTGATATCAAGGTCAAAAGAGGCCTGTTGACCGGCCAGTTTAGAATCCCGATAGTCGGTCGGAAAAACCACCTCAACAGTTGTCTTTTTGCCGATTTGGCAGCCAATCATCTGCTCCTCATAGCCTTTGATATAGCGCCCAGAACCCAACACAACCCGCTCATCTTGACCTGAACCGCCCTCAAAAGGCTGGCCATCAATCGAACCAACGAAATCGAAGATGATCAAATCCCCTTTTTTGGCTTTACGCCCCTTGGATAGCGGGCGGAAACGTTCATGACGTTCGGCAATATCGGCCAATGCTTTTTCAAGACGCTCATCATCAACCGCGACGGTGTAACGGGTGAGTTGCAAAGAGCGCAGGTCAAATTCTGGTATCTCAGGAAAAAGTTCCAGAGCAATCTTGAAAGAAAGGTCCCCCCCTTCTTGATAATCATCAATTTCGACATCGGGCTTACCAACCGGGCGCAACCGCCGCTCATCAAGGGCGCGACGGGAATGTTCATGAACCGCCTTTTCCAAAATTTCCCCCATCACCGAAGGGGCATAACGCTTCTTCAAGATGGATAGAGGGACTTTACCGGGGCGAAAACCAGGAATCTTGACAGTACCGGCCATCTGATTGAGCCGCTTTTTTAAGGCCGCCTCAATCGCCGCAGCCGGGACCACAACCTTCAGTTCCCGGGAAAACCCTTCCGCTTGAATTTCTTCAACATGCATATGCTTCAACACCCGAATATCAAAAATCAAAAAAAACCAACAATGAATTCTCTATACTGTCTTTTTAGATAAGAGAATATATTTGGACAAGGCCATACCCTCAGTTGAGAGCCGAAAACATTCCTCACCTCATGATCCTGATCTTATAGTCAGTTCCCTTATCTTGCCCGAAACCCTTTGCCACGCCAAATCGCCATCAATCACCGTGCTTGTCACCGGCTTTCGTATTCTTTGGGCATTGTTTAGACAACGGTTATCTTGACGACACCAATCTGGGTTATAGGCTGTTTCGACTGTACGAATATGCAGCGATGCTTAAAATAACCAGACAGATATGATTTATTCATATTCATTGATTCATGTTCAAGAGGTTTGAGAATCAATTAAGTTTTTTATTTATATTTTTATTTATGATTGGACTGGTCATTTCCAAGTTGGTCGCTTCCCGGTTCTACAGAGTTGGGCGCTCTGATTGTTTCAACGCCCACATGTATTAAAAACAGATACATATTAAAACAGATGTGTATTGAAAACAGAGGACATTCTCAATGTTGCGGTGTTTTCGTCCAAGACCGGAATCTTCACAAGATGATCCACCAGCCATACCACGTTTGGCAATCGAAAATTTTCTGAGGCGGTGCGAAGGTGTTCAGCTCATCGGCATCATTGCTCAGAACTACGCGTCGACACACCATGATGGTCTTTGCCAGCCTATAGCAGCCAATTATGTTGCCTGTTGAATTGATTCAATCCGTCAAAACAATTTTAGTATTCTGGAAGCCTATAGGAGAAGACTATTCCGGTTTGCAAGAGACCCTAAAATTGTCACATTGTTTGAGAGAAACCTGGACAGTGTAGAGGGGCATAGACCGATCTTCCGTGATGTTCAGAAAATACCGGGGATGCAAAACAGAACCAGAGACGAAGCGCTTTCCCTCTCTCAATCCATGCATAGATCCTGGCATGGAGAGGTCAAATACGTAGGTCATCCTGTCTTTCACTTATTCACTCACGCAGCGTCTGTACTGAAAAAAAACCTGGAATTTATATTATGGGTTTATGCAAATTTAATGAGGAATATGGACACACCGTCGCTTTTGTCAATTATCCGCATCAAGAACAGGGCCGACATGTTTCAGAGTATCGGTTTTTGGATGCCAACACCGGTGAATTTGCCTGGGGTGATCCTGACCTGACCAATCATTTTTTTAAAGAATATTTTTACTTCCGGATCAAAAACAACTACGACGGATTCATAGATTTGGCGGTCTATTACCCTTTAGAGGGGTACCATTCTTTGCCGGTTGGAACATATGATAGATAGACTGGTGAAAGATAGGGATCATTTATCCTTGATCAAGATTACCTGATCTCGTTTTATGGTGATTGACTGGCCGGAAAATGACATAATATCGCCCAAACACCATCACCCAAACGCCACCTTCCAACATATATCGCCCCAACATATATCGCCCAAGAAGCACGTGGTGACCCCGCCTCATTCATGGACAACAATCTTAAAGCCTGGAAAAATACTGAAAAAAACAGGTGAGAAAAATGGTGCGGGCGGAGGGACTTGAACCCCCACGGCCAAGGCCACCGGTTCCTAAAACCGGCGCGTCTACCAATTCCGCCACGCCCGCTCATGACTCCGGCAACCGCAAAGAAGAACCTCTATATCACCCCGGCTCCAGGCTGGCAAACCACCCGCTCACAAAAGACCAACCCCTCCTCAGTCATCAAGCATGCCTTTCTCCACATATATTGTCGCATCTGCCCATCGACCATATCCATCGGCCACTAATATCAAAATTTCCCTCTCCAGATTTTGAGTGCCGGGGGAATATCCAGCTCCCTGTCTTGGATTGCCGGGTTGATGCCTGGAAAGTGACCGGGATCGAGCGAATAAATGGCAAAAACGCGGGCGGTCTCACTCATAAAATCATTGATCATGATGATTCATAAAATAGGGTAAAACATCATTATTTTTGATTTTTCCCGCCTTATGGTCTGGGATTTTTTGTACCATCAAGGTAATAAAGCAAAAAACCAGCCCGGCTTTTTAATAGATCGCAGCGGGGGCTCAATTTTGACCGCGACCTTTATAATGAAAGCATGATGAAAAATATTCTTGTCACAGGAGCTGATGGCTTTATTGGCTCACATTTAACCGAAGAACTCATCCGCCAAGGCTACAACCCGCGCGCCTTTGTTTACTACAATTCTTTCGGATCAAGAGGCTGGCTGGATCATTGCCCGCCGGAGATCAAAGATCATATTGAAATTTTCTCCGGAGATATAAGGGACCCGCATGGCGTAAAACAGGCTATGAAAGGCCAAGATGCGGTGCTTCATCTGGCAGCATTGGTTGCTATTCCTTACTCATATAACGCACCCGACACATATGTAGATACCAACATCAAGGGGACCTTGAATATCCTGCAGGCGGTCCGAGAATTGGCGATTGAACGGCTGATCCATATCTCAACAAGCGAGGTTTATGGGACCGCGCATCATGTCCCAATAACTGAGGCACACACCCTGCAAGGACAATCGCCTTATGCGGCCACCAAAATTGCCGCCGACCAACTGGCCTATGCGTTTTACACTTCGTTCGCAACACCGGTTGTCATAGCCCGGCCGTTCAATACCTATGGCCCGCGTCAGTCAGCGCGAGCGGTCATTCCGACCATCATGATCCAGCTTGCCAATGGATATAGAAAGATCAAACTTGGTGACATTACCCCAACCCGGGACTTCAGCTATGTCGCAGATACTGTCAATGGATTGATTGCCGCCTTAAAATCGAAACAAGGAATTGGCGAAGTCGTCAATTTAGGCAGCAATTTTGAGATATCGGTTGGGGAAACGGCGGCCCTGATCGCTGAGGTGATGGGGCTGAAAATTGAGATTGAGACTGATAAGGAAAGACTGCGGCCCGAAAAATCAGAAGTAGAAAGGCTTTGGGCAGACAACGCCAAAGCGCAAAAATTATTCGGTTGGACCCCATATTATACTGGTCGCGATGGTTTCAAACGCGGGCTTGCCAAGACGGTTGAATGGTTTTCAGAACCGAAGAATCTGGCCGCATATAAAGCAGACATTTATAATGTCTAATATTTTATCATATCCAATATTTTTATAATATTCAGTGTAATGTTTAAGCGTGCGGTGATTATGGCCGGTGGCCAGGGGACAAGGCTGCGGCCCTATACATTGGCCCTGCCCAAGCCTCTGATGCCGATTGGTCGGTTTCCGATATTGGAAATCATAATCAGACAACTCGCAGCAACCGGTTTTGATCGCATCACGATGGCGGTCAATCACCAAGCCGAGGTGATCAAGGCATTTTTCCAAGATGGCAGCCGCTGGAATCTGCATATTGACTACGTGTTGGAGCATAGGCCGCTGGGGACGATGGGTCCGTTGCGGCTGATCGATGATCTGCCGGAAAACTTCCTGGTCATGAATGGTGATGTTCTCACTGATCTTGATTTTGCGGCTTTCTATGATCAACATTGCCAATCAAAGGCACCTTTTACGATTGCATCCAAAATACGCGAGCAGAAAATTGACTACGGCGTGTTGGAGGTCGGTCATGATGGTGTGCTCACCGGATTTCGCGAAAAACCTCAAGAAATATTCCAGGTGAGTATGGGGATTTACATGGTTCATCACGGCATCATTGAACGCATTCCCGAAAATCAGGCCTATGGCTTTGACTCACTGATGCTGGATCTCTTGGCGCAACATATTCCAGCCCATGTTATTCCATATGACGGACAGTGGTTGGATATTGGACGCCCAGAAGATTATGAACAAGCAATAGAAATTTTCAAAACCCAAGAATCTCGGTTTCTTCCTGACATCCAGGCAACACCGCCAAAACAATGAAGAGGATTCTGGTCACCGGTCACCGTGGTTTTCTCGGCACGGCACTGGTTGAGCGGTTGCGTCGAGAAAAACATAACGTGGTCACGCTTGATCAATCGTCAGGGGATGTGGGCTCGGCAGCGACATTCGACACTCTGCCAGATGTGGATGTGGTTTATCATTTGGCCGCCCGCAATTTCGTTCCTGAGAGTTGGAAGCATGGGAAAGATTTTGTCCATACCAATGTCATCGGAACCCAGAATGTCCTGGATTACTGTGTTGGTTGCGGTGCGCGGCTTGTCTTTGCCAGTGCGTATGTCTACGGAATACCCGCCTATCTGCCCATAGATGAAAAACACCCGGTAAACCCGAATAACCCCTATGCGCTCAGCAAGCATCTGGCCGAACAGCTGTGCTCTTTCTACGCCGAGTATCGTCGGGTTGAGGTGAGCGTGCTGAGAATATTCAATATTTACGGTCCCGGACAAAAATCGGTCTTTCTCATCCCCACCATCATAGGACAAGTGATCGCGGGTGAAGACATTCGGGTGCAAGATCTCACGCCACGCCGTGACTTTGTTTTTCTTGATGACGTTGTTGATGCTTTTATCCGGGCCGGAAAAATGCGCTCTAGATTCAGCCTCATCAATATCGGCAGTGGACGGTCTTATTCTGTGGCCGAATTGATTGCCATGATTCAGTTGGCAGCAGGCACGGCACTGACGGTTACTGATGAAAACCATCGGCGAAAACAGGAAATCCCGGATATTGTCGCTGACAACACATATGCGTCAGAAATTTTGGGTTGGCAACCAAGACAGAGCCTCAAAGAAGGATTGAAAGTGTTGCTGGCTGCCGCATCGAAAGATCATTCATGAAGGTCAGCGTCATTGTCTCCAGCTTTGATCACCCCGATCAACTCAACCGTTTGCTCTGCGGTCTGGCAAAACAGACCTTGCTTCCCGATGAGATCATCTTAACCGAAGCGGGAGAGAAACCATTCAATGAAAAAAATATCCCGCCGCGCTTAAGGGATCGCTGGATCGCTTTTCACGCCCCGCAAGAATCGTTAGCGGCCGCCCGTGAGCGTGGGCGCTGTGCCGCCCATGGAGCCGTGCTCATCTTCCTTGATGATGATCTGATGATACCCGATAGCTATATTGAGACTGCGGTTGGCTACCTCAGAAAAAACCGGTCAGTCATGGCGGTTGGCGGTATTTATCAAGATACCACGACAAGACGCCGTCAAGGATGGAGCATCGCCATTGGCCGTATGTTTGGAATTTTTGGTGATGGATCAATGAATCGGATTCTGATCTCTGGATGGGCCGACTTTGTGCGCGGGAAGCATATGGCCCAGATAACCCAGGCAGAATGGCTGTTTGGCTGTAACTGGGCCATCAGGGCACGGGCATTTGATCATCCTCAAGTGCGCATAGAAACACGCCTGGCCGCATGGTCTTTTCTTGAAGATGTGATTTTTGGTGCCCGAGTCAGCCAAGCCTACGGAAGATGCATGGCTTTATTGCCGGACTTGAAGGTCATTCATGATCCGCAAGACAGTGCCGGACGCATAACCCCAGCCACAATACGTATGCGGGTTTTGTATCGGTTTATATTTTGGCGCGAGACCTTTGATGATGGGAGCATGGTTCGAAGCAGCCGTTTCTGGCTGGGGATGGTTGCCAATCTTCTTTTGATGTGTAAACAAACAAAACGCCTCTGGGTAATCAGAGAATGTTTTCTATCGTTTCGGGCAATTCAAAAAAATCCTGGGTTATCATTTGAGGCGGCCAATGGGTTTATTTTTTCGTAAAGTCAGGATTTTTGGCCGATTCCCTTTGGTTCGATTGTTCCAACTCAAGGATAATCCAAAATATTTATGGCATATGCTCAAAAAAAATCTTGTCTATAAGAGGGAAAAAACCGATTTTTCACAATTCTATCAGGATTTTACATTCCTCACCGGCCAGGAAACTTTAGAGGAATTGATTCATTCGGGGAAAAGCCTGGCCCGATTTAGTGACGGGGAAATTGATCAAATAACCGGGGCCGGCATCTATCCACCCGATTCGGATTGGTCTCAGAGATGGTCCCAACCCCTTCAAGATGATATCATCACATGTCTTTCTTCTGATGATCCAAGACTGCTGGTTGCGTTCACCCCTCCATCAACATTCCTGGCCCCATCCGATGCCCGGTTTGATATCCGTTTTGAATGGAATATGTGGGTTGATATGCGGCGGTTGCTGTGGCGATTCCTGGTGCCTGGTGCCACCTATGGACATAGTTTTTTATTCATCAAGCAAAACTGCCCCGATGTCGATTGGGACATGCTCAGAGGTTACTGGCAGGACAAGCATATCATCGTTGCCACCGGTCGGATTGAAAAGATTCAGCATCTGAATCTGGGGTTAAAAACATATTTCATTGAATGCGGGACCGATAACGCTTACCAACGCAAAGAAAATATCAAAGAACAGATCATGCGAACAATCATCAAAAATGATCTGCCAAAAGATCAGACCATCGTCTGCGCGTCATTGGGCCCCACCGCCGGGATTATTGCCCATCAGATGCTGGATCATGATATCCGGGTCTGGGATACTGGCCATATGTTTGAGTTCGCAGCCAACCATTTCCTTGAAAATATATTTGAAACCAGAAAACATATCTAAAAACCGTATGTCAAAACCGCATGTCAAAACATTTCCCTCTCGCAGTGCTGCTGAAATTGAAATGCTGGTGTTCCATGCTCGCAAGATTGAACAGGCACTGCGCCGATGTGACTTGGTGATCTTTCCGCGCCTCATCGACTATGATGCCACAAGCATCACCTATAGCAGGGTTGATTGCCACCAACCTTTTTTAGACAAAGTCCGCAGCTTGAGTTGCACGATCAGCGAGATGACAGCTATCGGAAAAATCCTCAAAAAAATTCATCATGCCGGGTGTCTTCATTCTGATTATGTTCCGCATAATTTTTTTATCAGTAAAAATCGTTTGGTCCTCATTGACCCGCATCCCCCAGATACGCTGGATTGTCACCATGAGCGCCTTTATGGAAACTCAGAAAATGAAATCGCCCACTTTGCTTTTTGCCTGTTGAGTGATACCGGCCTCAAGCGATCACTGATCTGTATGGAACACCAAATACGCATGATACGCGCCTTTCTGGATGGCTATGGGCGCGATGGGATTGGTTATTCCAGGCTTTTTAAGGCAGTTTTGATATGTGCCAGAGATGTGTATCAGCTGAAACGCTATGCCGGGTTTTCAGGACCACGCGCTCTTATTCATAGCGTTGGCGGTTCATTTCTGACCTTTATCGCGCTGGGAGTTGAGCGATGAATATTCATGACCTCTGCGCCAAGTTGGTGGCTGACTATGGTTGTATCATGCATTCGGGCATCGCTCCGGCACCTGGACAGGATATTGATATTTATGTCCCCCATTCGTTGGTCCAGGCGGTCATTGCTTACGTCACCGATAATGGCTTTGTTATGATGCATGATAAATCATCACAGCATGTGTTTGGAAGATTTGAAGAATGTGGAAAATTTTATATTTTGGATCTTATGAATGGATTCGATGGTTACACAACCGCTATCTATTCAATGGAGCTGTCTGCGGCCGGAAACACCCGCATCGGCGCATCACCGGTTTTACGTAAGTGCTTCAAATACCTATGCCTGAAACCCAGGGAAAAATTTGATTATCTGGTTACCAACCAAAAAGAGTTGGCTGATTTTTTACGTAATCCGGCCCATTTTATTTGGGTCAGCCCACATGTTGTTGCGGCAACACGCGGGACCATGCAGGACGTGATCACCGCCGTGAAACGACCGGCGGCCGATTGGCGTTATGTAAAAAAATTCTGGGTCCGTATATGGCAACATCCTCTATGCGGACGTCTCAAATTGATCGCCAAAGGGGGTATCAGCCTTGCTTTCGTCGGTCCGGATGGATCGGGAAAATCCTTTATCATCGAACGCATGAGTCCGATTGGCGTGACCCGTACGATCTATATGGGGGACCATTATTGTATCCTCCAGGGCTTGTACAACCAGATCATGCACATACCCTCCCCCTGGAATCGGTTTGTCTATCTGTTTTATTGTATTGAGAACATCTTTCGGCGCTTGAAAGTTGCGGTATGGCGGCGGCTCGGCTACATCGTTTTGATTGACCGGTTCCCTGGTACCAACCGTAATGTCGCTCAAGCTGGCATACTCGGCCTCTTGAATACCTTAACCTACAAAATGTTTCCCAAGCCTGATTTGATTGTCTTTTTATACGTCCCACCTGAAGTCATTTTCAGCCGCAAGCAAGAATTATCTCTGCGTGAGATTGCCAAGATACAAACAAAACTCAAGAACCTTCTTTCTCGGTCACGTCATCTGGTTCTGGATACCCAAAACCTGGACCCATCCTTGAATATGTTATTGGCCAAGATATACCGATGAGGTGGGTGATTATTTTGAAAAGCAGGGTCCGTTTTTTTCTGGCCTGCGTCCTTTACATGTTGGCCAGGCTTTTGCCCTCATCGTTGCGGCATAACTTCTGTGGAAAGACTCGTGTTCTGGTGTTTCACCATATTGATCATCCAAAGCGCTTTTGGTCTATATTAAATACCCTCAACAAAAATTACCGATTTGTCAGCTTCCAGCAATATCTGGAGGGGAAGATATCGGCAGATCGAATCAATATTGTTATAACATTGGATGATGGATACCGCTCTTGGCTGCACGCCGCTCTCCCGTCTTTCCAGGAATTCGGGATTCGGCCCTTGGTTTTTATCAATTCCGACTTTATCGGCTTGGATGAGGAAACCGGTAAAACCTATTGCCGCCAGTCAATCACAACATGGCCAGAAGCAGGGCTATCTTGGCCAGAAATACATATCCTTGAAGAAGCGGGGGGAGAAATTGGCGGGCATAGCCGTGGCCATATTGATCTTGTAGCTTGCGAAAAAATTGAGCGGATTCATGCGGCGGTGAGCAATGATCGGCGGGAGATAGGCCGTGCTCTGGGACATCCGATACGGGCTTTTGCTTACCCATTTGGTCGATATGATGACCGCTCCCTGGAGGCGGTTGCATCGGCCGGCTATGATTTCGGGTTCACATGCGATTCGGGTTTCCTAGATGATTCTCAAGGTCCGTTGCTGCTCAAACGCAGCAATATCGGCCTGAGATCACCGCTTACCGTCTGCGCGGTGGTGGAAGGCTGGGCAGACCGGGTCTCTGAGATCGTCCGCTTTATAAAAGGCAAGCCGCCTGCACCATGAAAAAACGTCTGGGCCTAATCGCCAGCAATTCTTTTAACCAAGCCATTGGAATTATTTCGGCATTGTTGCTTGCGCTAGTCGGTGCGCGTCTGCTTTCGGTGGCTGAATATGGTGAATTACGTTATGCGATGACTCTGTTGCCATTGCTGATGGCTTTATCCCTTCCCGGTCTTAATCCAGTCACTCTTCGCAATACTGGGTTGCAGGCTGCGGTACCGCTGGATCGAATATTCTTAACTCGCCTACTGACCGGGTGCCAGGGATCATTGCTGATTGTCGCTGTATTGCTCATTTATGTCGATACCATCTCAGATACATTATATTTTTTGCTGGTTGCCACTGCGGTCCTGCTGCCACTCTTCGAGACAACAAACGGCTATCACACCTACTTGCTGGGGCGTGGACTTGCCGCAGCAGGGACAAGATTGCAGCTGTATGCGCGTCTGGGTGGTCTGGCACTCTTCCTGGTGTTGATCGGATTGATCTATAGTCTGGATATCCATGCACTGTGGATCTACCCGGCCTGGATGGTCTCGACAATTATACCCACCCTGATGGTATCAATGCGGATTTTGATCAGACGCACCCAAATCGGTTTCCAGCGCCGCCGATTTTTCGGTCATATCCCCATTGGCCAGGGGGTAACCGCAACTCTTGCCGGGCTGACCTATACCTTGGCCTACGCGCTTGATAAATTGGCGATTCGTTTCGATATGGGGGCGGAAGCCCTGGCACTCTATTCAATATTGGTCATGATCCCGTTGGAATTGGCCAAGCTGGTCGATTCGAATATTCTGGTTTTCTATCGGGACTTATTTTTCCCCCGGGGAAAGATCCATCCGTTTTCAATCAGCCGCTCTATCACGCCTATAGTGTTGTTGTTGATCATTTATGTATTCGCCTTTCACTGGCTTTCGGCATTGATATTCGGCCCGGCTTATCAGTATCCCATTTTTATGGTGGCGTTATCGTCATTATTGTTTATCGGCCAGTCATTGGAATATTTCTTTATTCATAAAACATTGGCCATCAGCGGGGCGCATGTCATGTTTGGTTATTCCCTATGCAATCTGTGCGTGACCGCAGCAGCGGTCTGGGGCGGGCTGGCGATAGGCGGCTTGCCAGGGTTGATTATAGGGTTGTTTTTCAAGCAACTCATCATGTTATTCACCTTTAAGATTTTTCTGAAGAAACCGGTTCATGGGTTATAAAATTCGCTTCTTGCCGGAGCGCCGTTTGTCCCTCAAGATTCTCGGACATAAGATCCGTAAATATTTTCCCAAATATGGCTACCCGGCATTGCTGCATATCCGATTCGCCCTGTTCCAAAAGCGGTGCATGGGTAACCTGGTTCCTATGATCAGCTATTCGGATGGATCATGGGTCAATCGGGAAACAACCGAGGATTTACAAAATATGACCACCCATCTCGAAAGTGTGAAGGGTCGTCCCTCAATCTTGCAGATTGGGATCGGCAATTCTTCCTTGTTTTCAGCCATTAGGGAAAAGACGACCCGATTCGTCGGGATCACCATCGTCGAGGATGAGGTTGCCCACGCCCGCCGCAGCTTCCCCAATGAATTCGGGAACACCTACCAGGTGCGGTTGATGAACAAATATTCTGATGAAGTCGCCGAACTTGAAGGGGGGTTCGATTTCATCATCGACAATGATCTGAGTTCCTATGCCTGTTGCAAACATCATTTTGGAACCATGTTGGACATCTATCGAAATATACTGGCCGATGATGGCTGTGTCTTGGTTGGCGTGACCGGTCTGGGCTATTTTGATACCGGTTTTGGGCTGACACCCAAGATGATCGCACCGATTGCAAAAGAGCATGGATTGCATTTCCAAGAAGAACGCAAATTCCATATATTGCGGTTGAGAGAATCATAAGGCGGAGAATCATCGGCCAGAAAGTCATCAGGTCAAAGAATCATGAAAGTATTCCATATCATTACCGGGTTGGAGCAAGGCGGGGCAGAAATGGTCTTATACCAACTGATCAAAGCAACCCGGGAAACCATCCAGCATGAGGTGGTCGCGTTGGGTGGTGAGGGCTATTACGGTCCCCGATTGCGGGCTTGTGGTGTCTTGGTCCATCACTTGGAAATGCGCCGGGGACGTATTTCTTGGGTCGGCCTTTGGCGACTCTATACCCTCTTGACCGCATCAAAGGCCGATATCATGCAAACCTGGATGTATCATGCCAATTTGCTGGGCGGATTGGTCGCCCGCTTAGCGGGTGTGCGCGCTGTGGTATGGAGTGTCCATAATCTCAATCTTGATCAGCATCTCGTTCGCTTGCCCACCAGGATCATCGGCTATGTGTCGGGCTGGCTCTCGCCAATATTGCAAAATGCCATTGTCTATGTCGGCGATAACGCGGCCCGGTTTCATCACCGCATTGGATATCGCTCGGCCAAGGCCCGCGTCATATCGAACGGTGTTGACGTCAGAGCGTTTCGGGTTATGGCCGACAAAGGGCGCCTCTTAAGGGAGGAACTCGGCATATCACCAGATGATTTCCTTCTGGGTTTTGTGGCCCGCTGGGACAAATATAAGGATCACCGGAATCTGTTTGCCGCATTATCGAGATTGAACAAGGATCACTGGCGGTGCATTCTCGTGGGTCCGGAGATGGATGAAAACAATCGTGAACTCATGGCCGCACTTTCCGACCATGACCTGCCTGACAAAATCATCTTGGCCGGTGCCCGGGATGATATCCCGGTGGTCATGAATGCTCTTGACCTGCATATCCTGTCCTCGGTTGGTGAGGGGTTCGGGAATGTCACCGCCGAGGCGATGGCCTGTGGAACCCCTTGCGTCACCACCGATGTCGGCAGTGGTGCGGCCATCGTCGGCGATACCGGCTGGGTTGTTCCTGCTGCATCACCATCGGCCCTGGCACAAGCAATCCAAGCCGGGCGGGCAGCGATAGAAAATGTAGGAAAGTCAAGCTTAGGTCCGGCTTGTCGGAAAAGAATCGAGGACCATTTCAGTCTTGAAGCCATGGCCGAGAGCTATGTTGGGCTGTGGAAATCGGTGATTGCAAAATCAAGCATATAAATTTTTACTGACCAGAGACATAAAAACGCCAAAGAGAACGCCCTTTATGTTTCTGCATGCGCTCAAAAATACCCTGTCATGACCACCATCGCACTGATCGCCAATCACCCTTCCGGGCTTGTTCATTTTAGGGCTCCATTGATTGACGCTTTGCGCAGCCGCGATATTCAAATCCTGGCCCTCTCGCCCAATTTTGATGACGCATCGCGTGCTAAAATCCATGCTCTTGGGGCAAAACCGATTGATTTCCGTTTGTCTCGGACCGGGTTGAATCCCTTCAAGGATGCCTGGCATACATGGCAACTGGCCCGGCTTTTGGGCCGTCTCAAACCAGACATCAGCTTGGCTTTTTTCATGAAACCGGTGATATTTGGTTCGCTTGCCGCTTGGTGGTCGGGTGTGCCGCGAAGGATCGCCATGATCGAAGGCTTGGGATTTGTGTTTACACCACGTTCTGGTCATTTCAGTTTCAAGGAGGGTTGGCTGAAGCGTTTGGCCATGGGGTTGTACTGGCTGGGCTTAAAGGGTGCGCATCGAGTGGTTTTCTTAAACCCGGATGATCAACGGGAATTCATTGAAAATGGTCTCCTGGCGGCCGGTAAGGCGTTTCTGCTGGGCGGCATCGGGGTTGATCTGGAGCAATGGAAAACCACACCACCGGTTCTCGAACCGGTGACCTTCGCTCTGGCGGCCCGATTGCTCCATGAAAAAGGCATCACCCACTACGCCCAAGCGGCCCGCATGGTGAAACAAAAGCATCCACAAACACGCTTTATTTTGCTGGGTGAACTGGATGAAAACCCCGGTGCCTTAACCCATGAAGAGGTCCAGGCTTGGGTCAATGAACAGATTCTGGAATGGCCCGGTCATGTGCCGGTGCGGCCGTGGTTGACTCAAGCCAGCGTCTTTGTGATGCCGTCTTATCGCGAGGGGGTCCCTTTGAGCACCCAAGAAGCCATGGCGATGGGACGGGCGGTTATTACAACCGATGTCCCTGGTTGCCGCGAGACCGTGATTGACCGAGTCAATGGCTTTTTGATCCCGCCGCGTGACTCTACAGCACTGGCCGAAAAAATGTCCCAATTTATTAAGCAGCCATCCCTCATTCAATCAATGGGTCAAGCCAGCCGACAAATGGCCGAAGAACGATTCAATACCCATGAAGCCAACCAACGCTTGATCAAGTTGCTCCTGGGTGAAGATCAGAAAGGCACCCAATGACACAACCAATCACACAACCAATGACACCGGGCATATTGGTTACCGGCGGGGCGGGTTACATCGGTGCGCATACAGCTTTGGCGCTGTTGGAAGAGGGGTTTGAGGTGGTTGTGCTGGACAATCTCAGCAACAGTTCTTCTCAGGCATTGGACCGGATATCGCGTATTGCCGGACGGGCTGCGCATTTTGTGCAAGGTGATGTGCGCGATGGGGCGTTGTTGCGTCAGGTTTTTTCCCAATACGCCATCAATAGCGTATTGCATTTTGCAGGGCTGAAAGCGGTGGCCGAGAGCGTGCAGCAGCCTCTCAACTATTTTGACAACAATGTCGCAGGGACGCTGACCTTATGCCAAGCGATGCAAGAGGCCCAGATATTCCAGCTGGTGTTTAGTTCTTCGGTTACCGTGTATGGGCAAGTCGATCATATGCCGATCACCGAAGCCACACCAACCGGGCGACCAACCCATCCATATGGACGCACCAAGTTGATCATTGAGGAATTGCTGGCCGACTTGGTGCGGTCTGAACCCGGTTGGCATATCGCTGTATTGCGTTACTGCAACCCTGTTGGTGCCCATAAAAGCGGCCTGATTGGTGAAGACCCGCGCGGTATTCCCAATAATCTGCTCCCCTATATTGGCCAAGTCGCCCTGGGCAAACGCAAAGAGTTGGCGGTATTTGGCAATGACTATCCGACCCCGGATGGCACCGGCATCCGCGACTATATCCATGTGATTGATCTTGCCGATGGTCATCTCAAGGCATTGAACGCTCTACAAAGACGCCACGGCTTACAAATCTGGAATCTGGGCACCGGCCGCGGCTACAGCGTTCTGGAGATGGTCAAGGCGTTTGAAAAGGCTTCGGGCCGACCCATCCCTTACCGCATCGCGCCGCGTCGTCTTGGCGACATTGCCCAGTGTTGGGTTGATCCAAGCAATGCCTTTGAACATCTGGGATGGAAGGCCGAACGCGATCTGGCTGAAATCATGGATGATGCGTGGCGGTGGCAATCACAAAATGATCAATGACCCAAGCAACACGATAACCGAACCGCCGATGAATTTATAATGACCGATAGATTCACGTCTCAAAACCTCAGCGTCAGATCGAATATGAGGCGACAAAGCACCATCGGACAAGGGGCTATCATAAGGGTGATTTTATCAAGAATCGGGGTCCAAAGCCGGTCACCGAGACGCCAAGATATCACGCAAAACAAGAGGAAGACTGGGCACGATATCCTCGGCAATCATACCGATACCATGACGGCTGGCTGCTGCGCCATGAATCCACACCCCGGCGCAAGCCGCTTCAAATGGTGGCATCGCTTGGGCCAACAAGCCGCCAATCAAACCGGCCAAGACATCCCCCGAACCACCGGTCGCCAACCAAGGCGGGGCGTTGGCATTGATTACCGCGCGACCATCCGGGGCAGCGATCACCGTGTCGCTGCCTTTGAGGACGATGATTGCTCCGGATTCTTGGGCCGCCCGGCGGGCCCGGACCAATTTTCCATCCTCGATAACCCGACAATCAGCAAACAACCGACACAATTCCCCCTCATGGGGAGTCATGATACAGGCCGGAGCGTGTTCATGAATCACGGCAAAAAGATCAGAAGGGCAATCGGCAAAGACGCTCAAAGCATCGGCATCAAGAACGCAAGGTTGACCGGTTTTGAGGGCATCAAGAACATGGTCACGAACCTGATTGGTGAGGCCGTTTCCCGGCCCGAGAAGATAGCCGGTATGGCGTTTTTCAGCCAGAAGAGCAGACCTTTGATCCGGAGTATCAAGCCGGACCATCAAAATCCCTGGATCAAAAACACCCCGCAATAAAGCATCCGATGGAACAGCCAAGCGCACCAAGCCCACGCCGCTCCGGCGGGCCGCTTGGACCGCCAAATAGGCCGCACCAGTCATCTCAGAACCACCAAAAACCACCAGGAATCCGCGTCGATATTTATGATCGAAAGGTCCCGCAACCGGCAGCAGATGCCGCCATAAATCCGGATGATTGAGCCATTGGCGCGGCCCAACGGCACGCAGAGCTGATTGAGGAATACCGATATCAGCCACCAGCAACCGCCCGCAATGCGCACAGCCCGGCAACAGATAATGCCCGGGTTTTGCCCGGCCAAAGGTCACGGTGAGGGCGGCTGGACACACCGGCCCCCGCTCAAGACCGGTGTCACCATCAAGGCCGCTGGGCAGATCAGCGGCAACCACCGGCACCGCCCAATCAGCAACCCGTAAAAGGACTTGGGCCGCAATCCCGTCCACCGGACGCGACAAACCGGCCCCGAACAGCGCATCCACAACCACTCCGGATCGTTTTTCGCCGATTGCCGCCATATCCAAAATCGGACCCGACCATTGAGCCAGTGCGCGGGCCGCATCACCGGTCACATCATCAGGATTGCCCAGTAAAGCCACATTCAGTTTACGTCCGGCTTGCGATAAAAAATGGGCGGCCACAAAACCATCGCCACCATTATTGCCCGGCCCACATAAAACGCTGACCGGTCCTTGCGGATATAATTCTGTGACCGCCGAGGCCAGAGCCCGGCCGGCCGCCATCATCAAATCAAAGGATGCGATCCCGGCCTTTTCCGCCTCAGTGTCGGCAGCAGCGGCTTGCGCGACATCAAGAAGGACGTGATCAAGAAACGTATTCTCAGACAAACAGAGTCTCCTTCTCATTGATCATTGAGGGTCATTGAGCGTTGCGGTATGGCAAACGGCGATTTATTGTGATCATGGATTGAACATGCTCACCCATTCTGGACTCTTTTTTCTTTCACTTTACCGTTTTAATCAGTAAGTCAAAATGCCATGTCAGTAAATTCTACCAAAACGACCCAGGCCACCCATGATCCCACTCATGCCCTGCGCCATGACTGGCCGGTTGATGAGATTCTTGAGATGCTGAATGGCCCGCTGGATGAATTGGTGTTCCGCGCGCAATCCATCCATCGCATTCATCACCCCAACCGTGATGTCCAGCTGGCCAGCCTGCTCAGCATCAAAACCGGCGGCTGCCCGGAAGATTGTGCATATTGTCCCCAATCGGCGCATTACGATACCGGTCTCCAAAAAGAAGCCTTGCTTGATCGCAAGACGGTCGCAGCAGCCGCCCGCAAGGCCAAAAAAGCCGGGGCAACCCGTTTTTGCATGGGGGCGGCTTGGCGCCATGTTAAAGACGGACCGGCTTTCGACTCGGTGCTTGATATGGTGCGTGATGTGCGGGCTTTGGGGATGGAGGCCTGTGTAACCTTAGGCATGTTGACGGCGCGGCAAGCCCAACGTCTGGCTGAGGCCGGTCTCACCGCCTATAATCACAATCTCGACACCAGCCCGGAATTTTATGGCAGCATCATCAGCACCCGAAACTATGATGAGCGTCTGGAAACCTTGCATCATGCGCGTGATGCCGGGCTTGATCTGTGCTGTGGCGGCATCGTCGGTCTGGGCGAAAGCCCCAAAGATCGCGCGCGCATGATCCAAATACTGGCCCAGTTTGATCCGCATCCGGAAAGTGTCCCCATCAATGCCCTGGTGCGCGCACCCGGGACACCGCTTGCTGAGCGACCACCGGTTGACCCTCTTGATATGGTTCGCTTGTGCGCAGTGGCCCGCATCACCATGCCTCAGAGCCGGGTCCGCTTGTCGGCCGGCAGAAAAGAATTGAGCCGTGAGGCCCAAATTCTCTGCTTTTTAGCGGGGGCCAACTCCATCTTTTACGGTGACCAATTGCTCACCACCGGCAATCCCGATACCGAGCAAGACTTAACCTTGTTAAGAGAAATGGGGCTGGCCGTAGAAAGCGCAACCGACCAAGCCGACCACAGCAAACAGACTCATAAACATATCTAAGACAACCATAATCTAAAACAATGGCCGCCGCGACATTCTTCACCAACTGATTTTTTGAGAAAGCAGCCACAAATCTTTTTTTGCAAGTCTCTCTTAAAAAAATATGCTCAGCGCAATGTGCTTCTCAACATCACGGGATGCATACTGATGGCATATTCTATATTAAGAGGCGGGACCAGACTTCCCCCTTGAGTCAGCAACACCTCTCTCATCATTTTCTGATGAGTCATCGGTTGATGGACGTAAATCTTCGCCCCATGTTGTCATCAGTTTCTGTTGATGTTTTTCCAAGATGCCGATCTTATATTTCCACATATTTATCACATAAGCGGCAATCAGGCGGGGGAAAATACCATAAAAAATCCAGCCAACCGCTGCCCCACATAAAACCGTCAGCCAAAGCACCGGGTCGGAAATAATATCAACCGCTTGCGTGAATGTATGACCACCATCCCAGAGCTGGAATACAAAGGGCGTTATGGCAGCAAGATTGGTCGAAAAAACACAGATACTGAGATACCGAGAACGTTTATAAGGGTCAACCGCGCTGGCCGCCAGGGTCGGGATCAAGCCAAAACAAACCACAGTCATTGTTGGCAAGGCAAAAACCAAACCAGCCACAAAAATAACCCCGCCTAAAATGCGGATACGCTTTTGAAGGGAATCTTGTGTCACGGATACCGCTTAAAAACTATAGATACCAAATCCGATGGCAATGATTGAAAGAGTGGTTAAAAAGACCGCCGCCGATCGATGGCCAATAAACGCCAAGTTTTGGTTTTCTCCCAGCAGTGACTCCTTCAAAAGGGCAATTTCATCGCTCATTTTGGAAAATTCTGCCATAGCGGCCTCATAACCAGAGAGATCGCGTTGGCGTTTATCGGGATCATCAACCAGATTCAATATCTCCACCAAGCTGCCGCTCTTAATCGCTTTGGGAAGTTTTTTGCGCAATTCTTCACGCGTATGGCAGTTATGATAGCGCAGAATCACAGCTGGCATCAATTCACCAAGACATTGAGCCAAAGAAGGCGTACGGCGTGGGCCGACTTTCCACTGCAAAACCCCGAAAATACGCATCATCGCCAGGGTAATCTCACCGGGATCGTTGCTATCGGATAACTGCTGAAAATGGCTGTCAAAATTTTCGAAGAAGCGGGCTGCAATAAAAGCAGCAATATGTTTATCAATCGGCAATATACCGGATTTAAAATCCGCCGCGGCCTCTTCAAGAGCTTCCAGAAGCTCCTCACCTTGCACAACAAAATAGTCTTTTAATAATGGACTCATACAACATAAAGAGTCATTGAATTCGTAGAGACAGCGCAAAAATCCATAACCATAGGTTTCTTTTGCCAAATAGGTCTGTAGTTGCTTCATATTTTTTGATGCATCCACCAAATCCACACCGGATGTCGCGTTGTAGGCAATCCAATTCAGAGGCACATCACTGATCATTAATTGACGAAAGAGTTTAATCTTCTGGGGATCATCATGAATAGCCATCAAAACACTCCCCAAACTATCGAGCATAAAAGCAAATTCCTTGAACCGCAGCGGTCCGGTAGGATCAAGAGCGATACATAGATTAGATATGAGGACATCTTTGTTGGCTGAATTGGCGCTCAGTTTTTCATTGGTCAAAACGGTATCAACCGTTGCTTCCCGAGGGGTGCCTGAAAAAGAACTGGAGATCCAATATTGGATATCACCATTTTCAACCAAAGGAGCCACAGACTCCCAATTCAGGGATATTCCTCCGGCCAAGGACGGGCAGGAAAAATACTCTTTTCCGTTGAGTTCAATAGGCCTTGAAGATCGCAGTATTTGTGCGGGCCGTAAAGGTGCCCCACGACGCCCATCAAGCCAGGCACTGACATCTTCGATACCCCACCGCTCCAATGGGTCGTCAACAACCAGGCCTTGTACAATCTCTTTGACCTCGCGGGTGACATGTTGCCGACCCGTAAGAGCTGCATAGCTTCCATATTCTGCCTTGGCGGCGAGCAGATCTTCATCGCTCATCCCAGCACCAGGGCGTCGTCCAAGATAGAAAAATAAAATGGTCACACCCAAAGCATAAAGATCATCATCCAAAGAACCTCGACTGCGGCTATACGGCCGACACATACCATTAGAGATGGTTTCAAACATCAAAGGTTGATCAAAACCCGGTGGAGTCATGAAATTTTCGCCGACAATAATGGTTTGAGCCTCTTGCTCAGCAAAAAATAGGTTATCCGGACGCAAGGAACGATAGGGAACATCACGCGAAGCAAAGGCCCGTAACGCTACCACAATCGGCTTAATATAGCGCTGTGCCAACTCATCCTCACGGACTGGCCGCAACTTGGCATTCAGATTGTTAACCACCCTCCTTCCCTTGGGACACTTAAAAACAGCCCCAAAAACCAAATGACCGTGACCCGGCCATTTGATTGGACCCCAGTTGACTGGCCGCAGGACATATTCAGCCGGCAATGTCCGTACGGCGGAAAGAACATCAATACGGTGGAGTAAATGCTGATCGGCAATAAGGGCGAAAAACTGATTCTGAAGGTCTTTATGATCAGAAGCAGAAAAAGCCCGCGCATGAGGGGAATTCAGTTCCGGTAATGGCTTATCAATATGGACCGTATAACGCTCCGCAATAATCAGTTCGCCAGAATCGGCTGAAGCATTATCTTGGGGTGTTTGCGCAAAATTTTCGGCATTGGCTTGCGCGGGTGCTTGTGGATCCTTTTTTTTTGCATCCTCTTCTTCTGGATCTTTTTCGTCTGAATCCAGTGCGGTCTCTTGTTGGTTTAATGCCAAGAAGCTCTCCTTTATTGAACCCTCTGTCCAAAATAATCTAACAGAAGCACCATTTTACAATCTGAATGGTTTCAATACCATGATCAGATTATATTCGGAAAGGATCACAAAAAAGGATCACGAATCAGAATGGTATCATCACGTTGCGGACTGGTGGAAATCATAACCACCGGCGTTTGGGTGAGTTCCTCAATGCGCCGTATATAGGCTCGCGCGGCAGCCGGAAGCAAAGCTTTCTCAGTCATTCCGCTGGTCACTTCAGACCAGCCAGGAAATGTCTCATAAACCGGGGAAAGACGCTGAGACACGGATAAACAGGCTGGAAAATAATCAATCTGTTTTCCCTCTAATTCGTAATGGGTGCAAATTTTCAATTCATCAAAACCATCCAGAACATCAATTTTAGTCAGCGCAATACCATCTAAGCCATTTATTTGCGCCGCCTGGCGCAACAAGACCGCATCAAGCCAGCCACACCGGCGCTTACGACCGGTTACTGTACCGGTCTCTTTACCAACCGTATTGAGCCTATGGCCAATATCGCCATCAAGTTCAGTGGGGAAAGGGCCACCACCGACCCGGGTCGTATAGGCTTTAGCAATCCCCAAAACATAGCGCACCGCAGAAGGGCCAACCCCAGAACCAACCGCCGCTTGTCCAGCAACCGTATGAGAAGATGTGACATAAGGGTAGGTGCCTTGATCAAGGTCAAGCATGCTGCCTTGCGCACCTTCAAACAAAATACGTTTATCACGATAACCGGCCAGAAGCGCCCATACGCGGGCAGAAAAAGGAAGAAGACGCGGCGCAATATCCCGAATCGACTCAAGCACTGGCTCAAGCTCAATGTCATTCTCACCCAAACTCCTTAAAATACTATTGTGGTGGGCAATCATCGACTCCAAGCGGGTCCGGCAGATATCCAAATCCATCAAATCACATAACCGAATCGCCCGTCGCGCTGCCTTATCTTCATAAGCCGGACCAATGCCGCGCCCGGTCGTACCAATCGGCGTATCGCCGCGCAACCGTTCGCGCATCTGATCCAGCAAGCCGTGAAACGGCATGATCAAAGGAACCGTATCAGCAATTTTGAGATTTTCCGGAGAAATTGTGACACCGCGCTGCCTCAATGCATCGATTTCCCGACACAAAGCCCAAGGATCAAGGACAACACCATTACCGATGATCGATAATTTACCGGGCCGCAAGATGCCCGAGGGCAGAAGGCTGAGAGCATAAACCTGCCCGTCAATAACCAAAGTATGGCCGGCATTATGACCACCTTGAAAACGGACAACGATATCAGCCCGTTCAGATAACCAATCAACGATCTTACCCTTCCCTTCATCGCCCCATTGCGATCCCACAACCACAACATTACCCATGTTGAAACAATCCTTTTTTCAAAGCTGACGCGCCATCAAATAATCAAAAAATGCCTGGCCGCATTGGTATTGGCTATTTATTGATCAACCATGCGTATGAATGGGCTCATTTATCAATCCGATTGCGTGACTTTGACGATTTTCCCGTGATCATAAACCGATTCGCAACCCAGCCGCCGCGCTTCTAGAAGAGGATCATCGACATCGTCAAGCTGCCGGACAACAGCATAGCCTTGGGCCCGCAATTTTGCATAGTCAATGTTTTGTGCATTTTGAGGAACATAAAGACGTCGCAGGCGATGACCTTGCGGGGCGGCGCGCAGAAGAGTGTCCAAAAACAAGGTGAAACCGGTTGCTGATTCACAAATCTGGCCGGTCTCATAACCGTAACGCCCACCCAGACCCAACGCACCGCGAGAGTGCGGCGTATAGACCGCAAAGGTTAAGCCGGTGTGATAATTCAAAGAACGCTGCTCAACCGGATCAATGGTTAAAGACAAATCCGGCAAATGAGCGTGTAAGCGGGTCACCGTATCAATCAAACGTTGCGCCTCACGGGCTGATTGTCCAGGAAAATCAAGGGATTGAAAACGTATCAACACATCATCAACCGGACCCACACAAGCCATCAATGCTTCGATCAACCGACTCTGTGATGGCACTATCTGCGGAATGGCGGCGCTATCTTTACGATCCAGAACATCGGTCAGTTGGAGAGCCGTTGCCTCATCAAGGCCGAAATCTTCAATCAAGGCGGCTGCCAATGTCGGTATTTGTAAATCCACGGTCAGACTGCTGATACCAATATCGGCCAACGCAGAAACCGCCAGCGTCACCACTTCCGTATCGGCTGCAATACAATCTGAGCCGATCAATTCAACCCCCACTTGACAAAATTGTCGCTCTGGCCGCAGCTGATCACCATGGGTCCGCAACACTTCACCACAATAGCTTAAACGCAAAGGACGCGGCGCTTTGGCCAAGCGGGTGGCCGCAATACGGGCCGCTTGTACGGTAATGTCCGAACGCACCGCCATAACCCGCCGCGAGTCTGGGTCCATCATACGCAAACTCGACATGGCCTGTTTTTCACCGATTCCATTGAGTAAACTTTCCTCAAACTCAACCAGAGGAGGCTTAATTCGCTCATAACCGAACGATTCGAGGTAGATCATCAACGCGTTGACAATCTCCGCCTCCCGCCGCGCCTGGGGCGGCAGAAGATCACTCAATCCAGCAGGCAATAACGCAGGGTGAGTAGAATGATCGGTCATAACATTGTATCGGTCCGGTTCTTATCGGTTCAAAAGACCAAAGATCATCCCATCAAATCGAGGCAGGCATAAACAACCATCTCTCATCATCACGTCTCCAATAGTGACATTTTCAACCGTGATGATTTTAACCGTGATGATTGAATTCCAAGAATAGATGATACGCGACTCGCGATACTAAACCAAGGTTGCTTTTTGATAGGCCCATTCCAACCACGGCAACAGAGACTCCAAATCCTGGCGTTCAACGCTGGGACCCGTCCAAATCCGCAAGCCAACCGGCGCATGACGATAATGGGCAATGTCATAGGCCACGTTCTCCTGCGCCAAGGCCGTGATCATCCGGGCAACCGTGGTCACTGAATCGCGACCAGCCACCCGCAAACAAACCGGCGTCAAGGCCCGATGATCGGGCTGAGCAGCCAAATGATTGACCCAAGATGTGGCGTTCACCCAGCAATCAATGAGGTCAAAATGGGCCTTGGTTCGGGCAATCGTGGCCGATAAACCGCCAATCGATTGGACCCATTCCAAAGCCACCAGGGCATCTTCAATACACAGCAAGGACGGCGTATTCACCGGACCCATATCCCGGCATTCACCTTGCGGACACGTAAGACGAAACAGCTTGGGCACCGGCCATGCTGGCCGGGTGGTGCGCAAACGCTCAACCGCCCGTGGAGAAAGAACAAGAATGCCGTGCTGGGCCTCCCCACCCATTGCTTTTTGCCAAGAAAAAGTCGTGATATCAAGCTTTTCCCAAGGCAAATCCAGCGTCAATACAGCCGATGTGGCATCACAAAATGTCAAGCCAGACCGAGACTGAGCAATCCAATCAGCATCAGGGACAGCCACCCCGGTGCTGGTGCCGGTCCAAGCAAAAACAATATCATGGTCCGGGTTGATCTGGGCCAAATCCGGCAATCCACCATCGGCAGCCACCAAAGCCTGGACCCGATCCGGCCCCATCAGCTGGGCGGCATCGGCCAACCAATCACGACCAAAACGATCCCAAGCCAAAACATCAACCGGTCGCGGACCCAGCAGATTCCATAACGCGGCCTCAAAAGCTCCGGTGTCCGACCCGGGTGATAAATAAAGATAAGAGGTGGTGGGGATATGGAGAATATCCCGCATCCGACCAAAAAGTGTTGCCAAGCGATGTACCGCTTCGACACTCCGGTGATAGCGTCCAACCAAGGCTTGGGAAAGATCCGATGGCTGCCAGCCCGGCGGCTTGACACAAGGGCCACTGGAAAAGAAAGGCCGCTGAGGGCGGACTTCCGGACGCGGGAATATGATCGGCGCGGTCATTGAGAGTGAGCAAAAAGCTGGGAATCGTTTTAACACCCGAAAGGCATCACCCCGATAAACCGTAATACCACGGGGCAAAAAGCGCAAAGACCAAACACATCAAGAGGGTTAGAGGCAAACCAGCCCGGGCAAAATCACCAAAACGATAATGCCCCGGCCCCATAACCAGGAGATTGGTCTGGTACCCTAGCGGCGTGACAAAAGAACAGTTGGCCCCAAGGACCACCGCAATCGCAAAAACCATCGGATCGACATTGAGACCTTGAGCCACCTCCACCGCAATCGGTGTAAACAACACCGCACAGGCATTGTTGCTGACAATATTGGTGAAGGCCGCCACCAAAAGAAAAAGAGCCGACAACACCCCGGCCGGACCAGCCCAGGAAAAAAGATCCAAAACACCCGTGGCCAGAAACGTTGCTGCCCCGGTTTCCTGCATCACTGCACCCAAGGCCAAGGCCGCAACAATCAGCAAGAGAAGGTTGCGATCAATCGCCCGGGCGGCTTGCCGAATATTCAAAACCCCGGTAAACAGCATCAAGGTTACCCCCAATAATGCGGCAACAACAGGGGGCAAAATTTCCAACGCCATCAAGGACAAAACAGTGAAAAAAATCAGATTGGCCGTGCGGGCCAATTTTGGATCGGGTAAGGCGGTTTGCGACCATTCCATCGGCATCAAGTCACGGCTGGCTCGTAAGGACTGAATCGAAGAGCGGCTGGCCTGGATCAACAACACATCACCGGCCTCAAGGGAAATTTCGGTCATACGGGCCCGAATCATCCGCGAACGGCGCTGTAATCCGAGAACCACGGCCCGGAAACGATACCGAAAACCAATTTGCTCCAAGGTTTGACCAATCAGGCGAGAAGCCGGTGTCACCATCACTTCGGATAAAACCTGTTCTTGGTTGTCGCTGGTCTGGATGGCGCCCTCATCACTATATTCGGTACTGAGAACGCCCACAGCCCCGGCCAGAATATCGGTCAGAGCCTTGCGGGTTGCCGCAACAATGAGGACATCACCGGCCCGTAAGCTCAACCCCTCAAAAGAGGGCAATTCGGCATGTTCGCCCCGCAGAACCATCCGCACCGTCATATTCTTTAAGCTGGGAAACATACCGGCTTTGGCTTGCTCACCGATGAGCTTTGAGTCCTCCCCCACAGTGATCTGGGCGATAAATTGCCGACCGCTTTCAGCAATCAGAGAATGGGCCATCGCCGCCCGACGTGGTAAAAAACGCGGTGCCACGAAAACAATATAAATCAAACCAGTTAGGGCAAGAACCACACCCGGAACCGTGAAAGAAAAGAAACTAAAATGCTGCTGACCCAGTTCCTGGAGCATATTTGAAACCAACAAATTGGTACTCGAACCAATCAGGGTGGTCATGCCGCCAAGAATAGCCGCAAAGCTCAGCGGCATCATGATGCTGCTGGGCGAACGGCCAAGACGATCCGCCAAGGCCTGCATAATCGGGATGAAGATAACCACCACCGGCGTATTGTTCAAAAAGGCACTCATCACCAGAACACAAGACAAAGCACCCACCACCGAGGCCAGGGGCCACTTGCCGCCCAAATGAGTGACAAAACCAGCCGCCCGGTCAAGAGCACGTGTATTGACCATTCCTTGACCAATGACCAAAAGGGCCAAAACAGCAATCAAAGCCGGGTTGGCAAACCCTTCTAAAATACGGCTCGGGGCCAGACGATTGGCACCAGACGCATCCAAGACCGGAAACACCGTATAGAAAAGAATGAGGCCACACAGCAGACCCAATGAAACCAAGGACATCGATATGGTGTCGCTGGAATAGAGAATAATTGCCACAACCACGAAGATCAGACCGGCCCACATCAACCAATAAGGGTCTATAACAAACATTCAAAATTGTGCCTTGGTTATCTGGTGTGGCTTGGTTATCTGGATTGAACATCGCAAACCACCCCCAACCGCTCCTCTGACAAAAAGGCTCAAGTGATCAACCCCGATTGTTTGGGAGCTAATGGCAGCTGGCATAAGGGATCCTGTCGCAGAAAACGACCCCCATCCATGTCGATCATCAATGACCGCATGATGGAGCACAAGAAAGAGGGTTGAACATAAAGAAAGGGGAAGTTTTGGTTCTTATCACTTTTATTGTTTTATGTCTTTAGGTGGAAAATGAGCCTCTTGGCAATCAAAAATATTATTTTGGGCTGAAAATTGATCACATTCAGATCACCGCAATCACGCGGCCAAACAGATAATAATTTGAATAAGGAAAGATGGAAATTTTGAATTTTTGGTCCGAATTTCCAAGATAAGCCATAATCTTGACCCAAAACACCAAATACCCCAGCATATATTTTATTGAACTGGTGATATTTGGTTTATGATAAAAATTTGTCTCGTGATAAAAAAAGTTTCCCGCACAGATTATTGAAAATTCCGTCTCACCCCGCATCCAGATCATCATTTCTTAAGAAGGTCGCAAAGACAATGCCCGCTAAAACACAATCCCCCAAAACACCACCTAAAAAAACATCCAAACAGGCAGCACAAAAAACAGGCCTGACAAATTTAAACCTTGATACCGGCCCGATTCCAGGATCACGAAAAATTCATCACCCCTGTCCCACAAGGCCAGAGATAGCGGTGGCCATGCGTCAAGTCGATCTTGAACCGACCAGCGGTGAGCCTCCCGTCATCATTTATGATGCTTCTGGTCCCTATACCGATCCGCAGATTCATATTGATATCAGCACTGGCTTGGTGGAGCGGCGGGCCGACTGGATTGTCCATAGAGACGATACCCAAGAGTATCCCGGACGAATGGTTCAGCCGGTCGATAATGGCCGCCGCCCGGGCCAAGCGGCTGATATTCCGGCTTTCCCATCCAGGCGTCGGCCGCGAAGAGCAAAACCCGGACAAGCCGTCACCCAGTTGGCTTATGCCCGCCGGGGCATCATAACCCCGGAGATGGAATATGTGGCCACACGCGAAAACGAAGGCCGCGACCATAAACAAGACGGCCATAACCATAACGGCCATACACATAACGGCAGTGGCCGTAACGGTCATGGAACAGTCACCAACAGTGACGCACCCGGCGGCGCAATGCTGGATATCGTGACCCCGGAATTCGTACGTGATGAAATTGCCGCCGGGCGAGCGATTTTACCAGCCAATATCAACCATCCAGAAAGTGAACCGATGATTATTGGCCGGAATTTTTTGGTCAAAATCAATGCCAATATTGGCAATTCCGCCGTGACATCTTCGGTTGGGGAAGAAGTCGATAAAATGGTTTGGGCCATTCGTTGGGGTGCTGATACGGTGATGGATTTATCAACCGGGGATCATATTCACGATACCCGCGAATGGATTATCCGTAACTCCCCGGTTCCCATTGGGACAGTGCCGATCTACCAGGCACTGGAAAAAGTTGGCGGCAAGCCCGAAGAACTGAACTGGCCAATTTTCCGCGATACCCTGATTGAACAAGCCGAGCAAGGGGTTGATTATTTTACCATCCATGCCGGGGTACGTCTGGCCCATATCCCGCTGACAGCCCAACGGCTGACCGGGATCGTCTCACGGGGCGGTTCGATTATGGCTAAATGGTGTTTATCCCATCACCGGGAAAATTTCCTCTATGAGAATTTTGCTGAAATTTGCGCCATTATGCGGTGCTATGATGTCAGTTTTTCATTGGGTGATGGTTTGCGTCCCGGCTGCATTGCTGATGCCAATGATGCGGCTCAATTTGCCGAACTCGACACATTAGGGGAATTGACTCGCATCGCCTGGGATCATGATTGTCAAGTGATGGTTGAAGGGCCGGGCCATGTGGCCATGCATAAAATTAAGGCCAACATGGATCGCCAGCATACAACCTGCCAAGGGGCACCATTCTACACTCTCGGCCCGCTGACCACCGATATCGCGCCGGGTTATGATCATATTACCAGCGCCATCGGGGCAGCGATGATTGGTTGGTACGGCACCGCCATGCTTTGCTATGTCACACCCAAGGAGCATCTAGGCCTGCCGGATCGGGCCGATGTCAAAGCCGGAGTCATCGCCTATAAACTGGCCGCCCACGCTGCCGATCTGGCCAAAGGCCATGCCGGAGCGGCTCTACGTGATAATGCGCTTTCGCGGGCGCGCTTTGATTTTCGCTGGCGTGATCAGTTTCATCTTTCCCTGGATCCAGAAACCGCCGAACGCTACCATGATCAAACTCTGCCCGCAGAAGGGGCAAAAACCGCTCATTTCTGCTCTATGTGTGGGCCGAAATTCTGTTCAATGCAGATCACTCAAGAATTGCGTGCCGAGGCGCAAGCGGGAATGGAAAAAATGGCTGATCGCTTCCGTGAAAGCGGCGGCGCGCTTTATGTGCCTTCTGATCCTTCCCCGCCTGCTGATTGAGTGGCATTCAGATCATCACTGGGATCATTTATATCGCCAGGCAGAGGGTGACCAAGCGGCCGGTTGGCACCCTGGCCGATCATCGGACCCTGGCTAATCCCAGCCCGCACAAACCGGCGGGCTTTAGAGACCGCATCTTCAAGTGCAACACCAGCCGCCAGACCAACCGCGACCGCACTGGCTAAACTGCATCCGGTGCCGTGGGTGTTTTGACGATTGATGCGTTGGTCTTCAAACCGCGTCTCACCCTTATCGGTCAACAGAAGATCGCAAATCACCGGCCCTTGACCATGCCCTCCTTTCAAGAGAACCGCCTTGGCCCCCATGGCCATGATATCGCGGGCAGCCCGGCGCATATCCTCTAAACTGGCGACAGGACGGCCACTCAAGAAAGAGGCCTCGGGCATATTCGGGGTACAAAGATCAGAAAGCGGGATGAGACGGGTGGCCAGAACTTTACGGGCCGTTTCTTCCATCAAAGCATCACCGGAGCTGGCGACCATCACCGGATCAACCACCAAAGGCACAGCACGCGCATGCTGGTGCAAAACCGCATAAACCGATTCCATCACCGCAACCGTCGGCAATAAGCCGGTCTTGATACAATCAGCTCCAATATCGTCAAGAACCGCCCGCATTTGAGCCGCCACAAAATCCGCTGATATCGGCAGGATGTCATGCACGCCCTGGGTATTTTGAGCGGTCAGGGCGGTTATGGCGGTGGTCGGGAATCCGCCCAGCCCATGAATGGTTTTGATATCCGCTTGAATACCGGCCCCACCGCCGGAGTCGCTCCCGGCAACCACAAGAACCCGTCCCGGCAATGGGTCAATATGCGCCGCCACATCATCAAGAAGCCGGGCAGGCCACCTTTTCAACAAGAGAGGATAATGTCTCAACGACATCGGCCAATAATGTTTCATCCTCGGATTCGGCCATAACCCGAATCACCGGTTCGGTCCCTGATTGCCGGACCAGGAGCCGTCCATTCCCAGATAAGCGTTTTTCAGCATCAAGAATGGCTTGGTCGATAACCGGGGTTTTGAGCGGGGAGCGGCCTTGATAGCGAATATTGCGCAGAATCTGGGGAAATGGCTCAAAGAGCGTACAAACCGCGCTGGCCGGCTGATCCAAACGAATGATGGCCGATAACACTTGCAAAGCGGCCACCAAACCATCACCGGTCGGTGTGCAATCGGAAAAGACAATATGACCCGATTGCTCCCCACCCAGATTATACCCGCCCGAACGCATCCGTTCGGAGACATATCGGTCCCCAACTTGGGTGCGAATCAGTGACAATCCGCGTCCACCAAGGAAACGTTCCAAACCCAGATTGCTCATCACCGTTGTCACCACACCTTGTCCACGCAAACGCCCCGATTGCTGAAAGTCACTGGCCAAGCGGGCAATGATTTGGTCCCCATCCACCAAGCGGCCGCTTTCATCGCAAAGAATGACCCGATCCGCATCCCCATCTAGAGCGATACCGATATCCGCCCGATGTTCGGCGACCGCGTCAACCAAAGCATCGGTTGCCGCCGCACCACAATGGCGGTTGATATTTTTACCATCGGGCTGGTTGCCAATCGCTACGACATCAGCACCCAATTCGCCAAAGAGTGATGGTGCCACTTTGTAAGCCGCGCCATGCGCACAATCGACCACGATTTTCAGATCCTTAAAATGCAGACCCTTGGGAGCAGTCTTTTTGACATAGGCGACATAACGTTCCTGGGCATCATCGAGTCGACGGGCTTGGCCAATTTCTTCTGGCGGCACCCGGTGGCGTTCGACCCCACTGGTCATCAGATTTTCAAGTTCATGTTCAATATGATCCGACAGCTTGTACCCATCGGGACCAAACATTTTGATTCCGTTGTCTTCATAAGGGTTGTGTGAAGCCGAGATCACCACACCCAAATCAGCACCCAAACGACGGGTCAAAACCGATACAGCCGGTGTCGGTATGGGACCAAGAAGAACAACATCCATTCCCATCGCTACAAATCCAGCCGTCAGAGACGTCTCCAAAAGATAGCCAGAAAGACGGGTATCCTTGCCAATCACCACCAGGGGATGATGATCTTGACGGCGGAAAAAATGCCCGGCCGCCATCGCCAATTTAAGAATCGTCTCAGCGGTCATCGGCTCACTATTGGCGCGACCCCGCACACCATCAGTGCCAAATAATTGACGCGCCATCACGCCGCTCAACCGGCCACCGGCTGAAAAAAGCCGCCAATAATCATCAAAAATATTCCCCTTAAAAAACCACGCTTAAAAGAAGAAATATCCCAACATCTCAGGCCGCCGCCGAAAACGTATCCCAAACCGATAGGGCTTGGCGGGTTTGCGCCACATCATGAACCCGCAAAATATGCACCCCTTGACGCACTGCCCCAAGACCGGCGGCCAAGGAACCCGGCAATCGCGCTTTGGGTGCCTCGCCGCGGCTCAAACCAGCGACAAATCGCTTACGAGAAACGCCAACCAATAAACCACATCCCAAGCCATGAAACAAAGAAAGACCAGAAAGAATTTCCGCATTATGGATCAATGTTTTACCAAAGCCAACCCCTGGATCAATGATCATACGATCACGGCTGATACCAGCGTTCTGGCAGAAGGTGACTCGCTGCTGTAAGGCATCATAAACATCCAGCAACGCATGATCATAATGGGGATCATCTTGCATGTTTTGCGGATCACCCTGCTTATGCATCAAGATCACCGGTACACCCGTTTTGAGAGCCACCCCCAAGCTTCCGGGATCATCGCTCAAGGCGCTGACATCATTGATGATTGAAGCGCCCACGGCCAGAGCTTGCTCCATCACCGCGGCCTTACGGGTATCAATGGAGAGGATAACTCCCTTGGCGGCCAAACCTTGGATCACCGGAAGAACACGCCGCAACTCTTCTTCTTGGGAAACCGGCTCGGCCCCGGGCCGAGTCGACTCACCGCCGATATCCAAAATATCAGCCCCGGCGGCCAATAATTTTTTTCCATGCCGAATGGCAGCTTGGGCTGAGTCATGATCACCACCATCAGAAAAACTGTCCGGTGTAACATTCACCACCCCCATAATCAGCGGTCGGTGCGCCGATTGCCCGGTGAGCGGCAACCCGGCCAGAGGCGAACGTGGGCACGATATATCATCCAACAGATGATCTATTTCTTTGGCCAAACCAACATTTTGAGCCCAGCTTGATACAGCACTCAAGGGCAAAAAATCGCTCTTGCCATTCCCGAAGCTGCCGCCACGTCGGATGATCTCACAATAGGTGAAAACAACCGGACCACCAGCCAGAAAACGGGCCTGACCGTTGCCTATGGCGGCGTGGGCGGCCGCACCACCAAGCAACCCGACCGGCCGCATGTAAAAACGTTCTGCTCTCTGCTTGCTGGTGTTCACAGAGTTGGTGTTCACAGAAAAGACCCGCTCACAACCAGCACCGAAACATCACCCATCATCAAGCCCCCTCGGCACAAAAACCGCTATGAAACCAGCCGGATTGCACTGTAATGATTGCGTTTAATGATTGCATGTAATGATTGCATGTAATGGTTTTGCGTAATTGATCTTAGGATTCTGGCTGCGGTTGTGAGGTTCCGACATCACCAACCCCGCTTTTGGATTTGCTTTTCTTCTTTGGTCGCTTTCCAGCTGACGGCACCGAACCGCGCCGCTCATGATGCGGCCGCGCATCGGGATCCGGGCGGTGGATGGCTTCTCCTTTGAGCAAAGAATCAATTTCATCACCACTCAACGTCTCATATTCGAGGAGGCCTTTGGCTAAAGTGTGCAAATCATCAAGATGGGTTGACAACACATCACGGGCCGTATTTTCGCCTTCTTCGACAATAATGCGAATTTCTTCATCAATGATTTTGGCGGTCGCATCAGAAACATTTTTCCGCTGGGTAACCGAATGACCAAGAAATACCTCTTCCTCATTTTCCGAATAACGCAGAGGACCCAGCCGATTGCTCATCCCCCATTCGGTGACCATAGACCGCGCCTTACGGGTTGCCTGCATGATATCATTGGCCGCGCCGCTGGTGACATTATCGGCACCAAAGATCAGCTCTTCGGCCGCGCGTCCTCCGAAAATCATGGCAATTTTGGCTTTCATTTCTTTGAGACTCTCGCTGTAGCGATCCCGTTCGGGCAGATTCATGGTCACACCCAATGCCCGGCCGCGCGGGATAATCGTCACCTTATGTAGAGGATCATTCCCCTCCACATGAAGCCCGACCAGAGCATGTCCGGCTTCATGATAGGCGGTGAGTTCTTTTTCCTTCTCACTCATCACCATTGAGCGCCGTTCGGCCCCCATAAGGACTTTATCTTTGGCATCCTCCATCTCTTTCATGGTGACCAATCTTTTATTGCGCCGAGCCGCCAAAAGGGCCGCTTCATTGACCAGATTGGCCAAATCAGCCCCCGAAAAACCGGGTGTCCCGCGGGCCACTGTCTTGGCCTCGACATCGGGAGCCAACTGCACCTTTTTCATATGGACTTTAAGGATCTTTTCCCGACCAAGGATATCGGGATTGGGCACCACAACCTGGCGATCAAAACGACCCGGGCGCAACAAAGCCGGGTCTAAAACATCGGGCCGGTTGGTCGCAGCAATCAAAATGACCCCTTCATTGGTATCAAAACCATCCATCTCAACCAAAAGCTGGTTGAGAGTCTGCTCCCGTTCGTCATTGCCGCCACCCAAGCCGGCACCACGATGCCGTCCCACCGCATCAATCTCATCAATAAAGATAATACAAGGCGCATTCTTCTTACCTTGCTCAAACATATCGCGGACCCGGCTGGCCCCGACACCAACGAACATTTCCACAAAATCAGAACCAGAAATGGTGAAAAAAGGAACATTGGCCTCCCCAGCAATCGCCCGGGCCAGCAATGTCTTACCGGTTCCCGGTGGACCAACCAGCAACGCACCTTTGGGAATCTTACCCCCCAAACGCTGAAATTTCCTGGGATCACGCAAAAACTCGACAATTTCTTCCAGTTCTTGCTTGGCCTCATCAATGCCAGCAACATCCTCAAACGTCACCCGTCCGGCTTTCTCAGCCAATAGGCGGGCCTTCGATTTTCCAAAACCCAGAGCCTTGCCGCCACCCGATTGCATCTGCCGCATAAAGAAAATCCAAACCGCAATCAGCAATAAAATCGGGAACCAAGAGATCAAATAATCAAAAAAACCTGGTTCAGAGCCTTCGGAAGGCAAAACATCAATTTCCACATTATGGGTCCGCAACCGATCAATCAACTGACCGTCTTCAGGGACATACGTGACAAAGGCGGTACCGTTTTTCATATGGCCAGTCACATTCTGACCGCGAATCTCCACGTCAGTAACGTTATTGGCCTCAACATTGCGCAAAAAATCCGAATAGGTGAGTTGCTCATGGGGGCCACGGCTGCTTGAACCCTGAAACAAATTGATCAGGGCAACCAGCAGCAAGCCAATCAGAATCCATAAGGCAAGATTTTTGCCGAAATTGGTCACAAGACAATCTCCTCGAACACTGAGAAATCAATTATAGTGAAACCATCTATAATAATGAAGATAGTGCTTCTGGCGCCATCTGCAACACCGCAAAAGGCGGCGGGGCCGCCGCCATCTCAGGAAGAAAGTATAGCTGGATTGATTCAATAACGCTATGACCCAAACTTCCTTGAGCCAACCAACCGAGATGCGGAACCCATAACACTTCTTGGTGCTGCCATAAAGCCGGTAAGGATAAACGAACCCAATAGGGTGGTAGGACTATTTTATTACTGATATCCCGGGCAATTTGACTCCAGCCCTCCGGCCCCAGCCGCGCCCAAACCATCCCGGAACAATCAGAACAAGACTTGTTCAGGATGACAAAACGCCGATCCCATAACAAGCGTTTATGTGCATATGCGGGTAGTTTTTCTTTGATCAGGCCAAATTCCCGACAGATCAGCCAGCCACGCCGTCCCGCCGATACCCGGCACCCATGAAGGGTGCGGGCCTTCCCCGAGTCCAGCAAAGCGGCCTTGAGCGAATGCACAGCATCACGGCGTGGTCGCTGCACCCTACCAGCAACCATGCGCAGGATTGATCCAATCACATGATCGGCAATATCAGGAGGGGCGCAGACCAGAGCTGCCTGATCAAGATATGCATATCCTTGGGGATAGAATGTCGCAGCCATCGCCATCAGGGAAGCAGCCTGGTGCTCAATCGCGATCCGTCTCAGACCGGCCCGAACCGATAAGCCAGCCAAATAGTGTTGATCATATCCCTGGGCTGCAATCACCGGCATCACCATGCGCCAGCGCGCCCGTTCATACATCATCTGGCGGTTGGATGGATCATCAACCCAGCCTTGCCCCCGATGCCGACACGTCATAGCCAGACGCGCCTTAGAGAACCTCAATAAAGGCCGCACCAACCGCAACCCAGGCCGCTCAGCAACCTTCGGCATTGCCGCCAAACCAACCGCGCCGCTACCGCGAAAATGGCGCATCAGAAACGTTTCTGCTTGATCCCCTTCGTGATGAGCCAAAAAGAGATGCATCACCCCTGATCGCCGACACCAGTCATTCAAAACCGCATAACGGGCTTGACGCGCTTTGTTTTGAGAGACCGTCTTTTCTTGGCCCCGGTCTTGGTTCAGACGGCATGTCAAAATGATACAGGAAAAACCCCATCGTGCCGCCCAGGATTTCACCATACGGGTTTCAGCCGTTGCCGCAGACCGCAAACCATGATGAACCGTCAAAACGAATCCCCGCCCCCCTTGTGTCGCCAGCCAGTCACGCATCAACACCATGAGGGCAACACTATCAACGCCGCCCGATACCGCTAAGGCAACCCTGGGATGCGGTTCAAAAGGGCCACAGGTATCGGCCGCGTGCCGGAATTCATCCGGCGCAATCGGTGCGACCAGGGACTTGGCCAAAACATGATGCGGGGATACGCCATCCACCAATCAGGAACACTCCAGAGTCTTTCTCTCACGCGCGGCCCGGTTTTTAATCGCCTTGGGCGCGTTGGGAAAAACACTTGCCAACTCGGCCAGGGTTCTGCATGCCTGCTGTGGTTCCTCAATCTGGGATAAAGATAAAGCGAGTTTCAGTAAAAAATCAGGACCTTTTTTGCTCTCTTGATATTTTTTATACCCTTGGGCAAAAACCGCCGCCGCTTGCGTATAGTCTTTGCGCGCATAATATGTTTCACCCAGCCAATACTGGGCATTGCCGACCAAGGGACTATTGGGGTTAATCTCTATAAATTTCTGCAATGCCCTTTCGGCCTTAGCGTAATCCGATCCCCATAGCAGTTCGACCGCAAAATTATATTGTTCCTCAGGCAGGGCATTGGGCAAGAGGGCAACTTCTTGCCCTTTATTATCTGTATCGGCAACGTCAGCAGGGCTGGTGGTGTTTGGGGTGTCGCCTTGACCACCGGGGGCATCACGATCATTGGGGGAAATGGGCACCTTTAGTGAACCCAAAACCCCGCCTTGGGCGGTCGCGGCTGCATCAGTGGACGAAGGATCGAAAAAAGGACCATCAGCAGAAGAAGCTGTCGCAACGCGGTCTGCCCCCTGACCTCCGGTCAATGTTCTGAGCTGATTTTCCAAGGCATCCAAACGCAGCGCCGTATCATCGCTTACAATGCGCAGACGTTCTTGCGTTTGCCGGGTTTGGTGGCTCACTTCTTCGATCATATTGGTTAATTGACGGATCTGTTCCTCCAAATCGGCAAAATTCTGTTTGATCCAGGCAACAGAATGCAAAGATCCCTGAGAAGACTGCGAAGAGGAATCGATATCCGGACCAGAGGTGTTATCCGGACCAGAGGTGTTCGCTCCACGACCGCCGTAAACCTGTTTTTGCAAGAGGTTGATATCCCGCTCAAGCCGTCGCAAACGGTCCACCAATGCACCGTTATTCTGAATTCCAGCTTGAGAATCTGAGCGAATTTGCGCCGAAACCGGCAAGGCCACAAGCCAGATTGCCCAAAAAATAACAACGAGGAAAGAAGCGCCGTTGCGTTGGTGTAAATATTTATGTGGGCGCGAATGTTCCGGCTGAAAGCGGCCCAAGCACCGCCATCCGGTCATGACCATGATCCCACCATCATCGTTCTCATAGGGCGCATAAGAACACGGACCCATGAAAACAGTGCTGATGGCAATGATAATCAACAATAATGCCCATGAGAGCAATGTCCCTCATTCCTTATTTAAGGTGATAAAGCTGTGGTCACAAGACTGCTGGTCGGCAACGAGACCCAATCATAACCGAATCTGAAAACAAACGGACCGTATTCAAAAATGATCCTATGAAGAAGCAACGATAGAGACGAAACACAAAAACGGCGACTCCGGGACATCTCTTAAAACAGCCCTAAGATAACGCCATGAATGAGCGGCACCTCATTCTCGAAGCACCCATCACTCAATCCGAGGTCTCAGTCTGTGAGGCCGGTCACTCTGACCTTCTTAAATTTCAGCCTTAAACTCCAGCCTCAAACTCCAGCCTTTCAGACCTAATACGACCCACTTGGCCACGGCATGATTGATCATTTTCGTGATCATCTCTGCGACCGGTCTTGTCGCCCCTTCCCCGGTTGGGGAAGGGATTTCTGATCAGGACCCCATGATCACAGGAGCCCACAATAATAGCTCTCAAATAGCTCTCAGCTCTGAAACTTATTGAACATAAGTGACGGCGCGCCGATTAGCCGCATAAGCGGCTTCGGTGGAACCAAGAACAGCCGGACGCTCTTTGCCATAGCTGATGGTCAAAATACGGTCGGGATCAACCCCCGATGCGACCAGAAAATCTTTGACCGAATTGGCTCTACGCGCACCGAGGGCCAGGTTATATTCCCGCGTTCCGCGTTCATCACAGTAACCACCAATCGCCACCCGGACGCTGGGATATTGGTTCATCCATTGGGCTTGCGCTTCAAGAACCGGCGCATAATCGGAGCGGATATTATATTTATCAAAGTCGAAATACACCGTATTACCAATATTGACATCCAGGTAATCTTGGCTTGTCGGATCGGGTGAAAAAACTTCGACTTCATATGCCAACTGGTTGCTTGGGTCATTCATCATCGCATCAGCCCCCGCCGAACCGGCGCTCTGAGAAGATGATTCACAAGCCGCAACCAATGAGACAGCAGCCAGAAAGCCTAGAATTTTGATTTGCATCAATCAGTTCCCCTGTGTTCAGACGCCACCCCAAAAAAGAGAATCAACGCCTCAAATATGCCAAGCGTGTCCACGAATCTGCATATACAAACCATTACACATATGCCCATTCATAGAACCACATCTTATGATTTTCACTGCTGCTTGCTTTGTTGTCGCTTTATCAGCAAACAGCAAACTTAGTCTTTTATAGTTATAAATCCTGAATATCAAGGAATCAAGGGAGACCATGCCGGATCAGACGCCTCAAGAGGAGTAATGATTTCTCTTTGATTATACCCTGTCAAATCAATCTTATGCAGACGTGTTTCACCGCCACGGCCTTCAGCATCAGTGGGTTCCTTGGTATAAAAAATCAAGACCCGTCCATTGGGAGACCAACTCGGCCCTTCGGCCAAAAAATTCTCAGCCAGTAAGCGCTCTCCACTGCCATCGGGGCGCATCACACCAACATAAAAACGACCACCACTTTGTTTGGTAAACGCAATCAGATCACCCCGCGGCGACCATACCGGGGTTGCATAACGGCCATCGCCAAAACTGATCCGTTGGGTGTCTCTACCATCGGCGGTCATCACATACAGTTGCTGGCCGCCGCTGCGGTCAGATTCGAAAACCACTTTTTCACCATCAGGAGAAAAAGACGGAGAGGTATCAATGGCCGGATTATCAGTTAATCGGGTCACTTTTCGGGTACGGATATCCATCCGGTAAATTTCCGAGTTGCCATCGGTGGCCAGACTCATAATCACCTCATCACCATCGGGAGAAAAACGCGGCGCGAATGTCATACCGGGAAAATCTCCCAAAACCTCTTGCTCACCGGTATCAATATTGAGGATATACACGCGCGGCTGTTGGTCGATATAAGAAAGATAGGTGATTTCCTGCGCAGTTGGTGAAAAGCGCGGGGTTAAAACCAGATAACTGCCATTGGTCAAAAAACGGTGATTGGCTCCATCTTGATCCATGATGGCCAGACGCTTGATCCGATTTTTAGGGGAACCACTTTCTGAAATATAGACGATACGGCTGTCAAAATAGCCCGATTCCCCAGTCATACGTTCATAAATTGTATCAGCAATGATATGGGCCACCCGCCGCCAATTGCGTTTAACCGTGGCAAATTCCTGACCGGCCATTTGCTGCTCACCAAACACATCCCATAAGCGAAATTCGACCTTCAAACGGCCCCCCTCTTCAATTGATACCGCCCCTTGAACCAGGGCCTGAGCCTCAATCAGCCGCCAATCGCTGAAATGCGGCCGCACCGACATGGTTAAAGATGTTTCGATAAAACGCTCTGGGTCAATCGGATCAAACAAACCCGAACTCTCTAAATCGGACCGCATGACCCGGGTGATATCCTGCCCGATGCGAATTTCCTCCGGATCACGACCAGAAAATTCAGTAATCGCCAAGGCAACCGGATCAATATTGCCTTGCGTAATATCAATTTTGAGCTCACTACGGGCTGAGGAAGACAACCAACTTAGAGCCAAGATAAAAAGCAACCCAATGATCAAAGCCTTGATCATAAGAAATTTGATCACAGAAAATCTGATCATAAAAAACCTCAATCGTAGAAAATCTAATTGTAAAAAATTCAAACGTCAAAAATACACCAAATAATGGCATGATGATGATCTAATCGATTCAGGGGCCATCAATCAAACATTTCTTTGGGATCGAAATTCAAAGTCATAACCTTCCAACGATCATATTTGTCGGCCGGTAATTTGAGCGGATTGCAACGTGGGTTACGCACCGCCCGTAGCGCGCTTTCAGCCGCCGCCCGATAAAATGAATCCGCCTGGGCACGCTGGGGCTCCAACAGATAGGATTCATAAACCATACCATCCGAATTCACATGAACCCGGACCTGAACACTTAAGTTATCGGCCGCCCGAGCCCCAACAGGAACATTCCAACAAGCGATAAATTGCCGCCGAACCACATCCAATTCACTGATGGTCATTGGCTGTGTGGAGGCTGTTTGGGTTGGTTGAAGCGGCTCTTTCTCCGGTGGTTTATCAGTATCTTGTGACTGAAGAGGCGGTTGTTGACGCCGTTCTTCCAGTGTTTTCAGGACTGAAGTGAGAAAATCGGGTTTTGGTTTTTTTGTCTCAGCTGCCTTTTCAGGGTCAGGGACTTTCTCAACCCTCTCTTGAGGGGGTTGAGGCGGTGGCCTGGTTTCGGGACGCAGAGTCGGGGCCGCTTTTTCAATTTTGGCCGGTTCAATTTTGGCCGGTTCAATTTTTGGCGGCGGGGTCTTGGCTTCTGGAGCCTTTTCTTCTGGAGTCTTAACTGGTGGAGGCTTTGGTGGCGCGGTCTTAAGGGGCTCGATCGTCGGCGGTTCGGGTGTTGGGCGTTTGGGGGGCGGCTTGACCGGTGGCTTTGGGGTTTCAGGCTTTGCTTCAGGCTTTGGACGTGACAACGCGGTGAATTGATCCACCGTCAATATGCTGATCGGAATTTCAGGCAGGTCAGGCATTTCTTTTTGGTCTTGCGGCAACCCGAAAACGGCCAGAACCACAACAAGCACATGCAAAACGCTGGAATAAAATGTCGCCCGCAACATAAAGTCAAATATAACCCGATTTTTGTTATTTTTGCGGCGAATCGGTCCCGGCTGGACTTTGGGTAATCAAAGCCACCCGATTGTAACCGGCTGCAGCCACCAAACCCATCACCCGCATCACCCGGCCATAATCAATCGCCCGGTCGCCACGCACATAAATACGTGTATCACTCTTATTGCCGGTTATCGCCGCCAATCGCGGCGTTAAGCGATCTATTTCGGTTTCGGTTTCCTGAATAAAAACCTTGCCTTGCGCATCAATGCTAATGACCAGAGGTTCGATATTTTCATTCAATGTCTGGGCCTGCGTCTCAGGTAAATCGACCGGAACACCGACTGTGAGTAAGGGTGCGGTGACCATAAAAATCACCAAAAGCACCAACATAACATCAACCATCGGTGTGACATTGATCTCAGAAATGGGTTGATAAGAACCCGATTGACCGCGCTTGAAAGAGCCAAAAGACATCGGCAACTACTCCTTTTGCTCCAGCTGGCGCGATAAAATGGCACTGAATTCCCCGGCAAACAACTCCAGCCGGTTGGCATAACGGGCCAAATCTCCCGACAATTTATTATACGCAATCACCGCCGGGATGGCCGCAACCAAACCAAGAGCGGTGGCAAAAAGAGCCTCAGCAATACCCGGCGCAACCACAACCAAGCTGGTATTGCCGCTGGCACCGATGGATTGGAAACTGTTCATGATTCCCCAAACCGTACCAAACAAACCAACAAAGGGCGATGTGGAACCAACCGAAGCCAGAAAAACCATATAGCGCTGCAGATGATCCATTTCGCGGCCCAACGTGATATGCATGACTCGTTCGATACGTTGATGCAGGCTTTGATAGGCCCCTTTACTCGGCAATGAACCGCTGCTGGTGGCATGCCGCCATTCGCGCATCGCCGCAGCAAAGATGGCGGCCATCGGATGGCGCGGTTGGGAGTCAATTTTCTCATAAAGATCATCCAGCGACCCCCCCGACCAGAACGCGTTCTCAAAGCGATCCATATCCCGCAACAGGCGGCGCTGACGGATCACCTTTTCAAAAATAATCGCCCAAGACCAAAAAGAAGCCAGAATAAGGCTGATAATGACGGTTTTGACAACCAAGTCGGCGCGCAAAAACAGCGCCATGATTGATAAATCAGCATTGGCCAACCCATCCAATGCAACAGTTTCAACGACAATTTCTTCCATAATCACTCCTTCACATGATCGACCGATATCATACCCTTAACAATCAATACCTTTTGAAAAGATTTGAAAAAGGAACCGACTCAAAAAGAGAGAAGCGGCAACAAAGCATCCCGGATAGTCTTGGGGATGCGGGATACCTTTCCTGCGCGATTGATGCAAGCCAACAGAATCGAAACTTCAGCCAGCCGGGTATCATCGCGCCGAATCGCTTGCTGCATCCCGATACGTGCCCCACCGAGTTCAGTCACCCGGCTGGTTACCGCAATAATATCATTGAGTCGGGCCGGGGCCAGATAATCAATCACACACCGCCGCACCGCCAGGGCCAAGCCCCCGTATTCAATCATCTGAACATAGGCATCCCCCAGATGATGGAACATTTCCGTGCGGGCCCGCTCAGCAAATTTCAGGTAATTGGCATAGTAAACCACCCCACCAGCATCAGTATCCTCATAATAGATCCGCAGGCGCAGATGATGGCTGTTGTCGATAAAAACACCGCCACAGGAATCAAACACCGGATTTCATCCCTTAGTCATTCGTCGGTTCTGATATCGGTTCTGGAGAGAGCGGTAAATCAGCTTGAGAATTCTCTCCTTGAGCATTCTCTTGGCCCACCCTTTGATCACGCGATGGTGGCGGCAGACCGAGAAAATCAAACGCACCCGTTGTCAAAATCCGTCCCCGGGGGGTGCGTTGTAAAAAGCCTTGTTGAATCAGGTAAGGCTCAATCACATCCTCAACCGTATCGCGTTCCTCGGAAAGGGCCGCACAAAGCGTCTCCACCCCGGTCGGGCCACCATCAAATTTTTCAGCCAAAGCGCGCAGATAGCGCCGATCCAACGCATCAAAACCCAGGGCATCAACATCCAGCATTGATAAAGCGCGGCTGGCCACCTCTGCATCAATACAGGCATGATGATCGATTTGCGCAAAATCACGCACCCGCCTCAAAAGACGGGTCGCAATGCGCGGCGTGCCGCGTGAGCGTCGGGCAATTTCTCGCCCGCCCGCCGAATCCAGCTCCAGGCCAAGAATACAGCCGCCGCGTAAAATGATGGCCAGCAAATCATCCTCATTATAAAAGGAGACTTGCAGCGGGATGCCGAAGCGCTCCCGCAAGGGCCGGGTCACTAGCCCCGAACGGGTGGTCGCACCGATAAGGGTAAAAGGCGGCAAATCAATGCGCAAGGAGCGGGCCGCTGGCCCCTCCCCGATAATCAGATCAAGCTGATAATCCTCCATCGCCGGATATAAAATTTCCTCAACCGCCGGGTTGAGACGATGAATCTCATCAATGAACAAGACATCGCGCGGCTTGAGGTTGGTCAATAAAGCCGCCAAATCCCCGGCCTTAGCAATCACCGGACCCGAGGTGGCCCGGAAGCCAACCCCGGCTTCGTGAGCGACAATCTGAGCCAAAGTCGTCTTGCCCAGACCGGGCGGACCATGAAACAGAATATGGTCAACCGCCTCACCGCGCGCCCCGGCAGCCGCAATAAAAACGCTCAGATTGCGCCGTAAATCTTCCTGGCCAATAAAAGCATCGAGCTTTTTGGGACGCAGTGAGATTTCCGCCGCATCTTCACCGGAAAAATCAGCGCTGACCATACGCGCCGAATCATCGCCCATCTCGGTGCCATCCATTTCAGCATCATCACTCATGCGGCCAGCACCTTCAAAGCCTCGGGGATCAGTTGATCAACCGAACCATCGGGACCAACCTGCCCCATCGCCTGAGTGACCGCAGCGGCCGCCTCGGCATGTTTATAACCCAAATGCATCAACGCCGATATCGCTTCAGCAGAAGGACCACCCGTTACCGATCTCAACCCTTTTTCCCCGATGACTGGTAAATCTTTATCTTTTAACTCACCAACAATACGGGCCGCCAGCTTACGCCCAACTCCTTCGGCCCGGGTGATGGATGCCGCATCACCGCTGCTGATGGCCGCCACCAATTCCTCGATTGATAAAGCATTCAAAACCGAAAGACCGACCCGTGATCCAACACCCTGAACCGAAGTCAAAGAGCAGAACCACTCTTGTTCCGGGCGGCTGGCAAAACCGAATAATTCAATACGATCCTCGCGGACAACCGTCTCAATAAATAAGCTGGCCACCGCGCCCATCTCCAAATCGGCCAGAGTGCGACCAGCACAATGGACCAGATACCCCACCCCACTGACATTGATGATCACCCGGCTTGCCGCCAGCCAATCAACCCGGCCAACCAGCTTGGCGATCATGTCTGCTCACGCGTCAAGGGTGCCGCCGATTGATTGGCATGACATATGGCCACCGCCAGAGCATCAGCAGCATCCGTACTCACATCTCCAGCCATCGGCAATAAGGCATGGACCATACGGCTGATTTGCGTTTTGCCCGCATGGCCAGCCCCAACCAGGGCTTTCTTGATTTGGTTGGGCGCATATTCGGCCACCGGCAATCCTTTGCGGGCCGGGGCCAAGAGAACGACACCCCGGGCTTGGCCCAGTTTCAGAGTCGATTGTGGATTGACATTGACAAAGGTTTTCTCGACGGCCGCTTCCTCGGGGTGGTTGTTGGCAATCACCCCAAGCACCCCGGCATAGAGTTCGGCCAACCGCTCAGCCAAGCAAGCCCGGGGATCGGGGCAGATATCTCCATTGGCCACATGGGTCAGACGTGAATCCCAATGCTCAATTACCCCCCATCCGGTGCGCCGCAAGCCGGGATCAAGACCGAGAATTCGCATAATTGTTCCCTGTGCTTTTCGGTTATGCGGTCAAACGGTTCAAAACCGCATCAGAGATATCATAATTGGCCGCAACCGATTGTACATCATCGCTGTTATCCAAGGCATCCATCAATTTAAGCAGGATGGCCGCCTTTTCTTCATCAACCTCAATGAGGCTTTGTGGTCTCCAGATCAGGCCAGCCGATTCCGGAGTGCCAAAATGGGCCGCCAAAGCGTCCCGCATCGCATGGAATGCATCACTGTTACAAAAAATTTCATATCCCAGATCACTGGTCTCGATATCCTCAGCCCCGGCCTGTAAAGCCGCCTCAAACATGGTATCCGCATCGGCAACCGCAGCGGCAAAAACCATCGACCCCACCCGCGCAAACGCGTGCGCTACACTGCCGGTTTCCGCCAAATTGCCGCCATTCTTGCTAAAAGCCGCGCGCATTTCAGCCGCCGTCCGATTGCGATTATCGGTCAAGGTTTCGACAATAATCGCCACCCCGCCGGGACCGTATCCTTCATAACGAATTTCGGTATAGCTCTCCCCCTCTTCGGCCCCGGAGCCGCGGCGGATGGCCCGCTCAATGGTGTCTTTGGGCATATTGGCCGCCTGGGCGGCCGCAACCGCCGCCCGCAAACGCGGGTTTTTATCGGCAAGTCCGCCTTGGGCCGCCACCGTGATTTCACGAATCAAGCGCGAAAACAGCTTGGCCCGCTTCTTATCCTGCGCCCCTTTGCGGTGCATGATATTTTTAAATTTTGAATGACCCGCCATAATGATAATCACATGCTGACAATGGGATCTCAATGATGAGACGCATATCGGTTACCCGAAAGGCAAAATACGATGCGCACCGACTTTCTCCTCTATATTCGGTTGAAAATCGGTTGGGGGCAATCCCCTCAATCCCAGTTTATGCCATCCAAGGCCTTGGGCACAGAGTGCGGCAAACACCCACCCAAACGGATCGGTTCAATGCGATCAGCCAGACCGGTCTGATCATTGATATCAATCAGGACCGCACAGAGTGTTGCCTCCCCATTGGCCACCTGAAAACGCGCCCCGCGCATCTTACGCACGAAACGGGCCACCGATTCGGCCTTATCCATACCGATAATTGAATCATAATCTCCGCACATACCGACATCGGTCTGATAGGCTGTCCCACCGGGTAAAATCCGCCCATCAGCTGTCGGGATATGGACATGGGTCCCGATAACGGCCGATACCCGGCCATCAAGATAACAAGCAAAAGCATTCTTTTCTGATGTTGCCTCACCATGAAAATCAACAAAAATTGCCGCGGCCGTATGCCCCAAACGATAGCGGGACAATTCCTCCTGAGCCCGGGCAAACGGATCATCCAAAGCATCCATAAAAAGCCGGGCCATGAATTGCATCACCACCACAATACGCCCATCTTGAAGAGAGAATTCAACAACCCCACGCCCCGGTGTGCCGATGGGAAAATTACCCGGCCGCAAGAGATGCGGATCAGCCTCAATGTAAGGGATGATATCACGGCAGTCCCAAACATGATTGCCGGTTGTGAGAATATTGACACCGGCAGCATAAAGATCAGCACAAATTTTCGGGGTGACCCCAAAACCATGCGCGGCATTTTCACAATTCGCCACGGTCACATCAATCTTTAAGGCTTCTTTGAGCCGGGGCAATGCTGCAATCAAGGCCTGGCGTCCAGCCCGTCCCATGATATCGCCAAAAAATAACAGCCTCATGGCCATCCCTCAACCAGCATCACAACCCACCCATATGATCCGCCATCCCGGTTGCTGAATCATACCGGGAACCACAGCGCCGGACCTGCTTTTCAGTGATCATCCAATCTAAAATTTGGTCATATATATCATGGGGGATTGCCGAGACTTCTTGCCCGGAAAAAGCCAAACCACACGCCACAACATTAGGAGAGCACTGCCGGAGCACAGCCAGACTGCGATCATAATAGCCACCACCATAGCCCAAACGATACCCGGCTTGATCAAATGCCAACAACGGCGTCAATATGATATGCGGTATCACCACCGGGCTGTTTTCATCGGGAATCTGGACATTAAAAGGGCCGGTAACCAGATCCGTACCCGGCTGCCATCGACGAAAAATCAATGGCCGCCCGGGTCCCACAATCACCGGCAAAGCACAGACCATGCCGTGTTCGGCCATGCCATCAAGAAGCGGACGGGTATCAATCTCATCACCGGTGGGCCAATAGGCGGCAACCACCCCGGCATCAACCATAAAAGGGGCCTTAAAAACATGATCACATAAAGCCAGGGCCGCCCTACCCCCGTGCGCTTTATGCAGGGTACGGCGGCGGCGGCGGGCCGATGAGCGCATCCTTGCCTTGGTATCATCAATGCTTGTGGCCATCATATCGTGATTGGTTTTCCGGCATAGAAAAAGCATGCATAAAAATATTATGCATAGAGATGCGGTCAATCGACACTGTGCTGGGCAGGCCAGCACTTTATGCCGGTTGAGAAGCGGCAACGGAACCGCAAAGACCGTCGGCCCGGATGATCCTCGTGGCCTACAAAAGTAGGTGGGCACCGTATACCGAAACCACGGCTTCGGTAGGGACAGCTCCCTTGAGAATAAGTTGACCCGAGAGATGCTTTTGGAACCTAACCTGACCCGCAGCCCCGTCACCTGCAATCTTATCTAGGCAACCTCAAAACGAGACGCAAGCTTTTCAAGGCGATCAGCCAAATCTTCCAGCATATCGGCCAAGGCAGAAAGGTCGTCTCCTTGATCATGAGGGGTGACAGTTTGGGGGGCACCGACAGTGCGCACATGCTGACGCGCTTCAGCCAATTCATCGCAAATAAGCAGAGCCGCCATCAAAAGCAGCCGCGCATCGCCAACTTGACCGACTGATCGGGCCAAATCGGCAACCTGCTGATCAACCATTTCAGCCAGACCCCGTAAGTGGCTTTCCTGGCCATCATCACAGGCCAATTCATAAGGTTGGCCATTGATCCGGATATTAACCTGCCCCATTCATTGCTCCAAAATCTTTTCAAGACGATCAATGGCGGTGTCGAGACGTTGCCGCGCTGCTTGGCGTGAGTGATGCCACTGTTCTGACTTATGTTCTTCTTTATGTGCTGTCTCATCTAAAGCAGCGCCATCAATGCCGTTTAATAGCCGGTTCTCTTCAAGCCGACCGAGAGTCTGATCAATACGGACCGCGGCTATACGCAAACGCTGGAATACATCCCCCGAAGACATGGTCTCTCCATACAATCTCATATATCTTCATACATAACGATTTTAGTCATCACGGTTAAAACCGTCACTGATATAAGATGATCAATAATCAACCACGGCCCAGAATAACAGCGATAGAATAAAAGCGGAATGGGGTCAGAAAAAACATCTTTTCAGCCGTTTTTCAACACCATCATCTCTCAAAAACAAAATACCCGGACCAACGGATGACCAAAAATACAGCATGATTAAAAATTGTATGCTATCATTATTGGTATGATCATACATGAATGTACCCTTACTTTTTAAAATTTATCCTGAAAAAAACGCGATCATATGCTTAGCTCTGTAAAGTAAACCAAAAAATTGTTTTTTTGATGATATCTGTGATCATATCGGTTGTTATGCTCTGGTCCTTTTTATTGATCATATTATCGTTTTTCCCTCTCAATAGGCGGCAGCGGGTCATCGTGCTGGCGGGACTCGGAGCCATGATTGTCAACCCGATAACCCTCTATGCTCAAGAGACTCCTGAGCCCTTTGAGATGATTGAAGCCGCACCCGGGATTTATGTACATCAAGGGGTCAACGAAGATGCCAGTCCCGATAATCGGGGGGATATCGCCAATATCGGTTTTATTGTTGGTGATGCGGCGGTCGCGGTCATTGATACTGGTGGGACCTATAAATTGGGGCAACGCTTGCGGACTGCCTTGCGCATAATCACCGATCTGCCGATCCGCTATGTCATCAATACCCATATCCATCCTGATCATATTTTCGGAAATGACGCCTTTAGCGATGATCAGCCGGTTTATGTTGGCCATGCCCAGCTGGGGCCAAGCATGGAAGCGACCGCTCCCTATTATATTCCCCAACTCATCCGCAATGTCGGAGCTGAGGAAGCCGAAGGCTCGATCATGGTTCCGCCGACTCTCACGGTTCAAATCGGTTCACCGACCCAGATTGATCTGGGAAACCGGGTTTTAGAATTGCGGGCTTGGCCGGTCCATCACTCACCAACCGACCTCACCATCTTTGACCAAAAAACCCGGACATTATGGGCCGGTTCGGTTTTCATTGAACGTATTCCATCCATTACCGGCAGCTTGCTTGGCTATATCAATGTTCTTGAAGATATGAAAACCATCCATGCCCGCAACGTCATTCCCGGCAATGGTCCAGCTCCGGCACCCTGGCCACAAGCCATCGAACCGATGCTGCGTTATCTCAAAACCATTGCCGAAGGCATCCGGGACGTTCTGGCACGCGGTGGTGATATCGGAGAAGCCGTTGCCACCGTCGGTCATTCAGAAAAAGATCAATGGCTGTTGTTTGATGACTATCATGGCGGCAACGTCACCGCTGGTTTTGCTGAATTGGAATGGGAAGAGTAAAATCTTGAGCCGCCCTCCCTGAACCACCCCTTGACATACCTCATCGGCGCATTACATGTAAAAATGTCATCGGATGCCGCTTTATTGGGTCCAGATGACCAAAATGGTCTTTCGTAAACCGCCCTCAAAGGATGATGTGGCGGATCGCTGGGCCTTGCTTCAATAACCTTGCTTCAATAAGGAGGTTCGATAATGAACGCTATTGATTTTTCACCCCTCTTTCGTACATCAATTGGCTTTGATCGCCTGACCCGTTTGGTCGAGGAAACCCTTGATAATGGGCTCGCCGATAATAATTACCCGCCATACAACATTGTTAAGTCGGGTGATAATGCCTATCGCATCACCATGGCTGTGGCCGGCTTTGGTGAGGATGATCTTGATATCGTGGCCAAAGAAAATACCCTCATGGTCAAAGGTCACAAAAACACTGTGGAGGACGACCAAGTCTACTTATTCCGAGGGATTGCTGGGCGCAGCTTTCAACAAAATTTCAGTCTGGTGGATCATATGAAAGTGGTGAGTGCCCATCTGGATAATGGCTTGCTTCATATTGATCTGGAAAGGGATATCCCTGAGGATATGAAGCCACGCCAAATCGCCATTACCAATGGCATGCCGAAAAGTCTCAACGGCAGTGACAAAAAAGTCATCGAAGGAAAAGGCACCAAAGAGAAAAAACTCAACTAATCTCTGGTCTCAAGAGATTATCATCGGCAAGTAAACCCCTGGAGCAAAACCCTTCAGAGGGTTTGCTTGCCCCTTTGGTGTGCCCGTCACTTTAATTCACATGTCATTTTAATCTGTTGGTCGTCTTCTTGAGCGGCTTTTGACAATCAATCCGTGGCCGGGCCTTTATCGCCCCGAAGCATCCCCTGGTCACGATCAGCCACCGCCACGCTGGTAGGCAGAATCAATCCGCTCCATCATGGTTTCGGCTCTTTTCCGGCTCGGTCCATAAAAATGAAAGACAACCATCGTCCGCGGCAATGTCAAACACGCTAAGCGACGTGATTGCTCTGGCCCCAATTCGATGTCAAGCCATCCACCGGCCACACCAATCCATAAACCATGATTCTCAAGGCGGCGGGATGATAAAAAATCAACCGATCTTTGGGGGGTGGCCCGCTGTATCGCCAGGGGCAAGATACGCAGAAATTCAGCATGCGAAATGCTCATATCGCGTTGAAAACGCCAGCATTTTTTTAATCGCGGCACGAAAAAGAATATAATAAAACGGGATTACCCCCCGGCGATGGGGGGCCAAATTGCCAAATGGTCTCCCTCAGACAACCACCGCTTGTCACGATCGGCTGGGGCAACATAATGCCCATTGACCAGCACCAAATGAGTCAAGGCTTCGGGAAGACCATAACGCTCAATGATATCGGCAACACTGGTTTGTGCTTTAATACTCATCTCGACTTGGTTATTTTCCGCCTCAGGCGGCAAATAACGCGCCAGCATAGCATAAAGCTTAAAGACAATCGTCACATTCGCAGATGATCTGTTTATATCCGAAGATGTGACGATATCTGGAGACATAATGTTCTGGGCCACCGTGATTTCATCATCAGGTTTTTGTTGTTGTGTTTTCAGTATTTGGCTCAATTTTTCCCGGCTGCTTTTTTGCGCTTATTTTTCCGTACTTATTTTTTGCTCTATAATATCTTTCTTGGTCTTAATAGCTTTCTTACTCCTAACACTCATCCACGCACCATCAACAGAATTGTTGCCAAATTTTATGTCATAACCATTTTCGTATCATAACCGTCTCTCCATCATGGCAATGTGATATCACCGGAAAACATATTACTGAGAACGACTGGTATTACTTAGACACCATACAATTTTCAGCCAGCTGAGGATTGGTTGTTTTCATACAGTGTTCGGCAATCCGCTTATACATTCCCCGACGAATCATCGGCATAGAAATAAAGGACGCCGCTTCACGGGCAATGTCGTAATACTGTTTTTCCATACTCCCCTCAATCACATCGGATAACATACGGTCACGATCTGTCGGATTGAAAACAGTTTTACTTTCATCCAGAAGAGAGAACAGTTCACTTCTGAATTTTTCATCATTTTCCTGACCGCCATCAGAAAGAATAAAGAAAAAAGTAGCCCAGACAACGGCCAGAAGACCGACCAAGCTGAAGCAAATCCACAACACGCTTAAGCCACGGGAACCTTGATTTTCACCTGGCTTTTGATCCGAAACTTGGCTCACGGCCCTTCCTCCCAACATATCTTTAAAGCATCTTTAATATCCGGGTATAACGCCCATACAGTTTCATGCCTTCTTACCCGTTCCATACCTTACTTACCAATTTTATACCTTCTTACGCTTTGTTTACACTTTTTTTACATTTTTTGTTACAGTTTATTTTATCTGCTTCTTGTATAGTTTTTATTGGTACAATTTTCATATTATTTTTTGCAAAAATTTGTTGTGGATTATAGTAAAATTTCCTTGAATTGTATCGCATCTGCGAAACACGAGCAAATTTTAGTATTTTTTTAGAAAATATTTTTTGTACGGAAATTTGTACGGAAAATGGTCAAGCAACCCATTTGAAGTTGCAATGACACAGCAAAAGCGTATCAATATCAATTAAAAATCGGGTCGGACCTTGAAAAAGGGACAATATTGAATGGATCAATATTGAGGGAATGAATATGGATCCGATTAATTGGCCAACCGCTGTTTACGGTCAAGGGCACGAACAGCCCGGCGCAGTTTCTCAAATGCCCGCACTTCAACCTGGCGGACCCGCTCACGCGAAATGCCAAACCGCAGGCTGAGTTCTTCCAAAGTACAAGGGTTATCTTTGAGCCGACGTTCACTCAAAATGAAGCGCTCGCGTTCGTTCAAATGACCGAGACTTTCCTCTAAGATTGAACGGCGGTTGGATAATTCTTCCCAATCACCATACATCAATTCTGGGTTGTCTCGATCATCAACAATCCAATCAATCCACTCGCTATCACTATCGTCGCGTAAGGGCGTATTCAAAGAGCGATCAGGTGCTGAGATACGGGCATTCATATTGATGACTTCTTGCTCTGAAACACTGAGCACTTCCGCAATATGAGTCACCCCATCGGAACTTAAGTATTCGTCATCCATTTCTCTAAGGCGGTTTTTCAAAGAGCGTAATTTGAAAAATAATTTTTTTTGCGATGCCGTTGTGCCGATTTTCACTAAAGACCAGGAACGAAGGATGTACTCTTGAATGGATGCGCGGATCCACCACATAGCATAAGTGGATAAACGGACCCCCCGCTCTGGATCAAAACGCCGCACAGCTTGGACAATCCCAATATGGCCCTCAGCAATGAGGTCGGCGAGCGGCAAACCGTATCCCCGATAACGCGAGGCAATCTTGGCAACCAGCCGGAGATGACTTTTGATTAAGCGGTCCGCAGCTTTGTCATCACCCTTATCGCGCCACCGCTTGGCTAACCGAACCTCTTCTTGGGCCTCAAGAACCGGAAAACGCCGGATTTCTCCAAGGTAACCTGATAAATTATCATCTGACATGGCACACAGAGACCGCGTTAAATACTGTATTGAGCAAAGAACTCATTTTTTTCCCTTTTTTTGTTTTTTAAACCCAATTCAAACGATCAGGATCAAAAAAATACGTATCGAGAAATCAGTATAACCATCTTTCGGCATTTTCATAAAAATCGAAGGGATCTTATAAAGATTGAAGGAACAGCACCAAATTTTTTATATCTCCAGGAAAATCGCTGTGAAATCTTAAATGATTGCGCGTGGTTGGATGAATGAAACCTAAGGTAACCGCATGTAATGCTTGTCTTTTAATATATTGACGGCTGAGATTGACGATATTTTGTGGCAAAACTGTGGCCGCCGATTGATTGCGAGCTTGATCATAAACCGGATCACCAATCACCGGACATCCGATAGAGGAAAGATGAACCCGAATTTGATGGGTTCGCCCGGTTTTTAAATGACATTCAACCAAGCTGGCCAGAGCGCCCTTTGCGGCCGGATAACGGGTTAGAGTGGTATATTGGGTCAACGCCGCTTTACCGCCCATCTCGCGAATGGCCATTTTTTTGCGATCACGGTGATGACGGCCAATCGCTTGATTGATGGTGCCGCAAGACGGCTTGGGAACACCCCAAACCAATCCATGATAAGCCCGGATTATGGTTCGGGAAGCAAATTGTTCAGCCAAACTGGCATGCGCGCGATCATTCTTAGCCACCACCATCAAGCCGCTGGTATCCTTATCAAGCCGGTGGACAATCCCGGGTCTTTGCACACCGCCAATCCCCGAAAGACTGCCATTACAATGAGCCAGCAGAGCATTAACCAATGTATTATCTGGATTACCAGCAGCCGGATGCACAACAAGGTCGGTCGGCTTATCAACCACAATCAGGTCATCATCTTCATAAACGACCTTAAGGTCCATCGCCTGAGCAACCGGATGATCAGAAACCGGGGGCGGAATTTCAATACCAACATGATCTCCTGGTTTGACCGCCGCCGCCGGGTCGGTTACCGTTGATTGATTGATCCAAGCCAAGCCGCTGAGAATGAGTTTGCGGGCCCGGTTACGCGAGAGCGTGGCTATCGCCTGAGCGACAGCTCGGTCAAAACGGTCCGGCGAATTGATGCATATAAAATGATATTTTTTTGGAGATGATCCGATGCCAGACCCGGCTTCTTCTATCCACAACTCTTCTTCGGATTCTTCTTCAGACACATTTTCTACACACTCTGTTTCTGAGCATTCTATCTTGCCCCCAGCCGCTCGTTGGCTCAGGGTCTTGGTGATTGGTATGGGGGTCTTGATTGCCATTGGTTTGGCGGTGGTTTTAACAACCATCACGACCCGGTCTTTTTCCGATCAGAAAAGCAGCACCGCATTTCGTCTGCCTTATGGTGCCCATATTCAGTCGATTGATTTCGATGATCACCACCTCCTCTTTCATCTCCATCTGCCCGATGGGACCCAAAAACTGTTGATCTTAGACACAGAAACAGGGACTCAAAAAACGATTTTTATTGAAACCGATCCATGACGTAGCCTTGCTTGATTGCTTGCTTCAAATATTTCGTTTCAAACCTTAAACCGCAATATATTTTGATATGATCATATCAAGCCCTAAAATCATTAAAGAAATAAATCACCGCATGTAACAATATGATACGGCTTGTGATATAACAAATGATCATACGAAATGGTACCGCGTGGCTTGAGATCAATGACGTGGCGCGCTATATCCGGTTGTCGTATTATATTCGATTATCGTGTTATATCCGGTTGTCGTATTATATTCGATTATCGTGTTATATTTGGTTGTCGTGTTATATTTGGTTGTATTGTCTGGATAGGTCCCCTTCGTCTAGTGGCCTAGGACGCTGGCCTCTCACGCCGGAAACAGGGGTTCGAGTCCCCTAGGGGACGCCACAGCATAAAAATTACACATAAAAATCAATTGTTTATGTTCATATTTATGTTCAAAAATGTTCCATGCCGGGGACATAGACAATACCGTTCCAGAAGCCTTGAGTCATTTCTGAGTCGTTATTGAGAAAACGAGTCGGAATCCGATGTTGGTGAATTGCCGAAAAATTGAAAAGAGCCAGCAATAGGATGCGGCGTTTTGCGCAACCGACTGCCAAGCAAACCGAAAGGACAGTATTCTCGAAGCATCACCTGAGTATCCGCGAAATCTGGTGGCCAGGGTATACCGCTACTCATACGCATGACACTCATATTGATGAAACAAAAGATACGAAACGCTATGATCCGATTCAGGCACTTTTCAGATCAGTTTAACCTTGATTTGTGATTTATAATATACCGTTCATTGGTTATTTCCCTGCCATATGAACGCAGTGTAATAATTGTTTTTTGGTTATTTTTGCCAATTCTCGTGCTCTAGAGAAAAGGAAATTCGTCATGCCACGATTGCCTTGGGCAAGACCAGCACCGCGACCTCTTCTGGACAAGCGAGACATAATAACGCTAAAGGAAACAACGAAATATCGTTTAATCCTCCGTTTTATGAGAGGATTTTTTTATGAGAGGATTTAATGGCATTGAACTCATTGGTGTCATTGCTCAAGGGGATGGACAGCTCCCGGCACGACTTGATCGACCTGATCAACCACGCCAAGGCCTTTGCCTTCCTATAACAACCAACTATATCGCGTGTTGGATTGATTCGATTCGCCAAAACAATTTTGACATCCTAAAGGCTTATAGAAGAAAGCTGTTCCAATTTAGGAATGACCCTGACATTGTCGATTTGTTTCATCAAAACAAGAAACTGATGACTGTAAAAAATGACATTTTCCCACAATTAAGGGGAGCACCAGGGTACTCTGTGGGCGCTTCCATGTATAGAACCGACATGGAGTGATAAAATACCGAAAGCACAAGTTGAAAACTCTATTTGAGTATGCAACAGATTTTTTTCGAGAGTCTGGAATTTATTTTATTTCTTTAGGGAAAGAGAATGTTCACATGTGTGGCTTTTGTCAATTACCCTTGTCAAGCAGGGGGAGAACCGGTCTCAGAATATAGATTCCTAGACGCAAACACAGGCGAATTTGCATGGCGCGAACGCCGTCTCACCAACCAATTTTTTATGCGCTATTACCATCATTTCATACCTGAACTGCTGCGCGGCCCCATACGTCCCCATACGTCTGGTGATATATTACCCCCTAGAAGGATACCGTTTTTGAAACCATTTGATATCAACAGTATCGAACATCATAATATGAACATCATAATATCAGAAATGAATATCATTTATGTTTGACCAAGAGCACCATCATGGCGACTTAATGGGGCGTATTTCCAACGTCATGCCAACATCATAAGAAATATTATTATTGATTTTATTGTCTAAATACGCTTGTTCTCGTCTCTCAAGGACTTTCGCGCCTGTGCCCCGATGACGCTGACCGGTTATGCCGATGGATTGATCATAGTGAAAGAAAAACCAGAAATTGGATGCAATCCATAGACTCGGATTATCCGCTCATATTATATTGAGGAACACTGTCGAAGAAAATCTCTATACGAAGGGAAGTGTTTTGCCATGCCTCGCAGCCTTAAAGATAATGTATCAGAAACCGCCACCTGGATTCGCTTAATCTATTTGATTGTCTATGCCGGTATTTTCAGCCTGGTGGGTTTATTGGTTATCCTGACCTCAGTTTCCCAATTCTTGTTAAAATTATTCACCGGAAGGACAAACTCTCGCCTGAAACTTCTGGGGCGTGATCTGGGAATTTATATCGGTGACATTGTTGCTTTCGTGACATTCCACGGCGCCAACATACCCTACCCTTTCAGTGCTTGGCCGTCAGCTTTGGAAAAACCAGCCCCGGTGAAAAAAACAAACACCAAACGCGCAGTCGGAAAAACCAAATCAACAGCGCAAAAATCATCTCCCCGGCGCCGCAAAACAGTCGCTCCGCCGCGTGCGCCGCAAGCTGGAGAATCATCAGCCACTTGAATGAAGAACCGGTCGGTCATCACTTGATGAGTGATATCCTCAGAGGCACAATACCGGCAAACACCCAAGCAAAGCATCATGAAATTAAAATGACTTAAACGCCCGATATCGTGGATGAAGCGGTTGAGGGCAGTCAGTTGAGAGCGGTCAGTTGAGAGCGGTCAATGAGGCTACATTTCAGCAATAACTGCTGGACATTCCAGGGGGGCCAAATCGCTTGAATTTGGCCGCAAAGCCGCCGCTATAAAGGATGCGGCGGCCATGTTCACGTAAAAAATTATTTTGGATCACCAACGCCTCCATTTCCCGACGATGCTTCAAAGTGGGCAGGTCAAGATCGGCAAAACGACCATCGCGCTGTTGGAGAAGATGAATGATCTCGTGGAGCAAAACCGACTGATCACAAACATCATTGACCGGGTCCATGCCTTCGGTCAGATACAGAAGACCAGGGGGATCATAAGGAGTCCAGGCAATAATATCGCAGGGGCGACCACAAACCCGCTCAGCCAGGGCGGCTTGGTCGATAAAAACAATCTGTGGCGGCGTCTCCAGAGCAGCAAAAGGCGTATGAGCGGCCAACCACATTACCAAGGCCGCCACGGTTTCTCTTAACGCGTCTGCCGACATCATCACCCCCTGGTTATTTTTGTTGCTGCTGTTGATTCTGGATCATCATCACAGACATCCAGCATTTATGAAACCATAATAGCCCATCTTTAAGAATGTGGTGATGGGGTGGTCTGGTCGTCAAGGAAAAACATAGCCGCTGAATCGATCGCGGTCATTCTCTTATTTCGGCACCGGTTACAAAGATCAATACATTAGATCATTCATTGTTTGGGTTATTCATACTATAACATTTTATCATCGGATTTTTTGCTTTCTATGACTCCATCCATTATCGGTGATGATTACCCATCATGAACCCTCCTTTGACCGGCGATGTGAGACAAAAGTCGCCATTTTTATTCCCAGCCATTCAGCCCTATGATTGTTTCGACTTGGCGGTTGATGAGCCACATATTCTGAAAGTCGAACAATGCGGACGCCAAGACGGCATACCAGCCATCTTTTTGCATGGCGGGCCGGGGGGGGCGTGCCAACCGGATCATCGCCGCTTGTTTGATCCGGAGCTTTTTCGGGTGGTTTTATTCGACCAAAGAGGCTGCGGCTTGAGTCGTCCCAAAAGATGCTTGAGCGATAACACCACCCCCCATCTGATCGCTGATTTGGAAAGGATTCGCAACCACCTTAATATTCAAGCCTGGCTGATGGTTGGCGGCTCTTGGGGGTCAACCCTGGCTCTTGCTTATGCTCAAACCCATCCTGAACGAGTGCTTGGAATCGCTTTGCGGGCGGTTTTTCTGGGCACCGCTCAAGAATGCCGCTGGGCTTTTGAGACCGCCGCCCAAACCCAGGCACCGGAACTATGGAAGGCATTCCGCGCCCTTCTGCCACCTGACGAGCGGGCTGACCCGGTCAGTGCTTATATGAAACGTTTGGCCAGTGATGATCCGGTGGTCCATGCTGGTGCGGCTTGGGTCTGGCATGATTATGAGCGGTCTCTATCCCAAATCGCCCCCAAAAATTATGCTCTGCCCAGCAGCCTTGAGGCGGCTGCCCAACGTCGCGATCCACCCAACTCACCCTATCTTGAAAGCTGGTATATCGGTCATGATTTTTTCCTTGAACCCAATAGCCTGATCACTGATGCCCACACTCTGCAAGATATCCCCGGGACGATTGTTCAGTCGCGTTATGATTTGCTGTGCCCACCGGTCAACGCCTATCGGCTGCATGGGGCTTGGCCGGGGTCAAGGCTGCATATCCTGCCCAAGGCCGGACATGCTCTGAGTGAACCCGAGGTCATCCCCACCCTGACCCAAGCCATTAGCAATCTGGGACAACAGGTCGCTTAAACTGTTCAACTCAGGGTCGTGCGCAAAAGAATATCAGCTGAAAAAAAAAGAGGCCATCATTTTCCCATCGCCTGTTTTAATCATTCAGAGACGCTTTAGGGTAGAGCATCGGCTGGCCATCACTGGCGATAATCCTTTATATTGTTTCCTCAGAAAAACCAAAAAAATACACAGTTTTTCAATACTGTGCATTCAACCGGGCGGATAAAAAAGCAACCGGGCTGTCCCAACCCTATTCTCGCATTCGCCTCAAAATATCGGGTCAAGCAAGCCCAATTTATTTATTTTTTATGTTGTGCGGCTTGATCCCGAAGGCATTTGATCATTTTTCTGGTCGCACCGGAGGCGTCTTTGCTCTGGGCAAAAGACTCATATGCCACCGCAATGAGGGCGGCGTATTGCTGTCGACTGGGCTTGAAAGTGGCGGCAAGGATTCCTTGCTCCACTGCATCAATGGCATCACAAAGCCGAACCGCATCAATTTTTGCACCATGCTCTGGAGAACTGCCCAGCAACAGCCAAAGACGATCGACATGAAAGGCCCGCGCGTAACGCTCTAAAGTATTCAGCTTTACCCCTCTATGACCGTTCTCATGTGAACAATAAAAACTGACCGCCCAACCAAACGCTTGCGCGGCTGCAGCGGCACTGCGAAAACCGGCCCTGATGCGCGCCTCTCTCAGTCGATGGCCGATTGTCATAGATAATGAATAAACCGATAGGGTTAAAAAACCTATTCATTTTGTATTGGTTTTCGGCCTGGCTCAATCTATTGGTATTGTATGGATTTTGAGACCCTCAAACAGGCCCGTTTGTCCGCAAAGCTCAGTCAAGCCGAGCTGGGCCGCCGCATCAGCGTCAGTTAACCGACAATCATGGGCTGGGAACAAGGCATCACGCCGATCCGGCCCGTATATGCGGATGCAATCATGGGGATTCTTCAACCCGATGACCGCGCTTGCCCCACACATATTCCCTGGCCTATGCCGTTGTCCCCGATCAAAAAAATCGGGGAGAATTAACCGATAGCTTCTTCAATCCCTACTCTGTCTGCCGACACTTATTGTTTGGCCTCAGATGAGACTGGATTGTGTGAGCAGGGTCAGATGACCCGGTCAACCGGCATCACTTTTTTATTGGTGAATATCAATCTAAAGTAGTATTATAGCTTTTCCTTTTACAACCATTCCCTGGGGACTGTTCATGGAGGGCTGCGCATGCGGATTTCTTTCACCCTGATGATCATGCTGGCGCTCATGTTGGGGCCGATGGTGGCCCAAACCCAAGAACCAGAACGATGGCGGGGCTTGGTGGTGGCTGACGAACATCGATGCACAGACTACAGTTCAAGCAATTATCGCCATTCGCAAAAACACGAAAAAGTAATTATTGAACGCATGGGCGGGTATGTTTACGGCCCGTATTCCGGGCGGATTTTTGCCGGTCCCTCCGACACCGATATTGAGCATATTGTGGCCAAGTCCGAAGCCCATGACAGCGGCCTGTGCGCTCGGGATGCTGCTGAACAAAAAGCGTTTGGTAATGATTTGCTCAATATGACCCTGGCTGATCCATATTTGAACCGGCGTGAGAAAAGCAACAAGGATGCCGCCGAATGGTTGCCGGAAATAAATAAATGCTGGTTTGCCAACCGGGTCGTTGAGGTCCGGCAAAAATACCAGCTGACCATTGACCGGGCCGAGGCCGCCGCCCTTGAGAAGATTCTTCAAGACTGCAACTTTAGTCTGACGCCTTTATATATCAAGCTGCCCCAGCACCCTGCCCAATGAAAGAGTGGGCCGGTTTTTGGTCTGGTTTCTTGGTCCGGTTTACGGGGCCGGTTTCTTGGACCGCATATCCCGGCCACGCGCTTCTGTTGCAGGCCAGCCTCTTTTAGGGGGCAATCTCCAACGGCCGGGGAGAGGTGTTTTTTAGGGTTTCCCAGTCTTGGAACGCTTGGTCTTGGGAGCTTTGGTCTTGGAATTTTTGGCGGTTTCGGAGTCTATGCCGAATGACCGCTGAGCGATGGCTTGGTCGGCGGCCAAGGGGGCGGGGATGGTCCCGGCGGCAACATCGCGTTCCAAATTGCTGATGAAATCGCGAGTCGACGGGTCAGCCAGCAGATCATCCATCAAGCCTTCTTCAATCATCGACCACATCCAACCCACATGCTGGCGCGAGCGCTTATCTTGAAAGGTCCCGCTGGTCAAGGCCTGGTCCCGATGGGCGGAGATGGTGGTCCAGATATCCTCCAGCCCCATCCCGGTCAAGCCACTGCATAAGACAACCGGTGGCCGCCAACCATCATCACTGGGCGACAAGATGGATAAAGCATTGCGATAAACCGCAGCCGCCTGATCGGCCCGGACGGCGTTGTCCCCCTCGGCTTTATTGACCGCCACCATATCGGCCAACTCAATGATGCCTTTTTTGATTCCTTGCAATTCATCGCCGGCGCCGGGCAACATCAAAACCAGGAAAAAATCCACCATATCGGCGACAATGGTCTCCGATTGACCCACCCCGACGGTTTCCACCAGAACAACCTCAAAGCCAGCCGCTTCGCACAGCAACATGGTTTCACGAGTCATGCGGTTGACGCCACCCAACGTCCCGGCACTCGGTGATGGACGGACAAAAGCAGCCGGATCATTGGCCAGGCTCGGCATGCGGGTTTTATCCCCCAAAATACTGCCACCGGTGCGGCGGCTGGAGGGATCAACCGCCAAAACCGCCACCGATTTTCCATCGGCGGTCAGATTTTTGCCAAAAGCCTCAATGAAGGTGCTCTTACCAACCCCAGGAACCCCGGTCACACCGATGCGCCAACTGGGTGGGGATGGGGAAGGTAAAGATCCGAGAATTTTCTGAGCTTGCAACCGATGCTCTGGCTTGCGGCTTTCAACCAGGGTAATAGCCCGGGCCAAGGCAACCCGATCACCCGATGCAACCGCGCCAACCAAATGATCCGAGGATGGAAGAGGGCGACTCACAAACCCATGACTCACAATCCGATAAGGACACCCCAACGACCCGGCTCAAGCGGCGTCATCGGTATATCCCAGATTATGGTTCAGTTTCTCAATTAAATCGGCCGCCGCGGTACTGATGACGGTTCCAGGCGGGAAAATCGCCGCCGCCCCGGCCGCATAAAGAGCAGCAAAATCCTCCGGTGGGATGACGCCGCCGACAACAATCAGGATATCCTCACGACCCAACGCCTTAAGAGCGGCCCGCAATTCCGGAACCAAGGTCAAATGACCGGCCGCCAATGTGCTGGCCCCGATGATATGAACATCATTTTCAACCGCTTGCCGGGCGGTTTCCTCTGGAGTCTGGAACAGCGGCCCAATATCAACATCAAAGCCCAGATCAGCAAAGGCGGTGGCTACCACCTTCTGACCACGATCATGGCCATCTTGCCCCATCTTGGCGACCAGAATACGCGGACGCCGCCCGTCTTTCTCTTCAAAACGAGCCACCAAACGGCGCAATGTGGCCACAGCAGCAGCATCCTCACCCATTTCGCCACTATAAACACCTGAAACCACCCGGACCACTGCCTTATGACGGCCCCATATTTTTTCCAAGGCCGCGCTCATCTCACCGACCGTTGCTTGAGCGCGGGCCGCCTCAACCGCCAAAGCCAGAAAATTGCCGTTATTGTTCTGGGCACAATCGGTCAAAGCCGCCAGGGTGTGATCAAGGCGCTCTTGATTGCGTTCAGAACGCAGACGGTCCAGCTTGGCAATCTGAGAACGGCGCACATCGGCATTATCAACCTTCAAAACATCCAGAGGCGGCTCATGATCCAAGCGGTACTTGTTCACCCCGACCACAGTTTGACGCCCTGAATCAATGCGGGCCTGGATGCGGGCTGCCGATTCCTCGATGCGCAATTTGGGGATTCCTTGGCCAATCGCCTTGGCCATGCCGCCGCTGGCCTCAATTTCCTCAATATGCGACCAGGCCTTGCGGGCCAGATCATGGGTCAGACGCTCAACAAAATAGCTCCCCCCCCACGGATCAATCACCCGGCAGGTTCCGGTCTCTTGCTGCAAAAAAAGCTGAGTATTGCGGGCAATACGGGCACTGAAATCGGTGGGCAGGGCCAATGCCTCATCAAGGCTATTGGTATGCAGGGATTGGGTATGGCCTTGGGTAGCAGCCATCGCTTCAATACAGGTCCGCACCACATTATTGAACACATCTTGAGCCGCCAAGCTCCAGCCAGAAGTCTGGGAGTGAGCCCGCAAGGAAAGGGAGCGCGGATTGCGCGGTTTGAACGGGGCCATCAGCCGGGCCCATAAGGCCCGGGCCGCCCGGAGCTTGGCAATCTCCATAAAAATATTCATCCCAATCGCCCAAAAAAAGGACAACCGCGGGGCAAAGGCATCAATATCAAGACCCGCCGCGACCCCGGCCCGCACATATTCCACTCCATCGGCCAGAGTGTAAGCCAGCTCCAGATCCGCCGAAGCCCCGGCTTCCTGCATGTGATAGCCGGATATGCTGATGCTGTTGAATTTCGGCATGGATTGAGCGGTATAGGCAAAGATATCCGAAACAATCCGCATCGACGGAGCGGGCGGATAAATATATGTATTGCGGACCATGAATTCCTTCAAGATATCATTCTGGATGGTGCCGCTTAATTTTTCCGGTCCTACCCCTTGTTCCTCACCGGCAACAATGAACAGGGCCATAACCGGCAACACTGCCCCATTCATGGTCATGGAAACACTCATGCGGTCCAAGGGAATCCCGTCAAATAATGTCCGCATGTCATAAATCGAATCAATCGCTACCCCGGCCATCCCCACATCACCCGATACCCGGGGATGATCCGAGTCATAGCCCCGATGCGTAGCCAGATCAAAGGCCACCGATAACCCCCGCTGTCCAGCAGCCAGATTACGGCGGTAAAAAGCATTGCTTTCCTCGGCGGTCGAATAACCGGCATACTGACGTATGGTCCAGGGCTTGTCGACATACATGGTCGGGTAAGGACCGCGCAGATAAGGCGGGATTCCAGGCAGGCCGTTCAAGAAATCAAGACCGGCAACCGCTTGGGGACCATAAACAGAGTGGATATCAATCCCCTCTTGAGTCTTCCAAACCGGCCCATTTTCAGGATCACCGGGCTGACCATCAGAGCGACCATTGAGACCATCGGACCGGGCAGAAGGCTCAGGAAAGAGAGGAAGGTCGCCATAATGCGGGAAAGTCGTCATGGAAGACTCACGATACACATGCTCAACAAATGAATGCTCAATAAAGACTCAAATACAATGCCCACAATCAAGAAACCCGGCAATGAAAACGCAAATGATCACGTTCACAATATAAGGCTCAGGCCAAGCCGCTCATGCAAGCCGGTCAAAATCCCCAGCATATCGCAGCCCTCATAAATATGAAGATCAATTCCCGGATCAGGGCGATCCCCGGGCCGCCCGGCCAAACAGACAATCTCAGCCCCGGCCCGCTTCAGGGCGGCCGCACCATCAGCCGCCTGTTCGGCATAGACATCATCATGGCCACAAAGACAGGCTATTTTAGCCGTACTCTTGATCAGGTCACTCTGCTTATAATGGGTTGCAATCTCATAGAGTGTCGAATTGTCTTGGGTTGAACGGGTGACATTCATCTCCTTGAACGCCTTTGCGGCCTGAAAAGCGGTATCAAAACCATCATTGGTCAGGACCTCAAAACCACCGGCTTCAAAAAAATTCTTGGCAAAAGTCGCCCGGGCAGTATGAGCGGCAATGGAGCCGAGATTGGCCAGAAAAACACCCGGGCGTCGGCCTTCCACGCTCAAAATAAAATCACTGGTATCACGCAAGGCCTCAAAATCGGCCGCCAAGCGATGGCATGGCCAAGGACCAATAGTCTCCGGCTGTCCGGCCTTGTCCAAAGACGCACTCAAACGGTCTATGGAGGCGCCCGAGCGGGCCGCCGCCATGACTGCAGACACCCGCCCGCTATCCATAGCCGAAAGAGCCTGATCAATCGCCGCTTCATCGGCGGGGTCGCGTGGAATCGAAACCCCAGGCTGAGGGTCATTCTGAGAGGCAATCGACTCCTCAACGGACTCGCTATCTGAAGATGATGCGTCAACCGGCTTTTCTTCAATATCGGGGAACGCGCTCACCCCGGTTATCGGTTCCCGCCGATGGGCAATATCGGCCCGACGCTCTTGATAAGACTGCTCAATTTTCGCCGCCAACCGACCATCACCCATCACCGCAGCCATACCGCCACAGCTTTCGATCCATTGGAAGTGCTGCCAAGCGGCTTCGGCCAACTGCCGGGTCAAGGTCTCAATATACCAAGAGCCGACCGCCGGATCAGCCACCTGGCCGATTCCAGATTCCTCACTGAGAATAATCGGAATATTGCGGGCAATGCGCCGCCCCAGCGACCCCGATACCCCCAAGGCGGCATCAAAACCATGCACCGTCATCGCATCGGCCCCACCAACCCCGGCCGCAAAAGCCGCCACTGTTGAGCGCATGATATTGACCCAAGGATCACGACGAGTCAGCATACGGGAAGCGGTGCGGGCATTCAAGGTCATCTGGATGGATGGCGTGCCCCCTTCAGCCGCGCTGATCACTCGCCCCCACAGCAGTCGAGCGGCCCGAAATTGAGCAATATTGAGAAAAATATCGGTATCGGCCGATAAGGTAAAAACAATTTGACGAGCCGCAGCCGCCAAGCTCAAGCCCCGGGCGGTCAATGTCTTAAGATAGATCAAACCCACCGCAATCAGGCAGGCCAATTCTTGGGCCGCATCGGCCCCGGCATCGCTGTAAGGCCCACTGTCAACCCCGACCGCCAGCAAACCAGGGCCTTGATCTTGAAACAAGATTGCCAAGTCAGCCATATCATCCAGGGCTTGGTCCAGGCCAGCAGACAACCCGCCTTCCCGCGCCAAAGCAGCCAAGGGATCGGCGTTGACTTCAAGACGCGCCCCTTCCAAAGATCCCATACGCTGTTGATAATATGTCAGCATGAGTGCTGATGTCGGTAAGAACCGGGAACCAGCCTCCAGAGCCAGAGATGTCACGGCCAGATCAACCCGGGCGAGAAGATGGTCAAGATCACTCAGAGTGGCAATATTCAATCCAGGCTGCCAAGCGTTGGGAGTTGTGTCGGGTCTGGCACATACCAGAAGCAAACAATCCACACCCCCTTTCAGATCACGCGCGATGGCGCAACCAGCCGCATCAAGCTGCGGATGATCACAGATCTGGCGAACCAACAATCTGGGTTCATGCGTTCTGGGTCCATGCATTTGAAGAAATGACGTCACATCCAAAGGATCACCCATATCCCCGGACCGATCAGCAGCGGTATAAATCGGCTGGACCGCGATTCCTTCCCGTAAATGGGAGACCAAATGATCCTCAAAAACTCGGCCTTTGAGAGCATCCTCAACCATAGAGCGCCAAGCGGCTGGATCAGCCGCTGCAAAATCTTTGCTCAAAGACAGGAAAGAATCGTCTGATATCATTGCCTCAAACACCACATCATCGCTTTTTTGAATAGGATCAAGCCTCCACACCGGTCAAGAGAACAAACCTTATCAGACGCCGAAGAAAGGGTAAACGCCTGAACAACCCCGAATTTCCCTATGCATATCTCTATGCTTAAGGAGGAATCCTTCTCGTAATAGAGAATCCTTCTCAAGCGAGAGTATTCCTCAACCCATCTTGAGAGAAATAATTCTCAAAAAAAGAATTCTCAAGGTGAAAAGAAAGATCAATCCGGGTAAATACAAAGAACAATATTGATGGCAGTGTTGCGGTCTCCTCAATCGGTTTCGCGATTCTGGCTGTCATCTTCGGCCCTTTCATACGACCTTGGAGACAAGGATGTCTTTTCTTTCCCTATTCAGTGCCGCGGCGACATCTTTATGGCTTGCGGTTGTTTATCTCCATATTGCTGATCAAATCGGCTGGCATAATATTCATGCTTTGTTGTTCCATGAACAGGCCCTGTTGTGGATTACGATTTTTATCCCTATCGGTTTTTTATGGCTCATCGTTGCGATGGTTTATCGCAACCGTCATTTGCATGATCGGATAAATCAGCTGATGACTCTGCTCAACGTCTTCATCGAACCGGCAGGAAAAAAGAACCAATACGCCAAAAAAGCCCTGGACGACATGAAAGAGCAAGCACAAGCTCTAGAGACCGGTGCGCAAGCAACCGCCCGGGGGGCTGAACTTTTATCTACGACCTTGTCTGAGAAATTAGAGTCAATGACAATCCTGGAAAAACAGCTCACCGAACGATGCAAAATCATTGATGCAAGTATGAGCAATCAGCTGGAGACCATTCGCGATATGTCTGACCAGACTGCGGCGCGCTCTGAAAATACCCGTTATGGACTGCAGCAGGCCATTGATTCATTTACCCAAGCCATCGACACCATATGGCAAAAGACAGACCAAACCCGTTCAGCCTTTGAAGGCTATGCCATCAGCGTCAATACCCTGGCCGAAAAAACTCTTGGCCATGAAAAAGAAATACTCGGTAATATCAGCCAACAGAATAAGGCCCTACAATCAGCAACCGATGCCGCTGCCGACCAAGCACGCTATGTGCGTGAGTCCTTTGCACTTTACACAACTGAATTGGAAAAAGCGGCCGATGACGCGACCGAGCGCGCCACGATTTTGGGAATGGCTATGCGCAAACAAACGCAAGATATTGAAGAGACTCGGCATGCTCTTGAAGAAACATCAAAAAAAGCCATCACCACAATCCGCGAGATTTTATCGAATATGAAAGAAAGTGGGGTCGATTTTAGCGATTTAGCCGATACGGTGATCAATAAAGTCAAGGCGGGATCGCAATCTGTTGCCCAGATCTCCGAACAGTCGAATGAAGCGGTTGGCCATTTTATTGGTCAATTATCCCAAACCCGCCAACAGATTGAAACATCGGCCCAAGGGGCATCAAAAAATCTGCAAACAGTTGGCGCCGCAATGACAGAGCAAACCGACCGCTTGATTGGATCCAGTGACCAAGTGGTAACATATATCAATGATGCCGCCCAAAATTTCATCGCCCAATCCACATCAATGGGCCAAGCCGCCCGCCAATCAGAAGCCGATATCACCAAACAAGCTGATGATATGAAAAATATCATCGCCGCTTTATCCGAAAACGGTGCCAATGCGGCCCGCCTCCTGGCCGAACAAAAGGGGGTTTTGAATGATGAAATTAAAGAATTGCAAACAACCGTCCGCGATGCCATCACCCGCATTCATCAAAAAAAGACGATGGTGGAAGAGCAGGTCGGAACATTACAAAATACATCCGCACAGACCCAAAGTGAATTGCAATCGGCCCATAGGAAATTGCAAGCTATTGGTGCTGATGTCGGTTCGATTTGGAAAGAATCATCCCTACAGGTCAAGGAAACCAGCGCCCGTTTCCGTGAGCAAAAGGCGGATTTTGAAAAAACTCTTCATTTCATTCGTGATCACGGTATTGAAATCAGCGACTCTTTGAGCAAACGTATCACCGAATGGGGGAATGTGGTCAAAGGCTTCGAAAAAACTGTGCGCGCGGCTGAGGAAGGCTTTCAGGCACAAATGGATCAACTTCTCGGCACCACAAGAGAGATTGAAACCCGGGCCCAGGAAGCCGCAAAAAATGCTTTCATAACCCGGCGGGCCGGTTTCTTAGAAGCATCCAGCTTTGTCACCGAAAAATTACAATCTTTATCGGTCGATATTGCTCGTCTCCTTGACCCCCAAGCCAGCGGTGATGATTGGGATCGCTATTTACAAGGCGATCGGGGGATTTTCGTACGTGTTCTCGGACGCGGACGTGACACAAAAATGGCCGAAAAAATCCGCCAACAAATCAAAGATAGTGAGCAATTTCGTACCTATGTTTTGGAATATATGTCCGAATTCAAAACCCTGATTGGACAGGCGCGCTCGGTTGATCATAACCAAGTTTTAGAAAAAACATTCCTCTCTGCGGATGTGGGAAAGGTTTACGCTATCCTTGAACGTGCTTTGGAGTCGAAAAAATAACCCATGATTGGGTATAAAAAGTGACCTTCACCAACCAATGAACACCTCATCTTTATCGCGCTCTGCCCCCGGTTGGTGACCCGATGATGATCAAACCGATGACAATGCAATCAATAATGCAATCAATCTTAATGAAATTGTTCCAATGACGCTCTTCAAACGCCGCCAAAAAAAAACGCCTCCATCACCCAAAAATGCTGATGGGGCGTCCAAGTCGGCCAAAAAAACACCCTTTTGGATGTTTTGGAGCAAAAAGGCTCCAACACCAGCCCAGTCGAAAAAACCTCAGGCGGCAGCCGCCAAGACCGCAAGCCAAGCCAAGGCAATAAAAGAAAAAACAAGCCACACCACACCCAAAACCAAGAGCCCAAGCCAAGACAAGACAGACCAAGAAAAAACAAGCCACGCCACACCCAAAACCAACCCCAAGCATCCAGATAAGGAAAGGGCTGCTCTGATTGCTGAGGCCCTTAATATTCACCGTGAGGGTCAAAAAATCTGGGCGGAGGTTGATCCCGGTTTACGCGAGGGCCTGGCCCGCATGGTCCGAGGAGCTTGGGGTCTCACCGAGACCGAAAATAAGCAGACCCCGCCCCAAGAGTCGGCGCAAAAAAATCAGGCCTCTGATGCTTCCGCCTTGACGCCGCCCCAGGAGTCGGCGCAAGACAATCAGGCCTCTGATGCTTCCAGCTTGACGCCGCCCCAAGAGTCGGCGCAAAAAAATCAGGCCTCTGATGCTTCCGCCTTGACGCCGCCCCCAGCCCAGCGTAAATAACCGCTGGTCATTTTGCCTCTATTTTGATCTTTTATTGTTACTGTTAAGGAGAAAACGCATGGCGCGTCGTTGCACCATCACCGGCAAAGGGGTGCTGGCTGGGAATAATGTCAGCCACGCCCATAACAAAACCCGGCGGCGGTTTTTGCCCAATTTGCAGATGGCCTCTTTCTATTCCGAGGCCCTTGATGATGTTGTGCGGTTGCGGGTTTCAACCCGGGCCATCCGCTCTATTGAGCATCAAGGCGGTCTGGACCCGTTTTTGACCAACACCACCGACTCAAAACTCCCCATCGATGCGCTCAAAACCAAACGCCGCATCAAAGCCGCCCAAGCCAAAAGAGCAACCGGCTGATAATCGGGGGTAGAGTCCCTCAGAAACACAAATGACCATCTTTAATTTGCCTTATATATTTTCTATAATAGAATGTAAGAGTCGGAATATAGATAAAGACGAATGTGGAAGTATGAACTTAGAGATATGAGTGCAGAAATCGCGTCAGAGGAGGACAAATAACAATGCGCTCAAAACCAGAAAGTGCCGAAAATTCTGTTGCGCAATCATCCGCAGAGGTCGAACCGGCGACTGAGTCTGAACACTCCTCACCAGAATGGGATGATTATCTGGAGGGCTTGGCCCAAGCGATTGATCTTTATCCCGATGAATCCGATGGCCGCTATCCGCAATCCGATCTCTTGATGCTGTATATGGATGGTCTGAAGGTTCAGAATGATCTGGCCATTGCCTGGAAGAAACTCCTGGTCGATGAGCATCTGGATTGAATAGAGTGCTGGCCGGGAACCGCCTTGGTGGCAGGTTTTGCACAATATTATGACATAAAGAGAAGGGTTGGGCATGATTGATTCTCAGTCCGATTCCAAAACCCGGGCATCAAGAAAACCAGGCCGCTCATCCAGAGCAAAATCAACGAAAGCCACCGCCAAGACTGTCGCCAAAAGCCGGTCTTCCCTTCGAGCAGCGATCACCCCGACCAAACGCAACAAAAGCCCCGCCACTTCGTTGGCAGAACGACCAGAACAAGGGGGCGAGCAATTCAGCGAAGACACCGCTCTTACGTATCAGCCGGAAAGCATGCGTGTAGCACTGATCAGCAGGGAAGTCATGATCGGTCCGTTGCCGCCGCCGGATATGTTGGCCGCGTACGAACGAATCAGAAAAGGCACGATGGATCGACTGCTCATCCGTATGGAACAAGAGCAATCCCACCGCCAAAAGATTGAGGAGCGGGAATCTCAGGGTAAAGAAAAACGTAAACACCGGGGCCAACAGCATGGGTTGGTGATCGCCATTGCCGCCCTGGCCTGTGCCAGTTTTTGTATCTATTCGGGTTTCGGATGGGCCGCAAGCGTCATCAGTGTGGCCGGGATTGGCGGTTCTCTGACCCCGGCTTTGTTGCGACAAGGGCGTCTTTCAGTTAAAAAATCGCGCAAGAAAAAGACCCGGTAAGCGCTTTCGAGGATTGGTTATGCTTTTATGCCGTGATCTGATGCTGGGGTGAGGTGCGGCTCTCTTTTCTCCCTTTGGGGGGACTCACCAAACAAAGCGGCCAGCTGTTCAAGCACCGCTCCGCCCAGTTGTTCAACATCGGTAATCGTCACCGCCCGCCGATAATAGCGGGTGACATCATGCCCGACACCGATAGCCGTCAACTCAATCGGTGAGGCCCGCTCAATCCAGTCAATGGCTTCGCGCAGATGCGACTCCAGAATATTCCCGGGATTGACCGAGAGGGTGGAATCATCAACCGGTGCCCCATCGGAAATAACCATCAAGATGCGTCTCTGCTCAGCCCGCGCCAACAGACGCCGATGGGCCCACAGCAACGCTTCGCCATCAATATTTTCTTTAAGCAGCCCCTCCCGTAACATCAAGCCGAGATTGCGCCGGGTCCGCCGCCACGGCGCGTCAGCGGTTTTGTAGATGATATGGAGAAGATCATTCAAACGGCCAGGATGGCGTGTTTTGCCGTTTTGCATCCAAAGATCGCGCGACAATCCGCCTTTCCAGGCCCCGGTGGTGAAGCCGAGTATCTCGACTTTGACCCCGCAACGCTCCAAAGTGCGGGCCAATGTATCGGCGGTCATAGCGGCAATAGAGATCGGACGCCCGCGCATGGAACCGGAATTATCAATCAATAATGTGACCACTGTATCACGGAAATCCGAATCGCGCTCACGCTTATAAGAAAGGGAATGGGTCGGGTTGACAATCACCCGCGCCAACCGCCCCGAATCAAGAAACCCCTCTTCAAGATCAAATTCCCAGGCCCGTGATTGCTTGGCCATCAAAAGACGCTGCAACCGATTGGCCAGACGGGCCACAACCCCGCGTAGATGACCCATCTGCCCATCCAGATGGGCGCGCAGACGGGTGCGTTCATCGGCCGGACAAAGATCCTCAGCTCTCATCACCTGATCATAGCGCACGGCGTAAGGTTTATAGGTTGAACCGGGAATCACCTCCCATGATGATTGATGATTGCCGCCCGCTTGCGGAGACGCATCGGCCTCACCGGCGGTGGTTTCAGGCAACCCCACCTCACCAAGTTGCGGCGGTTGTTCTGAGTCAAGATGCGGGTCCATCGATTCCGAGTCATCGGCCGAAGTGTTTTCTTCTGTATTCTCCTCACCAACCATCGACTCCCCATGATCATCGGCTTCATCAGGGTCCGGCGTGCCGTCCTCATCGGTCTGAGATTGCATGGGTTGATCCGAATCTTCTAAACCAAGATCGCGCAATAAAGAGCGCACCGCTTTGGAAAAAGCCTTCTGATCGGCCAAGCAATCCGCCAGAGTGGCAAAAGAATCATCAAGAGCCGCATTCAGATGGGGCCGCCAAAGATGAATGATCTTCTCCATAGCCGGATCCAGGCGGCGATGACAGAATGCCTTGAGGGCCATCAAACGCAAGGCAATAGCAAGCGGAACCTGCTCATAGGAATGGGCCTGACCATAGGCCTTCTCATCAAATTCCTGATCAAGTACAGCCGCCAAATTGACTGCACAACCGGGCCAAGCCCGGCTGCCCAAAGATTCGATACGGGCATTTTCCAAAGCATCAAAAACATCACGAGCCGCCGGACCAACCGGTGATTGCGCGCGGTGCAATGCCCGGTCATGATGGCGAATCTTGAGGGCGGCAAAATCAGCCGCACCACGCACACAAGAAGCGATATCCGGTTTCAGCTGTTGGGGAACAGATGCCAAACGCACCACATCATCGTTACCGGTCGCCCCGGTATTGAAACCGGGATCACCAGCCGGGCCATAATCAACCGTGACATCGCGCCCGGAGAGGCAGCGAACAACCGAACGGGTCGCCTCCTCAAACGCTTCTTGATGATTGCTTTTGGAAAAACCCGACATGACACCCTTTCATGTCAAAGATTATTGCGGCGATTCTTGGACCAAACTCTCCGGCAGCTCTTCATCAAAACAGCGTTGATAATATTCAGCCAAGATTGGCCGCTCGGTTTCATCGCATTTATTGAGAAATGTCACCCGAAACCCGAACCCAACATCATTGAAGATCGTCGCATTTTCAGCCCATGTCATGACCGTGCGTGGAGACATGACGGTTGAGATATCGCCATTGGCAAAACCGCGCCGGGTCAGATTGGCCAGAGCAATCATTGAGGTGACCGCTTGCCTACCTTCAGCATTATTGGCATCCGGGACCTTGGCCAGGACGATATCCAGCTCTTCTTGCTCAGAAAGATAATTCAGTGTGGCGACAATACTCCAACGATCCATCTGGCCTTGATTGATCTGCTGGGTGCCATGATACAGGCCAGTGGTGTCACCCAAACCGACCGTATTGGTGGTTGAAAACAGGCGAAAGGCTGGATGGGGATGAATCACCCGGTTTTGATCCAATAATGTGAGGCGCCCTTCAACCTCTAAAACACGCTGGATGACAAACATAACATCAGGGCGACCGGCATCATATTCATCAAAAACCAGAGCTGTCGGTCTCTGCAAAGCCCAGGGCAGAATTCCTTCCTTGAATTGCGTGACTTGCTGACCATCGCACAAAACAATGCCATCTTTACCGATCAAATCAATACGGCTGATATGGCTATCAAGATTGATGCGTAAACAAGGCCAGTTCAACCGCGCTGCGACTTGTTCGATATGGGTCGATTTACCGGTCCCGTGGTAACCCTGGATCATCACCCGGCGATTATGGGCAAAGCCGGCCACAATGGCCAATGTGGTCTCCCGGTGGAAGCGATAAGCATCATCAATATCAGGAACATATTCCGAAGATTGGCTAAATGCCGGGCAATCGTCGTCCGAATCAATACCGAAAACTTGACCCACCGAAACCCGGATATCCGGTTGCCAGGAAAAATCCATCTCGGCAGTCATCCGATCCATTCCACAATCAAGCACAAAGACGATTAATCAGAAGATGGCCGGGTTCGACCAAAAAAAGCACTCAGCTGTTCATAAGCTTCGTGAACCTTCCTGAAACGCTCTTCATAGCGCCGGTCACCACCATTGGCATCAGGATGGAGCCGCCGCGCCAATTCCTTATACCGCGTCTTAAGAAAGTCAAGAGTGACACCAGGCGACAGCCCCAAAACATCCAGAGCACGCCGAATACCAACCGGAATATCCGACCGTTCTCCCTCAGCAACCGGCTGGTCGTTACTGGGTGTATAACCCTGTTCAACCCTCATATCAAAAGGATCAATCACCCGCCCATAAGATGCCCCCGACTCACCAAGCGGCCAACTCGGGCGCCAGCCAACCATATCCTGGCGGCGATGATATTCAATTTCTTCCCGCGACATATCGGCAAAATAATTCCATGCCTCATTATGGAGGCGCGCATGCTCAAGACAAAACCCGTCTTGCGTCTTGTCTTCTTTTTCACGCCGCGGGGCCGGAAATTCAGCAAAAGAGCGGCAACCCGGATGGCAACAACAACGCTTTTTATCGTCCCTTTGCCAAACAAAAGGGGTCAAAGGAACGGGCTTTACACGCGGCATGAAACAATTATCTTCGGTTTGGTGATGTTTTTGGTTTGGTCGTATTATTTATATGGTTCAATGATATTTTTTAACGTAGAAAAATATGGCACATATTTGGTGATACCATAAGAATTTTTCATCGCTTTTAAAAAAATATCGCATAAAAAATTTTTCATATCAGAAAATTGATATCCGTTCATGTCTGTAAGAGAGAGAATCGCTGAAAAAATTCGTTGTGAATTGGCCCCGTCCGATATTGAGGTCATTGACGAATCAGCCCTGCATGCTGGCCACATGCACGCACCGGAAGGCGGAGAAAGCCATTTCCGAATCCGGATTGTCTCACAACGGTTTTACGGCTTGAGCCGCATCGAACGCCAACGCTTGATCCATGATATTCTGGCATCCGAATTGGCCGGACCTATCCACGCCTTGAGCATTGATGCCAAAGCGCCCAACGAATAATCAGATGAATAATCAGATGAGTAATCATAGGTGATTTGAGCTCTTCTTGCTGTATAGCGGTTATTTGGCTCATCGGTGGTTCGTACGGTGGTTCGTACGGTGGTCAACAGCATGCCGTATCCCAATAATCTGCCATATTTGTGGTCACTTAATGTTGCGAAAGATATATCGTGACAGACTTGATCGTGAAAGACTTGATCGTGACAATCATGCAATCAAAGATTCTAACCGCCGTAGCCCGCCCCAAAAATAAATTCGTCACGTTCACGTAGGTCGTCTTCGAGCTGGTCTTGAGCCGAAGCATAAAGATCACGAATCGAAACCAGACCAACGATACGCTTTCCATCAACCACCGGAAGATGGCGGAATCCTTTCTTCCGCATGATATCCAACGCATCAAAAGCCGAATCATCGGGCTTCACGCATTGGGGTTTTTTGGTCATGACTTCACTCACAGTGACTTTTTCGGCATCTTTTAACTGAGCCACAACTTTCACCAGAAGGTCACGTTCGGTAATGATGCCTTCAAGCTTGTCATTTTTGGCCACCAACAGGGCACCGATGCGATTTTCAGCCATGATTTGAGCCGCTTTACCCACCGAGATACGCGCATTGATGAAAATCAGTTTTTGATTGTTGACCACATCAGGAATAATTCTTTTAACCATTTTAGTCCCCTATTCTTGATTTTTATCCCCCAAAATTTTTCTCGAAATTCCTGTTCATGGTGATATCTGGCTCTAAAATTATTGAACCATTCTACAAAATAATCAGATTATTTTATACCCGTTTTCTTTACCCGTTTTCTTTACATATGTATCCCCTATTTCCCTTTAAGAGCGACCTGATCCGGGGGCCGTAACCCGCAAGGACGTGATCTGGTTGCGCCGACGGCGTAAAATTTCAAAGCGGAACCCATAAAATTCAAAAAGCTGCCCAACCTCAGGAATTTGGCGCGATTCCTGTAAAATCAAACCGGCTAAAGTTGCCGCATGCTCCTCTGGTAAAGACCAGCCGAAATGGCGTTTTAAATCACGTAATGTCACCGAACCGTTAATAACATAGCTGCCACCGGTCAAGCGGCGCACACCCAGCAAAGAATGATCAGAAGCCGAATGATCGAATTCATCGGAAATATCACCGACAATTTCCTCTAAAATATCTTCCAGAGTCACCATACCCAGTAAAACGCCGTATTCATCAACCACAAAGGCAATATGCTCACCGCGTTCGCGAAAGGCCCCGAGCTGGCGGAATAAGGTCGTGGTCTCAGGGATAAAACGTGGTTCAGCCATCAGGCCTTGAATATCCATCTTTTCTCGCCCGATTTTGAGAAGAGATGTCAAAACAGCCTTGGTATGCAACACACCGACAATATTATCCGAATCACCGCTCCATAAAGGAACCCGGGTGAAAGGACAGGCCCCCAATTCGTCAAGAATCACTGTTGTCGGCAAATCACTATTGAGGGCAACCATATCTTTACGATGAATCATAATATCACCGACCTCAACCCGGTCTAAATCCAAAACGCCCCTTAGCATCGGGCGCGCATCACGTTCGGAATGATCCTTACCCGCATGCAGTTCGATGGCCCCGCGTAATTCTTGCTCACCGGCTTCCGCATCAGCCCGGGTGTCAAGTCCGAACAGTTTCAAAGAAACAACCACGGCGGCCTGAATGGTCCGGGTGATGGGTGAAAGGACAAACACCACCACTTTCAAAACCGGGGCGACAATCAGGGCACTCGAGGTGGCTTTATGAATGGCATAGGTTTTCGGAAGGACTTCAGCAAAGACAACAATCAGCATTGTCATGGCGATGGTCGCATAAGCCACACCGGTCTCACCAAAAGCAATGACCAGCGCACTGGTAGCCAGAGCCGAAGCCAAAATATTGACCAAGTTATTGGCCAGTAAAATTGAGCCGAGTAATTTTTCCTTCCGCTCTAGGAGTTGTTCAACCAAACGCGCCCGGCGATTGCCACCCTTAGCCAACTGATGCAAGCGGGGTCGAGAGGCCGCGGTCAGAGCGGTTTCAGACCCGGAAAAAAAGGCAGAGGTTACAATCAGTGAGACAATCGCTGCGACAGAAAACCAAACATCTGACATGAAAATATTCACCTCCTTAATGTGATTTCTGGGCTGGTTTATGGATACTGGATGGCTGCGGCCTCTTCAAGCAGTGAACGTACCATATCGAGAGGAACATCACTCCTGATCACGGCGCGCCCTATTTTCTCAGGCATGATAAACCGGATGACGCCATGGTGATTTTTTTTATCACTGGCCATGATATCAAGAATATTTTGCGGGTTGAGGCGCGCGGCAAGATGACCCGGCAAACGAATCGGTAAGCCCACTGAATCAAGATGCCGTTCGAGTATGCGCCCATCTTCAGCCGGACACATACCCAAGCGAGCCGCAAGGGTGAAGGCCATCACCATACCGATTGCAACCGCTTCGCCATGCAGCAAATCATCCCCATAGCCGGTCGCTGTTTCAAGAGCATGCCCGAATGTATGACCAAGATTGAGCAGAGCCCGTATGCCGGTTTCGCGTTCATCTTTGGCCACAATATCCGCCTTAATGCGGCAACTACGCAAAACCGCTTGACATTGGGCTTGCGTCTCACCGTGGCAGATTTTTATGCCATGAGTCTCCAGCCAAGTGAAAAAATCCACATCAGCAATCAAACCATATTTAACGATTTCAGCATAGCCGGCCCGGATTTCACGTTGGGGTAATGTCTTGAGATAATTAAGATCACTGAGAACCAGGCAAGGCTGATGGAAGCTGCCGATTAAATTCTTTCCTTGAGCGGCATTGATCCCGGTTTTGCCACCGACCGCACTATCTACTTGGGCCAGAAGGGTGGTGGGAATCTGAAGCACCCGCAAACCACGTAAAATGATGCTGGCGGCAAAGCCGGCCACATCACCAACAACACCCCCTCCAAAGGCCAAGACAACCGCCTGTCGGTCGAGCCGCATATCAAGCAGACGATCACAGATAGACCGCAGCTGTTCAAAAGATTTTGATGATTCCCCATGCGGAAGAATGACTGAATCATGGTGGATGCTGCATTGATCCAAAAGCGATTGGAGATCCTCAAGATGCAGGGGCGCAACATGGTCATCGGTGATGATGACAACCCTATTGGTTTTTAGGCGACCAAAAATGCCTGACGTGGCGATCACGCCCGATCCGACAATCACATCATAGCCACCCCCATCCAACGCGACATGTAAATGTCCCAGCTCTGTTGGCGCTCTGCTGGCCTGAAATTCGGTCATCATATTCACTCTATTTCAAGGAGAAGACCAACTCACGAGAAAAATCCCCTAAAGCGGCCTCAACGCGATCAATCACGATATCTTTGGGCACATCAAGAGAATCGACTGTAATATCGGCTTGGGCATAAATTGGGTCGCGCTCTTTGGTCAAACGGATCATGGTTTCCCAGGCATCGCCATTGTTCAAAAGGGGACGCGAATTGCGTCGGGAAACCCGGCTATAAAGCAATTCCACTGTGGCCCGCAACCAAATGGAAACACCGCGTTGACTGATGGCATCGCGGATCCCCTGATCAATGAAAGCGCCGCCACCGGTGGCCAAAACACACCGTTCCCCACAAAGCAGACGATCAATAATCTGGCGCTCACTCTGCCGGAACATTTGTTCGCCATACTCCTGAAAAATATCATCAATCCGGCAGCCGACCAGCCGCTCAATTTCTGTATCAGAATCATAAAATGGCAAATCCAGCCGCATGGCCAGACCGCGACCGATAGAACTCTTTCCCGCACCCATCATACCGATCAATACAATACTGCGTTGACTCATTGGGTAATTGGTCATATCCCCCATTTTTGAAAAATCAATGTCAAGAAGCCATCACATGCGGGTGTTTTCGTCAGGATAATGTTTCTCTTAAGAATGTTTCTCTTAAGAGAGTGGCAATCAACCAACAATCGGATGGATATGTCACCGATAAACCACAGATTAGATAATCTTCCCGCATCGACCAATCTCTTCATATGGAATATAGAACATCATAGAGAACAGTCATAACTGTATGATCTGGGATCAGAAGGAATAAACCCCATCCATCATAGAACCGAAAAAACCTCATATCAGAATGCCAACTGTTCCGTCTCAAAGCCACCCTATCGACACCGAATATGATCAGTCATCTTGTTTTTTAAAGGAAAAATATGATTAAATTGTTGAGAATTTTGACTATCCTCATCGTCGTCACCGTTTTGGGCGGGTTGGGATTCTTCACCTTCTGGGATATTCCCGCACCGTCTAAGACTGTTGTCAAAATTATACCTGATACACAGTTCCCGCGTTAAGACATACCTCATTTTGAATCACATCAATACCAAATTACGCTGATCATGAAGCCAAAGCCGGGCGGTTATCGAGCTTTTATAAACAAATCCAGGCGAGGTTTTCTGACCCTGAATTTTTTTGTTATCGCTACGCTAGCCTTGAGTATTTTGTTTGAAAGGCCCGTCCAAGCACGTCGGACCGACTCTCTTTTGCAAGACTCTCTCTCTCCTGGACAAACAAATGATTTTTTAGAAAATGATCTTTTGGATGATGGCTCGCTTGGTCGGGAAGGGACATTCTCTGATGCCCCGGTTTTGCCTCCCGAAAAGCCTGGGGAGGATACACAAGATATTGAGATTGAGATATTGGAAGAGATTGACCCCGATTCTGTGGGAATTCTCGAAGATCATCAAGGGGGTTTGGGTGAATTCATGTGGTCGGGAACATCGCGCGCCCGGGCACATGCCTTGATGCATTTGGTCCCATCGACCAGCACGTCATCTGTTGTTCGTGATCTCACACGCCGGATTTTGCTTTCCAATGCAACCGCCCCGGAAGGTGATATGGACGATGAAAGCCTGGTCGCCCAAAGAATCAATTTACTTTACACAATGGGTGATATTGAGGCCATGCGCATCCTCATGGATATTGCACCAAAAGATATTCTCAACAGCGATCAAAATCAGGCTCATATTGATGGTCTTCTGTTGGCAGGAGATCATGTCAATGCATGCCGCGCATTGGAACAGGGTCGCCATTCCTATCAAGAAATTTACTGGCGTCAACTCCGCGTTTTTTGCGATCTGCTTTCCCAAAAACATGACAAAGCGCAGCTTGGCCTTAATCTGCTCAGAGATACCCCATCGCCAGAACGGCAATCACCGGCCCATAATGAGTTTCAGGCCCTGGCTGAATATATTCTTGAGCATGCCGAAAGTGACACCGAAAATGGCCTAGGTAAGGATCCCCCAACGCTTTTGGAGCCGACTCCCCTCTCCCTTGCTTTGGCCCGTATCGGCCGGATCGAAACACCGCCCGCCCTGATGAAGACGTCGGACCCTGCTCTGCTTTTGGCGATGGCTTCTAACCCTCAGTTTTCTCTCATGGAACGGATTGAAGCAGCAGAAAAAGCTGAGCAGCTTCGCCTGTTCGCAACGCAAAATTTAAAGAAGCTTTATGAAAGTGTAGCATTCCCCCAAGACATCATCGCCCGCATCTCTGAGAATGGTGATCAAGAGACCCCTCTCCCGATAGAAGATTTTGGAGATAACCTGCAAAAAGACCCAACCAAAATCCGGGCCTTATTATGGCAAGCAGCGGCTCAACCGGCGGCACAACCAGAAACCCGGGCCCGGCTTTTGGATACGCTTTATCAACAGGCACGCCAAGACGGCGTCTATGCTCCCATCGCCCGGGTGAGCGCACCGCTCTTGCTTGCGCTGGTACCAGAGAGTCATTTGATGTGGTTCGCCGCTGAGGCCGTTCGGGCTTTACTCACCGCCAATAAGATTGATGCGGCATTGTCTTGGTATGACATGGTCGAGCAATACGCCTATTCAAACCCTACGGCGGCCACGATCCGCCAAGAAATCTGGCCGTTGGTCCAAATTGCCGATTCTGAAGACCGATTGGCTTGGAGTGATTATATCCTGGAATCCTGGATCATGAATCACCACGCCACAGGGCAGATCAATACTGCTGAGACCCTTTCAGAGCTTGATTCCTCTCTGGAATCCTTGACCTCTGGTTATGATCAGGAAAACAGCCGTTCTCTTTCCCTTATTTTGGCGCTGCTTCTCGGCCTTGGGGAGCCAGTCACCGGCGATCATTGGGCCTTTGCTTGGAAAGTGATCTCTTCTCTCCCCAGCGATACCGTGACCAACGATACAGCTTCAAGAGCCGCTTTAATCAACGCCTTGCGTGAATCCGCACAATCCTTGCGGGTTGCTGAGACGGTTTTTCTCGCCCTGGCTTGTCTTGGTAATCAATCACCCAGTCATGTTGATCCGCTGATCTTGCAAGAAGTTGTGCACGCTTTGCGCCATATCGGCCTTGATGAGGAGGCCCGTTCCTTGGCATTGGAAGCGGCATTAGAGCAAGGTATTTGACCTCTTGAGGGCCGATTTTTTGGTGACCAAGCCAACCAAGCAGGACGATTCAGAAGCTGATTTTTTGAGCATTCAACGTTTCCTGGAAATGCTGGTGGCCGAACGTGGCCTGGCCTTGAATAGCCGCTTGGCCTACCGACGTGACCTGATCACGGTGACCGATTGGCTTAAACAGCATCAGAAAAATCTGATATCAGCGCGAAGAGAAGATCTCTCCGCTTACTTGATGGCTTTGTCGAAAAGCGGGGTGAGTCGACAAACCACCGCCCGCCGTTTGTCGGCATTGCGCCAATATTACCGTTTCCTCATTGGCGAATCGGTACGCGAAGATGATCCCACAATCATGATTGATTCCCCAAAATTGATCCGCCGGTTACCGAAGATATTATCCACCGGTGAGATCGGTGCAATCATCAATGCCGCCGATCATTTGCCAGGAATAGATCGCCAGCGTCTGAGAGTTTTGCTGGAAATTTTGTACGCTACCGGGATGCGGGTTTCCGAATTGGTCAGCCTGCCCTTATCAGCCTTATCGCGTGACCTTGATTATCTTAGAGTGCGTGGAAAGGGAGGACATGAACGTATGGTGCCCTTGGGCGAAACCGCTCAACAAGCCTTGGCCACCTATCTTGCCCTATCCCAAAAGCGTAGCAAAATCATCACACAGGCGAAAAACCGTGGTCATAAAGCACCCGAACGCTGGTTGTTTCCATCATCGGGTGCCTCAGGGCATCTCAGCCGTCAATATTTTGCCCGTCTGCTCAAAAAGGCGGCGACCCAGGCTGGCCTTGATCCGGATCGGGTTTCGCCGCATGTCTTGCGGCATGCTTTTGCCACCCATCTTCTGGAAAATGGGATGGATTTACGTCATTTGCAGCAATTACTCGGACATGCTGATATCACCACCACCCAGATTTATACCCATGTCAACCCCCAACGTTTGCGCGATTTAATTGAGTCGCATCACCCTCTGGCCAAGATGAAAGCGCCTTGACGCGGCATGAGGGCGTTGACAAGCCTGAGCGGTTGGATCATTTTCATCCCGCATCTTTTTTGAGGCATTTAAGATTTTGCTATTGGTCTCTGGATGCCGCCCTTTCCGGCGTTGACCGATTGAGAAAATTGGTCATAAGGAAAAATTAAAACGAAAGAGGGAAACGAAACTGAACCTCTTTTGAGATAACTGAATAACACTGGATTGATAATAACACTGGATTAATAAGGAAAAAAGATGAGTTTTACGGTCATTGATCAAGCCCAACCCCGTTTGAACAGAAGTGAATTGGCGGTTCCGGGAAGCAACCCGAGCATGTTTGAGAAAGCGGCTGCCTCAGATGTTGATGTGATCTTTCTTGATCTCGAAGACGCGGTGGCGCCCGATGAAAAAGAACAAGCCCGCAAAAATATTATCGCCGCCCTCAATGATATCGACTGGCGGGGAAAGACCTTATCGGTGCGCATCAATGGTCTTGATACTCATTATATGTATCGTGATGTTGTCGATGTGGTCGAACAAGCCGGTCACAATCTTGATCTCATCATGATTCCCAAGGTCGGGACTGCTGCCGATGTTTATGCTCTGGATATGTTGGTCACCCAGATCGAAGATGCCATGAAATACAGCAAAAGAATTGGCTTCGAGATGATCATTGAAACCGCTCTTGGCATGCAAAATGTTCACGATATTGCCGCGGCCAGCCCGCGTAATGAGTCCTTGCATTTTGGAGTCGCGGATTATGCCGCCTCAACAAAAGCCAAAACCACGGTTATCGGTGGCCCCAACCCGAATTATCATGTCTTGACCGACCCTGACGATGCCGGTCAGCGTGATGTTCATTGGGGGGATATGTGGCATTATGCGGTTGCCCGCATGGTGGTTGCGGCCCGGGCCAATGGTCTGCGCCCGATTGATGGCCCGTTTGGGGATTTCAATGATCCTGATGGCTACCGCGCCCAAGCCAACCGTTCGGCCACTTTGGGTTGTGAAGGGAAATGGGCCATTCACCCCAAGCAAATCAATCTGGCCAATGAAGTTTTTAGCCCCACCGAAGAGGAAACCACCAAGGCCCAACGAATCCTTGATGCGATGGCTGAGGCTCAAAAAATGGGCAAAGGCGCGGTCACTCTTGATGGACGCCTGATTGATATTGCCTCAATAAAACAAGCTGAAGTCATGGTCCAAAAGGCCAAACAGATCGCCAGCCGATAATGGGCCGCAAACCCATCGCTGAGGCACCCTTTCTTAAAGAGCGTGAGAGGACCTCAGGGGTATGAGGTCCCTGACTTGTTTTTTATCTCATTCACGGTCCTTTGCTTTGCTCATCTCCTTCTTGAAACAATAAAAGACTTAAAGCAATAAGAGGCTTAAAGAAAAAAGAGGAGCACACCCCCCTGGAAACCAGGCGCATAAAGGAAAAAGAGGGAATAGCGATGCAGGTTTTCCTCGATTTTGAAAAACCGCTCTGCGAACTCGAAGCCAAGATTGGCGAACTACGTCATTTGGCCGATGATAACACCATCAATATCGCTGACGAGATCGCTAAACTCCAGACCAAGGCTGAGAAATTTCTACGCCAAACTTACGCCAAACTCACCCCTTGGCAAAAAATTCAGGTGGCCCGCCACCCCAATCGGCCACGCTTTGGCGATTATGCTGCCGCTCTCTTTGAGGATTTTACACCGCTATCAGGTGATCGCCATTTTGCTGAAGATGCCGCCATCATTGGCGGGCTGGCAAAATTTCGGGATCAATCCATCATCGTCATCGGTCAGGAAAAAGGCAAAGACACATCATCGCGTATGGCCTGTAATTTTGGCATGGCCCGGCCAGAAGGATATCGTAAAGCCATACGCTTGATTGATCTAGCCAACCGATTCGGCTTGCCCATTTTGACCTTTGTCGACACACCGGGTGCATACCCGGGTATTGAGGCCGAAGAGCGTGGCCAAGCCGAAGCCATCGCCCGCAGTACGGAGGTTTTTCTCAATGCCCGCGTCCCCATTGTAACCGCTATCATCGGCGAAGGGGGTTCGGGGGGTGCTGTGGCCATTGCCGCGTCCGATTGCCTGCTCATGCTTGAGCATTCGGTCTATTCGGTCATTTCACCGGAGGGCTGTGCATCTATTTTATGGCGCGATGGCGACAAAGCCCAGGAAGCCGCCACCGCCATGAAACCAACCGCCCAGGACCTTCTCGAACTTGGGGTCGCCGATGTCATCGTCCCAGAGCCTCTAGGCGGGGCACACCGCAAACCGGACGAAGCCATCAACGCGCTTGGCGGTGCCCTATTTGGCGCCCTTGAGCCGCTGGGCAGTTTCACCCCCGCGGCCTTATTGGAGCGGCGTCACAATAAATTTCTCAACATAAAACATTAAGAAACAGCATTAAGAAACAGAACATATTGCGCGCGCTCCTCCAGCACAGTCGGCTTAACCCTGAAAGTCAACTGCATTACATAATGTTGTCCATGTTTGCGCGGCTTTTTCATGGATCGGATTGAGGCTTTGGGCGGATGTGGAAAACCCGATATCGGCGATTTTCCTGCTCTCTTCAAAGAAATCCTCAATCACATTGCCGGTGAAATTGGCATGGAGTGAGACCACATCTTTAAAGGTTGTCGCATGCAACAACAGCCTTGAGAAATCGACCCCTGATTTGGCACTGCGCCCGATATAACCGGACATACGCATCCCAACATTTTCCAGACCTTTGCTCACAGTCATCCCGGCTTTCATGGCCTCAGAACAGCTGTCATGAGTGAGCGTCAACATATCCTGAACATCTTGCGGCAAGACCGGGTTGGCGCGGGCGGCTGGAATCTTGGTTGGCACTGCCTTGGCCATCTTGGACACTGGAATTTTGGCGGCTGAAACTTTAGTCGGTGTAACCTGAGGCCGCGAAACCTTCGGCTTGGCGCTCTTGGCCGGTGAAACTTTCTTGGTTGTTACACTCTTGGTTGACACATTCTTAGCCGTTCCACCTTTGATCAATGAATCCTTAGTCGGTGAAGCTTTCTGAGCCGGTAAGGTCTTGGCCGATGAAACCTTAGTCGATGAATCGGCTTTTGTCGGTGCGTCTTGACGTGCCGGAGCAACAATCCGTGGTGCTGTCATGGCTGGCGGTGTGGTTGCTTGCTGAGCCGCTGTCGTGGGTGTCGGCGTTTTTTTGGCAGCAGAGTCTGAAGCCACAACCGGCTGGGATACGGGCATCGCTTTTAGTTCTGAGGGATACGTTGTTGTCGTCTTCTGACCGGCAGCCTCAGCCGGTTGTGACGGCGCTGCTGAACGCGATTGAGTCCGGGTATTTGGCGTCTGAGCGTCTTTCATTTTGACGTCAGGCGTTTTGGCATCTTTCTTTTCTGTATGGTTTATTTTTACTGTTTGGACGGGTACCGCCTGTATTTTTACGGGTGTTTTTGCGTTTGTTGTCTGCGCTTTGGGTGTTTGATTCTCCGCCTTATTCAAGCGCGGTTTTTGTTGGCGGCGTTGTCCAGGCTTGGCCTGGCGGGCGATCACAGGAGTCTTTTCAAAATCAGCTTTTTTAGAGTCCAGTTTCTCAGAATCCATTGAGGAAAGGTTGGGAGCAGAATATGTCTTAGCCTCTTCTTGGGCGCGTATAACTTCCGGAATGGGCGCAGCTTTCTCATTAGGGCTGCTTAATGAAACAACCGGTTGATCAGGGGGGGATGGTTCCAAAACAGGGGTCGATTTTTTAGAAGAAGCCGAAACCGTATCAAATGTGGTCAGATTCGGCACATTGCGTTTGTTTTCTTTTTTTTGAGACATCATCCTCTTCCTTCTAAAAGGGGGTTCATTGCCAGTGGTGGCTTTCATCTGGTCGCTTTCATCGCCGACAATCAAAGCCATAACATATCTTGGGCATCATCATGATGATGGTTATGGCCAATGGTGCGATGCACTCTTTATGCACTCTTTATATGTATCTTTATGCGTAATACACGTCTTTATACGTACTCTTTTATTATGTGATATGTACTCTTTTGCGTACTTTTTTGTCCGCCTTACATACCTTGACAGTGCGACCGACTGCATACTCTAGGAAAAAGTATTGTTATGAATAAGAAAAAGCATTGTTATGATGCACTGCACAATTATTCAATCATGAATAGATGATGCGGTCAAGTCTTTGCTTTCCACAAAGCCCCGCCGCATGATCTCATTGATCAGGAACAAACGACCTCATCGCCTATTTTTCTTGAAAAAAAGAGGGATTGTATGGAACCATTTTTCATATGAATTTTCCATGTTACGCGTCGGCCAACCGTTCATCAATCAAACGGATCATTGATTGAATACCGTAAAGAGCGATGAATGAGCCCATACGTGGCCCCTCACTCTGCCCGAGTAAAACCTCATAGAGGGTACGAAACCAATCGCGTAAATTGCTAAAATTATGGCGTTTACCAACCGCATAAACCATGTTTTGGATCGTCTCAGCATCGCTATCATCGGGCAAGTCAGCCAAACAGGTCGCCAAATCACGCAAAGCCTCTTTTTCTGCCGATTGGGCGCGGCGGTAAGATTTATGGGGTTGGATGAAATCTTTATAATAAGCAACCGCACATGCGGCCATGCGGTCCAGCAGAGGATCATTTTGGGGTGTCGATTGCGGGGCATATTTTTTGATAAATCCCCATATTGTCTCTTTATTTTCGGCATGGCAGACACTGGCCAGATTGAGCAGAAGGGAATAATTCAACCCAGGCACTTGATGGGGCGGTGTCCCGCTATGGACATGCCAGGCCGGGTTATCGAAGACCTTATCTGCGGTCTGCCCGGCCAGATGAGCCAAATGGGAGAGATAATCATCCATCGCCCGGGGAATGACATCAAAATAAAGCCGTTTGGCCCGGCGCGGAGCATGATACATGAATAAAGCCAGGCTTTCCCGAGGCGCATAGTGAAGCCAATCTTCTACCCTGAGACCATTGCCTTTCGATTTAGAGATTTTTTCACCATTCTCATCCAAAAACAGTTCATAGGTAAAACCATTGGGCGGCGATCCGCCGAGAAGTTTGGTAATACGTCCCGATAACCGTACCGAATCGATCAGATCTTTTCCCGACATTTCATAATCAACCCCCAGGGCCAGCCAACGCATGGCCCAATCGACTTTCCATTGCAGCTTGCATCGTCCGCCACTGACCGGAGTCTCAATCTGGCGTCCGGAAGGATGGCGATAAATGATCGTTCCATCATTGGGGCGGGTTTCAATCACCTCGACTTGCAAAACTTTTCCCGTCTCCGGGCATAATGGTAAAAAGGGCGAATAGGTTGCCCGTCTCTCTGGCCCCAAAGTCGGCACAATAACATTGATCACCGCATCATAATGATTGAGTATTTTGAGAATGACGGAATCAAAACGACCGGATTGATACCAATCGGTGGCGCTTTGAAATTCATAATCAAAACCGAAAAAATCGAGAAATTGACGCAAGCGGGCATTGTTGTGGTGACCAAAGCTCTCATATTGACCAAAAGGATCAGGAACCCGGGTGAGCGGCTGGCCCAAATGCGCTTGCATCATCTCCTGGTTGGGAATGGTATCCGGAACCTTGCGTAACCCATCCATATCATCAGAAAATATAAAGAGTTTGGTTGGCAGATCGCTCAAATGGCTGAAAGCCTGGCGAACCATGCTCGTGCGCACCACCTCGCCAAAGGTCCCGATATGGGGCAAACCCGAAGGACCATAACCGGTTTCAAAGAGGACAAAGCCTTTCTCTGGTGTCTGCTCGTCAAAGCGTTGGGCCAGGCTGCGGGCTTCTTGAAAAGGCCAGGATTGAGCCTGTAGAGCGAAAGTATCGGGTTGATTCATGATCATAGCCTTATGAAGACATGGGTCAGCATACATAAACCCGATAACCGATCACGCCGAAATTTGGAGACCGGATCTGGAAACAATGGTTAAAACTTGCATGGAATCTTCCGAACAAATAAACACAAATATTCGGGAGCAGGCTTTAGATTTAAAGAATATTTATAAAAACAACCAATATTATTTATACACATAATTTTTGTTTATTATAAATATACCACACAAAATATTGACAAAACCAATTGTCGCGCTTAATTTTAACTCCATGAAATAAGGCATCATATTAGATATAATTTATAAGAAATAGCAGCCTAGAAAAATAACAATATAAGAAAAATAACAATATAAGAAAAATAACAATACGAGAAAAATAACAATATAAGATAAGTAACGGCTAAGTAAGAACAGTACATTTCCCCATGTCACGGTCCTGTTTGAGGCAAAAACCCTTTCGTCACCCTTTTTAAATAGTTCGTATCGGATAAGTTTGCACCCTTGAAAGAACAGGCAAAAGTCGTCACCGCCAACCGGTTGATTGATGGTGCTGTGGTTTATATGACCGGCACCATCACCGATAAGGCTTTGCATGACATGGGTTGGAGCGAGGATATCAAAGCATCTGTTGTCGCAACCTCGCAGGAACAAGAATCAATCATGCTGGATCAAGCCAATACCGCGGTTACCAACCGCCTGATCGTTGAACCTTATTTGATCCCGGTTTCGGGAAAAACACCGACCGCCTTGCGGGCCACCACTTTGCGGGAACGTATTCGCGCTCAAGGTCCGACAATCCGCCTTAAAGACAACCGCAAACCGCGCCCCAACCCGGTGACATCTGAAAAAAATTTATAAAAATCATAATAAAACTCTGTATGTTTGAAAACATGCATCAAAAAAATCAATCAATATTCATTAAATTCCATTGAATAGCACCAAGTCCATATTTGAGCATGATGTATTCAACGTTTTCGCATAATCTTTATGACAATATTCTCATGCAATAACCGGATTCTCGTGAAACCGTACCCATAAGATTATACTGACGGATCATTATGTACAGATATGATGAATTCGACCATCAATTGGTGAAAGAGCGGGTTGAGCAGTTTCGCGGCCAGATCGCCCGACGGCTGAGCGGGGCCTTAAAAGAGGAGGAATTCAAGCCCCTACGCTTGATGAATGGCCTCTATCTCCAGCTGCATGCCTATATGCTGCGGGTCGCCATTCCTTACGGCATTTTATCCTCACGCCAATTACGCATGCTGGCCCAGATTGCTCGGGTTTATGATAAAGGGTTTGGGCATTTTACAACCCGCCAAAATATTCAATTCAACTGGCCACGCCTTGAAGATGTGGCCGATATTTTAACCGATTTGGCCTCGGTGGAAATGCATTGTATCCAGACTTCAGGCAACTGCATCCGTAATGTGACCTCGGATCAATATGCCGGGGCCAGTGCCGATGAAATCGCCGACCCCCGGGTCTATTGTGAGATCATCCGCCAATGGTCCAGCCTACACCCGGAATTTTCCTTTTTGCCACGTAAATTTAAAATTGCCCTCACCGGTGCCCCGAATGATCGAGCTGCCGTACGGGTGCATGACATTGGGTTGATGGTATGCCGCAATCAAGACGCAGAAATCGGCTTTACGGTCATGGTCGGCGGGGGGCTGGGCCGAACACCCCGCATCGGTGATACCATCCGTGATTTTTTACCCGAACGTCATTTGCTTTCTTATCTGGAGGCTATTTTACGGGTCTATAACCAGCTGGGGCGGCGCGATAATATTTATAAAGCCCGGATCAAAATTCTGGTCGCCGCGGTGGGTGCGGAAAAATTTGCCGCTCTGGTTGAAGAGGAATGGGAGACCATTCGCGATGGTGCTTTGAGCTTACCACAGACCGAAATTGATCGCATCAATGCTTATTTTGCCCCGCCGACCTTTGAGGCGCTCCAAGATTCGGTTGCCGACCAGGTATTGGCCGATGCCCAAGCACAAAACAGCGATTTTGCCCGCTGGGTCACGGTCAATGTCGCCCCTCATAAGATCCCTGGCTACGCGATTGTCAATATCTCCTTGAAACCAGAAGGACGCCCGCCCGGTGATGCCACCGCAGAACAGATGGAGGCCATCGCTGATCTGGCTAAAATCTACAGCTTTGATGAAATACGGGTCACGCATGAGCAAAATCTGGTCTTGCCGCATGTCAAAAAAAGTGATCTTGCAACCATCTGGCAACGGCTGGTTGATCATGATCTGGCGACCGCCAACCTCAACCTGATTTCTGATATGATTTGTTGCCCGGGGATGGATTATTGCGCTCTGGCCACCGCCCGTTCGATCCCGATTGCTGCGCGAATCAGTGAGCGGTTTGCCGATATTGACCGACAACGGGGGATTGGTGAATTGCGGCTTAAAATCAGTGGCTGCATCAATGCTTGCGGTCATCATCATGTGGGGGGGATTGGCTTGCTCGGGGTTGATCGGCGCGGTGAGGAATATTATCAGATTACTCTGGGTGGCAGTGCCCGTGACGATGCCGCGATTGGAAAAATTATTGGTCCGGCTTTTCCGGCTGATATGGTGGTTGATGCGGTCGAAACCATCATTGAGATCTATCTTGATCTGCGTCAGAAGGATGAAACCTTCCTGGAAACTTATCGCCGAGTTGGTGTGGCTCCATTCAAGGAAAAGCTCTATGCCGCTCATTAAAGGCGGGCAGATTGTCGATGACCCGTGGATCAAGCTGGCCGATGATGACCCGATACCGCCCAAAACTCCCCTCATCGTCAGCTATCCCCGTTGGCAACAAGACCGTACAACTCTGATTGACCGGTCCGAACTGCTGGGCCTCCTGCTGGCCAGTGATCAATCGCCAACTCTGATTGCCGATGATCTGGATCATTTTGCGGTTATTGCCCTGGAATTTCCGGTTTTTCGTGATGGACGAGCCTTTTCATATGCCCGTTTATTGCGTGAACAGATGGGCTATCGGGGAGAAATCCGGGCAGTGGGCGATGTGTTGCGCGATCAGTTTCATTTCATGCTGCGCTGCGGCTTTGATGCCTTTGAACCGGCCAAGGAACAAGACGCCGAAGATTGGGTCGAGGCCATCAGCGAGATCAGCCTGGCCTACCAACCAGCCGCCGATGATGCGACCCCCATATCTGCCTTGCGGGGGAAATTCTAAAAAAAGAGGGACCTGCCAAAACGGATTGGGGAACGCTTTGTTTGATGCCCATTTGGGGGTGCCGCTTTCTTTTTAATACCGTTTTGGGGGTGCCCCCCTTACAGGTCCCCCAAAACGGATTGGCGGGTCCCCTTGGTTGAATGGCTATCTTGGGGGTGCCCCCCTTACAGGTCCCCCAAAACGGATTGGCGGGTCCCCTTGGTTGAATGGCTATCTTGGGGGTGCCCCCCTTACAGGTCCCCCAAAACGGATTGGCGGGTCCCCTTGGTTGAATGGCTATCTTGGGGGTGCCCCCCTTACAGGTCCCCCAAGATAGCGAGGTGGTCGGTTTAATCCCGTCTTGGGATTATTTATTATTCGAACCATAAAAAGAGGCCGCGGTTTTCGCCACGGCCTCTTTCAAGGGTTGACCCCAAGGAACCACCGATCCTCCCAAAAGATGGCTCCAGGATCATGGCCCCCCAATATGGGGAGCGCTGAGGTAAAAAGCGTTAGAAGCCGCCCATACCACCCATGCCGCCATCCATACCCGGCATACCGCCAGCACCAGGACCACCAGCACTATCCTTGGGTTCAGGCTTTTCGGCCACCATCGCCTCGGTGGTCAACAGAAGCCCGGCGACCGAAGCCGCATCCTCAAGGGCCGTGCGGACCACCTTGACCGGATCAATGATCCCTTCTTTGGTGAGATTGCCATAAATGCCGGTTTGGGCATTAAAACCGAAGGATTTATCGCTGGAATCCAGCAATTTACCGACAACAATCGACCCTTCAGCACCGGCGTTCTCAGCAATCTGACGGGCTGGGGCTTGCAAGGCCCGCTCGACAATACCAACCCCGACCTTTTGATCGTCATTGGCTGCTTTGACCTTCTGCAGAACCCGACCTGCATAAAGCAGAGCCGTCCCGCCGCCCGGGACAATCCCCTCCTCGACCGCGGCCCGGGTCGCGTGCATGGCATCATCCACCCGATCCTTACGCTCTTTCACCTCGACCTCAGTCGATCCACCAACACTGATCACCGCAACACCGCCCGACAATTTCGCCAGCCGCTCTTGCAGTTTTTCACGATCATAATCGGAGGTTGTTTCCTCAATTTGGGTCCGGATCTGGCCGCAACGATCTTTGATATCCTTCTCGTTGCCCGCCCCATCAACGATGGTCGTCTCTTCTTTGGTCAGCAGGACTCGCTTGGCACTGCCCAGCATATCCAAAGTAACATTTTCCAACTTGATGCCGATATCTTCGCTCACCACCTGGCCAGAGGTGAGAATGGCGATATCTTCCAACATGGCCTTACGCCGATCCCCGAATCCTGGGGCTTTCACCGCCGCAACCTTTAAACCGCCGCGCAATTTATTCACCACCAAAGTCGCCAAGGCTTCACCTTCGACATCTTCAGCAATCACCAGCAACGGCTTGCCCGATTGCACCACCGATTCCAGCACCGGCAACATCGCTTGCAAGTTGGAGAGCTTGCCTTCATGGAGAAGGATCAATGGGCTTTCCAATTCACAGGTCATTTTTTCGGCATTGGTGATGAAATAAGGCGAGAGATATCCACGATCAAACTGCATCCCTTCAACCGTGTCTAGGGTGGTTTCCCGGCTCTTTGATTCTTCGACCGTGATCACTCCTTCCTTGCCGACCGTTTCCATGGCTTCGGCAATTTTCTCACCGATCTCGGCTTCACCATTGGCGGAAATTGTCCCGACCTGAGAAATTTCAGCATTACTGGAAACCGCCTTGGCATCAGATTTGAGTTCATCAATCACCGCATCAACGGCGAGATCAATGCCGCGTTTGAGATCCATCGGATTCATGCCAGCAGCCACCGATTTCACCCCTTCTTTCAAAATTGACTGGGCCAGAACAGTCGCTGTGGTGGTCCCATCACCGGCCAGATCAGAGGTTTTGGTCGCCACTTCGCGCAGCATTTGAGCACCCATATTTTCAAATTTATCGGCCAGCTCAATTTCCTTGGCAACACTCACCCCATCTTTGGTGATTCGCGGTGACCCGAAAGATTTATCCAAAACAACATTACGTCCCTTGGGACCAAGGGTGACACGCACCGCATCGGCCAAGGTATCAACACCACGCATCATACGCTCGCGCGCATTGGCACTGAATTTTACTTCTTTGGCAGCCATTATTCTCGCTCCTTATTCAATCACGCCCATGATGTCGGACTCTTTCATGATCAACAGGTCTTCCCCATCAATCTTGACCTCAGTCCCCGACCATTTGCCAAATAAAATCCGGTCACCCTTTTTGACATCCAGGGCCTCCAAACTTCCGTCTTCCTTGCGCGCACCAGGGCCAACCGAGATGACTTCACCTTCGCTTGGTTTTTCCTTGGCCGTGTCGGGGATGATAATACCCCCGGAAGTCTTTTCCTCACTTTCGATCCGACGCACCAAAACGCGGTCATGAAGCGGTCTAAACTTCATTTTTTATTCTCCAAAAGTTTTTATCTTTTGTCCTTTCGGACTCCAACTCTTTCAAGAATACCAACCAGACAATCACCATGACGTACACCATGCCGTAAACGTTATGATGCAATTGCCATGAATGGAGTCTCATGTCCCTTGAAAGCAACTGTTAGCACTCATTTATAACGAGTGCTAATTACTTAATTGGGCTTTTTCCAATTGTCAAGAAAGACTGCTTAAAAAATCTCGCAAACCAAAATTATGCTTGTTTATTGGTAAGATAAGGCGGGTTATGAGCAACAATATCCGGTCTTCTTGAACCGTTTTGCGCGCTCTCAAAAACCGGCATAAAAAAGAAATTATGCCGGATGACACCCCGTCTTCTTAAGGCGGCCCTCCTAGGGTCCGGGTCTCTCCAAGTCTTGGGCGACCAAACAATCCGCCACCCATTGGGATGTCAATTTTTCCTGGGTGGCGTTCTGGGACAACCGATCCCGCAGACAATCAAAATCAACCCGATCCAGATCTTGATCCTGATTGAAACAGGAAAAGACAACCGTTTCCTCACCGGTTTTGGGGTCGCGATGGGTCTGCAGACATTGAGCACAAATTTCTTTCATCATGCATTGCATCGGTGAATTGATGCTGCCAATCGCCAGATGAGACCGCGATAAATAAGGAGCCAGAACCCCATGACGGGCCTTGGCCACCGCCGCCATCATCCCATCCGAGCCAATGGCAATGATCCGCTCTACATCCGGTAAAGCAATCGCGGTTTTCCCCAAGTCACCGGCCCCATAAGCCGCCATCGCCGCCACAATATTGCCAACAAACGCCCGATCATCGGGACGGGTGGGATTAAAACCAGGTGCTTCATCGCAGCACCAAACAATAGAATCGGCCGCCGCCTCAATCTGATCAATCTTATACCGGTCACGCATGGCTTTGTAGCCGGCAAAATAGAGCACCCGACACCCTCGATCACGCATGGCCTGACCGATTGAAAACAAAACCGCATTGCCCAAACCACCACCAGCCAAAAGCACGGTCTCACTTTTTGGAATCACGGTCGGGGTTCCGGTTGGCCCCATGAGAATACAGGGTTCACCCGGTTTCAGCAGGGCACAAATATCCGAAGATCCACCCATCTCCAGCACAATGGTTGACAGCAAACCGGCCTCCCGATCAACCCAGGCCCCGGTCATCGCCAGACCTTCCATCGCTAAGGCCGTCCCGCCGCTGCGCGGGGCCAGGGTCTCATAATTCTGCAACCGGTAAAATTGCCCCGGTTGGAAGGCCCGGGCTGCCGCCGGAGCCCGCACCACCACCTCAACAATATTGCCGGTCAAACGCGCCACCTTATGCACCCGGGATCTCAAATCATCATTGAGACGGGCGGCCAAAGCATCAAAAGAAATCACCGAAGCAGGAAGAGCCGCCAAAGCCGCCGAGACCACCGGATAGCCCTGCTTGGCACTGGACATGGCTTTGACCACATTACCGGCAAAAGAAGGGTGTAAATCCCCGAAAAAACTGACCGCGCGCCCATCGGGACGTTGCGCGCTCAGCACATGCACCGCCCGGGGCTTGGCCAATTTTTCCGGTTCAACCGCCAACCCTTCAGCATCAAAAGCCTGAAAATAGCGTCCATCCAACGCGATATGATCCGGGTCTTCACGACCAAGAACCGTATTCGGTTTGGTCCCTGCAGCCACCAAAATCGCCCGGGCCGGAAATGTGACGGTGTCCCCGGTATCAATCAGATGGCCATCTTCGTTCCATTCCTTGCGGGCCATTTTAAGATGCGCAGCATGGCCATAGTCATCAATTTCCACCGCCAGCGGTGCCAGCATCTCGGCAAAACGAATCCCCTCTTCCAGAGCCTTGGCCACCTCCTCATGATTAAGGGTATAGCTTGGCGAATCGACCAAACGCCGCCGGTAGACAATGCTGACCCCGCCCCATTTGTCAATCAGTTCCCGCAGCCGTGGGACCTCACCGGCTTGAGCGGCCCGGGTTCGCTCGGCCTCAATCTGTTCGGCATGGTCAAGAAATTCATCGGCAATCTCAGCTTCCTGGTCTCCCCAGGCGGCCCGGACCGCATCAACCCCATGGGCAGCACAAAGAGCCCCATACCGGACCCGGAACTGTTCAACCTGCAACGGATAATAAGCCAGGGCCTCGGTGGCTGTATCGATGGCGGTCAACCCCCCACCAATCACCACCACCGGTAGGCGTAATTGCAAATTGGCCACCGAGTCCGCCTTGGCCGCCCCGGTCAACTGCAAGGCCATCAAAAAATCAGAAGCCTGACGCACACCGGGAGCCAACCCGTTGGGCATAGAGATAAAGGTCGGCTTACCAGCCCCCAAGCATAGGGCAATATGATCAAACCCCATCTCAAAAGCATTCTCCACAGTTACCGCGCCACCAAAACGCACCCCCCCGAACATGGCAAAACGCGACCGCCGCTCCAACAACAGGCGAATAATTTTCAGATAATTTTTATCCCAACGCACCGTGATGCCGTATTCCGCCACACCGCCAAAACCAGCCCCGATGCGGGACCCTAAATCTTCGCGCAAACAAGCAACATCATGAATGGGCAAAAAAGGACAGCGTGATCCATCGGCTTCAACACCGCTCAAACTGGGGTCCAAAGGTTCAATCTTCAGGCCATCAATGGCAAAAACATTATGCCCATCATTCAACAAATGATGAGCCAAGGTGTAGCCCGCCGGACCCAAACCAGCCACCAAGACATGACGACCACTTTCGGGACGGGGCACAAACCGGCGTAAATTGAGCGGGTTCCAGCGGGTCAAAAGGCCATAAATTTCAAACCCCCAAGGCAACGCCAAAACATCTTTCAAGGTTCGGGTTTCAACTTGCGGGATATCCACCGGTTGCTGCTTTTGATAGATGCAAGATTTCATACAATCATTGCAGATTCGATGCCCGGTGCCGGCCAGCATCGGGTTATCAACCACCGCAACCGCCAAGGCACCAATCGCATACCCCTGCGATTTAAGGGCATTCATCTCCGAGATTTTCTCCTCCAACGGGCAGCCGGTCAATTTCTCACCAAAGGCGTTGTCACGAAAGGTGTCGTCACGTTCTTTGAGACCACGCGAACAGGAATCTTTCCCTTGGTTATGACAAAAAATACAGTAATGGGCGTGGTCCAGCGCTTGATCAAGGGCCGCCCCCTGGTCGGTCAGAGAAAAGCCATCACGACGGCGCAACCGCTCTTGCGGGGAGCGGTAACTGCGGGCCGCATAGAACAGCTCTTCTTCAATCGGTACCAAATCAAAGGGGTGGATTTTTTCCGGCAGCTTGAACAAAACCCCCTCACCATGCCGGGCTTGACCGGCCGATGTATAAAGGGCCCAAGCGGTGTACTGCTCGGCGGTTTCAATCAAGGTGGTGTGGGTTTCTGAATCACCCAGCCACCGATTGACCGCTTCGGCAAAAGCCAGCTCATCAAATTCCGGGCCGATGGCCGCAGCCAAATTCTCCCGCAAGGCCGGACCATCAGGACCATCATAAGAAGCATCGGCTTTATATTTCTTGGCAACCCGACGCTGAACGAACAAACGTTTACAGCTGTAAAGCGGCGCCAATGCATGATGACTCTTGGCCAGAGCCTGAACATCACTCTCAATAGAAAACAGATGGGCGATAAAATCTTCCAGATGCGGTGCCAGATCGGTCAGCAGAACCGACTCCGATTTGGCTTCAAGGGCATCCGGGTCACGCCGGCCTATTTGCAAACGCTTCGACAGATCAAGGTCAACGGCGGCCAAAAAATCCAGGAACAATCCATCAATACGTTCAAGACCGGCTTGATGATAGAGCGACTCAAAATCCAAATCATAAGCAAGACAGAGCCGGGCGGTGTCACCGGTGCTGGGAGCTTGATCTATGATGGCATGCCCCCGGCCATTGTGATGTTTGCTCATCTGCCGACCATCGCTTTTTTCCGTACCCCGGAACTGGTGATTTCAACAGGGGTTTCAGCCACCTGGACCTTAAAATGGCTCTCAACATAGTCAATCAAGCGGGCCAAGCAGTCGGCCACCGTCGCATTTTCGGTGTCAATGACCAGTTCTGGATTTTCCGGTTCTTCATAGGGAGAAGAAATACCGGTAAATTCACTAATCTCACCGCGCCGGGCTTTGGCGTACAACCCTTTGACATCGCGCTTTTCACAGATATCAAGACCGGCTTGAACATACACTTCATGAAACAGTTCCGGACGCACCGAGCGAGCACGGCGCCGATCTTCTCGATAGGGAGAAATGAAAGCGGCAATCACCAACATGCCAGCATCGGCGAATAATCCAGCCAATTCACCGGCCCGGCGGATATTTTCCGCCCGATCATCCGGCGAAAAGCTCAGATCAGCATTCAAACCATGACGCAAATTATCCCCATCAAGGGTGTAGACATGATAGCCTTTGAGAAAAAGTTGTCGCTCTAACTCTAGGGATAGTGTGCTCTTACCCGATCCGGATAAACCAGTCATCCACAGAATTCCACCCCGATGCCCGTTTCTGGCTGCCCGGCTCTGCGCACTCACCCGGTGATCAACAGCGGTTAAATTGGTTGCCTTGGTCTGATGAGAACGCCGCTGATCCGGATAGCCCTCCATGCTCAAGACACCACCACCGCAAATATGATAATCCTCAATCAGCACAAACCGCCCCATCCGACGGTTGGTCGCGAATTCGTCCACCGCCAAAGCAGAACGGGAGCGCAAAACAACCTCACCAACCGCACCCCGATCAATCTGTTTGGCCTGACACACCGAAAGATCACCCGTATCAACGATATTTTCCACTGATTGCACATCGACCAAGGCGCTCATGGTGCCAATTTTCATCATATAACGACACCCAACAGCCAACGGCTGATGCCCCAGCCAAAAAATAGAGGCGCGAAACACATTGGTTTCAATCGGTGGATTGTCGGTATGGCTGGCGACATGTCCTCTTTCAACAAAAATCTGCTCATCCAACCTCACCCCGATGGATTGCCCAGCCCGGGCCGAAAGGACCCGATTGCCCACCCGCCAGGTTTCAATTCCGGCAACCTTGGCTTGCTTGTCACCGGGAGAAAACAACAGGCGATCACCCACCTGCAACCGACCGCTTTCAATGCGCCCGGCAATGATCCGGCGATCATCGAATTTATAGACATCCTGAACCGGGAAGCGCAGCGGCAATGCGGCCGCTGGAGACTCGGAAACGAAACGATCCAAGGCCTCAACAATGGTTGGGCCATCATACCAATTCATTGCCTGGGCAGGCGCGGCAATCATGTCGCCGCCCCGGGCCGAAACCGGGATGACCGATTGTGCATCAATACCAATCTCTTGGAGATACGCCCGAATCTCACGGTCAACCTGATCAAAACGGGCTTGATCATAATCGACCAAATCCATCTTATTAACCGCCACCGCAACCTGTTTAACCCCCAGCAAATGGAGCAAATAGCCGTGGCGGCGCGATTGCTCTTGTACGCCTTCCTTGGCATCAATGATCAACAAGGCCGCCTCGGCGCTGGCTGCCCCGGTGATCATATTCTTGAGAAATTCCCGATGCCCCGGCGCATCAATAATCACATAATCACGCCGCGCGGTCTTAAACCAGACTTGGGTTGTGTCAATGGTGATCCCTTGGTCACGCTCGGCCTGTAAGGCATCGGTCAAAAAAGCCCACTCAAAGGCCATGCCGCGGCGTTGGCACATGGCTTGAATCTCTTCATAACGGCCATCAGGTAAGGAGCCGGTCTCATAAAATAAGCGCCCGACCAGAGTCGATTTTCCATGATCAACATGGCCAACAATAACGATACGCATGGTCTCACGCTCAACCTGATCCAGAACAACAGTTTTGACAGGGGAAGACGCTTTGATTGGGTCAGTCATGGGTCTCAATATATAAAGGGTTCACTTCAAGAAAAGACTTTGATCAAGGCCGTTCTCAGGCCATAAATAATAAGAGAGGATTAAACAGGACGAAACACCCTCCATCAGATATCATCATCCGATGCTGGTCATGGATACCGGTCACACCATGATCTGGAATCACCACCGGCATTCCGGTTGGTGGATGTGACGTGATGGATATTACATGTAACCATCGGCGCGCAAACGCTCAAAGGCATCCTCGCTTTCGTGATCCATGGCCCGTCCGGCCCGTTCGGGTGCGGTGGTTGCTTCGAGTTCGGCAATAATTTCAGATAATGTCGATGCGTGGCTCTCAATCGGGCTGGTAATGTCTTGATCCCCTAAAGAACGATAGCGTTTCCCGGCTTTGGCAAAATAAAGATCAACCACCGGAATATCCTCACGTTCAATGTAACGCCAGACATCAATCTCGGTCCAGCTGAGCAATGGATGAATACGGACATGGGTGGAAAGCGGAAAATCGGTATTGAATTGATCCCAAAATTCCGGGGGCTGGTCGCGCATATTCCAAGCGCCGGTTGCGCCACGGGGTGAAAAAAAACGCTCCTTGGCCCGGGTGCCTTGCTCATCACGGCGAATACCGGCGATGACACCACGAAACCCATGCTCTTCAATCAACCGCTTCAGACCGGCGGTCTTACGGGCGGCTGAACGGGCTGCCGGAGGCAAAGAAGGATCAATCTCTTCAACCGGCGGACAGTCACCAATGATCAGATCAACCCCCCATTCAGCCGCGTAACGCTCCCGAAAAGCGTACATTTCAGGAAATTTTTTGCCCGTGTCCACATGAATGAGAGGAAAAGGAATCCGGCCGAAAAAAGCTTTCATCGCCAGCCAAGCCATAACGTTGGAATCCTTACCCAACGACCACAACATACCCAGCTTATCAAGGCAATGAAAAGCCTCACGAAAAATATAAATGCTTTCCGCCTCAAGACGGTCAAGATGGGTCATCATCACTCACGCCGATTGCGCACGGTGAATACCGCATTCGGTTTTTTCACCACCCATCCACCGCCCGGAGCGCACGCCACCGCCTTCTTCAACCCGATGGGTGCAATGATGACAGCCGATTGATGCATACCCCCGGGCGACCAGAGGATGCACGGGCAAATCTCTCTCTGTAAAATATTGCGAAACCCGTTCTTGGGTCCAGCCCGCCAGAGGGTTGATTTTAACCCAGCCGTCGAGGCTTTCGATGGTTTCCAGATCATGGCGCATGGCCCCATGAAAGCGCTTGCGACCGGTGATCCAGGCATCATATTTCTCCACAGCAGGGGCCAGAGGTTCAACTTTGCGCAAATCACAACATGCATCCGGATTGCGACTCCATAAATCACCATGCGGGTCATATTCTTGCAACCGGTCATCATTCGGCTCAAGACGTTGAACATGACTCAAACCAAAATGACGGATCAGCGTATCAAAATAATTATATGTTTCTTCAAACAGCTTACCGGTATCAATGAAAATGACCGGTGTGGTTGGATCGGTTCGGGCCACCATATCAAGGAGAACCGCAGCCTCGGCACCGAAAGAAGAGGTCAAGGCAATCTGCCCAAAAAACTCTTTCTCAATCATTGGCGCCACCAAATCAAGACCATCGGCTGCCCCATAAGCCAGCCGCAAGTCAGCCGCACGTTGCTGGGCACGCGCCACCAATTGGGAAAATTGTCTCAAATCGGATTCAATCATTGATACCACGCAACTTTCTAAAAGCCGTCATTCATCAGAAACAATACTGTCTTGTCAAGAATTCTTAAACATTCAATCTTATCAACGGCTTTTAGACATTCAATGCTTTGAAAAGACGGGACAAAACTGTAACCACAAAATTCTGTTCTCCCGAAGAACCTAAGAGCAGTTTTTCTTATTGTCAATAAATTTAGTGTTATTTTTTTATATATTACATTAAAAATTGTGTTATTTTTTACATATGTTGTTTTTTATAAGGGCAAAACACAGAAATCCTGTTGCTTATCCCGCAATTCATAAATTTTTTTTCCAGCCTGAGGGGGGCAGACCTTCAAAAGAGATATGATATGAAGTTTTTGCAATCTTTATATATGCGTTATATGTCAAGAGAGTTCATCACATTATGGGCCATACAATATTTCATTAAGAATTTCATTAAGACTTCATTTCATTAAGACTTCACCAAGGTACCGCTCTTGCCTTCAATCAACTGTTGGTACACCTCTTTTTTTATTGCCGTGAATAACCATAAATGATGAAAATGAGCACCGAATCCCTAACATTCTCTCCGGCGCTATCAATAAAGAGCCTTGGCCGTCATGATGAAAAACCGGTGACGATTTGGCTCTATTCCTGTTGTGTCATGGTTTTCATCATGGTGATGATTGGTGGTCTCACCCGGCTGACCGACTCCGGCCTCTCAATGGTTGAATGGCGGCCTTTGCTCGGTATCCTACCACCGCTTTCCGATACCGAGTGGAGCCGGTTGTTCGCTCTTTATCAGGAAACCCCGGAATATCAAGCGATCAATGCCGGGATGACTCTCCTGGAATTCAAGGCTATTTTTTGGCTGGAATATATTCATCGTCTTTGGGGCCGAATAATTGGTTTGGTCTTTATCCTGCCGATGGTGATTTTTTGGGCCAAGGGCATGGTGCGGCCCCGCCAGAAAGGGCATCTTCTGATTGTTCTGGTTCTGGGCAGCACCCAAGCGGTGCTCGGCTGGTATATGGTGCAAAGCGGTCTGATTGATCGTCCAGATGTCAGTCATTATCGCCTCAGCGCCCATCTCAGCCTGGCCTTGATTATTTATGCTTATCTGTTTTTTCTGGCCCGTTCGGGTTCAGCATCTGCTGATGGTAACCATCATCTTGGTTATGATGATCCCAAACCGAATAAAGCTTCCCGGATATGGATTATCAGCATTTTGATCCTGATTGGTATCACAATCATCTATGGTGGCTTGGTTGCCGGTCTGGATGCCGGGCTGGCTTATAACCAATTCCCCTTGATGGGGGAAAGCGTCTTACCGCCGGATGCCTTGATTATGAATCCGTGGTTTCTCAATTTATCGGAAAATATCGGTATGGTTCAATTCATTCACCGCTGGCTGGCCATCACCACGGTTTTGGCTTGTTTGGCTTTTTGGGTCAGCCAACGCCGCCAACCCCAAATTCCAAAAACAGCAACCATGATTCTCGCCGTCGTGGCCCTTATCCAAGCTGGTCTTGGCATCACCACTTTAATTTTTTATGTGCCGTTGCCTCTGGCTTTAATCCACCAAGCCGGGGCGGTCATCCTTTTAACAACCGCCCTCTGGATAACCAGTGCGGTGTTTACACAATCCAACCGGATCATAAACGGATCATAAACGGATCATAAATAAGGGGCAGAGAGTCTCAGTAAACCCACGAAGCTTCCCCTTATCAAATCCAGCCAAATCCGGTCATCGGCATCATCAAAAACCGCATCGGGCGGCGTAGAAACGCCAACGGCGGGGCCGGACAAGGAAACCCCGCCGCCAGCGTTTTTGTGGTTCAACCCGGTTGAAACAACCTCAGAATGAAGCGGCCACCGCACCAACAACCGTCGAACCATAATTACTGGTGCTCTTGGTATCGTAATAGGTGACCGACCAGTCGAGACCAAGAAGAGTCAGACCGCCACCGGCATGCCAATCGCTGATCTGCTCAAAACTTTTACCATCATTGGGCTTGAGACTCATCAAACGGCCAAAACCACCGCCGACATAAAAACTTTTATAAACTGGAATTGTGGCCGCCGATGAGGCGTAAAGAGAAGGACCAATCCCGCTGAAATAATCCGGTGAATAGGCCACAGAGGCCTCCAAGCTGAAGAGACCGAAATCATACCCAAGGCCACCATAAACTTCGGTAAAATCGAATTTTGAAGCGGAAGGAACACCGGGATATTTATAATGAATGGCACCAATATCCCAACCCAGGCCATCGGCCACCGGCAAGGATCCGCTCAAACCGCCATATATATCCAGCTCGATATTGGCGGTGGTTGTCGCACCGGTTTCATCCCCATAATTGTAAGTCTGTTCAATATTTGATCCCCAAACCCCGACATAAAAGGCCGAATCACCGGCACCGGTCGGCAAACTATAATCAAAGCCGCCCGAAAGGGCCGGGCTGTGATCTGATTGAGTCACGCCACGGTAAATATAATCGGTTGACAAAGCAACATTGGCCGAGAATTCACCGGGAATATCGCTGGGCGGCAGGAAATCTTGGGCCGATGAATTCCCGGGCCAAGCCAGGCAGATGGCACCGGCCATAGCGACCGCACCCAGACCCATCGCCCGGAAAGGAGCACGCCATGTGTTCACAGGTGATGAGGACATTGATTCTGTTTGAACCATTTTCAACTCTCTTTCTTTAGTGTTATTGACGTTATTTTGTTATTTATTTTGTTATTTGAGACCTAAACATTCGTTAAACCAAATAAATAAACCAAGGTAACTATATTTCAATGGGTTGGTTATCCTATTTGTCTCATTGGTTTGTCTCATTGGTTTGTCTCATATTGGACCGAATACTTCAGAATCTTAATTATTATTGAAGTATTGATATTTTTATAATCAATTATTTTGCGCAATGTTTGATATTTAAATATTTGATCATAATACATCCAAAATGTGATAGAGCAAATGTTGTGCCAACAAGAACTATAGGTAAAAAATAAAATTATTCCTTATTTTTCAATTGATTAAATATATATATCCTAAGCAATACTCATGTCTTCACACTCTTCCTTTACGCAAAATGGTGTTTTTTAGAGCAGGTCTGATTGAAATATAATCACATGAAACATGGTCACAAACGCATGATCATAATAAATATGCTCAATGATAGGACCGGATGGTTTATGGAACCTGTTTGGACCATGCAAAAGGTCGGTGTGCTCATATGAGGATTGCTCATATGAAGTCAAACGCTTGTGCAGTGAAACGGGCAAAGTCAAGCGCGGTGCCGACTTTTTTGTTGCCGAGGCATGCTTTCTTGTGATCATCATCCTCCATCGTCATCTCCTATCATCATCCTCTATTTTTGTTGCATCATGCCGGATATCACTCCCTTTTCTATGCTTTTTTGGGTCTCAATATTTTCTTGGGCCAGTGTAACCATCTGGCTGTATCTTGTGTTTCTGCGTGGCGGAATCAAGCATCCTTACTGGCTTATTGGCCAGCGCTTGGAAGCCGAATCGCAAAACAAAGCATCCAACCATGCCGATACAGCCGCCATCGGCTCGTGGCCGCCGGTTGTGGCCATTGTTCCGGCCCGTGATGAGGCGGACGTTATCGGCCCGGCCATCACCAGCCTGCTGTCTCAAGATTATCCGGGCCGTTTCGATATCATCCTGATTGATGACGGCAGCACCGATGACACCGCCAGCACCGCCCGTAAAGCCGCTTTAGCCCTTGGACGGGCCAACCGTTTGCATGTTTTTTCAGCCCCCCCAAAACCAACCGATTGGACCGGTAAATTATGGGCGATGGAGCAGGGATTGGCGACAATGAAGAATCGAGGATCTCTCAAGGAATCTCCCTTCCTGTTGTTCACGGATGCCGATATTGAGCATCAACCCGGGATGCTCACCGCTCTTTACACCCAGGCTGAAACCAAGCATCTTGATGCTGTTTCCCTGATGGTTCAGCTGCGTCAAGAGGGCTTCTGGGCCGCGATATTGATTCCGGCTTTTGTGTATTTCTTTCGCTTGTTGTATCCTTTTTCGGCGGTCAACAACCCTGAGAAATCAGCCGCCGCGGCCGCCGGTGGCTGTATTCTGGTGCGGCGGACGGCCCTAGAGGCGGCCGGTGGTCTGGCGGCCATCCGGTCCTCAATCATTGATGACTGCGCCTTGGCCAAATGTTTGAAAAATAATGGCCGGTTGTGGCTGGGTCTCACGCGCTCAGCCCAGAGTGTGCGCCCCTATAACGGGTTGGGCGGCATATGGTCGATGGTCACCCGCAATGCCTATGCGCAGCTTGCTTATTCGCCCTGGCTCCTGATGATCTGCTTGGTTGGATTGATTGTGGTTTTTCTGGTGCCACCTGTAGCACTCATTGAAGGAGTGCGAACCGGGAATACGACCATCGCTCTGGCTGGTGGTATGGCTTGGGGTTTAATGTCCTTGACCTATATACCGATGGTCTATGAGTATCGGTTTGGTCTGCTTAAAATGATCAGTCTGCCGGTTGCCGCTGGCCTCTACGGTGTGATGACGCTCGATTCGGCGCGACGCCATTGGCAAGGCAAAGGAGGGCTTTGGAAAGGCCGAATTTATCCACAGCGTCGGGGCTGATATATTTTATAAATGAGTCAGCCTATTGCAGAAATGCCGACCAAGCCAACCAGAAAACCATTATCGGGGAAAAGAGAAAGGATGCAAGAACGGTTGAAGGATATCGCTTCGGGCAAGGGCCGTGATGATGAAAATTTTCCGGTTGGCTCCTGGCTGTTGCCGCGCCATATTCGGCCGCATGTTGCGGCTTTTTATGCTTTTGCCCGGGCGGCTGATGACATTGCCGACAGCCCCTTTTTGTCATCAGCAGAAAAAATCACCCATCTGGATGCCTTTGAGGCCGCTCTGATCAAGCCAACACCACCAAAAACCATACCCGAAGAGGTTGCCGCCTTGCGCGAAAGCCTCACCATCACCGGGGTTACAGCCCAACATGGCTGTGATTTATTGGCCGCGTTTCGGCAAGATGCCCGCAAAAACCGCTATACGGACTGGGAGGATCTCATCGGCTATTGTTTGCTCTCTGCCGCTCCAGTGGGGCGTTATATGCTTGACCTGCATGGCGAAGAGGAGACCCCGCGCCCATTGATTGATGGGCTGTGTAATGCCTTGCAAATTCTTAATCATCTGCAAGATTGTCGGAAAGATTTTCATCATCTTGACCGGGTCTATATCCCCCAACAATGGCTACAAGAAGCACAGATTGATGTGACAACCTTATCGGCCCCAAGCACCAGCCCCGCCTTGCGTACTGTTTTGAATCGTATGCTGGATGGTGTTCACTCCCTGTTGCACCAAGCCGATCAAGGTGTTGATGCCTTGGCTCACCGGCGGTTGGCCGCCGAAACCGCCGTTGTTCTGAAACTGGCCCGACGCCTCACAGCCCGCTTACGCCATCAGGATCCCTTGGAAAATCCGGTTATCTTGAGTAAGATCGATTTCGCAACCGCGATGATCACCGGACCATGGCAAATAATATGGCGCGCATTATCGAACCCGAGAAGGCGCGGGCGGCCACAATCCGGCCCGACCGCGTCAAGACGCTCGAACAGAAGGACACACGCGGATAAGAAAATGCAAATTCAATAGCGTTTTTTCAATCATGGTTTTTTCAACCGGAATGGACTTCATTGAGGGATACTTGCTCTATTCATTCTGGGGGGTCATACTCTGAATAATTCCCTGTTGTTTTAAATATTAGAGTTACATATTAAATCAAACAGTAAATCAAAATTGTATTCTTCTTTGCATTGACCACTATTTTTATTCATCATCATTTGTTCATCATCATGCTTATGGAGCATTCTTACAGCACCCATGTCTGATTCTCATGTCTGATTCTTTGCCTCTCCTTGATCAAGTCACGGTCCCCGCCGATATGCGGGATTTTTCCGATGATGATCTGTGCCAACTGGCTGACGAATTGCGCACCGAGGTGATCAGCGCGGTCTCGGTGACCGGAGGGCATCTGGGGGCTGGTCTCGGGGTGGTTGAGCTAACGGTTGCGCTGCATCATGTTTTTAAGACACCCCATGACAAGCTGGTCTGGGATGTTGGGCATCAATGTTATCCGCATAAAATTCTCACCGGGCGCCGTGATCGTATCCGGAGTTTGCGTCAACCCGGTGGGCTTTACGGCTTCACCAAGAGATCGGAGAGTGAATATGATCCTTTCGGGGCGGCCCATTCTTCAACCTCAATTTCGGCGGGGCTGGGGATGGCAGTGGCCCGTGATCTCAAAGACCGGGACAACCATGTGGTCTGTGTCATTGGCGATGGGGCGATTTCAGCGGGCATGGCTTATGAAGCCATGAATAATGCCGGGGCGATGGATGAAAAATTGATCGTCATTCTCAATGATAATGATATGTCCATTGCCCCACCGGTTGGGGCGATGAGTGCCTATCTTTCCCGCCTTCTCTCTGGGAAGACGTACCGCTCTGTGCGCAGTGCCGCCAAGGAAATGGCCAAAAAATTTCCCCGGGCGGTTGAAGTGCGGGCCGCCCGAGTCGAGGAATATATGCGGGGCTTGGTCAGTGGTGGCGGCACATTATTCGAGGAACTCGGTTTCTATTATCTGGGGCCGGTTGATGGTCATAACCTCAAGCATCTTTTACCGGTGCTGCGCAATATTCGTGATACGCAGTCGGATGGACCGGTCTTTTTGCATGTGGTGACCAAAAAAGGCCACGGCTATAAACCGGCCGAGGATTCAGACGATAAATATCATGGAGTGGCCAAATTCGATGTGGTGACCGGGCAACAAGACAAACCCAAAGCGGCCGCCCCAAGCTATACCAAGATTTTTGCCCAGGCCCTGATTGAAGAAGCAGCGCTAGATGATCGCATTGTCGCCATTACCGCAGCAATGCCTTCAGGGACCGGCCTTGATCTCTTTTCCAGGCGTTTTCCCAAACGTTGTTTTGATGTCGGAATTGCTGAGCAACATGCGGTGACATTTGCCGGTGGCTTGGCCACCGAAGGGATCAAACCTTTTGCCGCCATTTATTCAACCTTTCTGCAACGCGCCTATGATCAGGTGGTGCATGATATCGCCCTGCAATCCTTGCCGGTTCGATTCGCCATTGACCGCGCCGGTTTGGTGGGGGCCGATGGGGCAACTCATGCCGGTTCTTTTGATGTAACGTATTTGGCAACTTTGCCAAATTTTGTCGTTATGGCCCCATCTGATGAGGCGGAACTCATGCATGCGGTGGCCACGGCGGCCCAGATCAATGATCGCCCCTGCGCTTTTCGTTATCCACGTGGTGAAGGAACCGGGGTTGATCTGCCCAAACGCGGCACCGCTTGGGACATTGGCAAAGGACGCATCTTGCGTGAAGGCAGTGCGGTTGCCCTGCTCTCTTTGGGAACCCGGCTGCAAGAATGTTTACTGGCGGCCGATGATCTGGCCGCCCGTGGTTTATCGGCGACGGTTGCGGATGCCCGTTTTGTCAAGCCTCTTGACGCTGATCTGATATGCCGGTTGGCTGAGAGTCATGAGATTTTGGTGACGATTGAGGAAGGCTCCATTGGTGGTTTTGCCGCTCATGTCATGACGTATCTGACCAATCAGGGTCTGTTGGATGGTCATCTCAAATTTCGCTCTATGACTTTGCCGGACCGCTTTATCGCTCATGGTAAGCCTTTTGAACAATATAATGATGCGGGCTTGAACGCCGCCCATATTGTCGCCAAAGTCCTGGAAACTCTTGAGGCCGCAATTCCCGACCGCGAACGGGCATGAGCGGATCAGACTCTGAGAAAAAATCCCGGGTCCATTGATCAAGCTGGCGAAACGGCGTGGCGGGTGACAAATTCCGACCGCGCCCATGTCAATACAATCGTCGAGCAATCGGGCACCTCTTTTTATTGGGGGATGCGTCTTCTCTCAAGACCACAACGCCAAGCCATGTATGGTATTTATGCTTTTTGCCGGGAAGTCGATGACATTGCCGACAGCTTTGCCCCTTGCGCTCAACGCCTGCAAGAATTGGCCTTGTGGCGTCAACGTATTGATCATCTTCATGCCGGTCGTCCGGACCATCCGATCACCCGAGCTCTTCTGGCACCGGTGGGGGATTATTGTCTCCCACAAGAAGAATTCATGGCGGTGATTGACGGTATGGAGATGGATGCCCGGGAGATTATGCGCTGGCCGGGTTTGGAGGAATTGAATCTCTATTGCCGCCGGGTCGCCGGAGCGGTTGGTATCCTCTCAACCCATGTTTTTGGGGAAACCAGCCAAGCCGGCTATGACCATGCGGTTGCTCTTGGCCGGGCTTTCCAACTCACTAATATTCTGCGTGATATTGACCAAGATGCCCGGCGTGACCGCCTCTATTTGCCGCGTGAAGATCTCTATTCCTGCGGGGTTGAGGATGCCTCGCCTGGTGAGGTTCTGGTTGATCCGGCCTTGCCGGCTGTTTGCGCCGGTCTGGCCAAACGGGCCCGGGAGTCGTTCGCTACTGCTGAGCGGCTGTGTCGCCATTGTGATGGCTCAAAGCTACGTCCGGCTCGCATCATGCGGGCGGTTTATTTCGAAACTCTGGATAAACTTGAGCAACGGGGATGGAATCGTCTTGATCAAGCGGTCACGATTCCCCCTTGGCGCAAGGCTTGGCTGGGACTAACTGAATTCTGGGGTTGAGGACCATCATCACCAAGCCCGCTCCATAAGATGGGGTCACCTGTTTGATCCCAACCGGCATCGCTTGCGGCCTGGATAACACCCGGCACGAAACAATCCCGGAATGATCGAAAGGGTACAAGAAAAAACGAAAAAAGGTGAAGAAGGCCACGTAAAAAGATTCTTTCTCGAGCCCTTATCAATGCCTGTTGTTTGACCTTTTTTATTAAATTGATCATCGAGGAGAGAGATGCCCCTGCCCCACCGAAAAGCCGCCGATACCGGAACAACCCATATCATCGGTTGTGGGATTGCCGGGCTGGCCTGCGCGGTCGATCTGGCCTCATCCGGGAAACCGGTGGTGATCCATGAAGCGACCGGTCATGCCGGGGGACGGTGTCGGTCCTATCATGATACCCAGCTGGACCGCCGCATTGACAACGGCAATCATCTGGTGCTGAGCGGCAACCGCAATTTATTTTCTTTTTTGGACCGTATCGGCGGGCGACCAGAAGTCGATGTTGCTCAAGAGGCCCTCTATCCTTTCATTGACCTACGTGATCGAACCCGTTGGGTCATTCATCCCAATCGCGGGATTATTCCCTGGTGGATTTTATCCGCCAAACGTCGGGTTCCGGGCAGCCGCCTGGCTGATTATTTATCAATCATGAAACTCGGCCGGGCCGGGCCGGAAATGGTTGTTGAGGATGTTTTCCCCAAGGGCCGCCCCCTTTATGAACAGCTTTGGGAACCTTTGGCTGTCGGCGTCCTCAACACCCCGCCATCGCAAGCGGCAGCTTGTTTGCTGTGGCCGGTCATCCGCCAAACCTTCGGGCGGGGTGGGGCGGCCTGCCGCCCGTGCCATTTCCCCAACGGCCTGGGGACCGCCTTGGTTGATCCAGCCCTGGAATTTTTGCGCATAGCCAATGCCCGTATCCACCTCAATCATCGTCTCCGGGCCTTGACCCATAACAGCGACCGGGTCACCGATTTGCATTTTTCACAAGGAGAGACCATCTGCCTGGGTCCCGAGGATCATCTGGTTCTGGCAACCCCAGCCCCAGCTACCAAAAGCCTGTATCCGGCCCTAACCACATCTGAGGACGGCCAAGCGATTGTCAATATTCATTTTCGCCTGCCCGGTTCTTTGAACAAACCATTAAAAATTCCTTGGGGTGCAAAATTGCTGGGCTTGGTCGGTGGGATCAGCCAGTGGCTGTTTATCCGCGATGATGTGATTTCCGTCACCATGAGTGCCGCCAATACCCTCAGCCGTCGTCCAGCAGCGATGCTGGCCGAGGCATCTTGGCCGGAAGTCGCCCGCGCCTTGGATCTGCAAGGAGAAACCAATCGGCTGCCGCTTTATCGGGTGGTTAAAGAAAAATCCGCCACATTTTCTCAAACACCACAGTCCTTGAAACAACGCCCACCAACCGCCACTGCTTTGAGCAATCTATCCATTGCTGGTGACTGGACCGATACCGGTCTGCCGGCAACCTTGGAAGGGGCGGTTCTTTCCGGGTTTAGAGCGGCCCGCCGGGTCTATTCTTTAAGAAACAAGAAGTAATCTTTTAGCAAAGAGACGTGTTGTTCAAACAATAATCAAGAAAATAGTTTTTGTTTATAAAGAAACATGTTTTTCGAGAGAAACCCAATTTTAGTCTTAATATTCAAAATTTGGTCTTAATATCCGAAATAACGTCATTTCTGGCTTTGACAGGCACCTTTTATTGCCTATAAATGGCTTCATGCACGACACTTTGCCCGTCCATGACGCTCTTGCGGTCAACCACCGTTCTTATGCAACGGCTGGTCATCCTCTTCTTGAATCGACGCTATTTCAAGTTCAAGAAGAACTTGAATCCCTGCAAAATAGAGATGGACATTGGGTTTTTGACTTGGAAGCCGATGTCACTATTCCGGCTGAATATATTCTTTACCAACATTATCTTGATGAGATTGATCACAAGATTGAAGCGCGGCTGGCCGATGATATACGTTCCCGACAAGGGGAACATGGTGGTTGGCCGCTATTCCATGATGGCGATTTCAATATCAGTGCCAGCGTTAAAGCCTATTATGCCCTCAAGCTGGCCGGTGATTCCCCTGATGCGCCGCATATGATCAAGGCGCGCCAAGCCATTCTTGATCATGGCGGGGCGATGGAATGCAATGTCTTCACCCGCATCACCTTGGCTTTGTTTGGTCAGATTGATTGGCGGGCCTTGCCGACCATGCCGGTAGAAATCATGATGGTGCCGCGCTGGTTTCCGTTCCATTTGAGCAAAATTTCTTATTGGTCGCGCACGGTGATCGTTCCCTTACTGGTGCTTCTGGCATTGCGGCCCCGGGCCATCAATCCAAGACGGGTTGATATTGATGAAATTTTCACACCCGGATCCCGCGATGCCCGCCGCCTGATCAAGAACCCCACCGGAACAGCCATCGGCAGTGCTTTTGTGTTGTTGGATGGTTTTCTGCGCCGCGCTGAGATTGTCTTCCCGCGCCGCTTGCGGCAAAAAGCGATCCAACAGGCCCTTGATTGGATGGAACCGCGCCTCAATGGTCACGATGGTTTGGGCGCAATTTTTCCCGCTATGGTCAATGCGGTTCTGGCCTATACAGCCGTTGGTCTTGATGCGCGTGATTCACGTTTGGTGACCGCCAAGCAAGCCTTGCGGCGTCTTTTGTCTTTTGATGGTCCAAAAACACTCTGCCAACCGTGTCTGTCGCCGGTTTGGGATACGGCTTTGGCGATGCATGCCATGATGGAAGCTGGCGAAGAACGTCATCATCCGGTCATCAAAAAAGCCGCCTCTTGGCTGGCTGAGCGGGAAATAACCGACACTTTCGGTGATTGGAGTCAGAGCCGACCGGGCCTGCAGCCCAGCGGTTGGGCCTTCCAGTATAAGAATGATCATTATCCTGATCTTGATGATACCGCGGCGGTCATCATGGCCCTCCATCGCGCCGAACCGCAAACCTACCGGGAAGTCATTGAACGGTCTAAAAATTGGGTCATCGGCATGCAAAGCAAGAATGGCGGCTGGGGATCTTTTGATGCTGATAATACCCATCATTATCTCAACCATATTCCATTTGCTGATCATGGTGCTCTTTTGGATCCACCAACCGCCGATGTCTCGGCGCGGTGCATCAGTATGCTGGCCCAGCTTGGTTATGATCGTCATCATCAGGCGGTCCGGCGCGGCCTTGATTTTCTGGCCGCCGAACAAGAACAAGATGGCTCCTGGTTCGGCCGCTGGGGGACCAATTATATCTATGGGACGTGGTCGGTTTTATGTGCCTATAACGCCGCGGGTGAAGATATGGCGGCTCCCCATATTCGGCGGGCTGTTGCCTGGTTGCAAGAGCATCAGCGGGCTGACGGCGGTTGGGGGGAAGACGGGGCCAGCTACTGGCCGCAGACCCGTAAAGCGGTCAAAGTCAGCACCCCCTCCCAGACGGCTTGGGCCTTACTCGGTTTAATGGCGGCAGGAGAGGTGAATTCACCCACAGTCCGCAAAGGGATTGATTTTCTCCTCAATGGGCAACGGGATGGAGCCCGTTGGCACGAAGATGCCTACACCGCTGTCGGTTTTCCACGGGTGTTTTATCTGCGCTATCATGGCTATGCGGCTTATTTCCCTTTATGGGCTTTGGCGCGCTACCGCAATCTCACCACCAGCAACACCAAGCAGCCTCTATACGGCATGTGACGTTATCATATTTTTCCCGCTTCAAACGTCCCGGGGTGGTGACCGGCTTGGCTGCTGAAGCCGCCTGTTTTCCGGCCCCGATCACCCGTTTGCATGGTGTCGGGTTGGCCAATGCCCGAATCAATAGCCAGATACTGATCAAGCAACAGCATGATCTTTTGATCAGTGCCGGTCTGGCCGGTGGTCTGGCGGCTGATCTTCCCTGTGGCGCACTGATCATTGGTCGTGGTGTTCTCTCGGCTGAGAATATTCGCCTCCCTTGTGATCTTGACATTGCCGAAACTCTGGCCAACCACATGGCGGTGATTCTCGGTGATGTGGTCCCGATTCAGCAGGGAGTGGTTGTGAGTACCCCAGATATTATCGCCTATCCTGAGGATAAAAGCCGCCTCCACCGTGAGACCGGGGCGGTGGCGGTTGATATGGAAAGCGGGGCGGTGGCCCAAGTCGCTCAAGAGGTCGGCAAACCCCTGGCCGTCTTGCGGGTGATTGCCGATACCGCCGACCAAACCGTGCCGCCATCGGCCCAAGCCATGATCAACCCAACCGCCAAAACCAGCATCCAGATCATTTCTTTATTGACGGCTTTGATGCACAATCCAGGCGAGATCAGCGGATTGATTCGGCTGGCTATGCAAACCCGGCGGGCCTTAAAAACACTGCGCCGGTGTGGTGATATGCTGGCCAACAGAGCGACAACGGACCAAGCCACCGGCTGATTACCATACTCTCAAACCGAGGGCCGGGGTCTCCCCTTTCAGAATAGCGACCAAGCCACCGGCTGATTACCATATTCTCAAACCGGTTGCGGCTTAAGGAGGGTCTTATAAAGTCTTGTTGCCGCGAGGCCCGGCCCAATCCTCAAACCGGTTCCAGCTTAAGCCGCAGCCGTGATGCCCTTATCGCTCTGCCCCGATGGATGGGGTTCGGCATGGGAAGGAGGCAATGGAGAATCGATGCTCTGAGAGTCAGTACTTTGAGAGTCGGTGTCCTGAGAGTCCGGCGTTTTAGGAGTCGACGGAGCCTCAAGAGTATCCATGACCTTTTGAACATGGTCCGAGAACATATATTCCGCCGGTCTCTGGGTGCTCAGATCAATATCAGGAACCATGGTGCCTCGGGTGCGTATCCCGCGCAACGCCGTCTGAAAGGCTTTCCATGGACGGCGGATGGTATCGGTCACGGCGGTGGCTTCATAACCGCAATGGGCCATACAGTCGGCACATTTCTCATAATTTCCGGTACCATAACGATCCCAGTCGGTTTCTTCCATCAATGCCTGAAAAGAGTCGACATAGCCCTCACCGAGCAAATAGCATGGCCGTTGCCAGCCAAAAATATTGCGGGTCGGGTTGCCCCAAGGGGTGCAATGATAGCTTTGGTTACCGGCCAGAAAATCCAAATAAAGCGATGAATGAGAAAAGGGCCATTTGCGCCGGGTATTGCGGCGAAAAATGTCGCGAAACAGGGTTTTGGTACGTTGGCGGTTCAGAAAATGCTCTTGATCGGGCGCGCGCTCATAGGCATAGCCCGGTGAAATGGTGATCCCGTCAACCCCCAGTTCATCGGTGGCATAATCAAAGAATTCAGCCATCTGTTGGGCATCAGCACCAGAGAATAATGTGGCATTGACATTGACCCGGAAGCCGCGTTTGCGCGCCGCCTCTATGGCTGCAACCGCGCGATCAAAAACACCTTTCTGGCAGACCGAGCGATCATGTTCCTCACGTGAGCCATCAAGATGCACCGAGAAAGTCAGATAAGGGCTGGGATCAAAAAGAGTGAGTTTTTTTTCCATCAACAACGCATTGGTGCATAAATAAACAAATTTCTTACGGGTCACCAAAGCAGCAACAATTTCACCAATTTCTTTATGGATTAGGGGCTCACCGCCGGGGATAGAAACAATCGGCGCGCCACATTCTTCAACCGCATCAATACAGTCTTGAACACTCAGACGCTTATTGAGAATTTTTTCCGGATAATCAATCTTACCGCAACCAGCACAGGCCAGATTGCACCGGAACAACGGCTCCAACATCAAAACCAACGGATAGCGTTGTCGGCCGCTGAGATGCTGCTTGATAATATAAGCGCCAACCCGCAACTGCTGAATCAGGGGAATACCCATGATTAAATATCCAACCGTAATCGAATCAGTTATATGCCGGGTTGACGCGCAGTTTGGTCAAGTTGCGGCGGCAATTTAAACACGACATTTTCTTCATCACCAACCAAATTCTCAATCAACACATCACGTAATCCTTGAAGACGACCAATCAATTCCCTGACCAATTCATCGGGAGTCGAAGCGCCCGATGTAATCCCGACCGTGGTCACACCCTCCAACCATTGGGGATCAAAATTTTGCGAATCCTCTAATAAATATGTTGCCACACCGCATTCGGCACCGATATCACGCAACCGGTTGGAATTGGAACTGTTCAACGCCCCAACAACCAATAATAAATCGACATGTTCCACCAGTTGCCGGACAGCCATTTGACGATTTTGAGTGGCATAACAAATATCTTTAACATCAGGGCCGATAATATCGGGGAAACGTTTTTCCAAAGCCGTGATCACCTCCCGGGTGTCATCAACCGACAGGGTGGTTTGGCTGACATAAGCCAGCTTGCCGTGCCCCTCAATCTCTAGAGTCTCCACATCTCCGGGGTTGGAGACCAAATAAACCTTTCCCGGAATGCGGCCCATTGTCCCTTCAACTTCCGGATGCCCTTCATGGCCAATCAAGACCACCTGATATCCCTGGGCAGCATAACGCTGCCCTTCTTTATGGACCTTGGCCACCAGAGGACATGTGGCATCCAGAAGCGGCAGATCACGAGCAACCGCCTCATCTTCAACCTTCTGGGAAACCCCATGGGCACTAAAAACCGTCACCGCACCATCGGGGACCTCATCGACTTCTTCGACAAAAACCGCTCCCTTGGCTTTTAAACTTTCAACCACCCGCTTGTTATGGACGATTTCGTGGCGCACATAAATCGGCGGCCCATAAATTTCCAAGGCCCGTTCAACGATTTCTATGGCTCTTTCCACACCTGCGCAAAAACCCCGGGGTTGCGCCAAAATGATCTTGAGAGGAGGACGACCCGTCATTGGAATAATCTTTCTGATTGGATACAGTCTTTCGAAGATATATATAAAAAATATATGAAAAAAACACAATTCATCACATTGATTTTGATTTCATCACATTGATTTTGATTTCATCACATTGATTTTGATTTCGTCACATTGATTTTGATTTCGTCACATTGATTTTGATTTCGTCACATTGATTTTGATTTCATCACATTGATTTTGATTTCATCACATTGATTTTTTGCTTCTGTTTTTCTTTTATCATATTTTCTTTTTTATTGGTCTTACACAATCATTTTATAGCGTCTTTTTTCTTGGTTGTCGCCCCTCTTTATCAGCATCGCCTTATGGGGATGCTTGTACAAACCAGGCCACCGCATCTTTCACCGCCTGGGTGAGGGGTCGGGGTGTGTAGCCCAGACGTTGGCGGGCCTTGTCACTCTTGAAAAACATGGTCTTTTGCGACATCCGTACCCCATCAACTGTGGTCATGGGTTCTGGCCCATGGGTCAACCAAGCCCAAAATTGGGCTATATAACCGACCGGTAAAACCATAGAATGCGGCAACCGGATTTTAGGGGCCGTATGCCCGGTCTGTTGGGCAATTTCTGCCAAAAGCTGGCAAAGCGTGACATTCTCACCGCCCAAGATATAACGCTCACCGATTGTTCCCTTCTCGAAAGCCAGCATATGCCCTTGGGCCACATCATCAACATGAACGATATTGAGACCGGTATCCACATAAGCCGGCATCCCGCCCCGGGCGGCCAGAGCAATCATACGGCCGGTCGGGGTGGGTTTGATATCCCGTGGGCCAATCGGGGCTGAAGGATTGACAATCACCGCCGGTAAATCCTGTTCGGCAACCATTTCCTGGACCATTTGTTCGGCCAAAAATTTCGACTTTTTGTAAGGACCAATCATATCGGCAAGGTGCGATGGAGTGGTCTCATCAGCCGGGGACCCATCAGCACATTGACCCAATGTCGCCACACTGCTGGTGTAAATCACCCGCTCAATACCGGCATCAAGGGCGGCCCGCATCAGGTTGCGGGTCCCGTCAATATTGGCCCGGTAAATTTCACCCGGATCACGGGCCCATAAACGATAATCAGCCGCGACATGAAACAAAACCGGACACCCCGATAATGCCGCCTCAAGGCTGGCTGGCTGGCATAAATCACCCTCAATGATGTCCACCGGTAAGCCGCTGAGATTGCGCCGATCACTCTTGGGACGCACCAGAACCTGGAGCGTAAAATCGCGCTCAAGAGCCGCCCGGACCACTGCTGAACCCACAAAACCGGTCGCACCGGTGATCAAAGCCCGTCTTGATGGTTTCCCCATATTCAAATCTCCCCCTGGTCATCATACCATCAGGACAAAACACCCGCTGGCCTCAAAGACATTTTTAAGCCATGATTATCGATGATGATATTTTTTAATCATAAGAACCAATCATAAGAACCAATCATAAGAACCAATCATAAGAACCAATCATAAGGACCAATCATAAGGACCAATTATAAGGTTCAATCATGATGATCAACATAGCGCGATTCCCAACTTAAAAAAATCACACCCTTAAAAGATCACGGCCAAAAAAATATGAGAACCACAATATGAGAACCCGATCATGACCATGTCTTTGATACCCGGTCCGCGTTTGGGCGGTTTTTTGACCCTTTGCGGCATTGGTTTTTTTCTGTTCAGCGTCTCTCAGGTTGCCGTCTCCTCGGCCGCCGACTCACCAACCGCCGCCGACCAAACCGTGCGGGAATTTCACCAAACTCTTTTGACAGCCATGCAGGAACATCCCGATCATTTTGAGGAACGCTACCGGTTATTGGAACCGGCGGTGAAACAGCATTTTGACCTGGAACGTATGGCCCGCATCACCGCCGGACGGGCCTGGAATGATGCCGACCAAGCCACTCAGATACGTTTTCTTGATAATTTCACCCATTTCACAATCACCAATTATGCCGCCCGCTTCAAAGGGGATCACGGCCAATCTTTCGCTTATGACGGCAGCCAAGCAGGCCCGCGCGATTCCCATATCGTCAAAACTCTGTTTTCTACCGGTGATGATCAAGTGCCGATCCGCTTCGATTATATTCTGCGCAAGAGTGATGAGGCTTGGCGGATCAATGATATTTTCCTTGATGGGTCTTTCAGTGAGGTGGCGACCCGCAAATCTGAATATGGCGCGGTGATCAAACGGGAGGGATTGCCGGCCCTGGCCGAAAAAATTGGTGTCCTGGCCGATGCTCTGGGTGCCAAAGCCCGGGATCAAGATGCCGCCCGATAACCAATCATCCGCCCTTAACGCCAGCCGCAATATTTATGAGTTTGCAGGCTGAGCCGCCATAAAGGATGGCGACGACAATAATCAACCGTCTGCCGGATATGATCCCCAACCCGATGGTCATCCAACGGCTGAAGAGAAAAAAACTTGAAACCGAGACCGCAAAAATCACCCGGATCAAGGCCCGCTTGCGGATAGACCAGCTTGAGTTCATCCCCCCAATTCTGGATAAGGGGGTTATGGGCTTTGGGGCTGACGCAGATCCAATCCAGCTTATCGGGCGCTTTGATGGTGCCGTTGGTTTCCACCGCCACCTGGAAGCCCCGCTCATGCAACGCCGTGATCAGCTGATCATCAAGCTGCAACAACGGCTCCCCACCGGTGCAGACAATAAACCGGTCGCCTGAAGACGGCCACAAATCGCCAACCGCGGCCGCCAAGTCATCGGCCTGTTCATAAACACCCCCACCTGGACCATCCACGCCGCGAAAATCGGTATCACAAAAACGACATTGGGCGTCAGCACGATCTTGTTCGCGCCCCGACCACAGATTGCAGCCGCTAAACCGGCAAAAAACCGCCAGACGCCCGGTATGCACCCCTTCGCCTTGCCGGGTCAAATAGAGTTCCTTGACCCGATAACTCATCGGACACCGGGTCCAGCCGGGTCGACCAAACCGGCCTCAACAAAGCCTTTATGACGGAGCAGACAGGCATCACAACGGCCACAAGCCCGCCCTTGGGCATCCGGATCATAACAGCTTAATGTCATCCCATAATCCACCCCCAGACTGCATCCCAAGGCGATGATTTCAGCCTTGGTCATGGCCATCAGCGGCGCATGAATGCGGATACGGCTCTGGCCTTCAACCCCGGTCTTGGTGGCCAGATTGGCCATATTCTCAAAAGCGGTGATGTAAAGGGGGCGGCAATCGGGATAACCGCTGTAATCCAAGGCGTTGACCCCGATGAAGATATCGGCCGCCCCGATACTCTCGGCATAAGACAAAGCAAAAGATAAAAACAGGGTATTGCGGGCCGGGACATAGGTTGTCGGAATTCCTTCAGCCATCGCGGCCATTGAGCGATCTTTCAGCACCGCTTGGTCACCGGTCAAAGCCGAACCGGCCAGAATATGCGGATCAATATCCAGAATCAGATGCCGGATCACCCCGTCGGCTTCAGCAATCCGTTGCGCACACGCAAGCTCGGCTTGGTGGCGTTGGCCATAGCGGAAACTCAAGGCATGGACCCCAAACCCCCGGGACCCGGCAACCGCCAATACGGTTGCCGAATCGAGACCACCACTCAGCAAGACAACCGCTTTTGATCCCGCGTCCATTTGTTATCGCATAACCTTCTTTTTTTCCAGATGATGATTGTCATCTATTCATGATGACACCGCTTGCGGAGGATTAAATCATGATATCCTATGATATCTCATCTCATTAGCCTTGGGTACAGTCATGACTGTGACTGGTGATGATTGATTATGATTGATTGTGATTGATTGATGATGACGGCGAACCTTCCTGATCCATCCAGCACCCATCGCGCGATTCGCGCCCGTTTGCTGGCGGCTGGTTTTGATGCCATCGGGTTTTGCCTTCCCACCGTCTCAAAGGCGGCAAAAACCGGTCTGCGGGCCTTTCTGGCCCGAGGTTATCATGGTGATATGGGCTGGCTGGCCGCCAAAACAGAACGCCGTCTCACCCCGCATGCCCTGATGCCCGAGGCACGAACGATCATCATGGTTGCCGCCAATTACGGCCCCGATCACAACCCCATGTGCAACCTCTCAGCCCATAAGAACGGCAATATCAGCGTTTATGCCCGTCATCGTGACTACCATGATGTGATGAAAAAACGCCTCAAAGCAACCGCGCGCTGGATGGCCGAACGCTATGGCTGCATCGCCAAGCCATTCGTTGATACCGCCCCGGTTTTAGAAAAGCCTCTGGCCCAACAAGCCGGGCTGGGCTGGCAAGGCAAACATACCAATCTGGTTTCCCGTCAGTGGGGTTCTTGGTTGTTTTTGGGTGAAATCTTCACCAGTATGGCGATCCCCCCGGATCAACCGGAAGGTGACCATTGCGGTTCGTGTTCGGCTTGTCTCTCGGTTTGCCCGACCGATGCCTTCCCGGCCCCGTACCGTCTGGATGCGCGGCGTTGCATTTCTTATCTCACCATTGAACATAAGGGGGTGATCCCGCGGGATTTGCGTCCGGCAATCGGCAACCGCATCTATGGCTGTGACGATTGCCTGGCTGTATGCCCCTGGAACAAATTTGCCCAAGCCACCACCGAACCGCTCTTTATCTCTCGTGATGCTTTGACTTTGCCTTCTCTGGCTTGGCTATCGGAATTGGATGACCCGGCATTCCGTCAAGTTTTTGCCGGATCACCGATCAAACGCATCGGCCGGGATCGCTTTTTGCGTAATGTGATCATCGCCATGGGCAACAGCCAAGCACCGGAACTGACCCCGTATGTGAAAAACCGTCTCACCGATCATGCCCCCCTGGTTCGTGGCATGGCCGTATGGGCCCTTTCTCGCTTGACCTCTAAAGAGGATTTTGATCACTGCCGGTCCCGTATGGCCTCGGCCGAACAAGACTCGAGCGTGATCACCGAATGGCAAGCCGGGGCGGATCAACCCCGGCCCCGATAGGCGGCAACATCCTGGGGTGGCAACCAAAGGCCCGAGGGCGGCGGGCCACTTTGGTAAAAAATATCAATCGGCATGCCGCCACGCGGATACCAATAGCCGCCGATGCGCAGATAAAGCGGGGCCATGGCATCGATCAAGCGTTGGGCGATGGTCAAGGTGCAATCTTCGTGAAAGGCCCCATGATTGCGAAACGCGGTTAAAAACAATTTCAACGCTTTGCTCTCAACGATTTTGGCTTGCGGTGCATAGTCAATCACCAGATGGGCAAAATCCGGCTGACCGGTCACCGGACACAAAGAGGTAAATTCAGGGCAAGTGAAACGGATGAGGTAAACCATCTCGGGATGCGGGTTGGCCAAACAATCCAGCACCGCCGCATCCGGTGACTCCGGGATTGCCGCATGCCGCCCCAGTTGAAGGCTGTTGTCTTGATCACCATTCACCGGCTTGGCCCTCGCGTAAAAAGATATCCAGACATTAAAAACCCCGTAAAACCAAGATGAGAAAGATTAAAACAGCCCAACCATAAAAGCCAGGATGGGGTTGATGGATGGTGCCCAGCATGGCGTCATCGGTTCTGCAACCGGTCCAGGGTTTCGGCCCGGAAGGCGGCAAAGCGGTCTTGTTCAATCGCCTGGCGCAAGGCCCGCATCAAATCTTGATAAAAATGCACGTTATGCCAGGTCAGCAAGATGGGCCCGAGAATCTCCCCGGACTTGAACAGATGATGCAGATAAGCCCGGCTGTATTCCCGTGACGCCAGACAATCAGAGTCTGGATCAAGGGGGGCGGGATTCTGGCCATGACAGGCATTGCGCAAATTCAATTCACCATCCCAGGTAAAGGCTTTCCCGGTGCGACCACAGCGAGTCGGCAAAACGCAATCAAACAGATCAACCCCCCTTGCCACCGCTTCGATGATATCCTGAGGCCGCCCAACCCCCATCAAATAACGCGGCTGATCAACCGGCAGGCATTGGGTGGTGGCGGCGGTCATAGCGGCCATCATGGCCTGATCTTCACCCACCGACAACCCGCCAATCGCATAGCCATCAAAACCGATTGTCTGTAAAGAGCGGGCGCAAAGACCCCGCAAATCAGCATACATTCCCCCCTGGACGATACCAAACAACGCCCCTTTGCGGGCATCCAAGGCCGCTTTGCAGCGGGCCGCCCAGCGCAGACTCAAAGCCATCGACGCCTCAGCGGTCGCCCGATCAGCCGGATAAGCGGTGCATTCATCAAGCACCATCATGATATCCGAACCGAGATCTTGTTGAATCGCAACTGCCCTTTCCGGGGTCAGCTGATGCAAGGCCCCATCAATATGAGAGCGAAAGGAGACCCCCTCTTCGGTCACGTTGCGCCGGGCGGCCAAAGACCAGACCTGATAGCCTCCCGAATCGGTCAAAATGACTCCCGGCCAGTTCATAAAATCATGCAGCCCGCCTAGGGCTTTGATCTTTTCGGCCCCGGGACGCAGCATCAGATGATAGGTGTTGCCCAACACCACCTGGGTCCCGGTGGCGGCCACCTGTTCTGGGGTCATGGCCTTGACGGTTGCAGCAGTTCCCACCGCCATAAATGTCGGGGTCTCAACCGGGCCACGGGCGGTCTGGAGGCACCCCCGCCGCGCCCCATCACTTACCTGGAGCAGCCGATAAGACAGATTCACGTTGTTTCCACCCGCGACAACAAACAGCCATCACCATAGGAATAAAAACGATACCCGGCCGAACAAGCATGGAGATAGGCCGCCCGCATGGTCTCCAAACCGGCAAAAGCACAGACCAGAATGAATAATGTTGAACGGGGAAGATGAAAATTGGTCACCAAGCGATCAACACAGCGAAAAGGATATCCCGGGGTGATAAAAAGCCGGGTCTCGCCGCGCCAAGGGGTCAGCCAGCCCTCCGGGTCGGCAGCCGTTTCCAGTAAGCGCAGGCATGTGGTCCCAACCGCCACCACCCGCCCCCCGGCCTTACGGGCCGCGTTGATCGATTCGGCGGCCCGCTGATCAATCCAGCCTTGTTCCCCATGCATGGGGTGATCTTGTAGACGCTCGGCTTTCACCGGCTGAAAACTGCCCGCCCCGACATCCAGAGTGATGCGGGCTGTATGAATGCCGGCCTCTTCAAGTGCTGCCAGCAAACGGCGGGTGAAATGCAACCCGGCGGTCGGGGCGGCCACCGCCCCCGGCTTGGCGGCAAAGATGGTTTGATAATCATCCCGGTCTTGGTGATCGGCCGCCCGACGGCGGCTGATATAAGGCGGCAACGGGATATCACCATGCCTCTCCAGCCAGGAGTCAAAGGCCATACCGGGATCAGAGAAGCGCAAAACAATCTCGCCGCCGGGGCGTTTTTCAAGCACCACCGCCTCCATATCACCGGCAAATTGCAGACAATCATTCTCGCGTAAACGTCGTCCAGGACGGGCAAAGGCCGACCAGATAAACCCGTCCCCTTCAGGCAAAGATTGATGCAAGGTGACCGCAATCGAATATTGGTCACGTTGTCCGGTGAGTTGGGCGGCAATCACCCGGGTATCATTGAAAACCAGGATATCACCCCGCCGCAGCAACAACGGCAAATCACGCATATGTCGGTCAGGGTGTCGGTCGGGCTGTTGATCGCCGACCACCAACAAACGGGCTGAATCGCGGGGCCGGGCCGGACGCAGAGCAATCGCTTCAGGGGGTAAGTCAAAATCAAAATCAGCCAGCCGCCACCCCGGATCAATCGGTGATTCGCTCTTGGTCGGCAGCATCGGATCATCATCCATCCCCTGCGCCCTCACGACCCCAAGCCTCATCGCTCAGTCGCTGACAGAGCCTTTCTAAAAACCTCTCACAAGCCGCCAACTGATCAAGAGCGATATATTCATCGGGCTGATGGGCTTGGTCAATCCGACCCGGCCCGATCACCAGGCTGGGGATTGCGGCCTCCTGAAAAAAACCCGCTTCAGTGCCAAAACTCACATACCCCCCCTCCATTGACCCCTCAACTCCCGAACAATCAGCCAATGAATAGAGACGTTGCCAAGCCTGATGATTGTCATCAACCGCCAAGGCCGGCATGGAAGCCAACGGCGTGAAGGTCAGGCCAAAGCCCTGTTTTGAGACCAGGGCCGCGGCCCGCTTTTCGATCGCCGCCACAATCTGGCGACCATCCTGGCCGGGCAGGGTGCGCAGCTCAAAAGAGAATTGGCAACGGGCCGGACATATATTCAACGCCTCGCCGCCGGTGATCACCCCAACTTGCATAGTGGTGCAAGGGGGATCGAATCTTTGATCATCGGGATGGGAATATTCATCACGCATCTCACCAATAAGGCTGATCACCGCCGCGGCGGCTTCTATACTGTTCATGCCGGTGGCGGCCGAAGAATGCCCGGCCCGGCCGGTGATGGTCACGCATATGGCTTGCTTGCCTTTATGGCCCCATACCGGAGTCATGCCGGTGGGTTCACCGACCAGGCAAGCCAAGGGAAGCGGCCGACGATCCTGAATATGTTCGATCAAGCCATGCACACCCAGACAACCCACCTCCTCATCATGGCTGAAAGCGATATGAATCGGATAGCATAAATCCGCCGCCTGAAAGCGGGGAATCGCGGCCAGAACGGCGGCCAGAAACCCCTTCATATCGGTGCTGCCGCGACCATAAAGCCGCTGGTTGCGGATTGTTGCCACAAAGGGATCACTATGCCATTCATCCGGGCCAGCCGGCACTGTATCGGTATGGCCGGAGAGGATAACCCCGGGGCGATCATCGGGACCAATGGTGGCAAAAAGATTGGCCTTACCGGCCTCATCACCCGGCAGAATGACGCTCTCAACACCGCATTGAGCCAGACAGGTGGCCACATATTCGATTAAATCAAGATTGGGGCGATCACTGATGGTGTTGAACCCGATCAGCTGACAGGCATGGTCCAAACAGGACGGGCTGGGCTTATCGGTCATGGCAGGCGTGAGAGAACCGATTCAATAAACAAATTGTTCATTGATAATCCGGTCTTCCAGATCATGGCCGGGGTCAAATAAAATTTTGAGGGTGAGGGCGCGCTCCTCTTGGATCAAGACATGGATCACATTGCGCACCTCGGTATAATCAGCCGTGGCACTCACCGGACGCTTATCTTGTTCCAGGATTTCCCAACTCACCACCGCCTCACGAGGCAGCAAAGCCCCCCGCCAACGCCGGGGACGAAAGGCGCTAATCGGGGTCAAAGCCAGCAGACCGGCTTCGGTGGGAATAATCGGGCCATGGGCTGAGAAATTATAGGCTGTGCTGCCGGCCGGGGTTGAGAGCAACACGCCATCACAGATCAGTTCTTCCAGACGCACCACCCCGTTGATGCTGATGCGGATTTTGGCACTTTGGCGGGCCTCACGCAGCAAGGAAACCTCATTGATGGCCAAGGCATCAACAGTCTCACCGGAAATCCGCCGCGCGGTCATGCGCAAAGGATGCAGTGAGGTCGGGCGGGCTTTTTGCAGACGTTCGAGCAAATCATCCGGGCTGTATTGATTCATCAAAAAACCAACCGCCCCCAGATTCATCCCGTAAATCGGCACCTTGAAGCCCATGAACTTATGTAAGGAACGCAAGATTGTCCCATCACCGCCCAGGGCAACGATGATATCGGCCTCTTTCGGTTCATAATGACCGTATTTTTGCTGCAGATGGTCTCGGGCTTCTTGGGCTTTGGGTGTCCCGGCGGCGACAAAACAGACTTTGAGAGTCTTGGTTTTTTTCACGATTGTTTTTCCTTTTGCCGACCATCCAAGGCCAGCCCAAACCGGGACCTAGCCGCCGGTGGTGCTCATATGGCGGGATACTGAAGCTGCTTGACGGCGGCGATCAATCACAAAATCATGCCCTTTGGGTTTATGAGCAATCGCCGCCCGAATGGCTTTGATCAATGCCTGATCATCACCCCCGGAGCGCAGAGGAGTCCGCAAATCGGCCGCATCTTCTTGACCCAGACACATATGCAAGGTTCCGGTGCAATCAAGGCGAACCCGGTTGCAGGATTCACAAAAATTATGAGTCATCGGGGTGATGAAACCGACCCGTCGGCCGGTCTCAGCAACCGAGACATAACGGGCCGGACCCCCGCTGCGATGATCACTCTCCTCCAGAGTCCAGCGGCGTGACAACCGCGTGCGCAAAAGAGACAACGGCAAATATTGATCAAGGCGGCGCTCATTGCCAATATCACCCATCGGCATCACTTCAATGAAGGTGAGATCAAAACCGCGCTCCCCACACCAGGCAATCATTGAATCACATTCATCTTCATTGACCCCTTTCAAGGCAACCATATTGATCTTGATGGTCAAGCCGGCGGCAACCGCGGCATCCAGACCGGTTAAAACCTGATCCAGTTTGCCCCAACGGGTAATGGTGGTGAATTTTTCAGGCTCCAAGCTATCCAGGGAAACATTGATCCGGCGCACACCATGCTCGAACAAAGCCCCGGCATGTTGAGCCAGCAATGTCGCGTTGGTGGTCAGAGTCAATTCCTCAAGGCCCTGGCCGAGATGCTGACCCAGCTGGGCAATCAGCCACATGATATCCTTACGTACCAAAGGCTCACCACCGGTCAGGCGCAATTTCACCACACCCAGACCAATAAAAACCCTGCACAGACGATAAAGCTCTTCCAAAGTCAGCAATTCCGCCTTGGGCAGAAAGGTCATATTCTCCGCCATACAGTAAACACAGCGCAAATCACAGCGGTCAGTTACCGAAACCCGCAGATATCGGATGGCCCGCGCATAGGGATCAATCAATGGCGGGGGGTTGAGAATCTGCTCACCCACAGATTGGCCAAGCGGCAAGGCATGAGAAGAAAATTGAGTGCTCATGTCAAACAACCTATTCCATCAATCTATGCTGTCAACCAGCCACTTCTTGGTGAGACGGCGATAGAGAAGAAGCTGGAAGAAAAAGAATGGTAAGGAAAAAACAACTGCTCACCATCCAAACGAAAACCAGCAATCGCCTTCTGCCCGGATGGTGAGACCAACCAATCAATAAATGCCCGCCCTTGCGCCGCCAAAACATGGGGATGCCGTGAAGGGTTGATGAGAATCGCCCCATAGGGGTTGCGCAAGGAAGGATCCCCCTCATACAAAATGGCCATTCCCTCCCGGTTGCCAAAAGCCGTCCAGCTGGAGCGGTCGCTCAAGGTATAGGCCCCCAGGCCGCGGGCTGTATTGAGGGTCGCCCCCATCCCGGACCCGGTTTCCCGACGCCATTGATGGCTCTGGGCACCCACATCCACCCCGGCGTGCTGCCATAAGGAGAGTTCCTTTTTATGGGTGCCGCTATCATCACCTCGCGAGAGAAAAACCCCCTTTCCTTGGGCGAGTTGACCCATCGCCTGAACAATCGTAGCGGCGTTCCGGACCCCGGCTGGATCATCTTGCGGACCAACAATAATATAATCATTATACATGATTAAACGGCGATATATACCATAGCCAGCGGCCATGAACGCCTCTTCAGATTCCGGGTGATGGACCAGCAAAACATCCACATCACCCAGGCGTCCCAACTGTAAGGCCCGCCCGGTCCCTACCGCCACCGTGTTCAGACGGATACCGGTTTGGGCTTCAAAAATCGGCAACAGATAAGCCAACAAGCCGGAATTTTCGGTCGATGTGGTTGACGCCAACAACAACGCCCGGGTCTCGGCTGTGGCGATCCCTGGATTGATCCGGCCGCCCCAAGCGGTGGCAACCAGAGCAATGCAGAAAACAATCGGTCCCAAACAACAACGTCTCATCATCATCTCAGTATCATTGATCAAAAAATGGTTGATCAGAAAATATCGGCATAAAAAATATGGGTATAGAAAATATCATTATAAAACGCCATGACAACAAGATCACCACAGCAAATCTCCATTGATGAAGGCTTGGGTTTCGGGTTGTTGAGGTGTGGTAAAAAATGTCTGGCCGTCGGTTCTTTCAACCAAACGCCCATTATAAAGGAAAATCACCTCATCGGCCAGACGCCGGGCTTGACCAAGATCATGGGTGGTCATGATGATTTTGCAATCGGCTTGATCAATCGCTTCAATCAGGGTCTCGACATGCCGGGTCGCTGAAGGGTCGAGATTGGCGGTCGGCTCATCGAGAAACAGAACTTGCGGCTTCAAGGCCCAAGCCCGGGCCAGAGCCAGACGCTGTTGCTCGCCCCCGGAAAGCACTTGGGCCGGACGGCGGGCATAGTCCTTTAATCCGGCAATTTCCAGGGCTTCGGGAACCAAAAACCGGCGGGCCGTGCGGCTGCGTCGGCGCAATTTAAGGGCAAGATCAATATTGGCCGCAACCGAGCGTTGGAGCAAAACCGGTCTTTGAAAGACCATCGCTTGGCGCCGGCCGGCCGCTGCCTTGCCACCACCACACCATTCAATAACACCCTGGCTGGGTGTCAGCAGCCCGTGGCATAGCCGCAGCAACAGGCTTTTCCCGGCCCCATTCGGCCCCAGAATAATCGTGCGCCCCTGTTCCTCCAAGCGCAGGGTGATATCCGCCAACAACCGGGTGCCACCAGCCTGATAGCTCACTTGGCGCAACGCCAGGGGCAAGATGCGCTGATCACGCGGTTTGGGCGGACGCTTTTTTCTCATGATTGATACTCAATGCCGGTAATGGTCGTAGCACTATTCTCGTAACACTATTCATGGCCACGCAGATCATGGGTTACCGATTTTCTCCATCAACTGGGTCCGCATATCTTTTCCGTTGAGATCATGTTCAACAATGATGAAAAGCCCCCTGCCTTTGGATTCTTTTTCCCACAAAGCGCCAATGGTTCTCTTTTCGGCGGTATCAGCGCTTTCGGCGATATGGGCACCCTTATATTCGGCCACCAGCAAGCGATCATCATCCATTCGGGCCACGAAGTCGGGATAAAATTTGTCCCTCGCCGTGGGCAACCAGAATGCGTTTTGATGACGCGCGACATTGCGAATCCAATATGTCAAACCCGGTAGGCTATCAATGACTTCGGCGCATTGACGCTCTTCGCCATCGTCTGCACCATCGAAGGCGGGCACATGGTCTGGACCCAGGAAATGCTTGCCGGGCTTCCATCGCCCCCGATACCAACGCTGATCGAAATATAGATCATGGCGGAATGAGAATGCGGTATCGAAAGAAACCTGGACTTTGGCTTCTGGTGTAAACAGATAGCGCTGATAAACTTTGTCTCGTTCCTTTTGGCGTATGGTTGCAATCTTATCGCGGAGCTTGCGGGCAAGCAGAAACTTGCAACGCATCAAGGCCGCAATATGTATGCCCCGATGCGTGACAAGGTGGCCCACCAAATCACGCAACCATTTCAGCAATGCGCTCTGGTGAATATCGGGTTGACGGACTTGGCGATCCAGCCACAAAACAAGGACTTCCGGCGTCCAGCCTTCCGCACCAATATCAAGGATAAGTTGTTCTTCCTGGTTGACGTAATGATAGCTCACTTTTTTACCGTCTATATCGATTTCAAAGCTGCGGGCGGTTTCCCGGATTGAGAATTCCCCTTCATCCATATGCGGCAAATGATCAAGCAGCGACCAATCATGAAACTCCATGAATACATCGGTATCGGCAAATTCCAGCGAACCCTGGATTTCTGACATGAGGCGCGGCACTTTGAAGCTCTTGCCCTGTTCAGCCGGGGACAGCGTGTCTTTCACCGTAAGCCGGTATTGGGAAACGGCTTCTGAAAACCCGTTGCGTTCGGATTGCGGCAGGGTCTCAAGGATGGTCTTTTCCACCACGTCGGTGACCGGACCGGTGATGGTGATTTCCGACTGCCCCTTTTCGGTTTCCTGGACGGCAACCGCGCCGCCGCTTTTTTTCTTGATGGCGGCCAATGTTTCTGGTGTCACCGACACGGTATGTTTGAATGTTGGCTTGGGTTTATTTGGTTGATTGAACAGGCCATCTGGATCATTGAATCCCTGTTGTACCGGCTCAATGTTATCGCGTGCCTCGTCTTCCTCAAACCCCATGGCGACCAATTTATCGACCAGTGATCGGGCGGCGGCACCGAAAGCCGGTTCGGAAAGATAGGCATATGCCTTATTGAGTTCCGTCGCCCGGCGCCGCTTGGCATAAGGCATACGGAGCACACGACCCAGAAGCTGTTCGACATCGAGCGCACTTTGGATGCGCGCAACCGAACAAAATATATAGGCAAAGGGGCAGTCCCAGCCTTCTTTTAAGGCTTTGATGGTGATGATGTATTCAATCGGACAGGCCCGATCAAACAGATTGATCCCATCCAGTTCTCTCTGGTCACCGGTGGCAACGGCGATGGCGCTTTCTGGAATTTGCTCATCCTCAATCAGATATTTTTTCAGCATCTCTACGGTGACCTCTTGATTTTTTGACTGGGCCTGAAACAGCACGATGGGACGAATATAATCTCGATCATTCTTGGCAGTTTCGGCCAATGACGCCCGACCAGCAATGGCTCCATTGACCGCATTCTGCCAAGCATGATGTTCAGACAACATGATCGGCAACTTGATCATGTCTTCGTTTTTGAGTTCTTGTGCGGTGACGCTGTGAAGAATATTGCTTAACAAGCGGCCTTTTTTGTCGCGCGGGGTGGCGGTCAGTTCAATGATGGCGCAGGGGTTGACCCGTGCTTGCATTTCGCGGGTCAGACCGGTGACCGCATTATGGGCCTCATCGACGATCATCAATGGGCGATGGAGATGCAGCAGATTGGCAAATGAGAACTTGATTTTCCCATCATTCAATTTTTCCAGCCCGGGTAATGATGATGCGCTGTTTTGGGGTAAGGCAGAGAAATGGGGTTCCATCTCCTCGTTATGGGCGTAGACCTTTCGGCCTTCGGTGTTGGATACCCGCAACGTCTGGATTGTGCCGATGACGATACAGCAATGATCCCGCAGGTCATGCGGACGGATATGGGTAAAATCGCCGATATCGAATATCCGAACCCGGCCGGAAAAAATTTCATTGAGAGCCTGCCGATAGGGATGCTGGGGGTTTTTGAGCGCATCGACGGTTTGCTGACGAATGGTGGTGGAAGGCACCAACCACAGGACCAGGGGAAAATCCTTCTCAATCCAGGCGTCCCGGGCGACGCCAACCGCATGGGCAGCCAGGATGGTCTTGCCGCCACCGGTGGGCAAGCGCAGACAGATATAAGGCACACCCGGCAGTTCGGCAAGCGGCGTATAAGAACCGGCATAGCCACCCAGCCGCGCAGCCTGTTCGGGATCCCGGGTGACCGCCGCATAAGCATTTTTTGGCCCGGCGATGCGGGCCTGTTCAAAGAAACGGCGCAATGTGTCCAGGGTATCGGTCTGGTATTGTTTGAGTTTCATCAAAACCCTCCTTAGACCCGGGCTGTGACGTCGTAGGGTGTCTGTTTGAAGGTGATGCGTTCACGATCCCGGGTGAGCGCGGTCAGACGCGATTGTTCACCATAAATAGTGAGCGGGTAATCCGGATTTTCTGCAACCCATGCCGGATGGTCTTGAGCAATCTGGGTGCGGATGTCGGCCAGGGTGGCCCGGGTCAACACATTGCCGCCTTGCGGTCGCTTGTCGCCAAGAATACCGTTATAGAGCAGCGCATAGGCTCGCCCCTTATGGACACCCAGTAGCGGGTTGTTGTTGTCATTCCTTTTATGACCGGCCCAAGGATGGTCGGTTTCAGAAAACCAGATATGGGCAGCCAAAACCGGGAAGCGAATATCGGGCCGGATGCAGCCATCGGCATCAAATACCGGCGGACCCAGACGATAGAACCGAAAACCGCCGCCACCTTGCCAGGCCACGGCTTTCGAGATGCCGCCCATTTCGCCATCAATGACCTGCTTGAGGCGGGGTACACAATGGGTCTGGGCATGATCCCCCATCTCAATACCGATATAGCGCCGCCCCATCTTATGGGCCACCGCCGCCGTGGTCCCGGAACCCAGAAAGGAATCCAGAACCAAGTCACCGGGATTGGTGGCAATTTGGAGGATACGCTGAATCAAGCGTTCAGGCTTTGGGGTTTCAAAGGCATTACTGCCAAACAATTCGTTAGTCTCCTTTTTGGCTTCCTGATTATGACCAACTTCTGTATTGCTCCACCAAGTCCAGGCGGTTACACCCTTACTCTCTGAGAGAAATCGTTTCAGCCGAGGCCGGGCATCACCGCTAGATCCAAACCAAATTTTATTGTCTTCAACGAGTCGATCAAAGGTTCGCTTGGCTAGTGCCCAGCATCTGCCCGGTGGAACAGGGTGTTCGGTTCCATTGGGAGCGATAATTGTGTAAAATTGTTCGGGAGTTGCGTGTCCTATTTGCCCTGTCAAATCAGTCGATATCCAAGAACCTCTCCGGTCATTGTCTAGGTTCTTATACGAACTTTCTTGTTCCCGTGTAAGAGGAATACGATTGAACGAATATCTTGATTTTTGGTTTTGTCCGTAAACCAAAATGTAGTCGTGAGCATCTCCTAGTTGCAATCTAGCATCTGGTGATGTCCTTTTTTGCCAAGCGACTTCTCCGATAAAATTTTTCCGACCAAATACTTCATCCATTACGACTTTTAAGTAGTGGCCCTCATCTTTGTCTATATTCGTCCAGATCGAGCCATCTTCGGCCAATAAATCCCGCAGCAGTTCCAGGCGCGGCCACATCATGGCCAGCCATTGGCTGTGTTCCAGATTATCATCATAATGTTCAAAAGCCGCGCCGGTATTGTATGGCGGGTCGATATAGATACATTTGACCCGCCCGGCATAGAACGGCAACAACGCCTTCAACGCCTCCAGATTGTCGCCCTGGATCAACATATTGCCGGTGTCAAGCGCACCCACCCCATGTGTCGGCACTTCCTCCAGCAGGCGGTAGGGCACCCGCGCGGCCGCTTGGGTGTCTTCATCCCGGGTCAACCAGTTTAGAATCGGCATCCAACCCCCTTGATCCTGATTTTGTGTTCCGACTCCATGGCCCGGTTGCTCATTGACGCACCGGTTGAACGGCTTGGCCCAAAATATAGGCCAAGGCATTCAGAGCCAGCGATAGGATCATCAAGATGATTCCCAAGGCCAAGGCCAAGGCCAATTCACCGCGGCTGGTTTCCAGGGCAATCGCTGTGGTCATCACCCGGGTGACTTGATCAATATTCCCCCCGACAATCATCACCGCCCCCACCTCCGCGCTGGCCCGGCCAAACCCGACCACCACCGCGGTGATCAGCCCCAAACGTCCATCCCAGAGCAGAATCGGCAAGGCCCGCAATGGTGTCGCCCCTAGAGAACGTAACTGTTCGGCATATTCCCGCCACAAATCGCCCACCACCTGCCGGGATAAAGCGGTGATAATCGGTGTCACCAAAATACATTGCGCGATGATCATCGCTGTGGGTGTAAACAACAAACCCAACGTCCCCAACGGCCCGGAACGGGATAAAGCCAGATAAACCAACAGCCCGGCCACCACCGGCGGCAACCCCATAAAGGCATTGATGACAACCACCAGAAAACTCCGTCCGGGAAATTGGAACAACGCCAAGGCCGCGCCCAAAGGAATCCCAATCATCGCCGCCAGACCCACCGCGCTCAACGTGACTTTAAGGGAGAGCAGAACAATCCCCATCAATTCATCATCAGCCGAAACCATCAGATCAAAGGCGGTGGCAAAGGCGTTTGCGAACTCACCCATCAGCAAACCGGGATCTTCATATTTAATCTTCCTCTTGGCGGTCTTCGGGGGAGAAACCAATATCGGTTGAACCGGTTCAGTCAACATCCGGTTCGAGTCAATAGCGAGTCAATAGCGAGTCAATAGAATGTCTTTTAACATAATGTCTTTTAAGGGCTTGTCGTGATCAACCCGGCACGACATAGTCTGAGCATGACAGAATTGATCATCAAGCCCAACCCCGATGACCCGCGCCTCACCCAATCTGTGCAGGGCATCGACCAGGCTGGAGAAACTGTGGCGCTACCGGTGGTCACCGAACGCCCGTTGACTCTGTATCTCAACGGCCAGGAAATCGTCACCATGATGACGGTGGGGGATCATCCGCGCTATTTGGCGGTTGGCTATCTGTTGAACCAACATATGCTCACTTTCGAGGATCAGATTACCGCTATTGACTATGATCCGGAAATTGATGTTGTGGTGGTGCGGACCAACCGTCAAACCGATTTTGAACACACTCTACGCAAAAAAACCCTGACTTCCGGTTGCGCCCAAGGGACCGCTTTTGGCAACGTGATGGATCATTTTGACACCATCACATTGCCGCCGGAAACCCGCCTCAAAACATCTTGGATTTATCCCCTTTCCAAAAAAATCGCCAGCACGCCGAGCCTCTATCTCAAGGCCGGGGCCATTCATGGATGCGCCCTATGCCAGCGGGATCAACCCTTGATTTATATGGAAGATGTGGGGCGCCACAACGCGATTGATAAAATTGCCGGTTATCTGTTTTTGGAACATCAATCACCGGATGATAAAATTCTTTATACCACCGGCCGCTTGACCAGTGAAATGGTCATCAAGGCGGCCCGGATGGGCATCCCGGTGGTGATTTCCCGCTCCGGCTTTACCGCTTGGGGGGTTGAACTGGCCCGCCAAGTCAATCTCACCCTGATTGGGCGGGCCAAAGGAAAACGTTTCCTGGCCTTATCCGGGTTTGAGCGTATCGAATATGATCAAAATGACCAGAATACAGACATATCTAGAAAAGCCGGTCCGCTATGAGCAACCTCGGTAAAACCAAACCGTCTCCGAATAAAAAACCGTCCCCTAAAAAAAAGCGGTTTCGGAAAAAATATTCATCCTCCAGTGAGACGGCCGCTTCTGCCATTATCTCTAAAGAGAGCCTGAACCCGGATGATATCCTCACCATGATTGAGGAAGCGGTGCGGGAGCATTTTGACTGGTTGGCCCGTTTTCACCGGGTACTTATCTGCGGCGGCAAAGCATCGCGGGATATCATTTCCGAACAATCGCGTTACTTATCCCGTTTCGGGGCCTGGATTGATGCCCATCGCGGCGACCAACTGATTGGCCAACCGGTGATTCAAAACCTCATCCAGCTTCATGATCAGATGCGTGATGATGCCAGCTTTTTGGCCCAAAAAAATGCCCACGGGCACCCCATCACAACGATGGAATATGATCTGCTTTCGGGGAAAATCACCGCTTTTTTTGCCCTGGCCCACCAGGTGCGGGATGCGTTTCAGCATGCCCGTTCCGATCTTGACCCTCTGACCGGTCTTCATAATCGCCAAGTGATGATGATTGAGATTGCTCGTGAGCAAGAACGGGCTATACGGTCGCAGACTCCGTGCTGTTTGGTGCTGGCCGATATTGACCATTTCAAAAAGATCAATGATACCTACGGACACACAATCGGTGACCGGGTTCTGCAAGCAGTCGCCCTCCATCTGATGGCCGGGTGTCGTCCTTATGATCAAGTCTATCGTTCTGGTGGTGAAGAATTTCTTCTCTGTCTGCCCAATGCAGCTCTGGCCGAAGGACGGGACATTGCCGAGCGTTTGCGCACAACCATCGCCCAATCCCCGGTGCAAATTCGCACCCAATCAAGTGCTGTAAAAGTCAATGTCACCTTATCCCTTGGGATTGTCCCGATTGAGGAAAAAGTGAGTCTCGAAAAAAACATCGAACGGGCGGACGCCGCCTTATATGACGCCAAATATCGCGGCCGTAACCGGACATCTTTATGGCCAGATGTCAAGCGGGCCGCTCTGGCATTCGCCAAAAAAGAAGCCGCCAAAAAACCCCATCACCCTCCAAAGACCCAACCCACTGCAAAAACAACCATAAGGCAATCATCAGCACCAACCGAAACATCTGGCCTTAAAAGAAAGACCCCGCGAGCCAAAACATCCTGAAAAAAAGACCCTGAAAAAGACCATGAATAATCACTCTGGACCGCATCAACACCATAATAAAGATATGTCGGCGCCGATTGCCGGGGTCATTCTGGCTGGTGGTCGCTCACGGCGGATGGGGGATGGGGACAAAGCCTGGAAGAAATTGGCGGGCCGTTTTTTGATTGAGCATGTGGTGGCCCGGGCGGCCCGCCAAGTTGATCATTTGGTGATCAATACAGCAGCACCATCACTGTATGATTCCCTTGATATCCCGATCATCCCCGATTGTCTGCCCGGCCATCTGGGTCCTTTGGCCGGTGTGTTGAGCGGTCTGGAATGGGTGCGGGATCACCATCCGCCTTGTCAGTGGTTGGCCAGTTTTGCGGTTGATACCCCCTTTTTTCCCGATGATCTGGTGGCTTGTTTGCTCAAGACCCGGCATCGGGAACGAGCGGATATGGCCTGTGCCGTATCGGGGTCACGCCGTCATCCGGTGTTTGCTCTGTGGCCGGTTGGGTTGGCCGATGATTTGCGAACCGGTCTTGAACAGGGTGTGCGCAAAATTGAGGATTGGACTGACCGCCACCAGGTCGCCCTGCATTCTTTTGGGCAAGAACCGATTGATCCCTTTTTCAATATCAATCGACCGCAAGATTTAGCCATTGCCGAGACAATGATGACCAGTTTGTCCCCGGAAGAAACAGCACCAATAAAGAGCCAATAATGGCCGGGGCGGATGGCGCGCGGTTATATAAGGCGGTCTATGATGGGGTTGCGTGACCGGCCCGGTTGCAGTTCTATGAGTCTTGGGATGCTCTTGTCGGCTTGCGTGAGGTTTGGGGTGCCGAGGAATTTATAAACCAGCGTTATTGGAGTCATGGTATGACGATGGGACACAAACGGGTAAAATCGGCAAAAAAAGCCGTATTGGTGGTTTTGCTGGGGCTGGTGATGATGAGCCTTGGGGTCAAGGCGGCCGCGCTTTCCTGTTCTGGGTGGAATACGGATAGTTTTTTTGAGCAGGCCAACCTCCAGGATGTGGCCGCTTGTCTGGCCGCCGGGGCCGATCCCAAAGCCCGGGATGATAATGGGCTGACTCCCCTGCATTTTGCGGCTGGAGTCAATGACAACCCAACAGTGATCAAAACCTTGCTGGAGGCCGGGGCTGATCCCAAAGCGCAAGATGGGCTTCGGCGCACTCCTGTGCATTTTGCGGCTGCGCTCAATGAAAATCCGGCGGTGCTGGAAGCCTTGCTGGCCGCTGGAACTGATCTTGAGTCCCGAGAACAACTTGGGATGACTCCCCTACATGCTGCAGCTGGACTCAATGAAAACCCGGCGGTGCTGGAAGCCTTGCTGAATGCTGGAGCCGATCTCACGGCCCGAGACACGGATGGACAGACCCCACTGCATCGGGCGGCTGGACTCAATGAAAACCCGGCGGTGCTGGAAGCCTTGCTGAATGCCGGAGCCGATCTTAAGACCCGGGATGATAATGGGCTTTCTCCCTTACATTGGGCAGCCGCATTCAATGAAAATATTGCAGTAATCATGGCCTTGCTGGATGCCGGGGCCGACCTCAAGGCCCAGGCTGAGGGGAGTCGGACTCCCCTGCATATGGCGGCTGGAAATAGCAATCCGGCGGTGATCAACAGCTTGCTGGCCGCCGGGGCTGATCTCGAGGCCCGGGATAAAGATGGGTATACGCCCCTGCATTTGATAGCTGGATTCAATGAAAACCCGGCGGTGGTGAAAACATTACTGGCCGCCGGGGCTGATCTCGAGGCTCGGGATAAACAAGGTTCTACCCCCCTACATGAGGCGGCTTTTAGAAACCAAAACCCGGCGGTGCTGGAAGCCTTGCTGAATGCCGGAGCCGACCACAAGGCCCAGTCCAAGGATAGACTGACCCCTCTGCATATGGCGGCTGTAAAAAACAGTAATGTGGCGGTGATCAGCAGCTTGCTGGACGCCGGAGCCAACCCTAAGGCCCAGGATAATGATGGGTATACTCCCCTGCATTTTGCAGCTGGATTCAATGAAAATCCGGCGGTGGTGGAGGCCTTGCTCAAGGCCGGGGTCGACCCCAAGGCCTGGGATAAGAAGGGGCGAACGCCTCTGCATTTGGCGGCTGGATTTACTAAAGACCCCACGGTGATCACGATTTTGCTCAAAGCCGGAGCCGATCCCAAGGCCCGGGATGAAAACGGCCGCCAGCCTTGGGAACTGATCAAGGAAGATTCCCCCTTGCGGGATAGCGATGTCTATTGGGTTTTGAAGGAAAAAGCCCAATTTCAATAGTCTGGTTCCCATAACCCAATTCCCATCAAAACCGATGATCGCCCGAACCGATGGCGTGCGGCTTGTTGGGGATGGCAGAATGCAGTCGGCATCATTTCCCATAACTTGGTTCCCATGCCATTGCGCCCTTTGCCCTGGTTGGCCAGTCGCGCTCCCCTTGCGCAGCAGCAATAATCAGCCTATGGAGAGAACAACCCATCCGATGATTTGAAGCGAATCATCATCAAAACGCCAAGATATAAGATGGGCAAAAAATCCGGCGGGTAAAAAAATCTGGTAAGGCGCAATCGTACAAGGTAAAAGCCTTAAAAAAACCAGGGGGGACACCAGAACCATGTTGGATCGTCTGAAAAAACAGCACATCATCGCCAAGCCCGGCTTCAATCGCTGGCTGGTGCCGCCGGCCTCGATTGCCATTCATCTGTGTATCGGTTCGGTTTATGCCTGGAGCGTTTTCAACCCGCCATTGATCAAGGAAATCGGGGTGGTCGCCCCGGCGGCTGATGATTGGTCCCTGGGGTCAGTGGTGTGGATTTTTTCAGTGGCGATTGTCTGTTTGGGCTTTGCGGCCGCCTTTGCCGGTAAATGGCTGGAAGAAGTCGGGCCGCGGATGGTCGGCTTTGTCTCGGCCTGTTTATGGGGTGGCGGCTTTATTGTCGGTGGCATCGGTTTGCTGCTGCATTCCTTGCCTCTGGTTTATATCGGCTATGGGTTTTTTGGCGGCTGTGGCCTCGGGCTGGGCTATGTGTCACCGGTCAGCACGCTTATTCGTTGGTTTCCCGACCGCCGGGGCATGGCCACCGGCATGGCGATTATGGGGTTTGGCGGCGGGGCGATGATTGGTGCGCCATCAATTGATGCCCTGGTTTCCTTTTTCTACCAAGCCCCGGAATATCTCGGTGCGGTGGCGGATGTGAATTTGATCACCGAAGGCGGACGGCGGTTTGCCGAGATCGGCAACCAACTCAAAGAGGTGGTGGTGGTTGGTCCCAATGATGTGGCCCAGATGATCAAACCGGGTCCAGAGGGGGTCTATGTGGTCGGGACCGGCTCCACCGGGGCCGCCCAAACATTCTTTAGCTTGGGTTGTATTTATTTCGTCATCATGACCATTGCCGCCTTCTCCTACCGGGTGCCGGCTGAGGACTGGAAACCGGCAGGTTGGGAACCCCCCAGTGATGAACATGCCACCAAAAAAATGATGACCCGGCACCATGTCCATATTGATCAAGCCCTCAAGACCCCGCAGTTTTATTTTCTGTGGATTGTGCTCTGTTTCAACGTGACCGCCGGAATCGGGGTTCTCGGGGTCGCCAAGACCATGATGACCGAGATTTTTGGCACCACCTTGCCGCAGATTGTCAATGCCGGTTTTGCCGCCACTTACGTGGTGATGATCAGCGTTTTCAATATGGTCGGGCGGTTTTTCTGGGCCAGTACCTCGGATTATATTGGCCGCAAAATGACCTATTTCATTTTCTTCGGCCTCGGGATCATCTTGTATATGTCGATCCCCTATAGTGCGGCGGCGGTGAGTGCCTCACCGTCGGTGGTCTGGCTGGTGACATTTTATGCCGCCACCATGATTATTTTCACCATGTATGGCGGTGGTTTTGCCACCATCCCGGCCTATCTGGCCGATATTTTCGGGACCCGCTATGTCGGTGGAATTCACGGACGCTTGCTGACCTCCTGGAGTCTGGCCGGGGTCCTGGGGCCGGTGGCCATTACCCAGCTGCGGGAAATCTCATTGATCAATGCGATTAATGATCTGGCCGCGACCCTGGATCCAGAGGTCTTCACCGCCGCTTACGGGGCCGGAAAAGAACAGTTGACCCTGTTGGTGCAAAACAAAACCGTCACCATCACCAATTTGATGGAGATTGCCCCAGCAGGGACCGCCGATCCTTCCGCCACATTATACAACACCACCATGTATTGCATGGCCGCTCTTCTGGCCATTGCTTTGGTCTCGAATTGGCTGATCAAACCGGTTGATCCCAAGCATCACATGGCTGATTGATCAACCAAGCCAGGGCATCGCTTCAAAGATCACAAGGCCCACTGACTCCAAGCATGTGGTTGGTGGGCCAAAGCCTCCGATTCAGAAACACCGGCATCACGGGGAGGCCGCCCGGCGGTTGATTTCGCGGCGATCAATCTCACGGCGATCAATCTCACGTTGGGCCGCATCGGCAAAGCGCTCAATCATCTGCTGGGGCCGCACGAAAATCAGCGATAGGAGTTTCGGCCCCAGCCCCAAAGATGTCACCGATTCGCTCACGGTTGCTTGGACCTGGTTGGCTTCGATTTGTTGAAATTCGGCACTGAAAGACCCGTTAAACCGGCCTTTTGCCGAGAATTCCAGACCGTATCGTGTCGGCGGGGTAAAAACCGTCTCCCGGAAGGTGATCCGCAGGCCGCTTGATGAGACTTCGGTCCATTCCCGCGCCCCTTTTTCGCCGCTTAGACCGATAACCTCTTGAATGTCATCGCGCCAAGCAGCCTGAGAACCCGGGTCGGTATAGACCGCCCATACCTGGCCCACTGTCCCCTTCAAATAAACGTCATAAGTTCCCGAACGGGTATCAGGCAGCCAAAACGCAAGAACCAACAAAGCACCACCAATCATAACCAGGATGATCACCCCGATGCCCAGTCCCCAATACATATCCCTTCTTTTTCTGCTCCCGATGATACGGCCAGCATATATATTTTTCTGCTCACATGATTGTCGAATGATCAAATATGCCGCGTCAATCGCTCAAACAGGCGTTGGCGAGCCGGTGGTCCGGTAGAAGAGTCAGAATGCGTCCCCAATGACCGGGAAGATGAAAAGACATAACGCTGCAAAAAATAACCGGTCAGCTTGAAGCCAGCCACAATATCAGCCCATTGCGGCACTGAAACAGAGTCATTCGCGTGCCCCGGAACTGCCGGGGAAAGAAAAAATGAGGGCAAGGTCAATAATTTATCATGATAGGCCGCCCCGGCTTGGCGACTGACCGCCCGACCGGTTTTGGGGGAAACATAAACCAAATCCGTCTGCCCCCCGGTCACCGTGCAACGGGAGAGATCAAGGGCAAAACCAAGATCACGCAAAAGGTCACGTTCCCAAAGGCTATAAGCCGCCCAATGCGACCCACAATCGCCGCCTTTTTCCAGAACCGCGATCAAATCGGCAAAATCGGTATGAATTTTTTCCTGGGGTTCACGTTCGGGAACCGCCATATCAATGACCGCACAGGCCGCCGCCAAGGTGGCCAAACCATCGGGATCATCCATCAAATGGGCGGCTGGACAGTGACAGAGTTCACAGGTCAAATGGCCCAAATGCTCCGGCAAACGGCCCCGCCATTGGGCCACCACCTGGTTCCCGACTTGATAAAGGCCGTTTGAGCGGGCTGAGCGGGCCCCACGAACCAAACCGGCATAGCGCCCGTAATGCCCAGTCAACAGTGTGACAATCGCCGAGGTTTCCCCATGCGGGCGGCTGCTCAAAATGATCCCATGATCACGCCAATCCATTCCCATTTTCCCCACGCGGCTGCTTGTTTGATGATTGAAGCATGATTGTGCGCATTGTTATACGGCTTCCAGGATCAGTAAAAATTCTCAGATCTTATTGACCGGATATATCCAAACCCAGGGCACGCAGGCGATGGGAATCCTCACGCCAACCGGGACGCAATTTAACCCGCAAAAACAAATGCACCGATCGATCAAGGGCAGCCGCAATCTCACGCCGAGCTGCCGCGCCGATTTCTTTAATCCGCGCACCATTCTTGCCAATGACGATTCCCTTTTGGGTTGCGCGCTCAACAATAATCACCTGTTCCAGGCGCAGATCACCATTGGCCAATTCCTGCCAATTTTCGGTTTCCACAGCCGCCGCATAGGGCAACTCCTGCCGCAATCTGAGGAACAGCTGCTCACGGGTCAATTCACTGGCCAAAATCCGTTGCGGTGCATCGGTGATTTGGTCCTCCGGGAACAACCAAGGGCCAAAAGGCAAAGCATCGGCAATCGCCCCGGTCATGTCATCCACACCGTCCCCTTGCAAAGCCGAAATCATGAATGTTTGTTCAAACGCAATAGAGCGATTGAGCGATTGAGCCAAAGCCAATAAAGACGGTCGCGCAACCCGATCAATCTTATTCAGGACCAACATGGCAAGCGGCGAAGCGGCGTGATCACGCCATTCTTGCAGTGCCCGTTCAGCAACAACCGGATCATCCCGTGCATCAACCAGAAAAAGCACCATGTCAGCTTGCGCAACCCCGCGCCGGGCGGCCGCCACCATCGCCCGATCCAAGCCGGAGCGCGGGGCAAAAAACCCCGGCGTATCGACAAGGATGATCTGGGTTACACCATAAACAATCAGACCCATAATCCGGTTACGGGTGGTTTGCGGCTTGGCAGTCACAATGGATATTTTGGCCCCGGTCAATCGATTGACCAGGGTTGACTTTCCGACATTGGGCGGGCCAATTACCGCGACAAAACCACAACGACGATTGTGATCATGGGTGGGGTGCGTGTCTTGCTCATGGTCGGCGGCGATTGACTCAGGCATCATCGCGCCCCAAAGCCGCCAACATCATACGGGCAGCAGCAGTGGTGGCGATACGTTTGGATGTCCCTTCGGCCCGCACCGGTTCCAATCCAGGGACCCGCAACTCAATCTCAAACAGCGGCTGGCTATCCGATCCGTGCACCGCAACCAGATGATAATCGGGAAGCGGCAACCCCCGGGCTTGCACGATTTCCTGAAGGGCTGATTTTGGATTGAGCGGCGGTTCCCTTTGATCAGCCAACTTTTGTTTCCATAATCTCTCAATCACCTGTCGGGCCGCTTCCTGACCACCATCAAGATAAATTCCCGCCAAGAGAGATTCCAACCCATCGGCCAATATGGCGGGGTTGCGGCGATGGATTGAGCGGCGCTCACCACGCGATAGGACAATCCATTGCTCCAAACCAATCTCAGAAGCAATCGAAGCCAGGCTCTCCTGATCAACCAGAAAGGCATGACGCCGTGAGATTTCCCCTTCATCCTCATCAGGATGGGTTTTGAGAAGCAGTTCAGCAATCCCCAAACCCAGCACCCGATCACCGAGAAATTCAAAACGCTGAAAATCACGGGCCGCTTTGGCATCGCGTCCCTCAGAAGCGCTGGCATGAAACAAGCAGCACCGCATCAAGTCATGATCCTGGAAGCGATAGCCAATCCTGGATTCAAGAAGAGAATAATCAACACTCTTCTCAGTCATCGCCTCCCCAACCAATCATATTAGTCAATGGGTTGAAACAACCGATCATAACGAATGGCAAACGGCCATTTCCAAAATTGCCAAAAACGGGCATGGCCATTGGTAGAAAAAAAGATGAAATCAGCCCGACCAACCAGATTATCAACCGGGATAAAACCAACTCCCTGGCGGATACTGGGAACCCGGCTATCGGTCGAATTGTCTCGGTTGTCACCAAGGGCAAAATAATGCCCCGGTGGGACTTGATAAAGTGCGGTGTTATCCAGCAACTTGTCGTCGCTTTCTTCAAGAATGTCGTAAGCAACGCCGTTGGGAAGAGTCTCCCGATAACGGATGAGGATTTTGGTGTGACCAAAACGATTCTGGTAGCGATAGGGTCCAAGCCGCTCACGGCGAACCGGCTGACCGTTGAGATAAAGCAGACCATCGCGGATTTGTATGTCATCACCGGGTAAACCGATAATCCGCTTGATATAATCGGTCTGGTTATCGGCGGGTGTCTTAAACACCGCCACATCACCCGGCTCCGGCGATTGGGTGAAGAGACGCCCGGAAATCACCGGCAACCCAAAGGGCAAGGAATAACGCGAATACCCATACGACATCTTGGACACAAAGAGATAATCCCCCACCAGCAAAGTCGGAATCATCGAACCAGAGGGAATATTAAAGGGCTCATAAGCAAAAGTGCGGATTCCCAATGCCAGAAAAATGGCCAAGATAAGCGGGCGCCAATGTCCCCAACCGGTCTTAGAATCCTGCCTACCGGCATCACCCATAACAGACATATCGCACCTTAAAAAAACCAATGCTAAGAGAAAAAATCACGCAACGAAAAAAGCCCTTAAAAGAGATCAGAGCAGCGACAATCACCAGGCCAGGCCAGGCTGTCAAGACTTGTGATCCCCGGAAATGATAACAACCGCCTGGGCAAAGGGCGGTTCATCGGATAAAGAGACCGCAATATGCGGCGCGGTCCCTTCAGGCGTCATCGCCCGCAACCGCTTTTCAGCCCCATCGCTCAGTATCAAAATAGGCATACCGCTTGAGTTATGCGTGACCGCAATATCACACCACGCAATCCCCCGATAAATGCCAACACCCAGCGCCTTGGCGGCGGCTTCTTTGGCCGCAAAACGCTTGGCATAAACTGCTGCCGGATTAAAAGAGGATTCGGCATCCGCACGCTCTTCAGCAGTAAAGAGACGATGGGAAAAGCGGTCTCCATAACGTATGAGGGCTTTTTGGATACGGCGCATATCCACCAAATCGCTGCCCAGGCCGAGAATCATGACAGCACTGGTCCAAGATGGGCACGAAGACGGGCATCATTCATCATCGTTATCATATGACCGACCGCTTCGCGCAAGCCGAGAAAAACCGATTCAGCAATCAAGAAATGGCCAATATTCAGTTCAGAGATGGTCTCTAATGCTGCCACAGGCCCAACATTATCATATGTCAAGCCATGCCCGGCATGACACTCAAGACCCAGATCGACCGCTGCGGTTGCCGCTTTCTGCAACAACGCCAATGAATCCTTTGTCGACGATCCAGCCGCGGCATAAGATCCGGTATGCAATTCCACGCATGGTACCCCCAGCGTAGCCGCCGCCTGGAGTTGTTCGATCTGTGGATCAATGAACAAGGAAACCCGAATACCGCTTTGAATGAGGGGACGTATATAGCCGGCCAAATCATCGGTAAGGGCCGCAACATCCAACCCCCCCTCAGTGGTCAATTCAGCCCGCCGTTCAGGGACCAAACAACAAGAATATGGGCGCAACCGACAGGCGATATCAATCATCTCGGCAACCGGGGCGATTTCGAGATTAACCGGGAGATTTTGTTGGTCAATCAAACGCACAACATCATCATCATGGATATGACGGCGATCTTCTCGTAAATGGATGGTCACAGAATCGGCCCCGGCCGCAGCAACCAAATGCGCCGCCCGCAGAGGGTCAGGGTAGGAAACCCCGCGAGCGTTGCGCACTGTGGCAACATGGTCAATATTCACACCAAGGCGCAGAGTCACGATTCCCGGCTCACCGAACGCAGGCGACCCCGACCAATCGCCGCTCGACGACGATGCTGGTATGCGGTGATCAAATGACGCAAAACAAAATAGGTGATAAACCAAGAGCCGGTGCATAGAGGAATCGCACCGACCATCATCGGCCAGAGAGCATCTGAAAAATTAGCCTTAAGGAAATCCCAATCCATTTCCTCAAGCGCCAGATCAGGCGAACCCAAAAAGGCCGCACCAATGCGATATGTAATCAGCCAAATAAAAGGAAATGTCCAAGGATTGCCAACAATCGTGCCAAAAGCTGAGGCAATCACACTGCCACCACATATCCAAGCCAAAGCAGCAGCCAGCAAAAAATGTAAGCCAATGAAAGGAGTGAAGGAAACCGCAACCCCAAAAGCCAATCCGCAGGCAATATGCTCCGGGCATCCTTCAAACCGAGCCAAGCGATGAATCAGATAACGCCCAACCCGGCACCAACCGGCCCGCGGCCACACCCACTCACGCAGATGGAAAATCCAATGGAGACGATGACGGCGCTTAAACATGAAGGGAGTCAGATACGGTGATTCAACAAAACATTCAAACAAACGAAGAACCGCGCGGACGTTCAACCGAATGAACCGCCGGGGTATCCTTTATGGCTTTCATAATATGGGAAAGATGCGGTAAATCGCGCACCTCCAAATCAACCATCATATCAAAAAAATCTGGTGATCGGTTGGTAATTTTAAGGTTGGTGATATTGCTATCATGTTTGCCGATAATCGTGCTCAAAAAACCCAAGCTGCCCACATTATTGGCCAAAACGATAGAGAGTCGACCAACAAAAAAACCTTTCTGACCATCGCATGCACCCCAAGAAACCCTGACCATACGTTCGCAATCCGACATATCGGGACTCACATAATGACAATCAACCCGATGGATCGTCACTCCTTTACCGACTGCCATGATTCCAATGATTTTATCACCAGGCAACGGGTTACAGCAGCTTCCGTAATGAACCGCAATTCCAGGTGTTAATCCACGAACCAGCACCGCATCAATCGAACCTTGATCATGCGACGTCTCAGCAAGCACAACAGAATTTTTCCCATCTTTATGGCTATCCATATGGGCAATTTTATGATCCGGAATCATAGCCACAAGCACTTGCATAGACATTAATTCTCCCGATCCAATGGCAACATAAAGATCATCTAAGCCATCACACGCAAAAGTCTCCAGAACCGACTCAAGGGCCTTTTCGGAAAAATCTTGGTTCTCTGACGCAAAAGTCTGTGACAAAATTGAACGTCCCAGATCAATAAATTCCTGGCGCTGACGAACCCGGATATACCGACGAATACAAGAGCGCGCTTTGCCGGTCACCACAAAATTTTCCCAGCTGGGATTGATGCTCGGCTGCGTGGAGCGGACAATTTCCACCTGATCGCCATTGCGGATCTCGGTTGTCAGAGGCACCAAGCGACCATTGATTTTTGCCCCCACACAGGTATCACCGATATCGGTATGAACGGCGTAAGCAAAGTCAACCAAAGTCGCCCCATGTGGCAACGCGATGACATCCCCTTTCGGGGTGAAGGGAAAGACCTGATCGCTATACATGCTCATTTTCGTATGCTCAAGAAATTCTTCAGCCCCGAAAGCATTCTCCATGATATCTAATAATTCGCGCATCCACCGATAGCGACGGCCTTCACGACCGCTGGTCCCTTGCTTATAAATCCAGTGGGCAGCAACGCCGCGCTCGGCCACTTCATCCATCTCACCGGTGCGGATCTGAATCTCAATACGGGTCTTGAAAGGGCCAATCAGGGCTGTATGCAGGGAACGGTAACCGTTCGGCTTGGGTGTGCTGATATAATCCTTAAAGCGGCCCGGAATAACCGAATAGCTGGTATGCAAAAGACCCAAGACCCGATAACAAATCTCAATCGAATCAACAACAACCCGAAAAGCAATGATATCAGAGAGCTGTTCAAACGCCACCGCTTTATTTTCCATTTTTCGCCAGATGGAATAAGCTTTCTTTTCACGTCCGGAAACCCGGGCGATGATGTGAGCGTTGGCTAAATTGTCTTTCAGTTCGGCAATGATGCGGGCAACATGATCATGGCCTTCGGCCCTTAAAGACGATAAACGCCGGGTAATCGATTCATGTTCATCGGGATGCAATTCATAAAACGCCAACCCCTCCAATTCATCACGAATATTATGGATTCCCATACGCTCGGCCAGCGGCGCATAAATATCTTGAGTCTCCAGAGCGATGCGCCGACGTTTTTCAGGGTCGGCAACATAACTGAGCGTGCGCATATTATGCAGACGATCCGCCAATTTGACCAATAAAACCCGAATATCATCAGACATCGCCAAAATGAGTTTACGAAAATTTTCCGCTTGGCTTGATTGGCCCGGCTGCAACTCGATTTGCGACAACTTGCTCACCCCATCAACCAGTCCGGCAATTTCATCACCGAACATGGTGGCGATATCATCACGCGAATAGACGGTATCCTCAATAACGTCATGGAGAAGAGCGGTCACGATGGTCCCAACATCAAGACGCATACCGGCCAAAATAGCCGCCACTTCAATCGGGTGAGAAAAATACGGATCACCCGATGCCCTCAGCTGCGATCCATGCGCCTTCATCGCGAAAACATAGGCACGATTGAGAATGCTCTCATTGACATTCGGATCATAAGATTTAACGCGCTCAATCAGTTCATGTTGGCGAACCATTTTGCTTTCTCCGGGCCGCACGCCTCCAACTCCAGTCCCAACCTTGTGATGAGACCGTGAACGCCGGAAAACCATTAAATCATATTTTGGTTTATATTCCCGCAACCCTGGCCCAAAAACATAAAACAGAGACCACGCTTAAAAAAAGCCCCATCTTTTTGAAGTCAGAACCACAGCATCATCAAGCATAATCGTGACCAAAAATGGTCAAAAAGCCAAGAACAATCAATGAAAATGGTTTTCAGAAATATTCCAGGTTCACGATCAACCTGGAATCAGAGCTGAGAAAACGTTTAATTTACGTTCTGAGCCACTATTCTTCGGTCAGTTCAGCGATGGAAATCGCCGAAGGATCAGAAATCTCTGGCTCAGTGGCCTCAACCGTGGTCAGAGAATCGGGTGCAACTTCAGGAAGCTCTGCTTTTTGTTTGGCCTCATCAATCCCGGAATCATCACGCATGGATAAATCTTGAGGTGATAAATCTTGAGGTGATAAATCTTGAGGTGATAAATCTTGGGGAGCGCCCAGCTCAACCACCGCTTCCTCGGCATCATCGGTTTCAACGAAACGCTGAAAACTCTGGGTCACCGACTCGGATATTTCTTCGGCATGCACATGCTGACCGGCAATTTCCCGCAAGGCAATAATCGGGTTCTTATCATCATCGCGCTCAATAGCCAAAGGTGCCCCAGAAGCAATATCGCGGCTGCGACGGGCTGCCAACACCACCAAATCAAATCGGTTAGGAACTTGGAGGATACAATCCTCAATCGTTACACGCGCCATGAAACCCTCAAAAAAAAGCTATGCGAAAATTAAACGCTGTATACGGGACCAAGGCATCTAAGGCAAGGGTTTCGTTCAAACAGCCGACCGGTCTTTTTTGATCATAGGGCGTTTGATCATAGGGTGTCTTGGTAGCAGCAAAATGATCAATCAACCGAGACCATCGGGCGGATATCCTGACCATCGGGCAGCGATTCGATCAAATCGCTGATTGATTGACCGGTGGCCGGGTGAACCCAATCGGGGGCAACATCACGCAACGGCAATAAGACAAAAGCCCGCTGATGCATCCGCGGATGGGGTATCGCTAAATCATCAATCTGCTTTTCATCCTCATGCCCGGCCTGCATATGGATAGAGGGAATCACCCGATCACCGTAAGCCAATAAATCCAGATCAAGAACACGTGCTTCATTACGTTGATGCCGAACGCGGCCGAAACGCGCCTCGACCTCATGCAATCGATCCAGCAAAGCCGCCGGTTCCAGAGTGGTTTGATAACCAACAACGCCGTTGACAAACCACGGCTGGTCGCAAATCGGTACCGGAGCACTTTCATACCAAGGTGAGCACAACACAACCTGGCCATACGCAGACAGATGATCCACAGCCATCCGGCAGATGGCCATTGATGACCCATGATGCTCACTGGATAAATTGGAGCCAATACCAATATAAATCACGGGGCTATGCATGAAAAATTAAGGGAAACACACCCAAAACCGCATAACCGTCATCAGGTGCCGTACATATAAAATAATATAAAATATTTGCGGTAAAAAACCAGATAAGATGCGTGCAGAAGTTGTTCACAAAGAGCAATCAAGCTATTTACAAAATGTAAAATAAAATGAAATTTTATTGATGATATTTGATCACGAACATTCCATATAGTTTAAATAACTATATCCATACTGTTCCAATAACCATACAAAATCAGAAGATTATTCATAAACACATATATTCATATACGCATATACGAGGCATGACCAATGGAATTTTATCCCGAAGAACGCGTCGCCTTATTTATTGATGGATCGAATTTTTACGCAGCCGCCCGGGCGGCCGGCTATGATATTGATTATAAGAAACTTCTCGGCTTTTTTCGCTCTCAAGCCCGTCTGGTCCGGGCATTCTATTATACTGCCCTGGTTGAAGAACAAGAATATTCGCCAATTCGGCCTTTGGTTGATTGGCTTGATTATAATGGCTACACCATGGTGACCAAACCAACCAAGGAATTTACCAACGCCGCTGGCCAACGTAAAGTCAAGGGTAATATGGATGTCGAGCTGACAATCGACATGCTGGAAATGGCTGACAAAATTGATCATGCGGTCTTGTTTTCTGGTGATGGTGATTTCCGGCGTTTGATTGAGGCGGTCCAACGTAAGGGCACCCGGGTCAGTGTGGTCAGCACTGTTGACTCTTCTCAGCCGGTTGCGGCGGATGAATTGCGGCGACAAGCCGACTATTTCATTGATTTAAGCGAACTACGTGATCATATCAGCCGTGAGGGCAACGCAAAACTTGAAGACGGCGCACCCAGTGCATTGGGCCTCGATCTCAGCTCCACCAGCCAACCCATCGAAGATAAAACCCAATCAACCGATGCGATTGGGGTGCATGATCAAGAAAATCGGCAATCACAATCGTCATAATAATATCTTGTATTGTATAATGATGATGAGAAAACCGTATTAACAACAAGAAAGTTGACCGGAATGTTTGCCGTTTGGGATTACCAAGAAATCGCCAAGGATGCGAAAACGCAGCATCATCACCTCTTTTTACGCTGGCTTCTGATCAATGGCGTGATTGCCTTTTTGGTTGTTATAGCGGCCGATCTCGGCTATCTGCAAAAGCTGTATGCCAGTGATCGGAGTTATATTTCCATTTTGATCACTTTCCTCTACATCGCAACCAATATCCATTGTGCGTGGCGAGTCTTTCATGTGTCGGGCCAGCTGGATACAACCCGACAAGTCTGGAATATTCTACGCCGTGAGGGAGCCTGCCCTTTAGCCCGGCGTGATAAAATGGTGACAACCGCCGATGGGGGGAAACTGCCGTCCAGCCTCCTAACCAGCCTGATCGGTGAAATTCTTGACCAAGAACGAGTCAGCGACAGCAAGCATGGCGCGGTGCTTGAGCGTGATAACCTGATTAAAGCTTATGGCGATAAGTTGCGGGCCCAGAATGAATTCGGCTGGTTTATCGCTGATATTCTTCTCAAGCTTGGCCTCTTAGGCACTGTGATTGGTTTTATTATTATGTTGGGATCGGTGGCTGATATCACCTCTTTTGATGCCAATATCATGCAGCAAGTTCTGGGCAGCATGAGTGCCGGCATGGGGGTTGCCTTATTCACCACCTTGGCCGGGTTGGTCGGCGGCATGTTGCTGGCTGTACAATATCAACTCTTGGACAACGGCTCAGATAATCTGATTGCCCTCATAACCAAAGTCATTGAGGTCAATGTCTCGCCCCTTCTGACCCGACAAACCGAAGTTATTTAAATCCGATGCCTTATAACAAGCACCGCCTGAAAGCCGATCCATTTACGGATCTTTTATTCAATGCTCTGCTTGGATTTACGTTTTTGTTTTTCATCGCGATTATGTTTATGAATCCGATTGCCAAAAGCGGCATCATCAACCCCAAGGCTGAATATATCATCACCATCGGCTGGCAAGACGGCAGCCCCGATGATATTGATGTTTGGATCGAAAACCCGTCCGGCAATCTGGTGTGGTTTCGCAATCCTGAAAATGAATTGCTGCATCTGGATCGTGATGACCGGGGCAATCTCAATGATACCATCAAAATCGGCGGCCAGACGGTGGTCAATCCACTCAATCAAGAGGTTGTGACTTTGCGCGGGGTGGTCTCAGGGGAATATGTGGTCAATCTGCATTACTATGCCACCTCGACCAATAAACCGGTTGATGTCAATGTGAAGGTTGAAAAAGTCAATCCAAAACTTGAAGTGGTCTATTATGGTACGGTCACGCTGGAACAACAGGGCGATGAAAAAACAGCCGTAAGGTTCACTGTATCGGCCAATGGTCGTATTGTAGAAACCAACAGCTTGCCGAAAAAATTGGTGACTTTACGCTGAGAACATTACAGAGAATATCATACAAAATTATTATGATCATTATGACTAATGAAAATATTGGATAAGGAATCATTATGACATTGTCGATTATCGCTTTGGTGGGAGGGTATGTATTGACGGCCTGCCTATTGGTTTTTTTGTGTCTTTATACCCGCTTCCATTGGAGCATTAAGATGGGTGCTATTCTCCTGGTTTCGGGATTCTATATGGTCAATTACTTTGGTCTGATGTCTCTTCTGGGCTGGCCAACCACTCAAGATATGCCCACCAGCTTCCGCCTCATTTCGGCGCAAATTTATGAACCCAATAAAACCACCGGTGCTCCCGGACGGATTTATATTTGGGTCACCTCAATGGATGAAAATGCCGGGCTGACGACACCGCGCTCTTTTGAGATTGAGTATTCCGACGAAATTCATAAAAGAGTGGCCGCAGCCATGAATTCGATTAAAGATGGAACACCACAAATCGGTGAGATCGAAGGGGAGGGAGCAGGAAGCATGGTGGCCAGTAGAGGTCAAGTTCAACAAGCTTTAGAACCGGTTAAGCTGAATTTTTTTGATTTACCAACCTCTGTTCTGCCTGAGAAATGATCATGGAAAAGACACCCTCTCTCCGAGGCTGTGGTTCTGGTGTCAAGACCGGCGCCCGATGGCTGTGTATGATTATTATCGTGGTTTTTTGTTTGGGTGTTTTAACAGGATGCGAGGAGGATTCTGACTTTTTTCCTCTTGAATCTGATTTATCCTGGAATTATCGAGTCACTATTCTTCCTGAAGTTGAGCCAAAAGAGCTTAAAAAAATTGTCGTCTCCAATCTTCACCCGGTCACCCTCACCCAATCCAGCGACCTTGGTGGGGAGGCGACCGAAACATTTCAGCTCACCCCGCGTCTGCGTGAAGACAACAGCCTGTATTATTATTTTGATGATCAAGAAGGGATGCGTCGGGTGGCTTATCAAGCCCGGCCGACATTACCGGTTCATTTTGAAACGCAGTCCCGGTATGTCTTCAAATACCCGATCCAAGAAGGAACAAGTTGGGAAACCCCGAGCAAGACCTATCTCCTGGTCCGCCGTTATCCGTTGGATCATGATTACCGGGTGACGGTGGATTTCAATATGGAATACCAAATTGAGTCGGTGAATGATACGGTTCGGGTTCCGGCTGGTGTTTTTGAGAATTGCCTACGTACCCGCGGGGTGGGTGAAACTGTTTTCATCGGTGACCGTGGCTTGGGACGGGTTCGGGTTACGGTCGAAAATACCGACTGGTTTGCGCCCGGTATTGGCCTGATTAAGACCGAACGCCGCGAATCAACAACGACCGATTTATTCGGCACCACCACTCTCTTGATCGAACTTGAAAGTTTCGACGGCTAACAAACAGCCATGAGTTGTGCATTCTGCACCTTGAGGTATCAGTGGACATGATAGAAGGGCCCGCGCAACCATCATGATGGTGCCAGGCTTCGATTAGGCCAGTTCTGAAACCGTTCTGGTGTTGGGGGGAACAGCATTCTTAACTGAATCCTGTGAGTCCGGCACATCTTGTGAGTCTTGAAAAAAACGTATCGCCAAGGCCGCTTCGGTTCGGTTGCGCACATTGATTTTCCGATAAATGGTTTTGAGTTGGACTTTAACCGTCGACTCAACAATGCCCAGTTGGCGGGCAATTTCCTTATTGGAGAGCCCATTGGCCAAGGCTTGTAAAATCTCAAGCTGGCGCTTGCTCAAGATATGGGCGATCCGAAGCGGAAATTGATTATGATGCCAACCAAAAGAAGACGATAGACCGCCACTGAGTGCGCGAGAGGGAACATAAATCTCACCAGAGGCGATTAAATCAAGAACCGGGCGTAAAATATTCATGGTTGTTTGTTTGATCAAATACCCTTTAGCGCCCGCACCAATCGACATATGGATTGATTGCGGATCGTCGCGTCCAGAGACCACCAAAACCGGGATGTTTCCAGCCGCTTTAATCAATGCGGGCAGTCCCTGTTCTGGCTCCCGATCCGGCATTCCAAGATCACAAAAAATGAAATCCGTATCCGGGTGATCAGCAACCAGTGTGAAAATTTCAGCATAATTATTACCCTCCATAATCTCGACATCCTGGCCATAATAATTCTTGAGGGCATAGGCCATACCAACCCGGAATACAGGATGGTCATCGGCAATAATGATTTTCATGGTTTCCTCCATTTCCGCCATCACCAACCGTACGCGGTGTTGGTGGCGTCCCGCCGGTGAATGTGGTGTTTTTTAGCTTTTTTAACCAACCATGGTATAAACCCATTTGAGTTAACCAATGGTGTTGATCAATGGTGTAAACCGGTACTGTTGATTGAGAGAGTTGCTGAACCAGGGTGGTCCTGACCATCACTTTATGAGGGTTCGCTGTGATTTTACAAAGAAGCCAAGTGAGCCGCCCAGTCGTTAGAGAAGAGGGCCTGGTTGTTGAGGAAAATCCGGACCATCATCACGATCAAGAACCGGTCATGTTTGACTGTTGGCTTATGGCATCAACGGCATCGACAAGTATTTGGGTCGCTTTAAGACGGGATGCGGGAATGACGCATAGCCCGGTTACGCAGCTGCCAACCCGCTGGTTGTGGCCATTATCCAGCAATCACAACCAGCAGAAACCAACCACCATGATGACAGCCATAGGAACGCTATTGGTCATCCCGCCCCTCGCAACCTGTTTGATCGCGAGGATTCCCGCATTCGCCACGGCTTGACGCTATGAGACAACACCCCGTGTCAGGTGCCCCGCTCTTCTCATAGGAAACCATTCCCGTAAGAATAAGTGCCGCAGGGAGGAAATCGGCACGCCAACCAAAAACAGTCGGCCTAAGACACCCTTACCAACCAACCGGGAGTAACCCCGCATAAGCCGCAAGGAATGCAATCAATTTGCGCCAATAAAAGATTAAAAACAAAGGAAAAACAGAATAAAATACGAAATATAAACAATAAAACGAAAGTATTATTATTTATAATACGATTTATATTTATTACTTATTAAATATTTATACTGGAATATACTGATAATTCAATTTTTTTATTAAGAAAATTTATCTATTCATCATCCTTTAGGATCATCTTCTACCTCTTTAGAAGCTATGATCAGATATCTCTCAACCGATCCGGGACCCGATTTGACTCTCCTCGAAAGAGGTAGAGCCACAAATGACCATCTCCGTCTATACCGCTTTGAGGGCGCGTTCTCTATCGAACCGACATATAGAAACAATGGTTGTCAACGGAGATGTAAACAATGATTGCATAACAACCGCCATTCTTCGTAAAATGAGTTGAGAGGGTGTTCATTATCAGCATGTTTGCTCCCGGCTGATTTTTCGGCATTCTATTTGGCTGGATTGATTGAGAGCGGCGATTCATCGGAGAAATTTTTTGCCTCAAAAACCTTATTGTCAAAAGGACAGATCATCATGACAAAAACCGGAAGTTCTAAGACCCACTCCTCAGATCATCAATCAGGAAAGGCCAGCGACGACTCAGGATTCGATCCGGCTTTTGAAAAAATGATGCGCAGCTTTGACCCTGGTCAATTCATGAGCCAGTTTGACCCGACGACCCTGGCCGATAAATGCACTCAACTGGCCTCTGAATATAAAATACCCCTCACCGCGGTTGATGCCTTTTTAAGCAATCAGAAAAAGAATATTGCCGCCTTCACCCAGGCCAATCAAGAAATGATGGCCGGGGTCCGTTCAGTGATTGAGCATCAAGACCGTGTCTTGAGTGAGATGCTCAATAAAACAACCAAAAGCTACAACGAAATCATTCAATCGGGAGACCCTCGGGAAACCGCCATCAGTCAGCTTAATCTGATGCAAAAATCTTATGAAAAATCGCTTGAAGATATGGGGAAAATGGCCGCCATCATAACCCAGGTTCAGGAAAAAATCGCCCATACTCTAGCCGAACGGGTCTCAGAAAGTTTGGATGAAATCAAGAAAACTTGATTGCCCCTCTATTCTCATTAAAAACACAAAATGCGGCCCGGGCTATAATGATGAAGCACACCGGTTTGGCGGTGATGGTTTCGGGAACAATCACCGCCTCATTGTCGGAATAATATTACCAAGGTTATATCCGAGGTTATATATCGTCTCACATTATTCGTTGCGCAAATAAATAGATGCCCGACGCCGGTAGACCCGGCGAATGGCAACCGCACCGACCGCGATGGTCAAAGCGGTGCAGGCCGCTGCCGTCAGGAGAGGAAATTCTGCTGAAATGAACCAGTCTCCCTCCATCAGCCGGGTCACAACCCCCCATCCGCCGACGGTCCCAAGGATCACCGCCAAAACCGCCGCAATCATCCCCAAAAGACCGTATTCAAGCAGATAGGCCCGTTGCAGCTGGCTTCGGGTAGCGCCCAAAACCTTGAAAACGGCTAATTCACGCAATGATTGCGCCTGAAGGGCGGCCATCGCACCAATCAAAACCAAAACCCCGGAAAACAGGGTTGCCGCTGCCGCCAACTTGGCAGCCAAAGAAACATTGGCAATCAGTCCGATGGCCGCCTCCAAGGCATCACGCACCCGAATCGGTGTCACCGTATCAAAATTGTCAATGACCATCTCCCATAAGATATTTTCATCTTCTGGAGCCGCATGGACAGCATAAATATGATTCATCGGTGCGGCGTTGAGAGTATAGGGTGAGAGAATAACCGCAAAATTAAGATTGAGGCCGGCCCAATCGATCCATCTGAGGTTGGCAATCCGGGCCCGGATATCCCGACCCAGGATATTGAGAGTCAAATAATCACCAATATCAACCCCAAACCCCTTGGCCAAGCCGGCATCAAGTGAGATCAGGGGGTCGCCTTGATAATCGGACGGCCACCAGACCCCTTCGGCAATATCGGTTCCAGGGGGTGGAACCGCCGCAACGGTAAAAACCCGATCACCCCGCAAAGCCCATTGGGTTTCCGGGGCCACCTTGACCCGGGCGGCATCCATATCGGCAATAGCGGTGATGCGGCCACGGATGATTCGGGCCGCTTCATATTTTTCCACTTCTTCGGCTTGGGTGAGCAAATTCTCAAAATCAGCCGCCTGGTCGGAACGAATATCGGTAAAAAAATAAGCCGGGGCGGATTCGGGCATACGTTTGGTGATCAAGCGGGCTAAATTTTCGTCAATCACCGCAATGGCAATCAAGGCCGAAAGACTGACCCCCAGGGATAAAAAAACTCCCAAAGCCGGCGCGCCTGGACGTACCAAATTGGCCAGAGCCAGACGCAACGCTGGCCAGGCCTGAGGGGCATGATCCAAAAATTTCCGGCACAACCGCGCCGCAGCAATCACCGCATGGCTGGCCGCCCAGAGACAGGAGAAAGCGACACTGACCCCGCAAACAAACCAAAAAGCAAAACGCCAATCAGGAATAACCACAAAAACCCATAAAACCAATCCGGCAAAACAGACCCCAACCAAAAGGATCAAACCTAAGGTCGCGCGAGTCGGTGGCGGCATCACGGCAAAACGAAATAAACTGGCCGCCTTGACGTCGCGGGCGGCCGCCAAAGGCCAGGCCGCCGCAATGATGGCCACCAGCTTACCGGCCGCTGCCGCCGCCAATAACGGATTGAGATATAAACCGGCAACCGCCTCAATCGGGGTGGTTTTGGCCAGGAACCCGCTGCCCCAATAGGCCATGATACTGCCAACAGCAAGACCAACCAGGATGGCTGCCAAAACAACCACCGCCAACTGGATGATATGGGTTTGCATGATCACCGGCGGCGGGGCACCCAAACATTTCAAGATGGCAATTGAACCCAGCCGGGCATTCAGATGGGCCCGCACCGCATTGGCAATGCCAACCCCACCAATCAATAAGGCGGTCATCGCGCTCAGGGTCAGGAAAATGGCCAAACGCTCAATAAAACGCTCGACTCCGGGTGCGGCATTATCCGGGCCACGTACCCGCCATCCGGCTTGCGGAAAAGCGGTTTTAAGATCCTCGAGCCAGGCATCGGCGTCAATGCTTGGATCAAAGCGCAAACGATAAAGATGAGTCGCCAAAGCTCCCTGTCGCAACAGACCGCTGTCTTGCAAGGCATCCTGAGAGAGCAGCAGACGTGGCCCCAAAGAAAAAACGCTGGCCACCTGGTCGGGTTCACGGATAATCAGGCCAGCCAAAACCAGCCGGGCATCACCAAGCCGAAAACGATCACCGGCCTCAAGATCCAAACGATCAGCCAGTGCCGGATCGGCATAAGCCGACCACGCCCCTCCAGGCTGGCGGCTGAAATCAACCGGTTCATCGGGATCAACCGTCAAAGTCCCGTAAAGAGGGTAAAGCCCGTCAACCGCCTTGACTTCGGCCAAGGCGGTTTTTTCCTCTTCTCCGGTTCCCCGGCGGGCAATCACCCGCATTTCAATAGCATGCGACAACAGGCCGCCGTCTTTCAAAGCATCATATTCGGCTGAACTGGCCGGACGCTGGGCCAAGCGTAGTTCAACATCACCCCCCAAAAGACGGCGCCCTTCGGACTGTAAACCGGCCTCTACCGAGGCCAATACAGCCCCGACCGTGGTGATCATCGCCATCCCGAGAGCCAAGCATAAAAACAAGATGACAAAACTCGACCCGATGGCGCGAAAATCACGTTGGGCCAACCGCCATGCCAAAGCCAGACTGACCCTGAATGAATTGTTTTCGGATGAATTATTCATATGATAGCCAGAGAGAACATCATCAGTGATTTCCCGTATTTTGGTGTTTTCCTGGTGTTTTTTTGTTGTCTTTTTCGCTGTTTGTGGTACTATTATTTTCCATATTATACCTTTCGGGGGGGAGTGGCGGCGGCCACTCCCCCTTTTTGTTGCTTGTGGATATGCGCGCCAAGATATGGGCGCATTCCCTCCATCTCGGATCAGGGACCGGGATGGGGTGCGGCTTTTTTCAACAATGCCTCACGAATGCCTCACAACGGTGTGCTCACTTGCGGGGTAATGCGGCCATCTTCAAGATGCTCGACCCGTCCGGCCCGGACCGCATGATCGGGATTATGGGTAATCAAAATCAGAGCCGCCTGACGCTCCTGTTGCAGACGGAACAAAAGCTCCATCACCGTCGCGCTGGCCGCTTCATCAAGATTGCCGGTCGGCTCATCGGCTAGGAGGATATCCGGACGGGCCACCAAAGCCCGGGCAATCGCCACCCGTTGTTGTTCACCGCCGGAAAGCTGAGCCGGGTAATGCCCGGCCCGCTCAGCCAGACCCACCGCCGCCAATTCATCCCGGGCCCGCTGCGCGGCTTGGCTCTGTCCAGCAAACTCCAGAGGCAAAGCAACATTTTCCAATGCGGTCATGGTCGGGGCCAGATGAAACCCCTGGAAAACGATGCCCATCCGCTCACGGCGCAGCCGGGCAAGACCCGCCTCATCGAATCCGGCCAGATCATGGCCAGCCACCCGTACATAACCATCATCGGCGGTTTCCAGACCAGCGATGACCATCAACATGGTGGTCTTACCGGCCCCGGAAGGCCCAACCACCGCCACCGATTGGCCCATCTCGACCCGCAGATTGAGACCCCGCAAAATTTCAACCCGCCCTGACGTTGCCGGTAGAGAGAGCCGCACCTGGTCCAACTCAACCGCGGCCGGTCGCGAATCGGGCGTGCGACCATCGCTAACGGCCTGGGTTTTCATTTTTCATCCTTATTGACTTGATTGACTTGATTGACTTGCTGAGAATTGCCCAAACCGCGCTGAGCGGTATGATTGATTGGATGGATAGCGTTTATTGTTATCTCTATGATCATCATTGGTGAGTATTTCTTCGGCTTGAAATGATATTCTGTCATGCCTTTTTAAGGGCTTTTTCTTTATATAGATCATTTTTATATAGATTATTTTTATCTTTTCTTTTTCTCTTTTTGATCAATTTTTATATTTGATTGATCGCCTTTTTTACGGGTTGGATTTCTGCCGGTAGGAATGTTGGTGCATGAGGATGTTGGGAGCATTTTTTGACTGATTATTTGTATTGATTGTTTGTTATGAAAATATGTTCTTTTTTCTTGACGGTTGTGCTGTTGATCGGGGTGGCATCGGCTGATATCCGGCAACCGGTGCGCATTCTCGCCTTTGGTGATAGTTTGACCGCTGGCTACGGCCTGGCCCAAGATGAGAGCTTCCCGGCCATTTTGGAAGATCGCCTCCAGGATCAAGGGTTTAATGCCGTGGTGATCAATGGTGGGGTTTCCGGTGATACCACCGCGACCGGACGGGACCGGCTTGAGTGGTCGTTGCATGATCAACCGGATATTGTCATCGTCGCTTTGGGGAGCAATGATGCCTTGCGCGGGATCGCACCGAAAAAAACCGCCGCCAACCTGGATGCCATCCTGGCCCGCATCAAAGAGAGCGGCGCCCAAATCCTATTGGCCGGGGCATTGGCACCACGTAATCTTGATGATGCTTATATCCGTGCGTTTGATTCGGTCTTTCCGACTCTGGCCCACCGCCATAATGTGGCGTTTTATCCCTTCTTTCTCGAAGGGGTAGCCCTCGACCCGGCCCTCAATCTCAATGATGGTCTGCATCCCAACCCGCGCGGTGTCGAACGGATGGTTGAGGGAATTTTGCCCACCCTCACCCCCTTGCTGGACCAACACCGCGCCAAACAGATCCCAAGCAACCCCATCGATTCATAATTGGCGGTTGATCATTGCCCTCAACGCGGAGCGATAAAGCGGCCAAAAGCGCGCGGCCCGGCGCCAACCGGGATGATTGAAAGGGTCTCCAAACTCTGGGCATCAATCACCACCACCGCATCATCGAACCATGTCGCCACATAAAGACGGCGTCCATCGGGATGCAAAAAAATACCTTCGGGGAATTCCCCCGGCTCCAGCAAAGCCACCAAATCCCCGGTTTCAAGATCAAGCACCGATAGGCTGTTGTCATGCTGATTGGTTACAAACAACCGGCCCAAAGATGAACTGAATGCGGTTGCATAAGGCCATTGGCCGACCGGCCAAACCGCCTGAACCTGTAAATTATGCGTGTCGATCACCGAAACATCGTGGCTGCGTACATTGGCAACATAAACCCGTTCCCCCGCCGAATCGACCGTAACTCCAAACGGGCTCTCACCAACCGCAATTTCAGCCACCATATCCCCGTCTGGCAGAGCCAAGACACTCACCGTGTCGCTGTCCCGATTGGCCACATAAAGCCGTTTTCCGGCCTGATCAATATCCAGCCCGGCCGGAGAACGGCCAACCGGGAAGCGGGCAACAGAGCGTAACGTGCCGGTGTCAATCACCCGCACCACATGATCATACCAATCAGCCACATAAAGCCGCTTGCCATCCGGGGCCAGGGCGATCCCAAGCGGGCCACTCCCGGCAGCAATCTCATCTGCCACCCGAAACCCACCATCTTGTTCATCCATCATGATGGCGGTGATGGTCCGGCTTTCTGGGTTGGAGACATAAATCTGGCGACCATCAGAACTGGTGGCAACCCCGGCTGGACCCCGCCCCACGGCCAGCGTGGCAATCACCTGGTCACTGGCGGTATCAATGATGCTGAGGCTGTTATCCCCTTGGTTGGTGATAAAAGCATAGGGGGCGGCTTGGGCTGGACTCAAAAAACCAGCAACCAGCACCGATAGGGCAATCGGGCATAAACCCCATGCTTTCAACCTGGACATCCCTGATCTGGATACCGCGCTCAATTTTTTTCAAAGCCCTTCTTAACGGCTCTTTTAACGGCCCTTGATGGCGGCCCTCTTAACGTCCCTCAATGGCGGCTTTTAAATTCTCCAAACCGGCCTTATAAACCCCTGATACCGCGGCTTTAGAGGCTTCATCATTCAGTTCCGGAGGCGGATCATTACCCATAAAGCCGCGATAAAATGCCCCTTTCCATTCAATCTGGCTGCCCTCATCAACCGGGGTCACAATCATCCATGCTGAATAGCTGTTGACCGGTAACACTTCTGGGGCGACCTTGGTGATACGATAGAAATAACGCATTTTTTCAGACTGATATTTTTCCAGCTTTTCCTCAATAACCCCGCCATTGCCCAATGTGAGGATACGGGTGGCACCGGGTTGATTGCCGCCTTGGGTGACCAAGCTGGCCACCGCCGGATGCCAGTCGGCTATCGAGTCAAAATCAGCAATCGCCGCCCAAACCTCTTCTGGAGGGGCGTTGATGATGATTTTTTCAGAAACCTTCTGGCGTGATGGGCCGTGGGCCTGGGCAACCAAAGGCAACAAAGCCATCACCAGCAAACTGGCTAAAAAAATAGCCCCTTGACGTGATGCAACAGGGGAAATCGGCAACATCATGAAGTCTCCTCATTCAATAATGGGTTTATACAATTAGATAATAATGGTGAGCACACATATCTTGATTGAATATGATACTGAATTGATCAGCGATTTTTAGTCTTTCATGATCATATTCAACAACTATGGTTATGCCTGATGATTATAGGTTTCTCAAACAGGGTCGGTTGATTTTTGTTTTGGTGTTTTGCGGGGGTATTTTGCTATGATATTTGGGGATAAGAATTGTTCATAATCGCAAGAGAAGAGCAACCAGGCCAGTGAAAAATCAAGCCAGCGAAAAGCCCGATCCATCGGGGGCCAAGATGCAGATCGGTCCTTTGGCTTAAAACAACAAGAAGGATAAAAAAATGAAGGACATTGTCATTACCGCCGGGGTCCGCACCCCCATTGGTGCATTTATGGGGGGGTTGGCACCTCTGAGTGCCGCCCAATTAGGCAAACAGGCGATTGCCGCAGCGATTGAACGCTCCGGCATCAAAGCCGATGAGGTTGATGAAGTGATTATGGGTCATGTCCTCACCGCCGCGACCGGTCAAAATCCAGCCCGCCAGGCGGCGATGGAAGCGGGTGTCCCTCAGGAAAAAACCGCTTACACGATCAATCAAGTCTGCGGATCGGGGTTGCGGGCGGTGGCTGCGGCCTATCAAGCCATCTGCTCAGGAGATAGCCAGATTGTGGTTGCCGGGGGGCAAGAAAGCATGAGCAACGCGCCCCATGCCGCCTCTTTGCGGGTGGGTAAAAAAATGGGTGATCTGGATTTCATCGATACCATGATTCGTGATGGTTTATGGGATGCCTTTAACGGCTATCATATGGGGGTCACGGCCGAAAATGTGGCCCGCCAATGGCAAATCACCCGCCAAGAGCAGGACCATTTTGCCGCTTGGTCTCAGAATAAAGCCGAAGAGGCCCAAAAAGCCGGCCGCTTCAAGCAAGAAATCATCCCGGTGACCATCAAATCCCGCAAAGGCGATATCTGCATTGATGAAGATGAATATCCGCGCCACGGGACCACATCCGAAGCCTTGGCCAAATTGCGTCCGGCTTTTGAAAAAGAAGGCACCGTCACGGCCGGCAATGCCTCTGGCCTCAATGATGGTGCAGCGGCTTTGGTAATCATGACGGATGAGGAAGCGACAAAACGCCAAGCCAAGCCGCTGGGCCGGATTGTGTCCTGGGCCACCGCCGGGGTTGATCCGGCGGTCATGGGAACCGGACCGATTCCAGCCAGCCGGGTGGCTCTGGAAAAAGCCGGATGGTCAGTCGCTGATCTGGATTTGATTGAAGCCAATGAAGCCTTTGCCGCCCAGGCCTGTGCGGTCGGAAAAGACTTGGCTTGGAACAGCGACATTGTCAATGTCAATGGGGGGGCGATTGCCTTGGGCCATCCCATCGGGGCTTCAGGCGCCCGGGTTTTGATCACGTTGCTGCATGAGATGGGCCGCCGTGATGCCAAGAAAGGTTTGGCCACACTCTGCATCGGCGGCGGACAAGGTATTGCCATGTGTGTGGCCCGCGATTGACCGAGCCTCACCAGGATATCCAGTCTTTCATTTATGCAGAGCTGGTCGGGGGCTCTTTTATGGAAGCGATCTTCAGACCGGTTTATGAGACTCAAGTCCGACCCTGTCGGAGCCAAGCCAGCGCGGCATTGAGCTGACTCATACGTCGGTGATCCCCCATATCGCCATCGGGATGGTGAATGGTTGCCAGTTGTCGGAAGCGGGTTTTGATGGTTCGAGCATCGGGCATATGGCCGGGCGGGAACCCCATGACATAAAGAGCGTCAGCCCGACTCTGAATGCCATTGGGTAATTCCTGAACCATCATCGCCATCGCCACATCACGCAGACGTTGATTATCCCCACGCAAGGCTTCGGCTTCTTGTCCGGCGGCTTCGATCTGGCGTTCCATCAACCGGGTTTTTTCGGCAACCTGGGCATGACGCTGTTGAACGTCTTCGGGGCGTTCAAGCACCAGATCCCGTTGACCAGACGCCAGATCCAAAGCCATGGCCAGACAACGGCGAATCCGTTGGGCAGAAACCGTAAATGGCAAACGCATCTGCAAACGGGGCTTGCGCCGCCAAGGACGCCCTTGCGAAGCCCCGGATTTCAAGATAACCGTCTCCCGGTCATCGGGTTGCGGCTCCCCAGGGTCAGGATAGGCATCAATCACTGAGGTCGATACCAATAATAAAATAGAGCGGGTCAGATCAGCCACATTGACCCGTTGCGCTGCCGCCAGGGCCAATACGGCATCACGAAAATGGCTGGAACAGGCAACTGTATGGGATCGCTTGGCGGGTTTTTTCATGATGCCCTTAAATTACAGGCAAGTAAATTACAGGCAAGCCGTCACCGAGACAAATCAGGATTGTCGTTGCGTCATCACATGCGCACAAAAAATTGAACCGGCTGACCCGATTTAGGCAAAATGGTCTTTACGGGCCCGTATGGCCGCAAAAACCTCAGCATCCTCAGCCTCAGCCAAGCCCAAAGATTGCTTGATCTCTGGCAATCCGGCCCGCAAAAACGGATTACAGGCCCGCTCAGACTCCAACGTCACCGGCAGGGTGGGAAGACCCTGGGCCCGCAAATGATCAATATCCTTGGCCCTTTGGCGCAGATCCGGATTATTCGGTTCGATGGTGAGGGCAAAACGGGCATGATTCTGGCTGTATTCATGACCGCAATAAATCTTGGTTTCAGCTGGCAAGCTGTTGAGCCTCTGCAAAGAATCCCACATTTGTCGGGGGGATCCCTCAAAAAGACGCCCACAACCGAGTGAAAACAATGTATCACCGCAAAAAAGGGCACCCAAATCGGCAAACCAATAGCTCACATGACCCGAAGTATGGCCAGGAGTTGCCAAAACCTCAGCCTTAAGACCACAGACATCAACAGTGTCGCCGCCTTTGATGCCGTGATCAAGACCAGGAATCCGCATGCGTTCAGAGTCCGGGCCGATGACCGGGCAAGAAAATTCCTTGGCGAGTGCCGGGATCCCATCCACATGGTCATGATGGCGATGGGTGACCAGAATCGCATCAAGAGAGCAATCCCGCGCGGCCAGAGCTTGGCGCACCGGACCATCTTCACCCGGATCAACAACAAAGGCCTGGTTTTTTTGAGGATGATGGCCGAGATAAATATAATTATTTTCCAGAGCCGGAAGAATAGTGATCACAAACATTTTAAAACCCTTTTCTCAAGATTGACATTCCAGAATGAAATGATCAATTCTCAACTTGGTGGATCATTTTTTCTGCCCAATATTTCTGCCCGATATCGGTGTCATGATGGCGGTGATCGATGCATATGGATGTTGTTGATCTGCGTGATTTTTACGCGACCCCGCTGGGCCGAACGGCCCGCGGCCTGATCCGCCGTAAAATCAGTGATATGTGGCCCCATACCCGCCAGCTCAGCATCCTTGGCTATGGTTATGCCATCCCCTATCTGCAGCCGTTCGACCAGCAGGGAGAGCGGGTGATTGCCCTGATGCCGGAACAGCAAGGCGTGTTGCGGTGGCCGGGTATCGGCCGCAATCGGGTTGGCTTGACAAGTGCTGATTCCTGGCCGTTGCCGGATTGCTCCATTGACCGAGTCTTGATCATACATGGGCTGGAATTTGCTGAACCACCCCATAATATATTGAGAGAGGCCTGGCGGGTCTTGAGCGATGGTGGACGCCTGCTGGTTGCGGTGGCCAACCGGCGCGGGATTTGGGCGCGTCTTGATTTTACGGCTTTTGGCTGGGGACAACCCTATAGCCATGGCCAGCTGCACCGCTCGTTGCGCGAGAACCTGTTCACACCAACCCAAACCGGAGAAGCCCTCTTTATCCCGCCGCTGCAATCGCGTCTGATCCGGGCCACCGCCCCGGCTTGGGAAAAAATTGGCCAACGCTGGTTGGGCCGATTTTCCGGGGTTGTTTTGATGGAGGCAGCCAAACAGATTCACGCACCCCACCCATTCTCGGAACCGGGCTATGCCAAACCGATCCTGGCCAGACCACCGGTTGGAACAACCGGATGATCTGAGCGCCGTCCCAAGATAAAAATCGCCTCCTCACTCATGGCGTTGGGCATCGGGCCCCGATAAGGCCGACCGTGGCGCAAAAAAACCGCCTCCTTGGCATTCAAATCAAGCCGACAACAAAGGGTCATAAAATCACGCAATGTGCATAAATGAATATTCGGGGTATCATACCATTGATAAGATAGTGCCTGGGTCACCGGCATCTCGCCGCGCAATAAGAGGCTCAACCGCACCCGCCAATGACCAAAATTGGGAAAAGAGACAATCGCCCGGCGACCAATCCGGGTGAGTTCGCGCAAAACCTGGGCTGGATCACGGGTGGCCTGGATGGTCTGGCTGAGAATAACACAATCAAAGGCTTGGCAAGGATAATCATGCAGATCACGATCCGCATCCCCTTGAATCACCGATAATCCATTGGCGGCACAGGCATTCACCCCTTCTTGGCTGAGTTCCATCCCCCGCCCATCAACCGCTTTATGACGCCCCAGATAGGCCAACAACGCCCCATCACCACAACCAACATCCAGGACTCGCGTCCCCGGCCGTACCCAATCAGCGACAATTTGAAGATCAGGACGCAACACCGCCCCGGCGTGATTTTTGTCTCTCATGCCGTCCCCTATTCAGTCCCCTGCCGAACCAAATGTTCCGCCGCACCATTGAGAAATCCGGTTAGAATACCGTGTAGCTCTGGCTCATTGAGTAAAAAGGCGTCATGCCCTTTATCGGTCTCAATCTCGACAAATGTCACATTGGCCGCCACCGCATTGAGAGCCCGCACCACCGCCCGACTCTCGGCGGTCGGAAACAGCCAATCTGAACTGAAAGAAAGCACACAAAACCGCACCGGTGTGGCGGCAAAACATTCAGCCAGGCCGCCCTGTCGACCCGCGGCAAGATCAAAATAATCCATCGCCCGGGTCATATAGAGGTATGAATTGGCATCAAAACGCTCAACAAATGTAATCCCCTGATGGCGTAAATAGCTTTCCACCTGAAAATCAGCATCAAACCCGTAGGCAACCGATTGGCGATTTTGCAAATTCCGCCCGAATTTCCGGTGCAAAGCGGTCTCCGAAAGATAAGTGATATGGGCCACCATCCGGGCCACCGCCAGCCCCCGCCGGGGACGCCGACCATGGTCAGTATAACAGCCCGCCGACCAATCCGGGTCGGCAATCACAGATTGGCGACCAATTTCATGAAAGGCGATATTCTGAGCCGAATGACGGGCCGAACTGGCAATCGGGATGGCGGAAAACACCGCCTCAGGATAGCTGGCGGCCCATTGCAGAACCTGCATACCGCCCATTGATCCGCCAATGACGCTAAACAACCGCCTGATCCCCAAATGATCAATCAGCCGTTTTTGCGCCCGCACCATATCGGCAATGGTGATCACCGGAAAGTCAAGGCCGTAAGGTTTTTGAGTCTGCGGGTCGATGCTGCTGGGGCCGGTCGAACCCATGCAGCCACCCAGGACATTGGCGCAGATAACAAAATAGCGCTGCGTATCCAGGGTTTTTCCCGGGCCAATCAGGATATCCCACCAACCCGGCTTGCCGGTTATCGGATGCGGTTCAGCGGCAAACTGATCACCGGTCAAGGCATGGCACACCAAAATGGCGTTTGATTGATCGTCATTCAAACGACCATAGGTCTGGTAAGCAACCCGAACCGGTGCCAGATCAACCCCGCAATCGAGAGGGAGCGGTCGATCCGGCCCGATCTCATAAACCGCCCCGGGCAAGGCCTCAAGACGAGGGCCTGGATGAGGTTTTGGATGAGGTTTGGAATCAGGCATTTGTTGAATCAGGCATTGACTAAAATGAAGGGTTGAACGCAATCCCGGCTATAAACGGAAAATCAAGGCTTCACCAACCATGCAATGGACACAACCTTGTGAACAATTATCACCCAACCAGATCAGGTATCATAAACACCATGACCATGCTGTATTTTTTCTTATAATCGCTTTTCTCATAAACTAAGAGTACCTGTCTGGAAAGCATAAGCGGGCGGTATCAATGTTTTCTTTGCTTTCCGGTTGCATGATGATTATCTCTGTTGTCTTAAAGAGAGGTGGGTTCATTTTTGATCATCTTTGATGGTGATCATTTTGATCATCACACCCATCATCAATCACCATCATATTGGCCATGACGCAACCACAACCAAAACTCGATCTCACCGGATTTACGCCTTATATTGGTGGCGAAACCCGGGTCCCTGGCCAAGAAAATGTGATCAAACTCTCAGCCAATGAGTCAGCTCTTGGCCCCAGCCCGAAAGCCATCGCCGCCTATCATGAGGCGGCCGGGCAGCTCCATCGCTACCCGGATGGCGGCTGTGATGATTTGCGCGCGGCCTTGGCCCATCGTTTTAATCTCAATCATGACCAGCTTATTTGCGGCAATGGTTCCGATGAGTTGATTGCCCTGCTGGCCCGGGCCTATGCTGGTCCGGGAGATGATGTTCTGGTTTCTGAATATGGCTTTTTATATTATGCGGTTGCCGCCCGGGCGGTTGGTGCCCGGCCGATAAAAGCCGCTGAAACCGATTATACCACCGATGTCGATAAGCTGATCAACGCCATCACCGATCAGACTCGTATTCTCTTTCTGGCCAACCCCAATAATCCAACCGGTAGCTATCTTCCCCGCTCTGAAATGGAACGTCTGCTTGCTGGTATCCCTCAGCGGATTTTGGTGGTTCTTGATGCTGCATATGCGGAATATGTCGAGGAAAATGATTATGAAGCCGGGGCGGCCTGGGTCAAAACCCATAATCATGTGATGATGATTCGCACATTTTCAAAAATTTTCGCCCTGAGCGGGTTGCGGGTCGGCTGGGGCTACGGACCGCCTGAAGTTATTGCTGTTCTCAACCGTCTGCGTGGACCTTTCAGCGTCAATGGACCGGCTCAAGCCGCCGCGGTGGCCGCCCTTGAGGATCAGGAATTTTTAGAACAATCAATCAATCATAACCGCCATTGGCGGGCTTGGCTGATCCAGGAATTGAGGGCCCTTGACCTGAAACTCTATCCCAGCGTTGCCAATTTTCTGTTGGTTGCCTTTCCTGAGGATAAAAAATGTAATGCCGAGGCGGCGGCGGATTTTTTAAAACAACGCGGCATCTTGCCGCGAAAAGTCGATAATTATGGTCTGCCCGATTGCTTGCGTTTCACAATTGGCAAGGAGGCAGAAAACCGTGCTGTGGTGGCGGCATTGGCTGATTTTCGCGCCGGTTGGGGGGCGGCCTCATGACCCCGACTGTATCACCGCCCTTGTTCCGCCGGATGGCGATTATCGGACCGGGACTCATTGGTTCTTCTCTCGGTTTGGTGGCCCGGCATCATGCTCTGGCCGGGCACCGTGTTGGCTGCGCGCGTCATGCCGATACCCGGGCCAAAGCTCTTGAAGTCGGGGCGGTTGACGAAATTTATGCCGATGCCGCGCAAGCGGTCAAAGGGGCTGATCTGGTGGTCTTAGCCACCCCGGTCGGCACATTCAAATCCATTGCTCAACAAATCGCTCCGGCTCTGCAACCCGGCTGTATTGTCACCGATGTGGGATCAGTCAAAAAAGCAGTTTTGGAGGCGGTTTGCCCCCATCTGCCTGATCATGTTCATTTTGTGCCCGCGCATCCGATTGCCGGGACCGAGTTATCCGGACCGGCCGCCGGATTTGCCGATCTTTTTAAGGGCCGTTGGTGTGTTTTGACCCCGCCCCCCAACACCCAGGCCGCCGCGATTGATAAAATTGTCGCCCTGTGGGAGGGGGCGGGCATGGCGGTGGAAATTATGGATGCTGAGCATCACGATACGGCCCTGGCGATTACCTCTCATCTGCCGCATCTCATCGCTTTTACCATTGTTGGGACAGCGACCGATCTGGAACATGATCTTAAAAAGGAGGTGATGAAATTTGCTGCTGGTGGATTCCGCGATTTTACCCGGATCGCCGCCTCTGACCCGGTCATGTGGCGGGATATTTTTCTCAATAATCGTAGGGCAACATTAGAGATTCTTGGGCGCTTTACCGAAGATCTCACTGCGTTGCAGAAAGCCATCCGATCCGGCAATGGAGCGGTTTTATTGGAAAAATTCACCAAGACCCATGACATTAGGCGCGGTATCATTGAAGCCGATCAGGCCTGAGCCTTCGGGCGATGAAAGGACTCAAAACGAGCGCGTAGACCAGAAAGAATATCTCTTTTTTTAGTTTTTTTGCGCCACAATTTCTTTAAAATCAGGAATAAAGTTTTACGTAACAATAACTTTACGTAAATAAAACGTTACGCAAAGATGATATTTGGTGCTATCGTAAAAAGTGTTGTTATAAAAAGTGCTATCGTAAAAGGCGCCATCAGTAAGACTTCGTAAAGAGAAATATCGTAGACTGCGTTTGTCTCATCCTCAGCATGTATAATGACGAGGACGGGTTTTTATCCTTATCTTAATTTTTAGCTATCTTGGGTTAGAATCATGGATTACAGCGTCAGCAAAGATGGAGACAATACAGAAGTTCGAATCAGTGGTCGTTTGACCTTTGCCGAACACACCCAATGCCGGTCAATTGCCTCGGAACTCAAAGATTCAGAAAGCAAAAAGCAAGTGGTTGATCTGAAAGAAGTTGAATTTATTGACTCGGCTGGCTTGGGTCTTTTGCTGTTGCTGCGCGACAATGCCGAAAAAAAAGGCGTCCAAATGTCCCTGCGCATTCCTGGAGATGGACAGGTGAAACGCATGTTGGAAATAGCCCGGTTTCAGGAACTCATCCCGATTGAAGCTTAGCTTCCCCAGAACCGGTGGTTCCATTTGGAGCTTACCCGGCCCAAAGGGCGCGCACTTTTTTGTTCCGGATTGCCACCACTATTGCGGCATCGCTCTCCATCATAAAGAGAGACGTGACCATAAAGAGAGGCACGCGAACCGGCTACCGCGCGGCACCAAGCCCACCAGTATAAAATAGCAAGAGGCTTTAAACCCTTAATTAAGGGCAACCAAATGCAAAAACGCGAACAACCCAAAACACCTGGTTAAAAAACACCCGGCACGAAAACCAAAAAACCCAACCCAGAAAGATACGCCATGATCATCCTGGCTTGTCTGGTATGCTCGCTCTCAATACGGTTGGTTAGACCAATTTGAGATTAACTGCTGACGTTCTTTTATTACGCCCCACCTCAAGTTCAAAACTCACTGCCTGCCCTTCGGTGAGAGTCTGCAAACCGGCGCGTTCAACAGCACTGATATGGACGAAAACGTCGCTACCGCCTTCGTCATCCTTGAGAAATCCATATCCTTTTGTGGGGTTGAACCACTTAACGCTTCCTGTCTTCATAGCTGTGTTCATTCCATACCTTATAATGGATTAAAGATGCGAAACCTCGCCACTGACTTGGCTGGCCATCCACCGGGAACCATTTAAATCGGGGCAGAAAGCCAATCAGTGACGAGTACATAAGAGACATAAACATACTTCCGGCTCTATGGCTATCTTCTTTTGATAATATTTTTTCTGCCGGACAATTGCCATTTTTTCAAGAACCGCACCCTCCCTTTGATAATATTTTTTTCACAGGACCATTGCCACTCTTTCAAGAACCGCATCCACAACCTCGGATGTAAAAATTGATCAAAAGAAACCGGCATCTATAACCTCGCTTAAATTCTTGAAGTCCAATATGTTTTAATTTTTTGAAAGTGTCTCGAATTGATCCTCAGAATTTCTTTTGGATAAAAAGCCGGTGATGGGTCATACAATTCGATTCCGATCAATGCGCAATCATCATCCATTTTACCTTATTTTGCTTGCTTCTTTCATATTTTGTTTTTTCATAAAAGAGTTTTTTCCAAGCCCTGCATGCTCTTGGTGTTGGTCAGTGAAGATTGAAGCTGCATCGTATTTCTCTCCAGGAAAACACCCTTGTCATAGCCTTGAATTTTGTCATTTTTTCCAGCCAGATTGATCCTTTTTTGGGCAAGCAGACAATATTCTTTCTCTATTTCTATGCCCAGGAATCGCCGCCCCAATTTTTTAGCGACAACCGCCGTGGTCCCTGACCCCAAAAAGGGATCAAAAATCATATCACCCTGGTCACTGCTCGCCAGGATCAGCTTGGCCATCAGTTTTTCCGGTTTTTGGGTTGGGTGGTGGGTATTTTCTGGCATTGACCAAAAGGGAACCGTGATATCGGTCCATAGGTTGGATGGTGAGGTGAAGCGAAATTTCCCCTGATTGGTCTCTTGCCAGTCTTTGGGCATGCCGTTTGATTTGTAAGGGGCGACCACTTTCCTCTTCAGCTTGACTGAATCCAGATTAAATTTGGGGTGATCGCCATTGGAAAAATACCAAATATCTTCGGAGCAATTCTTCCAATTCTTTGAGGAACCCCGGCCTTTCTCCCTTTCCCAAGTGATCCGATTGATGACCCGAAAATACTTTGACGCAACAGTATATATCATTGGTGAGGATGACCAATCGCAACAGATATATATGGAGGCGTTGGGTTTGAGAATATTGGGGATGAGGCCCATCCAGGATGTGAGCCAGTCTTGATATTCATTTGCGCTCATCTTCTTGAATGAATGGCTGGAATAAATTTTATTCAAATTATAAGGCGGGTCAACAATCAGCAGATCGACCCATTGAGCGGGCAGATTTTTCAAGATTTTCAGACTATCCCCATGGATGATTTTATTTTCAAGCGGCTCTGGAATGTCCGTGCATAAATCATTTTCCAATTCAGATTGTTCACCCGCATTCAGTGTGAGTGTTTTATTTCTGGGTGATTTTTCGATTTTACCCATTGAAATAGACCTCTATAAATACACCCTTATCTATAAATACACCCTTATCTTGCCACCACATATCTCAGGTCATCCCCTGCGCCAATAAGATTTATAATCGGTTTTTCTTTGGTGTTTTTTCATCTCTTGGTATTGGTCGCTTGGTCCTGCTAAAAAGAAAACATATACAAAAGGGCCGGTTGGGACCTCAAGATTTTTTCTCAAGATTTTTTAACGACATGGTCCAATATAGCCATAAGAAAATTGATAGAAAAATATCACCAAAACCGACAACCCATGAAATAATCTATGAAACGATCAACCAAGAGACCCGAACCATCCAATCCCGGTTCTTCTGGTCCCCCTCATGGATGGCGGCGCCGTGACATGCTGCTGGGTATGGCCGCAGCCGGGCTGGTGGCCTGTGATGGCCAAGAAGACCAGCAAGCCGGATCAAAAGAACGCCGTTTCTGGCGGATGACCACTTGCTGGCCGAAAAACTTTCCCGGCCTGGGGACGGCCGCCCAATATGTGGCCGATTTTATTACCGCCGCTTCAGGAGGGCGATTAACCGTCACCTTGTTTGCGGCCGGAGAGATTGTGCCAGCCTTTGAAGCGATTGACGCGGTCTCGCGCGGTGTGGTCGAGATGGGGCATGGCTCCCCTTATTATTGGAAAGGAAAACTGGCCGCCTGCCAGTTTCTCACTTCGACGCCGTTTGGCCTGGAAGCGCAAGAGCAAAATGCTTGGTATGCCCAAGGCGGTGGGCAAGAAATTGCTGACCAGCTCTATGCCGAATTGGGGTGTAAATTTTTTCCAGCTGGCAATACCTGCGTCCAGATGGGCGGCTGGTTCAAGCGGACCATTGATACAGTCGGCGATTTTTCCGGGTTGAAAATTCGGATGCCCGGGCTGGGGGGTGAAGTGATCAAAGCCTTGGGGGCTAATGTGGTCAATCTGCCGGCCGGGGAAGTGGCTCTCGCCCTGCAATCAGGGGCCATTGATGCGGTGGACTGGGCAGGCCCTTATAATGATTTGGCTTTCGGTCTCCATCAATATGCCGATTATTATTATTATCCCGGCTGGCATGAACCCTGCGGGACCCTGGATTGCTTCATCAATCTTGAGCAATGGGCTGATTTACCCACTGATCTGCAAGCGATTGTCGCGACTGCTTGTGCGGCCGCCAACCAAATGAGCACCGCCGAATTTACCGCCCGCAATGCCAATTCTCTACAAAAATTGATGGATGAACACGGTGTTGAGATTCGTCCTTTTTCCCAGGATACCCTCAATCAGTTGGCCATCACCAGCCGTGATGTGATTGCGGAGATTGCCTCGGCTGATCCGCAAAGTGCCAAAATTTATCAGAGTTTGACCACATTCCTACAGACTATCCGCCGCTGGTCGGAAAATTCCGAAGCCGCTTTTCTGCAAGCCCGCGAGCGCGCCCTTTCTTCTTGACGTCTTTTCTTGTTAACGCCCTTTCTTCTGAATAAGACCCTCTCAAAAAAATTCTTTGAAAAGAGAGGATGGATACGTCAAGCCGGGATTAAAATCCACTCTCACGGATGAATACAGCCGCCGCCCACCGCCATAGCGCACCGATGATTGAGCGTTTTTCCCCATCAATATAGGCGGTCCCGCGCAAGGCATAGAGATTGGAGGCTGGAGCGGTGCTCTGCATACGAAGCCGAAAAACCGCCGTTTGCGGGATATAACTCTGCTGCACGATATCCGTGCTTGATGTCTCGCGCCTCTGGATCGGCACATCACCACCCAGAGGGGCGGCCAGCACCGTATCGGTGAGAATCTGGGCACTGGTCGGGTTGATCTCGCTCACCACCATATCCATCACCGCCATATCGGGAGCATTGGGATAAAAGCGCGCCTGATCCCCTGGCCGGACAAAGCGGAGATCGGATTCCTTAAGATAAGCCACCGCGACATGATCAGCGGTATCGGCAAGAACCGCTAGCGGCAAGTCATCACGCACCCATAATCCAGCCCTGAGATCAGCATTCATTTCCATCACCCGGCCGACAAAAGGAGCACGAATGACCAACTGTTCTTGCTGCTCTTGCAGTCCTTTTAATTCTGAAAAGGCGCTGGCAAATTGGCGCCGTAAAATCGGCTCTTGCTTAATTTCTGTGGTGCTGCCACGCACCCGGGCAATCCGCAATGCCAAGCTGCGGACTCGGGTTTCCAGACGCTCAATATCCCATTCAAGCTGCGGTGATTCCAACCGGAAAAGAATATCATTTTGGGCAACCGTATCGCCGCTCAATACCTCAACCGCAAGCAGGCGACCAGAAATGGGCGGATAAATGATGGTCTCACCACCAGCCTGTAACAAGGCCGAAACCGGGATCCGTCCATACCAAGGAACAATCACAACCGCCAGGATCAAACAGACTCCAAGCCCGGTCATCAGCGGTCGCCTTAAGGTTTTGACTTTTTCACGTTGCATCCATATCTCCCTCATTTCTTTATAAATGGGTATTCCCAAAAGGGTCATCATGGCCATCACCATGATGACGATACCCAATGCTTTGAAGAGAAACGCGTAAATCAAAAAAGCGATACCCAGAGCCAAAAAAATTCGATACAGCCAAACCGCATAACACAAGATGATTAAAAATCTTTGCTGAGCGCGCGACACATCCGGCTCCGGACAGGGAAGGTGAAGACCAAACAATATCCGGCGCAACAGCCATTTCCCCATGGCAAAAGCCCGCGGGTGCAAATTATCAATCGCCAGCCAATCAGAGAGCAGATAATAGCCATCAAATTTCATCAATGGGTTGAGATTGATCATGATGGTCATCACCCAGGCCACACTGGCCAAGACAAAAACGCCATCCCGGAGCGCCCCTTGCGGCAGCACCCCCCAGGCCAATAAAGCAAAAGATGCCAGAGCCAACTCAACCAACACCCCGGCCGCAGCAATCCGCAACCGCTTGGTCCGATCAAACAAACGCCAGGAATCAGTGGTATCGGAATACAAAACCGGCCAAAACACCATAAAGGCGACCCCCATCGTGGGAACCTTGACCCCATAACGATGGGCGGTCGATGCATGAGCAAACTCGTGACAGATTTTTGCAAAGGCAATCGCCATCACCGAATATGTTGCCCCCTCTAAAGAGGCCAAACGTACCAAATTGGCCAAAAAGGCATCCCATTGACGCAGGGCCATATAACCACCAACCAAGGCCGCCAAGCCAACCATGATCCAGAAACCCGGTCGGAAAAAAACCCCGGCCAAAGATTCTATCGACCGCAAGACCGGCGCGGTTGAGCGCAGCAACGGGATGCGCAAAAACATCCCCTTCTGGACCCATGTCAAAATGGATTGCTTGCGCGCTATGGCCCGCTTTTCGCGCCACTTGTTGAAATCTTGCGGACCGGAAAGGGTAATCAATTCATTCTGCTCAAGAAAATGGCGAACGTCTTCAATATCCTGCTCATCAATATCAAGGGCGGTTTTGGACTGAACCGCGGCCACCACCGCCGAAGGATCACCGTGGTGCCAACAGGCCAGAATGGAAAATTCTCGCCAACCGATTTGAAAATAAAGATTGCGCACCGGATCCTGAATCATCCAACTCTCACCAGAGTCAGAGGTATCATCAGGCAGAATTTTGAGATTTTCGCGCAATGGCGGCAAGGCATCACCGGGAGGACCCGGCGATGATGAAGCCTGCCCAGCCATCGCGGTCATCGCACCGCGATCACCAGCCGCTTGATCGCCAACCACTTGATCACCAACCAAAGGTCCGGCGCAAGGCGGCCAAAGGGCGGCGCATCAAAAAATAAAACAAGCTGACCTCTTGGCCGTAAAGTTTTGCCGTCCCTTTGAGGCCGATGCGCGGTGGCGCAGCAAGATCAACAAAAACAGCCCGTAATTGATAAGCAACCACCCCATCGGGCTGCACGGCCGGCAAATAACCGGCCCGTTCCAAACGGGCTTCCACCGGCTCCAGGGGGCGGGTATTCAGGTATAACGTCACCCGGCGACCCGGCTCAACGACAATGGCGTCATCGACTGGTAATTGAACATCCAAGGCCACGGCAGAGGAGTCGGCAACGGTGAGAATTTTTTCGCCAATCCGCACCGGTCGCCCCTTCCAATCATCCGGGTCGTCGAAAATGGCGATACCTGAGGCCGGAGACGCGACTTCAATCCAGGCAAACTGCTCAGCCGCATGGGCGTATTCAGCCCGCTTTTCTTCCAACTTGGCTTCCAAAACCGCCAAATTGGCTTTGGCTTCTGGGTCAGCGAAAGCCTGTTTACGGGCCACATCGAGTTCTTCTTCGGCCAGAGCCAGGGCCTTTTCGGCGATATCATTGGCCGCTTTCAAACCCACCGCGACAAAACGGAACAAAGGTTGTCCCTCTTCCACCGGGGTATTGGGAAGAATGAGAAAATCTTCAATCACCCCATCAATCGGTGAGCTCACTACGTAAGGTGTCTGGGCGGTCACTTGGGCCGGGGCCAGAACCGTAATCTGAACCGGTAAAAAGAGGGCGGCAATGATCAAAACCACCAAACCGGCAACAACCGGCTTGGATTTAAAGACAGCCAAAAGATGCTTGAGATGCCAGCCACTATGGGCATCAATCAGGGCAAAACTCTGGGCCAAGGCATTGGCCAGGCGGCTGATAATATATAATTCACCATCATTCCAAGACGGCGCACGAAAAAACAAAAGACCACCATTCACTCCCCTTTGTCCGGCGATCATTGGCCGCCACATCACCCCGCCATGACTCCATTCTTTCCAGCCCTCTTTGAGAGAATCGGGTAACATTTCCTCATCCAGAATACTGGGATATTTGGCTCGGTTGCTGGCAAATAAATGCTCAACCAAACGGTTGCACCATTCCACCATTGGCGCGTTGGCCTCGATGGATGCAACACCAGAAATCGCGATCACTGAGCGCTTGGGCTGACGCCACAGCACCGCATAATCATAAGTGACCAAACGCTTGCATTCATTAACAGCGATAAAACTCAAGCTATCGTCATCGGGGGCTTGGCGAATATCCCATTCGACTTGGAGCAGCGCGCTGAGTTTTTCGGTCGATGTATCTTGTACGGATTTTTTCTTCACCGAACCAACTCATTGAAAAGGGCACTCCCACTCATTCCAGAGATCACATTGTCGGCGGCGGAGAGAATGCGTCCACGCATCTCGACGGTTTGGCTGACTGGATCAATGGTTGCCCCGGTAGCCACAACCTCAGCTTCATAAGACTGACCGGTTTCCTCAAGATTGAACGAAAAAAATGTCCCCATCCCAACCTTGCGCAACCAAGCAGAAGGCATAATCACCCGCACCTCAAGATCAGAGTCACTGACAATCGACATGATATCATCACCCATATTGACGGTCTCATAACGATTGGCGATCCGCTCAACGACTCGTCCATCATAGGGTGCTTTGATCTGGCAGCGATTGACCTTCCAAGCGGCGGCCCGCATATCGGCTTTGGCCGATTGCATGGATGCCTTGGCCATCGAAACATCCAAGTTGCTGATGCCGCCCATGCGGTTGAGTTTATCGGTACTGGCGTATTTTTCTTCAGCCGCAGAAAGTTCGGCCTGGGCGCGATCAAGCTGGGCCTTAAAATCCCCGCAATCGAATGTGACCAGGATACGTCCTTTCTTGAAGCGTTCGCCATCTTCGGGTCCAATCTCCAAAATACGAGCGGATAATTGGCTTGATAGCATGGCCTGGCGGCGCGCCTTGATCACCGCCCGCAAGCCGCCCAATCGACCGGCATTGATCCGCGATTGACCGGCGACCACTACCGAGTCGGCTGCTGGTATTTCTGTATCAATAACGTCTTGACGGCTTTGGAGAGTGGAGAGCTGACCAGGGTCGAGCATTGTCTGGGCAGCAGCGATCTCAGCATCAATCGCCGCCTCAATCACCGCTTCGGCCTGGTTGGCGGCTTGCGCCTGTGGGAACAGGATGGTCACCAAACCTGCTACAGAGGAATGAGCAAGAAAATCATCCCCAGCCCGACCCAAAAATGCCAAGCCAAAAATCACCGCAAGACCCACCAGACTGATGGTTCGCAAAGGAAGCCATCGTCGCACGGCTTTTCTCACAGCAACAGATCTGACAAAAACATATTTTACAGAAACATAAGCCGGTATTGTCTTCGTTTTTCGGGGCGTAATGAAAGACATGACAGAGCACCTCATTGGAAGAAAACCAAAAATTCAAGGCACCCCCATACCAACGATATGTCGCTCATAGAGGGTGACCATATCATTTTAAGGGGCGTTTCTTGCCAAAAAGTTTCGTCCGCTTCGATTCGCTTCTGCTTGAACAAAGAATGCTAAGGGAGCGCAGCGATGACCTCATCAAGATGGGCTGAGGTTATATTTTGCCAGGCATCAAGTGCTTTGCGGATCTCGGCACTCAGGGTCGCGATATCCAGGGAGTCAACCTGATCTGGGACCAAGTCAAGACCGATTGAATTCAAAACCCGGCTATAGGCATTTTGCAATTCGGCATAGGCCAAATCCTCGCGCAAAGATGAGAGGATATATTCCATCTCATCGCGGACCAGTTCGAGTTGGTCGCCGCTCTGGGCGGCCAATTCATTGCGGGTCAGTGCTTGCAAGCGTTCGCTCACATCGGTGATTTGCCGACTGAGCAAATAAATTTCTTCGGCAACGGTATAACGTTTATGGGCGATATGAACCTGAGCGATGACCCCCATACTCATGGCCAATAGTCGGGTATCGGCCAGCCGAACTTGATCGACCGCCACTTCATGACGCCAGGGGAAGGTGAAAATTTCCAGGATATTTTTGGTCAAGCTGAAACTGGCCGACCACCAGTTGCCATATGTCGTGAAGCTGTTGCTGGTATAGTTTTTCCCCCCTTCAATACCGATACCGGGCAACAGGGACCACATTACTTTTTTCACTTCCCACTCACTCATGCGGGCTTTGTAATCTTCTTCCCTTACTTCAGGACGATCAAGCAAGGCGGCTTTTTCCAGCAGCGGCAAAGGAGTCTCAATACGTGGATAATGGCTGATCTCTTTTTCAACCACCTGAAAATTTTTGCCTGGCCGTACATTCATCAAAGCAGCCAGAGACAAGGGTGCCAGCTCCAACTCGCGGCGAATATCGGTTAAAATTTGCAGATTATCGAGCAGCTGCCTTTGATGGTTGAGGAGTTTTCGCGGCTCACCCAGCTGGGCCACATTGATGGTCCGAGCGCGATTCATGGAGATATAAATTTTGTCAATCGCCTCGCGTACCGCTTGCAGATTTTTTTGGGCGCTCACCGCTCTCCAATAGGCATCACGGACGTCAAGGACAATATTATGCACCGCTTTGCGCCGTTTTTCCTCAACGATAAGAACTTCATTGCCGACCTGCTTGGTCCGGGCATAAGCCATACCAAAATCCAGTACATTCCAGCTGAGTGAAAAATCGGCTGTACGAATTTGTTTGTCTTGGGAGGTTGAGGCCTCTAGGGACTGCCGCCCACTCAGCACAGACCGGCTGCTGGAAGCGCTTTCAGGATCGCGGACATTGTACCCGGCTTGGGCGGTTAATTGAGGCAATAAATCGAGTTGCGCAACCGTCAGATTGCCCTGGCTGATGACCTTTTCCATTTGCTTGACCCGGGCATCAAGATTGTATTTCAAAGCCCGGGCAATGGCTTCAGAGAGGCTCACCGGTCCATCAATCGGCTCTTGGTCGGCAAAAATTTGCTCCATATCGGTTTGTAAACGAACCAACCGCTCATGATCACTCAACGGCGGGCCGACCGGGGCACAAGATGCTACCATCATCACCGAACCGATGATCAAACCCCAGGTGATCAGCCTCCGGGAAACCCATCCCCAAGCCGTCAAAACCACAAAATGATGGCCAGATATATTCATCAATCAACCCAATTTCGTTATCATGAACAGAAGCATTGTTGCGGTTTTTGCATTGATTATTGGTGGCCCCGAATCATCTTTTAAAATCATGGGTACAGACACGCCGTGCCGAGCCGACACCGGTAACAGGGAACAATTCTTAAGAAAGAATGGTTATTTTAAGGTTAACAAGTAAAAGTTAAGAACCAGCAGAGCTTTGGATGAACAGTCCAGATAAATAAAAAAGAAAAAAACACCATTGCTATCGGTCATCAGCAGCTTGCCCGAATGCCGGACCCTGCGTATGCTGGTATTTGATTGATTCATCTCTTTTTTCTGGAAGCCCTTGTTATGACGTCTTCTGCCAAAACAACGCCACTGACTAAGAAGGCCGCATCAAAAGCTGATATCGCCGCCTTGAGTTTTGAACAGGCCATGCGGCAGCTTGAGGAAATTGTCGGCCATTTGGAAAACCAAAATGGCAATTTGGATGAAGCCATCACATTGTATGAATATGGTGTGCGCTTGAAGCGTCACTGCGAGGGCAAGCTGCAAGAGGCGCAACTGCGCATCGACAAGGTGGTCCTCAAGCCAGAGGGTCGTCACGGCCTGGAGCCGCTTGATGCCGAGTGAAACCGCCAATAGCCCCAACAATCTTGACTCTTCCTTGAAAGATATTTCTGTTGCTGTTGATTCGGTGATCAGGACTATTTTGGCGGCAAGCGAAGGGATTCCTGATCGCCTCTGCGAAGCCATGGCTTATGCCTTATTTGTCGGCGGCAAGCGGTTGCGGCCTTTTCTCGCTGTCACCACTTCTGACCTGTTTGGGGTTCCGAGAATACGCGGCTTGCGGGTGGCCGCGGCGGTCGAGATGATCCACACCTATTCCCTGGTCCATGATGATCTGCCGGCGATGGATGATGATGATCTGCGGCGCGGTCAACCGACATGTCATATTCGCTATGATGAAGCGACCGCCATCCTGGCCGGTGATGCGCTTCAGGCTCTGGCTTTCCAGACCCTTGCCGACCCGGCAACCCATCCTGATCCAGCGATTCGCTCTCACCTGATCACCGCTTTGGCCATTGCCTGCGGGGGAACAGGGATGGTCGGCGGCCAGAGTCTTGATCTGGAAGCCGAACATAGCCAGCATACAATCGGCGCGATTACCCGTCTGCAACGGATGAAAACCGGCGAATTGATTGCATTTCCCTGTATTGCCGGGGCCATCTTGGGCCAAGCCGGACCGGATGCGACCACCGCATTGCGGCGTTACGCGCATGATCTTGGCTTGGCTTTTCAGATTCGCGATGATCTGCTTGATTTGACCAGCAATGACGCCGCCCTGGGCAAACGAACCGGCAAAGACTGCGCGGCTGGCAAAGCAACCTTTGCCTCCATCATGGGGGTTGATCAAGCACAAAATCATGCTGATACCTTGATTGACCAAGCCATCAGCCATCTTGATTTGTTCGGTGGTCAAGCCGATATGCTGCGGGCCATTGCCGGTTTCGTGGTCAGCCGTGCCCGTTGACCCTCTTGAGGCTATCTGTTTAGGACCCTATGGCGAAAAAAGCCAAAAAACCGCAAAGAGCCAATAAACCGGAAAGGGTCAATAAACCGGAAAAAAAACAACGTCTGGACAGCCTGCTGGTGGCCCAAGGTCTGACACCCAGCCGTGCCCAAGCACAAGCGGCCATTCTGGCCGGGCAGGTTTATCACGGTTCGGTCCGGCTTGATAAAGCCGGGATGCAGATTGCCGCCGATAGCAATCTCACCTTACGCCGACCGGCCCATCCTTGGGTTTCACGCGGCGGGCTGAAACTGGAGCATGGGCTGGATCATTTCGCCATTGATGTGGCGGCGTCGGTTTGTCTTGATATCGGGGCTTCGACTGGTGGCTTTACCGATGTTTTGCTCAGCCGGGGAGCCAAACGGGTTTATGCGGTTGATGTGGGGTGGGGACAGCTTGATTGGCGGCTGCGTCATGATCATCGGGTGGTGGTTTTGGAACGGGTCAATGCCCGTTATCTGACCGATAACCATATCCCGGAAGCGGCCACTCTCTTGGTCTGTGATGCCAGCTTTATCGGCTTGCGGACCATCTTGCCGCCATCCATGGCTTTGATCCAACCCAATGGCCATCTGATTGCCTTGATCAAACCGCAATTTGAAGCCGGAAAAAACCAGATCGGCAAAGGTGGGGTTGTCCGTGATCTGAGCCTGCATCAGACCATATGTGCCACCATCAGTGACTGGCTTGAAGAATGCCGCTGGACCGTCATCGGGGTGACGCCAAGCCCGATCCAGGGTCCGGCCGGCAACAAAGAATTTTTGATTGCCGCCCAACGCCGTGCCTGAATGCCGCCCTTGACCCTCGAACATGCGCCTCAGCCTGAAAACCGCTTATACCGGCGGGCGCTGTTATCCCGCTCTGGCCCGGAACATCAACAAATGGTCGGCCAACACCAAGGCCATCATGGCCTCACCAATCGGCACCGCACGAATACCCACGCAAGGGTCATGACGACCCTTGGTGCGCAAAGCGATGGCCCGGCCTCGGCGATCAATGCTCTGACGCGGAATGGTGATTGAGCTGGTCGGCTTGACCACAAAACGCATAATAATATCCTGACCGGTTGAAATACCCCCCAGAACACCGCCGGCATGATTGGATAAAAATGTAACTTTTTTCCCTTGCATGCGCAATGAATCAGCATTGTCTTCACCAGCCAAAACGGCGGCTTGAAACCCGGCCCCAATTTCCACCCCTTTGACCGCCGGGATGCTCATCATCGCCTTGGCAAGATCGGCATCCAGCTTGTCATAAACCGGCTCCCCAAGGCCTGCGGGAACACCGCTGGCCCGAATTTCAATGATCGCCCCGGCTGAAGAACCGCGCTTGCGGGTGGCGTCAAGAAAAGCTGCCCATGTAGCAACCATCTGCGGGTCCGGGCAAAAAAAGGGATTGGCGTTGATTTCCTTCCATCGCCAGCGTTTAGGATTGATGGCATGCGGACCGATTTGGACCAATCCACCACGGATTTTGACCTTAGAGCCGAGAATTTTTCGAGCCACCGCCCCGGCCGCCACCCGGACCGCGGTTTCACGAGCCGAAGAACGCCCACCACCGCGCCAGTCACGGATGCCGTATTTCACTTGATAAGCATAATCGGCATGACCAGGACGAAACGCATCAGCAATATCCGTATAATCCTTGGAACGAACATCACAATTTTCAATCAGTAGAGAGAGCGGCGCTCCGGTGGTTTTTCCTTCAAACACCCCGGACATAATCTGCACCCGGTCGGGTTCACGTCTCTGGGTGGTGAAACGCGATTGCCCGGGACGGCGCTTGTCGAGCCAAGGCTGAATATCGGCTTCGGCAAGCGGCAGCCGTGACGGCACACCATCAAGAACCCCCCCAATCGCTGGACCATGACTCTCCCCCCAGCTGGTGAGTCGCAACAAACGACCAAAGCTGCTGCCGGTCATAGGGTCGAAATATCTGGAGCGTCCACCGCCTTCATGCCGACAACATGATATCCGCTGTCAACATGCAGAATCTCCCCGGTGACGCCGCTTGATAAGTCACTCAACAGATACATGGCTGTGTTTCCCACCTCATCAATCGAGATGCTACGTTTGAGCGGCGCATTATACGTATTCCATTTGAGAATATAGCGGAAATCACCAATACCCGAAGCGGCCAATGTCTTGATGGGGCCGGCTGAAATCGCGTTCACCCGGATTCCTTTCCCGCCAAGATCAACTGCCAGATAACGGACACTGGCTTCCAAAGCCGCTTTGGCAACCCCCATCACATTATAATGAGGCATCACTTTTTCAGCCCCATAATAGCTGAGAGTCAAGAGGCTCCCCCCCTCACCCATCAACGCCGCCGCATGCCGACAAATGGTGGTGAAGGAGTAACAAGAGATATCAAGACTGTTGAGGAAATTGTCACGGGTGGTGTCGATATACTGGCCTTTCAACTGTTCCTTATCGGAAAAAGCAATCGCATGAACCACAAAATCAAGCCCGCCCCATTGCGCCTTCAAGGTGGAAAAAAGACGATCAATATCGGCTTCTTGGGAAACATCGCAGGCCAACACAATATCCGATTGAACCGAAGCGGCAAGCGGCCCAACCCGCTTTTTAAGCGACTCTCCTTGATACGTAAAAGCCAAATCCGCCCCGGCATGGGCCGCTACCTTGGCAATCCCCCAAGCAATCGAGCGATCATTGGCCACACCCATAATCAGACCTTTTCGACCCCGCATAAGGGAATGACTCTCAGACATCAAAATCGCTTATTCCTTGACCTTTGTTCGCGCAAGCAGATGAAGCAATCATATCTGGATCATCACCCTAAAACAGACCGGTTCGGGAAGTGAGGGTTAAGAATTGATATGATCAATTCCTTTCATAGCAAGCTGAAAACCCGCGTCAAGATGGCAGTGGATTGCGCAAAGAAGAAGACAGGGAATTGTTTGGTTATGGAGCCCGCCGCCAACGGCCATCGGATCCCAAGCAGAGAGTCGCGTATTCTTGTCGGTTTTGGCTGTTGGTGGTCACATTATGCTGATATTGACGGCAAAAACGTCCCTTATCATCAATGCCCTCAAGAATCGGGGTGGTGGAGCCAGAGGTTTCCCCAGACGGGTTGCGCCACGAAGCCGTTTGACCAATCGGAAATGTGTGGGCAAGCTGGGCGGCGTCTTCGGCCCGTTGGCGATCACGCTCCCCCAAGCGTTGCATATATAAAGAACCCACATAAGCACCGGCAAATATCCCGCCGGTGGTGATTAAGGCTTTGCCGAAACCACCTCCAAAAGCAGCCGCACTCAGCCCCATAACAACACTGCCGATCACCGCACCCATGGCAATTTCAGGGTCAACATTATTGAGTTGATCCGCGAACCGATTTTTTTGATTGTTCTCCGGCTGATCGTTAAAAAATCCCCTAAAACCGCTCTTCAGTTGACTTCTTGATTGACTCTTAAAATGCTTCTTAGATTGCATTTTAGACCGACTTTCAGACTGATCTTCGCGCTGATCATCACGCTGGACGGACTGGGTTTTGGACCGCTCTTCGGACCGATCCTCACGCATGGTAAAAAAGTCTAAAGACCCACAAGCAGACAGGCTAAACGTAACAATCGCAACCAAAAGAAAAGGAAAAACACGTATAATCACACCATCCTCCAAACATGGCTTATGCAATGACTCACGGATTACGGCTCATCAAATGGCCCAAAAATAAGAACAACCCACAAACGATAATCCAAGCGATAATCCAAGACGCCGGACCCCATCCCAGGACGCCAATCATCAAGCCCATCGGCACCCAGAATGAATGAACAATCACCATGAAATGAATAAGCAATTCTTATGCCGAAAAAACCAAAAAAAGCCGGGAAAACCATGACAAGTGTTTTTGAAAACCCCTCTTGAACAAGGATGGCTGGTTAGGGATTTCCAATCGATTGAACTTGCGGCCATCATATGGCCATATGATGGTGCTTTTCATCTTGGTCAATACGGGATCAGGAGACCACAAAGATATGCCATAAAGGACAAACCATGCAGCGTGATGATGAAGATCCGATAACCCGCTTTGGGGATTGGTTTAGCCAAGCCCAACGCAGTGAACCTGGCGATCCGACCGCCGTCGCCCTGGCAACTGCCACACCTGGCGGGACCCCTTCAGTACGTATCGTGTTGTTGAAAGAATTCGATAGCGATGGTTTTGTCTTTTATACCAATTTGGAAAGCCGCAAAAGCACAGAACTCAAAGCGAATCCAGCCGCGGCATTGTGTTTTTATTGGCACAGTTTGGACCGCCAGATACGAATTGAAGGGCGGGTCAAACCGGTTGATGATCAGCAAGCCGATGCCTATTTCGCCACTCGGCCGCGCGGCAGCCGTATTGGGGCGTGGGCCTCCAAACAATCGCAGGTTATGGCCCAGAGTTTTGATCTAAAACGCCGGGTGACCGCTATGCAGACCAAATTTGCCTTGAGAACAATTCCCCGCCCTCCCCATTGGGGGGGATTCCGGCTGATCCCCAGCCGCATTGAATTCTGGCATCAAGGGAAAAACCGCCTCCATGATCGCCAATTATTTGAGCGGGATGGTCCCTCTTGGCGTTGCTGCCGACTATATCCATAATATTAAGAAAAATGGACCAAAAGAACCCGCCAAAATAATTCACCGAAACAATACGCCGCTCCATCAATATCTCAACAGTTCGCAATGACCGTTACGGTTACAGGCAGAGCGGGTGATCCCAACTGGGTATCAATATCTCAACAGTTCGCGATGACCGTTACGTGGACTGATAGTGAAGAATGATAAAACCCTAATGACCAGATTTAAGCTGCTTGGGTGAGGTCGAGTCGCCCCCAAACATCATTCAAGGAAGCAACCAAATGATCCATCATCGCGTCATCATGCAAGGGGGTTGGGGTGAAACGTAACCGCTCGGTCCCCCGGGGGACGGTGGGGTAATTGATCGGTTGAACATAAATACGGTGGCGGTTGAGCAACATGTCGCTGGCCAACTTGCATAAACGCGGATCGCCCACCAAGAGCGGGACGATATGGCTATCGCTGGGCATCACCGGCAAACCGGCGGCCCGCATCAAGGTCTTAAGACGGGCGGCCCGTTCTTGATGACACTCCCTCTCAATTTTGGAAAATTTTAAGTGCCTTAAGGCGGCATAAGCCCCGGCCGCCACCGCCGGAGGCAAAGAGGTCGTGAAGATAAATCCCGACGCATGAGAACGGATGAAATCAATCAAGTTGGATCGTGCAGCAATATAACCGCCCATACAACCAAATGCCTTGCCCAGGGTTCCTTGCAGGATATCAATCCGATCCATTACCCCGTCCCGTTCAGCAACCCCACCACCGCGATGGCCGTACATACCCACGGCATGCACTTCATCGAGATAGGTCAGCGCCCCATATTCCTCGGCTAGAGAGACAATTTGAGCAATCGGCGCAAAATCCCCATCCATAGAATAGACCGATTCAAAAAGGATGATTTTAGGCCGTTGGCGATCTTCTTGCCGCAACAAGGCTGCGAGATGATCAACATCATTATGGCGGAAAATCTTTTTTTCAGCCTGGGAAAAACGCACCCCTTGAATCATTGAGGCATGGTTATGGGCATCGGAAAACAACACACAATCGGGCAATCCAGCTCCCAAAGTGGCGATTGTCGCCTCATTGGCCATATAGCCGGAATTAAATAGAAGAGCGGCTTCCTTGCGATGCAGGTAACAGAGCTCCCGCTCCAATAAGATATGATAATGATTGGTGCCGGAAATGTTACGTGTTCCGCCGGCCCCGGAGCCAACCCGTTCGATGGCTTGGTGCATCGCTGCCAGAACCTTGGGGTGTTGGCCCATACCCAGATAATCATTGCTGCACCAGACCGTGACTTGCTCCACCCGGTCACCGCGATAATTGAGGGCAGACGGAAAAGCCCCGGCCTTACGCTCCAGATCGGCAAACACCCGATAGCGTCCCTCGGATTTCAAGCCGGAGAGGCGTTCGGCAAAAAAACGGTCATAATCCATCGCTATTTACGATACCAATTCTTCAAAACACATTCAAAACATGGTTGAATTCTCAAGAATGATCTTAATTTTTCCATCTTAGGTAAAGTTTCAATATTTTATCAAGCATGATTCCAAGTTTTGAGGACCGTCATAACAGCGACAAGGACACGGCAAAGCGTTCTATGATTGCGCCTTAATCCAGCATATTGAAATATTTAAGAATTTTGGTTATGCAGGATTTTTTTAAGGATTATGGTCTTTTGATTTCAGGTCCAGAGCAACCGAATTGATGCAGTAGCGTGCCCCGCCGGGCATCGGTCCATCGGAAAACACATGGCCAAGATGGGCCCCGCAATCAGCGCATAAAACCTCATCGCGAATCATACCGTGACTGCGGTCGGTTTCGACTGCCACCGCATGCGCGGTTGCTGGGGCGGTGAAACTTGGCCAGCCGGTTCCCGAATCGAATTTATCGCTGGATAAAAAGAGATCACAACCACAACAAATACAGCAATATGTTCCCTCTTTTTTGCAGTTGTTATATTGGCCGCTAAACGGCGGTTCGGTCCCTTTTCGACGGGTAACATCGAATTGATCCGGGCTGAGCGCGGCCCGCCATTGGGCATCTGATTTTTCGATCTTGACCATGCTTATCAACTCCTCAGCAATCGGTGGCTGTTTATAATTAAGGAAAATGCCTATTTTTCAGCCGCAAAAACCGGTATTTTAGATCATCGTGGTGACAGAGAACCGATGACATGAACAACCAAATGACGGATAAAAAACCACCCAAAAACGATAAAATATTTTAATGGCAATGATGATTGATGATGGTCAAATAATGATCAAAAATAAGACAATTTTACGACCAATCTATTTTTGAAGAAAAAAATTCCCGAAGATACCAACCCCGCCCCGTCATCACTCTTGAACAACCGCACCATCATTGATGAGAAAATCCATTGATGAGAAAATCGCTCAAACCGACCCAAGAGCGAAGAAAAAATGCAGAAAGAAGGACACTCAAATGGGGACTACAGGCTTTATATCCGGTCATACAGCAGAGGATTATGCCTGCCGATGCGGTGTTGAAATATGTTTTTTGGTCATCATTCCGATCCGACGGTCATAAGCGGTTATCATGCGTATTGTGATCATCGGCGGCGGCGTTTGCGGCCTTTCGATTGGCTGGTTTCTGGCCCGGGCTGGTCAAAGCGTCACCATCTGCGAAGCGAGTCAAGCCGGTCGGGGTGCAACCTGGGCGGCAGCGGGTATGTTGGCCCCCCAGATCGAAGCCAAGCCGGGGTCGGAAAATCTTTTCCCCCTGCTTCGGGATAGCCTGCACCATTGGCCTGATTTTGCGGCCGAACTGTATGACGTCAGCGGCCTTGATATCGGCTATCGTGATGAAGGCTGTTTGGTGGTGGCCCGTGATCGCGACAGTCAGGAGGCGTTGCGTTTTCACCAAGCCTATCATGATCAGCAGGGGATCACCCTCCAATGGCTTTCCGGCCCAGAGGTCCGATCCCGTGAGCCGTTGTTGCATGGCACTGTTTCGGCGGGCCTGTTCAGCCCGGATGATCATCAAGTCGATAACCGGCGGTTGGCCCAGGCATTGATCATCGCCTTTCAGCGGGCCGGTGGCCTGCTCAAGCAAGATTGTCCGGTTGACCGGATGATATGGAAAAACCAACGGGTCAGCGGCGTTGCCTGCCGCAACGGCGATACAATCCCGGCCGATCAAGTGATTGTTGCCGCCGGGGCTTGGTCGCGCCGGATCAAGGGCTTCCCATCATCAATCAACCTGCCGATACGTCCGGTCAAAGGCCAAATGGTGGCCCTGAAAATGGATGCCGATGCGCCGCTGATCCGGCATAATATCTGGTACCGGGGAATCTATCTGGTCCCGCGGCGGGATGGTCGTTTGCTGGTTGGTGCCACGGTTGAAGAGATGGGGTTTGATGATCATGTCACCGCCGGGTCGGTCTATCATTTGCTCAAACGAGCCCATGAAATTCTGCCCAGTACTGCCGAACTGCCTCTCATTGAGACCTGGGCCGGATTGCGCCCGGCCAGCCGGGACAATATGCCCATTCTCGGCCCGGTCCCTTGCGAAGATGCCCATCAGAATAGCGACTCCGGCCTGATCATAGCCACCGGCCACTATCGCAACGGTATTCTGCTGGCCCCGGCCACAGCTGCTTATATCGCCGATTATTGTCTGAGCGGCCGACTGAACCCGGCCATCGCCACTTACGGACCGGAGCGTTTCTCAAAAAAAACATCACCACAAGAGACCGCAAAGATGACGAAAACCACAACAGCCGGTCATTGATCAAGAGAAGCGTCAATGATAGATGAGGATGCATGAATAAATAGAAAAAAGCGGCACAGATGCCTGAAACCATTCAGAATAAATCAATACCCGCATTCAGTGGGCCGGGGGACTGGATCAATGATCATCTTTTTCCCAGTCGTCTCTATATTGCCTATCTGGCTTACAAAAATCTGCATAGGGGGACGCCAGAACTCGCCTATGCCCGGGATCATCTGACCGACCCAGACAAAAATTTTATTGATGTCGGGGCCAATAAAGGGTGGTGGTCTTATGTCTTGTCGGCCAAATTCCGTGAAGTGTATGCCTTTGAACCCAATCCGCAGGCTTACCGATTTTTGTCCCGATGGCGGCGGGGCAATGTCTCAACATATCCGGTCGCGTTGAGTGACTATGATGGCCGGTCACGCTTGCGCATTCCTCGTAAGGGACATGGTTTTTCTCGGCAGAGCGCCTTTCTCTCCCATTCTCGCAGTTCCTTAGAGGAGCTGGAAGGTATTGAGGTTGATATTGACTGTCGGCGTCTGGATTCATATGGCTTTAGCACTATCGGCCTGATCAAGATTGATGTCGAAGGCCATGAGGCCGCCGTCCTGGCCGGTGCACAAGAGATTCTTGCGCGTGACCAGCCGATTCTTATTATTGAAATTTCTCGCACCCATACCAAACAGCCGATACGCAAAACCATTGAGCCTCTGCTGGACTGGGGCTACATAAGTCATATGTTACGTGACAATCATCTGATGGATTTGAATATCACCGATATGGATCAATCAATTGACGGGGGAGATTTTATTTTCATCCCTGAAAAACTAAAAAATATATCACGCTCGATTGGGCTTAAGGCCTCTTTGCCAAAATGAGGGGTCAATGACCGAAAAAACGCTGATCATCAATGGCCAGGAGATGGCTTTTGATCACCGGCAGATGGCAGCTTTGGGTGACCTGTTGCAAAGCCTGGGGATTGACCCTGGGCAACCCGGTCTGGCCACGGCGATCAATGGTCGGTTGGTGAAAACCGACCAATGGAATCGATCAATGATCAAGCCGGGGGACCGCATTGAAATCGTCCATCCCCTGGCCGGAGGGTGAGGGCAGATTGACCGGCATGGCGTCTCATTCATCATTGGCTCAACCCCGAGAACAACCGGATCGCTTGATCTTGGCTGGGCGGCCTTTGGAGTCGCGTCTTTTGATGGGGTCGGCGCAATTTTCTGATCATCAAACAATGGGTGCGTGTCTGGCTGCTTCGAAAACCCAGGTGGTCACCGTTGCCTTACGTCGCGTTAATCTGGGGGTTGATCCACAAAACCGGGAAGAAAGCCTGATTGAGGCTTTGGATGGGTATTTTCTGCTCCCCAATACTGCTGGCTGTTTCACCGCCCGTGATGCCGTATTGACCGCTCAGCTTGGCCGGGAGGCTCTGGATGTTGATTGGGTCAAGCTGGAAGTTATTGGCGATGAGGAGACCCTCTATCCGGATGCCGAGGAATTACTGATTGCGGCCCGGGAATTGGTCGTGGAAGGGTTTCAGGTTCTCCCCTATTGTCCCGATGATCCGGTTTTATGCCAGCGATTGGAAGATATCGGCTGCGCGGCGGTCATGCCTTTGGCGGCTCCTATCGGATCGGGTCTTGGTCTGCGCAATCCCCATAATTTAGCCCTCATTCGTCAGGCCTGTTCAGGACCAGTGATCGTTGATGCGGGTATCGGAACCGCTTCGGATGCCGCCCGGGTTATGGAGATGGGTTGCGATGCGGTGTTGATCAATTCGGCGATTGCCCGTTGTCGGAGCCCGGTCGTGATGGCCCAAGCGATGGAGCAAGCGGTCAAGGCCGGACGCTTGGCCTATCAAGCCGGCCGCATCCCCAAAAGTTTTCACGCCCAGGCATCAACACCAGAAGAAGGGCTTATCGACCCTCTTTAACCGGGCTTTGGTTGGCGGGCGGCCCAAGCATCGGGATCATCCAAAAATCTGCGAATGGTTGCGGCCATTTCAAGATCAAACACTTGATCGACCACCCCTTGAGCCAGGATATCATCCCATTGGACCAGATCAAAAAGCGTAACCCCCAAATCCCCCATCACCACGCGACTCTCGGGCATGGTTCCGTAATGGAAAATAACAAAAATGTGATCAATCTGGGCCCCAGCTTGGCGCAACGCATTGACAAACCCGACCTTGCTGCCGCCATCAGTGGCTAAATCCTCAACCAATAAAACCCGTGAATTGTGATCTAGGTCTCCCTCAATCTGGGCCATACGGCCGAAACCTTTAGGCTTCTTGCGGACATAAACCATCGGTAAATCCAGCCGCTGCGCAATCCAGGCGGCAAAGGGAATACCGGCCGTCTCGCCGCCGACAATGACATCAAGAGATCCCATATCAATGCGGTCTTTAATCAGCCGCACCGCCATATCCATGATCCGATTGCGGGCCTGGGGATGGGAAATAATTTTCCGGCAATCCACATAAACCGGGCTGATTCGGCCTGAGGTCAGGGTAAAGGGAGCCTCGGGACGTAGCTGTACAGCCCCAATTTCCAGCAGAATACGCGCCGCCGCCCGACGATCTTCCGGCGTCTGTATCATAATGATTGATCGGAGCAATGAATTGCGTTGATCACAAGCATGCAGCACAATAATCCAGCAGGGAAAAAATTGCTGAAAAAATATTTAAAAAATTATTTAAAGAAACAGGTTAAACATAACATATTGAAAAAATCGCGGTCACCGCAAAGATAATAATTGTTATTTGGATATGTAAAAAATGACCCGCAAGGAGACAGCCCATGGCAATACATGAATTGGTCGCCCAAATGCTCCTCTGGATCACCGTTAATACCCCCTATACCATGCCAGAGACCCCACCTGAAGTGACTGTCCTGCCGCGAGAACAGATTCAAGAAATAATCTGTAAAAATCCTTGCCCGGTTTTGGCCGCCTATATGCCTGATAGAGGCATCTTATTGAGTGATCAACTTGATCTCCAAGGCAATATATGCGACCGCTCCATTTTGTTGCATGAATTGGTGCATTTTTTCCAGCATCGTGCCCAAGGAATCATGCCGTCTGACCGAAACTCCTGGGCTTTAAGGGAACACGAAGCCTATGGATATCAGAACCGCTTTCTGGATCAACAAGCAGCGATTGCTCCTGAACCTAGCCCCCGCGATGTTCGGCAATGCCGCAATCAGCGCCGCCAGAAAATGCGCCAAGATTTCCTCAATCAACGCCGCCAACATTCCATCGGTCATCACCAACAAAACCCAGCGCCAGTGGTCACACCCCGAACCCCATAAAGATCGTCCCATAGTGATGGATTGCATGGGTCACCAGGAACCATCGAAAAACAAGCGGCAAGGCATTAAGAAAAAACGGGTTTCTTGTCCGGCCTATAGCACCTGATATATCTTCTGTCTTAACGATATCGGGTTGTATGAGAGTCTGTTTTATGAAAACCTAGTTTATGAAACCTTGCTGTGTCGAAGAATCCATTATTTCAAAGACTTAAAAAAAGAGCTTGAAGGGATATCAAAATCCCTTCATTGACCATCTTTCAATCAACCATCCTTCAATCGTATAGTGTTCACTGACTGCCTTGCTGGATATGCGGCCTGATATCCGACAAACTTCCGCCTATCCCAAACAAAAATCAAAAGAAGAGAGGGCTGCGTTTATGTCTGATATCGAAATTGCCAACGCCGCACAAAAGTGCCAGATTATCGATCTGGCGGGCGAACGTCTGGGGCTGACTCCAGAGCAGCTCGAACCCTATGGCCATTATAAAGCCAAGCTGCCTCTCAGCGCCATTGAATCGCTGAGTGACCGGCCCGATGGTCGGCTGATCCTGGTGACCGCGATGACGCCGACAACCGCCGGTGAGGGCAAGACAACCACATCGGTGGGTTTGTGTGATGGTCTTAACCATATTGGCAAACAAGCGATTGTTGCCCTTCGCGAGCCGAGCCTTGGACCCTGTTTCGGGATGAAAGGAGGCGCGGCGGGCGGCGGTTATGCTCAAGTGGTTCCGATGGCCGATATCAACTTACATTTTACCGGCGATTTTCATGCCATCACTTCGGCCCATATGCTGCTCTCAGCGATGGTTGATAACCATATTTACTGGGGCCAAACACCGCAGATTGATCCGCGCCGGGTGACGTGGCGACGGGTCGTGGATATGAATGATCGGGCTTTGCGCTCAATTGTCAATTCTCTTGGCGGGGTGGCCAATGGTTTCCCGCGCGAAGATGGTTTTGATATTACGGTGGCCTCGGAAATCATGGCCATTCTTTGCCTGGCCAATGATATTGAGGATTTACAAAAACGCCTGGGCGATATTGTGGTTGGCTATGACCGGGATCGCCAAGCGGTACGGGCCCGCGATATCAAAGCCGATGGAGCGATGGCCGCATTGCTCAAAGATGCATTACAACCCAACTTGGTCCAAACTCTTGAGCATAATCTTGCTTTTGTGCATGGCGGTCCTTTTGCCAATATTGCTCATGGCTGCAACACTGTTTTGGCCACCAAAACCGCCTTGAAACTGGCTGATTATGTGGTGACTGAGGCTGGTTTTGGGGCTGATTTAGGGGCAGAAAAATTCCTCAATATCAAATGCCGTAAAGCTGGCCTCAAGCCGGAAATTGCTGTTCTGGTAGCCACTGTGCGGGCCCTTAAACTGCATGGTGGGGCTGATCCTAAAAATTTAGCCAATGAAGACAAAGCCGCTTTGAATAAAGGCCTGCCCAACTTGCTCCGACATATTGAAAATCTGGAAAAGTTCGGCTTGCCGGTGGTGGTTGCACTCAACCGATTCCCGACCGACAGCCAGGCCGAAGTTAACGCCGTTCAGGCCGCCTGTGCTCAACAATCGGTTCATGCGGTTCTGGCCGAACACTGGGCCAAAGGGGGAGAAGGGGCGGCTGATCTGGCCAATGCAGTGGTGGAATGTATTCAGTCAAAACCGGCCAATTTCAAATATCTCTACCCCGATTCGATGCCGCTCATTGATAAGATTCGCACGGTTGCTCAAGAAATTTATCGGGCCGATGACATTGTGCTTGATGCCGGAGCGGCCAAACAGCTTCAGGATATTGAGGCGCTGGGCTACGGCCATGTGCCGGTTTGTATGGCCAAAACCCAGTACAGCTTTTCGACTGACCCGGGCCTCAAAGGAGCCCCCAGCGGCCATATCGTATCAATCCGTGAGGTGCGCCTCTCAGCCGGGGCTGGATTCGTGGTGGTCATTGCCGGGGCGATCATGACCATGCCTGGTTTGCCACGTCAACCGGCGGCTGAAAATGTCGGTGTTGATCCCCAAGGCACGGTTTTTGGTCTGTTTTAATCAAAAAACGGCGCCATCCTCCTTGCTATCTTGGTATGACACCCCAAATAAATGGGCATCATGATCAAATAAAGGGGGAATGATCATCGCAATCTTGTGTGAAACCGGATCAGCTCCATGCCAGCACTTGAAAGACCAACATTTAAAATGCCAACCCTTAAAAAGAGGAGACATTCATGAAAGGTGATCCCAAAGTCATTTCCCTTCTCAATGAAATCCTGGTCAATGAATTGACTGCAGTCAGCCAATATCTTCATCATGCCCATCTTTTGGAAGATTGGGGGCTGGATACATTGGCTGCGCACGAAGATGATGAATCTCTGGAAGAACGTGTTCATGCCAAACGGCTGGCCCGGCGCGTTTTATTCCTTGGTGGGACGCCGGAATTCGGGCGGCTGAATGCCTTGCGCGTTGGCAATAGTATCGAATCCATTCTCCGCAATGACTTGGCGATGGAAATGGATGCGGTGGCCGAGCTGAAAGAGGCCATGAATTATTGTCAGTCCGTACATGATTTTGCATCGCAAGATTTGCTCAAAGAAATTTTGATTGATGAGGAAAATCACGTCGAATCTCTGGAAACTCAGCTTGATCTCCTGCAACGTATGGGGGAGCAAAATTATGTGGCGGCCCATTACAGCGGCGTCGGCGAGGAGACCGCCGAAACCCCTGGATAAAAGCTGTGGCATAAAAAGGGGCGCACAAGAGAAAATATCGTTTTTCGTCTCTACGAAAATAAGTACAGCCTGAACAGTTTTGCCCCCCGAACCACCAGGGACGACAAGACAAAAACAAGAAAGGCACCGCATCCGCTGTGTTGAAACCCTGCTCTGAGCAAGGAGGGTCTTGGCACATATGGGTAAAAGAATCATTGACACCCACAAGATATGGTTGCAGTCTCACCAAGACTGATTAAAAATTCACTGTGAGAATCTTGCTCACGGTGGAAATTGTGCCCGTTTCTCCGTACATTACGGGCATCAATTGGGAGACTGCCGGGATTGGATTTTTCCGGCATATCAGTCGGTACGGAAACACTACGTTACGGAAACACTACGTTACCGAAACATCACGTTACGAAAACATCAATGGGAGTATTCAATGAATTCCTTAGTTGCTTTATCGACCAGCGTTGCTGTTCTTGGTGCTGTTGCCACTTGGCTGGCGCTGGGCCCGCTATCGGGTTTTTTTCTCATCTGGGCTGGATTCATCGCTTGGGGTGCTTATTTCGCTCTTGGTGGCGATATGAACGCCTTAAAATCGCTCTTGATTTGTAGCCTGTTTGGCGTCCTTGTCGCCTGGATCACCGCGCTATTGATCGTCCATGTTCCCTTGCCAATCGGCACCTTTTCGCCGCCGGTTTGGGTTGGCATCACCGTCTTTGTGGTGGTTTATGCATCCCGCTTTGAGGCCCTTTCCACGGTACCGGCCAGTGTCTTCGGCTATGCTTCGACTTTTGCTTATACGCTGGAAGCCGGTAAGCTGAATGTCACGTCACTGGGCATGATGGGGACCGACAATCCGGCCATCATTGTTGCGATCTCCATGATCATCGGCGGTGTCTTTGGTCTCTTGTCCAGTCGTCTGGCCGGTATCTTGGGTAAGGGAGATTGAGACATCGCAAGGAAATAAAATCTTCGGATTCAAGTTTCGGTTTCTGGGCTTTTTGATTTTCCGAAACTTTCTCCAACCGCCTCGCCGTTTGGCGAGGCGGTTTATTTTTGGTACCGTTGCCGCAAGAACACTGTTAAGAACCCAGCAAAAAAAGTCGGCTCATGTCCCACCAACACTGAATATTCAACCCGTCAGCGATGATGCCTTTGAGACTGCTGAACAGAATACATAACCAGAATGATGACCACCCCGAAAAGTTAGGGCGATATCGGGCCTTGCCGACCATGCAAATTGGCATCAAAATCGCATGCTCTGAATTGGTTCATACTGTGGTTATTTCCTGAAGACCTTGACCGTAGCGTATCCATGATCTGGTTCATCGCTGGCCTTATCCTTCTTGCCGTTTTGTTGATGGTGATGCGCTGGCTTGCCCAGGCCGATCCCGACACTGTGAAGAAGACCGTAAAATCGGTGATTTTTTTCGCTTGTGGGGGCTTTCTTTTGCTTCTTTTCTGGCGCTGGAAGCAGATTCTTTTCCCTTTATTTGGCCTGTTTCGATCCAGAGCGGAACAACCCTATTCGACCATCCGGACCGACACGCTGGAGATGCATTCTGGGCCCGGAGGGGTCTTGCGAGATGGAACGGTTCTGGCCGGGGGCTTTGTCGGCCAATCTTTGAGCCGATTATCGCTCAGCAACTTGCAAACCCTTTTCGCCTATTGCCAGGGTTATGATTGTCGTTCGGCGGTGATTTTGGAAACCTATCTCAATCAGCGCTTTGGTCACCAATGGCATCACCGGTCAAGGGGCAAAACCCATCACGGGCCCGACTCGGCAGATATCACCCGCTCGCAAGCCTATCACATTCTCGGGCTGGATTCGCAGGCCAACAAAGCCGATATTATTACCGCCCATCGCCGCTTGATTCGTCAGCTTCACCCGGATCGCAACGGGGGTGACGATCGCGCGGCAGCCCGAGTTAACCGGGCGCGGGATATTTTGCTGGGCCGAGGATGATTGTTTGACCATTTCATCGGTTTTTTTGACACAGGGTTCATAGCGTATGCCGACTATTGAAGAATGAAAGAAACAGGAAAAATATTTGTCTTCCCAAGCAACAATGTGGCACAAGCAGATTTCGGTCGGGAGAGGTTGCTGATTGTGTCTGAAAAGCACCTGTTCTGATATCTGATAAATATTTTAAGATCATTATTTCGTTTGCCTCATTCACTTGTCTATGACGTATTCTGTTCGTAAGGCGGTTTTTCCGGTCGCCGGCCTTGGGACGCGATTTTTACCGGTCACCAAGACAGTCCCTAAAGAGCTCCTGCCGGTCGGGGGCAAACCGCTTATTCAATGGGCCATCGAAGAGGCATGCGCGGCCGGGATTGAGGAATTCTGCTTGGTGACACGTCCTGGAGAAGACCTGATTGAAGCGTATTTCCGCCCTGACCCTGATTTTGAACAAGCCTTACAGATCAAGGAGAACCGGGACTCCCTTGAAAAGATTCATGCTCTCCATGCTCTGGGTCGTGTGATTTGTGTTCCTCAACCAGAGCCGCTCGGCCTTGGGCATGCTGTTTGGAGCGCACGCGATTTTGTTGGCGGTGATCGATTCGCGGTGCTGTTGCCCGATGATTTTCTGGTTTCTGAGCGTCCATGCCTCCGGCAGATGATGACCACCTATGAAACAGTCGGCGGCAATATGACGGCGGTGATTGCGGTTGAACCGCACCAAACCAGCCAATATGGTATTTTTGATGGTGCTGATGACGGTGACATGATTGTGCGGGCTCGGGCGGTGATTGAGAAACCTGATCCCGCAACCGCACCCTCAAACTTGGCCATTATCGGACGCTACCTGCTTGATCCCACAATTATGGAAATTTTGGCACAAGGCATGATCGGAAGCGGGGGTGAAATTCAACTCACCGATGCGATGAATGCGATGATTCCTCAAACACCGTTACATGGCCACCGCTTTTCTGGCCATCGCTTCGATTGCGGCACCATCATCGGTTTTGCTGCCGCCAATGCCTTTCATGTCGGCCAATAAAGAACTGCATCTTAATAAAGAGCCACCCCCCAATAAGGAATCGTTTCCATGTATATTGTCATGATCGGAACCGGCTATGTCGGGCTGGTTTCCGGGACCTGTTTTTCTGAGTTCGGGATTGAGGTGGTCTGTATTGATAAGGACCAGAAGAAAATTGACATGCTCAATGATGGTCATGTTCCGATTCATGAACCCGGCCTCAAAACCTTGATTGAACGCAATGTTGCAGCCGGACGATTATCCTTCAGCGGTGATCTTGACCAAGTGGTTGGCCGTGCGGATGCCATTTTCCTGGCTGTGGGAACCCCTGGCCACCACGGCGATGGTCGGGCTGACCTCAGCTATGTCTATGCGGCGGCCGAAGATATCGGGCCACGATTGCGCGGCTATACGGTGATCGTTAATAAATCAACCGTCCCTGTTGGAACCGGGAGACAAGTCGCCATGATCATCAAAAAGAGCAACCCAAAGGCGGCCTTTGATATTGTCTCCAACCCGGAATTCTTGCGCGAAGGCTCAGCGATTGAAGATTTCACCCATCCGGATCGGGTGGTCATCGGGACCCAAAGTGAGAGGGCACGAACAATCATGAAAAAGCTCTATCGCCCGCTTAAAGATAGTGAAACACCGATTGTGTTGACCGGGGTTGAAGCTGCAGAATTGACCAAATATGCCGCTAATGCTTTCCTGGCCACCAAGATTACCTTCATCAATGAAATGGCTGATTTATGTGAAAAGGTTGGGGTTGATATTCATGATATTGCCCGGGGTATCGGCCTTGATAAACGAATTGGTCCGCAGTTTCTCAAACCAGGGCCAGGCTATGGTGGCTCTTGCCTGCCCAAAGATACCCTGGCTCTCATCAGGACCGCCCGTGATCAAGGGACACCTTTGGGATTGGTGGAACATGTCACCCAAAGCAACAATCAACGCAAATACCGCATGGCTCAACGAATCATTGACGCCTGCGGCAGCACGGTTGCCGGAAAAACCATCGCCATTCTCGGCCTCACCTTCAAGCCCAATACCAATGATATGCGTGATAGCCCCAGCCTCAATATTCTCCCAGCCTTGCAACAGGCCGGGGCCTCTTTGCGGGCTTATGATCCTGAAGGGATGGAAGAAGCCAAACAATACCTCAAAAAGATCACTTGGTGTGGTGATGCTTATGAAACCATGCGCGGGGCCGATGTTTTGGTTATTCTCACCGAATGGAATGCTTTTCGCGCCCTGGATATGGAACGGGTGAAAACACTTCTTAAAGAAATGCTGATCATTGATCTGCGCAATATCTATGATCCCCTCGAAATGCGGGCCATTGGCTGTCGTTATGTCAGCATTGGCCGACCCGGTTCAACCGATCCTGAGCGGTCACCTATGGATTCGGAAAATCCTTAAATCGGTTTCGTAAAAGACTTGATCCATGTCGGCCCATCATTTTCATGAGAGCATTTTAAGAGCCTACGATATTCGCGGCATTGTCGGAGAGACCCTTGATGCGGGCGATGCCTATGCGCTGGGGCGGGCTTTTGGCACCCGGGTGATTCGTCAAGGCGGTTCACGGATTTGCATTGGCTATGACGGACGCCTTACATCACCAGATCTTGAAGCCGCCTTGGTTGAAGGACTCCAACGTTCTGGAGTGACCGCCTTGCGTATGGGCCGCGGACCGACACCTTTGCTGTATTTTTCGGTCTTCAATCAACATGCCGATGGCGGCATCATGATTACCGGTTCGCACAACCCGCCTGATCATAACGGTTTTAAGATGATGCTGGGGAAACGATCCTTTTTTGGTGATGATATTCTCAGTTTGCAAACCATTGCTCAACATGCTGATTACACCGAAGGCAACGGATCGGTTGAAATGATTGATCCCGCGGCGGCCTATTTGGCAAAACTCACCGATGGTCACCGCCTTGCCCGTCCCCTCAAAGTGGCTTGGGATGCCGGTAATGGTGCGGCCGGTGAAATAATGCAAGCGCTCAGCAACCGCTTGCCTGGTGAGCATATTCTGCTTTGTGCTGATATTGATGGTCGCTTTCCTCATCATCATCCGGACCCGACAATCCCGGAAAATCTGGCTTTACTGCAACAAACCGTACGTGAAAAAAACTGCGATTTGGGAATTGCTTTTGACGGCGACGGGGATCGAATCGGAGCGGTTGATAATGAGGGAGAAATTATCTGGGCTGATCAACTGATGATTCTCTGGGCCCGGGCCGTGCTCGCCGAAACACCAGGGGCAACCATCATCGCCGATGTCAAAGCCAGCCAAAGCCTGTTTGATGAAATTGCCCGTTTGGGGGGAAGCCCTCTGATGGGTCGCAGCGGCCACTCCCTGATTAAGGATATGATGGCCCGTTCTGGGGCTGTTTTGGCCGGAGAAATGAGCGGCCATATTTTTTTCGCCGACCATTATTATGGCTTTGATGATGCGCTTTATGCCGCGGTGCGTTTGCTCCAGCTGCTGGCCGCTCAACCGCGCGCCTTGGCTGACATTCGTCGTGGTTTTCCCTCGGTCATCAATACACCGGAACTACGTCTCCCCTGTCCGGAAGAGCAAAAATTCGCCATCGTTGAACAGATCACCAGCCTTCTGCGCAAAGAAGGGGCCCGCTTTGAAACAATTGATGGGATCCGGGTCCATGAACATGGTGGATGGTGGTTGCTGCGGGCTTCCAATACCCAGGCCTCTCTGGTTGCCCGCTGCGAAGCCCCAAACGCCACCGCCCTCACCCGTATTCAGGATCGCTTGACCCTTTTGTTGAATGCGGTCGGGATTAAACCAGGATTCCCTCGCTGACGCCAAACCGATTAGAAATAGCCGGGTATAGCCATAAATGTTTTAACATCTTATGACGGCGATTTTCGGGGAAAAAGGCCCGCATCGGCAAGGCGGTCACACCAGAACAGTGCCAACCCTCAACCAAAGCGGCCTCAAGTCTGATATTCAAAAATCGGTGGTTAGGGTGTAGAAACCATTGAGGCCAATTTACGCTGTTTCTTGCTGGGAACAACCGGCAGACAATCCATTCCCAGAGCCTTTATTTTTCGACAAACCATCTTGGCTTGGCGTTCATTATAGCCAGTAAGACGGGACCGATAGAGGGATTGGGCCGACTGATTAAGCCGGGTGATATGAATGCGGCGACGGTCGGCTTCGTTCGATAACTGATCAATCACAGCATGGGCCAATCGCAATGCCTGGGTGTATTTCTTGAATGCCCCAAGCTGTACCGACCAATAATGCGGGTCGCCAGACGCCACGGCACGCGGTTGCGGACGGGTGACCGGCACCTGTCTTTGGTTGACTGATGGCTTGGCCACCGCCCGGGTTTGCGGTGTTCCGATTGTTCGGGCCTGGGCCTTGCGGGCTTTTAACCGGGCAAAAGATTGATCAAGTAACTTGGCCATCTGGCGGTTGCGCTTGCTGCTGGTCTGGCCACCGATCACCACAGCAACCAAACGATCTCCGTCACGCTCAGCCGAGGCCGCTAAATTATACCCCGAAGCACGGATATAGCCGGTCTTGATGCCGTCCATACCCTTATAGGATTTGAGTAATTTATTGTGATTGCCATAAGAACGGCCACCATGACGAAATTTGGTGGTTGAGAAATAAGAGTAATACTGAGGAAAATCACGCAACAAAGCCCGCGCTAAAATCGACATATCCCGGGCGGTACTTTTTTGCAAGGGGTCATGAATGCCCGAAGCATTGCGGAACACTGTACGGCGCATGCCCAGCACCTTTGCTTTACTGGTCATCATGCGGGCGAAATCTTTCTCTGACCCACGGCCCAAAGCCTCACCGACCACTGTTGCGACATCATTGGCTGATTTGGTGACCAAAGCCAGAATGGCTTGCTTGACACTGATGCTGCTGCCCGATTTAAGCCCCAACCGAGAAGCCGGCTGGCGACTGGCCCGCACCGAAACCGCTAGACGATCATCCAAAGACAAACGACCTTTTTGCAGGGCCTCAAACACCAGATAAAGCGTCATCATCTTGGTCAATGAGGCCGGATAAATCGGCTTATCCGGATTGCGGGCATGCAGGATTCGTCCGCTGCCTGATTCAACCACAATAGCGGCATAACGGGCGGCATAGGCCGGTTCAGCCAGGGCCAAAATCATCAAAACCGTGACCAAAAACACGCCCAGAAAACGAGATCCAACCGTTGACAAAACAGAATACCTTTTTTTCGGCATCACATCCGGCTTCAAGACACCATGTTTCAAGACACCATGTTTCAAGACGCTGCACCCCATGCGCCGACCATGGCCCGGATCATCGGGGAAGAGACCAGAGTCAGGAAAATCATAATATAAGAAACGAGAGAGGACCAAAGAAAGAGTGCTCCTCTAAGAGCAAAAAATTCCAAAATTGTTGAGCAAGAGCAGAGAAAGCAAGAAGTGAACTGCAAAATCCAGGCCGTTTTTATCTTATTTGATTTTTTATCTTGGGTCTTTTTTTAAGGTTTTAAGGATTTAAGGTTTTAAGGATTTTTTAAAAAATCATTTTTTAAAGAATCGCATCGAAGAGATGATTTACATTCAATCAAAAGTGAAAAATGATCTGAAAATCGCGAATAAATGCAAAAGTTAGCCTCAGACAAAGTTTTCAAAAAGATAAACTTCTTAAAAATATCTTACATATGGATTAAACAAAAATAAAGAACATTCTAATACTTATAATAAAAATATAATGTTGAAAATGAAAAAAAATAATATTGCGAATAAATGATCAAAACAATCTTTATTATTTTATCAAGACATTGACCGTACCGGCATAATGATTGATCACTGTCATCACAATTCAATGATATGTGGTTTCGGATGCAGCACAACCCTCAATATACCGGCAATACAGTGATCAATATACTGGTTGTGAAAAATGATGATGATCAATCAAAGATTTTGATCATGGGTGATTTTGGCTATACTGATTTTGATTACACTCTGCCTTTCATGATTTTTGAGTCATGGCTTGGCGCATTTTTATAGGTGAATATCCTCAGGGCGAACATTCCGAGAGGTCATTCTTTTACGTTTTTAACCCATTTTTTGAGTGCAGATGGTATACTCATCCTTGGTCAATGCTTTTCCTCAATACTCTCCTCAAAAATCCAAATATTTCCCCACGGCCACTTGCTATATGGTCATGAAGATTTACGTGATGATAAGGACGCTCTTGGTATCGTGACGGGTCGGAAAGGCCTAACGGATCGTGAATGCTAAACATGCGGGCTGGAAACACCCGATGAAAATATCGAATGATGAAAATATCGAATGATGGAAATATCAGACGATAAAAATATTAGATAAATATTAGATAAAAATATTAGATGACGTAAAAATATCATGACAGAGATATCAGACTAAGGTGCCAAAAGGAAGAATATTAAAAGAGAGAACGCTAAAAGAGAGAACGCTAAAAGAGAGAACGTTATTTGAGGGAACCGCATTGGCTAAGAACATACAAACCGTCCATGGCGATACAGGAACCGCCGTCAAAACCCGTGATAAGACCAAAAAACCGGCAATGTATAAGGTTTTTATGCTTAATGACGATTATACCCCCATGGAATTCGTGGTCGATATCTTGCAATCGATTTTTCATAAAAATCGTGAAGAAGCTACGGAAATCATGCTTCACGTCCATCGGGAAGGATTGGGGCTTTGTGGCGTCTATACCTGTGAGGTTGCGGAAACCAAGGTCATTCAAGTGACCGAGGAAGCCCGGCACCATCAACATCCGCTGCGCTGTACGATTGAGAAGGGATAACTGGTGCTCTCTCCGGGTTTAGAAAAAAGTCTCCATCGCGCTTTTTCTTTGGCCAATGAGCGCAACCATGAATTCGCCACATTGGAGCATCTTCTGCTTTCCTTAACCGAGGATCAAGACAGCTGCGCCATGTTGCGGGCTTGCGGTGTTGATATCGATGATTTACGGCGCATTTTGATGGAATATCTTGACCGTGAACTTAAGGCCATCGTCATCGACAAACCGGGAGAAGCCAAACCAACCGTTGGGTTTCAACGGGTTTTGCAGCGTGCGCTCATCCATGTGCAATCCTCTGGAAGAACCGAGGTGACCGGTGCCAATGTCCTCATCGCTATGTTTTCCGAACGCGAAGCTTACGCAGTTTATTTTCTTCAGCAACAAGAAATGAGCCGCCTGGATGCGGTCAATTATATTTCCCACGGCATCGCCAAAACCCAAAATGGCGAATACATCAAGGAACCCGCATCCTCAGAGGAAGAAGAGGACTCCCAGAGCCCGGCCGCCGAAACCATCGAAACATACTGCCTTGATCTCAATCGTGAGGCGGCCGAGGGAAGGATTGATCCCCTAATCGGTCGGCAGAAAGAATTGGAACGCATGGTGCGGATTCTCTGTCGACGTCAGAAGAACAACCCCTTGTTGGTTGGTCATCCGGGTGTGGGGAAGACGGCACTGGCTGAGGGTCTGGCCAAACATATCACCGATGGGCAGGCCCCGGAGGTTCTCGCTCAATCGGTTGTATATGCACTTGATATGGGGGCCTTACTGGCTGGCACGCGCTATCGTGGTGATTTTGAAGAGCGCCTCAAATCGGTCATTGCCCATATTGGTAAGCACCCAAACGCGATCTTATTCATTGATGAAATTCATACCGTGGTCGGGGCAGGAGCGACCAGCGGCGGTTCAATGGATGCCTCCAACCTTCTCAAGCCCGCTTTGGCCAAAGGCGCTTTACGCTGTATTGGCTCAACCACTTATAAAGAATACCGCACATTGTTTGAGAAAGACCGGGCCTTAGCCCGACGATTCCAGAAGATTGATATTGATGAACCCTCGGAAGATAACGCAGTGCGTATTCTTGCCGGCTTAAAATCACGCTATGAGGACCATCACGGTGTGCGCTACACCCTTGAGGCTTTGCGGCGTGCGGTCAGTTTGACCAGCCGCCATATCGGTGATCGTAAACTGCCGGATAAAGCGATTGATGCCATCGACGAAGCCGGGGCAATACAGCAACTGAAAGCTCCCAAGAAACGCAAACAGGTCATCGGCAGCCGTGATATTGAGGATATCGTCGCCAGCATGGCCCGCATCCCGCCCAAGCGAGTCTCGGCTGATGATCGCGAGACTTTACACAGTTTCCCACGTGATATGAAAAGACTGGTCTTCGGCCAAGATGATGCCATCGCCGCGCTGGCCACAGCCATCAAAATGTCACGGGCCGGGTTGCGCGAACCGAATAAGCCGATTGGTTGCTATCTGTTTTCTGGTCCAACCGGGGTTGGCAAAACAGAAGTTGCCCGCCAAACCGCTTATCTTCTCGGGGTTGAACTGGTGCGGTTCGATATGTCGGAATATATGGAGCGTCATAGCATATCTCGCCTGATTGGGGCGCCGCCGGGCTATGTCGGTTTTGATCAAGGTGGCCTTCTGACGGATTCGATTGATCAAAATCCCCATTGCGTGCTTCTGCTTGATGAAATTGAAAAGGCCCATCCCGATCTTTTCAATATCCTTTTACAAGTGATGGATCACGGCACCCTCACCGACCATAATGGTAAAAATGTCGATTTCCGTAATGCCATCTTGGTCATGACCACCAATGCCGGGGCCAGCGAATTGGCCAAGTCGGCTATCGGCTTTGGGCGCCAGCATCGCAGCGGTGACGATATAGAAGCCATTGAACGCATGTTTTCCCCGGAATTTCGTAATCGTCTTGATGCAATCATCCCGTTTCAGCCGCTCTCTGCTCAGACAGCCAGCCGGGTTGCAGAAAAATTCATCCTGCAGCTTGAATCCCAGCTTGATGAACGCAACGTCACCATCAGCTTGACCGAAGAGGCCCGCGCTTGGTTGGTTAAGCGCGGTTATGATGACCGTTTTGGCGCACGACCCATGGCCCGGGTGGTCAATGAATATGTGAAAAAGCCTTTGGCTGAAGAGTTGCTTTTTGGCCGTCTGGCCAAAGGGGGACGGGTGATCATTTCCAGCGATGATAACGGCTTGACATTTGTCTATTCCACCCCGTCGCCCAGCAAACCGGTCAAACATAAGGCCAACAGCGGCAGCACAATGGGAAAAAAGACACCCCAGCTCAAAAAGAATCGCGGGAAGACAGGTTCCTCAGCCAAGAAAACATCAAAACGGCCCAAGAAACTTCAGACGACCGACAGCAGCTTGTGATAAAAATCACGGATCACACCCGCGGTGTTGAGGGCGCATGAAGCGGACCCACGCGATAAGGTGAGGCCTGTTCAATGGCAACCATATGGGCGGCTATTTCCCGCTTCTCGGCTTCTAAAAACCGCCCCACGGCCTCGGCAAACCCCGGATGACCAATCCAGTGACAGCTATAAGTCGGCACCGCCCGATAGCCGCGCTGAATTTTATGGAGCCCTTGTGCGCCCGCTTCAACCCGCGCCAAGCCATGGGCAATCGCATACTCAATCGCTTGATAATAGCAAAGTTCAAAATGCAGAAATTTGGCCGCCTGCACAGCCCCCCAATAACGTCCATAAAGAGCATCCGCCCGATGAGGTTCAAAGCAGCGGCCACCAAACGACCTCTGGAATCACGGGCTGCAATCATCAATACATGTTCCCCAAACCCATCGCCCAGAGACCGGAAAAACTCCGGTGTCAAATAAGCCAAAGCCCATTTACGCTCAATGGTGTTGAGGTAGAGGTCATAAAAATTGTGCCAATCGGTGGCGCTGATCTGCTGACCATGCAGCATCTGAATGGAAAAACCATGGCTGGCGGCCTCCCGACGTTCGCGGCGAATCATTTTACGTTTGCGTGATGTCAAAGCCGCCAAAAAATCATCAAAACTGCGGTAGTTTTGGTTGAACCAGTGGAATTGATAACCGATCCGGGTCATCCAGCCATCGTCTTCAAAAACAGACCGTTCGGCATCATTCAAGAATGTGGCGTGGACAGAAGACACCGCCATTTTTTGGGCCTGATCACGCAAGGCCGCCACCAATTCATGCCGATGGGCCTCGGCTCCCTTGGTCCCGGTCAGCAACCGCCTCCCGGTAACCGGGCTGAAAGGGATACAAAGCTGTAATTTTGGATAGTAGGGGCCAAGTATGCGTTCATAGGCATCGGCCCAACCCTGATCAAAAACAAACTCACCTCGCGAATGGGTCTTACGATAAAGCGGGGCCACCCCGACAATCCGACCTCTTGAGTCGTTCATAACCAAATGGCATGGCTGCCATCCTCGACTCTCGGCTACCGAACCGCTCTCCTCCAAAGCCCTCAAAAATGCGTGCGCAACGAAAGGATCATCACCCCCTGCCAGACGATCCCAATCAGTGGTTGGAATGGCGCGTATAGAGCTGGTTATGGAAAAAGAAGTTTTGGAAGAAGCCGCATCAGACATGAGCGCAAACGATACCAAACAATACTCTGTATGGAATCAGAAAAAAAGTAACGTTCAAAAAACGACCTGCAATCGAAAATACTTTTAAAAATGCTGGGCCGCCAGAAAGGCGGCAAAAAGCCCAACCGCAACATCTCTGGACCGCATCCCACGATATCAACATCCTCAACCTTCACAGGAAGCGGCAGCCCGGAATAAACAGTGACCAAACCGGCCTAAAAACGCATTGACTCAAAAACGCATTGACTCAAAAACGAATTGACTCAAAAACGAATTGACTCAAAAACGAATTGAAATATTGGGATTATCTTTCCTCATGCAACACTCGGGTTCTGTCGTCGTATTCTTCCTGCGTATGCCGTGGAGGGTGGTCAGAACCTGGCGGCAAAGGCATATAAGACTTAATGCCACCAAGCGCCAACCACGTTCTTTGCGCTTCTGTTAGCACAGGAGGATCATCGTAAAAAGGGAAGAAAGATTTATCAATGCTTTCAACCATCCTCTCACCCGGGTATCTTGTCTTGTGAGCCAGTATATGACCAAAGCATTCCCTCACAGGAATGGCTGTAAGATCCCCGAGTACGATTTTTCTGTAAACCGATATGTTCCGAGGGTTAAAACCTCTTCGGAGGTAAAAAAATTTTTCCGAATAATCGCTCAGATATTTATATGGTCCTTCAAGTTCACTGAGTGCCGAGGCCACGATGAGGTTGCGACCAGCAATCTTTACTGTTTCGCCGAAATTGACATCCTCCAAAGTGATGAGAAAGATTGCATTTCTAGGGTTTTTGAGCTTTTTCCAAATAAGTTTGAACATTCCATGACCGATATAACCTATGGTGAAAAATCGCTCTTCACTGAGGGCGACCACAGTGGCGTCAGATTGGTTGAAATGGCCGAAGGTTTGCTTGGTATAATTCTCATGTTGAAAAATTTCTCGGCCCCGGGATAAATCCAAAGACCTCTTTGCCATGACGGTACGGCGCTTTGGTTCATCATAATTAAAATGACGAATCCCTTTAATATTAAAACAGGGCAGATTGGGTTCTTGAATTTGAGCATCGCGCAATTCTTGCTTTTCCGGCGCGGAAGCGGCTCTGTGAAAACCTCTATGACCAGGAGCATGGTCACTGCTGCTGCTGCTGCTGTCGGAGCTGGTCGAAGCATGTCTGCCTGTATTGACTCGACATCTTGAATGATTAGGCGTTGTTCAAAAAAATTTGTGCTTTATTATATGCTTACATCATCATCAGATTGGGATCATTATGCACTGAATCATCATATATTAGATTATAATACATGATTTGATTCTCATTTATGAACGGATCATCATACCGAATAAATGATCGCACTCAAGTTGTATTTCTCTTTTGATTCATCACGCATTAACCGTAATGCTCATCACCACGCTCATCGCAATATGTAACAATTAATTAAGCCAAACAGGGTGTCCCCATCCAGCAAAAGTCAATCAATGGTTGAGAAAAGCCAGAAAAAGGAATGGCGTGGGGATACGATCCCATATTGATTGCACAAACCATCCCCATGCGACCAACTTCCCCCTCAGCCTATTTCCCCTTTGGCTCAGTCAGATTGATTGTAAAGAGAGCCTCAACTTCCACGCTTGCCCCGAAGGGAAGACTCGAACAGCCAACCGCAAAACGGGCATGCCCGGCCCCAAACAAATCACCCATCAAGCGCGAAACCCCATCCATCACTTTGGGGTGGTCAGTAAAATCGGGTCCGGCTTGGATAAAACCACCTAATTTGACACAACACCCGACCCGATTGAGGTCGCCATCACAGGCTTTCTTTAATTGGGCAAGAATATTGATACCGCAGAGATGGGCGGCCGCTTGCGCATCCTCAAAACGGATATCCTCACCCACACGGCCACGATAAATCACCTGACCATCGCGCATCGGCAACTGCCCCGAGATATGCACGCGCTCACCCTCAACCATGTAAGAGGCATAATGAGCGGCCGGGGTTGGCGGCTGCGGCAACACCAGATCTAAGGCGGCCAGACGTTGGTCGATATCATCCTTCATCAGGCGTCATTACATCGCATAAATCATGATCATTCTTCATCTTTTACCAATATCTGTAAAAAATCGGCAAAAAAATACGGGGATGCCGTCCACCAGCCCGGCATCCCCGTCAGTAGGGAGGTCACCGATATACCCAAAACCTAGGGATGGTCAGTCACAAAACCATTCATAAACACTCAACTGCAGCCACTGGTTGACCCACATGTCACACATTTCAGACATGTTCCATTGCGAACCAGGGTAAAATTGCCGCAGCTGCTGCACGCATCACCCTCATATCCTTTCAAACGCGCTTCACGAACCCGCGAAGCCACCACCGACATATCGCTGCTCATAGACGAACCGGAAGATACCGACTGAGCCGCCCCAACGGGCGACACATCAAACAAGGCGGGTTCAACCAATGCGGCCACCGACCCGGCTGCGGTTTTTTGAACCAAACCATCAGACGGGTTGCTATAAACAGTGAATTGTTTTGCCCGGATATAACCAGAACTGGCCACTGCACGAACCGCTTTTAATGCAGTTTCTTTTTCCCCATCCTTCTTGTTTTCTGTATCAGGGGTGAGATCGCTTTGCCGATCGCCACCACCAATGGCATCCGGCAATAAATCATGGGGTTGACCGTGAGCCAGATCATCACGCCCGAGATAAGACACCGCCAATTCACGGAAAATGTAATCCAGAAGAGAGGTAGCGATTTTAATGGTTTCGTTGCCCTCAACCATTCCAGAAGGTTCAAAACGGGTGAAGGTGAAGGCTTCGACAAATTCCTCCAACGGAACCCCATATTGCAGACCGATTGAAATGGCGATGGCAAAATTATTCATTAAGCTGCGAAAGGCCGCCCCTTCCTTATGCATATCAATAAAGATTTCCCCAAGCCGCCCGTTGTCATATTCACCGGTGCGGAGATAAACTTTGTGTCCGCCGACAATCGCTTTTTGGGTGTAGCCTTTGCGCCGTTCGGGTAAACGCTCCCGCTCGGTCACACGGATCACCCGCTCAATCACTTTCTCGACCATCTGCTCAATATGCGCCGCATCATCCGCATCATCGGCACAATCATCACCGGTTGCTGCGCTCAAAGGCTGCGAGAGTTTTGAACCATCGCGATAGAGCGCGTTGGCTTTAAGACCCAGACGCCAAGACAGCATATAGGCATCTTTACAATCGGCGACGGTGGCCGAATTGGGCATATTGATGGTCTTGGAAATGGCCCCGGAGATGAAGGGTTGGGCGGCCGCCATCATGCGGATATGGCTCTCAACCGAAAGAAAGCGCTGGCCTAAACGACCACAGCGATTGGCACAATCAAAAATTGCCAGATGCTCTGGCCGCAAATGGGGGGAGCCCTCAACCGTCATCGCGCCACAACAATGGAGATTGGCCGCCGTAATCTCGTGGCCGCTAAAACCCAAGGCGGCCAACATATCAAAGTCACCCGAATCAAGACTCTTTCGGTCAAGCCCCAGGTCATTGACACAAAAATCTTCACCAAGAGTCCATTTATTAAAAACAAATTTAATGTCAAAAGCACTCTTAAGAGCCGCCTCAATGATCTTGATTTGCCCATCACCGAATCCCTTGGCCCGTAGATCATCAAAGCTCACCGCCGGGGCATTTTCCAAACTTCCGTAGCCGACTACATAATGGACAATATCCTGGGTCTGGTTTTGGTCATAACCAAGGGTCTGCAGAGCCAGAGGCACCGTACGGTTGATGATTTTGAAGTATCCCCCTCCAGCCAATTTCTTGAATTTGACCAGAGCAAAATCAGGCTCAATCCCGGTGGTATCACAATCCATCACCAGGCCGATGGTTCCGGTGGGGGCAATCACGGTGGTTTGGGCATTGCGATAGCCGTGGCGGCGCCCGAGATCAAAAGCCCGATCCCACGCTGCGGCGGCCGCCCCAGCAATGTCCGGGAAAGGACAATCATCAGCCTTCAACGGCACCGGATCGGTGGCCAATCCTTTATATCCATCCCTATGGCCAAGGGCGGCCCGGCGATGATTGGCAATCACCCGCAACATATCAGCAGCATTGTCTTCATAACCAGAAAAAGGACCCAACTCGGCGGCCATTTCCGCCGATGTCTCATAGGCAACCCCGGTCATCAAAGCACTCACAGCCGCACAAATCGCCCGGCCTTCAACTGAATCATAAGCAATGCCAGAGGCCATCAAAAAGCCGCCAATATTGGCATAACCCAAACCCAATGTCCGATAATCATAAGAAAGACGGGCAATCTCTCGTGAGGGGAACTGGGCCATCAATACCGAGATTTCCAAGCTGATAGTCCATAAACGCACCGCATGAATGAAACCTTCTAAATCGAACTGACCACCTTCCTTGCGGAAAGCCAGAAGATTGAGTGAAGCCAAATTGCACGCCGTATCATCCAAAAACATATATTCCGAACAAGGGTTGGAGGCATTGATTCGCCCAGAGCGAGGGCAGGTATGCCAATCATTGATTGTGGTATCGAATTGCAAACCCGGATCAGCACAAGCCCAGGCCGCATGACCAATCTGGTCCCATAATTCTTTGGCTCGAATGCTGCGGGTGGGTTTTCCACCGGCCCGCGCAATCAGTTTCCATTCTTCATCCCCCTCAACGGCCCGTAAAAAATCATCACTCACCCGAATCGAGTTGTTGGCATTTTGACCGGAAACAGTCCGGTAGGCCTCCGAATCCCAATCCGAGTCATAGATCGGCACCTCAATATCGGTAAATCCCTGGCGGGCAAAATCAACCGCCCGACAGAGACAATTTTCCGGAATGCCATCTTTGCGGGCCGCTTTGAGCGCTTTGCGTAAAACCGGATTGCTCTTGGAATCGTAACGTTGGGAGTCATGAGAGTGGGAGTCATGAGGGCGGGAGTCATGATTTTTGGGGTGAGAGTCCCGGGTGTTCGGCTGATCATTTTCTGAGTATCTCTCAGCATCTTCGGCATCATGGTGGCAGGCTTTCATCACCGCGCGCAGATGATGCGCCATCAACCGCGAACCCACCACCAAAGCAGCAACCTTTTGCTCTTCAATCACCTTCCAATCGACAAATTCCTCAATGTCAGGATGATCAACATCCACACAAACCATTTTGGCCGCCCGACGGGTGGTCCCACCGGATTTAATGGCCCCAGCCGCTCGGTCACCAACCTTCAAAAAACTCATCAAGCCGGAAGATTGCCCACCACCGGATAGAGGTTCCCCAGACCCACGAACTTGAGAAAAATTGCTCCCGGTGCCAGAGCCATATTTGAACAGACGCGCCTCACGCACCCAAAGATCCATGATCCCACCGGTATTGACCAGATCATCACGCACGCTTTGAATAAAACAGGCATGCGGCTGCGGATGTTCGTAAGCAGAAGCCGATTGCGTCAACGCCCCGCTTTGATGATCAACATACCAGTGACCTTGCGGCGGCCCATCAATGCCATAAGCCCAATGAAGACCGGTATTGAACCATTGCGGTGAGTTCGGGGCCCCTTGCTGTGCACAGAGCATAAAGCGCATTTCATCGTAATAAGCCCGGGCATCCTCTTGGCTGGCAAAATACCCCCCCTTCCAACCCCAATAGGTCCAAGCGCCCGCCAACCGATCGAAAACCTGCCGCGCACTGGTTTCGCCACCAAAATCACTCCCCGGAGCGGCAACCCGACGACAAAGAAAGTCAGGGATGGCCTCTTGAGCATCTTGGGCAACAACTTCGGTCAGGCTGGGAACACCGGCTTGACGAAAATATTTCTGGGCCAAGATATCGCAAGCCACTTGCGACCAATGGTTGGGAACCTCAAAAGAAGGCATCGAAAAGACAACTGTACCATCAGGATTGCGAATTTCACTGCTGGCCTGGCGAAATTCAAAATCATCGTAAGGACAATCTTTGCCCCGCGTCAATCGCCGCTCAATCTGCATTGCACCCCCCTTTATTCCCTCACTCTATGCTTAAAATCTATGCTTAAAATGTATTTGTATTGAACAATCGCATCTCACAGAAACTGACAGGAGAAAGACCAATACCATGAGCATGCAAGGATCTGCCCCAGTACCCCCTGCTTAATCAGGCTCTGTTTCATTGACTCCGAGAAGAAGGCAAAAGAAAAATACACCACAATGCAATCACCACAATGCAATCACGACGAAGACCTCAACCACCACAAAGCCCTTACGTCTTCGGACCAACCAGCAAATTCGAAATACTGTTTCTATACAGGATAACGTCCCTTTTTTATTGTTTTATTATAGTGTTTCATACAGTTTATAGCATAACATACGGGTTTTATTATACAATATACTGTAATTTAACAATACATCATATCTTTTGTTTTACAATATACTGTATTTTAAACTTGGCCACCCCCAACATCTAGATGCTCTTATTACATCGAATAATGAGGCCGCGTAAAGCCCTTTATTCACTTTAGGGGACGATGACCCGTTTTCAGCCTGCTTTTTTTCGACCAAAATAGGTAAAAAATCCCGATATACCGACAACACGGCATGATCCAATCTATGAGTAAAAAATATTGATTGATGACCCGATCATCTGACAGGAAGACGGCTAGCCCCGGGCAAAATTTTCAGCTATAGTGTTCTGGCGAAATGGGAAAAAGCAAAAATGAGAAAGCAAAAATGAGAAAGCAAAAATGAGAAAGTAAAAATGAAAAAGTAAAAATGAGAAAGCAAAAATGAAAAAGTAACAATAAAGAATCTTTTTGGCTGTTCTGGCCGGGACTATTTTAGAGAAAGATGATGATGCGAATCGGACATATCAGTACTGTATTCTATATCTGGATATGGGGTAAATTGGTGGGGACAGACGGATTCGGCAATCGGTATTTTTACCGCCCAGTCCGGAAAACCAAGGGAACCAAACGTGACAAAACCAAACGCGAGAAGCGCTGGGTTCTCTATGCCAACGAAGCCGAAGCCAGCCGCGTTCCGCCCGAATGGCATAGCTGGCTGCATCACAGTGTCGCCGACCCGCCAACAGAGCAGGCCAAACAACCAGCAGCCGGACAGGCTGATTTTGACTGGATCAAACCCCATAGCCCCAACCGCACCGGGACATCAAAAGCCTTTCTGCCGCCGGGTCACCCACTCAAAGGCGGTCACCGACCACCGGCGACCGGCGATTATCAGGCCTGGCGACCGCGATAATCCTATCCAATATGATCATGTTTGGTATAATTTTTGGTCCCATCATATTTTTGACCACGTCACCAGTGACAAAGATACAGATAACCACAACACGCAAAAATGATGAAAGAACGTAGAGAAATCATCGCCGGATCGGTGACTCTTTTGTTGCTGGCGGCTGGATTTTATTATGCCCATATGAAATCGGCTCGCGATGCTGAGGCAGGGTATCGGGTGGTGGCCTCTTTCAGCCGGATTGATGGTCTGCCCCGGAATGCGGATGTTCGCCTTTCGGGTGTGGTGGTTGGTCGGGTGGAAAAGGAAATCTTTGGGGATAATCTTTTCCCTCTCCTGACCTTGCGGATTGATGAGGATATCACGTTGCCGACCGATAGTTCGGCCTCGATTCAAACCGATGGTCTGTTTGGCACCAAATATATCTCTCTTGAGCCGGGTGGTGAGAGCGAAACAATCCCGACCAAAGGCGAAATTATTTATACTGAAAAATCAATGATCTTCAGTCATTTACTGGATCAAATCATTGCCCAAGGTCAGAGCTTACGACGTGAGCGGGATGCTGAAATTGATCGCCTACGCATGATCACATCGGATGAAAATACCGGATCATCGAGCCAATCAGAAATCCAGTAAATCATGAAAACCACCCTCCTACCAACCAATGCCGACCCGATATTTGAGGGTGGAGATAGATGATATCCATATCGAAGATCAAAAGAGAGGGAACATGAATCGCAATCCGATTGAGGCGGTGATTGGCGCGGTGGTTCTCACCGCGGCCCTATTGTTTGTCATATTGCTGTACCGGGCGGCTGAAATCCGAGTCGCTGATGGCTATACGATAACCGCGCGTTTCCATAAGGTTGGTGGCCTGCAAACAGGCAGTGACGTACGGATGCGTGGGGTTAAGGTCGGTGTGGTTTCGGACCTGACTCTTGATCCTGAAACCTTTGATGCTGTGGTTACCATGTCGATTGATCGTGGTTTGCAGCTTCCTCAAGATACCCTAGCCGGGATTGGCAGTGATGGTGTCCTGGGTGGAAAATTTGTCTCCTTGATCCCTGGAGATGAATCGCTGGTCCTATCGGTAGGAGAAGAGATTGCGCAAACCCGTGATTTCAAATCTCTTGAAGATCAAGTCAGTGACATTATCTTTTTGGCCTCAGGAGGGACATAATTGGAGAGACATAATAAATTTTTAGTGTGATGAAGGATTATTCTTTCCTCGCCCCCATTGATCCTATGAGATCAAAGAAGAGACCGAAAAAGAGACTGAAAAAACCAAAAAACGGTAAAAACCGCGAGGTCAAACCCCGGTGAGTGCAACAAAAAATCCTCAAGTCTTAGAAAATTCCGGGATTGCAGAATCCCAAAACAACAGCGCACGCCAAACCAAGGCAATCACCGGCGGTCAAATCTGGCGTGATGCCGCGGGTGATCCTTGTCTTGTACCGAAAAAATCAAAGTCTTGAATGACAATCTCTGGGAGATTAAACAGCTCTCCCAAGATGCTTTAGAAGATGCCATCCTCATGGGTTGCGACGAGCAACAATTCCGTCAGGTTGTTCAGGATTTACTCGCTTCCCTCAAAAATCCCTATGCCGATAAATAATTTTGACCATCACGATTTTGACCATCACCCGCCCTCGTCGGGTCGCCGTCCAACCCTTTTTGATGGATGCCAAATTTTGAGCACATTCATCTGGGTTGTGATGACTCTGTGGACCGGCACCACCCAGTCGGCTGATATCGTTGGTTCAGGGGCTATTCTCCAGGGCCTGGACAAAGTCACAGCCCGGGTGACAACCATCCAGGCACCCAATAATGATCCGGTCCAGTTTGGGACCCTAGAAATTATCACCCGCGCCTGCCGCAAACACCCGCCTGAAGAAACCCCGGAAAGTGCGGCCTATCTGGATATCCATGATATCAAGCCTGGGGAGCCAGCACAGAGGGTATTTCAAGGATGGATGTTTGCTTCCAGCCCGGCTCTCTCAGCTTTGGAGCATTCGGTTTACGATATTTGGGTCCTGGATTGTGACACCGGTATCATCCCCAACCATGACAACACCTCGTCATCAGCCATCGTCCCAGGAAAGCGCGCCGAATGATTGAGCGCATCGGCCAGTAAATGATGATATTGAGCCCGGGTGACTTCAATCGCCCCGAATCGCCGCAAATGATCGGTGATAAATTGGGTGTCGAGCAACCGGAACCCGCCTTCAAGCAAAAGGGCAATCAAATACATTAAAGCGACCTTACTGGCGTCATTAACCCGGGAAAACATGCTTTCACCGAAAAAAGCCGCCCCAATAGCAATCCCGTAAAGACCACCAACCAATCGACCCTCTTGCCAACATTCAACACAATGGGCGCGACCCAGAGTATGCAAAGAGGAATAAAGCTCAATAATCCGATCATTGATCCAGGTTGCCTGGCGGTTGGCGGTTGATTCAGCACAACCATGAATAACCGCCGCAAAATCTGAATTACAACGAACCTCAAAGACCCGCCGCCGAATCAAACGGGTCAATTTACGAGGGATATGAAACCCATCAAGCGGGATGATCCCCCGCCGCTCCGGGTCAACCCAAACAATATCGGGATCATCGCGATCCTCCGACATTGGAAAAAGACCAACACAATAAGCACGGAGTAAAAGATCGGGTGTGAGTTCAGTCATTGTGATGATTGCTTGGCGGCCAGGACGGTTTCCAACCAATGAATATCATACTGCCCGTTAACAAAGTCCTGTTGTTCAATCAGCCAGCGATGCAAAGGTATGGTGGTCTGGATACCGCTCACCACAAATTCCTCCAACGCGCGCCGCAACCGCATCAAACATTCGTTACGGGTCTGACCACGCACCACCAATTTAGCAATCAAACTATCATAATTGGGGGGAATGACATAGCCGCTATATAAGGCTGAATCGACCCGCACATCCAGGCCGCCAGGGGCGTGAAAATCATCAATACGGCCCGGGGATGGCCGAAAATTGACCGGATCTTCGGCATTGATACGGCATTCAATAGCATGGCCGGACAGCTTTATATCCCGCTGGGTCAAGCCAAGGCGACCGCTGGCGGCGATGCGAATTTGCTCACGCGCCAGATCAATACCGCTGATCATCTCGGTAATCGGGTGCTCAACCTGCAGACGGGTATTCATCTCAATAAAGTAAAATTCGCCATTCTGGTACAAAAATTCGATGGTCCCAGCACTCACATAGCCCAGCTTCTTCATGGCTTTCACGCATAAGGCACCAATCTCCTGGCGCATGGACGCATTCAAGGCCGGGGATGGCGCTTCCTCGACAACTTTCTGATGGCGGCGTTGCAATGAGCAATCACGCTCACCGAGGTGAATCACCCGGCCATCGGGGCTGCCAATGATTTGAATTTCAATATGGCGGGGATTATCCAAAAATTTTTCAATATAAAGCGAGTCATCGCCAAAACTGGCCTTGGCTTCGGCCCCGGCCAAGCGAAACGATTCAGCCAACGCCTCCTCATGAGCGGCCAATTTCATGCCCCGGCCACCGCCACCGGCCGCCGCCTTGATCAAAACAGGGTAGCCAATCTCACCGGCAACCGCCGCCGCTTGGCTGAGTGACCCAACAGCCCCCGGTGACCCAGGGACAACCGGCAATCCCAATTCCTGGGCCTTTTCTTTGGCCACCGTCTTATTGCCCATCAAACGCATATGTTCTGGACGTGGGCCGATGAATGTAAAGCCGTGATCTTCAGCCATCTCAGCAAAGCGGGCATTTTCAGACAGAAAGCCGATCCCCGGATGAATAGCATCAGCATTGCTAATCGTTGCCGCGGTTAAAATAGCCGGAATGTTGAGATAGCTATCCCGGGCCGCCGGACCGCCGATACACAGACTCTCATCGGCCAAACGTACATGCATGGCATTGCTGTCGGCGGTTGAATGAACCGCAACAGTGGCGATTCCCATCTCACGACAGGCCCGATGGATGCGTAAAGCAATTTCCCCACGATTGGCGATAAGAATTTTTTCAAACATCGCTTTTTAAAACATCAAAAGGCCCGCCCAACGGCTGCTTATTCAATAACCATCAGGACTTCGCCATATTCTATTGGGGCTCCATCAGAAACCAGAATACGGGCAACCGTTCCCGGTTGACTGGCCAAAACCGGATTCATTGTTTTCATGGCCTCAACAATCATCAGAATCTGGCCCTCACGTACAGAGTCACCAACCTGGACATAAGGCGGGGCACCCGGTTCGGGTGCCATATAGGCCGTACCCACCATCTGCGAAACCACCGCCCCGGGATGATCGGGTTGTGGATTCGGGGTATTATCAAGCTGAGCATGATCGCCCTGAGCAGCCGACTCGCCCGAAGAGTGCGGAAGCACCACCGTAGAAACCGGGGCGCCACCCCCATCACGCCGCACCCGGATTCGCCGTCCCCTTGCCTCATATTCAATCTCATTTAACCCGGTTTCATCAAGCAAACGGGATAATTCACGGATCAAATCAGGGTTAATATTGAGTTTTGTAATCAAGGCATCATCCTATTTTTATGATTGTCTTTGCTGTCTCTTTGCATCTTTTACCTTGGTTGCCTCTCTTCATCGTCATACCCAAGCCGCATCATGTCGATGAAGGGGTCGCTTGGCTGATCATCTTCGCAACCGCATCCATGGCCAACAGATAGCTCTGGGATCCAAACCCACAGATGACCCCACGTACCACCGGGCTGATATAAGAATGATGACGGTAGGATTCGCGGGCATAAGGATTGGAAAGATGGACCTCAATCACCGGCACATCCAGCGCCCGCACCGCATCCAGAAGAGCCACCGAGCTATGGGTCAAAGCACCCGCATTGAGGATCATCGCCTGGCAATCAGCGGCTTGAATATGATCAATCAAAACACCTTCATGATTGCTTTGTGTAAAGGCGATCTCCAGACCATGCCGGGCGGCCCGCTCTACACAGAGAGCCTCGATATCCTCCAGGGTTTCGCGGCCATAAATTTCCGGTTCACGCTGCCCCAAAAGATTGAGATTGGGTCCATTCAAAATAAGGATTTTGGACATCGTCTAAAAAAAGTAAGAAAAAAGCAAAAAACCATAAAGAGGGGAGCAAGCAACGACCGCACGTTATATCACGCCGATGGCCAGCGACAAGCGATGCGATAATCAGACCCTCAGATGATCCCTTTATGGGGAGCCGATAAACGGGTATCCAATAAGTGTCCGACTCCATGCCATCTTGATCAATCCGGGCAAACATGCTCCCTCTGCGGCCTGAATGGCTGTTTTTATTCTGGCTCCCCTCCCATGACCGAACGGATATACGCATATCTGGACCACCACAAGCCAGCAACACCCTGTCTGGTGATTGATCTTACAGAAGTCGAGAAGGCCTATCGACGTCTCAAGACCTGCCTGCCAGAAGCCGATATCTATTACGCTGTTAAGGCCAATCCGGCCCCCGATATCATCACCCGTTTGGTCAAGTTGGGATGCTGTTTTGATGCCGCCAGCATCCCAGAAATTGACGTCTGTTTGGCCGCCGGGGCGGATGCGGAAAATATTTCATATGGCAACACCATCAAAAAAACGGTCGATATCGCCCGTGCTTATGCTCTGGGTGTGCGATTGTTTGCCTTTGATAGTCGTGAAGAATTGGCAAAAATGAAGCACCATGCTCCAGGGGTACGGGTTTTTTGTCGTATCCTCCTGGCCAACCGGGTCGCGGGATGGCCAATTACCGATAAATTCGGCTGTTCTGCCGATATGGCGGTTGCGCTGATCGGCCAAGCCAAAGAATACGGCTTGCATCCTGCGGGTATTTCCTTCCATGTCGGGTCACAACAAACCGATCTGGGCCCGTGGGGCCATGCCCTCAAAACTACAGCCGAACTGTTTGACCGTTTGCGGGCCCAGGGTCTTGACATCGGGATGGTCAATATGGGCGGAGGTCTGCCGGTTGAATATTGTACAGCTACCCCAACCATTGAGGACTATGCCGGTTGTTTGCGTCAGGCCATTGCAACATATTTCCCTGATCATCGACCAAAAATCATTCTCGAACCGGGACGTTTTCTGGTCGCAACCGCCGGGGTGATTGAAAGTGAAATCGTCACCGTGGCCCATAAATCGGCTGAAACTGACTATCGGTGGATTTATCTTGATGTCGGGACCAATGGTGGCCTCATTGAAGCGATCAACCATAATATTCGCTACCCAATCCGGGCATTGGGACCGGCCCGGCGCTGCGGACCGGTTGCGGTTGCCGGCCCGACATGTGACTGGGCGGATATTATCCGCCGCGATGGCGTTGAATTGCCTCTTGATCTACAAGCCGGTGACCGGTTGCGTCTTTTGAATACCGGCGCTTATACCGCTTCTTGCGCGACCGTTGCCTTTAATGGTTTTGCCCCCTTAAAGATCCTCTGTATTTAAAGGAACCATTCCATCATGATGCCCTCGGGCAAGTCGGCCATACTCAGCAAAAGCTGAGATTGCGGGTCGGCATCGTCCTGGTATCATCGCGCTCAACGCCGCAATATTAACCGCATATAGTGTCCACTTTATCGCCCGCTCTTATGCGATAACCCATTGATTCTAATCATAAGAGCGGTATAATATTTTTCAGTAAGGAGAAATCCTGTGACCGATGAAGAAAAAAAAGAGTGGGACGCTAAAATGCGCCGGATGGACGCGCAAGTCGCTCACTATTATGCTGCCATTGAAAAAATGTCGGTCGAAAACGCGAAACTGCAAGCCGCGACCGCCAAGCTGAGCACCGAAAACCAGTGGTATGTCGCTGTTGTCGCATCCAGCATCACTTCTGCGGTCATCTTGGCCAGCATCACCTTGACCAAGCTGTTTCTTTAATCAATCCCCACCTCACCCAGCCATCCCAAGCGCGATCTGCGGGCGGTTTTTGACCGGCGGGAAAAAACCGCTATGGATTTTTAAAAGCCCGGATTATTGGCCCGATAGCCATCCGTCTTGCATAACGCTTTTCAGTATGGGGCCGCTGATCATCGGATAACGCCCCCAAAGTCATATAACAAAACATCATAAAGGATTGAATAAGCAGAAGCTGCATAAAGAGAGAGTGAGGCAAAACATATACCGCTCTCACGGGGCTGCTTCCGCACGGGCCTGAGCGATGGCTTGTTCCAGTTCATCCTCATCAAGATACCCCCTATACAAGCGGTCACCAATCAGGAAAGCCGGAGTCCCCTCAATACCCAGAGCCCGGGCAATACGTTTGTTATTCTCCAGCACCGCCTCAATCTGAGGTGAGTCCATATCCGCAGTCAACCGCTCAACATCCAAACCCATTTCCTCAGCCAGAGACAACACAGCACTTTCGCTCAAACGTCCTGGTTGATTCATCAAGCGATTATTAAAATCACCATACGCATCTTGATCATCTGAAGCCAAAGCCGCTTGAGAAGCAAAGCGGGACATTTCCCCCAAAACCGGGAATTCCTTGTAAAGGAACCGGACATTTCCATCTTTGGCAACCGCATTCAAAACACCATTATGAGCGCGTTTGCACCAGCCACAATTATAATCAGCAAACTCAACCACCAAAACATCGCCTTGCGGATTGCCACGTTCCAGGCCGAGACCTTTTCTGGCCAGGGCGGCGGCATGAACACGATTGTTCTGACGCATTCTTTTCTCTTCCGCTTGGATTTGGCGCTCAATAACCACCTGCATCGCATCACCAACAATCTCAGGATGGCGGGCAATGAGATCACGGACCACCTGTTCCACAGCCTCGCGTTCGGCTTGGGTGAAATCTTTGGCGGCCTGCACAGGCCAGGACATAAGGAAGAATCCAAAGGCAACCCCGGCCAAGACCATCCAAACAGTGAGTCCAGGAACGGGGCCGCTCTTAGTCATGGAACAAAAACGGCGGATTGATCCGGTGATGGTGGTCATCATTCTATTCCTATTGTCCAAATGTGATCGGTCCTACTGATCAGAGTCAACCAGGGCCAGGATATCACGGGCCCGGTACCAGCTGGGTGTTTTCTCAGCAATCAATTTAAGGGCTTTTTCGGCTTGTCGTGCGGCCTCTTTTTTTCGGCCCGTCAAAACGAATTGTTCAGCCAAAGATAATGCCGCCAGACCCTTATGACCCTCGCGTCCGTAAGCAGAGCCAATCAGATTCCATGCGGTGGGATTGTCCTTCTCCTGGGCCAGGGCCTTGGAAAGCGTCGCGATCGCTTCCTTGTTCAGATCTGAACGGTTCAGCCCGAGTAGAGCCCGAGCCAAGCCAACCCGAATTGTTGCATGATCTGGCAACAGTTCAACCGCCCGCCGATAAGAGGGAGCAGCCTCAGCCAAGTAACCATTTTCAAACAGTATCTGCCCTTTCAATTCATGAAAATAAGGATTTTCGGGTTCACTCTCTAATAAAGAATCCATCATGGGCAGCGCCGTCTCAAGATCGTGACGACGATAATGGGCAATGGTCCGGGCATATTGGGCCGCGATGCTCTCATTTTCAGGCGGATAACGCCGGAGAACCCACTCAAAAGGTTCGATAAAACCGACCAATTTGGCCCGCATCCGGGCATGATCCTCGACCCAGGACGGCGATGGCTCGGCCAGAGCATATGCAGAGGTCTGCAAATGATGGTTAATCACATTGATGCGGTCTTTGGTTAGAGGATGGGTGGTTGTATAAGGAACAATATCATCATCGGCGATCATGCTCTGGCGTTCGACCAGTTTCAGAAAATCCGCCAAACCTTGCGCCGATTGACCGGTTTTTTCGAGATAATTTAAAGCCGCTTGATCAGCGGCACTCTCTTGAGAACGGGAGTAATGCAGAAATTGGCGCTCAGCAATATGCTGCCCCCCACTTAGAGATGCCATCCCAGCCCCGCCGGACTGGCCGCCGCCAGCAGCAATCATCGCACCCGCCCCAATCAATGTACCAATAATGGATGTCCACTGGGCCTGTTTCAGAGCGCCTTGCGTACGAACAAGGTGCCCACCAGCGATATGGCCGACCTCATGGGCCAAAACACCGGTGATCGCACCCACAGATTGAGCACGCATCAACAAACCGGTGGTGAAAAATATATTCTGCCCACCGGCGACAAAAGCATTCAAAACGGTATTATCAATAATATAGATTTGTACCGAATCCGGGTCGAGGCCAGCGGCGTCGACAATCGGGGCGGCCCAACGATTGAGAATATTTTCAATTTCCGCATCACGGATAACCCCTCCTTCAATGGCCACCGCTTTGGATGACCCCAAAACCAGGCCCAAAGCCAGGAAGATCAGCACAAACGGGATGGTTAGGAAAGACCGGGACATCAAAAAAACCCCCGAACATCGCACCCCGCGAACAGACGAACAGGCCGCACCGGAATATCCGCTTTTAGCAATCGAGTCCTCCAATATTTTTCCTCATAATTTCGGTCAAAAAATATGCAACAATAAAAAATATGCAACATCATCTTTTCTTAAGAAACTCGTAATCAAGAACCCCATAATCAAGGCGAAAATAAGCAGATACTGATCGATTGATCATCAATGATGGTATCATCATCCGTGATAATGTTGATCAATCAGGTTATATATCTCTCATCAACATATCATAAATAATTTATGATGACTCTGATTCTCGTCATTTTTACGCACCATCTTCGCTCACCATCTTCATGAAATTCCGATTTTCGGAATGGGCCTTGAATGATTTTTTCGACCAATTTTTTCAACCCATGACTCTTAAATCTTCTTTACGCGGCGCGGTCGCACCCTTCGCGGTAATGGATATGCTGCGGACCGCCAACGCATACACAATCCGTGGCCGGGATATCATTCATCTTGAATTGGGGGAACCGGGTGTCCCGGTCCCGAGCGGCGTACAACAGGCCGCACGGCATCTTATGGACCAGGGTTTGCCTGGCTATACGGATTCACGAGGGATTGAACCTCTGCGCACACGTATCGCTGCTTTTTACGACCAGCGTTATGATCTGACCGTTCCGCCCCAAGACGTCTTTATCACCACCGGATCGTCCGGGGCGTTCATTTTGGCTTTTCTGGCTGCCTTCGATGTTGGGGATCGGGTGGCTTTGGCCACCCCAGGATATCCGGCTTACCGCACCATCTTGAGCAGCCTCGGCTTAACACCGGTACCGGTGCGGGTTGGCCCCGAAGATGACTATCAGCTGGATGTCACCCATCTGCAATCGCTGGATCAACCGGTTGATGGCCTGTTGGTCGCCAGCCCGTCCAACCCGACCGGATCCATGATCCCCCAACATAAATTGGCCATGATCGCCCAGCATTGCCGTGACAATGGGATCCGTCTGATCTCGGATGAAATTTACCACGGCATCAGCTATGATCAGCCTGGTGAAACGGTGCGCAAACACAACCATGATGCGATAATCATCAACAGTTTTTCTAAATATTTTGCCATGCCGGGGTGGCGATTGGGCTGGATGATCGCTCCGCATGATCTTGGTACAGCCATCGAACGTTTGGCTCAAAACCTCTATATTTCCACCTCCAGCCTCGGTCAACATGCGGCTCTGGCCGCCTTTGATTGTCTGGATGAACTCAATGCCCATGTGACCACTTATGCCCGCAACCGCTCCTTATTTTTGGATGCCCTGCCGGAAGTGGGCTTACCGGATATCGCCAAAAGCAGCGGGGCTTTTTATCTCTATGTTGCTTTGCCCGAGACGGCCCAGACAAGCCCGGATTTTTGTGCGCGGCTGCTTGATGAGACGGGAATTGCGACCACCCCAGGGACCGATTTTGATCCAGAACAAGGAACAAAATTTATCCGCATCTCTTATTCGGCTCCAACGCCGCAAATCAAGGAAGCCATCAAGCGCCTCTATGCCTGGAAACACAATCTATCGTGATGAATATATTGTGATTCACCAGCAAAATCGGACCAAAAAATCACATATTCAAAAAGTCGCATATCAAGGTCGACCTCATACAATCACCACCACAACAAAGGCCAGAGATGATCGAAAGCCCCGGTCAAGAAAACAATGCAAAAGCCACCCTCAGCCCATCAAACCTTGCCACCATCCGGTCTTTTTCTCTCCTTGGGGTGGCGCTTGAATGGATGACTCTTGTGGTGACTCATGGCCGTCATGAGAGGCTTGAGATGGAGAATCCAATGACGGGCGCTTTGTGGTCGGTTTTTGAGCCGCTTTTGAGCGCGGGGACTTCCTGGAAACAGGGCGGCGGCGGCGCGGTTTTTTCTCCCGCGCTTTCTTTTCCGGATCGGCAGCCGCTTGATGACTCTCTGTTTCAGAGGCCTCATGATCGTGTTCCTGATGATCGTTGGCCCCCTCATCATCACCGAGTGGAGAGGGAGTCGATTGCACTTCCAGACTGGTTTCGATCGCTTGTGGCCGCCGCCGCCGCCCGCCGCGTTTGCCCCGGCGGCGACCGCGTCTTTCGGATTTTTTGCCGTCTTCCTCGGGATTTTTTCCCTGATCGGCCCAGCCATCTGATGCAGCATCGGCGGTTTCTTGGCTATCTTTCGAAATGCCGTGAGCAGCTGCACTGTCTCTCTGAGCTGCTGGCCGCAAGGAGTCAGCCGTTGGCCCAACTGTGGTTTTCACACGGCCAGATGATTCGACTTCAACCCGGTAATCGGGTTCAACCATGTCGGCCTCACTCACAATCACAATACGCAGATGATAACGCTGCTCAATATCAACGATACGGGCCCGCTTTTCATTGAGCATATAGGAAGACAACCCCTCAGGTAAAAAAGCCGTGATCACATCATTGCTACCGGCGGCAGATGATTGATCCTCTAAAATACGTAAAATCCGCAATGCCAAGGATCCAACCGAACGGATGGCTCCACTGCCCTTACATGAAGGGCAAATCACTGTACTCACCTCGGCCAAGCTGGGACGCAATCGTTGCCGCGATAGCTCCAACAAACCGAACATGCTGAGCTTACCGACTTGGGTCCGTGCTCGATCGGTTTTCAGGGCTTCCTTAAAATAATTTTCAACTCGGTTTTGATTGCGACGCTCATTCATATCAATAAAATCAATCACAATCAGCCCGGCTAAATCGCGCAAACGTAGTTGCCAGGCAATCTCTTCGGCTGCCTCCAGATTGGTCCGTACGGCAGTCTCTTCAATGTTGCGTTCCTTGGTGGCGCGTCCAGAGTTAACATCAATCGCAACCAGGGCTTCGGTTTGATTGATGACCAGATACCCCCCTGATTGCAGATTGACTCGCGGCGCAAAAATTGAATCAAGCTGCTGTTCAACTTCATATTCACGAAACAGAGGGACGGTCTTTTCTTTATACAATTTAACCCGTTTGGCATGGCTAGGCATGAGCATCCGCATGGTCTCCTTAGCCACCCGATACGCCGCCTCTTCATTCACCAGAACCTCTTCCATATCTCGGTCATAGAGATCACGGATGCTGCGCTCAATGAGGTTCCCTTCTTCGTTGATCAAATAGGGTGCGGTGGATTGCAGAGTCTGCTGGCGAATATCACCCCAAAGACGCATGAGATAATTATAGTCACGGCGAATTTCGGTTTTGGTACGGTTTTGTCCAGCCGTACGTACAATCACCGCCATGCCTTCGGGAATATCCAAGTCATCAATGATTAAGCGGATTTTCCGACGATCATTGATATTGCTGATTTTTCGCGAGACACCGCCACCGCGCACCGCATTGGGCATCAAAACACAATAACGCCCGGCCAAAGACAATCTTGTGGTGAGGGCCGCCCCTTTAGCGCCGCGCTCCTCTTTGAGAATCTGGACCAGTATGATCTGGTTGCGCTTGATGACTTCTTGAATGCGATAACGGCGGCTGATTGTCCGTGGCCGTGTGGATGCTTCTGAATCCGGTTCATCATCGTCATCGTCGTCATCGTTGTCATCGTTGTCAACGGCCTGAAAAGAATTTTCACCAAGCAACTCTTCTTGATCAAGGTCTTGATGATGCCCCCCTTCATCATCTTGATCAAGATGCTCGGCTGGGTCGGCACCATCAAGCGAACCATCATCACGGTCAGCAATAGGGATTTTATAATAATCCGGGTGAATATCGTTAAAGGGCAAAAAGCCATCACGATTGCCACCGTAATCCACAAAGGCCGCCTGTAAAGAGGCCTCGACACGGACAACCTTAGCCAGATAAATATTACCCTTTAACGGCTTATGAACAACAGATTCATGATCAAATTCTTTGATCATGCCGTCTGAAATGACGGCGACACGGGCTTCTTCGGGGTAAGAAGCATCGATTAAAAGTCTTTTCGACATTGGGAATAAATCTCCTCGCCGCGCTCATAAGACTGGAGACTCGATGATTATTCCCGACAATAGGAAATGACAATCGACCAAAATACAGCGCAGCACATAAAGGCGACATCACCGATCCCAGCCGCCGCCACATCACAAAACGATCAGCGGCAAGGCAGCATCCACCCGGCCCAACCAGGGATGCTTGATCATGGGTTATCGGATATGTCGCAATGGATTGCATCAATCTTCAATTTCTAAAGCAGTGGGCCTGAAATCGGCTCAACGGCACATCAACCGGAGCCTTAAAATCAAGCATCACCGCAAACATTAAGTTTAAACGTGTCTTCAATATTTAAGCATTACGCATAGTCAAGGATTACGCATATTCGGATATGAAGCGCATGTCCGACAATCCCATAACAAACAATCAGTAGGGATATTCAGATACCCGCTTGCTCATACCCATCTGCTCAGGCACGTACTCAAATATTGGCTCAGAAAACCATATTTATTTTTGTTCCTACACCAATATTCTCGGCCAAGGCAAGCGACAATTTCCTCTATGCTGGTGCGATTGCGTGGATGCAACTCGACTACAGATACGGCATCTTATATATAAAATACGCAAGATATAGGTTTGCTTCGGTCAGAATGTCGTGATGAATGGTGCCGGTCAATAGGACGCGATTGACCGCGACCACATGACCGATCATGACTGATCATGGCATGATCATGAATATGTCATGATTGATATGATGTATAGGGCATAGTGAGAATGTTAGCATATGGCTGAAATAGGATTATGGACAAAGTAGGGTTTCTCACCCTCACAGGTGGTATCAGAGGGCTGGCCAAGGCTTGGCCAACATTCTCTGGTCTTGTGTGTGGCCTGTTGCTTCTTATTCTGCCGGTTGGGGCGGCCAACGGGGCAATCATTGAAAATGTTCGTTTCGGGGAGCATCCCAACCAAACCAGAATTGTCCTTGATGTATCGACACCAGCGACATTTTCATCCTTTCAGCTGGAAGCACCTTATCGGGTCGTTGTTGATATTCAAAACGCAACATGGAACATCAATAAAAGGGGCCGCACCCCCAGTGATGGTCTGGTGGTGGGTTATCGAACCGGTGCCTTCCGTCCCGATGTTGCCCGATTGGTCCTGCAAACCGCCGGACCAACCCGTATTGTGCGCTCTTTTGCCTTGCCTCCCGATGGCCAGGATGGTCATCGGATTGTCATTGATATCGCGCCGGATGACGGAACACGACCGCAAAAGGACCGCAACCCAAATATATCACCACCCAACGGTGATAATCCTGTCCCGCTCTATCGTCCGCAAGCATCGCCGAGGTCAAAAAATAAGCAACAGCCCGCACGCCAAAAACCGATGATTGTCATTGATGCCGGACATGGGGGAATTGATCCCGGCGCGATTAGCAAAACTGGTCGCTATGAGAAACATATTACTCTGGTTATGGCCAAGGAATTGAAACAAGCCCTGATCAATAGTGGGCGCTATCGGGTAACCTTGACCCGTAGCGGTGATCGATTTCTGCGTCTGCGTGAACGGATCGCCATCGCACGCGCGGCTGATGCCGATGTTTTCCTCTCTATTCATGCCGATAGCATTAAAAATCCTAAAATAAGGGGGCTTTCTGTTTACACTTTGTCGGAACAATCATCAGATAAGGAAGCCGAAGCCTTGGCCAAACGCGAAAATAAGGCCGATTTGATCGCTGGTGTCGACCTCACAGGTGAAAGCCCTGAAGTCACCAGCATCTTAATTGATCTGGCTCAACGACAAACCATGAATCAGTCGGCCTATCTGGCCGAATATTTAATCAAAACCTTGGGTCGTCAGACCAAGCTGCTCAGACGTACCCACCGCTTTGCCGGTTTTGCCGTCTTAAAAGCGCCAGATGTCCCCTCGGTTTTGATTGAGTTGGGGTATCTCTCCAACCCCAAGGAAGAAAAACTCCTGTTCAATCGTCAACACCGCGATAAGCTGGCCCAAGGAATTGTGAAAGGACTTGACGATTATTTTGAATGGCGACAACAACTGCAATAGCTTTTGTGACGTAAGGAACACAATATTAAAAGATCACCATCTAATGAGAGATCACCGCCAACCGAGCAATTGATACCATATTTTGGCCGCATTGCCTTTACCCAATACGAACATATATTAAAGTAAATATATTAAAACAAAGACAAGAATAGAGATGACGCATGATGAAGAAGGGTTGCCGTGCATCTTGGTCATCTCCTCATGATTCCGGATTAATTGGCCCTCAGTTTGCAAAGCAATCTTTTAATCAAAGCGTTCTCAATTCAAAATCATGCAGGTGAATTTCCAACATATAACTTTCCAACATATAACAATGTATCAAACATAATGAATGATATCTCAAAAATGACGCCATCTTAAAAATGATACCATCTCAGACATGTTAAAATCACTGATGTGATTTCAGGACCACCCCCCAGCTTGGCAAAAATATTGATGCGTTTCCTGTTAAAATTAACCGCTTTTGTCCTCACCGTGGTGCTGCTCACGGTTGCTGCGGCCAGTGGAGTTGGTCTTTATGCGCTCTATCGCTATGGCCGTGATGTTCCTGAATATAAGCAGCTGGCCACATATGAACCCCCAACCGCGACTCGTGTTCATGCGGGTGATGGGCAGCTTCTGGCCGAATTTGCCCATGAAAAACGGGTGTTTGTCCCCATTGAAGCCACACCCAAGCTTTTGATTCACGCCTTTCTATCGGCTGAAGATAAAACCTTTTATGATCACCCTGGAGTTGACTTTCCTGGCATTGCCCAGGCCGCTTTGACCAATCTTATCAATATCGGCAGCAATAAACGGCCCCGAGGCGCCTCAACCATCACTCAGCAGGTTGCCAAGAATTTCTTGTTGACCAATGAGGTTTCGATTGAGCGCAAAATTAAGGAAATTATCCTGGCTTTCCGGATTGAGCGGGCTTTCGATAAAGATCATATCCTTGAACTCTACCTCAATGAAATTTATCTTGGTAAAGGTTCGTATGGGGTGGCCAGTGCGGCCCTCAATTATTTTGATAAACCGCTGAGCCAATTGACATTGGCCGAATCGGCTTATCTTGCTGCTCTCCCCAAAGGACCAAATAACTATCATCCCATTAAGCGTCGTGAGGCGGCAATTACCCGGCGAAATTGGGTCATCCAGCGGATGCTGGAAGACGGCTGGGTCAGCCGCGCGCAAGCCGAAAAAGCCCAAGCCGAACCCCTGGTTACACGCCAACCTGGTGATGCCAGCGCGACGAGGGCTGATTATTTTCTACAAGATGTCCGCAGCAAACTGATTGCCCTTTACGGAGAAGATACCCTTTACGAAGGAGGCCTATCGGTACGCACATCTCTTGACCCGGCCTTGCAAGATATTGCCGATCAAGTTTTGCGGGCTGGTCTGGCCACATATGACCGCCGTCATGGCTGGCGCGGAGCGTTTGGAAATATCAATCCGGGACCAGGATGGCGGAAACGTTTGATGAGTTTTCCCAAACCGGTTGGGCTGGGAGATTGGCAGCTGGCGGTGGTCTTAAAAGCGGGGAAAGAACACGCCCGTATCGGATTGAGCGATGGCTCCTTAGGTCGAATTGCGCGACGTGAACTTCTATGGGCACGTCACCGATTGCCCGATTACGGCTTAGGGGATCCGGTGTCTCATACCAGCCAAGCGATTCAGCCGGGTGATGTTATTGCGGTTGAAAAAGTGATCGGTTATGAACGCAAACTGCCTGGAGAAAGCAGCCAAACCGAATATGTTGCTTATCCAGAGAACAGTTATGGCTTGCGGCAAATTCCTGATATCGGCGGGGCCTTGGTTGCATTAGATCCTCATACCGGCCGCGTCCTGGCGATTTCCGGGGGATATGATTATGCAATCAGCCAATTTAACCGGGCCACCCAAGCCGAACGTCAGCCAGGCTCTGCTTTTAAGCCTTTTGTGTATCTTGCCGCGCTCAATGAGGGGTATACACCCTCAACCCTGATTCTTGATGCACCTTTTGTGATTGATCAAGGTCCGGGTCTGGGCAAATGGAAGCCAGCCAATTACACCAAAACATTTCACGGCCTCAGCCCGATGCGTCTGGGCATTGAGAAGTCACGCAATCTGATGACGGTGCGCCTGGCCCAAACCTTAAGCATGTCGACAATATATGATTATGCCCAGCGTTTTGGCTTAGAGAAGAATATGTCTAAACATCTTTCTATGGCTCTGGGGGCCGGTGAAACCAGCTTAATGAAGCTGACGGCTGCCTATGCCATGCTGGCTAATGGTGGCAAAAAAATCATCCCCAGCCTGATTGACCGCATTCAAGACCGGCATGGTAAAACCATCTTTCGCCATGATAACCGTGAGTGCCCAGAATGTCAGCGTGATTTTATTGATGGTTTTGCGGCCGTACCCCAGCTCCCCGACAATCGGCAACAAGTGACCGATCCCGCTTCGGCTTACCAAATTGTTTCCATGTTGCAAGGTGTTGTTGAGCGTGGTACCGGACGGCGCATCCGGGAAGTCGGCAAACCGCTGGCTGGCAAGACCGGCACCACCAATCAAAATATTGACACATGGTTTGTCGGTTTTTCCCCTGATCTAGCGGTCGGGGTTTATGTCGGCTTTGATCAACCATCTTCCCTCGGCGACAAAGAGACCGGATCCAATGTCGCCGCACCGATTTTCCGTGATTTTATGGCTGAAGCCTTAAAGGGAAAACCGGGGATTCCGTTCCGGGTCCCCAAAGGGGTGCGTTTGGTCCGGGTCCATGCAACGACTGGATTGCCGGCTCAATCGGGTGATTATCCGATTATTTTGGAGGCTTTTCGTCCCGGAACCGAACCCAGTAGCCAAGATGCGGTTATTCGGGGTCATGATGGGTCACTCTCTGGCCTTGAAACCACATCACCGGTTGACGCACCAACCGGCCTATACTAATCATCCTGGCTTTTTGTGCATATTCTTGGTTGCCGGTTTTAATCATTTTCTGGCTTGAATAAATTTTTGAAGGATTTGTTATGCGTGCCGAGTATCAAACGATTATTGAAGACATTCAGCAGTCTCTCGAACTGCTAAGGAGGCGCCTTTGATGGGTCAAATGCTCTCCAACGTCTTGAGTCTTTAAATACCAAAGTTGAAGACAGTACGCTCTGGGATGATCCAGAATCGGCGCGTAAAATCATGCAAGAGCGCACCAGTCTTGAAACAGCCATTGGCTTGTGCCGCAGAATTGATGAAGATTTTGAGGATTTACGCGGTCTCCTCACCCTGGCGATTGAGGAAAATGACCCCAAACTCGAAGCCGAGGCCAAAGCAGACCTTATTGCCCTGCAGAATCAGGCAACCAGAGCCCGCCTGGAAAGCATGTTATCGGGTGAAGCCGATGGCAATGCGTGTTATCTGGAAATCCATGCTGGAGCCGGTGGCACCGAGGCCCAGGATTGGGCGGAGATGCTGTTGCGCATGTATTTACGCTGGGCTGAGCGTCGCGGCTATGACATTGATTGGCTGGAAGAAAGCGGCGGTGATGAAGCTGGCTTAAAATCCGTGACCATTCGGGTTAATGGTGAGAATTCCTATGGCTGGTTGAAAACCGAGTCTGGTATTCATCGCTTGGTACGTATTTCGCCATTTGACTCCAGCTCCCGTCGTCATACCAGCTTTGCCTCGGTGAGCTGCTATCCAGTGATTGATAACAGTATTGAGATCGACATTAAGGACAAAGATCTGCGCATTGACACCTACCGGGCCTCAGGGGCCGGTGGTCAGCATGTCAACAAAACCGATAGCGCCGTACGCATGACCCATTTGCCTTCCGGGATATTTGTCCAGTGCCAGAGCAATCGATCCCAACATCGCAATCGGTCAGCGGCAATGGATATGCTCAAAGCGCGTCTTTATGAAATCGAACTGCGCAAGCGTGAGGATGCCGCCCGGGCCGAGCGCGGAACCAAAGCCGAAATTGCTTGGGGACACCAGATTCGCTCCTATGTCTTGCATCCCTATCAAATGGTCAAAGACCTGCGGACCGGGGTTGAAATCGGTAATACCAATGCGGTGTTGGATGGCGATATTGACTCGTTCCTGGAAGCCGCTTTAGCCAGTAGCCTCAAGGAAGAGGGAAACATATAAAATGATGGCTAAAATGGCGGCCCGCATTTTCTTAAAATGAGAGAAGCATCACACCCGATGAAAAAATCTTTCTTAAACCGGTCACCGGATTATGCATAGATTTTTATCCCTTGATCCCATTACTTAAGAGAAGCCAATTATTTTTTGCTGTATTTTTATGGTGATTATTTCACTTTTGGTTGTATATTGTGTTAGCGTTTCAACTATTTATTGAACTTACCAAAATAGAGCATATTTTTAAGAAAGTTGGTTTTACAACATGGTATACAACTATATATGGCTGTTTTTAAGCTCACGAGAAGAAATATTTCACGCGAACATAAAAGAATCTTCTTAAAACAGGTTATCGGTCTTATATGCCATCAGCCTTACAGATTAACCTTTTATGTGTCTTGAAGATCAGTATTATCTCATGTTTGGTATATGTTATGTCACTGAACAAGGAAGCATCCATAACGTGATCTCTGATTTGATGACGTAAAAATATGGGAAGATTCCTCTCATGACCACATTTCCATCTATTCCAGGTCAGCCTGATTCTTCGGAAGATAAGCCTTTAGCGGAAAAAGCCACCGTCAACGTAATCGAAAGTGTCGGCGGGGCCGCTGAGGTCGCTTGTGGCCAGGTGAAATGGTTCAATCTTGAGAAAGGCTACGGTTTTATTGTCCCGGAAAAGTCTTCTAAAGATGCCTTTCTCCATGTTTCTGTTTTGAAGCGACACGGAATTGAAAATATCAGAAACGGAACAACCGTCACATTTATGATCCGTCCCGGGCGCGGCGGGCCTGAAGTGGCTGAAATTCTCAAAATTGATGAAAGCACCGCCAACGAAGAAGAGATCAATCGCGATAGAAGAAGTGCCGATGATATTGATAGCTTGATGAAAGAAGCCAAGCTGGTTGAGGGCTATGTCAAATGGTTTAACCCCAGTAAAGGATATGGCTTTATGGTTCCTTCAGATGGTTCTCGCGATATTTTTATTCATATGTCGCTGATGCGCCAACACGGTATTGACACATTGGTCCCGGATCAAAAAATTGTCGCTTTCGCGATCAATGGTCCCAAAGGACCCGAAGCGATCAAAATATCGGAAATCCGACATATTTGAATATTGCTCTGGCCGAAAGCGGTAAGAAGATCAAATGGACACGCTGACAATAACCCGCGATGGTTCTGCATCAGCTCGGCATCAAGCGTGGCATGTCATCACAGCCGAGAATAATGGCCGCTGTCCTGAGCGTTTGGGAAACCGGGCATTGCAAAGACTCTCTCCAGAGTCTTTATGGCGCTGATTCTTCATTCATGCCTTCACCCTTAACCTCACCAACAGCATGATCATAAATACCGTCACGAACACGGTTGGCCAAAGTTTCGAGAAATTCGGCGGTCACGGTTTTATCATTCATGGACACGAGATGAGCGATGATATGATCCAGAAAAACGCCAACAGCGATAATCCCGTCGATCCCCTCTTCTTCGCAATGCCCAAAAGCCTCCCCGGCGATTTGTAAGGCTTTACGTTTGGCCACTTCATCAGGATTTCCCGTATCAAAGGCATCATTCTCAGTCATAACCATCACCTTTCGTAAACATCCCCCAGATTCATAGACTGGCCTTACAAAATCAGCCGCTTGAACATGTCAACGCGCTCACTCCCCCAATCTCCGTCCCATGCCTGAGGGGTCTTGAAACAGAGATAAGGACTATCCCTCTTGAATATTACTCAATTTTTTGTCTTGGTGTACGTTTCTTAATGTCTTGTCGTGCTTTTTTGAGCTGACTTTCGGACATGATATTTTCCAGTTCAATGATCAGTTTACGGGCCTGAAAACTTTCTGGTGTGCGCGGTAAGTGAGCCGCTAAAAAAAGCCATTTATAGGCTTGGACGAGATCTTTTTTGACATATTGACCATTCATATGGAAACAGCCGAGATGGTAACGGGCCAAGATATTGCCGCGTTTGGCCGCAGAAAAAAGGCGTTGTAGGCCTTTTTTAACATTATGCTCAACCCCGCGTCCTTCAATTTCTAAAAGGCCCAATAAAACGTCAGCTTCGGTGAATCCGCCCTTGCTGGCTTTGGCATACCATTGGGCCGCTTTGGTGTCATCTTGGCCGATCCCTTCCCCCAATTCATAAGCCCGTGCAACCATGTATTGGGATATTGGACTGCCTTTTTGGGCTTGCGAAAGATAGTCCTGAAACGCTTTTGTGCCCCCATCTTTGGCTGCGACCATCGGCATAAAGATAGCGATCCAAAGACTCAAGCAAACAACCCCGAATAAGCATCGGTGAACCCTCCAGACAACCATTTTCATGATGGTCGATCCATAACCACGGGAACCCAACCATTGAGGATGCCGAAGCCGCCCAATCATTGTCATGTTCCCCCTAACTCTTTGGATGGACAAGGCAAATAATACCCTTGCGAGGATACGGTCTCACGACGACCATCGCTATGCTCAAATTGGTCGGTTTGGGAAATCGTCAAATAGGTTTGGTCCTCATCTTCGATATAGGCAATCTGATAATCGGAAGAACGCCGCTGTGGTATCGGTATGGATGATCCTTTTGTTTCAGTGTCAAAGGTTCCCTCGGTTTGGCCGGTCAAAACGGTTCTGGATTCTGGATGGTCACCGGGTTCCGATAGGGTCAATGTCTGGAAAGATTCGCGATAACCGCTTCGGTTTCCCGATTTTCTATGGATGCCCTCTTGATCAATTTCGATATAGGTATGGCGACAATCACCAAGAGAAATGATAAGCCCCTCATCATTCATGTGAGCGGGAGTATAACGACCGCTGACGATCTCAATCACCTGCTCAATATCCAGTTTTTGCGTCTCTTCTTGCGGTGTCGGGACGGGCGTCTCTAATGGCGTTTCTTCATCAGCATCCGACCCCGGAAGACCCCAAATAAAAGAGACCGCCACCAAAATTGCCAATAATAAACCACCCCCACCGGCCAATAGGTAGAGTTTTTTGCCTGATTTTTGTCCAGGATCCTTTTCAGAATCAATATCTTGGACAGGGGTAGCGGGTTGTTCCGACATAATCTTTAGCGATCAAAATAATAATTTTTTATCATAAACCGATTTCATTAAAAAAACGATGCTCAAGAAACGGCCGCGGCGCAGAAGAGCACCCCGAAGAAAATAAAAGAAATTTTTTGCAAATGAAAATAAGGATCAATACTAATAACTTTCGTTCAATGAAGCTGCGTGTTATTTGCACGACACATCATTTTCAAATAACAGGCGGATTTCAAATGATACGCGGTTTTTCCGCATAAAAAATGACAAAACAGTCTTCTTCTCATGATCATCTTTACCAAAAAGTGACTCAACAGAAGAATGAACCAATAATAGGATGATACAATGATTTCCGATCCAATTTTCAAAATTCTTGTTTTGGTTTTTCTGGTCTCAATACTCGGGCTTGATTTTATCAATTGGCGTCATGACAGCCAACATAGTGAATTGTTCGATATTCTGATTGCTCAACATGAAGATATCGACATTGATGTCCACGAAATTGCCGAGGCCTTGAATATTGAGCATCACGAAGAAGGTGAGGAAGAAGAAGGCAATCGTTACTAAACCGGGGCGGTTTACTGAGACGGCCCGCAATAAACTCGGTAACAGAGCGGTTTGACCGCCCGGGGTCTAAAGTCCGAGAACGCTATTAAACCGGGGCCACTGACCAAGACGGCCCGCAATAAACTCGGTAACAGAGCGGTTTGACCGCCCGGGGTCTAAAGTCCGAGAACGCTATTAAACCGGGGCCACTGACCAAGACGGCCCGCAATAGATTCGGTAACAGAACGGTTTGACCGCCCGGGGGCTTAAAACCCAACGGCTGTGCCGCTTGATCAATCATCCATCATGGATAACCCTTGATGGACAATTCATATCATACGGCCGCTTTTCTTGCTGGTGCCCGGCCTTTCGCAGGTGAGCCCTTTGGGTCTTGGCCCTTTAAGTCTCTGGTTGATTGAGGGTTTCCTACGATTTGGCAAAATCAACCACCGCCGCCTCTTCGGCTCCGGGAGCCGATGTGTCACCAACCACAACCCGCTTCAAGACCAGGTTTTCATCTCTCTCTGCCCGCTCTTCATCGTTCAAACCCGCCGCTATAGAGGCAAAAGCGGTTTGATCGGCTGCGGGAAGGTCCGCTAAGGCGATGGGTTGCTCGGCCACCACCAAATCATCTGGATGGCCGAGCGCAAAATCATCAATCATTCTGATGATCATGCCGCCAAATTCAGACACTTCCCCACTAAATTTTAGGGTGTCGTTGCGGTCCTCAGCCTTACCGCCAAAGCGGACAAAACCGTTAATCCGTGATGAGAAAAAGTGAAAATAGTCTTTTTATCAACATATTGAGGATATGATTATAGAATCATCGAATTTTGTCGAACATACTTAAATAATCATAAGTAATCATTGATTTGATCATTCAGCTGGTGCCACCGGTTAAGGGTGATGGTCTTGCGGGGTAACCTTCTGCAAACGGGCCGCACAATATTTCAATTCAGGAATCTTACCGAAAGGATCAAGGGCCGGATTGGTCAAAACATTGGCCGGGGCTTCATTAAAACAAAACGGGATAAAGACCATGCCGCCGGGGATTTGCCGGTCGGCGCGCACCTTGCTCTCAATACCGCCGCGACGGGTTTCAACCCGCACATTCTCACCTGAGGTCAAACCCAATTTCTTCATATCACCCGGTGAGAGATGAACAAAAGATTCCGATTCAATGCTATCAAGAACGCCTGATCGCCGAGTCATGGACCCGGTATGCCAATGTTCCAGTAACCGCCCGGTGGTCAAAATCATCGGGAATTCATCATCGGGCTGCTCATCGGGCGGCACCAAAGCGGCCGGCACCAACTGACCTTTGCCGCTTTGGGTCGGGAACCCCTGGGCAAAAATAATCTCTGAACCCGGCGCATCTTCCTCATCACAGGGATAAGTAACCGCATCTTCGCGTTCTAACCGCTGCCAGCTGATCCCCTTGAGCGAAGGCATACATTGCCGAAATTCTTCATAAATTTCAGCCGGACCGCTATATGCCCAGTCCAAGCCGAGGCGCTTGGCCATTTCTTGAATAATCCACCAATCCTGGCGGGCGTCCCCGGGCGGGTTGATGGCTTGGCGAGCCATTTGGACCCGACGATCGGTATTGGTAAAGGTTCCGCTTTTTTCCGGGAAGGCCGAGGCCGGTAAAACCACATCCGCCAGATAAGCGGTTTCGGTTAGGAAAATATCCTGAACCACCAGCATCTCCAAGCTGGCCAAGGCAGCCCGCGCATGCTCGACATCGGGATCGGACATGGCTGGATTTTCCCCCATAATATAAAGACCTTTGATCTTTCTTTCTTCAATCGCCTGCATAATCTCAATCACGGTGAGACCGGGTTCTGGGTCCAGCGCAGTTCCCCAAAAATCTTCAAAAAATTTATGGTTATCACCCTGAGAAACCGGCTGATAATCCGGGAAAACCATCGGGATCAGACCCACATCAGAAGCCCCTTGGACATTGTTTTGTCCACGCAACGGATGGAGCCCGGTCCCCGGACGCCCAACATTACCGGTCACCAAAGCCAAGGAAATGAGGCAACGGGAATTGTCCGTCCCATGCACATGCTGAGAAATCCCCATACCCCAAAAGATCATCCCGGCTTGAGCGGTGGCGAATTCGCGGGCAACCACCCGGATTGTTTCCGCCTCAACCCCACAGATTGGGGCCATCTCTTCAGGGCTGAAATCTTTGATATGGGCTTTGAGATCAAGATAACCGTCGGTATATTTCTCAATATATTGCCGGTCAACCAACCCCTCATCAATAATTGTGTGCAGCAAGGCGTTCAACAGGGCCACATCAGTCCCCGGTCGAAACCGCACATCATGCGTGGCATAGCGGGACAAGCCTTGACTGCGCGGATCAATCACAATCAATTTGGTGCCGTTTTTCACCGCATTTTTGATGAAAGTCGCAGCCACCGGATGATTTTGAGTCGGGCGCGCCCCAATGACAATCGCACAATCGGCGTTCGCGACTTCGCAGACCGGGGCGGTCACCGCACCCGAACCAATGCCTTCCATCAAGGCAGCCACCGAAGACGCATGGCAGAGACGGGTACAATGATCAACATTATTGCTGCCAAAACCAATACGTACCAATTTCTGAAATAAATATGCCTCTTCGTTAGACCCTTTAGCCGAGCCAAATCCAGCCAGGCTCTTCTTACCATCACGATCACGAATGATGCGCAAGGAATCACCGGCCAGATGCAAGGCCTCTTGCCAGCTGGCCTCCCTGAAATGAGTCAATGGGTTGGCCGGATCAACCGTTCCGCTGGGATCTTTGGGCGCATCGGTGCGCCGGATGAGCGGCGTCGTCAACCGATGCGGATGGTGCACATAATCAAAACCGAAGCGACCCTTGACACAGAGACGATTATGATTGGCCGGACCGTTGCGTCCCTCAGCGTAAAGAATGTGATCATCCTTAATCTTGAAGGAAAGTTGACAACCAACCCCGCAATAGGGGCAGAGACTCTCAACCTGGCGATCCGGCTTATGGGCCAGAACCCCGTGATCATCAAGACGGCTGGCCTCCATCAAAGCCCCGGTCGGGCAAGCCTGAACACATTCACCACAAGCGACACAGGTGCTCTCCCCCATCGGATCATCAAAATCAAAAACGATTTTCGCCCCATGACCGCGATGGGCCATGCCAATCACATCATTGACCTGAACCTCCCGACAGGCCCGCACACATAATGTGCAATGAATGCAAGCATCCAGATTGACCCGCATCGCCACATGGCTGGGATCAGGGGCCGGGACCGCATCCATCGGATCAAAACGGCTCTGCGCAATCCCGACATGATCGGCCATTTGCCAAAAATGCGATTGATCATCATGGGCCAGCGGGCGGTCCGGTTGATCGGCCAGCAACAATTCCATGACCATTTTACGTGATGTCTTGGCCCGTGAGCTGGCCGTCTTGACCACCATTCCTTGGCTGGGCTGGCGAATACAAGAAGCGGCCAACACCCGCTCCCCTTCAATCTCCACCATACAGGCCCGACAATTGCCATCGGGACGATAGCCCGGCTGAGGGCTGTAACACAGATGCGGAATGGTCAGCCCTTGACGCGCCGCAACTTGCCAAATCGTCTCACCGGGCCCCGCGGTCACGGTTTGACCATCAAGGGTAAAGGAAATCTGCTCTCCGGAAACCCGCTCGCCAGAAACCTGTTCGCCACCAGGCGCCGTAACGGTCTGGGTGGCAGACCCATTCTGTTTTTCCATCTGTATTCTCCCAAAAACCTAAAATCCAGAATTCTAGGCAATATCCTCCCGAAAGTATTTTAAGGCACACAGGACCGGATTGCCAGCCGCTTGGCCCAAACCGCAAATCGAAGCATCCGTCATCACCGCGGTGAGCTCTTTCAATAAATCCACATCCCACACATCTTTATTCATCAACTGAATGGCTTTTTCCGTCCCGACCCGGCACGGGGTACATTGACCACAGCTTTCATCTTCAAAAAAGCGCAGCAAATTCCGGCACACATCCTTGATATCATCATGGTCCGAAAGGACAATAACCGCCGCCGAACCGATAAAACAGCCATGCTCTTCCAAAGTGCCAAAATCAAGCGGAATATCGGCCATTGAAGCCGGTAAAATACCCCCCGAAGCACCACCAGGAAGATACCCTTTGAAGCGGTGCCCCTCTTGCATGCCGCCACAATATTCATCCAGCAGCTCCTGCATGGTAATCCCGGCTGGGGCCAATTTAACACCGGGATTTTTCACTCTCCCCGAGACCGAAAAACTGTGTGGTCCCTTGTGACCAGGCCGCCCCTGGTCGGCATACCAAGACGCCCCACGTTCGATGATATCACGCACCCAATACAGAGTTTCGACATTGTTATTGAGAGTCGGGCGGCCAAACAAACCTTTCTTAGAGATGAAGGGTGGTTTATGACGCGGCAATCCTCGCTTGCCCTCAAGACTCTCAATCATCGCCGATTCTTCGCCACAAATATAGGCCCCGGCCCCACGCCGCAGATGCAGGGTCGGGCCAGCCAGACCCGCTTGGTTAAGCTGCGTGATTTCCGTTTTCAGCATTTTGATAATGCCGGGATATTCATCCCGCATGTAAATATAGATATCCGTGGCCTCAACCGCCCAAGCGGCGATGAGCGTCCCTTCCAGGAAACGATGCGGGTCGGTTTCAAGATAGAGACGATCCTTGAACGTTCCTGGCTCCCCCTCATCGCCGTTGACGGTCATCAATCGGGGACCCGGCTCTTGGCGAACAAATTTCCATTTCAATCCGCAGGGAAAGCCAGCCCCGCCCATGCCACGCAACCCGGATTCCTCAAGAATGGCTATGATATCATCAACCGCTCTCCGGCCGGACAAACAATCGCTAAGCACCCCATAACCACCCTCGGCACGATAAGCATCAAAATCAATATAGGAGGGGATCACCGGCTCCCTCTGGCCGGATTCGATTGTTGCCAAAACCGCCTTGGCATCAGCCGCCATCACATGATGATGCCCCACCTCTACCGCCGGCGCCCGGTCACATAAACCCATACAGGGTGCCGAGACAACCCGAACATCGCGACCAGTTTCAGCCGCCAAGGTCTTCATCAAATCCCGCGCCCCAAAGAGCTCACAGGTCAAGCCATCACACACCCGGATGGTGGTGGAAGGCGGCGGTGTTTCCCCTTCCTTAACCACATCAAAATGGGCATAAAACGTTGCCACCTCATAAATTTCGGTCAGAGAAAGCCGCATTTCCGAAGCCAAAGCCGCCAGATGACGATCCGCAAGATGCCCATAAGCATCCTGGATCAAATGCAAATGCTCAATCAGTAAATCACGGTCACGGGGCCGCTCACCAAGCAATTGCCGCACATCCTCAAGGGCTGCGTTCTCAACGCCCCGTCCTTTGGGAAAATGGGTATAAGACGAAGGCCCCGCTCGACCCGGCTTGCGCGGCCGCTGAGAAGAAGGCACCTGCCCAAAATGACCAGCGGCCTTGCGATCAGACATCAGATATATCAGCAAAAGGCATACAGAAACAACGCTTTTTCGTGAATAACTTTTTGTTATTATTCATTATTATTCGTCTTTATCATTATTTGTCTTTATCGCGGTTACCATGCATTATTTGTTATGGTTATTGCTTGGTCATACACATAAACTTGTTGGTCATACACATAAACATTGTATCCGAAATATACGGATGAACGTTATATAGTGACTCTTTATAAAATGACATGCCTTAAGATTGGGTATGCGTGATTGGGTATTGATGATTGAGTGTGAGTCAAAAATCCATTTTATTAAATTCATTATTAGGCATGGTTTACGGGAAATATTTACTTTTTTCTACTTATTTTAAAGTTTGCGACAAAATACTCTGGTTTTAGACCTGGATGGTTTTACAGTTGGTGTTCATCTTCGTACGCGTTGACGGTTGATCAGCATCACGCAGCTGTTGTCGGGTGAGGGATTTTTCTGATGCATGAAAGTGATTCGGTCACACAACAAGGCCACCATCCCGACGCCGATCATCCAACCACTGATCATCATGTCACCAGTGACCCTCCCTTATTTGACTTAAGGCTTCTTGAAGCCGTTTGCTCACGGCTGTGCCATGATGTAATCAACCCGGTCTCGGCGGTTAATAACGGCATTGAACTCCTGCAAGAACAGCCGCAAGATACGGAGATTGCCGCGCTGATTACTGAAAATGCTCAAACTGCCCAAATGCGTTTAAAACTCTTTCGGGCTGCCTTTGGACGCCGTGGCCTTTCTTCCTCCGCGATGGCCTCATCCGATAATGGTTTGGTCTTGGTCAAACAGATTCTTGATGAAAACTTGCGGGCAAAAAATATCACCCTTGAATGGCAGCATGATCACGAACGGCAACATGATCACATATGGGCACAATCGGCAATACCGCCCATTCTCAGCAAGCTGGTTCTCAACTTGGTTCTCGCAGCAGCGGAAGATTTACCCAAAGGCGGGATCTTGAAACTGTCTGACCGGGAAACCCCATCGGGAACATTGACCCTCACAATCACTGCATGCGACCCACAAGGTGTCCCGGACCAGAATTTTCCAGAATATTTCAAAACAAAACGTTTCAGTCAGCCCAATGACACAACTGACTCAAAACATGCACACGGCCTTCTGGCTGTGGCCTTAAGCAACCATATCGGCGCCATCATTGATATTCAGGAGACAAATCACCAAAACATGTCATCGGCCCTGCATCTGCAAGCCCCGCTCAAACCGCTATTGTGAGAGGCATCAACCAAAGAAAATACGCAACCTCTCTTTATTGAATACAACATCCTATGAATACGATATGTCATTTGGATGTGATTTGGCCCTTTTATAGAAACAAAAAGGGATTACAGTGAGTATTCTGGAATCGGTTGGAATCGGAATGTCGGTCAAAATTGATATATTGAAAAATACTGTTGAAAAATACTGTTGAAAAATTCAAAAATTCATAAGAAAGAATAAAAAAACATAAAAATGAAAAACATAAAAATGAAAAATATTGAGAGCAGATAGGCAAAAAATAAAAAAATAACGGCAACAAAAATTAACGTTCACAGGGACAACCATTCACAGGGACAACCATTCACAGGGACAACCATTCACAGGGACAACCATTCACAGGGACAACAATGTCATTTCATCCTATTGAATAATCATGATATATGGGGAGCACCGGCTTAAAGATGCATACTTTTAAATATATGTGCTCTAAAAATATTATATGCTCCGAAAATAATATGAGAAAAAATGAAAATATTTAGATAACTTGGTTCAAACAACCAACCTGTTAAACAACAAAGACGAAGATAAGATTGTGGATGATCTCCTCACTGAATTTCTAACCGAAACAGCAGAAAATATGGATCAGCTTGACCAAGATTTGGTCGCGCTGGAAAGCAATCCTGAGGATCCGACTCTTCTTGGTAATATTTTTCGGCTGGTCCATACCATTAAAGGAACATGCGGCTTTCTCGGGTTGCCACGTCTCGAGGGTGTTGCGCATTGCGCCGAAAATGTGCTGGGAAAAATTCGCGATGGTCAATTAGACGTTTCTGAACAAGCCATCTCACTGATTCTCCAAGCACTTGATAAAATTAAAGAGCTCCTTGATAGCCTGGAGAAAAATGGCGTTGAACCGCAAGGAGATGACACCGCGTTAAAAGAAAGTCTCAATGCGATGGCTGATGGTATCCCACCAACTGGGGAAAACACCCAAAGCCAAGAAACACCTTCGGATTCTGATTCTCCTGATCTCCAAGAAGAAGAACAACCGGATGCGGCCGACCAACCATCTGATCTTTCTGACGCTGCGGCGACATCGGTCCTTGGCAGTCTTTTTGAACAGTTGGGCGGGGCTGAACAACTACGTGATATCTGTACTGGTATTCTTGATGCGGTGGCCAAAGACGATGTTTTGGCCCCGCTTTTTGCCCCGGCAATCGACGATCACTTGCTTGATAAAATGGTTTCTTATTACGGTCAATTGTTGGGCGGGCCGGATCAAATTTCTCAGCATCCAGGGGCTGAATTTGCCCTGGCCATCAAAAGCCTTGCCGAAAATGGCGCCGATCACACCATTTTTGATTCTTTTACTCACCATATTCAAGCGACCCTGGTCGAAAAGGGTGTCTGGGGGCCAACAGTTGAAGAAATTACCACCCGGATCAAAGCCGATGCATCCAAACTCATCCCGGTGGTCAAGCCGACACCTGACGATGCATCAAAAACAGAGCAGAAGGTCCCGGCCAAACTGAAGACAGATACCGGTGAAAAAGCGGCTCAGAATGCCGCCGGACCACAAGATACACAAGGAAAACAAGAACTTGCCACAACGTCATCTTCCACCATTCGGGTCAGTGTCGGTTTGCTGGAAAATTTGATGACGATGGTGAGTGAAATGGTTCTGACCCGTAATCAGCTCATGCAAATCCTGCGCTCCAACTCGGAGAGCGCGTTTGCTGCCCCGCTTCAACGCTTGAATCTCATTACCTCGGAACTGCAAGAAGGAGTCATGAAAACCCGTATGCAGCCGATTGGTAATGCATGGGCGAAACTGCCGCGTATTATTCGTGACCTCTCCCATGAATTGGGAAAAAAGATTCATCTGGAAATGACCGGTGCGGAAACCGAGCTGGACCGCCAAATCCTCGACCTGATCAAAGACCCCTTGACACATATGGTCCGTAATTCTGCTGATCATGGAATTGAAGATATTGAGGAACGTCTATCGGCCAACAAGCCGGAAAAAGGGATCGTCTCCCTGGATGCCTTTCACGAAGGTGGACATATCGTCATTAAAGTGAGTGATGATGGTCGTGGTCTTGATACAGAGAAAATTACCGAAAAAGCCCTCAAAAACGGCATGGTCACCAGTGCTCAGATTACCGAAATGAGTGAGCAGCAAATCCAGAGTTTTATCATGCAGCCGGGCTTTTCGACAGCAGCCGAAGTCACCAGCGTCTCAGGGCGGGGCGTTGGCATGGATGTTGTTAAAACGAATATCGAAAAAATCGGTGGTACGATTGAACTGTTCTCGGTGAAAGGACAAGGATCGACATTCACGATCAAAATCCCCCTCACTTTGGCGATTGTTTCGGCTCTCATTGTTGAGTGCAGTGGCGAGCGTTTCGCCATTCCACAGATCAGTGTTTTAGAATTGGTGCGCTGCTCTTCAAAGTCAGACACGCGTATCGAATCGATTAGCGATACCCCCGTCTTACGTTTGCGTGACCGCTTGTTGCCGTTGGTCCCTCTCTCAGATCTTCTAAATTTGGACGCACCTGCCCATCCGCTGACCTATGCCCTTGATAAAAAACAATCGGAGACCGGTGGTTCGAGGAAGGTACTGACCAACGGTGCCAATAATCATGATTCCAATCATAAAGAGAGTGACTTTACAGCCAAACTGGCCGCTTATCGGAGCAACCTTAGCCAGGAAGACCTCAGAGCAATCCTGGCAACATTGGGCGGTCCAGCATTGGCCGAAACTGCGGCGACTGCTGCTCTTGAGAAACTGCGCAATGACTCTTCGTTCAAGCGGTTTCGAGATCTGCTTAATGATCAGGATAATATATCAATTTTATCGGCGGCTTTTGCCAGCTTTTTGGGCGGACCAATCCAGTTTGATCTGGATGCATTGGCACGCTTGCATAGCCGTTTATTGGAAAAAGGGTTGAGCAATGATCATATTGATGCGGCGGCAACAACCCTTTATGAGGTGCTCTCAGAAACCAAGCTAAAACCAGTTGATGCCGAAAAAATTGCTGACTCGTTTGTGGAAATGCGCGAAGACATGATTGATGAGGGTAAGCAGAAGATTCAAATTTTCCCCTCAAATGATATAACCTCAAATGATACAACGCCCTCCGTAGACGAGCAGGATTTCAAAAGCAAGTTCGAGGATAAATTTATTGTTGTCTCGCAAGTTGGAACCTATTTATTCGGTATTATTGTTGATCAAGTTTATGATACCGAAGAAATTGTGGTCAAACCGGTTGCGCCGATTTTACGGGATGTGACTCTCTTTTCTGGCAACACCATCTTGGGTGACGGCAGTGTGATTATGATTCTTGATCCCAACGGTATCGCTACGGCCACTGGTGAAGCGACGATGAATGAAACCAGGGCGGCTCTGTCAACAGAATATACTGACTCAAAAGATGAAAGTGTTTCTCTGCTGATTTTCCGGGCTGGCGAAGGGGGACCGAAAGCTGTGCCGCTGGCCCTCATCGCGCGCTTGGAAGAGATTGACCTTAAAAAAATTGAATATTCTAACGGCACCCCGATGGTTCAGTATCGCGGGAATCTCATGCCGTTGGTGATGATTGATGATACTTACAAAATCAAAACCGAACAACAACAACCAGTGATCGTTTTTGCCGATCGGGATCGGAGCATGGGTCTGGTGGTTGATGAAATTGTTGATATTGTCGATGAAGTTGCCAAGATTGAATTGGCTTCAGAAAATGATGGTATCCTGGGCAGCGCCATCATCAATGGGAATACGACCGATATGATTGATGCGGGATATTATCTATCCTTGGCTTTTAAGGACTGGTTCGGTTCGGATGAAAATGCCAGCGAGTATCAAGCCAAGAAAGTCCTTCTGGTTGATGATAGTGCCTTTTTCCGTAATTTGCTGGCACCCATATTATCCGTTGAAGGCTATGATGTGACGACTGTTGAAACTCCACGTGAAGCCCTAAAAATGTGCGAAAAAGGGGCTGAATTCGATATTATTATCAGCGACATCGAAATGCCTGACATGAACGGCTTCGAATTTGTTGAAACGGTTCGGGCCGATACCCGTTGGAGCGATATGCCGATTATTGCCCTATCCTCACGCGCCAGCCCAGAAGATATCGAACGCGGTCGCCAGGTTGGTTTCAATGATTATGTGATTAAGAATGATCGCCATAGCCTGATTGAAACCTTAAAAGAAGTATTCCCCAGCGAAAAGTCTGCGCCGTGAGTTTTATATTATGAGCGACGTTGTCCCTGTCAATAATTCCCAAAACCAAGACATGACCTTAGTGGAGACGGCGCAATTTATCACTGTCACGGTTGCCGGTCAGTTGTTTGGCTTGCCGGTTCTTGAGGTGCGGGATATTTTATCAGCCCAGGTTGTCGCCCGCATTCCCCTTGCACCACCGGAAGTTGCCGGGGCTCTCAATTTGCGTGGACGTATTGTGACTGCGATTGATTTTCGTCGCCGGATCAACCTGCCTCCCCTCAACCCAAAAGATGGAATGGGTATGAATGTTGTGGTCGATCATCATGGGGAATTGTATAGTCTTATTGTCGATTCAGTCGGTGAGGTCTTGAGTCTTCCTGTGAGTGTACGTGAAAAAGTTCCCGAGACTCTCGACCCAACATGGCGAGAGTTGGCTTCTTGTGTTTATCGCCTTGAAAAAGAATTGATGATTATCCTCAATGTCGCGCAATTACTGCGTTTTGAAAGTGCAAAGGCGTCATGAAGACGATCATGACTGGCATGAATAAACCCATTTTTTCGTATCACTTGATAAAGATTAAGCATGGAGCCTGGAAATGAATTTTTCAATCAAAGATGAAATGACCGATGAAAAAACCAAACGCTGCCTGGTTGTCGATGATTCGCGAGTCATTCGGAAAGTGGCTCGACGGATTTTGGAAGATCTCGGTTTCGAGGTCGAAGAAGCTGAAGATGGTCAGGTTGCCCTGGATATGTGCAAGCGTAGGATGCCCGATGCCGTCTTACTGGATTGGAATATGCCGGTGATGAGTGGTATTGAATTTCTTCGCAACTTGCGTGAAACCGATGAGGGGAAAGAACCGGTTGTTATTTTTTGCACCACCGAAAATGATCTCAAACATATTGAGGAAGCCGTTGGTGCCGGTGCCAATGAATATATTATGAAACCATTCGATAGCGAAATTATCGAGTCGAAATTAGTGCAAACCGGTCTCATCTGATTGTCTTTATCGTTTTTCTTAAAACACCCAAAATGCCCTCAGGCCCTTGCCAAGTGATGATCGTTGATGACTCTGCGATTGCTTTGGCTCTGACGAAGCAGATTTTACACAATCATGATAAAATCAATGTGGTTGCTTCGGCCCAAAATCCCAGACAAGCTCTGGCTAAGTTCAAATCGAACCCAGGTATTGAAGCGGTTGTGCTGGATATTGAGATACCGAATACAGGTGGATTGACCGCCCTGTCTTCGCTCATTGATCAAGATCCCAATCTCAAAGTCATCATGGCCTCAAATCTGAAGTTCAAAGACACTGAGGTGATTATGGAAATACTAAACCTGGGGGCATGTGACCATATCGTCAAACCGGATGCGCAAGATGGTGCTGCTGTCGAGAACTTCGGGGATAAATTGGCTGATAAAATTATTTCTCATGTCTTGGCCAGACGTGATGCCGAATCATTGAATGAAAATAAAAAAAATCAAATACAACCATCAAAAAATGATGCCGCTGTTGTTGTAGCGGCCAAAAACAGGCCAAAGACCTCAGATTCAAAAATCTCCCCAGAGGAAAAAACAGCCAAATCACCGATTGTTTTGCGCGCATTACCCCCATCTTTTAAACCTAAAATTCTGGCTATCGGCAGTTCAACCGGAGGACCTCAGGCCTTATTCAGTATTCTGTTAGATATCGGCACAATCAATCTGCCCATCCTGATTGTCCAACATATGCCCGCGACATTTACCCCTATTTTTGCCAATCATATTGGTTCAATCTGTGGACACCCGGCAAGCGAAGCCGTCGATGGAGAAGAAATACGCGACGGGCATATTTATATTGCGCCGGGGGATCATCATATGATGGTCCGCAAAAAAAATCAGCGTATATTGATTCATCTCAATCAAGAACCGCCGGTGAATTTTTGTCGTCCAGCTGTTGATCCGATGCTCGAAAGTGTCGCCCAAACCTATGGACCCCAATGCATGACGTTAATTTTAACCGGCATGGGGCAAGATGGTGCACAGGGCAGCCAGTCGGTCGTCGAAAGCGGCGGTGTGGTGATTGCTCAAGATGAAAAAACAAGTACGATTTGGGGAATGCCCGGGGCTGTCGCAAGCAAAGGTTTATGCAGTGCCGTCCTCCCGCTTCAGGAAATCGGCAGCTTTATACGCACAGTCTGCTTAAAGTGAGTCACATAAAAAATGAGCGTTATAAAACCGCAAGACTTTAATTATTTACGCGATCTGATCAAATCTCGTTCTGGCTTGGCTCTGAGCGACGATAAGGCTTATCTGATTGAAAGCCGCCTGATGCCGATTGCGCGTAAACATATGATGGAAGGCCTTGAAGCCTTGGTCAAAACCCTCAAGGCTGAGGATACCGGTGATCTGGCCATCGAGGTCGTTGAAGCTATGACCACCAATGAGTCTTTTTTCTTTCGCGATGTGAAACCATTTAATTTATTTCGCGATGTGGTGATGCCCCATCTTCTGAAGAACCGGGCCGAACAAAAAAATATCAGAATATGGTGTGCGGCCTGTTCGAGTGGTCAAGAACCCTATTCCCTGGCGATCCTCCTTGACGAAATGGCGGCGAAAATTTTTGGCTGGAATATTGAGATCATGGCCACCGATATCTCCACCGAGGCGCTCAATAAAGCACAATCTGGAACCTATTCCCAATTTGAGGTCCAGCGAGGATTACCGGTCCAGCATTTGGTCAAGTATTTTGAGAAAAAAGAAGGAAAATGGTGTATTCAAGAAAAATTGAAACAACGGATTAATTTTAAGTATTTTAACCTGTTGGATTCTTTTTCTGCTCTTGGAAAATTTGATGTCGTCTTCTGCCGCAATATCTTGATTTACTTTGATGCCGAAACCAAAACCCAGACACTGGAACGAATCGCCAATATCCTGCCCGATGACGGCTATCTTTTCTTAGGCAGCACTGAAACCGTAATCGGTGTCACCAACCGCTTTCAACCGGATGCTGAACATCGCGGCTTATATATCCCGGTTGCTGCACCCTCAAGCCGGTCGGCAACCGGCTGAATATTTGATCCCAACCGACCCGGTCATTAAAAAACACTCCCACAGGCGTATTGCGATCGTAGTGCAGTGGCACCGGAAGGGGTTGGTGGACCAACTTTAGAGTCGAAAGAACCGCCTACATATTCCAACCGCAGACATCATAGGATTAAGCCAAACTGGCTAAGCTGAGACGGCAACCATTTCTGCAGGATTTTGAGAATGCGGTTGATCCTCCGGATCACGCAAGACATAGCCGCGTCCCCAGACTGTCTCAATATAATTCTCGCCATCGGTTGCTTGGGATAATTTTTTACGGAGCTTACAAATAAAAACATCAATGATTTTCAATTCCGGCTCATCAATGCCGCCATAAAGATGGCTCAGGAACATTTCCTTGGTTAGGGTGGTTCCCTTGCGTAAAGACAGCAATTCGAGAATGCCGTATTCTTTGCCTGTTAGATGAATGGACCGGCCGGCAACCTCGGCTGTGCGCATATTAAGGTTCACATTCAGCTTACCGGTTTTGATTACCGACTCGCTGTGGCCACGGGCGCGCCGGACAACCGCTTGTATGCGGGCAATCAATTCATCTTTATTGAATGGTTTGGTCAGATAATCATCAGCCCCAAACCCCAACCCCTTTACCTTATTGCTGGGCTCAACCAAACCGGAAAGAATAAGTATAGGGGTTTCAACTTTGGCCGCACGCATACGCCGGAGAACTTCATAACCGTCAATATCAGGGAGCATCAAATCAAGAACGATAATGTCATAATCGTAGAGTTTACTGATTTCCAGACCATCTTCTCCAAGATCCGTACAATCCGTGATAAAACCTTCCGCTTTCAGCATCAATTCGATGCTTCTGGCAACGGCTTTATCATCTTCAACCAGAAGAATCCGCATCTTTGCCTCCAAAGATTTACAGTGGCCGACACTGATCGGTGCCGATGATGATCCGAATATACAAAATTGAATGTCAACAAATGGTTAAAGGGTTAATAAAATCATCACTGATGATGCGGGCGGCTCTTGCCCAATTTTAGCTTTTCATCGACAATCATGAGAATATAGATCAAAATCAACATATAAAATCAGTATTATTTAAAATTTCTATAAAAAGAGCGGAATCAGCATAAAGAGGTGGTATGGTTATAAAGAAAATCAAATGATGATAAAAAGAGCGGGTAATCTGGGCTGAAACCCAGCACATTCCAAGCGCCATGATCTTCACACGGAAGTCATCAATAAGAGGTCACACCAACGTGGTGTGTACAATGATCATCCAACAGGATACCTCAGACCAATGAATGCTTTATGCGATGCCCTGCTATCAGATCTTTCCCAGCTGAGTGACCACCATATTTATGGTTCGGTTACATCATTCCGGGGGATGTTGATTGAGATTAGTGGGATTGAGCGCGGTCTCACCGTTGGTGGGCGCTGTTATATTATCTCCAAAACCGGGCGCAAAATTCTCTGCGAAGCGGTTGGCTTTCGTGGTAAAAATGTTCTTGCGATGCCGTTTGAAGGAATTGAGGGAATCTCTTTTGGCTGCCGGGTTGAAATTGGTGAGGATTATTCGGCTGTTTATCCTTCAACCGGATGGCTGGGACGGGTGGTTAACGCCTTTGGCGCCGCTTTGGATGACAAAGGCGGCTTGCCCCGGGGTGCACAACCCTATCCGTTGCGCAATACTCCACCGCCAGCCCATAGCCGCCAGAGGGTGGCTGAAAAAATGGATCTCGGTGTCCGGTCAATCAACACATTCACGCCTTGTTGCCGGGGTCAGCGGATTGGCATTTTTTCTGGATCTGGGGTTGGAAAATCCAGCTTATTATCCATGTTGGCGCGCAATACGTCTTCAGATGTCACCGTCATTGGCTTAATCGGCGAACGCGGACGCGAGGTCCAAGAATTTATTCAAGACAATCTTGGGGCCGAAGGATTGGCCAAAAGTGTTGTTGTTGTTGCCACCTCCGATGAGTCTCCTCTGGCCAGACGCCAAGCGGCCTATCTCACTTTGAGTATTGCTGAATATTTTCGTGATATTGGTCAACATTGCTTATGTCTCATCGACAGCGTTACCCGTTTTGCTATGGCCCAACGGGAAATTGGCTTATCGGTTGGTGAACCACCGACCACACGTGGCTTTACCCCTTCGGTTTTTTCGGAATTACCGCGTTTACTGGAACGGGCCGGTCCGGGAACGGATCAGGGCAGCATCACCGGCCTGTTTACCGCCCTGGTCGAAGGCGATGATCATAATGAGCCAATCAGCGATGCGTTGCGGGCCATCTTAGACGGGCATATTGTCTTGGATCGGGAGATTGCCGAACGCGGGCGCTACCCGGCCATCAATGTGTTGCGCAGTTTGTCGCGGGCCATGCCCGATTGCAACACGGCTGAGGAAAATGATTTGATCAATGAGGCCCGACGTCTGATCTCTGTTTATGAAGATATGGCGGAAATGATCCGCCTTGGTGCTTACCGAATGGGGAGCGATCCTTCAGTCGATGAAGCGATTGCCCGCTACCCCCATATCGAAGCTTTCCTGGCCCAAGATAAGCATGAAACCACCACTCTTGACAAGGGGTATGCTATGCTGAACCACATCCTGAAAGGAGAGCAAGCGGCCCAACAGGCCCCCCAGAATACACCGCCAACCAACCAATGACCGATCAAATAAGAAAAAATAGCCAATACAGCGCCGACCAAAGCATATAGCGTTTTTCATAAACCAAGATACGCCGTAAGATTCCTTCTGATGATTTGACCATTATTCCATGCGCCGTACGATCAAAACTCTGGCCTCCCTCAAGCGCTTAAGCCGCTTGGAACTCAATGAGAAACGTCGGCATGTTGCGGCCTTACGCGACAATGTCGAGGGCATCCGTGACCACGCAAAAATCCTTGAGTCATCGCTGCTTGATGAACAAGAGGCAGCCACACAAAACCGAGAAGCGGCCCTCTTTTACGGAAATTACGCCCAAAGCGTGGTGACCAAACGCAATGAATTGGCCCAGCAAGCAATCAAGGCTGAACGACGCCTGGAAAAAGAAATTGATACGATGAAAGACTGTTTCCGGGAAACCAAACGCAACGAAATTGTCGAGGATCGTCGCCGGGCGGCCGAACAAGCCGAAAAAGACAAACAAGATCAAGATCAGCTTGATGAGTTGGGGATTGAAAGTCACCGCCGCAATAAAGATATTTTTTAATCTTTGCCAGCGATAACCGACCCAAAATACGCGACCCCAAAAGAGCCAAGGTCAAGTCATTCAGCGCTCCTGATTGCCAGCCCTCACGCAATATTATCCGGTTTAATCATCACTCAGGCTGGCCAAAAGGGTGATATTACCCCACCGGGGCTGTCGATCTTCGCAATACACCCGATGCTTGACGGTTTGATCGCCTTGGCCGATACGGCCAATCGCAATCACCCGGACCCAGTATGGCACCAATTCGTTGTTGAAATCTTCAATGACCGCTGAAGCCAGCTGCTCCAGGCCCTGCCATTTGAGCATCAAAAGATGGGCCATATAGGCATGAAAACTCGCAGTATCAAGGATCAATCGGTCAGGAATATAACGCAATTTAAGATTAATCGGCCAATGGAGCGTTTCATCAGCGGGGGCATCATAATCTAAGGCGACAACATAATCAGATCCAAAGCGTGGATTGCTGAAATGTCTAAGATGTTCACAGCGGGCACGCGCTCCTTGCAAGGGATCATAAAGTTTTTCGTCCTGTTTTTCATTATCCCGTTTCTCGACCATGAGATATCCCTCTCACCAATTGAATCGCTTATGTGTGAAAATCCCTAAATCCGAAAATCAGAATGCGGCGCTGTCTTTTTCCGGGCCTCGGGCTGGATAAATTTTTCCGTAATCTGGAACAGAATGTCCCCATTGAATCCAGTGATCTGTTGAGCATTGATATAAAGATCTCGGATATCATGTTGCATCTTGTTTGATAGAGGCTGACGGCTACGAATCACCAAATCAAATTGACGCTCTTTGAGAAACCCATCGAACTGCATATCCCCCAATCGGCTCAATGTGAGATCAATGACAAAACGGGTCTCATCTTGATCTTGTTGATTGGGGTTTTTGCCACGATGGCGAACCCGCCAATGCATGAAGTGATCTTCACGACCATCATAAACCGGCACAATAAAGAAACGCCAATCATCTGGCTGTGTCTCAGCCAAAAATTGGCCAAAGCGGCTAAAATCTTCTCGCAAGCGCTGAAGCGTGGTCGGTCCAATTTTTTGAGCCAAGATATTCTGGCCTTCTTCCCCCAACCATCCCTTCATATTGCCGCCACGTAGAGCGGTGATGAAGAGCAACATCAAACCAGCCAAACGGGGCCCAGGAGACGACACCAAGCGATCAAGAATCGGCGCTTCACCATTGGTAAAAAGCGAAGAAACAGTCTCTTTCAAAACCGGCCATTGGCCGCGAGAAACCCCCTCAAGGCTGAGTGAAGGCGGCAGCCAATCAATACCATCGTCGGAGGGCAATGCGCGGACAAGCTGCAGAACCACGGATGCCTTGTTGGGAAGCGCAACCTGTCCATCTAGGCTGACCGTTCCAACAGGGGTGAGGATGCGGGTTGCAGCTCCGGTTTGGCTTGCCGTACCGCCATCGCCACCACTCGAAACAACCCCAGAAATCAGAGTCGAGCCAGCGGGAAGAGACCGCGCGGTCTTATGGAGCAAAGCGGTCGGTGATGACCCCTGATTTTCCAGAGCAACCAAGCGAAAATCAAGCCGCACACCGGCCGTCTTGGATACAGCCGCACCCGAATCAGGTGGTGATCCCGGGTTTCCCGAAGCAATCGGGTTTCTGGAGACAGCGGAATCTCCAGAAGCAGGGGTTCCAGAAACCGGGTTTCTCGGCCCCTGACTCTCGAGTCCCCGATTTTCAACTCCTCGACTCTCAAATCCCCGATTCTCCAAGCCTGGCTTTTGAGAAAGAGGGTCCTGGGGGAGCGGGTTTCTAGCCAGATGGTCAATGGGGGGGTCAGAAATCCGGTTCCCGGTATGGCCAAAATTGGGTGATGACGGCGCAGACTTCCCAGAAAGCCTTACCACCGCTTCGGCCGACGTTTGCACATTCCCACCGGGCGATGCCCCAGGCGGGGCTGGCGGGGAATGGGTGGACGGGTTTCCAGAGACTGAACCGGCCAAATGAGACGGCGCAAGAGAGGCGGGAGAACCCAATGCCGAGCGACCGGGAGCCGTCGCTCTTCCAACCGCCGGGGCATCAGCCGAACCGGCCGCGGTTGGTGACGTGGTTTGGCTGGCTGTCCCGGGAGACAATCCGTGCGGCGACCGCGGGGTATTTTTTCCCACAACCGCTGGATCAGAACGATCCGTCAACCCGGCTTGCCCGGTTGCAGTCGAGCTGGCCGGGTTGGTTGGCCCGGTGCTCATCCGATTGCTGCTGGCAAGACGTCCCTGGATTGGGTGATCACGTGTTGGAGATGCATGAGTTGGATTGCCACTTTTTGGGGTTTGATCGGCCGGAGTTTGGCCTATTGGGGTTTGAGCAGCCAAGGTTTGACCGATGGGGATTGGGCCGACTGGAGTTTGACCGATTGGATTTTGATTGATCGGCGTTGAGGGGGCAGTATTCTGAAGGGAAGAATTGTGACCGCTCACATGAGGTGGTGCCCAGTTCGGGGATGGTGTTCGACTCGGCGCGGTTGGATTGGCTGTTGTTGGATTGGCTGTTGTTGGATTTTGAGTTACGGGATATTGACGGCCAGAAACAGCCGTTTTAGCCTGAGTAAGAATATCCGGTAAGGGTCCCAGAACAGCCCCCGGAGACCCGCTGGTTGCTGGACCGGTAATGGTCCCGGAAAATACCGAATGGGCCGTCGTCACAGAGGGACCAGAAACACGTAAACCAGAGATATTTGGGTGGGCACTCTTTTCAGCAAGGGTAGGAATCTGATCAACCGGCGTGGCACCAGGCTTTGCGGTTGAGCGGCCCTCAACCGAGACAATCACCGTCAAAAGATTGGCTTGAACACCGCGCACTTGCAAAATCAAAGAGGTTCCAGATGGCGGCGACAGAGGGGTGGTCAACAAAACATCGCCCCGGTTGGTCGCTACCACCAGTTGGCCTTGGCTGTTTCTGTCTTTGACAACGGCTTTGATTAAAGATCCAACATCAAACGATAATGATGGATCAGTCGGTTGAGCGACCGCCACAGTTGCCGGAACGGTTGTCGAACCGGGAACCAGTGGAGGCGATACGCCAATGCTGCTCATGATCGAAGCATCATAACAAGATGATGGTCATGCCAACAGATGAGCGGCAATCGACTCAACATCACGGGCCGCCGGTGTATGGGGATAACGAGTCAACACCGCTGTTTGGTGACGGATGGCATCCTTGATCTTTTCATCCATCTCCACCACCCCAACCAGAGGCGGCTTAAAACCAAGAAAATTACGACAGGCTCGCACCAAAGTCCCGTGGGTTTTTTGTCCTGCATCAAGGTTCTCAACCATATTAATCACAACCCGTATATCAGTATGAGAATTTTCAGCCCGCAAAACCTTAATAAAAGCATAGGCATCGGTGAGAGATGTGGGTTCATCCGTACTCAGAACCAGAACAACCCCGCATCGATCCGCCAAGCTGCGAACCACTGTGTCAATTCCCGCCCCCAAATCAACCACCACAAAGTCATAATCCATTGATAAAGAAACCAAATCATCCCATAAAGAATAGATGCGATCCTCTCCCAATGAGGAGAGATCTCCAGACCCTGACCGTCCGGCAATAATATCAAAGCCACCATCTTCAAACGGAATGACTGATTGCCGCAAACGGTATTTACCCGCCAAGACACTGGCTAAGTCGCGTTCAGGAAGCAACCCAAGCTGAATATCAACATTGGCCAAGCCCAAATCACCGTCAAATAATAAGATGCGTTGGCCTTGGCGGGCTAAAGCATGAGCCAACGTAATCGCAAACCAAGTTTTGCCTACACCACCTTTGCCCGACGCAACCGAAATCATGCGCGCCGGAGGCCGAGAACTATTCGCTTTTGGTTCTTTTGATGTATTCATTGCTCCCATTCCTTGCAGTGGCTTGCGGTGCAAATGCGAGGCCAGCGGTCACATTTTCACCAATCAGCATACGCGCCAAAGATACCGGATTAATCGGCTGAATATCAGAAGCCACACTGGCCGAAACCGAAATATTGGCATAGCGCAACTGCCCGGCCTCAGCGGCACTCAAAATACCGCCCAATCTTTTAACCGCATCCAAACGAGTCGCCACCAAACGACGCGGCGCCATAATAGAAAAAGCCATCGCCATTTCAGCACTTTCATCAGGGTCACCGCCGGCCGCTATAACCAGCAACGGTTCTGCACCAATGGACTCAATGGTTGCAGCCAGAGAGGCAATTTCTCTGGTTCCCCGGGGGTTGACCCCCGGTGTATCAATCACAACCAGATCATGATTTTGGGCCGACTCAACTTCTCGCATCAATGTCTCTGCTTCACCAGCCACCACCAGATCGGTCTTGAGAATACGGGTAAAGCAAGCCAACTGCTCAATCGCACCGGCACGGACTGTGTCGGTGGAAATGACCTTGAAACGCAACCCCCCAGCACAAGCCCGGGTCGCCAATTTAGCCGCAACCGTTGTCTTACCCGATCCGTTGGGACCCAGTAAAATAATTGGTTTGGTCGTCGGTAACTCCAAAGGAGCAAAGCGAAAAACTTCATCCAAAGCCGCAGCCAATGCCATCACCGGCCCCTCATCACGCAGCCCTTGAGCCGCATCCACCAAACGGCTGGTTAAACGTTGGGAGACCCCTTGCGCAGACAAAAGAGCCACCAGATGCTCAGAAAAATGCTCCACATCGGTAAAAATTTCTTCTTGCTTTCTGGGGCTACCCATCGAATCAAGACGAACATCTTCATCATTTTGTTCGACTGCAGCAATCAACCGAACACCGGCACCATTTTCACCCTGACGAGAAGAAACGATAATCGCGCTATCACCCAATTCTTGACGAACCAGCCGCATGGCACTTCTAATATCGGGAGCGGTAAATCTTTTCAGACGCATGCTGGTTACCCTTGATGACGCGATTGCCGACTATATTTGGTCCAATGTCTTAATCTTGGCTTTGGCATGCACTTCATTTTGTGACAAGACAACAGTCGACGGACGGAAACGTTCAATCACCGAGCGAACATAAGGGCGAATACGCGGGCTGGTCAGTAAAGCTGGAGTTTCACCCAACATGCCTTGATGCTCAAATTTTTGACGGACCAAAGAAATAAATTCCTGCAGCATCGTTGGCGGCATTGACAGTTGAGCATCGTCACCTTGACCAGTGATCGATTCGGCAAATTTTTGTTCCCATTCCGGACCCAACGTAATCAACGGAATATAGCCACCCTCAGACGTGTTGGCATTGCTGATCTGGCGGGCTAAGCGGGCGCGAACATGTTCGGTAATGGCATTGACATTCTTGGTATAGGTGGCCGCTTCAGTCATCGCTTCAAGAATGGTCGGAAGATCACGAATCGACACTCTCTCACCCAACAGGTTTTGTAAAATCCGTTGCAATGCGCCCAAGGTGACTTGGCTGGGAATGAGGTCACTCACCAATTTTTGCTGCTCCTCACCCAAGTCATCCAGCAATTTTTGAGTCTCGCTATAAGAAAGCATATCAGTCATATGCTCCTTAATGATCTCAGTTAAATGGGTGGTGATCACTGTCGGGGCATCCACCACGGTATAGCCACGAAACTGCGCCTCACCTTGATTCTCAGCACCAACCCATTTTGCCGGCAATCCAAATGTTGGCTCATGGGTTTCTTCACCTTCAAGGGTAATCGGACCTCCGGCCGGATCCATAACCAAATACATATCAGGACGTAATTCACCCCGGCCGGCCTCAATCTCCTTAATACGAACCGAATACACATTGGGCGGCAATTGTACATTATCTTGAATCCGCACCGCAGGCAGGACAAACCCCATATCCTGAGCAACCTGACGACGCAGAGCACGTATCTGATTGGTCAATCGCTTGCCTTTTTGATCATTAATCAAAGCCAACAAAGCATACCCTAACTCGAGCCGAATTTGATCAAGGTCCAAAAGATCGGCGACCGGCTCTTCTGCGGCTTTCTCTTCAGCCTCTGAATCCTTTTTTTCGGTTTCTTCATCGGCACTGATTTTTTGATCACGACCGACTTTCCAAGCCATGGCACCGGTCAAAAAGGAGAGCAATAAAAAAGGTAAAGCTGGAATTTGCGGCATAACCGCCAAAACCAGCATGAGAAAAGAACTCACCCCAAGGGCCTTAGGGTAATTACCCAGCTGGCCAAAAACCGCCTTATCAGCAGGACCCATAACACCGGCTTTTGATACCAACATACCGGCCGCCATTGATACAATAAGAGCAGGAATTTGAGTAACCAAACCATCCCCAACCGTGAGCTTGGTATAAGAATCGGCAGCCGCAGAAAGATCCATATCATGCTGGCTCACCCCGATGACAATCCCGCCAACAATATTGATTAAAGTAATCAACAACCCGGCAATGGCATCACCACGAACGAATTTTGCCGCCCCGTCCATAGAGCCAAAAAAAGAACTCTCATCCTCCAAAGTACGGCGGCGCTTACGGGCCTCATCTTCATCAATCAAGCCAGCCGATAAATCAGCATCAATCGCCATTTGCTTACCCGGCATCGCATCAAGGCTAAAGCGCGCCGATACCTCAGCGATGCGACCAGAACCCTTGGTGATGACGATAAAATTCACCAATACCAGAATGGCAAATACGATAATGCCAATCACATAACTGCCCTGCATAACCAAGTCACCAAAAGCATTAATCACCTCACCGGCGGCGTCTGTTCCGGTATGTCCATCACTGAGAATGAGACGGGTAGAAGCCAGATTCAGAGCCAGACGCAACACCGTCGCAATCAGCAAAACCGTCGGGAAGACGCTAAAATCTAGAGGTTTTTCGATAAAAAGAGCGGTCATCAAAACGACCACTGAAAACGTAATCGAAATCGCCAGCGCCATATCCAGCGCCCATGTCGGCAACGGCACAATCAAAACCGTTAAGATGGCCATAATCGCCAAGGCAAAAGCGATATCACCACGCCGTGCAGCCGTGACAAGGCTGCTCATAGAATTTTTATTGTCTATATTTTTGGCCGCCTCAGTGGATTGGCTCATTGCTCTTCACATCTCCCCAACCAACGATTTTTTTAAGATTGAGGGTCCTGGGCTCTAAAGGTCTCGATGATTGTATCTTCAGTTCAGATATCCTGGGGAACAGCCGCCTTAACATCTCCAGGCATCGGGATTGAGATCCCTTCATCGCTGTATTGACGGATTTTATTGCGCAATGTACGGATCGAAATACCCAAAATACCCGCTGCTTGGGTGCGGTTACCAAGGCAATGGGCAAGGGTATCAACGATAAGATCCCGTTCCACATCAGCAACAGTCTTACCGACCAGAGAACGGGGCACAGAATCGGATATTTCTGAGCCTGAACCCACTGACAGCTCGGCCATACCGGAATCATGGGGGTTTAAACCCGTTTTCTGGCCACTGAACATAATCGAACCTTCGTCAACCACCTCTTCCCTAGAAAGCAAAACAGCCCGGTGAATGACATTCTCCAATTCACGCACATTGCCTGGCCAAACGTGAGAACGTAACAATTCAACGGCTGCCGTGCTGAGATTACGCTCGGGAAGGTCATTGATTTTGGCATATTTAAGGGCAAAATGTCGGGCCAGAATATCGATATCTCCGGATCGTTCACGCAACGGCGGTAAAGTGACCGTGACCACGTTGAGCCGGAAATAAAGATCTTCACGAAACGTACCCTTGCTCACCTCTTCATTGAGATCACGGTTTGTGGTTGCAATCACTCGGATATCAACCTTGACCGGCGCCGAGCCGCCAACCCGATCAATCTCACGTTCTTGAATTGCCCGGAGCAGCTTGGCCTGTAGCCGGGCATCCATTTCGCTAATTTCATCCAACAGCAAAGTCCCGCCATTGGCTTCTTCGAATTTACCAATCCGCCGGGCAACCGCACCAGTAAAGGCTCCTTTTTCGTGACCGAACAACTCGGACTCAAGAAGATTTTCCGGTATAGCCGCGCAATTAACCGAAACGAATTTCCGATCCGCTCGGGAGCTTAAGCGGTGAATATAACGGGCAATCAGTTCTTTCCCGGTCCCCGACTCACCGGTGATCAAGACGCTGGCATTCGAGGAAGCAACCTGTTTAGCCAAACCCAGGACCTCATGCATGGCCGTATCTTGATGGATGATTGTCCGCCCTTCATCGGAAATGGCCTCAAGAATAGCCGCAATCAATTCGGCATCAGGAGGCAGCGGAACATATTCTTTCGCGCCCGCCTTAATCGCGCCGACCGCTGCTTGTTTATCATTGCCAATACCGCAACCAATAACCGGGACAAAAATCCGCTCTTGCTTGAGACTTGATATCAGACTCTCAACATCAAATGCGACATCAACCATGACCAAATCGGCCCCATTACCCGAACGTAACAGCTGCAAAGCATTGCCAATATTTTCGGTATTGGTGACCTGAGCGCCACGCTCAAGAGCAATTTTACTGGCCGTACCGATATGGCCTTGCAATCCGCCGATGATTAATACCCGCATTGCTCTTGGTCCATCTAATCGAAATGACGAACCCGCTTGGCGGGTGGCAAGAAGCTGTTGATCAGCATTTCCAAACGCCGGGGGTTTTCTTGGCGGGCAATCGATATGCCAGCCATCATATAAATACGGTTAACCAGATCTTCTTCAGACGCATTATGCTCAAGCTTAGACGCCAACGGTGCAAACACCATATTTGATAAAATTGCGCCATAAAATGTGGTCAATAGAGCCAGCGCCATCGCCGGGCCAATAGTCGAGGGATCCTCAAGACGACCCAACATTTGCACCAAGCCAATCAGTGTCCCAATGAGACCCATGGCTGGCGAAACCTCAGCCGCCCGACGTAAAACGCCCGAACCATCCATCTGACGCGCAGAGCGGTTGGATGTTTCATTGACCAACAACCGCTCAATTTCCTCAACCGTTAATCCATCAACAACCATCTGCAAACCTTGGCGTAATAGAGAATCACCAGTTAACTGACTGATATTATTTTGCAATGCCAAAACCCCGCGTTTGCGGGCCAGTTTAGCCAAAACCATCGAGACCTCAGCTGCTTGACCGGCATCAGCAGACTCTCTCAAAAACATTTTTGCCGTGACAACGGTGGCACGAAAGACTTTCACAACGCCAAAACTGGTTATAGTAATCGCGATGGTTCCGCCAAGAACAATCAAAGCCGATGGCACATCCAAGAAGGCTTCAGGAGTCCCCCCCAAAGACAACGCTACAATGAGTAGCGCAAACCCGGAAAACAAACCCAAAACCGTCGCAAAATCAAATCTTACGCGGGTGGGTTTAGAGATTGGTACCGGGGCCGCCTGGCCTTTGTCAGTGGTTGCACTCATTGATCATCACACTCATTACTGAAATCGTTACAATTTAGATGGCTAAAGGCATAATTTATCATATTGATTGACCGTAATAGGCATTAAAATATAACCGGCATTAAAAATAGGTATTGCCGATGAAGAACCGGCCATTGATGACTGGCCCCTAGAAGACATTTATTCAGATGGTATTTTTTAAGTGACATTTCTTCAGGCTTTTCACAATCAACGACAAAAGATCAGGATTGATCCGATTTAATAATCTCGGTCATGGTCACACCCAGTCGATCATCGACCACAACGACTTCACCGCGCGCCACCAGCCGATTATTCACATAAATATCAATCGCTTCGCCGACCTTGCGATCAAGCTCAACAACCGCACCCCGACCGAGCTTCAGGAGATGACTAACCTGCATATTGGCGCGACCAAGTACGGCAGAGACCTGAACCGGGATATCATAAACGACCCGTAAATCTTTTTCTCCCCGAAAAGGGTCCCCGGCATCATGAGTGCCCGGCTCAAGATCACCAAGCTGTAGCGTCGCTTTGACGTCCCCGGTGCTTTCTTCAGCGTTATCAGTCTTCCCAGAGGAGTCTTCGACAGTGTCGGCTTCTTCGGCGGGAGCCTCTTTTTGGTCCGCGGTCGGCGGGGACACAGCCTCAGCAGCATCACTATTTTCAGTATCCGACATCACGTTTTCCTTACTTTTTTTGAGTTCCTTAATTCCCAAGTATCTGAATATCAGATATTTTGATATTCAGGACCAATTTTTAAATATTAATTTTTAAAATATGGAGACAATCATTTCATTATTCATTATTGCACGATAAAGAGTGATTTTCTCGCTTATTCATCTCATTCATCTCATTAATGTTTCCGTAAAGTGTTTGGATAGATGATCTTTTCATTGGGTTATTTTTTATCAAAGGATTATTTTTTATGAAAGCATGATCTTAGAATATGAGTGTAACGCTTTATTTTTTTGAAACTTTATTGGCGCGAGATGGTCGATCATTATGCCTTGTAGAAAGAACGTATCAAGAGCCGACCAAGGAAACCTTGCATACCCTATTCATATAAAGCGACTATTCCTCTTTATGGCCCCCCATCCTTAACCACATGATTTTGAAGGTTTGGTTCTTGAGACTGTGGTTCTTAAATTTGTGGCTCTTGAATTTGTGGTTCTTGAAGGGGGGCTTTTTCAGCCGTATGATCTTCTTGCGCCTCTCCTTTAGGTCCGTCGGTGGAAGCATCATGAAAATCACCAGAATCATCCATATTTTGGTTTTCGACCGCCTCGGGTTCAACAGTTTCGGGTTCAACAGTTTCGGGTTCAATGGCTCCGGGTTCGATATAGCGTGCTAAAATTTCCTCAACATCCTGCCATGTTCGGGCTGAATTGCGTTCAGCCAACCCGTCTTTCCATTCAATTTTACATTCATCTAAAGCCATATCATCGCGATCAATCACCCTCACCTTACCACCATATCCAACCCGTTCAGCAATAGCCCCCATCCGCTCACTAAGGAGGGATGCAACCTCTGGATGAACCCGAATCAAAACACGCGGCTCATCAAGCACCCGTTCAAGACATTGTAAAATCAGAGCCTCCACTTCCGCGACACCATGTTTACGGACAAAACCCGGGAACAATGCCTTGAGAGTGATCATTGCCGCGGCCAGGGAACTATGCATATGATCATTGAGAATCTTTTCTTGACGGGTCGCGATATCGGTTAATTGCGCCGTAATACTCTTCTGGGTTTGGGTCGCCAGAGATTCTATTTCACGATTTTTTTCTGTTATCCCCTCCTGTTTACCAGCGGCATGGCCTTCCTGGTGGCCGTTTTTGTACCCTTCCTCACGGGCTGATTGAACCCTGGCTTCTTCTGCGGCCCGGCGGCGTTCTTCGGCTGCCTGTGCGGCCTCTGCCTCTATGTCCTGCTTGATCTCTTCTTCATCAAAAGACAGGCTAAAATCGTATTTTTTATCCATCAGGATGCTTCTCACCAAAACCAGCCAGATACCCCTTCATGCCAAGGATGATCAGTAGACCAGCTCATCTTCGCCTTTATTATCACTGATGACAATCTCACCCTCAGTAGCCAGCTTTTTGGCCACACCGACCATTTCCATTTGCGCCGTATCCACATCACGCAAACGCACCGGCCCTAGGGCCTCCATATCTTCTCTAAGAATTTTTCCGGCGCGCTCAGACATGTTTTTAAAGAACATATCCCGCAATCCATCCGAGGCCCCTTTGAGAGCAAAAGCAAGGCGGTCTTTTTCGACATTGCGGAGCAATGTCTGGATGCCTCCGGTATCCAGCTTGCTCAAATCCTCAAATGTGAACATGAGTGCCTTGATCTGCTCTGCGGAGTCTTTATTTTTTTCTTCCAAAGCCTCCATAAATTTGGCCTCATTATTGCGGTCAAGATTATTGAAAATATCCGCCATTAACTCATGAGAATCGCGGCGGTTGGCCCGGGCCAAATTGCTCATAAATTCGTTACGCAATGTGCGCTCCACATCATCAAGGACCTCTTTTTGCACCGATTCCATGGTCAGCATTCTATGAATAACTTCCATAGCGAAGTTATCCGGTAAAGCGCTGAGCACCCGGGCCGCATGCTCTGCCTTGATTTTGGAAAGCACCACCGCAACCGTCTGAGGATACTCGTTTTTCAGGTAATTGGCCAACAACCCCTCATTGACATTGCCCAATTTATCCCACATCGTCCGACCCGCGGGACCACGAATCTCCTCCATAATCGCCTTGACCCGATCCTCACCCAAAGTCTTGGACAGCAAACGTTCGGTGCTTTCATAAGACCCAACCAAGGAACCGGTCGAAGCCACTTGTTCGGCAAATTCAACAAATAAGCGCTCAACCAAAGCCGCACTTACCGTTCCCAAACCAGCCATGGTCTGGGAAACTTCTTTGATTTCCTCATCATCCATCTTGGCAAACAGCTTGGCGGCATGGGTTTCGCCAATAGCCATAACCAATATGGCCGCCTTTTCGGTCCCGGAAAGCCCCCTGTAATCTTCCAGTGTCCGCATCGCAGCAGCCTCACCTCTCGCTTAGATCAAAAAATAAAGACATCAAAAAGACGGGGTTGAGAAAAGATCATTAAGACAGTGCCACCATCCTGAGCTGGGATGTTATCATAACGGCGTCAGGTTTGATACATCCAGCTGCGAATAGTTTGTAGTGTCTCTTCAGGATGCTTGTCGATAATATCGCCAATTTTGCCGATCGCCGAGGCTTTGAGTTGTCCCTCAATACGGTCAATATTGAGGAGTTGGTCTCCCTCCTCAGCGGCGGCGCCAAAACCGGCTTGCTCTTCTGATACTTGGCCGGGCGCCCCGGCACGAGCCGCCATGACGGCTCCGGTTGCTGCCGACTGATCTGTAATCACATCCATCGATGGCTCAAACTCTTGCTGGGCGGCTGGTGCTGGTCCTAAAACCCGAGTCAGTAAGGGGCGTACAATCAACAAAATGACCAAGATGCTGATCACTGCTAAGGTAAGAATTTCAGCCATTCGAAGATAATCCTGCTTATTCATGGCAAACAAGCTCTCAAGGCCCTCATCAGCAAATTCGTCTTCCAAGGACACGAAAGGCATATTCACCACCTCGACAATATCACCCCGATCAGCATCGTAACCAACGGCTGAACGTACCAAGGCGGCCAGATTCTCCAACTCTTCCGGGGTGCGCGGACGATAGCTTTGTTCTTGGCCATCTATATCAGTATAAATACCATCCACCAATACGGCAACCGAGAGACGTTTGAGAACGCCGCTCTCCCGAATATGATTGCTGACGGTGCGTGAAATTTCATAATTGACCGTTTCCTCAGTCCGGGAAGATGTGGAATTACTCACCAATTCCCCACCAACCCCGGTATCTTCATTATCGGGTAAATTTTCTTCTACTGTCACCGGTTGCTCACCACCGGCTTCCTGAGCGGCTTCTGCTTCCTCAATCGTTTGAGTTGAACGTACCACCTGCCCATCTGGATCATAACTCTCGCTGTTGGTGGTGATGCGATCAAAATCCATCTCAGCATTGACCTCAGCCTTGACCTTACCCAACCCAACGGTACGTTCGAGTAAATTTTCAATCATCCGGGCAATTTTGATCTCATAGCTTTGCCGCGCTTCCGCCGCATCATTAAAGGATACAACCCCTTCTTCACCCTCACCAACCCCGCGGGCCAGCAATTCACCGCTGCTGTCAACCACCGTGATTCGATCAATCGCCAACCCCGGGACTGAGGTCGCCACCAAGCTCTGAATCGCCTGCACCCGGTTCGGCGGTAATTGGCCCCGGCCGCGCACTTTGATGACTACGGTCGCGCTGGGCTCTTGGATTGAGCGAGCAAAGAGCTGCCTCTGCGGCATGACAATATGAACACGCGCATTTTCCACCGCCTCAATACCACGGATGGTGCGGGAGAGTTCCCCCTCCAATGCTCTGATTCGGTTGATATTTTGAACAAAATTGGTTGTACCAAGGGTCTCAGCATTATCAAAAATTTCATACCCGACCCCCGAATCACTGACCAAACCCAGCTCCGCTGTGGCCAAACGCAGCCGCATGACATCATTTTTAGGGACCAAGATCTGCGTCCCGCCATCTTGGAGTGTGTAAGGAACATTCTCAGCATCCAGTTGCGCAACAATTTTGGCACTATCAGCCGGATCAAGACCGGCATAAAGCAACCGCATGTCATCGGTGCCGGCCAGACGCCCACCAACAAAAATGGTGAACACAAACAAGCCAATAACAATACTGGCAATAACCGCCAGCCGGGTCGGCCCCACATTTTTCAAAATATCCGCAAATACATTCATAATTTTATCCTCGCTCCAATATTTCGATCACCCTTCGCGGTTGCCGTAAAACCGATGTAAGGATCAATATTTGTAGGGGTCAATGTACGGGGTCAACATCCAAGAAAAATATACAGAAATGATCCGTCAAATCACTCAGTGGTTGATACAGTCGTTAACACGGTGGTTCATGAGGCGGTTGATGGGTTGGTCAATGAGATCATGAAATTAGACAGCAAACATATAAAATTTTATCTATTTGCTAGGATAATCGCAGAAATAAAAATTTCAAGGCAAATTTTACCCAGTTTTAGGAAAAATTTTCCTACTCCCCTCAAACACCCCTCAAAGCATCGGCAGAGCACAGCCTTGAAAGATAACAATGCATTGATTCTCAATGATTATTCTCAGTCTTACGGGTGATCATGATGCCGATCAACCAACCCCATAACTTGGTCACAATCTGGCTCAACAACCCAATAGCGGCAGAATGAACAGCAATTTTTTCTGAACCGAATACCGAGACGATATCAGTCATCAATGACTGACTGACAAGGGGTTAAATGAGAGAACTGATTAAAAGGGGAATGGTTCAAAACCACATTTATATTGTGTGTATACCCTGTATGCCGCGCTTATATCACATTTATTGTTGGTATATATTATTGGTACATATTCTATGAATATATTTCATCCGGGCTGCGGTTAATCAGCCGATTTTTCATGATCACGATAATCGTGACCACTGTGATAAAAAGACTCACTCCGGTGGGGTATCCCAGGATACGACCCTGTTCAGAGAGAAAAGCCGCGGCGATTTCAGTCTCAGAATGGTACCGAGCACGTCGTCAAGAGGCTCTTCGACAGAACGATTCATAAAAAATGGTTCACAAAGAACGGTCACGATATTTTTGCAATCGGGTGGCCCGCAACCCTCGGATACCATGACGATCAATCAAAGACTGCCAGGATAAAAATTCTTCCACCGAAAGGTTATAACGGCTGCAGGCTTCATCCAGGGTCAAAACACCGTTGCGCACGCCTGAGACCACCTCAGCCTTGCGGCGCACCACCCAGCGTTTGATTCCTGGCGGTGGAAGATCCTCAATAGATTGCGGCCCCGTTCGCCGACGGCGGCGACTGTTTGCTGGCCGCATAAATTGTATTGATTGCCGATTGATTGCTTTATTCACGTTAGGCATTCCTTGCTTAGTAGACTGCATTGCTCAATAAACTGTATTCTCAGCTCGGTGGCTTGACCTCATCCACACCCGTCACGGGGACATAATGCCAACACTCTCCCGGGAACCTGCTCAGGATATCCCACCATCATCAATGATGGTGAGAATATGATCATGTTGGAGGTTAAGACCAACCCTCATGAATATTAATTTCATGAGGTACAGTCTAAATGCGGCCTTTTAAAAAATTACTAAACAAAAAATTGAAAAATTTAGTGATTATGAAGGTAAACCAATCCTATACCCACCAATAAAAAGAGTAAAAATCTTATTAAACTGAAGTAAAAAAATCTGTCCCCTAATAAAAAAGAGGCCCTTTTTAATAAAAAGGGCCTCTTTTATTTTAATTATTGAGAAGATTAGAATTAACGCTTGATCCTCACCAACTCATCCAGCATTTCATCAGAAGTTGTGACAACCCGTGAAGCGGCGGAAAAAGCCCTCTGGGTAATAATCATCTTGCTGAATTCATCGGCAATATCAACCGTCGATGTCTCCAGAGAATTCTGGGCAATCCGACCGGTTGCCCCAACACCAGGAATACGGAGCAACGCTTCCCCGGAATCAGAGGTGGGGTTGAAAACATTGCCGCTATCGGTCGCCAACGCATTGGTATTGGGAAATGTAGCCACAGGAACACTATAAATTGTTTGGTTGCGGCCATTGTTAAAATTGGCGATCAGTGAGCCCCCTTCACCGACATTAATCCCGGAAATAGAACCGGCCGGCACCCCATCCTGGCGGACATAATTGACCGTAAAATTGCCGGCAAATTGGGTGAGGCCGCCGGGATCGCCGGGTGTTCCCAGATTGATATCAATGGTCGAAGTTCCAGCACCGTTGGACCATTGAATATCCGCGGTTGTGAGATTGAAGGAATCCGGGATACCTCTTTGCGTAAAAATGACATTGGGTGGATCGGTGGCGACAATCGCCGGGACCCTGAACGTACGATCCTGAGTAATTGAACGAATTTCAGAGGCATCGAAATTCACCGTTCCTCCCTCAACATTTTGTTGAAAAAAGACGGTGTTGTTATCCGAGTCGGTCCCGGCCTGTAGCCGCTCATCGGTTTCGTAGACAAAACCACCGATTTGCAGGGCATTTGAGGTTTCTTCCCCGGCCACCGTCCCGGCATCATTCAGCGGTCCAGGAAGGGTGATTTGAGCAATCCGGCTGGGGATCGCCCCCCCGGCATCCACATAGACATCAATGGTATCACCAGCAACGACGCCTTGGGTGAGGTCTCGCGATGGCTGGCCAAATTCGCCGGAGAACTCACCCCTCCCCGGCACCCGCGGGTTGGTGCCGCCGGAATTAAAGACAAAGGCCAGATTCTGGACCCCCTTGATACGGGTTTGGCGGTCCACACCCCCGGTAGGATCGGCAATGGTCTCCAGCTGGAGATTCAAGGTGCGGGTCACATCATTGAAATGGTCCAAACCCAGGGAATTGAGACGGCCTTGAGCCGCTCGTGCAACATTCCCCTCGGGAAGGGTTGCCACTGTTCCATCGGGGAAATCACCGCCCGGGCTGGGGCTGACCCCGGCCACAAGCGGCGGCACGGCCACAGCGGTCAATCCGCCGGGGGTATAACGGTCAAAACCGGAGATCACAATGGCATTCTGGGTGATCCCCCCATCAACCGAACCGACATTGGTAATGGGATTCGCGAGTGTGAGGGTGGCAACCCGGGTCGGATCTCCTCTGGGTGCCGTACCGTTGCTGTCAACATAAAGCTCAATGGCGCTATTGGCAACCAAACCCGTCAGATTAGGAGACGCGGCGCCATAACCGTTTATACTGCCACCGATGACGGCACCAGCGGGATTGAGCAAACGATACGAAATATTGGTCAAGCCAGCCAAACGAATCTCAGCACCGACCCTTTCCAGATCAAGGCCCAAGAAGGTGGGAGGGGCACCGGTCAAGCGGCCGGTTTGGACAAGCGATGCCCGCACCGACTCAGGAACATCAGCCGTTACCGAAGCGACAGCTAGAGCTGCAGCACCGAAAGAGCCGCCCGGTGTTCCCGCACTTCCAAACGCCGTCGTATCGGGACCAGTATATCCTGCAGCCCCATCATAGGCAAAGCCACCAATGACAATGGCACCGGAGTTGACATTATTCGTAGCACCCTCCAGCACCTCACCATTGAGTTCGATGTTCGCCACCCGCACCGCGGCACCGGTACCATCATCAACAAAGACTCTCACAACGTGGCCGGCAGCTAAGGGAGCGAGATTGATCGAATTGGCACCAAAATTCAAACTTGTATTACCGCCGACATTAACACCAGCCGCGGTAACGACCTGATAGCTGATATTGGGGATGGCTTCAAGGTCAACATCGGTTGCTGCCGCGCCAGCGGCGGCACCGGAGGATTCTAAATTCAGGGAAAGGGTGTCAGCGTTAAACCCAGCAACAGCGCGCAATGCCGCGTCAGCCGCCGGGGTCACATTGATGGTTTGCACAGTCGTGGTGGTCGTAGGATTAAAACTACTGGTTGAGGGCGTGACGCCGGATACAAGAGACGCAACCGGATAGCCACCGCTTTGATATTGAAAACCATCCAGACTGATGGCACCCACTGTCGTCTCACCTTCCACGCCGGCCTCAATGCCGTTGGCACCGACCTCAAGCTGGAACACTTCAGTCTCAATGGCCCCGCCGGGGCCAGGACTCCTGACATAAATTCTGATGTCATCACCAGGGAGCGCAGTTGACAGATCAGCCGAATTACGCCCGAAGCTGTCATCGGTAATACGTTCATTATTGATACCGATGGCGATATTGGTTTTCCCGAGCAGACGTATTTCACCATCAGCGAAGGTTTGCAGATCCAGGGTGAAATTATCGGTATCCTCGTCAAAAGCCCCTTGTAAGATATTGAAAGCCGCCTCACTGATAGTACCCGCGCCGATCGGGTTCACCACTGGGACATCGGCAAAACGCCCGCCCAGGCTGTCCAACTCACTGGCCAGAGCCACCTCGACCGGGCCTTCAAAACCACCAAAAGCGGTATGATAGGCGTCGACTAAGGCCGTCTGGGCATCCGGGATCGAGTTGATCTCGGAAAGCGGGATACCAATATTCCCCTCGCCAACCCCATCACCACCATCAAATTCGAAGGTCAAATCCCCAATCATCAGAGTCTCGCCCTCATCAGGGATTTTATTGAAATCGAGCCGTCCGGAAGCCGCAAACGTATTGCCTTCATTATCCTTCAACTCAATCGTCGTGGCCCCCCCCGGGGCGCGGGCAGAAACATTCCAGACATTTTCACGTAACCGATTGAGATCATCGGTATAGGCCGGCTGGCGGGTGAAGGTCAAGGGAACGCCATGCGGCGTACCAAAACCATCAAACACCGTGGCCGCCGCGGTATATGAGTCACCAACCGGCGTATCTTCAGGCAGATTGGCCCCCAATGAAAATTCTGTGGTTGCGACCGCCGCGTTTGAAAGATTGTTGATATTGATCAGCTGCAGCTGGGCGGTTGTGGTGGTGTCTAGAACAACCGGGTCGCCTTCATTATCGGTCGGCCACCCCATCAAATAATGGCCGGATGTGTTGACCAGGTGACCATCTTTATCAACCGTGAAAGAACCGGACCGAGTATAACGGAATTCCCCTTGACCGGCGACATTCGACGTACTGACCACAAAAAACCCCTCTCCGGAAATCGCCAGATCGGTCGATGAAGCCGACCCCTCCAGCTCCCCTTGGCGGTCAATCAAGGACACCGGGACCGGACGCACACCACCCGATGAATAAGAAAATCGGCTGGCTTGTTCGGCAACAAAAGAGGAAAAACGCGCCGTTGTCCCCTTATAGCCAATCGTGCTGACATTGGCGATATTGTCCGAGATGGTCGCCAAAGACACACCTTGCGCACGCAACGCGGAAACGCCCGCGAATAAAGCACCAAAAAGTCCCATCAGTTCTCTCCTTTTTTTGAGGTTATTTTTTAATTTTATCCAATAATGTTACTGAAAATTTTCTCAGGGGCCCTTGAGATTGTTTCTGGACCCTGTTGCTTGATTGTCTTAATCACAATTTCATTCTCCTGATCATATCGACCCGGCCCAATGGCCGGATCAGGTGGCTTGACTGTCTTTTGAATTGTCTTTCGGATCATCTTCTTTACTGTCTGTATCTGTGTTGTTTGTATCTGTACTGTCTGCTGTACTGTCTGCTCTGCTGTCTGTTGTATTGTCTTCTTTGGTTGCTTGTTGATCTTCATTGGTCGAGGATTGGGAGTCGGTTTGATCAGAGGACTGATTTTGATTGGCCGATGCTTCGGGTGCTTGGGCGGCCCCGGATGCCTGGTTGTTCACGCTCACCAAGTTTTCAATACCAATGGAAATCTTGCCATCAACAATCAGCTGGGTTCGGTTGCCAACCGTGCTCACCCCAGAAACATGACCATAAATATTGGTCGAGGCTGGAACTGCTTTGCCCTGGGCATCGGTGGCATTGACAATCAGGCTATACATCTCGCCATCTTCGGCTTTTTTGCCATGGGCCAATCGACGGCCATCCCATTCAAAACTATGCGGGCCGCGCTTTTCACTCAGCTGCCTAGCATAAGGTGAAGAGGGGTTATTGCTGTCGGCTTGCAGAACGACGCGGCCCTTTTCATCTTTGATCTGAATTTCGACATGTTGAACATCTTGGGGTAAATTATATTGCCATTTGATTTGACCGTTTTTGACCACCGAGCGTTCACCGGCTGCTTGAACTTCTTTACCAATCAAAGCCACCGAATCAATGGCTTGCTGGCCGGCCTGAAGCTGGATCAAGCTATCGAGTTTGAGATTGCTGTTGATGGATTGCTCAACCCCGGCAAACCCCACCAGCTGGCTGGTGAATTGCTCACTTTCCATCGGGGATAACGGGTCCTGGTTCTGTAATTGGGTGGTCAACAGGGTGAGGAATTGATCAAATGTACCGGCGATGCCGCTGGTGTGATCCTTGGGCTTGGTCTTATCGGGTTCATTGATTTTGATCGGTTGCTGTTGCCCCGGCAGTGCCTGTTTCCCGGCAGCCGCCGCATTGATGTAAGAGATTTTTTCTGTCATCGTTTTCTCCTCAAACCACGAGATTGAGTCTGCCTTCTGAGGACCCATTCAATGCCAAGGCCGCACTGGCGGCATCAATCGCGTGATGTTCCTGAGCATTCTGGTTGTTGCCGTTCTTTTCAACTTGTCCTGGATCAACGTCCTGGCCGTCACCTTTTTTGGATGAGTCGCCGCCATCGCGCTCACCACGTAAGGAAAATTGCAGGCTACCGCCATCGGTTTTGAGGCCAGCATCACGTAGAGATTGTTCAAGGCCGCGTGCATCACGCTGGAGCAGATCCAGGGTTTCCGGACGCTCAACCAAAACAGTCACCGTTGTGCGATAATCAGCCCGCATATCCATATGGACCTCAACCCGACCCAATTCAGCCGGTTTCAACTGAATCGAGACCCGATCCATTCCTTTGGCTGCCGCCTTATGAATATGGACAGCGACTTGCTCACGCAAAGCGGCTTGATGGGGGAGTGAGAGCGGCATGGACCGCGATGTTGCATTGGTCGGCAGTGCTGAATTCGGGATGAATGGAAACATCAAAGGAGAACTTGGCATCGTAGCCGATCCACCGGCAGGAATAGGGCCAGAAGAAGAGGAAACAGCCGACAAATGGGGACTGTTCGCCAACCCTTGAGGGCCTGATATCTGGATGCCAGAGGTCTGGGATCCAGAGACCTGAGATCCACTCCCTGTACCCGCTTTGGCCGTCACTTTTGACCCAACAGTCGGTGACGACACCGATGATAAGAACTGTTCAGCCGCGCCGGAAGCTTTCGAGGATGAACCCTCCATACGTTGCTGAAGTGCCCCTTCAAGAACAGAAGAGCGGGTATCAGCAATCGGGTGAGGAATTTCTTGGGCCACCAAAGCCGTGGCCAGAGTATGAACAGGACGCGGCGGGATACCGTTTTCTGACGTGACCTGAAGCCGCACATCAAGACCCTGGTTTCTTATATTCTGATTACCGGTCAAACCGCGTTGCAGAAAATGAGACAACGGGCGCAAAGAACCGGCAACCGTATGATAAACCGTATCCGGAGTCCGGGCACTGTTTTCTGTTGATCCTTGTATGCTTACCGCGCTGTCACCAGCCAGCGGTCGGTGACCGGCCTGAGAAAGATCAGGGCTCAGAGCCGGATCAACAACCGACCCGCTCAGGCCGGAGGCCCGATCAGCCGTCATGCTCTGAGGTATCACCTTGTTATAAGATGTTACCGTATCGGTTGTCGCCGTATTGGTTTTCTCGGCATCGGTCAGGTTGGCAGTCAAAGCCGTGGCATCGGCTATGGCCTGATTGACCGGGTTCAGCTCTGCATCACCCACAGCTTGATCGGCTACTGGGTACCCATCATTGACCAACTCTTGATACATTGATTCTTGATAGATTGATCCTTGATGAGTCAGCTCAGCATCGGTCGCTGGACCAGCACCTGCTGACACGTTCCCCACACTTTGATTCGGAAGATCACCCTCTGCAGCCAAGTTGAGTGTGGCGGTGTCAACCGCTTCAATGCCCGACGATAATGCGGGATCATGATTGGCCGCATCCACCCCGTTACCGGTTGCCGTTTCAATAGTCGGATTCACCCCCGACACCACATTGGTGAGGTTGGCATGATGAGTACTGACCACAACAGAATCAGCAACAGTGGACTCCGACCCCCTACCGACAGAAAGACCCGTATCATCAAGTCTGACCGCACGGTCTGCATCATCATTGGCCGACAGTCCGGTCTCGATTATCCCTGCATCAGCATCCTCAAAACCTTGGTTCACAAGATCGTGTTCGGCGTCGAGCATTTTTTGTTCTGCTGTATCAGCATCCTCAAAACCTTGGTTCACAAGATTGGACACCTGATGGGACGTTGTAACGACCGGCGTATCAAGCGGAACCGACTCTTGACCGTCAACAGCCGACACCACACGCTCTCCCTCAGGCAGCAACGGGGTCGAACCATCACCCATAAGAACATGGCCCGCACCAGTGACCGGATTTATGGTTGGCGTATCGGTATCAGAGGCATCGGGGTTGGCGGATTGTGACGGCTGGTTGACCGAAGCATCGTCGTCAAAATCGGTGTCCGCTCCGGTACGGTCCGTGGTGCGACCCACCGCGTCCCCTGTTTCGATTTTGGATCCTTTTTCTTGAGCAATGTTTCGAGCATCTGGACGATCATCATGACGATCATCATCAAGACGATGAATCCGCGAATGATCAACTGGTGAATCATGGACAGATGATTCAGCCTTGGGTTGATGATCATGACGGTTTTGATCATCATCATTCTTATGATCAAGGCGGGTTTCTGATCGGTGGCTCTCTCTTTCTGCTCTATAATCTGCTTGATGATCATGACGATGATCATCCCAATCAGCATAAGAAGGCCGTTCGGGCGGAGCCGATTGCGGGACACTCTTTTCTGCAGTTTTTTGGTCAATAATTTTCTGATCAACCGCGCGCGCGGCTTCGGCCCGCATCACCGCTCTGGTCGCGCTGTCCATGGCATGGGCAAAAAGTGCCCCGGCCGAAAAAATCCCCTGGTCACCGGCAACATCTTGTGAGCGGGCCGCATCGCCTTGGCGGTCCGATGACAAAATCAGCGATGTTTGCGGATCAATCATGTCGTAGAATCCCAATGATTAATCGACCAATATGCCGTGCGGTGCCGGGTGATTGCGTGGCATGGTGTTTTACAAAAACACCGCAAGCAATCAGTTGGAAAAATCATACGCATCAAGAAAAGCCCTCACATTGATGCGCCGTTAATGGTATTGGCTTCGGTCATTTTCAAATCAATTTCGCGCCATGAACAATGAAGCTGATTGAGGATCCGGCGCACCTCACTGATGAGAGCGTTACTGGGCAAAGGGGCCCGTTTCTGGGTGCGGCCCAGAATATAGCTGTAGATGCGCCCCAGATTACTGGCAACTTCACCGCCACGATCAAAATCAAGCGAAAGATACAGCTGGGCGACAATGTCATTGACCATCGAAACAGCCTCATGGCAGGCCGCTTCATCTTGTTCTGCTAAACTTTTGGCCGCCATATCCAGGGCGGCAATCGCCCCGTCATAGAGCATGATGATCAAACGCACCGAAGCCGTGGGCATCAATTCACGGAATGTTGACGGCAGAGAGTCAAACTGCTCAATCACATCATCGGCCCAGTCTTCACTATATGTGTGATCGACTCGATAGGCTTGGGAAGTAACAGTCATGGCTGGGATACCCTTTTAAGGTTTAGAGTTTTTAAAGTTTAAAATTCCAACGCTTGAAGCTCTGGTTCTGGTTAAAATTTTTGGTCTCATGAATGGTGGTTTTGAGCATTGGTTTATGAGTATTGGTCTTTGAATAAATTGACATTCAGCTTTGTATCAGCAAGCCGTGAGCCAACCGGTTGTTTTCTCCTAATGTATTGAAAAAACTGTATATTCATCATGTGTTTACTGATGAATGTATAAAATGGCGGCAAAAATCACCGCAGTCCTAAGGCAAACTCTGCCCTATACCGGTTCTTCTTTTCCGACCGCATTAAGACACGCCAACCGGGTAGCCCATTCATCGACACAAGCGGTCAACGCAAAAGCAAAAACAAAGGGAAAATCAGGCCATAGGATGCGGCGGAGCCAAACCACCCAGGGACAGGAAAAAGGCGGCTGAAAAACAACCGCCGTCAAAGATTACCTTGAAGCAAGGTCGAGAAATAGTGTCGAGAATCAACCCATTCTCAAAAGAAAACCAGGTAAAAAATCATCAGCCCTCTAAAAAACCACCCAACAGTCACCAGGGAAAGCCGCTTATTCAAACGGTATTCAACCGGTCTTAAACCCCGGCACCCATTAAGCTGAAAGAGCAACCCGGTTGGCTGGTTTGGGACTCTCATCATCACTCTCATTAAGCGGCGGATGAGAATCGGGAGAATATGGGGACTGCACCGTCTGAGGCCGGGCAATCTCAGACTGGACAGTCTCAGACTGAATCGCTTGAGACTGCGTATCCTGAGACTGATCGGCTTGAGAGTGAACAGCCTGGGCCACCGCTTGATCCAGTTCAGCCCCATCGCGTTCGGCCAAGATCCGCCAAGATTCGGCCAAGGGGGTCAGGAGGTTGATGACATCCTTGGCGGCTTGGGCATTATTTTTCGCGTCGACTTCCGGAAGACGCCTTAAAATATAGGTGAATAACTGCTCAAGTTGGGCCGCGATATCACCACCGCGTTCTTGGTCAAGGGTGATCAACATATGGTAAATGATTTCCATACATTTGGTGTTGGCGCGCCAACGGGCTTCAATGGCCCCCTCCTCAATTGACTGAATGGCAATATTGAGCTGCTGAATGGCTTCATTATACAGCATGGAAACCAGTTTCACCGGTGATGACAGCATGATGTTTTGGTCTTTGTATTGTTTTAAGGCATCTTGAGTCATGGCTGGGTTTCCCTACACGGATCGGTCCATTAAAATATGATCAATGAATGATGGCGATGATCAGTGAAGATGTTATTGATTGGATTGATTGGATTGATTGGTTGGTTGGCAAAAAACAACTGGTTATAGCGATGCAAAGCCTGGACCAAGATGAACACTATCCCGTTATTTGTCACGCTGGGGGCGCAGCGTCTCGAACAGCTGTCTGATACTTTCCCGCGCCGCCTCGGCCCGGGCGAGATTTTCTTCCATACGGGTAAATTTCTGCAACAACCGGTCGCGTTCTATATCCGTGCGGAGCCGGATACGTTCAACCCGCTGCTCGGCCAGCACATTGCGGTCCTCCAGAGATTGGATAGAGTTGGTGATCGGTCCCGAGATGGGATCAAGCACGTTTTGTAATTGGGCAAATAATTGCTGAGCAAAGCCGGTGGTGAAATTCAAATCGACCGATGCCGGTGCGGTTCCATCGCCATTATAAAAGAGGCGCAATCCGGACGCTGGCCCTTCTTGGACCCGCAAAATATTCCCCCTGACCACTATCGGCGTGGTATTTGTCGAACCGGTCACCCCGATATTACCGGCGCTCACCGCCCCGTTGGCATAAGAAAGATTCAGGGTATAGCCGGTCGGTGAATAAGCCGGAGCGTCATCCAGTCCGAGAAAAGAAACCCGATTGTCGCTGGAGGTGAAATCAAACCCAAACAAACGCCGCACCGCATCAAAATCATTGAGCAAAGCATCATTGAGCGTGGCGTCATCGACCTTTAATGTATCGCGTAAATCAGATTGTACCGTTGTATTATTGACAAATGTGATGCCAATCTGGGCAAGAACCTGAATGGCCAGCTGTGGATCTTGGTTGCTGGCGCCGGTACCAACAATCGTGTTGACGATGCTCTCGATCTGCCGCAAGGCCGGGTTGCCAAACAACGGCGAACCACTCGACAAGCCGGTTTCGGGATCAATCTCCCCTTGCTGATTGGCAAATTGCTTAAACGCATTATACGCCTCGACGAAAGCAACAATGGCTTCCTTGACCTTAACATTATCGCGCCGGGTCTCCAGCTTAATGGTTGTCCCTTCTTCAGCATTCAACAATTCAAGGGTTAAACCGGGGAATAAGTCATCAACCGTATTGGTGGGACGCTCAATAACAATTTCATCATCCACCCCCAGGTCAAACAACAAGAAATTCGGATCGGTGAGGATCACCGCTTCTTGAGGGGTGGCCGTGCTTTCAATCACCAAACGCGATCCGCTGGTGTAATCAGTGATCCGCGCCCGGACATCAACAATCGGCACAGCCGCCGCAACAGCGTCATTGATGAGAGTCACCAGCCCCTCTAAAGTGAGGGGATCATCCGGGGTTCCATCCTGGTTGGCATCATTGACATCATAATTGACAACCACCGCATTGCCGCCCACCTCAATCGAGAAAGAGCCGGTATCTGACCCAAGATTGAGATAATTTTTAAGCGGCAATGCCTTGTTGGGGACCAGGTCACTTTCAAAACGGCTTGGGTCGGTCAATCCTTTGACCGCCAGCCGGGCATTTTGGCTGGCTTGGACCTGGTTGGATGAGGATGCCGCGCTTGATGTCACCACCGTATCCAAGAAATCCAGCTCTAAAGACGGCGCCCCCAGAGTATCAAAGGGATCATCAAGAACAAATTGAATGGTCAAGGCATTGCCTTGGTCATCCCGCAATGTGACCTCTTTGGTGCCGTCTTGCGTGCCGTCAAAGTAACCGACAAAATTACCGATTTGGGCTTCAACCTGGGTTGGGTCGCTTGAATCAAAGGTCAGTTGATTGCTCGTGATCCCTGAAATATCGCCTTCGGTATAGAGCAACCGTAACGTCGCGTTATCGCGGATAACCGCGCTCCCGGCCCCGGCGTTATACGTGTGGTCATTCAAGGAAATCTCCGGATTGCCCTGATCATCAAACGCTTGAGAGACCGTAAAATCCAGGGTCAAGGTATCGACACCACGTGCCAAAGTCAGGGTTTTAGCACCGGTGGTTGTGCCATCAAAGGTCCCTTGAAAACCACCGAACGAAACAATAATCGCCGCCGGATCGGTGACATCAAAACTCAGATCAGCATGATTGAGAGGGCCAACAGCCCCGGACATCGTGCTGATTGAAAGACTGCCCGCATCAATCTGGCCGCTGTTGCCAGCTTGCGTAAATGTATGGTTGCCCAAAGCAATGAGCGGTGTTCCTTGCGCATCAAAGGCCGTTGCCACATCAAGATTTATTGTCACTTGATTGCCAGCGCCATCGTCCAAGTTGACCACTTTGGCCCCCAATGTAGAGCCATCGAAGGTCCCACTGAAGGTCCCTGAAGTGAGGGTGATATTGGCAGGATTGGTCACATCAAAGGAGAGGTTGCTGAAATCAAAACTCGAAACATTGCCAAGGGCAGAATCAATAACGATTGAAGCAGGAGTAATGTCGCCGCTGTTGGCCGCGTTGGAGAACACACCATTGGCCGGGGTGATATCAACCGTGCGATCAAATGTGGCATCAACCGATATTTCGGCCCCAAAATCACCAAACGTGAAATTCCCCGCGCCGGGGGCAGCACCAATATTCACATCTTGAGACGCCCCATCATAAACCCGGGTTAAGGTCAAGGTATTGGTGGCAGATGCATAGCTGAGCTGAAAAGCATCTGTGCCCTGGCTGCCGTCAAAACGAATCGCCGTGATTCCAGCCGCTGGACCAATTTGACCCTGGGCTGGAACACTCAAAGCAGCCGCTTGCGGTGTGAGTGTCAACAGACCAAGACCGGCAGCACCAATCAGGCCGGCATTCCCGGAAACAATAATATCACGGGCGGGTTTCTGCGCATTGAGGACCAAGACATTCTCGGTTGAAGAAATTTGAATAATGCTGGCTGAAATACCGGTCGCATTGGTCCCGCGATTGGCGGCATTGATCTGATCCCTAATATCATTCAATGAATCATTGGCATCAACGACAATGGGCAGGGAGGGTTGCCCGGAAGCAACCCCCGAGAGACGTATAGAACCCGATAAACCCAAGGGTTGATCACGGGTGGTGAAATTCTTGCTGGCAATTTTATTGGAACGGGCAACTTGGCGGATCTCAATCTCATTTTCGCCTAAGGATGCATCCCCGGAGACATTGACATTCAATAAGCTGGTTGGCGGCGTGGCGGAGCGTCCATCGGTACGAAAATTGGATAAATAGGTTTCGCGAGATTCAAAAACATCCGAAGATTGAGAAAATGTCGCGCTACGTAAATTGGTCAGGGAAGATTGCAATGTTTGGGTGAAGCTGCGCAAACGACCCAAGGCGGCAATTCTACCCTCATTGGTATCAATCCGGCGCTGGATACGATCAATCGGTATGCGCCGAGCGGTGATGATTCCATCAACCGCCGCTTGCGCATCAACGCCGGAACTCACACCACCCACGGTGACCCGGCCACTTTTATCTACTTTTAGATTGTCAAAGCTGAAATCAACCATCGTCTTAACACAATCATTGTTTTAACAGGTGTTTGTATTCATGAAATTGTACAATCATGAAATGCAAACCCTGGGCCAGACCACCGACAGCATCAAGCAAGGCCATCAAATACCACAGCATGGTAAAGGAACCATCCATCAGCAACCAGGCCAAGAAAACCGGCCCATACATGGATATCTCACCCGGATATCAATAGGGAGATATGGATTAAATTCTCTTTGAGAATACGGGTATCAGCCGTACAGATATTAAGAGATTCCATGACCAGAGGTACCAGATTTTCCCGTCAGACTTTGGGCCAGGATTTCTGATCAAATTTTCTGATCACAAATGTTCCGGTCATAAATTTCCCGGCTACAGATTTTCCCGTCAGACTTTCTCGTCAAACAGCGAACCCAGCATCGCCCGGGTTTTGGCCAACAGGCGCAGCATCGCCTCGGAAGGGACTTGATCCACAACCTCACCGGTTTTTTCATCAACAAAAACCCCAACCACACGATCAGCGGCTTGGTCAATATCGGTCACCAAGCGGCGCTGTCCTTCGAGAGAAGGGCGGGCCGGTGGTGGCTTTTCTTCAGAACGCGGCGATGATGGCGTGGCCGATGGCCGATCAGCGACCGAATGGGTTCTCTGCCCGGTCACCGCGGTGGGTTCTAATGCGAGAGAATGAATACCATCCATTGTTTTGATCTCTGATAAACGCTTGTACAAAAAAGAACAAATATGGGGACAAAACCAAACAACAACAAAAACCACTATACCAAAAAACCGAAACTAAGGGAGAAGGGGGCGGGAAGGACCCGCCCCCTGATAACCCAGCCTTATTGGAACAACCGCAGCAACTGTTGAGGTTGCTGGTTGGCTTGCGCCAAAACCGAAATACCGGTCTGCACCAGGACTTGCTTGCTGGTGAATGCGGTAATACCGGCCGCCACATCAAGATCAAGCAACACGCTGCGCGCTGCTTCCGCATTCTCAATGGCGGTGGCAACATTATTGGCAGAAAACTCCAACCGGTTCTGGCCGGCACCAACAATCGCCCGCACATTGTTCAGACGATCAATGGCACCACTCACCGCAACCGAGGCATTGTCAGCTGCGCTTTTGTCACTGCCGTCAATCCGGATGGATTTGGGGCCGGTGGTTTCCAGACCCAAGGCCCGCAGATTGGCCGCACCAACATCGAATACGACATTGTCTTCTTCCAGAACCCCGGAACCAACCTTAAACGAGAACGAGCGTTCGCTGCTGAAAGATTTGCCATAAATGGCCGAACGGGCGAGATCACCGATTAAGAAGAAGGTCTCAGCAGCCGTCCCCCGACGATCCAGCTGTCTTTCATTGAACAAGGTGGCCAGATTGAAGTCAATCCCAACCGTATCCCCGGCATCATTCTCCAGGATCACGGTCTGGGGACCGGTTACGGTTAAGTCAATCTCAGCAAACAGGTCACCGCGGGTTGTATCGGCATGGGCGATTGAGAGAACCGCGGCTGACAATTCGCGCCCGGTCGCTCCTTTGGCAATCCGGATGCGGTTGTCCAGCCCGGTTAAATCCCCCGACACCTGGGTGATGTCAAAGGAAGCACCCGCCGTACCACCACCAGCAGAAAAGACCGCATCGGAAAAACCGGTGAATTCAATCGTCAGCGATTCACCATCATCCAATGCGTCGTCATTCGCAACAGCAACAGCGACACCACGGGCAATCGCGGTGGCACTGCTGTTGGTCAAAGCGACCACAATCTGATCACCGGTGGTCGCATTGGTCAAGATCACATTGGTTGTGGCATTGGCAGCAATATCGACGGCAGCAAAGCGACCGGTAAAATCACCAAAAGTGGCCAGAAATGCATTATCAGGAGCCGCCGCCGTATTATCCACACCGTCAATAACAAAGTCGCCGTTTGATAAACCGGTCAACACATCCTCAAGGGTCCGGTTGGCCCCGGGGGTAAAACTCACCACCTGAAGCTGAAGATCATCATCGTTAATACCAGCAAAACCACCGGCCGGGCGGGCGGTGATTTCAGACTCATTAGAAGCGATGGCGGTGTTGCGATCAAATGTTTCCGAGACCGTGATCTCAAACACCCGGTTGTCAACCGTGACCGTGGCGCTGCCAGCAGTGCCATCAGAACCGCTGAGAACCTCACTCGTCTCTGTGAAAGCACCCCGCCGGGCCTCAAAGGTATTGGTATCGGCATTATAAGAAAGGGCAATCGATTCATCATCGGCCGTCCCGCCAATCTGACGCACCGCCAGATTGCCGCTATTGACCAAATTGGCAATGCTGCCCTCCGTGGCGACATCGACACTTTGGATGGCAATGTTGCCAGACACCAGATCATTGCCCTCACCATTCAAGCTCTCCAGACGCAACTCGGCCGTGGTCACCGTCCCGTCTTGCAGAGCCGTATAGCTGGCAGCGACAAGCGCAGCATCCAGATCAATCGTGACATTCACAAAATCACCGGCACTGTTCTCAAACTGAACGGTCTGAGCATTCAGATCAGTAAAATCAACCGCCGTTGTCGCCACCAAATCATCACCGAATTGATTGGCAATCCGCAGGGTTGATGCCGAAATGGCGGTTCCTTGTTCGGCGGTGATGTTGCGGCTTAAACCAGCCAGGTTGCCGCCATAATCATTGACCGCAAATGTATCAGCGGCGTTAAAACCGACCGGTGCGGTCAACCGGGCGGTATTGTCCAGCCTGGTGGTGGTGAATTCACGCTTGTTGAACTTGTCATCAATGGTGATTGAGACCGTGCGCTCATTGGCCCCACCACGATCAAACACCACATCAATCGTCTCGGTCTGCCCAGTCCTTAAATCAGTTGTCGCGGTCGACAACAAAGGAAGGGCCGTGGCGCCGGTGGCTGTCCGTCCACCCGATGCCTCAGGCGACAGAGACAGATCAGTCACCGTGAAGACGCCGTTGGTCCCCACCACCGCATAAGAAATATCAACCAAGCTCGAATCAAAGCTATCACTAAACTGAATATCGGTGATCCCTTGTTGTGAGCCAACCGCGTTGTTGATCAAGCGCAAGCCAGCACCGGCCTCAGGGGTCGAATCATCCCCCACCTGGGTGGTGATTTTTTCCTCACCATTGATCAACTGGACACCGGTAAACTCGGTATCACGGGCAATACGCTCAATTTCTTCTTGCAGGGCCACAAACTCCAACTGCAGAGATGCCCGCTCGGCCGCACCCACATTGTCCGAACCCGACTGAACCGACAGGGTCTTCAAACGAAACAAAATATGAGCCACCGTGTTCAAGGCACCATCAGCCACCTGCAACAACGAGTTGGCCTGCCCGGCATTGACATTGGCCTGGCGCAGAGCACCAACCTCCGCCTTCAACCGAGACCCAATCGCCAATGAGGCCGCGTCATCACGCGCCCCCAAAACACGCAAACCCGAAGACAATTTTGCAATGTCTCGGGTCGCTCCACGATCATTGATAACCAGATTACGATGCGCCACATTGGCCGCAAAGTTGGAAATGACATTCAAAGCCATTGGATATCTCCTACTTGGATTGTTTTAAAACCCGGCTACCTGCCAGGAGAGTCCCTCTTTATCTCTTTATATACTTCTCTCTATGAAGCTTATCAGAGAAGCCTGTGAGAAAGAGGTCCCCAGTCAAAGCCGCCGACACGTGCCGCGGCTCAGCTGGACCACCGATGCGGTCTCACCATTTAATGTCAGCAATTCGCGTGCCGTTTGTTGATCCAACCCAACAAGCCCGCGATCCAAGGCCGGGCAAAACCAGGCTTCTTCCCCCAACCCTCTGATTTATATGATCAATAACCATATCAACAATCCACAAACGGCCCAGCAACAGCCACCGGCATGGCGGCATCCGGCCGCCCCTGGCTTAGGCAATTTTTGCCGATCGGCATGATTGACCGACCGGCATCATCAACCAAATCGGCAAAAATTGCCCCCTCAATCATTGGGGCATCATCATCTGTAAAAGTGGTTTTTAACATGGATCTATTGAAAGCATGACCGGTTGCAACATAACCGATGAAACCGCCCATCCATTGGGCAACCGATCCATTGTTATATGTGATCACATCCATTGTCTCTGCGCCAGGTCTTAGCGGGCCGCCTTTATCCCTCAATCAAACAAAAAATAGGGGTGGCCAAAAGCCACCCCCCTAAACCGAGAAGAGGGCGGTTCCTTCCCGCCCCCTGATAACCCAGCCTTATTGGAACAACCGCAGCAACTGCTCTGGCTGCTGGTTGGCTTGCGCCAAAACCGAAATACCGGTCTGCACCAGAATTTGCTTGCTGGTGAATGCGGTAATACCGGCCGCCACATCAAGATCAAGCAGCGTACTGCGGGCTGCTTCGGTGTTCTCAATCGCGGTGGCAACATTATTGGCAGAAAACTCCAACCGGTTCTGGCCGGCACCAACAATCGCCCGCACATTGTTCAGACGATCAATAGCGGTACTCACCGAAACCGAGGCACTGTCAGCCGCCGTATTGTCATCACCATCAATCCGCACCGCTTCCGGGCCGGTGGTTTGTAACCCCAAGGCCCGCAGATTGGCCGCACCAATATTGAACACAACGCTGTCTTCTTCCAAAACCCCGGAGCCAACCTTAAACGAGAAGGAGCGTTCGCTGCTGGAGGATTGGCCCTCTTCTGCCAGAACCCCGACGAATGGGAGGAGTTCCTGATCACCGGAGGATTGGCTATAGATAACCGATTGCCGCAGTTCCCCAAACAAGAAGAATGTCTCACTGGAGGTCCCGCGCCGATTAAGCTGGTCCTCACTAAAACCGGTCTCACGATCAGGGATAACAGTCCCCGTAGCCGCAGCGGCAGCAACAAAAGCAGCCGGAAGAGGAATGTCAGAACCAGCCGCAATAATCGCTCTGGTCCGCGCGGCAACAGTAGCAGTAATCAGAACACCACCAGCAATAACAGCATTCACAGAAGCCTGCCGGGCGGCAATGGAAGCGGTACTTTCCTGCAGATTGATATTGAGGGTGACGCTGTCCCCGGCATCATTTCTCAAGACCACGGTTTGGGGACCCGGGATGGTCAGATCAATCTGCGCCCTTAAATCACCACGTTCAGTGTCAGAATGGGCAATCGAGATCACCGCTGCGGTCAATTCGCGGCCAGCCGCCCCGGCCTCAAGACGGGCCCGGTTGTCCATCCCGACCAGATCACCCGATACCTCAAGGATATCCAATGAGGCCCCGGCGGTTCCCCCGCCAGCTAAAAAAACCGTATTGCCCAGGCTGGTGGTTCGAAATGTGATGGTTTCGCCCTGGTCCAGCAACCGGTCATTCGGGTTCGCGAAAGCAGCCGCCAGACCAACCTCAATGATTTCATTAGAACGGTTACTGACTTGGATGACAATTTGATTACCATTGCGATCTTGTAAAGTGACGTTCTGCGTACCAGGAGGACCCGGAACACCCGCAACAGGGGCACCACGATTGGGAATAACAACACCGGGTCTGAAGGCACCGCTAAAATCGCCGAATCTGGCCCCCAAACGGTTGGCGGCAGCAAGATCACCCCCCAGGATAGAGAAATCTGCATTAGCGAGTCCGGTCAGGACATTGCCAAGGGTTTGACCGGCCGCCATGGTGAGGCCGATGATTTGCACGCTTAAATCACCATTGCCAATGCGACCGACAAAACCATTCGGCGCGGCGGTGATTGACGTTCGGGTATTGGCAATATTGGCTGTACGATCAAAATCACCGGCAACCGTAACCTCAAATCGCCGCCCACCCACCTGAACCGTGGTTGTCCCGGCCCCACCATTGGTGCTGCTCAAGGGGTTACTGGCCGGGCCGGTCACCCCGCCAATGGTTCCGGTAAAGCGGTTGGTGGCCGCATCAAAGGATAAGGAAAGCGCGGTGCTGTCCGCACTACCGCCGATTTCACGAATCGCGATGATATTGCCGTTGTTGAGGGCATGGGCAATCGTACCCGCTCGGGCGATGGCTGGCTCAGTGATCGCGACACTGCCGGTCACCAGATCATTGCCCTGACCATTCAAAGAGCCGAGGGTCAAGGAAGCCGCCGTATCATTCGGGTCTTGTAAAGCCCGATAGCCGAGGCCAAACAGGGGAACAGCAGCAAGACTGGTCATCGCGATACTGACAAAATCCCCCTGGTCGTTCTGCAACCGGACATTTTGAACCGTATTGGTCGCGGTAAAATCAACCGTTGTTGTGGCCACCAGCTTGTCACCATTTGCATTGGTAATTTGGAGAGTCGATGCGGTTATCGGGGTTGTCGAGTCGGCACTGATCACGCCCAAACCAGCCAGATTACCGCCATAAGACCCGACATCGAACGTAACACCACGCCCAAAACCAACCCCCTCCAACTGCCCGGTGGGGTTCAATCGTGTGGGATTAAACGCCCGCTTATCGAAGGTCTCATCAATGGTGATTGAGACCGTACGCTCATTGGCCCCACCACGATCAAACACCACATCAATGGTTTCGGTTTGGCCGCCAGTCACTCTATCGGCCAGAGACGTGGTCCCGGTCGCTGTACGTCCGGCCGCACCCACTGGTTGTGATAAATCGGTCACCGTGAAGACACCGTTGGAGCCATCCACGGCATAAGAAATCTCAATCAGGGTCGCATCAAAGCTATCACTAAACTGAATATCGGTGATCCCTTGCTTAGGACCGATGGTGTTGTCAATCACCCGTAAGCCGGGACCAGCCTCAGGGGTCGAGTCATCCCCCGCCTGAATGGTGATGTTTTCCTCACCATTGATCAACTGGACACCGGTAAACTCGGTATCACGGGCAATACGCTCAATTTCTTCTTGCAGGGCGGCAAACTCCAACTGCAGAGACGCCCGCTCGGCCGCACCCACATTGTCCGAACCCGACTGAACCGACAGGGTCTTCAAACGAAACAGAATCTCACTAATGGTGCTCAGGGCACCGTCAGCCACCTGCAACAGCGAGTTGGCCTGCCCGGCATTGACATTGGCCTGGCGTAGGGCACCAACCTCCGCCTTTAACCGAGACCCAATCGCCAACGAGGCCGCGTCATCACGCGCCCCCAAAACACGCAAACCCGAAGACAGTTCCGCAATGTCTCGGGTCGCTCCACGATCATTGATAACCAGATTACGATGCGCGACATTGGCCGTAAAGTTGGAAATGACACTCAGAACCATCGGGTATGATCACTGGGATTGTTTTCAAGAACGCGAGATACCCATCAGAAAAATATCTCGTTAAACGAGAAAAAGAGCCGGGGGCGGGAAGGACCCGCCCCCTGATAACCCAGCCTTATTGGAACAACCGCAGCAACTGTTGAGGTTGCTGGTTGGCTTGCGCCAAAACCGAAATACCGGTCTGCACCAGGACTTGCTTGCTGGTGAATGCGGTAATACCGGCCGCCACATCAAGATCAAGCAACACGCTGCGCGCTGCTTCCGCATTCTCAATGGCGGTGGCAACATTATTGGCAGAAAACTCCAACCGGTTCTGGCCGGCACCAACAATCGCCCGCACATTGTTCAGACGATCAATGGCACCACTCACCGCAACCGAGGCATTGTCAGCTGCGCTTTTGTCACTGCCGTCAATCCGGATGGATTTGGGGCCGGTGGTTTCCAGACCCAAGGCCCGCAGATTGGCCGCACCAACATCGAATACGACATTGTCTTCTTCCAGAACCCCGGAACCAACCTTAAACGAGAACGAGCGTTCGCTGCTGAAAGATTTGCCATAAATGGCCGAACGGGCGAGATCACCGATTAAGAAGAAGGTCTCAGCAGCCGTCCCCCGACGATCCAGCTGTCTTTCATTGAACAAGGTGGCCAGATTGAAGTCAATCCCAACCGTATCCCCGGCATCATTCTCCAGGATCACAGTCTGGGGACCGGTTACGGTTAAGTCAATCTCAGCAAACAGGTCACCGCGGGTTGTATCGGCATGGGCGATTGAGAGAACCGCGGCTGACAATTCGCGCCCGGTCGCTCCTTTGGCAATCCGGATACGGTTGTCCAACCCGGTTAAATCCCCCGACACCTGGGTGATGTCAAAGGAAGCACCCGCCGTACCACCACCAGCAGAAAAGACCGCATCGGATAACTGGGTGAATTCAATCGTCAGCGATTCATTAAGATCCAAAGTATCGTTGTCCGCCGCAACCGCAACACCAGCGACAATCGCGGTGGCGGCGCTGGCGTTGACCACCGCAACCACGATCGTATCACCATTCGCATTGGTCAAGGTCACGTTGGTCGTGGCAGCGGCAGCAATACCGGCGGCAGCAAGGCGACCGGTAAAATTACCAAGAGTGGCAGTGATTGTATTATCAGGAGCTACCGCCGCACTATCTGCACCCTGAAGGACAAAATTGGTGTTTGATAAACCGGCCAACACATCCTCAAGGGTCCCGTTGGCCCCGGGAGTAAAACTCACCAACCGAAGCTGAAGCTCATTGGCGGCAATGACGGAGCCACCCGTACCGACATTAGCATTAAATTCATCACCCGTCACAGTCCGGTCAGTGATTTCAGACTCATTAAAATCAATGGCGGTGTTGCGATCAAATGTTTCCGAGACCGTGATCTCAAACGCCCGGTTGTCAACCGTGACCGTGGCGCTGCCAGCAGTACCATCAGAACCGCTGAGAACCTCACTCGTCTCTGTGACAGTACCCCGCCGGGCCTCAAAGGTATTGGTATCGGCATTATAAGAAAGGGCAATCGATTCATTATCGGCCGTCCCGCCAATCTGACGCACCGCCAGATTGCCGCTATTGACCAAATTGGCAATGCTGCCCTGCGTGGCGACATCGACACTTTGGATGGCAATGTTGCCAGACACCAGATCATTGCCCTCACCATTCAAGCTCTCCAGACGCAACTCGGCCGTGGTCACCGTCCCGTCTTGCAGAGCCGTATAGCTGGCAGCGACAAGCGCAGCATCCAGATCAATCGTGACATTCACAAAATCACCGGCACTGTTCTCAAACTGAACGGTCTGAGCATTCAGATCAGTAAAATCAACCGCCGTTGTCGCCACCAAATCATCACCGAATTGATTGGCAATCCGCAGGGTTGATGCCGAAATGGCGGTTCCTTGTTCGGCGGTGATGTTGCGGCTTAAACCAGCCAGGTTGCCGCCATAATCATTGACCGCAAATGTATCAGCGGCGTTAAAACCGACCGGTGCGGTCAACCGGGCGGTATTGTCCAGCCTGGTGGTGGTGAATTCACGCTTGTTGAACTTGTCATCAATGGTGATTGAGACCGTGCGCTCATTGGCCCCACCACGATCAAACACCACATCAATCGTCTCGGTCTGCCCAGTCCTTAAATCAGTTGTCGCGGTCGACAACAAAGGAAGGGCCGTGGCGCCGGTGGCTGTCCGTCCACCCGATGCCTCAGGCGACAGAGACAGATCAGTCACCGTGAAGACGCCGTTGGTCCCCACCACCGCATAAGAAATATCAACCAAGCTCGAATCAAAGCTATCACTAAACTGAATATCGGTGATCCCTTGTTGTGAGCCAACCGCGTTGTTGATCAAGCGCAAGCCAGCACCGGCCTCAGGGGTCGAATCATCCCCCACCTGGGTGGTGATTTTTTCCTCACCATTGATCAACTGGACACCGGTAAACTCGGTATCACGGGCAATACGCTCAATTTCTTCTTGCAGGGCCACAAACTCCAACTGCAGAGATGCCCGCTCGGCCGCACCCACATTGTCCGAACCCGACTGAACCGACAGGGTCTTCAAACGAAACAAAATATGAGCCACCGTGTTCAAGGCACCATCAGCCACCTGCAACAACGAGTTGGCCTGCCCGGCATTGACATTGGCCTGGCGCAGAGCACCAACCTCCGCCTTCAACCGAGACCCAATCGCCAATGAGGCCGCGTCATCACGCGCCCCCAAAACACGCAAACCCGAAGACAATTTTGCAATGTCTCGGGTCGCTCCACGATCATTGATAACCAGATTACGATGCGCCACATTGGCCGCAAAGTTGGAAATGACATTCAAAGCCATTGGATATCTCCTACTTGGATTGTTTTAAAACCCGGCTACCTGCCAGGAGAGTCCCTCTTTATCTCTTTATATACTTCTCTCTATGAAGCTTATCAGAGAAGCCTGTGAGAAAGAGGTCCCCAGTCAAAGCCGCCGACACGTGCCGCGGCTCAGCTGGACCACCGATGCGGTCTCACCATTTAATGTCAGCAATTCGCGTGCCGTTTGTTGATCCAACCCAACAAGCCCGCGATCCAAGGCCGGGCAAAACCAGGCTTCTTCCCCCAACCCTCTGATTTATATGATCAATAACCATATCAACAATCCACAAACGGCCCAGCAACAGCCACCGGCATGGCGGCATCCGGCCGCCCCTGGCTTAGGCAATTTTTGCCGATCGGCATGATTGACCGACCGGCATCATCAACCAAATCGGCAAAAATTGCCCCCTCAATCATTGGGGCATCATCATCTGTAAAAGTGGTTTTTAACATGGATCTATTGAAAGCATGACCGGTTGCAACATAACCGATGAAACCGCCCATCCATTGGGCAACCGATCCATTGTTATATGTGATCACATCCATTGTCTCTGCGCCAGGTCTTAGCGGGCCGCCTTTATCCCTCAATCAAACAAAAAATAGGGGTGGCCAAAAGCCACCCCCCTAAACCGAGAAGAGGGCGGTTCCTTCCCGCCCCCTGATAACCCAGCCTTATTGGAACAACCGCAGCAACTGCTCTGGCTGCTGGTTGGCTTGCGCCAAAACCGAAATACCGGTCTGCACCAGAATTTGCTTGCTGGTGAATGCGGTAATACCGGCCGCCACATCAAGATCAAGCAGCGTACTGCGGGCTGCTTCGGTGTTCTCAATCGCGGTGGCAACATTATTGGCAGAAAACTCCAACCGGTTCTGACCGGCACCAACAATCGCCCGCACATTGTTCAGACGATCAATAGCGGTACTCACCGAAACCGAGGCACTGTCAGCCGTCGTATTGTCATCACCATCAATCCGCACCGCTTCCGGGCCGGTGGTTTGTAACCCCAAGGCCCGCAGATTGGCCGCACCAATATTGAACACAACGCTGTCTTCTTCCAAAACCCCGGAGCCAACCTTAAAAGCAAAAGACTTTTGATCACTGAAAGATTTGCCATAAATGGCCGAACGGGCGAGATCACCGATTAAGAAGAAGGTCTCAGCAGCCGTCCCCCGACGATCCAGCTGTCTTTCATTGAACAAGGTGGCCAGATTGAAGTCAATCCCAACCGTATCCCCGGCATCATTCTCCAGGGTCACAGTCTGGGGACCGGTTATGGTTAAGTCAATCTCAGCCGTCAAGTCACCGCGGGTTGTATCGGCATGGGCGATTGAGAGAACCGCGGCTGACAATTCGCGCCCGGTCGCTCCTTTGGCAATCCGGATACGGTTGTCCAGCCCGGTTAAATCCCCCGACACCTGGGTGATGTCAAAGGAAGCACCCGCCGTACCACCACCAGCAGAAAAGACCGCATCGGATAACTGGGTGAATTCAATCGTCAGCGATTCACCATCATCCAATGCGTCGTCATTCGCAACAGCAGCAGCGACACCACGGGCAATCGCGGTGGCGCTGCTGTTGGTCAAAGCGACCACAATCTGATCACCGGTGGTCGCATTGGTCAAGATCACATTGGTTGTGGCATTGGCAGCAATATCAACGGCAGCAAAGCGACCCTCAAAATCACCAAAAGTGGCCAGAAATGCATTATCAGGAGCCGCCGCCGTATTATCCACACCGTCAATAACAAAGTCGCCGTTTGATAAACCGGTCAACACATCCTCAAGGGTCCGGTTGGCCCCGGGAGTAAAACTCACCACCTGAAGCTGAAGATCATCATCGTTAATACCAGCAAAACCACCGGCGGGGCGGGCGGTGATTTCAGACTGATTAAAATCAATGGCGGTGTTGCGATCAAATGTTTCCGAGACCGTGATCTCAAACACCCGGTTGTCAACCGTGACCGTGGCGCTGCCAGCAGTGCCATCAGAACCGCTGAGAACCTCACTCGTCTCTGTGAAAGCACCCCGCCGGGCCTCAAAGGTATTGGTATCGGCATTATAAGAAAGGGCAATCGATTCATCATCGGCCGTCCCGCCAATCTGACGCACCGCCAGATTGCCGCTATTGACCAAATTGGCAATGCTGCCCTCCGTGGCGACATCGACACTTTGGATGGCAATGTTGCCAGACACCAGATCATTGCCCTCACCATTCAAGCTCTCCAGACGCAACTCGGCCGTGGTCACCGTCCCGTCTTGCAGAGCCGTATAGCTGGCAGCGACAAGCGCAGCATCCAGATCAATCGTGACATTCACAAAATCACCGGCACTGTTCTCAAACTGAACGGTCTGAGCATTCAGATCAGTAAAATCAACCGCCGTTGTCGCCACCAAATCATCACCGAGCCGATTGGCAATCCGCAGGGTTGATGCCGAAATGGCGGTTCCTTGTTCGGCGGTGATGTTGGTGCCCAGACCAGCCAGGTTGCCGCCATAACTATTGACCGCAAATGTATCAGCGGCGTTAAAACCGACCGGTGCGGTCAACCGGGCGGTATTGTCCAGCCTGGTGGTGGTGAAGCCGGTCTTATTGAACTTGTCATCAATGGTGATTGAGACCGTGCGCTCATTGGCCCCACCACGATCAAACACCACATCAATCGTCTCGGTCTGCCCAGTCCTTAAATCAGTTGTCGCGGTCGACAACAAAGGAAGGGCCGTGGTGCCGGTGGCTGTCCGTCCACCCGATGCCTCAGGCGACAGAGACAGATCAGTCACCGTGAAGACGCCGTTGGTCCCCACCACCGCATAAGAAATATCAACCAAGCTCGAATCAAAGCTATCACTAAACTGAATATCGGTGATCCCTTGTTGTGAGCCAACCGCGTTGTTGATCAAGCGCAAGCCAGCACCGGCCTCAGGGGTCGAGTCATCCCCCACCTGGGTGGTGATTTTTTCCTCACCATTGATCAACTGGACACCGGTAAACTCGGTATCACGGGCAATACGCTCAATTTCTTCTTGCAGGGCGGCAAACTCCAACTGCAGAGATGCCCGCTCGGCCGCACCCACATTGTCCGAACCCGACTGAACCGACAGGGTCTTCAAACGAAACAGAATCTCACTAATGGTGCTCAGGGCACCATCAGCCACCTGCAACAACGAGTTGGCCTGCCCGGCATTGACATTGGCCTGGTGGAGAGCACCAACCTCCGCCTTCAACCGAGACCCAATCGCCAATGAGGCCGCGTCATCACGCGCCCCCAAAACACGCAAACCCGAAGACAATTTTGCAATGTCTCGGGTCGCTCCACGATCATTGATAACCAGATTACGATGCGCCACATTGGCCGCAAAGTTGGAAATGACATTCAAAGCCATTGAATATCTCCTACTTGGTTGGATATCTCCTACTTGGACGGATATCTCCTATATGGATTGTTTCAAAAGGCGGCTACCTGCCAGGAGAGCCCCGCTTAAAAAGTCATGATTCATATGCGATGAAAAAGCATGACAACAAAAGAGGCACTCAATCAAAGCCGCCGACACTGTGTCGCGACCACACCAGACCGCTGACGCGATCTCTGTTGACTATCCGCAATTGGTATGCCGCTTATTTTGCTGCCCCGACAATCTTCGAATTGGGGCGGGGTATATTTTATTAAGATACTGATTTATATGATGAATAACCAAAAAGACAGCCCAGGAATGGGCCATCAACAGCCACCGGCAGGCTGCTGCTATGCGGCAATTTGGTTCGGGTAATTTTTGCTGATCGGCATGATTGGCCGATGGTTGTGATGAGGAAAACCGCGCTGGATAAGGATGATCTGTTAAAATCATGACCGGTTGATCATGCTCTGTCAGTGATGTCGGTTCGATCACAACCGATGAAACAATTCATCCATTGAACACCCGATCCATTGTTATATGTGATCACATCCATTGTCTTAGCGGGCCGCCTTTATCCCTCAATCAAACAAAAAATAGGGGTGGCCAAAAGCCACCCCCCTAAACCGAGAAGAGGGCGGTTCCTTCCCGCCCCCTGATAACCCAGCCTTATTGGAACAACCGCAGCAACTGCTCTGGCTGCTGGTTGGCTTGCGCCAAAACCGAAATACCGGTCTGCACCAGAATTTGCTTGCTGGTGAATGCGGTAATACCGGCCGCCACATCAAGATCAAGCAGCGTACTGCGGGCTGCTTCGGTGTTCTCAATCGCGGTGGCAACATTATTGGCAGAAAACTCCAACCGGTTCTGACCGGCACCAACAATCGCCCGCACATTGTTCAGACGATCAATAGCGGTACTCACCGAAACCGAGGCACTGTCAGCCGTCGTATTGTCATCACCATCAATCCGCACCGCTTCCGGGCCGGTGGTTTGTAACCCCAAGGCCCGCAGATTGGCCGCACCAATATTGAACACAACGCTGTCTTCTTCCAAAACCCCGGAGCCAACCTTAAAAGCAAAAGACTTTTGATCACTGAAAGATTTGCCATAAATGGCCGAACGGGCGAGATCACCGATTAAGAAGAAGGTCTCAGCAGCCGTCCCCCGACGATCCAGCTGTCTTTCATTGAACAAGGTGGCCAGATTGAAGTCAATCCCAACCGTATCCCCGGCATCATTCTCCAGGGTCACAGTCTGGGGACCGGTTATGGTTAAGTCAATCTCAGCCGTCAAGTCACCGCGGGTTGTATCGGCATGGGCGATTGAGAGAACCGCGGCTGACAATTCGCGCCCGGTCGCTCCTTTGGCAATCCGGATACGGTTGTCCAGCCCGGTTAAATCCCCCGACACCTGGGTGATGTCAAAGGAAGCACCCGCCGTACCACCACCAGCAGAAAAGACCGCATCGGATAACTGGGTGAATTCAACCGTCAGCGATTCATTAAGATCCAAAGTATCGTTGTCCGCCGCAACCGCAACACCAGCGACAATCGCGGTGGCGGCGCTGGCGTTGACCACCGCAACCACGATCGTATCACCATTCGCATTGGTCAAGGTCACGTTGGTCGTGGCAGCGGCAGCAATACCGGCAACGGCAAGGCGACCGGTAAAATTACCAAGAGTGGCAGTGATTGTATTATTAGGAGCTGCCGCCGCACCATCTGCACCCTGAAGGACAAAATTGGTGTTTGATAAACCAGCCAACACATCCTCAAGGGTCCCGTTGGCCCCGGGAGTAAAACTCACCAACCGAAGCTGAAGCTCATTGGCGGCAATGACGGAGCCACCCGTACCGACATTAGCATTAAATTCATCACCCGTCACAGTCCGGTTAGTGATCTCAGACTCATTAAAATCAATGGCGGTGTTGCGATCAAATGTTTCCGAGACCGTGATCTCAAACGCCCGGTTGTCAACCGTGACCGTGGCGCTGCCAGCAGTGCCATCAGAACCGCTGAGAACCTCACTCGTCTCTGTGACAGTACCCCGCCGGGCCTCAAAGGTATTGGTATCGGCATTATAAGAAAGGGCAATCGATTCATTATCGGCCGTCCCGCCAATCTGACGCACCGCCAGATTGCCGCTATTGACCAAATTGGCAATGCTGCCCTCCGTGGCGACATCGACACTTTGGATGGCAATGTTGCCAGACACCAGATCATTGCCCTCACCATTCAAGCTCTCCAGACGCAACTCGGCCGTGGTCACCGTCCCGTCTTGCAGAGCCGTATAGCTGGCAGCGACAAGCGCAGCATCCAGATCAATCGTGACATTCACAAAATCACCGGCACTGTTCTCAAACTGAACGGTCTGAGCATTCAGATCAGTAAAATCAACCGCCGTTGTCGCCACCAAATCATCACCGAGCCGATTGGCAATCCGCAGGGTTGATGCCGAAATGGCGGTTCCTTGTTCGGCGGTGATGTTGGTGCCCAGACCAGCCAGGTTGCCGCCATAACTATTGACCGCAAATGTATCAGCGGCGTTAAAACCGACCGGTGCGGTCAACCGGGCGGTATTGTCCAGCCTGGTGGTGGTGAATTCACGCTTGTTGAACTTGTCATCAATGGTGATTGAGACCGTGCGCTCATTGGCCCCACCACGATCAAACACCACATCAATCGTCTCGGTCTGCCCAGTCCTTAAATCAGTTGTCGCGGTCGACAACAAAGGAAGGGCCGTGGTGCCGGTGGCTGTCCGTCCACCCGATGCCTCAGGCGACAGAGACAGATCAGTCACCGTGAAGACGCCGTTGGTCCCCACCACCGCATAAGAAATATCAACCAAGCTCGAATCAAAGCTATCACTAAACTGAATATCGGTGATCCCTTGTTGTGAGCCAACCGCGTTGTTGATCAAGCGCAAGCCAGCACCGGCCTCAGGGGTCGAGTCATCCCCCACCTGGGTGGTGATTTTTTCCTCACCATTGATCAACTGGACACCGGTAAACTCGGTATCACGGGCAATACGCTCAATTTCTTCTTGCAGGGCGGCAAACTCCAACTGCAGAGATGCCCGCTCGGCCGCACCCACATTGTCCGAACCCGACTGAACCGACAGGGTCTTCAAACGAAACAGAATCTCACTAATGGTGCTCAGGGCACCATCAGCCACCTGCAACAACGAGTTGGCCTGCCCGGCATTGACATTGGCCTGGTGGAGAGCACCAACCTCCGCCTTCAACCGAGACCCAATCGCCAATGAGGCCGCGTCATCACGCGCCCCCAAAACACGCAAACCCGAAGACAATTTTGCAATGTCTCGGGTCGCTCCACGATCATTGATAACCAGATTACGATGCGCCACATTGGCCGCAAAGTTGGAAATGACATTCAAAGCCATTGAATATCTCCTACTTGGTTGGATATCTCCTACTTGGACGGATATCTCCTATATGGATTGTTTCAAAAGGCGGCTACCTGCCAGGAGAGCCCCGCTTAAAAAGTCATGATTCATATGCGATGAAAAAGCATGACAACAAAAGAGGCACTCAATCAAAGCCGCCGACACTGTGTCGCGACCACACCAGACCGCTGACGCGATCTCTGTTGACTATCCGCAATTGGTATGCCGCTTATTTTGCTGCCCCGACAATCTTCGAATTGGGGCGGGGTATATTTTATTAAGATACTGATTTATATGATGAATAACCAAAAAGACAGCCCAGGAATAGGCCATCAACAGCCACCGGCAGGCTGCTGCTATGCGGCAATTTGGTTCGGGTAATTTTTGCTGATCGGCATGATTGGCCGATGGTTGTGATGAGGAAAACCGCGCTGGATAAGGATGATCTGTTAAAATCATGACCGGTTGATCATGCTCTGTCAGTGATGTCGGTTCGATCACAACCGATGAAACAATTCATCCATTGAACACCCGATCCATGATCATATCCATCACCGCGGTCTGTTACGTATTCTCATTGCCGATTGTTGGGTGATGACGTCTTTGCGTCACAACGTCTTTATGTCATGATTTTATGTCATGATGTCTTTATACCGCGATCTGTTCATATAGTGACGTGTTTGTACCACCATGTTTGACCACCACGTCCTCATGTCACGACATTCTCACGTCGTGACCTCGGGTCGGGGCCGCGCAACCAGCCGCTCACGATGGCACCATGGCCTATGCTTTCATGGTCCGTGCGGTCACGGCCGCCATAGGCTTGATGATCTGTCAGCTTAGAGCGCTCCACCAAAAACAAGGGGGGCGCTCAGCTCACCGGATGACGAATCGCATAATTGGTATTGGCAAAGACGTACTGCACACCTTGCCTGGTCTTCAGATCAATCACCACCGGCGCCCGAATATTGGCTGTGGCCGAGAATTGATCATTGGTTTTACGCACCGTCACAATTGCCAGAACGACCGCATCTTCCTTGGCAATGCCAAGATTTTCCAGGGCCTTATCCAAATCCTCGGCGGCAATCGGACCATCCTCCATCGCCAAAGGCAAGAGCAGGAAAGAAAGATCCGGATCATCAATTGACTGCAACAGATGAAACTGGCTCAACCGCTCATCGGGAAGCTCCATCAAACCATAGTCACGGTAATCGGAAAATCCGATGAGGCCTTTTTCAAAGGTAATCTGCTCAGCTGGGAAACTGCGCGGGACCAACGCCTCACCCATATCAGAATCACCTGTCTTGGGATTGTTCATATTCGAATCATGTATTTCATGTAATTTTGGATCACCCGTCTTCGGGTTATGGATACGGCCTTGAACCGGACCTGGTTGGCCCTTGGGTACCGTATTGGAAACCATATCTTCGTGCATAGGGGAATTCAACATGAGTCATCTCCTTAATGGTTGTACAAAGTTAGAAAAAAATCTGGCCAATCATCAATCCCTAGAGAAAGTTGAGAATAGAAAGGCGGGTTGATTCGGCAATCGCCTGATAGGACGAACTGAGTAGGTTTCTTTCGTCGGATAAGCGGATTGTCAATTCAGGAACATCGACATTTTCAACATCGTTGATTTGCTTGCCCAAAATCAGTTTGAAATCTTCGTGGCTGTCTTTGGCGGTTTCAATCTGAGCGCGGATACCACCCACTTGAGTCCGCAGCCCGGCTAAATCGCCGATGACCTCTTCAGCCAAACGCTTGGCTTCCGATAGCCGCTCCTTATCAGAGGGCGGCCCAACATCAGCCGTACGGGCCAAATTGAGGGCCCGCATCAATTTCTCAAAGGCCGGCGCATCGGCCGTCACACCATATGTGACCAGTGAGGACTCACTCACCCGAACCTGAAAAACCTGATTATTTCCCTTGTAATAGGATGTATTGGGTTGGCTGGGGATGCGCTCAGGTGGCGGTTGAGCAAAACCAGGATCATTGACATCCACCGGTCGGCGCAATGTGTTGGTGCCGGAAAAAAGATAGCGGCCATCAATCCGGGTATTGAGGTTGGAGACCAGTTGACCGAGAAAGGATTCAGCCTGACCATTGATCTGTTGAGCCGAGGCGTTTTGATTGCTCAGAGCACTCACCAAATCAACATTGAATTTTGAGACCAGCTCTTCAGTTTGGTGAATGGCATTTTCCATCATGCTGAGACGGCCTTCGACCACATCAATGTTGTTGATGAAACGATCGATACGCTCGAAACGATTCTTGAATGAAATGAGCCGCGCAGAATCAGAAGCAATACCGACAAAATCGTGGCTCTTCTTACCCGAAGAGTTCTGGGCAATCAGCCCATCGAAGCGACTCCGGTTTTCGCGCAGAGAAAACATCAAGCTGTTGAAATTGGCTAAATCACCGACCCGGGTTACCATCATTGCCTCCTAACGTACGATATTGATCAATTCATCAAGCAAATCGGCTGAAACACGGATAAGACGCGAGGCGGCATTGAAAGCCGTACGCAGAATCTCAAGCTGGGCCAATTCTTCATTGACATTGACCCCGCTGATTTCGCCTTTTTGCGATTCCAAAGTATTGTGAACCGCTTCTTGGGAAGCCCGATCCGCCCGGGCTGTTTGTGCCTTGATGGAATTCAAGCCAACAATATCGGCAGCATAACCACCCAATGTATTGCTTTCAGAAGGCAATCCACCGGCCCTTTGAAACTCAATATTGCTATCAAAACCGACCAGCATTGAGCGAACAACCGAAGAATCCCCACCCGCCAGGGCATTTTCACCAATCTTAGGCGTACGCGATTGACCAAAAACCGACTCACCGAATTGAATCGATAGCTCACCAGGACCACCATTTCCCCGCAGCTCCGGTAATGTCAAAACACCCAGAATCTGATGAGACTCAGCCAAACGAATGGTCACTGAATGACTGCCCCCATCATCAAGATCTTGCCCAGGAACCGCGGCAAAAGGCCCATTATCAACGCTGAATTCCAACCCCGGGGACTCAACAAGATTGAGAACACCGGCTTGAGGGCTATTAAAATTGAGAGTCAAGCTGCCATCAATTGGGCTGTAAGAACCAATTTCGCGCAATTCACGCAATCCATTGAGATTGAAGCCTTCATCCTCACTGGGTTGAAACATGGCTTCCCGAACCAGGGCCACACCACCCGAAGCCAGACCAACAAAGGCGGCCCGATTGCCGGTCGTGATGCGATCCGCATTGCGGTCAAAATCGGCATCTAAAGTGACCAAAATCCCCAATTCATCAAAGGAGATTGATGCGGTTTCTTCATTCACCAGAGACCCGCCAACGGTGCGGGTCACACTGTTTAAGGGACCGGTGATATCAACACTTTGTTGTTGTCCGGTGGTCAGATTAACAATCGTCATGACTTCGCCATCGCTGGCATCATAACTCAAACGATAGGCATCACCGCTGCGCGATTGGACCGGATCATAGGTAAAGCGGATACCGGCATTGGCAAAACTGTCTTGAACCCCATCAATTTGGGTCGGGGGAGTCCGCACCGGCGAAAAGGTTCCGCGCGGCATTCGACTCACATCCTCAACCAGACGCTCATTGACGCGTATGGTTTGTAATATCAATGTGTTGTCGGTGCGCAGATTCAACCGATCCAGCAAAAGGCCATTATCTTCGAGTAAAAAGTTACGCCCGCCCTCATTGGATATTCGGACTCTTACCCCGGACCCTTCTTGAAAAAGGCTCGCCTGAATTCCCTGACGACGTAGCATCAGATTGTTGTTGATCGAATCGACAATATCGGTCAACTGGTCGCTGGCTTTATAGGTCACATTCGCTCGCAGACCATCCGCCAAAAATGTGAGGCTTCCTTCAGCACCCGGTCGATTGCGCGCATCGTCAAAAACCCCAGAGGCATAAGTCGCATAATCATTCTGCGAAAGAAGAATGTCGTTAAAACCAAAGAAATGAGAAAAATTACGACTCCGACCCGCCAGATTGATCCGGCTTTCGGTTTGCAGAACTGGGCGTTCTTTGGATTGCAAATTCATTGATGCAACCAGATTGCCGCTGATATCCCTCACTTCAATCAACTCTGTCGATTCTTTGGTCAAGACCAGTTGATTGTCCACAACCGATGCGTTGACCGGAAACTCCAGGGCAACCATATTCAGCGCCCCCATCAGACCACCGGTCACATCGGCAACAATCGGAGGATCGCCATCAGAGCGTGAAAATGTCAGATCACCGCCGGTTGTCGTGGCAGTGACCACAAATGGCCGTATCGAAAAACCAAGATTGGTCAATACATTGGCATCCGAACCGGTGAGATCAAATGCCCCTCCGGTATCACTGATCACCAAGCGGGATTGCCCCTCTTCAGAAATAACCGAAGCAGATACCCCGGCGGTTGCAAAATTGGGATCACCATTGATGGCTGCAGCAAGATCATTCAACGATGTGTTGGCATTCACAACAACGGTCTGACCATTGATGACCAGATTACCAGCAGAAGCCGCCCCTAATTGAGCATTAGGGTCAGCAAATGCAAGCGATTGCCAAACCGCCGCGCTATTGATGCGATCACGGACCGTATTGAGCGAATCGACTTGGCCGTCATAAGCAAACGCCACCCCATCAACTGTAAAACGACCAGCACCAATCGTTGCACCGGTCGGTGACCCGGTCTCTGTATTCAGGTTGGTGAGTGGATTGCTCACTCGATTGAGCGAACGCAAAGCCTGGGTGCGATTGATACGGGCGGCAAGATCAACCAGCGAATCACGCGACACATTGTAAGATACCGGAACATTGTCAATTTCCAGAATATGCGTCCCCGACTCAGCACCAAAAGAGACATTCAACGTATCGCGCGCCGCATCAACCGATGTCGACATAACCTGTTGAATCACCCCAACACCCGAACCGCCCAGACTACGTCCCACCGCGTCAATGGCCACCCCGTGACCAGATTCTAAAGTCTCAATGACCAACCGGCCCCGGCTATCCAAATAGGCACTGGCACTGCTGAGACCATTGTCAATCGCCTCAACCACCGACCCGACAGTCAAAACACCCCCTTGGGCCAAAGCCAAAGATTTCAGATCAAGATCCAAAATATCGGCCCGGCCAAAGCCACTGTCGACATAATCACCATCACGATCCAGCACCGCCAGGCGCAAAGTCCCGGAAACACTTTCTGTCGTCCCGATTATGTCATTTGTGTTGAAACGTCGGCTGCCAACCAGTTGTTGCGGCGGTGGAAAGCTGCTGCCGGTATTGGCCGCGGCGTTTAATTGTTCACTCAAAGTTGATGAAAGTTGACCAATAGCCGCGCCCAGATCCGGTAAAATCGTATCGCGCATGGCAATCAATGCCCCCAAGCGTCCGCCTTTAATATGGTTGGTGATATCTTCACCGTTGAGAATAATACCACTCACATCACCCCCTGAATGGGTGATTTCAGACGAAAGTTGCGCCGCCGAGCGATGATCAAGCGGGGTGGCCCCATAATCAGCCAAAGCACGGCCCGAACGAGTCAAAACCACCAATTCATGATTGGCCGGACGCTCAAAAGTCGTGATATCAATTTGTTCGGCAATTTTAGCAACCGCAGCATCACGCTCATCTTCAAGAGCACCAGCCTGTTGACCCGTCCCTAATGCCCGGGCAATATCGGTATTGAGTTTGCGGATTAAGATAGACTGTTCGTTGATTGTTTGTACCGAGTCACCGATTCTCTGGTCAGCTTCCTCACGCAATCCTTGGATATTTTTTGATAACTGACTTAAATGATCAACGAAACTTTCAATCGCTGAGAGGACATTGCTCTGTTCCGATAGACCAGAGGGAGTGTTTGATAGGCTTTCCAAGGTATCGGCGATTTTGGTGATTCGCCGTCCGATTGAATTGTCGCTGGCAACCGTCCCAAACAGATTTTGCATCTGATCAAAGAATCGCTCCAAAACTTCTGATTGCGCCCGTTGGGAATGGTTTTGGATCAGATCGGCGGTCAAAAATCGATCAACCACCCGCGTGACAGACTCAACGCGAACGCCGGATCCAGTGCCAAGAATAGACCGCGAAGCCAGATTAACTTTTTGACGGTGATAGTCGGGATTGCGGGCATTGGCAATGTTGTTGGAAACCGTCTCAATAGCGGTCTGCGTGGCTTGCATGCCACTGACCGCATTTCTTAAGGCCAAACCCAGTGAACTGTTCCCCATCGCCCGCGACTCCGTTATTGACCCCGACCGGAATCAAGCCAGCTCATTGAGAGACATATGAACGGAAGCATTCTTTTTGCCGTCATTCATGATCCCGTTTCCGGCATAGATATCCAGATCGGACTCAGCCTCGAGAACTGCCTGGGCAACCGCCTCAATGACCCGTTGATTGACCGTAAGAGCGGCCAGCAACCAATCCTTGTTTTCCGCTGCCGCTGACTGAAATTGCTCCGTTTTTTCCTTGAGCTGGGCCCGCATGGAATCGGAAAATGGGTCAGGATCAGTTTTGAGCTGCTCATACAAATGTTGCGAAAGTTCGGCATAGATTTGACCCAAAACGGTTTTGGACTCTTGCAATGACTGGATATCGGCCAGCTTGTGCTGACGCAAAAGGGCATTTTCCTGTTCCAAGAGACGATTTAATTGATCAGAGATTTCAATAAATTCGTTTAATTTTTCTTCGCTCACCATAGCTATACTCCTCATATTTTTAAGGCGCTTCTTGTTGTTGAAGCATGTGTTTCATCACATGATCGGCAATCCCAATCCCACCATTGCGGACTGTTGCTTTGGCCATCTCATCAATCATCATGGAGCGATACATATCTTCGGCATGGCCACCACCAAAAGGCGGAGCAGAGGAAATACCCTTAAACATCGGCTGCAACATCTGAGCGACGAACATCGCCTCGAAGGCTTCGGCGGCCTGGCGGGCTCTTTCAGTCTGGCTGGCGTGACGTGACTGAACCGAACCGCTGGCCTGGGCCGCCGAACCCTCAGGGAGGAAAGGAGAAACAAGGGTATCCATGATCTAAAGAAGCTCAATTTCGGCCTGCAACGCACCGGCGGCCTTGATTGTTTGTAAGATGGTAATCAGGTCTCGCGGCCCGACACCTAGGGAATTGAGGCCATTGACCAGCTCATCAAGAGAAACCCCACCCCGGACAATGGTCAATCGGCTGTCGTCGCCTTCATCCACCTCAATGACGGTCCGCGGGACAATTTCGGTTTCACCAACTTGAGCAAATGGCGATGGCTGAGAAACTTGCGGTGTTTCGGTCACGGTAATGGTCAAATTACCCATCGCCACCGCAACCGGGTTAATCCGTACCTGCTGGCCCATGACAATGACACCAGATGCCTCATCAATGGCCACTCTGGCCGTATTGTCCGGCTCAATCAAAAGCTGCTCAATATCGGTCACCAAACCAACGATATCGCCAGCATGAGTCGCCGGAATGGATAAATAGACCGTGCCTGAATCAATCGGGCGGGCGGCTGGAGCTGAAAGATAGGCATTGATTGCCCGAGCAATCCGCCGGGCGGTGGTAAAATCAGGATTGCGCAAAGAAATATGAATATCTTCAAGAGAAGCAAACTCAAAGCTGGTCTGCTTTTCAACAATCGCCCCGTTGGGAATACGGCCAGAAGTCGGCACCCCCTTGGTGATCTCGGCCGCATCCCCGGTGACGGTAAATCCACCAACCACAATATTCCCCTGGGCCACCGCATAGACTTCACCATCAGCACCCAGCAGAGGCGTGACCAGTAAAATACCGCCGCCCAAATCCTCGGCATCACCCATCGTCCCCAAAGTAACGTCGATACGTGTCCCTTGACGGGCAAAGGCTGGCAATGTAGCCGTCACCATAACAGCCGCAACATTATCGGCCCGTAAAGCGGCGACATTTTCCCGGGTCCGTACACCCAGCCTTTCCAACATACCCACAAGGCTTTCGCGGGTGAAAACCGCCGAATTCAGTGTATCTCCGTCACCATCCAAACCGACAACCAGGCCGTAGCCAACCAGAAAATTGTCCCGCACCCCTTCAAAATCAGCAATATCTTTAATCCGTGAGGTTGCTTGCGCGGTGCTGGCAGCCAAAATAATGCTTCCCAAAACCGAAAACACAACCAAAGCTCTCAAACGCAAAGCGCCCAAATGCAGCCTTGAAAGCCACATATTCCGGAGCGCCAGACCAATATAATTCAGCTTCTGCTTTTCGGTCATCCGAAGAGCTGAGAAAAAATTAGAGAAAAAAGATATAATCATTGACATAAGATTCATGCTCTCAATGGGCTGTGGTCAAGAACCGGTAAATGGGCTCAAAATCCTTGATTGAATACAAAATCTACGCATACAACAAATGAATATAAGCGAAGCATATGCCAAAAGAGTACGGCTTATTATTGTTAAATATCAATGAGTTAAAAAAATCACCGCGGTGAAAATATCCAGATACGGCAAGTCTTTCCAAGCCATGCGGCAGGAGTTGCCCAAGGCAATCAGTATATGAAACATATCTGATTATGGTTTTGATCATGGGCTTACCTGTCGATAGAATGGATATACTCAAAGTACGAGATGCCCCTTGCCCCATCGCCCGCTTTGAGGAATAGTCACAGCATTATGAAAATTGATCCCACAGGTTCCACTGGCCCGAAAGCAGTTGACCGGAAACGTAAAGCAGCCAAACCCGGGGCTTCTGATTTCTCGGGTGCCATTGATGCGCAATCTGGTTCAGCCACCGATGACACCAGCGCAGTCGCTGGTAACGCGCCGGTCAGCCCATCATCATCGGTGCTGTTGGCCCAAGAGGTCACCGACGAAACAACCGAAAGGAATCGCGCCCGCTCACGCGGTTTGGCAATCCTTGATCATCTTGATCAACTGCGTGAAGCGATTCTCAAAGGCCAAATATCACCGCGTATCTTGGCCGATATGACCGCGCTGACCAATGCCCAACGCGAAGCGGTCAATGATCCGACATTGCACGAAATTCTTGATGAAATCGAGTTGAGAGCCCAAGTCGAACTGGCCAAATATCAAAAGGGGTAACCCATCGCCATGTCATCAATTCTCATATGATCATGAAGGCATATATGATGATAAAATTTCTCCTTAGCCCATCTCTTTCTCTTAATATTTCTTGTCTCAATATCTTTTGCCCTTATCTTTTTTCCTCAAATTCTTATTGCATAGGGAAAGACCAAATAAATATCACTTGATCAATGGGCCGATAAAAGCATCTTGATTAAAAGAGGGTCTGTTGATTAAAAATGCCCAGAACCCTGATCAATCATCGCAAAGGTGAAGGTCATGTGTGAATTTGAATCTTTGTGAATTCTTGAACCTTCCGGTGAATTGTCGAATTTTCCGGTCAAGGGCACAACCCAACCCCCCTTGTTTGCACAACAATTCTCAACCCAATAAACCGTTTTAATTGAGGATAATCTGCCATGCGACCCATGTTGCCGCCGGATTACAAACCGAATGAGAATGAGGATTTTATGAACCCGCTGCAGCAGGAATATTTCCGCCAAAGGCTTGAAAAATGGCGGATTGAACTGCTCCAAGAATCGGGGGAGACTTTACAACATTTACAAGAAGACAGCCCCCAGGAACCCGATATTGCTGATCGTGCTTCATTGGAAACCGACCGGGCAATTGAATTGCGCGCGCGGGATCGTGAACGGAAATTGATTTCCAAGATTGAAAAGGCGCTGAGCCGTCTGGAAAACGGCTCCTACGGCTACTGCGAAGAAACCGCCGAACCAATTAGCCTCAAAAGATTGGAAGCCCGTCCGATTGCAACCTTAAGTATCGAAGCCCAGGAACGCCACGAGCAGATGGAAAGAATCCGCCGTGACGATTGATGGCAACCAAAAATCAGTTGCCATCAAGAAAGACCAAGATATCAGGAAACACCAACTAAAACGGCAAGATGATATCCATGATTTGGGTTCCATAACGCGGCTGTTGAAGGTCACTAATCTGCCCTTCACCACCGTAAGCGACCCGGCCTTCGGCGATTTGCTCAAAGCGAATGGTGTTGGCGGTGGTGATATCTTCTCGCCGGATAACCCCCCTGACTCCCAGGCGGCGTATTTCATAATTGACTTTGACCTCTTGATTGCCTTCAACCACCATATTCCCGTTGGGAAGAATCTGCGTGACAATCGCCGCAACCTTGAGATTGACATTCTCCCTGCGGGTGATACCGCCATTGCCATTGCTGCTTGAATCCCCATTCACACCAACTGCATTGGGAAGCGGATTACCCGGTAAGACTTGATTGATCGCAGCGTCATAACCCAAAAGATTATTGACCTCCAATTCCTCGTTGCTGGCCCGGGCCCGGGTGGTGGTGTTGTTGATCGTGGCATTATCACTGATCTCAATCAGGACAGTCACCAAGTCACCGATATCAGAAGCACGGGTATCTTCAAAAAAAGCCTTGGCACCGGCCCGCCAGAGAGAATTGGCATTTTGCAGTGGTGGTTCAGGGACCGGCATCGGCATGGTCACCGGTTTATAATCTTGTTTGGCCACCGGATTTTCGATGCGTGAGACCTTGGGCTCCTCACCAACTTTGGACAAACGTGAAATCATATTACAGCCACCCAGCAAACCGATCAGCGCCAAGGCAACACCCAGATGGACCGTTCGATATTTTTTCTGGCGATATTTTTCTTGGTAAAACATGGCTTTTTCCTATTCTCAAGAAAACATATAATCACTGTGACAATGCTAAGCTGGTATGGGATACATGGGAAACCCCAACCAAACGTGGCCCTTCAACCACGGCGAAAATTGGTCGACGGCTTTGGCTGTTTTCGACCTGGATGGTGTCTCCAAGAGCACCGCTTTGCCGGGCCCGTCCCCGCGCCGTCAATGTCATATGATCGGCCCGCAGGACAATGGTTACATCAGCGCCTTTTTTGACCAAAACCGGCTGTTGAAGATCACTTTGGGTCAGTGTCTTTCCAGGATGATTGCGTCGGCGCGGCGTCATACCGATGATATCCTCGACATGAAGCAGAACATCACGGCCAATATCCCGCTGACGCCGATGAGCCCAACCCAGATCATCGGCGCGAATGGGATCACCGGGTTTCACCTGACGCAGGAGGACAGGTACCCGCTCAATCCGGTAAAGCCGCCCCTTAACCAAAGACCGCATTTGACTGCCTGCCACCACGATTGTCGCAGAAAATCGTCCTCTGGTATCATCAATTTTCAGATCATTAACCAGTAGAAAATCCGAAGAATTCTCGGGTGTATCAACCCCAACAACCAAGGATGAAAAGCCGCTTTCAAGTTCAATCTCAAAATGGCTATCCGGACGGCGGCTCACCAATTCTTCAATGATCACCTGTTCAATCGCTGTTGGATCAACAACCCGTCCGGCCCGCTCAATAACAATCGCGTCACGTTTAGATTTTGGCCGCCAACTCAACCCATGCTGGTCGGCAACATCGCGCAACCATACCGCATCGCGGACCAACCGTCGCCCAGGAGCAGGTGCTGCCGCCACTTCGATATAGCCGAGAGGACCCAGATTATCGAATAGATCGCTCAAACGAATCACCTCATCCTCAATCACCGCCTGTGCTTTGAGTTGTGGCTTAAGAGTGTCTGGCAAAGAAAGAGCAGCAGCAGTCTCAGCGCCGAGCATCACCAAAAAAACCATCACCAAAAAAAGCATCCGGCCCCACTGATAGACTGTGTGGATTGACATCCGCCTCATACGGATCACCGAAAGACCATTCTTGGAAACAATGCTCTTAAAGGCAATACGCGGGACAGTGGTTTGAAGTTGTTGTCTGCTCACCATCATCATCTCCATGTGGCCAGAACCATCACTTAGCGAAGGTTGCTGGCTGTTTGCAGCATTTCATCAGAGGTCTGAATCACTTTTGAATTCATCTCATAGGCTCTTTGAGCCCGGATAAGATCGGTAATCTCTGAGACTGAATCCACATTGGAAGACTCCAAAAAGCCTTGTAAAATTCCGGCAAATCCTTGTTGTCCGGCATTCCCGACAATCGGTGGACCGGAGGCCGGTGTTTGTAGAAAGAGGTTTTGACCAATCGCCACCAAACCATTTTCATTACGGAACCGCGCCAGCTGGATCTGCCCAACATTAGCCGGATCAATCTGGCCCGGCAAACTGACCAAAACTTCCCCGTTACGGTTAATGGTCACATCAAGGGCATCTTCAGGAATGGTGATGGCCGGCTCAACCGGGTAACCGTCATTGGTCACCAGAGCCCCCTCGGCGCTCAACTGAAAAGAACCAGAACGCGTAAAACCAATTTCCCCGCTGGGTAGATTGATCTGGAAAAAACCTTTCCCTTGTAAAGCAACATCATATTGATTGTCGGTCACCACCAAGTTGCCTTGGCTAAACATGCGATAGGTTGCCGCTGTTCGCACCCCAAGACCCTTTTGGACTCCTGCGGGGACTAAGTCACCGTTATCAGCCGAGGGCGACCCAACCCGGCGCAAATTTTGGTAGAGCAGATCCTGAAATTCGACCCGCTGTTGCTTAAAACCGGTCGTGGCCATATTAGCAATATTGTTGGAGATGGTTTCGACATTCATCTCCTGGGCCTGCATTCCGGTCGCGGCAATACTCAATGATCTCATTGGTTCTCTCCCTCTTAATTGATAAAATGATACGCAAGCATTAGGAGGCGCGCGTCAGTTTGTCGATGGCCGAGCGTTCGGTCTCATGTTGGGTGTTAATCATTCTTTGAGCAGCCTGATAAGCCCGGGATGTGGCAATCATATCCACCATCTCGACAATCGGCTTGACATTCGATTGCTCAAACATGCCTTGGCGGAGACTGGGTTCCAAAATATCAATCGGCTCTTGGTCGGTCTCGTATAATGTTCCGCCGACTTTTCTCAGACGTTGCTGATCTTCAAAAGTGACAACGCCAATTTTATCAATGAGTAAGCCGGTTTCGTTGAGCGGTCCCCCATCTTGACCCAAACGTTCAATACTCAACGTCCCATCGCTGGCAACGCTAATGCTTGTGGCATCTTCAGGGATATCAATCTGGCGCCCCCGATCGCTAAGAACAATAAAACCTTCAGATGTCACCAACCGCCCTTGATCATCGACCGCCAAGCGACCGTTACGGGTGTAACGAAGACCTTGCGGCGTTTCGACCTGAAAATAACCCTCTTCATTGATGGCGATATCCAAGTCCCGCCCGGTTGCCTCAAAATTGCCCTCCTGGGTATCACGCCACATGCCGTAATCTTGAGTATAAGATAAGGAACGCTCACCGAATTGATCCCCGGTCCTGGCAAGGTATGTCACAAAGACTGCTGTTTCTTTCTTAAAGCTGGGTGTATCCATGTTGGCGATATTATTAGCAATAATATCAAGCCTCTGACGCAAAGTTGTCTGACGCGACAACGCAATCACGGATGCATTTTCAAATGACATAGCCTTTACCTTCTGCTTTCTTAATAATCATCATTTATTTCCTCTTTAACTTGGAATCATATTCTTTAGAGTTGGGAACCATGCCCCTTAAAATTGGATCGTATTTGAATGGCATTTTTATATTTATTTTTGTTGCTTGTATTTGCTCTTCGTATTTTTTTCGTGCTTCATTTCGTGCTTCACATTGAAGGCCGGTCTTTTCGGGCTGTCTTTCGATTTAAGGCGTTTTTATCCAAAACGGTTTTTGCGCGCGGCTTAGAAAGAAAGGATGACCCAAACAGTCAGAGAAAAAGGTGCACAGAACATGCCGGAGTGATAAGGCCGGTTTTCGGGGATTTCGGGGGTAAAAATCATCATCCATACTGGATCATTGGGTAAATTTTGCCCGGTATTTCCTGCACTCTATGCCCCCTTTGTCAGAGTCTATAGGTTTGATGGACCCAGCTGATGCGGCGTTAAGCGGGTTTCACACGTCTCAAAAGAAAGATCAAAAAAAGATTGAGATGGCTGAAAAGGCCCTCAACTAAGATTGTGATTCCTATGGGTTTCAGAGAAACATGAATTGGATTATTCTAAGATTTATGAAGATGTTCATAATCAAGATGAATGTTCACAATCAACAGGATGTGCCTGGATGTTTGGGCCTTTTGGTCACCCTTGGCAATGGAAATAGAGCAATGGAAATGGTAAAAGAAATAATCGGTAAGAAATCTTGAAAAACTGCGCCGATGATCTTTTATCAGGGATATTTTAGGGAACATTTTATTAGAGAATGTTTTAAAGGAGAGCAGTAACCATGTCCGACCGAACACCAGAAAATGAGCGTTTAGGAGATATGGAGGGTGAAGAGGGAGAAAATGACAATTCTCGCCTCAAAAAAATCATCCTGATTTTGTCAATCTCAATTCTTCTTATCAGCGGTGTCACAGGCGGCCTGTGGTTTAGCGGTGTCTTTGGGGAAGGCGAAACCACCGCCGAAACCGAAACCGACACAGCATCTGAAGATAGATCATCAAGGGAAGAGGCCAGCAGCGGGGTTTTCTACGAATTGCCACAAATGCTGGTTAATCTGGCCAGCAGCGGCCGTAGGGCCAGCTTTTTAAAAATCACTTTGAGCCTCGAATTGGCCGGGCCGGGTGACCTTCCTCTTATTGAGCAAGCCCTGCCACGGATCACCGATAACTTGCAAGTTTATCTCCGGGAATTGCGGCCCGAAGACCTGAAAGGATCAGCAGGAATCCACCGGTTGCGGGAAGAATTGCTCATCCGTTTGGATACATCCTCTGAGCCGGTTAAAGTCCGTGATATCTTGTTCAAGGAGATCCTGGTACAATAATATTATTAAATTATTATTGAAATTATTGTTGCGATTGGCTTGGGATTTGCTCTGACTAAAATGACCTCTTGAACAATTGATCTAAGAAAGGGTGATCTCAAGAGATTTTATAAAGACCTCAATTCTGGACAATTTATTTCAGAAAACGGCAACCAGATTTGATGATCGCGTATCGAATCAAGGAAAAAAGATAGAGCCAATACCTAAAAGCCAGTATAATCAAGGCGACAAACAGGAACCCTCATTATGAGTGATGTTAAAGAAACAACAGAAAAAACCGAAGAAGAACTCATGGCCGAAGAGTGGGCGGCTATGGCCGACAGTGATGAGAACAGTCAAGAGGCCGAAAAAAACCAGAATGCTGGGGACACTCAGGGAGATGACGCCGCTGTAGAGCGGGTTCTCAATCAGGAAGAAATCGATAGCTTGCTCGGCTTTGAAGAGAGCACCGGCAACACCGATGATTCAGGCATCATGTCGATTGTGAACAGCGCCCTTGTATCTTATGAGCGCTTGCCGATGCTTGAAATCGTCTATGATCGGCTGGTGCGGCTGCTCTCAACCAGTTTGCGTAATTTCACTTCCGATAATGTTGAGGTGTCTTTAGATAATGTGAGTTCGGTGCGTTTTGGTGATTATCTGAATTCGATTCCTTTACCGGCGATTTTGTCGGTTTTTCAGGCTGAAGAATGGGATAATTACGGCCTCATTGCTGTGGATAGCTCCTTGATTTACTCCATCGTTGATGTGCTTTTGGGAGGGAGACGCGGGACATCAGCCATGCGCATTGAAGGGCGCCCTTACACCACAATTGAGCGGACTTTGGTTCAACGCTTGGTTGAGGTTATCTTGGCTGATCTTTCCAGTGCCTTTGATCCTTTGAGCCCGGTGACATTTCGGCTTGATCGTTTGGAAACCAATCCACGCTTTGCCACGATTGCCCGGCCGGCCAATGCAGCTATCGTCACCCGTTTGCGGGTTGATATGGAAGATCGTGGCGGCAAAATAGATATGTTAATCCCTTACGCCACCCTTGAACCGATCCGTGAATTGTTGCTTCAGATGTTTATGGGTGAAAAATTTGGACGCGATTCAATCTGGGAAAACCATCTGGCTTCTGAACTATGGAAAACCACTGTCCCTATTGATGCGGTTCTTGATAGCACCACTATGTCGCTTGGTGATGTCATGGATTTTCAGGTCGGCAGCAAAATCATTTTTGACACCACACCCGAAAGTGATATTGCCTTGGTTTGTGGCAACCGTGGTATGTTCTCGGGGAAAATGGGTCGCAAGGGCCAAAATATCGCGGTACGGGTTGAAGATGAAATTGTCCCTGAAAACGGCGATGATGAGGATATGGAATAGGTTGTCCATGAATGCCGGTATTGATCCTTGATATAATTGTTGTTGTCTTGTTGGTGGCAACCATTTTTTATTGCTGGCTCCTCAACAAGCGTCTGGGCCACTGGCGACGCGATGAGCAACGCCTGCGTGAAATGATCGCTGATTTTGATGCGGCGACCCGGCGTGCTGAAGTCGGTATTGAGAACTTACGTCAGACCGGCCAAAATATTGAAAATACCTTACAGAAACGCATGCGTGATGCCCGGGCTGTGAGTGACGAATTACAGTTTATGATTGAAAACTTAGATTCCTTAACGACTCATTTTGATCAGTCGTCATCGGGTTCATCATCATCGCAACGGCCATCATCAAAAATATCCGATCATTTGCAGCCTAACGATGATATAAATGATCAGTCCGATGATCATGATGATCAAGACTCGCGGCCCGCCCGCGGTAAGAAAAAATCAAGGGCCTCTGTCAAATCACGCGCCGAAAAAGAATTATTGAAAGTCCTCAGATCTGGGAAACAATGAAACGATGTTTGGTTTATCATCCGCTTATACCACCTTCAAAAGAAGTATCCTCAAGCGGATACGGCTTTTGCCGATCATCATTTTTTTTGCCGTTTTGATGTTGAGCATACGAACGGATCAACTGGTCAGCCGCATTGAAGCCCCTCAATCTTTTGCTCAGACCGAAGAAACAGAAACCGCGCCACCAGAGGATGCTGCGGACACACCAGCAGAGCAGGACCAGCCACCCAAGGATATTTTCCGTCAGCCTCAAGAACCTGAATTTAGTGAAGCCGAAATTGAGACTCTGCGCTCGTTGGCCACCCGTCGTGAAAAACTGGACGCCCGGGAAAAAAGCCTTAATACCCGCGAGGGCCTCTTGGTTGTTGCTGAAGAGAGAATTGATGAAAAAATTGCCGAATTGAATACGTTAGAAGAAAGGATAAAGTCTCTGATTATCCAATATGATGAACAAGAAGAGGCACGTTTACGTAGCTTGGTTAAAATTTACGAAAATATGAAACCAAAAGATGCCGCGCGTATTTTCAATGAATTGGATTTAGAAATTTTGCTTGATGTGATCAGCTTAATGAAAGAACGTCGGGTTGCCCCGGTTCTGGCGGCGATGGACCCAACCAAAGCCGAAGCGATCACATCAGAAATCGCCCTGCAGTCTTTTATTCCTCTTGACGATAAAACTCTCGGTGCAATGCTGGAAAAAGAGGAAGGTTCAGAACCTTAGAAGAAAGAGAAAAATCACCTGAACACTCAGGCTGAAGGTGAGCGATCATGTTGAGACGAACAAACCATATTGAGACAATATTAAAAACAAAGTGTTAAAGATAAGGGTAACCATTCAAAGTAAAGGTCATGATTTAAAGTAAGAACGAACCGAAATACCGAAAAATATCAGGAAAATAACAAAACCAAATAAAATATCCTGATATATATACTGGCCTGTATCCTGGTATATACGTTATATACGGTATATACGTTATCCTGATATATACGCCTAATATCTACGTAATATACCTAATATCTACGTAATATACCTGATATCTACGTAATATACCTGATATCTACGTGATATGTGCGTATGTCGTTTTGCATATTCTCATCAACGCATCTTTGTTTACGTATTTTGGTTCAAACATTCCCTGGTTCAGATATCATCATGCATTGATAAGTAATTTACCTGTTGGTCATTTATCTGTAAAAAGGTTTGTAGAACAATACAATACGTATTTCACAAGATAGAGGGCACATCACAAATACAAAAAATTTATAGATAAAGAAATTTATAAAAATTTATTTAGATTAATTGACGCAGACTTACATGCGAGAGACATGAGTAAAAAGTATCAAAAGTAAAAAATATCAAGAGTAAAAAATATCTGGGGTAAGATGCGCCCGGTGATCAAAAAGATTTATTGAAACACTAAAAAACCGGGGCTGGGACCGGGATTGAGGAACACGAAAAGGGGCAAACGGAAATGGCCGTTGACAAAAGTATGAATATTTTGATCGTTGACGATTACAAAACAATGCTACGCATTATCCGTAATCTCCTTAAACAGTTGGGATTCAATAATATTGACGAGGCCAGTGACGGCAGTGAGGCTCTGGAAAAAGCCAAACAAAACAGCTACGGTTTGATTATTTCAGATTGGAATATGGAGCCGATGACCGGTCTGCAACTTCTCAAAGAAATTCGCGCCGATGATGGGCTGGGTAAAACGCCTTTCATCATGATTACCGCCGAAAGCAAGACTGAAAATGTTGTCGCCGCCAAGCAAGCCGGCGTGAATAATTATATTGTCAAACCATTTAATGCAGAAACACTCAAAACGAAGATGACCAGTGTCCTTGGCCCATTTTAAGCCACCACCAATCGCCCTTTAACGCTCACAATGTTTAAGCCATGCGGTGTTTTAACGATGACTCAGGATGATCCCCGCCAAGAGGTTGAAGACCGTCTGAAAGTTTTGCGTGAACGATTTGGTGATACCATTTCGGTCGATAGCCTGGATGAAATTGTCACTGAATTGGTCTCCAGCTTACATGGTGATATCAGCCCTGCTGGTATACAGGTCTCCCGGGACTTGGAGTCGTTGGTCAATTATATCAAAACAGTGCGATCAGAAATATCGACTATTGGTCCCGAAGGAGTTCGAGCCAAATATGTGCGCCCCTCTTCGGACCAGCTGGATGCCGTGGTTGCGGCAACCGAAGAAGCGACAGGGGCTATTCTTGATGCAGTCGAGCATATTGAAACCATCGCAGATAACCTCACTGATAAAAAAACCGCCGCCGCTTTGGGGACCGAGGTAACCAAAATCTATGAAGCCTGCAATTTTCAGGATATTACTGGACAACGGATCAGCAAAGTTGTCCATTCGCTGCATCATATTGAAAATAAATTGGGTGAAATGGCCGCCACCTTTAGTTATGAAGCCACGGAAGAGACGCAAGCCAAAACTGAATCCCCACAAGAAAAAGCGGCAGTTGATCCCTCTGATGAGAAAAATTTGCTCAATGGTCCTCAATTACCGGGAGACACGAGGAGTCAGGAAGAGATTGACGCCCTGTTTGAAAAATGACGCCTTACTTAGAAAATAACCAAACCGCATCAGCCGATGGCCCGATGGCACCTCCCCGGTCACCGGACCATAATGAGGAAAAAAACCGCGGTATTATTGTCTTTTTGACTTTATACCTGCTTTTGGTGGCTTTCTTCATTCTTCTCAATGCGGTATCGGTCATTAACGAAGATAAATCACAAGAAATTATGGGGAGTATGCGCGATACTTTCCGCCCGGTTGGCGATATCTCAGACATTGCCTCTGAGTTTAGTTCGGATATTGGTTCCTTTGCGCAAGCCTCGGTCACATTGTTGGAAGTTGCCGACTTGGTCAAAAAGGCGATTCCGCTGGCCAAGATTGAAGATGTCAAACAAGGTGAATTGATGAGTATTACACTCAACGTCAATGCTCTCTTTGTTCCCCAAAAAGCCCGGTTAAAAGCCAGTGCCGAAGATATGCTCCGCCGGACTGCGGTCGCCATCAGTGAGCCACCGCCTGGCCTGCGCTATGATGTCCAAGCACTCTTTAAACGCGATATCCCTCTCGGGGCAGCCGCACAAGGAAGGCCAACCCTGAATACCGCCAGGGCCAGCGCTTTGGCCGGTGAGTTGCAAGCCCGCGGTGGACCAGCATACAGCATATTGATTGGCCTTGACCCAGCCTTGGGCGATGTTGTTGAGCTACGTTTTGAAGTCCGCGAAGAAAGTGACGCGCGCATCACTTTTGAGGATGTATTGGACAATGAGTGACTCCCAATCACCACCAGTCAATGAATCCGAATCAGCTCAAGAAGAGGGAGATGACGCCCCGTCGGCACCACCCCCATCACGAATACCACAAGCAAGAGCCAATGCTTTAGTCAAACAAGAAAATCAGTGGTTGCTGACCTATACTGATCTTGTGTCGCTGATTTTGACTTTTTTTGTTCTCTTGTTTTCCATGTCAACTCTGCCGACCGAACAATGGGAAAAGATCACTTCGGCTTTATCCAGATCCGATCTTCCTCCCGAGGAAGATATCACGGATACAGAAAAAGAAGAGTTAACCATCGACAGTAAGACGCTGCAAGACTCGCTTAATCTTGATTATCTCTCAGCCTTACTGGAGACGCAATTTGCTAAGACCGGCAATACGCAAGAAGCTTCTCTTCATCATTTTGGTGATCAACTGGTGGTCTCGCTGCCCAGTGATCTCCTCTTTACAGTGGCCAGCGCCCGCCTATCGCAGCGTGGTCAAGCGACACTCTCCGATGTGAGCGGCGTTTTGCGTAATCTTGACAATCGGGTCGATATTTTCGGGCATGCGGATCCTGATCCGATTACCGGTGGACTATACAGCTCAAACTGGGAATTATCTCTGGCACGGGCTTTAACGGTCGCCGATGAATTACAAAAAAGCGGCTATGTCGGTAATATCAGTGCTTATGGTGTCGGAACGTCGCAGTTTGCTTTCATTTCGCCACGCATTGATTATGCCAAACGTAAACAGTTGGCGCGTCGCGTTGATATCATCATTTCGTCAAAATCTAGGCTACAGGAGTGAACGGCAACAACCGCTCTCTCCGGCGTTTTACGGTCGAAATGTTGGCCCGCATTTTCTTTCTTTTCTTGGTTTTTGTTTTTTCCCCCGCTTGGGGGCAAGAACAGGTGCGTGTGAGAGCCTGGGACCATGACAATTATGGACGTATTGTTTTTGATTGGCCCTCACAAGTCGCCTATGCGGCTCAATTAGAAGACAACCAGCTGGTCATGACGTTTGACCAGAAAATGGCGGCGGTCCTTGATCCTTTGAATCGGGAACTGCCCACCTATATTGAGGATGCCCGTCTCACCCCCGATAAACAACAAGTCGTTATTACATTGACCCGTGATTTTGATTATCAAACATTTGTCCATGATCGCTCTATTGTTGTTGATTTATCAGAAAAACGGCGCCTTGACGTTGCCCAATCACCACCCTCACAAACCGACCAAGTGCCAAACGGTGCTGAGACACCCACGGCAAAACCAGCACCCGATATCATCCCCGATAAGCGTCCACTTCTGAGACCAAAAAATATTGAGAAAACAGCCGATAAGGAGCAGATCCCAAGGCCAGTCATCACCATACGCACCGGCGAACATGCGGGGTTTGGTCGGGTGGTCTTCGACTGGAATCGGGATGTCCCTTACAAAATCACAACAACCGATGACAAGACTCGGATTCGTTTTCAAAGTCCAGCAACCTTTAATCTGGCAAAAGTCAAAGCCATCCCTCAGCTCGGCAAGATCGAAAGCCAGACCGACGACAAAACATCGCAAGTCACTCTTGATACCCCTCCCAAGGCACGTTTACGTCATTTCCGTACCAATGGTAAAGTGGTTGTTGATATTCTAAATCCTGCCTCAGGCATCGCGGTCGCTCAAAAAGCAACCGGTGACAAGGCAACCCCTTCCAGCAACTTAGCGGTTTCTAAAAAGTCTCTGGATCAGCCGGGTTCATCGACAACAGAATCATCAAAAACAGCAGAAAATGGAGAAGAAAACGCCGTCACACAGCAGCAAATTGATGAATCACGCACACCACTGACCCTTGAGGCATCCTACAATAAAGAGAATGATCGACTTGTCTTACGTTTCAAAACGCCCGCCGACACATTGGCCATCGCGTATCAGCGGGCCGGCTATATTTGGGTTGGGTTTGACCGTTCTTTCAGCCCAACCTTGAATGTCGTTGAGGAGCTGAACAACCCGTTTCTTAAGGAGATTCTGCTGGCTCCGATACCGGGCTTGACCTTATTACGCCTTGATACACCGAACACTGTCTCACCCTTGATATTACGTGATAAATCGGAATGGCTGGTTGAATTGGCCCAGCAACCGCTCAGTCCTCAAGAACCCATCACCCCAGAATCGATCATTGGGAGACCCGGTCAACCGGCCAGCGTCTTCCTCCCGGAAGATGGAGAAAAACGAGTCGTTCGCATATCCGATCCGGAAGTAGGCGATGAGATTATTCTTATTCCAACCGGCGCAATTGGACGGGGGATACAGGGGAACCGCGACTATATTCAATTTGTCCTTCCCCGAACCGCTCAAGGTGTTGTGGTTATCCCCCATGCCGATAGCGTGCAAGTCACCAAAGATAAAAATGGAATTTTTGTTGGTGACCCTGACGGGCTTTATATATCAAGCCGCCAGGATCTCGAAACGGGCGGCGTCTCAGCCAATTCTCTTCTGGATATTAGCAATTGGCGTAAGAGTATTAAAGGGTCATTGAGCCAAAATAGAAAAAGGCTCTTGCGGGAAATTATCGAAACACCAGAAGAGGAACGCAACCAAATACGTCTGCGTCTGGCTCAGTATTATTTGGCGTATCGTATGTATGGGGAAGCCAGAGGTCTCTTGCAATACATGGCTGAGATTGACTCAACTTTGCTTGAAGATCCCTCTTATATGTTTTTGACCGGGGTGACACATTACCTGGACGGTGCGTACACCGAAGCAGCCCAATACCTCAATTCCGATACGTTGCTCAATCATTCCGAAGCGGTTTTATGGCGGGCCGCTCTGGCCGCTCAAAATATAGACTGGGAAACCGCCACCGAAGGATTCGACGAATATGCCTACGCCATCAATGTTTATGATGATGACATCGCCGAAGCCCTTTCAATAACCGCTGCCGAAGCAGCCCTCAAAGCCAATCAAGTTGAGAGTGCAAAAAACTATATAGACAATATTCTTAAGCAGCCAGAGTCCCTAAACCAACGCGATTATGTGCGGTACCTGCAAGGAAAAATCCTCATGGTTTCAGGGGAAGAATCCAAAGCTGCCGATATTTGGCAACGACTCACCAAAAGCAAAGATCGTAAAGCCAGTGCCTTTGCCCGCACAGCTTTGATTGATTATCAGTTGAAACAAGGAGAAATCTCTCTGGATGAAGCCATTGAAGATTATGAAAATCTTGCTTTTACCTGGCGCGGCGATCATGCTGAATTAGAGCGATCAAGACGACTTGCCGAACTCTATCAGCAAAGAGGCGATTTACGTCAAAGCCTTCTCATTCTCAAAGGGTTGGCGATTAATTTTCTCGACCATCCAGATATCCCGGATATCACCATCCAGATGAGTGATATTTTTTCAGATATCTTTTTGGGTGACAATGCCGAAGAACTCGACCCCATTGCTGCTTTGAGTATTTTTCAGGAATTTCGAGAACTGACCCCAGTTGGAGAAAAAGGTGACCGCCTGATTGAACAACTGATTGATCGTATGGTTATGGTGGATCTGCTTGATTCGGCATCCGAACTTCTTGAACAACAAATTGTTTTCCGTACCAAAGGAGTCGAAAAAGCCCAGAGCGGTCTCAAGCTGGCCATGATTGATATGCTGAATCAGGAACCTGAAAAAGCACTCAATGCCTTGGATATCAGCACCGTTTCAGGCATTCCTGAGGATCTTGCAACCGAACGACGTCATGTGCGCGCCCGTGCTTTGTATGAAGCGGGGCAGAAAGTCGGTGCCATTGAATTACTGCAAAACGATGACAGCATGGCCGCTGAAGACATTCGTGCCGAACTCTACTGGCGGAGCCAAGAATGGGCGCAAGCCGCTGAAGCCATCGGACGCATGACCACTTATATTCAGGAAGAAAATCTTGGCGCCATCGGACGCGAATTATTCGGTGGTCAAATTCCCAGCGGTGTGGCCTCATTGCCCGAGAACACGATCTCGACTGAGGGCATTGACCCCCAAGTGGTCTTGCGCTGGGCGGTTGCTCTGGCATTGAGCAACAATAAAGCCGGTTTGGATTTTCTGCGCCAGAATTATGACGCTCTGATGCGGCCAACCCCTTTTTATACAGATTTCTCTTTAATCACTCAGGAACCAATCAGTTCCAGCAAAACCATGGAAGCCATCGCCAAACAAATCAATCAAGTTGATCAATATACCGGTTTCTTGGACAATTACCGTGAGCGTCTCAACGCCGCCCCACCAATCGCTGAGCCTACCGCCGCCGATGGTTAGCCCCTCAACCGCATCACGCACACTGCCATTGATGAGGAGGAAATAAAGCCACTGCCACGCTAAGAACCACCAGCCAAGGGGGCGTTGAAACTTTCTACCAAGCTTCCGGCAACCAAATACCAACCATCGACCAATACGAAAAAGACCAACTTAAAAGGCAAAGAAATGATAATCGGCGGCAGCATCATCATACCCATAGACATCAAAATCGAAGCCACAACCATGTCAATAATCAAAAAGGGTACAAACAATAAAAAACCAATCTCAAATGCGCGGCGTAATTCACTGATCATGAAGGCGGGGATCAATACCCGATAGGGAACATCAGCCGGTGTGGCCACTGTATCAATGGCCGCAATATCCATGAATAAAGCCAGATCTTTTTCCCGGGTTTGGGCAATCATAAAATCATGAAACGGGCGCCCGGCCCGATTGAGTGCTTCTTCCTCCGAGATTTCTTCCTCAATCAACGGTGCCACGCCATTGTTATAAGCCACCTCAAATGTTGGCAACATGATGAACAAGGTCAAAAACAAAGAAAGACCGATGAGCACCGCATTAGGTGGGGTTTGTTGCAAGCCCAGGGCTGTGCGCAAAAAGGATAAAACCACAACGATCCGCACGAAAGAGGTCATCATCACCAAAATTGAGGGGGCCAATGTGATGACCGTCAACAGGATAAAAAATTGTAAAATTCTACCGGTCGCGCTTGGCCCGTCGGAAAAATCCAGATTGATTGATTGCGCCTGTGCCTGCGTGGTGATCAACAGAAATAATAAGGCAATCAACAAGCCAAATAATGGCCGCCAACAAAAACCCAGCCGGGAACGAAAAAAAGATAAAATCATCATCCGCATCGAGTCGATAATCAATGATTGCCTTTCTGACCCGGAGCGGCTTTTGATGGTTTTGGTGATTGTGAATCTGATGGCGGATGCGATGGCGTATACAGATCAGCAACCGAGGAATCTTGTTTTTCGGTGTCGGAAGGGAAGACAATCTGCTCAATAATCAGATTGGTGTTGCCGACCAGTAAAACATATTCAACATTATCGCGCCGGGCCAAAATCAGACGATGGCGGGGATCAATGGGCAAGCTCTCAATCAAAGACAAGCGACGATCACGCCCGCGCATGGGGGCCACCATTCCCCCCCAGCCATGCCGCCGAGCAAAATAAGCCAAAGCACCAATCAGTGCCAAGACAAACACCAGCGCGGCCAAAAACTTCAAATAATCCAGAACATCCATCTCTCGGATGACCTTTAATGCTTACGAATGATGTAATGCTTACGAATGATGCTTATGAATCGCCCGAAGATGGTGTTGGTTGGCTGCGATAGGCCGCGGTTGCTTGGTGGCGTTCTTCATTCTCACGTAGTTGGGACTCGACGGCTCCGCGCCGCTCAATAATCAATGTTTCTAAGAGGCCAATTTCATCAACCAAAGCAATCAGACGTGGTTTCAATGATTCTGATTCTTGGGGCGATAAAGCCAGGATATCCTGACAGAGCTGATCAACCTGCTGGTGAAAGTCATTCAATTCAATCACCTGATCGGCTTCAACCGTTTTCTTAAACACCGGCATAAGAGCGGCCAAAGCATCAATACGTTCGTTTATATCAACCGATTTTGTCACAACAGCCTCCCGATACCGATCTTCATGATCACTGTTCATCCAATGCCACGTCGTTGGTTAGAGACGTGGCCTCTTCTTGCCCCTGGGGATCATAATGTTCCCATGTCGTTTCCATCATTGTGCCGTTGGCCTGATAAACATAAGAAAGAATTTCAGCCACAGCGGCAAAAACTTCCACCGGAATTTCACTATCAACATCAAGTTGCGAAAGAATCTCGGCTAAATCGGCATCTTTACGAACTTTAACCCCATTTTCAAAAGCAATGCCAATCAGTTGTTCAGCAAATCTCCCTGTACCTTTAGCGACAATACGCGGCGGTGCAACCCCATCTTGCTCATAAAAAAGGGCGACCGCTTTCTCGACATCCGATCGGAAACGGCGCGATTGTCGAGACCGGGGAGCCATCACCGGCAACCCGCGCCATCATGATCAAACCGGCACCAAAGATCACCATGCCGAGAAGAAGACCAAAACCGGCACATCATTGCAATCTTTCCCCCTAGTCAATCACTCTTTTGTTCCCAACGCATTGATCAAAAAGTCCCGCTGATCGGCGGCCGCCCGATTTTCATCTTGTATTTTTTCATGCAATTCTCTTCGCAAGACGGTCGCATTGGGTGGAAACGTAAAACCAAGTTTGGCGGTTTTGCCCCGAACGCTCACAACCGTTACCTCAATCTCACCATTGATGGTCACCGATTCGCCGGGTTTGCGGGTTAAATAAAGCATCGTGCCGTTTCACAGCTTGCGTCTTTACACCCTATTTCGCAACAGTTCTCATCCCATCTTGGGGCGGAATACACATCCTGCACACAGTCCCAAATATATCCAATCACATAAGGGAAATTATTCATTCAGCCATACACTCCCATCAATACACCGCAATCTAAACCAAAAAATAGTGGGAAAAAACCACTTGCCAAAGCAACAGAAAATATATATATTATTTTATATAAATTGTATACATATAAAAAAGTCAATAATATACATATAAAAAAATCAATAAAAAGAAAGGGTTATTAAAGAATTTACTAAAAGCTTTATCCGTAATGTGGGAACCGTGATGGTATCAACGAATGGTGACCAAAACGAATATCCGTCAATGAATGTTTATTCATCACCATTTTTGGATTTATTGTTTGGTTACCAACCGACCAACAACCATACCCGACAACCCGGCCAAGATCATCATGACCCCATCATCATAAACAATATTATGAAAAAAGCATCATAGGAAAAATATTATGGCTAACGGAGATTTACCATTATACCGCATGATCAGCCAGCGTCTGGGTTGGTTGTCTCAGCGTCAACGGGTCATCGCCAATAATGTCGCCAATGCTAATACCCCTGATTTTAAGCCTTTCGATCTCAAGCCGATTGATTACAGGAACACGGCCCGGGTTGTTTCCAAGCCCCGTATGACGTTAACCAATGGTGCCCATATCACCAGCAGCAAAGCAGCACATGGTGGACCGGGTGAATTCCGTGATACCGAAAATCGTCGCCCCCATACATATGACACGACCTTGGATGGAAACGCGGTCAATTTAGAGCATGAATTGATGAAAACATCGCAAACAGCAACCCAGTACACATTGGTCACCCGCCTCTATCGCAAGCATATTGGTATGTTCAAGGAAGTGATTGGTAAGACACGATAACCAAAAAACAATCTTTGTCTTTTAACCATTTTTTTCTGAACGCTCTTTTTTTTCTGAACGCTCTTTTTTTTCTGAACGCTCTTAACGTCGTTAAAGGATGCACTCTAAAAAATGCTTTTTTTTGAGAAATTGCGCCCGGCGGCATTGTTTTTGCTCAGATCACAAAAGATTATAGAATCAAAGGAACCGTAAAAGAAAAGCATACGAAAAAGACGCAAATCACAAGAAAAAATGTCATGAAAAATCATCATGCCCATCACAACACATGGTGCTCCCTCAATGAAGGAGCGACGATAAAGGAGTGCGTTCATGCCCGAATTATTTGACTCAATCAAAGTATCCGCCGCGGGGATGCATGCTCAAGGGGAGCGTATCTTGGTGATTTCTGAAAATATCGCCAATGCCGACTCTTTGGGCACCACCCCTGGCGGTGCGCCATACCGCCGCAAAGTCATCTCTTTTAAAAATACTCTCAATCGAGAATTGGGTATTCATGAGGTCGAAGTCAAAAGCATCCGGCCCGATATGTCAGCATTTGGCGAAAAATTTATGCCAACCCATCCGGCGGCCAATGATCAAGGCTATGTCCTTCTCCCCAATGTCAATTCCTTATTTGAGATGATGGATATGCGCCAAGCCCAACGGAGCTATGAAGCCAACCTCAACGCAATTACCATTTCTAAAAGCATGATCGAACGAACACTTGATATTATACGTTAAAAATATGTGCAAAAAATATGCATGAAAAGACTCAGTATTTGGGTTAGTATGCATTTGGGATCGTATAAAAGCACCGTATAACCTAAAAGCACCGTATAACCGCAAAAGAATAGCAGTATAAAAGACAGCGAATAAAGAAAGCCAAAGGGAGAAAGCGCCCATGACCACAGCCGTCACCAATGCGATTCAGGCTTATGATCGCGCATCACGACAAATCGCCCCAGAAATGCCAGGAAATGGCCGACCACATGGCCAACCACAAGGGGCTGAACCGGTGTCCAGCTTTGCCGAATTGGTCAAGAGCGGCTATCAAGCCACCAAGCAGGCCGGTCTGCACGCAGAGGCGCAATCAATCCAAGCGATTGCCGGGGAAGCCAATCTTGCTGAGGTTGTCCAAGCAGTGAGCAAGGCCGAGGTCACTTTGCAAACCATGGTTTCGGTGCGTGATCGGGTTGTCCAATCTTATCAAGAAGTCATCCGTATGCCCTTATGATCCGCATGTCCTAACATGCGCCTCTATTGAGACATATAGGCTTCATTGATATATGCATTTATTGAGTGGAATCGGGTCGGCAATGATGGCGTGTCCCTCTGTCAAAATTCTTGAGTGAGTGATTGGATGAATCAGCTTGAAATTCTTGATATCGCCCGTGATGCTGTTTGGGTTTCTGTGAAGATTGCCGCACCGATTATGATTGTTGCGCTGGTTGTTGGGCTGATTATCTCGCTGTTTCAGGCCTTGACTCAGATTCAGGAAATGACCCTGGCTTTTGTGCCGAAAATCCTGGTTATTTTTCTTTCTCTGCTGGTTTTCCTTCCTTTCATGCTCTCAACATTGACCAATTTTACTGAAGAGCTGGTTGATCGTATCATTGCCCTGAATTGATCGCCCTTGTTAGCGGAATTTATCACCCTTAACCTGTTTGCGGTTTTTCTGGTTTTCTGTCGCCTTGGCAGCGCCATGTTGTTGTTGCCGGTTTTCGCTGAACCTTATGTGACACCACGGGTTCGGCTGATGATTGCCTTATCGGTCTCAGTGGTTGTCACACCGTTGGTTTCCGAATCTTTACCGACAATCCCTGAAAGTCCCTTCCTTTTATTCCTGCTCATTTTCGGGGAATTTATTATTGGTCTTTTTATCGGTGCGTTGGCGCGTTTTCTCATGTCTTCGCTGCAAATTGGCGGCATGATCATCGCCTATCAATCCGGCTTGGCCAATGCTTTCGTTCTGGATGCCACATCACAATCACAAGGAGCTTTGTTTGGGGCTTTTTTGACCATTCTTGGGATCATGGCTATTTTTGCCACTGATCTGCATTACCTCTTTTTGAGCGGGTTGGTGGATTCTTATAATGTTATGGTGCCAGGAGCGCCGCCGCCAGCGGGTGATATGGCCAATCTGGCCAGCCGCGTCACCTCAGACAGTTTCCATCTGGCCATGAAAATTTCATCACCATTCTTGCTGATTGGTTTATTATTCTATTTGGGTCTTGGCTTGCTGGGTCGTTTAATGCCTCAGGTACAAGTTTTTTTTATTGCCTTACCACTCCAAGTCCTGGCTGGCTTAATCGTCTTTGCGCTGTCTTTGTCGGCTGGTATTCTGGTTTTTCTGACTTCTTACGAAGAATATTTTCTCAATCTCTTGGCTCCGGGTTAAGCGAAACCATACCCCGTCGTCCTTCTTGATCTATAAAAAAGCCGCTTAATAATGTCTGAACAAGAAGATCAATCGCAAAAAACTGAGGAACCGACCACCAAACGCCTGACTGAAGCGCGGGGGAAGGGCCAAGTTGCGGTCTCCCGCGAGATCAATCACTGGTTCATCATTCTCGGGGCGACCATGCTCATCGGCTTATTTGCCCCCGGTATGATTACCGATCTTTCTCAAGCTGGCCTGATCTTCCTCGAACAGCCGCACATGATTGCCGCCGATTATGCCAATCTCAGCCAGCTGCTGGCCAATACCTTGAGCCAGACCTTATCGGTTTTGGCCCTCCCGTTGATTATTCTGGTTGCCTTGGCGGCGTTATCAAGCATTGTCCAGCACGGTTTTTTGTTGGCTCCTGAACGGATTAAACCGAAGCTGGAGAAAATCTCACCGATCAAAGGTTTTAAGCGTCTGTTTTCCCTCAGCGCGTTGTTTGAATTTGCTAAGGGGATTTTTAAGATCAGCATTATTGGCTGTGTTGCCTTCCTGATTGTCTATACCCAGATTGATTCATTTGATCTGTTGCCACAACTTGAGATTGGCCAAGCGGTTGATAGTATTCATCATTTATCTTCGGCTATGCTGATTGGTGTTTTGGCTGTATTGACGATTATTGCCGGTCTCGACTTTCTCTTTCAGCGTTTTCAGCACCTCAAACAGCTTCGTATGTCGAAGCAGGAAATTAAGGAAGAATTCAAACAAACCGAAGGTGACCCGATCATCAAAAGCCGTTTGCGTCAAATTCGTATGGAAAAAGCCAAACGCCGTATGATGGCTCAAGTTCCCGAAGCCGATGTTGTGATCACCAACCCAGACCATTATGCGGTTGCCCTTGAATATAAGCATGGGTCAACCAATGCACCGGTTTGCCTGGCCAAAGGGGTTGATCAGGTAGCCCTGCGAATCCGTGATATTGCTCGAGAAAATGATATTGATATCGTACGTAACCCACCGCTTGCCCGAGCCCTTTATGCGGGTGTCGAGATTGGTGATGAGATTCCTGAGGAACATTATCAAGCGGTGGCGGAAGTGATCAGCTATATTTATCGCATGAAGGGAAAGCCGTTATGAGAAACCGCAGCCGGGCGGTTCTCTTTTGAACACAACCACTGATCAAAAATCCCTGGGGCTATCGTAACCTTCAACGATGCTTTACCTTTGATTGTGGAATTTTTGATATGGGGAATTTATGGCGATACCATTTCCCGCATCGACAGGTCAAATATCAGACAAGGCGGCGTCTTTGGATTCGGCATCGTTGAGACGGCGGCGCCTCATCGCCCCCATCGTTGGTGGTTTGGCGATAGGGGCGAGCGGGGTCAGCTTTGCGGTATCACAAAATCTCTCAGATATAGGGGTTGCTGTCAGTTTTTTATTGCTGGCAATCATTGCATTTGCCGTCAATCCAACCCGATTGCGCCAATCAATGGGACGACTATACACGGCTCTTGAGGTTGATTCTGCCCCCTGTTTGTTAACCGATCAACATGGAAATATTATCCATACCAACCCCGCTTTTACAGCCACTTCCCCGGTGAATGCCAACCATATTCAGGAGGTGTTTAAGGACATCCTCTTTGATCCATCATCAAAAAATCCATATTTAGAGAATTTTCTCGACGTTCAGAAAAATCCAAGCTCAGCGACGATCATTCTCGCCTCTGAAAATATTCTCTTAAAAATCAACCATGATCTGGTTCGGGTCTGCCGTCTTCCGGTTAGCCTACAGGCAGCATGGCTCTGGAGATTTGATTCTCCCCCCACCAATGTCGAAACCCACGATTCCAAGACCAGCGACTCCAAAATGAGCAGGACTCTCTCCACCACTGGAAGCAACCAGGATATTGGTGGATTTATCGAAAATGCACCGGTTGGCTTTTATTCCTTGGATCAACAAGGATGTTTCCAATTTGTCAACCATACGCTTGCCCAATGGTTGGACTCAACATCTGAGGATATGGTCACCGACAACGCCAGTATTCGTGATTTTATTGTCGGTCTGCCGCGTGAACAAATAGACCAAGAAAAAATACAGGGAGAAAAAACAGGTGAAAAGGCCCCGTTCACTATAGAAGACAGACGGATTTCTCTATGCGGACGCCAAGGCCGTTTGCTCCATGCTCGTATTTTCCAAAAAACCACCACCGGACCCGCAGGGCCTCCCCTGACATGGGGCATGATCTACGATGTCACCCAAGAAGCGGTTTTAGAAAAAGCACTCCGCGAAACCATGCAGCATTTTCAGAAGCTGTTCCATGCTGCCCCGACCGGCATTGCCCTGCTTGATCTTGAGGGCCGTATCATCGAATGCAATACGGTCATGTGTCGCTTGCTCGGCTATACACCAAACAGCGACAATCTGCCGGTGGGCCATTTTATCATTGATCAGGAAAAAGCCCAATTTGATGAATTGATTGACCGGTTGATCAAGCGCGGCCAGGCACAACACAGTTTTGAAGTACAGCTCTCCGCAAACAGTACGCGCAAGAAACGGGTGGCGCGTTTCTTCGCCAGCCGTATGGAGGACGATGTCGGCAATGTAACCGGCCTCATTCTGCATGGCCTGGATACCACTGAACAAAAACAACTTGAGATTCAGTTTGCTCAATCGCAAAAAATGCAGGCTGTAGGGCAGCTGGCCGGCGGGATTGCCCATGACTTCAACAATCTCCTCACCGCCATGTTGGGCTTTTGCGATCTATTGTTGCAACGGCATCAACCAGGAGAGCAATCCTTTGCCGATGTCATGCAGATTAAACAAAACGCCAATCGGGCCGCCAATCTGGTGCGACAACTTTTGGCCTTCTCACGTCAACAGGCGGTCAGCCCAAAAATTCTTAATCTCACAGATATTCTGGCTGATATTTCGCATCTTTTGCGGCGACTTATTGGCGAAACCATCAGCTTGGACATTCAGTATGGTCGTGATATTGGCGCCATCCTGATGGATCAAGGGCAGCTCGAACAAGTAATTATTAATCTTGCCGTCAACGCCCGCGACGCCATGTCTGAGGGTGGTATATTGACCATCCGGACCCATAATATTGACATCCAAACCCCCATACAAAATCGCTCCGACATCATGCCGGTCGGCCAATATGTTTTGATTGAGGTTGCCGATACCGGGATTGGAATCCCACCGGAAAATCTGGCCCATATATTTGATCCATTTTACTCGACCAAAGAGGTTGGTTCAGGAACCGGTTTGGGTTTATCAACGGTTGAGGGCATTGTTCGCCAATCGGGCGGCTATGTGTTTGCTGAAAGCACACCTGGCCAAGGCGCAACCTTCCGAGTCTATCTTCCCCACCACACGGCCGTGGTCACCAAGGAACAGGAAAACAGCAATAAAACCGGTGCGGGTGATTTAACCGGGAGTGGGACCATTCTTTTGGTCGAAGATGAAGACGCGGTCCGGCTGTTTTCAGCCCGTGCATTACGCAGCAAAGGGTATAATGTCTTAGAAGCACGCTCAGGAAATGCCGCAGTTGAACTCATCGAACAAACTCAAGAACAGATTGACCTCCTGATTACTGATGTTGTTATGCCGGATATGGATGGCCCAACCCTGGTCAACTGGATACGTCAAAACCGTCCCCATGTTGGTATCATTTGCATCTCTGGCTACGCTGAAGAATCGGTCCGCACCCGGATCACCCAATCCAGCGATATTACCTTCCTTTCCAAACCATTTAACCTCAGTGAATTGGCTGGAACGGTTAAAAAATCTCTCCAGAACCTTCAACCACCAACCTCCTGAAACCGATGCCCTACAAAAGACAATAGAGAGACTCTTTTTTGACTGATATTGCGGGTTGATTGACTCATTTCAGTCGACACAATACGAAACAAAATTGCGCCAAGCAGCGTAATGTGAAATAAGAAAATAAGAATTATGGCGCAGTTAGAGATCCTCTGGGTCGAAGGACACGAATATGGATAAAGAAAAAGCTCTTGAATCGGCTCTCGGGCAGATCGAACGGAATTTTGGCAAAGGATCGATTATGAAACTCGGCCAGCAAGAACATATGCCCGAGATTGAGGCTATCTCTACGGGGTCTCTGGGCCTTGATATCGCGTTGGGTATCGGTGGTCTTCCCAAGGGCAGGATCACCGAGATTTTTGGTCTGGAAAGTTCGGGCAAAACCACCCTGGCTCTGCATGTCATTGCCGAAGCCCAGAAAGCCGGTGGGGCTTGTGCTTTTATTGATGCTGAACATGCTCTTGATCCGACATATGCCAAAAAGCTCGGGGTTGATATTGATAATATGCTGATTTCCCAACCCGATGCCGGTGAGCAGGCCCTTGAGATTGCTGATACTTTGGTGCGCTCCGGGGCGATTGATGTTCTGGTCATTGATTCGGTGGCGGCCCTGGTCCCGAAAGCCGAACTTGAGGGTGATATGGGCGATACCCATGTCGGTTTACAAGCCCGGTTGATGAGCCAAGCGTTGCGTAAATTGACCGGATCGATTGCTCGGTCCAACTGTGTGATTATTTTCATCAACCAGATACGCTTAAAAATTGGTGTCATGTTCGGCAATCCAGAAACCACAACCGGCGGCAATGCTCTTAAATTCTATTCCTCAATACGTATTGATATTCGCCGTAGAGGGGCGGTCAAAAATCGTGATCGGGTGGTGGGCAATCAAACCTGCGTTAAAATCGTCAAAAATAAGGTCGCTCCACCTTTCAAGACAGTCGAATTCGACATTATGTATGGTGAAGGAATCTCCAAAACCGGCGAATTGATTGATTTGGGCCTTCAAGCCAATATTATCGAAAAATCGGGGTCCTGGTTCTCTTATGGTAAAGAACGCATCGGCCAAGGGCGTGAAAATGTTCGGGAATTTTTACGTGATCATCCGGATGTGGCGGCTGAAATTGAGGAAAAAATCCGCTCCCAAGTCGGTATTTCCGACTCTGAAGCGTCCAAGAGCACCCCTGCAGAAACCGGTCAGGAAACCAAAGATGGTCAATCGGCGCTGGCGTCAACGATCCATCCCGCTGATTCTTAAAATCGCAAGATTGCTTGATACCGTTTCTTGGTATCGCGACCTTCATCCGATTTACCGATGAATCCGAGGCATGGGGCCATGAAATTTCTCAACATGAATTGAGAGCAAACAGCCGAATTTGATCAGTGATCTTGATCGGGGGGTCGCTCTCTGCCCGGTAAGTGATTACAGTCGGTATTTCGGCTATAAAACAATTAAAAACCCTGCGGGCACAGAGAAATCAAACCGGAGATTGGGCACTCATGAGCGGCGTTAATGATATCCGGGCGACTTTTTTAGAATATTTTCGTTGTCATGATCACGCCATAGTTGCCTCCGGCCCGTTGGTTCCGGCCCATGATCCGACATTGATGTTTACCAGCGCCGGTATGGTTCCCTTCAAGAATATTTTTACCGGCCGCCAACCGCCGACCCATCCACGCGCCACCAGCAGTCAAAAATGCCTGCGGGCCGGGGGCAAGCATAATGACCTGGATAATGTCGGTTATACCCGTCGCCACCATACATTTTTTGAGATGTTGGGGAATTTTTCCTTCGGTGATTATTTCAAGGAACGGGCCATTCTTCTGGCTTGGAATTTTTTGACCAAAGAGCTGGGCCTCGACAACGATAAATTGTTGGTGACGGTTTATGCCGATGATGACCAAGCCCATGCCTTGTGGCGGCAAATCGCGATGCTGCCTGATCATCGTCTGTTGCGCATTGCCAGCGATGATAATTTTTGGTCTATGGGCGAAACCGGGCCTTGTGGTCCGTGTTCGGAAATTTTTTACGATCATGGCCCTGGGATCGCTGGGGGACCGCCGGGATCAACCGATGCTGAAGGAGATCGCTTTGTTGAAATTTGGAATTTGGTCTTCATGCAGTACGAAATTCAGCCCCAAGGTCAGCGGATTGATCTGCCCCATCCGAGCATTGATACCGGTATGGGGTTAGAGCGGATTGCCGCGGTCTTACAAGGTGTTCATGACAATTATGCGATTGATCTTTTTCAATCCCTGATCAAGGCTGTGCACCAAGCCCTGGGCCGTAAGGAGACGAAAAATGCCGCCGGACCCAAAGTCATTGCCGATCATTTACGGGCTTGTGGATTTTTGATTGCTGAGGGCATTATGCCCAGCAATGAAGGCCGGGGCTATGTCTTACGCCGGATCATGCGCCGGGCTATGCGCCATGCCCGCCAGCTTGGGGCAAGCCAACCCCTGATGCCACAGCTGGTTCCAACCTTGGTCAGCACAATGGGGGCGGCTTTTCCCGAACTCGGCCGCTGCGAAGCTCTGATTACCCAAACCCTACGCGGTGAGGAAGAACGATTTTATGACATGTTGGAGCGTGGCTTGCGGCTATTGGATGATGAAATAGCCACCTTAAGCAAAGGCGATTGCCTATCTGGAGAAGTGGCCTTCAAACTCTACGACACCTACGGTTTTCCGGTTGATCTCACCGCCGATATCTTGCGTGAACGCGGATTGACTCTCGACCAAGCCGGTTTTGATGCGGCGATGGACACGCAAAAAGCCACCGCCCGGGCCCATTGGAAAGGATCAGGGGAAGATGCCCTTGATGATATATGGGTCACCATCGGGGATGAATTGGGACCAACCGAATTTTGTGGCTATCAGTGCGCGCACTGCTCAGGAGAATTACAAGCCATCCTCAGTCATCGTCAACGCCAGGGCCATGCCGAGGCCGGCGATGATGTCTCAATCATCGTCAACCGAACGCCGTTTTATGCCGAATCGGGCGGCCAACGCGGGGATCAAGGCACAATCAAAACCGAGTCCGGGGCGGTGGTCCAGATTGTCGACACCCGTAAACAGCCCGGTGGTCTGATTGACCATATCGGCCAGGTTGTATCTGGAACCTTGGGCATCGGCGAGACGGTGTTGTTGTCTATCGACCCATCGCGCCGGGCGGCTTTATGCGCCAACCATTCAGCCACCCATCTGCTGCACGCGGTTTTACGGCATCAGCTGGGGTCTCATGTCACCCAAAGAGGGTCCCTGGTCGCCCCGGATCGCTTGCGTTTTGATATCTCCCATCCCGATCCCATAGGCGAAGAGGCAATGGGGATCATTCAATCCCAAGTCAATCACCTTATTCGTCAAAACAGCCCGGTCGAAACCCGAATCATGGGGCATGATGAGGCCATCTCTCTGGGTGCCATGGCCCTCTTTGGAGAAAAATATGGCGGGCAAGTGCGGGTTGTTTCCATGGGCTATGATGATGCAGAGGGGGAGAAAACCCCCTTTTCTCTTGAACTGTGCGGCGGCACCCATGTTCGCCAAACCGGTGATATCGGCTTTTTTCTGATCACCGGGGAACAAGCGGTCGGGGCTGGTCTGCGGCGTCTTGAAGCCCTGACCGGGGCTGATGCCGAGGCATATCTTCATGATCAAGCGGGCCTGCTGGATCAAGCAGCCCGTATTCTTAAAGTCTCCCCCAAAGATGTTCCCCAGCGTCTGCATATTTTTGAAACCGAACGCAAACAGCTGGAAAAAGATCTCACCCAAGCCCGCCGCCGTATGATCACCGCCGATAATGGTGTGCGCACCATCGCTGATATAACATTTGCCGGGCGGCTTCTTGATGATGTTCCACCCCGTGATCTCAAATCAATGGCCGATGATATGAAACAGTCTCTGGGTGCCGGGGTGGTTGCCTTGGCCAGCCGCAATCAAGGAAAAGCCTCACTGGTGGTGGCCGTCGATGATCAGCTAAAAGATCGCTTCAATGCCATCGCGTTGGTAGAGGCCGGGGCGGCGGTTTTGGGCGGCAAAGGCGGTGGACGGCCTGATATGGCTCAAGCCGGCGGGCCGCATGGCGACAAAGCCCAAAAAGCCTTAGAGACCATTGCTCAAGCTCTAGAAAAATCAGCATCTTAGAAAAATCAGGATGTTGAAAAGTCACCATCCTGAAGATACTGAAATTGCCGCTCGGATCAGGTTCTTAAACCGATGCGCCACGGGCACCCCGCTTGGGGATGAGGACTGTATAATCGAGATCAAGCACAATATGGGGGGGAAGTCCGGCGGCATCGGGGAAATCGGCTTGTGCATGATCTTTAGAGGCCAATGTGCGGATGCGCATCGCCCCCATTTGTTGGGCGCAATCACCGGCTTCTAGAGCGAGATCATGCTTTTCAAGAATCTCTGACCAGGCATAAATGGTGTCACCGGCGAAACTCGGGGCACTGTGGCGACCGGCATTGATGGCCGCTACCCGGAAAGCATTGGCCAAGCCATTACAGCTGATGGCCCGGGCCAAGCTGATGATATAGCCGCCATAAATAATCCGGCGACCAAAGCGGCCCTCTTTTTCAACATGCTGGTTGAAATGAACCCGGGCATTGTTTTGATAAAGGCGGGTGGCCATTTGATGCTCAGCTTCTTCAATTGTTTGTCCATCAAGATGATGGATGCGCTCCCCGATGGCATAATCCTCAAAAAAAGCGTCCGAACCGGTGATTTCCGGCTTCCAAGCAGCAAAATTGAGACCCTGGGGTATCTGTAAATCAGCAATCGGCACACTGGGCGGCAGATTTTCAGGGACCACCGGTTGCGGTGCTGGGGACGCTGGGTCCTTCTTACGCATCATCACCCAACGAATGTAATCCAACACGATTTGGCCATGCTGGTTGATGCCGGTTGAATGGACATAAACCGTCCCGGTTTTGCGGTTGGAATTTTCCTTGACCCCAATCACTTTGGAAGACGCACTGAGGGTATCACCGGGATAGACCGGCACCCCAAAAACAACCCGCGCATAACCGAGATTGGCCACCGCATTCAAAGAAATATCCGGGACCGTGCGGCCAAAAACCATATGAAAGGTCAAGATATCATCCAGGGGCGCTTGCGGATAACCAACGGCCTGAGCCAGATGATCATTGCAGTGCAAAGCAAACCGTGATCCGGTTGTGGCCGTATAAAGAGCCACATCCCCCCTAGTCACTGTACGGGGCACCGGGTGGAGGATCGGTTCATCAACGGCATAATCCTCAAAGAAGCGGCTTTTAAAGCATTTATCGCCCGCTTCGGCGGTAAAAGAGGCTCCAGCCATCACCCGATTCGATGATGTGTTCATGAAGACGGCTCCACACAATAATCAATGACGATCAACCCATGACGATGATCAGTTTCACGCGGTCATGGACAGGGCAACCTTGCGCGGCCGCACGGCATCACAATGCTGCACCAGCCGACGCCCGCTCCCAATGAGACAGAGGGAGCGGGGCCAAAAACATTAGGCGCGGCGGGCCTCTTCCAATGTGCGTATACCGGGACGCTTGGATTGCACCAAGACCGCCATATTCCCGGGTTTATGCTCATTATTCATCATTTTGGTATGAGATTTTGGGATATCGGCCCAAGAGAAGACTTCCGACATACACGGATCAATTCGCCGTTCAATCACTAATCTATTGGCTTGGCTGGCTTGTTTGAGGTTGGCGAAATGGCTGCCTTGGATACGCTTCTGCCGCATCCAGACGAAGCGGGCATCCATGGTTAAATTATAGCCGGTGGTCCCGGCACAAAAAACCACCATACCGCCGCGTTTGACAATAAAAGCACTCACCGGGAACGTCATTTCACCAGGATGCTCAAACACCACATCAACATCATTGCCTTTGCCGGTAATATCCCAAATCGCCCGGCCAAATTCCCGGACTTTCTTGCTATAGGCGTTATAAGCCTGGACATCATTGACTTCTGGCAAACGTCCCCAACAATCAAAATCTTTACGGTTGAGGACCGCTTTGGCACCGAGCTGCATCACAAAATCACGTTTATCTTCCTCGGAGATCACCCCAATGGCGTTGGCCCCGGCGGTGGCAATCAACTGGACAGCCATTGAACCAATGCCACCCGAAGCACCCCATACCAGAACATTGTGTCCGGGTCGCAAAACATGCGGCCGATGCCCGAACAACATGCGATAAGAGGTGGCCAAGGTCAGGGTATAGCAGCCGCTTTCTTCCCAAGTCAGATGCTGGGGCCGCGGCATCAGCTGACGGGCTTGGGCTAGAGTGAACTGGGCAAAAGAACCATCGGCTGTCTCATACCCCCAGATGCGCTGGGTCGGCGAAAACATTGGGTCCCCGCCATTGCATTCCTCGTCATCACCATCATCCTGATTGCAATGGATGACCACCTCATCGCCGACTTTCCAGCGGGTGACTTGGTCGCCCACCGCCCAGACAATCCCGGAAGCATCAGAGCCAGCAATATGGTAATCTTTTTTGTGAACATCCATGACCGAGACCGGCTTACCCAAAGATGCCCAAACGCCGTTATAATTCACTCCCGAAGCCATCACCATGACCAAAACATCATGACCGGTTGGGCGCGGAGTCGGCATACGTTCAACTTGCATGGCCTGTTCTGGAGGGCCTTCGCGGTCGCGGCGAATAACCCAAGCATACATTTCATCGGGGACATAGCCGAGAGGCGGAATTTCACCGATTTCATAAATGTTTTTCTCAATTTGACTATCATTGGCGGCAAGAGCCGCGGCTGTTCCACTCATATGCGTCTACTCCGTCATTGGCTGTTGGCTTAGAGGTATTCGTTAAAGAGGTATGCGTAAAAACCTTTATGCTGCAAACCATAAAACCCGGTGCGGGAGGGTTATTTTCTTGCTTTTTTCATGTCTCATGACCTGCAAGTGAGCGCTGAATTAACCCCGGATTAACCCTGGATCAACCGGGCATCATTGTCGATTTTGATGGCCATATGCAACATGGGTAATGTTCTATTTAGCGTCAGTTGTCTTTTTTTGCAATGCACAATATGCAATGTATTATTGATGATCATTGATGCGCGCATACATTTGTATAAAATGGTCGATATGTACAATGGTCAAGTGGGGAGAGATCAAGCGGGGAGAATTCAATCATGACACGGTCAAAAACGGTTCATAAAAAATCGGCTCGAAAATTGGCTGATCGATCTGTTCAATCTGTTAACACGGCTAAAAATGCATCCAATAACATGCCCGTCTCCGATGATGCGAAGCCCGGGGACACCCCATCACCGGCTCCGCAGCGTGACCGCCCTTGGGTCATTCGGACCTATTCCGGCCATTCTTCTGCCCAGGCCTCGAACGCGCTTTATCGGACCAATTTAGCCAAGGGCCAGACCGGGCTTTCGGTCGCTTTTGATCTGCCGACTCAGACCGGTTATGATTCCGACCACCCGTTATCACAAGGGGAAGTCGGCAAGGTTGGCGTACCAATCAGCCATCTTGGCGATATGCGGACCTTATTTACCGATATCCCGCTGGCCCGCATGAATACCTCTATGACCATCAACGCCACCGCAGCCTGGCTGTTGTCTCTCTATATTGCGGTGGCCGAAGAGCAAGGGGCCGCCCGTTCGGATCTGGCTGGAACCACCCAAAATGATCTGATTAAGGAATATCTATCCCGGGGTACCTATATTTTTCCGCCCAAACCGAGTCTCACTCTGACCACCGATATCATCCGTTTTACCACCGCCGAAATGCCGAAATGGAACCCGACCAATGTCTGTTCCTACCATTTGCAAGAAGCCGGTGCGACTCCGGTCCAGGAATTGGCTTATGCGTTGGCCACCGCCACCGCCGTCCTTGATCATTTGCGCGAAGGGCAAGATTTTGACCCAGAGATTTTCCCAGCCACGGTCGGGCGGATGAGTTTTTTCGTCAATGCCGGAATCCGATTTGTCACTGAACTGTGTAAGATGCGGGCATTTGTCGATCTTTGGGATGAGATTTGCCAAGACCGCTACGGCATCAAGGACCCCAAATATCGCCGTTTCCGCTATGGTGTGCAGGTTAATTCCCTGGGGTTGACCGAGCAACAACCAGAAAACAATGTCTACCGGATTTTGATTGAAATGCTGGCGGTCGTGCTTTCCAAGCGATCACGGGCCCGGGCGGTCCAACTGCCGGCCTGGAATGAGGCCCTGGGTCTGCCTCGTCCCTGGGATCAGCAGTGGAGCTTGCGCCTTCAACAGATTATGGCACTGGAAACCGATTTGCTGGAATTTGGCGATCTCTTCGATGGTTCACCGGTGATTGAGGCCAAGGTGAATGAACTGAAAAATGAGGCCAAAGCTGAGCTGGCCCGCATTGATGCGATGGGCGGTGTGGTGGCAGCCATCGAATCCAGCTATATGAAACAATGTCTGGTCGAATCCAATGCCCGTCGTTTGGCTGATATTGAATCGGGGGCCCAACAGGTGGTCGGGGTCAACTGCTTTACCCAAAGCGAGTCCTCGCCGCTGATTGATGCCGATGATGGTGGGGTGATGACGGTTGATCCGGCCGCCGAGAAACGACAAATCGATACATTGCGGGAGTGGCGGCATCAACGCGATGACCGCAAAGTCCAACAAGCCCTTGATGAATTGGCGAAAGCCGCCGCCCAAGGACGCAATATTATGCCACCTTCAATCGCTTGTGCCCAAGCCGGGGTCACCACCGGCGAATGGGCCGATGTCATGCGCAAAACATTTGGTGAATACCGGGCCCCGACTGGGGTTGGCCATGCGGTCGGCTTGGCTGATGCCGAAAGTGACGCCTTTATCGCCTTGCGCGAACGGGTCGAAGCGGTCTCCCAACGGCTGGGCCGACGCATCAAGATGCTGGTTGGCAAACCCGGCCTTGACGGCCATTCCAACGGGGCTGAACAAATTGCCGTCCGGGCCCGTGATGCCGGCTTTGAGGTGGTCTATGAGGGAATCCGCCTCACCCCGGCTCAAATCGCCAACACCGCCTTGGAAGAAGGGGTCCATGTGGTTGGGTTGTCCATCTTGTCGGGATCCCATATCCAGCTGGTCAATGCGGTGATGGAGCGGATGCGGGCTTTGGGGCTTGACCATGTTCCGGTGATCGCCGGGGGGATTATCCCACCTAAAGACGCTGAAACACTCAAAAAATCTGGCGTCACCGCCGTCTATACCCCGAAAAATTTCCGCCTCTCGGAAATTATGTCTGATATTATTGATATTGTTGATTCTTCGCATCGGGAAGCGGCATAACCAGCGCAGGATTGGCAGTCCCTGGCTCAAAGACCGCTAAAAAACGTATTGAATCGATATTCCATGATCATCATGATATTTCTGAATCATACGGAAATGGTGAAAAAAAAGTGATGAAAAAAGGATGGATAACCGTTCTGGTGGCCGCTTGGGGTATCGGCGGGATCATGGATGATGCCCGTGGTCAAGGACATAATGGCGGTCATGGCCTGGCCACGGGCATTGATTGCACAGAAATTGATATTGAGTATCAATATAATCCGTTGTTGAGTGATGCTGAAAATTTGGCTCTCATGGAACGTCTTTTCTATCAATCTCTGGAAAAATTCGATTATTGTCACAATAGCCAAGCCAACCAGGGAGGGGGTCAAGCTGGCAGCGGTGGTGGTGGCAGCAGTAGCAATGGGGCGGGCACCAAAACTGCATCGCAACCGGGTGGGTTACAGGGAAGCCAGGCGGCGATGGCGGCATCCAGCAATGGCGATGCAAGCCTGCCTTCGGGTTTAAGCGGAACCGAATCGGTATTGAACAATACCGTGACACGCTCCATGAGTGAAGCCATGCTGGAGGACACGGCTACCAACCCGATGACCAGCGACAATCAGCCAGAAAAAATGCTCCCCAACGGGGCGATTCCCAAAGACATTCCACCAGCCGATAACGACGATATGCTGGCTGCACAAATCAGACAAGCGGCCATCGAAGAACCTGACCCGGAGATCCAGGCCAGGCTTTGGGATGAATATCGAAGCTATAAAGGTCTTCCAACCACCAGCAGATTGGAGTAATGACCTTACAACCTTATATATAGTCTGTATCATGATCATTATGAAAAAACAAAAAAAAGGGTATCCCCTTTTCAAAATATCAATGACAAAATAACGCCAATTAAAACCATACCGATGATAAAAACGTCCTCTCTGCTCGAACAACCTGTATTCATCGCTCAATCCATCTTCATCGCGGTGATTGGCCTCTTTCTATCCTCTTGTGTGACGCCGAATACCCCAAATAACGGCACGTCATCGGTTGCTGTCGGGCCACAATCCTCCACCGCCATTGAAATGGCCGAGCAAACCAAGACCACGCAAAACATAGCAGCTACAGAGACCGGCCGTCCCCGGCTGGATATCATCATTCCGGTTTTTGACCCTGGTATCGCGCCTGAAGACCGGGAAACATACCAGAAATACTCCAGGCAAGGGTGGCGCAAGCAGGATAATGAACCGGTGACCGCAGATGAATATGTATGGCCACAGCTGCGCCGGGCCGAAGCGGTGTCTTTTGCCCAAAGCCTGAAACAAGCTCTCGAAGAAACCGGCCAATTTGGGGCGGTGCGGGTAACACCGGATGCCCAAACAACAGGAGATTTATATTTGTTGGGGCGTATTCTCAAATCCAATGGCCAAGAGGTTGGAATCCAGATAAAGGCGGTGGATATCAGCGGGCGAGAATGGTTCAGCAAACAATTCACCCATGAGGTGCCGGAGAAATTCTATCAATCGGTTGCCTTCCGCGATAAGAACCAAGATCCCTATGCGCCGGTTTTCAAACAAGCGGCCGATTATCTGGTAAAAATCCTGCGCAACCATGATGATAATGAATTGATGACATTGCGCCGTCTGGCTGAGTTGCGTTTTGCCGCCCATTTGACCGATGCCGCCTTTGAGCAGCACTTGACTGAAAAAAATGGCCGCTACCAGCTGGCCAGTTTTCCGGCTGATCATGATCCGATGCTCACACGCACCCGGGCGGTCCGGGTGCGTGATCAACTATTCATAGACGGCATGCAAAAATATTATGACCGCTTTTCTCACCAGATGCAGGATAATTATCGTATTTGGCAACAACAAAGTGCTTTTGAGATTGCGGCCAAGAATGAAGCGCAGATGGAAGCCTTCGGCGAAGCGGTATTGGGAGTCCTGGCAGCCGGGCTGGGGATTTGGGCCCTGGCTGATGGTCTGTCAAACCCCAACAGCAGCCACGCGGCTTTGAGTACAACCGCCGGGGTGGCCGCCGGGGTGGCCGGGGCGAGCTTATTGGCCGAGAGTTTCCAGACCCGTAAGGAGGCCGACATCCATCGCGATGCGCTTGAGGAATTGGGGGAATCGATCAATACCGATTTGGAGCCGCAAGTGGTCCAATTCAACCAGGAAACGGTTGAATTGCAAGGAACAGCTGAGGAACAATTCGCCCAGTGGCGCGATTTTCTTAAAAAAATCTACGCCGTTGAGAGTATCCCCGATAAACAACTCTGATCAACAATTCTAGCATTTCCCTCTCAATCGATTCTGTTTGATGCTGGATGAAAAACTTGCCCAAGCCAACCAAGCCCGCCGCCAACGCTATCTGATCTTAACGGCGCTATGCGGATTGCTGCTCATGGTTGGGGTGCTGGGCATCTGGAACCTCAATCTTTTGTCCCGTGATACCGGTCCAGAGGATACTGGCACCCATCTGCTGCCTGATTTTCCCGATGCCGCCGCCGATAAGACAACAACAGAACAGCCCAGCGACCCGGGCATCAATACTAATCACGATAACGACACAGCCGCCCGGGATGCGTTCATCCGCGCATTGGGTGACTATGATGCGGCTGTAAAACCGCGTCTTGAAACACCGGGTTTTGCCGCCTGGAATGCCCAAGAACAGGAGCGATTGCGTGAGATACGTGATCAAGTTGTTGCCGATTTTGCTGCTGGAGATATGGCATCGGCAACCGGCTTGCTGGATCAATTAAACCAGGCGGCCACCGCCGCCCTGCAGTCCTGGGACGGCGCGTTTGATGATGCCGTGATGGGTGTTGATTCGGCTCTTGAAACAGGGGATTTCAGTCAGGCTCGTATCGCCGCCCAGCAAGCACAAAAGCTGAAACCCGATCATGATGGTGTGCGCGCAGCAATGGTGCGGATTGATCAAGCGGTGTTGGTCGCCGATGCACTCGAAAATATACGTATCACTCGTATTGAAGGCGATGCCGAGGGTGAAATTGCCGCCATCAACGCCGCCCTGGCCCTTGACCCTAGCCTTACCGCCTTGGCCACAAGACGTAAGACACTCCAAAAGGAAATCAAAGAAAAACAGTTTGCCGCCGCGATACAGGGTGGCTTTGATGCGCTCTCGCGGGAAGAAACCGCCACCGCGAAACAAGCCTTGAAACAGGCAAAAAAACTCGATAGCCGCCGCGATGAAACCCGGATTTTAGCGACCAAGCTCGCCGCATTGGAAAAACGCCTGAATGTGGAGAAAATTCTCAATCAGGCCGCGCATCACACCCAAAGCGACGATTGGGACCAAGCCCACCGGTTGTATGGCCGGGTTCTCACGCTGGCACCCGAAAATCAGGCAGCAATCCAGGGGCATCAACAGGCTGAAAAGATTGTATCAATACAAAACAAGATTGATCAATTCATTGCTACACCGCACCGGCTCTCAGCACCCAATGTGGAAAAACTGGCTATGGCGGCGATGGATCAAAGCCGCAGCCTACAGGCTTTGAGTCCGCAGCTGAGCCAATCATCCCGGCATCTGGCCGAATTGGTGAAAGACTACAACCGCGCGGTTGCCATTAAATTGGTTTCCGATGGCAAAACCAGGATCGCCATTCGCGGGGTTGGTCGGGTTGGTCTAACCACCGACAAAATCATCAATCTCAAACCCGGCAGCTATAAGATTGAAGGGCATCGGGAGGGCTATGTCTCTAAACTGGTCGAGCTGGATATCCCGGTTGATGCGACCATGCTGGAAGTGACGGTGATTTGTGATGAACCAATTTAGGGATGATTTGGCACGCACCCGGCGGCGGCATTTTTTGATGCTGATCGGGGGTGGGGGGATTTTTCTCTTTGCCGCCTGTGCGATTGCCGGATTGATCATCTTTTCGCGGGGAGTCGGGGTGGAGATTGGTCCCGATGACATCAGCGATACGGCCAGCATTGATATTACACAAGGTGCGGCATTCGGATTGGCTGGGGCGGTCTATATGATCGGCAAGACGGCGGTTATTGATGTCTCGGCCCCGGGCTTTCATTCGGCGCGGTGGCAGCTTGATGCGGCTTCCTTCGGGACCACCATCCGGATTGAACTCAAACCCCTGCCCGGTGAAATTATTGCTGAGACCCAGCCCGCCCAAGCGGATACAACATGGATGATTGATCGCATCCCGGTCCATACCGGCCCTTCTTTGCGTCAAACCATCGAACCCGGGACCTATCGCATCGCTGCGGTCCATCCTTTTTTTCTTCCAGTCTCTCAAGATATAGTGGTCACCCGGGCCACACCGACCCGGCTGACCTTGACTCTGATGCCGGTCGATGGCCGTCTTGAGATCAACACCCAACCGCCCGGGGCACGGGTCATGATTGATGACATAGAAGTCGGGACAACACCCCTATCTCTGCCCCAGCCCGGCGGTCAATATCGGTTGGATATCAGCCATGATGGGTTTGGTCCGGTGCGCGATAGAGTGCAGATCACCCATCAAGCCCCAACCGTGACCCGCAATTATCGGCTCAAAAAAATAGCCGCCCATCTTCAAGTCAATGTGACACCCAAAGGCGGTATCCTGTTGGTGAATGGAATCAAGCAATCCCCAGGAGAAATTTTAGCCCTGGCTGGGGATGCCGGTACAGATTATGACATTCATTATGAAAAGCCTGGATATGTGGCTTTTCGTGACCGTATATCTCTCCCTCCTGGATCACGGCGGGAGCTTGATATCACCCTCAAAGCCAGCTTCGGGACGGTTGATATAGCCAGCACACCCAAAGCGGCCCTGTTCATTGATGGTCAACCGCGTGGCCAAACCCCGGCCAGCTTGTCGCTGCCGACCCGCAAAGCGGTGTTATCGTTGCGCAAAACCGGCTTTGTCCCCCACCAACAAACAATTCTGCCGGTGCGAGGAAAAACCATCCGGATTGACCAAATATTGGTGCGCGAACGTGATGCTCGGCTGGCGGCGGCACCGGAATATTATAAAAACAGCATCGGTATGGAATTGCGCCTGTTTGAACCGGGATCATTTATTATGGGTGCGCCGCGCGCGCAAAAAGGCCAGCGGGCCAACGAGTTTCTGCGTGAGGTGCGCCTGACCCGGCATTTTTATGCCGGGCTGTATGAAGTGACCAACCAGGATTTTGCCAAAATTATGCCCGGTTTCACCATCAAGGGTGATCAAAACCATCCGGTCACCAATATCACTTGGCAGCAAGCGGCCCGGTTTTGCAACCGCTTGAGCAAAGCAGAAAATCTGCACCCTTTTTACAAATTCATCCCGGGCGGTGGCGTGAGAGTCAATCCCCATGCCGATGGCTATCGTTTGTTGAGTGAGGCAGAATGGGAGTGGCTGGCCCGGCGGGCCGGACGGAAAAGCCATGTGGTTTTTCCTTGGGGAGACAACGAAACAGTGCCAGCCAATATTGGCAATATCGCCGATGAAAGCGCCAAGGGAGAGGTCGATTTCTATGTCCCGAACTACGATGATGGTTTTGCCACAACCGCGCCGGTGGGCAGTTTTCCAGCCGAGGCTTCAGGCTTGTATGATCTAACCGGAAATGTGAGTGAATGGGTGCATGATCACTATTCCCTTTCACCCCCTGACTCAACCCAGATGGATCCCCTTGGCCCTGCCTTTGGGACCACCCATGTGGTCAAAGGGTCGAGTTTTCGCTCCGGTGACCGGACGGTCTTGCGTCCGGCTTGGCGGGAAGGGTTTGTTGGAACCCGCGATGATATCGGTTTTCGGATTGGCCGCTATATTTATGGAGATGATGATGCAAAAAACACCTCAGAAAACTAGGCATATAAGGAGATCTCTCATGAGAGGACAACGACCCCGTTGGCTCATTCTGGCGGTGATTGTTCTGACTTTGGTCGCTGGCCTGACCGGTTTGGCGATTGCGCAATCGGGAGGGTTTCTCAGCCTGAATTCGCCGACATCATTTCCGGTGGATATTTGAACAATGGTTCAGATTACGATCAATTTAGCGGTCTTGCTGCTGATCATCTTTGGGGTGCATGGGCTTTATATCGGTTTTATTCGCCCGGAAGCGGCCCTCATTTTATCCCAAGCCGCCCTGGCTGGAGAATCGGCCCCCCGGGACTTGGTGGTCATTTTGAAGGATTACGAACAGGAAATCTGTATCATTTTGATGATCTGGGGCCTGTATTTGATCATCGGCAAAATCGCTAAAATCATCTTGACCCGCTATGTGTTTGATCAAGACTTGTTGGAAGGAATGGAACCCAATGATGAAAGTGTCAGCCAGACATTGCAAACGCTTGAGGAACAGGATTTGACAATCCGTGACATGCCGCTGATCCAGACTTTGACCGCCGGCCTGCGGCGTTATCTGACCACCAACAATGTTCAGAACATGTCGGATGCCGTTGAGTCCAGTATCGAATCCATTGCCCTGCGCCAAGATGCCGAAAATGCCATGATTCGCTATCTGATCTGGGCCATCCCCTCGATTGGCTTTATTGGCACCGTACGCGGGATCGGGCTGGCTCTTTCCAAAGCCGATGAGGCCCTGGCTGGGGATATCGCGGCGATGACCAACGGGTTGGGAATTGCCTTTAATTCCACTTTGGTGGCCTTACTCATCAGCATCATTTTGATGTTTTTCCTCAATCAACTGCAACGTTTACAAGACGGTATTCTTGTCGACACCCAGGCTTACTGCGAAAAATTTCTGCTGGTTCGGATCAGCGAGAAGGGGGCATCCTGAAACGTCGGCGGCCACTTGAGGGTTTTAATTTTTCCCTGCTCGATATCATGGCGTGCGGGTTGGGGGCGGTGATTCTGATTTTGATACTGGTCCGGTTTGAAGAAGGCCCATCAATACCGCAGGAAGATCAGATGAAAGCTGATCTGGCCCGACTGCAAGCAGCACAACAAAATATACAAGATGAAATCGCCCGTATCCGGGCCAATAACCAAACAATCCCACAAACACTTGCCGATGCCGGACCGGAATTGACTGGGTTGGAAAAACAGATCACCGCCTTAAATGCCGAGATTGCCCGCCAAGAAGCGGCCATAGCAACCTTAAAAAAGATCACCCAGCAAAAAATTACCCAGCAAAACACGCCGCCCGCCGAAACCAGCGATGTGATCGCCATAAAACGAAAAGGCGAAGAAGAGTATTTGATTGGCCTTTCGGTCACCGGAAAACGTATCGCCATTTTGCTGGATACCAGTGCTTCCATGACCAATGAGCGGCTGGTGGATATCATCCGGGTCAAAGGTGCAGGAGAAGCGACCCGCCGCAATCAACCGAAATGGCAACGCGGCTTGGCGGCTCTTGAATGGTTGCTGGCCCGCTTGCCCGATAATTCCCAGGTCACGGCGGTTGGTTTTGCCCAGACGGCCCGCCCTCTTGGAGCGGGGGATTGGATCGGGGCCGAAGACGCCCAAGGGTTGCAGACTGTTCTGGCTGATGCCCGGGCCATCACCCCGCAAGGAGCGACCAATTTAGAGGCCGGGTTGCAAGCCATTGATACGCTGGCCCCGACAGATCTATATATTATCACCGATGGATTGCCAACCAAAGGGCTGGCCAATTTTCGTCAAATGAGCCGCTTTGGCGACTGCAAAGCCCTATGGGGCAAGGCCAACACCATCTCCGGCTTGTGTCGCCAACGCCTGTTCGTTCATTCGGTTAAAGCATTGGCGGCCCCGATAACAGTCAATATTGTTCTGCTGCCATTGGAAGGCGATGCCGGGGCCATGCATTATTTTTGGACATGGACATCAGGGACCGGGGGAATATTGATCAGCCCGGCAACGGGATGGCCATGAAACGCAACAATCGCCAACTGGAAATGTTCAGCTTGTCTTTCCTGGATATTATTTCTTGCGGATTTGGGGCGGTGGTTTTGCTGGTTCTGATTTCCAATAACGCCGAAGCACCCGGCGGCAAAGATACGGCCATCATGCAGGGATTGATCAATCAATATCTGGCCCTACAAGCTGGAATGGATGCCTTGTCGGGCGATTTGCGTACGACCAAAAATGATGCCAAAGCGGCTGATATTCTGGAAAAACGCCTCTCCAAGACCCGGCAAGACTTGCAGCAACAAGCCGCCGCAGCCCAGACCCGACTGCAACAGTTGACCCAGGAAAAGCAAGCCTTATCGCGTCTGCAAGCGGCGGCAAAGCAAGCCTTATCGCGTCTGCAAGCGGCGGCAAAGCAAGCCTCGATCCGCCCATCCGGGGCATCCATACGGGATGAGGAGGTCGGCGGCATCCCGGTTGATAGCGATTATGTGGTGTTCATCATTGATACATCGGGCAGCATGCAATCCTTTTGGCGCCAAGTGGTCAAAGAGGTTGAAAACGTCATCCGCATCCATCCGAAAGTCAAAGGGTTTCAGATTCTCAATGATAACGGCACGCATCTGATTTCCGCCTATCAGGGGAAATGGATTCCCGATACCCCCAGACGGCGGGATTCAGCGATTGATTTGCTCTCTTCCTGGTCGAGTTTTTCCAACAGCAGCCCGGTAGAGGGACTCGAGGTCGCCTTGAAAAATTATGTCAAGCGCGGGGAAAAAGTCTCGATCTATATTTTCGGGGATGAATATTCCGGTGGCTCTTTTGATCCGGTGATCGCAACCCTGGACCGCTTGAACACGGCCCCGGGGAGTGGCCAACCCATCGCCCGGGTTCATGGGGTGGGGTTTTTCACCAACGGTCCCACCCGGCGGCATTTTGCGACCTTGATGCGCGAGGTGACCCGCCGCCATAACGGCAGCTTTGTTGCCCTGCCCCGTTAAAAGATGGTTTTTCTACAAATAAAATCCACTACTTAAGAAGAATATCGCTATCAACCGATAGGAAGAGAAAATGACTGTAAAGACGGCGATTTGATCCATGACATGGATGAAACATACCAATCCAGCATGATGATTATGGGCGTTGAAAATAATGATCATGAATTTTCATTGCGCTTTCACCAATTCACTTTTAACCAAAAAATTGCAAAACATTTTTATTGTTCATCCTATAGTAGAATAAGATAGAGTATTTTTTTTATTCTGGTTCTTGATGCGGTTGAAAGATTTGAAAAATGAATCATATCTTGTCTTGGGTCCGATTGCGGGCTTTTTTCGGTGAATTGATCGGTCCCATAGGCAGTCGGCGCAGGCAGTCTTGGAGTCTCTTCTTCAGATCAATTGAATTTATGGCGGTCATCATTGGTGTCGTTGCGATCATCTTAGAATTTCAAGTCGAAAAACCTAAAGAGCGCGATCATAAAAAAAGCAACTTTTTCTTCTGGCCGATATTGTTGATAATACCGATTCCAATCTGCAGGCCTCTTTATCGGGGAACCGGGAAGGGATAAGCGTTAATCCTGCTGTCAGAAGCACTGTAGAGTTTTTGGCCAAACAAGGCAAAATCCCTCAAGGTCTGAACTTTTCTGGTAAAGATTTTTCGGGTGCGAATTTTGCCAAAGCAGATTTCTCTGGCGCCAATCTCAGACAAGTGAATCTGACTGACGCCGATCTGAGCAAAGCAACACTCAAAGATGCCGTTTTAGCCAACGCCATCTTAAGAAAAGCCAATCTGAGCAACGCCGATCTCAGCGGTGCGGATCTCAGCGGTGCCGATTTAAGAAATGCCGATCTGAGCGATGCCAATCTCAACGGAACGATTCTTAAGGATGCTCATACCAAAGGAGTCAAAGGGCTGACGTCGGCGATGTTGAGCAAAACCGACTCTGAGCATCGTTCGATCATGGACCCAAAATCATAAGATGACTCGAAAACAGAAAATGGCCCTTCATTCAATCACCCCACGAAAGAAAGAGGAGGGAGACTATTCTTGGGAAAGAGAGTCTGGCCATTGCCAAAATACTGGCTGGAGAATGCCCATCTGATCATTCGTATTGGCTCGTCATCTTGGCTTGCTTTTGCCGGTCTCAGCAAGCAGAGTGGTGATCATGGCATCCCTGTCGCGCTGGATTGATCTCTGCAATCGCTATGACCCGGAAGATTATATTCCTTTCCGGGTTGAGTCATGGTCGGTCGGCTTTGTCGCCCGCACTGCTCTGCCCGCCCTGGCCGATTATCCCAATATCCTGCATGTTGATGCCCGTGGTATCACTCTGGAACCGGGTTTATCGACTCTGGAGCAGAGAAGCCAAGCTCTAGCCACCATCACCACCGACTTGATCAAACATGGTCTGATTGCCCATTGGCGGGGTGAGAAATACCCAGTCTTCAAACGCCATGCCTTGGCCGATGTGATGCCCCAAGCCGATGCGGGGGGCGATATAATAGAGGACATGGTGGCCAGACCGCCGGTTACGCTCCCTGATTTTGAAGCCGAGCCGCTTTTCCTGATTGATCGCGGGGCGGTACAATTTTTTGGCTTCCCGGCTTGGGGCATCCATCTTAATGGTTTTGTCCGAGGCAACAACCGGCCGCCCCATGCACCCCCCGGCGCGGTAACCGGAATATGGTCAGCCCGCCGGGATCAAAACCGGATCATGAATCCCGGCCAACTGGACAATATGGTCGCCGGTGGTCAACCTTGGGGATTATCGCTGGCCGCCAATCTGGCCAAAGAGGCTCAAGAAGAAGCCAATATTGGCCCGGACCTGATCGCCCAAGCCGTCCCGGCTTCTCTGATTGCTTATTGTGTCGCCACCCCGGAGGGTCTCAGCCCGGCCACCATGGCCTGCTATGATCTGGAGCTGCCGGTCGATTTTCGCCCCGATTGTACCGATGGTGAGATTGCGCGCTTCCATCTCTGGAGTCCGGAGGAAACCCTCAATCTGATTGCCCAAACCGATGAATTCAAACCCAACGCCAATCTCTGTGCGCTTGATTTTCTGCTCCGTCATGATGCGATTCCCAGTGATCATCCCGATTATCCAATTTTGCGGGCCGGTCTGGGCCATCCAGGGCCGTTTTAGGGAAAAATCAACCTCAACAGAGAATCCTTTTTAACACCGCTAAGCCAAGGCTTTGACAATGTTATCAACCATCTTCTTGGCATCAGAAAACAGCATCATGGTGTTGTCGCGGAAGAATAATTCATTTTGCACCCCGGCATAACCGGAAGCCATCGAGCGTTTGACGAACAACACCGCCCCGGCTTTCTCGACATCAAGAATCGGCATGCCATAAATCGGACTGGTTGGGTCGGTTTTGGCCGCCGGGTTGGTGATATCATTAGCCCCGATGACAAACACCGCGTCAGTGGTGCTGAAATCGGCATTGATATCATCCAACTCAAACACCTCATCATAGCCAACATTGGCCTCAGCCAGCAAAACATTCATATGGCCGGGCATACGTCCAGCCACCGGATGGATGGCGTAGCGCACCTGAATTCCCTTGTTTTTGAGAAGGTCAGCCATCTCCCGCAAGGCGTGTTGGGCCTGGGCCACCGCCATGCCATAGCCCGGGACAATAATCACCGACCCGGCATTGCCCAAGATGAAGGCCGCATCGTCAGCACTGCCCGATTTGACCGGGCGTTCCTCTTGGTCTCCGGCCGGGGCTGATCCTTCCTCGGCCCCAAAACCACCCAAAATAACGCTCACAAAGGAACGATTCATGCCCTTACACATGATATAGCTGAGAATGGCCCCCGAAGCCCCGACCAAGGCCCCAACCACAATCAACAAGGTATTCGACAAGGTAAAGCCGATCCCAGCGGCCGCCCAACCGGAATAGGAATTGAGCATTGAGACCACCACCGGCATATCCGCACCACCAATCGGAATGATGATCAAGACACCCAGGGCAAAGGCCAACAATGTTGCGGCCCAAAAAGCCGTCCGGGGTTCGGGTTGCAGAACCGCAAACAATACCAGCAGAGCCACAATAGCCAAGCCGATACCAAGATTAACCATATGCTGCCCCCGAAACGTCACCGGGGCACCGCTCACCAACCCTTGCAATTTGGCAAAAGCCACCACCGAGCCGGTGAATGTCATCGCCCCGATCACCGCGCCCAGACCCATTTCAACCCGGCTGATGGTATTGATGGACCCCACGTCCCCAATGCCATAAGCCCCGGGATTATAGAGGGCAGCGGCGGCCACCAAAACCGCCGCCAAACCAACCAGGCTATGAAAAGCGGCCACCAGCTGCGGTAAGGCGGTCATATCAATCCGCAAGGCAATCACCGTCCCAATCGCCCCACCGATCAAGATTCCCAACAGAATCAAGCCATAGGACTCAACCCCTGGCTGAACCAAAGTGGCGGCAATGGCGATGGTCATCCCGGCAATGCCGATCCAATTCCCGCGCCGGGCGGTTTCCGGATGGGCCAGACCACGCAAAGCCAAAACACAGCAAATCGCCGCGACCAAATAAGCAAGAGCAATCAGGCTCGGGCTGATCATGATCATGAGTCCTTTTCTCGACGAGGCTTTTTCTTGAACATCGCCAGCATCCGGTGGCTGACAATAAAGCCGCCAAAAATATTGATGGATGCCAGAATAATCGCCCCAAAACCCAAAAGCGGCGCGATATGATGACCATCAGCCGATGCCGTCATGCCGTCAAAAGCGTCGAAAGAAGCCGGTCCAGCCGCCAACAACGCTCCAACGATGATAACACTAGAAATCGCGTTGGTCACCGCCATCAAAGGCGAATGCAAGGCCGGGGTCACCCCCCAAACAACATAATAGCCAATGATCACCGCCAAGGCGAAAACCGTCAAAGCGGTCACTAAAGGATCAGCCCCGATTGAAGAAGCACCCGCCACAGCATGGGCGGTTTCACGGGCCAAATTGTCGGCCTCTTGGGCCAGGGCTTCGGCCTGGGCGGCAAGGGAGGCAGCCCGTTCTCCAAGAGAGTACGTCGCCATAAACTAGCTTCCTTTCTGAGCGGCCCGCCGGGCGGGTTTTTTGGCGGCTGGTTTTTTAGCGGGCGGTTTTTTGGCTTTTGTTACTGGTTTTTTGGCGGGCTTTTTGGTTAATTTTTTTGCCGCCGGTTTTTTTGATCCGCTTTTTCTTGAAACCGTCTTTTTTGCCACCGGTTTTTTTGATCCGGTCTTTTTTGCTATGGGTTTGGTCGCCCGAGAACGCTTAACCGGCGAAAAGTCGGGATGGATAATCCGGCCCGAACGGGTGAGGCATGTGGAACGTACAATATCATCCGACCAATCAATCTTGAGTTTCCCCCCCTCACTGATCAATGGCTTCAAAAAAGCCAGGACATTGCGGGCATAAAGCATACTGGCATCAGCCGCCAGCCGCCCTGGTGGATTGAGGGGTGCCATAATCCGTACACCATGTTTCACCACGGTCCGCCCGGCTTGCGACAAAGCACAATTCCCGCCCGCCTCAATCGCCAAATCAACAATGATTGAGCCGGGTTTCATCCCCTGGACCATCTCTTCACTCACCAATAAAGGGGCCGGCTTTCCAGGGATCAGAGCGGTGGAAACGACAATATCCGCACCGGCCAGCGCGGTGGCAATCGCTTGGGCTTGCTTGCGTTGATAATCGGCGCTCATTTCTTTGGCATAACCGCCGGCCGTCTCAGCTTCCGCACCGGCGGCATCCTCAACCGCGATAAATTGCGCTCCGAGGCTTTCCACCTGTTCCTTGGCGGCCGGGCGCACATCAAATGCCGAAACCACCGCCCCCAAGCGGCGGGCCGTGGCAATCGCCTGCAAACCGGCCACCCCGGCCCCCAGAATCAACACCTTGGCCGGGGAGATGGCTCCAGCCGCCGTCATCATCATCGGCATGGCCCGATCATAAAGCGAGGCGGCATCAATGACCGCCTTATATCCGGCCAGATTGCTTTGTGAAGAGAGGGCATCCGCAGCTTGGGCGCGGGTAATGCGCGGCATGAGGTCCATCGCAAAAGCCATCACCCCGACCTTGGCCAGGCGACCCAGCAGATCGCGATTGCGGGCCGGGTCCAGCAATGCCACCAGAACCGTATTTTTCTTCATCGCCGCCAATTCATCAGGGCCGCGTCCAGCATCAAAGGGGGGACGCAGCTTCAAGACAATATCGGCATTTTTGAGAGCTGCCGCCGCCGAACGCATCACCGCAGCCCCAGCCGCCTTATACGCCTCATCAGGGATGCAGGCCGCAACCCCGGCCCCGGCCTCAACAGAGACCGAACAGCCAAGAGCCTGATACGGGCCAACCGTTTCCGGAGTCATCGCGACACGGGTCTCGCCGGGCCATCGCTCCTTGAGGACAGCGATTTGCATCAACAGCACCTTATCTGAGAAATTATTTGAAAGATTGCAGAGATGACCAAAAGAGCCGAAAGCATGACCCAGGAGATCAAAAAATGAAAGGAAAAAATTCGATAAAGGGCCGGAAAGAAAAAACACCAAGCCGGATCAAAAATGATTGCATCACGGTGAGACTCTCTGGGGTCAACAGCCAAGCCGGTGAGGCTTGAGGCGAAGATTCTTGCCAATCGTCAAGTTCCTCTTATGTTGGCCGTTGCTGCCTTTCTCACCAATCAGTTTTCTGCTGTTTCTATGGTTTTTTCAAATAGGTATAATGCCTTTAGGTTGTTCATTTTTTGATACCGCCTCATCTGCCATGCCCAAAATCACCCAGACTCAAGCCGCCACAGCCCGACCAGTCGGCCATAGGACGGCCAAGCCTTTGTACGTCCATGTCTTGGTTGATCTGGCCTGGCGTCCTGAAGCCGGGGGCCATGTCAAATGTTGGGAGTCTTTTGCCCAGGCCACTTTGGACGTGGCCGATCAGATTGATCTCACCGTGCATTTTTCCCGTCCCCCCGGGGCAAAGAATAGTCGGCAATCAAGCGTCCATATCATCGGTCCCAATGTGCGTTACCGTCTGCATCGGCCAATATTCTCGACCGCCCGTATGCCTTTTCTTGATGCCGCCCCTGACCATACCGATCTGGCCCCCTATCATCCCGGTTTGGCCAAAGCCTTGGCCGGAGCCGATGTCATCCATACCACTGATGCTTTTTTCAATTTCGCCAAAACCGCCAGCCGGGTGGCCAAGCGACACAGCATTCCCCTGGTCAATTCCATCCATACCGATACCCCGGTTTATACCCGTCAATATACCGCCGATATTCTCTATCGGCTGTTTGGCAGAGGCTGGGTCAGCCGGTTTCTGCTGGAGACGCTGGCGGTTGATCGGCGCGGTGAACGCAGCATGCGCCGCAAGCTGGCGGCTCATCAAGCCAAGGCGGCGTTTGCCCTGCTCAGCCGGGAGGAGGATCGGGAAACCGCCTTGAGAGTGTTGCCGCCTCAACGTATCGGCTTTCTCAGCCGCGGCCTGGATAAAACGCTTTTCAACCCCCAAAAACGGGATCGGGTGTGGCTCCAGGAAACCTATGGCATCCCGCCCGATGGGGTGGTGCTGTTCAATGTTGGGCGGATTGACAGCATCAAACAGACCCTCATCTTGGCCCAAGCGGCCAAAATCCTGATTGATCAGGGATTGCCGCTGTGGTTGTTTTGCGCGGGCGAAGGGCCGGATCGCCGCCGCATTATGGATATGCTGGGGCCACGGGCTTTTTGTCCGGGTTTTGTGCCCACCACCATGATGGCCCGCCTGGAGGCCAGTGCCGATATTTTTGCCATGCCATCCAAAAACGAAACCTTCGGCAACGCGGCCGCCGAAGCCCTGGCCTCCGGGTTGCCGACTCTGGTTTCAGCCCAAAGCGGCATGAAACGTCTGCTCGGGGATGGGGGTCTGGTGGTTGATGGGGGGGCGACAAAATGGGCTGACGCCTTGCGGCCTTTGATCACCGATTATTCAACCCGCACCCGTATGGCCAAGGCGGCCCGGCGCAGGGCGGAACAAAATCTGCCTTCTTGGTTGGAAATATTGAAACGTGACCTGATCCCGGTTTGGCAGGCCGCCGCCCGCGGCCAGACATTGGCTGAAAATTAACCCGGATTAACATTGACCCCGCTTAAAATTGATTCGGCTTAAAACGCGCGCCAAGAGATTCAGGCATCCGTATCCCCGAATGCCGGGTCGGCATCAATCAGAGCCTTCAAGCGGAGGCGCATAGAGGGAATGGCTGCCAATTCTTTGAGAAAATAATCCCGGTTGGCCGCTTGATCACGCTGGCGCATAGTGACGATCTCATCATAATCAATCTCCAATAATGCGCAGAATTCCCGCCCGGTCATCGCCTCATCAACATGGATGCGGTTCTTGAACCCGGCGACGATATCTTGGCGTCTTTCTTGATTAAAGGCGCAAAAATGAGTCTGGATCTTGTAATGAATATGCTGACCATTGCGACTGGCAAAGTCATGGATTGCTGTTCTTTCCGCTTGGGCTTTTTTGGTATCAAAAACATGGCCATCCTTGAGTTCAATCAGGTGACAGCTTTGCTTGCCGCCACGACGCCGGAACAGGACAAAATCCGGTTCCGAATTGCGATGGGTAAAAGCCCGACATTTCTTGACCATCTTTTTGGTGGCCAGAAAGACTCCCTCCGGCATGATTTCTTGGCACAAGAATGTGTCAAGATCATCTATCGTTTTGACTCTGGTACTGATCATTTTTTCCAATTCGGAGCCCGATGCAATGACCGCCCCGTGAACCCGGCTGATCAACCGGCCAAGATCAGGGTCGCCGAATAATCTTATGTAACTGCCGCTTGAATTGGCGGCTTGACGTTTCTCGATCAGCGCCATCAGCCGTTGATATCACAGCCCAAAAAATGACGATCCGAAGCCCGGCAAGCTTCCAGGACCGAAAACGATCCCGCCGCCGGATCAACCACCATATCCCCGGGGTGACTGACCGCCTCAATCAACCGGGTCTGTAATTTAATCGGCTTGGGATGGACCCCGTTGCCGCCCTGGACCTTTTCCGACCAGATATCCGGAATATTATGGAGCTTCCATACCCCCTTGGCACGCCGGGGTTGCTGTTGCAGGATCACCAGATATTCACACATCCGCCGGGTGCGATACCCCATCCCCATACGCTGCTTATCCCAGGTCACCATATCCACGATATCCAGCCGGGTTTTGGTCAGCCAATCGGCAAAGCCGGTACAGAGATGGAATTTATCCATCCATAAAAACAGATGCCCGGAAGGGACCAAAATATGATCAATCGCACCGATAAATGCGCCGATATCTTTATCGCTCATCTGGGGCAGGCGGGCCCGCCCCTTCTGGCGTTCGCCTTCATTGCCGTAAGCCTGCCGATCCAGAATGCCGCGATATTGCGGATCAAAAAAAACCACCGGCGTCGACTGGTGCGGGATCATCTGCAAAAAATCCAGCCCGGCCATTTTCAAACGGCTGTTGCATTCCAACCCATCGGGGAGTGAGGGAACCGCACACGGAGCATGATCCCTCTCAGAGGAAAAAACCCCCGGTGCGGGTTCAATCGTATCAACCGACTCAACCGCCCGAACATCAACCGCAGCCCGCGAACCCATCAGAGCGCAATCCGCATTGGTGACACATGAACCCTATTCGGACACCACATGATCAATCGGCCCATAACCATAGCTTTTCATCATTCATCACTGATTCTCCCTGACCCAACATTATGCTGTGGTCACGCGAAGATCAATATTATACCTCGTTCCCTGAACCGCTTAAGGTCAACGATCCGGGATCAGAATCTCGCCCTGGCCGCCGACCCCGATATCGCCGGCATATTTGCGCAAACAACGACCAGCCTTACGGGAAACCCCGGCAAAAGGCCCACCAAAATCGGCGATATATTTCATCAGCAGGGCGAAAAAAGGCAGATCATGGCTGCCGCAATCCTGGAATGTCGGGGCCAAAATCTTCGGCTTGCTGGATAACAGCACGGTCCCCCGCCGCATCAACAGACCCAGCCCCGGCCCGGTTGTCCCGAGGACACAAATCGTCCCGGCAATCAGACGCGAAGCACAATGCGCCCCGACATCACCAGCCACCAAAATCGACCCGCGCCGCATCCGCTCACCCAGCCGCGCCCCGGCCCGACCACGGATACAAATCACCCCGCCGGTCATGCCAACTCTTTGGCCCAGCAACGCCGACCCGACCCCGTCCCCGGCCTGACCGGCAATATCAATCCGCCCGCCAGCCATGCCGCGCCCGACTCCGGACCCGGCATCACCAGCAAGCTGGATGCGGCCACCGGTCATTTCTTCCCCCAGATGATCACCGCAATCCCCCTCAATCAATAAATGTCCGGCCGACCAACCGGCCCCCAGACCATCCAGTTTGGCACTTCCTCCGGTGATCACCAGCTGGTCATCATCGTGACCGCTAAATGGTGCGCCTTTGACCGTAAACAGATCGCCTAAAGGGATTTTCCGTGAACCGGCAACCACCCGAAGTCGGGCGACCGCTTCGGGACCTTTGGTCAAAACATTGCTTTCAGTCAAAGGACGCATATCCAGCCGACCCGGGAAGAGATTCTTACCCGGCGAGGAATTTTTAAAAGTGAGATGCAGCCGGTTCATGAGCGGATAATCGGCCGTAAATGAAAATGGAACGGGCCGAGCTTGCCGCCATAATTACCGGCTGAGACCCGCAACACCCCGGCTTCACGACCCAGGTCACAGACCGCCTTCAACCCCACCCGCATGGATTGACTGACCGCCGCCTCATCAAGGCCATCAATCACAATCTCCATCACCGAGCGCACTTGTGATGACAATTCACCATCAACCAACCCTTTCAAAGTCGGGCAAAACGCATCATTGGTCGAAGCAATCAAGCCCTTATATTTGGACCCGACTTTGGAGCCGGAGCGCACCACACCGCCAGGAAAAGGCAAAACCGTATCGGGAACTCGGCGCATGGCTTGGACCGCGGTTTCCGAAGCCCGGCGGGCCGCATCGCGCGAAGTCGCCAAAATCAGAAAATTACCCCCCCCCACCGCATCAACCTGATAGGCATGCTCCTCACAGAGAAATTCGCCATCCATCACCGGAATGCGCCAATAGCGCCGCCCATTGATCATTTTGGAGATTTGCCGCCCATCGCCAAAATAACGCAACGCCGCCCCGAGCTTAATCGGCTTATCACTACGGGTCCCGGCAAAACAGGCGGTGGTCGGGGCGGTCATGATGCATTGTCCGGCCCGATTGAGAACTTGTTTGGCCAATTCTTTGGAAGACATGGCAAACATCAAAACCGCTACCCCAGGCCGAGCATCCGGGGTTTCTTTGGCTGGAATCTCCCGCTCAATACCGGCTTCACAACCGCACGCAATCACTGAAGTGGCAAAACCGGTAACACTTTGGGCGGCCGCCCGGGCCCAACCACGGGTATCAGCCGTCACAATCAGCCGGGTGGCCCGCATTGGAAAGGCCTCGGCAAAAGTATTGTCGATCAGGACACCATTCATCCGCATGGTTGAGGCACCGGCATGATTGATCCATGATTGCGCATTAAGAGATCCTGTTGCGACAGGCGGCTTTTTGGGGACGAAAATGCTGCTCAGGGGTGAACTCATCTTCCCGCACCGTTGCGCTGGCCAGAGACATGCCCAAATACGTCTCAAAATAACGGCCCAGAGATTTCTCAATCGACCGGTCATAGGAAGGGCGAACCACATGGGTTGCCCCTTGAGCCACATCAACCAGGCGTCCGCGCCGGATGATCAAGCGGCCATCCTTAAAAACAAATTCCGGGGTCTCAAACATTTTTTGTTTGTTGTCATGGTCCTTATAGACCGCGATATCGGCCGCCGCCCCGACCCCGAGATGCCCGCGATCCTCAAGCCCCAAAAGCCGGGCCGGACCAGCCCGAGTCATAATCGCAATCTCTTGCAGGGAATATTCACGTTGAATAGAGGCCAGATGCGTGGCCCGCCGGGCCGCCGGGTTGAGAGTGGCCAGCATGTCATCGCGGAAGGACTTATCCATCAACAAACGAATCAAATGCGGGTAGGACGTAAAAGGTCCGCCATTGGGGTGATCGGTGGTCATGAATACCCGCCAGGGATCATCAATCAGCAGAAAAATCTCCAGCCCAATCGCCCATTGTAAAGCATTGACGAAATTTTTATCGCGATAACGGAACGGCACCAAACCGCAGCCAGCCTGACAATCAATATCCATACAGACGAATTTTTTTGGATGGGCATGGGGATGATTGCGGAATTGGGACATCGAGTCACCCGATGCGGTGACCGTCTGACCAAACATGATCTGCCCGACATCAACCGAAATATTCGGATGCGCGTTCACCGCTTCGGCAATCCGGGCCGCCCCGGAAGAAAATCCCCGATCCCCTTCAGCCCCATAAGAATGATACTGAATATGGGTGAGATGCAACGGCACCCCGGCCGCGCCATCAATCATGCTCAAGGTGGATTCCACATTGCCCGGTACCCCAAGATTGGGACCATGAACATGCAACGGATGGTGCAACCCAATTTCATCAACCGCCCGGGCCAGAGCTTTAAGCACCTGACGCGGTGTCACCGGGTAATGGGGATGCTTTTCATCAATATCAAGCCGCCGCTGATTGAACTTGAAGGCCGAGATTCCACCCGGATTGACCACCTTGATGCCCAAAGCCTGGGTGCTGTTTAGTGTCCAAGCGACATAATCCTTGATCATCCCTGGAGCGGCTTTCTTGGCCAGCATGCGCAGAAAAAAATCATCATTGCCCAACATGGCGTAAGCGCCTTTATCAAGTATGGGGATATCGGCCATCTCTAGATGAGTCTGGCGGGCATTGACCGGCAGCATGGCCGGTTCATAGGCGGCTGTATACCCCATCTCGGCATAGCGGTAGCCGGTGGCAAAGCTGGTCATCGTTGCCTCACCACTGCCCGAACGGGTCAAGCGCGATCGGGCACGGGTATGGCAGGCATGCTCTTCAGGCAACAAAATCCGGGCAATATTCATCTTACCACCAGCGATATGGCTATGCATATCAATCCCCCCGGCCATCACCACCATGCCGGAAAGATCATGAACCGCATCCATCCGGCCACCGCCAGGATTGGCAATAATCCGGCCATCACGTAGGAAAATATCCTTGACCACGCCATCAACATGATGGCGAGGATCATAAACCCGCCCACCCCGTAAGACGGTTATCATATCAGTTTCTCCCCGCCGTTTGCAGGGCTTCCATCAAGGCATGGGCCATCGCGGCGGCACGCATCAAAGAGGTGTCACGCAGTTTGCGCAACGGCAAGGCGGCCACCGAATCGCCACGGGTAAATGAACCAATATGATCAATCCCGGGGATCCCCACCGGCAAATAAACCGCCGCTTTGCCCACCCCCACAAGACCCGGACGGCCAATGAGAATGAGGGGAATATTATGACGGGGTGGCGGGGCCAGATGGGCATCGAATGTCGAGACCCAAATCAAACAATCCGTCTCACCACGCGCCAGTAAAGTCTTGGTGGCGTAAGCATCGGCATCATGATGGGGGCCGCCAGGGGAAAAACGCAGCCGCAAGGGATAACCACTCTGCCAAGTTGCCGCTTGGGCCGCCCCTTGAATGTTATCGGTCCCACTGAGTGGAAAACCGGCACATCGCTGCTCAAGATTGAGCTTCTTGATCAACAGATTGATCGCTTCAACCGCGTGATCACCGGCAATCCCGGTCAATTCGGCAGCATTCCATACAATCACCGGGTAAGCAGCATTGCGGATATGGGTGAGAAGCTCTTCAAGGGCCGTCTTGGTCACGCCAGCCACTCTGACATTGGCCATTTTACGTCCCTCATAGAGGGCTTGTAAGGCCAGGAAAACCGCGGCCAACTGATCCGGTCGGCTGGGCAGATGGAGAGGATGGCGACCAGTCGGTGATACCCCGGCGGCCGTATCCAGGCCATGCCCGATATAAATGACTCGGCGCTCTTGTGGTTGGGGTTTGAACAGAGCCGATTTTGTCCAGACACATTGTTCAAAAAAACGCGGGGCCGCCCCCACCCCATCGGTCCCGGCCATAATAATCAGATCAGCCCGGTTGCGTATTTCAGCAATGGTTGTGGTTATCCATCCTTCGGTTTGCACAACCCGAGCATTGCGGAAATACCCCTCAGAAGCGGCGTGATCAACAACTCCACCGGTGTTGTCAGCCAACTGTAAAAAGGCTTTAACCCCCTCAATATCGGTGGCTAAACCGGCATAGAGTGGGGCTTGCGCCCCCCGGATCAGGGCTGCGGCCTGCCGCAACGCCTCAGCCAAAGAAACCGGCTTGCCGTTGACCATTGGTTCAGCATCAATATCGGCATCAGAAAAACGGTCCCGTGCCCGCGCGCAACCGCCTTTGCGCACCCGCACCGAACGGTCGGCGCGCAACGAAACCTGCAGATCATCACAGCACAGACCGCAGAAAGGACATGGTATCGATTCTTGGATAGGACATTCCCCCCACTTTCCCAATATTTCGAATCAGCCCAATGCCTCAAACGGGTCCAACGTCTCGAATGGGTTGGGAAAGCATTATTGATAACATTACCTATAACATTATCATAACACCACCATAAGGGTATCGGTTAATCATATTTAATATAGGCGAAACGTTGATCAGAATTTGGTGTGCCTTCAAGAGGCCCATCTTCAGAACCGGGCCGCCAACTGATCACCTGCTCAATTTTGGCGGCCAGAGCAAAATCCTTATCCGTAATGCCTTTGGCGGCATGATTGGTCAACTTGACCTCAACGAAAGCATAAGATGCGACAAGATCGGGATGATGCCAAGCCGCTTCAGCCAGATGCCCGACCGTATTCACCACCATCAGTGTCCCCTTCCAGCCATAGGTCCGATATTTACGACAGATCCATCGCCCTTCCAGCCGCCAGTCGGGCAAGTCACGGGCGAGGCGTTCTTTAACCTCAGCATCTGAATAAGTTTGCTCGGTCATAATAAACTCCAGTGTAGAATAAACCTTAGTATACGCGCCGTTTGATCAAAAATTCCAGTCAGCTCTAGAAACGATGATGGTCAGTCAATATAACATCATTCATTGTTAAGACCATTCATTGTTAAGACCATTCATTGTCAAGACCATGCATTGTTAACGCCATCGTAAAACATCGCTTGCGCTCACACTATATCTTTAAAAGCAATGGATTCTATCCGCATCTCCGCCCCGGCCCGGCTGCATTTTGGTTTTCTTGATCTGCATGGCGGACGGGGTCGTCTTTTTGGCAGCCTTGGCCTGGCCTTGGATCAACCGCAAACCAGGTTGCTGTGTCGGCGCGACCCCCATCTTGCGGTCACCGGTCCAGATCACCAAAGAGCCGAAGAATATGCCGCAAAAATCATTGCCGCTCATGGGTATCAGCACACGGCCCATATTGATATTGAAACAGCCATCCCCCCCCATACCGGTCTTGGTTCAGGGACTCAGCTTGCCCTGGCCATCGGGACAATTCTGGCCATACTCAATCATGCCCCCCCCGTTGTTGGTCGCACAGCCGCTCAGACCCTTCAGCGTGGGATACGCTCGGGGATTGGGTTGGCCGCCTTTTCTCATGGTGGGTTCATCCTTGATGGCGGCCAGCCGACCGTCAAGCAGAATAAGAGGGCCACACCACGACCGATTGCCCGTCTTGACTTCCCTGAAAATTGGCGAATTATCCTGATTTTCGACCAGAGTCAGCAGGGCATTCATGGCCCGTCTGAACAGAATGCCTTTGATGATTTGCCACCCTATTCAGACGCTTTATCTGCTGATTTATGCCGCTTGGTGGTCATGCAGATTCTACCGGCGGTGGCTCATGCTGATTTTACCAGCTTTGGGCCAGCCATTACCGAGCTTCAAGCCGCGGTTGGGGATCATTTTTCCACGGCTCAAAACGGCCGCTATAGCAGCCCTTTAGTCGCCAAGGCACTGTCTTGGTTGGCCGCAAACGGCGTCAGCGGCTATGGACAAAGCTCCTGGGGACCAACCGGTTTTGCTTTTGCTGAACATGAAGCACAAGCCAAAACACTGGTTGAGAATTTACGCCACCATACCAAAGGCCAAAATAAAGGGAGTCAAAAGACCGGTAATCAATCCCTTTCTTTCATGATATGCCAGGCCCGTAATGTCGGTCATCATGTTATGAGACTCGGCTCTTCAGTGACGTCCACCTCATGATAAAGCAGCAACTCAATGATCTATAAAAGGGAACCGCTGTCATTGTGAGCGGTATTTGTAAAATGATACAGAATTTTGTAGACAACCGAGAATGCCCGACCATAACCTCCATCACCGTCCATTTTGATCACACCCAATATCAATCCATTCCGTCATATCCGTTCATTCAGTAAAGAAGCATCATGACCAAAAATAGAAAATATATCCTCCATATGATAACCCCGCAGCAGAATGTCAGCCCGTTTGATGTCAATATGGCCTATGATGCTGGCTTTGATGCCGTGATGCCGCTCATCAATGTATCACGCGAAGATATCAAAGCCCTGGTACAGGATGCCATTTTTTCACGGGCCGTTGCTGATGCCAAACGAACCGGAGTTTTCATTTGCGGAAAAGATGCCGTCCTGGCGCTTGATATGCTGGACGAAGCCAAAGCAGCGATGGTTCCGCCTTTTGAAATTTCGGTCTTTCCCGATCCAGCCGGATCTTTCACCACCGCAGCAGCGATGGTTGCCTGTACCGAAAAAACCTTGATGGATAAATTTGGCCTGACCCTTAAAGGGCTTAAAGTTAAAATTTATGGCGGTAAAGGAATCGTTGGTTCGATCTCGGGGGTGATTTGTGCGCAAGCCGGGGCCGAAGCGACCATCATCGGTTATGATGGGATTGAGAATGTCCAGCGATTATCACAAGGGTATAAAGAGCGATTCGGGGTTGACGTCATCCCGGCAGACGGCAGCAGTGATGCCTTAAATACCGCTTTGTTGGCTGACGCTGACGTGGTTTTCTGTGCCGCCCGAGCCGGTATCCAGGTTTTGTCCAAAGCCATGTTGGCCACCGCACCACAGATTAAAGTTGTGGCTGATGCCAATGCGGTACCGCCGGCTGGTATTGAAGGATGTGGGCTCCATGATGACAATACCCCCCTTGAGTCTGGAGCTTTAGCCATTGGCCCGCTTACTTTTGGCGATGTCAAAATTAAAACCCAAAGAATCATGTTTGAATCAATGTGCAACAGCGACAAGCCACTTTATTTAAATTTTGAACAAGCAACCGAGATTGCGCGAAAAATCGTCAACGGTTCTGGATAAATTGGATCAACCGATGCTTGTTGTGGCGGCTCTTTCTGGACGGGCCATCGGCACAGCGGCCCGCCGGGCCGGGATCACCCCGGCCATCGTTGATCTCTTCGGGGATCAAGACACACGCGACGCCACAGCATATTACCGCACCCTCACCGGTGATCCGGTTCATGGCTTTGACGCTGATGATCTCCTCCAGGCTCTGGGTCAGTTTGATTGCCGGTGGCCACTCATTTATGGCAGTGGCTTTGAGTCTTGTCCGGGCCTGCTCCATACAATCGGTCAGGGACGGCCGGTTTGGGGAAACACAGCAGCCGTTGTGACCCAGATCACCCAGCCGGAATCTTTTTTTTCTGCTCTCAAACAGCTCAATCTCCCGGCCCCGCCGATCCGTCGATCCCGGCCCAAAAATGGCCCATACTGGTTACGCAAACAGGCCGGAAGTTGTGGCGGGCTCGCGGTTGTCCCTTGTCGCGATAATACGGTGCCCAATACACGCAGCGACAGGCAAACCGATCGGTCAAGCCTCTATTACCAAAAACGTCAGAGCGGGAAACCGCATTCGGTTCAATTCATCACCAATGGTCGGCATACTGAGATTTTGTGCTTTTGCCGCAACCGGCTGGCGCCAACGGCTGAACAACCGTACCGCTTTGGCGGGCTTTCCATCCAGTACAGTCTTGAGAACAGTCTGCAAACCCGGCTGGCTGATGCGGTCATGCAGTTGAGCGCTTATTTTTCCCTGCGTGGTCTGAACAGTCTTGATGTTCTGATTGATCGAGAATTTTTCTCAATTTTGGAGATCAATCCGCGTCCCGGAGCAGCCATTGATCTTCTTGAAACCGTCGCCCCAGGCTGGAGCATCCCGGCCCATCATGCCGCTTGCCAAGGTCAATCTTGGCCGCAATGGCCTGGAATCGATGGCCAGGATATCAGTCTCACCCTTTGCTATGCCGACCAGGACTGCTTTATCCCGGCGGTGGTTGACTGGCCCGCCTATTGCGTTGATAAACCACATGGCCCCAAGACCATTGCAGCCGGAGAACCCATTTGTGGTATTCAATCCATCAGCGATGGTCGAGTGCCGTCTCATCGGCTGGGTTCTGATCGTGTGCGCTTTGTGCAGAAGACTCTTCTTTGCCCGCCAAGCCATATTTGCGCCTAATGATCTCATCGGGCTATCATCTCAAAACCATGATTAGAATTATCATCAAACCCAAGAGACCCGGTCAAAAACCTTTTTCATCCGTATCATTTTTTAAGTCCTTGTGATCAAAATCTATCTTATAGAATCTGCCCTATAGATTGTGTTGTATATGATGTCCAAACCGCAAAAAAATCCTCCCAATCGGCTTCATAAAGCGGCCCGTGGATGGCCGAATCTCAGTACCTGTACTTGGCCGTTGGTACAAAACCTCATCAAACAAGCCCGCCGCCTGCGCGTCGCTGTTGACCGCGACACGAATGGAGCAACCATCATTGATTGCGGGATCAATGTTTCGGGAGGGTTAGAGGTTGGCCGTCTGGTCACTGAAATCTGTATGGGCAGCCTGGGTCAAGTGACCATCCATAACAGCACCAAATTTGAACACTGGCGTTGGTTAATCAATGTGACCAGCAGCAACCCGGTCCTGGCATGTCTGGGCAGCCAATATGCTGGCTGGCAGTTATCGGAAGGGGGGTTTTTTGCTCTTGGCTCCGGCCCTGGCCGGGCGCGAGCTCTGGCCGAACCTCTGTATGAAGAGCTGGGGTATCGGGATCAAGGGCATTCTGCTTGTTTGGTTCTGGAAGTTGATCGCCCACCCCCTTCAACTTTGATTAAAACGATTGCCCAACGTTGTCGTGTCGCGCCTGAGCAGCTGGTGATTATTCTCACCCCGACTCGCAGCCTGGCTGGGGTGGTCCAGATTGTCGGACGGGTTCTTGAGGTGGGTCTGCACAAAACCCATGAGATTGGCTTTCCCCTTGAGCGGGTGATTGACGGGGCCGGTGCCGCCCCCCTCCCGCCGCCGGCAGCCGACTTCATCGCCAGCATGGGACGCACCAATGATGCGATCATTTATGGTGGTGAGATTCACCTTTTTGTGAGCGGCCCTGAAGATGAGGCCCGTGACCTTGCCCATCAGCTTCCCAGTACCGGGTCAAAGGATTACGGCAAGCCGTTTGCAGAGATTTTTACGGCCTATAACAAAGATTTTTACGCGATTGATGGTGCTCTTTTCAGCCCCGCCAAGGCAAGTGTCACCTGTCTTGATACCGGGCGCAGTTTCCATGCCGGTCACCTCAACGAGCCCTTGCTCAATACATCCTTCGGATAGTCGGTCCCCTTGGCTCCTGCTGTGCAGTGACGCCCCGGATTGGCATGCCCGCCAACTCACTGCCGCCGCAGGCGGGCGTAACTTTAATGTTGTCTGGGCTTCATATGATCAATGCGCCATTGCATGCCGCAATCAAAATGGACGCATCGCGCTCCCGACTACAGACGGGGAACCGCTGGCGGTTATCGCACGCTGTATCGCGGCCGGCAGTCTTGAACAAATCACCATGCGGTTGAGCATTCTTCATGGGTTACGCGAATCCGGCTGCCGGGTGTTTAATGATGCCCGGGTTATTGAGCATATGGTCGATAAGGCCATGTGCGGCTTTCTTCTCGCCCGGGCCGGATTACCGGTCCCGGAGACCTTATCCTGTGAATCAAGCAAACAAGCCTGTCGCTTTGTTGAAGACGCCACCTCCCGAGGGCAAAAAATTGTCTTGAAACCTCTGTTCGGTGCTCAAGGCCAGGGTCTGCAACTCATCACCCAGAGTGCTGATCTTCCGGTACCTGAAACCATTGGTGGCGTTTACCATCTCCAGCATTATGTCGGTCCTCAAGATCCTTCTGATCCAGGCTGTGATTTTCGAGTCATGGTCATTGGTGGCCAGGCGGTGGCCGCGATGCGCCGTACCGGAATCCATTGGATCACCAATGTCCGGCAAGGAGCACGCTGCCAGCCGGTTGCTGCCACCGGAAGATTGGGGGAATTGGCGGTGGCGGCCGCTAAAGCTCTCAACGCTGATTATGCCGGGGTTGACGTGATCTGCGACCCTCAAGGACAATGGTATATTCTCGAAGTCAACAGCATCCCGGCCTGGAAAGGCTTGCAAACAACCACATCCATCACCATCGCCGATCATATTATCGATCATATTATTGATCATGTCACCGCCCAGATTGCCGATGGTCCATGCTCAATGATCGCTCATAATCCAATATGACCAGTGATGATCCAACATGACCGATGATGATCCAAGGCAACCCAGCCGACCCGGCCAGGTGTCAGAATCTCAGAAGATCAAATCGCAACAAGCAGCCCGGGCCTATCTTTGGGCTTGCCATCTTGAGCTTGAAGCCCTGAAGCCAGGCAATGTTCATATCTATGCCGACGGTCATGGGATGACGGTGGCTGATTTTCGCCGCAGTGCCACTCTAACCGCGCCCATTCTTGGCGATTTAAGCCGATCATGCGGGGAGCGTATCCGCGATTCGGTGATGGTGACAATGGATCATCTTGGCTGCAACACCAATCTGGGTATTCTGCTCCTCTGTGCCCCTCTCCTCACCGCCTTCTCCCATGCTGCAACAGCCGACGACTTGGCCATAAAACTCAATAAAATTCTCAACAATTTCACCCTTGCCGATACGGCAGCCGTTTTTGCAGCAATTGCCCGGGCCAATCCCGGGGGGCTGGGCCAAGTACGGGACCATGATGTCCATGCCCCACCCACTGTTTGCTTGCGTGAAGCCATGGGTAAAGCGGCCAAGCGTGACAGCATCGCCCGCCAATATACCACCGGATTTAAGGATATTTTTGGTCTCGGGATTCCAGCCTATCACCATGCACAATCGCGAGATTGGAGCCCGGCGTGGTCAGCGTCATATATTTATATGACTTTTTTGGCCACCCGGATGGATGGCCATGTTCGGCGTCGATGGGGCGAAAAAACAGCCCGTCACCTACGTATGCACGCACAGCAGAAAATTAACGCATTGGAATCAATGAATGATTTTAAAGACTGGCCGCCTTCTTGGAAAAATTTTGACCATGATCTCAAGCAGCAAGGCATCAATCCTGGCTCAAGCGCCGACCTCACAGTCACCACCTTGCTCATGGTACGTCTTCAAGATATGTTGCAAGAAATGCATACACCCTTTAAAGAGGGGAAATCATGAAATGAAGCATTACATTTTATATGTGATGCTGGTTGCGATCTTGAAGAACACAACCATTGAAAACATAACTATTAATAAAGAGCAGGGGAGGATAATCTCATGGCTAAAATTGATCGTATGCTGGTCGGCGAAGCACTCGTTGGTGACGGCAATGAAGTCGCCCATATCGACCTCATCATCGGCCCACGCGGCAGCGCTGCCGAAACCGCATTTGCACAAACGCTGACCAATCAAAAAGAAGGCGTCAATGGCCTATTGGCCGTGGTGGCGCCCAATCTAATGACCAAACCAGCCACCGTCATGTTCAATAAGGTGACCATCAAGGGGGCCAAGCAAGCGGTCCAAATGTTTGGTCCAGCCCAGGCCGGCGTCGCCAAAGCGGTAATGGATTGCGTTGAAGACGGAACCATCCCGGCTGCTGAAGCCGATGATCTGTTCGTCAGTGTCGGTGTGTTCATTCATTGGCTGGCTGATGATGATCGAAAAATTCAGGACTATAATTACGAAGCCACCAAGATATCGATTCAACGGGCCGTATCGGGTGAACCCAAGGCTCCTGACGTCTTGTCTCAGCGTGGTTCGGCCGATCATCCGTTCGCGGCCAGCTGAAACGGTGGCAGCGCGGGATCCGGTGGGTCATCGCAGAGCGGCGGTGGTTGGTTCTCGAAGCTGCTGAAATTTTTGACCGGCAAGTAACCCTTCAGTCTGTATCCGTCTGATGGGGGCTTGCATCCTTTGTGGTCAACGCACGCTTTGGTTATAAGATTCTATGACCGAAAGAATGTGCTGTTGATCCGCATCGGTTGATCAGGGGCTGTTGCCCCATTTTGTGATCTGCGTAGGGGGGAGCTTTTGAGCTTCCCCCTTTTTTTCTGATATCCGGCCAAGAAAGAACCTGGAAAAAAGCAAAACCAGAACAAGAATATTGAGACGCATAAATTGAAATGAGGGCATTGATTAAAAATGCCGACTCTGGATATCCAATTCTGTACTATCAAGCGGTGAGAAGCTGCCATCATGTAAAGCGGTCGCCACCAGAGCCCCGGTAACACCGATGGATGCCAACGCCTTGAGATCATTAATATTTCTGATTCCACCAGCGGCATAAACCTGCCGCCCTTGAGCCCGCTCAACCAAGCGCGCCAACCGGTCTAACCCCGGCCCGCCTTTGGTCCCCACCCGGTTCAAAGCCATGATAATAACCCGCTCCGGCCAGCAGGACACATCTTTTTCCAGCCGGGCCGGGCCGAGAAATACGTGATCACTAAAATCAAGCGACAGAATAAAATCGCGGGGCCGAGTCATCGCCAAATCATGCAACAAGGACTCGTCATTTTGACTTTCACTGCCCAAAACGATCCGAATTTCGGCATTTTTCTGGGTATTTTTTTTGGTCCTGGTTGGATGCGCGGTATCAAGAGCTGGGATAGAGGCCGCCGCCGTGCCGCAATCACACCAAATTTCCCCCTGTGGCCAGCCCCTGGCCAGGGTATCGATCAGTTGGGCGTTGTTGCCGGTGCCTTCTATCGCATCCAAATCGGCGATATAGATGGTTTGGAACCCAAATAATTCACGATATGTCGCCACCAAAGCCAGGGCTGATCCATCGGGGCATAATCGGGTTGCCAGGGGTTGATATTCTGAACGTACCCCCCGGCAAGCCGCAACCGCCAGACCAGCACGTAAATCAATTACCGGGATGATATGCATACAAAATACCCTTTAAAAATTTTGATTATCGAATATAGCACCGGTGGCGGTCATGCCGAGCACGTCCTCTCACCGGCCATACAGTCCGAGGGAGAACAGATGGTCACAGCCCTGGTCAGGGATTTTTCTGATCTCCCGGGGGTCCATGTCTCCTATTGTCGGGACCGCAACCTGGCACCGCTGCAACGGGGAAAACCGGCTTGGGTTCAAGCAACCAACGGCAAGACACTTTGGGCAGCCTGGAAAAACCATATCAATCATGCCGATGTTGTTGTGCCAATTGCCCCGGAAACTGGGGGTCTCCTATTGTCCTTAGCCGAGAATGTCAGAAAATGTGGTCGCCACCTTTTGGCCAGCGCATCATCAGCCCTTGCTCTCACAGCCTCTAAATCAGCCACCGCTTCTTGTCTGCATGCCCAAAAAATTCCGGTCATCCCCAGCCATCGGCCCGGACAAGCCATCCCGGCCAGCCCCAGGGGATGGATCATTAAACCCGATGATGGGGCCGGGGCCCAAGGAGTCCGGTATGCCGCCAACCGCCATGAAATGGACACCATCCTCAGCCAGAACAATCCAACTGACGATACCTTGATCATTCAACCCTATATCCCCGGGCCGGTTGCCAGTCTCTGCACCCTTTATCACAATCGTCAGGTAACCCTCCTGGCCGCCAACAGCATCACCATGCAGCAAGACCAAGGAATATTTTCTTATGCGGCTCTTCAAGTTGGGGCGATGAATAATCATAGAGATTGCTTTGATCCTCTGGCCAAAGCTGTTGGTCAAGCAATTCCTGGTCTTTGCGGCTATATCGGCATTGACTTGATCCAAGATGATGATGGTCGATGGCGGGTTATGGAGATCAATCCCCGGATGACCAGTACCTATCCCAAGCTGCGCCAAGTCCTGGGTAAAAATCCCGCCTCTTTCTTGTTGGCACCTTTTTTTGAGAACCGATGATGACCCCTCATACAGGCCAGCCAACACGTATCATCGGTTGGGATATCGGGGGGGCTTATGTGAAGGCTGCCCTCCTTGAAATGGATGGCAAAACCGATGCTGTCATTCTTGATGCCGTCAAAACCCCATGCCCGTTATGGCGTGGGATAGACCATCTTGAGGCGACACTGGCGAGGCTGGGCACCCAGCTTGGTCGACCTGATTGCCACGGCGTGACCATGACCGGTGAATTGGCCGATATCTTCCCGGATCGCCTTGAGGGTGTGCGGCGTATTCTTAAATTGGTGCAATCCAGTCTCTCTGAACCGGGCCATCGGGATGATCAACAACCCAGGATGATGATTTATGCGGGTGGGCGTGATTTTCTCGATCCGGCCCAGGCATATAAACATCCCCATCGGGTCGCCAGCGCCAACTGGCAGGCCCTGGCCGCCTGGACCGGGGACTGGGTTGATCGCGGTCTGGTGGTGGATATCGGCAGCACCACCACCGATATCATTCCTCTGGGTGATGGTCGTCTTCAAAATTATCCCCAAAATCGCAATCTGAGTGATCATGAACGGTTGCGCGATGCCGGGTTGGTTTATAGCGGGGTTGTGCGCACCCCGCTGATCGCGTTGACTCCGGATATCTTTTTTGAAGGCGGATCAATCCCCTTGATGGCTGAGATTTTTGCAACCACCGCCGATATTTACCGTCTGCTTGGGTGGTTGCACCCACACAGTGACCAGGCGCCAACTGCTGATGGAGCCGGGAAAACCGCCACCGATTCGGCCCGCCGCCTGGCCCGCATGATTGGCCTGGATGCGGCCGAACGACCCCTGGCGGTCTGGCGGGATCTGGCCGACCGCTTTGCCACGATTCAGCGAAAAAGCCTCCGCAATGCGTGTCAACGTCATATTGAGCACGCGGCATTGCGCCCCAGCGACCCGATCATCGGCTATGGATGCGGGCAATTTTTGATCAAAAAAATCGCCGCCGAGCTTGGGCATTCTTATGTCGCCGGGGAGACGTTCTTGGCGGTGCGTGATGCTGATTTGGCCACCCGTATGGCCATCTGCGGACCGGCGGTGGCGGTGGCTTGGCTGGCCGCTGCCCCCGGGTAAAGGGCCGCCCGTAAATGCCGCAAACGTTGAGGGGACAACCGCCCATTACGATCCCCTTGCGCACAAAGCGCACCGCGAAACCCGGCAATATCGGGGGCCAGCCGGTTGATCAGAGCCACATCATCCAAACCCAAGGATCCAGCCAAGCCAACCATCAAACCCAGATCACGGCTGGCGGTGATGAAAGCCGATAACCCGGAAAAGGAAACATAATCGGTGAGTCGGCCCGATGTTTTATCGGCTGTATCCAGCATCACCCCTTGACACCCCGCCTCAGCCAAACCGGCCAGCCATGCCGGATCATCCAACCGCGCCCCGCTCTGCTGTGCTTGGTCAACGGCAATTACCGCAACCGGGCGCGCCCGGCCCCAAGCGATCCCGGCCACCATCGCCAAACGGTGATGATCATATCCATCAAACCCCAGAGCGAATTTGACGTTATCAACCCCGCTGGTCGCCAAAGCGGTCCAATGCTCTTGCAGGTGTTGGCCTTGATCAACCGGATCGGTCGGATCACCGGCCGCCGCGCTCACCGGGCGGCGTCCAGCAATGATCCGCACCGCCTGAACGATATCGGTCAATGCCCAGGCCCCCAAAGCTCCCTGCTCAGGATCTTTCAGATCAATGATATCAGCCCCGGCGGTAAGCGCATTCTCCACCTCATCAAAACTGGCCACACTGGCCAGAAGGGCGGTCATGATGTTTCTTTTTCGCAAACAGCATGGCGATTGGCCTGAAACACCGCCCAATGCTCCATCAACCATCCCCAAGATTGCCGTTCATCCGGGCCGGCGGTCTTCTCGACCGCTATCGCCCAATAGGCCAGCTCCCGTTCAACTTTCTCCACAGGCAGAATATGCAACCGACTCATCAAGATTGCCGCCTCAATCACCGCGGCTTGGGCCCGATTAAAACCAGGAAAAGCCGCGTGAGAATGGCGATGGGTGATGGCACAATGAAAGCGCGGCCGTTGGTCATCGTCAACAATCTGCTCAACCCGGATCACCGCATGGGCCAGGCTGTCGCGCAAGCGCACCCCTGCACCCTGTTCAACCGGGCACACAGGAAATTCACGCCGCCCGGTCAAGCAACCGGCAAACACCCGCGAATCATTGGTGAAATTGATCACTGCTTGGCGATGGGCGAGAAGATTATCCAAACTACGCGACGGGCGATAGGGGGCGATGATCACCTGATCTTGGGCCATCCGAATCCCAAACGGCGCATGATGCGCTTGGTTGGGGTGGGACGGATTGCCGGTGGTTAAAACAATCTCATAAATCGGTTGATCAGGCAGAATAGCAGACATTATCTCCCCCCTCATGATTGAGGCTTGGGCCGCATATGAGGCTTGGACCTCGAGCGAGTCTTGGCGTCAGACCGGCGCGAAGTCTTTTTTTTTGATCGGGTTGTCCCCACAGCATCAAAGCGGGTCAGATCTTTCTGGGGTGCCGCCACGCCAACCCCCCAATTCAATGGATTATCCTGATTATATTTTTTCCCCAGCCGCCAGGCAATTTCCGCCCGCGCCAATTCAACCCCCATATAAAAAGCATGGCTCGCATCATGATCCAGCCTGAGCTGCGGATAAAAGCCAAAAGGGTCCGCCCCAATCTGGTGGCCATCCCGATTCATCACATGCACCCCGTCCTCAGCGGTGGCGATACGAAAATTGGGGTCTTTGATCATCGCCGCCAATTCGTTGATTTCAGCCGGCGTATAGGTATAGGGCCGCCGGTCACGCAACCCCATCAGCCCGCTATCAATTCCCACCGGCAACCGCCGTTGACAATGAGCATAATAAAACAAACGCCGGGCCCGGTTGGCCTCAGCCACCGCTTGACGACAATGGGGGCTGACCTGGACCACCAGAGCCGCGGTGACCCGGAGTTCTGAAATAATCCCAAAAAGCAGGGCGTTGACACCGGTGCTGTCGGCATCGGTCAATTCAGTGAGATTCCCCACCCCCATCAAAATATCCACATCCGGAAACCGGTGACGTAACTGATGATAACGCATTAAGGACTGAGTAAAACCATAGTGAATGGGGTCAAGGATCGGGTCGGCATAAAAAGGCCGCCCGGCTTCTCGAAAGCCATCAATCACCCTAAACAAGGAGTCCAGATCACCCGGCTTGGCTGGAATCAAAACCGGGATCGACTCAACTTCTTGGGCAATATGCAGATTGCCCTCATGAAGAGACAACAGATAATCAGCCCCCGCCCGACCCCCACGTAACAATTCAGCATCCAACGCCGAATCGACGCTCACCCGATGCCCGGCAGACTGAAGAGCCTGTACCGCATCTTCAAGATGGGGAAAGGGCACATCGGGCAAACAACCCAGATCAATCACATCAGCCCCATCGGCAACCATCAAGGCCGCCTGCTCAAGAATCTGGGTCACCGATAAACGTGGGGCATCAACAATCTCAGCAAAAATCAGACAATCATGCCCGGAAAGGTCCGGTACTTGCGACCCCATGCCAAAATAATTCGGTAAATCAATCAAATCTTCCGGGCCACGCTCAAAAGGGGCCTGATAATGGGTGCTCAGGCTATCGGTATCACCCCGAAACCGCCCGGGCAGCAACACACGATCAGCCCCCTCCAGGTCATCGACTCGCCGTAAAATGAGCGATTCAGACATTAAAGCGGCCACCGAAATACCAATTTGCCGCACTTGATAGTCAAAATCCGGATTCATCGATTCCAGAATGCGATGGAGCTGTTTTTCAGCCAATTTACCGGTTAAGAAGAGGATGCGTTCAGACATTGCAGCCGCTCTTCAATCGCCAAGACCAAGTCATCCACGCTCTCAACCAAGGTCACACCCTCAAAGGATCGCAGTTTTTCGGTGTTTTCAAGATCAATCGGCCGAGGAAACAACCTGACCAATTCTTTCGGGGCCATGCTTTCCATCTCCGGGGCGGTATCACAGGCAAAATAGATGCAGGGCACACGGCATTTACCGGCCTGAGCAAACACATTGGTCACCAATGTATCCGAGATGCCATAAACCGATTTGGCAACCGTGTTGCTGGAGGCCGGGGCGACAATCAATGTGTGATAGACAGCTTTATAGAATTGCCCAACCGGGGCCGCACTCGCCGTGGTATCACGAAACAATCGCGCAGTTTCAGGCAGAGCATCTTTCTGTTGATACATCCGCAAAACTTCCTCTGCCGCCTGGCTGACAAAAATATCAACGTCACCGAGCTTTTTCATCAAGGCAATACTCTCAGAGAAAAAATGCCCCGATCCGGTCAAGGCCCAAGCCCAACGTTGCTGCTTTATGGTCGTGGACACCGGATTAACTTTCGCATTGGCGGTGGGCATATAGGGGTTGGCTTGCTTCGGGGTGACATGTCCTTATAACCGCCGATATTCGTGATCACCGCTCTTCATAATCGCCGGTTATCATTCTTCATAAGAGAGCAGAGTTGCCACCGGCACATCAATACGGTTGCGTCCCATCAGGCCAGAAAGCTCAATCAAACAGACCACCGCCTCCGGTCTGGCCCCGATCCGGCGCATCAAATTGACCGCAGCGGCGGCCGTACCCCCGGTCGCCAGCAAATCATCAAGAACAACCACCCGCTGCCCGGTTTTGATCATATCGGGCTGCACTTCGATCACATCGGTCCCGTATTCAAGATCATAGGTATGAGAAATAACCTTCCCAGGAAGTTTACCTTTTTTGCGAATCATAGCAAAGCTGAGACCCAGTTGAGCCGCCAGCGGTGCCGCCAACAGAAAGCCCCGTGATTCGATGCCAGCCAAAATATCCGGATGATACCCACGCGCGATTGTCGCCAACCGCTCCAAAGCGGCTTGCCAAGCCGGTGGATGGGCCAATAATGTGGCAATGTCATAGAATAAAATTCCCGGCTTGGGAAAATCGGGAACCGTGCGAATATATTCTTTGAGATTCATTGAGAAAACTCACTCAACTTAATGGATCAAGAGTGGCCGAATGGATTAAGGTATCTGGATCAAGATATTTGGATCAAGACATACCCGAATAGTATAGACCCCATCATTGGGAAACCAAAATATCTCAAAACGCCATGATCTTAAAACGTAAATATCCTATCTAAGAATAGATAATTAAGAATGGATCGTCCTAGAAATCCTTATGAAAGAATCCGTTGCCATAAGCAGGGCAGGCACTGATTTGGATTCTTGATTGATCTGAATTCTTAATTGCATTTTTAATCACGTGACTCTTGATATTTTAACACTCTGCATCAAAAGGGAATCTGCGCCGATGCTGTTTGGCAACCCCAGCCATGACACCCCACCGCATCATAGTCCAAGTCATCGCCTGAGGGATATGCTTCGATCGATTATTATCGGGATTGTCCTGCTCTGCTTGATTGGTCCGCCGCCGGTCATCAAGCCGACGCTAGCCGCCCAAACAACATTTATTGATATCGGCACCGGCGGACCGACCGGGGTCTATTTCATCATTGGTCAAGCCATCTGCCGCTTGATCAAAAAACAGGCCGTCCAGGCCCGTAAAAGCAAAACCGAGACCCATCGCCTTTCTTGCGTTGCCCCGGCAACCAGCGGGTCAGTTGAAAATGTTCGTCATGTTGCCAGCGGTGAGTTTGATTTCGGCATCGCGCAATCTGACGTTCAATATGAGGCCTATCATGGGTTGGGGAAATTCCAAGACGCCCCGATGACCAATCTGCGCTCGGTCATGGCGTTTCATTCCGAAGCGTTTCATCTGGTGGTCTCGGCGCAATCGCAAGCCACCAGCCTGACTGATTTGGTGGGCAAACGGGTCAATATCGGCAATCCATCCTCTGGACAGCGGGCCACCATGTCCCGCTTGATGGCTCTTTATGGCCTGGAAAAAGATGATTTCTCGCTGGCCTCTCAGCTCAATTCTTCCGAACAGTCGCAAGCCTTATGCGATGGCAAGATTGATGCTTTTGTTTATAGTGTTGGCGTCCCCAATGGCGGGGTGGCTTTGGCCACCGATGTCTGTGGGGGGCGCATTATTGACCTTCAGGGTCCGACCGAACAAGCCCTGATTGAGCAGTATCCCTATTATATCCCTGTTTCCATTCCAACCGGGGCTTATGCAACCCTCCTCGAGCCAGCGCACACTTTTGGTGCCGAGGCGACTTTGGTCACCCGGGCTGAAGTTGCCGATGATATTGTCTATGAACTCACCCGCACCATCATGGATAATCTCACCTCCTTGCGCCAACTGCACCCGGCTTTGGACACTCTTGACCCGGCCCGTATGATCGAAGAAACCGCACGCGCGCCGCTCCATCCCGGGGCAGCCCGTTACTACCGTGAGCGCGGGTGGTTGCCAACCGATGACCCGCAAGCTTTGAGCGAATGACTCCTTTAGGCAGGGCTCCATCGCAAGGCCAGAGGATATCTCAGGCCCCAGAGCCGCGCGCAATCAACACATTGGCTCAAAATGCCCGCTATGGGGTTTGGGTCCTCGGCTTTTCGTGGGCGGTTTTTCAACTCTGGGTCGCTTCACCTCTGCCCTTTGCCCTTGGTTTTGGAGTTTTCAACAGTATTGAGATTCGCGGCTTGCATTTGGCTTTTGCTCTGACTTTATGCTTTTTGCTCTATACCGCTCATCCCAAACGACCGCGCCCGCTCAATCTTTGGGATGGTTTATGGGCCGGGTTGGGGGCGCTGAGTGCCGGGTATTTATTCATTTTCGCCGACCCGCTATCGGAACGCAGCGGGGTCTACCACTTTTATGAAATCATCCTGGCTGGGATCGGCCTGGTTATTTTGCTGATGGCCACCCGCCGGTGCTTGGGCTGGCCCTTGGTCTTATTGGCCGCGGCGGCCTTGGCCTATGCCCTCTTGGGGCCATGGATGCCGGAAATGATTCGTCATGGCGGGGTTTCACTGGAACGCTTGCTGGCCTTTCAGTGGCTGGGAGACAATGGTGTGTTTGGCATTCCCATCGGGGTGGCGGCCGAATTTGTGTTTCTCTTTGTCCTCTTTGGCGCCTTATTGGAACGGGCCGGGGCCAGCAGCTTTTTTCTCGATTTGGCTTATGGTCTGGTTGGGCGGTTTCGTGGCGGTCCGGCCAAGGGAGCGATTTTGGCTTCGGGGATGACCGGGATGATTTCCGGTTCTTCAATCGCCAATGTTGCCACCACCGGTGCCTTTACCATTCCGGCCATGCGGCGATCCGGCCTACCAGCAGAAAAAGCCGGGGCGATTGAAGTGGCCGCCTCAGTCAATGGCCAGATCATGCCGCCAATTATGGGGGCGGCCGCCTTCATTATGGCTGGTTTGACCGGTCTTCCTTATCTTGACATTGTGAAAGCGGCCTTCTTGCCAGCCGTGATTTCTTATCTTGCTTTGTTTTGGATTGCCCATCTTGAGGCCCTCAAATTGGGCTTGCGCCCTTTATCGGGGCCGGATATTCCGCACCTTAAAACAACCCTACGCCATGGCGGGTTTCATTTGATTCCGTTGGCTGTCTTGATTTACCTGCTGGTGGTTGCCCAACAGAGTGCGGCCAGCGCGGTCTTTTATGCCTGCTTGACCACCGCCGCCTTGATGGTCATCCAAGCGGCCCGATCCGGCTCTCTATGGGCGGCCGGATACGAGATTGCGGCGGCTTTTATCCAAGCGGCCCGCAATATGACCGCCATTTCGGTGGCTGTTGCGGCGGCCGGAATCATCGTCGGGGTGATTGCTTTGACCGGTCTTGGCGGGGCCATGCTCCAGGTGGTCGAGACGATTGCCGGGGATCATCTTTTTCTCTTGCTGATCTTCACCGCGCTGATTTGTATTCTTCTCGGTATGGGGTTGCCAACCACCGCCAATTATCTGGTGGTGGCCAGTCTCATGGCCCCGATTTTGGTGACGCTCGGCGCGGCCAGCGGCCTAACATTCAGTTTATTGGCCGCCCATATGTATGTATTTTATTTCGGCCTGATGGCTGATGTCACGCCACCGGTGGGTCTGGCCGCCTATGCCGCCGCCTCAATCTCACGCGGCGAACCCTTGAAAACGGGGGTCCAAGCCTTCACCTATTCGATCCGTACGGCCATCTTGCCGCTGGCTTTTATCTTCAATGCGCAGCTTTTACTGCTGGATATTGAAAGCTGGCCGCAAGCCGTCACCGTCTTTATCGCCGCCTTGATAGCGATTTTGGCGGTGTCTTGCGTCTTGCAAAATTGGTTGCGGACACGGTTGCGGATCTGGGAGTCAGCCCTGTTGTTGCTGGGGGCGGTCTTGCTTTTGGTCCCCAATATCATGCTTGAGCATGTCTTTGCCGATCACCGCCGCCTTGATCTAAGCATGGCCACCGCAACCGCCTTGACCCCGGGACAGCCGGTGACCATGGAAGTTGTGCGGGTGACCCCGTTCGGGGATCGTCGGTTGCAATTTATTCTAACTCCGCAACAAGAGGGGCCGGGATTAGAGGCTCTGGGTGTCAAGACATTTGGCGAAATCAATCAGCACGGAGAGCCGATTTTGGTGGTTGAAGACTTAACCCCCCGCAGCCCGGCCGAACGGGCCGGTCTTGATTATGGTGATGAGATTGAAGCGATTAGCCAACGGGTGGGGGATTTGCCGTCACGATTTTGGGCCTATGGATGCGGCCTGCTGATTCTGGCGGTGGTGGGGTTGAGCCAATCCCGCCACGCGGCCTTACACGCAATGCAAGACAAAAAAGCTGCGCGATAAAGAAAGGCCGGATCAAGAATGATCTGCGGCCTTGGTGTTTAGATTTTAACTCAGCGAATACGTCAATCCCATTTCCTGGCCATTCTTCCAAACATGATAGAGCTCTGATTTACAGGGCGTCTCTTCCCAAAGCACCCAAACGGAGGAGAATGTTTCTTTGGCGCAGCGGGTTGCCGCGGCAAAGGATGCTTCCACCTCTTTCTGGTAAGCACCATACTCGTTCATGTTCAGATGGACGATCAAAGAAACTTTTGCCTCACGGTCGTATTTATTCCCCGCCTTTTTTTCACAGGCCCTGCTATCCAACCCGGTGCCGCTTTGGCCCGTGCAAGCCAATCCTATTGGGGATCATTTTTCCAACGCTTTTCAGGCTTATCATTGATATTGGCATAAAGCGCGCAAGTACTCGTCACCACGACGGCGGTCTGGATCATCTGCTTCGACAATCTCAAACGACTTAAACCCGCCGTCTGCCCATTGGACCCGACAATCTGGCCAGGTATCATCAACCAAACACACCTCTTTAACCCCAACGGCTTCGTCAAAATACGCAGTGACCCACGCATCCATCAAAAACTGCAAGCCAGCTTGATTGAAAAGCACCACCCCACCGATCCGAGATTTAACGCTTTTCACAACAGCCCTCATCTGGTCAGGCGATTGCCACTGAGAGAGCTTTGTCTTAAGTGAGTCGATTTCTTGACGACTCGGATATCCCTCTTTTAATTTGGCCGCTTCATCTCCATGACCGGGGCCATTCCGACTCATTTCTTTGCCGGTTGTTTCCCGGTTATTTCAGTGTTTTCAGGTAAGCGATGACATCGGCCCGTTGATCATCTTTTTTCAGACCGGCAAAAATCATTTTGGTCCCTTTGACCAAGGATTTGGGCTTCAAAAGCCATTGATCCAAATTGGCATCATCCCAAGTGATCCCGGATTCTTGCAGGGCTTTGGAATATTTAAACCCCTCTACAGCCGCCGCTTTAGCGCCATAAATCCCGTGCAGATTGGGCCCGACTTTATTCTTACCCCCGGCATCAACAGTGTGGCAGGCCTTGCATTTTTTGAATAATTTTTCACCATTTGCCGCATCACCATCAGCTTGGACCGGGGAGGCGAAAAAAACCGCCGCCACAATCAGAGCCAATCCAGAACGGATCATCTTTGGCTGCACTCTGTGTGATTGAGGCAATGAGGATTTACGGGATTGAAACATAAGGAACCTCCAATTTTTGTTTTTTATATTTTCCGGCGCAAGTAAGGCGGCAATATGGCAGTCACGTTGCGGTGATTCAAGGTTTTTCGGCTCCAAAAAGGTCTAAAAAACCGCATACTGAGAAAAATTTAAATAATAAGGGTTAAAAAAACATATGCAGAAGAGACATGGTTCCTGTTTAAAAGCCGACCGATCTACATATCCGATCATCAAGCATGGGCTGAACAAGAGGCTATTGGATAAAAACCACTGAAAAGAAACCATTGAATAAAGAGATATTCATCACGATGATCAAAGATATGACCCTCCGTTTTGTGCGTGTATCTATTCTATAGTTATTTTTCATCATTGCCCGTCATTCTTTCTTATATATCCTTATATATCTGGTTTTTCTATGCCCTTATCATCTCAGAACCCCGCAAAACCCCAAGGGTCTGGTCTCACCCAAGAGGATGTTAAGCGTCTGATTTCGGATCCATCCCCACAATCGCGGGCCGATATGGCGGAAAAAGTTGCTCGACAATTCAGCGACGGTATCCTCACGCAGAGCCAGAAAACGCTGGCTGAAGCCATTTTCCGGATCATGGTGAAAGATGTGGCACTTCAGGTTCGCCAGGTCCTTTCTCAACAGCTCAAGAAATGCCCTGATATTCCCCATGATGTTGCCCTTTCTTTGACCGAAGAAACTGAAGAGATATCCCTGCCATTTATTCAATCTTCGCTGGCTTTGAGCGATGATGACTTGATCAAAATTGTCCACTCCAATAGCCAAGCCAAGCAGACCGCGGTTGCTGGCCGGGAAATGGTTCCGGAAAAAATCTCCACAATCCTGGCTGATATTGGCTCATTGGATGTCTTGGAGACCTTGATCAGCAATGATGGTGCCCGGATTTCAGAAGCATCGTTTAATAAGATGATTGATCGGCATGGTGATAACGAACGTCTGCATCATGCCTTGGTGAAGAGACAACAGTTACCCGCTCGCACGGTTGAAAATCTTATTGTCCTGGTATCAGAGGCCCTGCGCGAGCGTATTGTCAATAAGCATGGGATTTCTGCCGAAACGGCCGCGCGTTTGACCCGTGAAAGCCGTGAAGTCACCACCCTGGCTCTGGTCACCCCGTGGTCCAATGAACAAGAAGTCGAAAAACTGGTCACCGCGCTGCTGAACAACAATCGCCTCACCCCGACGATTATCTTTCGATCGCTTTGTGCGGGCGGGATTTCTTTTTTTGAGCATGCCTTGGCGGCTCTGGCCGACATTCCGCTTATCAATGCCCGGACCCTCATCCATGACAAGGGTACCCTAGGCTTTGAGGCAGTTTATGAGAAAGCCGGGTTACCGCTAGAAATGTTTACAATTTTCCGAACCGCCGTTGATATTTTCAATAAAACCGAATTGGATGGTCAGGAACATGACATCGAACGGTTTGCGCGCCGTATGCTCGAACAAATCACCACAACCGATGATGAAAACAGCACTCTGGGGACTGCAGATATTAATTTTCTGCTTGATCGGTTAGAACGGGTACGAGCAACCTGTAACGACTCTTAAAAGAGTCATCGCACAAACAGCAAGAGCAATGTAAGCTGAATCTTAGTCACTTCATCTTTTTAGAGAAACAGATCGCGCCATGCCCCGTAAAAAAAGTCCCAGCCCAGGAAAAAGCAAAAAAAATCCCCATCACAGCATCATCGAAGCCGCGCTCAATCTTGCCACTCAAAAGGATTGGGCCAGCGTGACCTTGCGTGATATCGCAAGCCAAGCGCGCGTTGATGGTGCAGAGTTACGGGGCTATTTCCCTTCTAAAGAGGCCATTTTGGATCACTTTGCCGCCACCATTGATGCCCGGTTGGCGGAAAAAATAGATCCAGAAAGTGCAACCGCCCCGATTCGGGATCAATTATTTGAGCTGTTGATGGCCCGTTTTGATCTGCTGGCTGAGTATAAAGATGCCGTGCGCTCAATCATGCAGAGCCTGATTGCTGATCCACTCGGTATTGCGCCTGGCCTGATGCGGCTTCATGCCTCCATGGGCTGGACACTCGAAATTGCTGGCATTTCGGTTGGCGGGATACGCGGCCGCCTGCGGATTCAATTCCTCTCGGCGGCGTTTCTCAATGCCTTGCGGGTTTGGCTGCGCGACGACAGCCCGGACATGGCCATGACCATGGCCACGATTGATCGCTGGATCAACCGGGGCGAAGAACTGGAAAGACGCCTCTGCGCCTGGAACCGCAAAGATTCTGCCGATATTCCAGAACCTGGCGAGAAACAAACCAGCCCCGGCTGACCCCCAACGGCACCCATCCGAGAAACAGATTCCCGGGATTGGGCCGTGTTTCAAGTCTCTGGTTGCGGGTGATCAATACCGGCGATCAGACCAAATATATGGTGCCGACCCGCTTAAGCAATACTATATATTGCGGTTGGTTGATCATTCCGCTAAGAATAACTTTCATTCCGGTATAAGCTGCCGCTGTTATCGGGAAATACCATCATTATCGGGGTTGGATTTCTGATGTATCGGGTTGACAGAAACAACTTTTACCAGAACGCCAAGGACTCGACCGTCTATACACCGTCAAAATTGAGTGATTTTCTGTTTTCCATTTTTGATGGTCGGATTGATCAGCGTGCACCGGTGATTGACCCTTGTGTCGGTGCGGGGAGTTTGCTCGCACCCTTTGCCCGGGCCGGGTATCAGACCATCGGTATTGATGTTGATGACCAAGGATTTGCCGGAACAATTCAGCGTAATTTTCTGGCGATTGACACTGGAGAATTCGCTCAACCGTCGCTGGTGATCGCCAACCCGCCCTTCAATATTGATGATAAGACCAAGGCGTTCGCCACCAAGATCGGCGGCAGTCGGCCATTATTGCCGGAGGTCTGGCTGCGCAAAATTCTCCATATTTGGGGGGATGCCGTACCCATATGCTTGTTTGCGCCCTATGGCCTGCGCCTCAACCAGACCTGTAAAAGCAAACGCTGGCAAGCCTTCCTCAGCGGGACATATCCGGAGATTTCCTCGATTGTCGCCCTGCCCAAAGATATTTATGAGGGCGTGTTGTTCCATAGTGAAGTCTTGATTTTCAATGTTACGGGGATCAAGCCGCATTATTTTTATGATGGCTGATTCGAGAACTCCAACAAAATCAGAACAGCTAAGGGCTGCAGTTCGTCAACACGCTCCGAAAAACACCAAATCCAAAACAGATGATAAGCGCATCTATCAGGCGATGACGCGATGCATTGATTATCTGGAACAACGTTTAACCGAGCCATTGGAAGGCTACCACCTTGAATTTCAAAAGCACATCACTTTTGGCGAAATGATCAAGCTGATTGGCAATCAAGAATTCCGTAAAGAGTTCGATAGAACGTTTAAAGACCGAACGATCAAGCCGGATGGTGGGGTTATCTTTTTGAAAAAAGACGACAATCCGGACTATCTAAAAATTGTCCTCATTTCTGAAGTCAAAAGGCAAGGAACCAATGATGCCAGACAAGCGGAAGGCAAACCAAGCCAAGCCCAGGGCAATGCGGTTGAACGATTGGGAAAAAATCTGACTGGCATTAAGGCGGCTCTCAATCACGAGAGGGTAACGCCATTTGTTTGCTTTGGATGGGGCTGCGACTTCGTTGAAAATTATGATGAATCCGCTTTTGTCATGTCGAAAATATCGATGCTGAATGAATTTTATGATTTAAATAAAACCTATGTTTTCAAAAGAAATGGGAGTGCAGATAAAAATTTCTTTTCTCCGGTTTCAATGTATTTCCGTGAAGAGCAATGGGAAGTTGATGAAATGTACGATATTTTGAAAGAAGTCGGAGAGACAGCACTGCGCTACTACATCTACTGATGTGATCCGAAGAAGGCTTTTTTTTAATCTTAAACCATGTTCAATTCACCCACCTCAATCGGAATGGCTGGCTTCCAGGCCAGCGACCGCCAAGGCTTCGGCTTGTCTGGCGGCCAGGTGCTGAACATCAAAATCCTCAATCAGATCATGGAACAAGCGGTGCCAATTCATTTCAGCCCCCAGATGCAGGAAAACCGACCCCAAGCCCAAGGCGGCCCGGTCCATCAACACAAATTCCCGCGGCAACCGCACCCCGCCCAAACGGCGCAAACGTTCCCGAACATGGCCAGCGGTGGCCGCCCCTTGGGCGGCTGAATTGGTTTCGCGCATCAAACGCTCCCCATCTTCCATCAGCGGCGCATAAACGAACCCAGCCCAGAGATTCAGGGCCTCCATCACGTCGTCATTCAAGTTATCAAATCCCCAACTTTCATAGGCCGCCGCCGCCATATCGCGGTTATCCTCACGCAGGGCTTGGTAAAGATCAATCACCCCTTTGACAAAGCTGGGCGGGAAAATACGGATACAGCCAAAATCAAGCAGATTGATCCTATGGTCATCCCGGACCGCATAATTGCCCAGATGCGGATCACCATGAATAACCCCATAGCCGTAAAACGGCCTGTACCACGCCCGAAACATATTCAAGGCCACCTGTTTGCGGTCTTGCAGGGCATGATCTTTAATCGCCAATAAGGAACGCCCATCCAACCAGGACATGGTCAACAATCTTTTGGTTGATTGATCGGGGTAGAATTCAGGCACATGGACACCCGGCTCATCACGCAACATATAGCGATATAATGTGATGTTTTGAGCCTCCAGGCTGTAATCCAATTCTTCACGCATCCGGTCCGACAACTCATCAAAAATTGCCCCGGGATCAATGGTCTTGGTGACCCGCCAATAAACCCCCAAAGCCAGGCGTAGCTGGTTGAGATCGGCTTCTACGACTGAAGTCATATCCGGATATTGCAGCTTGCAAGCCAGAGCGCGCCCATCATGCCCCACGGCCCGATGAACTTGACCCAGGGAGGCGGCAGCGGTCGCTTCAAGAGAAAATTCAGCAAACAGATCACGCCATTGCGGCCCCAATTCACCTTGCATGCGGCGCTTGACGAAGAGCCGTCCCATCGCTGGGGCATTGGATTGCAACTCCCGCAATTCGCGAGCATATTCTTCCGGCAAGACATCGGGAAACGTGGCCAGAATTTGGGCGGCTTTCATCAGCGGGCCTTTGAGGTTGCCCAAAACCAGCTTGATCGCTTCGGCACTCGAGTTGTCACCCAGAACACCTCCCAGCAACTGCTGGCCCGCCAAGCGGGCGGCCAGACCACCGGTCGCCGCACCCACCCGGGCATAGCGTCCAATGCGGCCGCCCAAACGGTTGGATTCATCATCGCCCGATGGGGGAAGATCAGTCATGATTGATCCCGGTCCTGAGACTTGGGATAACAATGCTTGGGATAACAATGCTGGGGATAAGAATACGGGCAAAACCGAAAATGGTCGGAGTGAGTGGATTCGAACCACCGGCCCCTACGTCCCGAACGTAGTGCTCTACCAGGCTGAGCTACACTCCGCATCATGCCGCCATAGACATGGGTATATAGCCCCATCCATCCACCCGCCGCAAGCAGACTCAATGGGTGCCTCAATGGGGACTTCAATGGGTGCGCTCCGGACAAAAACGGGCCAATGTGATCATTAAATCCCGCATATCATTCTGAGGCAGAAAAGCCAGGGCATCCTCAGAAATGGCGGCATAATGACGGGCCCGCTCCAAACCATCGGCCAGAGCGTGGTGGCGTTTGAGAAGATCCACCGCCTGCTCAAAATCACCGGGTTGTTGATCAAGCCGCACCAAAGTCCGCCGCCAGAACCCCCGCTCTGCATCATCACCGCGCCGATAGGCCAACAAAACCGGCAATGATATCTTGCCTTCACGAAAATCATCCCCGGGATTTTTACCCAGATCACCCGATTGGGCCGTATAATCCAAAACATCATCAACCAGCTGATAAGCGATGCCCAGATTGAGACCGTAGCTTTCTAAGGCTTGCTCTTCGGAAGCCGGACGCTCCGCCACCAAAGCCCCGATTTGACAAGCAGCAGCAAACAACCGGGCTGTTTTGGCCTTGATCACATCCATATAAATGGTTTCGGTGATTTCAACATCACTTGTTGTCACCAGTTGACGGACCTCACCCTCGGCAATCACCGCCGCAGCGGTGGAGAGAATGTCAAGGGCTTGCGGACATCCATCCTCAACCATCAGTTGGAACGCGCGGCTGAAAAGAAAATCACCAACCAAGACGCTTGCCGCATTGCCCCAGATGGCGTTGGCGGCATCAAGGCCGCGCCTCTTGGTGCTATCATCCACCACATCATCATGGAGAAGGGTGGCGGTATGAATAAATTCCACACAAGCCGCCAGATGGATATGACGATCCCCCTCATAGCCAAAAAGCCGGGCAGTGGCCAAAGTCAATGTCGGACGCAACCGCTTGCCACCAGCCGCAACAATATGGCCAACCAGATCCGGGATCAGAGCAACCGAACTGCGCATCTGTTCTTTGATCACCGCATCGACCCGGCCAAGATCATCACGCACCACCATCTTGAGACGCTCAACAATGTTCTTGTCCTTGGAGGGCCGATTGAGAGGAACAACAACTGCCAAACCATCCTCCTGATTGATTGATATGATCCGGTCGATATGATCCGGTCATGATTGAAACATGCAGCAACTGTTGGTGAATATTCTTAAAAAATCACCACTATAAGATCATTGGTATGATTTTTGTTTTGTCAATGTCGTTTTATCAATGTCGTTTTATCAATATCCTTCATTGACGGCGGGAAAAAACATTCCCACCATTTTCCGCCGTAAGATGGCAAAAAAATGATCACGCATTGTTGAGAGAGTCTTTAGAGAAAACTTTAAAAAAAGATATAATTCAAAACCCGCCAATCAAGACCGGTTCACCCTCTCCGGGTATCGGATCATGTATAAAATGGAAAAACCGAAATGAAAAAACCGAAATGAAAAAACAGTATGGAAAATGAATAAAAATGAAAAAAACGTGAAAAATCTTTTCGGTCTGGCAGTCTCCAATGATCATCTTCTGGATGGGCGGGTTTCTTTTTGCCAACCTCAATATGGCTATCGAGCGGCTATTGATCCGATTTTTTTGGCCGCCGCGGTGGCCCCAGAAAATGGCCAGCATATTTTGGATATCGGCTGTGGGGCCGGGGCGACCAGCCTTTGTCTGGCCGCCCGTTGCCCGGAGGCGCAGATCACCGGGATCGATAACGATGCCGCCATGGTTGGTCTGGCCAATGTCAATATCCATCGCAACGGCTGGAATAAACGCATACATAGCCTGGTCGCCGCCGTCGAAGCCCCCCCTTTCGCCCCAGAGAGGTTCGATCACGTGATGGTCAACCCTCCCTATTGGCCCCGCCATTCCCACACGACCTCACCACATCACCGCAGAGCCACAGCGTCCAGTGAAGATGCGGTTCCCCTGAAAATCTGGATCAAAACCGCCCTACGGCTCACAACAGCCCATGGCATGGTAACCATGATTATCGCCGCCGGGCGCGGTCAAGAAGCCCTCTCCCATCTCCAAGCCGCAGCCAGCACCAGCACCATCCGTCCTTTGATCCCCCGCCGGGGTGGAAAAGCCAAACGAGCCATCATCCAAACCCGCAAAAATGGCTCCTGTAAAAACAGCAACCATAAAAACAATTCTTCACATCTTGAAAAATTGGCCGCCTTGGTCCTCCATGAAGATGGATCACACTATACCGCCGCCGCCCAAGCCATTCTCCGCCACGGCGCGGCATTGCCAATGACCGCAAGCCGGGACCATCACGAGATTGAAACCATGACGTGACCATTATGCCCTGAAACCAAGATCAAGCGGCCCGGTGATCAAGAATGGGGGCGCAAAACAACCGCCGCGAGGCAATATTTAGCCCCATGATCGGGATCATTTTCCGGTCAGTTGACCCCCCCAAGCCTGCGGTTTAGAGTCCGCGACCGGAGGCTGCTTTGAAAAAAAAATCCTTTCAAGATCTGGTGTTCGGGCTGCAAAATTATTGGGCCCGCCAAGGCTGCATGATCCTGCATCCCCATGATATGGAGATGGGGGCCGGGACATTCCATCCGGCCACCTGTTTGCGCGCCTTGGGGCCGGAGCCTTGGTCGGCGGCCTATATCCAACCCTGCCGTCGGCCCACCGATGGGCGTTATGGCGACAATCCCAACCGCCTCCAGCATTATTACCAATTTCAGGCCATTCTCAAACCCGCCCCCGATAATATTCAGTCCCTCTATCTCCGCAGCCTCACCGCCTTAGGGATCGACCCGGATATCAACGACATTCGTTTTGTTGAAGATGATTGGGAAAGCCCCACCTTGGGGGCTTGGGGACTGGGTTGGGAGGTATGGTGCAACGGGATGGAGATCACGCAATTTACTTATTTTCAGCAAATGGGCGGCCATAGCTGTGATCCGGTTGCGGTCGAATTGACCTATGGTATGGAGCGTTTGGCCCTCTATATTCAGGGGAAAGAAAATGTCTATGATCTCGATTGGGATGGATCAGGCGTCACCTATGGGGATATTTTTCTGGATCATGAGCGGCATTATTCCGCCTTCAATTTTGACCATGCCCCGGTTGATATCTTAAGGCGTCACTTTGCCGATTGTGAGTCGACCTGCCGTGATTTGATCGGTGCTGGCCTGGCTTTGCCGGCCTATGACCACTGTATCAAGGCCAGCCATATCTTTAATTTGCTCGATGCCCGGGGAGCCATCTCGGTGGCTGAGCGGAAATCACATATCTTACGGGTGCGGGAATTGGCCGCTGGTTGCTGTGATGCCTGGCTTGAGGCCCAGGCCAATGGCTGAATTTCTATTGGAGCTGCTTGGTGAAGAAATCCCAGCCCGGATGCAAAAACCCGCCGCCGCTGATCTGGTCGCCCGGCTTGATCAGGCCCTCGATGCCCATGCTCTGCCCCATCAAACCCCGCACGTCTTCGTCACCCCGCGCCGTTTGACGGTGGTGGCAAATGGCCTGCCCCTGGCTCAAGAAGACCGGGTTGAGGAAAAACGCGGGCCCAAAGTTGGCGCGCCGGACCGGGCCATTGAGGGGTTTCTGGCCGCCAATGGGCTGACCCGGCTTGACCAATGCACCACCCGCACGATCAAAGGCCAAGCCTATCATTTTGCTTGCCTCAAGAAACCGGGTCAATCGACCGCCGCCGTCCTCAAAGAGATGGTGCCCTCTGTTCTGGATCAGTTGGCATGGCCAAAATCAATGCGTTGGAATGCCCTTGGCGGTCGCTGGGTACGTCCGTTACGGGGTTTGTTATGTCTGTTTGATCGGAAAAAACTCGCCATAACCTATGCCGGTCTCAAATCCAGCAGCCGCAGCTACGGGCATCGCGTCCACGCCCCGGGGGCCTTTAAGGTGGTTGATTATGCCGATTATCAAACCAAGCTGGAAGCGGCCAAAGTCATTCTTGATCCCGCCGCTCGCCAAGCCCGCATCCACCAGACGGCCACCGATTTGGCCACCAAGCATCATCTCACCGTGGTGGAAGATGACCAGCTGATTGAGGAAATTGCCGGTTTGGTGGAATGGCCGGTTGCTTTGATCGGGGATTTTGACCCCTCTTATCTTGATTTGCCGCCGCCGGTTCTGACCGCTGAGATGCGGTATCATCAAAAATATCTGGCTGTGCGTGATCCGGCGGGTGAGTTGGCTCCGCATTTTATTGTCATCGCCAATCTTGAGGCGGCAGACGGCGGCACAACCATCCGCGACGGCAATGCCCGGGTCTTGCGGGCCCGGTTGGCTGATGCCCGATTCTTCTGGGATCAAGATCGTCAGCATTCTCTGGAAAGCCGTTTACCGATGCTGGCCGGACGGATCTTTCATGCCAAGCTGGGCCATATGGAGGATAAAGCCCGGCGTATCAGCGATCTGGCGGCGGCATTGGCGGCGTATATTCCGGACTGCCAACCCGGTTTGGCGGCCCGGGCCGGGCTTCTCGCCAAAGCCGATTTGAACAGCAAAATGGTCGGTGAATTTCCCGAATTGCAAGGAATTATGGGGGGGTATTACGCGACTCATGACGGCGAATCAAAGGCTGTGGCCACCGCCATCGCTGCGCATTATACCCCTTTGGGCCCGGATGGTCCCTGCCCCCAACAACCGGTGGCGATTGCGGTGGCTCTGGCCGATAAAATGGATACCTTGGTGGGATTTTTCTCGATTGATGCCATTCCCACCGGCTCCAAGGACCCTTATGCTCTGCGGCGGGCCGCCCTTGGGGTGATGCGAATCATTTTTGAGAACCATCTGCGCCTGCCGTTGCGCACAGCCCTTGCGTTGAGCGAGCAAGCCAACCCGGCAATCATTGATAGATTGATGGATTTTTTCAATGAACGCATCCGCCTCTATCTGCGCGAGCAGGGGTTTCGCCATGACCGTATTGCCGCGGTTTTGGCCACCGGGGATGATGATATGACCCGGCTGGCTGAGCGGTTGCGGGCTTTGGATCATTTTCTGGCCAGCCCCGATGGAGCCAATCTGCTCACCGCTTATGCCCGGGCCCGTAACATTGTTGCCATCGAGGAAAAACGCGACCATACCCGCTATGATCACCCTCCCGATCAAAGCCAATGCAGCCAAAGACAGGAAAAAGACCTCCTGAACCGCCTTGAGGAGGCCGAACGGGAGTGTCAAAAAGCCAACCAACAAGAAGATTTTCAGGAAAGCATGCGCATCTTGGCCGGATTGCGTCCACCGGTTGATGCCTTTTTTGATCATGTCACGGTCAATAGTGATGATCCAGCTGAGCGAATCAATCGGTTGCGTATCCTGGCCCGCATGCGGACCATTCTCGACCGGGTGGCCGCTTTTTCCCAACTGCAAGGCTGAACGTGACAAAGCTGATTTATGCTTTTGGACCAGGGCAGGCCGATGGCCCGGTGGGTGATCCGGCAATTCTGGGTCATAAAGGGGCCGGTCTGGCGACAATGGCTTGCTTGGGATTGCCGGTGCCGCCGGGTTTTATCCTTTCGAAAAAAGCCCTATCCATCTGTTTGGATCATGGGGGACAACCAAGCCCGGCTCTCAAAAAACATATCCGCGCGGCTCTGAACAGGATATCCGCGATCAGCGGCCGGATATTCGGTGATCCCGCCAAGCCGTTTCTGGTGGCGCTGCGGCTGGAGTCAGGCCAGCTTCTTTCTGGAACGCCTGCCAGTTTTTTGAATATTGGTCTCAATCCTCAAACCGTTGAGGGCATCGCTGCCCTTTCGGGCAATCGGGATTTTGCCTATGACCAATACCGGCGTTTTGTCAGCACTTATGCCCGCCGCGTTCTGGCGATGGATGCGCATCAATTTTCAGCGATCAAGCCACCACCCGCCCAGAAGGGGGCCCTTCATCCGAGTGCGGACGCATCGCGCCAGATCATCGCCGCTTATCAAGCCGCGATTGCGCAAACCGGCCAGTCAGCCATCCCTGAGGATCCTTATGATCAGCTGTGGTCTATCCTGGCCACGCTGCTCACCCCTACGCACCAAGCCCAAAACCACAAGACCCAAGACATGGTCCAAGACAGGGCCCATTCTCCGGCAACCACCGCCATCATACAAATGATGGTTTTTGATCGCTTGGATGCCAAGAGTGCCCGTGGGTATGCCTTCAGCCGCCACCCACAATCCGGCCGACCCCATCCTCACGGCATGATCATTTCCTCAAACGGCTCTTTGATGGATTATTCACCGGCCAATTATTCACGGGCCAATCATTCACCGGCCGATGATCGCCTGCAGCCTCTGGACCGCCCGGACTGCCTGTTTCCCCAGAGCGACTCTGCACAATCATCACGAAAATCACCGCCAAAATCATTGCGACAATCATCGCCGTGGCGGGCGGCGGTGGCGCGCCAACTCTCTAAGATTTGTGGACAGCTGGAACAGCATGATCAACGGGTTCAGGCCATTTCTTTTGTCATTGAAAATGGTCAATTATGGCTGCTCAAAACTGAAAATGCCCGTCTTTCGGCCCGCGCCACCATCATCACTGCCGTTGATATGGCGGAAAGCGGCTTGATTGATCAGCGTGAGGCGATTATGCGGGTTGATCCGGCCCTATTGGATCGGCTTCTGCATGCCAGTATTGCCTCTGATGTCAGGCCGGATATTATGACGTCCGGCTTGCCGACGTCTCCCGGGGCGGCCAGCGGCATCGCCGTGTTCAGTGCTTTGGAGGCCCGGCGCCGCGGCAAAGACACCCCGGTTATTTTGGTCAAGGAGGCCACATCACCGGAAGATGTTTACGGCATGACCAAAGCCAACGGTATCTTGACCACCAGCGGCGGCATGTCCAGCCATGCTGCGGTCATTGCCCGGGCTTTGGGACGGGCTTGCGTGTGTTCGGCCCGGGATCTGCGCATTGACTCGCAAGCCAAGACCTTGCGTATCGGCGCAACAATCATCAACCAAGGCGATACCATCACCATTGATGGCAGCACCGGCGCGGTTATTCGTGGGGCGGTGCGGCTGATTGATCCGGATATATCCGGGGATTTTGCCACATTGTTGGACTGGGCCGATCGGTATCGTCGTCTCAAGGTGCGGGCGAATGCCGAAACCCGTGAGGAACTGGAAACCGCGGCCCGCTTCGGGGCCGATGGGGTCGGTTTATGCCGGACCGAGCATATGTTCTTTGATCATGAACGCATTCTCACCATGCAGGAAATGATCATGGCCAAAGATGAAGAGGGGCGCCGGGCCGCGTTGGGCAAATTGTTGCCCATTCAACGTCGGGACTTCATCGATCTGTTTGCTCAGCTGAAAAATCAGCCGGTGACCATCCGCTTGCTTGACCCGCCGTTGCATGAGTTCCTGCCGCGCTCTGAAGAGGAGTTTACCGCATTGAGTGAAAGAATGGGGATTGATCGCCAAACCGTACGCCGTCGGGCCACCCGCTTGGCGGAAGCCAACCCGATGCTGGGGCATCGGGGTTGCCGCTTGGCCATCACCTACCCGGAGATTTATGAAATGCAGGCCCAGGCGATTTTTGAGGCTACCCTTGAAGCAACCCATCGGCATGGGGACAATGTTGCTTTGGAAATCATGGTGCCCCTGGTTTCCTCTCTGCGTGAAATGGATTTTGTCAAAGTTATTATTGATGCGGTTGCGCGGCGGGTTTTCGGCCAAGCCAACACCACCATTCCTTATAAGATCGGTCCAACAGTGGAGCTCCCCCGGGCCGCTCTCTGTGCCCGGGAAATTGCCAAAATATCGGATTTTTTCAGCTTCGGAACCAATGATCTCACCCAAACTGTTCTCGGTCTATCGCGTGATGATGCCGGAACATTTATTCCCACCTATCGTGAATATGCGGTATTTGACGCTGATCCTTTCGTGACATTGGATGAAAAAGGTGTGGGGACCCTGATTGCTCAGGCCACCCAAGCCGGACGCCAGGAACAACCCGGGATGATCATCGGCATCTGTGGTGAGCATGGCGGTGACCCGGATTCCATCCGATTTTGCGAAAAAATTGGTCTGGATTATGTTTCCTGCTCTCCTTACCGGGTGCCGATTGCCCGGCTGGCTGCAGCCCAATCGGCTTTGCAAGATAGTGCTTAAAAAATGATGCCCCAGCCCAAACCTGACCCCAACCAGCAGATTGATCTGCATTCTCTGCAATCAGGCGGCAAACCGGCCTTGGCCCACGCCCTGGCCGTGATTGAGCGCAACCCCGATAACCCGGCCACTTTATCCCTGCTCTCGCACGCCCACGCAGCCGCCCGGGCCCATGTCATTGGGATCACCGGTCCGCCGGGGGTTGGTAAATCAACCTTGATCGGCGGGGTTATTGCCGGTTTAAGAAAACAGAATCGCGGCGTCGGCGTGATTGCTGTTGACCCTTCCTCACAAAGGAGTGGTGGTGCTTTGTTGGGTGATCGCATTCGTCTGCCCGCCGATCCGGAAGATGATGGGGTTTATATCCGTTCGATGGCCGCCCGTGACCGTCTGGGCGGGCTGGCCCGCTTGACCGCGCCAACCGCTATTTTGATGCGGGCCTTGTTCGATGTGGTGCTGATTGAAACGGTTGGGGTTGGTCAATCGGAGATTGATATCGCCAGCATCTGCGACAGTGTGGTTTTATGTCTGCAACCGGGTTCCGGCGATAGCCTGCAATTCATGAAAGCCGGCATTGCTGAGATTCCTGATATCATCATCGTCACCAAAAGCGATATGGGCGGTCCGGCCCGGGCGGTGGCGGCCGATATGCGCTCTGCCTTGAAGATTGCTGCACCCAACAAAGAATGGCAGCCGCCCATTTTGACCCTTTCGGCGGCCCGCAATGAGGGCTTGAACGCATTCATCGATACGTGTGATCGTCACCGCGATTGGCTGAAAGAAAATGACCGGTTGTCCCGCTTACGCCAACGCCAAGATCATCATTGGCTGAGCGAATTCATCCGGGAAGAATTTGGCCGCTGGGGATTGAAAAAAGCCGGGGACCTCAACGCCGTACCGGGTCAAACCCCTTTTGAACAATTCGCCACCCTGCAACAGCGCCTCTTGGGCCAAGATCAACCATCGTGATCACCCCCCCAAAATGACCCCCCTTTTAATCGGTGGCGGTGGGTGATGGGATCCATTCGGGCCAATCGATGCTGATTTCTTGGCCGTCAAGCTGAAGCGGCTGGCCACGTTCGCGGGCCTGCCGCCATAGATCGAGGCGCAGCAAAGCCAAGCCACGGCCATTGCGGTTTGAGCGCATGGCCCCGACTTCTTGGTCTCCGGAAACAATCGGTTGGTCAAAATCCGCCGTCTTGGCGGCAAAATGCACCGGCAACAACCGCTTGCGGATGGCGGCCCGATGCTTGGTCCGGGCGGTGGTTTCCTGACCGATATAACAGCCTTTATCCCAATCAATGCCGTTCAATTCATCAATACCGCTTTCCAGCAAAAAAGCCTTGTCAGGGATCATATCCCGCGAACCATCGGGCAACCCTAAGGTCAGCCGCCAATCATCATAATGATTCGGATTGCTTGGCGTGGCCGCCAATCTCTCTCCGGATGAATCAATATCTTTCTGGTCAATCATCATCCGCAGCCCGGCTGCTGGTAATCGTGGGTCAACAAATATCCAGCCCTGGCCGCAGCGCCGGGCCAGCCCGGGTATTGGATCAAGACCCGCCGCTTTCAAGGCATCTTTACCGAACCCAACCGCCACCGCATGGTCAGCCGTTGCCAAAGTGAGCGCGGCCCGCAACCGATAACGGGATAATCTTTCAATCAAGGCTTCCTGGCGTCCGGCTTCACAATCGAGAAAAAATGTCGCACCGGAGCGGATCATAAAAAAATCAAACAGAAACTTTCCCTGCGGGGTCAATAACGTGGCGTAAAGGGCCCGCGTATCGCTGACCCGTGTGACATCATTGGAAACCAGACGTTGCAAAAAGGCCGCCGCCTCCGGGCCGTCAACCCTGATCACGCACCGCTCAGGTAACCGGGTTAAAAATGTCTCAGACATGATGCAATCATCGTGAACACCGCGCTTGATTGTTTAAGCCCCAGACACCGGGTTCATGCCTGATCAAGGCTGGGCATGACGCCGCAAGGCGGCAATCGCCCGATCATAATCGGTGGTGCCAAAAATTGCTGAACCAGCAACCATCACATCGGCCCCGGCCGCCGCAATGGCCCCGATAGTGTCCGTCTTGACGCCCCCATCAACTTCCAACTCAATCGGCCGCTCACCAATCATATGGCGGATCTGTTTGATTTTTTCCAACTGCCCGGCAATAAAAGATTGCCCGCCAAAACCCGGATTGACACTCATCACCAAGATCAAATCCACCCGATCGATCAGATAGGATAACGCTTCAGGCGGGGTGGCCGGATTGAGAGCCAAGCCGGCCTTTTTCCCCAGATCACGAATGCTTTGCAAAAGCCGGTCGATATGCCGCCCGGCTTCAACATGAATGGTGATGATATCCGCCCCGGCCGCGGCAAAAGCCGGGATGAAGGGAGCCACCGGCTCAATCATCAAATGAACATCAAAGACTTTCTCACAATGCGGACGCAGAGCCGCCACCACCTCCGGGCCGATGGTGATATTGGGGACAAAATGGCCATCCATCACATCGAGATGGATATAATCCCCTCCGGCCGCATCCACAGCCCGCATTTCCTCACCCAAGCGCGAAAAATCAGCCGATAAAAGAGACGGGGCAATCTTGATGCTCACGAAACCAGCACCGCTTTTTGACGGTTGCTGATCGGTATATCATCAATCCGCATATAATTGATCGGCATGATCATATATCCTTGGTTATGCATCCCTATGGTCTCGCCGCGCTGTTTTTGTCTTTTTTTCTGCCCGGGCCATGATAGCGGGGTTGTTCAGGCCGCCTGATCCAAATCCGATTGATAGCGGCCCTGGGTCGCCAGGCTGTTCATCTGTGCTCGATGCAGCAAGGCCGCTTGGGCGGCGGCTTCCTGGCCCGGATCGCCACCCCAAGCCCGCAAGGCCGACTGTTGCAAGGCCCGGCCATAAGAAAAACTTAAAGGCCACGGCAAGGGACCATATTCCTGCATGGCGTTCAAATGGGCACTCGCCAATCGGTCGGATTGACCACCAGAAAGAAAGACAATCCCAGCCACCGCCGCAGGGACATGGGCTTTTAGGCAGGTGATGGTTTTTTCAGCCACCTCTTCAACCGCGGCTTGCCGTGGACAGGCTTGACCGGAAATAACCATATTGGGTTTCAGCAATGTCGCCTCAAGCACAACATGATGCGCGGCCAATTCCGCATAAACCGCCTGGAGAACCATCGCGGTTGCCGCTTCGCATCGCCCGATATCATGATCCCCATCCATGAGGATTTCCGGCTCCACAATCGGCACCAAGCCGGCCTCCTGACATAAGGCGGCATAGCGGGCCAAGGCATGGGCATTGGCGCGGATGGCCGTTGGGCTGGGTGAATCCGATCCAATCACAATCACGGCCCGCCATTTGGCAAACCGCGCCCCAAGATCACCATATTCAGCCAACCGATCCCGCAAACCGTCCAGCCCTTCGGTCACCATCTCTCCAGGGAATCCGGCCATTGGCTTGGCCCCGGTATCAACCTTGATCCCCGGGATGATATTGTTCTGCTTCAAGAGATCAACCAGAGACGTCCCGTCGGCGGCCTTTTGCCGCACGGTCTCATCAAATAAAATCGCTCCACTGATATAATCGCCCAAATTTTTGGTCCGGAACAGCATTGTCCGATAATCCCGCCGATTATCTTGGGTTGCCTCAACACCGATATCAGCAAACCGCTTGGCGATGGTTGCGTGGCTTTCATCGGCGGCCAGAATGCCGCGCGGCGGTGCGGATAAGGCCTGGGCAACCCCAGCCAATTCATCAACAGACATGATTCAGTCTCCATTGATCATCCATAAAAAATCTCCCGATCCGTTTTTGCCCCTTAAAAGAGACCAGAAAAGCAACCGGGTCAAGAATGCTGTAAAGCGGCAATTCCTGGCAACTCTTTTCCTTCGAGCCACTCCAGAAAGGCCCCGCCCGCCCCGGATATATACGTAAAATCATCGCGAACGCCAGCATGCGCCAAGGCGGCCGCCGTATCACCGCCACCGGCAACACTGGTTAATGTCCCTTGGGCGGTTAGGCGGCCAACATAGCGGGCAACTTCACAAGTTGCCCAATCAAAAGGCGGGGTCTCAAAAGCCCCAAGAGGGCCATTCCATAACACTGTACGGCAGGAGTCCAGCCGGGTTTTTATGGCAGCAACCCCTTGCGGACCAATATCCAGAATCATCGAATCAACCGGCACTTTAGAGGCTGCAACCACCCGGGTCGCAACCCCGGGAGCCAAAGAGGCCGCAACCACCCCATCAACCGGCAACAGGATTTCACATCCCAACCGCGCCGCTTGATCAAGAATATCACGCGCCACCGGCACCAAATCAGGTTCCGATAATGAACGCCCCACATCAACCCCTTGGGCCAACAAAAATGTATTGGCCATAGCACCGCCAACCACCAACAGATCGACGGTTTTGATGATCGTGCTCAAGATATCCAGCTTGGTTGAAACCTTGGCTCCCCCGACCAGAGCGGCCGCCGGTCGGGCCGGTGATTCCAGCACACTCCCCAAAGCGGCCAATTCAGCCGCCATCGCCCGTCCCATGACGCTGGGCAACAATCCAGCCAGAGTGGTCACCGAAGCATGGCGGCGATGAGCACAAGAAAAAGCATCATTGACATAACAATCCCCCTGGGCGGCCAAAGCGGCGGCAAAATCGGCGTCATTGGCTTCTTCACCAGGGTGAAAGCGCAGATTCTCGAACAACGCCACCCCACCATCAGCCAAACCGGCCATACAGGCGGCCGCCGGAGGCCCGATACAATCAGCAGCAAAGGCAATCGGTGCCCCATCAATGGCCGCCGATAAAGGATCAACCACCGGAGCCAGGGAATAGTACTGACATACCTTCCCCTGGGGACGACCACAATGGGAGAGAATGGCCACCTGCGCCCCACGTTGGCGCAATTCTTGGAGTGTCGGCACCAGAGCATCAATACGGGTGGTATCGCTGATTATCCCATCACGCATCGGTAGATTGAGATCAGCCCGCAACAACACCCGTCTCCCGGCCAGCGTATCCCAATCATCCAGGCTGGAGATATCCCGCTTCATTGTCGAGTCAACACTGAGGCCGATTATTCACAGCTGCTGGAAAATTGCCGCAACCACTGCCTGGGGGGTCAGACCGAAATGGCTGTATAATTGATCACCGGGTGCCGATTGACCAAAAGAATCAAGACCAATCATCAAACCATCTTGACCGATATAGCGTTCCCACCCCAAAGGACTGGCCGCCTCAATCGCCACCCGCAACCCATAAGCGGGAATGACCGAACGGCGATAATCCCGATCTTGGGACTCGAACAATTCCCAACAAGGCAGAGAAACCACCCGGCTCATGACACCTTGCGCGGCCAGCATATGATGGGCCTCAACCGCAATAGCCACCTCAGAGCCGGTGGCGATCATGGTCACCGGAGGCGAGTCTCGATCAGGAGACTCTTTGCAATCATCCCCAATCAGAACATACCCGCCCTGGGCACAAAGATCACCGGCGGTTTTTTGATCCCGCAGGGCGGGCAGCTTTTGACGCGACAGTGCCAAAAGCGATGGCCCTTGGGTATTCTCCAAGGCCGCCGCCCAGCATTCGGCGGTTTCTATGGCATCGGCCGGGCGAAAAACCTTGAGATTGGGCATGGCCCGCAAACTGGCCAGATGTTCAATCGGCTGATGGGTGGGCCCATCTTCACCCAGACCGATGGAGTCATGAGTCATCACATAAATCACCCGTTGCCCCATCAATGCCGAAAGACGAATGGCATGACGGCAATAATCGCTAAAAACCAGGAACGTCCCGCCATAAGGGACCCAACCGCCATGCAAAGCCAGACCATTCATCGCCGCAGCCATGGCATGTTCCCGCACCCCGTAATGAATATAACGGCCGGAAAAATCAGTCGCCGATATTGGCGCGGTCGCTGCGGTTTTGGTGAGGTTGGAGCCGGTTAAATCCGCCGACCCGCCCACCAATTCAGGCAGTGAAGAGGTTAAAACTTCCAGGGCTTTTTGAGATGATTGACGGCTGGCCCAGCACGGACGTTGCTGATAGAGTTCAGCCATATAAGCATCCAGTTTCTCCCGCCAACCAGCGCGCAGACGCCGGTCCACCACCCGGGTTTGAAAATCGGCTTTGTGTTGACTGGCCGCCAGACGATCTTCCCAGGCTTTGCGAGTGTGCGCACCACGGCGTCCCGCCGCCCGCCAGGCTTCCAGGACCGCATCGGGAATCTCAAAAGGTGGCGCTTCCCAACCCAAGGCGGCCCGGGTTGCCGCCACCTCTTCATCGCCCAACGGCGCCCCATGCGCCCCGGCGGTGCCTTGTTTTCCCGGTGAGCCGCGGGCAATCACCGTCCGGCAGGCAATCATTGAGGGTTGATCGCAATCGCGGGCCGATTTGATGGCGGTGGCAACCGCTTCGGGATCATGGCCATCCACCTGCTGGACATGCCAGTTGCTGGCCGCAAAACGGGCCGCTTGATCATCGGAAACCGCAAGATCAACCGGACCATCAATTGAGATCTGGTTGTCATCGAACAAAACAATCAGCTTGCCCAACCCCAAATGACCGGCCAGAGAAATGGCCTCATGGGAAATGCCCTCCATCAGACAGCCATCCCCAACCAGGGCATAGGTATAATGATTGACCAAATCCTCACCATAATCACCGGCCAGCATACGTTCGGCCAGAGCCATCCCGACCGCATTGGCCAACCCCTGACCCAAGGGGCCGGTGGTGGTCTCAATACAAGAAGCCAAGCCGTATTCAGGATGACCGGCGGTGCGGCTGCCCAGCTGGCGAAAAGAGCGGATTTGATCGATATCCATATCCGGGTAGCCGAGAAGATAGGCCAGAGCATAGAGCAGCATGGAGCCATGACCGGCCGACAACACCAAACGATCCCGATCCGGCCAGTCGGGAACCGCCGCATCAAATGTTAGAAAACGGCCCGCCAACACCGTGACCACATCGGCCATCCCCATCGGCATGCCGGGATGACCGGATTGCGCACGCTCTACACCATCCATGCTCAAGACCCGCAGGGCATTGGCCATCACCGGCCATTCAACCTTTGAAGAGGGATCAGTACCCATCTATCGACCTCTATCTTATTCTTGACTCATGCAGAATATGGGCGGCCATCCAAGGGGGAGCAAACCGCCTTTTCGCATGGCTTTTTAACAATGCCTTATCAAAACTTCCAGAGATGTGTTTATGGTCACCGCTCAAGCCGGGCGGAATGCCTGAATAAAATAATTGACCATAATATTCTCTGACAGCCGCCAATCATTGACCAGCGGGTCAAAACGAAGCCCGGTGATATCCACAGTCTCCAAGCCGCCCCGCCGCAAGCCCCGGGCAAACGCATGCGGGCGCATAAAATGATCATGACGATGCGTCCCTGGCGGCAACCATTTAAGAACACGCTCAGCAACAACAATCGCCAACAGATAGGATTTTATGGTCCGGTTCAAGGTTGAGCCGATAAAAATCCCCCCCGGCTTGACCAAAGCGGCACAATGCTCAAGAAACAATTCCGGCTCATCCAGATGCTCCACCACCTCCATTGAGAGAACCACGTGATAGCGATGATCCCGCTCAAGCAAGGCGTCAAGAGTGATACATTCATAGGTGATGGATAACTCTTGAGCCACGGCATGACGGCGGGCGGCATCAATGCTCCGCTGGCCGGCATCAATCCCCACAACCTCAGCACCAAGACGGGCCAGAGGCTCACACAGCAAGCCGCCACCACAACCGATATCCAGAATCGACAAACCAGCAAACGGCATCAAGCCATCATCCGCACAGTCCAAACAAGCCAGAATACGCCCACGGATATAAGCAATCCGGGCCGGATTGATCTGATGCAGCAACCGATGCGGCCCATCGGGATCCCACCATTGATCGGCCAAAGCCTCAAAATGGTCGAGATCCGCCGAAGCCCGGCTTGAAAAAAAGTCCGAAAGAAAAGAGGAAGAACAGCCCATCATTGTCATCAACCACTGCTTGGCTTGTTTTGATACCGCCGCATCATGTATACGCAACTCGACATGGTTTCATAGAGAAACAGAATAGATAACAATTGGTCATCGATAAAATTGATTGCCCAAAATGATAAAGAGTCATCATTGATAAAGAGCCGTTATTGATAAAAAGCCGTTATCGATAAAAAGTCATTGTGAAACAAGGTTGAAAATTATGGCCCGTTTGGTGATGAAATTTGGCGGCACGTCGCTGGCCGACCCGGATAAAATATATCATGCCGCATCGCGGGTACGCCAAGAATCACGGTCAGGGGACCAGGTGGTGGTGGTGGTCTCGGCGATGGATGGAGTCACAAACCAATTTATTGATTTTGTCAATGCCCTCAATCCATCTCATGATCAAGCCGGTTTGGCCGAATATGATGTGGTGGTGGCCAGCGGCGAACAAGTCACCAGCGGCCTCATGGCTCTGGCGTTGCAATCTCTTGGCATGCCAGCCTGTTCGATGATGGGTTGGCAAGTCCCGATCAAAACCGATGATGCGCATGCCAAAGCACGGATCACTGACATTCCCGACACGGCCATTGAAGCCCAGCTTAATCAAGGCCATGCTGTGGTCATCCCGGGCTTCCAAGGGGTTGGCGATGACGGTCGGATCACCACTTTGGGGCGCGGTGGTTCGGATACCAGTGCGGTCGCTTTGGCAGCGGCCCTCAAAGCGGATCGGTGTGATATTTTCACCGATGTCGATGGGGTGTATAACGCCGACCCACGTATCGTTGCCAAGGCCCGTAGGCTTGATACAATCACTTATGAAGAGATGCTGGAAATGGCATCTTTGGGATCAAAAGTCTTGCAAACCCGGGCGGTTGAAATCGCCATGAAACATGGTGTGAAACTGCATGTTCGCTCGACATTCAACACCACAACAGGAACCCAAGTGGTCGGGGAGGAGAATATTATGGAGCGCGCGCTCATCAGCGGCATCGCTTATAACCGCGACGAAGCCAAGCTCACTTTGTTGCGGGTGCCGGATCATCCAGGGATTGCGGCGTCAATCTTTGGCCCCCTGGCTGAGGCCAATATCAATGTCGATATGATTGTTCAAAATGTTTCCGAAGATGGACAATCAACCGATTTGACATTTACGGTTGCCCGCTGTGACCTTGAACGGGCCGCCAAAACCCTTGACTCATGTCAAGACAGCCTGGGCTATGATGCGCTTCTCACCGACCAGGAAGTGGTCAAGCTATCGGTTGTCGGGGTCGGTATGCGCAGCCATGCCGGCATCGCTCAGCGTATGTTCGCCACCTTGGCCGAAAAAGGAATCAATATCCAAGTCATCTCAACCTCAGAGATTAAAATCAGCGTCTTGATTGCCGAAGAATACGGCGAATTGGCCCTACGGGCTCTCTATGCCGCTTATGAGGTTGATCCGACCCAGTCAGTCCAGAAAACATGAATCCGGGAAACATGAGTCCAGAAAACGGCATGGATCACTTGAACCATTTATGGCAACAGGGATGCGATTTTCTCGGTTGCCGCTACGCCATTCTTGGCGGTGCCATGACTTGGCTTTCCGAACGTCAGCTGGTGGCGGCCATTTCCAATGCCGGTGGGTTTGGAGTTTTGGCCTGTGGTTCAATGGATCCCGATACCCTGAGTGCCGAGATCAAAGCCACGTATCGCCTGACGGCACAGCCATTTGGGGTCAATCTGATCCTGATGCATCCGCAGTTGGAAGATTTGATTGATCTGTGCATCCAGGAGAAGGTCAGCCATGTGGTTCTGGCTGGCGGCATCCCCAAAAAGACTCATATTGAGCGTCTCAAGCAAGGAGGTTCACTGGTGTTGGCTTTCGCCCCCACCCTTGGTCTGGCCCGCAAACTGTTGCGCTCTGGGGTTGATGCCTTGATCATTGAAGGCATGGAAGCCGGCGGCCATATTGGCCCGGTATCGACCAGCGTTTTGGCTCAGGAAATTTTACCCGAAATCAATGATGCTCCGGTCTTTGTTGCCGGTGGTATCGGCCACGGGAGGGCGATGCTTTCTTACTTGGAGATGGGGGCGGCGGGCTGTCAACTCGGCACCCGATTCGTTTGTGCAACCGAATGTATTGCCCATCCAAAGTTTAAGAATGCCTTTCTGCGGGCCGCAGCCCGGGATGCTGAACCCTCTTTGCAACGTGATCTGCGGTTTCCGGTGATCCCGGTGCGGGCCTTGAAGAACCAAGCCAGCCAACGTTTCATCGCTTTTCAAGGAGAGGTGATTGAGCGTCATGATCGCGGTGAACTCAGCCAAGCCGAAGCCCAACTTGATATTGAAAAATTCTGGGCCGGCGCCTTGCGGCAAGGGGCAATCAACGGGGATATCGACAATGGTTCTTTGATGGCTGGTCAAAGTGTCGGCATGGTCAAACAAGAACAAAGCGTCCAGGCGATTATTGAGGAATTGACCGCCCAAGCCCTCACCGCCCTTGACGCCCGCAATCATTGACTGAAAACGATTGAGAACGCCCTTCTTGATCGATCAATCGGCCAGAGCGACCAAAGCCTTGGCAAAATGATCCGGAGAAAAAGGCTGCAGATCGGCGGCTTCTTCGCCAACCCCAACCGCATAGATCGGCAGCTTGAATTGGCCAGCCACCGCCACCACAATGCCGCCGCGTGCACTGCCATCCAATTTTGTCAGCACCAAGCCATCAATCGGTACAATCGATTGAAACTGCTCAACTTGGGCCAAAACATTCTGACCGGCCCCGGCATCAAGAACCAGGATCACTTCATGGGGTGCCCCGGGGATGGCTTTTCCCACCGCCCGCTCAATCTTTGCCAATTCATCCATCAGGTTGCTCTTGTTATGCAGCCGACCGGCGGTATCAATGAGGAGTATATCCGCTCCCTCTGATAGAGCGCGACCGCATGCATCATGGGCCAAGCCGGCGGCATCCGCTTGAGGGGGTCCGCTGACAAGAGTCGCACCGGCCCGCTCGGCCCAGATATGCAGCTGTTCAACCGCTGCGGCCCGAAACGTATCCCCGGCCGCGATCATCACCCTACGGCCTTGGCTGGTTTGCTGGGCCGCTATTTTGCCGATGGTGGTTGTTTTGCCGCTTCCATTCACCCCCATCACCAGCACCACCGAGGGCTTGAGGGATGGATCAAAACGCAAAGGACGGGCCACCGGACCCAGGATATCGCCAACCACGCTCACCAGGATGCGGTGTAAATCTTGCGTGCGCACATCTTTGTGACGGGCGCATTGGGCCACCACAGCCGCGGCCGTATGGACACCAAAATCAGCCTCAATCAGCAGCTCCTCCAATTCTTCAAGGGTTTGGGAATCAATATGCGGCCGGTCAAAGACCCGTGATAACCCTTCCCCCAACCGGGTGGCCGATTTTGCAAGGCCCTCACGTAACCGCCCGGCCCAGCTCTGCCCATTCATGCCCTTCCCTCATGATCAGGCATGGTGGCGGTCAAACATGGGCCAGGGTCTGAACCGGAATTTTTTCGACCTTGCTCTCTAACATGCCGACCCAGCAGGCCAACCAACTGGCCTGCGGCCAGCCCGGGCGGTGTGGCCACCGGGGCAAAACCGGCTTCGCGACCAAAGCCGGGCCGTTCAACCAGAACCGATAGCCGCCGCCCGACCAAATGATGAAGATAGCTTTTCAACCGCTTGGCCCCGGCAGCCCGCAAGCGGGATGCGCGCTTTTTGACGGTTGCCGGATCAACCGGCGGCATCCGGGCCGCCGGGGTTCCAGGACGCGGTGAATAGGGAAAGACATGCAGATGAGTCAAGTCAACCTCATCAATCAGGGCCAAGCTGTTGGCAAACATCTGCGCATTCTCGGTTGGGAATCCGGCAATGAGATCAGCCCCAAAAACAATCTCCGGTCGCAACCGCCGCAATTCTCGACACAAATCGACAACCTGGCGACGGCTATGGCGGCGTTTCATCCGTTTGAGGATCAAATCATCACCGGCTTGCAAGCTCAAATGCAGATGGGGCATCAAGCGCGGTTCCTCAGCAATTAGAGATTTCAGATCATCATCCACCGCCGCCGGATCAACCGATGACAACCGCAAGCGCGGTAAATCCGGAACCAATTTTAAAAAACGTCCGATGATCGACCCCAAATTTGGTTGCCCAGGAAGATCATGACCATAAGAACACAGATCAACCCCGGTCATGACAATTTCCCGATGACCAGCCGCCACCAACTGTCGGGCTTGGGTGACAATCTGGCCAAATGGCGTGCTGCGGCTCGGCCCACGGCCAAACGGAATGATGCAAAATGTACAGCGATGATCACATCCCTGCTGCATCTGTAAAAAAGCCCGGGCCCGCCCCGGGAACCCGCCGCCATGAAACCCGCCAATGGGGTGCAGATCAGCATCACGCATATCGGCAGACGCCCCGACACGGATCCGGTCTTGATCATGTGAGCGACGAGATAAATCACGGTACGAATCACGGTACGAATCACGGTGCAGTTTTTCGGCATTGCCCAGCACCCGGTCGACTTCCGGCATCAAAGCATAGCGGTGCGGATCAATCTGGGCGGCACAACCGGTGACAATAATCTCAGCCTCGGGTCGCTGACGACGCAGGCGACGCAGGGTCTGGCGGAGTTGACGTTCCGCCTCGGCAGTGACCGCACAGCTGTTGACCACAATCATATCACCCCCCCCCAGCGCGGTCAGATGATCACGAATAACCTCCGACTCATAAGCATTCAAACGGCAGCCGAATGTCACCACCTGCATCTTGTCATCCTGTATGCTGGGGTTGGATTCCCCATCCTGGACACTGTTTTGCCTGCTTGCGGCATGCCTCTTGATGGGTTGTGCGGATCGGGCGGTTGGCGGGACGGCATTCATGCTCTTCACTCAGGCAATACGCTCACTTTGTTCGGGCACAGGCATCTCAACACACCCGGTGAAGCTGATTGTCGCTGGGCCGGTCAAAAGCACATGATCATCATCGGTCCATGTGACATCAAGGCGGCCGCCATCAGCCATGATCGCCGCCTTTCGATTGCTCAAGCCACGCCGATGGGCCGCCACCAAGGTTGCGCAGGCCCCACTCCCACAGGCCGGGGTGAGACCGACCCCACGCTCCCAAACCCGCAGGCGAATCTGATCAGCCGCCATAATTTCAGCCACCTCAACATTGGTGCGTTCAGGAAACAGAGCATCTTGCTCAATAATCGGGCCTAGGGTTTCCAGATCAATCGCCGCCACATCGGCAACAAAAAAAACCGCATGCGGATTGCCCATATTGACCACACAAGCATCGCGCAAGACACCTGATCCAACCTCACAATGGAGAGTATCAGCCGCCGAGGCCAAAGGGATATCCCGCCAAGCCAAATGCGGTCGCCCCATATCAACACAGATCTGCTCACCGGATCGATGAGCATCAATGATCCCAGAAGGCGTTTCTATGGTCACATGATCATCGGTCACATGATCATCGGTCACATGATCATCGGATTGATCCATCAACCAAGCGGCAACACAACGGGCCGCGTTGCCGCAAGCCCCAGCCGCCCCGCCATCGGCATTGAAAATACGCATCGCGATAAGGGCCAGATCATCGGATGCCGGTTCAATGATGATGACCTGATCACAGCCGATCCCGGATCGGCGCTCGGCAAGGGCACGGATATCCGGCTCTTTGAGGGCCGGACCGTCATTCCGGGCATCAATCACCACAAAGTCATTCCCCAAAGCATGCATCTTGATGAAAGGCATCTTGATGCGGGGCATTTTGATCAAAGAATCGGTCATCATGAGAACCAGATACAGCCCCCAGCGTGGTCCTGTCCAGAGAGTCATGCCTTTCGGCATGAATCATCAACAGCGGTCTTGACCGGAATGCGGTCACCGCATAAATTGATCTGGATTGAAGCACTATTTTTTCAAGTGACCTTTTTTCAAACAAGCGACTTTTTCAAACAAGCGACTTTTTCAAACAAGCGACTTTTTCAAATACGTCCGTCTCGATTACGTCTTTCTCAGAAAGAGAGGGGCACATCCGTCCGCGAGTTTCGCGCACCGATGTCGGTTTCTTGTGGCTGACCGGTTCTTGAACCAGGGTCATTATTGAGCCGACATTGAGATTGAGCCGACATTGAGCCGACGGATTGACCATCAAGCAGCCGCCCAAGCGGGCCATCAAACAGGTAACAATCAAGCAAATAATAAACCAGACAATAAAAAACGGATAAAGAAACGAAAAAACGGATAAAGAAACGGATCACCAGAACATGTTTACCCAACTCACCGATCGGCTGACAAATGTTTTTGACCGCATGCGCGGTCGTGGAACATTATCGGCCAGCGATGTTGATCAGGCGATGCGTGACATTCGTATCGCCTTGCTGGAGGCTGATGTCGCCTTGCCGGTGGTCAAGAATTTGGTCACTCAGATCAAGGAAAAGGCGGTTGGTGAGGATGTGGTGCGCAGTATTGCCCCGGCGCAAATGGTGGTCAAGATTGTCCATGATCATCTGGTTGAGGCTTTGGGTGGTGAGAATGAAACCCTCGATTTCTCAGCCCAACCACCGGTGGCCCTGCTTCTGGTCGGCGTTCAAGGATCGGGGAAAACGACAACCGCCGCCAAGCTGGCCAAACGGCTGGTGATGCGGGATAAAAAACGGGTTCTGCTGGCCTCCCTGGATATTCATCGCCCGGCCGCTCAGGAGCAGTTGGCCAGCTTGGCGGCGCAATCCAGTATCCCTTGCCTTGATATTCAGCCGGGTGAAACCGCCCAAGAAATCACCAAACGGGCCCTCAAACGTGGCCGGGCTGAGGGCTGTGATTTGATCATTTTGGATAGCGCTGGCCGATTGAGCGTTGATGAAGCGATGATGGCTGAGGCCGAAGACATCACCCGAATCGCCCAGCCAAAAGAAACTCTGTTGGTGGCCGATGCGATGACCGGCCAGGATGCGGTGCGGGTGGCCCAGGCCTTTCATGAGCGTCTTGCTTTGACCGGCCTCATTCTGACCCGGGTTGATGGGGATGCCCGGGGGGGAGCGGCCCTTTCCATGCGTTCGGTCACCGGTTGCCCGGTTAAATTTGTCGGGGTGGGTGAAAAAATTGATGACCTGGAAGCATTCCATCCCGAACGCATCGCCTCGCGTATTTTGGGTATGGGCGATGTGGTCAGCTTGGTTGAAAAAACCACCGAAAATCTTGACCAAGAAAAAGCCGCAAAAATTGCCCGGAAAATTCAAAAAGGGAAATTTGACTTCAATGATTTAGCCGAACAGCTGCAACAAGTCGAAAAAGTCGGCGGCCTGCAAGACATTATATCCATGATCCCCGGCCTGGGTAAGATCGGCAAAATACGTCAACAAGCGGCCCAAGCCGGGATTGATGAAAATATGATCAAGCATCAAAAGGCCCTGATCGGTTCAATGACTCCGGGCGAACGGCGCAACCCGGAAGTGATCAAAGCATCCCGCAAGCGCCGCATTGCCGCCGGCTGCGGCCTGACCGTCCAAGATGTCAACCGCTTGCTTAAACAACACAAACAAATGAGTCGAATGATGAAACGTATGAGCAACCTCAACCCCCGGCAACTGCAAGAATTGGCCACCGGGGCCGATGGCGCATTCCCGGGCATGGCAACCAGAAAATAGTCCCAAACCCTCTCAACACCCATCAATATAACCGCTTTTTAACCCTTCTAAGGAGATTTTGAACAATGGCTTTGGCAATCCGACTGTCCCGTGCTGGGGCAAAAAAGCGCCCCTTTTACCGTATCGTTGTTGCTGAGCGCCGGATGCCCCGCGATGGTCGTTTCATTGAGCGTGTGGGCTCCTATAATCCGATGCTGGCTAAAGACCATGCCGAACGTGTTGTCTTAAATAATGATCGGATCACCCATTGGCTATCCAAAGGCGCAAAACCAACCGACCGAGTGGCCCGTTTTCTCGCCCAGATCGGCCTGGCCCCGGAACGGAAAATCCCTGAGCAAAATAAAAAGAACCAGCCTCGGCCCAAAACAATAGAAAAGCAACAGGAAAAAGCCGAAAAGAAAAAGGCAGCCGCTGAAGCCGTGGCGGCAAGCCAAGCCGAGAACACCCAGACCGTTGGTGACGACTCAGCTCCTGAAGCCGCTGCTGAAAGTGCCGCCGAAACCGCTGCCGAAACCACATCTGAAGCCGCCGGTGACGACTCAGCCCCGGAAGCAGCCGCTGAAACCACGTCTGAAGATCCAGCCGAAAATGCTCCCGAAACTGAAGAAAAAGCCGGAGCCGATAGAGAGGAAACAGGTACGTGATGGACCGAGTTTGTGTCGGTATTGTCGCTGGCGTTCACGGGCTGCGCGGCCTGTTGAAAGTCAAAAGTTTTACCCAAAAGCCTAAAGATATTGCAACCTACGGCCCGCTGAGCGATGCCCAAGGGGATGATCATTGGACCATCACCATCAAACAGCAGGATAAAGGTATCCTATTGGCTCAATTCGATGGTATTAACCAACGCGAAGATGCCGCCACTTTGGTGGGAACCCGGCTGTTTGTCGACCGCTCAGCGTTGCCACCACCCCATGATCCTGAATCTTATTATCATGCTGATTTGATTGGTTTGCGGGTGAAACAAGATGATGGCCAGATGATTGGGGTCGTCAAAGCGGTCCATAATTTTGGGGCGGGTGACATTTTGGACATTGTGTCCAAAGACGGGTATCGTCTTGATCTTCCCTTTACCCGCCAATGGGTGCCAAAAATTGACCTTTCAAGCGGCTTTATGGTGGTCATCCCGCCGCCCGGCTTATGGGATCATCAGCATCAAAAATCTGGACCTGTAGCCAGAATCAGTAACGGTAAAAACCCCTCATAATGGTTATGTAACGATGGCTTCCCGTCCCCAAGCTGCCTCAATATCAGAGGCCACCCGGCCGCTTTGGCGGGCCCGGGTGCTAACCTTATTTCCGGAAATGTTTCCCGGGCCGTTGGCTTATTCATTGGCTGGGAAAGCGCGGGATCAAGGTCTTTGGGCATTGGAAACGGTTGACATTCGTCACTTTGCGCGGGATAAGCGGGCAGATGGACCACCATTCGGTGGCGGGGCGGGGATGGTCATGCGGGCCGATGTCTTGGATGCCGCCTTGCGCCAAACCGGTGCTTTGGATCCCCCCGCAGAACCAGTGGCAAAACCAAAAACCGCACCACCATCCGTACCAACAGGTGATCAAACAACCCAGGATACCGCCAGAAGACAAAATAGCGAAGGAACAAACGAACCCGCTCATCAAGAGCCGATTATTTATTTATCACCGCGCGGCCAACCCCTGACCCAAGCGCGGTTGAGCAGATGGGCGCGACAATCGGGGCTGTTGATTGTTTGTGGTCGCTATGAGGGCATTGACGCCCGGGTCATTGAAGCCCATGAGATGGAGGAAGTGAGCATCGGGGATTATGTGCTTTCCGGGGGAGAACCGGCCGCAATGGTGGTTATTGATGCCTGTGTGCGTTTGTTACCGGGGGTTATCGGCCAAGCCGATTCTTTGTGTGAGGAGAGTTTTCAGGACGGTCTGCTTGAATATCCACACTATACCCATCCCCGGCGGTGGCAGGGGCGCGATACGCCGGAGATTTTATTATCAGGAAATCATGGTAAAATCGCCGCATGGCGAAAAGAACAAGCCGAGATGATCACCAAACAACGACGACCCGATCTATGGCAACGATATCACCATTCGGAGAGCGGAAAGCAGCAACGGCAAAAGTAAAAGAGTTATATTAAAGGTTATACTAAAGAATGACAGCCACTGAAAAATGACATTGATTAAACAGTAAAATTGTAGTGACAGGCGAACACCCAAAGAATCAATCATTCTCAAAGAGCATGTCACTCTAAGAGAGTAAAAAAGAGTAACCATCATGAATATCATCGAAACACTCGAAAATGAGCAGGTTGAAAAACTCAGTACAGGAAAATCCATTCCGGATTTTTCCCCCGGCGATACCGTAAAAGTCCATGTCAAGGTGGTTGAAGGATCACGCGAACGGATTCAAATATTTGAAGGTGTGTGCATCGCCATCAAAAATGCTGGCCTGAATTCCGCTTTTACGGTGCGTAAAATCTCTTATGGTGAAGGGGTTGAACGAGTCTTCCCGCTCCATTCGCCCCGGGTTGACAAGATTGAAGTCACCCGGCAAGGCGATGTGCGCCGAGCCAAACTCTATTACCTGCGGGAACGGGCCGGTAAATCAGCACGGATTGCTGAAAAAGTAACCTGGAATCGCGATACCGGTGATCACAATGCCGATGACCAAAAAACGGCAGAAACCGATGCGGTCGCGGCTGATCAAACCGACCCGCCTGCGATTCAGAAGGATGAACCAAACCCGCCCGATAAGGAATCCCAATAAGGAATAACGTCATCATGACGCATCCCACAAAGGCCGGGTCAGCCCAAACCATGTTCGATAAAATCTGGGATACCCATGTGGTTGACCGGCAAGATGATGGTTTGTGCTTGCTGTATATTGATCGTCACTTAGTCCATGAAGTGACCAGTCCACAAGCCTTTGCCGGTTTGCGTCAAGCCGGTCGTGGAGTGCGCCGTCCCGAAGCAACCCTGGCTGTGTGTGATCATAATGTTCCAACCGCCAACCGCCAGCAAGGGATCGCGGATCCACAATCACGCGTGCAGATTGAAGCCCTGCGCCAGAATTGTCAGGATTTCGGGATTGAATTCTTTGATCTGTTGGATATCCGGCAAGGCATCGTCCATGTCATTGGTCCGGAACAAGGCTTGACTCAACCGGGGATGACCATTGTTTGCGGGGACTCCCACACATCCACTCATGGGGCTTTTGGGGCACTGGCTTTTGGTATTGGCACTTCGGAAGTTGAGCATGTGCTTTCCACCCAGACCCTGTTGCAAAAACCAGCCAAAAATATGCGCCTGGCCATCGAAGGAACCCTCAGCACCGGGGTCACCGCCAAAGATATGATCCTGGCGGCAATCGGCCATATCGGGGCGGCTGGTGGAATTGGCCATGTCATTGAATATGCTGGTTCGGCAGTCCGTGCCTTATCAATGGAAAGCCGCATGACCATGTGCAATATGTCGATTGAAGGCGGTGCCCGGGCTGGTCTGATTGCTCCAGACCAGACCACTTTCGATTATATTCAAGGGCGTAAGATGGCCCCCAAAGGGGCGGCCTGGGAACAGGCTGTGGCTTATTGGCGCAGCCTGCCCAGTGATGCCGGGGCTTGTTTTGATAAAAATGTTGAGCTGGCCGCCGCATCCATTGCACCGCAAGTAACCTGGGGGACCAGCCCGCAAGATGTGGTGGGGATTGATGGCGCGGTTCCCGAACCCGATGCGGAAAAAAATGAAAACCGCCGTGCGGCGATGATGCGTTCGCTTGATTATATGGGTCTCAAACCCGGAACCCCGATGCGGGATATCACCATTGATCGGGTTTTCATTGGCTCTTGCACCAATGGTCGGATTGAGGATTTACGTTCAGCCGCCGCTCTTGTTCGTGGCCGCAAGGTTGCCCGCCATGTCTCGGCGATGGTGGTCCCGGGGTCTGGTTTGGTACGCCAACAAGCCGAAGCAGAGGGTCTCGACCAGATTTTCAGTGACGCTGGATTTGATTGGCGCGAACCGGGATGCTCCATGTGTTTGGCCATGAATGCCGATAAACTCAGCCCACGGGAACGCTGTGCCTCTACCTCCAATCGCAACTTTGAGGGGCGTCAAGGCCGGGGCGGGCGCACCCATCTGATGAGTCCGATCATGGCGGCGGCGGCGGCGGTCTCTGGTCGGTTGACCGATACCCGGGATTTTCTTTAATTCTCCATCCTTGATCCGGCATCAATCTTCTTTTTTCTAGAAAATTTGCCCGGAAAAAATTTACCTGAAAAAATTGTCCAAAAAAATGGATTGGCGTTTTATGGAAACATTCTCAAAACTCACCGGTATCGCCGCTCCTTTGCCTTTGCAGAATGTCGATACCGATATGATTATCCCCAAGCAATTTCTCAAAACCACTGAGCGCACCGGTCTTGGGGCCGGGTTGTTTTATGATCTGCGCCATGATGAAAACGACAAAAAGATCGCCGATTTTGTGCTCCATCGCCCGCCTTATGATCAGGCATGTATTTTAATTTGCGGCCATAATTTTGGCTGTGGTTCCTCGCGCGAACATGCGCCTTGGGCTTTGCTTGATTTTGGCATCCGCTGTTTAATCGCCACCGGCTTTGCCGATATTTTCTTCAATAATTGCTTTAAGAATGGGATTTTACCGATTGTTCTTTCACAAGAAACAGTTGATCTTTTGATGCGTGAAGCGGAAAATGGCACCTCTTTGACCATTGATCTGCCCCGCCAAGTCATCAGCAAAGAGAGCGGCGACAACGGCGATAAAGATTCCTTTGCCCCAATCACGTTTGATGTTGATCCTTTTCGCAAGCAATGCCTGATTGAGGGGTTGGATGACATTGCCCTCACCCTCAAAAAACAAGCGGCAATTTCCACTTTTGAGCAAGACAACCAGCGCCGCTATCCGTGGCTTTGGCAATCATCCAAAATCACAGCAAAAACGGAAATAGAAACTTGAGCGTCTAAAGCCGCCGCCGGGCCAAAAAACTGCACAGTCTTACCCTGATGACTGACCTTGATTGAGGGCTTGGTGGCGGTTTTGGTATCAGTCTTGGACCGTGTCGGTCTTAGGACGTATCGGTGTTTCTGGTGTTAATCTTGGGAGCCTTCTTTGTGAATTTTTTTCCAGATTTTGCGCTTAACCGCTAAGAGCATAGCGGTGAGCAGAACCAGAAAGATCAGGGTTTTAACCCCGAGTTTTTTCCGCTCTTCCATCTCTGGTTCAGCCGTCCAAGCCAGGAATGTGGTCACATCGCTGGCCATTTGGGAAATGGTGGCTTTGGTCCCATCGGCATAGTCAACCAAACCATCCTCAAGGGCTGGCGGCATGGCGATCTGAAAACCAGGGTAAGCGGTATTGTAATAGCGTCCTTCAGGGAGGTTAAAATCAGGCGGTGGCTCCCCATAACCGGTCAGAAGACTGTAAAGATAATCATCCCCCGATTTACGGGCTTTGACAATCAGGGAAAGATCCGGCGGCCAAGACCCGTTATTGGCCGCCCGAGCGGCATTGTGATTGGGGAAAGGCGGGACAAATTTGTCGGATGGCAAGGCCGGACGCTCAAACATATCGCCCTCACCATTGGGGCCATCCCAGACTTCATATTCAGCAGCAATGGCTTTGATATCATCACCATCATACCCCAGAGCCGCCAAATCCCGGTAAGCGACATGCCTGATCCCGTGGCAGGCCGAGCACACCTCTTGATAGACCTGGAATCCGCGCTGTAAAGCGGCCCGGTCAAAAACCCCAAAGGGTCCCTCAAACGACCACTCATGATCCGCAATCACCGACGCATCAGCCGCCAAAACCTTAGGCGGCAGCCAGCACGTCACAATCAACGCCGCCATCCAACTCCATCGATATAAAAATCTAACCATCAATCCACATCATCATGTTGCTTTAGTGGCCAGTTTGGACGTTGCGGCGGCTGCGGTCTGCCCGCCAAGAACAGCCTCAGCAATGCTTCGTGGCAGGGGTCGCACCGATTCGTAACGCGACAAGACCGGCAAGATGACCAAGAAAAACAGGAAATAATAAACCGTCGCCAGACGGCCAATGGTTAAATAAATCCCCTCTGGAGGCTTCATCCCGATCCAACCCAGCAGCAGGCAATTCAGGAAAAACAGCCAAAAAAACTGACGGTAGATGGGCCGAAATTTGGCACTACGTACCGGGTGACGGTCCAACCACGGCAGAATAAACAAAATAAACACCGCAGCAAACATCAACACCACGCCGAGAAGTTTATCCGGAACCGCCCGCAAAATAGCGTAGAAAGGCAAAAAATACCATTCCGGGACAATATGGGCCGGGGTGACTTGCGGATCAGCGGGAATGTAATTATCCGGCTCACCGAAGAAATTCGGCGCAAAAAACACAAAACCCAAATAAACAATTAAAAATACCCCCACCCCATAATAATCCTTGACCGTGTAATAGGGGTGAAACGGCACCGTATCCTTATCGCTCTTGATCTCTACCCCCAAAGGATTGTTGGATTTGGCGATATGCAAAGCGACAATATGCAGAGCCACCACCCCAACAATCAAAAACGGAAAAAGGTAATGCAAGGCAAAGAAACGGTTGAGGGTGGGATTATCCACCGCCGGTCCGCCCCATAATAAAGTGACAATGCCGTCACCGACCAGAGGGAAGGCAGAAAATAAATTGGTGATAACCGTCGCTCCCCAGAAACTCATCTGGCCCCAGGGCAAGACATAACCCATAAAAGCGGTGGCCATCATCAAGATGAGAATGACCACCCCGAGCATCCACAGCAATTCGCGCGGCGCTTTAAAGGAACCATAATACAACCCCCGGAACATATGAATATAGACCACCAAAAAAAACATCGAGGCACCATTGGTATGCAAATAACGGATCAACCAACCATAATTCACATCACGCATAATGCGCTCAACGCTATCGAAAGCATAATTGGCATGGGGGGTATATTGAGCGGCCAAAACAACCCCGGTGACAATCATAACAACCAGGATAAAAGTGGCCAATGAGCCAAAATTCCACCAATAATTGAGATTGCGCGGGGCGGGATATTCCCTCAACTCTTTATGAGCGAAGGTAAAAATCGGCAACCGGCGATCAATCCATTGGGTCACGGAATCGGTAGAACGAGAATCGGGGGATGTGCTCACTGGGGAAACCTCTTAGCCAGTAACAATTTAACCAATAACAATTTAGCCAATAACAATCGTTTCTTGACCGGTGAATTGATACGGTGGAACCACCAAATCAATCGGGGCCGGCCCACTACGGACCCGGCCCGATGTATCGTAATGGGAACCGTGGCAGGGGCAAAACCAACCCCCAAAATCACCACGCGGATCACCGGGACGCTGGCCCAAAGGAATACAGCCCAGATGGGTACAAACACCGATGACAACCAGCCATTGCGGTTCAATGACTCGATCCTGGTCGGCTTGCGGGTCCGGTAAATCAGCCAGAACAACCGCGCGGGCCTCGGCAATTTCAGCAGCCGTGCGGTGACGAATAAAAACCGGCTTGCCCTGCCATTTGACGGTGATGCTTTGGCCAACCTCTATCGCGGAAAGATCAACCTCAGTCTTTGATAAAGCCAAGACATCAGCCGATGGATTGAAACTATCAATGAACGGCCATGAGGCCAGGGCCGCACCAACCGCAGCCACCGACCCGGTGGCCAACATCAGGAAATCACGCCGCCCTTCCGGAGATGTTGTTGACCCAGCTTTTGATTCGGCTTTAACGGCTGCTTTCGTAGCCGTTTTTGGTTTTGTTTTTACAGGCGGCTTTCTGGTTCTTTTTACAGAGGTTTTGATTGCAGATGCTCTTGCCATGATGATGCGCTCGTTCAATATCAAGGTCTTCAAACCGGAAATTCAGGCCGCAGATCTTTTAAAGATTCCCAAAGATGGTAAAGATGCTCAAAAATGTTAAATTTTCTTAAATTTTTGAAAATTCTGGAACATTTTGAAGGCTTTTACAGTATCGCATTGAACAGGATCGGAAAAGACAAAATAAAGACCTATAAAAAAGGTAAAATAAGGATCGTTAAAATCAAGACTTGAAATCAAAATATGACCGAAAAGATACAATAAGGTTAAGGTGAATGCTGTTTTTTCTTCAATACAATCTGTTCAACCGGCCGAGTGACCAACCTGATTGAACCGATAAGCGGTGTTTGAACCACCTGCATAAATCACAACATTCATTCTTGATATACATTCATTCTTGGTACAATGGATAATCAGTAGGGAGATATCCATTATTGTGCATCATACCTCGCAAATGAATCGTCTGAGGCTTTGTCTCTATCAACCGGATATTCCCCAAAATACCGCTACATTACTCAGGCTTTGTGCGTGTTTGAATGTCTGTATTGATATTATTGAGCCTTGCGGATTTATCTGGAGCGACAAACGATTGCGCCGCGCCGGAATGGATTATCTCGACCATGTTGCTTTGTTTCGCCATTCTTCATGGTCGGCATTCATTGATGCTGTCGGTAAAAAACGGCGTGTCATTTTACTCACTCGGCAAGCCAAAACCATCTATACCGATTTTCAGTTTCAGGCCGGGGACGCTTTGCTTTTGGGACGTGAAAGCGGTGGTGTTCCCCCGACGGTGGTCGAAAAAGCCACAGCGAGTCTGGGCATCCCGATGGCTGAAGGGATGCGTTCCCTCAATGTTGCGGTGGCCGGGGCCATGGTCCTGGGGGAAGCGCTGCGCCAAACCGATCAATGGCCCGGCCCATCAAACAGGTATTTATGAGAGTTGAAATACAGTTGAGATACACATGTTAGAATCTTGAAAATATGACTTGAAAATAGAACAAATGAGATGATCAAACAGATGGGTAAGAAAATCTCAAGAACCCACCAGGCTGCCGCTTGGTTTCGGGAGTTGCGTGATTCGATTTGTGCGGCTTTTGAGGCGATTGAACGGGATTATGAAGGCGATTCAAAAGCCCAACCAGGCGCGTTCAAATACCGAGAATGGCACCGCCCAGTCAGTGCGCAATTCGATAGTGGTGGCGGTGTTTCGGCGGTCATGCATGGGCGGGTTTTTGAGAAAGTTGGGGTCAATATCTCAAATGTTGAGGGGGAATTTTCCCCGTCATTTCTCCAAGAAATACCCGGTGCGGCCGATCACCCGCATTTTTGGGCGACCGGGATCTCGCTGGTGGCCCATATGCGCTCCCCCCTGGTTCCGGCGGTGCATATGAATACCCGGTATATCACCACCGCCACAAGCTGGTTTGGTGGTGGGGCCGATATCACCCCGATGTTCCCTGACAGTCTGGAAGCTAAAGAAGATGCCGCCACCTTCCATGCGGCCCTTAAAAAAACCTGTGATGATTATCATCCGGATTATTACCCGCGTTTTTCCCAATGCTGTGATGATTATTTTTACCTCAAGCATCGGGATGAACATCGTGGCCTGGGGGGTATTTTCTATGATAACCTTGAAGAAGATTGGCCAACCGATTTTGCCTTTACCCAAGATGTTGGGCGGGCTTTTCTTGATGTGTATCCGCGCATCGTTCGGCGGCGCATGGCAACCCCTTGGAGTGACCACCAACGCCAGCAACAACTGATTAGACGGGGACGTTATGTCGAATTTAATCTCCTTTATGACCGGGGAACTCGATTTGGTCTCATGACCGGTGGCGATGTTGAGGCAATTCTCATGTCTCTGCCTCCGGAGGTGCGCTGGCCTTAACCAGACCATCAGAATCGATCAATGCCGCGGCATAATCCAGGCACGCCGTCCGGCTGGCCTGAAAATCATTGGCCTTCCACCAGGATTGAATCGTCTTCAGCAAGGTTCCCAGTCCCGGCCCTGGTAGGACCCCAAGATTCTTTAAGTCACTTCCTTTAAGTGGAAATACCGGAACAGATTCCGTGCGCAAAATGGTCTGCCAATTTGCCGACATACTTGATGAGCCCAGACGGGCTGCCCGAACAAGAATTAAATCAGCGACCGATGCGGTTCCATATTCGTAAATCAACCGTCGTAAATCAGCCGCTGTATCCAATGGCAGAGAATCACCGACCACCATCTGAAGCAAGACCAGACGTTGCTTTTCCCGGCGTGACATTTTCAAACGACCGGCCAGGGAACCAATATCTGAATCAGGCCGCAACAAAACCGCCAGCCGACGAATCGGGTCCCCACCATCCCAGTCCGCTTCAAGAGTCAACAGGCGGGCCAGATATTCTTGGCCCCCTGCCTCAGGCAGAATACAGGCCAACACATCATGGTCAGCCATCAAAGCCAATCCACGCAAGCAATGGGGTGTGGCCAACAAACACTTGAGCTCATTCCAGACTCGTTCTGCCGAAAGATGAACCAAATCAGCCGCCGCAGCCCGACAAGCACGGGCAGCCGTCCGGTCAGGCGGACCCCAACCATAACGAGCAAAAAAACGATAATAACGCAAAACCCTCAGGCGATCTTCGCGTACTCTGGCTTGCGCATCCCCGATGAAACGCACCACGCCGCGCTTGAGGTCACTCCAGCCACCAAAGGGATCATAAAGACGCCCCCAACCATCGGCATAAAGGGCATTGATGGTAAAATCCCGCCGTCCGGCGTCTTGGCGCCAGCTCCGGCTATACTGAACCCGGGCCCACCGGCCATCGGTTTCAACGTCACAGCGTAAACTGGAAATTTCATAGATGCGGCCCTTTTGAAATGTCAAAACCACCCCATGGGCCAAGCTAATCGGTGTGGCGATGATACCGGTCCGCTTCAACCGCTTAAGAGTCTCTAACGGCCGATAGCGGACCGCTATATCAATGTCATGCACCGGCAATCCCATGAGAGAATCCCGCACGCATCCCCCGACAAAACGAGCCTCTCCCCGGTGGCCTCCTAGAGCCTTCATAACTTGCATGGTCGAAGCCGCACGCATCCAAGGGCGCGGCAAGAGACGTTTTTGCTTAGGGCTGATCCGGCGCATCGACAAAACCGCCAGGGATGATTTTTCCATCCTCAAAACGGGGTGAGAGATACTGAGCCCCTGGGGCCGCCCCATCACCAAAGCCGAATATCAATATCAAGAGAATGACCAGGATAAAACCGACCAAAAGAGTCCAAACCCAGGGCATACCTAAAAAAAGCTCTGTTGGGGACGTGTCCGCACCCTTTTGACGGCGTTGCCACATCAGCCAACCAAAATGAACCAAGCTGGGCAACAACAAAGGCACAATATAAATGAAAAAAATACGTATCATCACCAACCTGTTATATCTTGATCTCTCGGCCCTGTTTCTCAAATCATCATGTCTGATCAGAGTGTCATTCAAAAAAACCAGCTTTTGGCCGATCAATCCATTGCGCATATTCATGCATACATTATTGAATGAATGTTATTTAATGAACACATTATCATCGCGTAAATAGCATCATATCATCGCGTAAATAGCACCATTGCGCAAATAGCGGGTCCAAAATGCACATTATCCGAAACGACTATTGATACAATGCCCATCAACGCATCGCCTTGGAAAGGCCTTAATCAAGGCATATCCAGCGGCAACCATGAAAATGGTAAACCCGGCCAGAAAAAATACCCAACCAAAAAATCAAAAAGGGAGGAGGACCCGTGAGTCAAGCATCTGTGAGCCCAACAGAAACCCTGGCGGAAAAAGATGCCCAAGCCATCCATGCCGCACTTGAGGCCTTATGCGAAAAATTAGCCGATGTTAAAAGCGCCATCGGCCATCTGGTGCATGGCCAAGAGGAAACCGTTGCCCAAACCTTGGCGACCATTCTCGGGGGCGGCCATGTCTTGTTGATTGGGTTACCGGGTCTGGGAAAAACCTTGCTGGTTGAGACCCTGGGGACGGTGCTGGGTCTTGAGACAAAACGCATTCAATGCACGCCCGATTTGATGCCCGCTGATATTCTGGGTTCAGAGGTCATTGAAGAGAGTACGCAAGGAAAGCGGCGCTTTCGCTTTATCGCCGGACCGGTTTTTTGCCAATGTCTGATGGCCGATGAAATCAACCGAGCCAGCCCGCGTACCCAATCGGCTTTGCTGCAAGCCATGCAAGAACATACGGTTTCGGTGGCCGGAAAGACCCTTTCTCTGCCCCAGCCCTTTCATGTTCTCGCCACCCAAAATCCGATTGAACAAGAGGGAACCTACCCATTACCGGAAGCACAGCTTGACCGCTTTTTGATGGAAATTCGGGTCCCTTATCCCGATGCCGAGACCGAAAACACAATCATTATTGAGACCACCGGTCCAGAAGCACCACGCCCGCAAAATATTATCAATGGTGAAGAATTGATGACCGCTCAGAGCTTGATTCGCCGCATGCCGGTCGGCCAAAAAATCGTTGACGGGATTGTCGAGTTGACTCGTGAACTACGTCCCCAATCAAGCCGCTTTGCCGATGTGCGCACCCATGTCGCTTGGGGGCCGGGGCCCCGGGCTGGCCAGGCTTTCATCACCGCGGCCCGGGCCCGGGCCGCTCTGGAAGGACGGTTATCGCCTTCTCTGGATGATGTTGCGGCTTTGACCGGGCCGGTATTGCGCCACCGCATGGCGCTCAATTTTGGCGCTCGGGCCGAGAATATTGATCTTGAATCTCTGATCCATGAGATTCAATCTCGGGTTCTTTGATCAACTGCAACCAAGAAACAAACTGCATCATCATCAAGGCTGCAAAGAGTGGCCATCTGTTCTGGAGATTCTTCAAAGAGGACACACGCAACCATGTCATTTACTATTCATTGATGCCTTGATCATGTCCGAGAAGACCCCGCACAATCTGCTTGAACAAAGCACCCGCCAAGCCGCCACATTGCCGCCTTTGTTGCTCCGAGCCGGCCGGTTGGCTGATAAGGCTTTTTTGGGATCACATGGTCGCCGAGTCGCTGGGATAGGGGAATCGTTTTGGCAATTTCGGCCTTACAGCACCGGCGAAGACGCCACCGGTATTGATTGGCGGCAATCGGCCAAAAGTGACCATCTCTTTACGCGCGAATGGGAACAACAAACAACCAAAACATGCTGGTTATGGCGTGACCACTCACCATCAATGGAATATAGGGGCAGCACAGCCCAACCTCACAAAGGGGAACGAGCCGACCTCATTCTGCTTGCTTTGGCGACCATGCTGGCCAAAAGTGGGGAGCGTTTTGGCTGGTATGGCTCTGGACTTAAACCCAGCAGCCATCACAGCGGACTCTGGGCATTGGCACAGCGGTTGACTGACTTGGCAACCACTGATGCGTCTTTCCCCGTACATTATCCGGTCAATCGGGGAGCGTCTGCCGTTTTGATTGGTGATTTTTTCACCACCATTGATTCAGTCACCGATGGTTTGGGGTGGTTATCGGGTCAAGGGGTTCGGGGATGCCTTATGCGTATTCTTGATCCGGTTGAACGGTCCTTCCCTTTCACCGGCCGGATACAGTTCCAAAATGTCGAAACAGACGATCTTGACGAAATACAAATTGAGCGCGCCGAAACGATACGTGATGCCTATCGGCAGAAACTGGATGACCACAGTGCTCAGCTTCGGGACGCCGCCAAACGCTGGGGATGGCATTATTTTGATCACGACACCAGCCAGTCGGCTGAAAAATCGCTACTGGCTCTTTACGAATATCTGGCCGACCCTTCCTGTAGGGCCACGACCCGCTATACCATAAATCAATGATTCCGGGGGTGACGTTTCTTGAGCCTTGGGTGCTCGCTACCTTGGTTCTGTTGCCTCTGTTGTGGCGGTTTTTACGAGTCACCCCGCCGACCCCAAAACGTATTTTTTTTCCTGCCTTGTTCTTGCTCAAAGGGTTAGACAGCAAGGAAAATACCCCGGCCGCGATGCCGCCTTGGCTGATTATTTTGCGCATTTTAGCGGTGATGCTGCTCATTTTGGGGCTTGCCCATCCGATTTTTAACTCTGGAAAAAGTCAGCACCAGGCAGCACCGATCTTGATCATGTTGTTTGACAACAGCTGGAGCAGCGGTCGCAACTGGCAACAGCGTCTTGATGCCGCCCATGATGCCCTTGACCAAGCCGAACGTGACCAACAAAATATTATCCTGCTGACCACCGCGACCGATACCAGAGAAAATCCAACCCGGCACGGCAATAGACTTTTAGCAGCCAATGACGCCCGGGCGCGGTTGGATTCCTTATCTCCTCAGCCATGGGAAGGGGATACCCAAATCCTCGAAGCGGTCTTATCCAGCCCCCAACTCAAAGAGATAACGTCCGCTACAGCGCGCATCTTATGGCTCCATAGCGGGATCAGTGGCAGTGCCGATACGGCCATTGCCAACCGTTTGCAAGAATTGGGGAATTTGGAAATCATTCTCCCAACCGCTCAAGATGTAGCGGTGATTGTGCCAGATAAAGAGTCGGCTACCGGGAAGAATAAGCCTCCAGACGCAGGTGAAGAAAATTCGCGAAAAAACACCCGTCAAACCAGCACTCAAAGCCGGATCACCGCCCAGATCATCAGTGCCGAACCGGCCCCAATTAAGCGTTTTTCCGTTGCCGCCATAGATGGTTCCAACCGTACGGTCGCGCGGCTGGATACGGTCATTCCGGCCGGAGAAACCCAAGGAAAAGCGGTTTTTGATCTTCCGCATCCGTTGGCTCAAAGGGTCACCGCCTTGCGTGTTGAAGGCCAAAATACAGCCGCCGGCCTGCTGCTGCTTGATGAGCAATGGAAACGCCGCATCGTTGCTCTGGTCGGACAACCGGAACGCAAAGAACGTCCATTGATTGATGAGATTTATTACCTGGAGCGCGCCTTATCATTCAAGCATGACATCATCCGCCAGCCTTTCGATCAATCCATCGAAGGCCCGGCCACAACCATCATCCTGACCGATGAATTCCAACCCACCGCCGCCCAATCAGGAATGCTGGCCGATTGGGTCAAGGAAGGGGGGCTTTTAATCCGATTTTCCGGGCCGCATCTGAGTAAAGAAGAATCCTCCCTCCTGCTACCGATTCGGCCACGCCGGGGTGAACGGACCCTTGGTGGAGCCTTGTCATGGGATCAGCCGATGGCTTTGGGCAGCTTTGACTCAGAAGGACCTTTCAGCCAGTTGGTCCCCCCGGATGATGTGGTGATTCATCGCCAGATTCTGGCCGAACCGACTGCCACCGACCCTGATTCTAAAATTTGGGCGCGTTTGGCCGATGGAACCCCGCTGGTAACCGCGCGGCGTCTGGGTAAAGGATGGACAGTTCTATTCCACATTACGGCGGGTGCTGATTGGTCTAATCTGCCTTTATCCGGGGTGTTTGTCGAAATGCTGAGCCAATTAACTGGACTTTCCGGAGGCAGTGATCTGCGTGACAACACCCGCCCTTTGACACCTTGGCGTTCTCTGGATGGATGGGGACGTTTAACAATTCCTCCGGTAGAGGCTCTGCCCCTTGATTCAGCCGCCGAAAATGGCCTCAATATTACCATTGGACCCACCCATCCGCCGGGATATTATGGCGATAAAACAGCCCGCCAAGCGGTCAATCTGGGTCCCTCCCTAGCCCCGCTTGCCCCGGCCAGCCGCTTCCCAGAAGGAACCACGATCCGTGAACTGGCCATCGGCGATACCCAGCAAATAAGCAATGATGATCTCAAAGCGACCTTGTTGTCTTTGACTTTATTATTGCTCTGTCTTGATACCTTGATCACCTTATATTTACGCGGTTTTCTCACTTCAGCACCATGGTTGGGGATTCGCCGACCGATCATCAAAACATGGAGAAAAAAAGCCCTGCTTGCATGGATGATCTGTTTCTTGATTCCTGGTGTTGCGGTTTCGGCCCATGCCCAATCAACCAAACCGATGGAGAACCCGGTCAATCAAGAGGCGGCGCAATCAACCCTTTCCACCCGGCTGGCTTTCATGGAGACCGGTGATCCAGATATTGATCGCCTCAGTCATGATGGTCTTAAAGGGTTGAGCACAATCATCAACCAGCGTTCAAGCGTCAAACTCAGTGATCCGGTCGGGGTCAACCCGGATGTGGATGATCTGAGCTTTTTCCCTCTGATTTATTGGCCCATGACCGATCCCTTTCCTGATCTTTCTCCGCAAGCGATTGACACCCTCAACCGCTTCATGGCGTTGGGCGGGACCTTGATTTTTGATGCCCAAGATGGCGCCAAGGGAGATGATTTCAGTAGGAGCCGAGGGGCGGTTGCGGCTCTGAGGAATCTGGCTGATCATCTTAAATTTCCTCCTCTGGTTCCCTTGCCAGCCAACCATGTCCTCAATCGCAGCTTCTACCTGATTGATGAAGCCCCTGGACGTTGGTCTGAGGGAACAACCTGGGTTCAGGAAGGAACCGGCAACGTCAATGACAACATTTCACCGGTCATCGTTGGGAGTGTCGATTGGGCGGCCGCTTGGGCCTTGGATAACAATGGTTACCCCCTCTATTCACTGTCTCCCGGCGGTAAGAGACAACGTGAACAAGCCTACCGCTTTGGGGTCAATCTGGTCATGTATATCTTGACCGGCAATTATAAATCAGACCAAGTGCATGTCCCGGCCATCTTGGAGCGTCTTGGCCAATGAGTGCATATTTTACCGATTATATTTGGGATATTGGCTGGTCACCCCTGGTTGATGCTGTGACGTCTTGGATCCTCCTGGGCGGTTTCATTATGACAATCAGTATTCTCATTTTATCAGCCGGACGACGGCGGGTCGGCGGCACTTTGTGGCGGGGCCTGGCATTGCTGTTCTGCGGACTGTTACTTCTTGGCCCGTCCATCTTGGTTAAGAAAAAACAAGCCAAACCGGATATTGCTGTGGTGATCACCGATCATACGGCCAGCCAAGATATCGGCAATCGTTCAGACCAAATGGCCGAAGCACTGGCAGCATTGAAAACCCAAATCGCCGACTGGCCGGATACAGAGTTGCGTATATCTAGACTGGAAGAAAGTGCGGCTGGAGGGGATTCTTCTTCAGGCAGCCGATTGTTTGCGGCGATTGCCGAGGCAACAGCCGATATCCCCCAGAATCAGCTGGCCGGCGTCATCGCGATCAGTGATGGGCAAATCCATGATTCGCCGTCCTTGGATCCAGAAACAAAAGATGTCGTCAGCCCTTTGGCGGCGTTTGGCGCGCCGTTGCATGTTTTGCTCACCGGCGACCAAGACGCCCGCGACCGCCGACTGGTGGTTGAGGAACAGCCGCGCTTTGGCATTGTCTCACGTCACGCCAAGGCACGTCTGCGGTTAGAGGATCACCCAGATTCCGGCCCAGCAACTCTTACGGTTAAACGCAATGATGAAACCATTCTGGAAACCACCATCCAACCCGGAGAGAGCCTGCCGCTTGATCTACCGATTCTTCAACGTGGGGATGTCCTTTTTACGATGGCGGTTGATGTGCCGACCGATGATATTGCCCCAGAAAATAATCAGATTTTCATGTCCATCAACGGGGTACGGGAGCGGCTACGGGTTTTGTTGGTTTCTGGACAACCTTATGAAGGAACCCGGGTTTGGCGGGATTTTCTTAAATCCGATCCTTCGGTTGATCTGGTGCATTTCACCATCTTACGCCCCCCCAATAGTCGGGACCCAACACCCCAGGATGAACTGTCATTAATCAGTTTCCCGGTACGTGAATTATTTGAGACCAAGCTTGAGGAATTCGATCTGGTCATCTTTGACCGTTATTGGCGCCGTGGCATGTTATCGTCCAATTACCTCCATAACGTGGCTGATTATGTACGGAACGGCGGCGCACTTTTGGAGATTGCTGGACCTTATGCGGCAACCTCTCTTGGTTTAGGGCGGGGATTGGCACTCCGTGACATTCTGGCAGCCCAAACAACTGGCCGGGTGATGGTTGGGGCCTTCCGTCCCGAACTCACGGAATTGGGTAATACCCATCCGGTGACTCGCGATCTGGTCGCGCAATTTGATGCCTTATTCAATGAGAGCAACCAACAGGATAGTAAGCAAGATTGGGGATCTTGGTTCCGCCATATTGAGGCTGAACTCAATCAAGGCACGGTCCTCATGCGCGGTCTGGAGGATGCCCCATTGCTGATTTTACGCCGGGTCGGTGAGGGACGGGTGGCCCAGCTTATGAGTGATCATGTATGGCTATGGGCACGCGGCTATGAGGGGGGCGGCCCCTATGGTGAATTCTTGCGTCGGTTGGCCCATTGGCTGATGAAGGAGCCGGAACTGGAGGAAAATGCCTTAACCGCCCGCATCCAAGATGATCAGATGATGATTGAATCCCGACGCCTGCGCCCGGGTGACAATAAGGTCACCGTGACCACCCCATCGGGGGAAAGCCAAACCATCACCCTGAGCGAAAAAAAACCCGGCCTCAGTCAAGCCCGCATGCCGGTGACCGAGCCGGGATTGTACCGTTTGCGTGACGGGACCTTAGAAACTTTGGTTGTCGCCGGTATGGAGCAATCCGTGGAATTTGAAGATCTGCGCGCAACCGCCGAAAAACTGCAGCCCGCCGTCCAAGCCAGTGGCGGCGGTCTTTTCTGGTTGGCCACAGATGGAGTCCCAGCCCTGCGCCGGGTTGATCCGGGAGACCAGGCCACAACCGAGAACTGGATGGGCCTGCTACGTAACGATGCCTACCAAATCGAGGGGACGACCCGGATTCCCATCCCGCCGGTATTGCCGACCGCTCTGGTGTTATGCGCTCTGCTGGCCCAAGCCTGGCGGCGCGAAAGCACGTAACCCATCACTGGTCAGCATTATTGGGGTTGCCAGGTGAATCAATGGCTGAGGCCCGTGCTTTTGGGCCGACTCAATGATCTTGAGCCGGCTCAATGATCAATGTATTGCCACGTGCACCAATGATTCGCCCTTGATTCCCGGCTTTGATCATCACCTCTTTTTGACCATCGGAAGTGGCCAAGGCGGTCCATTGGGCTCCCGACCAATGGACCAAGCCGGGGTTGCGGCTGGAAACCGATTGGGTAATATCAACAATCTGGCCCAGACATGTCGGGTCGACCGCCTGAGAAGGACCAGACATATCGCCCCCGGCTTCCGGACGGCGGCGATAAGCCCGAAGAATAAAAAAAACACCGATAAAACAGCCCGACATAATCGCCAAAAAGCCACTCAAAGGCATGTCAGGGACAAAATACCCCACCACACCGGCGATCAACCCCCCAAGACCAAGGGCAAAAACCCACCCCACGGCCATTTGTAAAATGGCAATCTCGACCGTGACCAACAGGCCGCCAATCAACAGGAAAACAATCCACAGCTCCATCATGGGCATGTCGGCATATCCTCCCAAATCTGCATAGCCGCCAAAACGCATCTTATACCGGCCCTGGTGATCTTGGTTATGTAGAAGCTGAACCCGATGACGGCAACCGGGTATTTCTCGCCTTGGCCGGACCCGACTTGGATGGGGACGTGGATGAAGATACTGAAGCTCCCGATAGGGTATCGAATGCCGTGAACGCCTTGCCAACCATTGATGCGATATCGGTGGCATCGCCGGGCAACAAGGCAATCGTCCCCTGGCGGGCCAATTTATCAAACGCCACGATATATTGCTCGGCCAGTTGTTGGGCCACCGCGGCGGTGCCGCCTTTGGCCTCAATCGCTTGGGCAATCGCCCGGATGGCCTCGGCCCGGGCATCGGCTTCAATTTTGATCGATTGGGCCTCTCCTTCGGCGCGTAAGATTGCCGCCTGTTTGTCGCCTTCGGCCCGGTTGATCTGGGACTGCCGATATCCTTCCGATGTGGTCACCGCGACGCGCCGTTCCCGCTCGGCACTCATTTGTTTTTCCATCTCATCCAGGATGGTTTGTGGTGGGGTAATATTGCGCACTTCATAGCGCAACACTTTGGTTCCCCAAGGGTTGGCGGCTTCATCAAGGACATTGGTGATATTGGCGTTCAGAAGATCCCGCGATTCGAATGTCTGATCCAGGCTGATTTTACCAATTTCAGCCCGCATGGTGGTCTGGGCCAGCTGGGATACTGCAAAATATAAATCCTCAATACCGTAAGAAGCGTTGCGCGGATCCATGATTTTCAAATACAAAATCCCGTCAATCTGCACAGAAACATTATCTAGGGTTATGGCGTTTTGGGACGCCACATCAATGGCGATTTCTTTCAAGGAATGTTGGTAGGCAACCTTGTCAATGAAGGGCAAAATAAAACTCAGCCCGGCATTGAGAGTCTTGTGATAGCGACCAAAACGTTCAATGACATAGGCTTGATTTTGCGGCACCACCTTGGCCATCGCCGCCAAGCCGACCACCAACAAAATCGTCAAGACCAAAACAACGAAATTGCCACCAAACAAAAAATCAACCAAGCTCATCATCCCATCCTTTAACGTTTTATCGTCTCGTCTCTTTATCGTTTTACCGTTTTAGTGTCTTACGATTATATCGTCTTAACATCTTCCTGTCCCTTGTTCAGAGGGTCATGCTTGTGATTCTTTGTCTCTCTGAGAATATCCCTTAATCAAGGCCAAGCTCAAACAGAATCGCTGTTCAGATCAAATTTATGAAAGAGAAAGCATCAAGCGGCCCGCGCATCTGGTTCATGGGGAAACCGGATAATCCCGCCGCGCCGGTGTTCTCACCGGTGTTTGCCATCCTCTTCACGAGGATGACGTTGCGCGCAGAGCAGAATCGGTGGGTTCCTCCATCGTCTGTTTGCTCTGGGGCGGGGTTAAAAACGGGACTGGATGCTCTCCAGCCCCTTCCACATAAAGGGTGCGGCTGGGGAAGGCGAAGGCGGCCCCCTCCTCCTCAACAATCAACATAAAATCAAGGATATTGCGGTTGATGATGTCGCGCCACTGCTCCCAGATGGTGGTCGTAGTGAAATAATAAAGATTGACGATCAAAGCCGAGTCACCAAAAGAAACCAGATGGACCATCTGGGTGGCTTGATTATCGATATCCGGGTGATCCTTGAGATAACCGCGCAAGCGTTCAATGATCCGGGTCGCCTGGGCCCGGGTGGTTCGATACTCCAGCCCGATATCCATTTTAACCCGCCGTACCGGCATCCGCGACCAATTGATCACCGCGGCCTCGGACATGCGGGCATTGGGCACCGTGATCAAGGTCTTGTTGAAGGCCCGAATCTTGGTCGAGCGCAAACCGATTACTTCTACAGTTCCTTCAACAAAAGGGGTCTCCACCCAATCGCCGCGTTGATAGGTGCGGTCGGCAAAAATCGTCAGACCACCAAAAACATTCTGTACCGTCTCCTTGGCCGCCAAGGCAATCGCCATCCCGGCCAGACCCAAGCCACCAAGGAAAGCCGCCACATTCACTCCCCATTGCTGCAACGCCGCCATGACCCCCAAAAAAACGATCAGCACCTTCAAAGCCCGGATGAAAAATTGATGCAGATCAACCCCAAGATCAGCGCCAAATAAGCCAAATATTTTCTTGAACGCCAGAGAAAGCGCATCAGTCAATTTGAACATGGTCCAAAACACCACAACAATGACCAGCGACTGGATAACAGCATTCATAAACAGAGCCGCTTCCGGATGCAGAGGCAAAATACCCGCCGCAACATGCAACCCAAGAACCACCCAAGCAAACCGCAGGGGATGCTCCAAGTCCCGAACAATGGCATCATCAACCTCTGTCCGGGTGCGCAAAGCCACCTTACCCAAAAAGCCGAGAATAACTCTCGCCAAAACCCGGCGCAGAAAAAAGAAGGCGAGAAAAACGACCAGTGCGATGGCCAAGCGCGACAGCGGGACACCACCGCTCAAGTCAGAGAGTAAATCTGCAACATAATCCAGCAACCAATCCATCTCTTTTCAAGCTCTCCTGCTGAGGTTGATCATCGGCTCAGTATTCATTCAGATGACATGAAAGCCAGGCCGTGATAGCACTGGATATCATCATTGGTTATGATGATTGGTGCAATACTTTAAGCGGAATTTGCGGCTTAAAAAAAACCAAAAAAATCTCAAAAAAAGCAAAAACACCCGAAAAAATCTAAAAAAAAGCAAAAAATGCGTATCGGTATGATCATTGACCCTCTGGAAAGTCTTCACCCAGCAATGGATACCTCCCTATTGGTTGCCGCCGAAGCCCAGCGGCGCGGTCATACAATCCATAGCGCGACCTTGGATGATCTCTACGCCAAAGACGGCCAAGCCCGGGCGCGCTGGCGGGAAGTTTTTTATGATTCGAAAACTCCGCCCCAGGCCGGAGCAACCGAGGATGCCCCTCTTGACGCTCTGGATATCGTGGTGATGCGCAAAGATCCCCCGGTTGATGAGGCCTATCTGGCCGCGTGTTTTCTTCTTGAAGGAACCGCCACACCGGTGGTCAACAGCCCGGCCGGGTTGCGGCTTTATAATGAAAAAATCTCTCATTTGGCCTGGGGTGATGCAGCACCGCCAACTCTGGTCTCACGCAATGCTAAGGACATCCGAGCTTTTGTCGCCGCCCAGCCGAATGGGGCGGTGTGCAAACCGCTCAATCTCTATTCTGGTAAAGGGGTGTTGCGCCTCAATGCCGATGCGGGTGATCTTGCCGGAACCATCGCCACCGCCACCAAGGGGGGAGAGAATTTTGTGGTCACCCAGCGTTATCTGCCCGCAGTCTGCGAGGGTGACAAGCGGATTTATCTGGTCGAAGGGGAGGCCATTGGCTGGATGAATCGGCGGCCCAAACCCGGTGAGTGGCGGGCCAATATTCATCTCGGGGCCACCCCGGAAGTTCTGACATTATCCCAACGTGACCGCGACATTATTGATCATGTCGCGGTGGGCTTGCGTCCCTATGATCTGCCCCTGGCTTGTATTGATATCATCGGCGCATATCTCACCGAAGTGAATGTCACCAGCCCTTCCGGCCTGCCGGAGATCAATCAGGTCACCGGTCATTCCTTGGAGGGAATCCTGGTTGATTTCCTAGAACAACGGGCCGCGTCTTAAGCCCCCATAATTAAGAGAATCGGCAACCCCCTATGAAAAAAATGTCAACATAAAAGACTCAACGTCTTGCCGGAATTCCTCTATAGCCCTATCTTATCAGAGACGAGAGGCTAAGGGCTGACGCTTGTCCTCATCTGTTATCTCCTCTGAACATTTTTACCGATTGTTTTGGCCATGTCTTCTTCTTTTCCGCAATCACGTCATTTCGGCCATGTGAACTGGATTGGTGTACGGACCTTGCTGACCAAGGAAATTTTGCGTTTTGTCAAGGTGAGTGGACAAACCATTCTGGCCCCGGTGGTCACGACTTTATTGTTTTATGCAATTATTTCCCTGGCCTTGGGACGCTCCAACATGACCATCAGCGGGTTGCCGTTTGATCAATTTCTGGCCCCGGGGCTGATTATGATGGCGGTGATCCAGAATGCCTTTGCCAATACGTCATCATCCCTGTTGATCTCCAAAATTCAGGGCAATATCGTCGATGTCTTGATGCCGCCTTTGACCCCGGGAGAGTTGACCTTTGCCTTTGCCATTGGTGGCATGATGCGGGGGATTGTGGTTGGGGTGGTGGTGGCTTTGGCGATGCGTTTTTTCGTCCCGTTCCCGCTTGTTCATTTCTGGTCGGCACTTTATTTCGTGTGTTCAGCCGCTCTGGCCCTTTCCTTGATTGGCATCCTGGCCGGCATGTGGTCGGAGAAATTTGATCATATGGCGGCGGTGACCAATTTTATCATCACCCCTTTGGCCTTTCTTTCCGGAACATTTTACAGCATTGAGCGTCTGCCGGATACTTGGCAGATTTTGGCCCAGTATAATCCGTTTTTTCATATGATTGACGGTATGCGTTATGGGGTAACCGGACACGCTGACGGGGCAGTGCTGATTGGTGGGCTGGTGTTGTTGGTCGGCAATATCGGCCTGTGGTTGCTGACTCGGCATTTATTCGCCATCGGCTATCGCCTGAAATCTTAGGGCCGTTATCAAGGTCACCATGAAGGCCGTCAGTTACCACCGGACCGGCCTTCTTTTACATATTCAAATATTCGCACGAAAACAGAAGGTTCATCATGCTCGACCCACTTCAACGTCTATTTTCTGCGCTATGGGAGAATGATGTCAGTCAATTTTTTTCCATACTGATTATTGGTTATTTCGTTATCGCGTTGGCATTGATCAATACGCAACATACCCGAATACGCCGCCTTACCGAAAATGCCCCCAGCGCGATGACATCGCTAGGTATTCTCGGCACATTCATGGGCATTTTTTTGGGTTTATTGGATTTTGACATCCGAACCATCAATCGGTCCGTCCCTTTTTTGCTGGAAGGATTAAAGGTTGCCTTCGGCACCTCAATATTAGGCTTGGCGGCGGCTATAATTTTTCGCCCGACAAGTCAGTTGATGCGCCAGACGGCAGTCACGCAATCGGCAAGCATTGAAGATATCGTCGAAGGTTTGCAGAATTTGCAGAGCACGAATGTAGAGATCAAAGATATATCAAGCCAGGGATTTGATACCCTGTATAACGCGCTTACCGATGACAAAGATTCGTCCATTGTTGGCCAAATTCAAAGGATGCGGACCAATTTGTCGGATTTAGAGAATACCACCCGTCACGGCTTTGAAGAACAGGTGAGCGAATTCAAAGCATTCGCCGCAACCATGTCCGAGGCTTTTTCAAAAGCCATTATTGAGGAACTCAAAGATGTGATCCGCGAATTCAATGAAAAAATTTCCGAACAGTTTGGTGAAAATTTCAAGCAATTAAACCAAGCTGTTGGTCAACTGACCGCATGGCAGGAACAGTATCGCCAGCAGATGGATGCGATGAAAAGCGACTTGGAAAGCACCATGACCAGTATTCAGGCCAATAACGCATCCTTAAAAGAAATCGCATCCTCGGTATCCGGTATTCCCACATATATGGAAAATTTGAGATCAATCATGGAAACTTTGGACCGACAAAACCGGACCCTCGAAGAAGGGCTTAGTGCGTTTGCAGATATCAAGGAAAAAGCCGTCAACGCATTTCCTGAAATTGAGAAAAATATTGAGCGCATCACTGAAAATATGCGCACGACGGTGGAACATGAAGCGCAAACCATTCAAAGCATGTCGGAAAATCTCCGTGAAATCATGGACAATCAAAAACAGGGAAGCAAACAGTTGATAGAGGCGATGACCGACTCAATGAATGATCAAAAAACCGCCCAAGACCAACTGATGGAGGGATTGCAAAAATCCTTCAACGAGACCATCGCCAACGCCACCAACAGCATGAGTCAATCCATTGAGCAACTGGATAAAGCCATAGAGGATGAAATCAAAAAGGCGGCCACCACGATGGCTGAAAATCTTTCGGGGATTACCGAAAAATTTGTCTCGGATTACCAACCTTTATTAGAGACCACCCGAAAAATCGTTGAGCTTGCCGAACGGGGAAAACGTCAAGATGCCTGAAACCCTATCGGGTCGCACCCGTAACAGCGAAAGCGATTGGATATCGGTATCCGACCTGATGGCTGGTTTGATGATGGTGTTCATGTTGATTGCCATTATCTATGCCAAGAGTGCCGACCAACGGGCCCAAAATGTCACTGAAATCGTCACCGAGTGGCAGGATACCGAGCTTGAGATTTACAATGCTCTCAAAAATGAATTCGAAGATGATCTGGTGCGGTGGAATGCGGAAATTGAACCAGAGAGCCTCACCATCCGTTTCCTATCACCGGAAGTCTTGTTTGCCCAGGGCAGCGCGGTTCTTGAACCCCGCTTCCAAGATATCTTAACCGACTTCATACCCCGCTATATTGCGCTCTTAAACCAGAATTTTGAAAAACAAATCCGTGAAATTCGTATAGAGGGCCATACATCTTCAGGCTTTTACGGCATTCAGGACGATACCGAAGCCTTTATAAAAAATATGGCCCTTTCCCAGGCGCGAACCCGGGCGGTTTTGAATTTTTCGATGAATATTCCCGGCCTGGAAAAATGGCAAGACTGGATGCGCCGGACCATCAGTGCCAACGGCCTGTCTTCGGCCCGCATCATCCAGAATGCTGATGGGATAGAAAATAAACGCCGCTCCCGCCGGGTTGAATTTACAATCCGCACCAAAACTAAGGAAGCCTTGTTTGAAATACTTGACCGTATCGCGCCAGCGATTGAAAAAAGAATCTGATGAAACTTGATATTGATTTGACCCGCCTCATAAAAGCGCGGGAATCCATCGGGGCAGAACCAGCCAAAATCGACACAATTCTGGCGCGGGCACCGGAATACAAAAATCCGTTTGAAGCAAAGTTGCTTGAACAGGGACGGGTCATTCTTGATAAGAAAGAGTTATCAGAAAATGTCTATTTCCCCGGCGGTATCGCGGCCATCGGGGACCAACAGATTATCCTGTATATCTATCAACCCCATGTCGCACGGGAGGATCTGGAATTGAATCCGGCCCCAAAGCCAAAATACCATCTCGGTGATTGCAAAACCTTGAAACAGATGCGCCGTGACGGTCGTTATAACCGCTATGTTGCCGATCGAAGCGGCAAGGATAACCTACTCATTCAACCAAAAAATATGGAAACCGGGCAATGGGAAGAAAAAATTGAGGCCAGATTGCTCCCTTGTATAAACTGCCTCAGGCAATTCGAGATTGATATTGATCCTATGGAATTCAGTTCACAGGATTTAAAGGATTTTTTCGAGGTCAATAAACCGATTTTCCGTTGTCTGCCGCTCTTTAGTCGTGAAAACTATCCCGGCGGTGGTTATACCAAAGATTGGTCAGTGATTTCGCGAAAATTAAGAGAGCGGGCCAACTGGCGCTGTTCACAATGCGCTGTAGATTTAAGCCAGAAACAGGATAGAGGCCTCCTGCAAGGGCATCATATCAACGGAATACCAGGCGATAATCGCTCCAGCAATCTCAAAGTCCTCTGCGTTCTCTGCCATCGGGAGCAACCCCTTCACGGGCATATGCCTGTCAAGGATTCTGAACGCCAACGGATTGAAAAACTGCGGGGAAAATGAATGATCAACCGCATGTCGACACGATAGGAAAACAAATAAAAGAAAAAATCCCCGGACGTTTCAGGAGAGACCGCAGTGGTCAAGAGATATGAAGCGTTAAAACGCTCAATCATTAAAACGTCAGCTTGATGCCCAGAATCCCGGTATGGGAGACAACCCCATCATCAGCGGTTCGCAGCGGCATAATCAAAGGAACAAAGCCGTCATTGAACATATATTCCGCCCCCGCTTTGACATGTTTGCCGAAGAGTTCAATCTCAAAACTGGCGATGATCTGGCTCATCTGCTCCCATCTTGTATCGGTAGCTCCTTGCGTACCCCGGCTGGCGATCAAGGAATAGACAACCGGAAAATCAAAAATATCATTGCGGTAGCGGCCCTGGAGAACCACCGCGGTGACTTTATGAAAGGTGGCTGGCCATTCCTTCAAGGTCCGGGTGACTTCGGCCATGATATCAAAATCTGGAGCACTGAGGGTGGCATTGAAATTGAGAGCCCCGTTCCAGAAGCGGTCATCAAACCCGGCCACCGGCGGATGATGGGCCAGGGTGCTGTCATAAATCGTCCCGCGCAGGAAGCCACCCCCCAAGGTTAGGTTCATATCACCGCCAAAGTCCCATTTCTGGGTAAAATTGAGGGCGAAATTCTCATAATTGCCGTTGTTATCGGGGCTGTTGATCACCCGAAAACTCCGGTGGTTGGATATCAGGGTCACAGCGACAAGTGTGCTGTCAGTGACATAGCCCAACTCAATCACCGGGTCTCTTGTTTGAGCCCAGAAATAATGATTGACATGGCTATGGGTGAAGGGCGCATAGGTCGAGAAGTTGCCGAAATTGACCGTCTTGCGCCCTACCGATAGATAGAAAGGCGCGACATTCAAATCACCAATCGTAACCCAATATTTGCGCAGCTGTATGTCATCCTGGCCGCGATAGGGAACTTCAGTATATTCGCCTTGCATAAAGGCAGTCACCCAGGGAAGGTTGAGGGTGGCACTGGCGGCCACCTCATTGGTCACAAAATAGAGATCAGATTTTCCTTTGGTATGGGTCGGCGGAAAACGGGATAAAATCGGGAATTTCCCGGCTGTATTGGTGCGCTCGGCAATCATGGTCCCAAAAAAGCGCCCGCCCAGATAAAGACGGTTGGGTTTCAATATCCCGTCTTGGCGGGCCCGCAAAGCAAAGATGACTTTGTCGGTGACGTCGTTTTGCCGATCAAAAATCTTATCGGAATAGAAAAGATTGGTCTCCACATAACCGGGAACAAGGGTATATGACCCCCAATCATCGGGCTTTTCACCCCCATATTCACCGGCCCAGACAGAAGGGACACCCCCCATGATGACACCGGCAACCCAGACCAGCCCCCAAATAACCCAATGATACAAACCCGCATATCGCTTCATAAACAGCCCCCCCATAGAACCAATAACCTGCATAAAATCAATAACCTCTTGATCTCTCAGGGATCAGATTGAAAATGAAAAGAATACACTATTATATTATATTTCAAAGATACAGTTATGATGACTGGCAAAAAAAGAACAAATCACCCGCACCATTATTCAGATCATGATGAATCAAGATCATTATAAAAACCGCTGACACCACCACCGGCCCCGATAACAATCACAAAAAGATCAAAGACCTTAAGATCACATGCCTTGGCGTTGACAGCGTGGCGGTGAGATTGGATACTCCGCGCCTTTCAGCAAGACTGCCGGGCGGTTGCAACACCGCGCGCGACGTCTGCCCGGCATGCTCCTGGCGGTTGAGTCGAACCGGCTCCCTTGCTTTTGAAAACCTCGTGATGACCGCCTCGTAATGAAAACCCCGTGATGACAGCCCCCGTGATTTCACCGATTTTACCAACTTATAGCCCGGCTGAACTGAATTTTGTGGCCGGAGAGGGTGTCTATCTACACGGACATGATGGGCGGCAATACCTGGATTTTGCCAGCGGGATCGGGGTGACATGTCTCGGCCATGCCCATCCCCATTTGGTGGCCGCTCTGCGCCAGCATGCCGAAAGGCCCTGGCATGTTTCCAATATTTTTCAGATTCCAGAGCAAAAAAAATTGGCCCAGCGTCTGGTTGATCACAGCTTTGCCGAGACGGTTTTCTTCTGTAATTCCGGACTGGAAGCGGTTGAGGCCGGGATCAAAACGGCAAGGCGGTATTTTCATGTTCAGGGACAACCCCATCGTCACCGTCTGATTTGCGCTGAAAACGGCTTTCATGGCCGCAGCTTGGCAACCATTGCCGCGGCCGGCCAGGCCAAAATGATGGAAGGGTTTGGCCCACCAATGCCCGGGTTTGATCATGTGGCTTTCGGTGACAGCGCGGCCGTGCACGCGGCCATCGGCCCGGAGACCGCCGCCATCCTGATTGAGCCGGTGCAAGGTGAAGGCGGCATCCATGTTGCCAGCAAGGATTATATGCATGCGTTGCGAGAGATTGCTGATGCGCATGATCTTTTGCTGTTTTTTGATGAGGTGCAATGCGGAATGGGGCGTACCGGTCGATTCTTTGCCCATGAATGGTCCGGCGTTCAACCCGATATTATGGCAGTGGCCAAAGGGATCGGCGGCGGCTTCCCGTTGGGGGCTTTGTTGGCCACGTCAAAAGCTGCCCAAGGCATGACATTGGGGACTCACGGCTCCACCTATGGCGGTAATCCGCTGGCCATGGCCATCGGCAACGCGGTCCTGGATATCGTGTTGGATGATGATTTTCTTGATCATGTTCGTGGGGTTGGTTTTATGCTCCGCCGGGGATTGCGTAAGCTGGCCAAAGCGCATCCAAAAATCATCAAAGATGCCCGGGGATTGGGTCTGATGATCGGTCTGGAATGTGTTGTCGAAAACACGGTTATGATCAACGCCTTGCGCTCTCAAGGTCTGCTCAGCGTGCGGGCCAGCGACAATATCGTGCGTATGTTGCCCCCCTTGATCACCGAACAAACCCATATTGAGGATGCATTGGCAGCGGTGGAGAGAGCCTGCATCCAGCTGGAGGAAACCGCGTGAAAGAGCCGCGCCATTTTCGTGATCTGGACCGCCTCTCGACCGCCGAACTGCAGCGTATCCTTTCTTATGCACGGGCCTTCAAAGACGACACACCGCCGGGAAAAAACCCTCGCCCGTTGGCTGGCAAAACCCTGGCCATGCTGTTTGAGAAACCCTCAACCCGGACCCGGATTTCCTTTGAGGTCGGGATGCAGCAGATGGGCGGCTCGGTGGTGGTTTTGGAACAATCCTCTTCCCAATTAGGGCGCGGGGAAGCCCTTTCCGACACCGCGCGGGTGCTGGCGCGTTATGTCGATATCATCATGCTGCGCACCACCAGCCATGACAATCTTGATGTCATGTGTCGGGAAGCCTCTATTCCGGTGATCAATGGTCTGACCGATTATTCCCATCCCTGCCAGATTGTTGCCGATATCCTGACATTTGAGGAACGTCTTGGTCCGATTCAAGGGCGACGCATCGCTTGGATCGGTGATGGGAATAATGTGGCGGTCTCTTGGATTCAGGCCGCCGCCCGGCTGGGTTTCAGCCTCTGTTTGGCCTGCCCGGAGGACCTCCTCCCAGATCATGCACTCATCGAATGGGCCAACCAGAATGGCGGGCATGTTATCATTGCCAAAACCCCGGCCGATGCGGCCAGAGAGGCTGACAGCATTGTCACCGATACCTGGGTCTCTATGGGTCAAGAGGCGGCTGAGAAACGCCAAGAATTGCTGCAAAGTTATCGCGTCGATGCGGCTTTGATGGCGGTGGCCAAACCGGAGGCGATTTTTATGCATTGTTTGCCGGCCCATCGCGGCGCAGAAGTCACCGCCGCCGTGATTGATGGCCCGCAATCAGCGGTTTGGGATGAGGCTGAAAACCGCCTGCATGCCCAAAAAGGAATTTTGTACTGGTGTTTGATTGATGATTGACTGACCGACGGATTGACCGATTTCCAGTATATGCGCTGGGATGCACCAAAACCAATCGGGAGAAAGCCGATGAAAAGCCGCTTTATTTTGGCTCTATTGATCACTGCCACCTTTGGTCTAACGGCGTGCCAGGGGCCGTCGGAAAAAAAATTCCCCCTCATCACCTGGACCCATATGGATGCCATCGCATTCAACCTGGGGGCGTTAGAGATCAATACGGCAACCGAGCAAAAAATTGATCCGCCCTATGTTGGCTATCTTTTCCCGGTCTCACCGCTTGATGCCGCCCAAAGCTGGGGCCGCCAACGTTTGGCTGTCACCGGTGATCAAGGCCTGTTGCGCTATACCATCCTCGAAGCCACTGCGATTGAAACCGCTCTTGAGGTTGATCAATCTTTTGAAGGCTATTTCACTGATGAGCAAAGTGAGCGTTACGATGTCACAATCGTGGTTGAACTCGCCATCATCAATGAGAAACAAATTGACCAGGAAAAAGCCATCCTGGCCCGGCTGCGGGCCCATGCCCAGCAATCACGCACGGTGCCCGAAGGAATCACGCTGATTGAACGTGAACAGATCTGGTTTGAGATGGTCGAAACGGCGATGAAAGATCTCAACCGCCATTTGGAAGAAGAAATACGGGCCCAACTCAAAGGATATTTACTTTAAGGACATTCTTTAAGGACATTCAGGTCAAGAATGTCACCTCTTAAAAAGCCGCCTCAGGAACGCCAAAAAGACGGCGCAAACAAAATCAAAATGGCATAGAGCTCTAGACGCCCCACCAACATTCCAGCCGTCATCATCCATTTGGCCGGGGCCGGTAAATCGGCAAATGTGGTTGCCGGACCAACCAATTCACTCAAGCCGGGGCCAACATTGGCAATCGATGTTGCTGCTGCCGACATGCTGGTGAGAAAATCAAGCCCAAGAGAACTCAACCCCAGGGCCAAAACCGCAAAAGACAGCGCGAAGAGAAAGAAAAAGGCCATCACCGATTCCACCGTTTCGCTGGGAATGGGTTTATGATTGTAAAGCGGAATATAAACCCCATGCGGCTGCATCAAACGGCCAATCTGGGCTTTGGCGGCGGCATAAATAACCTGAAACCGGAAAATCTTGATGCCGCATGTGGTCGAGCCAGCGCATCCTCCCACCACCATAATGAAAAAAAACAACGCCACCGCAAAACCACCCCATTGACCGAAATTGGTGGTGGAATACCCGGTCCCGGTCAACATGGAGACGCCGTTAAAAGCACTCTGACGAAACGCCTCCATCAAAGGGCGTTCATTGGCCAACCATTGCCATAACGTCAAAATCGCCACCGCAGAGGCGGCCACACTCAAAAACCAAATCACCTGCGAATCCGTAAAAAGAGCCCGCTGATCACCCCGCACCGCTTGTAAATACAGGGCAAAAGGCAGTGCTCCCAACAGCATGAAAACCGTGATAATCAGATCAATTCCCGCACTATCAAAATGACCAATGGAATCATCAAAGGTCGAAAATCCACCCGTGGCAATCGTGGTCATGGCATGGGCGACCGCATCAAAAGCAGTCATCCCGGCCGCCCAGAGAAAAACCGCACATAAAGCGGTCAATCCGACATAAATCACCCCAATCGCGCTGACGACTTGGGCGGCCCGGGGCAAAACTTTCTCTGAAGAATCAGAGGATTCAGTGCGAAATAACTGCATCCCACCAACCCGCAACATCGGTAAAATCGCAATCGCCATCACAATGATGCCAATCCCCCCCAACCATTGTAAAAGGGCTCGCCAGAGCAAAATACCCGGAGGCGCCAATTCCAGATTGGTCAAAATGGTTGAACCGGTGGTGGTGACACCGGACATTGATTCAAAGAGCGCATCGGTAAAGTCCAGGCGCAGCTGGCAGAGCATAAAGGGCAAGGCCCCAAACAAAGCCACCGTCAGCCAACTCGCAGCGGTCAGCACAAAGGCTTGATGCGTACCCAAACGGCTCTGCGGCCCCCGATGGGTCAAGACCAATCCAACCCCAAGAAATAAAGTAATCACCGCCGACACCGCAAAAACCTGCCAATCCGCATTGCCCGCCGCCACATCAGCCAACATCGGCAACACCATCATCACAGCCAAAACCGAGAGCAGAGAACCAACGGCGAAAAGAATGGGTTTGGGATCAAACATGAGGGGGAAAATCACCGCTCAATCAAGCGGTTGAAAGATCGTGATGACCATGATGACCGTGATATGTAATGGCTATGATCCATCATGACCGATGATGACGATATATTTCATAGATATCATCGAAAGAAACGGGGGAAAAAAGACAAGGGGAAAACCACCACCATTCTCAATCTTGCGTTTTGTCCCAAAAATCAAGTCAGATGTGGATCATCCTTAATCAAAGGAACGCAACGTTGTCGGTGAACCAATCATAGCAAGAAATTCCCGCCTGGTGTTGGCATCATCACGAAACGCCCCAAGAAGTTGGCTGGTCACCATAGAAACACCATGCTTGTCCACCCCGCGGGTGGTCATACATTGGTGCATCGCATCAATAACCACCGCAACACCGCGCGGATTGAGAACATCATGAATGGTTTTGGCAATCTGAGCGGTCATTTTTTCCTGCACTTGCAATCGACGCGCATAAACATCAACAATCCGCGCCAATTTGCTGATCCCCACCACCCGCAGATTGGGTAAATAAGCAACATGGGCACGGCCAATAATCGGGGCCAGATGATGCTCACAATGGGAAACAAAGCGAATGTCGCGCAAAAGAACGATTTCATCATACCCTTCAGTCTCTGAAAAAGTGGTTTCCAAGATAACATGCGGATCGGCCCTATAGCCTGAAAACCATTCCTCAAATGCCCGGGTTACCCGGGCCGGTGTGTCGCGCAGTCCTTCACGGGTTGGATCATCACCGGCCCAACGCATCAGAGTTTCGACCGCATCTTCGGCCTCTTTGCGGCTGGGGGATGCCAGGGGCACCCCAGAGGCCTCACGCTGGCCAGCCATAGCTTTATCCTTTCAGAAACTTTTGTAAAAAGGGAAACATGCAGATGAAAAAGTGAAACCCCTTGGATATCGGCAAGATCAGCCCCTTGATCACATAGAATTGTTGGGAAGGCCCCATCCTTGGAACAACAGTATCTTGCTTTTAAGGATGGCTAAGACACCCGGTCGAAACCCAGCCATTCCATTCTTACAGATTCATGGAAACCAGATTAATGGAAACGCCGATTGGCATCGGGAATATCCAACGGAAAAGCCGGGACTTCAATATCGAATTCTTCCCCTCTTTGATTCATCATCCGATAATGCCCGACCATGATCCCCGAACCGGTGGGTAAAGGCGTCCCGCTGGCGTATTCAAAGCTGTCTCCCGGTTCCAAAATTGGTTGCTCGCCCACAACACCACGGCCGCGCACCTCTTTGACGATGCCGTTGGAGTCGGTAATGTTCCAATAGCGGCTGATCAGACGTACCGTCTCTTGGCCATGATTTTCGATCCGCACCCGATAGGCCCAAACAAACCGGTTTTCCTCCGGATCTGATTGATCCTCAAGGTAAATCGGTTCGACACTGACGCTGATTGAGCGAGTCACAGAATTGTAAGTTGCTGTATCATACATGATATCTCAATGGCATTTTGATTGAACAATACCCTATAATAATTTCAACAAAAATTGGTGATTTTAATACCGGCTGATCTCAATATAGTCACAGTCTTAATATAATTTCCTGATGAAGAAATGCCACAGCAGGTTATTCTTCCCTATCCCGTGCAATAACTGGACCGACAACGACCAGACCCTCCATGAACGCGCTTCTCCTTTTTAGAGTTGGGCCAGCGCTTGCGACAGGTCCTCCTTGAGGTCGTTGATATCTTCGGCCCCGGTTGAGATTCGGATCATCGAATCAGTGATCCCCATACGGACCCGCTCATCGGCAGGAATACGCTGATGGGTGGTGGTGGCCGGATGGGTAATCAGACTCTTCATATCGCCTAGATTGTTGGAAATATCAATCAGCCGCAATCCATCAAGCAAACGAAAAACCATGTCCTTGGCTTTGCCCGAACCGGTCTCGGCCAGCTCGAAGGAGAGGAGAGTCCCGCCCAGACGCATCTGCGTCATCGCTAAATGATGCTGCGGATGACTCTCCATACCCGGATACAAAACCCGCATCACTTTAGGATGATTCTCTAAAAACAAGGCCAGATCAAGGGCCAGCGCTGATTGCTTTTCCACCCGCAGTTTCAGGGTTTCTAACCCTTTGAGCAAGACCCAGGCATTAAATGGGCTGATTGACGGGCCGGTGTTACGGATAAAAGGTTTCAGAACATCTTGGCAATAGGGTGTCGATCCCAGCACCGCACCACCCAAGCACCGCCCCTGGCCATCAATATGTTTGGTTGCCGAATACACCACGATATCAGCCCCCAAAGCCAGGGGTGATTGGAGAATCGGGGTGGCAAAAACATTATCAATGATCACATTGGCTCCGGCGGCATGGGCCAGTTTAGAAACCGCTGCCACATCAATAATTTCCAAGGCCGGATTGGACGGTGTTTCAAAAAAAACCGCCTGGGTCTTGCGTTTGAGGGCCTTCTCCCACTGATCCAGATCAGCCCCGTCAACCGTGGTCACACTCACCCCGAAACGCGGCAGAATTTCGGTCATGATATATTGGCAAGAGCCAAACAAAGCCCGGGCACTCACCACATGATCACCGGCCCGCAGCTGACACATCAAGGAGGCAAACACCGCCGCCATACCGGTAGCCGTCCCCCAACAGGCTTGCGCCCCTTCAATCAGGGCCATACGCTCCTGAAACATGCCCACGGTCGGGTTGCCAAAGCGGCCATACATATAGCGCTCAATATCGCCCTTAAACGCCGCCTCGGCTTCAGCCGCCTGGCCATAGACAAAACCAGAAGTGAGGTACAAAGCTTCGGATGTTTCCTCAAACCCGGAGCGGGTGAGACCACCACGAACCAGCTGGGTATCCTGCCGCCAGGCAACAGATTTTTTATGTTTGGTCACTTTTTTATGCTGAGTCACTTTATTTATACTGAATTACAAAAGACCCTGACCCCATTTTCGTTCATCATATCCGATTCATCATCGGCCATCACGATGTCCGGGCACAGGATGCCCCGCCAAGGACACAAAATCGCGAACAATGGGGATGATTGAGAGCAACCGGGCCAGCCGCTTGAGCCAAACTCCCCCCCAGCTCGAACGCCTGATCATAAGGGATCAGCGTGCAAGCCAGCACACTGGGCCGGGTGCTGCCTTTGCGCTTGACCAGCATCCGGCTCGACGCACACATGATGGTCCCGGGATCAACCCCAAGAATCTTCCAGCATTGATCGGTAATCTCCGGCGTATCACGGGTTTCATCCATTTCCGGGAACAAGACCAAGGCTTGCGGATCGTGGGGGTCAATCGTGATCCCGTGGGTGCGAAACAATTTACCATACCCGGCCCGCATGCTGTCTTGCGTTTCATCCCACAACCGCCCGGCCACACTCAACGAAAAGCCATGACCAGCCAGCCATATCAGACCGTCCAAACTCGGTGCCCATGTCCCGGGGCCGCGTTCGGCCTCATGACCGGAAGCGGTATAATGATCCAGAGAAACCCGCAGCCGCAGACGGTCACCATAACGGCCCTGTAACGCCAATAAATCCTGTTCATGGCGGCGCATCGGTTTCATCGCATTGCTCAAAACCAGGGCCTTGAAACCACGCGCCAAAACCATCTCCAGCAGGGCCATGATATCCGGGTTCATAAACGGCTCCCCACCGGTAAAGCCAATCTCTGAAGTTCCCAGATGATTGTGCTCAATCTCATCAATAAATGGCACAACCTCATTGAGCCGGATATATTCCAACCGATCATTGCGGGGGCTGGATTCAATATAACAATGGGTACAAGCGATATTGCATAAGGTTCCGGTATTGATCCATAAAATGCGTAATTGATCCAGATTCACCCAAGCCCGCCTGGCACCCGAAGCGGTCCTTTGCGGATCTTGAAATTTCTCGCCAACCAAGGATTCTGCGACACTCATCTAAACATCATCCATCCAAAAATCAGCCCGCCCGGTTGGGCATCCTTGTCCCACTATGGTCTCACTATATGGAACTGAACACTGTGCCGGCATCATAAGCCCATATCAAGGGCAAAACCAATGATCATATCATGTGTCGTGATGAAGATATGGTATGATTGGGAATAAAACGATAAACAGAATATAAGACTGTAAACAGAATATTGAGACGATAAAATATGCTTGTCCATCACATATGATTTTTGATCTGTTTTGAATCCGTGCCGGGTTATTGAAGCAAAAACCATTTGAATGAATGTACTGGAATATGATCAAAAAAATACCGGAATCAATTCTGGGTTTGGAGAAGGCAAAGATGCGGGCGTAGCTCAATGGTAGAGCTCTTGCTTCCCAAGCAAGTGACGGGGGTTCGATTCCCCTCGCCCGCTCCAATCTTTATCGGATCAATTCATATCTTATGAAAAGAGTGATTCAGCCGCCAAGCATGTCCCTCCCAACCGGCTGGCCTTTGCGTATGGGGCGCATCTATTGGGCCCGCCTATGAATATCATGACCGGGTTTCTCACCGCATGTTGGGCCTTGGCGTTCAGCCCGCATTCAGCCTATGATGAATAATCCTTACTGTCTCCCGCCAAATCATGGCTTTTTCAGACGTTGTGCGGGTTCGTCAAAATGATGCTATTTAAAAATATGAAACGAATAACCGACCGGGTTGAGACCACCTTTTCCAATTTTCGCTTAAAAATCTTGATGCTGACGGCGTCAGCTGTCATGGCGTTTGGTATGACGGCGCTTGCTGTTTTTGTTCTGTTGACGATGGCGCTGGTGGTACCCGGCGCGGTATCCAGCGCTCAAGCCCGGGAAGCCAGTGTTGAGGAATTGGAGAAACGCAAAGCCTGGGATGAGGAACGGCGCAAGGCCCGTGAAGAGCGGCGCCGTCAACGGGGCAGCATCAAAGCCGATAAACAACCCAAAAAACCACCCCAAGAGATCGCGATTGGCTTTTTAACGCAAGCCCAAGATATCCCGCCAGCCCTTTCCAATCTTGATCCGATTTTATTGGATGAAGGGGAGAATGGGGCCGCATTGGGTATCGAAGACAACAACACAACCGGCCAATTCTTGAACCAGAAATTCATCCTGACCACGGTCAATCTGCCCCAAGATGGCGACCTCGCAACGGCTTTTCTTGAATTGGCGGCCCGCAATCCTTTTATCATCACCCATCTGCCAGCAGCCGATTTATTGGCTTTGGCGGATTTGCCCGAGGCCCAAAATGTCTTGATTCTCAATGCTTCAGCCAGTGATGATTCCCTACGCGGGCCAGAGTGTCGCAAAAATATTTTCCATATTATTCCCAGCCGAGCCATGCGGGCCGATGCGCTGGCCCAATTTTTGGTTAAAAAGAAATGGGATGAATGGTTTCTGGTCGTTGGGCCACGGCCTGAAGATGAACTTTTTGCTGCCGCCATACGCCAAGCGGCTGAAAAATTCGGGGCCGAGATTGTTGAAGAAAAAAGCTGGAATTTTGAAGCCGATATCCGCCGCACCGCCAAGGCCGAGGTCCCGGTTTTCACCCGTGGTGAGGATTATGATGTCTTGATCACCGCCGATGAACAAGGGCGGTTTGGCGAATATCTGCTCTATAACACCTGGGAACCAAAATTGATTGCCGGAACCCAAGGTCTGGTGGCCACCGCTTGGGGGCGCACCCATGAACAATGGGGGGCGGTCCAGATGCAAAATCGGTTTCGGCGGGCCACCGGACGCTGGATGACCCCGATTGATTATGCCGCCTGGACAGCAACCCGGGCCATCGGCGAAGCGGTCAGCCGCACCGGTTCGACTGATCCTGTGGTGATCGGGGATTATCTTAAGAGTGACGATTTCAATGTTGCCGCGTATAAAGGCCAGAAACTCACTTTCCGCGATTGGGACCACCAATTACGCCAACCGGTTCTTCTGGCCGCCGCCCGGGCGATGGTCTCGGTATCTCCCCAGCCGGGCTTCCTGCATCCGGAGCGCGAATTGGACACCCTCGGGACGGATCGTGCTTTATCTCAATGCCGCTTCCCGCAATAAATCCCATAAAGATGCCCCCATAAAAAATCACCATAAAATCACCATAAAATCACCATAAAGCATATGTCACCATAAAGGTCGCTGCTTCCCAGGAAATTTCTTAAGAGTCCGTTTTTAGGAGATCGATTATGACCGTTGCCTCTGTTTTGGTTCCCTCAATAACGATTGACCCCATGACGATTGACCGCAACCGCCGCCCCATAATGCCTTTTTTGGCGGGTATTTTCAGAGCCTCAGCCCTCATCACTGTTGCATTGGGTCTGTTCATGGTCCCGCAGGCCGCTTGGGCCGGAAAAGCCTTTATCACCAATGAAAAAGACAACACGGTTTCGGTTATTGATACCGAAACGCTGGAGGTTGTTCACACCGAACCGGTTGGCCAACGGCCACGCGGCATCATTCTCAATCATGATGGTTCAGAATTTTATATCTGTGCCAGCGATGACAACCGGATTGAGGTGCGGGATTCGGAAACCTATCAACTCAAACATTATCTGCCCAGCGGCCCGGACCCTGAATTATTCATTTTGCACCAAGATGGCTACACGCTTTTTGTCGCCAATGAAGATGACAACATGGTGACTGTGGTTGATGTTGAGGATAAAACCATCATTGATGAGATTATTGTCGGGGTTGAACCCGAAGGTCTCGGGCTGGATGCCAGCGGGGCCATCCTGGTCAATACTTCAGAGACCACCAATATGGCCCATTTCATTGATACCGAGACATTTGAAGTTTTGGAAAATGTCCTGGTGGATGCCCGGCCCCGGGCTTCCATCTTCACCAGCGATAATAGCGAAGTGTGGGTCAGTGCCGAGGTCGGCGGTACGGTCCGGGTGATTGACCCGGAGAGTCATGAGATTCTCCATGTGATTAATTTTGAGATTCCCGGGGTCAATGAGGAAGCCATTCAACCGGTCGGTATCCGCATGACCAGCGACGGTAAATATGCCTTCATCGCCCTGGGACCATCCAATCGGGTGGCGGTTGTTGATCAAAAAACCAAGGAAGTGATCAAATATCTTCTGGTTGGGCAAAGAGTGTGGCAGCTGGCTCTGACCGGGGATGAAAAACGCCTCTTCACCACCAACGGGGTCAGTAATGATGTTTCGGTGATTGATGTTGACACCCTAAAAGTGGTCAAATCAATCCGGGTGGGTCGTTTTCCTTGGGGCGTGGTGATCAAGGATTAAATATGGCCCAACCAGCCCTAAAATCTGGGCAGGATGCGCATCCGATAGCCCTTGAGGTCGCCGGTTTGACCCATCGTTTTGGTTCGCTGCACGCCCTTGATGACGTGTCTTTATCCCTCAATCAGGGGGATTTTACGGTCCTGCTCGGCCTCAACGGGGCTGGAAAAACCACCCTTTATTCCTTGGTTACCCGGCTTTACAGCCATCAAAGCGGCTCCATTCATATTTTTGGCCATGATCTTTACCGCTCTCCTTCAGCCGCTCTGGCCCGAATTGGGGTGGTATTTCAGCAACCAAGCCTGGATCTTGACCTCAGCGTTGAACAAAATCTGCGCTATCATGCTTCCTTGCACGGATTGGCGCCCCGAAAGACGCGGGAGCGGATTGATAGTGAACTCCAGCGCTGCGGCTTGGCCGAACAGGCCGGGGCCAAATTGCGCACTCTGAGCGGTGGCCAACGGCGGCGGGTCGAGATTGCCCGGGCTTTGCTGCATCAACCGTCATTGTTGTTGCTGGATGAACCCACAGTCGGCTTGGATATCGGATCACGGCAAGCCATGCTTCATCATGTCCGGGAATTGTGTCGGTCGGAAAATTTGGCGGTTTTATGGGCCACCCATCTGATTGATGAGATTGGGGCGGGGGAAAAAGTGGTGATTTTGCATAAAGGCCGGGTTCTGGCCGCCGGGCCAGTCAACCAGGTGGTTGCCCAGGCCGGGGCCGAGGATATTCGCCAAGCCTTCAATACGATCACCGGTATAGCCGAACCGGCAGAAAACCCATGACCGCGATCCATTATATCCGCTGTTTTCATGGTATTATTTGGCGCGAAGGATTGCGCTTCATCCATCAGCGGGAGCGTTTTCTCTCCGCCTTGGTGCGGCCCTTGGTTTGGCTGGCGATTTTTGCCGCTGGCTTCCGTTCGGTGGTCAATATCGGCATCACCGCGCCTTATGTGACTTATATTGAGTATCAGGTTTATATCGTGCCGGGGCTGTGCGCGATGATTCAGCTGTTCAACGGGATGCAAAGTTCACTTTCAATGGTTTATGACCGCGAAACCGGCAGCATGCGCAGCTTGTTGGTCAGCCCTTTGCCGCGCTGGTTCCTCTTGGTGAGCAAACTGGTTGCCGGGGTGGTGGTCTCGATTATTCAGGTTTATGCCTTTTTGTTGATTGCTTGGTTTTGGGATGTTGATCCGCCTTGGGGGGGGTATGTGGCCATTCTTCCGGCATTGTTTCTTTCCGGCTTGGCTTTGGGGGCTTTGGGGATGTTTTTGTCTTCGGCGATTCGTCAGCTGGAGAATTTCGCCGGGGTGATGAATTTTGTCATCTTCCCAATGTTCTTCACCTCTTCGGCCCTTTATCCATTGTGGAAAATCAGCGAATCGAGTGAGGTTCTCTATTGGGTTTGCCTGTTCAATCCTTTCACCCATGCTGTGGAATTGATCCGTTTTGCCTTATATCTTGATGTGAATATGCTCTCCCTTGGTGTTGTGGCCACCACCGGCCTTTTATTCCTCGGCCTGGCGATTTATGGTTATGATCCTGGGCGTGGCTTGATTGCGCGGCGCCGGAATTCTTAAAGATATCGAAATTCTTGAGAATTGCGCTTGCTGTTATCTTTATGATTATCCATATCATGGTTACCGAAAGGACAAAATTGATGCCGTTATTTCTGATACTTTTCCTCGCCGCTTTTTTGATCATACCACCGGCTCAGGCCGAGGGTGATTTAGCCATCCGGGCCAAGGAGTTGACCTTGCAACTCGGCTCAGAAGACAGCGACTATTATATGTCGACCAAAGAGTTCTCTTTGGAAACCGGCCAGGCTTATGAATTGGAAATCTCCAGTTTCGGTTTTAAGGAATATGTTTTCAGCGCGCCGGATTTTTTCCGTAATATTTGGGTCCGCAAAATTGAGGTCGAAGATGTGGAAATCAGCGCGCCGGTGATCACGGAAATTGGACTTGAGGACGAAGGTGAGGTTGAGTTGATTTTTGTTCCCATCCGCACCGGGCGCTATGAATTTAGAATGCTTGGTCTTGAATCACGCGGTATGGTCGGCGTCATCACAGTCGAATAATTATCCAATTAAATATGAAAAAGACTCGATGCGACTTTGGTATCTGAATTCTCTGGGAGGTTTTTTAATATGTTAGCAAAAATTTTTTGGGGCGGTGCTCTGATAGCGGCTGTTTTTTTGAGCACAGCCAGCAATGCCGGGAATGGACAACCGGTCGAAACACCAGAAAACTGGCCTTGTGAGCAACGCTATGATCCCAAAATTAGCATCAGCACAGTGTGGAATGGCCCCCCGATTGAGGATTTGATTGATGTGTGGTGGCAAGATGAGAATGTCTTTGAGGTTGTTGAAACTCTTAAAGACCCTCTGCTGAATGAGGCAGAGATGAAGGAAATCATCGACTCCTTTGCTCAGGCCAGCAACAACAACAATTTGCAGGCTGTTTTTGCCGGTCTTTACCAGCGAGCCAATGAACGACGGCGCATCCAACAACGGGGGATTGTGCGTTTTGCGCAACGGCAAGAGCAAGTCACCCGCGATATCTCCGAGACATCAAAAAAGCTGCGTAAACTCCGTAAAGATGGGGTTGATAAGGAAGATCCAGAATTCGCCACTCTGGTTCAGAAAATGGAATGGAATACCCGGGTTTATGATGAACGTACCCGCTTGACCGAATATATCTGCGAAGAACCGGTCTTTACCGTGCAAAATTTAGGGGTTTTGGCCCGTCTGATTGAGGGGCATCTGGAGAATTAACCCCTGATCCTGAATTGCCGAAAAAGATGAACCGGAGATGAATGCGATCATCAGAAACAATTCATTATCTAATCTTTATAATTTTTATCGTTGTCTAGTTTAAGGCAATAACCCTAACTTATGGAGGCCTCAAATGGCTTGGAAAACTCCTAAAGTCTCAGAAATTGCCGTTGGTCTTGAGATCAACAGCTATGCTTGCGCCGAAGCGTAAGTCTTAAGAGCTTGAGAAAAACCTCCGGCCGTCTGGCCGGGGGTTTTTTATTGCGCGCTTGGTCCTTCTGTGGAGAATTTTCGGGTCGTTCTGTTGACCTGATGATCAAAAAAAGCCTCGGCCAAATATGGATTAGCGCCCTTGAAAAACCCTGAATTTCATATGAATGACAACCTCAGATTCTGTTCAAACAGCAATCGGTATGATGTGTATTATTTCGTCAATCATCCAACATAAAGGAGATGAATTATGGCTTGGAAAACCCCAAAAGTTGCTGAAATTGCTGTCGGCCTTGAGATCAACAGCTATGCCTGTGCCGAAGCGTAAGCATCCAAGAACCTGAGTGGTTTAACAAAAACCCCGGCCTTAAAGGTCGGGGTTTTTGATCCTCAAAAGCTCGGGGTTTTTTATTGGGGATTTTTTATTTCAGTTTTTTCACCCAGGGATTTTTTCATCAATCATCCGTATTGAGATAACCCTCATGGGGTCGGCAAACCTCAAAAAAACCTGAACGTCACATGAATAACAACCTCAGACTTTGTTCAAACTGTGATGAGTATGTTTGGCTCAATGTTACGAATTTTTTGATATAAACCCCCTTCCATAAAGGAGATAAATTATGGCTTGGAAAACCCCAAAAGTTGCTGAAATTGCTGTCGGTCTTGAAATCAACAGCTATGCCTGTGCCGAAGCGTAAGCAGCCAAAAACCTCAGCGGTTTAACAAAAAACCCCGGCCCTCAAAGCCGGGGTTTTTTGTTGAAGCGTTTTTTCATCAATGATCCGCATCAAGCGGTCACCGACAAACCAGACAAAATATCACAAAAAACAACCCGTCATGATCGTGAACCCGGTATGAATAACAATCTCAGATCATATTCAGTGGAACGGACCATAATGCAATATCGGTATTTTGTTGGAGAAGAAAACCAAATATGTTGCCTGGTCATTGACCGATGATCATTTATGATACGATGATGTTATGAAGCGGTTTTATAATGAATTTGAATCAATCGATTAAGCCATGCTTGGAATTTTGGCATTTCCCGGATTGGGAAGCCATTTTAGACCATCAGTAAAACACGATCATCAGGAGGTGTTGTGCTCAAAGTTCTGGTTCTTGGATCAGCCGCCGGTGGCGGGTCACCGCAATGGAATTGCAACGGCCCGGTCAGCCGGGCTGTGCGCAACGGTGAGGTCGGCACGTCACCACGAACCCAATCTTCGATTGCGGTGACCGCCGATAACCGGACGTGGTTTTTGTTCAATGCCTCACCGGATCTCGGAGCCCAGATACTGGCCAACCACCAACTGCACCCGGCTGATGATCAGCTGCGGCATAGCCCGATTGATGGGGTTGTTTTGACCAATGGCGATGTTGATCATGTTGCGGGCCTGTTGACTCTGCGTGAACGCCATCCTTTGGCTGTTTATGCCCACCCCCGGGTTCTGGATGTGATTGGTGGCAACAGCATCTTTAATGTCTTGAACCCGGATGTGGTTGACCGGCGGCCTTTGGTTATGAATCAACCGCTGGAGCTGTTGAGAAAAAATGGTGACTCCAGCGGATTGATGATTGAAGCCTTTGACGTTCCGGGGAAAGTCGCCCTATGGCTGGAAGATGAATCGGCAAAAGATAATTTTGGTACCCAAGCCGGTGATACCATTGGCCTTAAAATCAGCAGCCGTGATAAGCATTTTTTCTATATCCCCGGCTGTGCGGCCATGACCGCCAATCTCGGTGATCGCTTACGCCATGCGCCGATGGTCTTCTTTGACGGGACGTTATGGCAAGATGATGAAATGGCGCAATCGCAAGTTGGCGAGAAAACCGGCCAACGCATGGGGCATATGAGCAATTCAGGCCCTGAAGGGTCCATCGCCGCTTTTACACCCCTTGATGTTGAGCGTAAAATTTTCATCCATATCAACACCACAAACCCGATTCTGCTCCCTGAATCGCCGGAATACGCGACCGCAACCGCGGCCGGATGGGAGGTTGCTTATGACGGTATGGAGATTGCCTTATGAAAACCATGTCCCCAAACCACCGCCAACCTTGGAGTGGGCAAGAATTTGAAGCCAAACTCCGGGCGATTGGTGCCGAGCGTTATCATGATCGGCACCGCTTTCATGCCTTATTGCATGGCGGGAAACTCAACAAGGGGCAAGTGCAAGCCTGGGCACTCAACCGGTTTTATTATCAATGCAATATCTCAATCAAGGATACCGCCTTAATGTCGCATATGCGCGATCCAACATTGCGGCGCAACTGGATTCATCGGGTCCTTGACCATGATGGCCGAAGCGATGATGAAGGTGGGATTGAGCGGTGGTTCAAGCTCACCGACGGCCTGGATCTTGACCGAGATTATGTCATGTCTTGCCAAGGAATTTTGCCCGCGACTCGTTTTGCCGTTGATGCTTATGTCCATTTCGTGCGTGAGCATTCGGTGCTTGAAGGCATGACCTCCAGCTTGACCGAGTTGTTTGCCCCCAAAATTCATAAAGAACGCATCGTTGGCATGTTGGAGAATTATGACTTCATTCATGAAGAAACGATGGCTTATTTCCGCAAACGTCTGGGGCAAGCAACCAATGATGCCGAATATGTTCTGCAATACGCCCTTGATCATGCCAAAACCCGCGATGAGCAAGATGCGGTTTGCCAAGCCCTGACATTCAAGACCGATGTTTTATGGGTCCAACAAGATGCTCTTTATCATGCCTATATCAATGGCCATATCCCGCCAGGGGCTTTTGTCCCAGAGGATTTTGATGATCGACCCCAGCTTTGAGCCATGGATACCAAGACCGATAACTCTCATCAAAGGGTCCTTATCGATTCGGATTCGGTCCCGCAGCTGCCGCGTCATGTCAAATTGCGCTACAACGAGCCACGTCAACAATGGGTCATTCTGGCACCGGAAAAGCTGCTGGTCCCCGATGAGATTTCAGTGGCCATTTTGAAGATCTGCGATGGCCACAATACGGTTGATGCCATCGTTGATCAGTTGGCTGAACAATACCAAGCCCCGCGTGAGGTTATCTGCACTGATGTTAAAACGTTGCTGCAAGACCTTACTGATAAAGGCTTTGTCATCACTTAACCATCCGCACCCCAACCCAGGAGGAGAATATGGAACCTCAAGACTCTTCCCCCACCGACACAAGCTCAAACAATACCCCCAAACCGCAAGACAATGGGGGGTCAAACAATGGAGAATCAAAAGGTGACCTTGAGATGCCTTTGGCCCTATTGGCTGAATTGTCGCATCGCTGCCCTTTGCAATGCCCCTATTGCTCCAACCCGCTTGATCTGGAAAGAAAAAACAATGAGTTGGATACCCAAACTTGGCTGCGAATCTTCGATGAAGCCGCGGCAATGGGTATCCACCAGGTGCATTTTTCCGGTGGTGAACCCACTGTCCGCGCCGATCTAGAGGATATGGTCGAGCATGCCGCCAAAGCCGGTCTCTACGGGAACCTGATTACCTCAGCGGTCCTGTTGGATCAGGAGCGCTTGGATCATCTGGCCAAACGCGGGTTGGAACATGTGCAAATCAGCTTTCAGGATACCGAAGAGGCCAACGCCGACCGTATTGGTGGCTACAAAGGCGGACACGCTAAGAAACGCGCAGCCGCACGGGCTGTGCGGGCTGTCGGCTTGCCCTTGACCGTCAATGCGGTTGTTCACCGCCAGAATATTGATCATGTCGGTCAATTCATTGAAATGGCGGTCGAACTGGATGCCGAACGGGTGGAAATCGCCCAAGTCCAGTATTATGGTTGGGCCTTGAAAAACCGCGCCGCTTTCATCCCCACGCCGCAACAATTAGAAAAGACAACCCAAATCGTTGAAGCGGCCCGCGAACAATACAAAGGGGTAATCGCGATTGATTATGTCATCCCCGATTACTATGCCAAACGCCCCAAAACCTGCATGGGCGGATGGGGACGGCGCTTCCTCAATATCAACCCGATGGGTCTGGTGCTCCCTTGCCACGCCGCCCAATCCATCCCCGAATTAAAATTTGACTCAGTTCAGGACCATTCCCTGGAATGGATCTGGAAACATTCCAAAGCATTCAATATCTATCGCGGGACCGACTGGATGCGTGAGCCGTGCCGCTCTTGCGAACGCAAGGAGATTGACTTTGGTGGCTGCCGGTGCCAGGCCATGGCTTTGACCGGCAGTGCCGAGAACACTGATCCGGCTTGCGCTTTGTCACCATTGCATGAGGAGATTTTCGGAATGGCCGAGCTGGAAGCCAATCGCCCGCCGCCGGAATTCATCTATCGCCGTATCGGTGCCCAATTCAATAGTCCCTTTTGATTGCCTTTTGAACTGTTGTCTTGGCTGATGGCCGCACAATCGATGGCCACCAAATAGGGGCTAGATGGTTGGTGGGGGCCAATGAGTTGGGCTGAGTGCTCTAGGGGGCGGCGGTTGAGGCCCGTTCGCGTTTTTTGCGTTTGGGCCGCAGCGGCAATGTCGGCACATTATGCTTAGCCAGAATGGCCGCAATCTCATCTTTGTTTTCTTTAAGAAAAAGATTGAGCGTATGTTTCCAGTCGGTCTCACCAGGGCGGACCCCCATGGTCATCAAGAAATCCATTTTCCCCATATTCTGATCCCAACTCTCAATCGGCACCACAACATAATCACTCGGCTTGAGACCAGCTTGTCTTAAATAATATTCACCAACCGGTTGCGAGATATAAGCAATATCAATCAGGCCATCAATCAAATCCTCAATCATTTCCTGGCCGACATTGTGAATGCGGGTATCAAACAAGAGTTTATAAGGCCGGACCCGACTCATCAGATTGTAGCGGTGAATGACATTATTGGGCGGTGTCCCGGCGACACTTCCCAGCCGCAGCTCAGCCAGCTGGGGATGATCAGGACGATCAACCTCAATCCCGCCATCGGCCAGATAAATCATCGCATAACCCCAGCGATAATAGGGGTTGGTGTTGAGGACCAAAGGATCCCCGGTCGGGGTCCCAATAATGACATCGCATTTCTTTTTGGTCAGGGTATTGCGGGCAAAGGCGATGACTTGCGGGAAGTATTCATAGGAGACCGGAATCCCCAGCCAATTCCCTAGCAAAGCGGCAATATCATTTTCAAAACCCTCCCCCTTATCATTGGTGAAGGGCATATTCCGCGGATCAGAGCAGACCCGTAAAGCCGAACGATCTACTGCCTCAATGGCTTTTTTGCTGGCCGCCCAAGCCGCCTCACTGCCAAAAGAGAAACTGATAAAGGCCGCCGCAATCACCAAAGCGAGGTGGCTGAAGAAAGATTTTCGATAATGAGCACAAAACGACTTGATCATCTTCATTCTTTCCTCAGGCCAAAGAAATTCTCAATCTCCCAAACATTCAACACAGCCATCAAAATCCAGGATGTACAATTCTGGCCACAGAGCCAAACGAGAATCGGAATTACTCTTCCTTGAATTTGGACAGTTTGGGAATGCGGGTTCCCCGGCGCACCTTGCCTTCATGACGCATGGCCAGATAACGATACAAGTCCTCAACATGCTCAGCAACATTGGGATCTTCCCCGAAAGCAGGCATAACATTGCCTTCCATTGCCCCTTGTGTCGAATCGCGGCCATTGATGACCACTGCGAAAAAGTCATCCCAGCTCAAATAATCCAGGGATTCAACCAAACCGGGAGCATAAGTGCTGCCCATCCCATCGGGCCCATGACAGACATGGCAATCAGAATGATAACGCCGCCAGCCGTTATAAGTGGCAAAATCCATCCAGCCATAAACCGGTGTGCGGTTTTCCCCTTCACCTTCGTAATAGAGGATGTTGTCGGCTCTCTCATCTTTGCCCAATTCATAAGCGTATGTGGGGTTTCCGTCATCATCATATTGCGGCTCTATGGCCGCTGGCCGGGCAAAAGCGGCCCCGGAAGACAGCAAGAACAGGATGCCAGAGAACGCCACCCCGGCCAAAAAACCAACTGATGGAGCCGGATATCTGATGGCACCATCTTCCGGCATATCTGTTGTCATATCTTTGATCTTCATCCTCAATTTTCCTCCCTAGAGTGAGTCGTCAACACTATATCTCAAACACTATATCTCAACAATTTTTCTTTCACCGCTGAAAAAAAAGGATAACCTTTGCTTTTCGAGCGATCTTTTGAACAATTTTTCAAATGTATAAAATCTTTTATATTCTATCAATTAATATAGAGAAGAAATGCGGCAAATATAAGGGGTAAAAACGCATCCAATCATCTCAACATCGAACCCATCCGATTGACCATTCCTGATCTTTTTTCGTCCTCAAACTTGAAAAACTTTAAGAAAAAAGGCCCGGCGCACAAGGCGCCGGGCCAATTTAGTGTCGGTTGGATCAAAAAGCCTACGGCAAAGCGAAGACGTTCAGATCACCACCGAGAGCGGTGTACTTGTTGAGAGCCTTGTAGGCACCAACAGCACCCAGACCCGCTGAATCTTCAGTCAAACCAGCGGCAAGGCCGATACCAGCCCAGCCTCCAACACCGGACAGCACGCCAACATATTGCTTGCCTTTGTGAGTCCAAGTATGGAAGTTACCGATGATCCCTGAACCGACTTTTTGGGTCCAAAGATTCTTACCGGTTGCTGGATCAACGGCTTTGGCTTTTCCGTCCAATGTGCCGTAGAAGACGACATCACCGGCGGTAGCCAGAGCACCTGACCACACTGAGAAGGGCTCAGGAACGCTCCACAGGATCTTACCTTTACCAGCATCCCAGGCAATGAAGTTGCCGAGATTGGTATCACCCGCAGGCGGATACATGCTCAAGGTCGCGCCGACATAGGCGTTACCCGCAACATAATCAACCTTGAACGGCTCATAATCCATGCAGACATGATTGGTCGGTACATAGAAAACACCGGTCTTGGGCGAGAATGCCGCCGGTTGCTGATCCTTGGTTCCCAGAGCCGCCGGGCAAATGCCGGTGGTGTTTACGTCCTCACCCTGATGGGCGGTCGAGTAACGCGGAACAACCTGGGGACGACCCGTCTTCATGTCGACATGGGTGGCCCAGTTCACAACCGGATCATACTTCTCAGCGACGAGAAGCTCACCGGTGGCCCGATCCATGGTGTAAGCAAACCCATTCCGGTCAAAATGGACCAGGGTCTTACGCTTTTTACCTTTAACATCGATGTCCGCAAGGATCATCTCGTTGACACCATCATAATCCCACTCGTCATACGGGGTCATCTGGTAGAGCCATGCGGCCATACCGGTGTCCGGATCGCGAGCATTGATGGTCATGGACCACTTGTTGTCGCCCGGACGAACCACCGGGTTCCAAGTGCTGGGATTGCCGGTTCCATAATAGAACAGGTCAAGATCAGGATCCCAGGAGTACCAGCCCCAAATGGAGCCGCCACCGATTTTCCAGGCATCACCCGGCCAAGTCTTCAGGCTGGAGTCCTTGCCAATCGGCTGCAACATGGAAGTGGTCTTTTGGGGATCCACCAACATGTCTGAATCCGGACCCATAGAATAGGCACGCCACAAGCGCTGACCCGTATTCATGTCATACTGAGTCCAGTTGCAACGAACGCCGAATTCAGCACCCGAACAACCCACACCGACATAATTCTTGACGATGAAGGGAACACCAGTACCGGTGGAAGCCGAAACGCCGTAGTTACCCACGCCAGCATCCATATTGGTGACCGTCCAGATTTCCTTTCCGGTCTTGGCATCCAACGCGATCAGGCTGGTGTCGGCAGCATGCAAGAAAATCTTGCCTTCCGCATAAGCAACACCCCGATTAACGTTGTCACAGCACATAACCGAAATAACCCGGTCCATGGTCTGGCCACTGGGATACTTACCACCTTTAACCGGATTGTACTTCCAATTGATGGAATTATCGTTCAGGTCAATGGAGTAAACGATGTTAGGAATCGCGGTGTGGACCCACATGGTGTCGCCGACAACCAGCGGACCCCCTTCGTGACCACGCAAAACGCCGGTTGAGAAGATCCAAGCGACCTTCAAGCTACCGACATTCCCGCGATTGATTTGGTCCAACTGACTGTAACGATGCGCATTATAGTCACCTGTCGGCATCGCCCAGTTGTTGGGGTCTTGTGTCAACTTCAACAAGCTCTCATTCGCCTGGGCCAAGCCCGGGAGAGCGAAGATCGCTGAAGCCATCAAAGAGGCTTTATATACACTCTTCATAATAGGAATTTCCTCCCCATAATTGACAATGATCACCATCAATCAAATGTCTTGTGACATTTTCCAAATATTGCCTTTTCAGGCAGTATCGAAGAAAGCACGAAGGCAATCAATCAATGGCAGTTTAAGAGAGGGATCATGCCTGTCACTGGTCACCAATTACAAGAACAATAAGGTAGGAGATTTTCTGATCGAAAATGAATTTTGATCAAGTCTCCCAGATACGCAGTCACAACCACAAAGAATGGCAACCAACCGCATAACTCTTGATATTGTATCCCATAAAATAGTGTTGATCAGTAACGCTTATGAACCTCACCATCCCAGAATATTTGTTTGACCATCACGAAGCCAAGAAATGGCAGGAAATGTAACGATCAATAAATCTCAATCTGGGTTCTGCCCGATATATTGGCTTCATTTTCTCGGTATTCAAGGGAAAAATGAATATTGGATAAATATTTTCTCATATTTTTCTCATACCATACACATACCAACGCCGCAAAACCCCCTAAAAACTGGGAAAAACCAGATAAAAAAATAACCACAACCACCGCGTCTAAACCGCGATAAAAGATCGTATTCAAGCACTTTTTGGGGTCGTTTTGGGGTCGGTGATCTCAGATTTCTAAGACAGCATTCTCAATATGACCTTAGAAATGAGGACATTATTCACCTGGATTTTACGAATTCTTTTCGTATATAATGATAACAAAGGGAAGGCTGAAGTTAAAAGGACAACGAAACATACTCAAAATTTTGAACACCCAAACATTTTAAACACTCAAATGACTCTGAAAGTCGATTAATAAAGTCGATTAATTCAGAATGGATCAACCCCATAGAACAAAAAAAATGAACAAACAAAATTAATGAATGGACAAAATGAAGACAAAACGAATTCCTAAATTTGGAAATTTATGAGATTGAGGCTAAAATCTAAAAAAATTAAGCGCTACTAGCGCTACGAAAGTGACACAATCATTATCCATATTATTTATCATTCGTATCATTATCTGACGGTACCGAATCCTTATGGAGCTTCATTTTTAATGGCATTCTTTCTTTTTGGTCACATTCTTAATGCTGAATGGCAACGCTTAATGACAGCGCTTAACGACAATGTCGCGTTGAAGGAGAGTGGTTGAAGGAGAGTGATAGTGAGAGAGCATTAAAATGATGAGAAAACCACAATTAAAGGGAATTACAGGGAGAATTATAATGAAATATGACACAGTTTTAGAAAAAACTTTATCCGGCAGATGGTGGCAAAACGGCGTCACTGCGGTTGTTTTGGGGTTTGTGATGGTTACAACCACAGCAATCGCCGACACAACAGCGGCGAAAAAAGCTCCTACCCTTGACCCGGAGAATTCCGAAAGTTGGCAGACCATTAAAGAAACCCTTTATGAGGATGTGGAGCTTCTTGATGGCAGCCAGTGGATGTCTTTTGAGACACCTTATCGGGCCTTGGATGCCGCCATTGTTCCGATCCAGCTCAAGGTTGATCGCCAGCAAGCCGATGATGATTATATCAAATCGGTGACATTCATCATTGATGAAAACCCGTCTCCGGTTGCTGCTGTATTCAACCTAACCCCCAAAAGCGGCCGGGCTGATCTTTCCACCCGGGTGCGTATTGATAAATATACCTTTGTCCGGGCGGTTGCGGAAATGAATGATGGTCGCCACTTTATGATTGCCAATTTTGTCAAAGCGGCGGGTGGTTGCTCGGCTCCCGGCTTGGCGGGCCGCGATGCCGCTATGGCGCGGCTGGGCAAAATGAAAATGAAGTTTCTGGATGCTGGGGTTGGTGATCAGCTGGCCAAGGCCCAGCTTTTGATTAGCCACCCCAATTATTCGGGGTTACAATTCGATCAAATCAGCCGGACCGAAATTCCGGCTCATTATGTTGATTCGATCACGGTCAGCCAGGATGGTCAGGAAATTTTCTCAGCCGCTCCGGATATTTCACTTTCCGAAGATCCGAGTATTCATTTTTATTACCGTGATGACGGGGGACCGATTGATGTGGTGGTCACCGACACCGAAGGTGGCACTTTTAAGAGAAGTTGGTCGCCCACCCCGAGGGCTGACGGCTAAATTGAGCGTTTCACCCCTCATCTTAGGGTCATAGATGGTTTCAGGGGGGTCCCCCTTGATGCTGGGACCAAAGAAACAGATCGAAGAAAACCGCCCCGGATTCGGGGCGGTTTTGATTCAGGAAAGATAATGCGTTGATCAATCAGTCAACCGGGATATCTCTGACCATAAAATATCTCTAACAACACTCTACGAAGTGGTCGCAACCCGTGTCATATCCATTTTAGAAACATTCGATTTCAGAGGCGGCTTGAGCGCGGAACAGTTTCTCCAGGGGGGCTTTGGCAATACCGACACTTTGATAAGCCTCTTCACGTGGGGTCGTTCCAAGCTGCAAGCGCAAAATAGCCTCAGCTTTCTCGTAATCTTCATAACTCAGACGGGCCGCAATAACATCAATGGCGCAGCTGCATTTTTTGAGGAAATTGCGATCCATCTCATTGGACGCCATACAAGCAAAAACGAATTGAGAACGGGCATGAGTCGGATAATCATTGACTCGTGCTTTGGCGACTGCAGAGAGTGGAGCACAAGTCAAAAAAACCAGTGCACTAACCAACACAGCTTTCTGAATATAATTCATCGAATAACCCTCACTTTCCCGATGGATTTTGCGACAATATAATGAAAAGACTTACTTCCGGCCAGTGGCCAAGCTGCGGAATGTCAAACGCTCCTGCGATAGCCACTCTTCCCCTGATTGAGACGGCGTCAGAGCGTCAATCTGATAAATGGTCCCAGGAACTTCGGTTGACAACAGAAAACGGTATTCCTTATCACGATAGCGTGGGAAGCGGTCCGCCAACTCATCGGGGACAAAAGGTTGGATACGAATTTCGCGCCCTTCAACCTCGCGACCTTGAAAATTAAACCGGACCGGTTTGGTATCAGCAGCCGCCAAAGCATGGCGAATGCGGTTACGGAAATAAAGCGCGTTGCCGCCGGTATAACGTTGCATTTCACGGGCATCACGTTCGAGAAACAGCATAAAAATTGGGTTGCCTTCCATATCGGCTTGGGGAGGAAACCGCACCTTATTGCGCCCTTTCAAAAACCGGAATGTCATATCTTTGCGTCCGGAGGGACGTAGCTTAACGATATTCACAACAACCCGCCCGTCAATATCGTCTTCCAAACGGCTACGTTTTTCAAAATCATAATAAATTTGGGTTGGGCGGTCGATGCTCTCAAGGTGATTTTCGACATAGAGGGCTTTATTGGCCGCCGACAATTCATCGACCACCCCTGAGAGATGCTCTTCTGACCCGAAAAGCAGTTGGTCACTGTCTCGCTCTTGGGCATGGGCATTGTGCATCTCTACCAACGCCATCAAGCAAGACAACACCATGAAAAATAATGGCTTTTTCAAAATTATGATCGCCTGCCTCATGATGGACTCTCCGTTATCTCTTGACTCACTGTCATTGGTTTTTCAGCGGCGTTCAAGTTATTTCTTAGGCATGAATTGATCATCGTATGGTTATATGGAGTTTGATCTTCGTTATTATTCAACACAGCATACGTCACCTGTATCAAGTTTTACATTTAGTAAGTTTTTCTTTAAGTTTTTCTTTAAGTTTTTAATGAAAATTTTATCTTTAAATCGATAGCTGTCGCATATCTGACCATTTTACAGGAGAATTTCAAGAGCTTGGCAGTCTTTGGAATGATTTATTTCTTTGAAAGAATTGGTTATGATTGCGCTATCGTCATAAAGTTCTTATGAGAGCACCCGTGATCCCCGGTGTCAGAATGGGCATTTGTCAAAATCCAATCATCAAGGACACAAGAAGATAAAAGAATATGAGCAATCCTCGCAAAAACATGAAGACCGTTGGTCCAGAGAACGCAGCAGTGGATGCGGGGGAATCTTTACCGGCCTGGTGGGACACCCATGCCGGGAATGTGCCAACCTATCGTATCTTTGTCCGTGATCTTGTTCTGCCGGCCCTGATCGGCATTTACCCCCATGAACGGGAGCATCATCAGCGGGTGCGTATCCATGCCGAGATTGAGGCGGTGGATATCGGGATGAAAGCTGATGATAATATTGATCATGTTTTGTCTTATGAGGATGTGGTTCATGGGGTTAAAAATATCCTTGCCGCCGGGCATATTGGCTTGGTTGAAACCTTGGCTGAGCGCATCGCTGCTTTGTGTCTGGATGATGGGCGTTGTCTCAATGCCCGCATTCGGGTTGAAAAACTTGATGCCTTTGCCGAAGCCGGCAGTGTCGGGGTGGAGATTGAGCGCACAAAAGCCAGCCCTCATTTGAACGATCACCCGGCAACCAAGCATACAGTGACCGGTCTTACCCCCCAAAAGCCTGCTTCTAAGAAATGTTAGAAAACAGCGCCGATCATTGATATTTTTTCTTCATGTGATTGCCCTTTTCATCAAGTCACCATATCGAATCATCCAATCCGGGACCCTTTGATCCATGTGGATTGTCAAAATTGGTGGCAGTCTGGCCAAAAGCCGTGATCGTGAGCGGTGGTTATCAATCATCAAGAGCTGGCGGGCGGTCGGGCTGGTTGTGGTCCCGGGTGGGGGACCGTTTGCCGATTGTGTGCGGGCGATGCAGGCCCCGTGCCGGTACGACAACGCAACCGGCCATGCGATGGCTGTCCTGGCTATGGAGCAGTATGCGACCCTGCTGGCGGCTTGCTGTGATGCTTTTCTCTCCTGTGATCGGCGCGAAGAAATCCATCAAGCCATACAATCTGGAAAGATTGCCCTCTGGCGACCGCATTATTTGGTCAGCCGGGCTGATGATATCGCCAAAACATGGGACCATACCTCCGATTCCCTGGCCGCTTGGTTGGCCCGCGCCCTCAAGGCAGAAGGCATTCTATTGATCAAATCCCGCGACCCTGAGAAAGGCCGCACGCCGCGCCTGGAAGACCTACAAGCAAGCGGTTTGATTGACCCGGCGATGGGCAGCTATCTGCGGGGCACGGCCCTGCACCTTCATTGCGCTGGCCCCTCGACGCTTGAGACTGCCCAAGGCGGGCTGAAAGATTGGCACCATCAAGGCCCCGGCATCCCGGTTGCTGTTGGTTCCAAGACATGAATATGCCGCGATATGAACATGCTGAAACACCAATAGGCCGCGATACGAACCGGGATGTGCCTATTTGTGATCCCGGCTGAGACTGTTCGGCCGGGGTTCTCTCATATTTCTGACGCCAACACTGGCACCTTTCGCTGAGCCCCCAGAAGCGGCCAAGGCCGCCAAATCCTGCCGGAGCAGATGGATGGAGTCACCGGTTCGGGCACTGAGTGCCAAGGGCTCAGGCAACGCGGCGGGATGCTTGGCGATTGCCGTCATCATGGCGGCACAGGCGGCCACGATGGCGGGCGGTTTAACCGTATCGGCCTTGGTGAAAATGATCCGGTAGGGTTGGGCGGCCCGGTTCAAGAGGGCCATCATATCTTGATCAGCCGGTTTAAGGCCGCGCCGGATATCAATCAACAAACAAACCCGGCGCAGATTGGCCCGGCTGTAGAGATAGATTTTGGTCAGCTCTTGCCACGATAAAGCGTCACGTTTTGGTGCGGCGGCATAGCCATAACCAGGCAAATCGACCAGAAACAGTTGATGATCCAGAGAAAAAAAATTGATCTGGCGGGTTCGGCCCGGAGTCCGCGATGTCTTGGCCAAGGCCCGACGCCCGGTCAGGGCGTTGATCAGACTCGATTTACCAACATTCGACCGTCCAACAAAAGCGATTTCAGGCAGATCAGAGGACGGCATGGCATCACAATCAACCGCCCCAGCAACAAAGTGACAAGGGGCGGCAAACAAAAGACGCCCGGGGTCATTGCGGTCCGGTCTTGGCTGAGGCACGGTCTTTTTTTATGTCTAAAAACTTCATGTCCGAGAATATCCCGATATCTTCAGCGTCCATCTTTAAGCCTTCATATTTCGGCCTTGCTGTCGGCCCGCTCCATTTTCAGCATCAAATAGCGCTGTTGGAGAATCGATAAGAGATTATTCCATGTCCAATAAATCACCAAACCGGCCGGGAACCCGGCCAGCAGGATGGTGAAAACAAAGGGCAACATCATAAAAATTTTGGCTTGAACCGGGTCTGGTGGTGGCGGGTTGAGTTTCTGCTGAATAAACATGGTCAAGCCCATCAACAACGGCCAGACACCAATGGTGAGAAAAAGCGGCGGCTCCCAAGGCAGCAAGCCAAAAAGATTAAACAGGCTGGTCGGGTCGGGGGCCGATAAATCCTTGATCCAGCCAAAAAATGGCGCATGCCGCATCTCAATGGAAACGAAGAGCACTTTATAAAGGGCGAAAAAAATCGGGATCTGAATCAAAATCGGCAAACAACCGGCCGCCGGATTGACTTTATGCCGCTTGTAAAGGGTGATCATTTCTTGATTGAGCTTGATGCGATCATCGGCATAACGCTCCCGCAGCTGCATCATCTCAGGAGAAATCTTCTTCATCGCGTTCATGGAGCGAAACGATTTATCGGCCAGCGGATACAAAACCAACCGAATCACCACCGTCAAAGCCAAAATCGCCAAGCCGAAATTACCCAGAAAATCATTGAAAAAAGCAATCAGATGAAACAGCGGCTTGGTCAAAAAATAGAGATATCCGAAATCCACCGCCAAATCGAACCGATCAATCCCCAGGGTCTCGGCATAATCGCTGAGAACCCGGACCTCCTTGGCCCCAGCAAACAGATAATGGGTGGTCTCAACTCTCTGGCCCGGCTGCACGGTATTGGGGGAACCAAGATAATTGACTTGATACGTATCGCGACCATCGCGCTTGCCATAGGCAAATGTCGCCTCTACCGCCTCTTTTTGATCGGGTGCAATCGCCGCCAGCCAGTAATGACCGGTCATCCCCAACCAGCCGCCGGTGGTTTCTTGTTGAACTTTTTTTACCTCAGCCAAATCATCATAATCATATTCCTCCAACACCCCATTCATGACCCCCAGCGGGCCTTCGTGAAGAATGAAAAAATTGAGGGTTGGCGGGGTGCCGATTCGCTGTAACAAAGCGTAGGGATAGAGCGTGACCGGGGTGGAGCCGCGATTTTCTACATCATCGGTCAGGGTAAACATGAAACGGCGATCAACCGCGATATGGCGGCGAAAAACCAAACCCTGGCCGTTGTCCCATGTCAGGGTCACCGGTGTGTCCGGGGTCAAACCTTGCCCGTCAGCCGTCCAGGGAGTATCGGCATCCGGGGTGGCGATATTGGGGTCGCTGGCCGACCATCCATGACGGGCAAAATAAGGATCAGGGGCCTGACGGGGGGCCAATAAGGTAATCTCGGGACTGTCAGCGGCCAGGGAGACCCGGTAATCGGCCAGGGTGATATCATCAATACGACCCCCGTTGAGAGAAAAAGAGCCATGCAGACTGGGCGTATCAATCGGAATACGCGGATCTTCTTTGACCTTTTGGGCCGGTGGCCCCTTGATCACCGCATCGGGCTGGCTGGGGACCGGTGGCCCCAAAGCATCCCCTTTGGTTGTGCCCTTGCCGCCGGGTAAATCGGCCACCGCAGCCGATTGGGCATCCTCAAAAGATTGGATGGCTTGCTGTTCACGCCACCGCGGCTGATTATAAAAAATCTCAAACCCCACCAAAATCAGCAAAGAGAGAACAACAGCAAGAAGGAGATTACCTTGGGTATTCATGATGATGCAGAAATATGATGCAGAAACAGTATACGGAAAAATCGTGAGGGAATGAGCACCAACACCCGATCCGTCTGTGGGTGTTTCTTATCGTTGCCGGGGTCGAGACGCAAGATCATCCCGCCCGTGATCATCCCGCTGTGGCGGTGGGGGATCATATTCCCATCCCCCGGCCCAAGGATGACACCGCAACAAACGGCGCACCGCATACCAGAGACCCCGCAACACCCCATGATCACGAATAACCTGCAAGGCATATTCAGAACAGCTGGGACGATAGCGACAAGTTGGCGGCTTCAAGGGAGAGAGAATCAACCGATAGACATGGATGAAAGCCAAGCATATCGGTTTCATCAGAGTCATCTTCATGAGAGCCATCCGGTCATGGTTATCATGTCCTCAAGCCCCTCAACCGGCCCGATGACGTTGGCCAAGCTGGTGAAGACCCCGGGTCAAATCACGTCGCAAATCCACATAAGGGCGGCGTAATGTCGCCTTGCGGGCAATCACCACATAATCATGGCCGGGCCGGGCATGATTAAGCATCACCTCTCGGACCACTGCGCGCAAACGCCGCCGGGCCCGGTTGCGGGCCACCGCACCACCAACCGCACGGCTGGCCGTAAAGCCAACCCGGACAGAAGCGGCATCTGAACCCGGATTGATTCGCCCGCAATCGGTTGGATGATAAGGAACAGCTTGCATAATCAAGCCGGGGAAAACCGCTTTACGCCCCCGCTTTGCGGCCCAGAGAAAATCAGCCCGCCGCTTCAGCCGTCCGATGATACGGACCACTGAATATCACGCGGTCAGACGCTTACGGCCCCGGGCACGCCGCCGGGCAAGAACCTTACGACCCCCGACCGTGGCCATGCGGGAACGAAAACCGTGACGGCGTTTGCGGATAAGATTGCTGGGCTGAAATGGACGTTTCACGGCCAAGAACCTCTTAACATAAGGGGTGATCAATCACCGATTGGATAAACCAAAAGATCAATATGGTGCAGGCTATATACGGTCTCTCCAGACATACGTCAACGCCCATCAACGCCATCAAATATATGATCCAAGCCATCGGGCCATCATCAACCCTTCCTATCAAGACCAAGAAAGCGGCGTCTGATTCGGTGAAGAATCAGATGCCGCTTCAGGAGTGCTCATTCGGGGTGGTGAATGAGAGTCGTTTTTCAAAATCTATACATCAAGCCGACTCTGCCACCCAGAGTATCCGCATCGATCTTATATCTAATACCCGGGAGTCGGTCATCAGAGTAAGTTTTGTCAACATAATCGGCATATTCACCCTGAATAAAAGCACTGATCTGGTCGGTTACGGGAAAATCAATGCCGACAGCGATTTTGAAACCCAGATGAGTCTTATTGTCTGCATATGTAACATCATCGGCCAATACTTTGATTGCACCCCGGGCAATGGATGGACCGACAGCAATATAAGGGGCCACAGACCCGGCATGCATGCCAATACGCCCCAGAAAATCCATCGACCAGTCCACATCGCCTTTTACCCGGGCAGAAATAGTACCGATCAGAAGCTCTTCGGATATGTTCACAAAGTCTTTCTGCCAGCCGATATGAATCCCGGCAAAAACCATCTCATTGATCGGGGCCGTATAGCGTACAGCAACACCGACCGAAGCGGCAGAATCATCAATTTCTCTGCCCGGTCCTCCGCCTGAAAGCGGAGGTCTCGTAACCAAGCTAGAATTGGTATCCCAGCTGCTATATCCACCGGTAACGCCGATGGAAAATCGGTCATTGAGCGGTGCGGCGGCCACCGACTGCCCGGCCAAAACCAGAAGGACCGCGAAAAACGCCGCCTTGTTGTTGAAAAAATGATTGAAGAAACCCTGCTGCATCACGCTTGCCTCCTTGATTGATGAATAAGATGACAGCACCGACGTTGGTGCCGGGCTGTTGCAATCAATCACGAGCGTGAAGACCCCACCTATTTGCTGGACACACGGGGGGATTCCCCGCTTATCCGGTTCAAGAGCTGTTGTATTCAGTGGGCAACCCGACTCAACGGGATGCTCGCGATTGATTGCGGGTTCACATTAGTTCAACCAAACAGCGTACGTCAATAAACCCTTTTCCATCCGCAGCTTTACGGGTGTATTGGCAGAGACCGGTGTAAAAGCGTCTGGATATGAGCGGTAAAATATGCTTATTCGTGATTCTTGGTGATCCAGGTGGCGCGATGAATATATCTTGCGCTTGCGAGACCAAGCAGCTTGATGGCGGACGGACATGCAATCCGAAGAAAAAGACCAAAAAAAAGAAAAAAACAATCTGGTGACCAGATTGCTGCCTTTGGCTATTCTGGCCCTGGGTTTGGTGGCGTTTATCGCTGCTGATGGCAGCTCTTATTTCAGCTTTCAGAAACTCAGCGACAACCGGGCCACTTTGAGCGATTTTGTCCAGCATCATGCCGCGGCCGCAGCAGCGATTTTTATCCTTCTCTATACGGTTTCGGTGGCTTTTTCACTCCCCGGTGCCACCATCCTCACCTTGACCGGGGGTTTTTTATTTGGGGTGGTCATGGGGTCCATCCTCACGGTTTGCGGGGCGACTTTAGGGGCCATCCTGCTCTTTCTGGCTGCCCGCATGGGCATCGGTGAGCCGTTGCGCCGCCGGGCCGGTCCCTTTCTGAAAAAGATTGAAGGGGGGTTTCGCCGCAATGCGGTCAGCTATCTGCTCACCTTGCGTTTGGTGCCGATTTTTCCGTTTTGGCTGGTCAATCTGGCCCCGGCTTTTTTGGGGGTCCGGTTATCAACATTTTCCTGGACAACTTTGGTCGGAATCATCCCGGGAACGGTTGTTTTTGTCAGTATCGGCAACGGGTTGGGGGCAATTTTTGATCGCGGAGAAACCCCTGATTTGGGGATTATTTTTGAACCGAGCATTCTGTTGCCTCTGATCGGCCTGGCCCTGCTTTCCTTGATCCCGGTGGTTTATGACCGCTTGAAATCCCCTTCCCAACCCGCACCCACGGATGAAACCCGTGAGGATTCCTGATCTTAAAACCATCATCGCGGCATCCGTTCGGCTTTAAAGGCCGCTTATCTTTAGAGACTCTGTTTTTAGAGATTATGCGGTTTTCATCCCTTAAACCTTAAACAAGGAGGAATGGTATGGCTTCGCTCATTGAGACCGATATTTGTGTCATTGGGGCCGGTTCTGGCGGTTTATCGGTTGCCGCTGCGGCGGCCCAGATGGGGGCGCGGGTGACATTGATCGAAGCGGGAAAAATGGGCGGTGATTGTCTCAATACCGGCTGTGTTCCTTCTAAATCCCTGCTTGCGGCGGCCCATGCGGCTGAAACAGCCCGTGAAGCCGGGCAATTCGGGGTTGATGTAAGTGGCCTTCAAGTCGATTTTGGCCGGGTTCATCAACATGTTCATAATGTTATTGCGGCCATCGCGCCCCATGATTCGGTGGAACGTTTTGAAAAATTGGGGGTCAAAGTCATTCAAGAACGTGGCCGTTTCACCGGTCGCCATGAAGTCACGGCCGGTTCTCATCGGATCAAGGCGCGTCGATTCGTCATCGCCACTGGATCGCGGGCCTTTGTTCCCCCGGTGCCGGGCTTGTCCGAAACCCCTTACATGACCAATGAGACGATTTTTGAGCAAACACAATGCCCGACCCATTTATTGGTTATGGGGGGCGGCCCGATCGGCTTGGAAATGGCCCAAGCGCATCGCCGTCTGGGCAGTAATGTGACGATTTTTGAAATGGCCGGTCTGTTGCCGAAAGATGATCCGGATCTGGTGGCGGTGGTCCGCCGCCGTCTGGTAGCCGAAGGGATTGAAATTCGTCAGCAAACCAAAGTCACCGCGGTTCAACATCTGAAAAATAAAGGTGAGATTCAGCTCTCCATCGAAGACGCCACCGGCAAAAGCACCGTCACCGGCAGCCATCTCCTGGTGGCGGCTGGACGGCGGTCCAATATCCATGATCTCGGCTTGGAGGAAGCCGGGGTTGAAACCGGCCCACGGGGTATTGTGGTCGATTCACGCCTGCGCACCAGCAATAAGAAAATCTTTGCCATCGGTGATTGCAATGGTGGATTGCAATTTACCCATATGGCTGCCTACCAAGCCGGGATTGCCATTCGCAACATTTTATTCCGCTTACCGGCCAAAATCGACATCAGTGCCGCCCCTTGGGTGACTTATACCGACCCTGAATTGGCTCATGTCGGCTTGAACGAACAACAAGCACGCCAACGTTACGGTGATGATATTCGGGTCATCGAACGCCCTTGGGCAGAAAGCGACCGCGCCCAAGCCGAAGCCCAGACCGATGGGCTGATCAAGCTGGTGGCAACCAAAGGCGGTACAATTTTAGGGGTATCGATTGTCGGCAGCCGGGCCGGGGAACAAATTCAGACCTGGTGTCTGGCCTTATCGGCCAAACTCAAGCTGAGCACCATTGCCGGAACCATCTTCCCCTACCCGACCCGCAGTGAGTCGAATAAACTGATTGCCGGGAGTTTTTTTACCCCAAAATTGTTCAGCCAGACGACCCGACATTTGGTCCGTCTCCTGCTCAAATTGGGATGATTGAGGGACCGGCCCGGCATCAAGAAGCATTTTATCCAGAATAAGACACCGCATAATCGGTTTTCTGGTTCAGCCGCTTTTGGGTTTTTGGCGTGGGTTTTGGCGGTGGTTCTTCATGATGGTTTCTCATTTTGAGCCAAACTGCCAAGAAACGTCATCAATCCCCCCGGGCAACCCCTTCACGGCGTGGGTCGGCCGCCCCCAGCAACCGGCCATCAGGTAGAATTTGTATGGTATGCAGACCGCTGGTCATCGGCGAAAACCGGGTCTCATGGCCCCAATCGGCCAAGGCGGCCGCCTGGTTGTCCAATCCGCGTCCGGCTTCCAATTCGGTCGGGCCATTGCGTGACCCGATATGGGGCAACGCCATCGCCGCTTGCGGTTCCAGACCAAAATCAAGAATGCGCACCAGATGCTCCAGCACGTAATTGATAATCCGTGATCCCCCCGGTGAACCGGTGAGCAGAACCAAACGACCCTCAGAATCAAAAACCATCACCGGCGTCATAGAGCTGCGCGGACGCTTGCCCGGTTCAACCCGATTGGCCACCAGACCGCTTTGCGTTGCGGGATAAAAAGAAAAATCAGTGAGTTGGTTATTGAGAAGAAATCCACCCACCATCACCCGTGCCCCAAAAGCGCTCTCAATGCTTGAGGTCAGAGAAACCGCGTTGCCCCAATCGTCACGAATCACGAAATGGCTGGTTGAGGGCTGATCCATACTCTGGCCATCAATCAAGGAGCTGGCCTCCCAACCCGGCGGCTGGCCGGGTCGGGCGCGACCCAGACTCCGATCCGGTACCAAGAGAGCCGCGCGATCTTGGAGATAGTGTTCCGCCAACAGCCCGTCCATCGGCACGGCAACAAAATCGCTGTCAGCCAGATAGCGATCCCGGTCGGCATAAGCCAACCGCCCGGCCTCGCTCAGCCAGTGAAGAGTCTGTGGGTCAAGGGGTGTGCCGGTGCTTAGGTCAATGGTCTCAAGAATACCCAAAGCCTGCAACAGAGTGACCCCGCCTGAGGTTGGCGGCGGAAAACTACAGACCCGCCAAACCCGGTAAGGGCGGCAAAGCGGTGGGCGCATTTTGGCCTGATAGTCAGCCAGATCACGGCGGCTTAAAAAGCCGGGATTGCGCCAAGCCGTACGCACCGCTGTGACAATCGAATCCCCCAAATCACCGCGATAAAACAACCCGGCTCCCTGAGCGGACAACCCCCGCAATGTCTGGGCAAAAGCCGGGTTGCGCAGCAATGTGCCCACCGGTAGTGCCGTACCGTCAGGGCGGTAATAGAGGGCGCGCGCCTTTGGATCATCCCGCAAAAATCGGTCCTGCTCCAATAAGCTGTTCAACCGGGGTGTCACCCGAAAGCCATCCTCAGCCAGGGCAATGGCCGGGGCAAACACCGCCGACCAGGGCAAGCGACCATGACGCTGATGGGCTTTTTCGAGTAAAGCCACCACCCCGGGAACCCCAACCGATATCCCGCCAATCGCGGCATCATAAAAAGAACGTGCTTGGCCTTCAGCATCCAGAAAAACCGTTGGCTCTATCGCCGCCGGGGCGGTCTCACGACCATCATAACCTTCAATATTCCCGGTTGCGGCATCATAATAGAGCAGGAAAGCCCCGCCACCGATACCCGAAGATTGCGGCTCAACCAGATTCAAAACCAGTTGAACCGCCAGCGCGGCATCCATAGCCGATCCGCCTTGACGCAACATATCAAGACCAGCCTCAGTCGCCAGAGGATTGGCCGCCACCACCATACGAAGCGGGGCCAGCACCCGATCAGCATGGGTTGCGGCCGACTTATGGGCCGACTCAGGGGCGGCTCTTTGCCGGTCAAGATCACCGCTATCGTGATCACAACCGATCAATAAAAAGCAGCCGAGGATAAGAAAAAAGAACCCCCGGAACCAACACATGTCCCTTTTGGGGGAATGTGAACCCCAATCAAAATCCCGGCCTTGATCAATCCGTATCATCATTCTCTCTTCTGGCCCGTCATTCTTATGGCTTATTATTGTTGGGCTTAAAACAAGGCATGGCTAAGAATTCTTGCCAAGAAGAAAAGACCCGGTATAATCAGAAAATTATTGCAGCGCACAATCATAACGGGTTTTCCATAACCGGTTTTTATGTTGTGGTGATGGGTAAATCCATACCGGTGTCGATAACAATCCCATGAAATGGTATCATTGATCATCATGACATTCATTCATATCGTGGTGGTGGTGGTTCAACTCGGTGTTGTTGCTTTGATCCTTACTTTATAAATATCCCATGAAAACTTCTGGCCGTATATCTCGTCTATCCATCCCTGATATCCGCTCCCGTAAGGAAAGTGGGGAAAAGCTGGCTTGCCTGACCGCTTATACCGCGCCGATGGCCCGGCTCCTCGACCGCCATATTGATATTATATTGGTTGGCGATTCCTTAGGGATGGTTGTTTATGGCTTGGAGAATACTCTGGCCGTCACCCTGGAAATGATGACCGCCCACGGCGCGGCAGTGGTTCGCAACACCCGGCAAGCCTGCGTTGTGGTTGATATGCCTTTTGGCAGTTACCAAGAATCACCGCAGATTGCTTTCCGTCATGCCGCCCAGCTGATGCGTGAAACCGGTTGTTGTGCTGTTAAGATGGAAGGAGGCGTTGAAATGGCTGAGACCATTGCTTTCTTGAGTCAGCGCCATATTCCGGTGATGGGTCATGTTGGTCTGATGCCGCAAGGAGTCTGGCAAGCGGGCGGCTATCGAGCCCGCGGCCGCACCACCGATGAAGCCAACCAGATTCTTGATGACGCCCGGGCGATTGCCAGAGCCGGGGCTTTCGCAATTGTTGTCGAAGGCGTTTGGGAGAAATGCGCCCAACAGATCACCGAAGCCGTTGATATCCCGGTGATCGGCATTGGTGCATCAGCGCATTGTGACGGTCAAATTTTGGTGAGCGAAGATATGCTCGGTTTTCATCAACAATTCACACCGAAATTTGTTCAGCGCTACGCCGCTCTGGCCGATGAGATTGAAGCCTCTGTTCTGCGTTATGTCGATGATGTCCGTAAAGGGCGGTTTCCAAAAGACGCGCACTGTTTTGGAGTCACCGAAAATCCCGGACCGGCCACACCCATACGACGTCAAAAAGCCGTCGCCGCCAAACCCTCATAAGAAGTAGAGAATCTGATGCCTCAAAGCGGCGCGATCCCGGTTGCCCGCACACGCGCCCGTGTGCGCGATGCGGTCTCCCGGCTGCGGGCCGATGGCGGACGTATTGCCTTGGTTCCAACAATGGGTGCTCTCCATGAGGGGCATTTGGCCCTCATCCGACGGGCCAAAGCAATCGCTGAGCATGTGGTGGTCAGTATTTTCGTCAATCCGACTCAATTTGGCCCCGATGAAGATTATCGCCGCTACCCGCGTTGCCAAAAAACCGATCAGCGTACATTGTCCTCCCTGGACATTGACCTCCTTTATGCGCCAAGCGTTGAAGAAATGTACCCGGATGGCTTCTCGACTATGATCCGCGTCCCAACCCTGAGCGACCCGCTCTGCGGAGGATCACGGCCCGGACATTTTGATGGTGTTGCCACTGTGGTTGCCAAGCTCTTCAATCAAATCGAGCCTGATAGCGCTGTTTTTGGAGAAAAAGATTATCAACAACTCTTGGTGATTCGCCGCCTGGTCGCTGACCTTGATCTCAGGGTCACCATCGAAACAGTCCCTGTTATTCGCAACCCTGACGGTCTGGCCTTATCCTCACGTAATGCGTATCTGAGTGCTCAGCATCGTCGTTTGGCACCCCAACTCTACCAAATGATTGCGGCTTTAGCGAGCGACATTGCCACCGGAGAAACCATAGAACCCGCCTTGACCAAAACCATCAATCAACTCAAAGACGCTGGATTTGATGCGGTCGATTATCTGGCTGTCTGTGATGCCGAAACCCTGGCCCCAGCAACTTTTCCCGGCCCACCGGCACGGGTTTTTGCGGCGGTCAAACTCGGTCAAACACGGCTGATTGATAATATTCTCATTCCCACAAAATCGCCGAGAGAATGACCGAAAAAAACCGCCTGCCGAGAAAACAACATAACCGCGCGGCTCATATTTTCGGCTTTATATCTTTGGTCCCATCACGCTCCATCTCGTCCCGAGAGAAGGATTCTAAAAGATAGTGGATGCGTCCATTTTCGGACGCAGTATCGGACAAGCGCGGTAAAAATTAAGACTTAACGGAAATAAATACGCACTTCATTGGCATCAATATCAGCACTGCTTGATGCCGAAAGATTCACTTGATCCGACGATAAACCCATATCCGACAATGCCCGTAAAACGCCCTCAGCATTACGGCGGGCGCCCCTGGCATCCAGCGCCATTTGGGATGGTGATCCCCGGACGGGTGAGACCGCCACCAAATCAAAGGTCGCATCGGGTTGACGTTCCAGAATCCGGCTCATTGCCGTATACAGGGCCTCTTGATAATCCACATCATCACGATCAAAGCGGATGACCACTAAGGCTTCACGGCCACGAATTGAGGAAGGTGCAAAAGCGGTCGCTCCACCCGAAGAAGCGACGGCATTATTGGCCGCCGCATCAATGGTAATATTGGCCAAACTACGGCCCAGGAGATCACCACGCTTCACGGCCAGAGACAAGGTCGTCAAATTGCGCCGCTCCCGCGACACATATTCGCTTTCCCTCTGGATATCATCACTCAATTCATTGAGCAGCCGTTCAACCAAGACGGCGGTCCGATTGATATCATCAACCAAAACATTGAGCTGAATGTGATCTTCCTCAATCGCGCCCGATAAGCCGTAAGCGGCATCCGCGGATTCACCCAGAAAACCAATCATCGCCGCATCGGCAGAGACCCGGTTGGATAAGCTATTTAAGTTGGCAATATCATTGCCCAAAAATTCCAGCAACCGTTGTGCCTCATTCCATTGTTGAGTCAAAATCGGGTTGCCGGGTGTCGTCCCGACCTGGAGACGCGTACTAATGGCTGCGGTAATTCCGTGATACCCCGCCGCATGTTCACTCAACAAAGACCGCAACCGTTGAAGTTCGGTATTATGTGAAGCAATCGCCGCCTGTAGATTGGTGAGATCCGTACGGAGCTGGACCACCCGGGACCCGGCAAATGTACCGGTCACCGGCCCCGGGGTTGGCGGCTGAGGCGTAAAGGTGCCCGTACCCAGTTGCGGCGGTGGAACCACAAGGACTTCTTCCTCCAATGGCGGCGGATTAGAAGGCATGGCGTCAGCGGCCGCCTGCGCCGATGGATCATCGCCGGACGGCCAGAGCGTATCCTCAACATCCTGCCAAACCGAACAACCGCTTGTGAGCAAAATGACCCCGCCCATAAGGGTGACTAATCTCTTAAAGATCATTGGACAATCAAACCCTTACTTAAAAAATATTTCAAAAATCATTTTAACGGATTCCCGAGAAACACGATCCACAAAGACCAAATCGACAAGAAAGCATGTGCCAAATACGGGCTGGAATCGTCAAACTTTTTATTGTTATCGCTTCTATATTTATTGTCTTGGATCTTTCATTTGTTGTTATCTTGGTTATTTGCGACCACGGCAAGACGTTATTTTTTCTGATTAAGTTATTTTTTCTGATTAAGTTATTTTTTCCGATTAAGTTACTTTTTCTGATTAAGTTATTTTTTCTGATTAAGTTACTTTTTCTGATTAAGTTACTTTTATTGATAACATTTTTATTCATAACGTTCATAACGTTGTTTTTGGTCGCTATACAGTACAAAGAAGCATAGCGCAAAAAAGACCGAGAAAGATTTTTCGGAGTCAATGATTCCCCCCACCAAAAAATCAATAATTCTGTTACTTTACTCAAAGGGTTTGCTCTCGACAAGCCGCTTTTATGAACAAAGCATTATTTTGGTGCCTTTTCTTGCCAAGCGGCCCGGCTTGGCTTAGGGTGCAATGACTGAATATAGCGCCCGTGGCTCAATTGGATAGAGCGTCTGACTACGGATCAGAAGGTTGGGGGTTCGAGTCCTCCCGGGCGCGCCAATATTCCTAAATCCTTTGATAAATCAACTGGTTATCTGCCTCTCGGCTGGCCATAAATCACCGGGTGATGCGATGAATGCCTATCCAACGCCCACGCAATGAAACCCGGTATCAATGAATACAATTCTTCCGGCCGCCGGTTCTTTTATGCGGCTTTTCGCGATTGTTTTTTAAACAACCAAAGCTATAAAAAAAGCGGTTTTGGAGATAAAAACAGGGCTGATCACCAGTGAAAGGCTGGAATTGTTAGGACAGCTGTTCTATTGGATGCGGGTCATCCGCTTGGATCAACCGGTGAAAGACCGGAATTGTTAGGACAGCCATTCCCCTGATGGGATTTTCACTCGCCATTGATCGGGGTGTTTTCCCTTTAACCAGGGGAGATTGAGAGCGGTGATGTGTTGGCTTGGACAGCTTCGGTTTCAATGGCGATCCCAGCCTCTAGGCTGCGATGGACCGGGCAGAGATCGGCAATCTCAAGCAATTTCTGGCGCATCGCCTCATCCAGATCACCGGTTAAAGTGATCCGGCGGCGAATCTGATCCAGCCGCCCGGTTCCAACCCCGGATTCAGCATGTTCTGCATGAATTTTTTGATGATGCAAGGTGACATCCACCTCCTCCAAAGGCCAGCCCTTGCGCCGGGCATAAAGACGCAACGTCATGGCCGTACAAGCCCCCAAACCGGCCAGCAAAAAATCATAAGGGGCCGGTCCGGAATCCAACCCGCCGGGAATCGATGGTGGCTCATCGGCCCGCATCAGATGGGAGCCAATAGCGATATCATGAGCAAACGGACCATCGCTGCTTGAGCGCACCACAACCTCTCCTTCCGAAGCGGTTGGTAAAGCCCCTTTCTCATGAGTTACCCGGCTGGCCCAAGCCGCGATCACCGAAGCGGCAAATGCCGCATCTTTGGGCCGAGTCAAAAGATGGTCCGCTTTATCCAATGACACAAAAGATTTAGGATGCTTGGCGGCGGTAAAAATATGCCCGGCATTCTCAATCCCGACAATCTTATCCAGAGGCGCATGCATAATCAGAATATCGGCTTTAAGATCAGCAACCGCCACTGTTCCTGAACGAGCCTGCAAATCCCGTACAAAGTCCGCCCCAATGGTGAATGGCCGCCCGCCAATAGCGACTTCAGCCCGGCCAGCAGCCAGAATATCTTTTTCCTTGCCGCCTAAAAGATGCAGAACATGGGCCGGTTCAGCCGGGGCACCGATGGTTGCCACCCCGCCCACCGAATCAATATCACCAGCCACCGCCAACACAGCCGCTCCGCCCAGGGAATGACCAACCAGGATATCCAATGGCATCTCTTGATCGGCCATCCAAAACGCGGCGGCCTTGATATCATCAAGATTGCTGGCAAAACTGGTTTGAGAAAATTCTCCTCCCGAATCCCCCAGACCAGCAAAATCAAACCGCAAAACAGCCAAGCCACGCATAGCCAACCCCTGGGAAACCCGGGCCGCCGCCAATGTCTCTTTAGAACAGGTGAAACAATGGGCAAACAAGGCGGCACCACGGCGTGCTCCGGCCGGAAGATGCAGTTTTCCGGCCAACGACACACCCTGCCGATTCTTAAAAACGATATCCCGCATCATCGTCATCAGAACACTCCCATAAGAAAATTATGTTCAAGAAACCGCAAAGAATGCTTAAAAATCTCAGAAAAATCCCCAACCACGCGATATTCAAGTCACTTTCTGGACGTCATCGGTACCGCCAGCAGCATAGGCATCGGCATGCCATGTCCTTAAAAGATCAAGATCAATATAGCGACGGCCCCGGGCATCACCGGATAACAATTCAAAGGGGCGATCCGGTTCACCAAGATTGCTGACCACCGCCACCGCACCAGGGAAATCTTCACCTTCAAAATATTTTGAAACCGAAACCACCGCCGCCACACCAGCCGCCAGGCTTGAACGCAACCCTTGTGGCGAGTCCTCAATCGCCAAACAGGCCTGAGGCGGCAACGCCATCTCCCCTAAGACCCAGCTATAAATATCAGGAGCCGGCTTGCTTGCTGAGACAAGGTCGCCATGGCCAACCACCTCAAACCAATCAAACACATCCATACCCAGGCCATTTTCAAATACTTGGCGCAGGCTGTATTCTGACGCAGCAGAGCAAATCGCTAAGCGCATCCCGGCATCACGGCATTCATTGAGAAGACGCCAAACCCCAGGACGCACCCAAACCCCTCTATCCGCCAGCATCTCGGCATAAGCCCGCCTCTTGGCGTTATACATCGCATCAACATAGCCGTAAAAATCAGGCCGTTGAGCGGTTTCCGGGTCACTGCGCTCAACATAATGGCGAATGCGCTCCCGCCCTCTGCCTATCGGCAAAATTTCACGATAGATTGCCCGATCCCAATGCCAAGAAACGCCGAATTCGCGAAACGCGGCGTTAAAGGCTTCACGATGGATATCCTCACTCTCGGCCAGCGTTCCATCCACATCAAACAACAATGCTTTTAAATTCATGCCTATACATATCTCCCTTTGATCAACCAGGCTGGCGTTCTTGTGATGGATTTCGCCCGTTCTCCCCTGTCGGCCGCCATATATCCGGTATATTATTCCGGTATATTATAAAGACAAAACAGCCGTCTTAAACCTTCTCAAGACGCCAAGCGGCTTAGAGTTTTGGTGGTTGAGTGGCCAGGCTGTAAATCAGCCAGGAAAATTTCTCCCCCATATGATTGAACGTGATCAGCCCCCACCATTTGAGCCAGGGTATAATCTTTCCCTTTAATCAAAACGTCCGGACGAACAGACTCAATCAGCGCAAGCGGTGTATCCTCATCAAAGACAACCACCGCATCAACCACGGATAACGCCGCTAAAATATCGGCCCGGTCCGACTCCGCTTGGATGGGACGCTTTTTCCCCTTAAGGCGTTGCACCGATTGATCACTGTTCAAGCCGACAATAAGACGATCACACACCCCGCGAGCCTGGCGTAAAAGAGACACATGGCCCGGATGCAGCAAATCGAAGCAACCATTGGTAAAGCCAATACGCAATCCCTGTTGCTGCCATTTCTGAATCTGTATGAGAAGATCATCGCGGCTAAAAATTTTCTCATGATCATTCTCATAACCAAGCGCGTCTTGATGATCCTTGTTCTCGACAACTTCAGAATATGTACGGGCCATCTCGGCTTGTATTTCCGAAATTGTCACAACAGCCGTACCGGCCTTGGCCACAACCATCCCCGCCACCATATTGGCCAGAGATGCCGCTTTCTCCAAATCAAATCCAGCCACCAACCCGGCCGCAACAACCGCAACAACGGTGTCACCGGCCCCAGAAACATCGAAAATGTCACGGGCCGAGCTGCGCAGATGGACCGGCGTTGTGCCGTCAGCACGAACCACGGTTGCCCCTTGTGCACCGCGAGTCGCCAAAACCGCCCGAAAATCAAAATCATCAATCAAGCGGCGGGCCGCCACCACCACCGATTCATCATCATCCACCGGTAAACCACTCGCGGCAGCCAATTCATCACGGTTGGGTTTAATGATATCGGCCCCGGCATAAATCGCATAATCAACCCCGCGCGGATCAACAACAATCGGTAACCCGTTCTCGCGGCCTTTGGCAATCAGCACCGCCAGAACTTCCGGTGAAAAAAGACCGTTCCCATAATCAGAAATGATCAAGCCACCACAACCAGGCATCAGAGAAATGGCCTTTTCGAGGAGTTTTTGCGCCATATGACGTTTGATCGGAATATCGCTTTCTTGATCCACCCGCAGCATTTGCTGCTTGTTGCAGACATAACGAATTTTCAAGGTCCCCGGCCGCTTTTTTTGGGTCAGAATATGGGGTGTTAAATGGTCTTCTTGGACCAACAAAGCCGCGATCTCAGCACTGATATCATCATCACCAATCACGCAAAGAAAATCGGTCGGGGCACCAAGAGCCGATAAGTTGCGGGCGACATTGCCCGCACCACCCAACATAGCGGTCTCATCAGTGACCCGTAGAACCGGAATCGGGGCTTCCCGCGAAACTCTCTCAACACCGCCGGTCACGAAGCGGTCCAGTATAACATCACCGACACAGAGCAAACGTCCCCGACTCAAAGATGAAAGATCAATTTTCCCAGTTGCCATATTCATTCCAAAGATGCCTTTCTTTTTACAGAAAATCAGACCACTGCTTTGACATTAATATTCGGCCTCTTTATACGCCCAGTTTGGGTATTGGCTCCACTGCCTATTGATCATCTATTGAAAGAGATCGATTACGGCGGCAGTCAGAGCGGTCATCACGCTGAAGGAGAATCGCTGAATGACCGCTCCTAACACAGCGGTCATCACGCTGAAGGAGAATCGCTGAATGACCGCTCCTAACACAGCGGTCATCACGCTGAAGGAGAATCGCTGAATGACCGCTCCTAACACAGCGGTCATCACGCTGAAGGAGAATCGCTGAATGACCGCTCCTAACACAGCGGTCATCACGCATTGGTTTGCAAAAAGCCATAAACATTTTCTTGCAGGACTAAGCATGTCAATCGTCCGGTTGCATAAGCCCCGGTATCAATACCGATACGGTTGGTGCGGATTTGTGGCTGCGGCGCAATGGAATGGCCATGCACAACAATCTTGCCAAACGGTTTGTCATAAGAAAGAAACTCATCACGAATCCAGAGTAAATCTTCCTCTATTTGATCATTCAGCGACCGGCGCGGCGACACACCAGCATGGGTAAAATAATAATCACCCTCCTGGTGAAAGCGCTTCAGACCCGCCAAAAAATCCCGATGGGCATTGGGTATAGCGGCCCGTAACGCCGCCTGTATATGACGAAAATCTATATGACGAAAATCACCATCATCGGCCGGGTTATGATCCAGCCCAACCCCGTAACTGCGTATTGTTTCTACCCCACCATTGGCCAACCAGTTACGCCCAACCTCATGGTTATTAAGAAATTTTATCAAGAAATTCTCATGATTGCCTTTAAGATAGATGGTCTCAAAACCATCCAAGGGGTGATCAATAAAGGCCGCAATAATCTCCTTGGACATCGGGCCACGGTCAACATAGTCACCAAGATAAATCACGACTTTGCTGACCGCACCCAACGGATCAGCCCGGGTCGCATCATTGAGAATACGGGCATGGATATCGGTCAAAAGGTCGTGCCGACCATGAATATCGCCAACCGCATAAATCCGCCGTCCTGAGGGAATAGAGGCCAGGGCGCCATTTTGATCACCATCCCGGTCATGACTTAACATGGACCGGTCAATATTCTCATGACTCGGCATAGCCGCCCCCTCTTTTTGATGATGGGCAGAGTTTTCTCAATGGTTTTACCAGTGAATATCTATGATCAATCAATATCTACGAAAAAAACCATCAAGGCTGCAACCGACCGGTTGAGAACCCTGATGGGGCCGGGTCTTGAGCAGACGGCCAATAGGTCAATTCAACCGTGATCTCACCCCCTTGAGGGCCAAGAAAAAAAGCCGCACTGCCAAAAGCAGGGGGTCCAAGAAACGGCTTGGCACCCTGGCTGAAGCCGAACCCCTCTAAAGGCCAGCCGAATAATCCTTGATCAAATTCATCATTGGAATTTTCATCATGATATATGGCTAAGGCGTAGTCACCGGGCAGCAGATTCTCAAAAATCACGCTCTTGGATGCCTCAGGGGTTGCCGCAACCACCTTACTATACAGCATCACGTTCGGTTTAGGGAATCTTTCGGGACGGTCATAAAGAGCCACATGCACCATCCCTTGCGCATTACGTAATCCGGCGATATGGACCCGCAAATCCCCGGCCACCACCTCAGCCGCGAGGAAAAAAACCAGCCAAAATAACGCCAAAACCCAAGAAAACCAACCCAAGCGAGGCATTCTGAAAACAGTCATCAAAGATTCAACCGCTCAAAAACCACCCGCTTGAGAGTCACCGGTTTCAAGATCATTCGCATCGCATGGCTTCAAATTATACCGGTACGCGGTGATTGTGGTATGCAGAGAAACAAAAATAATGACATACGGTTTATCTCTTCTCAGCCTCCGATACCTTTGCTTGGGCAAATGTTTTCATCCCGTTATAGCAGGCTGTTGCCGCACGTAGGAGAAAAACCGCCGTTGCCGCCCCGCTGCCTTCTCCCAAACGCATATTGAGATCCAACAGAGGCGTTTTTCCCAACCGGCCCAGTAACCGTTGATGCCCTGGTTCTGCAGAAACATGGCCGATCTGACAATGATCAAGCAGTGTCGGTTCTATGGCATGGAGAACAGCCGCAGCCGCGCAAACCACAAAACCATCCAGCAACACCGGAATACCCGACCGCCGGGCCGCCACCACCGCCCCGGCGATGGCTGCCAATTCATGGCCGCCCAGGCGACGCAAAACCTCTAGAGGATCATCACATTTTTCAGCATGCTGCCGCAATCCAGCCGCCACCACCGCCGTTTTACGGGCAACCCCTGAAGCGTCAAGACCGGTCCCCGGCCCGACCCAATCTTCCGGTGCCCCACCGTAAAGAGCACAGCATACGGCCGCAGCTGCAGTGGTATTGCCGATCCCCATCTCGCCCAAACAGAGCAAATCAAACGCGCCCTCTATTGTCGCCTGGCCATAAGCCAAAGCATCGGCGCATTCTTGGGCGGTGAGGGCGGGACCGGTGGTAAAATCGCCGCTGGGACGTCCTGAAGCCATTTCATGGACTCGGAGTTCAGCATCCAGCAAAACCGCCAACTGGTTAATCGCCGCCCCACCATCACGAAAATTGGCCACCATCTGTTGGGTCACTTCAGCTGGATAAAGCGAAACATCATGGGCTGTAACACCATGATGACCGGCATAAACATTGATTAGGACCCGGTCCGCCCGCGGCGTGGTGCTGGCTTGCCAGCTTGCCATCCAAGCACATAAATCCTCCAGCCGCCCCAATGATCTTAACGGCTTGGTGAGTTGATCCTGCCGCTCCCAGACGGCGGCGGCAGCCACTTCATCGCCAGCAGTTATGTCATTGAGCAAAAGGCGGAATTGAGAAATACTATTAGGCATCATCGGGAACGTATCCTGTATCATGATGAAAGGTGCTGATTATGATATACCGGTTCAGCCCATCGCCGGAGTCGGCAAAGCATTTTGGTGGGTGTACAGATCACCAGCTAAAGAATCAATTTCCAAAAAATCTCTCTAGAGAATGATCAAAACAAACGAAAAAAAATCCGGTCCATCTTGATGATCAAAAATCATTGAGCCACAAGACAAAAACAACAAGACAAAGCAAACAGAGTAAAAGACGAAAATAGAAAAGATACAGAAATAGCAATCCATGACCAGAAGCACCAAAAAAGCCACCCAATCAAAGGATAAGCAAGCCAAAGACCGAGGTTCCCTATTCTCCAATTCAAAACGATGGCAGGCCACGGCATCGGTGTGGAAACAATCGCTTCTGATTGCTGGGCCTTTCTTGACCTGTTTCCCTTGGCCACGCCCCAAGGGGCGGATCAAAAAGACTGATCTTGGGGAATCGGTGCGAGCCTTTCCGTTGGTTGGCTTGATAATCGCCGCTTTGGGCTGTCTGGTCTGGTGGCCATTGTCTGTGCTTGGGGTTGCGCCGCTGGCGGCCAGCTTGGTTGCCTTGGCTGTTATGGCGGCCTTGACCGGCGGCTTGCATGAAGATGGCCTTGCTGATACCGCCGACAGCTTGTTTGGTGGCGATACCCCGAGCCAACGCCTGGAACTGATGCGCCGGGGTGATATTGGTGCTTATGGAGCCTTGGCATTGATCTTTTCGGTCGCTCTGCGGGCGGCTTTATTGGCCAGTCTTGACGGAGTGGACATTGTTCCGGCTTTGTTGGCGGCCGTATCGGCTTCACGGGCCGCCCCGGTTGTTCTGGCCCGGCGTCTTGAGCCGATTCGCCAGGATGGCCTGGCGGTGGCTTTGGGGATCCCCCCGGCCGGTTCTCACAACGCCGCCTTGATTGTGGCGGCGATTTTCCTCTTCCTTTTCTTGGGGTTACCGGCCGCCATCACCGCCATTCTGATCGCTGGCGGGATGCTCCATGGCCTGGAGTATCTGGCCAAAACCCGCCTTGGCGGGGTAACCGGTGATATCATGGGGGCCGGACAGCAATTGGCCGAAATGGCCATCCTTCTGGCTGCGGCCATGATTTTGTAAGACCCGCTTGCTCATGCTGGCATCTTCCGATCATCGGGCTATCCGTTTCTGGCTCATTCGTCACGCGCCAATCCTTGATACGCGCTCGGGGTTTCCCGATGCCCAGGGGAAGCCTGATCTTTCGGATACAGCGATTCTCAATCGTCTGGTGGCAGCCCTGCCAACCGATGCTGTTTGGATGGCCAGCCCGTGGCCCAGGACCCGCCAGACCGGCGAAACATTATCTATCTTAAGCGGGAAATCCACCGCCGCCCTTGTCTTGGAGGAGCGCTTTACGGAGCAAAATTTCGGTCTTTGGGCCGGAATGAGTCACGACCAAGCCGCCCAAAACGACCCGGATCTGTATCAGCGATTTTGGAACAACCCGGCCCAAACCACCCCACCGGGGGGTGAATCTTTTGCCGATCAAATCAAGCGAGTCAAGGACGCCCTCCATGATCTGATTGAGCAGCACACAGCCAAGCCAAAAATCATCCATCAAAAGAAAAGAATCCCGATTCAAGACGGTGCAAACACCCCCGATATACAGGCCCCACAGCCAATTACGGATATCATCATCATCACCCATGCCGGGACCATAAGGGCCGCTTTGGCAACTGCTTTGGGGTGTTCAGAACAATCGGCCCTGCATTTTCATCTTGATTGCTTATCATTGACCCGTTTGGATTATTGGGCCGTTGAGGGCTCCTCAACCGGCTGGACGGTCAATCATGTCAATCACCATCCGGCTGGCCGGTCACAATCGGCCCATCCGACTCCCAAGCCGATGACGACTCTGGTTTTAGGCGGTATTCGCTCAGGCAAAAGTGCCCATGCTGAAGAATTGACTCTGCACGCCACCGCAAAAGACCAGACCCCGATTTATATCGCCACCGCTGATCCGGCATTATCGGCAACCGACCAAGAGATGGGCCGTCGAATCGAAGAGCACCGGCGCCGACGTGGCAATCGCTGGCACTTGATTGAGGAACCCGACCATCTGTCGGCCTGTATCGCCGCCTTGACTGATAATCAAACCGTGACCAATAATCAAACAACGTCCCGCCAAGCCCCGATTCTGCAAGCCCCGGTTTTGATTGATAGCATCAGCCTCTGGCTGGCCAACCGGATCAGCAAAAACGCCCCGATTGACGCCGAAATTGACCAGCTCTGCCAAGTCTTGACCCAAGTGCGCAGGCCGGTCATTGTGGTGGCCGATGAGGTGGGGCTGGGTGGCGTGCCCGGCCATCCAACCGCCCGGGCCTTTGCCGACCAGGCTGGCGGTTTGAACGCCCGCCTGGCCGCTCTGTGTGATCAGGTGATTCTGGTGAGCGCCGGCCTGGCAACCTTTCTTAAACCTTGATCTGTTCTTAAAATTTGATCACCATCCGGCCGAATGGGTCTCTTATTTTTTTGACCGCTCTGCTTATATTTTTGTGTAAAGGATTTTTAATCAATGGCCCTACCCTCACCGCTTGCCGCCGCATCGCAACGCATTCCGGCCACTGTCATCACCGGTTTTCTCGGGGCCGGGAAAACCAGCCTGATCCGCCATGTGGTCGAACGGGCCGGATGCCGGATTGCCTTGATTATCAATGAATTTGGTGAGATGGGGGTGGATGGTGCGGTGTTGCGGGGATGCGGTTTTACCGATTGCCAAGCCGATGATATCGTTGAATTGGCCAATGGCTGTATCTGTTGCACGGTGGCCGATGATTTCCTGCCGACGATTGAACAGTTGCTGGCCCGGCCGCTACCGCCGGAGCATATCATTATTGAGACCTCCGGCTTGGCTCTACCCAAACCTTTGGTGCGGGCCTTTTCCTGGCCGGAAGTCCGGGACCGGGTGATGATCAACGGCGTGATTGCGGTTGTTGATGCCCCGGCGGTGGCCGAGGGCAATTTTGCCCATGATCATGCCGCCCTCTCCCGACAACGTGATGCCGATCCGGCCCTTGATCACCGGTCCAGTCTGGCGGAATTGTTCGATGATCAAATCTCTTGTGCTGATCTGGTGATTCTCAACAAAACCGATCTGCTTGACTCCGATGCCGTTGCGGCGGTGAGCAAGACCCTATCCAACCATCTCAAGTCGAGAACCGGGATCATCAATTCCCGCCATGCCCAGATTGATCCGCGCCTCATCCTTGGGCTTGAGACGCCTGTGCATGATGATCCGGGTTCGGTCCATGATCACTCTCATGATGACCATGATCATGATGCCTTTACCAGTTTACGTATCCCGTTGCCGGATATTGATGATCCGGCTGATTTGGTGGCCCGCATCGGGGCGGCGGTGCAGGATCAAAATCTGTTGCGCATCAAGGGGTTTGCCCATGTCAAAGGCAAAGCCATGCGTTTGGTGGTGCAGGGCGTGGGGGAGCGGGTTGATCATTATTTTGGCCAACCCTGGGGCCGCGATGAGGAGAAAATCGGTGCTCTGGTGGCCATCGGCCCAGCCGGGATTGATCGCCAAACCATCCAACAGATTTTGACCAGCCCCTGACCGGGACAGCAATGGCCGGTCCCTGCTCTGGGGGGATCACGCCCCTCAAAGGGCACCGCATCCGGCTTGACTGGCCGCTGCTGTAAACTGTTTTACAAGTTTCACCCCAAAATCAACCACCACCATATTAAAGACCATATTAAAGATATGTCTCCCCTTACACGGATCATAGATCATGCATCTTCTTGCCGCCCAATCCGGACAGATTGACAACGGCAAAGCGGTTGATCTCGGCCAGACCCCCGGTGATATGGTCATTTTGAGTGCCGCCGATAGCGATTTGAGCTGCCTGGCCGCCGCCCAAGCCCGCCGCTTGGCCGATGATCCCCACACTCCCAGCCTGCGGTTGGCCAATCTGCTGCATCTTGGCCACAATTATGCGGTTGATCTCTATGTTGATACGGTGATTGATCACGCCAAGCTGGTTATGGTCCGCTTGCTGGGTGGCTTGGCCTATTGGCCTTACGGGGTTGAGAGATTGGTCGCATCGACGCGGCAAAGCGGGGCTTTGCTGGCCCTGGTCCCGGGGGATGATCAACCCGATACCGCCCTCATCGATCAATCCAACCTGCCACCGGATGCCCTGCATCGGCTGTGGCAATACGGCGTTCATGGCGGCATCGACAACGCGGTTGACTGTCTGGCCTACGCCGCCGCCCTGATCACCCCGCCAACCCGGTCATTACAAGACCAAGACCGGATAAGTTGGCGGGAACCCCGCCCCCTGCCCCGGGCCGGATTCTATGGTGCCGCGCACCCCCAACCCAAAGGCAATGATCTTGACGCCATCACCAAGCAATGGCAGCCGGAGCGACCAAAGGCGGCCCTGGTCTTCTATCGCGCCCTGGCTCAATCGGCCGATACCGCGGTCATTGATGCCCTGATCAAGGCTCTGGAGCGGGTCGGGCTTGATGCCTTGCCGATATATGTCAGCAGCCTCAAAGACCCTATCGCTGCGGCTCTGGTTGCCGAGACCCTGGCCGCCCACCCCCCCGATATCATCCTCAACGCGGTGGCTTTTGCGGTCGGCCAGCCCGGCGCAACCCATCAAACCCCTTATTGCGGGACCGATTGCCCGATTTTACAGGTGGTTTTTGCCGGGCGGGATCAAGCAAGCTGGCAGCAAGACCCGCAAGGGCTGGCAGCCCGTGACATTACCATGCATGTCGCCTTGCCGGAAATTGATGGACGCCTGCTCAGCCGGGCGGTTGCCTTTAAAAAACAAGATCGCCGCGACACCGCCACCCAATGCCCGATTGCCGACTATCAGCCCGTAGAAGATCGCCTGGAATATGTTGCTGAACTGGCCGCCAACTGGGCAAGTTTACGTCATACCCCGATTGATCGACGCCGGATTGCCTTGATCCTGGCCAATTACCCCAACCGTGACGGACGCCTCGGCAATGGTGTCGGTCTGGATGCTCCAGCAGCAACCGTCGATATTCTCAAAGCCCTCAAAAAGGCCGGATACCGCATTGATGATATCCCGAGAGATGGGGATGCCTTGATTGCCCGCCTCAAGGCCGGTCCGACCAATGATTACCAGCGTCTCAAAGAACGCGATATCCGCCATATCCTGCCTTTAGGCATCTATCAAGAGCATTTGGCCAGCCTGCCGCAACCGGTTCAAGACGCGGTCCATGAACGCTGGGGGGAGGCCTCTGCGGACCCGTTTTATCAAGAAGATCATCAGGGTTTTGCCCTGGCCGCCTTGACGATGGGGCAAGCGATTGTCGGTCTGCAGCCGGGGCGCGGCTATCACATTGATCCGGAAAGCAGTTATCACGACCCGGCCCTGGTGCCGCCCCATTATTACCTGGCTTTTTATGGGTGGTTGCGGCGGGTCATGAAATGCCACGCCGTGGTCCATGTCGGCAAACATGGCAATCTGGAATGGCTGCCGGGCAAGGCCCTGGCGTTGAGTAACACCTGCTTCCCTGAAGCCGTTTTGGGGCCGCTGCCGCATTTTTACCCCTTCATCGTCAATGATCCGGGTGAGGGAAGCCAAGCCAAACGCCGCACAGCAGCCACCATCATTGATCATTTGACCCCCCCCTTGACCAGGGCCGGCAGCCACGGACCACAAGCCGAACTGGAAGCCTTGGCTGATGAATATTTTGAAGCCAGCACCACCGATCCCCGGCGTCTTGACCCCTTACGCAGCCAAATCCGTGATCTGCTGGGCGGCAGCGGCTTGGATATTGATTGCGGCATCAGCCGGGAAGAATCGACCGATTCGGCTCTGGCCAAACTGGATTCTTATCTCTGCGAACTCAAAGAGATGCAGATTCGCGATGGTCTGCATATTTTTGGCCGCTCACCGGATGGGTCCTTGCTGGCCGCTCTTCTGCGGGCCTTGGTTCGGATACCGCGCGGCGATGGGCAGGGGCGCAATCAATCCCTCACCCGGGCTTTGGCTGATGATCTGGGCCTCTCTTTTGATCCCCTTGATTGCGATTTAGGGGCCGCTTGGCCGGGGAAACGGCCGCGTATTCTGGCCACTATCGCCAAGATTGGCGAAGATGAAGGGCGCGCCCTTGGCCCCTGGCGACTGACCGGTGATACGGTTGAACGTTTGGAGATTTTGGCTCTGGCCCTGATCAATGGCACAATCCCCCCGCGTAAGACCTGGGCAAAAACCCGGGCGGTTCTAGATGGGGTTGTGGATGAATTGGCCCCGCTTGTTGAAGCCTGTGGACCGGCGGAAATGCAGGGTTTACTGGCCGGGTTGGCTGGCCGCTTTGTCCTCCCTGGACCCTCAGGAGCACCAACCCGGGGGCGGCTTGATGTCTTACCAACCGGGCGTAATTTTTACTCGGTCGACACCCGATCCGTACCCACACCGGCAGCTTGGGAACTGGGATGGAAGTCCGCCAGCCGCCTGATAGAGCACCATGCCCAACAGCATGGCGATTGGCCGCAACGCCTGGCGATTACCGCCTGGGGAACCAGCAATATGCGCACCGGCGGCGATGATATTGCTCAGGCCCTGGCCTTGATCGGGGTCAAGCCCCGCTGGGATGATGGGTCACGCCGGGTTGCCGGATTTGATATTTTGCCGGCCAGTGTCCTGGGACGGCCACGAATTGATGTGATGCTCCGGATTTCCGGCTTTTTCCGCGATGCCTTTCCCCATTTGATTGATCTCTTTGATGCCGCCAGCAGCGCCGTGGCGGCTCTGGATGAACCACCCGATATCAATCCGTTGGCCGCCACGCTGAAAAAAGAAGCCACGGCCCTGGAAGCCAGAGGCCTCAGCCCGGAGCACGCCCGCCACCAAGCCACGGCCCGGATTTTTGGTGCCCGCCCGGGGGCCTATGGGGCCGGTCTGCAAGCTCTGATTGATGAGCGGGGCTGGCGCGATGCCGGGGATTTGGCCAAGGCCTATCTGGCCTGGGGAGGCTATGCTTACGGCGGCGGACGCGATGGGCAAGAGGCCCATGATCTGTTCGCCCAACGCCTGAAAAACATTGAGGTGGTTGTCCAAAATCAGGACAATCACGAGCATGATCTGCTTGATAGCGATGATTACTACCAATTTGAGGGCGGGATTTCAGCCGCGGTTGCGCATCTTTCCGGGCATGAACCGACCCAATATCACATTGATCACAGCCGACCCTTTTCGCCACGTATCCGCAGCTTATCTGAGGAGATTGCCCGAGTTCTGCGCGGGCGGGCCACCAACCCCAAATGGATCGCCGGGGTGATGCGGCATGGCTATAAAGGAGCCTTTGAAATGGCCGCAACCATTGATTATCTGTTTGCCTTTGCGGCCACCACTTCTTGCGTTCACGATCATCACTTTGATGCCTTATATCAGGCGTATTTTCTTGATGATCAGGTGCGTGATTTCCTGGAAAAAACCAACCCGGATGCCTTGGTTGAAATGAGTGAACGCTTGAAAGAAGCCATCGATCGGGCTTTGTGGCGACCCCGCAGCAACAGTGCCCATACGATGCTGGATCGGCTGAGCAAAGCCACCCATCAACAATCCTCAGATCAAAAAAAATCCATCCAGCCTTGACCGCGTTTTCACATGTTGAGATAACCCGATCATGATGAATCATGGTGCTTCACAATCGGCCACAAAAAACGCCCCAGCCACCAAGGTGGAAAGTGACTCGGAGCGTCATAAACGTAAAATGCGCCACCGCAAGGCCGCCTTTGATAAGAGAGTGGCCGAACGCAATCGGGAAAAAGGCTTGCTGATTGTCCATACCGGGCCAGGGAAAGGAAAATCCTCAGCCGCTTTTGGCATGGCCCTGCGCTGCCTGGGTCACAATATGAAAGTCGGGGTGGTGCAATTCATCAAAGGGGCCTGGGAAACCGGGGAGGCCAAGCTGTTTGCCCAGTTTCCTGATTTGATTGATTTTCGCCAAATGGGGGAAGGCTTCACGTGGGAGACCCAAAATCGCGAAAAAGATATTGCCACCGCCGACACCGCTTGGGCGCAAGCCCGCAAAATGATTGACGATCCAGCTTACCGGATGGTTATTCTGGATGAAATCAATATCGCTCTGCGCTATGATTATCTTGATCTTAGAGAGATCTTGGCGGTTCTTGAGGCCCGCCGGGCCGATCTGCATATTGTCTGCACCGGCCGCAATGCCAAACCAGAACTCATCGCCGCGGCTGATTTGGTGACTGAAATGACCCTGATCAAACACCCTTTCCGGGCCGGGATCAAAGCCCAGGCCGGGGTTGAATATTAAACGCTGAACCAGTCGCCCTTGAAGAATTCTTTACAAAAAAATGCCGCATTTTTAGACCAAAACTCATACAAAACAGGCAAACAATGATGAGGAAACACGCACCAAAGGGAACCACTGGACCAACCCTTTTGCCGCGGATTTATGGTTGGGGCGGGTTTATGCAATCTTGCGCCAACCAATCAGCCACGCTATCGATAACCCCCCCGTATCTCGATCCAAGATTGAGCGATCACCCGATAAAGGAGAGCGGCCCATGCTGAGCGCACAGAGATGCGAAAATTATCCCCTTATCATGATGATCACCATCATGGCGGTCATCGGTTGCATTCTCCTGGTTGGAGGACCGTCTTATGCCGGTGCGGACTCGTTTTCCGAGGAAGTGTCAAACGCCAAACAGCCACCGCCGCCAGTCGAACCCAAGAGCAAACAAGCCATCGCCGAAGAAGCCCGCGAAATTCTGACCAAATCCACCATCGCCCTGCGCAATCGGGTCAATGATCCCAATTTCCAAAAACTCCATGAACTCCTAAAAACCGCGCGCGGCATTCTGGTTTTTCCCGGCCTTCTCAAAGGGGGATTTTTCCTCGGCGGTGAAGGCGGCAACGGGGTTCTCTTGGCCCGTAATGACCAAGGTCAATGGAGTGGACCGGCTTTCTTTACCTTAGGCTCGGTGAGTTTCGGGTTGCAGTTCGGCTTTGAGGAAGCCGAAACAATTTTCGCCATCATGACCGAGCGCGGCATTGATTCGATTGTCAAACAAAACATTAAACTCGGTGTTGATGCCAGTGTTGCGGTTGGCCCGGTCGGGGTCGGGGCGGAAGCGGCAACCACGGTTAAACTGGCCGACATTTATTCCTTTTCCTCTTCTCAGGGGGCCTTTGTCGGGGTTTCCTTTGAAGGGGCTTATATCCATCCGCGCGATGATCTCAATCAAGCCATTTATGGAGAAGAGGCCAGCGCGCAACAAATCGTCATTGAGCGGCGCTTTGATACCCCTCTGGCTGATTCTTTGCGGGCTGCCGCAAGCAGTCACTGAATAGGGCGCCTATTTTGGCACCTATCGCGCATCCCACCGCGTCCTTGATGCTACAGGGAACCGGATCGGATGTAGGAAAATCCCTCATTGTTGCTGGTTTGGCGCGGCTGTTTCACCGGCGTGGCCTGAGGGTTTTTCCGTTCAAGCCGCAAAATATGTCCAATAATGCGGCGGTGGCCCAAGGCGGTGAAATTGGCCGTGCCCAAGCCTTGCAAGCCCAAGCCGCCGGGGTGACGCCACGGCTTGATATGAATCCGGTTTTGCTCAAACCACAAAGTGAGATCGGCGCCCAAATCATTGTGCATGGCCAGGTTGCCGGAACGGTCAAGGCGGCCGATTATTCGTCTTGGCGGCCGCGCTTGTTAAAAGCGGTTTTGGGGAGTTTTGATCGCTTGGCCGAGACGGCTCAACTGATTCTGGTTGAAGGGGCCGGCAGCGCTTCAGAAGTCAATCTACGGGACCAGGATATTGCCAATATGGGTTTTGCTCAGGCGGCTGATGTACCGGTTGTCCTGGTTGGTGATATTGAACGCGGCGGGGTCATCGCCAGCATTGTCGGGACGGTTGCGGTGCTTGAAGAGCGTGAGCGAGAACGCCTCAAAGGCTTTATCATCAATAAATTTCGCGGTGATCCCAGCTTATTTGATGACGGGGTGGCGATGATTGAGGAAAAAACCGGCCTGCCTTGCTTAGGCGTGGTCCCGTATTGCCGCTCAGCCCACCAGCTGCCCGCTGAAGACAGCATGGGTCTTGATCGGCCATGCCCTGAGGACCGGGATCAAACAACCTTGCATATCGCCGTCCCGCAGTTGCCGCGGGTGGCTAATTTTGATGATCTTGACCCCCTGTTGCTGGAAAGCAGGATCCATATTGAGATGATTCAATCCGGGACTCCTCTGCCCGCCCAAGCTGACGGGATTATATTGCTGGGGTCCAAAGCGACCCGCAGTGACCTTGAGGCGTTTCGAGAGGAAGGATGGGAGATTGATCTGCTGAATCATCTGCGCCGCGGCGGTTGGGTACTGGGTATCTGCGGTGGTTATCAAATGTTGGGACAATCTATTGCTGACCCGCTCGGTCTGGAGGGACCACCGGGAGAAACCCAAGGGCTGGGGCTGCTTGACGTAAGCACATGTCTCGAAGACGATAAAGTTGTGCGCAAAAGAGAAGAAATGGCCAGAGGGAGTTATGAAATTCACTCCGGACGCACCACCGGACCCGGCTGTGCGCGGCCTTTTCCGGCTGGATCAACCGATGGTGCCCTATCTGCCGATGGCCGGGTGATGGGGTGTTATCTGCATGGCTTATTTGCCGATGATCAGCAACGGCGGGCCTTCCTCAATCATCTCGGCACAAAAGCAGACCCACATCTGGATTACCATATGAACCTTGAGCAGGCTTTGGATGATTGGGCCGATCATCTTCAAGCATATTTGGATTGTGACCGCTTGCTGGCGATTGCCAAGACCAGACAATAAACAACTATCGATCATTGACTTTGCGTCGCCATTCTTTCGGAAAAAAGCATCACATCGGTTAAAAAATGAGCCTGAGCGGTTTTAAGTCGATGATAACATTCCTACATTATAAATGTATTTTCTTACCAAGCTGACGGCGGTGCCCAATGATCCAATACGTATTGCCGGGGCTTTCCTTCAATAAAAATAGGACTTTACGTCAATGAATGACCTCTTGAAATTACGATCTGCCTTCTTGGTAACCCTCTTGGCGGCGGCTTTCCTGCTGGCCCCGGTCATCGGCTCTCCCACAGCCCAAGCCAATCATCATAAATCCTCAGAAATGAAAGATGACATGATGAAAGAGGGCAAAATGATGGAAAAGAAGATGATGAAAGACGGTAAAATGATGGAAAAGAAGATGATGAAAGACGGCAAAATGGTCAAAGATGACATGGCCAAAGAAGAAAAAATGATGAAAGACAAGATGAAGCGATATTAGATAAAAATGAGATAAAAAATGGTGCCCATCCTGAGGGGATGATGAACTCGATATCGTCCCTTCAGAAGCACCGGTCATTCGGAGTTATCATGAATGAAAGTCATCATGACCAACCTGACCCTCCCTGATCCTCGGCACCGGAATATCCAATTCCAAACCATCCGGCCCGGAGAAAAGTTGGGGTGAATCAATTACAAAAAGTGCCATCAAGAAAAGAGGCCAAGAAATATCGTCATATAATCCTGGAAAACCGCGATCAAATCATCCCCGGCCAGCCAAGCAACCACCCCGACCGCGCACAGAGACATCAATAAAAGGCATCCCACCGCGTAGAGATAAAGACCCCGGCGGATATCCGCCGGGGTCAAGCGGGCGGTCCCGGAACCGATCCAGCCGTCTTTGGCAACATGTCCCTTATAGCGGCGGCTGCCCCCCAGAGCGAAACCACATGCTCCAGCCATGGCCCCTTCCGGCCACCCGGCATTGGGAGAGGAATGGTTGCCAGCATCGCGTAGCATCACGGTCAAAGCCGACCACGGCCGTCCAGAGGGGGTGAATAGAGCGGCGATCACCAGAATGATTCCGGCCAAGCGGGCCGGAATCAAAACCAGCAGATCATCCAGCCGGGCCGCAGCCCACCCAAAAGCCTGATAACGCGGGGAGCGATAGCCGATCATGCTATCCAATGTGCTGACGGTCTTATGAATGAACAGCCCCGGCAAACCAGCCAAGAGATACCAAAAAGCCGGAGCAACCACCGCATCAGCAAAATTTTCAGCACAGGACTCAACAGCCGCCCGGGCCACACCATGACGATCAAGAACCGAAGGATCACGACCAGCAACATGATGCAAAGCATCCCGCCCCTGAGAAAGACTCCGCTCCAAAGCCGTGGCGACAGCGCCAACCCGATCAAACAATTCTCTTTGCGCCAATAAAACCACCAAACATATGACATCCACCAACCAGCCATAATGCCACCCCGCCGCGACCGCTTCCAAAAACCGGCCAACCGCCCAAGCCAAACAGCACAACAGCATAACCACCAAAATTCCGCGCATCCGCAAGGTCCATTCACCACGGCTTGGGCGATTGAGCTTACGGTCAAAGAATGCTGTTGCCGCACCGATAAACTTGACCGGATGGGGCAAAACCCGGAAAACCAAGTTCATATTGCCGCAGACAGCATCAAGAACCAAGGAAATCAGGAGAATAAGCAAAACATTGGGACCAAAAGGTCCATATGCTGTATCAATCAACATGGCTGAAACATGCGCGACCGAAACCCTGGGGTCAATTCATGGTTTACCCCATTATAATAAATATCTTTAAACCGCAAAATCTTGTTAAACCAAGAAATATGATTAAACAAAGAGTGATCTTTTGATTATATCTCTCATGAGGACTCCAATGAACACAGCTGATTCTTTACCCGGTGATAGCGGGATCATGGTTTGCGGTCATGGCAGCCGTGATGCCGAGGGTGTGCATGAATTCACCAGCATGGTGGCCGGTTTGCGGACTCTCTTTCCCCAATCAGAAGTTGAGTCTGGCTTTCTTGAATTCGCGCGCCCGACCATTGGCGAAGGGTTGGAAGCATTAAGAGCGCGTGGGATTCGCCATATCCTTGCCGTACCGGCCATGCTTTTTGCCGCCGGCCATGTGAAAAATGATATCCCGTCTGAACTCAACAGCTTTGCTGCTGCCCATCCCGATATGACCATACAATTCGGACGCGAACTGGCCATTGATCCGCGGATGATCAATGCCGCCGCCGCCCGGGTTGAAGAAGCCGAAAAGGCCGCAGACTCACCGATTGACCGCTCCGATAGTTTACTGATGCTGGTGGGCCGAGGGACCAATGATCCCGATGCCAATGCCAATATCGCCAAGATATCCCGTCTGTTGGCCGAAGGTCTCGGCTATGGATGGAGTGAGGTCTGTTTTAGCGGCACCGCTCATCCCCGGGTGGATGAAGGGCTGGAAATTGCCCAACGTCTGGGTTTTGGCCGCATTGTTGTCCTGCCCTATTTCCTGTTTACCGGTGTCTTGGTCAAACGTATCTACCAGCAAACCGACCAAGTTGCGGCCCGCCATCCCAAGACGCAATTTCTCAAGGCCAGCTATTTCAACGACCATCCCTTGGTTATAGAAACCTTGGCCGATAGAGCCCGCGATATTCTTTCCGGTGATAACGCGATGAATTGTATGCTGTGCAAATACCGGACGCAAATTGTCGGCTATGCTGGTGATCAAGGACAACCACAAACCGGCCATCATCATCACGTGCGGGGCATCGGGACAGGTTCTGATAGCCCCAACCCGCACCCGCACACCCATCATCATCATGATTCGCAGACCGGCCATGATCATGGTCATGCATCGACCCACAACCACGCCCAGCCGACTCCAGGGGGCAAGCGCGTCCGGCCATGAATACCTCCCCTTTGGAGCCGATTGAAGGGATCGCGCCGACGAATGAAAAAAGTGCCCCATCCGAAAAAATCATCCGGTTTGATTATATCCGTGATCCGGCTGAAATTTCCCGCCGCTCTTTTGCGGTCATTGATGATCTTTATGATTTTTCCTCTTTCCCGGCTGATATTGCAGCAGTGGCCAAACGTCTCACCCATGCCCGGGGTGATGGCCGGTTTCTTGACCAGCTCTCTTGGTCGGCTGGAGCGGCAAAAACCGGGGCACTGTCTTTGGCTGATGGCGCACCGATTTTTTGTGATTCCCATATGACGGTTGCTGGGATTACCCGAAACCTTCTGCCGGCTGATAATCCGATCTTTTGTGACCTCAACACTCCGCAAGCAGCGGCCCGATGCCTGGAAAGCACAATCACCCGCAGCGCGGCGGCGGTTGAATTGTGGCAGCCGCGGCTGGCCGGGGCCATCGCAGTTATTGGCAATGCCCCCACAGCTTTGTTTCGCTTGCTTGAATTGCTCATAGCCGGGGGTCCGCGACCGGCCCTGATCATCGGTCTGCCGGTGGGATTTATCGGGGCATCGGAATCAAAAAAAGCCTTGATTGATCACGCGCCATCTTTGGGAGTGGCTTATCTGAGCGTGACCGGCCAGGTTGGTGGCAGTGCCTTGGCGGCATCAGCGGTCAATGCCTTGGCTGAACGTGCCAAATCATCCTCTTGACGTCAGCGTGGCTCAGCGTTGTTGGCTTGGGTGAGGATGGCATGGCCAGCCTGTCCCCGGCCGCCCTTGCGGCCATAAAAACTGCAACCATCTTGGTGGGGGGGCCGCGTCATTTGGCCCATATTCCCGAAAAGGAATATTCCGGGGAACGGTGGCTGTGGCCCAACCCGATCCATCACATATTTGACTCCTTGGAGTCCCGACGCGGGGAACATGTGTGTGTCCTGGCCAGCGGCGATCCGATGGATTACGGTGTCGGGGCCTTGATGGCGGCGCGCTTTGGCGGTGATGACATGGTGGTTTATCCGGCCCCTGGTGCCTTTTCTTTTGCCTGCGCCCGCCTGGGTTGGGCCCGCCATGAGACCGAAACATTCAGCCTACATGGGCGTCCCTTTGCCCTCCTCAATGCCCATCTGCGACCGGATGCCAAGCTGTTGATCTTATGTAATGATGGAACCATGCCGATGGAGATTGCCGCTTTTTTAACCAGCCATGGCTTTGGAGCCAGCCCGATGACCGCTTTTTCTCATCTTGGCGGTTCCCAAGAAGAGCGCCGCGATGGCCTGGCTGCCGAGTGGTCGAGCCAGCCTTGCCCGGATTTGGTTACGGTGGCGATTGACTGTCGGGCCGGATCTGATTGCCGCCCTTTGATGCGCTCTGGTGGTCTGCCCGATGATGCCTTCCGCCATGATGGTCAACTGACCAAACAGGCGGTGCGGGCGGCGACATTAGCGGCTCTATGCCCTTTACCCAGATGCTTGCTGTGGGATGTCGGGGCCGGATGCGGTTCGATCGCGATTGAATGGTTGCGGGCCGAACCGACCAGCCAAGCCATCGCCATTGAGCGCAATCCCCAACGATGCGGATTGATCACCGATAATGCACAAGCCCTTGGTGTGCCGTCTTTACGGCTGGAACAGGCTGTGGCTCCCGATATTTTGCATGATCTGCCGCAACCGGATGTTGTTTTCATCGGTGGCGGTCTCAGCGGTGACAACGGCCCGGCGATTATCGAGACCTGTTGGCGCGCCTTGCCCCCAGGGGGACGTTTGGTGGCCAATGCGATCACCCAAACCAGCCTGAGCCGTCTGGAACAGTTTGCCCTCTCCACGCCGCATGCCCGGTATCGTTTTTTGAAACTGGCCTGGAGCCACGGTCGGTTGGTCAATGAAGCCGTCTTATGGGAGGATAAATACCCCCTCAGCCAAATGATTGCCGATAAAGTCGCTCTTGATGCCCCATCTCTCCAAAGGCCGAGTCATTGATGGCGGGTCATCGGGGTGCCCATCCCTCTTTTTGTGTTTCATGAACAGGCACATAATATGGTGAACCGCAGCACTTTATACGGGATCGGGGTGGGGCCGGGTGATCCGGAATTGCTGACCATCAAAGCGGTTCGTTGTCTGGAATCCTGCCCGGTTGTTGCTTATCCGGCCCCGCTGGAAGGGCCGAGCTTGGCCCGACAGATTGCCGCTCCCTACCTGGATGGTCAGGCCAAAACCGAGATCACCATCCGTATCCCTTTGGTGGCTGGACACTTTGCTGATCCAGAAATCTACCGCGTGGCCCAACATGGCTTGACCAAGCATCTGGATGATGGCCGTGATGTGGCGGTTCTCTGCCTGGGGGACCCTCTGCTTTATGGTTCATTTTCCTATTTGCTGCATGAAATGCCAGAGCACCATCATATCCAGATTATTCCTGGTATCTCGGCGGTCACGGCAGCCGCTTGCGTGGCCCAAAGGCCCCTGGCCATTCGTGAGCAAGTTTTCTCAATCATTCCAGCCACCCTGGATGAACAGGAACTCACCAGCCGCATCGCGGCCGCTGAAGCTATGGTTTTCATCAAGGTGGGGCAGCATCTGGCGAAACTGCAACGGCTGTTGCCATCTCTGGGCTTGGACCGTCAGGCGGTTTATATTGAACGGGCCACTTTTGAGGACCAAAAACACCTCCCTCTTGCCCAAGCCGACCCTGATCAGAGTTCTTATTTTTCTATCGTTTTAACCCATCGCCATCCGTTTCCATAACCACCCCTTCAGCTTTATGACCTGTTCTGACCCGACTTTGGTTGTTTTGACCCATCAAGGTCTCAGCCTTGCCAAGAGCCTGCGTCTTCATCTGCGCTCCAGCCTGATCCATATATACGCCCCAAGGCTTGGATTCCCTCCTGAAGCCGATCACAGCTTTCATAATGTCGGGGCGCATTTACGTGATCTGTTTGACCAAAAAATACCCATCATTGGCCTCTGCTCAACCGGCATTATGATACGTTCCTTGGCCCCCTGTCTTCGCGACAAACATGATGAACCGCCGGTCATTGCGGTGGCCGAAGATGGGTCAGTGGTTGTGCCTTTATTGGGGGCCCATCATGGTGGTTTGGATTTAGCCCGTCAGATCACCCAGGCCACCGATGGGATGCTGGCTGTCACCACCGCCAGCGATGTCCACGCTCTGCCAGCGATTGATCAACCCCCAGCGGGTTGGCATCTCAGCAATCCAGAAGCTGCCAAAGGCATCACCGCAGCCCTCCTCAACCAGCAGCCGGTCGCTTTGATCGAGGATGTCAGCGATGGCGGTTGGCTCGGTCAATCGGCGGTGACCATTGATCCGACAAGTGCCCAGCGCATTGTCATCACCCCTTATCAAAATTCCAGCAACAACAACTCCGGTACTGATTCTCATACGAGTCGTGCCACCAACAGCGTCTTCTTTCATCCGCCGGTGCTGACGATTGGGGTCGGCTGCGAACGCGGGGCCGATGGCCATGAACTGATCACCCTGATTGAGCGCTGCCTGCAACGTCATCATCTGGCCCCTGAAGCGATTGCCTGTCTGTGTTCGCTGGATATCAAGATGGATGAACCGGCCCTGCATGATGCGGCTCACCATTTTGATCGTCCGCTGCGTTTTTTCGATGCTGCCGGTCTGGAAAAAGAAAGGCACCGTCTGGTCAACCCGTCAGAAGAAGTTTATCGGGCCACCGGTTGTCACGGGGTTTGCGAGGGGGCGGCCCTGGCGGCGGCAGGGACCGAGGCGCAGTTGCTGTGTCCAAAAACCAAATCACAGCGCAGCACTTGCGCCATCGCTTTGGCTCCGGCCCCGCTTGATGTTGAGGCCATCGGTCGGCAACGTGGCCAGCTGGATGTCATTGGCTTGGGACCGGGTTCTGTAGATTGGATTCCACCCGAAACCCGGCGGGCTTTGGCCCGGGCCGAAGATATCATCGGCTATCACCTTTATCTTGATCAGGCGGCCGCGTTGGCCCCACAAGCCCAACGTCATGATTTTGCCCTGGGGGAGGAAGTCCAACGGGCTGAGGCTGCCTTGGAGCGAGCCGCTGCGGGGCGCCGGGTTGCCCTGGTATCCTCCGGTGATGCCGGTATTTATGCCATGGCCTGCCTGGTTTTTGAAACCCGGCATTATGGCCCCCGGCACTGGTGGTGGCCGCATCTCCAGGTTTTACCTGGTATAACCGCCATGCAGGCGGCCGCCGCCCGGGCGGGTGCGCCGCTCGGACATGATTTTTGTGCGATATCCCTTTCCGATCTCTTGACCCCTTGGTCGGTGATTCGTGGCCGTCTGGAGGCAGCAGCCCGGGGTGATTTCGTGGTTGCGTTATACAATCCGGCTTCACAAAAACGCCACAATCAACTCACCCAAGCCCGTGATATTTTCCTCGCCCATCGCCCGCCTCAAACCCCGGTTATTCTGGCCCGCAACCTTGGGCGGGCGGGTGATCATCTGGATCATATCGCTCTTGACCAGCTGACCTCGGAAAAGGCCGATATGCTCACCCTGGTGATCATCGGCAACAGCCAGACCCGCCGTGATGAAAGCGGGGCCATCTATACCCCACGCGGCTATGGGGTCGCCACCAAACCGGCCACCCATTCATCATCTGCGCCCTCACCTCACAAAAATCATCACGGCAAAAACCATCACACTCAACCACCCAAATCGCTTCAAGGAACATCTTAATGCCTGTCCATTTTGTCGGGTCCGGACCCGGAGACCCGGAACTTTTGACCATTCGGGGCCGTGATCTTCTGCGGACTGCCGACGCCGTTATCTATGCCGGTTCCCTGGTCCCCCAAACCATCGTGGCGGAAGCCAAAAAGGCTCGGGAAATCATTGATAGCGCCCCGCTATCCTTGGAAACCATCATCAATCATATAAACCGCCTGCATCAGGCCGGATGCAAGATTGTTCGTCTTCATTCGGGTGATTTATCCCTATATAGCGCGGTGGCGGAACAAATCCGGCATCTCAGCCGATTGCGGATTCCCTATGATATGACCCCGGGTGTTCCGGCCTATGCGGCTGCAGCATCGGCTTTGGGGCAAGAACTCACCCTACCGGGTGTGACCCAAAGCGTCATTTTGACCCGCACCGCGACCCGTTCTTCGACCATGCCACCCGGAGAAAGCCTGAATGAATTGGCTTCCGGCGGTTCGACCATGGCCATCCATCTTTCGGCCACCAATCTGGCCAAGCTGGTTGCCGCATTGATCCCCCATTACGGGGCCGCTTGCCCATCGGCCGCCTTGTATCGGTTGGGCTGGCCGGATGCCCAAATAATCCGCGCACCGCTTGATCAATTACGGGCCAAAGTCAAAGCCGCCAAAATCACCCGCACCGCCCTCATTCTGGTTGGTCCGGCCTTGGCAGCCGATCATTTCAGCGATAGCCGCCTTTATGATGCCGACCATCATCACCTGTTTCGTGATGCCACAAGGAAAACACCGCGCCAAAAGCGATCATAGAAATCGGATCGATAACCGGTTTTTCCCCTGTTCTTCCCCTACAAGAACCGGTTCACGGGACCGTTTCTTCAAAAATCCGCCGGATTGAGCGGCTACGGGAATGGGTTGCATAATAGTCGGCATCACGCCCAGTATAATCAGCCAATCCGGGATCAGCACCGGCATCGAGCAACACCCGCACTGAGTCCGTCTGCCCTTCCTTGACCGCTTGGATCAATGCTGTTGTTCCTTCCTTATTTTGATGATCAATATCGGCACCGACTCCGATCAAGCGTTTGAGAATGATTCCCTTGCCCAGTGATGCCGCCCACATCGCTACTGTATTGCCGTAACGATCCTCTTGATTGACCCGGGCATCATAGTCGAGAAGCATATCAATCATCTCTAAATTGCCCAACCGCACCCCATACATGAGCGGTGTATTGCCTTTTGAGTCCGGTTTATTGGGAGAAAAATCAAGCTCCAGATGGCGTCTGATTTTATCAAGATCACCGCTGCGGACCGCCGACCAATACACCAATTCAGGAAAGACATCGCTTTCAACAGCCCGGCCCAGACCCGGGAGCATCATCACAACCAGCAAAAATAAGCCACAGAACCAACCCCAAAGACTCGGCAAAAAATTCTTAAAAATCCCTCTTTTTTCCCTTGTCCTAATCATCATCTGCACCCTTATTTTCGAGAAATCTGATTGATAAAAATTGTGATTATCCGACCCATATTCTTTTACATGAATTTTTTCCCTTTGTATCCTATCTAGGGTCGGCAAACCGTTTTAACCGGTTTTATTGATGAAATTATTGCTTAGGTAACGTTGGTCTCTCATTGTGGGTATTTTTGCGCCAACCAATCAAGCGCGGCCGCAACACCGGAAACTTGATCATTCCTTTCAAGCAATGATGATTGCACGCTGAACGGACGCTCAAGCAAAAGACAGGGGATTCCCAGATGATCGGCCGCTGCCAGCTTGGCCCGGGTTGCTGAACCGCCACTCATCTTGGCAATCAGGCAATCAATTCTAAATTGACCCAACAACGCCGCTTCGCGGCTGAATGTGAAAGGGCCGCGCCCAACCCATAAGGCAAAGCCGCCACACCGCCCTTGGCGCGATAACCGGATCATATTCAATGGGGAAAGAAGCGGACCAAAAGCCGCTTGCCAGCGGTTCCGCTCCTGGTCATCGGGTGGGCAAATCACCCGAATCAACCAATATCGCCTCGGCAAGGGTCGGCGACTCTGCTCTTTCTGCCGCCGATAAGCGGTGGCAAAAGCCGCCGCACCTGCTGATCCGAGGGTGAGAAAACAATGCTCGGCTGTATCTGGTAATGCCGCGCAAAGCCTCTCAAACCCCGAATAAGAGGGCCATTTCCCGCCGACGGGGCGCCGCCAAGAGGGACGTTCAATGCGTAAATAATCCCGCCCGGTTTCAAGGCAGGCCGTCCGGGTATTGCGGGAAATGGTGGCGGCAAAAGGATGGCTGGCATCAATCACCCAATCAATATTTTCCTGTTTGAAATAATCCACCAGCCCCGACACCCCGCCAAAACCACCCTGACGCATATCTCCGGCCACCGGCCCAGCCGGAGGTGCCAAACCCAGCCGGGAAGTGACCAGTTTTAAATTATGGCCGTAAATGGCCGCAACCGCATTGGCCAAATGTCTGGCTTCCCCAGTGCCGCCGATAATGAGCAATCTTGGCACGCTCTTTCCTCACCGCAACCCATAACGCCGCAGAATGGCGCCAAGACTCAAAAATATCTCTAAAGCACCAAATGACCACATCATCATGACCGCCGCCAATCTCTAACTCTCAGATACCCCTCAATCTCGACAATGAAGCCTAATCAGGTTGATGCGCCAATCAAAACACCTTGACGATCAATGACATAGACCGCAACCGCGGTTCCACCGGGCAGCATCGCCAAAACGGTCGCGCGCGCATCAGCCGCTACTTGGTCAGGCAACCCCACCCCTGAAGACTGGGCTTGGGCCAACAACTCCCCAGCTGATTGGACTCCTACCACAGCCGCGGCCTCACCCCCTAAGGTGATAAATTGATTGGTTAATTTTTGAAGATCAACCCGGCTGCGCGATGAATGTAAATCCATTGCCCCGGCCGCCAGCTTGGCCAATTTAGCAAACCCGCCCGCCAGAGTGAGACGGGCCACCGGGGCCTTGCGCACATATTTGAGAAAACCACCCACAAAATCCCCCATATCAATTGATGCCTCCTCGGGCAGACCGGTCAAGCGTCGGGCCGCCTGTTCGGAAACCTTCCCGGTTGCGGCAATCAAATGATCATACCCGGCGGCCCGGGCCACATCGACACCGCGATGGATGGCATGAATCCAAGCCGAACAGGAATAAGGAACCACCCGACCATTGCTGCCCAAAATCGACAACCCCCCGACAATGCCCAAACGGTGATTGAGGGTTTTTTCAGCCAAATTCTCACCGCCGGGGATAGAAATGGTGACCATCAAATCCGGCGGTTTGACATTTTTTGACCCCTCTGTCTGCGCTTGTATCGCCATCAAGGCGTTGCGAATCATCGCTCTTGGTCCTTCATTGATTGCCGGTTCACCAACCGCCAAGGCCAAGCCGGGCTTGGTGACCCGCCCCACCCCGCTGCCACCGCAAAACCGGATACCGGCACCAGCCGACCCGGCCCGAACAGTGGTCAAAACCTCGACACCATCGGTAACATCGGGATCATCGCCAGCATCCTTAGCGATACCAACCAAGACTTCTTGATCACCATACTGCCATCGGGTCAATGGGAAGCTATGCTCTTTCCCATCAGGAAAACATAATGTCACCGGATCAGGGACAGAACCCCGGATAAGACCGGTATATGCGGCCGCGGCTGCTGCGGCCGCGCAAGCACCGGTGGTAAAACCGGATCTTAAATTTTCGTTCTGTTTCACGCTCCATATTCCTGTTTTTAGATTATACCCCTGTTTGATCCTTTATATCTCTATTTCATATTTCCTTGCTTGGGGTTGTTTTGACCGCAACGCGCATTGTCATCTTTGTGATATGGGTTATCTTTATAAAAGTGATTGCCAGCGACATTGATCAGCTCACGACACTGATCGACTCACAAAGACGCAATCCTTTATACTGGAAAGCTTTTATCCTTGAAGGTTTTTATGCGCAAAAGAATGTCTTCTTTATCCAAACATATCACCACCTTGGCGGATTTTGAACCGGGATGGGTGTGGCTGGTCGGGGCCGGGCCAGGGGATCCCGGTTTGCTGACTGTTGCGGCTCTGCATGCTTTGGAGAACTGTGATGTTGTGGTCTATGATGCCCTGGTTGATCCGCGCATTCTGCGCTTGGTTGGCCCGGGTGTAAGGCTGGAATATGCCGGCAAGCGCGGCGGCAAACCCTCGCCGGTTCAACCGGATATCTCGAATATCCTGGTCCGTCGGGCCCGTTCCGGGCTGCGGGTGTTGCGTCTCAAGGGCGGTGATCCCTTCACCTTCGGGCGGGGCGGTGAGGAAGGACTGGCTCTGGTGCGGGCCCGGGTGCCATTCCGGGTCATTCCTGGCATTACCGCCGGTATTGGTGGCTTGGCTTACGCCGGAATCCCGGTGACTCATCGCGAAACCAATTCAGCGGTCACCTTTGTCACCGGCAACAGCAGCGGTGGCGGCTTGCCCCCGGATCTTGATTGGCCTTCCTTGGCCCAAGGATCGCCGATGTTGGTCTTTTACATGGCCCTCAATCATCTGGATCAAATCGCCGACCACTTGATCGCGCAAGGACGACCAAAGCAAGAGGCGGTGGCCATCATTTCCAGGGCCACCTGGCAGGATCAAAAGATTTTGGAAACCACGCTTGGTGATTGTGCTGCGGCCGCCCGGGCGGCCCGGATCAAAGCCCCGGCCATCATCGCGATTGGTGAATCGGTGCGTTTGCGGGCCGGTTTAGACTGGTTGTCGGCCAGTCACGGAGCCATTCTTGACCCCGACCCATTGGCCAATCAATGGGCGCATGACAAAGCAAGCTGATGGCCAATTATTCATCATCAAAAAATTGGGTCCGGCACCTGTTCCTCATCCTCAGCTTAGCGGCCGCCTTGGGGATTGCCTATCTCAGCTATGAGGGTGCCCATCAACCGCACCCTCAATCAGAATCTTCGTCCAAGGCTTCGGTGACCATCGGCGGCCCGTTTACCCTGATCGACCAAAATGGCCAGATTCGTGATGATGAGGATTTTCGCGGTCGGTATATGTTGATTTATTTCGGATACACATATTGCCCGGATGTGTGCCCGTTTGATCTACGTAAAATGACCGGCGCTCTTGATCTTTTGGGTGCCAAAGCTGAAGACATTACACCCATCTTCATCAGCATTGATCCGGAACGCGACACCCAGCAGCGTTTGGCCGATTATGCCCAAGCCCTCTATCCAGATCTGGTGGCTTTGACCGGATCGCCGCAACAGATCGCTCAGGCCGCTGGTCATTATCGGGTTTATTACGCCAAAGCCCCACAATCTGAAGAATCAGATGATGCGTATTTGATGAATCACAGTTCCCTCTTTTATATCATGGGTCCCGATGGCCGCTACATCACCCATATCCCCGGCGGGACCAGTGAAGAACAAATCGCCGCCATCCTTGATCAGGTTCTCGATTCGGGGACGTCTCGAACGATGCCGGCTTCTTGATCTTGGGGCTTTTTTCTTCATGCCGCCACAACCGACATTGTTATGTCTCATGGCATTGTTATGTCTTATGGCTTGATTGTTGCCGCCCCGACTTCGAGCAGCGGTAAGACGATTTTCACCCTTGGTCTGATCCGGGCATGGAAACGCCAAGGCCGCCATAGTGGCGCGGCTAAAGTCGGGCCGGATTATATTGATCTTGGCTTTCATCGGGCCGCCGGTGCGGTCATTCTGCGCAATCTGGACCTTTGGGCCATGCGGCCGACAACCATTTCCACGGCCATGGGTGATCTTTCGCATGGCGGTGATTGGATCGTCTGCGAGGGGGTGATGGGGCTGTTTGATGGTGCTCAAACCACCCTATCTGATGCCACAACAGGCATGGGTGTGGCCACCGAATCCTCGTCTAAACAGCCATCATCGGACTTTGAAAAAACCCGCGGCTCAACCGCCGATTGCGCGGTGGCCACCGGCTGGCCGATTGTGCTGATCATTGATGCCGCCCATCAAGCCGCCACCATCGGGGCGATCATTCATGGCTGCGCGACTGCCCGCGATGATGTGACCATCTCCGGGGTTCTCTTTAACCGGGTTGCCAGCCCGGGCCATCGGCGGGCTTTGGAAACCGGTCTGCGTCTCTATGCACCCGCTATCCCGCTTTTGGGGTGCCTGCCCAACCAGCCCGCTCTTTCTCTGCCCAGCCGCCATCTGGGCTTGGTCCAAGCCGGGGAGTTGGCAGCGATTGAGAAATATATTGAGACCAGCGCCGATTGGGTCAGTGATCATTGCGACTTGGCGGGGTTGGATCAGATCATCAAGGCCAACCAGGGCCGTCCCATCGTACCACCACCCGGACCGGTCAGGGCGCCGATTCGGCCCCTTGGCCAACATATAGCGATTGCTCAAGATGCGGCTTTTTCTTTTTTTTATGACGGCATTGTCGAGGCATGGCGGCACTGCGGTGCTGAAATCAGCTTTTTCTCCCCGCTCGCCGATACCCCGCCATCAGTCGATGCGGATGCCGTGATCTTGCCAGGTGGGTACCCGGAACTCCATGCCGGGAAATTGGCATCCAACCGGGTTTTTCTGGGCGGCCTGCGCCAAGCCGCTGGTCGCGGTGCTGTTCTCTATGGCGAATGCGGCGGCTTTATGACTCTCGGGGCAGGCTTGATTGACCGCGATGGCCATCGTCACCAGATGGCCGGTCTGCTGCCTTTGGAAAGCAATATGCACACCCCGCAACGGATTTTGGGTTATCGTCACCTCACCCTGGCCGCTACCACCGCTTTGGGGAAACAAGGGGAGCGGTTTTGCGGCCACGAATTTCACTATAGCCAAACAACCCTTGAGGGAAAGAGCGACGGGCCTTTATTTACAGCCCATGATGCGGCCGGACGCCCCTTGCCACCGATGGGGCTACGGCAAGGAAATGTTTTGGGATCCTTTGCCCATATCATTGATGGGTGGGGGGCGGAACCAAACCATTAAATCTTGGCACCAGTGGATCGCTTGCTTGACCATTTGCGATTTTATTGATCATTATTGCGGGAGGGCCATGAAATCGCGCCACAGACGGGCCGGTAAACCGCCGCCGGTCACTTTATTCATTGGCCGGGCATCGTCATTGCCCAACCAAACCCCGGTGATCAACGCCTCATCAAAGCCAATAAACCAGGCGTCACGAAAATTCTGGCTGGTTCCGGTCTTTCCAGCAACCGGACGCACCAATAGAGCCGCCCGGCCGGTTCCTGTCTTAACAACCTGGGCCAGCATGCTCCGCAAACGCGCCACCTGATCGGGTGCCACCACCCGTCCGGGACCGGACCCTTGACGGTGATACAAAACATTTCCCTCACCGGTGCGAATATCCTCAATACCGTAAGGCCAAACCCCGCGACCATCATTGTTGAAAACCGCATAAGCCGAGCACAGATCAAGCAGATTGACCTCACCCACCCCCAAAGCCAAAGCCGGACCATCCGGCAATGGTCCGGTGATGCCCAAGCGCCGGGCAACCGCGATCACCTGATCGCGCCCCACCGTTTCGGTGAGTTGAACCGCGATGCTGTTGACCGATTGCGCAAGAGCCTGGGCCAACGTCATCGCTCCGCTATAGATGCCGCTGTAATTGGCCGGTGACCAGCCATCAATCTCCACCGGTTGATCCATCATCATCTGCTCGGGGGTGAAGCCAGCCTCCAAAGCGGCCAAATAAACGAATAACTTGAAGGCGGATCCGGGCTGACGGCGGGCCTGGGTGACCCGGTTATATTGGCTATCGCCATAATCACGGCCCCCAATCATCGCCCGAATGGCCCCGTCAGAAGTCATCGAGACCAAGGCCGCCTGTTCGACCTGACGGGGCTGGCCAGAGGCAGCCAATCCCGCCCCCAACACCGCCTCACCATGGGCTTGCAACCCCAAATCCAGGGTTGTGCGCACAATGATATCTTGGCCGCGATTGCCGACAATCGCTCGCGCCCGGGGCAAAATCCAATCGGTAAAGTAACGGGCCGAACGTGGCGGGCCGGACCGCTTCAAGCCCTTGGGGATTTCTTGTTTACGTAGCTTCTGCCATTGATCTTCACGCAAAAAACCCACCGCCCGCATGGCCGCCATGACCACCTGGGCCCGGCGATGAGCCAAGGCTGGATCACGGCTGGGGGCATAACGCGATGGGGCTTTGGGCAACCCGGCCAATAGAGCACTTTCATAGAGATTGACATTCCGGGCTGATTTACCAAAGTATGTTTGGGCCGCCGCCTCAATCCCGTAGGCCCCGGTGCCAAAATAAATCCGGTTGAGATAAATCGCCAAAATTTGATCTTTGCTGTATTTGCTTTCCAGCCACAGGCTGAGCGCGGCCTCTTGAATTTTGCGCTTTAAGCTACGTTCCGGAGTTAAAAAGAGGGTTTTGGCCAGTTGCTGGGTAATTGTACTGCCGCCCTGAACCACCCGCCCGGCCTTAAAATTGGCCCAAGCGGCCCGCGCCAAACCTACCGGATCAAGGCCGAAATGACTGCGAAAACGCCGATCCTCGACCGCCAAAAATGCCGCAATCAAATGCGGTGGCAACTCGGAAACTTGGGCTGAGCGCCCATGACGGCCGCCAACAACCGCGATTTCAGCCCCGTGACGATCAAGGACCACAATACTCGGTTGGCGGGTCGCTGAAGAGAGGGGATCAAGAGGCGGTAAATCGAACAAAAACCACGCCACCACGCCGCCCATTATGATACCCCCCCAAACCAGGGTGATCACCCCCCATTTGACCATCAGGAAAGCCAGCCGCCAGCCACCGCCAACCGATGCCGCAGAACGGCCCTTGGCACGTGACGCTGTTTTTTTTAGCGTCTTTTGTGACGTTTTTCGGGGCGTTTTTTGAGACGTTCTTTGAGAACGTTTGCGGCCGGGTTTTTGGGTACGGCGGCCCTTCATCATAACCATCCGGTTGGCCGAATCATCAACCCCCTATCGGCGCATATCCCATTGAGCCGACTGGCGCCGAAAAACACCATCACCAAAAAATACCCACCCCAATGATCCCACCATGACCGGGGCATAACAACAAGGGTCATGAGTCGATCAAAATTATGGTCACCCCAGAAAAGAGCCGCACGGGCATAGAAACCCGATAAAAATCAAACATCGAGATTGGCCACCCGTAAAGCATTTTCCTGAATAAATTCACGCCGCGGCTCAACCACATCACCCATGAGGGTCGAAAACACCTCCTCGGCTTCATCAGCATGACCCAACTTGACTTGCAGCAAACTGCGAATCTCCGGGTCCAAAGTGGTCTCCCATAATTGGTCCGGATTCATTTCCCCCAACCCCTTATACCGTTGGATGGTCAGCCCCTTGCGGGCAAAATCCATGATCGTATCGGCCAGATCAATCGGCGACAAAATACGGTGGACCACGTCTCCAGCCCGTAAACTGGCCGGATGACTATAGATGGATTGCAATTCAGCCGCCATATCATCAAGGAAACGGGCTTCCTTCCCCGAACCAAGATCAAAATCAATGCTGTAACGTTCGGGAACACCGCGCAAAAGACGTGAAAAAACCAATCCTTGGGCCGGATCAAAGACCCCCTCCCATCCCCTTTCATGCGGCGGCGATAAAGCATCAAGACGCTGAGCAATATAAGCAGCGGTGTCAGCGGCCGGTTGAGAGTCCGACAAAACATTGGCCGCAAAAGCCCCAGCAATCGCCGCTTGTTCGGCCACCGCCGCACTGCCGATGCGCCGCGATAGCGGGGCCATCATCATCCGGGCCAAGCGGGCCCGCCGGGCAATCTCCTCCAAGTCGGCCCCGGAACGCTCGCTGCCATCATGCAGTGTCAAGACGCAAGATTCCAAGGCCGTATCAATCAGATGACTCTCAAAAGCGGCATCATCTTTCAAATAAACCGCGCTCTTGCCGCGGGCGACCCGATAAAGCGGCGGTTGGGCGATATAAAGATGCCCCTTTTCAACCAAGGTCGGCATTTGACGAAAAAAGAACGTCAGCAATAACGTGCGAATATGAGAGCCATCAACATCGGCATCGGTCATAATGATCACTCTGTGATAGCGCAGTTTTTCAAGATCAAAATCCGAAGAGCCAATCCCAGCCCCCAACGCGGTCACCAAAGCACCGATTTCCGCCGAACCCAGCATTTTATCAAAACGGGCCCGCTCGACATTGAGAATTTTACCACGGATCGGCAAAATCGCCTGGATTTTACGGTCACGCCCCTGCTTGGCCGACCCGCCTGCCGAATCCCCCTCAACAATGAAAATCTCACTCCGGGACGGATCACGCTCCTGGCAATCGGCCAATTTCCCAGGCAGAGATGAAATATCAAGAACACCCTTGCGGCGAGTCAATTCCCGGGCCTTGCGGGCCGCTTCACGGGCAACAGCCGCCTCCACCACCTTGCTGATCACGCAACGTCCATCAGCCGGATTTTCCTCAAACCATTGACCAAGCCGGTCAGCAACCAGGGTTTCCACCACCGGACGCACCTCTGAGGAAACCAATTTATCCTTGGTTTGCGAAGAAAACTTAGGGTCAGGAACCTTGATCGATAAAATACATGTCAACCCCTCACGGGCATCGTCACCGGATAAAGAGACTTTATCTTTGGGCGCATATTCGCGGGCAAAGCGGTTGATGGTCCGGGTCAGAGCAGCCCGAAACCCGGCCAAATGCGACCCACCATCGCGCTGGGGGATATTGTTGGTAAAGCAGAGCATCGATTCGTGATAGCTGTTGGTCCATTGCATGGCCACATCCAGCTCAATCCCATCAACCACCCCTTGGATGGTCACCGCGGGCTGATGAAGCGGTGTTTTGGAACGATCCAAATACGCCAAAAATGCTTCCAAGCCACCTTCATAATGCATTTTGACCGCCCGCGGCTCCACGCCGCGATGGTCAGCCAAATGAATGACAACCCCAGAATTGAGGAAGGCCAATTCACGTAACCGATGCTCCAAACGAGCAAAATCAAACTCACGTTGAGAAAAAATATCCGATGACGGCAGGAAGCGAATCTCGGTCCCGGTTTTTTCTGTTGCCCCTTGCACCGCCAGAGGCGCTTGCGCAACCCCATTTTCAAACCGCATGACATGATGCTCACCACCACGGTCAATCCCCAATTCCAACCATTGCGATAACGCATTGACCACCGAAACCCCAACTCCGTGCAGACCACCCGATACTTTATAAGAGTTGTTATCGAATTTTCCCCCGGCATGAAGATGAGTCATAATCACTTCAGCGGCTGAAATGCCCTCTTCTTCGTGGATATCGACCGGAATTCCACGACCGTTATCGGTCACCAAAACCGAACCATCCGGCTCCAAAACCACCGATACCGTATCGCAGTGACCGGCCAGAGCCTCATCAATGGCGTTGTCCACCACCTCATAAATCATATGATGCAGGCCGGAGCCATCATCGGTATCGCCGATATACATACCCGGTCGCTTACGAACCGCATCCAGACCCCGCAAAACCTTGATTGATTGGGCATCATAAAAATCATCCGCCGCACCACCATCAGCCGCCAAACCGGGCGGTTGAGAGTCTGAAACACTCTTTTTATGGTCTTGATGTTTCTGGTCTTGGGACATTACCCCTCCATCTGCTGCGATGATTCGGCAATCAGACCCGTAGAAAAATCGCCGCCCGAAAGACCCTCCTCCACCGCCGCAACCGGACCAATGAACGGCGTGACCCGGCCCGCCTCAATCCTTAAAAATTGCGCCCGCCCGATCAAAGAAGAGAAATCCTTCTCATCAATCCCGGTTAACCAAAATTGGCCCCCGGTTGACAACAACCGGTCAAACAAGGCCCGCCGCCGCCGCTCATCAAGATGGGCCACCACCTCATCAAGCAACAAGAGTGGCGGGATGGAACAGTGTTCAAAAATAGCCTGAGCGGCCGCCAAAACCAAGGAAATCAAAAAGGCTTTTTGCTCACCAGTTGAGCATTCGGAAGCGGCTCTATTGGTGCGGCGATCAAACGCCGTCCAATCGCTGCGATGCGGACCAACCGCCGCACCACCTGAGAAGGCATCACGGGTTCGGTTGGCCGCTAAATCAGCTTGTAAGCGTTCTTCAACCGCCAGGGCCGGTTCTTTCTCAATCCATTGTTCAACCTCTCCTGAAACAACAATCCGCGGGCCCGGGAAAGGGCCATCACAACGCGCGCAGCATTTCTCAAGCCGTCGGGCTGCATCGCGGCGGGTGAGCGCGATCACCACCCCATAAGCGGCCATCCGTTGCTCCAACGCCGCCAACCAAGCCGGATCAGCCCCCGGACCATGATCACGCAAAAGTTTTCCCCGCTCCCGCAAGCTACGTTCATAAGCCGCCACCATCGTCCCATGATCCGGCGACAAAGCGGTGGCCAGACGATCAAGGAAACGTCGCCGCCGTTCACCGCCGCCGCTCAACAAACGATCCATATCCGGAGTCAACCAAAGAACAGCCACCCGCCGAGCCAAAACCGCCGCCCGCGCAACCGCCACCCCATTGATGCGGATGGCCCGCCGACTGCTGCCATTTTCGCTCATGACTCGACCGCTGCCGACCATCATCGGACCCTCAGGGGTCTGCAATTCACCCGCCACCACCCAAGGACCACCACCAGGAGAGCGATCAATCATATCCAGCTTGGCACCACGCAATCCCCGGCCCGCGCTCAGATAAGAAACCGCCTCCAGCAAATTGCTCTTACCCGCCCCGTTCAGGCCAAACAAAACCACCCCTTGATCGGCAGACAAGTTTAAATTCAGAGCCGTATAATTACGAAAATCAGTCAGCTGAAGCCGTGAGAGACCAAAAACCGACACCGAAGAATCAACCGGAGCAGAAGAGGACAACACCCCATTGCTGGACATCACACCCGCATCGGCATCAAAACATACAACGCGCCATCATCTTGAGCACCGCGCATGAGAGCTGGGGCCGAAGAATCGGCCAAATCAAAACGAATCACGTCATCATTAAGCTGATCGGCAATATCCAGCAAATATTGAGAGTTAAAACCAATATCAAGCGCATCAGCCGTGTATTCAATTTCAATCTCTTCGACCGCATCACCACTATCGGGACTGGAAACCGACAAGGTCAACACCCCTTTGCCCAGAGTCATTTTCACCGCCTGTGATCGCTCATCGGAGACCGTGCGCACCCGGTCAACAGCCTCAGAAAACACCCGTCGGTCCACGGTCATGCTTTTATCATTTTCCTGGGGGATCACCCGCTCATATTCAGGGAATTGACCGTCAACCAGCTTACTGGTCAAAACAATGCGCTCAAGAGAAAAAATTGCTTTTGACTCAGAAAGGGTAATCGCAACCTCACCTTGGCTGTCTTCAAGAATTTTATACAATTCATTGACCGCCTTGCGCGGCACGATAACCCCGGGAATTTCCTCAGCCCCTGACGGGCAAGCAATATGCGCGCGGGCCAAACGATGTCCATCGGTGGCCACCGCTTTCAACAACCGATCTTTCTGACCATTGGTGGTATGAAAATAAATACCGTTGAGATAATGGCGGGTCTCTTCCGTTGACATAGCAAAGCGTGTCTGGTCAATCAATCCGCGCAAATCATCGGTTTTCATGGTGAAACTTTGGGCTGATTCCTTGCCCGACATGACCGGAAATTCATCCACCGGCAAGGACGGAAGCGTGAAGCGCGACCGCCCAGACTTCAATTGCATCCGCCCAGCAGCTGCTGGATCTTCGTGAAGCGCAATCTCACACCCATCGGGCAGTTTGCGGACAATTTCATAAAGGGTATGCGCGGCAACCGTTGTTGCGCCTTTTTCACCAATAACCGCCGCCAGCTTTTCAACCACCGATAAACCCATATCGGTGGCAGTGAGGCTCAAATCATCTCCCGATGCATCAATCAAGACATTTGATAAAATCTGAATGGTCCCGCGCTTTTCAACCAGGCCCTGAATATGACCAAGGGCCCGTAAGAAAACCGAACGTTCAACTGTCAACTGCATTCAGTGACTGCCTTTATACAATAGATCATATTACAAGTCATACAATGGGTGCCTGATGTGGGGTGCCTGATGTGATTGATTTTTAAAAAAATCATTTTGACCAGATGGAGAAATCAAGTGTAGAAAAATCAGGCATCACACCCTGAGCATCCGGTGAAGCAATTCAACATCTTCGCGGAAAGCCGCGTCAGAATCACAGAGTTCCTCAACCTTACGAATGGCATGCATCACGGTGGTATGATCGCGATTACCAAATTTACGGCCAATCTCAGGCAAAGACCGCGATGTCAATCTTTTGGCCAAATACATGGCCACTTGTCTTGGGCGGGCAACCGCGCGCGCGCGCCGGGCTGATGACATTTCAGAAAACCGAATATTGAAATGCTCTGCAACCCGCTTTTGAATATGTTCAATACTCACTCTTCGTTCTGAAGAACGCAAGATGTCCCCCAAAACTTCTTGAATGGACTCAAGGCTCACCGGGCGGCCCACCAGTGTTGTATGGGCAATGATTCGATTGAGAGCCCCCTCCAATTCCCGGACATTACCGGTGATTTTATAAGCAAGGAATTCCAGAATTTTTTCCGGCAACCCCAACGCCATCCCCTCCGCCTTGGCTTGTAAAATCCCTAAACGCAATTCGTAATTGGTCGGATGGATATCGGCAACCAAACCCCAGCCAAGACGTGAACGCATGCGCTCCTCAATGCCCTCTAAATCATTGGGCGACTTGTCGGCAGAAATGATAATCTGGCGGTTTTGATCAACCAAGGCGTTGAAGGTGTGAAAAAACTCTTCCTGGGTCGAGTCCTTACCGGAAATAAATTGCACATCATCAATCATCAGCACATCAACCGAACGAAACTGCTCCTTAAAAGATACTGTATCCTTAAATCGCAAAGCACGAATAAATTGATACATGAATTTTTCAGCCGAAAGATAAATCACCCGCCGGTCAGGATGCTTGGCCCGAATATGCCAAGCAATCGCATGCATCAAATGGGTCTTACCAAGTCCAACGCCACCATAGAGAAAGAGCGGATTAAACGATACCGACTCCGCATCAGCCACCCGCCGGGCCGCTGCAAAAGCGAATTCATTCGGCTTGCCAACAATGAAGCGCTCAAAGGTGAAACGGGAATCCAGCGGTGCGGAAATATGCAGCGCCCAATCAAATTCTTTACTGTCTTCAGACCGGCTTTCTTGGTAAACAGACTCTTGGCGGCTAGACCTACGCTCAAGCATCTTAGCCGATGGTTTTTGATCAACCACCAAATGCGTCTTTTGTGGTACCGCATCCGAGTCCTTCTGACCACCCTCACTGATCACCTGGATTGCGATATGGGCGACATCTTGGCCTTCTTCACGCCACAGGGCTTCAATACGCTCAGAATAATGGGTGAGAATCCAATCACGCATAAAGCGCGTCGGAACACCAATACATAAACAACCTTCTTCAAACCCGATAAAAGTGAGGGGTTTTAGCCAACTCCGATACGCTGCATCTCCAAATTCAGCCCGTAAAACAGTACGAATACGAGCCCATTGATGGGCATATGTCTCAGCACATGCTCTCCCATGAGGACCTGAAGGATCATTTTTAATTTCTATTTGTGGGTTAATCAACCGATCTTCCTTACTGTTTCTGATATCCATTAAAATATCTATCCTACCCTTGTACCCAAGGCAGACCATCACTTTTCCAGCCCCCGGCCGTGCCGCGGTGACCTTGCGAATCGTGATCACCTTCAAAACCGGTGACAATGTTATAACATTGAGAAAACCCCCGCGCGGTCAACGCCATCGCCGCCATACGCGAACGCCCCCCAGAACGACAAATGAACAAAACCGGGTCTTTTGGGTTGATTCCGGCCCCACGTAATTGATCCTCAAATTCTAAGTTTTTCTGCATGTTGGGGTAAATTTGCCAAGAAATCTGTATCAGCCGCTTGCCGATTGACTCCAGATTGGGCATCCCAACAAACGCCCACTCGGCCGATGTCCGGCAATCAACCAGCTGGACTTCCGGCCGATCCCGCAACAATTCCCAAGCTTGGCGCGGCGACACATCACCGGCATAACCGGCCGCTGGCTCGGCCATACTCTCCCCCTCAGTCATATCCCTTCCCCTTTATACGGCCCATCAGCCGACCAAAACAACCCTCTCAAAAGAGCCAAAATAATCGATTAAAATAATCAGTGCTCCAGAATAGAGACGCTTTTCAATCAGAACACTTTGTTAGTAAAAACGTTAGTAAAGACTTTAGTAAAGGCGTTAGTAAAGACGTTAATAAAGACCTCTCTAAATAAAAATAAAAAAATTTAGTAAAAGCGAAGAAAAAGTTTCTAACTGTAAAACATCTTATTTATAAAAATCAAAAAACACTCAGATAATATTCTGAACAATACTCAGACAATAAAAACTCTAAAAATACATATTTTCTCAAGAATAGAGGAGATCAATTATTTCTAAAATGAAAATAAGAAAGTAAAAACCAAAGATGATGAACCAAGCTAGCGGGTCGTCTCACCGCTTCTTAGATCAATCACCACTACTTTACCCGGGCTGGAAAAACATGGCAATACGACATAACGGTTTCTTGATAAAAAAAACTGCCCGCTCAGACCAAAAATGAAAAATTCTGGGCACAAAATACTGATATACATATCTGTTTCAAATCGGTTTTCAGGAAAGGCGAGACCAATGATTGAGGACAGCGAATCGCAACCAAGGCGGCAATGAAGATCACATCAGGGAAAGCCCAACAGATGAAAACCGGGCCATTCTGATTCTCTCTTGATGCTGTTGGCGTTTCAGGACAACACGTATGAGAACACTATAACCGGGCACCAGAACAGTGTCGGCCCGATGATCAGGCCGAAATACAGCAAAACATTAAGAAGCGAAATCGGACGGGAAAGAGAGCCGAGCTTAGACCGAGCAGCCTGGGCAGTTTTTTAAGAATTGAGCGCCTTAATGCGTGCCGATAAGCGAGAAAGCATACGCGCAGCGGTGTTACGCTTAAAAATACCTTTACCAACACCGCGCATCATGACCGATTGGGCCTGAAGAAAAGCCTGGCGGGCAGCATTGGCATCACCGCCAACAATAGCGGTTTCAACTTTTTTCAAGAAAGAGCGCACCGAGGAGCGCCGATCCCGATTGACTTGGGTTTGACGGTGATCACGGCGCAAACGTTTTTTTGCAGAGCGGGTATTGGCCATAATATATGAATGATCCAGAACTGTTGCCGAATGAAACGGCTGCAAGAAACCTTATGGGAACATGATTATTTTGAATCAGCACGCATAGCAGTGGCGGATATCAATCAACAGCTCACCCAAAGGAAACACAACCAGATTTAAGAAAGGCGGTATAGGCCAAGCACCCCTCTCCCGTCAAGAGATCGCCAACCGTCTACAAAAGAAATCTCAGTCTTGCCGAGAATGTGAGGAAAAGGGATAAAAAAATAATGCGGAAATGATTGCAGAGCCAAAGATCACAACCGGGCTTCAAAGATCTAACGCTTAGGGTATTGGGGTTAGGGTGAAACGGGCCTGAATAATGTCATCGAGCAATTTAAGCTCAAGAACCAGAATTTCCCCTTCCCGGACAAAACGGTCCTGAGATAAAACCGCATCTGGGGTTGAAATATTGCCTGATGTCATGCGCTGCCACCCCAGCTGGGGCAGGGTTTGGCGATAAAAATCACGCATCATCACCACGGTTAAGGGGCCATCGGCGGGGCCGGTTGCGATGGCGTCGATAATCCGTCCCTCCTGAGAGTCAAAAACCGTCTGTGACCCGGGCAAATTGGTCATTCCCGGGGGGAGAGGCACATCCTCAAATCCAGCCACGAAGCCGGGGGCAGCATCATCTTGGATCATCGGATCACCGGCTGACCCATAGGCCCTCTCGCCAAACCCCATGACAATCCAGATCAGAGCGACCACAGCCCTCAAGACATGAGCCGCCAAAACATGGTGGTCACTTTGGGGTTGGTGAGATTGTGAGCATATTTTTGGTCTCATTATTATCTGTCTCATTGGTAATCGCCTTTTTTCATTGATTGATGCTTTTATCTTCTATTTTTGGCAGCGGGAACAATGAAATGTTGAGCGCCCGGCTTGACGGATATGGGTAATCATCGCCCCACAGCCACGGCGACACCGGGCACCGGGACGGCCATAAACCGCAAAATTATGCTGAAAATATCCCAATTCTCCATTCGGTTGACGGTGATCACGCAGGCTGCTCCCCCCAGCGTCTATGGCTGCGGTTAAAACCGCTTTTAGGGCGGCAACCAAGCGGCCTGCCCGGCGTCCCTGGATGGTGCTGGCGGGCCGCAACGGCGACAACCGGGCTTGATACAAAGCCTCACAAGCATAAATATTGCCAATCCCGGCAATCAGAGCCTGATCAAGCAGGGCCGGTTTCAAAACCCCACGACGACCCGCCAAACCGGCACTCAGGTAAGCGGCATCAAATTGCGGCGACAAGGGTTCCACACCCAAAGACGCCAGCAAAGGATGGCTGTCCAAGCCGCTGGAAGCTGCCACAGTCATCAAGCCAAAACGTCGCGGATCATTGAAAACCAGAGTCTGGCCGCCTTCAATCGCCATCAAGATATGATCATGGCGATCCGGGGTCTGGGGCCATAAAGGCCGGACCGCCAGCCGCCCGGACATGCCAAAATGGATGATCACGCTCTCCCCACTGCCAAGCGACAAGAGCATATATTTGCCCCGGCGTTTGACCGCTTTTATGGATTGACCCTCAAGACGGCGGCAAAAATCAGGCGGCACCGGACGGCGTAAATCACCGCGGCGCACCGAAACCCGGCTGAACGAACGCCCAGCGATCAAGGGACGCACACCGCGACAAATGGTTTCAACTTCCGGCAATTCCGGCATCACCCTATCATCCCAAAATCATCCCAAGATCACCCGTGTTCCTACGCCCGTCACAGACGCCCAACCAACCCAGAGGTCAAGAACAAGACCAACCAAAACAACCAAAAGCGTTGAAACCACCGCATAACCCATTCAAAAACGCCTTTCAGCAGCGATAGTGCCTCTGATCAACCGGGTGTATCCCGATTCCAGAGGCCAGCCCTTTTAATAATATGCCACGGCTCCCTTAAATACCCCATTGAATAGGCCATAGCGAATATGCCACAACCCGCTTTATCATGAGGAGAGACCAATCATGACTCGTCGCATTCTTTGCCTGCCCGGTGATGGGATTGGTCCGGAAGTGATGCAAGAAGCCCGGCGTATTCTCGATGGGTTGGCCCGTAATCAATCGGGTCATGATGCGGGCATGATCGGTGCCATCCAGGTTGAGGAGGATGTTGTCGGCGGGGCGGCCATTGATATCCACGGTTGCCCATTAACGCAAGACACATTGCAACGGGCCCGGGATGCTGATGCGGTTCTCTTGGGCGCGGTGGGGGGTCCGCAATGGGACGATTTGCCGTTTGATCAGCGGCCCGAACGGGGCCTCTTGGGCCTGCGCAAAGGGCTTGATCTCTTCGCCAATCTGCGCCCGGCCCAGGTCTTTTCTGCTTTGGCCGATGCGTCGACCCTGAAACCGGAACTGGTCAACGGTTTGGACATTATGATTGTGCGTGAACTCACCGGCGGAATTTATTTTGGCCAACCGCGCGGTATTGAGGATTTGGGTGACGGACGGCGCCGGGGGATCAATACCTTGGCTTATGAGAGTGATGAGGTTAAACGGGTGGCCCGGGTTGCTTTTGATTTGGCCCGCCGCCGCAACAAGCATCTGTGTTCGGTTGATAAAGCCAATGTTTTGGAGGCAACTGTGCTTTGGCGTGAGGAAGTCATCCGTGTTCACGCCGATTATCCCGATGTCGCCCTCTCCCATATGTATGTTGACAACGCGGCCATGCAGTTGGTGCGTGACCCCAAACAATTCGATGTCATTGTGACCACCAATATGTTCGGGGATATTCTCTCGGATGCCGCCGCCATGCTCACCGGTTCTTTGGGGATGTTGCCTTCGGCATCTTTAGGCGCACCGCGCGATGATGGTCGGCGCCCCGGCCTTTATGAGCCTGTGCATGGCTCGGCTCCGGATATCGCTGGACAAGGCAAAGCCAATCCACTGGCCATGATTCTCAGCCTGGCGATGGCCTTGCGTTATTCCCTGGATGCCCGGCAAGCGGCCGATAAATTGGAGGCGGCGGTCGCTCGCGTCCTGGAACAAGGGGCGCGCAGTGCGGACACCGCCCGCGATGGCCATCCGGCTCTCACAACCAGCCAAATCGGCAGCCGCATCTTGGAGGAACTGGCCAACGGCTGAACAAGCTGGAAAAAAGAATCGCTTAGAGAGCCGATTGCCCAGAAAAGATGATTCAGAAAAAAGGACTATGATTATTTCGGCGGTGGTCACCCCAATGCTGTTACCCGACGTAATGTAAGATTGATCCGGCCTTGTGTTGCCAGAAAGTCCCAGATCAGATCGTTATGGCCGTAATCAACCCGGTCAATACCGTGATAGCGGTGACGCGATGCGCCACCCAGAACCACCACATCCCCTGATTCCAGCCGCATGGAGAAACTTTTATCGCGCCGGGCTACGCCGCCAAGACGAAACCGCGCCGGGTCCCCTAAGGACACCGAAACCACCGGCGCATCGCGGGCGGGTTCATCGCCATCAATATGCAGCCCCATCCGGGCTTTTTGGTGCCCGTAAAGATTGACCAAACAACATTGCGGTAAAGCTGGATAGGTTGTCACGGCACGCCAGAGATCAAGAATGCGGGCCGGGATCGGCGGCCATAATGCCCCGGTCACCGGATGGGTTTCCTGATAACGGTAGCCACCCGATTGGTCGGAAACCCAACCCAAGGGGCCGGCATTGGTCATGCGCACTGAAAACGGCTGCCCGGTGCCCGGCATCACCGGTTGAAACCAGGGGGCAGCGGCCGCGATTGCCTTGATATCAGCCAATAGCGCCCGTTGGGCTGCAATGTCAAAATAGCCGCGATACATTTGAAATCCAGGCGGGAAACGCGGGTCGTGATGACAAGGAGGCGCGACTTTAGGCATCACAATCGGCCCCATCCGCATGCCCACATTGTTGCACCATTGGGAACAACCCATCCCACCTCACCCAAGCGGTGACCAAGCAGAGCGTGACAATTCCCCAACTGACAGTTCCCCAACTGACAGTTCCCCAACTGACAGTTCCCTACGTGACAATCCCCCCAGAAGAATGGCCTATTCGTTGTCATACTCCCCCCTTGCGCTGGTTTTTCAAGCGATTATATAAGCATCGTCCGGTTGAGTGGATTTTCATGTTTTTAAGAGTAATCGCCAAACTGACCGTAAGGGCGAAACGCGTAACAATAAATCATCAAACGATCAGGAATCACGAGAAATCAAGAAAAATCTAAAAGAGAAGAACGGAGAGGAATTTCATGAGCAAGGTCATCGGCATTGATTTGGGGACAACCAATTCTTGTGTTGCTGTTATGGACGGCAAAGACGCCAAGGTTATCGAAAACAGTGAAGGTGCGCGGACAACCCCTTCGATGGTTGCTTTTTCTGAAGACGGCGAGCGTCTGGTCGGACAACCGGCCAAACGGCAAGCCGTCACCAACCCGGAAAACACCTTATTCGCCATCAAACGGCTGATTGGCCGCCGGATGGATGACAAGATGGTCTCCAAAGATAAGGATATGGTGCCCTATACAATTAAAGCCAATGATAAAGGGGATGCCTGGGTTGAATGCCGTGATGAGATGTATAGCCCCAGCCAAATCAGCGCGTTCATCTTGCAAAAGATGAAAGAGACCGCCGAAAGCTATCTTGGTGAAACAGTCAGCCAAGCGGTGATCACAGTGCCGGCTTACTTTAACGACTCCCAACGCCAAGCAACCAAAGACGCCGGGAAAATCGCCGGGCTGGAAGTCTTGCGGATCATCAATGAGCCAACCGCGGCCGCCTTGGCTTATGGTTTGGATAAAAATGAAAGCGGCATCATCGCCGTTTATGATCTTGGTGGCGGGACATTTGATGTGTCAATCCTGGAAATTGGTGATGGTGTTTTCGAAGTGAAATCAACCAATGGGGATACATTTTTAGGGGGTGAAGATTTTGACAAACGGGTGATTGATCACCTGGCTGATACATTTAAAAAAGAACAAGGGGTTGATCTGCGTGATGACAAGCTGGCCTTGCAACGTCTCAAAGAAGCGGCGGAAAAAGCCAAGATTGAGCTTTCGACCGCCGCCCAGACCGAGATCAATTTGCCTTTCATCACTGCTGATGCCAGCGGTCCCAAGCATCTGAACATTAAACTGACCCGCGCTCAGTTGGAAAAACTGGTCGAAGATTTGATTGAGCGGACCATTGCACCCTGTAAGGCCGCCCTCAAAGATGCCGGTCTTAAGGCTTCCGATATCAAGGAAGTCATCCTGGTTGGTGGGATGACCCGCATGCCCAAAATTGCCGAAACTGTGAAATCCTTGTTCGGGCATGAGCCGCATCGCGGGGTCAATCCTGATGAGGTTGTGGCGGCCGGGGCAGCCATTCAAGGCGGTGTTCTCAAAGGTGATGTCAAGGATGTTTTGCTGCTTGATGTCACACCGCTCTCTCTGGGGATTGAGACGTTGGGGGGGGTGTTCACCCGCTTGATTGAGCGCAATACGACCGTCCCGACCCGCAAGAGTCAGGTGTTTTCGACCGCCGAAGACAATCAAGGTGCGGTCACCATCCGGGTCTTTCAAGGGGAGCGTGAAATGGCCGCCGATAATAAGCCGCTGGGCCAATTCGATTTGATCGGTATTCCACCGGCCCCGCGCGGTATGCCGCAAATCGAGGTGACATTCGATATTGATGCCAACGGCATTGTCAATGTTTCAGCCAAAGACAAGGCCACCAATAAGGAACAGCAAATACGTATTGAGGCTTCTGGTGGTCTTTCCGATGCGGAAATTGAAAAAATGGTCAAAGATGCTGAGGCCAACGCATCCCAAGATAAAGAGCGCCGTGAGCGTGTCGAAGCGGTTAATCAGGCTGAATCGGTCGTCCATAGCACCGAGAAAAATCTCAAAGAGCATGAGGATAAAATTTCTGAGGAAGAAAAAACTGCGATTGAGTCAGCCCTTGATGATTTGCGCACAGTGAAAGATCAGGCCGATTCCAGTGCCGAAGAAATCAACGCCAAGGTGGCAACACTGGCGCAAGCAGCCATGAAGCTGGGTGAGGCCGTCTATAAAGCCAGCCAAGCCGAAGCTGAGGAGAATGCTGCGTCCGAGGAGCCGTCGGAAACCAACGACAAAGACGATAACGTAGTTGATGCTGATTTTGAGGATGTCTCATCGTCCGCCGACCAAGACAAAAAAACCAAAGACGCTGAAAAAGGGGATCAGAAAAAATCAGCTTAACATGGGGTGGGTTTTTTCTTGTCTTTTTCCCGACCGTGAACGGCCATGACCAAGGAGGACTATTATAGCATCCTCGGGGTTTCCCGTGATGTTGACAAAGCGGCCTTGAAAGCGGCCTATCGCAAGCTGGCGATGCAGTATCATCCGGACCGCAACCCCGATGACAAACAGGCTGAACAACGATTCAAGGATGTCAATGAAGCCTATGAGGTCCTCAAAGATGGCCAAAAACGTGCCGCCTATGATCAGTTTGGTCATGCCGGGGTCGACCCCAACAACAGCGGTGGGCGGTCTGGTGGCTTTGAATTTAGTGGCGGCTTTTCGGATATTTTCGATGAGATGTTCGGCGATGTGTTTTCGGGTGGGCGCCGCCGTGCTGGCCCCAAACGCGGGGCTGATTTGCGCCATGATATGGAGATTTCTCTATCCGAGGCATTTTCCGGCAAGACAACCACGCTTCGTTTAGGGACTTTGGTTTCCTGCGAAACCTGTCATGGCAGTGGGGGTAAGGATGGGGCACAGCCGGTTACTTGCACCACCTGTCGCGGCCAGGGCAAAGTCCGGGCGCAACAAGGATTTTTCACCATTGAGCGGACCTGTCATCGTTGCGGTGGCCGGGGACAAATGATCCAGGACCCATGCCCGAAATGTGATGGTTCGGGGCGCGTGCGCCACAATAAAGAACTCAAGGTCACCATTCCAGCCGGGATTGAGGATGGCGCTCGGATCCGACTGGCCCATGAAGGGGAAGCGGGTGATTATGGGGCACCATCGGGTGATCTTTATATTTTTATTTCGGTGAGACCGCATCGTATTTTTCAGCGTGATGGGGCCAATATTTATTGTCGGGTCCCGATCCCGATGGTGACCGCCGCATTGGGGGGCAGTATTGAAGTGCCAACCATCGACGGCGGACGGGCCCGGGTGACGGTGCCGGTCGGTACCCAAGTGGGCCAGCAATTCCGTCTTAAAAATAAAGGGATGAGTGTGCTTAAATCTTCGGTACGCGGGGATATGTTTATTGAGGCTTTGGTTGAAACTCCGACCAATCTGAGCAAAAAACAAAAAGAGATTTTGCGGATGTTCGACTCAGAGGGGTCGCAAAAAAGCAACAGCCCCGAATCCGAAGGCTTTTTTGCCAAGGTCAAAGATTTGTGGGAAGATCTAAAAGATTGAACATCGCCTCCCCCGTGAGGGACCCCTTTTCCCCTATTGGGGGTGCCCCCCCCCTACGGGTCCCCCAAGATAGCAGGGTTCGGTTTCATTTCATCTTGGGGGTGCCCCCCCTACGGGTCCCCCAAGATAGCAGGGTTCGGTTTCATTTCATCTTGGGGGTGCCCCCCCTACGGGTCCCCCAAGATAGCAGGGTTCGGTTTCATTTCATCTTGGGGGTGCCCCCCCTACGGGTCCCCCAAGATAGCAGGGTTCGGTTTCATTTCATCTTGGGGGTGCCCCCCCTACGGGTCCCCCAAGATAGCAGGGTTCGGTTTCATTTCATCTTGGGGGTGCCCCCCCTACGGGTCCCCCAAGATAGCAGGGTTCGGTTTCATTTCATCTTGGGGGTGCCCCCCCTACGGGTCCCCCAAGATAGCAGGGTTCGGTTTCATTTCATCTTGGGGGTGCCCCCCCTACGGGTCCCCCAAGATAGCAGGGTTCGGTTTCATTTCATCTTGGGGGTGCCCCCCCTACGGGTCCCCCAAGATAGCAGGGTTCGGTTTCATTTCATCTTGGGGGTGCCCCAAGCAGGATTCAAATAAACCCGGGGGAAATCCCGAGACGAGTCATTTAACCAATCCCCCGTGAGGGAATTTAATAAAGGAGTATGCATGCCCCAATTACGGATTGCTATCCCCGGTGCGGCTGGTCGTATGGGGCGGTTGCTGCTCTGCGAAATTCTCGACAACCCAAGCTATGCCTTAGCCGGGGCTGGCGAATGTCCGGGTCACCCCGATCTTGGCAAAGATGCCGGGGTGCTGGTCGGTCAGGCATCTTGCGGCATCATGGTGAGCGATGATCCAGCCACCATTGTGGCCCAAGCTGACGTCATCATTGATTTTACCGCCCCTTGTGGAGCCGGGGATTATGCCCCGCTGGCGGTGGCCAACCGCGCGGCCTATGTCATTGGAGCCACCGCCCTGGACGCTGATAGCCAAGCCGCCATTGACCAAGCGGCCCAACAGATTCCGGTTGTCCAAGCCGCCAATATGAGTTTGGGGATCACGGTATTGACCAGTCTGATTGAACAATGCGCGGCCGGTCTGGATGATCGGTTTGATATTGAGGTGATGGAACTCCATCACGCCGCCAAACAAGATGCGCCTTCAGGGACCGCGCTGGCTCTGGCCACAGCAGCGGCAAAAGGACGCGGGGTTGATCTTGATCAAGCGATGCTGCCGCCTCATTCCGGGCGTAGGGGTCGGCGACCAAAAGGCGGGATTGGTTTTGCCGCTTCCCGGGGTGGTGACGTTATCGGTGATCACAGCCTGGTTTTTTGCGGACCCGGTGAGCGGGTGGAACTCACCCATCGGGCGCATGACCGGCGGATTTATGCTATTGGTGCCTTAAAAGCCGCTCAATGGGCCAGCAAACAACCGCCGGGACACTATAATATGCGTGATGTTCTCAATCTCTCTATGCCTAGAGAGTAAAAACTTTCCTTGTCACAATAGGTTGGTGATACCAGATAAAGTGAAAGATTTGATAGAATGGTCCAACAAAGTTGAATGTCAGACAGAGTCAACAGCAACCGCGCCATCACGGGTCATTAAAAGAATCATGAGCAGGCTCAAAAAAATTCGCTATATTCAGTGCGTCTATTCTACTCGAATAGACCAAAAACAATGAGCGACACACCGAAAAATTTGAGAGAACTAAAGATGCTGAAATGGATAAAACAAATTACCGCCGCAATGCTGGTCTTGCTGGTTGGGGCGTGTGATCAGGGACCCAGCAAAGCCGATATTGAACAATATAATGCTTTGATTGCCGAAAAACATGACCTGCTCGGGCGGGCGATTATTCTCCAAGGGCGCTTGATTGAGAGTTTCAACATGAATAACGATATTCTTGAGGATACCAAATTCATGGATGCCGAAGGCTATCTTGAAGACCTCTTGGAGCGGATTGGCACCACCGAAGCTATCGAAGCGATGCCCCTGCCTTCTGATGATACCGACCTGCAGAAACTGCATCGCCAACTGGCTGATGCGGTCCATTTTTTGAGGGAATGCTATAGATCATTGGAAGATTCAGCTTTTGGTCGTATCGGCTATGCGGAAGCGGCATGGTTCAAGTCCCGCAGTGCTTTTGCTGGTTTCACCAAAGATCTGGTCTACCAAACCACCGGGGAAGAATTGCCTGATATTCAAGAACGCGATATCCGGGAGTATGATATCGGTGAAACCCTGGGGGTCAAACAGAATCCCTGAACAATGTCATCGTAAGAGATGAATGTACTGGCAGAAGAGTCAGCCAAGAATAGAGAGTATCGCTTTCAGCTGGTGGCCCGGGCCAGGGCGCGGCGCAAAGCGCGGGCAAAATCAAACCGCTCACCACCATTGAGGAAGCGGCCAATAACCAGATGCTGACCCCGCGACATGAGGGTCAATGGGGTATCATGATGGGGCGTATCGGCCATCTCGACCCAGGTCCAGGAGGGCTGAAAATCCCAATGACGGCGGCGGCCCCAATGATCAACCCGCTCAACCCGTAACCGCGATGCGGTGAGAGAAACCCGCTCCAAAAGTCGGGCGTGGCGGAAATTCAGCCAAAAGGCCCCACCAATCAACACGATATCGAGACCGAAAAAACCAAATACCGGCCAAGCTCCCAAAGCCAGAAAGAAGCCCCCTACAGCAAGACAGACCACCGCCATCACAGTGATGACCATGAGGGCGGCCCAGGCCGACAAACTGCGATGCGGGTATAGAACCGCATCAAACAAAATCGGTTCGCGCCCGGAGTCGCAATCAAGCGGAGTTGATCCATGATGGGGAGAATTCTGCATGATACGAGCCACCAACACTATATATTATGCTGACACCATTTGTATTGACACCATTATGCTTTCTGCCGGACTTTATTATCTAAGTTTTTGGCCCGACAGTGTTTGGAATTTATCCGACCAAAGCATCACTCTTTATAGATAGGGTGAATGATCGCTCTAAAAAACAATTTTTTATGGTGTTTTTTGTCATGTTTTTGGCGCTGTTTTTTATAATATTCTTCATCATGATGGTGCCTGTATCTTTAAATAAGAAGATCAATCTTGAGATAACAAACGAATAATACCTATGAATCGGCAGGCAATTGAGACGATTTTTCGGCGTTTTCAAGATCAAACACCCGATCCGCGCGGTGAATTGAATCACAGCAATCTGTTTACCCTGTTGGTAGCGGTGGTGCTTTCGGCCCAAGCCACCGATAAGGGAGTGAATAAAGCAACCGCATCCCTGTTTGCGGTTGCCGATACGCCGCAAAAAATGCTGGCTCTGGGGCTGGATACACTTAAAACTTATATCAAAACCATCGGCCTTTATCATTCCAAGGCCAAGCATATCATCGGCCTCAGTCAGGCCTTAATAGAGCGGCATGGCGGTCAGGTCCCGGATCATCGGGAGCAGCTTCAGGCATTGCCCGGGGTGGGGCGCAAAACCGCCAATGTGGTCCTCAATATCGGTTTTGGCCAACCCACCATTGCGGTGGATACCCATCTGTTTCGAGTTTCCAACCGGACCGGCTTGGCACCGGGAAAAACACCGTTGGCGGTGGAAAAAAAACTCCAATCCCGGGTCCCGCAATGGGCCGCCTTGAAGGCCCATCATTGGCTGATTTTGCATGGTCGCTATGTCTGTAAAGCCCGCAAACCGGCTTGCGACCAATGTATTATCGCTGATCTTTGCCCTTATCCATCCGGGAACCATTCGGGATAATGGGCGAAAGCCGCCGGGTTGGGTTTCTCCCGACTGCCGGATGCCGCAAAGGTGATTGTCCCGGTTGATAGCCCCGCCCCGGCATGGGCGCTTGACGGTTGCCAAGTCGGCCTCTTGCAAGCCGTGATTCACGCTGAATCCTCCATACCGGTTATACGGTTCTAAAGATGGTTTCTTGGCCTTGGGTTGGGGCGTGGAGGCCGGATTTGAAGCTATGGACAGCATTGACTTTCAGTTGGTCATTGCCCTGAAACCCTTCATCAAGACAGATCACATAAAAAGGACGCTCTTGGGCAATCGCATCAATCAATTCCAGGGTTAGTTTTTTCTCCAAACAGATGATCATCGCCCCATCCTCAATGAAATAGGCGGTGCCGCCGGGCATTTGTCGCCGCTCAATGGCGGTGGTCAATGGAAAGCCGCTTTTAAGCAATAATTCATAGAGGATATCTTCCGGGCTGGCGGTCTTATCAATGTGATCAATGTGATCTTCCAGCCGGGTGATCAGCTCATTTTCAATCGCCTCTTTCTCGGCTTGGGTATACTCCTTCCAGTTTTTATCATGGGGGTGGGTGGCGTAACCGTTCCAGATTTTAAAGTTGCTCGGGGCCAGTTTGAAGACTTTAAAGCCAAGATCAAGAGGGGTGCCGCCATTCAGATTGAGCAGGTCATTGGATTTTTTGGCGGTTTCCTCGGCGATTTTTTCAGCGGCCCGGCGGATGCGTTCTTTGCAAAGTGCTGCAATATTCAATGGGATTCCATTGTCCTTACAATATTCTGCGGCTGTTTTTTGTTCTTTTGAGTCTGGGTCCAGATTTTCTGGAAGCTGGACCAAGATAAACTTCCTATTACCTCCATCTTGGGCATTGCTTTGCATAAGTGCATCAGCCGTTGTCCCTGATCCGGCAAAAAAGTCCATAACAATGGCATCAGGATCGCTAATGTTATCAATGAAAAATTTTATCAATCCGGTCGGTTTAGGATAAGAGAATATTTGTGAATCAAACAATGCTCTTATTTCTTTTGATCCATGCTCAGTTCTTCCAACATTTTTATCGGGTAAGTACGTTGAAACAGACATTTTTATGTCTTCACTGCCATAATTTTTTAGAGCTTTCTCCTTATCTTCAGACTCAAAAACTCTAAAAGCCGGTTTTTTTATTTTCAAAAATTCATAATCTCCGGGAAAGACTATTTTCCCTTTGTCGTAATAATGCTTGAATGTTTCATATGTCACCGACCACGTTCTTATTTTGCTTGCGGGATATTTATCCCCATTTTTAGGATTAACCATAACAAAGTAAGAGTTGGGCCGCTCATCTTTTGTCGTATTCTTTGTCAAGTCCTGCAAGCGCCAAGCATCTTCATAATCATCAGATTTGTAATATTTTCTCGTACCGATACGTCCGGCAATAAAATCCTGTTTGCAGTAGGAAACCACCCATTCAACGTCTTTTGAAACTCCATAGGGAACATCTGCTTTTGCGGTTCGCGAACGCCAAGGAAAAACACCAACAAAATTCTCCTCTCCAAAAATGAGGTCACACAAGGCTTTCAGGTTAGCCTGTTCGTTGTCATCAATGCTGATAAAAATCACCCCATCATCCCGCAACAAATTCTTAGCCAGATAGAGGCGGGGATACATCATCTTCAGCCAGTTGGAATGATAACGGCCACTTTGTTCGGTGTTGGTGGAAAATTTACGGCCCTCACCATCCTTCTGGCCGGTATATTCCAGATAGGTCTCTAGGGTCTCGCTGTAGTTGTCGGGATAAATAAACTCCTTGCCGGTGTTATAGGGCGGGTCGATATAGATCATCTTGACCTTGCCGAAATAAGATTTTTGCAGAAGTTTCAGGACTTCCAGATTATCGCCTTCGATAAACAGATTCTCGGTATCATCAAAATGCAATGATTGATCGCGCAGCGGCTTCAAGGTGGCGATGCTGGGCTGCTGGATCACCCGCATACACTCAGCCTTGCCGGGCCAAGTGAGGCCAAAACGCTCCGCACCCGGCGGCTCCGCCCATTCCCCCAAAACCCGCTTTAATTGATCAACATCAATCTTATCCTCGGTGTTGGCTTCCGGGAACGCCGCCCGGAGCAATTCTTTCAGCCGCTCACGCTTTTCCCCAGCAATATCCAGGGATTCCAGACTCATTTTCTCCGGTAACTCCATAGCCTCAGTATCTCCTTAAGGTCTTATTCCCTTATTGTCTCCTGACGGCCCGCTTGCCCGGGAGCCAAACAAAGAAACCGATTGAATATTTTTACCGTTCCTCTGCAGAATGCTTTTAATGATGGCCAAGTCGGCCTCTTTCAAGCCGTGATTCACTTTGAATCCTCCATTATTTCTGCAGACAAGGTTTCATATAATTGGCTGAAACACTGGATATAGGCGCGCTTGAAGGTGTCGAATCGATAGCGCCATCTGGGTTTGTCTTTCATGGCTGCCTCCCTTGGATCATGTCATGTCTCTGTTTATACGGTTCTAAAGATGGTTTCTTGGCCTTGGGTGGGGGCGTGGAGGCCGGATTTGAAGCTATGGACGGCATTGACTTTCAGTTGGTCATTGCCCTGAAACCCTTCATCAAGACAGATCACATAAAAAGGACGCTCTTGGGCAATCGCATCAATCAATTCCAGGGTTAGTTTTTTCTCCAAACAGATGATCATCGCCCCATCCTCAATGAAATAGGCGGTGCCGCCGGGCATTTGTCGCCGCTCAATGGCGGTGGTCAATGGAAAGCCGCTTTTAAGCAATAATTCATAGAGGATATCTTCCGGGCTGGCGGTCTTATCAATGTGATCAATGTGATCTTCCAGCCGGGTGATCAGCTCATTTTCAATCGCCTCTTTCTCGGCTTGGGTATACTCCCTCCAGTTTTTGTCATGGGGGTGGGTGGCGTAACCGTTCCAGATTTTAAAGTTGCTCGGGGCCAGTTTGAAGACTTTAAAGCCGAGATCAAGAGGGGTGCCGCCATTCAGATTGAGTTGGCCCTGGTTTTTCTGGGCGGTTTCCGTGGCGATTTTTTCAGCGGCCCGGCGTATGCGTTCTTTGCCGATATCGGCGATGGTCTGGTAGCCGGCTTTGCGGGCTTCGGATTGTTCATCACAGGGTTCGGGGAGTTGGACGCAAATAAACCGGCGGTTGCCGCCATCTTCGGCATTCAACTGCATCACCGCATGGGCGGTGGTACAGGAACCGGCAAAAAAATCCAGGATGATGCCGTTTTTAGTATGATCCCCCAACAAAACCATCTTTTTTATAAGGTCAATCGGCTTTGGATTAGAAAACATGTTTTTATCGTCAAACATAGACGCCAAAATTTTTGTGCCACGGCTTGTTGTTCCAACTTTATCCCACCATGTTTTTTCTACTTTTCCTCGCTTTTTTGCTTCAAACAAGAACCGTTTTCTTTGTGGGCCCGCTTCACCGGATTCTCCAAAAACTATTCGATTGTCTGCCAGCAATGTCTGAAATTTCACGTAGTCATTTTTCCAACTACAACCAGGATTAGGGGTGAAAATTTCGTCTGTTTTCGGGTTCTTTATTTCATATTGCTGATTAGGTCGCCACCCTCCCACTTGGAAGGGGTCAGCTTTCCAAGGTCCCCGTGGGTCACCATCCGGATTGCCAAAACCACTACCGTCTTCCGGCAACCTAAAATGATGTCTGTTTTGTGTGAAGTAATCTAAGTTTTTAGCGTAAATTAGATTGTATGTGTGTGATACAGAAATGAGAGCGGTGTTGGTCACCGACTGAGTTGAATTCCAGATAACGTCACCAACAAAATTCTCTTCCCCGAAAATCTGGTCACAAAGTTGGCGCAGATGGGCCTGTTCGTTGTCATCAATGCTGATAAAAATCACCCCATCATCGCGGAGCAGATTCTTGGCCAGGTAAAGGCGGGGATACATCATCTTTAGCCAGTTGGAATGATAACGGCCACTTTGTTCGGTGTTGGTGGAAAATTTACGGCCCTCACCATCCTTCTGGCCGGTATATTCCAGATAGGTCTGCAAGGTCTCGCCATAGTTGTCGGGATAAATAAACTCCTTGCCGGTGTTATAGGGCGGGTCGATATAGATCATCTTGACCTTGCCAAAATAGCTCTTTTGCAGAAGTTTCAGGACTTCCAGATTATCCCCTTCGATAAACAGATTCTCGGTATCATCAAAATGCAATGATTGATCGCGCAGCGGCTTCAAGGTGGCGATGCTGGGCTGCTGGATCACCCGCATACAGTCGGCCTTGCCGGGCCAAGTGAGGCCAAAACGCTCCGGACCCGGCGGCTCCACCCATTCCCCCAAAACCCGCTTTAATTGATCAACATCAATCTTATCCTCGGTGTTGGCTTCCGGGAACGCCGCCCGGAGCAATTCTTTCAGCCGCTCACGCTTTTCCCCAGCAATATCCAGGGATTCCAGACTCATTTTCTCCGGTAACTCCATAGCCTCAGTATCTCCTTAAGGTCTTATTCCCTTATTGTCTCCTGACGGCCCGCTTGCCCGGGAGCCAAACAAAGAAACCGATTGAATATTCTTACCGTTCCTCTGCAGAATGCGATGGCGCGTCCATGAGATCCACCAGCAGCAACGCCAAGGCCGCCGTGGCGACTATTGGCGTCACCAAATTGACCAGAGGCAGGCTGAACAAAAACACTACCATTATCCCATGCCGCCAAATCGGGCCACGTCCCTGGCGGCGCCAGGCCGCCACCTGATCCGGCGACAAACGACGCAGAGCCACCAAATCAAAATATTCCCGGCCCAACAGATACCCATTCACCCCATAATACAGCAGAGGGTAAAGCGGCCCCAACAGCAAGCCGGGCAAGAGCATGATATTGACCAGGACAATCAGCCCAGCATATTTGAGGGTGAGCATCACCGCTTGACCGGCCGACAAAGGGCGCGGTGGCGGCACATCGACTCCATAACGGGCCTCAGAACAGGCCGCCACTGTATCCAAAAACAGACTCACCATCACCCCGACCAAGGCCGGATATGATACCAAAGCGATCAGAACAATCACCATCACGCCAAAAGAGGTCAAAACCCCATCCAACCACCCCCAACCGATTGAGGGCAGCAGCAGCAACGTTGCGCTTAAACCGAGCACCAAAACAACCAGCAACACCAACGAACCGACCAGGCAGAGCCACAAAACCCGGCGGATTTTGCGGTCCAACAACAAACCAAAAGCAACGGCAAAACGAGTCAGCATGGCATATAAAATCTATCAAGTGGGTAAAATCCATCAAGCCGGACGCCAGCACAAGAGGGAAAACCACAAAAAGAGAGGCCCCATGATCAGCCATGTGATGGTTGGTCGCCCAGACCGCATCGCTGACCAATAGAACCGCGCGGATATCATAGAATCATGGGTCGTCTATCCATGATCAATCCTATATGTTTTGCGATTTGTGTTGTGGATTGCGTTACCGCATCTCAATATTTGATTATGTTGGGGCACAACAATCGGAAAAGCGGAACGTCCGGAGATCAAGCACCCAGGCAACGTGATGATTGAAGAAGAGGGAAAGGTCAATGGGTGAAGATAAAGGAGAGAAAAACATAGCGGCAGGGCCGGAGAAAATGAGCCTCACTTCAATGGATGTGGCGGCGGAAAAATGTGAGGCATTGGTCCAATTATTCCCGGAAGTGGTTGCGGAAGGGAAAATTGATCTTGATCAATTAAAGCGGGTTTTGGGGGAATGGGTGGAGCCGCCGGGTCCGGAGCGTTTTGGCCTCACTTGGCCCGGCAAGGCCGACTGTATGCGGGTGATCCAGCAGCCCAGCATCGCCACCTTGAAGCCGCTGCGCGATCAATCATTGCATTTTGATGATACCGAGAATCTGTTTATCGAAGGCGATAATCTGGAGGTCCTGAAACTTCTGCAAAAATCTTATTTTGGCAAGGTCAAGATGATCTATATCGACCCGCCTTATAACACCGGCAAGGAGTTTATTTATCCCGACAACTATGGCGAGACCTTGCAGACCTATCTGGAATATACCGGCCAGAAGGATGGTGAGGGCCGTAAATTTTCCACCAACACCGAACAAAGTGGCCGTTATCATTCCAACTGGCTAAAGATGATGTATCCCCGCCTCTATCTGGCTAAGAATCTGCTCCGCGATGATGGGGTGATTTTTATCAGCATTGATGACAACGAACAGGCCCATCTGCGCCAACTTTGTGACCAGATTTTCGGGGAAGAGAATTTTGTTGGTGACGTTATCTGGAATTCAACTCAGTCGGTGACCAACACCGCTCTCATTTCTGTATCACACACATACAATCTAATTTACGCTAAAAACTTAGATTACTTCACACAAAACAGACATCATTTTAGGTTGCCGGAAGACGGTAGTGGTTTTGGCAATCCGGATGGTGACCCACGGGGACCTTGGAAAGCTGACCCCTTCCAAGTGGGAGGGTGGCGACCTAATCAGCAATATGAAATAAAGAACCCGAAAACAGACGAAATTTTCACCCCTAATCCTGGTTGTAGTTGGAAAAATGACTACGTGAAATTTCAGACATTGCTGGCAGACAATCGAATAGTTTTTGGAGAATCCGGTGAAGCGGGCCCACAAAGAAAACGGTTCTTGTTTGAAGCAAAAAAGCGAGGAAAAGTAGAAAAAACATGGTGGGATAAAGTTGGAACAACAAGCCGTGGCACAAAAATTTTGGCGTCTATGTTTGACGATAAAAACATGTTTTCTAATCCAAAGCCGATTGACCTTATAAAAAAGATGGTTTTGTTGGGGGATCATACTAAAAACGGCATCATCCTGGATTTTTTTGCCGGTTCCTGTACCACCGCCCATGCGGTGATGCAGTTGAATGCCGAAGATGGCGGCAACCGCCGGTTTATCTGCGTCCAACTCCCCGAACCTTGTGATGAACAATCCGAAGCCCGCAAAGTCGGCTACCAGACCATCGCCGATATCGGCAAAGAACGCATACGCCGGGCCGCTGAAAAAATCGCCGAAAACACCGCCAAAAAATCCAATGACCTGCTCAATCTGAATGGCGGCACCCCTCTTGATCTCGGCTTTAAAGTCTTCAAACTGGCCCCGAGCAACTTCAAAATCTGGAACGGATACGCCACCCACCCCCATGACAAAAACTGGAGGGAGTATACCCAAGCCGAGAAAGAGGCGATTGAAAATGAGCTGATCACCCGGCTGGAAGATCACATTGATCACATTGATAAGACCGCCAGCCCGGAAGATATCCTCTATGAATTATTGCTTAAAAGCGGCTTTCCATTGACCACCGCCATTGAGCGGCGACAAATGCCCGGCGGCACCGCCTATTTCATTGAGGATGGGGCGATGATCATCTGTTTGGAGAAAAAACTAACCCTGGAATTGATTGATGCGATTGCCCAAGAGCGTCCTTTTTATGTGATCTGTCTTGATGAAGGGTTTCAGGGCAATGACCAGCTGAAAGTCAATGCCGTCCATAGCTTCAAATCCGGCCTCCACGCCCCCACCCAAGGCCAAGAAACCATCTTTAGAACCGTATAAACAGAGACATGACATGATCCAAGGGAGGCAGCCATGAAAGACAAACCCAGATGGCGCTATCGATTCGACACCTTCAAGCGCGCCTATATCCAGTGTTTCAGCCAATTATATGAAACCTTGTCTGCAGAAATAATGGAGGATTCAGCGTGAATCACGGCTTGAAAGAGGCCGACTTGGCCATCATTAAAAGCATTCTGCAGAGGAACGGTAAGAATATTCAATCGGTTTCTTTGTTTGGCTCCCGGGCAAGCGGGCCGTCAGGAGACAATAAGGGAATAAGACCTTAAGGAGATACTGAGGCTATGGAGTTACCGGAGAAAATGAGTCTGGAATCCCTGGATATTGCTGGGGAAAAGCGTGAGCGGCTGAAAGAATTGCTCCGGGCGGCGTTCCCGGAAGCCAACACCGAGGATAAGATTGATGTTGATCAATTAAAGCGGGTTTTGGGGGAATGGGTGGAGCCGCCGGGTCCGGAGCGGTTCGGCCTCACTTGGCCCGGTAAGGCTGAGTGTATGCGGGTGATCCAGCAGCCCAGCATCGCCACCTTGAAGCCGCTGCGCGATCAATCATTGCATTTTGATGATACCGAGAATCTGTTTATCGAAGGCGATAATCTGGAAGTCCTGAAACTTCTGCAAAAGAGCTATTTTGGCAAGGTCAAGATGATTTATATCGACCCGCCCTATAACACCGGCAAGGAGTTTATTTATCCCGACAACTACAGCGAGACCCTAGAGACCTATCTGGAATATACCGGCCAGAAGGATGGTGAGGGCCGTAAATTTTCCACCAACACCGAACAAAGTGGCCGTTATCATTCCAACTGGCTAAAGATGATGTATCCCCGCCTCTATCTGGCCAAGAATCTGCTCCGCGATGATGGTTGCTTAATTTGTCACATTGATGAACACGAAGCGGATCATCTCCAGGTATTGTTGAGTGAATTGTTTGGGCCGGAAAACAATCTGGGTGAAATAGTATGGGACAAAAGAAATCCAAAAGGGGATACAACCAAGATCGCAACCCAACATGAAAAAATATTCATATATGCCAAAAATATTGAAGAATTGAGAAATGATAAAGGAATTCTGAGGCGGTCGAAAAAGAACGCAAAAAAAATGCTTAGAAAAGCCCGCGTGCTTTTTTCAAAAATCGGGAAAAAACAGGTTCCCCAAGACTTGAAATTGATATCAGAAAAATACGGCCTTCCGATAAATTTAAATCAATACAAGGCTGAATACACACTTGATGATGCCAATGATGAATATGGCGACTGGTTAATGCGCCAAGATATCTCAAAGGGAGAGGCACCATACAAATATATTGATGAAAGCGGAGATGTTTTCCGAACGGTCTCTATGGCTTGGCCGAACAAGAAAAAAGCCCCCGAAGAGTATTTTGAGCCTCTTATTCATCCCGTTACTGGAAAAAATTGTCCGGTCCCAGAACGTGGTTGGCGGAATCCCCCGCAAACGATGAAGAAACTGTTGGCGGAAGGAAATGTTATATTTGGAAAAGATGAGACAAAACAACCTGAACGAAAATACATTTTGAGAGAAAATATGGATGAAAATATTCCATCTATTCTTCCCTTTGGCGGTAGCGACGATTCATTGTTGAAAGAGATAGGAGTCCTATTTGACAACCCGAAGCCGCTTAACTTTGCGCAGAATTTGATTGAATGCCTCTCTGGTAAAAACGGCATCATCCTGGATTTTTTTGCCGGTTCCTGTACCACCGCCCATGCGGTGATGCAGTTGAATGCCGAAGATGGCGGCAACCGCCGGTTTATCTGCGTCCAACTCCCCGAACCCTGTGATGAACAATCCGAAGCCCGCAAAGCCGGCTACCAGACCATCGCCGATATCGGCAAAGAACGCATCCGCCGGGCCGCTGAAAAAATCGCCACGGAAACCGCCCAGAAAAACCAGGGCCAACTCAATCTGAATGGCGGCACCCCTCTTGATCTCGGCTTTAAAGTCTTCAAACTGGCCCCGAGCAACTTTAAAATCTGGAACGGTTACGCCACCCACCCCCATGACAAAAACTGGAGGGAGTATACCCAAGCCGAGAAAGAGGCGATTGAAAATGAACTGATTGCCCGGCTGGAAGACCATATTGATCACATTGATAAAGCCAGTACCCCGGAAGATATCCTCTATGAATTATTGCTTAAAAGCGGCTTCCCATTGACCACCGCCATTGAGCGGCGACAAATGCCCGGCGGCACCGCCTATTTCATTGAGGATGGGGCGATGATCATCTGTTTGGAGAAAAAACTAACCCTGGAATTGATTGATGCGATTGCCCAAGAGCGTCCTTTTTATGTGATCTGTCTTGATGAAGGGTTTCAGGGCAATGACCAGCTGAAAGTCAATGCTGTCCATAGCTTCAAATCCGGCCTCCACGCCCCCACCCAAGGCCAAGAAACCATCTTTAGAACCGTATAGGCAAACCAATATAGGAGAGCAATATGGGACAACAGGACCTCAGCATTCATGAACTGGTGACGAAAATTGAGCGCGGTGACATTCGCCTGCCGGAAATGCAAAGATCATATGTCTGGAAGCAAACCCAAGTGCGCGATTTGATGGATTCCCTCTATCGTGGCTACCCTTCCGGGACAATATTGACCTGGGAAACTGATGAAGAGGTGGCGACCCGTGATTTTGCAATCGCCCAGGAAACCACCCCATCACATAGATTCCAACTGCTGCTGGATGGCCAACAACGTCTAACCTCTGTATCAACTCTTTTGCGTGGTCAACCGGTAGATGTCCGGGATCGCAAATACCCGATTGATATTCTGTTCAATCTGGAGCATCCCGATGATCTGGAAGAGACCACCGAGATTGTTGAAAATGGGGAAGATGATCTGGATGCTGATCCTGGAGTCGCGGATGCTTCGGAAGACGAAATCATGCGGCGTTTTGACCGGATGACATTTGTCGTACATTTTAACAAATTAGCCCAACGTCCCCATTGGGTTTCGGTCAGGGAAGTTTTGGCAGAAAACAATGATAGACCTTTTCTGGAGAAAGCCGAGGTCACGGGCTTTGATGATCCCAGATACAGCAAATATACGGATCGTCTCAAAAAGCTGCGTGATATCAAGAATTACACTTACCGGGTTCATACTCTTGATCGTCAAAAATCCTATGAAGAAGTCACAGACATATTCGTTCGTGTGAATTCTCTTGGTGTTAAATTAAGAAGCTCCGACTTGGCATTAGCCCAAATCACCGCAAAGTGGCGCGATTCGCTGCGTATATTTCAAGATTTCAAAGATGAATGTGATCAGACCGGGTTTTATTTAGAGCTGGCTATTCATCTCAAAAATCTGGTTGCTTTTGCAACCGGTCAATCGCGTTTCAAAAGAGTCGGCAGTTTAACCCAAGAACAGTTGGAAGCCGCCTGGGAGGACGCAAAGGAAGGGATGCGTTACGCCCTTAATTTCCTGAGTAAGAATGTAGGGATTGAAAGCCCGGCCCTGCTGTCATCCAATTTTATCATTATCACACTGGCACAATTCGGGCATCTGAAAAATTGTGAATTGACCCCGGAGGAAAATTCTCGCTTGCGTTATTGGGTTCTGATGGCCAACGCAAAGGGCCGCTACTCAAGAGGGTCATCAGAAACCTTGCTTGATCAAGATTTAGCGGCCATTCGTAAAGAACAAAATATTGATGGCTTGTTGCATCTTCTCAAGACACAAATGGGTCGGTTGGAAATATTACCGAATGATCTGGAAAATCGGAACAACCGGAGTGCCTATTTCAAGACGATGTTTCTGGCATCCCGCAAAAATGGTGCCCGTGATTGGCAAGATCAGCTTGCCATTTCCCTGAAACATTCCGGCAGCAAACATGAACTGCAATTTCATCACATTTTCCCTCAGTCGGTTTTAAGCAGCACGTATTCCAAAGAGCAAATCAATGATATGTGCAATCTGGCGTTTATCAGCGGCAAGACAAACAGACGCATCGGGAAAAAAGAACCCACCTCTTATTTACCTAAAGTTATTGAGAAAAACGGCCACAACGTTTTGAATGAACAATCTATTCCCGATGATCAAACGCTCTGGAAAATCGAAGCCTATGAGGATTTCCTGAGTAAACGCCGTGAGTTGGTTGCCGAAACCCTCAATCGGTTTCTTGGCCCTGATCCATCAGCACCAGGGCCATAAAATGCCAACTCGATCCTTCTCTTGAGTCTCAACGCCATGCCATCAGCGCGGTTGTTGATGTTTTTTCTGGCCAATCTGCAAAAAATCCACGAAGTCAACAGCATCGAAAACATCACCCCTGTTTGGGATAACGTCAAGATACGGGGATGGTTGGTGCGGGTTGAAACACTGAAATTTTGGATGTGTCGACCTTCAACTTGGCCGCTTCCAAATCGTAAGATTTTTGAAGGTTCAACCAGACCTCCGGGCCATTGCCAAAAAACGTGCCCAGACGAACCGCCATCTCAGCGGTTACCGGCTTTTTCTCATTGATAATGTCGTAAAACATTTGTCTGTAAATACCCAATGAGCGGGCAATTTCAGCCTTGCTCAATCTAAGCGCGGGAAGAATGTCTTCTCGAATCACTTCTCCAGGATGCACCGGCGGGATTGTGGGATGTCTTTTGATGGTCATTGTCTTCCTCATTCTATTTCGATGATTGCCGCATTGAACTTAATGGTCATCTTCTCAATCAAAATAAGATTCAATTTTTGATTGAAGATTGAATATCGGTACAATGAATCAATGCCGTATAATGGCCCGCCTCTATGCGGTTTGATGGTTTGACTGTTACGGGAAACAGCAATCCATCATACAGGCGATCACAAAAGCCATAAGGTTAGGATATCATAAGATTAAGATACGCTGTAATAATTGAAGAGAAAGAGAGTCAAAGCCAAGAAAAATCTGATCTTTCCATCTCCCCGCCTCTTTTCTATTTTTATGCCTCGTGCTCTCCTATCCATCATTCCATGTCTCGGACGACCCAAAATCAGCCCGAAGATGCTCTTTCCTCGCCGCATCATTTTATGGCCCAGGCTCTGGAGCAGGCCGAGCGGGCCTTTGAACGGGGCGAAGTACCGGTTGGGGCCGTCTTAACGGTTGACAATGTCATTGTGGCCACAGCCGGCAACCGGGTTGAGGAATTACAAGACGTCACCGCCCATGCCGAGATTCTCTGCCTGCGGCAAGCGGCCCAAAAATCCGGGTCCAAAATCCTCAGTACCGCCAGCCTCTACGTCACCTTGGAACCTTGTGCCATATGTGCCGGGGCGATTTCTGCTGCCCGTATTCAGCGTCTCTATTACGGGGCCTTGGACCCCAAATCCGGCGGGGTTGAGCATGGGGCAAAACTGTTCTCGCACCCAACCTGCCACCATCGCCCGGAGATTTATGGCGGCTTCCTGGAGAGCCAATGCGGGGCCTTGCTGTCGCGATTCTTTGCCGAGCGGCGGGCTTCATCCTTAAAATGATAAGAGCGGTTCTTTTGAGAGCGGTTTTCACAAAACCGTTTTAAGAACCATCACCTTTTTTATTCTTATCCGGTTCCAAGGCCCGCCAACCGATATCACGCCGATAAATGCCGTCGGGCCAATCAATCTGCTCGACCGCTTGATAAGCCTTGGTCCGGGCCGCGCTCAGGTCCGGTCCGCAAGCGGTGACACCGAGAACTCTGCCGCCATTGGCCCGCAAGCGGCCTTGATCATCACGCAGGGTTGCGGCATGAAAAATCTCAACATCAGGCGCGGCGGCGGCGGTTTCCACCCCGTCAATAGGCATGTTTTTTTCATACATCCCCGGATAGCCCCGGGCCGCCATGACCACACAAAGCGCGGCCTCTTCAGACCATCGCAGATCAAAATGATCCAAGCCTCCCTCCTCAACCGTCAATAGAGCGGTCAAGAGATCCGAGCGCAAGCGGGCCAGCAAAACCTGGCATTCCGGGTCCCCGAAACGGATATTATATTCCAACAGCTTGGGCACCCCATCAACAATCATCAAACCGGCAAACAGAACCCCTTGATAAGGATGCCCCTCGGCCCGCATCCCGTTAAGGACCGGCGCAATGATTGTCGCCATAACCTGGTCTTGTAAGTCTTGATCAAAACAAGGCGGGGGCGAATAGGCCCCCATACCGCCGGTATTGGGTCCGCTATCGCCTTCACCAAGACGTTTATGATCCTGGGCTGCGGCCAAAGCAAGCGCATGATCACCATCCAGCAAGGCAAAAAAGCTCACCTCCTCACCGGGAAGATAATCTTCAATAATGATGGTATTTCCGGCCGCACCAAAACGTTGGTCTTCCATATTCTGGATCACCGCCTCCCGGGCCATCGCCTTGTCGGTGGCAATCGTCACCCCCTTACCGGCCGCCAAGCCATCGGTCTTGATCACCAGAGGAACGTCTCGCCCTTCAATAAAAGCCAAAGCGGCTTGGCAATCGCTAAAGCAATGATAGGCGGCGGTGGGAATGGCGTGCCGGGTACAAAAATCTTTCATCCAGGCTTTTGACCCCTCCAGCCGGGCGGCGGCCGCGCTGGGGCCAAAAACCCTGATTCCAGCCTCCCGCAAGGCGTCAGCCAGCCCCAAAACCAGCGGCTCTTCCGGGCCAATCACCACAAAATCAATCGATTGTCCCCAGCAGAGATCAATCAGCCCGGCCTGATCGGTGGCCGCGATATCATGACATTGGGCAACCCCAGCCATGCCGGCATTGCCGGGTGCGGCGTGCAGATCCTCACACAAGGGAGAGGCGGCAATCGCCCAGGCCAAAGCATGTTCCCGTCCCCCGGAGCCAACAATCAAGACTCGCATCATTTCGGTTCCGTATATATTTGCGCCGTGATCCTATTCCCCTTGTTTTGATACCGTATCAAAATGCAGGTGCCGCTTTCTCTTGAACCAAGACATTCCTTTTTATCCCCCCTTTTTATCGCGGTTTTATGCCAAGCATGCCCATGATAGAGTTGCCCGAGGCATCACCGGATGACCAGGATTCATATCCTGATCTGCCCTCACTTCCAAGACCAACGAACACAAAATTTCAAAAAGACCCGATCCAAATTTTCCGGCCAGATCAATATCAATCACGCATAATTGTTTTCAGAGCATTCTCGTTTTTACAAAATGCTTATGACCATTTTTTTCTTTTAAGCATTCGGGTATAGATCATCAGATCATTTTTTTGATTCCCAAAAATCCCCCGATAACAATGGCCAGCCAATCAAATCCGCCCAAAACAGCCCCGAAAAACAGCAATAACGGCGGCAACAAAAGCGGTGATGATGGGGGCGGTGACAATATCAATAATATCGATAATATCGTTGAATACAGTGTCAGCGAACTTTCCAGCAGCCTCAAAAAAACCATTGAGACCGGTTTTGGCCGGGTGCGGGTCCGGGGTGAAATTTCAGGAACGCGCCGCCCCAATTCCGGTCATATGTATTTTGATCTCAAGGATGAGCAGGCGGTTTTGGCGGCTGTTTGCTGGAAAACCATTGTCCCGCGTCTCACAACACCGCCTGAAGACGGGTTGGAAATTGTGGCAACCGGGCGGGTATCAACCTATGGCCCGCAATCAAAATACCAGCTGATTGTCGAAAGCCTCAAACCAACCGGTCAGGGGGCTTTGCTCAAACTGCTCGAAGAGCGAAAACAACGCCTGGCCGCCGAGGGGTTGTTTGCCGCCGAAAGGAAAAAACCGCTCCCCATCTTGCCGCAGATTATCGGTGTCGTCACCTCGCCGAGCGGGGCGGTCTTGCGGGATATTCTTCATCGTTTACGGGACCGGTTTCCCCGTCGGGTCATTCTCTGGCCGGTCAGTGTCCAAGGGGAAACCGCTGCCGACCAGATTGTAAAAGCAATCAACGGGTTTAACCGGTTATCCAAGGAAGATGCCATCCCACGTCCTGATCTGATCATTGTTGCCCGGGGTGGCGGCAGTCTTGAGGATCTGATGGCCTTTAACGATGAGGCGGTGGCCCGGGCAGCAGCATATTGCGATATTCCTCTGATTGCGGCGATTGGTCACCAGACCGATACCACCTTGATTGATTATGCCGCTGACCACCGCGCCCCCACCCCCAGCGCAGCCGCAGAAATGGCGGTACCGGTTCGTGACGATTTACAAACCCAAATCAATCATCAAGAACAGCGGCTGAAGACATTGATCCAATACGCTCTGGAGCGGCATCAAAAAGACCTCAAACTGCTCGATCAAAAGCTGCCCGGGCCGGAACGTATCCTCGGCAATGCCGCCCAATGGGTTGATGAATGCGGTGAACGCTTGGACAACGCGGCGGCGGCGACAAAACTCCAGGCCACCGCCGCTCTGGCCACCGCCGCCGCCGGATTGCGTCCAGCCATTTTGCAGGGACGTCTCACCGCTTATCAGCAACGAATCACCGCGCTCAGCCATCGCGTCACCACCGCCTTGGATACCCTGGTGACCAAGGCCGCCCATCGCCTCAACGCGACCGGCGATCTGCTGGAGAGCTATTCCTATCGCAATGTTTTGGCCCGCGGCTATGCGGTCATCCGTGATCAGGGCCACCACCCGCTCACCCGGGCCAGCCAGACCCGTCCAGCTCAGGCCATCACCATCGAATTTTCCGATGCCCCGCCCTTGCCAGCACGTATAGAAGGAAAAGGTTCAGAAACCAAAGGCTTGGAAACCAAAGACGGCGACACCGCTCAAGCGGCCCAACCGCCCCCTGCTCAAACCAGAGCAACCAAAACCACCGCCACACAATCTGCCACACAACCTGCCACACAACCTGCTGCGAAAAATCGGCAAGGACGATTGCTCTAAAAACCCAACCCATGGCATGCTCCCCGGATTGTTTCTCATAACAGGTCAAGCCAAAATTATGCAGATAGGGCGTCTCTTAAAGCATTTCTTCCCGATGGCGATGCTCTTGATCACCGTCGGCGTCATTCCATGCACCCATGCGGCTCAAGAGACCCCGCCCCATCATGTGATTGGGCAGCAGATTCAAGGTGGGCTGTTGATGGGCGATGCCCTCCCCGGAAGCCGAGTTTATTTTGATGATCAGTCTTTGACCGTGGCCCCTGACGGGCGGTTTATCCTTGGTCTTGGGCACCAAGCCCAACCGGAGTCTCTCTTGATCATTGAACAACCAGACGGTACCCGGCATCAAATGTCTTTGACCATTGCTCAACGTGATTATGATATTCAAAGAATTGATGGTTTACCGGAGAGAAAAGTTTCCCCCAACCTGGCTGATCTGCGGCGCATCAAAAGCGATAGACAAGCCATTCTTCAAGCCCGGCGGGGCAGCGAAAATACCCTCTTGACAATCACCCCCAGCCCTGATGGTCCTCGTTTGGACTGGCCGGTCTTGGGGCGGATCAGCGGCGTTTATGGCAGCCAGCGGATTCTAAACGGCCAGCCACGCTCCCCGCATCTTGGCATTGATATCGCCGCCCCTAAAGGAACCCCGATTGGCGCCCCGGCTTCTGGACGAGTCATTTTGGTTGATGATGATATGTTTTTCACCGGTAAAACCGTGATGCTTGATCATGGTCATGGCCTCACTTCGGTTTATGCTCATATGGATCAGATTGCGGTCCAAGAAGGCCAAAAGGTCGCCACGGGGACCCGGCTCGGCACAGTGGGATCAACCGGACGCTCCACCGGGCCGCATCTCCATTGGGGGCTGCATTGGTATGGCATTGGCCTGGATCCCGCCTTGCTGACCGGACCCATGCCAGCGTTGGAACCATCACCAACCACACCTTAACGGCTGGCCGGTATTCACGGCGTCAAATTGTTTGATCCAGCAGAGCTTTGAGACGATCCGGATGACGCCACCGCACGGCCACCCGTGAGACCACAATATTGGCCCGCAAATCGGTCGGCACCCGCACGGCATCTTTCTGGGTTGTCACAACCAAAGACTTCGAACGCCGGGCCCGTTCCAGCAACGGCTCAATATCCCCCGGCCGGTAAGGGTGATGATCGGCGAAAATCTGCATTTCCTCAATCCGGCACCCCATCTCTTGCAAGCTGGCGCGAAATTTATCCGGCAGGCCGATTCCACAAAACGCCCGCACCCGATGGCCAGACAAAACAGCCCGCTCCAGAAACACCCAATCCGCATGCAGGACCGGGATATCCGGCCCAATGGAGTCCACAACACCGGCCCGGTCCGGCCCCAACACAACCACCGCATCGGCCCGCCTCAACCCGCTGGCCAGCGGTTCACGCAAGGGTCCAGCCGGCACAACCCGACCATTGCCGAAACCAAACCCACCATCCACCACCACCAAAGAGAGATCTTTGCGCAAACCCGGGTCTTGATACCCATCATCCAGCACCAAGACATCGGCACCCGCCGCCACCGCTGCTGCCGCGCTGCTTTGTCGGTTATGACCAATCCAGGTTGGTGCGGTCTCAGCCAAAAGCAAGGCTTCATCCCCGACATCGGTCACCTGATGCCGCTTGGGGTCAACCCGCTCCGGCCCCGGCAACCGGCCGCCATATCCGTGCCCGATCAGATGCGGCCGCCGCGCCTGGGCCTGTAAGCAAGCGGCCAGATGAAGGACAACCGGTGTCTTGCCCGCCCCGCCGATGGTGAGATTGCCGACACAAATAACCGGCACCGACACCCGGGCCGGATGAACCCATAAACGCCGCCCCAGCGCACCCAAACGCCACAACCAACTCACCGGGACCAAGCCCCGGGCCAGTAATGATTGCCGCTGGTGCCAAAAATCAGGCGGACGCATCCTTATTGCCTAAAAATGAGTGGGGAAGATAGGCGGTGATCTGATCAATCACCGGATCAAGCAAATCAGAACGTGCGGCAACCACCTGATAATTGGCTTCTATGGCCGTCTGCCGGGCCGCATCATTGCCGAATAAATGGCCAACCGCCAGAGCCAAGCTCTCTGCATCATCGACTCGCTGCAAAGACCCTTCGGCTTCAAAAACAGCCGTAACCGAGAGAAAATTCTCGGTATGCGGACCCATCACCAGAGCACAGCCACATTGCGCCGCCTCGATGGGGTTATGGCCACCGCTTTTGACCAAACTGCCGCCAACAAAAGCAATCGCGGCGCGTTGATAGAATAGGCCCAATTCACCCAATGTATCGGCCAGATAGATCTCATGATCAGGGCGCGGGCATTCACCCAAAGAGCGCCGCGCCACCCGCAAACCGGATTGACTCAAAGAACCGGCAATCGCCGCCCCACGATCCGGATGACGCGGGGCAATCATGGTCAAGATAGCCGGAAAATCAGCTTTGAGACGCCGATGCGCTGCAGCGACAATCTCTTCCTCACCATGATGGGTGCTGGCCGCCAGCCAGACCGGTCGCCCGGCGATATGGCTATGCAGATCATCGGCCGATTGAGCGGGCGGGGGCGGGGCCATCCATTTCAAGTTCTCCATTTCCCCGACCTTTAGTGCCCCCAATATGCCAAACCGTTGGGCCTCTTCTTTGCTCTGAACAAGACAACAATCAAAGCAAGACAGCATAAGCCGGATCATTCCGGGTGCCCATCGCCAACGGCGATAGGAACGCCGCGACATCCGGGCATTGAGCAGCAGCATGGCCACACCAAAGCGACGGGTTTCCAAAACCAGGTTCGGCCATAATTCCGATTCCAGCCACACCGCCGCATCCGGCCGCCAGTGATCGAGAAAACGCCGCACCGCCACCGGCGTGTCAACCGGTGTGTATTGGTGAATGACCCGAGGCGGCAATCGATCCTCAAGCAACCGGGCCGAGGTCACGGTGCCGCTGGTGATCAGGATATGCAGAGCCGCATCCAGGCTCAAAAGCCGTTTTATCAGCCCCAAAGCCGAGACCGACTCACCAACACTGGCGCCATGAATCCATAAAAGCGGCCCCGAGGGCCGCTTGCGGCCAGCAGTGCCCAGCCGCTCACCCAGACGGGCCGGATCTTCCTTACCAAGGCGGGCCCGGCGTTCCAATATCCATGGGACCAACAATCCAGAGAGCCTGGCTACCAAACCATAGGCCCCCAGAATCATGATGCTCTCTTATCGGGACCGCCTTTGCGCTTTGGTCGGTGTTGTTGGCCGGTCGGTATGTTTTCTCCCGGGTCCAATTTTGGCCGCCCGGTCAGATAATCGGCCCGAGCAGTCAGGCGGTTGAGTGATTCCTCAAGCCTGCGCACACAGCCCATCGCCACCTGGTCATCGGCGTCTTGTGGAACCTGGATCGGCTCCCCCCAAAGGATTACCCCATAGGCCAGGGGAAACGGGATCAAAAAGCGGTCCCAGCTGGTCGCCAGCCGCCCCAGGGATATGCCATAGGTTGCCGGAACCAAAGGAACCCCGGAGAGTCGAGAAAGCGCCACCGCCCCCATTGAAGCCCGCATACGTGGGCCGCGCGGGCCATCCGGCGTGATGCCAACACTCTGGCCACCCCGCAAGCAAGCAAGCAGACGGCGCAACGCCGATGCCCCACTTTTACGGGTCGATCCAGCAACGGTTTGAATGCCAAAATGACCAACTGTTCGCGCGATCAGCTGGCCATCGGCATGTTGAGAAATCAGCATATGAATCGGGTGCTGACGTGGCCAACAATAAGGCATCATGGCTAAACGGCCATGCCAGAAACATAAGATAAAAGGTTGGCCGCGTTCCCATAAAGCGGTCGGCCGCCACCCCCCCAATACCCGCCAACTTCCGGCCAGCCAACACAGGCCAATAAATCGAGCCGCCAACCAACAGAGAACCATCCCTCCGCAATACCGCCATAGGGCCGTGCATTTTGCTCCGACACCGCGCATCTTTATGAACCGATTGTCTTGGTTGGCCACCGCAACAAATCCGGCCCCTGACCGGCCGCATCACCATCTGTATGATCACCGTCAACAGAAGGGTGAAATTGCATCCGGTACAATTCGGCATAAAGGCCATCGCGGGCCTGAAGCTGATCATGAGAACCCATCTCGACGATGCGACCCCGATCAAATACGACAATCATATCGGCCTTGCGTACCGTTGACAGGCGATGGGCGATGACCACGGTTGTCCGCCCCATTGTCAGTTGCTCCAGGGCTGATTGAATGCTGTGCTCTGATTGCGAATCGAGGGCTGATGTGGCTTCATCAAGCAACAAAATAGGCGCATTCTTGAAAAAAGCCCGGGCAATCGCGATGCGCTGCCTTTGGCCACCGGACAAACGTATGCCCCGCTCACCCAGCGGCGTCTGGTATCCTTGCGGTAGGGCGCGGATAAATTCATCGCCGTCGGCTTTCTTGGCCGCCTCAATGATCTCATCATGGTTGGTCGCCTGCCGCCCATAGGCGATATTGGCGGCCACGGTTGCATCAAACAATCCGATATCTTGACTGACCAGCGCAATATGAGAGCGTAAATCGGCGATTTTAAGGTCACGCACATCAACCCCACCCACACGGACCGCCCCGCCGACAACATCGTAAAAACGCCCAATAAGGTTGAGAAAGGTGGATTTACCACTCCCCGATGGGCCAACCAAAGCCACGCTCTGGCCGCCGGGAATGGTCAATGATACATCCTCAAGAGCCGGTAGGTTGACGCTCTTTCCATTCTCATGGCCATTTTGTCCATCGCAATCATAGGAAAAAGTGACCGATTGAAATTCAATTCCCGGCGGCGTTCCATTGGTCTGAGGAAGCAAAACCGCCCCGGGACGATCTTTGATCGAGGGTTCCAAATCCAAGAGCGTAAAAATACGCTGGGCTGAGGCCAGGCTCCTCTGGAGAGACACATTGATCGACGCCAGAGACTTCATCGGCTGATAGGCCAACAACATGGCGGTGATAAAAGAGGTAAACGCCCCCGGGGTGGTGTGGCCAGCCGCCACTTGATGGCCACCATAAACCACAATCGCCGCAATCATCACACTGGCGATGACTTCCATCAGCGGTCGAATGAAGGTGATCACCCGGACGACTTTCATGGATAATAAAAACAACCGATCACAAGCCTTTGCTGAGTGCTCGGTCTCGTAATTTTCCGCCCCATATGTCTTGACCTCACGGGCATTTTGAAACACTTCCCCCAAAAGACTGGTGAAAGTGGCAGTCTCTTTTTGGGTGGTTGCGGATAATTGACGCATACGTCGGCCAACCCAAACAATCGGAACCAGAGCCGAAGGAAAAGCCACAAAAGCCACACAAGCCAGACGCCAATCTTGAATAAACATCACCGCAACCAAGCACACCACCACCAGAGAATCTTTGATCAAACCAACCGCCGCATTGGATGCCGCGGTCTCGAGTTGATTAACATCATTGACAAAATATGAAATCAGCCGCCCGGAAGAGTTGGCGGTATAAAAGGCCAAATCAGACCCCATCAAATGGGCAAACATATCCTTACGGATATCCCGGATCACCCGATGACCAACCATGCCGATCAAAACCCGACTCAAATAATCCGACCCTCCTTTGAGAAGAGCAACACCAATCACGGCCGCTGGAATCCAAATCAACATGTTCTGATCACGGGAGATCAAAACATCATCAAGAATAGGCTCCATCAACCAGGCATTGGCCCCAGTACCGGCCGCACTCACCGCCATGAAAACCACGGCGATCACCAATGGCGTGACATAGGGCCGCAAATACTGGGCATAGAGCCGCCGCACCAGCAAACCGGTTGTGGTATGGCCTTGCCGGGACTCGAGAGGAGCCTTACGTTCCGAGACATTCATGAGCGCAATGGCACCATCTCAAACATTGGCATATTGCCGGGAAACCAAACCATGTAAAACCGGATTGGCGGCCAGAATACTGGGATGGGGACGCTTCGCATCGCCATACATTAAAGAGCGTCCATCAGCCAGAGACGCCCGCCCGCCTGCTTCTTCAAGGATCAGATGGGCCGCGGCAATATCCCAGTCATTTTTCTGGAACATGCTGAGAGCCAAGTCGCCCCGACCGGCCGCCACCAAACACATCTTATAAGCAATCGAACTCACCGAACGCACTTCACATCCTTTCACTTCATTGGCTTTGACCAGATCATTAAATTCCCGATAACTGACCAAAAGGCGGCTGCCTTCGAGAGTCTGAGCCGCACCGACCGCAAGACGCTGGCCGTTCATCCAAGCACCCCGACCGGAACAAGCCTCAAAAAACTCATCGGTGCGCGGGTTGAAAACAGCGGCAAAAATTGGCCGCCCGGCCTCCACCAAAGCAACCGAAACCGCATATTCTGGCCGTTGTTGTAAAAAAGCCCGTGTCCCATCAATCGGATCAATGATCCATATACGGGCCGCCTGGGCCGGGTTGCCCTTGACCGGGCTTTCTTCAGACAACCAGGCATAATCCGGGCGGGCGGTGAGCAGTCGTTCTTGCAACAACCCATCAACCGCGATATCAGCCTCACTCACCACATGGCGGGGTTCTTTTTCCCATTGACGCGGACTCTGACCAAAATAGTCCAAGGTCAAGAGGCCGGCTTCACGAGTCGCGGCCCTTAAGAGTTTGTGATCCTCTTCAAAATCACCCTCATCCTTGATCGCCGAATCAGACCAGATGGTCTCTTCTTGGAGATCTGGACGCATCGCGGAAACAAAATCATCCGATGCCATCATATCAACATCCCGCGACCGTCATGGAATTGATACGTAAAGTGGGCGAATCGATACCGAAACGAAATGTGAGATCATCGGCCACTTCAAGACCGGCAAACATATCCTTGAGATTGCCAGCAATGGTCAATTCCGAAACCGGATAAGCCAGCTGCCCGTCTTCAATCCAAAATCCGCTGGCCCCACGGCTATAATCACCCGATGTCATACTCACCGATGATCCCATCAATTCGGTGACATAAAAACCCCGATTGCTGCTGGCGATCAGATCAGTCGGCGATTGCGATCCGGCAGCAAAATAAAGATTACTCGGGGCCGGGTTGGGCGGGCTGCTCAGACCACGGCTGGCATGGCCGGTGCTCTCAAAACCAAGGCATCGGGCACTGTTGAGATCAAGCATCCAGCTTACCAAAATACCCTCGGCGACAAGGGTGCGTTGCTGACCGGGCAGGGCTTCGGCATCATAAGGCCGCGAACGCAGCCCACGTCGGCGCAGCGGATCATCAACCACCGAAACACCGGGTGGAAAAATTCTTTCCCCAAGTTTCTCTTTAAGAAAACTGGTCCCGCGGGCAATCGCAACCCCGTTGATCGCTTGGACCAGATGATTCAAGAAACTGTTGGCCACCCGGGGATGAAAAACAACCGGCACTGTACATGTCGCAACCTTGCGCGGGTTCAGCCGCTCCACCGCGCGCTCGGCCGCCGCCCGGCCGATGGCTGCCGGGTCAGCCAGATCTTCGGCATGGGTGGCAAAACATAATTCATAATCCCTCTCCATTCCAGTGCCTTGACCCGCCACAATCCGAACCATCACCCCGTGGCGTGAAACCGCATACTCACCATAGAATCCGTTACTGGCCGCCAGAGCCGTGACCGTGCGGCTCCATTCAACTTCAACGCCTTCCGAATTGGTGATTCCAGGAACGCCAAGGGCGGTTTCCTCAATCATCTGAGCCCGGTTTATCAATTCTTCAGGGGAAGGTTCTCTGGCCTCATCAAGATCAAGGTCAACCGGTTTGGACGCCAAGAGTTCAGCCGCCGCCAAACCACAATAAGGGTCTTCCGGCCCGGCCTTGGCCATCGCCACAGCCCGCAGAGCCAGATCACCGAATCGTGATGGATCACAATCGGTCGATGAAACACATGTCTGCCGATGGCCAAGAATAACCCGCAACCCAAGAGTGATACTCTCGGCCCGCTGGCGTTTTTCCAAACGAGTCAAACGCTGGGCAGCGGCAATTTGAGTGTTGGCAACAAAAATAGCATCCGCTTGATCGGCTCCGGCGGCCCGGGCCTGGCACAGCAGATCACTCAACAGAGAATGCGCATCACGCGCCATCATTGTCCTTTCATCGGATTTTTCTTTTATATTTTCTTGTATAACAGCCATACTGTTTACTGAATATAATCAATCTTGGTGGAGACTTTCATCCGATATCAGCGCATATAGCGAATCAACAATATGCAATAAAGACTATTAAAGGGATAATCATGATGACGAAAGCATCTTATTTTGTGGTTGGTGGCGAATACACCGACACCCGATTTGAGCATCTTGTCGACCACCAACCAGAAGAGCGCTACGGCCCGTTTGCGCATTATAAAGAAGCCCGCGAAATCTGGGCGCAGCATGCCTGGCGCACGGTCGATAATTGCCACGCCCGTTATCGGATCACTGACGGCAACGGTGCTTTGGTCGACGATCCTCCGGCCGACCATTCTGATCTTGAAGATTCCGCTTAAAACCCATTTCTTCAATTTGTTCCAGGGTCAAAATACATTGTTATAAGGTCAGCCGAAACCACGCGCGCCGACCCGGTTTCAGCCCCTGTCTGCGATCCAGAAAGCGACAAAAATAATCAAACCCACCACCCGGTTGGAACGGAATATCATGAGACAATTCATCGGATCGGTGAAATCAACCCGAACCACTTGCCAAACCAAATGACCAACAGCAAAAAGCAGAATGGCGAAAAAAGGCCACGTCAATCCAGCCCCATAACCACAAAGAACCAGCAACCCCACCATAACAGCATAAAATATCCCGACCCCTATCCGGCTGGCTGAACCCAAGCGCAAAGCGGTTGAGCGTACGCCAACCCGGGCGTCATCGGCTTTGTCTTGATGGGCATAGATGGTGTCATAGCCAAGGGTCCAAAACGCCGCCGCCCAATACAGCAACAGCGGCTCCACACTCAATGATCCGCGCACCGCCGCCCAACCCACCAAAACCCCCCAGTTGAATGTCAGCCCCAAAACCAGCTGCGGCCAGTCGGTATAACGCTTGGCCAAAGGGTAAAGAATCACCAGCGGCATCACCGCCAGAGCAAGAAAAATCGTAAAATCATTAAACCGGAACAGGATCATCAAGCCCAAAAGCAGTTGCGCAATCAGGAAAGCCGAAGCACCCAGCATGCCGATGCGGCCACAGGCCAAAGGTCGATCAGAAGTGCGGGCCACTTGGGCATCAATATCACGATCAAACATATCATTAATCGTGCAACCAGCCCCGCGCATCACCACCGCACCACAAGCCAGATAAGCCAAGATATCCCAGGGTATTTCAGCGGTTGCGGCAAACGCCACCCCCCACCAAGATGGGGCCAGCAACAACCAAATTCCGATGGGACGATCCCACCGCGCCAGCTGCAGATACGGCCGCCCCCAAGGCGGTATCCAGCGATCAATCCAGCCACCAACCGCCATATCACTGCCCGCCGGGGGTTGCTCTGGATCGGTGGTCAAACATGTTTTTAGAGGCGATTTTTCTGGATTCGGCATGGTTGACATGTCCTACTATGGGCGGCACCTCTTGATAAGACAAGCAGAGCACAATATATGGACCTTTTTATGGACCCTTTCACCCAATGACCGTGGGGCGTTTCTTCGTCACCGCTGATCTTCAATCAGGAATGAGGCTGAATCTTCCGGCTCCTTTGGCCCATCGGTTGCGCCATGTTTTACGTTTGAAAGAGGGATCATGGATTCGCCTTTTTAATGGCCAAAACGGCGAATGGCAGGCGGTCTTATCTTTTTCCGGGCACCGGAGCGCCCTGGCCACTCTTGACCGGCAAACCCGTCCACAAAAGGCCAGCCCTGGCCCGTGGTTGCTTTTTGCGCCGATTAAACGCAAGCGCCTTGATACCTTGATCGAAAAAGCCACCGAATTGGGAGTCCGCCGCTTGATTCCCATCATCTCACGCTTTACCATCACCAAAAAAATCGGTCTGGATCGTCTGCAGGCGATTGCTCAATCGGCGGCTGAACAATGTGAACGTCTGGATATTCCGGTCATTGATGCCCCTGGCCGTCTGGAAGACATTGCCGCTTCTTGGCCCGCCGGGCGGCGGTTGTTGATCTGCGTGACTCGTCAAAAGACCCGCTCCATTCATTATGATCTTATCCCTTTTTCTCATCAAGAGCGTGACTCTGCTCTGGATTGGGCACTTATGATTGGCCCGGAAGGGGGCTTTGCCGAGGGAGAACTTCAGCCTTTCGATTCACTGCCCAATGTGTCGCTGGTCCATCTTGGACCCCATATTCTGCGCACCGAAACCGCCGCCATTGCCGCTCTTGCCTGCTGGCAAGCGGCCCTTGGTGATCACAGCACCAGCGGTTAAAACCCTCTCTAAGCCGCAACGAAATCCCGATATCACCGACACCCCCTCTACAGATGAACCCCCCGATGACCGCCCCCAACAACCGCACCAGTGAACAAACTCCGATTACTGATCAGGAACCCTTGATCGCTTATCTATCCCAAGGCTGCTCACCTCGGGGTGATTGGCGGATCGGCACCGAACATGAGAAATTTGCCTATCGGCTCCGTGATCACCACCCTTTAAGCTATGATGAGGCGGGCGGTATTCGCGATTTGTTGCACGGCTTGACCCATTTTGGTTGGCAGCCAATTGAAGAAGCCGGCCAGATCATCGCCCTCAAAAGGGATGGTGCCTCGGTCACGTTGGAACCGGGTGGCCAGATTGAGCTTTCTGGGGCCCCTTTGATCTCTGTTCATGAAACCTGTAGTGAAGTGCGTGAGCATCTCAGCGAAATTAAATCGGTGGCCCAGGATATTGGGGCTGGCTTGATGGGTTTAGGGGTGCTGCCGATTGCCGGGCGCGATGCCATTTCTTGGATGCCCAAGCAACGTTACGCCATCATGCGCCGTTATATGCCCAGCAAAGGAAGCCACGGCCTGGATATGATGACCCGGACCGCCACCGTACAAGTCAATCTTGATTTTGAATCCGAAACCGACATGGTGACCAAATTTCGGGTTGCCCAAGCACTCCAGCCGGTCGCGGTGGCTCTTTATGCCAACTCACCTTTTCTCAATGGCCGCCCCAGCGGTTGGCTGAGTACCCGCAGCCATATTTGGAACAATACCGATCCGGATCGCTGTGGCGTTTTGCCCTTCATTTTTGACGATGGCTTCGGCTTTGAACGTTACGGCGACTATCTGCTTGATGTGCCCATGTATTTTGTCCGTCGTGAGGGACGCTATATTGATGCCGCGGGCCAATCATTTCGTGATTTTCTCTCTGGAAAACTCCCGGCTTTACCGGGAGAATATCCGTATTTGAGTGATTGGATTGATCATATGAGCACGATTTTTACCGAAGTGCGGTTAAAACATTTTCTTGAAATGCGCGGTGCCGATGGGGGTCCTTGGAATCGTCTTTGTGCATTATCGGCATTTTGGGTCGGGTTGCTCTATGACTCGGGTGCCCAAGAAGCGGCCTGGGATCTGGTCAAGAACTGGTCATTGGAAGATCATATGACTCTTCGTCATGATATACCCAAAACCGCTTTGGCCACCCATACCCCGGTCGGCCCGATGGCTGTATTGGCGCAGCAGGTCCTTGAGATTGCGGCAACGGGTCTCAAACGCCGGAATTTTCAAGACGCCAAAGGCCAAGATGAAAGCGGTTTCCTTGACCCACTCATCGAAATCGCCCAATCCAAAACCACCCCGGCCGAGATATGGCTGGACGCCTATGCCAACCGATGGAACGGCAATCTTGATCCGATTTTTACCGAAAATGCTTACTAACCCTCTCATAATAGTGTCATTCATATTCTCACTCAATGCCTCTTCTGATACAATTCTCTAGCAATTCACGGCCGAACACCGCCAACAATCATAACACCATCAACAACCATAGGAGTCCCCATGACCCGCCAATGCGGATCCCTTGATCAAGTACGCGCCGAAATTGACCGCCTGGATGATTCCCTGCTCGATCTCTTGGCCGAACGCAGCGGTTATGTCCAGCAAGCGGTGCGACTCAAAAATCGTGACCAGATCACCGACCCGGAGCGGATTGAAGCCATTCTCACCCGGATGCGGCAACGCGCTGTCGCCCTTGATCTGGAACCGGATATCGCTGAAGCGATCTGGCGGCGGATGATTGAAGCTTTCATCAATTATGAAGAAAAAATCTATGACGATATCCATCAATGACTCATCGTCTTTTTTCTTAAAATTTGGTCGGGTGATACCAATAAGCGACTCATAAATAAAAGGAATAAAAGGATACGTATGGTGCGGCCCTCTTCCCAACAATCGCGGCCCCAAAAACCGCAACCCCAACAATCGCAACAATCGGATGTCACCGATTTTGGTTATGCCCGGGTTTCAATGGCTGAAAAAACCCGGCGCGTTCAGGCGGTTTTCAAAACTGTCGCCCCCCATTATGACCGCATGAATGACGCGATGTCTTTGGGTATCCATCGCTTATGGAAAGATGCCCTGGTTCGGGAGGCCGCCCCGCGCCCGGGTATGGCAATTCTTGATGTCGCGGGGGGCACCGGCGATGTTGCCCAACGCTTGATCCGCCACCAAAATCAAAGCTATCAATCGGTTCTCCAGCCGCCATTGTTAATCTGTGATCTCAATCCGGCTATGCTGAACCAGGGCCGCGACCGCTTGATGGATCAGGGCCTGACTGGAATGATTCAATGGGTTGTTGGTGATGGGCAGTCTCTGCCGGTTGCCGATGCCAGCATTGATCTGGTGACCATGGCTTTCGGTCTGCGCAATATCACCGATAAAATCCAAGCACTCAAGGAAGCTTTCAGGGTTCTTAAAACCGGTGGGCGTTTTTTATGTCTGGAATTCAGCCAGCCGAATCATCCCTGGTTGAAACGGGCTTATGATTTGTATTCTTTCACCGCTCTGCCGACATTGGGAAAAATTATTGCTGGAGAGGCAGCGGCTTACCGCTATTTGGCTGAATCAATCCGCATGTTTCCCACTCCCGACCATCTGGCCAACATGATGCGTCAAGCCGGGTTTAGACATGTCTATCATCGCCTGTTTTCCGGCGGAGTCGTTGCCCTGCATGGCGGGACGCGCGGCCAAAGATTGCTGAAGAAACACGTCAAAGACTACCGAAAAAAAGGCTACCGAAAAAAGACCCGATGAAAAGAGAGATATTGATAAAGAGAGCCCTCATCAAAGTTGCCTGATACCCTTACGGTCCACGGAAACCACATAAACATAGACCACTCAACCAGCCGATGGTTTCATGTTTATGCGTTGTGTTTATTCGTTGAGACTTTTATAGTCAGTCATAATCCACAAAATAATCGGGTATTTTATTTTTATTTTACGATTGCTGGCAATTTTCATTGAAAAGATACGCTGGGGATTGTCCTTTGAATCCCGGCGGGCCGATTGTCGTGGATATAAGTCACGGGTATCAGGCGTATGATTTCGCTTCAGCTACGCCTTTTTTGATCCTGTTCTTGATTCCATCATGTTTTTGAGCATGTATCTTTGATCATTAGTCAATAAGCAGACAGAAGAGTGAAACACACCGAATAATGGATAGCATAATGGATAGAATGCTTCATGGAAAAACCATTCTGCTGATCATTTCGGGCAGCATCGCTGCTTATAAAAGTCTGGATCTGATTCGTCGTTTGCGGACATGCGGAGCCTGTGTGCGGGTGATTCTCACCAAAGGGGGAGAGCAATTCATCACCCCGTTGGCTGTATCGGCATTAAGCGGCGAGAAAACGTATCATGATTTGTTTTCTCTGACTGACGAGACCGAGATGGGTCACATTCGTCTGGCCCGGATGGCTGATTTGGTGGTGGTTGCCCCGGCCAGTGCTGATTTACTGGCCCGGATGGCCCAGGGGCGGGCCGATGATATGGCCGCAGCCGTTCTCCTGGCCAGCACCCGAGATATTCTGGTTGCCCCGGCGATGAATGTCGCCATGTGGAACCATCCGGCCACCCAGGAAAATTGGCAGTTGCTGCTGTCGCGCGGCATCTTGAGTATTGGGCCGGAGTCCGGGGATATGGCGTGCCATGAAAGCGGAGCCGGGCGCATGGCCGAGCCAGAGGACATCTTAGCGACAATCATTGATTATTTTTCCGCTCATCAACGTTTGGCCGGACGTCGTGCCCTGGTCACCAGCGGCCCAACCCATGAACCGATTGATCCGGTCCGCTATATCGGTAACCGTTCGTCGGGCAAACAAGGCCATGCGATTGCCACCGCTTTAGCGGCACTGGGTGCGGAAACCATGCTGGTCAGCGGCCCGACCGCGCTGGCCGATCCCCCCGGGGTCACAACCATCCATGTTGAAACCGCTCGCCAGATGCTGGCCACCTGTATGGATGCTTTGCCGAGAGATATTGCGGTGTGTGCGGCGGCTGTTTCCGACTGGCGCACAAAGGATCAGGCCCCGCAAAAAATCAAAAAAACCACCCTTAAAAAAACCGGAACCTTCCCGGCTCTAAAACTGGTTGAGAATCCCGATATTCTGGGCATTATTGGTGGTCCGGTGGTTGCGAACAGACGCAACAGCCGTCCAGATTTGGTGATCGGTTTTGCTGCCGAAACCAACCAGCTACGTGCCCAAGCCCAGGCCAAGCGCCAAGCCAAAGGATGCGACTGGATTCTGGCCAATGACGTCTCACAGGGTGTTTTCGGATCACCGGATAATCATGTGATCTTGATTGATGAACATAGCGAAGAAGCGTGGCCACCGATGACCAAAACTCAAGTCGCGACCCGGCTGGCCGGACGGATTGCTGATTATTTTGCTGCCTCCTCAAAAACCGACACTCCACCATAATCAGCGATAAAACCATGAAGGATATCTCGCATAGACCCCCCCCATCCACTGCTATGAGATCTTTTGAAAGAAATGGCGCCGAAAGAGGAAACCAAAAAGGCGTTTTGCATATCCCAATTGTCCGCCTGCCCCATGCCAGCGACCTGCCGCTACCGGAGCGGGCAACCCCAAACAGCAGCGGCCTTGATCTTCATGCCGCCATCCCATCGGCGTTGCCGTTACAACCAAGGCAACGGATAAAAATTCCCACAGGATTTTCGATTGCTCTGCCGCCGGGGTTTGAAGGCCAGATCCGGCCCCGTTCGGGCCTGGCCGATGATCACGGCATTACCGTGCTCAATGCCCCAGGCACGATTGACGCTGATTATCGTGGTGAGATCAGTATTTTATTGATTCATCACGGTGGCCAAGAATTCATGATCACATCGGGCATGCGGATCGCTCAGCTGGTCATTGCATCCGTGGCTCCAATCATCTGGCATCCCTGCCCCATTCTCGACAAGACCGAACGTGGGGATGGTGGTTTTGGCTCGACGGGGTTTGAAAACGCCCATCATCCCTCATGATCGCGCATCTGAATGACGTTGCCGCCAATCATAAGAATTTTTTGTGTATATTGTTATGCTGAAATTATCAAAAAAAATGCTTTCAGCCATCGAAGCCGTGGTTGATATTGCCTATAATTCTGGTGGACAACCGGTCCAAAATCGTGAGATCACCCGCCGCCAAGGGATTCCCCATCGCTATTTGGAACATGTTCTCCAAAATTTGGTACGTGAAGGTATTTTGACCGGTGTACGGGGACCACGTGGCGGTTACCAACTGGCCCGGGAGCGCCGCCGGATCAGCCTCGGCGATATCAGCCGGGTGGTTCAAAAAATGGAACAGGACGCCAACACCAAAAACACCCAACAGGATTCCGATATCCGACGGCATGTTGTGCATCCTTTATGGTTGCAGCTCCAAGAGGACCTATCAAAAAAATTGGATGAAATTTCTATAGAAACCCTGTGCATGCGGGCCCATCAAGCGGGCGTGGTCAGTGAAATTCATAAAAAATTGGATTACGATATTTAAAATCAATCAAGAGAAAAAAATGAAATCATGAATCAAAGAAAAACTGTATAACCAGCTCCGTTCATCCCGTTTTGTTGAGAGCCCAATCCGATTGATCATCGAGCCTTGTTGATCATTGCGTTCGATTGAGAAAGAATAATATCAAAAAGACCATCCAAAATCGCAATCAGAAACCATAATGAGAGACCACAACGAGAGGCCATGATGACAGCGCAACCATCCCTTAAAACCGATCCGTTGGCCACACCAACCCCTGATACTCCGCAAGAAGGGGCTTTCCGAGATCGCATTTATGGATCCATCATCGAGACCATCGGTGCAACCCCGTTGGTTCGGCTGGAGAGATTCACTCACGACCACCAGTGTCAGGCTGAAATTCTGGCCAAGCTGGAATTTTTCAATCCGCTTTCCTCGGTAAAAGACCGGATTGGCCTGGCGATGATTGAAGATGCCGAACAATCCGGACGCCTGAAGCCCGGCGGCGTGATCATTGAACCGACATCGGGCAATACCGGCATCGCCCTGGCGTTTGTGTGCGCGGCCCGGGGGTATCGTCTCATTTTGACGATGCCGGAAAGCATGTCGCTGGAGCGCCGCAAAATGCTGCGCCTTCTTGGTGCCGAGCTTGAACTCACGCAAAAAGAACGCGGCATGCCCGGAGCGATTGCGAAAGCCGAAGAACTGCAGGCCAGTATTCCCGGGGCGATGATTCTGCAACAATTCGAGAATCCCTCCAACCCAGCCATCCATGTTGAAACGACAGCAACCGAGATCTGGCGCGATTGCGGCGGTCGTCTGGATATGGTGATCGGCGGTATCGGGACCGGCGGGACCTTAACCGGGATCGCCCGGGCTTTACGGCCCCGGCTCAAGACATTGAAAATGGTCGCTGTTGAGCCGGAAGATTCACCGGTTCTTTCCGGCGGCCCGCCAGGACCTCATAAAATCCAAGGGATCGGGGCAGGCTTCATTCCAGCCAATGCCGATGTTTCGATGATTGATGAAATCATCCGCATCGGCAACGAGACCGCTTTTGCCACCGCCCGGATGGTGGCCAAAATCGAAGGGTTGCCGGTGGGTATTTCCTCAGGGGCCTGCTTAGCGGCGGCCTTGGAGATTGGCAAACGTTCAGAAATGGCCGGAAAGAGGATCGTTGCGATTATTCCTTCTTCAGCCGAGCGCTATCTTTCCACCGACTTGTTTGAGGGTCTCTGAACCCTGATTCATTCTGATCCATCCTGATTTATCCTGGGCAACCAAACAAGGAGGAATCGCTGAAAAAGTCAGCCGAAACTTATGGAAGAATAGATGATATCTCCACCGATGCCCCGGTTTCTTTTGATATCAAGACATTCGATGACAGCCAATTACGCCGTTATGCCCGCCATATCGTCTTAGACGAAGTCGGCGGCACCGGTCAGGCCCGATTGCTCAATTCCCGTGTACTGATCATTGGAGCCGGTGGCTTGGGCACCCCGCTTATTTCTTATCTGGCCGCCGCCGGGGTTGGTGTGATCGGCATCTGTGATGATGATCGGGTTGATGACAGCAATCTTCAACGCCAAGTTATTCACCGTCTACAAGATATCGGTCGGCCCAAGGTTGAGAGTGCCGGGCGGGCAATTTCTGAGCTGAACCCGGATGTCACAATCGAGGGCATCCCTGAACGTTTGACCGCCGCCAACGCGCCATCCATCATAAAAAATTACGATATCATCGCTGATGGATCGGATAATTTTGCGACCCGTTATCTGGTCAATGACGCCTGTCACTTGGCACAAAAAACCTTGGTTTCGGCAGCGATTTTACGTTTTGATGCGCAAATCTCTACATTCAAAACCCATCACGGGGCCGGGCATCCCTGTTACCGCTGTGTTTTCCCCAACCCACCCCCGGCCGGACTGGTCCCGAGCTGTGCCGAAGGCGGGGTTCTTGGAGTGGTGGCCGGGGTGGCCGGGTCTCTGCAAGCCACCGAAGTCTTGAAAGAATTATTGGGAATCGGGGAGAGTTTATCGGGTCGATTGCTGATTTATGATGCGCTTTCCAGCCGCATCGAGGCGGTGGCGATACCCAAAAATCCCACCTGCCCCCTATGCAGTGAGAACCCAACCATTCATGATCTTTCCGCTCACATATCCCGGTGATGGGTGCGGCAACGGCAATCTGGTGAGACAATCCAATGAAACAATCCGATGCATGAATCCGTTTTATGTTTAATCACCGAGTCGGGACGTTTTCGCCGGGTCCATTATGCCTTGGCCTTGGCCAGTGCGGCGGTCTCCCTCAATCGTCCAACCATATTATTTTTTACCTTGTCTGCTTGCCATGCCTTGACCAAAACCGCCCAAGGCATACCCGGTTGGCATAATCTGGAAGGCGAAGGGAACGACTCACCGGCCGTATTGGATGCTGATTACGCAAACAAAACAATCGGCCGCTTTGAAGAATTGCTGACCGCCTGCACTGATCTTGGCGTGACCATCATGGTTTGCGATATGGGGTTGCGGGCTGAGGGCCTCACCCGGGCCAATTTACGCCAGGATATCCCGATTAAAAACGGCGGGTTGGCCAGCTTGTTTCATCGGGCCGGACCAAACGGCCAGATTGTTATGATTTAAAAATCCTTTTTTCCATCACAATACCGGCTTTCACCAAACCGCAATCCGAAAGGGACATGCCCGAGAAATCCTTCACGTTATGGCCCTGTTTTTAGCCATTGATCACCATCTGCATCGGGATCATCCGGCTTATGTTTTTGAACCACATCTCTATCCATTGATTACCATCAAAACCCTCAAAAAATGCCGGAACCCAGTAGTGTCCAGACAGCTAAAACATGGTTTCAACCACCCGGTCCGGCGGAACATGGCCGTCAATGAATGTTTTGATATTAATGATTACTTTTTCTCCCATATCAATGCGCCCCTCCAGGGTTGCTGAACCCATATGCGGCAACAAAATCACATTATCCAATTCCATTAATTGTGGGTTTACCGAAGGCTCATTCTCGAAAACATCCAGGCCAGCCCCGGAAATAGCCTTGGCTTTGAGCATGCGGGTCAAGGCATTTTCGTCAATGACTTCACCGCGGGCGGTATTGATAATATAGCAATGGGACGGCAACAACTTCAATCGGCGCGCCGAGAGCAAATGGAAAGTCGCCGGTGTATGGGGACAGTTCACGCTGATGATATCCATACGGGCCAGCATTTGATCCAAGCTATCCCAATAGGTTGCCTGTAATTCCTTCTCCAACTTGGCCGAAACCCGCCGCCGATTATGGTAGTGGATGGATAAACCATAGCCCCGGGCGCGGCGCGCCACCGCCGAACCAATATGCCCCATGCCGATAATCCCCAGACGCTTGCCCCAGATGCGGCTGCCCAACATGGAGGTGGGGCTCCAACCGGTCCATTCTCCCGAGCGTACCAATTTTTCGCCTTCAACCAACCGCCGCGGCAAAGCCAGCAAAAGGGCCATGGTCATATCGGCCGTATCCTCAGTCAAAACGCCCGGCGTGTTGGTGACAATAATTCCGCGGTTGCGGGCCGTGGAAAGATCAATATGATCAACCCCGGTCCCGAAATTGGCGACCATCTGCAATTTTTCGCCCGCCTGTGATAAAATTCGTGAGTCGATACGATCATTCACGGTCGGCACCAGGATATGGGCTTCTTTAACCGCCCCAGCCAATTCATCCCGCGTCATCTTACGGTCTTGCGTATTGAGGCGGACATCAAACAATTCCTTCATCCGCATCTCGACAACTTCAGGCAATTTACGCGTTACGATGACGATGGGATTTTTAATGGTTTTTTTTCTGGCCATATTTTTTCTTGCTGTATCTTCTTTTTACTGTGTCAAAATTTTTTTGAGCATGGACATATAAGGAACAGGGCCATGCGCCGAAAATCTTCGCTTTCTTGGGGTTTCTTTCCCCGCTCCTATCAATCAACTCTCTTCTTGTCTAGAGCTTGCTCTTTTCAGACGGGTTTCATGGCGGTGATTCTTATGGGAATATTCTTTACATTTCCTGTTTTTGCCCAAACCAATGTCGATATTGTGCCGCGTTTTGCCAGTCTCCGTGCCAATGAGGTCAATTTACGCACCGGACCGGGCGTGCGGTACCCGATTATTTGGAAATATCTGCGCCAAGGTCTGCCGGTTGAAATTACTGCCGAATTTGAGCATTGGCGCCGTATTCGTGATTGGCAAGGGGAAGAAGGGTGGATTCATCGCAGTATGTTGAGTGGTCAACGGACATTGATTGTCACCGATAAAACCCGTGATTTACGCCACCGACCCCGGAGCGACGCCCCGGTCATCGCCCGATTGTCTCCGGGGGTTCTTGGCACAATCAATCATTGCGAAGACATGTGGTGTTTTGTTGAATTTTCTGATCATGAGGGTTGGCTCAGTCGCAATGAATTCTGGGGAATTTATCTTGATGAAACCATTGAATAAAATGAGAATAAGCTGAAAATAAATGGAAATTTCTCTGGTACCGAGCCATCTCTTGGGAAAAATAACCCCTTTAAAAAACGAAAATCCTCAAAATCAATCCCCCGTCACAATACGTTCCACCAACTGGCGCACCGTCGGAACAAAGCCATTAGAATAAAAGGGATCCTTGTGAAACCGATAGGCACCGTGACCAGCAAACATCAATTCTTGATCTATATTGGCTCCGTCATGGCAAATCGCTTGCAGGGTTTTTTGAATGCAAAAGGAGCGTGGATCAGCTTTGCGCCCCGTGCTTCCACTATCGTTATGGCTCCAATTGGAAAATTGGCAGGCCGATAAACAACCCATGCACGCAATCTGATCACGGCGTATGGTCTCGGCCCGCTCTGGAGTAACAAAAATCAGGGTCTGGTCCGGGGTGCGCATCGCCCGGCTGAATCCTTGAGCAACCCAAGCCCGCGCACGCGCGGCATCCGAAGAAGCAAAATAATAAGGCTTGGCCCGCGCGGCCAATTCGAAGGCGGTGTCCAATTCGCCGACCGGCTCAACAGCATAGGGAATCTGACGTTGCGAGCGTTCCTCAAGCTCACGCAGAAAATCATTCCTGACCGCCGAGGAATAGAAGCCGGTGGGGCTGAAACGATGCAACAAAACATCCCCCTCTTTCAATTCCAAAAGCCGCCGTTTCCATTGCTCAGGGATCGGACTTTCGCGGGTCAGTAAGGGGCGGGTCCCAAACTGAAAAGCCACCGGCCCCAGTTCAGGATTATCAATCCAATCTTCCCATTCACGCAAATACCAAACCCCGCCAGCCATGATAATCGGTGTCTCAGCGAGACCAAAATCCCGCATCAAAGACCGTAAATTGCGCACCCGTGCGTAAGGGGGTTCGGGCTTTTGTGGATCTTCACTGTTTGAGAGACCATTATGCCCGCCGGCCAACCACGGATCTTCGTAAACCACCGCCCCCAAAGACTCACGGAATTTATGATAGGCCCGCTTCCATAAAGCCCGAAAAGCCCGGGCCGAAGAAACGATAGGGTAATAGTGAATCCCATGGCTGGCACAAATTTGACCCAGCCGATACGGCATCCCAGCCCCACAGGTCACACCATGAATCAGATCACGGGCGCTCTCCAAAACCCGTTTAAGAATTTCTTCTGCACCACCCATTTCCCATAAAATATTCATATGCAAGCGACCGCGACCGCCCGCCACTTCATGGGCTGTTTGCGCCTGCTCAACCGCGCCGCGCACCGCATATTTAATCAGTTCCCAGTGGCGCTCACGCCGTGTACGTCCCTTATAAATTTGAGGAATAACCCGGCCTTCTCCATCACGGCTATCGGCATTGACCCCGGAAAACGTGCCAACACCATCGCTGGCCGCCCAGTTACCAGAGCTGATCCCATTGGTGATGGAAATTCCTTTCCCACCCTCAATAAGGGGAAGGACTTCGCGTCCCGAAATCAGAATTGGATTCAGCGCTTTCACAACTCTTTCTCTCCAACCAAAGGATCAGGCGGGGTCAATCATCATGATCAAACAGCGTGATCACTGAACGATTTCAGAACCGGTTTTTTGATCAACTGAGCGCATGCTGAGTTTGACCTTGCCCCGATCATCAATACCCAAAACCTTCACCTTGACCTGATCCCCTTCACGAACTATGTCGGTGGTTTGGTTAACCCTTCCTTCAGTCAATTCACTGATATGGACCAAACCATCTCGTGGTCCGAGAAAATTGACAAATGCCCCAAAATCCAGGGTTTTAACCACTTTACCATTATAAATACGCCCAACTTCCGGTTCAGCTGTGATCCCTTCAATCCGCGAAAGAGCAATCTCAATCGATTGCGGGTCAACAGCTGCTACCTTAATCAAACCATCATCTTCAATATCAATCCGCGCGCCGGATACTTCACAAATTTCGCGAATGACCTTACCGCCAGCACCAATCACATCACGGATCTTATCTTTAGGAATCTGAATGGTTTCTATACGTGGTGCATTGCCGCTAACTTCTTCGCGGGCCGACGACATGACCTTAGACATCTCATCAAGGATATGAAGGCGTCCTTCATGGGCCTGTCGTAAAGCAATCTCCATAATCTCCCGGGTAATCGACGTAATTTTGATATCCATTTGTAGAGATGTAATGCCTTGGGCACTGCCGGCCACTTTGAAATCCATATCACCAAGATGATCTTCATCACCAATAATATCTGATAAGACGGCGAAACGCTCTCCTTCTTTAATCAAACCCATGGCAATACCGGCCACCGGTCGCTGAAGCGGAACCCCGGCATCCATCATGGATAAAGAGGCCCCACATACCGAGGCCATTGAGGATGAACCATTGGATTCAGTAATCTCCGAAACCACCCGAATCGTGTAGGGAAAATCATCATGTGATGGCAGCAAAGCACGCAAAGACCGCCACGCCAATTTTCCATGACCGATTTCTCGGCGCCCCGTAAAGCCAAAGCGACCGGCTTCACCAACCGAATAAGGTGGAAAATTATAATGCAACATGAAATTTTCCCGGCGCTCACCAGCTAAAGCATCAACCACTTGCTCATCTTGACCGGTGCCCAGCGTGGTCACCACAAGGGCTTGGGTTTCACCGCGGGTGAACAGAGCACTGCCATGCGTACGCGGTAAAACCCCGGCTTCACAAGCAATCGGGCGCACAGTCTTGGTATCACGACCATCAATGCGCTGACCTGTTTCGAGAATAGCCCCGCGGACAATATCTTTTTCCAGAGTCTTCAAAGCATGCCCAGCCAAGCTTTGAGTCTTTTCTTGGTCATCAGCCGACTGGCCATCCGTCAAAGCATCCAACGCGCTTTGTTTGGCTGCCGCGACTTTTTCCTGACGCGCCGATTTTGTGGTTTCTTGATAGGCCTCACGAAGCGCATTCTCGGCCAATGACGTCACTTGAGACGCGATATCGTCACGCCCTTCAACCGGTGCCGGTAAATCGCGGGGTGGCTTAGCACAAGTCTCAGCCATTGAAACAATAGCATCAATCACTGGCTGTATCTGCTCATGACCGAAATTAATCGCCCCCAGCATGATATCTTCACTCAGCTCACGGGCCTGGGACTCAACCATGAGAACCCCTTCACGGGTTCCGGCCAAAACCAGATCAAGGTCCGATTGTTCCATGTCATCCAAACGCGGATTAAGGACATATTGATTATTGATATAGCCAACCCGACAGGCCCCAACCGGACCAAGAAACGGCAGTCCCGATAAGGTCAAAGCCGCCGATGCCCCGATCATCGCGCATATATCCGGATCATGCTGCATATCATGAGACAGCACCGTGCAAATCACCTGGGTATCGCAGGTATAATCGGGATGAAATAAGGGGCGAATCGGGCGATCAATCAAACGCGAGACCAAGGTTTCGTTTTCACTTGGTCGCCCCTCACGCTTAAAAAAGCCCCCGGGAATCTTTCCCGCAGCATATGTTTTTTCCACGTAATGAACCGTCAGAGGAAAAAAATCAATCCCCGGGCGTGGGGTTTTTTCCCCAACCACACTGCATAAAACAACACTATCACCAAGGCTTGCCAAAACCGCCGAATCAGCTTGGCGGGCCATACGCCCTGTCTCCAAATTCAAGGTCGTATCACCCCAAGAAAGTTCTTTACGAGTTATATCAAACATTATGCAATTCCATCCTCTCGTCGTTTCCGCAATTTTTCCTAAATCTTTTGTCTTATACGCGCCCTATGCTGCGTGATTCCGCCTGATCATCAATGACTTTTTTACAATGACTTTTTTACAGTGACTTTTTTACAATGACTTTCTCAGGCCGCATACAATTTGATCATTTTTGACACAAAAGCCAGTGATAAAAAGGCCGCGCCGTATCAATGTTCCATGATAGGCGCTCCAATACTTTTGAAATAGCCAGGCTATTCTGTGCCCGAAAGACCACCATAGAGACTTCAATCAAAATACTTGTTTTGATCTTTGAGAATATCTTGATCTCTACAGAATGATCCCCGTCTCTTAAGAGAACAATCCCAGCAACCCCATCTCAAGCCAGAAAACACTGACCTCTGATTATCCTATCCTGAAAATTTCAGCGACGTAGTCCCAGGCTTTTGATCAATTTTTCGTAACGTGCCTGATTTTTCTTTTTCACATAATCCAGCAAGCGCCGCCGCCGCCCGACCATAGCCAAAAGGCCACGCCGGGAGTGGTGATCTTTTTTGTTATCATTCAGGTGATCAGTGAGATTGCGGATCCGTTCACTCAAGATCGCAACTTGAACCTCAGAAGATCCGGTATCCCCATTGGTCAAACCATATTCACTAATCAACGCTTGTTTGCGTTCGGCTGTAATCGACATCATCAAACCTCTTTCTCATAAGGGGATCAAACCCCGAAAATACTTTATAATACTGTATCATAACGTTAGGTGGTAACATGATATCCTGAAAATGCAATCACATAAAAATGCAATTACGTAAAATACCATCACATAAAGTGGAATAACCAGCGCAAGATCACACTGGAGTGAGACGATATGCGCTCAAGATAAGAAAGACTCAAGATGAAAAACCCGCACGGGACGCAAAAAACCTTGCGTGATGTGAGCGAGTGCCACCAAACGACCCTGACACATTACCACCCTTACATTTTCAGGTCTTACATCCCCGTATAACCTGTCTTTTGCTAAGATACCACCCAATAAATCATCATGCGCTTTGTTGGTGTGGACCGCGTGATCGTTACGCGCCGCATCACAAGACTCATCAAGCAGGTTACCTGTTGATGGGCGATTGATGTATCGATGATTCGCGGGTGAATCCGGTCCTATGCCAGAAACTTTATCGATCGTACCACAATCATTATCGTTTTTGTCAAAATCATTTTTGGCTTGGCGATTCACTGGGCCCGGCCCTGTATATTTAGGGGAGGCATCTCCAAAATCTGGTTTTTGGGACCGGTATGCGGCCAAACGAAAGGTAGCCAATGCCTGGCCGTGGCGCAACAAGACGGCCTGGGCTGGATCAACGGAAACAACCGGAACAGAATCCAAAACCGACTCCACCGGTAAAAGATGCTCTTCCCCCTTATGCCGGAGAGATTCAAACCAATCCAGGCTGAGCGCATCAGCAACACCGAAAGGACCAACCCGCGTCCGGCGCAAAGCGGTCACATGGCCCACCGTCCCCAAACATCGTGCCAGATCACGGGCCAAAGACCGAACATAACAGCCCTTCCCACAGACCAAATGAAACCGGGCATGGTCCCCATCTGGACAATCGATCAGCGCAACATGTTTGATCATCACCGGGCGCGGCGCAAGAGCGATATCTTGACCGGTACGAGCCAGTTGATAAGCCCGTCTGCCGTTGATCTTAATCGCCGAAACGCGGGGGGGAATTTGTTCAGTCATCCCAATAAATGCCGACAAATGGCTTCGGATATCGGTTTTTGAAGGTCGAATCTCGCTGGTTTCTATAATCTCTCCTTGCGCATCATCACTGTCGCGGGCCTCACCCCAACGCACAGTGAAATCATAACTTTTAAACCCCTCCATAATAAACGGGACGGTCTTGGTTGCCTCACCGAAAGCAACCGGTAAAATACCGCTGGCCAACGGGTCAAGAGCACCGCCATGCCCCGCTTTGGCAGCCTGCAAAGACCGTCGGACCCTCTGGGCGGCCGCATTCGATGTCAGGCCGACCGGTTTATCAAGAATCAGCCATCCATTGATCATCCGGCCATGACGACGCCGACTCATCAATGTCACCCCTTATGATGTTGGGAAGTGGGGTCATTTTTTCCAGAATTTGTAGCCGGTTTTTGCAGATCCCGAGCCACATCTGGCATGCCGAGCAACCGATCAACAGCGGCAGCAGAATCGAAACGATCATCCAAAGCAAAAGCCAAACGCGGCGAAAAACGAAGGCGCAACCGTTCGGCCACCCAACGGCGCATGAAGGGACCAGCCCGTTGCAAACCCGCGACAATTGCATCACGCTCAGCATTGTCCTGGGCTGTACGGTCATGCCCCACAGCATCACCGAATGGAACCACATAAATGGTAGCAGCCCGCAAATCGGGACTAACCGTCACTTCAGTAACTGTAATCGCCCGATCCGATAAAGCCGGATCATGCAGCTGATTACGCTCCAAACAGTGGATAATGGCGTGGCGAATTTCCTCGGCAACCCTCAACTGCCTCTGGCTGGGTTCCCTGGCTCGGCCGCCGCTCACCCCGCCGCCTCTCGCCCCAAAAAGCACCCCCAGCTTACAAAGCGCGGGCAATCTCTTTGCGTTCGTAACATTCAATCACATCGCCTGCTTGAACATCATTGTAGTTTTCCAACCCAATACCACATTCATAACCTTCTTTGACTTCGCGTGCTTCTTCTTTTTCGCGCCGCAAAGAGGACAACAATCCGTCATAAACCACCATTTGATCACGCAATAATCGCGCCCGCGCACCCCGACGAACCAGGCCCTCAGCCACCCGGCACCCGGCAATCCGACCAATTTTGCGGATATTGAAAATTTGGCGAATCTCGGCCATTCCTAAAAGGACTTCTTCAATATCCGGGGACAGCATACCGCTCAAGGCGGCTTTTACGTCATCAACCACATGATAAATGATCGCATTATAGAGAATTTCAACACCAGCTTGACGCGCCAATTCGCGGGCTTGCGGGCTGGCCCGAACATTGAAACCGATAATTAAGGCATCAGATGCTTGGGCCAGAGTCACATCGGACTCGTTAATCCCGCCGACACCCGCGTGCAAAACCCGTACTTTGACTTCTTCGGTCTCCAGTTTCTCTAGGCTATGCTGAATGGCTTCGGCCGAGCCGTGCACATCGGCTTTAATCACCACCGGAAATTCACGGGCCGATCCAGCCGTGACGGCATTCAACATCTGCTCAACCGAACCCCGGGACATGGTCGCTACAGTGGCAGCCCGCCGCTCCCGGTTGCGATAGCTGGTCACTTCGCGGGCCCGGGCCTCATTCTCAACAACCACAAACGGGTCGCCGGCTGACGGCGCACCGGTCAGGCCCAAAATTTCCACCGGCATACTTGGGCCAGCCGATTCGAGACGCCGCCCCCGATCATCAAGCAATGCCCGCACGCGCCCCCATTGGGAACCAGCAATAACAATATCTCCCACAATCAGAGAACCATGCTGCACCAGAACCGTGGCCACGCTCCCCCGGCCTTTCTCCATTTTAGCCTCAACCACCACCCCCTCGGCCCGGCGGTTTGGATTGGCTTTGAGCTCCAGCAACTCTGCTTGCAGCAAAATGAGTTCCACCAATTTATCCAAATTGGTTTTTTTCTTAGCCGACACCAGAACCGAGAGAACCTCACCGCCCATTTCCTCGACCACCAAATCTTGCTGCAACAATTCATTACGTACGCGATCAGGGTCAGCTGAGGGCAAATCCATTTTGTTGATGGCCACAATAATCGGTACCGAAGCGGCCTTAGCGTGATTGATGGCCTCAACGGTTTGCGCTTTGATCCCATCGTCAGCCGCCACAACCAGAATAACCAAGTCAGTGATATTGGCCCCACGGGCCCGCATCGCGCTGAAGGCCTCATGACCCGGCGTATCAAGAAAGGTAATGTGGCTGCCTGAGGGTGTCTTGATCTGGTAAGCCCCGATATGTTGGGTAATGCCACCGGCTTCCCCTTCCACCACATCGGTTTCACGCAAAGCATCGAGAAGAGACGTCTTGCCGTGGTCCACATGCCCCATCACTGTCACCACCGGAGAACGGGGCAGAAGTGTCGCGGCTTCATCCTGGCCGCCGCTCAGACCAACCTCCACATCAGCCTCACTCACCCGGCGGGCCACATGGCCAAATTCCACCACCACCAATTCGGCTGTATCACCATCGATCATTTGATTGACCGTGACCATCACCCCCATTTTCATCAGCACCTTAACAACCTCGGATGTTCGCGCCGCCATACGGTTGGCCAAATCACCGACCAAAATGGTTTCTGGGATAATAATTTCACGGGTTTTTTTCTGGCCGGTTTCATTGGCTGAGTCGGCGGCTTTTTGCTTGGTTTTCTCGCGTTCCCGGGCCCGGCGCACCGCAGCCAAAGAGCGCACTCTTTCACGCTCATCCAAGGCTTGGGTAATGGTCAATTTACCGGAACGACGGCGCCCCCCTGAACGCCCGCGTGGCGCTGGCTTACGGGCTTCGGTTTTGGCTTTTTTAGAAGATCGCCGCTCTTCTTTTGATGAAGCATGGTCCTCAATCGGCTCGATCTCAGCGTCCTGAATTTTGGCTGCTGGTGGTTTTTTCTTGGCTGGTTTTTTCTCCGGTGGTGGCTCAACCGTTTCGGGGTAAGGCTGCGAAGGGGGGGGAGGGGGGGCGACCGCATCGCGCACAGCCCGGGCCCGGGCATCACGTTCTTGCTTGGTTAAATTCCCCGGTGTTGACGGTTGAGGAGCTGGCTTTTCTTCAGCTTTAAGACTCGAGTCTAAATCCGAGAACGGCTCTGGGAGTGTTTCAACCGGCTTTTCTTCTACAACCGCTTCTACCACCTGCATCTTGCCACGTTCATCTTGCGTATAGGTCCGCTTGCGTTTGACCTCAACCGCGACCGAGCGCGAACGACCATGCGGGAAACTCTGACGAACCCGTCCGGCATCAACGATTTTTTTCATTTCGAGCCGTCCAGGACGAGACAAATTTGTCTTTCCTTCATCGGCATTGGTGTCTTTTTTATTCTCGCTCATCTCTCACTCATTAAGGGTCCACCCAAAATATCCGCTTAAAGGGTGTCTCATCCAAAGGGCCCAAAATCGAAAATGCTCTCAAATCAGATGACTTAAAATGAACCATCTGGCTAGAACAAATCTTTATTAGGGGTCAATAAGAACCAATCTCTTTGACCATCGCAACATGGTTATCACAAAATTACGGCTATGAAATGTATTCCTCGGTTCCTCTTTTCTCGCCAGACTGACTCTCCTTTTATCCTGTGATCAGTGCCGCATGGTAATCCCTTCCTCATATCGCATCGACAACTGATAAAACCAAGTTTCTTATATTTGTTATCATAGAATTCGCTATAACAGCAGCCGCCATAACATGAGCAGGCGTTCTTTTCAAAACCAACAATGCCTTGGCCAAAGCTTTGCACCAAGCCAATCGGTTCCTGAAACCGACCATGCAACGAAAAAGCGACTCGATTACCCAATCTCTGCCATAATACACATCTTTACCATAATAATGGTGTCACGGTCTGCCAGGTCAAACAAGCCCAGGGAAAACAACCCCGCCCGTTGTTGTCGTCAAGGATTGGTTCCATCTGTTGCGGTTTGAGAAACCGGGGCCAGATCATCTAAAGATGCCGATTGAGACCCATCCTCAGAAGGGGGCAAAGAAGGCTCCGCTGGTTTTGAAATGTCAGGAGAATCCGGGAACCAATGCGCCCGGGCCGCCATAATGATCTGATCAAGATCCTCAGAGTTAAGCCTGCTCTCAGGCAACAATTCCTGCAACTCGTCACTGGCCAGATCGGCCAGATTATCGAGCGTTTTTACCCCGTTTTCACCCAGAGTAACCAGATGGGCATCGGTGAGATGGGGCACCGTTTTTAAGTCTGCCGACACTCCCAGTTCTTGCCAGCGCTGACGCAAAACAGTATCCCTTTCGGCCAGATATGTTTGGGCCCGGCCGCGCAATTCCTGACAAATCGCTTCATCAAAACCTTCAATACCCGATAAGTCTTCTACCGGAACAAAAGCCACCTCCTCAATACTGGTAAAACCTTCAGTCACCAAAAGATGGGCGATGACATCATCAACATCGAGTTTTTCCATAAATAAATCAGAGAGATTTTGGAATTCTTCATTACGGCGTTCTGATTCAGAAGCCTCAGTGAGAATATCAATTGACCAACCGGTCAACATCGAAGCCAAGCGAACATTTTGCCCGCGCCGCCCGATCGCCAGACTGAGTTGATCATCAGGCACCACAACCTCAATTTGCTGGGCATCTTCATCAATCACCACCTTGGTCACCTCGGCCGGAGCCAGAGCGTTGACAACAAAAGTGGGCGTATCCGTAGACCAGGGGATAATATCAATTTTTTCCCCTTGCAACTCACTCACAACCGCCTGAACCCGGCTGCCGCGCATGCCGACACAAGCCCCCACCGGATCAATGCTGGCGTCATTGGAGGTCACGGCAATCTTAGCGCGACTGCCCGGATCACGGGCTACGGCTTTAATCTCAATCACATTATCGTAGATTTCCGGGACTTCTTGGGCAAACAAAGCCGCCATAAATTCCGGGGCCGCCCGGCTGAGAAAAATTTGCGGACCCCGCAATTCTTCGCGGACATCAATAATATAAGCCCGCACCCGGTCGGTGCGATGAAAACTCTCCCGGCCCAGCAATTCCTCGCGCCGTAGAACCGCCTCAGCCCGCCCCAGATCGACTACCACATTGCCCATTTCAGACCGCTTAACCACACCGTTGACGATTTCACCAACCCGGTCTTTATATTCTTCATATTGCCGTTTGCGTTCAACTTCGCGGACTCGTTGCACAATCACTTGCTTGGCTGTTTGAGCAGCAACACGCCCAAACTCAATCGGCGGCAGAGGGTCAACCAAAAACCCACCGGGCTGAATATCGGGCTTGATACGCTGCGCCTCAGCCACGGTCATCTGTATTGCCTCATCTTCAATTTCTTCAACCACCTCCCGATAGCGAGCCAGCAGAATCTCGCCGGTCTCCCGATCCACTGTGGCCCGGATATCAAAATCTTGACCATATTTGGCCCGGCCGGCTTTGCTGATGGCCATTTCCATTGCTTCAATGACCTGTTCGCGCTCGATCCCTTTATCGCGCGCAACCAAATCAGCCACCTGCAACAGATCAGCCAAGCCCGATCCGACATCCATATTTATTTCCATAACACTTCTCCTGATTCTGGGTTCTCTAGGCCGGAGAACGACCAAATGACTGCAGCAATTCATCGGTAAGGATGAGTTGCGCCCGGCTGATCAATTCAAAGGGGATGGCATATTCCTCAGCCGCGCTTTTCATATGGATGATGCCTTTATCTGCGCCCAATAAATGACCACGAAATCGCCGTCGACCCTCAAAAATTTCGCTGGTTTCGACCCGTGCTTCAAAACCGGCAAAGCGGATAAAATCGTCAATCCGAACCAGAGGACGATCAACCCCGGGTGAAGAAACCTCCAAACCGTAGGAATGACTCACCGGGTCCTCAACATCAAGCACCGCCGATAAAGCCCGACTGGCGCGGGTACAATCCTCAATCGTGGTTGCTGCACCATCACAGCGCTCAATCATAATCTGCATACGGGCCGGTCCCGAACCCTGGCTGTATTTGACTCGTACCAAATCATATCCCATCGTCTCAAGAACCGGGGAAACCCGCCGCATGATACGTTTCTCAATCTCACCATGTGCTTGGAGCGGATGCACAAATTGTGCATCTTGGGATTCTGGTTTTTCTATCATCGCCCACCAAACCTCGCATTCATCAATCATCGTTGCAGGACGTTGCCGAAAAAAATGACCAAAAACCCCGGACCGCCATGCCCCAAAATAAAACTGGTCCGACAAAGAAAAAGAGCGGGCCAAAACCCACTCCGCTGTTCAACCAACAGATACGCAACCGACCGAATATATGTGGCTGTCAGACCAATAATTCCAGGACACGGCCCCAGAATACGGTCTAAAACGCACCCTCGGAACACGGCCCCAAAGCACGGTCCCAGTCCGCAACCCCAGAACCCGGACCCGGAACTCGGCCTAGAAGCAACGTCCCTTCTGAACCATTATTCGTTCAGCTTGCTGTTTCTTAAAACATTTATCTCTTGGGAAAAAATGTCTCTTGGGAAAAAGTTTTTTTCAAGAAGAAAACAACAAGAATATGAGTTTAGCCTCAAGATGAGTCCAAATTCAAGAGGTGGCTTGATCTCGATCAATGAAAATTACGATCAATAGACCGGTTGCGATAAGATATAAGGATTGTTCTGAGCCCGCTGGATACCAATCGCTGCAACCCGTTGGGTGGTGCGATCCAAACCACGCAACAGCTCATAATAGGCCAAATTGCGTTGCACGGAATCCTCATCCAGATCCATACGTGCCACCCGCGCGGCATCACGCATACGGTTGGCCAAACCATAGATCAAAGCCAGATTTTGCCGATGCTGAACCGTGGCCTGCGGGCTATCGACCAACGGCAATAAATAGGAAAGCGCGTTCTCAAATTGGCCATCAAAGGCCAGAGATAAGGCCAAGTTATTCAGCAATATCGGATTATCAGGGTCCAGATTCAAGGCATTCAAATAAATATCTTGGGCTTCTTGATGATTGCCGCTCATATCCAGAGAAACCCCCAGCCCGAGATAATTGGAGGCGGTCTCCTCCTGAGAGAGCGCGGCTCTATATTGAGCAGTAGCCATTTCCGGTTGCCCCAGAGCCAGCAATGCCGTACCCAATCCACGCAATGCCCGCTGTTCAAGAGGTCTTTCTGTCAAGGCGGCCCGATAGGCCTCAGCCGCATCATTGGGCGCACCTGCATCCACCAAAACCGCCCCAAGACGCAACAAAGGCTCAATGTCACCAGGCGCAGAGGCGTGGGCCCGACGATACAGATTGATGGCGGTGGAAAAATTGCCCGCCTCATGCGCCGCCGAAGCCACCCGCATCATCGTTGTGACGGAATCTTCACCCCGCCCACCGGCTGATACATCTCTGCCCAATGCGGCCGGGGTGGCATCATAAGAACAGGCGGACAAAACCGCCCCAACCATCACGATACATAAACCATATCGACATAAACCATATCGGGCCAGGCGACCGATCAGAAATACCGCCATAATCTTCATTCTCCTTGATCATCAAACCCATGCTTAGGGTTACCGGAAACCTGGTAACCATTTGGTTCATAACAAAAAGAGCTTATTTTTTGGTTAACGCGCCAACACAGACCCGATGGTGACCGCATAAACAGCATCATGTTTGGTTAAGCAGAATCCCTAAAAAGACAATTTGCGCAACCGAAACCAACGGCAAAAACAGAGCCACCCATTCAGGGTCATCTGGCGCAAAGTCATGATCTCAGCTTCATCGGTGGCCGCCCCGGCCATCAAAAAAACAAAACCATTACCCGGAGCACTGGCCCGGGTGAATAAATCAGCAGCAATCGGGGTCGAACCCGCCGAACAAATCTCAATCACGGTTGCGGTGATCAAAGTGAGACCCAAACCGGAAAGAGTGGGACCCAACCAAAACGCCATCATGTGATCATCCATCAAGTAGGTGCAATCCGGCTGCCAATAAGACATCAAGAAACAACCAGCACAACACCATGGCGGACTCGGCACCCCCAGAAACCCAGAGCGGCCAGCCAAATCATGCGCCGATCTTTCGGGTTTTCTGGAGATGAGTGCTCAAAATCCGCATCCGACAACTGATGAGATTTCTCCGCCCCGACCCGGGCCGACAAAAAGCCACGCTGAGACAAGACTTCAAAAATAAACCCGGTCGCAATCGCAACCCCGAATGACAGAGCAATCACCGTCACGGTCCAGCCCAGCCGATCAAGCCGACTAAAATGACGGTTAAAGACAGCGCGTTCCAAGGGCTGGCAACCAAAAAGGCGATGGTCTGGCGCAGACTGGCGCCGCGTTCACATCATTGAGCCCCCACTCAGCACAATGCCATGATTGCACTGATCAAAAGCCAAACCAGCAACCACCGCACCGCACAACCTCAACCGCACTACCGGGTCGTAAAACCGCCATGATACGAGCGCGAGAAAGGACATTCAGAAAGGTAAAAAAGGGCATTATATACGAAAGTCACAATTTTTGTTTTGTTTCTGAGCCGCGTTTTTGATCTTCCCGAAGGATTTTTACCCACCACAAGACTGCCTTGGCCAATTCATCCGGCGTGGCGTTGATGCTCACATCTTCAAGCATTTCCTTCTTTCTGGGCTGGTAGGTATTTGACCTGAGCTGTATTTCTGCTTTGGCTTTCATCGTCTTCACCTGATTTAGTTGTTTGATTTTCGGCGGTTGCAGGGCCTGCAAAGCATTTGGCAGTTTTCGTCAACTGTCTTGCCGCCTTGGTGCCATGGGTCAATGTGATCGCCTTCCATCTGATCGGCTTCAAAACTCTCTTTACACTGCGGGCAAACCCCGCCCTGCCGCTCAAACGCCTTCGCTTTCATCGCATCTGTAAAAGCCCTGATGCTCAGATGCCGTTCATCTCGGTCCAGCACGTAGGTATAGACACCGGATTTCTTTGTCACGTCATCATCCATGAAAAGGCGCGCGATCTCTGCCTCAAGCATATCAGGATCCAGATCGGCGTCTTTATATTGGTTGTAGAGCGGCCCCCATGCAATGCCCTTCATCTCCTTGCGGTGCTTTGGAAACGTCGCGTGCGCCCAGTCGATGACAGAACGGAAGTGGTTCCATAGCGTAACGGCGCTATTGTCGTGCTGATGCGCCGACATGTAGCTTTCAACGTCATCGTCATTGATCCATTTGATCGCTGTTTCAAGGTAGTCCTGACGAATGGAATGGCCTTTCAGATACTTGCTGCCGATGCCGTAAGCCGGACAGTTTGGCCGACTGAAATACCTCTTTGCATCCGACAACCAAGGCCCGTGGTAGACGGCGTTTCGCAATTCCTGGTCGGTCAGAATTTCGCCCGCAATGTTGATCACCTTGAACCAGTCCAGTCTCTCGCTGTCCGTCCCGGAACAGGTGTAGACCATGAGTTCATAGTTCAGGATTTGCTCTTTCTGGTCATTCTGCAGGTTGTGGAAAGCCAGGCCATCAATGGAAAAAGCACCCTTCACGTATTGGCAAACCGAGATGGTGCGCTGCTGGCCGTCAATAATCTCGAACCTGTCATTGCCAATATCGGCCCAATACATGGTGTTGAGGGGAAGCCCGTTGCGGATCGTGTTGATCACGGCGTCACGTTGCCTGTCTTTATAGACGAATTCGCGTTGATAGGCTGGCCGTATATCAAGCTTGCCACCATATCCCCGCACACCGCCCTCCCCATCGTCGCTGTAGCCTTCAACCAATTCGCGGACGGTCAGTTTCCGTTCCACGATCTTCATGATTGGAGCGTCCTGTTGCGAACAAACAATCTCTTGAAAGTCTCTCTACCGTTCAGGTACGAACCGCGCCCATAAACCTTGTTTGGATCCTGATCTACCCCCCGATTTGAACCAAGTATTTCAAACTGATTTGGATTCCATTTATCCAGAAAGGTGATCGGCACACCCATTGCGCCGGCATAATCCATCGGAATGTCCTTGGTCTTGCTGACCTCAATAGCGTCGTAATTGTCGTAAGTCGGGTAATCCTCGGGCGTGTAGGTGCGGTACAGGATCAGTTCCTCGTGCCGCTTGTCATGGTCGAGGTTGGTGAACCAAATACTTTGTGAACGACCTTTCACAACTCCGTCTATAATCTTGTACGAACTTCCCTGTTTTCCATTAGCTCGCAATTCTTCTGCATAATCTTTTGGTACATCAAACAGCAAATCTCTGCTCATTGGTGTGTTGCCAACCCACAATCTATTATCCTTGATAAGCGGGAAAATCTCTTTGTAAGTTATTGCGTTTTTATTTCCAACAACGGCAAACTTCTTGTCGTAATCCATGAGTTGAGCCACGTAGTCCCGGAACAATGAAAATGGTGGATTGGTCACCACGATGTCAGCCTGCGTCAGTATGTCGATGCATTCCTGACTGCGAAAATCGCCGTCGCCTTCAAGATGCGTGATCCCAATATCCTCGGCCCTTGGAATAACATCCCCGTCGCGAAACCCGTCATATTCCAGTTTGATCGACCGCTCGCAATCATTCTGCGAAAACAGGTCCGGATTCTGGTTCTTGTAGCAGGTGGTGATCAGCTTCCTGAGACCCAGAAACTTGAAGTTGTGGCTGAAATAGTGAAAGAAATTGCTGATGCGTGGATCATCGCAGTTGCAATAGACAACCTTGCCCTTGAAATGCTTCTTATAGTGACGCAGTTCGTTTTCAATGTCGGCAAGCTGGGTGTAAAACTCATCATTCTTGGTTTTTCTGGCCGCTGCAAGATTTTTGTTCACAACACAGCGTCCTTGCGGGCCACTTGCTTGGCCCCGTTGGCCAAACCGTTATCCGCAACAAGATCGTGGTAGCGTAAGCGCTTTCCCACAAGGTTTTCTGCGACCTTCCCCATTTGCACTATTGTGTCAAAATCTCTGTTATTGTGACGGCTCAAAAACTCGTCGACATAGCGTTGCAGATGCTTGGGCGACATCTTGTGATAATTGTGACTTTCGTATGTAATTCCCAAATTGATCACTATCGATGCGCCTTCTTGAGGTTTCAAATTTTCTTGGGTTTTCAAATCTTTTTAGGGTTTCCCATCTTCTTGGGTTTTCAAATGACGAATCTTTCCGCCATCTGGCTGTCAATCACTGGTCGTGCATCGCCGTGATTTTAACGATTGAGACGGCCTTTGACCAAGTTATCAACAACGCTGGGATCAGCAAGAGTGGAGATATCACCGAGCGATTCATGTTCGGCGGCGGCAATTTTACGTAAAATACGCCGCATAATCTTGCCCGAACGTGTTTTCGGCAACCCCGGTGCCCACTGAATCAAATCCGGGGTGGCGATGGGGCCAATTTCCTTACGTACCCAAGATCTGAGAGCATTGCGCAAATCATCACTGGGCGATTGTCCATCCATGAGAGTCACATAAGCGTAGATTCCCTGCCCTTTGACATCATGGGGATAGCCGACCACCGCCGCCTCAGCCACCGCATCATGGGCAACCAACGCACTTTCTACCTCTGCGGTTCCCATGCGATGGCCGGAAACATTAATGACATCATCAACCCGGCCGGTGATCCAGTAATAGCCATCGGCATCGCGGCGGCAGCCATCACCGGTAAAATATAAACCATCATATGTAGAGAAATATGTTTGTACGAAACGCTCATGATCCCGATAAACTGTGCGCATCATGCCCGGCCAAGCATCCTCCATACACAGATTGCCCTCACAAGCCCCTTCCAATGTCTTGCCTTCATTATCGACAATCCGCGGCCGCACCCCAAAGAAAGGCCGGGTTGCTGAACCGGGTTTGAGGGCTGTCGCCCCGGGCAGCGGTGTAATCAAGGCGGCACCGGTCTCGGTCTGCCACCATGTATCAATGATCGGGCACCGCTTCTCGCCCACCTTGTCATAATACCATTCCCAGGCTTCTGGATTGATCGGCTCACCGACCGAGCCAAGAATACGCAGGGATTTCCTGGAAGTGGCATCAACATAGCTATCGCCCGCCCCCATCAAGGCCCGGATCGCGGTGGGAGCGGTGTAAAAAATATTGACTTGATGGGCATCAATCTCTTGCCAGAAACGTCCGGCATCAGGATAGGTCGGCACCCCCTCAAACATGGTGGTGATGGCACCATTGGCCAGAGGCCCATAGACGATATAGCTATGCCCGGTCACCCAGCCGACGTCCGCACTACACCAATAGACGTCCCCTTCTTGATAGTCGAACACATATTTATGGGTCAAAGCGGCATAAACCAGATAACCGCCGCTGGTATGCAAAACCCCCTTTGGTTTTCCGGTCGAGCCCGATGTATAAAGGATAAATAAGGGGTCTTCAGCATTCATTGGCTCTGGTGGGCATTGCGTAGCCGCGCTGGCGGTGAGTTCATCATAGAAGACATCACGTTGGGCATTATAGGTCTGTTCAACCCCGCTACGTTTGACGACAACCACTTTTTCAATGGTTGGGCAATTTTCTAGGGCTTTGCTGGCGTTGGTATAAAGCGGCACCGCCCGCCCGCCACGCATTCCTTCATCGGCGGTAATCAAAAGCTTGGAATCACAATCTTGAATCCGTCCGGCCAAAGCATCCGGCGAGAATCCACCAAACACCACCGAATGAATGGCCCCGATGCGGGCACAGGCCAACATGGCAACCGCCGCCTCGGGAATCATCGGCAGATAAATGGTCACCCGGTCACCTTTTTCGACCCCCAGACTCCGCAAACCATTGGCCAAACGGCAGACCTCAGCATGCAATTCCCGGTAAGTGATGGTTCGGGATTCACCGGGTTGATCAGCGATCCATAAAATCGCCGTTTGATCACCCCGGCGGTCTAAATGGCGGTCCAGGCAATTTGCCGCGACATTCAAAACACCGTCATGGAACCAACGAATATGAACATCATCACGGGCAAAAGACGTATCTTTGACCGCGGTGAAGGGCTTGATCCAGTTGAGAATCTGAGCCTGTTCAGCCCAAAAAGCCTCCGGATTGTCAACCGAATGCTGATAAAGCTCAAGATACTGCTGATGATTGCAATGAGCCGTCTTGACCAGCTGTGGTGGTGGCGCATAAAGAGCCTCTCCCATGATTTATCCTCCCTCTTTCTCTTTCATTTATTCTGTAGCTTATTTATTCTGTAGCTTATTGTGTATTTTTCTTTGTTTCTTTGCTGTTTCTCTCTATTTAACAGTGGTTTGATCAATCTTGATCATATTGGATGATGGTCCTTGGAAAAAACATCCTTCACAAAATATTATGCGTAAAATGATGTGCGTGTGATACAGCGATAACCGAAACAATGATCGATGTTACATCATCAATTTTACATCATTATATGACAAGCCCTATCTCGTGGTGATTTCTATATTTTCGTGTTTTTCAGGCAAAAAAATGATGGCATTGCGTTTCAATGCATGGTTCACGGATCGGCAATCCCGCCCATAGAGCAGATCAACCGCCACGCCTTGGCATCAACCGGCGACACCGATAAACGGGCTTGGCGCACCAAAGCCAGATGCGCCAATTTCGGCTCCGCCTTGATTTGCGCCAGCGTGACCGGCTGCGGCAAGGGCTGCAGAGCCTGAACATCAACCATCCCAAACCGGCCCTTAGGATCGGTGTGATCGGGGTAATATTCTTTAACAATCGCCACCAGACCAATGATACGTTTTTCATTGACCGAGTGATAAAAAAACGCCTGATCACCGATTTTCATCGCCTGCATATTTTTGCTGGCTTGGTGATTGCGCACCCCGTCCCATTCGGCCACACCGGCCTCAACTTGGTCATCCCAAGACCAATCGCCTGGCTCCGATTTCATCAACCAATAGGCCATCATATTTCACATATTTTGCGGAAACACTTTGCGGAATCGGTGAATGGCCGTCTGGGCAAACAACCCGGCTTGGGTATAAGGATCACCGGCGACAAAAGCCTCGGCAGCCAAACGATCCACAAAATCAATGATCAACAAACTGCCCATCGGCGCATCATGTTCTTCATCAATCAGCGGCCCGGCTTGCCGCAACCGGTCACCCAAACTGTCCAGATAGGCCAGATGATCGGCCCGGTTGGCGGCCCGAATATGCCCATGATCGGGTTTATCAAGACCGATGATCACATACAGCATCTAAGGACTTCTCCCCCCATTATCATGTAGGCCATTCTCAGCCACCTTATTTCCCGCCTCTCTTTGTCATTGAGGTGCCTGTTATTAAACAGTTAAGCAACCCCAACCCCAAGAATCAAACCCGAAAAAGAATCAAACCCCAAATTCATCAAAAAAAGAAGTAAAACCTGATTTCCAGCCTCAACCCCGGCCATCATTAAAAATAGGGCTATTCTTTAAGATGCTCTGGAGTATCCCTAAATATGGAATTCTGATATGATGGATTTTGATCGGCAAACGCGCCGAGAAACGAAGAAGAGACGAAGAAGAGACGAAGAGATGACCACCATCCCCAGTGACCGAATCTCGGGAGTCGGCCCAATCATCGGTACCTTTAAGAAAAACACCCTCATGCCAGGAAACAACATAAGAGTGCCCCGCATCCGGGCCATTGGTCAAATTTTGGTCTTCATCCTGATGGTGACTGTTGGCCTCAGTTTAGCCAGTGGTGCTGCCCAGGCCCGCCCCCCTTGTCTCACCGAAAAAGACGCCACCAGTCTGGCCACGCCGCCAAAAGCCAAAATGGTCGCCGAGAAAGAAGAAAATAGACCCTATTTGATCTCAGAGGCTCAAGACGGCGATGCCGAGGCGCAATATGCTCTGGGGATTCTGTATGCCAAGGGTCTGGGGGTTGCTCAAAACAATCAACAAGCGGTTGCCTGGTTTCGTAAAGCGGCGGAACAACGCCATGCTGATGCCCAATATGCTCTTGGGATCATGTATGAAAATGGCGATGGGGTTTCTGGAGGGTATGAACAAGCGGTTTACTGGTTCCGTAAGGCGGCCGAGGGGAACAGCTGGTGGGATGGCAATCGGGCTGAATACGGCGATGCCAGAGCCCAACACATTCTTGGGGTAGCCTATCGGGATTGGTGTGGTGCCCCTCAAGATGATGAACAAGCGGTGTTGTGGTTTCGCCGGGCGGCTGAAAAAGGGTATGCGGCTGCCCAGAGTGCTCTTGGAGGCATGTATGCCAAGGGGCTTGGGGTCACCCAGGATGATCAACGCGCTCTCTTCTGGTTCCACAAGGCGGCCGAACAAGGCGATGCCTGGGCGCAATACACCCTTGGGACCCGATATGATTATGGGCGTGGAGTCCCCCATGATGATCAGCAGGCCGCCGCTTGGTACAACAAAGCCATCGTGCAATTTCGTAAGCTGGTTGAAGAAGGAGATACCGGGGCCGAATATGCTCTCAAAGAGATGTATAAGGAGGGGTTGGGCATCCCCGAAGATGATCAACAAGCCGCCGCTTGGTGGCGCGAGGGAGCCGAACAAGGCGATCGCTTTGCCCAATACGCTCTTGGAGTGATCTATCGGGATGGAAAGGGGGTCAAGCGGGATCATCAACAGGCCGCCTTTTGGTTCCGCAAACTGGCTGAAAAGGGCAGTCTCAAGGCTCAATACAATCTTGGACTGATGTATGAGAAAGGGCGCGGCGTCCCCCAAGACGATGCACAGGCCGCCACTTGGTATCGCAAAGCCGCCAAAAACTGGGAACCCTGGTCCCTCTATGCTCTCGGCGTTCTGTATCAGGAGGGGCGCGGGGTCCCCCAAGACACCGAACAAGCCATTTTATGGTATCGCAAAGCCGCCAAAAGAGGCATTGAAGAAGCCCGGATGGCCCTGGAGTCCCTGGACCCGGACAACCCGCCACCCCCCTCAACCATGAAGAGACCCCCCCGGCCGTGATTGTCGACAGAGAAGGAATAGTCACTGAGCGGTGGTTTTTGGCGCAAGCCCGAACCGTTTAATGACTCAGGGTTTTTTTGACTCATCACCGCTCAAAAAAAACCACGTAAAGGCACCATCATAGTGTCTTTTTGTCGTGATTGGTCATGATCCCCGTGATCATAACGCCGATGATTGGCCGATGATTGGCTCATGACTCCCCTATGATTTTCTATGATTCATCGGTTAAAGGACGGGCCAATAAAACCTCAATCGCCTGATCAATGTCTGCACCATCGTTAAGAATGGCGTTGATGGCTCGACAAATCGGCATCGAAACCCCGGCTTGGTGAGCCATATCCACCACCGCGGCAGCCGTCCACATGCCCTCGGCAAGGGTGCCCCCCTTCTCACGAAAAGCCTGGATATCCTGGCCATGACCGAGGGCAAGCCCCAGGGCTGTGTTGCGGGATTGAGCGGAAGAACAGGTCAGGCAGAGATCCCCCAAACCAGCCAAGCCATTAAAGGTAGCTGCTTGACCCCCATGAGCGACCCCGAAACGTATCATCTCGGCCAGACCGCGAGTCAGAAAAGCCGCCTGGGCATTTTCGCCCAAATTGCGCCCCATCACGATGCCGCTGCCAATCGCCAGAACATTTTTAACCGCCCCACCGATCTGAGCACCCCGGACATCACCCCCGATATAGGGGCGAAACCGCCCATCAGCCAAGCTATCAGCAAAACGCCGAGTCACCACCGGGTCCATACCCGCAATCATCGCTGCGGCCGGTTGACCGGCGGCAATTTCCGCCGCAAAAGTCGGCCCGGAAAGCACCGCCACCGGTTGCTTGGGGAGAATGGCCGCCACCACCTCACTCATCAGAGCGTTGCTGCCTTGTTCAATCCCCTTGGTACAGAGCAACAGCGGGATATCCGGCTGAATATGAGCGGCCAAACCCGTCACCACCGCCCGCATATGCTGGGCTGGAACCACCAAAAAAATCGCCGCGGCGGCCGATAATGCAGCATAATCAGCAACCACCCCTATTTCCGGATCAATGGTGTGTCCGGGCAGGAAAATTTTGTTTTCTCGGTGCATGGTTATGTCATCCATCACCGCTTGTTCACGGGCCCACAGAGTCACCTCCGCCCCGGCCCGCTTGGCGACCATGGCCAAAGCCGTCCCCCAAGCCCCGGCCCCAACCACACCGATATGGTCAAAAGCATTCATGTCATTGAAAGATTTAAAATCATCCACACCCTAACTCTATGAGCAATCAAAGAAAAAAAGCATCTTGTGAGTCATAGGAAGAATAACCTGGATAGAATGGATCAACCACCAAAATGAGTGGATAGAACAAGATGATGGGAAATAAAAATCGGCATAAGTTGGGTAGCACTCTGTTTATACTGATTTATCCAGAATTTGGTCTAGGGATTGATTGGTGAATGGATAACCGATTGATTTTGCTGGTCATTTGGGGCAAAAAGGGAGTGGAAAAATTGTTGACGAATTGATCAAGATCAAACAAGCAATATTAGAAATCGCAGGTGCGATATCGGAAAATTAGGTACAGAGACAACACACAGAAACAACACAAAAAACAGTAATGGATCAATTGTTTCCCATCGTAACCAAGTCGGCTCCCGGTTCTGATCATCATCAAACTGCAGTTGATCAGACTGTGGTTGATCAGCCAGCGGCTTCCCACAATCAGCAACCAAGCGGACCCTTCGCCACCGGTGTTTTGCCCTATCAGGCTTTGCGGGCTTTGTCCGATGAAAAACGTATTGATGGTTTGCCGGAGATGACGCCAGATCAATTCCAACCGGCCAGTATTGATCTGCGTCTGGGTAAAAAAGCCCACCGGGTCCGGGCCAGCTTTTTGCCCAAGCCGGGAGAAACCATTGAGGAAAGATTGGCCCAAGACGCCATGCATGCCATTGATCTTGCTGAGGGTGCGGTGCTGGAGCAAGGCTGTGTTTATGTGGTTCCTTTAATGGAGTCGGTCAAATTGCCCGCCCAGACCGCCGGTTTTGCCAGCCCCAAGAGTTCCACCGGCCGCCTGGATGTGTTTACCCGCCTAATTGCCGACCGGGCGGAACATTTTGATCGGGTGCCAGCCGGTCATCAGGGGCGGCTTTATCTGGAGGTCGCGCCGCGCAGCTTTAGCATCAAAGCCCGTTCCGGCGACCGGCTGGCTCAACTGCGCTTACAACGCGGCAATCCGATGATCGGAACATCTCGGCTGACTTCTCTGCAAACTGAAGAGCGCCTGGTTGATGCCGCCAACCCGGTTGTGCGTGATGGGGCGATTGCGGTGCGGGTGGGCTTGAGCGGCTCTGATACCGGTGCTCCGATTGGCTACCGGGCCCGTAAGAATGCCGATACCATTGATCTGGCCAAAATCAATCATTATGACGCCGGTGATTTCTGGGAACCGCTAACCGCCAAGGAAGGCCGCCTGATCCTCGACCCGGATTCCTTTTATATCCTGGCCACCCGCGAGAATATTCGGGTGCCGGAGAATTATTCGGCGGAAATGATCCCTTACGATAGCAATACCGGGGCGTTTCGGGTTCATTATGCCGGTTTTTTTGATCCCGGTTTTGGTTGCCAGGCGATCGGAGGCAGCAAGGCGGTGTTGGAAGTGCGGGCCTATGAAGTGCCGTTCCTGCTGGAAGATGGACAGATTGTCGGCTGGCTGCGTTATGATCGCTTGAGCGACCGCCCAGACCGGGTTTACGGCCAGGATATGGGGTCATCCTATGAAGGCCAGGGCCTCAAATTGGCCAAACAGTTCCAAAACGCACATAAATAAAAGGAAAAGGAAGGATCAGATAAGTAAATTACAACTCATAAATTGTTACAATCCAGGACTCATAGCGGTCAAACGCTAAAGAGGCGATAATGATAAAAGACGGTCAATCTCTTACCTTTGGAATAGATGACCAATGGAAAAAACTGCTTCTTGAGGGTTTAGAGAAACAAATAGAAAACTTTAAACAGGATACAACAAACCCTGTAATGGCCATTTATGCAGCAATAGCAGCGTGGTTGTTATTCGATTGGGTTCATAAAATTCATGGGAAATCATTGGGTTTTGCGGATAAGAAAAAATTACGAAAAAAGATTATGGAGGAATGCCCAGAGATGGGACATCTAAAAACGATAGCCAATGCCGGGAAACATAGGGGGGTGTGAATCACTCAACAAAAGTTGAGCATACAGAGCTACATAAAGGGAGTTTTGAGACGCTTTTTAGCGTGGGCTTTGACAGCACCGCATTGCGGGTAACTCTCGAAAATGGAGATGAAATCTGGTTTGAACACATATTAAACGAAGCTTTGAAATATTGGAAAAATTTTTTCTGTAAAAACAAACTTTTAAACCAAAAAAACACCTATGCGACTCACTGACCGGCTATCTTGGTGCATTGATCCGAAGCATTATCCAACCCCTTTACATGTATCCAGATTTGCGGTGAGGGAAGGCCATTTTGACGACAAAGCTGATCACTTATTTTTAATCACTTATTTTTTACGTCCTCAAATTGGCCAAGCAGTTTCGGCTCTGGGTTGCTTGATTATTGTTCTCGGTTTCTCACCGAAACACCACTCAAGGAGAGACACTGCTTAACGAAGCCAGCGGCCAGCGGGGCCGGGCCGCCACATCAAGCGAATCAACCAGCCCCAGCTGCAGCCGCTCAATTCCCGCCCAGGCAATCATCGCCGCGTTATCGGTACATAAAGCCGCTGGCGGAGCGATCAAACACCCCCCGTGATCGGCTACAACTGTTGCCAGACGCTGCTTTAAAAAGCGGTTGGCCGCCACTCCGCCAGCAACCACCAGCCGCATCTTTGCCGCGTCATTCTGGGAAACCGCCCGATGCCGCCGATAAAGTTGGCAGGCATGGTCAATCCGATCAACCAGGCAATCGCCGACCGCGGTTTGGAAAGCCGCGGCCAGATCATAACGCACTTGATCATCCAGGCTATCACCGCACTGTTCAACTTGTCGCCGCAATGCGGTTTTGAGGCCGGAAAACGAAAAATCACAACCCGGGCGCCCCAACAACGGCCGTGGCAGACCAAACCGATTGCCATCACCCTGTTTGGCTGCCGTCTCAATGGCTGGCCCGCCTGGATAACCCAACCCCAGCAAGCGAGCCGCTTTGTCAAAGGCTTCGCCAAGGGCATCATCCAAACTCCGCCCCAGCATATGATAACGCCCCACCGCCTCGGCAATCAGAATCTGGCTATGGCCGCCGGAAATCAGGAGCAAGAGGTAAGGGAATGGACAATCTCCATCCAAACGGGCAGAAAGCGCATGACCTTCTAGATGATTCACCGCAATAAAGGGAATGTTATGGACCGCCGCGATGGCTTTGCCAGCCGCCGCCCCCACCAAAACGCCGCCGATTAAACCCGGTCCACAGGTTGCAGCCACCCCATCAAGAATGCCATAATCAACTCTATCCATGACCGCCGACAACGCAATATCAATCATTTCCGCATGGGCCCGGGCCGCCACCTCCGGAACCACACCGCCATAATCGGCATGGCGATCCATCTGCGACAACAAGGATTGCGCGTGAATGCGCCGATGATCATCGACCACAGCAACCGCGGTTTCATCACAGCTGGTCTCAATACCCAAAACAAGCATGTCGGTATGCTGGCCATTTTGAACCAACAAAACAAGATCTATCAACCGCTTGCCGCTAAAAAATAGACCGGTTCATACCCTGTATGATGACTTGATGATCTCCATATTATGACTCTTTGATGATTTGATGATTTTCGCCCGATTATTCCGCCAGCACCAAAGGAACCCTCTTTAATGGATACGCATCTGCCGCTGCGCTTGGCGACACGTGGCAGTCCGCTGGCCCGCGCGCAAGCCGATCTGGTGATCCGTCAACTCAGCCAGCACCATAGTGCCTTGGCGCAGCCAGGAGCCATTCAGACTGAAATCATTATCACCACCGGTGATCGTTTTCTTGATCAGCCCCTGGCCGAAATCGGCGGCAAAGGCTTATTCACCAAAGAAATTGACCGCGCCTTGCTCAACCAGAGCGCCGATATCGCCGTCCATTCGATGAAAGATATTCCGACAATTTTACCTAAAGGGCTGACCATTGCCTGCCTGTTGCCGCGTGCTGATCCGCGTGATGTTCTGATTATGCACCCCATGGCCAAGAAGATGGAGAATGCTTCATCACCACTTGATCAATTACCAAAAGGTGCCCGGGTTGGGTCGGCATCTTTGCGCCGGGGTGCGCAGCTGCTCCATCAACGACCGGACCTGGATATCCAGCCCTTGCGGGGCAATATCAATACGCGGCTGAATGCAGTTTCTCAGGGTAAAATGGATGCTATCGTCCTGGCTCTGGCTGGCTTACAGCGTCTTGGTCACGTAAGCACGAACAGCATCATTCTCGAACCCCATATTATGCTGCCAGCAGCCGCCCAAGGGGCCATTGGCATCGCCTGCCGCGATGACGACACCATCACCCAAAACCTGCTTTCCCCACTCCATGATCCGGTTACGGGGACGGTGGTTGCCGCCGAACGGTGCTTTCTTGCCGCTTTGGAAGGGGATTGCCGCACCCCGATTGCCGCCTACGCCTCTCTTGAAAAGGATCATCTGAGATTCCAAGGACTGCTGGCGACCCCGGATGGTCACTCAATATGGCGGGCTGAACAAGAAGGACGGCCGACCGATGCTATTGAGATGGCCCGGGCCGCGGCCGCCACAATCCAGCGACGTTCCAACACCGCGATGAAACCAACACCGCGATGAAAAAATCCGCGCATCAAGAACCGCATAAATAAGAACCATAGAAGTAAGAACCGTAAAATCATACAATCATGTCCCACCACCACCAACCACCACATTCTTCGACCGGCCTGACAGGTTTGATCACCCGGGGTTTGATCACCCGGCCGCAAGCGGATGCGGGGCGTTTTGCGGTTGATTTAGAGGCCCGTGGTATGGAACCGATCATCGCCCCGATGCTGGATATCATCCCATCCCCCGCCCCGCCTGATCTGGCGTCTCATCTTGGTGCGGCCCAAGCCCTGCTTTTTACCAGCGCCAACGGTGTGCGGGCATTGGCGGCGTTGTCTCCGCCTTTTGAGCGACCGGTTTTCACTGTCGGGGCGGCAACCGCTGCGGCGGCCCGGGAAGCCGGATTTTCTCGGGTTGAAAGTGCTGACGGGGCGGCCAGTGATCTGGTCCGTTTGGTGATTGAGCGGCTTGATCCTGAGGCTGGGCCGTTGTTTCATGGGGCGGGAACTGTTGGGGGTGGGTCGCTGCGTCAGAATTTGCGAAAAGCGGGATTTGGGGTTCAACGAGTTCCGCTCTATCAAGCTCGTATTCCGCCCCGCTTGCCTGATCCAGCACGTCAAGCCCTTGCTCAAGCGGCGCAAACAAAAACCATGGCATTCTTTTTCTCTCCACGCACCGCTCGTGCCTTTGTAAAATTGGTCAAAAAAGCCGGGCTGGACCATGCCTGTCATCATATCACCGCCTGCGCTTTGAGTGCGGCGGCGGCTGAACCCTTAAACTGTTTTGATTGGCGAAAAATAGCCATCGCCAGCCGCCCTGACTCTGCTGCCCTACTGGATTGTCTGGCCGGGGTTCTGGAAAGACAAAGATGAGGCAAAACTGGATGAAGAGTGATAAAACCGGCTACCAAGCCAAGAAAAATATTATTCTGAAAGCTGATTGATGGCCAACCAAAAAACTAAGGCGGCAGCCGTGCCCAAACCCCGCACCACTCGGTCACGTCCTCCCCAGAGCGAGAAAGCATCACCACCACGAAGAAATCGGGCCGTTCTGATCACGGTTGTTCTGGGTGCAATTATGGTGTTGTTTGCTGGCGGGTTGTTTTGGAACCAGCCATCCTCTGTCTCTCTTTTGTCACCGTCGGTGCCCAAAGACATGGCTGAAAACATGACCGAAGAAACATCACCATCAATCACAAAACGGCCAGGTGAGAAGCCGGATCAACCGGTAAAACATGAACCAATGGAGGACGTAATCACCGCGCCGGAGAGACTGACCTTGGACGATGAGGCTGTCATGCCGGAGCAAGGGGTGCCTAGCCATGCAAAACAATCACCAACCCAAGAACAACAAAACGCCCAGGCGATCACGGATATCAAAACAGCGTTGGATACGCTTAAAACAGATTTTGATGCTCTGAATACCGCTCTTGCCAATGTAACCGCGCGTCTCGACGGGATTGATAGAGCCCTTGAAAACAGAATGACCGAGGCAACACTATCCAAAGATTGGTCTCTCCTCATCACCATCGGCCAGATCCGGCAATCCCTCCACAATGGCCAGCCTTATGCTGCCGATCTGGCCATTTTAACCGCGATGCTGGCTGCTGATCCGGTGGCTTCCCATTTCCTTGAAAATCTGCGCCCCTACGCCGAAAGGGGCCTCCCCAGCCGTGGGGAATTGTCCCGCCAATTCACCGCTCAAGCGGCTCTATGGGCTGATACCGCTGAGACCAAAACCGCATATGAAGAGACAGGGATATGGGATGAAGCCCTACACCGCCTGAAAGCCTTGGTGCGCATACGCCGAGTAGGGGAGCAACCCGGCAACAGCCCAGAAGCCCTTGTCGCCCGGGCTGAAAATCAACTCAACGCCGATGATCTCGCCGCGGCCGGAACCGAGTTGTTATCGATCCCAAAAGCCCAACTCTGGGCCAATCAGGCCATCGGACGGGCAAAAGCCGAAAGAGCCCTCCATGACCTGACCGCTTGGGTGATGGATCAAAAATAATGATGAATGAGAATCATTGATGATCCGCTTGATCGTGATTGCTGTTTTTGTTGCGGCCAGCGCGGCAGCAGCGGTCTGGCTGGCTGACCATCCCGGCCATATCGTCATTGATTGGCAGGCGTACCGTATCGAAACCAGTGCCGCTTTGGTGGCGGTTGCGGTTGGCGGCTTGGTAGTCGGTGCCTTGTGGTTGTACCGTCTATGGGTTGCCATGATCCAAATACCTGGCCATTTGCGGCAAAAATGGGATAAAAGACAACAGCAACAGGGTCTGACCGCACTGGTTCGTGGCTTGACAGCGGTTGTCGCGGGAGATCAATCGGAAATTGACCGGCAAGCCAGCCGAGCCGGTCGCTTGCTCAATCAACCCGGTCTGGCCTTGTGGCTTTCGGCCCAAGCGGCTCACTTCAAAGGCGACGAAACCGCCGCCCGTACTTATTACGCCACCCTCACCCAACATCCAGAAAGCCGTTTTCTCGGATTGCAGGGGTTGGCCAAGATTGCCGAACGCCAAGGCGACTGGCCCTCGGTGCGCCGGGCCCTTGATCAAGCCAGCCATATGAAGCCCAAAGCGGCTTGGGTTGTTGAAGGGTTGGTCAAGCTGGCGGCCCATGATGGCGATTGGCCCCGCTTGATTGATCTTCTCCAACGGGCCCGGCGGGCCCGATCCCTACCCACAGACCTGATCAACCGCCGTTTGGTGGCCGCCTGGATGGCCCAAGCAGCCGATGCCCGCAAAAAGGGGGATATCACGGCGGCTCTGAGTGCTGCGCGCAAGGCCCGAAGACGCGACCCCAACTTTGTCCCGGCAACCGTTGCCATCGCCGATTTGCTGATCGAACAAGGGTCCAAAAGGCGTGCCGAGGCGGTGATCACCAAAGCCTGGAAAATCCAACCCCATCGCCTTCTGGCAGCAGCCCATCGGCGTCTCAATCGCGGTGACGACCCCCTCACCCGTGCCCAAAAAACCGACCGCTTGGCCGCTCTGGCTCCCGATGATCCAGAAAGTCATCGCGCCCAAGCCCAAAGTGCCTTTGAAGCCGACTTATGGGGCAAAGCCCGGGACCATCTGGCCCGGGCCACCCCCAAGGGACCCACCCGCGAAACCTGCTTGATGATGGCCGAAATTGAACACCGGGAACATGGTAATGATGATGCCGCTGGCCAGTGGCAACGCCGGGCCGGTGTGACACCGCCGGATGCCGCCTGGATATGCGGCGATTGCGCAACCCGTTGGGGTGAATGGTCACCCCTTTGCGGGGCTTGTGGCCATTTTGCCAGCCTTGATTGGTGCCCATCGAATCCCATACACAGCCGCCGACTGGCCAAAACCGCGATCCCCGCCCTGAGCCACCCGGAAAGAGAAGAGAGACCAACCGACCAAAAAGCGACCCAAGACCGACAATCTCAGGATTCTCAAACCGGTTGATTCCAAAACCGGTTGGGATCATAAATATAAGTTGAGATCACAAATGCAATCAGAGTGATTGACCGCATAAAAACAGACCGGTTTTTCCAAAATCCAAGATGAGATATTCAATCATCCGAAAACAGTATCCAAAAACGTCATTGGGGCCGCCTTAGCTCAGTTGGTAGAGCGCCACATTCGTAATGTGGATGTCGCGTGTTCGAATCACGCAGGCGGCACCATTTTCTTGAGGGTTGCGCGCTCTATTGAAAAACAAACAGAGAATACGCAGCCGAAAATTGATCGCCGAGAAAATGGTCAATCTTCCTCGAATCGCTATGACCATTTTAGATGAATTGCGGATTTATCCTGATGACGGGCCCTTACAAATCCTCATTGGCCGATTGGTCGGCCCGAGTCGCCCGCCGTTGCGTATAGAAATTCTATCAGCTAGAGTGAAATTACTGAAGAAGCGTTGCAGATCATTGCAAATCTGCGATGATTGCTGTGCCAGCAGGTGGGATTTAATGGAAACAAAAGATGCCTGGGGTCATTGAGTTTTGTGCCGGTGCTGGGGGACTTTCTCTGGGTTTGGAAAAGGCCGGTTTTAAGCCGGTTGCCTTGGTCGATAACGATATTCATGCCTGCGCGACGCTTAGGCAAAATCGGCCTCTATGGAATACCATTCAAGCGGATATAAAGACCTTTAATGTGTCCGCGTGGGCTGGTGTTGATCTTGTTTGCGGTGGGTTGCCTTGTCCACCCTATTCTCTGGCCGGGAAGCAACAAGGTGCCAATGATGAGCGCGATCTATTTCCAGAAATGTTGCGCATCGTTTGCCAAGCCCAGCCAAAAGCGATTCTTATAGAGAATGTTCGGGGGTTGATGCATACGAAATTTGCAGTGATGAGGGCGCGTATTGATCAGGCATTGAATGACATGGGATATAATCCTTACTGGGCGATGTTTGATGCAGCAGATTTCGGTGCACCACAAACCCGAACCCGGGTTTTTTTAATCGGTCTCAAGAAAGGCGCAACAAACCCTATATCGTGGCCGTTCAAGTTAAAAAAGATGCCCATGACTGTCGGGGAGGCGGTTGGGGATTTGATGGCTGCAAATGGCTGGAAAGGGGCAACCCAATGGGCGCGCCAAGCCAATAAAGTTGCACCGACAATTATCGGTGGGTCAAAAAAACATGGCGGGCCCGATCTTGGGCCAACGCGGGCCCGCAAAGCATGGGCGGAAATAGGTGTCGATGGTCTTGGTGTTGCGGATTGTGCTCCAGATATTGATTTTGATGGAATGCCGCGCCTTACGGCGCGCATGATTGCCAGAATACAAGGTTTTCCTGACTCATGGCATTTCTATGGCGGCAAAACACAGCAATGCCGACAAATCGGCAACGCTCTGCCCCCTCCTTTGGCAGAGGCGGTCGCGGTTGAAGTCGCCCGATGTCTTCTTTAAAGGGAAAAAATTTAAAAGGAAAAAAAGGTATTGGTGCTTTTCTTCTCGCCAATATCGGTAAAGTCGTCACAACTGAACAAATTTATGCTGCCAGCGGCAATCAAGGGCAATATGGCCGCCGATTGCGCGAATTGCGCGATGAGGAAGGCTGGCCCATACATTCACATAACGATTCAGCTGATCTAAAACCCGGGCAGTATCGGCTTGTTGCGCCGCCATCAGAAAAACCAGCCCCTCGTTTTGCCCGCAATATCAGTGCCGCGACACGGGCAAGGGTTTTGGAAAGGAATGGGTATACTTGTAAAATGTGCGGTATTGGAGCGGGCGACCCTGATGATCGATCAGGCCGTCCGGCTCGCCTTCATATAGGCCACATAAAAGACAAGTCACAAGGTGGTGACGATAGCCAAGGAAATTTGCGCGCGCTTTGTAGTGTTTGCAATCAGGGTGCAAAAAATCTTGTTCAAGAACCGCCGAGCTATATTTGGTTGCTTTCACAAGTCCGACGCGCCTCAGAAAGCGATCAAAGGGAAATTTTGCGCTGGTTATCGGCGAAATTTAACCACAGAAAACCAGATTGATATTGGTGGCTGCCGCCTCGTTTTACCTTACAGCTTTCGCATCCTCGACCCGGCTTAACCGAGAAAGACGCCTCCCATAGGGCTTGACGGTTATGGATCATCGCACCACATTTTATGATCAGGCCGCTTGTTATTCATCACCCCTTTTTATTCATCATCTTTGATTATTATCATCTTTTTGACCATCGCCATGCTGCGCCTGACTTTTCTCCTTTCTGTCCTCACCGCTTTATTTTTGCTGTGTGGCTATTTAATTGGTGGCCCGGGTGGCATGATGATCGCCCTGATGATGGCGGCTTTTGGCAATCTGTTCGCCTATTGGAACTCCGGCAAAATTGTCCTCTCCATGCAAGGGGCGCGGCCGATAGACCGCCGTCACGGGGCTGATTTGGCTGATCTGGTGGCGGGCTTGGCGGCCCGGGCCGGGTTGCCCACCCCAAAAATCTACATTATTGAGACCGCTCAACCCAATGCTTTTGCCACCGGTCGCAACCCACAAAACGGGGTGGTGGCGGTAACTCGTGGATTGCTCGACACCCTATCGCGGCAAGAATTGGCCGGGGTTATTGCCCATGAATTGGCCCATATTCAGCATCGCGATACCTTGATTATGACCATCGCCGCAACCATCGGCGGTGCCATTTCGGCTCTGGCAATGATCGGTTTTTGGTTCGGGGGACGCCGTGATAGCCCGCTTGGCGGCTTGGGGGCTTTATTGGTCATGATATTGGCACCCCTGGCCGCCACATTGGTCCAGATGGCGGTCTCGCGCAACCGCGAATATGCCGCCGATAAACGGGCCGCGGCAATCTGTGGCCAGGCTTCTTGGCTGGCTTCTGCTTTAAGGCGTTTGGAATCTTCAAGTCGAAAAATCGCCAACCCGGCGGCAACCAACAACCCGGCCACTGCCCATCTTTTCATCGTCAACCCCCTGGCTGGCGGCGGTATGGCCCGCCTGTTTGCCACCCATCCCCCCACTGCTGAGCGCATCGCTGCCCTGAACAGATTGGCGGCAAATGGGCCCTCAGCAGAGCCAAAAAAATCGGCCCGTATCCCTATTTCTCATATCCGCTCCCAACCGCGCTCCCGCTTGCCACGGACTGGATCTACGACTGGACCGACGGTAGGATCCAAGGATTGAGACCATCGCGTCCGGACTCAGTCAATCCCGGCAATGCCCGACTTGTTGCTCTCGACCTGCTGGTCAGGATATTCAACCATGGTCAACTGCTTTCCGGCCTGATTGACCGGCATGCCGGACTGGCCGCTTTAACACCGCGTGATCGCGCTTTTGCCCGCCTGATTACCACCACTGTGCTGCGCCGTAAGGGCCAGATTGATGATCTGATCAATCGGATGCTGCATCATCCCTTACCGGCCAAACCAGACGCTTTGCGCCATATTTTGAGGCTTGGGACCGCTCAACTGATTTTTCTCTGCGTCCCGCCTCATGCGGCGATTGACCAAACCGTCACCCTCACCAAACGGCCACCCCTGCATTGTTTTACGTCGCTGGTCAACGCGGTTCTGCGGCGGATCAACCGCCAAGGGGCAGCCCTGGTCGCCGCCCAAGATGCCGCCCGCCTCAATCTGCCCGATTGGTTGTGGGAAAGCTGGGTGCATGCTTATGGACTCCAAGCCGCCCGGGCCAGTGCTCAAGCCCATCTGCACCCACCCCCTTTTGACCTCACTTTCCTGAAACCAGAAACGCCCGAAAGCATCACCCTAAGGGACCAGCTATCGGCAACCGCATCCCTAAAAGCCGGACCTTTGCCTACGGGAAGCCTGCGTCTTGCCGCCTCTCCCCGGTCGGTGGAAAATGTCCCCGGCTATCAGCAAGGAATCTGGCAAGCCCAAGATGCCGCCGCCGCCATTCCGGCCCGGCTTATCCTGAATGCTCTTAAAGGTGGTCGTGGTTGCCATATTCTTGATCTTTGTGCCGCACCCGGGGGTAAAACGGCCCAGCTGGCCGCGGCTGGAGCCGATGTCACCGCGCTTGATCGCTCGGCACAAAGACTGGAGCGTCTGCGGGCCAATTTGAATCGGCTCGGTCTGAAAGCCAATATCATCACGGCTGATGCCTTGAATTGGACTCCCAATCATCTCTTCGATGGGGTATTGCTTGATGCCCCATGCAGTGCCACCGGCACATTACGCCGTCGTCCTGATGTAACATGGCGCAAAACACCCCAGCTGGCCCAAGCCCGAACCGCTTTGCAAGACGCTCTGCTGGATCAAGCAGTCCATCTGGTTAAGCCCGGCGGCTTTTTGGTCTATGCCGTCTGCAGCCTACAGCCTGAAGAAGGGATCGAACGGGTGAATCACTTATTGGCAACTCGTGCGGATTTTACCCGCCGACCCATTTCAGCCACCGAAGTCGGCGACCCGAATTTTATCACCCCTGAAGGGGACCTCCTCACCTTGCCGGGTCAATGGGCCGAACAGGGCGGCATTGATGGGTTTCAGGCCGCGCGTCTGGTAAAAAAAACATCATAAAATGTGAAAAGAAACACCATAAAACGTCATAAAGAGAACGCCATTGAAGAAAATGTCATTATTGAAAAAATGTCACTAAAGTGAAAAAAACTGAACACTGTAACAACCGATATTGATGAGAGATGATAGAGACAATCGGATGCAAAAACCGCCTGAGAGTCACCAATAAACAGATGCTGTTTGGCAATTATTGATCCCCTACTATGGGACATAACCACCACTGATCGAATAATTTTTTATCTTTTTTGTCGTGTCCAACATGTCTTTTGGTTTATCCTTTATGCGATATGGCTGTAAAAACGTTGTGAAAACAACGTCATCGCTTGATAGCCAATCGGATTGATTTTTGAGGAACGCTCGAAAAGAGAAGAATAATGGCCTTGGTCACAGAATTTTTATCAACCCATCTCCATGAAGCCCGTTGTCTTGCTTTGGGTCAGGGACATCTCGCCCAGGCAACAAAAGGCCAGAAATTATGGAATGCTCTGTGCCAAGGCTGTCGATCTCTTTTCCAAATCAGTCCTTTCTACTTCTTAACATTGTCACGTTTCTCGGCCTTGGGGAGGCAAACGCCCCGGGCTTTACGCGGTGTTCCGTCGAATTCTTGGCCGGGTGATTCCAGGCGCGGGGCGGCTATTTTATCTCATGAATTTCCTTTTGCTGGCCATATTGTGGTCGGTGACGAAACCATCTGGCGATCACAAACGGCGACCCAGGCCTGGCGGGAAAATCTCCATGCCTTCGAATGGTTGGATGATTTACATGTTATTGGATCAGATGCCGCGCGTTTGCGGGCCCGGAGCCTGATTACCAGCTGGATTGGCCATCATGGTCACGGGTCACATCTTGCTTGGCGCAGCGATATTACCGGGCGGCGTATTTGCGCTTGGCTGGGACGTCATGAGTTTTTTTGTGCCAGTGCCGACAACGGTTTTAAGCATCGCGTTTATGCGAGCCTGGCCCGGCAACTCCGCCATTTGGCGCACCGGGAGGGACTTGATGTTATCGGGGTACGCCGTATCGAAGCCATCAAAGGCATGATTCATGGCGGGCTGTATCTTCCCGGCTTTGACACCATATCTGAGCGTGGTTTGGCCCTTTTAGAGCGTGAAATGGCTGTCCAAATCTTACCGGATGGCGGTCAGGCAGAACGCAGCCCGGTCCGCCATCTTGCCGCCTTACGTCATATAATTGATATCCGTGCCAGCTTACTGGCCTGTCATCGCCCTATTCCTCCCAGCCTGCAAGGAGCGATTGATCGGATGGCGCCGATGCTACGTTTTTTTCGTCATGGCGACGGCCGCTTGGCTGGCTTTAATGGGGGGAGCGCACCCAAATGGCTCATCGATATGGTTCTAAACCGTTCTGAAGCACGGGGAAAAGCTTTGAATTCGGCACCTCACAGTGGTTTCCAGCGTTTGCAAGCCAACCGGACCTTGGTCCTCCTCGATTCCGGACCACCGACTTTATGTCAAGAGAGCGATAATGCATGTGCCGGAACGCTTAGTTTTGAAATGAGCGTTGGGCGCGAAGCCATGATCGTGAATTGTGGTCGCGGCCGCCCGGACTCTGCAGCCTGGCAACAGGCTTTGCGCTGTACGGCTGCCCATTCCAGCCTCACTCTGGATGGAGTCAATTCGAGCGATATTCTTGACGATGGCCGACTCGGCCGTAGAGTCGCCGCCGTTCATTGTTTACGTAATGAGGAAGATGGGAATATCTGGATTGATGCCAGCCATGACGGCTATCAAGCCGATTACGGTGTTCGCCATCTGCGGCGGTTGTATTTGGTCCGTCAAGGAGATGATCTGCGTGGGGAAGACTCGTTGATTTTTTGCCAATACGATCCTCAAAATTTAAAAGGAACGCGTCATTTCGCTGTTCGCTTTCACCTCCATCCTTCGGTGCGTGCTTCCCTTGTCCACAACCGCAGAACGGTCCTCATTAAATTGCCTTCTGGTCAAGGTTGGCGTTTTCACGCCGATGGTGGCATCACGGATCTTGAAGAGAGCATTTTTGTTGAAACCGATGGAACCATGCGCCGCAGTGAACAAATTGTCCTCTCAGGTCGACTGACGAGGAGCGGCGCGGTGGCACGCTGGGCTTTGCAAAAAGCAGCTTAGGCCAGCTCGACTGTACATAAGTTTGATCACCATCATTGAATAGAAATTATATTATGTTTCATTCTTTGACTTTGGCCGTTGCTCTTGGCGTTTTCGTGGTGACATGGATCGGGTGCCGCGTTTTAGAGACAATTTTCACGCAGCGGGGCATTCTTGATCACCCCAATCCACGCAGCAATCATCATATTCCCAAACCACGTGGAGCCGGAATCGCTGTTATGATCGGCTGGCTCGGCGGCGTGGTAATATTAGACTTTTTTTCCACTATAGACACGCTACCGCTGCATCTTTCTTGGCTGTTTTTAGCCCTGGTGGCGCTGATAACAATCTCTTGGATTGATGATTTACGTACCCTGCCTGCGGCCTTGAGATTGCCTATTCATATCTTGGCGGCTCTCATCGCCTTACCGAGTTTACCGGGACCTTTGTTCGCGGATATGCCGGGATGGTTCAATATCACGGTCACTTGTATTTTGTGGGTTTGGTTTGCCAATATTTATAATTTTATGGATGGGATTGATGGTATCTCTGGAGTTCAAGGCCTGGCATTATGTGGTGGCCTGCTCATTTTTACCGGGCTTCTTCCGGAAATTGCTCCCTTAGGACCTTTGGTTCTCTTACTCGGTGCGGCCTTGGTCAGTTTTCTCGGCCATAACTGGCCGCCAGCCCGCATTTTTCTCGGTGATGTTGGCAGCATTCCGATTGGTTTTATCCTGGGCTGGGCTTTGCTTTGGTTGGCCATTGAAGGCCAACCGATTGCCGCTATCATTCTGCCTCTCTATTACTTCGCTGATAGCGGCTTAACCTTCCTACGTCGTTTGCTGGCCGGAAAACGGGTTTGGCATCCTCATTCCGAACATGCTTACCAACAAGCCGCGCGTCAAAACATGAGTCATGCCCATATTTGCCGATGTATCGGCTTGGCAAATATCATTCTGATTGCTTTTGCTCTGACCAGCTTCGCCCCGGAGCGGGCGGTTATCGCTCTCATTGGGGCCATTGTATGTGTGGTTCTTTTGTTGTGTCATTTGTCGGGTGAACAGCAGACCGGTGAACACCAGATTCAAGCAAAAAATGGCCCTCGAAATGCCTGATGCCGGTCAACAAAAGCGTCTCCGCCCTGAAGCCAAGCATCTTTTGCGCCGTCGCCACCTTGCTTTGTTTCATGATATTGCCTTTACTGCCGTGGCATTCCCGGTGGCGATACTGTTACGGACGGGGGCGGATTTTTTTAATTACTCCCCTGAATTCATCGCATTAGGCGCTGGGACTCTGGCTCTGGCCGGTGGGCTGTCCTGCTGGTTGACCAAACTGCATCACGGTATCTGGCGTTATGCGTCTTTGAAAGACCTGCTGGCTGTCGCCAAAATGGCGAGCCTGACAATTCTGATTTTTCTGCCGATTATGTTTGCCATTAACAGAATGGAAGATATCCCCCGGTCTTTGCCCTTTATATTGTGGTTGGTCTTGATTTTTCTGATTGGCGGTCCGCGGTTTTTCTATCGACTCGTCAAAAGTGGTTTGCTGATTCCGCGTTGGTTGAATGCCGACTCACACGATACCGCCCTCCTGATCGGCGATAGCAACACAGCCGAACGCTTTTTACGTATGCTCCAAAACAATCGCCATAATCCCTATCATATTTTGGGTATCATCACGCAATCATCTTACCGTATCGGTCAGCGCATTCACGGGGTCAACATTGTCGGCACCCTGGAAGATCTGCCCCCTATCATCGCCGATTTCCAGAAACGCGGCCAGCAACCAAAACATTTGATTTTAGCCGATGACACAATCGCCGGTTCAGAATTGCGCGCCTTATTGCCCCGTCTGGAGGTTTCGGGCCTGACCTTGGTGCGTCCACTCCGCTCTTTTGAGCTTCGGGGTGCTGTTTCACCTATAAACACTCTGCGTCCGATTAAAATAGAAGATTTACTCGGCCGCCCTCGAGTCACTTTTGATCCCCAACCGGTCAAGCATTTGATCACGGATAAACGAATCTTAATTACCGGAGCGGGTGGCTCCATTGGCAGCGAACTCACCTGTCAGATTGCTGATTTTTCGCCTGCCGCCATCACTTTGGTCGATCTGAATGAATATAACCTCTATCAAATTGATCAAACCTTATCAGCGCGCAACCCTGATTTACCGCGTCAGGCGGTGCTGGGCGACATTCGTGACCGCACAAGCCTCCAATTCATTCTCCAAAAAGCCCGCCCCCATATTGTTTTTCATGCCGCCGCGCTCAAACATGTGCCTCTGATTGAAGCCAATCCTTTAGAAGGGATTCTCACCAACGCAATCGGCACCCGCCAGCTGGCCGAAGCCTGCATCGCAGCCAATGTCACCGCGATGATTCAAATTTCCACTGATAAAGCGGTGCATCCAGTCAATGTCATGGGGGCCACCAAATACCTGGCCGAACAGTATTGCCAAGTTCTGAACACCGATTCCAAAACTGATCAATCAACCCGCTTTGTGACTGTTCGTTTTGGTAATGTTCTCACATCATCCGGTTCAGTGACCGCATTGTTTCGTCAACAAATCCGCCGGGGTGGTCCGGTGACCATCACTCACCCCGATATGTCACGTTATTTTATGGCTCCCCACGAAGCGGTAGAGCTTGTTCTCCAAGCTGGTGCCATTGAAAACACCACCAATGATCATATTTTCGTACTTGATATGGGGCAACCGGTGCGGATTCTTGACCTCGCACACCAAATGATTAGCCTCCATAAAATGAATTCTGGAAAGAGCATTGACATTGAAATCATTGGTCCGCGTCCGGGCGAAAAACTGCATGAACACCTCTCTTACGAAAATGAACAACTGAAACAAACCGGCATCCCAGGTCTGCTGGCAGCCCGGTCACAACAGGTGGAGCGGGCTTTTTTGACTCGGTACCTCGATGATCTTGAAGCAGCCGCGCGGACCCATGACCTGACCCGCGCCCGGACCTTGCTCCGCCAAGCAATCCCCGACTATGATCCAGAAGCGGCTGTATCCCCGGACCCGATCCCGTTTGCTGCGGCTTCGTAAATCATATTTTTCGCTATTGAGCATACTGTTTTTAGGAAAGACCATGGATGATTGAGCGGGCTTTGATTTCGGTTTCGGATAAATCAGGTATTGTTGATTTGGCGACAGTCTTGGCTCAGAAAGGTGTAGAAATTCTCTCCACCGGTGGCACAGCCATAGCCTTACGGGAAGCAGGGCTTGACGTTGTTGAGGTCTCTGAAACGACCGGTTTTCCCGAAATTCTTGGTGGTCGGGTTAAAACGCTCCATCCAACCATTCATGCCGGCATTCTGGCCCGCCGTGATTGTCGTGATGATCATGAAGCCCTGAAACAGCACAGCATTAACCCGATTGATCTGGTGGTTGTCAATTTATACCCTTTCCGTGAAACCCTGGCTGGTTTGCGGTCCGGAAACCGCATAATGACCGATTGCATTGAAATGATTGATATTGGCGGTCCGACCTTGCTGCGGGCGGCCGCTAAAAATTATCAGCATGTCACGGTTTTGGTGGAACCGGGCGATTATTCGACCGTCATTAAGAATCTGAACACCAATCAAGAGGTACCGTTAGCTGAACGTTGTCGCCTGGCGGCTGTCGCTTTTGCTCATGTTGCCGCTTACGACGCGGCAATCAGCAGTTGGTTGACCCGGGAAAATGGTGATACGAAACCACCGCGTTTAAGCTTATCCGGACGGCGAGTCAAAGCCCTACGTTATGGAGAAAACCCCCATCAACAGGCCGCTCTCTATGCCTGGGATACCGGATCACCGGGGCCGGGAATCGCCACATCCCGTTGCCTACAAGGCAGAGAACTTTCTTATAATAATATTCATGATGCCCATGCTTGCTTGACATTGGCTGCTGAGTTTTCCGAACCGGCTTGCGTCATCGTCAAGCATGCCAACCCTTGTGGTGTTGCCTGCCGCGAGAGTCTGGCCGAAGCCTTTCAACAGGCCCGTTCTTGTGATCCGGTGAGTGCTTTTGGCGGCGTTATCGCGTTCAATCGCTGTCTCGATTCGGCGGCCGCCGAAGCGGTCTCCTCAATGTTTGCAGAAGTAGTTATTGCGCCGGAAATCACCTCACAAGCCCAAGAAATTCTCGCAAAAAAACCCGATATCCGCTTACTGGAAACCGATGGATTGCCCGATGCCAGCGCCAATGACTTCATGATAAAGATGGTGAGTGGCGGTTTTTTACTTCAGGATACCGATGACGGAGCTATCGGACCCGATGATCTATCTGTGGTCACCCAACGCGCTCCGAATGCTGCTGAGCAAGTTGATCTTTTGGTGGCTTGGAAGGTGTGCAAGCATGTATCTTCGAATGCAATCGTTTATGTTAAAAATCAGACGACCGTCGGTATTGGAGCGGGACAAATGAGCCGCGTTGACTCAGCGCGCATCGCCGCAGATAAGGCACAACGCGCAGGACAAGAAGCCGGTGAAACAACCGCCCGCACCCAAGGATCGGTTTTGGCATCGGATGCTTTCTTTCCTTTTGCCGATGGTCTGGAGGTGGCTATTGAGGCGGGCGCGACCGCGGTTATCCAACCAGGTGGATCTAAGCGTGATTCAGAAGTGATTGCTCTGGCTAATGAAGCGGGTTTAGCGATGGTTTTTACCGGGATGCGGCATTTTCGCCACTGACCGCTATACGGGTCATCATCGCCGGTCGAATACCCCACCATAACAGCAAACCGCCAACAGTAAAAAAAATCAAAATTGTTGCCATACCGATCCGTTGGGATTGACTGAGTGCCGTCACCCACGCCAAGAGGGCTGGGCCGATAAAAGCTGTTGCCTTACCCGATAAAGCAAAAAAACCGAAATTGACAGCCTCTTCACCCGGAGGTGTCAAACGAGCCATAAGAGAGCGACTGGCCGCCTGAACCGGGCCAACAAAAAAACCCAGGAGCGGTCCAAATATCCAGAACCAAACCAACCCCGAACCAATAATCAAAGCCGCGCTCAAAAATGCCAAACCAACCAAAGAGATCAAAATCACCTGCCGGGATCCCCATAAATCATCGAGCCAAGCGAAAGCCACCGCGCCCAATCCAGCGGTAATATTCATGATAATGCCAAAATAAATCACTTCCGTAAGACTGAGGCCATAAACACCGGCAGCAAAAATTCCACCAAAAGCAAACAGAGTCACCAAGCCATCGGCATAAAGCATATGCGCAAGCAAAAAACGCCAGAGCAATGGTCGGCGCGCACAAACTTTTAACCGATCCAACCAAGAGACCCGGTTATGGGAAGCCTGCATACTGCTCAAAGATGGTGCGGGTCGATCCGGTGTCCAAATAAAAAAGGGCACAGAAAACAAAGCAAACCACAACCCCACCAAAGGACCAACAGCCCGTACCCCTTCCATCGCTGAAGTATCAAGCCCAAACCACGGCGTATCGCCGACCAAACCAGCTAAAGCCACCACCAAACAAGCCAGACCACCAGCGTAACCCAATCCCCAAGCCCAACCGGAAAGCCGACCGACTCGCTCTGCGCCAGCCAAACCCGGTAGTAAGGCGTTATAGAATGTTTGGGCCGCCTCAAAAGCAAAAACGGCAATCGCAACCAGAATGATTGCCGGTAAAACATCCTGAGATGTCGGTCCAACCGTCCAAAGGGCAATACATGCCAAACAACAAAGAAGGGTAAATCCGCCGACCCAGGGCTTTAAACGACCACTGCTATCGGCGAGAGATCCCAAAAACGGCGCCGTTAAAGCCACCGCCAACCCGGCCAGACTTTGGGCATATCCCCATTGGGCCGTACCCTGTATCGCATCGACTGCCACCGATTGCGTGAAATATGTAGAAAAAACAAATGTCAGGATAACCGTGGGAAAAGCCGAATTGGCCCAATCATAAAAGCACCAACCGGCCTGGCACTTCCAAGACTCACGCATCCTTTAATCAATCAGTCGATGAAAAAATCGAAAAGGGGAAACATCATGAAGACAGCATAAAACAAAAAGCAAAACCAAAAATGGAGCGGGAAACGAGATTCGAACTCGCGACCCTCACGTTGGCAACGTGATGCTCTACCACTGAGCTATTCCCGCATTGAGAGAAGTGATTGTACCCAAAAAATCAATCATTTCAAGCCGCAGACAGTTTCATTTCTATTCCATTTCTTTGGATTGATCATGAAGAAAGCCCGGACCAGTTTTTATTTGAGGATTTTATACGGGTGAATCTGTGAACCCTTGTGCTTTTTCATAAAAAAACCATGTTATAATAAGCTGTTTTTGATTTTCTCCGAAAAAGCCTGTTTTCCTGTAAACAACTTCAATCAATCTTCACCAAATCACTGATAGAGCCTGTTTTTATTGGATTATTTTTCCCCGATGCATCTTTTCTCTCAAACCGCTTCATCGACCACCGAGAACACAGTACCAGCCAATGGCGGAATTGATTTTGCCAAAACAGTTATAGAAGACTCGGTAAAGAGGCTGGTTATTGTCGATTTTTGGGCTCCTTGGTGTGGGCCCTGTAAACAATTATCACCGGTTCTGGAAAAAACCATCGCGGCTGCTGGACCCAACATCGTTTTGGTCAAAATCAATATTGATGAGAATCCCGAAATCGCCGCTCAGTTACGCGTTCAATCGATCCCGGCCGTATTCGCTTTTTTCAATGGCCAACCGATAGATGGGTTTATGGGTGCTTTGCCAGAAAGCCAAGTCAAAGCTTTCATTGAGCGAGCCGTGAAACGCACCGGGCTGGGCCGCGGACCAGAAGATGTGAGCCATTTGCTGGAACAAGCCTCAACGGCTTTAATCGAAAAAGATATCCCCACAGCACTGGATCTTTATAGTCAAGTCCTGGCTCTTCAACCACAATCAGTACGTGCCGCAGCGGGGATTGCCCGTTGCTATTTGGGCCGCGGTGATCCTATTCGAGCCAGAAGCATTTTGGAGAGCTTGAGCCAAGAAGCCCAAAAAGATCCGGCCATTCAATCGGCCCAGACTGCCATCAAGCTGACCGAACAAGGGAGAGCCCTGACCAACCATCAATCCGATTTGGATCAACGTTTGGAAACCAGCCCCACCGATGCAGCTGCATATCATGATCGCGCCTTGGTTCATTTTTCAAACGGCAATCCGGCTGCAGCAATTGATGATCTGTTGGCCATCATCCGCTATGATCAAAATTGGAATGACGCAGCCGGACGTAAGACCTTGCTTCATATCTTGGATGCTCTTGGCCCCAAACATCCCCTGACAACAGCGGGACGTCGTAAACTTTCAGCATTGTTATTTTCTTAAATCTATCACCGCAAAAACCCGGATAAATAGAGCATATGGCCGAAAAAAAACATCGCACGGGCTTCGATGACCTTCCGACGATTTTACCAATTTTTCCGGTCGGTTGTGCAATGCTTTTGCCGCATGGCCGCTTGCCTCTCAATATTTTTGAACCGCGTTATATCGCTATGATTGATCATGCTTTGGCCAGCAATCGGCTGATTGGGATGGTGCAACCGCGTAATTTTCAAGGCGAACACGAAATGGATGCCATTGCCCAACCCTCTGTTTACAAGATTGGCGGCGCTGGACGATTGGTTGCCTTTGAAGAAACGATTGATCAACGTTATGAAATTGTTCTCCAAGGACTGTGTCGTTTTGCCATCACCGAAGAATTGGAAACAACCAACGGATTCCGCAATGTGCGCCCCGATTGGTCATCTTTCAAAAGCGATTTTGAGACCAAACCCAGCAAAGCGATTGATCGCACGCGTTTGCGTAAATTGGCCCCCGCTTTCTTTAAACTCAACGGAATTCAGGCCGATTGGGATATTCTGGAAGGCACCACAGACGAAAACTTGGTCAATTCCTTGGCTATGGGTTGCCCCTTCTCTTCCAATGAGAAGCAGGCTCTGCTTGAGGCCAGTGATCTAAATGAGCGCGCTGACATTCTCTCTACCCTCATTGAAATGGCGGTTATTGAAGGCAGTGGGGCCGGGGCAACCAATCAGTGATACAGTCTGTTCAATGAGATCGTCTATCAAAAATTTGTTTTACCCGAAAACAGCCGGTGAAACCTGAAGATCACAAGAAGACAATATTAAATGGTGATTGAATATGATGATCAATGATGATTCCCGGCCATCGGGAGCTGATATGCCGCTTAATCAGCCATCAAGGGCAAAAGAGACCCCGGAACCAAAGTCCAAAAGCGCCAGCCTGGATCCGAAACTCCTCGAAATTTTGGTGTGTCCGGCCACCAGAGGACCGTTGCATTATGACGCTCAAGCCGGTGAGTTAATCTCCAAAAAAGCCGGGCTGGCCTATCCGATCCGTGATGGGATTCCGATCATGCTGATTGATGAGGCCCGTCGTCTTGATGAAGCAGACACCCCATGACATCCTCAACCAAGCCTCATCTTTCATCCTCACAAGCCGCGGGTTCTCAAAGTCCCGATTTGGGAAAACCCTATCCTCTGGAAATTCGATTGAAAAGCCAGGAAAAACTTTTGGAGATTGATTTTGACGATGGTGCTCAACTCTCTATTTCAGCTGAATTGCTGCGTTATGAAAGCCCCTCGGCTGAGAATAAAGGGCATGGGCCGGGACAAGAAAAGTTGGTTTCCGGGCGGCGCTTTGTCGGTATTCTCAGGGTTGAGCCGGTCGGGCATTATGCTCTGCGCATCATTTTTGATGACTTGCATGATACGGGTATTTATCCGTGGGACTTATTGTATCAACTCGGCCACAATCATGACCAACGCTTAGCGGCTTACTTGGCCCGATTGACGGCACAAAATTTAAGCCGGGATCCACCGATTTAAGATCGACTGGCACCAAAAAATCGGGTTGTCAAGGGATCAACCATCGGTAAACGCGGTGATGCATAGCCCATTGCGCGGCGCTGAAACCATCGCTTCACTGGCGGCAGAACATCAACAGCATCCAGACCCCAAGCCCGCACCCGACGCAATACAGGGATATCATTGGAAAACAAACGATTAAGGCCATCTGTCGCCGTAATCAGACTCAACGCATCCAAGCGTCGTTGCCGATCATAGCGCGCCAAGACTTGGGGCGCACCGATATCCAAACCAAGCCGCCGGTGCGCAGCCAACACAGCGGCCAAATCACTGGCATCACGCAGACCGAGATTGAGTCCTTGTCCAGCCAGAGGATGAATGACTTGGGCCGCATCGCCGATTAAAGCCAAACGCGGCCCGGTCCGCTGAGCGGCAATCTGACGATATAAAGGATAGGTCCAGAGTGGCCCTCGGCGGCGCAGTACCCCGCGCGGATCATTGCCCACCGCGGTGGCCATAGCTTGCGTAAACGCGCCGGGAGAACAGTCTTTTAATGCGGTTGCCTCATCACGGGGCACACTCCACACAACGCCGCTGCGAAAACCATCCCGGGGATGATCAGCCATCGGCAGCAAAGCAAAAGGACCGCCGGAGAGGAAATATTCCTCAGCCACATGACCATGCGGTTGATCATGGCTCACCGTGAAAACCAGAGCCGTCTGGTTATAATCATGGTGACGAACACCGATCCCGGCAGCCGTACGGACCATCGAATCGCGGCCATCGGCAGCCGCGATCATAGCCGCTTGTAAATCATGTGATCGCCCACCGCGCATCAGATGTACCTCTGCCTGAGGACCATCAAAATCCAGGGATTGGATATCAGCCGGGGCAAAAACGTCAATCTCTGGAGCATTATTTTTAAGTGCTTTAACCCAAACCCGACGCATCTGAGCGTTTTCAATCATATGGCCCATCGGCTCATTACCCAGATCATCATGTCGGTAACGCAACCCCCTACGACTATATGTAGCCCGCACCCGGATATCGAGAATCGGCTCAGCATAGGGTGCCAACTCCGACCATAGTCCGGCGCGCCCTAGAAGAACACGGCTGCCCGCCGAAAGAGCCGTCACCCGACCATCACGACCAGGGTGAACGCGCGGCATCTCACGGTCAATAATCGCCACCCGCAACCCCGAACGCCGACACATCAACGCCAAGAAAACACCGGTAAAACCAGCACCAACAATAATTAAATCATAGCCACTCTTGCGATCATTGCGCCGGGCCGAGAGTCTTTTGGTTAATGGGTCCACCGGCGTGCCGTCTTTTTGGATTCTTATAGCTGTTTGGGCTTTTTGAGTTCTTGTAAATCGCATAATACAACAAATAGCCTATCATAAATGATCGAAGGAAAGAAGGTGAAGAAATGGCCAGCCAGATCAATGCTTGATTATTTTAGAGCAAAAACTGATTAAAAAATAGTCGTTTGAGTATAATTGCATATTTATTAGGCAGTATTACACATGTACAGCTGAGTGAGAGAACATCTTTAATAACTCTTTTTCATTGATTCATATATATTTTTTTCCATCACCCATCAAATGGCATGCTTATTGATATTACCCTGGTGCTGTCTTGATAGTGTCAAGTAAGTCAGCCTGAGACTGATTTCGTTATGAGGCTGATGATAGGCCATTAAAAGATAATTTTTAATTGAGAGATGATTGCGAAAAAAGCCGTTGGCCATAGATTTGGCGCGGTCATCTGTTCTTCGTCATCGGTCTCAAAGCTTCTTAAAAGCATCTTATGATCATTTTGGGAAATGGCCATAAAATGATCATCCAATAACAAAAACCAAAAAGGTAAGCCAAAACAAAAGGGGGAAGTAAGCGTGAAGCTGATCATAGCAATTATCAAACCATTTAAGCTCGGAGAAACCCATACTGCATTGACGGATATGGGGATTGAGGGGCTCACAGTCAGTGAAGTGAAGGGTTTTGGTCGCCAAAAAGGTCAAAAAGAGATTTATCGTGGTTCGGAATATGCGGTCAATCTCGTCCCTAAAGTCAAGATTGAGCTGGTCGTCTCGGACTCTTTAGCCGAACGAGCCATTGAAACCATCCAGCAAACAGCCAATACCGGCAATATCGGTGATGGGAAAATATTCGTCCTAGAGGTGGCCCAAGCCACTCGTATCCGTACCGGTGAGTCCGGGGAGGATGCCCTCTGAAAATCAAAACTGGTTTTTTAAAATCAATTCCAGTCTCTTTAAAATATTTTGAGAAATCTCAGTAAAGGAGCATATCACAAATGAGAAACGCCATATTGAGTCAACGCCCTAAGCGGCGAGTCTCGAGCCGATGGATCAAACAAGCGGCCATGGGTATAACCGGTTTTATGACCAGCCTTGTCGCTCAAACAGCCCAAGCCCAAGATGGCATGGCCAGTCCGATGATGCCCGCTATCAATAGCGGTGATACCGCATGGTTGCTCACCGCAACCGCTTTGGTCCTGATGATGACCATTCCCGGTGTCGCATTATTTTATGGTGGTATGGTCCGCAAAACCGGTGTGTTGGCTATGTGTGTACAGGTTTTTGCCGTTTGTTGTCTGGCCAGCATTCTTTGGATGATTGCCGGATATAGTCTCGCTTTTGGTGAGGGCAATGCTTACATCGGCGATCTCAGCAATCTCTTTCTCGCCAATGTGACAAAAGACGCGGTCTCAGGAACCATTCCTGAGACGGTCTTTGTTACCTTTCAGATGACCTTTGCCATTATTACCCCGGCTCTTATCCTTGGTGGTTGCGCCGAACGGATGAAATTTTCAAGCCTATTGATTTTCTTAGGTGCTTGGTTGCTGTTGGTTTATGCGCCAATCTGTCATTGGGTCTGGGGTGGTGGATTCCTCGGTGCAGATGGTGTTCTTGATTTCGCCGGTGGTACGGTTGTCCATATCAATTCAGGGATTGCCGGGTTGGTTGCCGCCATCATGGTCGGCGCGCGTCATGGTTATAAACGCGAGCCATTGCGGCCCCATAATCTCGGTTACAGCCTCATCGGTGCGTCTTTGTTATGGGTTGGCTGGTTCGGGTTCAATGCGGGCTCGGCGGTTGCCGCTGATGGGGCCGCAGGCATGGCCATGCTGGTGACCCAAATTGCTTCAGCAGCGGGGGCTCTGGCCTGGATGGGTGTTGAATGGATGTTGCGTGGTAAACCAAGCCTGTTAGGCATTCTTTCCGGAGCGATTGCTGGTCTGGTCGCCATTACGCCGGCTGCTGGGTTTGTTGATCCGATGGGTAGCTTGTGGATCGGGCTGGCTGCAGGAGCGCTTTGTTTCTGGGCATCGGTGGTCGTAAAAAATAAACTCGGCTATGATGATTCCCTGGATGTTTTCGGCATTCATGGGGTTGGTGGGATTGTCGGGGCCGTCCTCACCGGTGTCTTCGCCGTTGAGAGCATCGGTGGAACACCTGGCTTTCTGGAAGGCAACCCAGGCCAAGTATGGATCCAAATCGAAGGCATTATCTACACCATCTTGTATTGTGCCGTGGTCTCCTTCATCCTGCTTTTTCTGCTCAAGAAAACCATTGGTTTACGGGTTGAAGACAGCGTTGAGATTGAAGGACTCGACCTTCATGTCCATGGGGAAAAAGTCGATTATTAAATCACTCCCTATACCGGCCTGATGGCAGGCCGGTCATCAAAACCCCCGTTTCTGCGCGAAACGGGGGTTTTTCTTTTGTTGATCATACAGATAAACAAAAATCATCCAATGATCACAACCGATTGCGTTCTTTTCCTCAAAGAATCCATATTTTGTGGGTTTTTGTGGCTTTCTTCTCAAAAAACCGCTATATCTTCGGCTATCATGACATTATCAAACAAAATGACTGACAACGCCCAGACTTCGGGTGCGGGACGGTTTTTACCGCCCCGGTTTACCGCTTTTTTACGCCGAAAATTGGTGCAAATAGTGGGTTGCGGGCTGATTTTTCTGGGTATCTTGATCGGTTTGGCTTTACTCAGCTACGCACCATCTGACCCTTCTTGGAACACATCTGCCGCATCGACCAACATATCAACAGATAACTGGCTGGGAACAATCGGGGCGGTGATTGCTGATCTGGGTATGCAAACAATCGGTTTGGGGAGTTTCCTGATTCCCTTGGCCTTTTGGATCTGGGGGTGGCGTTTATGGCGCGGAAGCAAAAAAACACTGTCGTATAAACATATCGTTTTGCTCTTGGTCTGCCTGCCGACTTGGGCGGCCGCTGCAGCAACATTACCACCGGCAACCGTCTGGGGGCCAGAAGCCAGCTGGGGCGGCTTTATCGGCGCTGGATGTGTCGGCCTCATCAGCAGTTTATGGATGCATTGGGGGCAGACCAGCCAGACCGTACTGGGCCTGGTATTCCTGGCCATCGGTTTGATCTTAACCGGTGCTGCCTTCGGTTTAAAGGCACGCGACTGGAAACGGATAGGTTGGGTATGCTGGTATTGGGCTGCTTGGATGACCGCCTGGAGTATCACCGGCTTATGGACCTTAATTCGGTCTTTTTTTATCCGCAAAGACCCAGAATCAGGAAATCCCATACGCGAAGAGCCGGTTATCCCCACGCCTTCGTTGCGCCGCTCGCCACGAACCGAACGCCACCAAGACAGCGTCGGCTCATCACAGATCAGCCCATCATCATTTTTTAAAACCGATTCCGATTATACATTACCGGATTTGTCCCTGCTGAAACAACCGCCGCACAGCAGTAAAAACAAGCGGTTTGATCACGAAAAAACCGCCGAAAATGCTCAACTCCTTGAGACAGTCCTCAAAGATTTCAATGTTCATGGGACAATCCTGAATGTCCGTCCCGGCCCGATTGTCACTCTCTATGAATGGCAACCGGCTCCCGGAACCAAAGCGGCGCGAGTCATCGGTTTGGCCGACGATATTGCCCGTTCTATGAGCGCTCCGTCAGCGCGGATTGCCTCGATTGTCGGCCGCAACGCCATCGGAATCGAACTCCCTAATCCGGATCGTGAGATGGTTTATCTGCGTGAACAACTGGCCGCGCCTGGCTTCGCCGACAGTCAGGCCCTTCTCCCTCTGGCGCTGGGCAAAGATATTGGCGGTGATCCGGTCATCGTTGATCTGGCCAGTATGCCGCATTTGCTGATTGCTGGGACTACTGGGTCAGGAAAATCAGTGGCCGTCAATACAATGATTTTATCCCTGCTTTACCGAATGTCACCGGAAGATTGCCGTCTGGTGATGATTGATCCGAAGATGCTTGAATTATCGGTCTATGACGATATTCCTCATTTGCTCTCACCGGTGGTCACGGATCCTCAAAAAGCGGTTGTCGCCCTTAAATGGACGGTGCGCGAGATGGAGCGTCGGTATCAGATCATGTCTCATATGGGCGTACGCAGTCTTGCCGCTTTTAACCAGCGGGTCGCTATAGCCCGCCAGAAAGGCGAAATCCTCACCCGGCGCGTGCAAACTGGTTTTGACCCGGAAACCCATCAACCCGTTTTCGAGAATTTACCGCTTGATTTAACCCCGTTGCCCCTGATTGTGGTTATTGTCGATGAAATTGCTGATTTAATGATGACCGCTGGCAAAGAAATTGAAAACGCTATTCAGCGGTTGTCACAAATGGCCCGGGCGGCTGGAATTCACTTAATCATGGCAACTCAGCGTCCCTCAGTTGATGTCATTACCGGGACCATCAAAGCCAATTTTCCCACCCGGATCAGTTTCCAGGTCACATCCAAAATTGACAGTCGTACCATTCTCGGTGAGCAAGGGGCTGAACAGCTGCTTGGTCAAGGAGATATGCTTTATATGGCCGCGGGAAGCCGTATCCAAAGGGTGCATGGCCCCTTTGTAGCCGATCATGAGGTGGAACGGGTGGTTAACCATCTGCGTGCTCAGGGCCTGCCTCAATATATCGAAGATGTGACCCAGGAACCCGCGGAAACCCAAGATGCGAACGGCGATCTGATCGGTAGCAACCAAAGCAACAAAGACCAACTCTATGATCAAGCGGTTGCCTTGGTGGCACGCGAGGGAAAAGCCTCCACCAGCTTCGTTCAGCGCCATCTCCAAATTGGTTATAATCGGGCTGCGCGCTTGATTGAACGTATGGAAAGTGAGGGCGTCATCAGCCCGGCCAATCATGTAGGAAAACGTGAGGTCCTGCTCGCCCGGCCAGATATTCATTAAAGGAAAAACCCTTACAAATGGGATGATGAACGCATAATACCAAAACGATCAAAAATCCCGAAACAATCAAAAAGTTCATTGATACGACCATGACCGGTAAGCCAGACCGTGACCAAACCATCCCAGGAAGGGCTAAACAACCACCCGAAAAGCCTCGGATCTGCCTGAAAATAAGGACATGGATTATCGGCATTTTGCTGTTTGGTGGAACAGCGACACCCCTTCATGCGGCTGATACCATCGGTGCTCAGGGTTTCAGCCCCGATCAACGGGCTGATCTTCAGCGTATTTGGACATATTTTGACAGCCTCAAAACCTTGACAGCATCTTTTGATCAGTTTTCGAGTGACGGCAGCCGGGCAACCGGGCGGCTGTATCTTCATCGACCGGGCCGTTTGCGCATTGAATATCAACCTCCAACGCCGCTTTTGATAATTGCTGATGGGCAACGTTTGGTTTATTATGATACCGAACTCAACTCCGCAAGCGGATTCCAGCTTGATGAAACACCAGCGGCTGTTTTCTTGAGTGAAAATTTTGATTCTGAAAAGAGCGATTGGATCGCCACAGCTTTGGAGAAAAATCCGGGGAGTTTACGTCTGACCTTCGCTCATCGGCATCATCCTGAATACGGCCAGGTGGTTCTGGTGTTCTCAGACCAGCCCCTGGAATTGAGAAAATGGCAGATCCGGGATGTCGAAGCTGTTGAAACAGTCGTTGTGTTACACGAGATTCGCCAGGGCATGGCCCTTGAAGAGACATTGTTCATCAACCAAGATCCACGGGCTCTGAACAATCCTTTCATTCGTTGAGCAAAAGACCGGATTTTTGGATTTTTTGAAGGATGCCCTGGTTCGGTCTGTTGTTATTGTGACAGCTTGATTTTTTCTCATTCCATCCCCACATATGAACTATAAGCATCAATGGGCTGGACCATCCCCTGCCTCATCCGGCCTGATGCCAAGTCTATGCGCGTCTGGCCTTCCCCCTGGCCAGGCGCGCTTTTTTATATATATTCCTCTCCGAGGTCTTTTAATGGTCAGCAAAGCGCATCAATGGCTCGGCTCTGTGGCCTCCCTGACGCCGCTATCGCCGCGGATGATCAAGCTCATTCTCACCATCTCTGGGGAAAATCCTTTGTGGTTTCGGGCTGGTCAATATGCCTTACTTTCGCGTCCTGGTGGCCTGTCATATGCTTATTCTTTTGCAACCCCTCCGGTCGAAGAAGCGGGCAATCACCGGAAAAATCAAGTCGAGTTTCATATCGCGCGCGGCCAGCCAACCCATGATGGGGAATTCCTCAACCAGCTGGCTATGGGTGATCCGATAATCATCAATGGCCCCTTTGGACATGCTTATTATCGGGATCATCACCACGGTCCGGCTCTTGGTTTGGCCGGTGGCAGTGGTCTGGGACCGATTAAATGCATCGCTGAACAGGCTTTATCCAACCCATCACATCAACCTTTTTACCTCTATCACGGCGCCCGGAAACCGGAAGATCTCTATCTTGATCATCATCTGCGTCTCTTGAGTGACCGACATACCCATTTTCATTATGTGGCAACTTTATCGGATGTCTCTTCTCTAGACCCGCTTTCGCAATATTCTGCTGCCCCAAACTGGCGGATGGGAACAGTATGTGATTGTGTTGCTACTGATTTTAAAGATTTATCCAACTGGAAAGCCTATATCGCCGGCCCGTCGGGCATGATCGAGACCGCCTGCCAACTGTTGCAGGAACGTGGCTTGGATGATGAAAACATGCATAGCGATGCGCTTCAAAATCACTAAGAGAAAATCTCACGGAATCTCAACAGAGCGCTTTTCGTCAATATATTTCCGCTCAGTACCACCATGAGAAACCGCATGATAAAAAACCTCTCAAGTAAGGATCACGTGCGAATCACTACGTGGAATGTCAACTCAATCCGGATTCGAATCGAATTGATCATGCGTCTGGTTGAAACCATTCATCCGGATATTCTTTGCCTTCAAGAGATCAAGGCCACCCAAGAACAATTTCCGACCGCCATCCTGGCCGGGCTGGGGTTTTGCTATCAGTTCGTCTATCCCTTGAAGGGGTATAACGGTGTCGCCATCCTTTCCAAACGGCCTTTTTTAGATTGTCAGCGCTTCGATTGGTGTGGCAGTCAAGACGCCCGGCATATCAGCGTGGTTATTGAAATCGGTGGCCAGCCGGTTCATCTGCACAATCTTTATATTCCGGCGGGCGGTGACCATGCTGACGCCCAAGCCAGCAAGCAATTTGCTTATAAATTGGCTTTTCTTGACCAAATCACGGCTTGGTTTTGTGGGCCGAATCACAGTCCCCGAATGATTCTTTTGGGTGATCTCAATATCGCCCCCCTCAAAACCGATGTTTGGTCGCATCGGCAGATGCTGAGCGTCGTATCCCATACCCCGATTGAGGTTGAAAAACTCAATGCCTTGCAAAAAACCCGAGGTTGGGTTGATCTGCCCCGTCAGATTATTCCACCGGATAAAAAACTCTTTAGCTGGTGGAGCTACCGGGCCCGAGATTTTGCCGCCAGCAACCGAGGACGCCGTCTTGACCATATTTGGGCAACACCAGATGTCGCCAATACCCTCACCGACAGCCATATTTTACGCGCAGCCAGAGGCTGGGAAAAACCCTCCGATCATGTTCCGGTCACCGCAGAATTTGTTTTCTAAACCATGTTTATAAAAGGATTTATGTACCTAAATAGACACTTCTATTCCCTCAGGGTACTTCGGTAATGTCCCTTATGCATCTGCTATAAAATCCTCTCAGCAAGCATTTTCTGGTTTCCCGTGTGTCGGGTTACCTGCTGAATACAACACCGGCCCGGAGCAGCTACCGAGCCTTGGCAAATAGGCAGGGGATTCCTCTTTTCAGGAAATGCTTGCAATAGCCCGGCTTCGGCAATTCAGCCAGCCGAGAAACCCAGGAGTGTCGCCATGTAAGCGCGTCATATTTTAACTTTTGGTTTTTTGATTTCCATATTTGCAATGCCCGGCTTTGCGCTGGCGTCCGATTGCGCGGTTGAAGATTGGAGGTGGCAAGCCCTGTTCGAGGGAACCCTGATGATTGACGGGGTGACATCATGCAGCTCCGGCCAGATTACCATCCGCCTTTATGATGGCGACAAATTTGTTGGGGTTGCGAAAGGATTTATCCAAGGCAACGCCTTTCAGGCTTTGGCATCAAACATCAAAAAGCCAAAGAACCTGTCAATCAAGTACGGCATCATTCGGTAGGGGGCAGAATTATGGCAAAAATAGGCGAAGGGTATCAAGAAATTCGAGGCAGACTTGGTTTCTTCGGATGGACCTCACGCATCCTTCTTTCAGGATGGCAGTTGTTAATGTTAGGATGGATTGTGTCTTACTCGAAAACAGTGTCTTCGCTTGTCGACGCTGGAGGGGCGCAAGGGGCAGGAGCCGCTATCGGCGGAGGAATTGGAGTCGGGTTTATCATCTTCATTTGGGCGAGCGGCACAGTTATCCTTGGAATTTTTGTTCTGCTCACTCGGAGATCAAAAGCGATTGTGCCAATAGAAGAGACTAAATGAGAAAAAAGCCCCAACACGGCCAGATAGAGGACCGCGCGTGGCCCGTTATCAGGCAACGGCACCATAAATTCTTTCAATACATTCTCTCCATCGTCCCTATTCAATCATCGGATATATTGAGGGTTTCCTTTGATTCGACGGGCAAACAATAGGCACCCTGCCTGGTCAGAATCATTTTCTTGCGTGATGGCGTGGTCTCAATCTTTTGCCGCAACCGGTAGATATGGGTTTCCAATGTACGGGTATCCACTTGGTTGCTGTGACCCCAGATTGTATTGAGCATGGTTTGACGATCTACAAATCCACCCTCAGCCCGGTAAAGAAGCCTGAGAATGGCGGTTTCCTTCTCGGTGAGATAGATTTTGGATTGACCTTCTGAGTCGAAAAGCAGCTTGGCGCCAGGCTGAAACCGATAAGGGCCAATGATCAAACTGGCTTCATCGCTTTTCTCATATTGGCGCAGCTGGGCCCGCAAGCGGGCGAGTAAAACCCCGAAATAAAATGGCTTGATGATTGAGTCATAGGCTCCGGCATCCAGATTTAAGATTGCATCATCTTGGGTCTCTGTGGTCGTCAACATAATAATCGGAATGCCAACACCGGATTGGCGAAGCAGTCGACATAATTCCCGTCCATCCATATCCGGAAGATCCAGGAGAATAATGTCATATTGAGCGTCATTTAGCCGAGTGAGAGCTGATGCGGCATGATCAACTTGATCAACAATGAATTCACGGTCAATCTCCAGCAACGCAACCAGGGATTGGCGCAAAGCATGATTATCTTGAATGATGAGGATCTTTTTTACTGACATCATGGAAGAATGCTTTCAAGAAGGCTTTCTTGACCCGAAAATCATCTTATATAAATCCAGTAAATGACACGGATGGTCCTGTATCCGGAAACCAAATTTTGTAAAATGAATGTCAACAGAAAAATAAGAAGAAAAGGCAAAAGAGAAAATATCGATAAAAATTCCCTAAATTGAAGAAACAAAATCATGCGAAAAAATTAAAAACGTAGAAGATCGAAACCATATAAAATCATACCAAGAAGACCAATGAGCGGTAACAACAGCTTAAAAAATCAATAACGGCGATGCCATCATCAGATAACCATAACATATTTCAAAAAGAGATCATGGTTGAGAGAGCCGCCGATGATTTGGAGCGAGGCTGTCTGGTCGCTCTTGCGCCAAGCGATGATGCATCGCCAGCGGTCTTGGTATCGGCGGTTGAAACCCTCACCGATGAGGCCCTCAAGCAAGCCACAGCCTGGAGCCATGAACCGCCGGTTTTGGTTTTGTCTCAACGTCGAGCCGCTGTTCTCGCGTTGAATTTTATCGCTTCCACAGATGAAAACAGTAACGGGACTAAACCGGCTATTTTTGCTTTACCATCAGGTGTTTCAGCCGATGACATAAGCGCTTTAGCCGATCCAACAACCCCGCATGCGGCCGGTCCCTATGGGCATCTGCCACCAGCAACTATATCTTATACTGTTGCTCAACCCGCACTGTTATTGAGCCGAATCGCCAACCTTATGCCGGCTGTTCTGCTGTTTCCCCTGGCGGTCAAACCAGAAAAACTTGCCGCCTGGGCTGGAAAAAATGGCCTTCTTTATGCCGAAGGCGCGGCGGTGACCCGAACCCCTACCTTAACCATGATCCGGGTTGCCCGGGCGCGTTTGCCGATACCGATATGTGATCAGGCCTATGTCAGCTCTTTTCGCTCTAAAAACAACCGCCAAGAACATTATATTATCGAAATAAACAACCCAGACCCACAAAAACCGGTCCTCACCCGTATCCATTCACAATGTTTTACCGGTGATGTCCTGGGCAGTTTGCGTTGTGATTGTGGTGGTCAATTAAAAGCCGCCTTGGATACGATGGTCGAGGCCGGAAGCGGACTGCTGTTGTATATGACCCAGGAAGGACGCGGAATCGGTTTGGCCAGCAAACTCAAGACATATCAATTACAAGATCACGGGTTTGATACTTTCGCGGCTAATCATCAGCTCGGCTACGAAGATGATGAGCGCAATTTCGTTGCCGCTGCCGCTATGCTGGACGCCTTTGGAGTAAAACAAGTGCGCCTTATAACCAACAATCCCCGTAAAATCAGCGCTCTGGTCGCCAACGGGATCACAGTGACGCAACGGGTCCCGTTACCGCCTGTCCCTAACCCCCATAATGCCGACTATCTCAAGGCGAAATCCCATCTTGGCGGTCATTTATTTTGATATCAAATCCATAAATTGAATTTTTTATTCGGTTTTATGGAGTGAATAAAGCGGTTTTGGCGCGGTTTTTGCGAGACTTTTCATCATTAATTTTAGGTCTTACTGAGTCGCACATCAAAATCAAAGATATCTTTTATAAAAGAAGGCAAAGCCAAATATTAAAACTCATGCGCCATCCTGAAAGCCCGCCCTAATGTACAGGACCCAGCCACCATATTAAAACCGCCCGCAACCTCATACGTTATGCTTGAACAAACGTTATGCTTGAACAAACAGCACTTTATTCGCGGTCGACCCGCACCACCTCGCATCCCCCATTGCATGGATCACGCGATGATACGGGCCGCACCACCACGGCTGATCCAGAGGCATCGGGGCCGAGTCTTTTCGGCAATTTGGTTGATAGCTTTAATCCTCTCCATCATATTCCTGTTTTTTCCTCTCTCTATCGCTACGCGACTGGTCGAGAAATCGGGATCATTCCGCGCATCGCCAGCGGCGCGTTATTAGGGGGACCGATTGGGGCCGGTATCGCGGTCATCGGTAGTTTGATCGAAAACGCCCTTAAGGAGGGCACGGATGCACATCATTCTGATCAACCACAGGCCATACAGATGGCTGCTGCGACTCAGCAAGAAACTCCTTGGTATCTGTCCGGTTCGGTCGCGGCTCTGAACAAGCGTGCGGCCACCCAAAATATCGCCCCGGAAAATCAAGACATTCCCAAAAGCATGGTTGCCGATGGACCACTCAAAAAAATCCCTTTCGACAGGACAAATTCCTCAGATGAGAGGCCGCTTGCCCATTTCCATCAAAGGCTTGATCCCGAAACCCTCTCAACGATCCAGACGATTGTCCAGGCCCATCCTCATCCATCAGCCACTGCTAACACCGTGAAATATGACAATACCGCATAGAAGCCGCAATACCATCACGGTTGATAGCACAGGAAAGTGATCCGCGCAGTCTGTTTCTCAGCCATTTCATACCCGACTATTGCAAGAATTCTTTAATCTGCTGATATGCGTATTCTCATGCGTCCTGGTCCCGACTCGCGGCATGGTTATCTTTATGTCACCGGGCGACGCATCCCTTGTATTCTCGGAAAAAACGGCATAACAGAGAACAAACACGAAGGCGATGGCACAACACCGGTCGGCCGATTTCCCTTACGTGTGCTGCTCTATCGTCGGGGCCGGTTACCGGTGGGGGTTCGTTTCCCGGCGCGCTGCATCAGAGTGGGTGACGGTTGGTGCGATGATTCCCAACATTCTGATTATAACCGCTTGGTCCGGCTTCCTCATTCCGGGCATCATGAATCTCTCTGGCGTTCAGATCGCCTCTATGATCTGGTTTTCGTGATTGGTTACAATGATGCACCCCCGCAAAGCCGCAAAGGCAGTGCGATTTTTATTCATGCCGCCCGAATGTATCAACCTTTTGGCAAACGATACACCCAAGGATGCATCGCCATAGCGCGCTCGGCATTATATTGGTTGGCCACCAAAATGCGCCGTGGGGCCTGGATCGAGATCAAACCGGATGCGTAACAGATCAGCGCGGGCCGAAAATTGCCGAACCAAGACGCAGATGAGTCGCCCCGAAACGCAGCGCAGTCTCAAAGTCACCGCTCATCCCCATACTCAAATGATGCAGATCATTACGCACGGCAATCTGACGCAATAGAGCAAAATGAAGTCCGGGCGGATCATCAACCGGGGGGACGCAGGTTAAACCGGCAATATCCAGCCGGGTTTCATCACGGCAAAATGCGATAAAATCATCAGCCTGTTTGGGAAAAACTCCGGATTTTTTTGGCTCCTCACCGGTGTTCACCTGAATATAAAGACGCGGCTTATGACCAGCAGCGCCCAGAACTGTCGATAGTTTGCGGGCCAGCTTCTCGCGATCAAGGACATGGATGACATCGAACAATTCAACCGCCTCAGCAACCTTATTGGTTTGCAAAGGTCCGATTAAATGCAGCTCTAAGCCTGGATGAGTTTTTAACAATGAAGGCCATTTTTCTTTGGCTTCTTGCACCCTGTTTTCACCAAAAATCCGCTGTCCTGCCGCGATAGCCGCCTCAAGAAAAGGGATGGGGAAGGTTTTAGAAACCGCAATCAAGGTGATATCATCCGGCTGACGCTCAGCTTGTCGCGCGGCAGCGGCAATGCGTTCACCAATCGCTTGCAGATTGTCGCCAATATGTGAGATCGACATGCTTGGCCTTATCCTCGAATTTCTGGAGTCTGATTCCATTGGAATTGAACTCTAAAATAGAATTGAACTCTAAAAGTCCCTGGTTTCATGTTCTCTGGGCCCGTACAACAGCGGCCTCAAAAGGTTAAATCCGGTATGGTCAAAATTCTGCTGAGCATTTTTTGCGGCTATGCCATCCTTTGCAACCATCAATCGAGAAATGCCCTATCCCAGCAAGTGCCATATTTTATATGAAACACAAAATCACAACACAACAACCAGACCAAAAATCAGATCCAAAGAGCGGTCCACGAAAAACCAGTTTGGCGGCCTTGGCCCATTCTTTCAACCAACGGGCCGGTCAGCGTTATAAACTTTTCTCCCCGGGCATTTTTCTTGGTATATCTGGTCCGGCCGCCCATATGATCAATATATTACCCAGATCCGTGCTGGTGATTGATTGGCGGCGGCTCCCCGATCCAACAACCGCGCTTGCTGAAAACAACTTTACTCTCCCACGCAACGCCACCATTTTGATCCGCGCGGCCCCCCAACCAAGACCACTGGCTGATTATATCCGTGTGGCCCGAGCGGCTCGAGCGCACGGATATCACGTTCTGGCGGCGGCCGCTTTGCGTGGGTTACCACAATATCTGATTACTGGCCGCCATATCGGGGAGGCCGCGCATCGTTTTCCGGCCTCTTGTGGTTGGGGATTGGGACGTGGTCGGGGAAGCATTCTGACATTTGCCGTCCATGATCAACCCGGCTTACGCAGGGCCGCGCACTGGGGCGCAGGAGCGGTTTTCCTTTCGCCATTTTTCACCACTGCCAGCCATCCCGACCAGCCAGCCCTCACATCATGGCAAGCACATGATCTGTGTCGACGGTCCCGGGTTCCGGTTGTGGCTCTTGGCGGTGTCAATACCACCACCATGCGACGGTTGGGCCATACACGGATCATCGGTCTTGCCGGTCTTGATGGTTGGCGTCAGCAAAAGATCTTGCCGTCAAACGCATCACAGGTTTAGAACCAGCAGAGTCATATCATGGTGATTTCCGCAATCAGGGATGGATAGATAAGGGTTTGGGCATGAGTCGTTATCCTTTTCGTGACGTTGAACATCGGTGGCAACAGGCTTGGAAAAAAGCCGGTTGTTTTAAGGCGAATCATGACCCGGATCGACCGAAATACTATGTCCTGGAAATGTTTCCCTACCCTTCCGGACGCATCCATATGGGCCATGTACGTAACTATACCCTCGGCGATGTGGTGGCCCGTTTCCGGCGAGCCCAGGGCTATAATGTTCTGCACCCTATGGGTTGGGATGCTTTTGGTATGCCGGCTGAAAACGCGGCGATTGAAAACCAATGCCACCCCAAAGAATGGACGGAGTCAAATATCGCCCATATGCGTGATCAACTCAAAGCAATGGGGTTATCCTATGATTGGGATCGTGAACTGGCAACCTGTGAGCCCGATTATTACAAACATGAACAAAAAATATTCCTTGATTTTCTAGCCCATGGCCTGGCTTATCGAAAGGAATCAACCGTAAATTGGGATCCAGTCGATAAAACTGTGTTGGCTAATGAGCAAGTCGTGGATGGTAAAGGGTGGCGCTCTGGTGCTCCGGTTGAGCGGCGCAAACTCAGCCAGTGGTTTTTACGTATTACCGATTTTGCCGAGGATTTACTGAGCAGCCTTGAAAAATTAAACCGCTGGCCCGAACGGGTACGGCTGATGCAAGAAAATTGGATTGGCCGCTCGCAAGGAGCGGTTATCCAGTTTGCCCTACAAGGCCACTCGGATTGCTTGGCGGTTTATACCACCCGGCCCGATACCGTGTTTGGGGCCTCTTTTTGTGCCATCGCGCCCGATCATCCTTTGGCCAGCATATTGGCCGTCAATAATCCAGAACTGGCTTCTTTTATCCAAGAATGCAATCGCCTCGGGGTGAGTGAAGAGGTTATTGAGCAAGCCGAAAAAAAGGGGGTTGATACCGGTCTGAAAGCCTTGCACCCCTTTATTGAAGGCCAGACTTTGCCGCTTTATGTGGCCAATTTCATCTTGATGGATTATGGAACTGGAGCCATCTTTGGCTGTCCGGCCCATGATCAACGTGATCTCGATTTCGCGCGGCGCTATCATCTTCCCGTCCAGCCGGTGGTATCTCCTGATGGTCATCCGATCACGATTGGAGAGAGCGCCTTTACCGGTGAGGGTGTGGCGATCAACTCCGATTTTCTCAATGGTTTGCCCAGCTCCCAGGCCAAAAAAGCCGCAACTGATGCTCTGGTTGCCAAAGGTCTGGGAACGGCTGAAACAGTCTATCGTCTGCGTGATTGGGGAATTTCTCGTCAGCGTTACTGGGGCTGCCCCATTCCGGTTATTCATTGTCCAGATTGTGGTATCGTGCCGGTTCCTGAGGATGATTTACCGGTCACTTTGCCGGAAGGGGATACAGGAAATTTCTTAGAAACCCACCCGAACTGGAAACATGTTTCCTGCCCTCGGTGCCAGGGACCGGCCCATCGCGAAACCGATACTTTTGATACTTTTTTTGAGTCTTCTTGGTATTTCAATCGCTTCGCTGGGCCTTGCACTGAGGCTCCTTTTAATCCGCAAGAACTGGCATATTGGATGCCGGTGGACCAATATATCGGCGGCATTGAGCATGCTGTTTTGCATTTGCTTTATGCCCGTTTCTTCCAGCGCGCCTTACGACGCTGCGGATATGCCATCAGCGAACAGATCATTGAACCTTTTAGCGGTTTGCTGACCCAAGGCATGGTGCGCCACCGGACATTCCGAGATACAACCGGTCAGTGGCTCTATCCGGAAAATATCCATCAACAGGGTCATGATTGGGTGACCAAAGACGGCCAGCCGGTCGAAGCTGGCCGAATCGAAAAGATGAGTAAATCGAAACGCAACGTGGTGGATCCAGCGACAATCCTCGATTCTCATGGTGCCGATACCGCCCGACTCTTCATGCTCTCAGATTCACCGCCTGAACGCGATTTGGAATGGTCAGAAGCCGGAATTGACGGTATTTGGCGTTACCTCAACCGGCTGTGGCGCTTGGTTGATCAGAGTGCCAATGGATTGGCCAAAACGAAGAATAAAAAGCCCCCTCTGGCCAGCCCATCGGTAGAAAATCTTGATCAGGCCGCCTTGGAATTGTTGCAAGCCACCCATAAAACCATCGCCGCGGTGAAAACAGACCTTGAATCTTTTCGTTTTAATAAAGCCGTGGCTCGTATTCGTGAATTGACCAATCGACTTGAGGAAACCGATTTAGACCATTTCAAGATCACCAATGGAGGGGCTGCTGTTTATCGTTTTTCAATCGAAACAACATTATGCTTGTTGGCGCCGATGATCCCCCATTTCGCTGAAGAAGGCTGGAAACGCCTGGGATACCAGACATTATTGGCCCAGACCGCGTGGCCGGACGCTGATCCCAACATGATTATGGATCATCAGGTGACTTTAGCTATACAAATCAATGGTAAGCTTAAAACAACCCTCACCGTAGCGCGCGATTTAACCCGCCCAGAAATTGAAAAATGTGCCCTGGCCTTGGAACCCATTCGTCAAGCCACCGATGGTAAAACCATCAAGCGGATCATTGTTGTGCCGGAACGTGTGGTTAATCTGGTCATTTAATTCTGTTAATTCTGTCGAATTGAAGCATATTCATACAACCGGTATTGAACGGAATCTTTTCATGAAGCGATTTTTCGATTTTTCAAAACCGATATGGATCGCCCGTATGATCATGATAGCGGCTGGTTTTTTATCAACCGCATGCGGCTTTTCGCCGCTTTACCGCCAAGATGAAGCTGACTCGCTGGTCCCAAAGATGGCCCAGGTTTCCATTGATGTGATTGCTGACCGGCGGGGGCAAATTCTGCGCAATAAACTCCTCACTGCCTTGAATCCACGCGGTTCTCCTGAAAAACCACTCTACCGGCTCAAAATCACTTTAAAAGAATCCACTGCCTCCACCGGGATACGGGCCGATGATACCCGGACCCGCGGCAATTTGACCATTCAGGCCAATATCCGCCTTCAGCGGTTGACCGATGACCGATTGATTTATAACGGAAAAAGCAGTTTTACCGGCTCCTTTGACCTGTTTCGCAATCCTTACGCTTCTTGGGTTGCTGAAAACGATGCCCGGGATAAAACCCTCACCTTGCTCAGCCAAGATATCAAAATTCGTATCGCCTTTGCATTACGTGATCAGGCCCCAGCCGCGCCGACAAAAAGATAACCAAAAGAAAAATAACCGCAAGGATGCATCCCGATGATCCTGAAACCATCACAGATTGAAGCTTGCTTAGCCAAGCCCGATCCGTCCTGGCGGATTGTTCTCATTTATGGACCAGATAGCGGCTTGGTCGATGAATATTGTCAATCTTTACTCAATACAGTCCTGGGTGACGGCAACCGGAATCCCTTTCGTTACAGCGAGATTGATGCCGCTACGATTGCCACTGATCCATCCCGTTTCATGGATGAAATTGAGATTTTATCACCGCTTGGTCGCCGGGTCGTCTTGATTCGCGCCCATGATAACGAACGGGCCGGGGAGTGCGTGGCCGCTCCTTTAGAGATATTTTTATCCAACGCCGCACCAATGACTGTTGCGACCCGTTATGGTGAGACCTTGGCCATTATTAAGAGCGGCGCGTTAGCCAAAAATTCCAAACTGCGTGTCCTTTGTGAAAAAGCCACCAGCGCAGCTGTTGTGCCTTGTTATCATGATGAAGGTCAGAAATTGCGCCGTGTCATTTATGACGGTTTGGCCGATCGCAAGGTCCAGGCATCCAGCCAAGCCATTGCCTATCTTGAGCACATGCAAGGAGCCAACCGCTTGGCCACCCTTTATGAAGTTGAGAAACTGGCCCTTTATGTCGGGCCTGGCGGCGTCATTGATTTGGAAACCGCCCAGCGGGTAACCGGCAGCAATACCACGACTGGCTTGGATCATCTCTGTCGGGCCTTAGCCAGTAGAAAAACCAAGAAAACCGAAACCATTCTGGCGCGCCTGATTGAGGATGGAGTACCAGAAATTTTATGGATTCGGGCGGTGAGCCGTTATTTTTCCCGATTGCATAAAGCGGCTGGACGTTGTGCTCAAGGTCAAACGCCGGAACAAGCCGTTGCCGATTTTCGACCACCATTATTTTTTAGGGATAAACCAGTGTTTTTAGCCGCGCTCAATCACTGGCATCCAAACCGGATTGCCGCCGTTTTAAGGCGATTGCTGGCGGCTGAGCGTGAGTGCAAACGCCACAGCCGTTTAGCCCTTATCATTGCGCATCGTGCTTTACTCGCAACAGCAGCCAGCGCCAGTCGAACGCATTCTGCCCAGCAAAAACAGGCTTATTGATCTTTCTTGTTCATCTTTCTCGGCTGTTACGTCTTCACCAGCCGGGTTGGTTTTAAGCGCGCATGGCGTCTTTTTGTTGGGTCCAGAAGCCGTGATTGTCCTTTTTTAATCGGCTCCATCTGTGCCCGGCCCTTTTTCTCTTTCATCATGAGAAACCGGACGGCTGAGGCGCGCCAAGAGCATCTCTAACTGTTCCAAGCTTACATAATTGACCATAACCACACCACTGCCATCAACGTGATGATCAATGGATACCGGTAAACCGAGGACTTCGCTCACCTCATTTTCTAAAGCCACAGTATCGGTATTTTTATGTTCACCCGACTGTTGGTTTGAGGATTTTGAGACAGGTTTTTTCTTGTTATCATGCCGATCTCTGGTTTTCTGAGCCAAAAGCTCTGCTTGGCGGACGCTCAGATTTTTATTGATGATTTTTTGGGCAAGTTTTTGTGGCTCTGGCGCCGTGGCAATCGCTCGTGCATGCCCCGCAGTCAAAGCGCCGCTTTCAATCATGGCCTGGATTTTTTCCGGCAATTTTAAGAGCCGTAATGTATTGGCAATATGGCTGCGGCTGCGGCCAATTGTTTTCGATAATGCCTGTTGCGTATGATTAAATTCGTCCATTAAGCGGCGATATCCGGCCGCTTCTTCAATAGAATTGAGATTTTGTCTTTGGAGATTTTCGACCAAAGCAATCTCCAGCGCAGTTCCATCATCCAAATCGCGGACCAAAACCGGAACCTCATGCAAACCAGCCATTTGTGCGGCCCGCCAGCGGCGTTCACCGGCGATAATCTCATAATTATTGACTTTTTCAGGATGCCGTCGGGCCAAAATTGGCTGTAAAACACCCCTTGCTTTGATAGAATGAGCCAGGCTTTGAATCTCTGATTTATCGAAATTCCGGCGCGGTTGAAACCGCCCGGGGAGAAGAAATTCGACCGGGACGGTTTTGGAAGATCGCAGCTTATCAAGATCGGCATAATCTTGCTCATCATCGCCCAATAATGCCGACAGCCCGCGCCCTAAATGACGCCGTGCCCCTTTGCGAGAAGATGAGGGACCCTGATCATGGTCTGAACGCAAAGCCTCAGCAGAGTCCAAATCTGAGGCATGACCGGCAGAATCATCCATTTCTGCCGCTTCAAAATCATCTATTGCAGAAGGATCATCTGTTTGGGACAGGTCATCTGTTCGGGACAGGTCATCTGTTTGGGAAAGATCATCTGTTTGGGAAACCGCGTTTTGACCCGTCATATCCATAGGGTCAACGGTCGGCGATTGATCATGATCATCAACCAATTGATTAGGCGGTGGTTCTAACGGTGATTGATCGTCTCGGTCAGACATCATTTTAAATCCCGTTCATATATTCAGTGAAAACAAATGCTGCCTTTTTTTGGTTAGCACGTTAAACGAGCGCTGGTAACTCTTGGTTCTGGCGCAAAATTTCTCCAGCCAAATGCATATAAGCCTGGGAACCAACACAGCGATGGTCATAAATCAAAACCGGCCGACCATGCGACGGCGCCTCAGAAACCCGAACATTGCGGGGAATGACTGTTTTGAAAACCTTCTCACCAAAATGCCCCCGGACATCTTCCGCTACTTGGTCACAGAGATTATTCCGGCGATCATACATGGTGAGCACCACCCCCTTGAGTTCCAGATTGGTATTGAGATGACGCTGGACCCGGCGCACAATACGCAACAAGTGACTGAGCCCTTCCAAGGCATAAAATTCGCATTGCAATGGTACCAGAACTTCTTGAGAGGCACATAACGCATTGATGGTCAGCATTCCCAAAGAAGGGGGACAATCAATCAATACATAATCATAGGTGGCTATTTGACCGGCCAATGCGCCACCCAGACGAAATTCTCGCTCAGGCATCTCAATGAGTTCTATTTCAGCCCCCGAAAGATCAACATTGGCGGGCAAAACCGATAAACCGGGAATTGATGTGGTCACAACCGCTTGGTTGAGTGCGGCCCGCCCCAGCAAAATATCATAGACATTAACCTGCCGTTGCTCAGGCGACACACCCAGACCGGTGCTGGCATTGCCTTGCGGGTCAAGATCAATCACCAAAACAGACCGATCAGTCGCTGCCATCGCCGTACCCAGATTGACCGCTGTTGTTGTTTTACCAACCCCACCTTTTTGATTGGCAACCGCAATAACATGAGTCATGGATGCAGCTTTCCAGATCGGCTCGTTTTTGCATTCTGCATGCGATGCATGGTTTTCATCATTTCTCTGTTTTTGCTCCGTCGAACATGATGATCAGGAATGCTGTGATCAGCTCCACAGGCCATCGGTTGAGACCCGGCTTCCGACAGCGACAATGATCCAAACCGAATATGAATATATTATATAAATATGAAGATATTATACATGACGGTATGAAATCAAACAGGATACAAACATGTAGTATGTAGCGTATGTAGTATCAATATGGACATTTCATACTATATAGAGATTTTCTATCCGCCAAGACTTTATTTTTCTTTGCGGTCTGTAAAATGTTAAGAACCGATTTTAAGGGGGTGAAATCGGTTCAGCAGACGGCCTACCCAAAGGGTGATAATCGGTGATATAAAGAAGCCGTCCGTATGAGTCACTCATACTGGATTGTGTGTGGATTTTAAACTGCCACATTTTTCGAGCAGCAACCAATTCATGACGCCAATTTTTGCCTTTGAGAGTGACCAAACATGCCGTCGGACCACTCAAATGATGCGCATAGCCCAACAGCTTATTCAAAGGTGCTAAGGCGCGAGCGGTTATGATATCGGCGGCAATCGGTCCGGTGTCTTCGATGCGGCGGCAATGGACAGTGATCCCGGTATCAGTGGCCGCGGCGACCTGGGTGAGGAATGCACATTTTTTATGGTTACACTCGATCACATGCACCACCATATTGGTCAATATTGCCAAAACCAAGCCGGGGAAACCAGCCCCGCTCCCCAAATCAACCAGGGTAAGCGGTTGGGTGGAATGGTGCCGGGCCGGAGAATCAAGAAAGCGAATAATTTGCGCTGAATCAAGAATATGTCGTCGCCAAGGGTCATGCATGGTCGCGGCTCCGACCAAATTATGCGTTCTGTTCCAACGATTCAAAAGATCCAGATACGTAGCCAAATGTCTCAATGTTTCATGTGAAACACCCAAAACAGAACCATAAAGTCGCCAGAATTGATCACGACTCAATGGTGGTAGCGGCGAATGATCACGCGGCAGAATGCGGTGTTGTGTGCCCATATTGGGTATTTTCATCGTCGCTGGGGACATGATGACTGACGTGACGACTGACATGGCGCAGCAAAGCCGTTAAAGCAGCCGGTGTCACACCAGGTATGCGGCTGGCGCCATCAAGATTTTGTGGTTGCGCCGCTTTAAGGTTTTCCCGCGCCTCGGCAGTCAAGCCACCAATATGATCATAATCAATATTCGCCGACAAATGGTGACCACGGCTGCACCGCATGGCCGCGATATCTTTCTGTTGACGGGGAAGATAAACCCGATAGAGGGCATCGGCTTCGATTGAGGCGGCCACATCATTGGGAATATCACCAAAATCCGGCCATAAACGGGCCAATGTTTGGATGCTGACCTCACGATGGCTTAACCAATCAAGGGCAGAACGTCGACAGCCATCGCGCCCAACAGGAACACCCAAATCAGCCAGTTGGCTGGCGCTGGCTCGACGCTCACGTAACAGAGCGCGGGTCTTTTCCTTGATCTTCTGGAGTGCATGGAAAACACGGCGGCGTTCCTTGCCAGCCAGACCAATGTCCAGGGCCAGTCCGGTCAAACGTTCATCGGCATTATCAGCCCGCAGCTGTAAGCGATATTCCGCCCGTGACGTAAACATACGGTAGGGTTCGCTCACCCCCAAAGTGGTGAGATCATCAATCATAACACCGATATAAGCCTGTGCGCGATCCAAATATAAAGCGGCCCGGCCAGCAACCTTTAAAGCAGCGTTAGCTCCAGCTACTAAGCCCTGAGCGGCGGCCTCCTCATAACCGGTGGTGCCATTGATTTGGCCGGCCAAGAATAAGCCGGGCCATAAACGGGTTTCTAAACTCTCTTGCAAGAAGCGCGGATCAATATAATCATATTCGACCGCATAGCCGGGACGGACAATACGCGCTTTTTCGAGACCAGGAATGCTTTTTACCAGAGCCCGTTGAATATCTTCAGGCAACGATGTTGAGATGCCGTTGGGATAAATAAGCGGCGTATCTAGACCCTCTGGCTCTAAAAAAATTTGATGCCGCTGACGCTGCGAAAACCGCGTCACCTTATCCTCTATCGAAGGACAATAGCGCGGGCCCTGAGCAGAAATTTGGCCAGAATACATTGGAGAATGATGGAGATTGGCACGAATAATCGCATGGGTTTCTGGCGTTGTTCCGGTGATATGGCAATCAATTTGCCGGGTGGTGATCTGTTGGGTGCGCCAAGAAAACGGCAGTGGCGGTGTATCACCCGGCTGTGTTTCCAGATCCGCCCAATGAATATCATCGCGATGGAGACGCGGCGGCGTCCCGGTCTTTAAACGGCCCAGTTTGAATCCTGCATGCTCCAGCGAAGCCGCCAAAGCAACCGAAGAAGAAGCACCATCACGACCGGCTGCGTAATGATGCTTACCGCAATGAATAATCCCACGTAGAAATGTACCAGTTGTCAAAACCACTGCCGGAGCGCGCAGAACAACCCCATCGGCCAAACTCACCCCAGAAACCGCACCATCATCAGCCGCAGTGAGGTCAACCACTTCCCCGGCATGCAAAGTGAGGTTGGGTTGATCACGCAGAAAAGACCCGATTGCTTTCTGGTATAAAGAGCGATCCGCTTGCGCGCGCGGGCCGCGTACGGCTGGTCCCTTGCTGGCATTGAGCATACGAAAATGAATACCGGCTTGATCAATAGCCCGTCCCATGAGGCCGTCCAATGCGTCAATCTCACGCGCCAGATGGCCCTTGCCCAAACCACCTATCGCCGGATTACAGGACATGACACCGATGGCGTTCACATCTTGGGTGATGAGAACCGTTTGCGCGCCTAGACGGGCCGCCGCCGCCGCCGCCTCACAACCCGCATGACCGCCGCCAACCACAACAACATCATATGAAGGGGGGAGGCTGGATGGATGAGAAGGGACATGTTTCATTGATGAGCAGCCTCACAACAGAGGATGAAATTCATATCATGATCATGCTGATATCATGGGGCATGAGATGTGAAAGAATGAGTCATGACTGTTTATAAATAAGTAAAAACAGCCGTTTTGTCAAAAAATAACCAAGATAACCAAAAGTAAAAAATCAATCATCATGCTGATTTTATAGCAATGACTCGCAACAGGTTCATTATATTGATTATAAAAACAAAAACACCGGTTTCGATAGCATTGTTAAAATGTTTCACATGAAACAATCCAGGACCGTATATATCGATCATCATGCTGTTATGTGATCAGGCCATTATACGCCGACTGAACAAGGTTATTTCCCCCGATTATTTGCCGATACAAAAACGCTCAAAAATCGTGCTGAGTATGTCGTCAACATCGACCCGTCCGGTGACTCGCCCCAGACGATGGGCAGCACTGCGTAATTCTTCGGCTTGTAATTCTAAAGCCTCTTGCGACAAAGCCCGCTCAAGAGCTTCAGCGGCTTTTGTCAATTCAACCCGGTGACGCTGGCGCGTTAAACCCGGTGGTCCACTCAAAACTGCCGCACTTTTTTCTTGAAAATAATCAATGAGGCAGGTGCGCATATCATCAAGACCAGCACCGGTATGAGCCGAAACCGCCAGCACCGGAATATCGGTCGTAAGGCCCGTCGCAATGCGGATTTGTTCGGCCAAACCCTTAGCCTGAACAGGGTTATCCAGGCGATCGGCTTTGGCAACCACAATCATGGTCGGAATCCCACAAAGATCTAAAGGTGGCCATGATGGGCTATCAGGGGCCGTAAGCAATAAAACCAGATCAGCCATGCGCAGACGAGACCGCGCCCGTTCTGCTCCTTCTTGTTCAATCGGATCGCTCTCTATCGCATTTTGAAAAGATATGTTTCCGGTTAGGGACACATTCTTAAAAGGCTTCTCCCCAGAAATATCAGACTGATCTGATACGTTTTCATCGGCAGGCCGCAAGCCGGCCGTATCAATCAAAGTGAGAGGCAAACCGGATAGATTCACGCTCGCCTCAACCACATCACGAGTCGTACCCGGTCTATCGGTAACAATCGTGCGCTCTTGACCAACCAATGTATTGAATAAAGTGGATTTTCCCACATTGGGGATTCCGGTTAAAACCACTTCATAACCGGTTCTCAAACGCTCAGCGGCCCCGGCATGATCCAGCATGCGTTGAATCTCAGTACGCAAATCGGATATCCGCGCCCTTTGATTATTCAGTAAATCCGTAGGTAGATCTTGATCAGAAAAATCAATCTCGGCTTCACAAAAAGCGATACAATCCATCAAACAGTCGCGCCAGGCCTGGCATTGTCGCCCAAAAGCGCCTGAAAGGTGCCGTTCTGCTTGGCGGCGTTGGCTCTCGGTCTCCGCCGCTACCAAATCAGCAACCGCTTCTGCTTCGGTCAAATCCAGTTTGCCGTTTTCAAAGGCCCGTCGGGTAAATTCGCCCGGCTCAGCCATCCGCAATCCCGGCACCGATCCCAAAGCTTGACACAGGGCCGACACCACCGCCCGTCCGCCATGCGTATGCAGCTCAGCCATGGCTTCACCGGTATAGCTGCGTGGGGGCGGAAACCAGAGCACCAAACCACGATCAAGCCGATGACTCCCTTTTCGCGCAACCGCCATATGAGGCTCATAAAAATCACTCAAAATTGCGCGGCGGGGTGGCCAATCTTCGCGTCCAGTGAGAACGGTTAGAGCTTCCATAACCGCCGGGCCGGAAAGGCGAATAACTGCTACAGCACCGGGGGCAGGGCCACTGGCAGGCGCAAAAATCGTCGAAGAGTCTACCATGATAACCCCGATAAAAAAAACCCGTCATGGATATCCCAAGACCAATGCTCATCTCAATAAAAATAACACCCAAAACCGTATCGTTATTTGATCATCGGGAAAGAGCCGGGGCATCAAGCGGTGAGATTTTCTGATGAGGGCGATTCGTTCATCTCGGTTCGGGCATCAAAGGACCCTTGGGATCAACCAATCGCCGCTCCTATAGACCAGGAAATGTCCTTGCGCTACACTGCCCAAAGCAAAGAAGCAAAGCATTGGTGGAAATGCGCTCGGTCAACGACCAGGACCAGCTTTTGCTTCTATCGCCCCTCAAATATGTTCGATCCCAATATATTCGATCCCATGTCTGGAAACCGACTCGATCAAGAAACCAGCCCGTATCTGCGCCAACATAAAGAAAATCCGGTCCATTGGCGACCTTGGGATGCACAGGCTCTCGCCGAAGCCAAACAGGCTGAAAAACCGATTTTGCTCTCCATTGGCTATGCCGCCTGTCATTGGTGCCATGTGATGGCCCATGAAAGTTTTGAGGATGTCTCTATCGCCGCCTTGATCAATGATTGCTTTATCCCCATCAAAGTGGATAGAGAAGAACGGCCGGATATTGATTGGATTTATCAACATGCTCTGGCCCTCACCGGGGAACAAGGCGGCTGGCCATTGACAATGTTTCTCACGCCGCAAGGAGAACCTTTTTGGGGCGGTACATATTTTCCACCCGAACCACGTTACGGAAGACCCAGTTTTGAGCAGGTCCTCCATGGGGTCATTCAAAGCCGCAGCAATCAAGGTGATCGAATCGCTTATAACGTGCAAGCCTTGCATAAAGGCTTGCAATCAGTCATTCGTTGTAGTCCCGGCTCTTTTCCGTCACGGCAATTTGAACGTGGTATCGCCCTAAAACTGCTTGATGCCATCGATGGACAATATGGTGGCTTGGCCGGTGCCCCGAAATTTCCTCAAGTTCCCCTGTTTACCTTTCTTTGGCGGCATGGTCTGGAAAATACACATAACAGGAGCACCGCCGACCCAAATCCGCACAACTCCAATCATCGGCAGGCTGCTTCTGAAGACTTAAGAATCAATCCGCGACACCACAATCCAGAACATTCTGATGCATTATCTGATGATGGTCCGTTATCCATACCGCAGAGTCAACGCCTTCAAGATGCTGTGCTTTTGACATTGCGGATGATATGCCAGGGAGGAATTTATGACCATTTGGGAGGCGGATTTTCCCGTTATTCAACCGATAGCACTTGGCTGGTTCCCCATTTTGAGAAGATGCTTTACGACAATGCGTTGATCCTCGAATGGCTCATTGAGGCCTGGCGCCATACTCAAGATCCCTTATTCGCTGAGAGAATCGATGAAACCATTGGTTGGTTGGGCCGCGAGATGGGCGCCGAAGCAGACGGATTTGCTGCCTCTCTGGACGCCGATTCTCCAATTTCCGGAAACGATAAAACAAAACCCGAGGCACAAAATACCCAAGGAGAAGAAGGGGCTTATTATGTTTGGCGGGCCGATGAGTTGGATGCAATCCTCAGGAAAAACAGTGGATTATTGAAAGATATTTATGGTGTAACGGAAGAAGGAAACTGGGAAGGCCGTTGCATCCTCAATCGATTGAATTCCCGAAAACATTCAACCCAACAAGAAGAAAAAACACTATCATATTGTAAATCATTGCTGTTATCCGAACGGGCGCGGCGTCCACCGCCACAACGCGATGACAAAGTATTAACCGATTGGAATGGCATGACCATCGCCGCTTTGGCCAAGATGGGTATGGTCTTCGGCGATAATCGCGTTCTGGACCTGGCGCACCGCGCTTATAGGGGTGTTCGTGCGGCTTTATCTGAGGGTCCCACCGGCCGTCACCGGTTGCACCATGCCCTGTGCAGTGGCCAAGCCCGTCACCCGGCAACCTTAGATGATTATGCCCATATGGCCCGGGCCGCTCTTCTTCTTTATGAAGCGACTTTCTACGAAAAGAGTGATAAGACGAGAATGGGAAAAATCGGACATAGAGACCTTTTGCAAGACGCCCAATATTGGGTTTCGATCATCAATGCCGATTATTGGGATACCGAGAATGGCGGTTATTATATGACCGCCGAACGAGATGATCTTATTCTACGTCCCAAAACAGCCGCCGACCAAGCCACACCCTCGGGAAATGCTGTGGCTTGCGAAGTCCTGGCCCGGCTTTATCTCCTCACCGGCCAAGCAGAGTATCAGGAAAAAGCACAGGCCGTTCTCGCGGCTTTTTCCGGTGCCGCAGCAGCCCGGCCGGTAGAGCATTGCGCGTTGTTCAATGCCCGGGATTGGCTTGAAAACCCTCTACAGATCATCCTCGTCGGACCAAAAACCGACCCAACCATAAAAAGCTTTCAAAAAGCCCTCCAACAACGCAGCTTACCCACCGCGTTGGTCATCCACCATACAGACAATACGAACCAGAATGGAACCGAGAAACTGCCACCCAACCACCCCGTCAGAGGAAAAAAAACCCTCAAAGGACAGGCCACCGCCTATATTTGCCGGGGTCCGGTCTGTGGACCACCGATGACCACCCAGGAGGATTTATTGAGGGCTATTGACGAATAGTTCAGCATCATTGGATATTCAGCTTTTGATCGTATGATCATCACGATTGTTTTTCTTTCCCGTTCTTCCATAGTTGAGAGAACACAACGTCAGGCGACAGAAAAAGAAAAAAATGTCATGGGACAAAACAGTCATGAAAACAGAAAACACCTGGTGGTGATCACGATTAAAATTTCATGAAGGGATCGGATAAAACCGAAGAAAAACCATGACCTATCAAGAAATTTTGTCGACTCCCTGGGGTGTTCTTATTTTGATCAGCAATGGCACCCTCTTGAAAAATGTTCAGTGGCAAGAAAAAAACCTCAGAAAGGGGAAACCCCAAGAAAAGTCTGGAATCCAAGAGCAATATCAAGACTCAGCAAAATGCCCCGTATTGACGGAAACGATCCAGCAAATGACCGCTTATATAAATGGCGGTTTGACGGTTTTTTCCCTGCCTCTGGAACCCGCCCATACGGCCTTTAGACGTCGCGCCCGCCAAGTTATGCAGAACATTCCCTACGGGGAAACCATCACCTATAAAGAACTCAGCATTCAAGGGGGTGGCGGACCCAAAGGAGGCCGGGCGGCCGGTCAAGCCTGCAAGAACAACCCTTTTTCCATCATCATCCCTTGCCACCGGGTGGTCAAAACCGGGGGCGGATATGGCCCATATGGCGGCGGGGTCGAGACCAAAAAAGCCCTCATCGCTTTCGAATATCAAAACAGGTGATCACCAAAATAGTCAGCCTTAAACCGAGGCTTGAGAGATGTGTGTGCCTAGGGTGGTTGCGAACCCTACCGTTTGGCTTTTTGAAGAAAAAAAGCAGAAAAAACGAGAATTTTCAACGGTCTATTCTGACGATTGGCCATCTTCACGGTTTTAGTGCCATGACGGTGTCGGTGTCGGTGTCGCGTAAACGCGCTTTTAACTGTTCATTGAGGAAAAAAAGTCCTCATTGGTTTTGGTTTCCTTCAATTTACTGTTCAAGAAATCCATCGCATCGGTCACACCCATCGGCATGAGGATACGCCGCAGGACCCACATTTTGGCCAATTCCTCTTTGCTGACCAGCAATTCTTCCTTGCGGGTACCGGATTTGGTGATATCAATCGCTGGAAAGGAACGTTTGTCCGCTAATTTACGGTCAAGAATAACCTCACTGTTGCCGGTGCCCTTAAATTCCTCAAAAATAACCTCATCCATACGCGAACCCGTATCAACCAAAGCGGTGCCAATAATGGTGAGAGATCCGCCCTCTTCAATGTTGCGGGCGGCACCAAAAAATCTTTTGGGTCGTTGCAACGCGTTGGCATCAACACCGCCGGTCAGAACTTTGCCTGAGCTGGGGACCATACTGTTATAAGCCCGGGCTAGACGGGTAATGGAATCGAGCAGAATAACCACATCGCGTTTATGTTCTACCAAACGCTTGGCTTTGGCACTCACCATCTCCGTCACGGCCACATGACGGGTCGCGGGTTCATCAAAGGTCGAACTGATCACCTCACCTTTGACCGAACGTGCCATATCGGTGACTTCCTCGGGTCGCTCATCAATTAAGAGAACGATCAAGTAAGCATCGGGATGATTGGCGGTAATGGCATGCGCAATATTCTGCAGCATCATGGTTTTACCGGTACGCGGTGGGGCGACAATCAGTGCTCTTTGTCCCTTACCCAGAGGCGTTATAAGATCAAGAATACGGGTCGTACGGTCTTTAGCCTTGGGATTATCATGCTCCATACGTAAGCGTTCTTCAGGATAGAGCGGCGTTAAATTATCAAAGTTAATGCGGTGGCGTACCTTTTCTGGCGCTTCAAAATTGACCTCACCAATTTTATCGAGAGCAAAGTAACGCTCACCATCTTTAGGAGCGCGAATTTCCCCATCCACTGTATCACCGGTACGTAAATTGAAGCGCCGCACCTGACTGGGTGAAACATAAATATCATCGGGACCAGGCAAGTAATTGGACTCCGGAGAGCGGAGAAAACCAAAACCATCTTGGAGAACCTCTAAGACACCGCCTCCATATATTGTTGTCTCATTGGCAGCCAGTTGTTTCAGAATAACAAAAAGAATGTCCTGTTTACGTAAAGAACTGGCGTTTTCAATTTCAAGTTCCTCAGCAAAAGCAAGAAGCTCGGCGGGCGCTTTATTTTTAAGTTCTTGTAAATGCATTGCGCGTCACATTCAGTCACGAAGGATTTTAGGAAGAAAAAATATTCTCTGGATGAACGCTTGTTCTTCAAAGAAGAACCCTTTCAAGACAAGAAAAAACGCGCCCAGGCGCCAACCAGTAGAGAAAGATGAAGCGAGAAAATTAAGTGAAGAGAGTCTCAACCCGACTCGCTCTTAAAAAAGCGTTGTTATAGAGACTGTTTTTACGGAGACTATTTTTACGAAGACTATAAGTACGGAGACGATAAGAAAGAAGGATCGCGAGGAAATTCGGATAACACCAAATGAAAGTATTGATCCGGAAAACGAGTTTTTAAAAAAATAATTTCTCAGTTCTCTTAAGAAAAATGCCTCTTGAAGATAACTATTTTAGAATAAAGATTTAGAATAAAGATCGCTCAAATGAGAGTTAGAATGAGGAATTCTCAATCACTGTTGACATTTTATCAGTAAATGGAACCCAATTCAATCATAGAAAATATAAAAATCACCAAAAAATATAAATCAAAAAGGTCTTAAAACAGCAAGAAGAACAACAGATACCAGGAGAACGGTCGGGACCTCATTCATAAAGCGAAAAAAACCACTAGAATGGTCATTTTTTCCCAAAGAAAATGCCTTACGCCATATCGCACACATAAAATGAAAAACAGTCAAGAAAAAAACCAAGGCAATCTTGACATAAATCCATATTTCTCCTGATCTCAAATAATCCCCGGCCATCAATAATAAAAGGCCAAAAAAATATGTCGCAAGCATGGCCGGATTCATAATGAATTGATAAAGCCGCTGTTCCATTGTCATCAACATGGCATCAGCCTCACTGCCTTCAACTGTTTGACAATGGTAAACGAAAAGCCTTGGAAGATAGAGCAATCCTGCCATCCAAGACACAAAAGCAATGATATGAAAAGATAATATCCAGAGTCTGTATTCAGAGAAAAAATCCATATCATCGATTCCATTCATTCAATCATCAATCTGACTTTCAAATGGAGCGAATAGTGTGCACCAGTTGTTGAACATGATCAGGATCGGTCTGAGGCAGGACACCATGTCCGAGATTGACGATCAACGGGCCTTGACCAAGAACGCGCCAAAGATCAAGAGCCGCTTGATCTAAGACAGGTCCACCGACCAATAACGCCATAGGATCAATATTGCCCTGCACAGGGCATAAATTTTGTATATTCTTTCGGCTCCACTCAAGAGACATTGTTGTATCTAAAGACAACGCATCAACACGGGTTTCTTGAACATAGCAACGACTCAACAAGCCAGCACCACGAGGAAAGCCAATAATCGGTATTTCAGGGTAAAGAGTTTTCAAAGATTGAACAATCTTAGTCGTTGGCTTTATACAAAATTGATGAAAAAGCTTTTCTGGTAACAAACCGGCCCAGCTATCAAATAATTGAACACAATCAACCCCTGCCTCAATTTGCCAACTGAGATGCAAGGTCACAATTTGGCACAGGCGATCAATCAGAGCAGATAATTTCTCCGGCGCTTGATAAGCCATCTGACGCGCTTTAGGAAAGCCGTTACCTCCTTTTCCATCAATCATGTAACACGCCAATGTCCATGGAGATCCAGAAAAACCAAAAAAAGCTTTTTTAGAGGATAAAGAGCGGCGGATCTGCCGTACCGTCTGATATACTGGATCTAAATGAGAACGCCACTCATCAGAATCGCTTAAAGGCAAATCTTTCAAATCTGTAATCGGCTCCAGCAAAGGTCCTTTCTCTTTAACAAAAGAAACTTTTTGACCCAAAGCATCGCAGATGACCAAAATATCTGAAAATAGGATCGCGGCGTCAAAATCAAAGCGACTTACCGGTTGTAATGTTGCCTCAGTTGCCAGGTCTTGAGAATAACAAAACTGAAGAAAATCCGGTTTTTGAGAACGGATCTGAAGATATTCAGGTAAATATCGTCCCGCTTGACGCATCAACCAGATTGGTGCTGGATGATGACGATGGCCGTTTAAGACGGAAAGAATAAGATTACCAGAAGGGAAATTTTTATTTTGTTCCATAAGATTTAGAGAGAAATTTCCTTCTATTATTTCAATTTTTAAATAAAGTTGTATTTTGTTGTTGGACTTGTGGGTTTCTATAATTCATGAAAAATAAACATACCATCCCCATTCACTGACCTTAATGATTATATAGGCATTACACATTTGGTGAAAATCAGGGATAAAAATCATAAATGGGTTTTTACATCCGTTTAAATCCAGCAAAATATTGATTTATAATGTCATTTTTTTAAGATGAATATGTAAAAAATTGAACTGGATCTGAGGATAAGAAAGTAAAAAAAGGAAATTTTTGAGAATTAAAAAATATCTTCCTCAGTTTTATTTAAAGCCATTTCTTATTGTATTTTTTTTGTAAAAATTAAACTTTTTTGGAATGAATTGATCATTATGATGAAAAAAGTCATTTTATCCTCACTTTGACTGTTGTTATCCATAAAGTCGCTATGGATAGGTAAAATAGAGATAAGTGATGATAAAAAATGCTTATCGAACCGGTGTGATTGGTTATCCGATTGGTCACTCGCGTTCGCCACTTATTCATCGTTATTGGTTATCTCAATATGGTATTTCTGGCCGCTATGATGCTATAGAGATTCGGCCCAATCAGCTTGCAGATTTTTTAAGTCAACTGTCTGAGCAAGGGTTTCGTGGGATCAATTTAACCATTCCTCATAAGGAAAAAGCTCTTTCTTTTCTCGATTATTTAGAAGACGACTGCCATCATGTAGGTGCAGTCAACACAATTCTGGTAACCGATGATCGCGGTTTGGTTGGTTTGAATACAGATATTTTTGGTTTTATTGAAAACCTGCGTCAAAAAGCACCCCATAGTCTTCATTTTTCTAAAAAATCCCCTTATCATCAGGCCTTTATATTGGGTGCTGGTGGGGTTGCCCGGGCATGTCTTTCTGCTTTATGTGGTGCTGGCTATGAACATATTATCATTGCCAATCGAACAATAGAGCGCGCTCAATCTTTGGCTTCTGATTTTTCGAACGCGCGGTCTAGGGTTTCGGTTTTAGAATGGCACCATCGGTCAGCAGTGATGAAAGATATAGACCTTCTGATTAACGCAACCAGTCTTGGTATGGTGGATTCGCTTGATTTGGATATTGATCTGAACATGGCGCCTCATCATGCGGTTATTTATGATTTGATTTATGCACCACTACAGACCTCTTTGCTTAAAAAAGCCCGCCAGCGTGGCCTTTGTGTTGTTGACGGTCTCGGGATGTTAATCCACCAAGCACGTCCTGCTTTCGCCTCTTGGTTTGGCGTTTTTCCTGATGCAACCTCAGAGCTTCGTTCCTTAGTTATTCGGGATTTAGAGGCTTCAATGTCAGCGACATCAACGTGACGGGAATGAAAATACTGGCTTTAACCGGCTCAATTGGTGTGGGTAAAACAACCCTTGCTCATAGGCTGATGCGTATGGGTATTCCTTGCTTTAATGCGGATGCTGAAATTCATAAATTACTCGGTCCAAGCGGGAAGGCTGTGTACCCTCTTTTAAACGCTTTTGATAAAAAAATCCCTAACTTACAAAATCCTAACGGCAGCTTACGGCGTTCTCTTTTGGCCGATTACTTGACTTATTACCCGGTTGATTTTGATATCCTCGAAGCGATTTTACATCCTCTGGTGTATCAAGCACAGAAATCATTTCTTTTTCAGCAATCCCTTTGCCGTCGTTCTCTGGTTGTTTTGGATATCCCATTGTTATTGGAAAAAGGCTGGGATCAGTATTGTGATATGGTCATCGTTTTGACCGCCCCAGATTTTTTAAGGAGAAAAAGAGTTTTATCACGACAGGGGATGAATAGAGACCGTTTTGCAATTATCGAGTCACGGCAATGGTCTGCCACATGTAAATGTTTACAGGCAGATCGGGTGATCCCAACTGGGGCCGGTTTCCGATTCAGTATGGATCTTTTGAGACGTGCGGTTCGAAACCTTAAAATGAGCGAAAAAACCGTATGGACACGACACCGCATTACGCGTCGTTTTAACCCTATTAGGGGGAAATGGATAACTCAACAAAAGCACAACGTAAAATAATCACATGCGGGAAATTGTTTTAGATACTGAAACCACCGGTCTTGATCCTCAAGATGGCCATCGTTTGGTTGAAATTGCTGGTCTGGAACTGGTGAATCGTTTGCCTTCGGGCCGTGAATATCAAAGTTACCTTAATCCGGAACGCGATATACCCGAAGCCGCTCAGGCAATTCACGGCTTAACTTCTGAATTTCTAAAAGATCAACCTCTTTTTTCCCAGATTATTGATGATTTTCTCTCTTTCATCGGTGATTCCCGGTTGGTGATTCATAATGCCGAATTTGATCTTTCTTTTTTGAATACCGAGCTGGTTTCTTGTGGGCGGCCTGGCCTTGCTTTAAACCCGGTTGTGGATACTTTGTTGGTTGCTCGTAATATGTTTCCGGGTGCCCCGGCCAATTTAGATGCTTTGTGTAAGCGCTTTGGCGTCGATTCCCAGCACCGTCAAAAACATAATGCCCTAATTGATTGCCATTTACTGGCTAAAGTTTACTTAGAACTCACCGGTGGTCGACAAAACACATTCAGTCTAACACCAGCCCATTCTTTAGATGAGCGATCCTCATCACCGCAATCACCCGATCACATTCTTTTCAATGGTCAGATACCACAACAAAAAAAGGTTAAGAAACGCCCGATTCGCCCTCATACAATCAGCGCGGAAGAACAAGCAGCCCATACCCAGATGCTCCAGCGCCTTAAAAACCCGCTCTGGCTTGATCATAAGAACGAACCATAAGGACAACCATCACTAATATAAAAAATATTTTTCAGGATTATGACCCGGTAGACGGGTGTTCACGGCGCTTTTTCTGATAAACAGCACTGAAATCAATGGGATTAATCATTAATGGTGGAAAACCGGCATTGCCGGTTACCTCACCGATGATGGAACGCATGAAAGGGAATAAAATACGCGGGCACTCTATATTTAAAACCGGTTGAACAATTTCAGCCGGGAGTTCACCCAGCACAAACAAACCAGCATAGATCACCTCACATATAAAAACGACTTCTTTCTCATGATATGCGGTGGCAACGATAGAGATTGTGACTTCGTGAAGAAGCGGCCCATTATTGGCTAATTCTGTTGTTTTGACACCGACATCAATCACAATTTCAGGGACTTGTTTTAAAGATAAAAAAATTTCCGGTGCAGCCGGGCTCTCAAAAGAAAGATCTTTGAGATATTGACTGCGAACCGTCAGCGGGAGAGCACGAAAAGCGGTACCGTGATCACTTTTGATGGTCGATGGGTTTTCTGTGCGATCTGAAGATTCCAGATCTTTCGTTTTTCCATTGGTGGGCTGATCTTGATTGCTTGTGCCGTTTTTAGCCATTTTTTTCATTTTAGCCATTTTTTTCAATTTTTTTCACACATGTTCCCTTAATCAATGCACAGATTTCTCCGCAATATCTCAGTATTCAAGCTCTTGAAGATACCTTGAAGATAAAAATCCGAACCAGGACCGTAAAGGCCGCGCAGCAACACGCACCTTAAGGGCGTGAGGAATGGAAATAAAAAACAGTAATATGGCGTTTTAATCTGGCATTTTATGGTCGCCTCAATTCCTTATAGTATTTTTTTGAAAATTTATGTTACCATGGGATTTATGTTACTGTATGTGTGAAAAATGTGTGAAAAACTTTTTTAAATCAAAATATGGAAATCGGTGGCACAACACCATACATTGAGAAATATCATCAGTTAGAAACACCATATGTTTAAATGACCATGATGATGACGTTACGCGACGTCCGGTATATGTCCGGTATATGTGGGTTTTTCTGTGAGCAGTTGGCGGCGTCAAACCGCTTCTCCACCCGTTTAGCGGGTGCCAACTTCCGGGCCAATAGGGAAGCATATCAATTGATGGCAGCATTTGGGGAAGTGGGGCGACGAACCAAAGACGATAAAGATGATATGGTGCTTTATATTGGCAGAAATATTTTTAGAAATATTTTTATATGTCCGATGTTTTTGACTCTATTGATATAAATCTTATGATACAAAATGATACACAAAATGATACAAAGGTTTTTGAACAGGATCATAGAAATGATCAAATGACCATTTTGGGGTTTGCCTTAGAAATGGTAACCGATTTGGAGTTGTAATGGGCAGCGGCTTTCCTTTTTTCGATATTATTTTTCTCGCTATGGTGGCGGCATTTATCCTTTTGCGTTTACGCGCTGTTTTGGGCCGACGGACTGGCCATCAGAAAACGCGTCACGAGAAAACACGCAATATTGAGAGTATTCTTGATACCGCCGATAAACTGCCCACAGAACCCCAAGACGGTGTGGATCAGATGGTTGATCAAGAATCAAAATGGCGGGATATGAAACCCGATGTCTCCGAAATTTCTCAGCAAGCGCAAAAAGGATTGGAGAATATTCAGGTCCATGATTCCTCTTTTAGCGCCGATATTTTCTTTTCTGGTGCTGCGGCCGCTTTTGAGACCATTATCATGGCTTTTGCTGAGGGAAGGCGCGATATTTTGCAACCCCTCTTGGATAAATCGGTCTGGAAAAGCTTTAATGCTGAGATCACCAAACGCGAAAAAGTCGGCGAAAAGATGGAGACGACCCTAGTTAGTCTTGATAAAATTGTTATTGAATCGGCAACCATCGATTCCCGGAACCAGGCTGAAATTACGACCAGATTTCAAAGCCAACAAGTCAACATTCTCAAAGATAAAGATGAAAAAGTGATTGATGGTGATCGCAGCTATGTTGAGGATGTTACAGATCTTTGGGTATTCAGACGTGACATATCCTCTCCCGACCCCAACTGGCTCTTGGTTGCCACTCTTGATCCTGAATAGACGCTGTTTTGCATCTAGGAACCGGCTGAGATGGTTCTTATCGAGTCTGGCGGGGTATTTTTTTCTTGTTTTAGCGGCTTGTTCTTCCCCGGAAACAAAGACACCGCATGATTTTCATCTTGAAGCTGTAAAAATTAGTCATCTGCCGGGCTGGCTGGATGACGACATGACTGCAGCAGTTGCGGCATTTCGCCTGAGCTGTCCTGGTCTTGTGAAACGCGTTGGGACATTTCAGGGTTCTTTTGATCTCGGTTTACCCGATTCTTGGCGCCGTGTTTGTGCGACGGCCGAACAATTTACAGGCGGAGATACTGCGGCCCGGGAATTCTTTGAGACGAATTTTGATGCTTATGCTTTGCGCACTGATGATCACAGTACCGGTCTGCTGACCGGTTATTATGAACCAGAGCTCAAAGGATCACGACGACCAACAACACGTTATAGCACCGCTTTATACCGGCGGCCTCATGATTTGGTAATGGTGAATCTGGGGCAATTTCGCTCTGATTTACGTGGTCGTCGTATTGCTGGTCGGCTCCAAGATGGACAGTTATCTCCCTATGCTTCGCGAGCCGAAATTGACCGGGGGGCTTTGAAAGACCGCGGATTGGAATTGCTTTGGGTTGATGATCCTGTTGATGCTTTTTTCCTACAAATCCAAGGTTCGGGACGCATACGATTATCTGATGGCACCATTATAAGAATTTCTTATGCTGGGCATAACGGTCATCCTTATGTTTCTATTGGACGTGTACTGGTTGAACGCGGTGTTATGGCGGCTTCAGATGTCAATCTTGAGTCAATCCGCGGTTGGATTGCTGACCATCCTGATCAAGCCAATGCCTTGTTTAATCAAAACCCCTCTTACATTTTTTTCGAAGAACGTCCCGCACCCTCTGGCGGCTGGTCTCAAGATATGGGCCCGCCGGGAGCGGCCAATATCCCGCTGACAGCGGGGCGCAGCCTAGCCGTTGATGACGCTTTTTATCCTTATGGATTGCCCATATGGATTGACGGTCTTGATCCACTCAGCCCGGGTCACCGTTTGCAACGTTTGACTGTGACTCAAGACACCGGTGGTGCTTTGCGGGGTGCCTTGCGTGGTGATTTATTTTGGGGTCATGGCCGTCTGGCTGAAAAGCAGGCCGGACACATGCGGGATCAAGCATCTTTTTACATTTTACTTCCACAAGCCATGATATCAAAGCAATCAGCTCAATGGGATATGGCTGATGAATAATCATTCCCGTAATGGTCCTGAGTCACCGGGCATGACTTCAGACGATGCCGAGGTTTGGCATCATGTCACCCGGACCATTAAACCGCTCCGAAATCCGCTTGATCACCAGCACTCTCCCGATTCAGTTTCTTCTGATTTGCGGGACTCGCAATCGACCACCGTTTTCTCCGATGATATGGATGGTCCTGTCGATTCTCCACCATCAGCAATAAGCAGAAACACTGCATCATCAACCGCTCAAGATTTAGAAAATCCGCTGATCATGGGCAAAACCCCGGGTCTGGATCGTCGGGCGGCTGCCAAGCTGCGGCGGGGCCAATGGCCGATTGAGGCCACGCTTGATCTGCATGGGTATCGACGTGACACGGCCCGGGACGCGGTAGAAAAATTCATCAGCCAGTCAGCGGCTCAGGGTCGACGTTGTGTGTTGGTGGTGACCGGTAAAGGGGCGGCTGGGGATGTTCAAACAGGTTGGCGTGGTCAGGGCGTGCTCAGAGCGGGATTGGCCAATTGGCTCAATGCTTCTTCTGTGCGGCCTTTGATTCTCGCCTATACCCGGGCCCAGCCGCGTGATGGTGGGGGTGGTGCTTTTTATGTCTTATTGCGCCGCCGCCGCCGCGAATGACCGATTGACCCCCGCCCGTCAGGGCAACCTGGGATTTACCAGCGTTTATGCCGAGCCTTCAGCGCGTGTTTCTCCAACCAAACACAAATCCTGAAATCAATCTGAGAGATTGAGTCTCATGCGGATCATATTCTTTAGTCTGATTATCACATTATTTGCTGACTCAGCCTTTGCCAGATGCAGGGTTGATATATCAAAATATGTTGGATGGACAATTATGTATTCAGGAACAGTGACAGGATATATCAATGAAGCAGGTCAAGAAGTAGATGAATTTGAAGGATGCGCGTATGGCCGCGTCTTGATCATTGATTATTCAAAGTCGGTTCGATGCAATGAGTACCAATACTCTTACGCCTACCGTCCTGATATTGTTATTATGTCTAATAGACATGAAATTAAAGCATGTATTGATTCTGAAATGTACAGAATCCGGCAAGAATAGACAGACCTGACTACAAAATAAAACGGCTCAGATCGGCATCTCCAGCCAGATCACCGACCGTTTCCCGCACCATCTTCGGGGTGACATGATGGGTTGACCCATTTTTTTCGGGGGCGGTGAAAGAAATATCCTCCAGCAATTTCTCCATGACTGTATGCAAGCGCCGGGCACCGATATTTTCAACCGATTCGTTGATTTCAGCGGCCAGGCTGGCAATTTCCTCGATTGCTTTATCGGCAAATGTCAATGTTACATCTTCGGTCGCCAATAAAGCCTGATATTGTTTGATCAGGCTGTTTTCCGGCTCGGTGAGGATTTTAAGGAAATCAGCCCGGTCGAGGGCATCAAGTTCAACCCGGATCGGCAAACGGCCCTGCAATTCCGGGAGTAGATCGGCCGGTTTGGCCAGATGAAAGGCTCCTGAGCCGATGAATAAAATAAAGTCGGTTCGCACCGAGCCATGTTTGGTGGCCACTGTTGTGCCTTCAATCAAGGGAAGTAAATCACGTTGCACGCCTTCGCGGCTCACCTCCCCCCCGCGTTGACCATCACGGGCGCAAATTTTGTCGATTTCATCAATGAAGACAATGCCGTTTTGTTCGACCGCTTCGACTGCCTCACGTATGGCTTGCTCATCATCAATCAGCCGATCACTTTCTTGGGCGACCAAAACAGCATGGGACTCAGCGACTGTCATTTTCCGTTTACGGGTTTTTTCGCCGAATGCTTTGCCGAAGATTTCATTGAGGTTGAACATACCCATTTGTGCGCCTGGCATTCCGGGAATCTCAAAAGTTGGCAGCGTGTTGCCGCTGCTCTCAACCACCTCAATTTCTACTTCTTTATCGGCTAGAGAGCCAGCGCGCAGCATTGTGCGGAATTTATCCCGTGTTGCTGTACTGGTTTGCGCGCCCACCAAGGCATCAAGAACCCGGTCCTCAGCAGCCCGCTCGGCCTGAGCGGCGACCTCTTCTTGCAAGCGCTCCCGAGTCATATGGAGAGCAACCTCAACCAGATCACGAATAATCTGCTCAATATCGCGCCCAACATAGCCCACTTCGGTGAATTTGGTTGCCTCAATTTTAAGAAACGGTGCGGTTACCAACCGCGCCAACCGCCTTGCAATCTCAGTTTTGCCGACCCCGGTGGGGCCAATCATCAAGATATTCTTGGGCAACACCTCATCACGCATATTGTCTTCCAATCGCTGTCGTCGCCAGCGATTGCGCAAGGCGATCGCAACCGCCCGCTTGGCATCATTTTGACCGACAATATAGCGGTCAAGCTCCGAGACAATTTCTCGTGGCGAAAAATCAGATGGACTCACAAAACCTCCTCATAGAATTTCTCTCACAGAATTTCCCTCACAGAATTTCCCTCATAGAATTTCTCTCACAGAATTTCCCTCACAGAATTTCCCTCACAGAATTTCCCTCACAGAATTTCCCTCACAGAATTTCCCTCACAGAATTTCCAACGTCAAATTTTCGTTGGTATAAATGCAAATTCCAGCCGCAATTTTCATGGCTTGTCGGGCCACATCTTCCGCATCAATTCCTTTTTGATTGATCAAAGCACGGGCTGCTGACAAAGCAAAAGCACCCCCCGAACCAATACCAATCAAGCCATCTTCAGGCTCCAAAACATCACCCGACCCAGATAAGATGAGGGAAACCGAAGAATCGGCCACCGCCATCATGGCCTCCAAGCGCCGCAGATAGCGATCTGTACGCCAGTCCTTGGTCAGCTCGACACAGGCACGTAACAATTGTTTAGGGTGTTTTTCTAACTTCTCTTCCAAACGCTCAAACAATGTAAAAGCATCAGCGGTTGCGCCAGCAAAACCGGCTAGGACAGCTCCTTTAGCCAAACGTCGCACTTTATTGGCATTGGATTTGACCACCATAGAGCCGATGGATACCTGCCCATCGGCGGCCAGCACCACTTTATTCTTTTTGCGCACGCAAAGGACAGTTGTCCCGTGTAACACCGGATTATGGGTCATCAATAGCAACTTTTATATGATAAAATACAATAAAATTGTGCTGCAGAGAAAATGATAAACAAAAATGTGTTTGAAAGAGCCATGAAAAAAGCAATCTGCGAAAAAGTAGACTGCCTGTCCGATATTGGGTTGGTCAAGCCTCTCTTTGCTTCTTGGCCAGGTTTTGGACTTTATCTCCATGCGCTCGACGGGATTCTCCGGGTCGCTCGCCCTTCTCAATCATTGGCATCGTTTTTTCTTTTCGTATCCGCAATAATATGCGCAATCAAGCCAGCACAACCGGACTCCGAGAGATCAAGCACCAGATCAAACCCTGCCGGTCCCCCGTAATAAGGGTCAGGAACATCGGTTTTTTGATCTTCGGACCGGTTCTTTTCAGGAATATAATCCATCAATGTGACGATATGTGAGGATCCGTTTTCAAGACGTTTTTGCTGTGATTTTAAGTATTGGAGATGGGTGTGATCCAAGGCGACTATGTAATCGAAACGGGTGAAATCATGGTCACGAATGTGACGAGCGCGATGATTGCTCATGTCATAACCGCGTTTTTTGGCTGCTGTTATACTGCGCCGGTCTGCCGGTTCTCCCTGGTGATAATCGGTGGTTCCCGCTGAGTCGGCCTCGAACATATCGGCCAACCCTTGGGCCTTGGCCTGGGCGTTAAAGATGGCTTCAGCGGTGGGTGATCGGCAAATATTCCCCGTACAAACAAATAAAACGCGTATCAACCTGGAATCATCCCTTGTTTCGGTGGCCGTCTGTACCCGATCCATCGACATGATGCATTGCGTGATTGACGAAATTGATTGCTTTCGGTTTTTTATGTAATTTTTTGTGATTCCATCTCATAATTGTTCATAACGATAATCAAGATGAATAAAAACAAATAAGAAAAATAAATGACTAACGATGGGCACGCTCTGCCGTTCCAGCCATCACACAGGTGGATTTTTATCGGGCGGGACACTTTGTTTTGACGGTATCTTCTTCATTTCAGGCCACAAGACACCAAAAAGCAACTCTTTATTGATCCATGATTGATTGATACCAATACTGGCCCTGGATTCCCAACCCGTGGGCGATTATACAGATGAGCGATATGTATCAATCATGATCGGCATGGGTCGTAACATAAAGAGTGCGCTATGCGCGGTTATGCTGAGATAATTTTTGATTTTGTTGGAGTTGATATCATGTTGCTCTCCCGTTTTTTCGGATGGAACAAATATTTTTTAATCGGTTCGGCTGGTCGCTACGCTGCTTTGGGAAGGGGGGGCTCCCGGCTGGTAAGCCTGGTCACCGTAAGTCTCGGTCTGATTTTGGTGATGGTCAGTCCGTCCCTGGCGGCTCCTGATGAATTGATTGGCACATTTGATCAATGGTCGGCTCATCATTATACAGAATCGGGAAAAACGGTCTGTTATGCGGTCAGTTCACCGATTGATTCAAAAGGAAAATATAAAAAGCGCGGTAAAATTTATGCTTTTGTCACCCGCCGTTCCGGTACCAATAATCCTGGGGAATTCAATATTGCCACTGGCTACACATTCAAAAACGGCTCAACGCCGAGGGCGCAAATCGGCGGCCAGCGTTTTAATCTCATCATCGGCAAAGATCGTGCTTGGGCCAGCGATGGGGTGGCGGATAAGAAATTGATCTTAGCCATGAAAAGAGGTCTCAAAATGATTGTTAAGGGTGTTTCCAGCCGGGGAACCCAGACCACAGATACCTATTCTTTGGTGGGCTTTACCTCTGCTTATAAAGCCATGAGCCAGAAATGCGGTTTCAAAAAATAACTGTTCATGACCTTATATTACTAACATAACTTTTTCTTATGTCTTCTCCAGTCCCCCTACGGCATCATCATGCACCCTCTGGCCGTTATAACTTGGCGGGTCTATCGCGCTCTGCTTTGGCGGCTGTTCTGGCTGATTTTGGTGAGCCTGACTTTCGGGTCCGCCAGCTTTGGCGCTGGATTTATCAAGCCGGTATGACTGATTTTGATCAGATGTCCGATTTATCGAAAGATTTTCGTCAACGTCTGGCTGCCGGTTTTGTGGTTGGGCGACCAGAAGTGATCAAGCGTCAGATTTCTCAAGATGGAACCCGTAAATGGTTGCTGAAACTCCCTGGCGGTGGTGAGGTGGAAACAGTTTATATTCCTGAAGAAGATCGCGGGGCTCTTTGTCTTTCTTCTCAAGTTGGCTGTACATTAACCTGCCGATTTTGCCGCACCGGGACCCAACGCTGGGTACGTAACTTGAGTGCTGCTGAAATTGTATCACAGTTGATGGTGGCCCGTGATGATCTGCAAGAATGGCGCACACCGGAGCAAGGGCGCCGTCTATCGCATATTGTGCTGATGGGGATGGGGGAGCCGCTTTATAACTATGACGCTGTAGCCACAGCCTTGGGAATCATGATGGATTCAGCAGGTCTGGCTATCTCAAGGCGTAAAATCACCCTATCAACCGCCGGTGTTGTGCCGATGATGGAACGCTGTGGCCGTGAATTGGGGGTTAAATTGGCGGTCTCTTTGCATGCGGTCCATGACGTTTTGCGTGATGTTTTGGTGCCGTTAAACCGTAAATATCCGATTGCCCAACTTCTGGCTGCGTGCCGGGCTTATCCGGCTGGGCGCCGTTGTGATCGCATTACCTTTGAGTATGTTATGCTGAAAGGGGTGAATGACTCTTCGGAAGATGCCCGAGCCTTGGCGCGATTGCTCAAGGGTATTCCCGCTAAAGTGAATTTGATCCCTTTTAATTCGTGGCCGGGTGCAGCTTATGAAAGGTCATCTCCGGCTGCCATCGCATCTTTTGCTGATATCTTAAACGCGGCCGGCTTGGCCGCACCGATACGTGCCCCGCGTGGGCAAGATATTCTGGCCGCCTGTGGTCAGCTGCGTTCGCAGAGCATCCGTTTGGCGAAAAGACCTACATGCAGTGATGGATTAGGGGATGGTGAACCCAATCTGGGGCCAGAGATGGGTCCTGTTGTTGGTGGAGCGGCAGCCCATAACTTTTGATGATGCATTCTCTCAGGAAAAGGGGGAGATATGGTGGCTTCTAAACGCCTAGTGAAGAAAGTTGTTCTGGCCTATTCTGGTGGCCTTGATACGTCGATTATTCTTCGCTGGTTACAAGAAACCTATGGATGTGATGTGGTTACCTTCACCGCTGATCTCGGTCAAGGTGAGGAGCTTGAGTCAGCCCGGACCAAGGCTGAATTGATGGGGGTACAGGAAATTTATGTTGAAGATTTGCGCGAAGAATTTGTACAGGATTATGTTTTCCCAATGTTCCGGGCCAACGCCGCCTATGAGGGATGTTACCTCTTGGGCACTTCTATTGCCCGGCCCTTGATTGCCAAACGACAGATCGAAATTGCGGCCGAAGTGGGGGCGGATGCGGTGGCCCATGGCGCGACCGGTAAAGGCAATGATCAAATACGTTTTGAATTGGGCTATTATGCCAATAATCCAGATATCACGGTGATTGCTCCTTGGCGTGAATGGGATCTGGTTTCCCGCGAGGATTTGATTGCTTACGCAGAAAAACGGCAAATTCCCATACCCCGTGATAAACGGGGTGAGGCCCCTTATTCGACCGATGCCAATTTACTCCATATTTCCTATGAGGGTAAAATTCTTGAAGATCCCTGGGTGGAGCCTGATCCTGGCATGTTCACCCGTTCGGTGGCGGCTGAACATGCGCCGGATCAACCGACATATCTGGAAATCAGCTTTGAATGCGGTGATCCCGTAGCTCTGGATGGTCAATCGCTCTCGCCGGCCGCTTTGTTGTCTCGCCTCAATGATTTGGGGGGTGCTAACGGTATCGGACGTTTGGACTTGGTTGAGAATCGCTTTGTCGGTATGAAAGCGCGCGGCGTTTATGAAACCCCTGGCGGCACGCTTTTGGCTCTGGCCCATCGGGCAGTGGAGAGTCTCACCCTGGATCGTGCGGCGTCCCATCTTAAAGATGAATTGATGCCCCGTTATGCGGAGCTGGTTTATAATGGTTTTTGGTTTTCGCCCCAACGTGAGATGATCCAGGCCTTGGTTGATGAAAGTCAGCGCCATGTTTCCGGTGTTGCTCGGCTACGTCTGTTCAAGGGTGCTGCCCAGGTGGTGGGCCGTAAGTCCGCCGAGAGTCTCTATGATCAATCCTTAGCCACATTTGAGGATGGCGCGGCCTATGATCACAATGATGCCGCGGGATTTATTCGTCTCAATGCCTTGCCGTTGCGTTCCTTGAATCGCCGTCTCCAGGGAAAAAGCACACCATAACCGGTTATTGATAGATCCTCATGCGGTTTTGGCCCGTCCAAGGCGGGGATAGGGGCTCAATGTTTGTTGAGCATGGCGTTCCTGCCTGATCACCTTGTTTTCATTCTTAAACCATAGGGTTTCGCTGTATTGCTTGTTGTTGTCATAAAAACGTCACAAAAACACCAGGAAAATGACCCTAAAATATGTTCTGAATTCGGGCGTTTTTCATCAATCGCTTACGAAAAATCTGATTTAATCATCTGATCCGACAATTGGCTGAGCGCGTAACCCGTGATCGTTGACTGCATTGAGCCGTTTTTGAATGGCGTTTCAAAATTTCCTGATAAAACCATTCCCCAACAAAATGATTTTGCTTCAAAGAAAGGATGAGTATGTCAAAATTAGCTATATCGCGGTTTTTGCCGCCTCAATCATTCATATCCAATATGGTTAAACGGATTATCCCGGTTTTGGCCATCCCCGGTCTGGCTGTGGTCAACCTGGCTTTGGTTAATACGGCCGTGGCCCAGGATGTTTCGGCTTTGCAAGATGAAGTCCTGAAATTGAAGGGCCGTGTCTCTTCTTTGGAAGAGTCGTCATCGGACGGCTGTTCTTTGGATCCCAAGAAATTCCTCAAAGCCACATGCCCCAACGCCTCCTTGCAGATTGGTGGCCGCATTATGCTGGATGCCGCTTGGTTTGACCATGAGGCTATCGGCGGCGAGTCGGGCCATGAATTCCGGCGAGCCCGGCTGTTTGCCAAAGGGGATTTTGCCAAGACCTGGGGGTGGAAGGCCCAGTTTGACTTTGCCGACAATGAGGTGGATACCAAGGATCTCTATATTGAATATAGCGGCTTCAAGAAAGCCTTCCAGAATCTGGTGATCCGGGTCGGTCATCATAAAGTGCCGTTTGCAATGCAGAATTTGACCAGCTCCAAATATATTCCGTTTATGGAACGCAGCCAATCTATTGATTTTCTCAGTTCTTCGGGGGCGGATCGCAAAACCGGGGTCGGCTTTACGGCCGGGGGTGCCCATTATTCGGCTGCAGCTGGCGTTTTCTCCGGTGGTGTTCAGAAATCGGCCTTCAGGAATGGTACCAGCTTGGCGGCTCGATTGACCTATGCACCGATTGCTGAACAAGATCGGGTGATTCATATCGGCGGCGGGGTGCTCCATCGCAGTGCTTTCGCGGGCAACGGCCTCCGGTTGCGTGCCCGTCCGGAGATTCATCTGGCCGGTCGGGCCATTGATACCGGCACCATCGCCAATGTCGATGATGTGATGCTGTATAATGGTGAATTGGCTGGTCTCTATGGTCCTTATTCGGTGCAAGGTGAATATTTCAATATTGCCCTAGACCGTAAAGGGGATGCCAAAACAGCCAATCTGAACAGCTTTTATGTTGAAGCAGCCTGGTGGCTGACCGGTGAAGTGCGCAAATATTCGGCCTCAAAAGGTGTTTTTGGTCGGGTCAAGCCGAACAAAAATCTTTCCGATGGTGGACCGGGGGCCTGGATGCTTGCATACCGATTCAGCCGCGCCTCTCTGGCTGACGCCGGTATCAAAGGTGGGGATCAGAATGTTCATACTCTGGGCTTGACCTGGAAGCCCAACCCTTATGTGGCCTTGAAACTCAACGGCAACCTGGTCAACGGAAAAACCAGCGGCGATGATGGCAAGGATTTCAATGATCGGGGCATACAAGCCCGGATTCAGGTGGATTTCTAAGCCTTCGGATTTCTGATCCTTCTGAGCTGATGGGGTGAAAAACCCGCATTTTTTGAAAATGTTTTGTTGTCGCACGATTGGGGGAGCCTCCCCCAATCGTGTTTTTTGATTCCGTATCTTGGCCTTTTTGAAATTGTCTTGACCGGCCCCTTGCTGATGATCGGCCAGATGCTGGTTTGGGGCCATCAAGGACGAAGTTCCGGGCACGTTTCCATCCATGAAGACTGTCTGTGAATGATAACGTCATGGAATCCGGCTGATGCCATACCGACGTTGTCAACACTCTTCTAACCTCATGAAATAAAATGGAAAATAGTCCCATAAAAGAGTCACGAAACAGCCTTATGATGGTCGAATGCCATCCATAAGCTAACAAAGCTGGCGGAACAATCGTCAGTGAGAAAAATGGGGATATGCGATTCCAAAACAGATGTGTTTTTTGAAACGGGCTGAAAGTATAATTTTCTCATCATGATACTGGCCTGTTGGCTGCTCTATCATGATGTATTGCGTGATGCGTTGTTGTGAAATGATCCCTTATCATCCTGGGTATGAATTTTAAGAATCCCCGAGATTTTCTTTGATCAAACATATATATGGAGTTTTGCCTCATGCGTATTTTTCTTTTGACGGCTGTTTTGTTGTCTTTTTCTGTATCTGGGGTCCAAGCACGTGACCAGATTCGTATTGTCGGCTCTTCGACTGTTTTCCCTTTTTCGACTGCTGTGGCTGAAGAATTTGGCCAATCAACGTCTTTCAAGACACCGGTAATTGAGAGTACCGGCACCGGCGGCGGCATGAAGCTGTTCTGTGCCGGTCTGGGGATCAAGCATCCGGATTTTGCCAATGCTTCGCGGCGGATTAAATCTTCCGAGGTTGAAAAATGTGCCGCAAACGGTGTCGGTAAAATCACTGAGATCAAAATCGGTTATGATGGTATCGTTTTCGCCAATTCGGTGGCTGGACCCGAGGTTGATTTAACCTTGCGTCAGCTGTTTTTGGCACTGGCCAAGGATGTGCCCTCTGATGCTGAGGGAAGCCCGGATCAGTTGGTTCCCAATCCCTATAAAAAATGGAGTGATATTGATCCCAGCTTGCCCGATCTTAAAATCGAAGTCTTGGGACCGCCACCGACGTCCGGTACTCGTGATGCGTTTAACGAATTGGCGATTGAAGGCGGATGCAAGACGTTTCCTGCCCTCAAGGCTTACAAGAAAAAAGATAAAAAGGCTTATAAAGCCGTATGTCGCTCAATCCGTGAGGATGGGGTTTATGTTGAGGCCGGGGAAAATGACAATCTGATTCTTCAAAAACTGGCCAGCAATCCGGATGCATTTGGTGTGTTTGGATATAGTTTCCTGGCCCAGAATATGGATAAGGTGAAGGGGGCTCAGATTGATACAATCGCGCCGACCTTCGATGCCATTGCCAGCGGCGACTATCCGGTGGCCCGTTCCCTCTTTTTCTATGTTAAAAATGATCATGTGGGGGTTATTCCGGGTATGTCAGAATATATCGCTGCTTTCACCGATGAAGATGCGTGGGGAGAATACGGTTATCTCACTGAAAAAGGTTTGATCCCCTTGCCGAGTGAGGACCGCGAAAAGATCCAATCTAAGGCCCGTTCTCTAACACCTTTGACCATGTGAGTCTTGGTGTTGGTATTTTAAGAGACCTGTTTAAGTTTTGCGGGAAATCAATATGGGGTCTGCCCTGCTTGTTCTTGCTGTTTTGGTGGTTGCCGTTTTTGCCTATCGGCGCGGTATCCATCGGGTTCGGCGCTCTTCGGCAACTGGGCGGCCCCATTCCCTGCTGAGCTATTATGGGTATTATGCCGCTTTATGCTGCATCATCCCGTCTTTGGGGGTTTTTCTGGTCTGGACGCTTTGCGAGCCGTTTCTTATCGAATATTTGATTTTGACTGACCTTGGTGCTGATCATCGTCATGCTTCTGATGGTCTGCAATCCATGATGTTGGATCAAATCCGTGATATCGCGGCTGGTGTTGTCCCGGTGGCTTCTGCTGACCCGGCTTTGGTTGCGGCGGCAGCGCATTACAATTTTCTTGAAACAATCGGGTCGGCTGGTTTGATCGCGGTTGCTTTGGCGGCAACGGCAATCGGTTTTGGCCAGGCGATGAAGGCCATGCAACCGAATTTTCGGGCCCGCAACCGGGTTGAGATGGTTTTGCGGTTTGGTTTGCTGATCAGTTCCTCAATGGCCATTTTGACGACAATCGGGATTGTGTTGTCATTGATCTTTGAGTCAATCCGCTTTTTCAACTTGATCCCCTTGGGAGACTTCTTATTCGGCTTGCATTGGAGTCCTCAAATCGCCTTACGCGGTGATCAAGTTGCCAGTGGCGGCAGTTTTGGGGCGATTCCTCTTTTTACCGGGACCTTATTGATCACTATGATTGCGATGCTGGTGGCTACACCGATTGCGCTCATGTCGGCAATTTATATGTCCCAATATGCTTCGGCTCGTTTACGTTCAGTGGTGAAACCAGCATTGGAAATTCTGGCCGGGGTGCCAACAGTTGTTTATGGTTTTTTTGCTGCTTTGACTGTGGCGCCATTGCTTCGTGAAGCTGGGGTTTCATTGGGTTTGGATGTCGCCTCGGAAAGCGCTCTGGCGGCGGGCTTGGTGATGGGTATTATGATTATTCCTTTCATTTCATCGTTATCTGATGATGTGATCACCGCGGTGCCACGGGCTTTACGCGATGGGTCTTATGCCCTGGGTGCCACCCCATCGGAAACCATGCGCATGGTGATTTTTCCGGCTGCATTACCAGGAATTGTCGGGGCTTTTCTGTTGGCGGTCTCGCGGGCGATTGGTGAGACGATGATCGTGGTTATGGCGGCGGGATTGGCTGCCAATTTGACCGCTAATCCCTTGGAAGCGGTCACCACAGTCACAGTACAGATTGTGACTTTACTGGTTGGTGACCAAGAATTTGATAGTGCCAAGACTTTGGCGGCGTTTGCTCTGGGTATGGTGCTGTTTCTGGTGACCCTTTCTTTGAATGCCGCTGCTCTAAAAATTATTCAACGTTACCGTGAAAAATATGACTGATACCACCGCACAGTCTTCAGTGATGCCTTCGGAAAAGCGGCAATCTCAATCTGTCGGCAACAAAAAACCTTCAGCTGCCATGATGGCTCGTCACATGCGTGCGCGCCGCCGGGCTGAGCGTCGTTTTCGCTGGATGGGGATTGTCGCGGTCAGTGGTGCCTTGGGTTTTTTGTTGTTTTTGCTGATTTCTATTTTTTCAGGCGGCTGGAGTGCTTTCTTAGCCACTGAGATTCGCCTTGATATTCATTTGGAAACCAAAAAAGACGGAATGCCAGATTACCGAAGGGCAATTCGCGAAGCCCTGATGACCAAATTTCCTGATATACAATCCCGCAAAGACATTATGAGCGTTAGCAAATTGGTGAGCAAAGCCGCACCGCGTGAATTGGCTCTCCGGGTGGCTGATGATCCTGATCTCATTGGCCAGACGCAGTCTTTCTGGCTGCCGGCCTCCAGTGTGGTTGATATTTTCACCAAAGGCGGGTTTACGCAGGGTGATCTAAAAGGTGATCATTTGCTCAGTGAGCATCAACGGGCATGGCTGGCCACGCTGAGCGCGGATGAAGATATGCGCTTGGTTTTCAATAGCCGCTTTCTCACCAGCGGCGACTCGCGGGAACCGGAATTGGCCGGTATTTGGGGGGCGATTGTCGGTTCATTTTTCACGATTATGGTGACGTTGCTGCTGTCCTTTCCGATTGGCGTTACGGCGGCTATTTATCTTGAGGAATTGGCACCCCGCAATCGGTTCACCGATTTAATTGAGATCAATATCAATAACTTAGCGGCTGTTCCTTCTATTGTGTTTGGTCTTCTCGGTTTGGCGATATTCCTCAATTTTATGGATTTACCGCGTTCGGCCCCACTGGTTGGCGGCATGGTGCTGGCTTTAATGACCTTGCCGACCATCATCATCGCCACCCGGGCGTCTTTGAAGGCGGTCCCGCCATCGATCCGTGAAGCGGCTTTCGGCATGGGGGCCTCGCCGCTTCAGGTTGTCGGGCATCATGTCTTGCCTTTGGCCATGCCGGGGATTTTGACCGGAACCATTGTCGGCCTCTCTCAGGCTTTGGGAGAGACGGCCCCCTTGCTGATGATTGGTATGGTGGCCTTCATCGTTGATATTCCCGCAACACCAATGGACCCATCAACAGTCTTACCGGTGCAAATTTTCCTATGGGCCGATAGTCCTGAGCGCGGCTTTATTGAGAAGGTTGGTGGCGCGACCATGGTATTGCTGATGTTCTTAGTGGTGATGAACAGTTTGGCTATTTATTTACGCAAAAAGTTTGAGCGCCGCTGGTAGCAGTTCCGGTTCCTGTTGTTTCCTGTTATAGAGAATAACCCGTATATGGCTGAGAAATGTATGGATTAGAAAATCAAGTAACCGCCACCGTCTCGGCGTCTGATGGTCCCGGGCATCCGGCTAAATTTTTGTGTTCAGGGGTTGACGTCTATTATAGCGGCAAGCAAGCTCTTTTTTCGGTGGATTTAGATATCCAGCCCCATGATGTCACCGCTTTGATTGGTCCCAGTGGCTGCGGAAAATCAACATTTCTACGCTGTCTCAACCGTATGAATGATGTCATTGATGGCTGCACGGTTTCGGGCCGTATTCTGCTTGATGGCATCGATATCTATGGCCCGGAAATTGACGTTGTTCATCTACGTCGTCAGGTCGGTATGGTTTTCCAGAAACCCAATCCGTTTCCAAAGTCTATTTACGACAATGTCGCTTATGGTCCACGTATTCATGGCCTGACATCCAGCAAGTCGGACCTTGATGATATCGTGGTCACCAGCTTACAAAGAGCTGGCTTATTCGGTGAAGTGAAAGATCGACTGGATAGCCCAGGGACCAGTTTATCGGGTGGCCAGCAGCAACGTTTATGTATTGCCCGGGCGATTGCGGTTAATCCGGAAGTGATTTTGATGGATGAGCCTTGTTCGGCCCTGGACCCCATCGCGACGGCTAAAGTTGAAGAGTTGCTTGATGAATTACGCCGCAATTATAGCATTGTTATTGTTACCCATTCAATGCAACAAGCCGCGCGGGTCTCTCAACGTACCGCCTTTTTTCACCTTGGCCAACTCATAGAGGTGGGGGATACTGAAACCATCTTCACCAGCCCCCGGGATGAGCGGACTCAGGGCTATATCACCGGACGATTTGGCTAAAACGGTTAAGGGAAACGATCATGACATCGCAGCATCATATTGTGAGTTCTTATGATCAGGAATTGACTCATCTTAAAAATATCATCAATCAGATGGGTGGGTTGGCCGAAAACCAGCTTGACCGGGCAGTCGAAGCATTGGTCAAGCGCAATGATGAGATTGCTGACTGCGTGGTTCGATCCGACCAGAAAATTGATGATCTTGAACATGAAATCTCGGGTTTATCGGTGCGGATGCTGGCTTTGCGCCAGCCGATGGCTGATGATTTACGCACCATCGTCTCAGCGATTAAGGTGGCTTCGGATATCGAACGGGTTGGCGATTATGCGGCCAATATTGCCGAACGCTCTATCTCACTCAGTCAATATCCGGCTGTCCAAGGTCTTTCAGGCATTGCCCGTATGGGGGCGGCAACCCGGTTGATGGTCAAGGATGTCCTTGATTCTTACAGTGAGCGGGACCCCGATAAGGCCCGGCGGATTTGGGAGGCTGATGCCGATATTGATCAAATGTATGCCAGTGTTTTTCGTGAATTTCTTACATATATGATGGAAGATCCGCGCTGTATTTCGACTTGCACCCATATCTTGTTTGTGGCCAAAAATTTGGAGCGCATTGGTGATCATGCAACCAATATCGCTGAGTCGGTTTATTTCCTGGTCACCGGTGAACCCTTGACCGGTCGGCGTCCCAAAGGTGAGAGCGGGGATCATGAACCCTTACCTCATTTGGTCGATTCCTAAGCCGCATTCTCCTCAACAAAATTTTGTAACATTCAGTGACATTAAGAGAGGATATTTCATGCAAAAGAAAATTTTTGTCGCTGAAGATGATCCAGCTTTGTTGCCGATGGTGGCCTATAATCTTCAAAAAGAGGGATTCCTGGTCCGGGAGGCCACGGATGGCGAAGATGCGCGAACCATGCTCCATGAAGAACGGCCCGATTTGGCCATTCTTGATTGGATGATGCCGCATCTTTCCGGGCTTCAGCTGTGTAGGCATATTCGCCATTCTCCGGAATTGCGGGATTTGCCGGTGATCATGCTGACCGCGCGCGGTGAGCAAGAAGACCGAGTCCGGGGATTGGATGCCGGGGCGGATGATTATATCGGCAAACCCTTCAGCCCCGGTGAATTGGTCGCCCGTGTGCGGGCTTTGTTGCGCCGGAGCCGAGCGGATTTAAATGACAATTTTTTGCATTATGGTGATGTGGTGATGGATTTGGCGCGTTACCGGGTGAAACGCGGTGCGCGCAAAATTCATCTTGGTCCCACAGAATTTCGCTTGTTGCGGCATTTTATGGAGCATCCGGGGCGGGTTTATTCGCGTGAACAGATTCTTAATAGTGTTTGGGGTCAAAATGTTTATGTCGAAGAACGCACCGTCGACACCCATATCCGGCGGTTGCGCCGGGCTTTGAATCCGGATGGAAAAAAGCGGCCCAATGTCATCCGCACCGTGCGAGCGGTTGGGTATGCGCTTGATGATGGGTTGGATTAAGAGGTCTGTTAATCCGGTGCGTCTATCAACCGGTGTCGAGAAAATAAATCAATCAAAGACGACTCCGGCCTGGCACCATAATGGGTAACACTCTCGCCGCCAGCCAGGCTGCCCATGCGTCCACATGTGGCCAAGGGGTGGCCATGTGTGAGACCGTGGAGGAAACCGGCGGCATAAAGATCACCCGCCCCGGTGGTATCCAGCGGCGGCGACAGGCGTATCGGATCAATATGAAAATCATCATCACGATGAAAGATGATGGAGCCTTTCTCGCTGCGGGTGACCACAACGGTATCGCATAAACCACGCACAAAACCGCAAAGATTGTTCAGGTTGTCGTCTTGCGCCAAAGCGGCGGCCTCTTTCTGGTTGGCAAACAGGACATCAATATAATCGGCGATTCCATCCAGCAGGGATTGGCGATGGCGGGCCACCAGGCCGGCATCTGAAAGACTCAGAGCGACTTTTCGACCGGCGGCTTTGGCGATGCGGGCGGCTTTTTCCAGAGCCTCTTTGGCTTTTTCAGGATCCCAGAGATAGCCTTCTAGATAGATCATCGCCGCATCAGCGATTTGGGAATCATCAATATCTGCCGGGCTGAGATCAATGCTGGCCCCGAGAAAGGTCTGCATACTGCGCTCGGCATCCGGGGTGACCAAAATCAGGCAACGGGCGGTGGGTGGCCCGGTCTGGGCGGCTGGGGTGGTAAACTGAACCCCGGATGATGTCATCGCGCGCCGGAACGCCATACCAAGGCTGTCATCACGAATTTTGCCGATAAAACCGGCCCGACCACCCAGTAAGGCAAAACCGGTCAGCGTATTGGCGGCTGAACCGCCGGCTTGTTCGGAAACTGGTGTGATGGCGTCTTGGGTATGCTGGGCAGTGGGTTGATCCACCAATGTCATACTGCCTTTGGTGAGACCATGGGTTGCCAGATCAGCATCATTGGCCTCGGCCAGGACATCAACCACGGCATTGCCAATACCCAGGAGATCAAGAGAAGGACGTTGGGTCATGAAATGAATAATAGCCAATGATAAAGTTGCAAAAAAAGCGGAACATCGCCGAGAACATCCGAAGACCAATAATCAAAAATCGGCAGATAGACAACTGGGAGTCAAAAATTTTTTACACTTATGATTCTAGATTTATCGACAGAAAACTCTCCTGATTTTTTTTTGGAAACGCTTTGCATTTTTGTTCTCGTTCTTTTTTGTCTTTTGATCATATGGATAGAGCTGTTTTATTTCCCAGAAAGTTTGTCGTTTTTTGCATTTTCTGAATCTTTCAATTCATTTCATTCGAGTGAATGTTTATTTTTTCCAGGGGTCTGTACCACAACTTAACATCTTAGCCCTCTCGCTCTTTGATATAGGATAAGGCATCTTTAAGGCAGTCGTGGCCGTTCTTAAATCTACCCAGACCTGTATTGCAGCTATCGCAGATAAAGTCCCGAATATCACCCGTATGGTGATTATGGTCGGCCACTATTTTCGCCTTTTGGGTCGCTTCTTTTCAAACTGCTTGGCTTGGTTGCTCTTGGGTGCTCTTTTATCAATATCGGTTCGGCATCTCATACATGATGGTCGTCTGACGGGACCGTGAATATTGTTCTGGTTTTTTGCAAATTTCCCTACATCTAAAAGGCAATGGCACATGTTACATATCTTCTGTGGGTATTGGTCCCCAGTTTCCAAAACATTCACAGACTCCACTTCATCCGATGGAACAGACCACGTCTCATCGCGGCCTATGAACCATATAATGGTCCGAGAACCTTCTGCTTTTTGGGAGATTCCAACAGCGTTTTCAGGAAAATGGCGGTGCCGATCAGATATAACGTCTTTCTCATGCTTCCAGCCTCTGCCTTTTGGGCAGTATACCCAATCCGTCACAGCAACCTCTTCTCAGAGTATTGACATGCGTTTGCGGGCAATCTTGATATATTCATCTGAAGAATCAATTCCTATCCAATAGCGGTCATTGCGCTTGGCCATCTTACAAGTGGTCCCGCTTCCACACATAGGATCAAGCACAATGTCTCCGGGGTTTGACCAAGATAAGATATGATCTTCCGCCAGCTGTTCTGGGAATACGGCCGGATGTTGAAAAGCAACGCAGTCCGAGGTTGTCCCCCCTAAGCCAACCGCATACTGCCAAATATTGGTCTTGGTTTTTTCTTTTTTCAGTAGAACCGGGCGTTTCCTGTTCACCGCGTCAGCACCCTTATTAAATACCGCGGTTTCCATACCATTGCGTTTGGTCGGTTCGGTCAAGGGATTAAAGGTCGCAGGTTTCCCTTTGGAAAACACAATCATCAGTTCATAGCAATTTGTATAGGCATTGCTCCGCATAAAAGGTGTATTTTTTTCTGATAAATCATCACATCATGGACATTAAAGCCGCAGTCACGGCCAAGAAAGGCATGTTCAAAACTTTTGAGGCTTCGACCGCCCTTTATACGCTCGCCGACAACCCAGACACAAACACCCCCTATTTTGAGCACGCGATAAAGGGCACGAAACATGACGGCAGCATTAAATTCGTACCCATTATAGTTTCGCATATCTTCATAAGGTGGGCTGGTAACAATCAGGTCCACGAATCCCTCGCCAAAACTCTTGAGTATTTGAGCGGCGTCCCCTGTATAAAAACAATCCAGATCGGTTGCAGATCCAAAAACGATATCTTGCGACAACGCTTTGCGCGTTGATTTTTTTAGGGCTTTGTTCATGACCATATTGACTCTTCACCAAAATATTACTTTTACCTGTAAATCTCTTTCTTTTTCAAGGATGCTCATATATGCGGTCATGCTGTATGCGCTGATGTTACTTCTTGTTGTTTGGCTTGATTTTCCGTACTGTTTTGGTTGTTGCTTAAAAAAGAGCTTTTCGTTCTATCAATTTTCATCATACCCATTTTCACCCTTTTATCATTTTTATTATGCCTTCGCGTTCTCCTGAAATTCTTTCCGAGAATATTCATCTTCATCAAGGGGATATCCCGGCTGATTTGGTTTGGGGGGATGCGGTTGCCGTTGACACCGAAACTATGGGTCTCAATCCGCCCCGGGATCGCCTGTGTCTGGTCCAGTTATCGGCCGGTGATGGGGTTTGTCATCTGGTGCGGTTTGATGGCACAAAGCCGAAAGCGCCCCATCTCAAGCGATTGCTTACTGATCGTTCAATAGAAAAATTGTTCCATTTTGGCCGCTTTGATTTGGCGGTCTTGGAGCATAACTTGCACCTGCGTTGTCAGCCGGTCTACTGCACTAAGATTGCCTCTAAATTGGCCCGTACATATACGGATCGTCATGGTTTGAGAGAGCTTTGTAGTGAGTTGTTGGGGGTGGATCTGGCCAAACAACAACAATCATCCGATTGGGGCCGTGAACAGCTCAGTGATGCCCAGATTCGCTACGCCGCTTGTGACGTCCTTTATCTCCATCAGCTGCGCGACGCGTTGGATATCATGTTGGATCGGGAAGGGAGACGCGATTTGGCACGGGCCTGCTTCCGCTTTTTGCCGGTGCGGGTCCGGCTGGATTTGGCCGGTTGGCAAGGAGATATATTTGCCCATTCATAACGGGTTTTGGTCCTGATTTATGGCGGGAATTGGTTATGCCAAGGCGATTGACGCTCCGGATATGCGGCGGCATCGTGAATCTGCGCATGATGAATGTTCATGGTTAATTTTTTGAGCCAATTTTAGAGCTATTTTATTGAATACTAGGGGACTCTATGACGCTGGCGATTTATATTTGCGGTTCCATTTGATCCGGGTCTGTTCCATGATGACCAGCAGTGGTGATTTTGAATGAGCCGGTTGGGAAAAAGAGGCCGCATGATGTTTTGGTGATCATGGTTTTTATGAATCATAATGTTTTGATCTTAATATGGGGACCGAGATTTTTTCTTTCGTTGTTTGATGGATCATTTTGTGGCTCTTTGTTGTTAAGAATGATGAGTCGAGGATACGATCATGAAATTAACCGCATCATTGCCCAGAGTTGACCTGCCTTCTTCGGTTGATCAATCGTCTTCTCATATGTCAGCCGTTGGGAATATAGGTTCCTCGGCTTCCCAAGATAAAAATTCCGTGATTGACGAGGCTTCAGCTCAGATGGTTGACGCTGATCGGGATATTGATCGGGATATTGCATGTGGCCAGAGGGTTTTGCGTGCCGGGGCCCAAGCATTGTCTGACCTTGCCGATGGTTTGGCACAACCCTATCAACAAGCGGTTGATTGCTTGGCTCAGGTCAAAGGGCGGGTTGTCGTGACCGGTATCGGTAAGAGCGGCCATATTGGCCGTAAAATTGCCGCGACATTGGCCTCAACCGGAACCCCAGCCCAATTTGTTCATGCTGGCGAAGCCAGTCACGGTGATTTGGGGATGATTGGCCAAAGTGATGCGCTTCTGGCTTTATCCAATTCCGGAGAAACCCGCGAACTGTCCGATATTATTCATTATGCGGCCCGCTATTCCATTCCTCTCATCGGTATTACCGCCAATCCAGATAGCAGCCTGGCATCGGCGGCTCAGATTACGCTGTGTTTGCCGCCGCATCGTGAGGCTTGTAGTCTCGGTTTGGCGCCGACCACCTCTACCACTATGATGCTCACTTTAGGGGATGCTCTGGCGGTTACCCTGTTAGAGCGCAAAGGTTTTACATCGGAGGATTTTCACCTTTTTCACCCTGGTGGCAAACTCGGTGCGGCTTTGATCAAGGTCGAAACCGTGATGCATCGGGGGGATGATATGCCGTTATCGGATGCCCGGGTGCCGTTGTCTCAGGGATTGCTGATCATGACTGAGAAACGTTTCGGTTGTTTGGGAGTCCTTGAAGGTTCGGCTTTGATCGGCATTATTACCGATGGTGACTTGCGTCGTCATATGGCGGCTGATCTTTTGGATAAAACCGCTGCCGAGATTATGACCGCTGATCCGACAACGATTGCTCCCCAGACTTTAGTCGCTGAAGCGCTGGGACTGATGAATGCCCGCGGCATCACCAGTTTATTTGTGGTCGCGGATAACCGTAAACCGGTGGGGATCATCCATATGCATGACTGTTTGCATGTCGGCGTTCAGTAGTTCCCGGAACGACCTTCCTTTTTCCCAGACCGGTTCATCCTCTGCGAACCGGCTTGAATACAGGTATTCCTTTTTTGTCGCTTTGATGAAAAGGGTTCTGCCTGTTGTCGCGACCATTATTGCGGTTACCGTAGTCGTGTGGCCGCATATAAATGATATTCAAGATGGTTTTTCTATTGGATATATGACAGTGCCACAAACCGAAACCCCACAACCCGGGATGATCAATGCCCGTTTGACCGGGATTGATGGACGGCAACGTCCTTATGCGGTGACCGCCAATCAAATTCTCCAAGTTGCCAAAAATGGTGAAATGGTCACGCTGCAGTCTCCGCAAGCTGATATCACCATGACCGGTGGTTCTTGGGTGGCAATTTCCTCAGATATAGGTGTTTATCGCCGTTCGACCTCTATTCTCGGATTGCGGGATAATGTGAGCTTATATCATGACTCAGGCTTTGAGTTTCGGACCACCAGCGCTCATATTGATGTGAAAAATGGTCGGGCCAGCGGTGCTGAGCCTATTTTTGGTCACGGGCCGACAGCTGAAATCAAGGCTCAAGGCTTCTACCTTCCTGGCGATGGTCGTCGGGTTGTTTTTACCGGTCAATCACATTTAATTCTCGGATCCAAGCGGGGTCATGAGGGATGAGAGTTGGTTATATTTTTATTATTTTTTTGGTTTTTCCTGCGGCTGTTTTTCTGCCCCCGGTGGTGGCTGCTTTTGATCCCGGTGGCGACCAACCGGTTGAAATTTTTGCTGATGATGGGATCGAATGGAACGAAGATGAAAAAGTTTATATTGCGCGTGGGGGGGCCCGGGCTGTTCAAGCCGACTTGACGGTTGAGGCGGATATTCTCATCGCCCATTATCGGGTTGAGGACAATGGTCAAACCAAGGTCTGGCGGTTGAATGCTGATGGCAATGTGCGTATTCAAGATGGTGATTCGTTGGCCACGGCGCAACGCGGTCTTTATGATCTTGATCGAGAAATTCTTGTTCTCACCGGACGAAAAGTGACCTTTACCTCTGGTTATGATACGGTAACAGCCAAAGACAGTTTAGAATATTGGCGAAAAAAGAGGCTGGCGGTCGCCCGGGGTGATGCGGTTTCTCGATGGGAAGGGAAAGTTATTTCAGCCGATATTCTTTCGGCTTACCTGGAAAGAGATGAGAGGGAGAACCGTGATGTGGTGAAACGTATTGAGGCATTTGGCTCGGTTGAGATCGTGACCGGTTCGGAAACCGTTCGCGGCAAAAAAGGAATTTATGACAGCCAGACCGAGATTGTTTCGGTTATCGGGGCGGTCAAAATTATAAGAGACAAAACCAATCTTGTCGGTGATTATGGAGAGGTCAATTTTAAGACAGGTGTCAGCCGCTTGCTTGCGGCCCCGCCTGGTGAAAATAAAGCGGGAAAAGTCAAAGCCCGGATCAAGCTAGACCCATGAAGGGAAAAACAGACCGCGGGCGATTGAGCAAGACATTCATGATGTAATCGGGCATGATGTGACCAAGTCTTGTTAAGGATGAAATCAATGCCGATGGATTTGACAGAAGAACGCAACAAAACCACGCAGAACAATGCGACTATGACTGGGAGGAGAGGGTCATCACATTTTACCCATGTTGGCCCGCGCGTGGTCGCTGTCAATGAGGGTCTGGTTGCGGCCAATTTGGGTAAAATCATTAAAAAACGGCCCATTTTGCGCGGGGTGAGCTTAGCGGTACAACGGGGTGAAGCCGTGGGTTTACTGGGTCCTAACGGGGCTGGAAAAACCACGAGTTTTTATCTGATTACCGGTTTGGTACGGGCTGATTATGGCTCCATTCATCTTGATGGTATTGATTTGACCCGCTTGCCCATGTATCGCCGGGCCCGGCTCGGCATTGGTTATCTGCCTCAAGAGGCGTCGATTTTTCGTGGTATGTCGGTGGAAGATAATATCCGGTCGGTTTTGGAGATTGTTGAAAAAAATATTGCCCGTCGTGAAGCAGCCCTTGATGCTCTCTTGGCCGAATTTTCTATCACCCATCTTCGTCATTCACTGGCCCTGGCGTTGTCTGGGGGTGAGCGTCGGCGGGTTGAAATCGCCCGTTGTCTGGCTGCAAAGCCTAAAATTATCCTCCTTGACGAACCCTTAGCAGGCATTGATCCGATTGCGGTTGATGAAATTCGCGAATTGGTTGCCCATCTTAAAGATCGCGGAATCGGCGTTTTGATCACCGATCACAATGTCCGGGAAACATTGTCCATTGTTGACCGGGCTTATATTCTTCATGATGGTATGATTCTTATGGAAGGGCGCCCTCAGGATATCGTTTCTCACCGGGAAGTGCGCCGGGTTTATCTTGGCGATAGTTTTTCACTTTAAATATTGTTCAATAATGCGCTGCTACCCGGATTTTGTGTGACGTAGGGCGGTATGTCTCCAGAACAAAAATTGGATCTTCGCCAGGGCCAGTCCTTGGTTATGACGCCGCAATTACAGCAGGCGATCAAGCTCTTACAACTCTCCAATATTGAGCTTGCCGCTTATATTGAGCGGGAAATTGAACAAAACCCGATGCTGGAGCGTGATGAAGGAGAAAAGCCGGAGCGTGGTGATTCCGCTGAGCCTGCCTCCCGCAAAAATAATGAGGAGCCAACAGATGACAGAGCTGACTCCTTTGATGATCAGCGTGAACCCAATGCAGCCGATAGTCTTGATCCTGAATCTGCGGCCTTCGCCAATCAAACCGAAAATCCCCTTGATACGGATTATGATAACCAATGGTCGAGCAATTCTCTTCTCGATTCTCCAGCTGTTGCAGAATTTGGTGGGTCTCGGGGCGGATCCTCTGACTTTTCGGATTCCGAGCGCCCTTTTGATCAAACCCTCAGCCAGGAAAAAACCTTACGCGAGCATTTGTTGGAACAATTAAATATTGAGATTACAGACTCAACGGCCAAAGCTGTAGGGCGCTATCTCATTGGTTTAATTGATGAAACAGGATATTTTACGGCGGATATTGATGAGGTGGCGGCAACATTGGGATGCCGGGCTTCTTTAATTGAAGGCGTTCTTGATACGATGCGTCAATTTGATCCGCCGGGTATTTTTGCCCGTGATTTGGCTGATTGTTTGGCTCTTCAACTGCGTGAGCGCAATCGTCTTGATCCGGTGATGGCGTGTTTTCTTAACCATCTTGATCTTATGGCCCGCCGCGATTGGTCAACCTTGCGGCATTTATGCGGTGTGGATCAGGAGGATATTGACGCGATGGCGGCTGAAATTCGTGCTCTTAATCCCAAACCGGCTCTCGCCTTTGATCATCCGATGGTCCAATCCATTGTTCCGGATGTTTTTATGCGTCCGCATCCTCAAAGTGGTTGGATTGTTGAACTCAATCAAGAAAGCTTGCCGCGTATTTTGGTGAACAACAGTTATCATCTTAAACTGAGCCGCGAAACTCATTCAAAACAGGATCGTGACTATATTGCTGAGCGTCTCACCACCGCTCACTGGTTGGTCAAATCTTTACGCCAGCGGGCCGAAACCATTCTCAAAGTCTCGGCTGAATTGGTTCGCCAACAAGATGCTTTCTTTACCCATGGGGTTGAGCATCTTAAGCCTCTGATTCTTCGTGATATTGCTGCGGTTATTGAGATGCATGAAAGCACAGTCAGCCGGGTCACCGCCAATAAATATATTGCCACACCACGCGGTGTCTTTGAGCTCAAATATTTTTTCACAGCAGCGATTCAAAATTCGGCTGGTGGGACGGCTCATTCTGCTGAGTCGGTGCGGTATAAAATTAAAAAATTGATTGATGAGGAAAATGTCAACGATATCTTGTCCGATGACCGGCTGGTTGATCTTCTCCGCAAAAGCGGCGTTGACATTGCCCGGCGCACTATTGCCAAATATAGAGAATCCATGCGTATTCCTTCCAGTGTCCAGCGCCGTCGAGAAAAGAAAAACAACCTGTGACCGTCTCCAGGCAACAGAGATCACATCATTGTTTTTACGAAATAGTTTGCGTGTAAAATGATGCTTATGCGTAACATACGCAGTGTTTGCATAGTCATGTGGTATGATTGTCGTCTTGTTCAAATGCCGCTTTTCATCCGATTATTGATGGTGGGTTTTGTCAGTATACAGCCGCGGTTTGCGGTATAGTGATGGCCTGGGTCATTTTGAAAATGCCCCCGTGCTGAATGTGCAGAAATGGTCTCTATACGGCCATATAGGGGCATATATAAACGTGACAGCAGAGAAGTGAGAAAGGAGCCAAATATGCAGATAGCAATTCAAGGGAAAGGTTTGGATATTGGTGACTCCTTACGGACCCGTGCCGAGCAAGGCTTACAAGAAACAACTGGGAAATATTTTAGCGATGCTGTTGAGGGGCGGGCCCGTTTTTCGCGGCGGAAAAATGCGTTTCGCGCTGATTTATCGGTTCATATCGGCCATGATATTTTGGTGCAGAGCCATGGAGAGGTTGATGATCCTTACGCTGCTTTTGAGACCGCTTTAGAACGCATGGATAAACGTTTGCGCCGCTATCACCGGCGGTTGCATAGCCATCGACGGCGGGCACCAGTCAAGAGCGGCTTAGTGGCCCAGCAATATGTTCTGGAACCGTTGCAGGAAGAACCCGAAACCGAGAATCAGGATGAAGGAGCCGCTGATTCTCCAGTCATTGTTGCGGAAATGTCCACCGAGGTTACGGATTTGAGTGTGAGCGAGGCGGTGATGCGGATGGATCTGTCTGATCAACCGGCTTTATTGTTTCGCAACAGTGCCAATGGCAGAATCAATATGGTTTATCAGAGATCAGACGGTCATATCGGTTGGATTGACCCTGATGCGATAAAATCGAGCACGGAATAGGGCTGGGTTGTTCCATGGATGGATCATTTTCATGAATATTGCCGATTTTCTGGCCCCTGAAGATGTGGTCATTGGCCTACCAGCGCGCAGCAAGAAGCAATTCCTTGAGGATATTTCCGGGCATGCCGCTCAAGCAGCCGGTCTTAATGCTGAGGATGTTTTTGACTTGTTGATTGAGCGCGAGAAGCTGGGCAGTACCGGTGTTGGTTCGGGTATTGCCATTCCCCACGGGAAGCATCCCAATATGAAGGCTTTGCGGGGCTTTTTTTCACGCGCTGCAACACCGATTGATTTTGAGGCGATTGATAATGAGCCGGTTGATCTGGTCTTTTTACTGTTGGCTCCAGAAACCGCTGGGGCTGATCATCTCAAAGCGTTGGCCTGTGTTTCGCGGACTTTACGTTCCACTGAAACGCGCGCCGCCCTTCGTGAGGCTGTGGACGCGCGAAAGATTTACAGCATTTTGACTGGTCACGCGACCGATTGATATCATTTCGACCCTGGATTCGGGATGAATGGCCATTAAAGAGCACGGCTATCAGAGGTGAACTGGCCATCAGCCGGGCGATGAAGCGCCCAGAGATCAACGGTTATTTTTGTCACTGCATGGGATAATTTAGGCGGGTCAACGGGCTTAAGAAAGCACGCCGTCAACCGGTGCTTAGATAACAATGTTGATCAGCCGCAAGCCCATTTCCGATGAGAGCAACAATCGGTAGCCCGGATACAGGGCCGGATCGTTGGCGGATACGGCGTGTCACCTCAACGCTGTCCATGCGCGGCATATGAATATCCATAATGATCATATCGAATCTTTCCCGGTCGAGCGCGTTCAAGACCTCCCCTCCGTTTTCTACGGTTATGACCGCATATCCGGCATTCTCAAGAATTTTTTTCAATAATAGGGTGTTTGCCGCGTTGTCTTTGGCCAGTAAAATATGCTGACCGGTGATAGCGGTGGTCCTGTAGATGGTATTGTATCGGTGCGGGCCCGCCTCGGCCGACAACTGGATGGTGAACACAGTTGCAACCCTCATTTCGCTTTCCAGATTTAATCTTCCACCCTGTAAATTGATTACCTGCGGAAACGGAGCGTCTCCTCCAGATTTTGGTCTTTATCATCGTTGTCCACATCGCGATGGGTATCATCAATGATGTTCGGACAAGAGAGACAGTGAGCGTTTTACCGTACGCGCCTAATCCGATGACCGGTTCGACAGCGGCACTTGACTACCACCCACCAAACCAGTTCATTATGTCGACTTCGTTGTACTCACGATCAGTTCTCGCAACCCGGTTCGGGTCGGCACTAAAGGCCAAAGTTGCCTTACCATCCGGCACCGGAGAGTCTCTCTTCAGCCATGTAATTTTCCGTAAAGTTTTTCATCGTATCGGAAAGAACCCAGTGTTCAATTTCTGAACTCTTGCTCATAATTACAAAAACAGCCTCTTCCGTCAGTTCGGCATATCGTATTGTAGCAGATTTTGAAACGGGGGTTACTGCTTTTTGTGTTGATTGAAGAACCGTTAGGCATACCCCCTTTGGTCCCTGACACATAAAAGAATGCATCACACCATTAGATACCATCCTTACAGATGGGGAACATTTTGGCGTAAAATTATGTCCTAAGAGTGTAACAGGTCTCAAATTCGGAGAAGAAAAATAGAAGGGTTATCTTCCCACTAAGTGACTGATAAGAAAATGATATTTCTTTGGGTGTCGACTGGATACGGGGTCTCAATTCAGCATCTTGGTGCGTTAGGTGGCCTTCTCATGGTCACGGGTAAGCGACTGAATGCTGTGACGATGTCGGCGCCCGATATAGGGTAAGAGCCGCCAAAACCCACCAAAAATGAGGATCAAGCCCAAAACATAGCCCCCAATATATTCAACCAGTTTTAAAGCCGTTATCAGGGTTCCATCACCTTTGATCAGCCAACCCGCCTGGATGATGCTGGCGAACAGGGCGGCCGCTGCGCCAATTGTTAGCGTGGCAAAGCCACCGATAAACAGTCGCCAGCCAATGATATCAGATACGCCTTCCCGTCGGCCAATCTGGAGCCCGTAAATCAGTAAATTGGCGCAGACCAGGACAAGAGTACTGTCAAGCACAATATCAAGCATAATATCGGTCACCATCAATGATCAAAAAGCCCCATTTTTGGCAGATCAAACCGATGATGCATGGCCATAGACAAGCGATGACTTGAGGATAGAAAGAGACCTCTCCCTTCATGCAACCGGGATGATTCTGGTTGAACACCGTCTTGGTCATACCGGCCAATGATGACCAAAGGTCATTTACAGGGGGTTAAAGAAAATAATGGTGGAGCCGAGGGGAATCGAACCCCTGACCTCTACAATGCCATTGTAGCGCTCTCCCAACTGAGCTACGGCCCCCTTAAGTGATTCAACGAAGATTGATTCAACAAACCTGAAAACGGCCGAACTTTATGGCTGTCGCGGTGGGTGGATCAAGAAAAAATTATATTGGATTGCGTTATTTTTCTGCCACTTCCTTAAAATTCGCTCTTTCCTCCTTATAAAAAGGATTTTGTTTTCACTCATCGGTTGTTTTGGGAATGGTGTTGGTCATATTTGAGATCTCTGAACTCTCGGTTTCTTCGGGCAGGAGGTCGTCATGATCGTCACCGGTATCGGGCAAGGTGATCTCCTCTGTATCCTCATTTTCAGCGGCGTTTTCATCCGTGAGAGGGTTACCGTTGAGCGCAGCGATTTCAGGCTCTATATCGGTTTGGGCCACCGGAATTTTTTCGCTCACTGCTGCTTTTTGGCGCCGCGTTGCCACTTCTTTACGGTACGGCGCTCCACAGCGTGGACATGTCACCGACTCTTTATTCATATCATAATATTTGACCCCACAAGCCGAACAGATGCGTCTTTTCCCCCATTTTTTCTTAGACACCGGTGCAATCTCCTCTTCTATGATGCCAGAATACAGAAATCACTTATAATGATGGTACAACGATGGTGATAATAGAATGAATGATTGATGACACAACAGTTGAAAAAAACGAATGTGGCGCGACTTTTCAATTTTCGCAAGCATCGGTTGATCGAATCATTTTCCAGAACATCGAATTTCCGGTATCCTGATTTCTGGGCCATCGAGCCAGCCGCCATAGAAGACAAAAATGACACGGTCATGATTGGGGGGTATGATCGCATGCGGTTTGGGGTTCTGGCGGTGAATGCGGTTTTTTCCAGCTATAATAGCTATCATTATGCTTAAGTAAGATCATTGATCGCTATCGGATCAGATCATGATATGACAACCCGCCTTTTTCTGATGCTCTTGCTTTGACACTGTAATCGTTTTTCATGCTTCCTTTGGTCTCGCGCCGTGCTGCTTCCCTCAAGGGAACGGCTGTTCTTCCCGGCGATAAATCAATTTCTCATCGCGCGCTCATTCTTGGTGCTTTATGTATTGGGGCCAGCCGCTTGCGTGGTTTGTCGGCTGGTGCTGATGTGATGCGTACACGCCAAGCTCTGGAGCAGTTGGGGGTTGGTTGGATGCGTGATGGTTCTGACGCCATGTTGCTGCATGGCGTCGGGACAGGCGGGTTGGCCGTGCCTGATGATGTGATCAATCTCGGTAATTCGGGGACTTCGGCCCGTTTACTGGCTGGCGTTGTTGCGGCTCATCCGGTAAAGGCTGTTTTTACCGGTGATCATTCTTTGCGGCAGCGACCAATGGGCAGAGTTTTTAAGCCTTTGTCTCTTATGGGAGCTGGTTTTGATTGTCGTCCGGGCGGGTTGTTGCCGGCAACTGTACGGGGTACTGCGCAACCGATTCCGATTGAATATGTTCTGCCGGTTGCTTCAGCCCAGGTGAAGTCAGCTCTTTTGTTGGCGGGTCTCAATACACCTGGAGAAACCCGGGTGATTGAACAATGGCCGACTCGTGATCACACTGAGCGTTTGTTGGAATATCTTGGTATATCCGTGCATCGCACCAAAAGTGAACAAGGCACCAGAATCGCGATTAAAGGTGAAGCAGAGCTACAGGCTGCTGATTTGTCAATTCCTCGTGACCCGAGTGCGGCTGCGTTTATCGCTGCGGCGGCCTGTTTGGTGCCCGATTCTGAGGTTTTTTTGCCTGATATCGGGGTCAATCCTTTACGCATGGGTTTCTTTGCGACATTAAAAGAAATGGGTGCTGCGGTTGAGATTTCTAACCAACGTCTGGTTTGCGGTGAGCCTTGGGCTGATATAAGGGTTTGTGGGTCGTTTCTAACTGGGTGTCGGGTTGCGTCTGACCGGGCCGTGGCGATGATTGACGAATACCCGATTTTGGCTTGTGTCGCTGCTTGCGCCAAAGGTGAGAGCCGATTTGAGGGGGTCGGGGAATTACGTTATAAAGAAAGTGATCGTTTTTCCGGCCTCATTGAGGGTTTGCGGGCTTGCGGTGTTGATGCTGCCGCCGAGGGAGATTCAATCCTGATTGAAGGATCCGGCGACCCGCCACCCGGTGGCGGTTTCATAGCCAGCCGCCTCGATCACCGTATGGCGATGGCTTTTCTGATTCTCGGTCTTGTGGCCCAAAAACCGATTACCATTGATGATTCCAGACCGGTCGCCACCAGCTTTCCCGGTTTTGCGGCGATGGTCAATCAACTGGGTGGAGATATTGCTGACGCGTCATAAGGCTGATTGTCTATAAAAATGGGGATAATTTTTTGGTAGACACGTTTCCGGTTATTGCGATTGACGGTCCGGCTGGGTCTGGAAAAGGGACGTTAGCCCGCGCTCTGGCGGCGCATTTGGGTTATGCGTATCTTGACTCCGGCCTCTTATATCGGGCAGTTGCTGATAAAATTCTTCAATACAATGGTGATCCCGATAATCCCAAGACCGCGACTGATGTTGCTGGTTGTTTGGAGAATAGTGATCTTGAAAGTCCCCGGCTCCGCGATGAAGATGTTTCCCGGGCGGCCTCACGGGTTGCTGCGATTGAGTCGGTACGTACGGCATTGCTGGGGTATCAACATGCTTTTGCCCGTTCTCCTGAACATGCTGATGGCCGTCCGGCAGCCGGTACGGTGATTGATGGTCGTGACATTGGGAGTGTGGTTTTTCCTGACGCAGCGGCTAAATTCTATGTGACCGCTTCTTTGGAGGCGCGGGCCGCGCGCCGATTAAAAGAGTTGCGAGACCGCGGCAGCAAGAGTATATATGCGCGCGTTTTGCGTGAAATGCGCGAACGTGATGATCGTGACCGTGAGCGTGCTGTTTCTCCTTTGGCATACGCTCCTGATGCCTTTGAGATCGAAGCAACGGCTTTGACACCTCAAGAGGTTTTGGGCCTTGCCTTGCGCCATTTGGTTGCTCTTGGTGTCACTGTGTGCTGAGTTTTTTGCCACTCTTGATTTTTGGCTGATCTTTATGATCTTTAATTGTGGCTTTTGATTTTGGCAAAGAGACTTGAGCAAAAGAGTGAAGCCCGCGCATGATGGTGCTGATCATATTCTGCCATGCCGCGCCGCATGGTGGCCCTTGAAACCGCAACGAGTGGCGCCGTTGCCAAAGCCAGACCTTGATCGGTTTGGCAGAGATTGTCTCGGTTCTCAACCGGTTATCTTTCGACTGAATGTTTTTCGATTGTTTTTCGATAGAGCCGACCAATCGTGATTGATGGAATATGATGACTTCTGAAACCAGTTTTTCCCAAGATTCTGTTTCTCAAACCCAAACCAACCCCACTGACGAAAATTTCGCTGATCTTCTTGAGGAATCTTTTCCTACAGAAAAGAAATTTGAAGACTCTGTTGTTAAAGGACGGGTGGTGATGATTGATGGTGGTGTGGTTGTGATTGATGTTGGCTTAAAATCCGAAGGGCGGATTCCCCTGCGTGAATTCACCAGCCCGGGTCAAGAATGCGAACTCCAGCCGGGCGATGAGATTGAAGTTTTCGTTGAGCGTATGGAGAACAAAAGCGGTGAGGCGGTCCTGAGCCGTGAGAAAGCCCGTCGAGCCGAGGCCTGGACGGCAATCGAACAGAAGTTTTTAGCCGGGGAAAATGTTACAGGGGTTATTTTTGGCCGAGTCAAAGGCGGGTTTACAGTTGATCTCTCCGGGGCTCTGGCTTTCTTGCCTGGGAGTCAGGTTGATGTCCGCCCGGTGCGCGATGTCGCTCCCCTTATGGGTGAACCACAACCATTCCGGATTCTCAAAATGGATCGTCGGCGCGGGAATATTGTCGTATCACGGCGGGCCGTTTTGGAAGAATCCCGGGTGAGTGATCGCAATCAACTCATGTCGCGGTTGGAAGAGGGCCAAATCCTTGAAGGCATGGTCAAGAATATCACTGATTATGGCGCTTTTGTTGATCTTGGCGGGGCCGATGGCCTGTTGCATGTGACCGATATTGCTTGGCGCCGCATCAATCACCCCGGTGAGGCCCTCACTATCGGCGAGATGGTCAAGGTTCAGGTGACTCGTTTCAACCGTGAGACCCAGCGAATCAGTTTGGGGATGAAACAGCTTCTCCCGGATCCATGGGAAGGGGTTGAGACAAAATACCCGAAAAAATCTCGATTGAAAGGCCGGGTGACCAACCTCACCGATTACGGGGCTTTTGTCGAATTGGGTCCTGGCGTTGAAGGCTTGGTTCATGTCTCGGAGATGAGCTGGACCCAGAAAAATATTCATCCGAGTAAACTTGTATCAACCAGCCAGGAAATCGAAGTCGAAATTCTGGATGTTGATTCTGAAAAGCGCCGTATCAGCCTCGGCCTCAAGCAATGTTTAGAAAACCCGTGGTTGACGTTTGCTGACTCTCATCCGCCAGGGTCGGAATATGAAGGCGAAATTAAAAATGTAACAGAATTTGGTATTTTTGTCGGTCTTCCTGGCGATATTGACGGCATGATCCATCATTCTGATCTTGATTGGGGCCGTTCCGGAACCCAAGCCATTCAGGATTACAATAGGGGCGACCGGATTAAGGTCAAAATTCTGACCGTCGATCCAGAAAAAGAGCGGGTAAGCCTTGGGGTTAAGCAATTATCCGGTGATCCGTTTGAGCGTTTCGTTGCTTCGGTCAAGGAAGGTGATGACGTGACATGTTCTGTGGTTGCGGTGGAGAAAAATCTGTTGGAAGTTGCCCTGGCTGACGATATTCGCGGCGTCATCCGTAAAACCGAGTTATCGAAAGAACGGGCGGAGCAAAGAACGGATCGTTTCGCGGTTGGCGAGCGTCTGGATGCGAAAATTCAGAAGATTGATCGCCAAGAACGCCAAATCAATTTGTCGATTAAGGCGCGGGAAAGCCAGGAAGAACAAGAAGCCATGGCGCGCTATGGCTCATCGGATTCAGGAGCACTGCTCGGCGATATTCTAGGGGCTGCTCTCGATGAAGCCAAAGCAAAAAATGCCAAGGACTCGCAAGCTTCTGATTCGCAAACAAAAGAACCCAAAGCCAAAGAATCCAAAGCCAAAGAATCCAAAGCTAAGAGCACAACCAAGACCACAGTCAAAGCCGCCGCTAAAACACCAGCGTCAAAAGCGACAAAAAGCTCTCAAACCAAGGACTCCTCTCAAACAAAGGATTCTAAGACCACAAGTTCAAAAGCATCTGAGTCGGATGCTCTATCAAAGGCGGCATCATCTTCAAAGGCTAAACGTAAAACCGGTTCTGCGGCTAAAACTAAAAAACCCCCAACCGATCAACCCACCAAAACCAGTAGGGCCCGTAAAGCGTCTTCGCTAGCCAAGGACCCTAAAGCTAAAGATTCTAAAGCTGAAGATTCTAAAGGCAATACCGCTTCATCTTCTGAGGATTCGTCTTCAGAAACTGTCGACACCAAATAACCAAAATAGGGTTCGTGAGAGGGAGTCGTCATCATGGGTCGTGATCCTCTTTCCTCTGAGCCTGGCTCTCAATGGAACGATATGTGGTTTGATCGCTATCTGCTCAAGCGGCGCTTGCTGTTATGGCGTATTATCGCGTTGGTTTCGGCTTTTTTTCTTGTTCTGTCTTGGGCGTCTTGGGGTGCAGGGAGCTCCGATGATGATTCTTTTATCGCGCGCATAACGATTGATGAAATCATTTTAAGTAATCAAGAACGCATCGCTCTCTTGGACCAAGTGATGGAGCGCCAGTCCGCCAAAGCTTTGTTGGTTCATATCAATAGTCCTGGTGGCAGCATGGTGGGAAGTGAAGATATTTATAACCGCTTGCGTCAGATTTCTGAAACCAAGCCGGTTGTTATTGTCATGGATGAGATCGCCACGTCAGGCGGGTATTTGGCGGCTTTGGGTGGTGATTGGATCATTGCCCATGAAGGGACCATTACCGGTTCGGTTGGGATTCTATTCCAAAATATTGAGATTGGCGAATTGCTGAGTAAGATCGGGGTTGATGTACAATCGGTACGCAGCGGCACCCTTAAGGCCCGTCCGGATATTTTTGAGAAAATGGATGCCGCGTCTCGCCAAATCCTTCGCGGTATTGTTGACGCAAGCCAAAATTATTTTATCCAGCTGGTGACCGCGCGGCGCGGTATTGATGCCCGCACGCAGGATATCGTTGCTGATGGCCGTATCTTTAGTGGTCGTCAGGCTCTCGAACTTGGTCTTATTGATGAAATTGGTGGCCAAACTGAGGCTATTTCCCGGCTTGAGCAGCGCGGTGTTCCGGAGGGTCTGCCGATACGTGATGTGGAGCATGAAGATGACCAAAAATTATGGGAGCTTTTTCTTAATGATATTCTGGATGGTTTAGCGGGAAAAACAATGATACAAGAGAGGCTTAAACTTGACGGGTTGATTGCGCTCTGGCAGGCTGAAGGTTACTAGTTGTTATAACGGGAGAGCTCCCCGTATATATTCTGGCTTGTAAGAGGCATTTGGGAGAGGAGAGTGTCGGGCAGTGACAAAGTCTGAATTGGTTAACCATTTGTCGGAGCTTAATCCACATCTTTATCATCACCATGTCGAGATTATTGTCGGCAAGATTTTTGATGAAATTGGCGATGCCTTATCGCGAGGGGATCGCGTTGAGCTTCGCGGCTTTGGTTCTTTTTCCGTCAAGCGTCGGGAATCACGTTTAGGCCGTAATCCGCGCACGGGTGAGACGGTGCGGGTGCAAGAAAAGCATATTCCTTATTTTAAGGCAGGTAAGGATCTGCGTGAGCGTCTCAACAATTAACTATTTTTCTTCTCTTAACCGTTTTTCTGGCTGTCTCCTTACTCCGATGGGGGTCTGGTCATGGCTGGCGGCGGTGGGTTGTTCTCGGGCCGCTGCCTATTTTGAGCCCCGCAGCCCCTAGCACCTCGAAATGTGGCGGCGGTTTCTTTTCCGAATTTTTGTTCTGGTTCTGTGTGGGTGCGCGATTACGTTCGCCATTGCCAACCGAGGCCTGGTTGACATTGCTTTCAGCCCTCTGCCCATTATGATACAAATCCCACTTTATAGTGCTCTCTTTGTTGCTGTGATCGGGGGTCTGGTTTGCGGGTGGGTTTTGTGCTGGTTTGGTCAAAGTTCCTGGCGCCGCCAAGCCCGGCGTTCTCGCCGAATGTTGAAAAAATTGCGTCCGCCCTCTTCAGATGTTTTCGTCCTGGATCCCCCCAATCTTGATCTTCCTAACCTCAATCCTATTGAGACGGTCCCCGAGGGTGGCCTTAAAGATGATCAACCCAGGACAGAGACCACTCAGAGATGACCATCGGGATTTCTCTCCAGGGATTATGACATGTGATGGGATGAGGCCGACCCAGAATGAGAGGTGGCTATGAAGCTGATTGTCAAGCCAAGATATCTAAGCCGCCCCCGCGTCGCTTACGGTTTGGCTGTTGCTCTGCGGTTTTTTTGGTTCGTTCTGCGGCTTGATCGGTTAAGGGGCGTGCGGTCTTGCCCTGCTCTTTGAGGGCGCGACGCATGGCTGCGATCCCAACCGGCGTTGCCGTTTGTTGTGCTTGCCCTTGTTGATGACTAACAGTGTCGACCATTTTATTTTAAATTTTTAATTCTTTTGAGTTAAGTTTTTGAGCCAAATACATATATGATATCACTGATTATACTTGATTATTGTTTCTGTGTCATCTCTATGTGTCATCTCTATGTCATATCCAAAGATATGTTTCGTTTTTCCTTAAAATATAATATCGTATTGATGTTTTACTTTATTAAATTGGCTCAAGCCATCTCTAAAAAATAAGAGGTTGATTTAATGCGTGGGGTTGAAAAATTTCTTGAAGGATTTCAGTCTTTTCGCCGTGATCATTTTCCAGCTTGCCAAGCTGCTTATCGCCAATTATTCGAACAGGGTCAATCACCCCAAGCGATTGTTATTTCTTGTGTTGATTCGCGGGTTGATCCGGTCACTCTGACTCAAGCTGATCCCGGTGATCTTTTCATTGTTCGCAATGTTGCCAATCTGGTTCCGGCTTTTGATCAAGCCGGCGGTTTGCATGGGGTTGGTGCGGCTTTGGAATATGCTGTCAAGAGTTTACACATCCCCAATGTTATTGTTTTGGGTCATGCCCATTGTGGTGGCATCGGGCATGCGATGACCGGGATGGAGTCGGCCGATGATGATTTTGTGACTTCCTGGATGCGGGTTGCCCAACCGGTTGTTCGCGAAGCCCTAAAATCTCAGTCTGGGGGCAGTACTGATGAATGCCGCCTGGACTGTGAACTGGCCGGAATCAGAGGTTCGCTTTCCAATCTGATGACATTCCCGTGGATTGCTGAATTGGTGGAAAAGAAACAACTGTTTCTGCATGGTTGGCATATTGATATGGCGGCTGGTCAATTACGGGTATGGGATGCCAATACCAAACAATTTCATGACACGGGGTTGGCGGCTTCTTGAACTGATATGGCGCCTGATTGTATTGAAGAGGATCACGATACAGGTTTAAACCATCCTGATGATATTATTGGCCTTTTTCTCATCCTTTGATAGAAAATGTTTAATTTTCTATCCGGACCTTTCCATATCTCATTTTCCTGTATCTCAACCGTCTTAAAAACCATCTCTGAGATCTGTTTTTGAAATTTTTACCTTGAAATTTTTATCATGTCTCAGGTCGCCTTGCCTTTGATTTGCGCCCTTGATCTCACCGATAGTGATCATGCTGTAACATTGGCAAACCAACTTTCTGGGTCGGTTGGCGCGGTTAAATTGGGTCATGAATTTTTCACCAATAATGGACCCGATGGGGTGCGGGCGGTTGCGGCGGTTGTGCCGATTTTTTTGGATTTGAAATTTCATGATATCCCCAACACTGTAGCAGCAGCAGTGCGTGCGGTTGTTCCTTTACGTCCGGTCATGTTGACTGTTCATGCCTGTGGTGGGCTAAAGATGATGCAAGCGGCTTGCGCGGCGGCTGATCAAGCAGCATCCGCCTTGGATATTCAGCCGCCGCTTATTCTGGCGGTGACGGTTTTGACCAGTCTTTCCGTTGCTGATTTGGGGCGTCTGGGTATCGGTAAAGAACCGATTGATTGGGCGGTCGGTCTTGCCGATGTCGCCCGCCAGGCTGGATGCGATGGCGTGGTGTGTTCGCCCCATGAAGTGGCCCGGTTGCGCCAGGTTTGCGGTGATGATTTTACTTTGGTGACTCCCGGTATACGGCCGGTTGGTGGTGATGACGATGATCAAAAGAGGACCGCAACCCCCCGCCAAGCGATATCGGCCGGAGCTGATTATATTGTCGTGGGTCGCCCGATTACCCAAGCGGCTGACCCTGTGGCTGTGGCTGCCGGAATCGCTGCAGAACTGTCTGCCCATCCGGTTTTATGACACTTGCGGTTAAAATTTGTGGGATCACCACCCCGGAGGCCGCCGCTGCGGCGGTTGATGCGGCGATGATCGGGTTTGTTTTTTATCCCCGCTCTCCCCGGTTTTTACGTGGCCCGCAAGCGGGTGACTTGATACGCCAAATGCCCCCAGATCCGCTTAAAGTCGGTTTATTCGTCGATTCCGATGATGCGGTCATTGAGTCTATTCTGGATCATGCCGCTCTTGATTGTTTACAGCTGCATGGTGAGGAAAGCCCGCAACGGGTTCAAGCGGTCAAACAACGCTTTGCAAAACCGGTGATCAAAGCCATCACCTTACGCAGATCATCTGATCTTGATCGGGCAGCCGCCTATTTTGATCATGCCGATTGGCTGTTATTTGATGCGCCGCCACCGACCGGGGCTTTGCGTCCTGGCGGTAACGCCACCGCTTTTGATTGGCGTCTGCTTGAGAATCGTTCTTGGCCTCTGCCCTGGCTTTTGGCCGGCGGCCTGGATGCGGAAAATCTGGCCACGGCGGTTAAAACAACCGGGGCGATAGCGGTGGATGTCTCTTCCGGGGTTGAAGATCGTCCCGGCCATAAAAACCCAGAGAAAATAAAACGCTTTCTTGATCAGGCCGCCCACCTATAACCATATCTTTAAAATCGTTCCCATCTTGACCCTTGGGATGTGGCGTGGTGGATTGCTCTCTTTTGATTGTCCAAGAAGATAAAAACAATGTCGCATATGTATGAAGCCAATACCTACCGATCTGGTCCTGATGATCAGGGTCATTTCGGACCTTACGGCGGGCGGTTTGTCGCTGAGACTCTCATGCCTCTGGTGTTGGCGGTCGAACAAGCCTATGAAGAGGCCCGAACCGACCGGGCTTTTCAGGCTGAATTTGATCATTTGCTGAAAACCTATGTCGGACGTCCCAGCCCTTTGACCTTGGCCCATCGGTTAACCGAACATTTTGGCGGTGCCAAGATTTACTTCAAACGTGATGAGCTTAACCACACCGGTGCCCATAAGATCAATAATTGCCTCGGCCAGGTCCTGTTGGCCCGACGTATGGGCAAAACCCGCATCATTGCCGAAACCGGGGCCGGCCAGCACGGGGTGGCGACAGCGACGGTCTGCGCATTGTTTAACCTTCCCTGCGTGGTTTATATGGGTCGGGCTGATATTGAGCGTCAAGCGCCCAATGTTTTTCGGATGAAGCTTCTGGGGGCGACGGTTGAACCGGTCGATTCAGGGACCGCCACCCTCAAAGATGCGATGAATGAGGCACTGCGCGATTGGGTGGCCAATGTTGATGATACATTTTATATCATTGGCACGGTTGCTGGACCCCATCCTTATCCGGCGATGGTGCGTGATTTTCAATCGGTTATCGGAACCGAAACCCGCCAACAGATGATCGATGCCGAAGGCCGCCTCCCCGATACATTGGTGGCCTCGGTTGGCGGTGGGTCCAATGCGATGGGTTTGTTTCACCCCTTTCTTGATGAGCCGGATATCCGTTTAATCGGGGTTGAAGCGGCCGGACGGGGCATCAAGAGCGGTGCTCATGCGGCGTCTTTGACCGGTGGTCGCCCGGGTGTTCTGCACGGGAACCGGACCTATCTCCTGCAAACGGCTGACGGGCAGATTGAGGATGCCCATTCCATTTCTGCCGGCCTTGATTATCCGGGTATCGGTCCTGAACATGCCTGGCTGCATGATCAAGGGCGGGTCGATTATGTCTCGGCCACCGATACCCAGGCCTTGGATGCTTTTCAACTTTGTGCCCGGATGGAGGGTATTCTTCCGGCTTTGGAACCCAGCCACGCGCTGGCTTATGTGGCCGGGATTGCCCCTGATCTTCCGCCTGATCACATTATCTGCATGAATCTGTGCGGTCGTGGTGACAAGGATATTTTCACGGTGGCCCGCGCGCTTGGTTTGGATATGGGGGTTGAATCGTAATGGCGGCATACCCTACTTATAGCCGTCGTTTGGCGGCGCGTTTTGCTGATTTGGCCCAACAAGGTCGGGCAGCCATGGTGCCTTTTGTGGTCGCTGGTGACCCAAACCTTGATGTATCACGGACGATTTTAGAAGGGTTACCGGCTGCTGGAGCCGATTTGATTGAGTTGGGAATGCCTTTTTCTGACCCGATGGCCGATGGTCCGGCCATTCAAGCGGCCAGTTTACGGGCTCTTAAAGCGGCCATGACTCTGGAAAAAACTCTGATTATGGCGGCTGATTTCCGGGCCAAAGATCAGGCAACACCCTTGATTTTGATGGGGTATTACAACCCTATTCATGCTTATGGCGGCGAGGCTTTTACCAAGGCGGCGGCCCAAGCCGGGGTTGATGCGGTGATTGTTGTTGATTTGCCCCCTGAGGAGTCAGCATCTCTTGAAAATGATGCGCATGCGGTTGGTCTTGATGTGGTGCGTTTGACCACCCCCACCTCCGATGCGGCACGTTTGCCGTTGATTGTCTCCGGGGCCAGCGGTTTTCTCTATCATGTATCTGTGCGTGGCATCACCGGGACCAAGGTTGCTGCTTGGTCGGATATTGAAGCCGATATTGGCCGCTTGCGTGATCATACGGATTTGCCGCTGGCGGTTGGCTTTGGCGTTAAGGAGCCGCAACGCGCCGCGGCTCTGGCCCGGATTGCTGATGCGGTTGTGGTCGGTTCGGCCTTGGTGGAACGTATCGCGACCGCATCACCGGAACAAGAAGCTGAGCAGGTTTTTTCTCTTGTCACTTCTCTCTCTCAGGCGGTTCGTCAAGCCCGGAGGGATATGCAGAGCGGAATGAAGGCGTGAATTGGCTGGCCAATTTTGTCCGCCCTAAATTGCGGGCCATCGTTGGCAAAAAAGACGTGCCCGATGATTTCTGGCATGCCTGTCCATCCTGTAATCAGATGATTTTTCACCGCGATTTGGCCGCCGCCTTATATGTTTGCGGTGGATGTGGTCATCATTTGCGTATGCCCTCAAAAAATCGCTTATCCATGTTGTTTGATCAGGGTGGCTATCAAGAAATTGCGCACCCTCAAACCACCGATGATCCCCTAAAATTCCGGGACATTAAGAAATACACCGAACGTTTACGTGATGCCCGCGCCAAAACCGCATCCCAAGATGCGGCTGTTCTCGCTCAAGGGGAAATTGGTGGCGTTAAAGCGGTGGTTATGGTGATGAATTTTGATTTTATGGGCGGATCAATGGGTCAAGCGGTTGGGGAAGCGTTTCTCACGGCGGCCCGGCGAGCTGTTTCTGAACAGGCGGCTTTGGTCGCTGTATGTTCTTCAGGAGGGGCGCGGATGCAAGAAGGGATTTTATCGCTTATGCAGATGCCGCGAACCACTTTAGCTGTTGGCATGGTCAAGCGTGCGGGTTTGCCCTATATCACGGTCCTGACTGATCCAACGACAGGCGGTGTTTCAGCTTCTTTCGCCATGTTGGGTGATGTGATCATCGCCGAACCCGGGGCGATTATCGGTTTTGCTGGCGCACGGGTGATTGAGGAGACCATAGGCGAGAAACTCCCCGAAGGATTTCAAAAAGCCGAATATCTGCTTGAGCATGGTATGATTGATATTGTGTGTCCTCGCAATGAGTTGACGGGTATTTTGGGTCGTGTTCTTTCTTTGCTGACCCAAGCCGGTTCTGCGCCACGTGATAGGGAAGATAACAGCACCCTTTCTGATCAGATGGTTGACACCGGCTCAAGCCCGGAATCATCACCATCTCCAGAAATTAACGTGCCAAAAACCGAGACATTATCGCGGCAGCATGATTAACAAAAAAGAGCCGCAAGCCATTCTTGATCGCTTGACCGCTCTTCATCCCCGATTGATTGATTTATCACTGGATCGTTTGCGGGTGTTGTTGAACACTCTTGGTCATCCTCAGCGGCGTTTGCCGCCGGTTATCCATGTTGCGGGTACCAATGGCAAGGGATCAACAGTTGCTTTTTTACGTTCTATTCTTGAGACGGCTGGCTATCGGGTTCAGGTATATACATCACCACATTTACAGTCTTTCAATGAACGCATCCGTTTGGTTGATGGTCTGGTTGATCATGAGATTCTCAATCATGCCTTGGAAACCTGTGAACGCGCCAACGCGGATGCCCCCATCACATTTTTTGAGATTACCACCGCGGCGGCTTTTTTATGCTTTGCTGAAGAAGCCAAAACAAAAGCCGATATTCTTTTACTGGAAACCGGTCTTGGTGGTCGGCTGGACGCGACCAATGTTATTGACCAACCCATTATGACCGCCATTACACCCATTTCTATGGATCATATGCAGTTTCTTGGTCACGACTTAGCGTCCATTGCTGCTGAGAAAGCCGGTATCCTCAAACCGGATGTTCCGGTGGTCGTCGCGCCCCAGCCGATACAGGCTTCAGAGACGATTATGCGAAGAGCTGAAGCCGTGGGGGCGGCTCCCTATCGTTGTCATTATGAATGGCATATTGATCCGGTTGAGGACCCTGCCCCAACCAGTGCCTTTGTTTATCGTGGTCGTTCTTGGAGTCTTGATTTGCCGAGTCCAGCCTTGGCCGGGGCGCATCAACATGTCAATGCGGGGGTAGCGATTGCCTGTTTGGAAGCTCTGCCTGATTATGATATTTCTGCGACTTCTATTGCTCGCGGTTTGGCGCGGGTTGAATGGCCTGGGCGATTACAAAGATTAACCCGCGGTGTTCTGCCCGCATTGCTGCCCCGTGATTGGGAATTATGGGTCGATGGTGGCCATAATCCGGCGGCCGCCACAATTCTTGCCCAAGCGGCCGCCACTTGGCGTGATCGGCCTCTTTACCTGGTTTATGGTATGCTACGCTCAAAAGATATGAATGGTTTTCTTTCGCCTTTAGCGCCCTTTATTGATCGTGGCAAAGCCATCGCTATTGCCGGAGAAACCGGGTCTTTTACCGCCCGGCAAGCCGCTGCTGCCGGGCGTGCGGCGGGCATTCATGTTGATACAGCGGCCGATTTACAGACCGCTTTGCACCAGCTGGCTCAAGAAAATCGGGAGGCCAAAGAATCCCCCGGGCCATGCCGTGTTCTGATCTGTGGATCCCTATATTTGGCCGGCCTGGCCCTTAAAATAAATGGTTCTGAAGCTGTTTCGTAAGCGTAACAGATAAAAAATCAGTCGGTGATGACGGATTTAACCCAATCAAATAACTGGCTTTTGGGCAGACTGCCAACTTTGGTGGCCGCCACTTGACCATCTTTAAACATAATGAGAGTCGGAATGCCGCGGACCCCATATTTGGTCGGTGTTTGGGGGTTGCCATCAATATCAATTTTGGCAATCGTGATCTTGCCATCCAGCTGGGCCGCCAATTCGTCCAATAAAGGCGCAATTTGTTTACATGGTGCGCACCATTCGGCCCAAAAATCAACCAGAACAGGACCTTTAGCATGCAGAACATCGGCCTCAAAAGAATCATCAGTGACATGTAGAGGTTGAGACATTGTTGTTTTCTCCAAAGTTGTTTTCTCCAAAGTTGTTTTCTCCAAAGTTATTTTTTCCAAAGTTATCAATTTTCACTATTTTATCAATTTTCTTCATCAATTTTCTTTATCAATTTTCATTGAGCGCGGTAAAGGTGATGATACTTTGACCATCACCAACCGCTTATAATCAGTATTTAATGTATATCAGCATCTTATATGATCATTGGGTATAACCATTGATTATCAATCCCAATCCAATCGCTATCAACCATGACGTTTATCGTTTCTGACCATCATCCGCATCGCTTTCTTTTGGTCTTTTTTTGATTTCTTTCGTCAGGATTTTGGGTAGAATTTTTGGATTTTTGATCAGATTTGATCTTTTTGTTTTGGATTGCTCTTGATACGCCTTGGGAGATTGAAAAATGGCCGGGTTGGATTTGATTTTTTTGCCTCAAATGGTTCTCAATACTGATGGCCTTTATAGGGCCCTCTATTATTCAACCCTTTACGACTCATCACGGACCTATTTTGTCATGCCATCAACCCGTCAATGATCCATCTTTTGGTGGGTGGGCTTTCAGCGAATTTATCTAATGGATTCTGGATTCGCCCATCGTGGGGGGGCTTGGTTTTTTTAAGCCCGTTCGATAGCCGTATTGTTGTACTGGTTTGCGCTCCCACCCGTGGGGGGGTTGGTTTTTTTAAGCCCGTTCGATAGCCGTGTTGTTGTACTGGTTTGCGCTCCCACCCGTGGGGGGGGGTGGTTTTTTTAAGCCCGTTCGATAGCCGTGTTGTTGTACTGGTTTGCGCTCCCACCCGTGGGGGGTTGGTTTTTTAAGCCCGTTCGATAGCCGTATTGTTGTGCTGGTTTGCGCTCTCACCCGTGGGGGGGTTGGTTTTTTTAAGCCCGTTCGATAGCCGTGTTGTTGTACTGGTTTGCGCTCCCACCCGTGGGGGGGTTGGTTTTTTTAAGCCCGTTCGATAGCCGTGTTGTTGTACTGGTTTGCGCTCCCACCCGTGGGGGGGTTGGTTTTTTTAAGCCCGTTCGATAGCGACCAAGAAAAAGGCCGCAACCAACGTATAATCTATCGACAATTAAAATGTTATCTAAAGCGTTATCACTCAAACGTTACCGCTCGGTCAAGATTGGGCTGGTGGTCACGCAACCGGTTCAACTGTGCCGATATTTCAGTTTTGTTGGTTTCGCGATCAGCATCATCGGTATTCTCTCTTACCCTTGCCGATGGATTTTTGATCCTGTCTCTGTTGCAATGTCTGTCATGGTGTTTTTCAATGATATCTGCCACAAGAAACAGTGCAGCCAATCAATCCGGATAAAAAATAATTCGGCGAGCATCCTTAAAAAATCCATTAAAACAGGTATTGGGTCTGCATTCATTTTTGATGAATATCTATCAATGAATAATATATGACCCAAGAATAATATATGATCCAAGTATTATATGGCTGATAACCGGATGGGTTTATGATGTGATGCGGTTGCGATATGATATGTGAAAAGCGGTTGATTGACCTTTTTTGCCGATCATACTCCAGCTTACGCGGCCATGACTTTGGTCGAGAATTGTGCTTGTCATATGTTGGTAATCCGGAATGATTTGGGTTAATCACATGATCATCGGGTGCTGGACCCCCTTCTTTTTGATGCCGGAGCACGCATGATCAAAGGGAAAAGGAAAAGCCATAAAAGCATGATGATGCGCGATGGGTGCCCTTATATCACATCAGCGGTTTTCTTATGAAATGTTTAATATTTTACAATCTGTTAGAGCACCAGCTTGAACGCGATCAAAACCATCATCGGTAATCGGCTTTCTTTCATTTTTTTCTGATTGAACGGGCTTCACTCTTTATGAAACCGATTGAACTCCTTGTAAAATATGAAAAAAATATTTTCGCATCGATTGTTTATAAAAATAATAGATGGTCTTTCATATCGGGAAAAAATGATCACCAATCATTATTTTTTACTGATTTTCAACCGCCCGAGCCACCCGTGTCGGTGTCTATGGCGGCGGCGGGAAGGTCGGCCGCTTGATTGAGCATGTCTTCCGAAACGATCAGCGATTGAGGACCGTCGGTCCAGAGTAAAATACAGACAATCTTCCGGTCGGGATAGATGCGTTGACACAAGCGGCGATAGAGAGCCATCTGTCTTAAATCGGCGACCGGGATATCTTGGGGTATCTGTTTTGGAACCGTTCCGGTTTTATAATCAAGAATTGTCACATTGGTTGCGGTTATTTTCAAACGGTCAATCCGCCCCTTGATCATGGTGCCATCAAGAATACCGCTGACCGGAATCTCGGTCAGGCAATCGGAGGTGAAAAAGGGTGCGATATCGGGGTTGTTGAGCAGATTGATGACATCCTCAAACAGCTTCTTGATCATTTTTACCGGGAGTATCGGGGCAAAACGATCGGCCACCAACCGCATGCGCTGGTCCCGCGTAGCGATTGGTGTATTGGGCAGGATTTCTAGCAAGCGGTGAACCAGAAGGCCACACTGTCGGGCAATGGTTAGGGAATCATTTTCTGGTGATTTTGGTGTTGTTAAAGGGGTGATGATGGGTTGGGTCGCCCGCTTATCGGGCTGTGTTGACGGGGTCAGAGGGTCTGGCATTGAAGGCTCTTGAGGGGCCTTATGATAGAGCCAATCGGGTTGACCCGGTTGTGATTGGTGAGTCTGGGCGCAAGGAATGGGCGTCAAAGATGATCCGGTTTCGTAACGATATGCGGTTTTCCCATCACCGTAATCAATCGGGGTTCCTTTTTCTTTCAAGACCGGGCCAATCATGGCATGCCAGCTCTCCTGATTTTGGTACCGAGGGCGCTGATCTTTCCAGCCACAGATATAAAGCCGGTCTTGAGCACGGGTCATCGCCACATAAAGCAAGCGATGATATTCATGCTGGTCGGCTTGCTGACGCTCAATACTGAGTTGCTTACAGATTCGGTCTCTATCCTGTTTACTGCCGGGCCACAGCAGAACCGGATGGGTGTTGTGTTGCCGTTTGTTCGGCTTGGAATTTGTTGGCGGGTCAGCCCAGAGCAAATCATTCTTTTCGGAAGCGGTACGAGCGGCATCAGCCAAGAAAACCACTGGTGCCTCAAGACCTTTGGCACTATGTACGGTCATGATTCGCACTTCGTTGCGCGGCGAGTCAGTGGTGCGGCTGATGGTCCCGGCGCTGTGCTCAAACCAATGTAGATAACTTTGCAGGGAGGGTGCGTATATTGTTTCGTAAACTAAACAAAGAGAGAGAAATTCATCAATCGGTTCTTCGATTTGCGGTCCTTGTCGGGCCAGCAGAGCACGGCGGCCGTTTTCGGCGGCCAGCCGGGTGGTAAAAAAATCATAAAGTGTTGCTTGATCGGCTTCCCGCAACCACGTCGATAAGCGGTCATAACGGGTTTTCCAGATAGTATTTTGCGATGCGTACTTTTTTAAGGTCATCCATAGAGACTGGTTATGGTCCAACCGATCAAGGCATAACGCCATCAGGTCCTGTTCATCCAAAGGGTGATCCGGGTTGCATAATGGCCCCTTGAGAACCGCCGCCAGATTGAGGTCATCCTCGGGATAAAGGGCAAAACGCGCGACAGCGCATAAATCCATGACCGCCAAATCAGCGGCCAAAGCCAGCCGATCATTGCCCGCAACCGCGATCCCACGCCGCTTGAGAGCCTGGGCCAGATCTTCGGCGATATTCCCAGATCGTTTCTGAATCAAAATGAGAATATCCCCGGCCTGGATGGGGTTCCCGGTGGTGGCCAATATCTCACCTTGATGGATCATGGCCTGGATACGCTGGGCAATATCCTCAACCAGTTGTTTGGCCGGGGTCAAGGCCGCGTGATCACTCGGTGGCGACCAGGGATCAGGCGCGTCTTCATTGGTTGTGTCGGCCATCTCCCACCATTCAACCAGACCGGCGCTTTGGGCGCGATGGGGGCGGTGGGTTTCCCAGTTTTCGGTGACGCCGTAATATTTGGCTTGATCGGCGAAAACCCAATCCACCACCTCAAGCACCGCCGGGGCGGAGCGGAAATTGACACCCAACGGGATACGGGACCACTGGCCGCCGCAGGCGTGTAATTTTTGGGCCAATTCGTCACGCACCCTCAGGCTGTATACCGGATCGGCACCTTGGAACCCGAAAATGGATTGTTTTTCGTCACCGACCGTAAAGATGCTTCTTTGATTTTGGTGGCTGCCGATTCCAGAGAAAAATTCTCCGCTCAAGGAACGGATAATCCCCCATTGAGCCGGTGAGGTATCTTGCGATTCATCAACCAAAATATGGTCGATGCCGCCATCAATCTTATACATGACCCAAGAAGCACCATGATTTTGATCCAGCAAGGCCTGGGTATGGGTGATAAGATCATCAAAATCGAGGCTGGCTCGGCGGTTTTTTTCAGCGATATAGTTTTCAAGGACACGGGTGGCAAAAAGGGCCAAGGCGGCACTGGATTCAGCAACCCGCGCTGTCTTCACATGTTCATGCACGGCAACCATACGCTGTTGCTCGGTTTTGAGGATGGCGTTGATCATGGGGTGGTTTTCTCTGATCGCTTTGGTGGCCACATGCGTGCGCGGTTTTTCCTCCTGGGTGATAAATGCATTTAAATAAATGTCCCATCCCGTCTCAGCCCTTTGAGCGGTGCTCTGATCAAGCCAGTTCTGAATCGTGATGGATCTTTCTTGATCGGTTTTTATACCTTGGGCCAGGACCGCGACCGCTGATCGCAGCCCCGATTGATCGAAAGCGGCGTCATCACAGGCCGCCCTACGTAGAGACGTTTCGTTCTCATCGGGTTTGAGGCCCAAGACATGTCTGATTGCATCATGATGCTCCTGTTCTGAAAGCGGGGTGAAATATCGGTGTTTACAGACTTTCTCAACCATGTTGATCAGACGATTTTCCCCTAGGCGGCGGGCCAAAATCCCACAAGCATCGCTCAAGGCGGGGTCATCGCCTGTGGCGGCTTTTTCCAGAGTCTGGGCAACCGATTCGCGATACATCGCTGCTGAACCCCGCTCATCAAGAATGTCAAAATGCGGTGGTAATCCGGCTTCTAGAGGGAAGCGTTTGAGCAGGGCTTCGCAGAAAGCATGGATGGTTTGAATTTTTAATCCGCCGGGTGTTTCCAAAACCGACGCGAACAAACATCGCGCTCCGGCCAAAGCGGCTGACCCGGATGTCTCGACCCCAAGATTGGATAAAGCCAAGCTCAGAGCATCATCATCCAGTATGGCCCATTGTCCCAGCCGCTCAAGCAGACGGTTGGCCATTTCAGCCGCCGCAGCCCGGGTAAAAGTGAGACATATGATACGTTGGGGGGGTGTCCCGGCCAATAAAAGCCGGATCACCCGATCAACCAGGACCAGCGTTTTCCCGGCCCCGGCATTGGCGGTGACCCAAGTCGATAGGCCAGGATCAGCCGCCCGACGTTGGGATTCAAGACGTTGGGATTCAAAACGTTGGGACTCAACCCGTTTCCTGGTTGCGGTTTGGCGGGCACTCATGACCATTCCTTTAAACGGATCAGGTGATCATAGGCGTTGTACGGTTTTGGGCCGCTCTCGGTCCAGGAACGGTTCTCAAAGCGTTGAATAGCCCGGTAGCCTTGGTCCGGGTTGGCATAATGCTGTAACAACCTGTTCAGCCCGTCTTGGGCCTCGGTGATGCAGAGATTTTTTTCATCAATTTTTTTGACTGATTCTTTACCGGCTGCCGGTTTGCCGCCATTCAAACGCAAATAGGCAAGCCGCGCCACACCGGCATGGGGACCGATGCCCTGAAAGCCGTTTTTAAGGGCAATCGCTGCTTCCAGGGGCAGTTGTGGTTCTTCCCCGCGCATCACTTTTTGCCAGGAAGGGAGGTGTCCGGTTTTGTAATCAATGATGACCAGGCGTCCGTCGGGGAGGCGGTCAATCCGGTCGGCCTTGGCGGCGAGGATTTTTTTGTCTTCAAGGGGAATTTCCCCCAAGATTTCCGATGCCACAGGAACAATCCCGGCGGCCCGTCTTTGTTGCTCCCAATGATTAAACCAATCGGCAATGGCTTGAAAACGTGGCCACCATACCGCTTTCCAGCTTGGTGAGGCCAGGAGGGGTGCCAGAACATCTTGTCCGATGGTGCATAATTTTGCCACCGCATCATCCGGCAGCGCATCACCATAGCGACGGATGAAAATTTCAAGAGTTTTATGAATGGCTTGACCGCGCATCGCCGCATCAGGATCCGCATCAAGGGGATCAAGGGCCTGCAAGCGCAAAATCCGTTGCGCGTAGAAGATGTAGGGATTCTTGATCAAGGTTCTGACTTGGGTGGCTGAAATACGTTCAGGTCTGCGCTCAAGTGGTGGTTTGGGGTCGGGCAGTGGGCATTGAACAACCGGCATTGATTGGTCAAGCTGGCGGGCCCAATGACGGTATGGTTGTGGCGATCTTTCGCTTGCTGATTCAGGGGCAAACAAAGACAAACGTCGCCACCAACGGGAGGGTTCGCTGGGAGCTCCAGCCACATGGGTCGAACGGGTGAGGATGATCTCCGGCGCGGCAACCAGCTGGGCAAAATCATGGGCCGCCAGCCCGATACGTTGTTCCGGCGGCGGCAAGCCAATTTCTTGGCGCATATGCCGCCCCATCCACGGATCGGTCGCGACATGACGCGGCCAGGAGCCTTCATTCAGACCACCAATAATGATCCGGTCGCAGTGTTGGAGCCGGGCTTCCAACGGTCCCCAAATAAACAAACGTGGATGACCACCATAAGCCGGACGTACAGCGACTTCGGCCATGACATCGGCCAGGAGAGTGGCATAATGACTGAGAGTGAGGTCAATATTGTGATCCCCCTCAAAAGCGGTGATCAATCGGTCCATGAGGTCAATGGCGGCCTGACCGTCAGCCCGGTGCCGGAGCCGTTCTTTTCCGGCTTGGCTATCGGAGGTTGCCAAGGCGGTCACGGCCGCTTTATGCCGTGCAATCAGATCAATGACCGCGCTGTCACTCGATGGTTGACGATCAGCCCAGGCGGTTAACGGGGTTAAACAGCTGAGGATTGTTTCCAGCCAGGCGGTGATTTGTGTGCTATCCTTTTCAGCAGTTTTGGGATCAAAGCGGGCCTGGTTTAAGGCTTGACGCAAACCATCCGGCCCCGGGGCCGGCCGGGGACCGCGCAAGGCGGTGCCGATAAATCGCCGGGCCAAAATGCGGAAAGCACCCGCATCATATCCTGCCGCCGCCAGAGGATGCTGGCAGAGAGAGGCAAAAGATATCGGGTTAAAATTGGTCGCCACGGTTTCAATCACCAACCGCCAGAAAGCCCCGGCTCTGGTTGCCGCCAGAGGGGACCCCGCCGAGTCATCAACCATGATATTCCATCGGCGCAATTCAGCCGCAACCCGGCGGGCCAGACCCCGATCAGAAGTCACAAGAGCGGCTTTTTTTTTCGGTGTCTCCAGAACTTCCCGCAAGGCCAGGGCGACAGTGATGGCCTCCTCATGCGGGCGGCGGCATTCAATCATGGTCAAGCCCTTCCAAGCATCACCCTCCGGTGGTGATGTGGTTGCCCAGGACGGCGTTGTTGCAACCGGTCGCAAGGCCAACCGCAATAAATGTGCCCGTGCTTTGACGGCCGGTGTGGTGATGGGTTCTTCCGGATCAGAATTTTCTCTCAAACCGACTGACCAATCGGTCACTTCATGCCGTTCCATATCCAAGCCATCCAAGAGCCGTTTCAGACCATATTGCGGATGCGAAGGGTCCAAGACATCCCAGCTTGCTTGATCCAGATCCCGATCAAGGCCCGGCAGCACAACAATACCGTTGCTGAGAGTGGCCAGGCTGCTGATCAGGTGGGTGGTGGCCGGTATGGCACCGGTCGAACCGGCGATAATCACCGGCTGGTCCGGGGGGTTGGCGGTCCAGAAATCAGCCAAGGCACGGATGCTCCGATCCCGGCGATCCATCGGGTCAAGAACCCGCTCGCTCGCCAATATCTGCGGCCAACGGGTTTTTAATATATCCAGGAAATCGAGAATCAGCCCCCAATGCGCGGTATAATCATCAGCATCCAGGGACTCCAGTGCTTCCAATGGCTGATTTTCAAGCTGCATTTCATCAAGAAAATCAGTCAACCCGGCCGCCAGCTTAAGGGCGAGATTGGTCGCCGGGACCGGTTGATCCCGATGGCGATGCCAAAGACGGATTTCTTGAGCCAGCAAAACCCGCCGCCGCAACGGATCAATCGCTGGCAAGAGGTCATCGATCATTGGCGGTATGGCCGAAGACGAATCATCAAAGGCCAAAGCCTCCAACGCATCAGGGGCATCGGCAATCGCCATGATTCGCGGCAGGAAAAAAGCCTGTTGATCCTTTAATTGGATCAACGCCGTTTCCAGGGCTGTGGTTGCGCGGCGGTTGGGCAGCAAAACCGTCAAGCCAGCCAACCCTTCAGCGGTCGGATTGGCCATTTCGTTATGGATACGCAATAAACCGGCGGCCAGATCATCAATAAAAGGACGATGGGCCGGGATGGTCAAAACCTGTCCGTTTTTAGGGATTTTTGACAAACCCGTCATCAGCCGGGGAAGGGGGTGTGTTTTTCTTCCCCTAAAATCGCTGTGGTTTCAGCAAGGCTTTGCGGTGTTCCCACATGATACCAGCTGCCCAGATGGGTGGTCCCGCGCAAGCGGCCCGATGCGATGGCCCGGTCAAGCAGGAGATTGACGGAGAAGGGTTCAGAGGGTGAGTCTTTGAACAAACGCGGATGGAGAATCTGAATACCGGCAAAGACATAAGGCGCGACTTCTCTTTCTTGGCGGCGCCGTGGGATGCCGTTTTGATCCAAGAAAAAATCACCCGGCCCATCATAGCCAATGGCTTGGGCGGCCGGTTGTAACAGCAAGAGGCAATCCATCCGCCGCCCATCCCAATGCTGGGCCAGATGGGTCAAGCAGGATTCGGGACCTTCTTTCCATAAAATATCACCATTGATGACAAAAAAAGGGTCACCACCCAGATGCGGCAAGGCGTTTTTGATGCCGCCACCGGTTTCCAAAAGGGTTTTTTCACGGATTGTTTTCCAGGCCGGGCGTGAGCGGTGGGCCAAATGATCCGCGATCATATCACCGCGATAATGCAGATTAAGCACCACCGTCTCAATGCCATACATGGCCAAGCGATCAAGAATACGATCCAATAAACAACGGCCATTGATGGCCACCAGCGGCTTGGGCATGGTGTCGGTCAGCGGACGCAGCCTGGTGCCGCGTCCGGCGGCCAGAATCATCGCGTTTTTGATTGTGGTCGATTTCACCTTGGTCGATTTCATAGAATGGGTTTTTGCCGTGATGGGGCGGGTATTGTTGAATCAAACCAAAGCCGCATATCGCTTAAAATCGGATGCTCCAGGCATTGTATCAACAGATGCCACAAACGCGGGATATGCTCAAGATAGCTCGTTTTGCCATCGCGTTTGGCCAGCCGGGTAAAAATACCCAATACCTTACAATGCCGTTGGGCCGCCAGAATGGTCGCCGCTTCCATAAAACCAACCTCATCAAGATCAGGGAAAGCCGCACAGTACTGTTTGATCATGGCCTGGGCCAGGCTGGTGTCAACATCACGCCGGGCGTCTTGGAGCAAAGAGACCAGATCATAAGGTCGCGGACCCATACGGGCATCTTGAAAATCAAGCAGACCGCATGCCCGCACGTCGGGTCGATTGTTCAAATGAATCAAATTATCGACATGGAAATCACGCAAGACCAGTACCTCACCCCATAATCGGGTTTGGGGCAGAAGACCCGACCATAAAGCCAAATAATCATCACGCGCCGATTGACTTAAAGATAAGCCAACCGCCGGGGTATACCAATCAATCAATAAAACATGCTCAGCGGCAAAATCATCATCGCTGTAAGGGGGAATATCGGTTGCGGTTAGGGCCTGTTGATGCAGATCAATCAAGCAATCAACCGCCAGGGTATAAAGGGGGGTTGGATCATGGCCCGCGGCCAGCAGATGGGTATAGGTATCATGGCCAAAATCCTCAATAATTGCCAAACCCTGTGTTTCATCAACGTCCAGAATGGCCGGGGCGCTGAGACCAAGTGAGCGCAAGCAATCAGCGACCCGGATATAAGGGCTGATATCCTCATATTCCGGCGGCGAGTCCATCAATAAAGCGGTTTTAGTCTCATCTTTGGTCGCGTCTTTGGTCCGATTATAGAGACGGGCATAACGGCGAAATGAAGCATCCCCGGGCAACCAGTCAACAGAGGCGGCATGCCAGTTGGAATGACGTAAGAATGTTTCAATCGCCTGGTGGCGGTTCACTGGTTTTTCCCTGTCTTTTCCCTGGCTTCTCCCTGGCTTCTCAGCGGCACTGGGGGAGGATTTTCAATCCGGCTTGATCTCAATCCGGCCTTATCCAGACGTTGCGGCCAGTCACCCCCACCGGTTAATTGATACAGTCGGTCTTCGCGACCCTGGCGACCCTCGGCGGCGGTATCGGCCCAACTCAAGGTGATTGTCAAAGCGTTGGGCGGGCGATGACGGCCCAAAATTTGCGGCCACTCAACCAGAAGAATGGCCTGATTGAGGACCTGCTCCCATCCCAATTCTTCTGCATCTTCGACCCGTTTCAAGCGGTAGAGGTCAAGATGCCAAATCGGGCATGGCGGGGTATCATAAATCTGGACCAAGTTGAAGGTTGGGCTGGAGACGGTTTCTGGTGGCAAATGGGCCTGACGGTAACGTTGTTGAATGAGGGCCCGGGCCAGGGTGGTCTTACCGGCCCCAAGATCACCCTCAAGACCAATGAAATCACCGGCTTGGACAAGAGCGGCCAGTTGGCTGCCCAGCTGCTCGGTATCGGCGGGGTTGGATAGGCGGCCCGAAAATATGTGCGCATATTTATCCATGATAACGCGCCTTCATTCAGTCACGCATTTTTACGCATCCATGTATTTTTGTTTATCCATGTATTTTCACTCATCTGGACGGTTTTTCGGCAACAACGACAATATTTTTGCCCAGAAAATTCCTCATCCCTAAAGAATCAAAGAACAAGGAGAGCGGAAAGATGTATTGGTCATAAAAACGCAAAGATTTGGCATTTACCAATTTGTTATAGCCAAAGATCTTTAATCCGAAAGACGCGAGGAATCCCATAAAATCGCAATAGAAAATACGCTCAACCCGCAACCCGGCCGCTGCGCATTTTTCAACAATATCGCCTTTCTCATAGCGTCGGTAATGCCCGAAGATTTCATCCATATCCGAATAGAGAACAGGCCAAGCCGGCAGATACAAGACCATTCTGCCGCCCGCACAGAGCCGATCATAAAAATCTTTCAGTATTTGTCGGTCATCGGCGATATGTTCCAAAACATTCGATGAAAATATCCCATCAATCGGTCCGGGGATCTGATCCAGCTGGGTATAGGTCGAAAAATTCCTTGTGTTTAATTCCCTCTGGTTTTGGGAATCAATTTCAACACAGGCGATTCGATGGTCAGTCTGTACGGGGGCACAGATTGTCTGATAGATCAGAGACAATGTGCCGATTCCGGCCCCGAAATCAACGATATGGTATTTCCCTTTATCATGCAGCTCTGCTTTGAAAATATTGACGATATGCCGGTTGTAGCGATGCGCACATGTTTCCATCAAATGCAGTTCCGTATGTCCGGAATACGCGGTATGATCAGCGGTCTGTTTCATGGGTGGATTCTCACTCTTTGGTCACTTTTGCCGCCGAAAAACCACATATTTTATGGCGATGAAATTGAAGGACATGGATAAGGCGGTGGCCGGAATAATCGCCAAGGCAGGATAAGAACTGTCGGCTAAATAGAGTCGGATCAGCAAGAAGTAAACCCCAATATTGATCAATCCACCAAGACCGATGGCGGCAACATAGGTGATGAATTCTGCCATTCCTGGTGGTCGGTGGACCTGGAAACTCCAGCGGCGATTGATCCACCAGGTGAACAATATAGCAATGGTCAATGACGGCAGACGGCAGAGATAGGGATCACCCCCGGCCATCACCAAAAATTGCAGCAAACCGGCATCAATCAAAAACGCCAATGCCCCCGAAATCAGGAAACCGATGATTTCACGCCGCATTATCGCTTGCCTTTTTGGTTATACGGGAATTAAAACTTTTGGCTTGATTGTATTGGCGAAAAATATGCTCCCCAATCTATCTGAATATATTTCATCAAAAAATATGCTCCAAAATATATCCCATCAAATATATTCTATGACTTTTTTTTATAAACAATCGGTGGCATCGGGTGATCATGGGTGAGCGGTCCGCAAGCCTCTCTGATGCCAAAATTGCCGTGGTTTTGCCTTGTTATAACGAGGCGGCGGCTATTGCCACCGTGGTTGCTGATTTTCGCCAAGCTCTGCCGATGGCCCGGATTATTGTTTTTGACAATAATTCCGATGATGCAACTGTTGCTGAGGCCCAACGGGCCGGGGCGGAAATTCGCCATGAGTATCAGCAGGGTAAGGGGTATGTGGTCAGGCGGATTTTTGCCGATATTGATGCCGATTGCATTTTGATCGCTGACGGGGACGGCACTTATGATGCCGCGGATGCCGGAAAATTGGTGGATGCGGTTATAAACGGCCATACAGATATGGCGGTCGGGGTGCGCAAGCCGCTGGATGCGAAAACCGCCTACCGCCCTGGCCATGTTTTTGGCAACATGATGTTGACCGCAATGGTACGGTTTTTCTTTGGCCGGGGTTTCAGCGATATGCTTTCCGGTTATCGGGCCTTTTCCCGCCGCTTCGCACAATCCTTTCCCATCACGTCTTCCGGGTTTGAAATTGAAACTGAAATCACCATCCACTGCCTCAGTCTTGGACTACCGGCCCGAGAAATCATAACCTCTTATGGTGCCCGGATTGAAAAGGGGGGGAGTAAATTGCACACCATCCGGGATGGTTTTCGCATTCTGGGCACCATGCTGCGCTTGTTCAAAGATTATCGCCCCATGCTGTTTTTCTCGCTTGCCGCCTTGATGCTCGCGGCTTCATCGCTGGGGATTGCTCTGCCGGTTGTCACCGATTATTTGGCAACCGGCCTGGTCGAACGTCTGCCAACCGCGGTTTTGAGCGTGGGGATCATGCTGTGCGCCCTTCTGGCCTTTGTCTGCGGCCTCATTCTGGACAGTGTGGCCCGCCAGCGGCTGGAGGCAAAAAAGCTGGCCTATCTCCTCTCTTCCCGATCTAATTACAATGATCAAAAGCGGTGACTCGATGAATGCAATCATGAACAGGCTCTCATCTGATATAATCAAGGGTTGGCTGATCGCGTTTTTGGGCGGGGTTGTCTGTGTGGTTCTGATGGCCATCAAGGCAGATTTGCAACAGCCGGATTTGGCTGATTCGCGTGACTATCTGGCCGGGGCCTATAATCTGGCTCATCACGGGGTCTTTAGCCAGGATAAGTATTGGCATCTTGATGGCAGCGACACCAAGCCCGTTGCCCCCGGCATCGGGCGGGAACCGGGATGGGCTTATGTTCTTTCTTGGCTGATCCGTCTTGATCAGAATGGTATCGGGCAGATCAATCTCGAATGTCTCAGCGCTGATGAAGGATGTGGGTTTGCTCCTTATCAATCTGCCCAATGGCTCAACCGCTTGTTTTTTGCCGGGGCGGGCATCTGTCTTTTTTGGGCGGCCTTTCGTATCTTCTCTTCCCTGAAACTGGCAACTGTTGCCGGGGCGGCAATCTGGCTCAACCTCAGAATGCAGAAAAACATGGACCAGGTGGTCTCGGATCCCTTGGCCTTGTTTTTGGTCGCCGGATTGGTGTTGGCGTTCGTTTTTGCCCGCACCACCGGGTCGGTGTGGCGGTCGCGTAGTCTGATGATTGTGGCCGGGTTCCTTCTCGGGGCATTGATCTTGACCAAGGCGGTCTATCTTTATTTTCTCTATTCGGCGGTTGTTCTGTTTATTTTATGGGCGGTTGCGGCTTGGTTTCGCTCCCGCTCTGGCGAGTCCGGTGGCCGGTTGTGTAAAGCCGCCTTTCCGGCTGCTTTGTTTTTCATCTGTGCGGCCATCGGGCCGGGGTTGTGGATGCACCGCAATGCCGATCTGGATGGGCGCTTTTCCCTATCTGATTCCCGAGAAGGGATCGCCCTTTCGGTCCGCTTGATTTACAATGATATGACCCATGCCGAATATGTTGCCGCCTTCGTCTATTGGACCGCTGGCTTTGGTGACAGTTTAGCCAGGGCAATTTTTCCGCCCGAAGCCATTGCCAGATTTTCGATTCTGGCTCCGGATGGATTCTATTTAAAAGGGCATTTAAATTATCATGACAATGTCAAACGTCTGATCGCGGAGCGGGGTGTCACTCCTCTTGAGGCAGAGGAAATCTGGATCGACAACCAGCGGCAACAGAAGCATCAACTGAGGCATTTAAGTCTTAAGGCAGAGGAAATCTGGACCGACCATCTGAAAGGGGAAATTTTATCCCAGCCATTCCGCCATCTTTGGGTCACTCTACCGCTTGTTTATCGCGGGTTGAACAGTGATCCATTTATCATTTTGTCCTTACCGGGGCTGATTTTTCTGCTGTGGCAGGCCCTCCGGCGGCAGGATGATTTGATCTTGATCGCGCTCAGCCCGGGACTCTTCAACATCATCTTCTATGCCCTGGTCAGCTTGAATATCAAGCGCTATCAGATCACCGCGATGCCGACACTGGCTCTCGGCCTTGCCGGAGCCTTTCTGGCCATCGCCATCATCCGAGAATGGATGCGCAACCGCCGCCATGCGCCCGGTCAGATAAAAACCGCCGACCATTCCGGCAAACCAATACGCCCATAGACCCCCACATAGAATTGATCCTCCACAAGCCGAGTGACCGGGTCCAATGATCCTGACCATTGGTCGTTGGGCACTGATTATTGTGATCACTCTGGGGTTTTGCTTGAAATGGTGATGGAATCGATGGATGGGTGTTGTACAGGCAATGTCATGGTGATTTTTGTCCCCTGATTGGGGTTGGATTCCAAGGTTAAAATCCCGCCATGCAATTCAGCCAGTGCTTTGACCAAAGAAAGCCCCAGCCCCAAGCCATGCGTGTGCGGATCATTCCCCTTCTCAAATTTATCAAGAATACGTTTTTGATCTTCTTCGGGAATTCCCACCCCGTTGTCTTGAACCGAAATATCCACACAGTTTTCACGATGGGCCGCCATCAAAATAATATGACCTTGGGCCGGGGTAAATTTGACCGCGTTGTTGAGGAGGTTGAACAATGCTTGGCGCAGGCGACGGCGGTCAGCATGAATGGGTGGCAATTCATCAGCAATCTGGGTGGTCATCGTCACATTGCTTTGGGTCGCTTTTTCCTTGAACAAGGATAAACATTCGGAAAGAAAATCTGGCAACAGGATCGATTCAGATTCCAGACGTATGTATCCCGCCTCAATCTGAGTCATGTCCAGGATATCGTCGATCAGCAGCATGAGTTCTTGTGAAGCGTTGAGAATGCCCTGATTGTATTCTTGTTGGCGCGGGTTGAGTGCCCCGAAATACTGTTTTTCCAGCATTTGTGAGAATCCGATGATGCTGTTAAGAGGGGTGCGTAATTGATAAGAGACATTGGCGATGAATTCTGATTTCATCCGGGCCGCGGTTTCCATGGCTTCGGCGCGTTCTCTCAGTGCCCGCTCGATTTGCATTTGATCCGTGACATCTTCATAAGTGAAAAGAACGCTTCCATCGGGTAATGGAACGCTCCCGTAATCAATCGAGGAGCCATCGGCACGATGAAAACGCCCCTCTCGGCAAGAAGGATTGGTCACGCTTTCGATCAAACGGGTCCGCATGTCTTCATGGTTATCCTGTTGGGAAAATTGTTGGCAAAGCTGGGTTGCCAACTCTCCAATATGGGGACGAGTCTTCAGCATCGGCATTGATAATCCCCAAATGGCCGCAAAGGCCGGATTGCTGAGTTTCAGCCGTCCATCGTCACCAAACACCGCGATTCCTTCATAGAGATTGTTCAGCGTTTCCCGTTGGGTGGCGTTCAGCGTATGGTAAGAGCGTTCTAAAGTCAGTCGATCGGTCACATCTTCATAAGTAAAAAGGATTCCGCCCAAAGGATGCGGAGTCATAATCGCACAAATTGTTGTCCCGTCAGGGAGATGCAGCAGATCCTCACGCGGTTCCACGAGCGCGGTGAATAATTGACGTTGTTGATCCTTGAAGGCTTGAAAATCAATGATTTCCGGTAATCGCCGATTGTCACGCAAGGAGTCAAAAACCTGGCCAATTTCCGGCTCTTCCTTGAGCCAGTCCTCTTCCAGACGCCAGAGATTGGCATAAGAAGAGTTGAAGAATTTGAGTTTTTTATCGGGGCCGAATATCGCAATCGCAATATGCAGATTCTCAAGCACTTTTCCATGCGCATCGGTATGGCGTTCCAGTTCATCACGCACGGATTCAATTTCGGTAAAATCACGTGCCCATCCGATCATCCCCTGCATCGGCTGCAGTTCATTATCTGGTTCTTGATTAAACAGAGGTGTTTCGGTGACTTCAATCAAGTGACGTTGTTGGTCAACCACCACATGACCGCTTTCCGACTGAGCAAGGCGGGTGGAATGGGCGCGCTCAGCCAAAAAGCGTCCATTGGTAAGAACTTCAAGATTATTGTTCACCGCATCTTGCGATGAAGCGGCTACCACAGTTTCATAGGCGCGATTGCAAAAGATTAAATCCAGGGAAGAATCGCGCATCCAGGCTGGCACCGGAAGATGATCCAGCAATTCACGCAATTCATTACGTGATTGCCATAATTGTTTGATTCGCTGATCACGTATTTTGATATCGCCGACATGAGCCGATTGAGATGATTGCAATCCAGAGATGATTTTTTGCTGTTCGGCTGTTCGCTGATTGGCGGTTAATAAACGATTTTTAAGGCGATATATCCAAAGGATAAAAATTAAAAAAACCACAACCATCAAACCAAGAAAAAAATCCGATATTTCAGAAAAGAATATCTGAAAAAAGGATACATATTCCGCCAATGGGTCGCCCGGTACTGCGGCCGCTGCCCCCTTTGTTATCAATCCAACCATCAATCCAATGGTCAGACCAACCCCAAAACCGGCGACCGCGCTCCCAGGGGCGGTGATCGTGATGCCTTCGGGCCGGGTCAGGCCAACCCCAAAACCGGCGACCGCGCCCCCGTATTGATCCCGCCTGCCGTCTGTCCCCATTGGCTTTCCTCAATCCGGGGCCTGTTTGGGAATCGATTCTAGGCAAGCGCAACCATGGTATGGCCAGAGGATAAAAGGGTTTCAGTCCGACGGATGCAGCAACCAGGCTGGATGACGACAACGCGGACCCCAAAGCCATTTGGGTGACATTAAAACGGCACCAACCGCCGCCAACGCATACCCATCATGATCACAACCCAGACCCAACAAACCCGACATTAAACCACGACGACCAAGCACCAATTACCACGACAACAACGCATTGATATCGGTGTCATTAAGCAAAGCCAAGTATAATCAAACAACACCCTTAAATCCAAGAGGATGTTGCTCTGAAAGTTACAGGAGCGGAAAGATACCGATTTAGAAAATTTTTAATACCGATAATGATCAGCCTTGAATGGTCCTTGATGCGGAACACCGATATAATCGGCTTGTTTGGCCGATAACGTGGTGAGCTTCGCCCCGACTTTTGCCAGATGCAAGGCCGCAACTTTTTCATCCAAGGCCTTGGGCAAGACATAAACCTTTTTTTCGTATTGATCCGCATTGTTCCATAATTCAATTTGCGCCAGCACCTGATTGGTGAAAGATGCGCTCATCACAAAGCTGGGATGGCCGGTCGCACAGCCGAGATTGACCAACCGTCCCTCAGCGAGCAGAATCACTCTTTTGCCATCAGCAAACTCAATCTCATCCACTTGCGGCTTGATGCTATGCCAAACATGGTTGCGCAAAGCCTCAACCTGAATTTCGTTATCGAAATGACCAATATTGCAAATTATGGCTTGGTCTTTCATGGCCCGCATATGGTCAATAGTGATGACATCAATATTACCGGTCGCGGTGACAAAAATATCGGCCTTGGGCGCGGCATCAGTCATTGTTACGACTTCGTAACCTTCCATGGCAGCCTGCAAAGCACAGATGGGATCAATCTCTGTCACCATCACCCGACACCCGGCGTTACGCAATCCGGCCGCTGAACCTTTCCCGACATCGCCGAATCCACAAACAACCGCCTGTTTTCCGGCCATCATCACATCGGTGGCTCTTCGGATTCCATCAACCAAGCTCTCACGGCACCCATACGTGTTATCAAATTTTGATTTGGTCACCGCATTATTGACATTGATGGCCGGTGTTCCCAGTGTGCCCTTTTCTTCCATATCATAAAGACGTTGCACCCCGGTGGTTGTCTCTTCCGAGAGGCCGCGTATACCGGGCAACAAGTCAGCATATTTTTCATGAATGACCTGGGTGAGATCACCGCCATCATCAAGAATCATATTGGGACGCCAGCCGTTTGGACCTTCAATACTGCGTTCGATGCACCACCAAAATTCCTCCTCGCTTTCGCCTTTCCAGGCAAATACCGGGATGCCCGCTTTGGCCATTGCGGCCGCGGCATGATCCTGAGTTGAAAAAATATTGCATGAGCTCCAGCGCAGTTCCGCCCCCAAATCGCGCAGGGTTTCGATCAAGACCGCGGTTTGAATGGTCATATGCAGGCATCCAGCGATCCGGGCCCCGGCAAGGGGTTTTTCTTGGCCATACTCTTCCCGTAAGGCCATGAGGCCGGGCATTTCGGTTTCGGCGATGGTGGTTTCCTTACGGCCCCACGCGGCCAGGGAAAGATCGGCGACTTTGTAGTCGACATTGTCAGTCATGAAGAATCCTCATTTTTATATTTTACCGGTACCAATAGGGGCGACCATTCCGTAAGCGACTGTTTTTGACCGCATCTATGGATTGCGTCATTGCATGTATTTGAAAAAACAAATGTCTGAAAAAAGAGATGTTTGCCTCTGATGAAGCGGTACCATTTTCCTGTAATTGGCCGCCGATGTAAACAGGCCCTACTCTGTACAATTTGATGACTTCTTTGGGCATTCAGATCCTCAAAAAAAGGTTTCGCCTTTTTTTGGTTTTGCATGAAACCGATATGACCAACCGCATTCACACGAAACCGAATGGCTTATCATTGACCAAGGATCAATCGGCGGGTGTTTTGATCCGCAGATGGTCAACGACCCGTTTGACGCCAGCGATATCTTTGGCATGATCAATCGCGCGGTCGCGTTCATCTTGATTGCGGGCCACCCCAAACACATAGACAACCTGATCGACTGTTCCAACCGTATAATTGATTGAATGGATTTTTTTATCGAAGGTCAAGCGGGTGCGCAATTTGGTGGTGATCCAAGAATCTTGAACGAAGGTGCCCAGATCATGGGGGCTGGAGACTTGAATTTCATCAATGACTTGGTTGACGCCCTCCACACTCCAGGTTAGCCGCAAGATATCCAGATGCTGTTGTGCTGACTCGACCGAGCCGGTCAGCAAAACCCGGCCTTCGGTCACTTCGGTATCAATCGTGATCAGCCAATCGGGATCATGGGCCAGCCAAGCGGCCAATAATTCGGCATGAATGGCGCTGTCGGTCACCGCTTGACCGAGGCCACGTTCCTGGGATGCGGCAACCCCGGCCGCCGCGCCGACGCCAACCACTGCCGTGCATCCAGAAGATGCGACCGTCATTATCATGAACAGGCATGAGAGGATAAAACGCATCATCCTGCTGAAATCATATGAATGAAATTCATGTGTTTATCCGGTGCATTTATTCCATGGGTTGATCTTGTGAATTGAACAAAAATTATTCTCGCTGTCTATTCATAGATTAAGGGCTGGGATTATGATGGTGATCTTGTTCTTTGACCATTGTTCACTTTGATGATAAACGAAAACCGTTGATACAGACCCAAAAAACCGCGCGTATGGATGAGCATCCGGACTCTGATGATGAACAAAAACCGGTGATACAAACCGGATAAGATTATTCATGGATTCGCCAAGCATCCAGGCAATGCTGAGGAAAACAGCCTGGAGTGACCATCATCACATCAAAACGTGTGTCCAATGATTGCCATTGCCGGTGAATGGTCAAAAAGGTCATCGCCGTTTGGGTGATTCGTTTTTGGGTCCGGGTGGTGACCGCCGCACCGGCATCTGCTAAATTTTGACGGGCTTTGACCTCAACAAAAATCAACAGGTCATGGCGGCGGGCAATGATATCAATCTCGCCACGCGGACATCGCCAATTTGTGGCGATAATTCGGTATCCTTTACAACGCAACCACCAGCGGCAGAACCATTCGGCCCATCGTCCCCGGCGCTGCGCCTGTTGCCGATATTTGCTTTTTGGCTTTGCGGGGCCGGATTGTTTCATAGCCGGATGGTCTCATAGAATGATGATTGATGATGATTTTTCTGGCTATCTTGACCTGTCTTTTGCTTGGTCAGCCAGTTCGATGGCCCGCGCATAAGCCATACGTTTAGGAACACCAATTTTTTCGGCGACCAAGCGGGCGGCATCGCGCGGGCTATGCTGTTGCAAGGCGTGACGCAAAGCGGTGGTGAGATGGTCTTCAAGACTGTGATCCTTCCTCGGATGATGATCAAAGATATGATGGTCAATCACGTGATGCGGTTCGTCTTTGGGATCGGGCGGACCGACCAAGATAACAATTTCACCACGCGGCGGTTTCTTAGCATAATCATCAGCCAGAGCGGATAAAGAATTGCGCGCAACATCTTCATGGAATTTGGTTAATTCTCGGGCAATCGCCGCCGGACGGTCCCCAAGAAGGGCCGCCAAATCGGCCAGGGTGGTTGCCACTCTGTTGGCCCGCTCAAAGAAAATCAAGCTGGCCGGAATGGCTCTCAATCGGGTGATATCCAAACGTCGTGCAGCCCGCCGTACCGGCAGAAAACCAGCAAAGAAAAAGCGGTTACAAGGCAGGCCAGAGACAACCAAAGCCGCCAAAGCCGCGTTCGGTCCGGGAACCGTAAACACATTGATCAAGGCGGCCTGGCAAGCCTGAACCAGTTTTAAGCCTGGATCAGAGACCAGCGGGGTCCCGGCATCGCTGATCAAGGCAACCATCGCTCCGGATTGAAGCCGTTTCACAATGCCCGGCCGCACCCGTTGAGCGTTATGATCATGGTAGGCGATGAAACGACCCTTGAGACCATGAGCGGCGCATAAGCGCCGCGCGACCCGCGTATCTTCGCAGACAATATAATCACAAGCATTGAGAATATGCCAGGCTCTCAGTGTAAGATCACCCAAGTTGCCGATGGGGGTGGCGACCACATAAAGCCCCGGGGAAAAGGTGATCAACCGCTCATTATTTGGGATTGAGCACGGCTCTTGATGACGCCAAGCAAAGGTGAGACGGCTTGACGTTTTCTTTGCCGCTTGCGGATATTTAATTTTGTCACTGCTGGAAATTTTTTCCATAATAATGGGATGATGTTCTTTAATGGGATGATATTTATTGAAAAGCTGTTTTTATGGGTTGCTTTATGAATTGTCAGTCTAAAACAATCTGGGGTCATTCTTCGATTGCCTTTTTCCCCCTGATGCTTGTGCTTCTTGGGGCGGGGCTGGTGACGGCTTGTGCGGAACGTTTTCTCATCCCCTGGAGTGATGAGGAGTCGGGTCAATCGCCCCCACAAGAGGCTGCATCGCCCCCGGCCCCGTCAAGACCGGCCCCACCTCCTGAAGAGCGGCCCCGGCAGAGCATCGAAAAACCGCAAATTTCCAGGAAACCGCCAACTGAGATTATTCCTCCCCTAGCAAAATCTCAACCACGTAGAAGCCAAAAAAGTCAAAGCGTGGTTGCTCTGCCCCCGGTGGCTCCCCCATCCCTGACTCCGCGGTTATCTCCACCGCAAAACCAGACCACACCTGGTTTCCCGAACGCCGGAGAAGAGATCCGGGTGGCTCTTTTACTGCCGTTGAGTGGCCCTCATGCGGCTTTGGGTATGTCTATGTTGAGGGCAGCCCAAATGGCGATATTTGATATTGCTGATACCCGCCTCACTCTTTTGCCTTATGATACCGCCGGGCAACCAGGCCCGGCTCGTCAAGCGGCTCAAGCCGCTTTGGCTGATGGTGTTCAACTGATTCTGGGACCGGTTTTTTCAGCTGCCGTGCGGGCGGTTGGTGAGGAAGTTTCCAGCTCCCAGATCAATGTTCTGGCGTTTTCGACTGATCGGGTGGTTGGCGGTGATGGCGTGTATTTGCTTGGTTTTGTCCCCCGCGATGAGGTGAATCGAGTGGTTTCTTACGCGCTCTCTCAAAATTATCAACGGATCGCCGCTTTGGTTCCAAACTCACCTTATGGGTTGCGGGTAGCTGGTACTCTGGAGGCCTTGGTCCCGAAATTGGGCGGCACCGTGACTCGGGTCATGCGCTATGATCCGCTCAGTGATGATTATGCCAGCTTGGTACGGCAGTTTGCTGATTATGACCGTCGCCGCGCCGCGTTACGGGAGCGTAAAGATGAATTATCAGCCCAGCTCTCGGTTCAGGATGATGATGCAACCCGTTCTGCTTTGAAGGCGCTTGAAACACGCGAAACATTGGGTGATTTGCCTTTTGATGCGGTTTTGTTGCCGGAAGGCGGGGCGCGTCTTAGGGAATTGGCTCCTTTATTGGCGTTTTATGATGTTGATCCGAAAATTGTCCGTTTTCTCGGTACGGCTCAATGGGATGATGCTTCCCTTGGTTCTGAACCGGCTCTTGTTGGCGGTTGGTATGCGGCTGCCCCACCTGAAAAGCGGGCTGATTTTTCCAAAAGGTTTAAGATGCTGTTTGGCCAATCACCGCCAAATTTGTCCGATATTGCTTATGATGCCGTGGCCCTGGCGGCTGTATTGGCCCGTCGGAACGGTGATTATTCCACTGCCTCTTTGACCGCACCGCATGGCTTTGCGGGTGTGGATGGTATCTTCCGCCTACGTGCAGATGGGTTGGTCCAACGCGGACTGGCGGTTTTGGAGGTCAGACGTGAAAAACCCAAAGTGAAAAGTCCTGCCCCGCATAGCTTTTCAGAGTCGCGATAGCCTCATATTGATCGTTAGGCCAATAGATGGGCCAAAACGGCATTCAAGCGGAGACGTCCTTTTTGGGTGGCGATCAGATGATTGTTTCGGAGAAAAAGATCACCGCTTTTGATCAAGGGCTCTAATTTATCGTGGGCTTGACCCGTCAAAAGGTCATGACCCATGAGGGTTTTGTAAGCATTGAGATTGACTCCCTCGCGCATGCGCAGCCCCATCATCAGATATTCATCATGGATGGTTTGGAGACCAAGGGGGCCGCGCTGCGCCAAGCCGTGGCCGCGCCGTTCTACCCTATTCAACCATTCCTGAGGCGCGGCAATCGTGGCGGTGGCGGTACGTCTGGCCGCACCGATTTTGAGACGTCCATGCGCCCCGGGGCCAATTCCGCCATATTCACCATAACGCCAATAGGTCAGATTATGACGGCAAGCACCACCGGGCCGGGCATAGTTGGAAATTTCATAGTCCTGATAATTGGCTGTGGCCAGTTTTTGCTGGGTTGCTGTATAAAGATCGGCCGCTTGGGCCGGATCGGGAAGAATGATATTCCCGTTTCGGTGGCGGGCGTAGAATGGCGTTCCTTTCTCAATGGTTAATTGATACAAAGAGATATGATCGCCAAGATGGGGCAAAATGGCGTCCATTTCATCCAGCCAAGCGTCCACGGTTTGTCGCGGCCGGGCATAGATCAAATCAACCGAAACCCGGGGAAAAATTGACCGGGCAATCGCCAAGGCTTCCAGGGCTTGAGAGCGGTCATGATCGCGCCCTAAAAAGCGTAAACTCCTGCTGTCCAGGGTTTGCACGCCGAGAGATAAGCGATTGACCCCAGCCTCCGCATAAGCTGAAAACAAAGCCGCCTCTGATGAGGTTGGGTTGGCCTCCAAGGTGATTTCCAGATCACGATTATGAGGCCAGTGATGCTTGGCCCGGGCAATCAAAGCAGCCGGAATGGCTGGCGGCATGAGAGAGGGGGTGCCGCCACCAAAAAATAGACTGACCAAACGGCGTTTGGGAACCAGGAAGGCCAAATAATCCAACTCTCGCAGCAAGGCACGGCCCCAGCGTCGGGCATCAATGGCCTCAGCAACATGGCTATTGAAATCACAATAAGGGCATTTGGTTCGACAAAATGGCCAATGAATGTAAACGGCCAAGGGTGGTGCGTCGTTGGAATTTAATATATCATGAGACCTTAATATGTCGTTGGACCTTAATGTGTCATTGGGCCCTAATTGAGGATAAGGTCGGCAGGCAAGTTTGCGCGAAACGGTCAAAGGCTTGTCGGCGGTGGCTGAAGCGGTCTTTTTCGTAGGGGGCCATTTCACCAAATGTGGTTGCTGGGGCATGGCCTTCGGGGATGAAAATCGGGTCATAACCGAATCCTTGGGTTCCGCGGGGTGGCCAAACCACCCGGCCATCGGTCCGGCCGATGAAGACCGCAGGTTTATTTTGAAGGGTTTTGTTTTGGAGATCTGGCCAGGCAATACATAGCGCGCATATGAAATGGGCTGTCGGAGCGGCATCGGCTGGCATTTCATCAAAAACCCGTTGCATCGCCAGCCTGAAATCCCGCTTGCCGCCACGTTTGGTGAGACTCCAACGGGCCGAATAAATCCCCGGTTGGCCGCCGAGCGCATCAACCGCTAAGCCCGAATCATCGGCCAAGCTGGGGAGTTGGGCCGCTTGAGCGGCGTGCCGGGCCTTGAGCTCAGCATTGGCGGCAAAATTCTGCCCGGTCTCTTCCGGTTCATCCAAACCAAGATCGGCACTCGAAGTGACAACAAGGCCATAGGGTGTGAGGAGAGCCTCAATCTCCTTCACCTTATCCCGATTATGACTGGCCACCAGAAGTGTGTCACCAGGCCGAAGACGCGGGATGGAAGACTCTCCAAGGCGCGGTTTCGATTGATGGATTGCCTGATCAGACATGTATTTTTGAGACATGAAAAAGGATGGATTGGGTGAAAAAACCGGTTGAGCATCAATCGAGAGCGCAGGCATCGCGTTGGGCGGTGATTAATTGATCAATGCCTTTACGGGCCAGTTCCAGCATGGCGGTGAATTGATTTTCGAGAAAGGGTTTATCTTCTGCCGTGGTTTGAATTTCAACAATGCCTCCTTTCTCGGTCAAGACAAAATTCGCGTCAACAGCGGCCGTGCTGTCCTCTTGATAATTGAGGTCAAGCAATGGCTGGCCCTGATGAATACCGCAAGAGACCGCTGCCACAAAACTGGTGAGAGGGGTGCGGCTGATGGCCCTGGTTTTTACCAGCAGGCCACAAGCATGATGAAGGGCGATATAAGCACCGGTGATGGCGGTGGTGCGGGTTCCTCCATCGGCTTGAAGAACATCGCAATCAAGGATGATTTGGCGCTCTCCTAAAATGTTGAGATCGGTAATGGAACGCAAAGCCCGGCCAATCAGACGCTGAATTTCTTGGGTCCGGCCACCTTGCTTACCGGCGGCGGCCTCACGCCGCGAGCGATCCCCGGTTGAGCGGGGAAGCATCCCGTATTCGGCGGTGATCCAGCCGCGCCTGGTGTTACGCAACCAAGGTGGAACCCGTTCTTCAATACTGGCGGTGCAGAGAACATGGGTGTCGCCGCATTGGATCAAGCAAGACCCTTCGGCATGTTTGCTGACCGCGGTTTGGATATGTATTGGCCGCATCTGGTCAGCTTCCCGTCCGTCGGTTCTCATGATGACTCCTTTATCATATCATGGGTTTCGCCTTGGGGATTTGTTATTCCTTTATCCTTTATGGGATGCTGCGGTTGCATCTCTCAATCAGGGATACCCAGCCGCACATCCGATCGGGGCTGATCCCCGTCTCTGGTTGACGGCATGAGGTTGAGATATTAGATCATCAGAACAAAAACAATCATGACCAAAATAGGCGTGTCATAGAATACATATCATAAAATATATGTCATACCGCCCCGATGATGGCGGCCTTGATCAATTTTTTCGATAAACTGTATCCAATTTTGATGTTGCGGTGATGCATGACCATGAATGAGACGGTTAAATTTTCCGAAGCATCCCTCATTCAGCAGCTTGACTCGCGTTCCCGGGATGTTTTTCAAGCGCTTATTGATTCTTATGTCAAGACTGGGGAACCGGTCGGGTCGAGGCTTTTATCGCGTCAAGTTGAGGGCAATTTATCTCCGGCAACCGTACGCAACGTTATGGCCGATCTCCAGGATATGGGTTTGTTGTTTGCGCCGCATGTTTCGGCGGGTCGTCTCCCCACTGATTTGGGGTTGCGCTTATTTGTCGATGGAATGATGAAAATTGGTCGGTTGGCTGAATCGGAGCGCGATGAAATTGAGACTCACTGTGCGGCGGTCGGCCGCAGCTTGGGTGAAGTGTTGGAAGATGCCACCGAAATGTTGTCGGGGCTGGCTTCTTGTGCCAGCTTGGTTCAAGCGCCCAAAAGCGAAAACCGTTTTAAGCATATCGAATTTATCGCTCTGGGACCGACTCGGGCCTTGGTGGTGATGGTCGGTCAGAATGGTTTGATTGAAAACCGCTTGATTGAAACACCCCCTGGCCTGCCGCCTTCGGTTTTGGTTGAAGCGGGCAATTATCTCAACGCGCGGCTGGCCGGGCGCTCGCTTGAAGAGGCTCGTTCCAGCATTGTGGCGGATATGGATGCCAAACGCGCCGAACTCAATCACTTGACCCAAAAAGTCGTTAAGGCCGGGTTGCTGGCCCATGGGGGGTCGGATGCCAATTACTTTATTGTTAAGGGGCAATCAAAATTAATTGAAGATGCCCACGCCGTTCAGGATCTGGAACATATTCGCGGTTTGTTGGTGGCTCTTGAAGCCCGGGAACGTATCACCGGCTTGTTGGAACGGGTCGCGGTGGCCGAAGGTGTGCAAATTTTTATCGGTGCTGAAAATGATTTATTCGGCATTACCGGTTGCTCAGTGATTGCATCCCCTTTTCATGGTAAGGATCATAACTTAATCGGGGTTATCGGGGTGGTTGGTCCTTTACATATGAATTATGCTCGTTTGATTCCGATGGTTGATTATACGGCGCGCCTGGTTGGCCGGGCGCTGGGTGCGCCGGACAGTGACTGACGACATAAGATTGATTTCTTAGCTGACTATTTTTTAGTCTATGCCCCGTTTTGACCCGGTTGCTGTTTTTTCACCATTGATTTTAGGATCACATATCAATGACCAATAAACCCACCAACATGCAAGAATCACATCCTATTTCTGGTGATTTTTCTCAAGATAAATCGCCGCATCAGGAGCCACCAGTTTCTGATCTAGAGGCGCGGGTGTCTGAACATTCTTCAGAGACTTCGGATTCTCTTCAAGATCATCTTTCAGAAAAAAATCAGGGGAAAAAAGGAGGCAAAACAGCCAAAGCAAAACAAGCTGAACAGATGCCTCCTGTCCAATCTGATCAAGAAGTGGGCGCACAAGATGCCGGTTCTGACCATGATTCTGATGCGCTCAATCAGCTTAAAGATCAACTCTTGCGGGCGATGGCTGAGATGGAAAATTTACGCCGTCGCTCAGCCCGTGAATTGGCCGATCGGGTGAAATATGCCCCGGGGGAGTTGGCCCGTGATTTGTTGCCGGTCGCGGACAATCTGGATCGTGCCCTCTCCAGTCTTGATGCTGAGGCACGAGCAGCCGACGAGAGGTTGGAACAATTCGCCGCCGGCATTGAGGCAATTGCCCGCGATTTTTTGGCTGCCTTTGAAAAAAACGGCATCCACCGTCTTGATCCGCTGGATCAACCCTTCAACCCTTCCGAGCATGAAGCAATGCTCAAAGTTCAGGACGATAGCCGTCCGCCTGGAACCGTGGTCCAAGTCATGCAGGCTGGATATATCTTGCGTGATCGCTTGTTGCGTCCGGCGATGGTCGGTGTGGCTGAAGGGGGGGCACCACCGACCAAAGTGGATGAAAAAGCTTAAATATTATCGCGGCATTTGTGATCATATTTCGAATCCGTAATAAATCGGTCGCCACCCAATCAACCGGTAAGGATGAAGCACCCGAGCCGGAAATTTAAAACAGTCAAGCCGTTGTCATGCCAGGCAGCCGGATATGATTCCTGGTTTCCCAAGCAACCCGCCATCGGGGTGTGCGGTCAATGTTATGGGGAGATCTTGTGACCTCGAGCTTGTTTTGAGAGCGTAATAAATGCATCACGTACCGCCTGGCCGGTGAAGACCGGGGTGGGGAAATCGAGGCGTTCTAAGCGGCCCCCACAGCGCAAATCGCATCCATCCGGGTCAACCCCGGTCAGCCGCCATGGCCGGTCGGGGTTTTCTGCCGCCGGTTGGCCCAGCAGAGCGGTGGCGTATAGGGCCACCGCATCGGCATGATCATGATTCATATGCTCTTGGATACTGTCCTCACTGGAAGCCAGCTCTTCCACATCCTCGCTGAGGATGAGTTCCTCGGCATCAAGCCGGGCCGTCTGGGCAAAACCAGCAACTAGATGGCCTTGAATCACCCTCACCCGATAGATTGAGAAATCGCCAAAACCAGCATAAAGAACGCTGGCCGGATGACGGGCCAAAAAACGTTTACGATGCCGGGGATCATCACTGGGTTGTGCCTCCCCAATCACAGTGAGGCGGGGGCGTGACAAGGGATCCTCATAAGGGTCGTCTTCCGGGTATTCGCCAGGATAATCAGGGAACGCATCGGCTCGTTGGCCGGTTTCGGTAAACAAAAGGGAAAGTCTCGGGTCGGCCCGTATATGACGGGTATGCTCGGAAAGCCTGGAAAGCAAAAGCAACGGCGCCCCATCATAATCATAGGCGGTGAGGGTCAAGCTGGCAAAAGAGACACCCGCGTTTTGATCCTTGTCTTTTGCCTTTACCCCCAGGGTGGCCAGGGCCGCCTTGGGCGCGGCCCGCATCAAGCAACGGGCGGCGCGACGTTGGGATTGGGTTATCGGCATGATTGCATCGGTTGTTCTGGGCTCCGATTGATCGGAAAATCCCCTTAAAAAATCGTGATTTTCTCAAAAAAAGATAATATTGAGTTAAGGATTTTTTGCGGCTGAAACAAGGCCCGAGGGGCTCATCTATGATGACCATAAAAATGATCACTCCGGCTATGTGATCAATAAAAATTCAGGTGATCAATAAAAGTCCAGGTGATCAATAAAAAATCAGCAAAGAAGAAGGGCAGCAGAATAGTGTATAAGAGAAAAAATCCCTCGGCATGAAGCCGCCCCGCCTTAAAAAGAAAGGGTCAAAAATCCCTCAATCAAGCCATAGGTTTGATCACCCCCATAAAATTCTTCAGCCGCTTTGCCGGGCCACGCCACCGCGATCAGCGGTGTGAAGCTGACATAATCATTCAGGGTGAATTCGGCGTAGATATCAATTTCCTGGGCAAATCCTTTCGCCGTGACGGTGGTCTCTTCGATTCTCTTTTGATTGAGTCGGTTATGAAAATAGATCATCCCGGTGCTGATGGATGGGGTGGGTTGGGCGGTCAGATGCAGACTATGGACGCTCAGATTGCTGTTGGTGATCAGGTATTGAGCGACAATCTCTCCTTGAAACCAGGTTCCAAAACCCGGACCGCCAACGAATAACGGATCAAAAACCTCATTGGTGGTGGTGTCGGGATCATCCCCGGAAAAATGGCTATAACGATAAGCCAGACGCGGTTGCCATGGCATATCATTGAATTCATAGCCTAGAGTGACATACCAGCCCAAGGCATCGGTTTTGCGTTGCGGGCGATCATTGTGTTGCCATGCGGCTTCAAATGCCAATGTCGCGTTGGGCCATCCAAGATTGATCAAAGGATGCAGGTCGCCGCGCATGGCCAAGGTGAGCAGGCCATCACGGGTTGAGGTTCTGTTGGCTTGATAAATCTTAAATCCATAAAGACCCAGCACACCATAGCGATCATCATGCCATTCAAGATTAAGGCCGTAGAGTTTGGGATCATCATAATCGCTATCGCTTTGCAGATGAAAGATATCGGCCCGCAATGGTTGGGTGTTGATACGGATCAAGCCCGCTGACTCAAAGGCAGTCCGCGGCCCGAGTAAAATAGCCGATTTTCCCAGTCCTTCATTATTCCCATCGGCAACCAGGAAACCATCACCGATCTCAAAATCTTGGCGGCCCCAGGAAATATCCAGCCAATCTTTTGAACCCAGAGCCTCCCCGGAACGCCAGCCGATGAAAAGACGCTCATTATCAATATGTCTCGGATGCCCAAAGGTGCTCCCACCCGGATCACCATCGCCGCCGGTCATTGATAAAACCCAGGCCACCCCACCATAAAGGGCACTGGCTTCTGGAAGAGCAATCTCCGCTCCAGCACTGGGCAAGGCAAACCCTTCCCAATAGCCGACATTTTTAAGTTGACGTCCACCCGGGGTTTCCAGCCCCCCACCGAAATTGGTGTTAGAGGTTTGAAAACCGGCCATCGCGATATCAAGCCCCCCCTCTAAGGTGAGCGTATCATCTTGGTAAAGCTGAATCTCAGCCCGGCTGTTGAGGGGTTGTAAAAAAACGAAAAGAACAACGAATATCGAATATAAGAATGGCTTCATGTTTAATCATTTCCTCCAAGAACCATATTCAGGGGACATATTCAAATGCTGTAGCCCGTTCAAGCCATGAAGCAAACAGGATACGATGACCGAACATATCCTCATTCATATTGATTATCAATCTCAAAATCAACCCGCCCGTTCACAGGAGATGGATTGTCATGAAAAGCATTATGGAGGGTTACCGGTTTCGAAAAACCGACAGTTTGAAAAACCGATAGGATGTTTGAGAATGACCTGAGGATATGAGAATGACGTTATCTCTTAAGAACAACGTTATTTTCAGAAATTCCTCTTCAAACCGATGGCAAAGGCCCAATCGTTGGCGATTTGGGGACCGTTGAGTTTCTGATAAACCGGTAGAATAAATTGGCTGTCTATGCGGTTGCCACGTAAAAGCCCGTTAAGGAATTTAAAATCGGCACCAAAGCTGATATCAATGTGATCACCGCCAAGAAAATTCGGTTCGGCAGCTTGCACTGGAGCAATGATCCGCCGGTCACGTCCTCTAACACGGCCTTGGGTCCAACCCCGGGCCCGCAGGGAGAAACCCAGCCAGTCCTGGGCTTGGATGCGGCCTGAAACGGCCAGATTGTGGCGGTCACCCAACCGATAATCACGTTTGTTATCATTGAGTTGTATGGCGGCTGTGTATTGCGCTTTCCAGCTGATATCACCGCTGTTGCCGCTATAAATTAAGCCCGGCAGCAAGCCGAAACTGCCTGAACCAATCTGCATCGGATAAGGCAGGGTAATGCGAACCGGGGTATTCATCGGGCTGAGAGCGGTTCCCCGCTTGTCGATAGAACCCACCGGCAGCCGCAATCCCATGGATAAATCCAGACGATGCATCGCGTCGCTATAGAGCCGTGTTCGGGCTGAAATTTGCGGGTCGCCAAAGCCCTGAGAGCGGACTGTAAAGGTGCCAAGACGCTCAGCACCCCGCGCCCCCCGGAAGGTGATGAGATTCATTTTTTTGCGGATATAGGGAATCATCGCCATCAAGGTGACCCGATCTGTGAGGGTGAATGCGGCCCCAAAAACATGTTTATCAACGGTCAACTTTCTGGGAACCACGCGCAAGGTCTGCCCGACCGAATTGATGATATTGGTGACAATATATTCCGGCGATACCTTATCGGTGCCGATGCGGTGGCCGGACTTTACAAGGCGCATGAAACGATAAGACAGCATCCAGTTGCCGGTTTTGTGGCGGTGGCTACCCGCAGCTTTGACCGAAGCACCAGATGCGCCATCACCGGCGACCTGGTCATACATGAGGTTATCCGTATGCTTGTCAGCGGCCCGTATTGGCGCGCTGGTAAGGACGCAGATGCCCAGAACACTTAAAAGGAAACCAGTCAACAAAATGACGCGCTGGAAAATACCGCAATAGATTAAAAAATTACCAATGCGCAAGGTTGCTAAAAAGGCAAAACTCATATTTTAACCTGATGATTGTTCTAACAATGACAATAAACTGATTGTGATAACTATGATCATTGGATTGACCAAGACATAGCTGATGTCAACTGACATGTAATATAATATTACATAACATGACTCGATAACCATGTGACCATAAAAGACCAGAACATGGTTGACAAGACACCGGGCCGGGGCACCGGTCAGTCATCAGCCAAAAGAGGCGGTTCATAAATAAAATTGATCAGTAAAAAAGTCCAGCCGACACCCATCATCAACCAATAAAAAGACGTCATTCATATCAAGGCTATTCATGCTATAGAGACCGGATAATCGTTTAAGGTCTGAAAAATGGTTATTTGGTGTTAATGGAGGCAACCATGTCGATTATTGCCCTTGTTGATGATGATAAAAATATCCTGACGTCAGTGTCGATGGCCCTGGAGGCTGAAGGCTTTGCGGTGCGGGTGTATACCAATGGTGCCGATGCCTTGAATGGGCTTTCAGCACGCCCGGCCGATCTCATTATCCTTGATATCAAAATGCCGCGTATGGATGGAATGGAAATGTTGACTCAATTACGTCGGCATTCCGATGTTCCAGTGATTTTGTTGACCTCTAAAGATGATGAGGAAGATGAGTTACAAGGATTACGGAAAGGAGCTGATGATTACATCAAAAAACCGTTTTCCCAAAAATTACTCATTGAACGTATTCGTGTTTTGTTGCGTCGCGGGGGGCGTGATCAGGAAGCCACGGCCGAAGTTATTACCCGTGGCGAATTGGTTCTAGATTCAACATGTCATATTTGTTCTTGGCGCGGGACGCCGGTCCCGCTGACGATTACTGAATTTCTGATCTTGAAATCTTTGGTTCAGCGGCCGGGTCATGTGAAAAATCGTGACCAACTGATGACGGCTGCTTATGGTGATCATATTTATGTCGATGATCGCACGATTGATAGCCACATCAAGAGATTGCGCAAAAAATTCCGGTCGGTTGACCGAGATTTTGATCAAGTGGAAACCCTTTACGGTATTGGTTACCGTTATAAGCTCGAATCCTGATCGCCGTGGCCGGTTTAAGAGATCCGGTATTACGTGATCGCCGGAGAATGCTGGCTATCTGAGATCAAGCGCGAAAAGATGACAAAAAAGACAAAGCGGTCGCCGGATTTTGCTGATCAACCAAGGCGGCAGCGGTTCATTTCCCTGCTGACTTTGCGTATCTTGACCATCAATATTCTCACATTGCTGATTCCCATTGGTGGGGTGCTTTACTTGGATGATTATCGTGAAGCCCTCATTGCATCAGAAATGGCTGCTTTGGAAAGCCAGGGCTTGACTCTGGCCGCCGCTTTGGGGGCTGGTGCTGTTGATACCGGACCGTTTGGCTTACCGGCTTTGGACCATTCACGGGCCATTCAGGTGGTGTTGCGGATCGGTGATGCGCTTGAGGGGCGGGCCCGTCTTTTTGATGATGACGGCAATATGCTGGTTGATACGGAGCTGAGGCAAGATGGTGGATCGGTTTTACGTTCCACCTTGCCGCCGCTTGATGATTCCTCAAAATGGGCACAATGGGTTGAAAAATTTTGGACTCAGTGGGCACTCATGGTGCAAGATTTTCTCACACCATTTTATGATTTACCCCCTTACCGGGAAAAGCCTATTCAACGGGGTGAGGACTTCGATGAAGTCGCTGCCGCTCTCTATGGTGAGCGGGCAGCCATGTTACGATCCAATGGGGATAGCGGGATGATTTTGAGTGTCGCGATTCCGGTACAACGTTATAAACAGGTGGTCGGGGCTTTGATGATTTCGCGGCCTGGTGCCTCGGTTACGGCGGCTTTGGGAAAGGTCCGGGGAAATATCCTGGCTATTTTTGCGGTGGCTTTGGTGGCAACTGTCTTGCTATCATTTTATTTGGCTGGAACGATTGCCCGTCCCTTAAACCGGCTGGCGGCGGCCGCCGACCGACTGCGTAATGATCATGACCGGCGGACGGCGATTCCGGATTTTGGTAGCCGTGGTGATGAAATTGGTGAATTGTCACGTTCTTTCCGGGCGATGACCACGGCGTTGTGGCAACGGATGGATGCGATTGAAAATTTTGCTGCCGATGTTGCCCATGAAATTAAGAATCCCCTTACTTCTTTGCGTAGCGCTGTTGAGCTGGTCACAGACATTAAGGATGTTAAAAAACGTCGCCAATTGCTTGGGGTGATTGCTCAAGATATTCAACGAATCGACCGCCTGATTACCGATATTTCGGAAGCCTCACGGGTGGATGCTGAACTGTCACGGGCGCGGCGACATATGGTCGATCTTGGTGAAATGCTCACCACACTGGTTGACACAATCGGTGACACGACAAGCCCGTCGATTGTGATCCGACGCGGCAAAGGAGATCATAGAGTCATGGGCTTACCGGGCCGCTTGGGCCAAGTTTGGATGAATGTGATCACCAACGCCCAATCTTTCAGCCCGCCTGGTGGTGAAATCATCATCACCATTGATCGACAAAAGGTATCTGGTACGGATTGGGTCACGGTGACGGTTGATGATCAAGGGCCGGGGGTTCCCCAAGAGAGTGCCGATCGTATCTTTGAGCGTTTCTACCAAGAACGTCCGGAAAGCGAGGCATTCGGTAACAATTCCGGCTTGGGGCTGAGCATCGCTCGGCAGGTTATTGAAGCCCATAGCGGTACGATTAAGGCGACCAACCGGGTTAATGATGCGGGAATCATTCTCGGTGCCCGCTTTACCATTCGCCTGCCTCCGGCCATCGGTCAAGCTGCTTTTAGATCACGTTCTCATTGATCATTTTTCTGTTCACATATTTCGATCCCGATTATCAGCCCCGATAGCCATCATGAAAACTCTTCTTATTTATGGAACAGCGGTCGCTTTTGGTGCCGGGGCCGTTTTGTTGCGCGGGCCATCGGGGGTGGGAAAATCCGATCTGGCTTTGCGTTTAATTGAGGTCGGGGGGTGTTTGGTGGCCGATGATCAAATTCTATTGCGGGATATGTCGGGCGCGGTGATGGTTGGGCCACCGCCGAATCTGGCCGGTTGTCTTGAGGTGCGTGGGATTGGGATCCTCAATCTCCCCTATCAAGAGACCGCTCGTTTGCGCCTCATCATTGATCTGACCCAGGGGCCGATTGCCCGTTTACCGGAAATCAGCCATGATGTTTTGATTGACCACCCGATCCCTCAATTCTCTCTCAAGCCTTTTGAGATATCCACTGCGGCGAAAATTCGTCATTGTCTATCCGCTCTGGTCAATGATACATGGCCTGCACCGCTCTCTCATGAGAGAAGAAAAATTCTCTCCGGTCGGGAATCTTGATAAGGCTCTGGACTCTACAGGGCAAAGTAAGACTTTATAAATTCCTGGAAAAAGGCATCAAAGTATTGTGGGATCGATCATGGGCATCGCTGTGGTATGGTGACCGGAATATTCTGTTCCCTTAAATTGAGTCTTTTTTCTTATTTTGCTTTCCGGTGAATTCTTCTTTTCAGTGAATTGCAATCAACACATTGAAAGTATTTTTATGTCTGCATTACCAGATTTTTCTCTATTCATTTTTTCACGATCCGATTCCTCATTCAGGGATTGAGCAATGATTGGAATGGTCCTTGTCACGCATGGCCGCTTGGCCTCGGAATTTATTGATGCTCTTGAACATGTGGTGGGGCCTCAAGCGGCGATCCGGGCGATCTGCATCGGGCCGGATGACGATATGGAAAAACGCCGTCAAGATATCATTGAATGCATCAATCAGGTCGATGAAGGCGATGGGGTGATTGTCTTGACCGATATGTTTGGCGGGACACCTTCCAATCTGGCCATTTCAATCATGGACCGGGCCGGTGTTGAGGTGATTGCCGGTGTTAATTTACCGATGTTGATTAAGCTGGCCAGTGTGCGCGGTGAGCGTGAATTGGCCCAGGCGGTGACCTGTGCTCAGGAAGCCGGACGCAAATATATCAATGTCGCATCCGGTTTACTCAGTGAGGATGAGGAATGAACGGCGATTCGACCCAGCAAAACAGCCATGCGGTTGTCAGCAAAGCGGTTATTGATAATCGGTTGGGATTGCATGCCCGTGCGGCGGCTAAGTTTGCTAAATTAGCGGCTGGTTTTGATGCTGATATCCGGGTTTCCAAAGATGATATTCAGGTTTCCGCTTTATCCATTTTGGGGTTGATGATGCTGGCGGCTTCCCGAGGCTGTGAGATTGAGATTAACGCCCAGGGGCCTCAAGCCCAGGCGGCCGCCCAAGCCCTTGCCGATTTGGTCAAACGCAAATTTGATGAGAAATAATGGCTCCTCAAAAACATAAAAAATCAAAATCAGAACGCCGCACCAGATCGGCCACGTCAGACTCCGCCACCATGCCCAAAGCAAAATCATCAGCAACTGAAGGTGAGGCGATTTATGAAGGCATTGGGGTTTCTCCGGGTATCGCGATTGGCCCGGTCTATCTGCGTGAAAGTGGTGCGGTTGATGTTCCTGAATACAGCATTCCCAGCAACAAATTAGCCGCCGAAGTGCTGCGGTTTCATCGCGCTGTCAAGCGGGCCAGTGATGAATTGATGGCGATTAAGCGTAAAATTAAGCGGTTGCCAGAGGCCGCCGCCGAAGAGGTGGGATACCTCTTGGACGCGCGTTTAAATATGCTCAGCGGTTCGCGGCTCATTCGTGGCATTGAGAGTTTGATCAAGCAAAAAAAGATCAATGCTGAGGCTGCTGTCCAAGCACAAATTTCTCAGACCGCCCAAAGTTTTATGAAGATGAAAGATCCGTATCTGGCCGCCCGGATTGACGATGTCCGGGAAATTGGGGCGCGATTGGTACGTTGTTTGACTGATACGCCGCCGCCGGCTTTCGCGACTCTGCCTAAGGGAGCTTTGGTGATTGCCGATGAATTGACCCCGGCTGATACGGCTTTGCTTGACCCCAAAATGGTCGGTGGCTTTGCGGCGGTTTTGGGGGGTCCAGAAAGCCATACCGCGATTATGGCGCGATCCATGATGCTGCCGGCTGTTTTGGGTGTATCGGCCGCTATCACCAAGATCAAAAATGGCACTGTGGTTATTTTGGATGGTGAGAAGGGGCGATTGATCCTGCGGCCCACGGCCGCAACCCTCAATAAATATCGCCAGCGCCAAGCAACCTTAAAACGTGCCGACCAAGAGCTCAGACGTCTGCGTAAATTGGAGGCTCGCTCCCGTGACGGCGTGCGCATCGGCCTTTATGCCAATATCGAATTGCCGCGCGAAGTTGAAAATATCGGGGTGGCCAGTGCCGATGGGATCGGGTTGGTGCGCAGTGAATTCTTATTTATGAATCGCCAGGATTTACCCGGTGAAGATGAGCAATATGAAGCCTTCAGCGGTATTGTCCGGGCCATGAAGGGGCGGCCGGTGACCATCCGCACCATTGATGTGGGGGGCGAAAAATTGGCCACACCATTGCGGGGCCAGCTGGGTCAGTCGGTTAATCCGGCTCTGGGTTTACGGGCGATCCGGCTCAGCTTGAAATATCCTAAACTTTTTGAAACCCAGTTGGCGGCGATGATCCGGGCCGGTGAGCATGGGCCGGTGCGGATTTTATTGCCGATGATCTCATCGGTGTCTGAGATTCATGCCGCCCGGCATTTTTATAATAAGGTCTTGCGCCGCCTGAAGCGGGCTAAAGTTAAGATTAAAACACCCCCACCCCTGGGGATCATGGTGGAAACCCCTGGCGCGGCCCTGGCCTCGGATTCATTGGCTGCATACTGTGATTTTTTCGCCATCGGCACCAATGATCTGACCATGTACACCTTGGCGATTGACCGGGGCGAAGAACAGGTTGCCCATCTTTATAATCCCCTTCATCCATCCATTCTCCGCCTCATTCAGTTTGTTGGTCAAGCGGCCTGGCAATCGGGAATTCCGGTATCTGTTTGCGGGGAAATTGCTGGTGATCCCCGTATGACCGCTTTAATGATCGGTTTGGGTATCCATGATCTTTCCATGTCATCGGGCAGTTTGTTGAAAGTGAAAAAACGTGTCCGTGATACCGACACCCAGGATGCGCGACGTATGGCCCAAGAATTGGCCAGAGAGATCGACCCGGTGCGAATCAGCCATATCCTTGATCGTTATAATTCCGCCCATCGCTGATATATGGGGCTGATATGGGGTTGAGTAGAGCATTCATTTTTTTCAGGCCGCTTGAGGAATAAAGCGGGTTTTGCCTTCTTCCATCGCCGTGATCAGAGCCGAGCGAATGCCCGGATCAAGAGCCGAATGCCCGGCTTCTTGGACCAGGATATACTCAGCCTCCGGCCAGGCCGCGGCCAATATGGTGGCGGTACGCGGCGGGCAGACCATATCATAACGGCCTTGGATGATCACAGCGGGCAGATGGCGGATGCGCTCAATCTTATTTAAAAGGGCATTTTTAGGCAGAAAGATGTCATTCAAAAAATAATGGGCCTCAATACGGGCCAGACCGAGAGCCACCTTGTCATCATTGAACGCTTCTAGGGCTTCTGGACTGGGCAGAAGGGTTGAACAACTCCCCTCATAAAGGCTCCATTGATGGGCTGCGGGCATATGAATGGCTGGATCGGGATCAATCAGGCGGCGATGATAGGCCGACAACAAATCATGCCGCTCATCGGCGGGGATATAGCTGGCAAAATCATCCCAAATTTCGGGGAAAAAGGCCCGCATCCCGTAAAGGAACCAATCAATTTCTTGCTTCTGGCAGAGAAAAATGCCCCGCAAGACCAAGCCAAGGCACGAACGGGGATGCGTTTGTGCATAAGCCAAAGCCAGGGTGCTGCCCCAAGAGCCACCAAAAACAACCCATTGTTCAATCTCCAAATGGCGACGTAAACTTTCAATATCGGCAATCAGATGCTGGGTGGTATTGTTTTCGAGGCAGCCGAGCGGTTGTGAATGGCCAGCACCCCGTTGGTCGTAAAGAATGATCCGATAATGGTTGGGGTCAAAAAAACGCCGACAATCCGGGGAAGACCCGCCCCCCGGGCCGCCATGAAGAAACAACACAGGCACTCCCTGGGGATCGCCTGATTGTTCGTAATACATAACATGGGGCGGATCCAGGGGGAGATGACCGCTATCATAGGTCTCTAAGGCCGGAAAGAGAGGCTTGAGCATGCGTCATCACGATCAGGGTTGATCACCATTCAAGGCCACGGTTCCAACAGGATTGATAAAACGGCAGTTTCCCTAAAAAAGCCGGTTGGCTGATTTATATGTGTCATCTTAAAAAAAATACGCATTATTTGCATCTTCTTTCTCGGTATCCCACTTTTGTATCCCGCTCTGTATCCCAGAATGCGATGTTGATGGAAAAAACATGATCAAGCCGATGGGATCAAAAATATATAAGGTTGGGTGTCAATCGGTTATCATCCTGACTGTAATATTATTGTTTACCGAGTCGGGTGGGGTCGCCGATGATGATACGGCGTTGGGTCGGGTGGCGATGGTGATCGATGGCCGCACGCTGCGGTTGAGCGATGGTCAGGCCATTCGTCTGATTGGGTTGGGGGCTTTGCAGCCGCTTTCCGGGTTGAGGCCACAACAATCGTCTCACCCAACCGACGGGACAGCTTTAAACGGAATCGCCTTAAAAGACTCGCAACAACCGCCTATCAATGATGCGGCCGCTGCGGCCCGGGCGGCCTTGGAGACTTTGCTGTTGGGGCAAGATATAACATTACACATTGATGGCCAGGATCGTTATGGGCGTTGGTTGGCTGATGTGATCCGGGGTGATGGTCTGTGGATTCAAGGGGCGATGCTCGGCCAAGGTTGGGGGCGGGTTCATTCCCTGGGCGATCACCGGGAACGCATCGGTGAGATGCTGGCCATTGAGGCGCAAGCCCGCCGCGAGAAGGCGGGGATATGGGCTGATCCGGCTTACCGGGTGGTGGCTGCCACCAGTGCCGAGAAGGCGATAGGAAATTTTGCGATTATTACGGGACGGGTGCGCCAGATTGCGGTGGTCAAGGGGACGACGTTTCTTAATTTTGGTGATGATTGGCGGGAGGATTTTACCATCCGGATCGCGGCCCGGGACCGCCGCCGTTTTGACTCGGCCGGGGTCAGCATCAGCGATTATCAAGGACGAAAAATCCGAGTACGGGGGATGGTTGAATCCTGGAACGGCCCGATGATCAAGATTGATCATCCCGAACGTATTGAGATTTTGGATTAAATCAAAATTTTCCAGGTATTTTCACCCCCATTTTTGGCGGTTTGCAATGGTTATGATCGCTAGTATTAAAGGGACTGGGTATCATCTTGATCAATGATTTGCTGTTACCTGTTTCGGGTGTGGCTACGGATCATATCCGATAACTGCGCGAAATCACTCAACTTCTTCATTTCGGCTTCAATATAAGCGTAATTTACTGTATTACCCTTCATGGGAAGAGTGACCTTAACATCGGCCGTAATACGCCCGAGGGTACTTTTACGATAATAATCATATCGCCAAGCGTTTTGACGAATAGCATTGCAGACATAAAGGCAAAAGGCCGTTGATTTTTCCCATCCTTTCTGCCATTCACAGATCAGAACATCGGGGACCGCCGTGAACCGATATGGGTGCCAGAATGCGGCACCGCCCGACCCGTTGGCGGAAATTGTAATACACTTACTTGTCACATATTGATCGGGAACATTGTAGTAGTCTGCTACTCCATTGAACTGTTCGGTTGTAGTGATTACAGGAATATCACCTGAATCAAGTGTTTTGAGTGGTGGGCACTTGCCCCGGTGGATATTAAATAGATCTTGAAGATCAAAATCTTTGGTGCTTTCAGGAATGGGTCTAGTCGTAGGGGGACGGCGTGACGAATAGCGTATCATCTCAAGAAGTAGGTCTCGCAATGGCTGAGCTGAGTCGGAAATTTGGCTACTATTCTCAATATAAGCCTCGGATGAGAAGTCCAAATAAGTGTCCATTTTAAGGGCGGTGACCGTTATTTCTTGAGGGACAGGATCAATTCTAGCGCGTCCGTCTTTTAGGAAACGGGCAAGGTCTTTGGTAAGCCGGTCCACGTTATCCTTTCTATCCCTTGCTCCCAGCACCTTAGACTTTTGGCTGGCCGATTCATCGTCATGCATAATGCCGAAAAATACGCCATCATTTGTCTCGTGAGACCTCCAGGCTTCCAGTATCAGGGCGTATGTTCCTTTGTTTGCCGTAGGCTGAAACAAGTCATTGGGCATCTTTACAACCGCACGGACGGTGTGCCTTTTAAGAATCTGGCGCCGCCAATTAAGATCCGCTTTATCGCCGGTGATCGGGGAGTTGGGCAAAACCGCGAACAGCAGTCCGCCCTTGCACATCTGTTCTAAGGCGTGATCAACGAAGTCACGTTCCTTTTCTCTAATGGCAAATGGCGGATTCATTAATACGCGGGAAAATGGCCGTGTTCTCGGTTTATCCGACTGACCTCTTCGAATCAGCCTCTGGACTTGGCCCTTCACGTATGTAAACTGATTATCGAAGCAGTTGCCGTTATGAATGTGGCTCTTGCCGTCTCCCCGAAAAATCATGTTTACCAAGGCCAAGCCGAAAACATCGTCCGCCTGTTCGACGCCAAAGAGACAATCATTGCGAAAAGCCTTGTATACATCAGGTTGCTGGTCGTAATGATTTACACGGATTAAGTCGAGTGCTGCTACAAGAAACCCGCCTGTGCCGCAAGTCGGGTCAAAGATCAAGTCATCATGAGAAATATTCATGACATCGACTGCAAATTTCGTTACATGACGGGGCGTGAGCACTATGCCCATCTCGCTCGCATCATTGGCATATTTAAGGAATGTTTCGTAAAACTGACCTAGGGCGTCGGTTCCGCTATTGATTGCTGACCGGATGTTCATCTCTCGGAGATACTGCATGGTCTCAACAATCGCCGCCCGGTACTTGTAGTGGTTATCCTGCGTATTGGGCAGTTTCAGGCACACTTCGTCCTTAAAATTTTCCTTTTCATGCTGTTTTAACAAGGACTCAATTCTTGCATTTACGTCATAAACTAAAGTTCGTGGCTGCTTGCTTATCCGCATGGTCTTCTCTTCTACGAGTGCCAAAAGTAGCCCGGCAACCATTCTGGCGCGGTCTCGGGCGGCTACACCATTGCGGTGGAGAGAGGTGTTGATTGCGTTTGCTTTTTCAAGAAATCGACCGAGATTGACGTCGTAATCAAGAATGTGTGGTCTATTTTGATTGAGGATTTGATGGCACTGGTCCCTGCTGAGAAACCCTGTGGTCTCGTAATTATTGATTAAGACTTCTCGCCAATTTTCTCCGTCCCAGTAAACAGTGGTGACATAAAATGATTGTTCGAGCGTTCCGGCGATGCCGGTTGCAAAGCAAGCGACCCCCCCCCCCTCAACTCATTGATTTTATTAGAATAATTTTTGGCTTCATCGAGGGCTCTTATCAAATCTTCTTGGCTCCGCTTAGCCTCGACAATCCAATAGCGCAGGCCATTATCCCATGGAATTACGATAATGTTTTCCGGGGTTTTTCTACCGAGAGCACGAGCGAGAAGGGAGTCATGATGGCGGAACTCTCCTTGCGTATAGACATCGCCTCCTCTGGCAGGGTTCCTTGTGTCCCAGTCCAATTCGGATAGCATATTTTGTATATATGGGTAAGCCCGAAACTCACTATCAGCTATCATATGGGAGTTGAATCACAACTAACCCATATTGTCAAAGTGTTCTCATTATCAGACTTTTTACACGTTCATCACAAAAAGATCATTGGGGAAAATACATGGCCGAAACAGCCAGGAAATAGGCCAAAGATCAGCATATAACTGGGATGATCCTTTGGCCGACTTCTTATAATTCAACTCCGGTCATTTTTTCCGGTATCTTTTGGTTGCTTAAGCGATCATTGGTAGGATGGCGCAAAGTGACCCAGTGTTGGTCGTTCCCTGGACCTATTTCGGGTGTAATGGGCCGGGAGGCTGATCAATCGGCGTTATCGGGGAGTGATGGTATGACGGTTGAAGAAAAACATGTAAAAAAACGGCTAAACTGGTCAAAAAAGGCCAAGTTGGCGGTTTTGCTGGGGCTGGTGATATGCTCCGGAGTGAAGGCGGCCCCGCCTTCCTGTCCCGAATGGAATCCGCAGAGTTTTTTTCAGCAGGCGGGCCTGCAGGAGGTGGCCGATTGTCTGGCCGCCAGGGCCGACCCCAATGCCCGGTCTGAGTCGGGGTAGACTCCCCTGTATGAAGCGGTTGAATGGAATGAAAACCCGGCGGTGATCACGACCCTGCTCAAGGCCGGGGCCGACCCCAAGGCCCGGGATAAGTATGGGGCGACCCCCCTCTTGATCTTGGCTTCAAAGTCTTCAAACTGGCCCCGAGCAACTTTAAAATCTGGAACGGATACGCCACCCACCCCCATGATAAAAACTGGAAGGAGTATACCCAAGCCGAGAAAGAGGCGATTGAAAATGAGCTGATTGCCCGGCTGGAAGACCATATTGATCACATTGATAAGGCCGCCAGCCCGGAAGATATCCTCTATGAATTATTGCTTAAAAGCGGCTTTCCATTGACCACCGCCATTGAGCGGCGACAAATGCCCGGCGGCACCGCCTATTTCATTGAGGATGGGGCGATGATCATCTGTTTGGAGAAAAAACTAACCCTGGAATTGATTGATGCGATTGCCCAAGATCGTCCTTTTTATGTGATCTGTCTTGATGAAGGGTTTCAGGGCAATGACCAACTGAAAGTCAATGCTGTCCATAGCTTCAAATCCGGCCTCCACGCCCCAACCCAAGGCCAAGAAACCATCTTTAGAACCGTATAAACAGAGACATGACATGATCCAAGGGAGGCAGCCATGAAAGACAAACCCAGATGGCGCTATCGATTCGACACCTTCAAGCGCGCCTATATCTTGTTACAAGAAGCCTGTGAACGCTATGCCGAAGAAGGGCTGGAGCAAATCGCCAAGGAAGGGATGATCCAGCGATTCGAATTTTTTATGGAGCTTTCCTGGAAAACCATCAAAGATTATATGGAACACAAGAATTTCGTATTCGACCAAGTTTTTCCCAGCCATGTAATCAAGGAAGCCTATGCCGCCAAACTGATCACCAACGGAGAAGACTGGCTCAGTGCCCTGGATGACCGAAACAAGATGAGCCACACATATGATTTCAAAAAATTCAACGAAGTTATAGAACGGATATCAAAACGCTATATCCAGTGTTTCAGCCAATTATATGAAACCTTGTCTGCGGAAATAATGGAGGATTCAGCGTGAATCACGGCTTGAAAGAGGCCGACTTGGCGATCATCAAGAGCATTCTGCAAAGGAACTGCAAGAATATTCAATCGGTTTCTTTATTCGGCTCCCGGGCAACCGGCACCCATCGACCCAATTCGGATATTGATCTCATCATTTACGGGGATATCAGCGAACGGGAAGAGGACCGTCTTTATACCTGCTTCTTTGAGAGCCTACTGCCCTACAAGGTCGATATCAAAGCCTATGACCATATTACTTACCCGCCCCTCAAACGACATATCGACACATACGCCAACCCATTATTCACCGCCCAAGAATTACACCCCAACACCAGCCCCTGAATGAAGCGTCTGACGAAAAAATGAATTACAAACTGATCGCAATTCAGGTTGGAGACCTCATCAAATATGCTTCAACTGCTAACGAAATTAATCGAGCGGCAAGTTCTGTATTTGGCTTTCAACGCCAGAATTTTCCTCAAGAGGAAGGCGTTACGTCTGCGAGAGCATCTTTATTTCATGATTGGGTCATGACGCTGGCCAAGCAGCATATGGGAAATAATGATAGGAATGCTCTCCTGATCCAATTCTGCAAGAACGTTGTTCCAGAAAATCTTTACCCGGATGCCGAGAAAATACTGAAGGATGGCGGTGTTATCGCTGGTGAGGACTTTTCTTCCGGCATTGAGGAATTTATGCAACGCAATCTCCATGCTGAAATACATAAACATTGCAAAAAGCTATACCTTGGTGGTCACTATTTCCATGCGGTGTTCGAGGCCTGCAAGGTTTACAACAAGCGTGTAAAAGATAAAGCACAGGAAACCAAAGACGGACACGCACTTATGATGGCGGTTTGGGAACCAAAAGGGGTGCTGAAAGTCACACCATGCCAATCAGAAACCGATCATAACGTACAAAATGGGATCAAATTTCTCTCTGCCGGTTTGATGCAGGCAGTGAGAAATCCAACAGCACATGAACCGGCTGATGAGTGGCCAATATCAAAGAAAGACTGCCTTAATATTCTCAGTTTTTTGAGCTTCCTTTTTGAGAAGCTCGACCAAGCTGTTTATTATCCGGTAGAGACCTAAAGAAAAAAGGCATTATCAGGATAGCACAACAAAGAGCACAATAAAAAAGCAGGTGTCGGTCAACCCAGCCTTGGGAAGCGAACCACCTACATCTATCAACATAACATATTGCGAGAAAACGACAAGTGAAACTCCAATTTGATCCCTCACTGGAATATCAACGCCATGCCATCAACGCGGTTGTTGATGTCTTTACTGGCCAGCCGATTGCTCAATCCAGCTTTGAAATCAGCACCCAGAGTTCCAGCGGCATGGCATTTTCTGATCTGGGTGTCGGCAATAATATCACCTTGAGTGATGAAGCGATATTGGCCAATGTTCAAAAGATTCAGGAACAAAATAATATCGAGAAAATATCAGCCCTCCAAGGCCGTGAATTCTCCACGGAAATGGAAACCGGTACCGGAAAAACTTACGTTTATCTGCGCTGCCTTTTCGAGCTTTCCAAACATTACGGTCTAAAGAAATTCGTTATCGTGGTGCCGAGTATCGCCATTCGTGAGGGCGTGCTCAAAAGCATCAAAATGATGAAGGACCATTTCTTGGCCCTTTATGATCATATGCCGTTTGATTATTTCGTCTATGACTCCAAAAAGCTGGGTCGGGTGCGCCAATTTGCCAACAGCAACCAAATGCAGATCATGGTGATCAATATCCAATCCTTCCAAAAGGATGTGGCTGATAAAAATATTGCCGACATGAGCGATGATGAACAAAAGAAGCTGAATATCATCAACCGGGAAAACGACAAAATGTCCGGCCGTAAACCGATTGAATTCATTCAAGCCACCAACCCCATCATCATCATTGATGAACCCCAAAGCGTCGATAACACGCCAAAAGCCAAAAACGCCATCCAAAACCTCAATCCAGCCGCCACCCTGCGCTACTCAGCCACTCACCGCAATCTCTATAATCTGCTCTACAAACTTGACCCGGTGCAGGCTTATGATTTGCGGTTGGTCAAACGGATTGAGGTGGCCTCCATCCGCTCCGATGACAGTTTCAATGATGCTTATGTGAAGCTGCTGAAAACCGACAACAAAAAAGGCATCAAAGCACAGGTGGAAATTCACCAGGAAAGAAACGGCACCGTCAAACCGGTAAAACTATGGGTCAAGCAGGGCCATGATCTGTTTATCCAATCCGGGCAGCGCCAAAGCTACAAAGACGGATATCTGGTGCAAAATATTGATTCCACCCCGGGGGCCGAATACATCGAATTGAGCAACGGCACCCGCCTTGAACCAGGCGGTGAAATAGGCGGCCTGGGTGATGAAATCAGACGCGCCCAGGTCCGTGAAGCGGTCAAGCAGCATCTGGAAAAGGAACGCGCCCTGGGCGACAAAGGCATCAAGGTGCTTTCCTTGTTTTTCATCGACAAAGTGGCCAATTACCGCCTGTATCATGATGACGGGACGTCCACTCTGGGCAAGATCGGCCAATGGTTCGAGGAAGCCTATAAGGAACTCACCGCCAAACCAGCCTATAAGAAATTGGCCACTGCTGATATCGGCAAAATCCATAACGGCTATTTCAGCCAGGATAAACAAGGCCGGGTCAAAGATACCAGCGGCAAAACCGCCGATGACGAAGATACCTACAACCTGATTATGCGCGACAAGGAACGCTTGCTTAATCCGGCAGAACCGCTGCGCTTCATTTTCTCCCACAGCGCGTTGCGTGAAGGTTGGGACAATCCGAACGTCTTCCAGATCTGCACTCTTAATGAATCACCATCGGCAGAAAAGAAACGCCAGGAAATAGGCCGCGGCTTGCGCTTGCCGGTCGATAAAGATGGCCAACGCATCCATGATGAGAGCATCAACCGCCTCACCGTCATTGCCAATGAATCCTATGAGGATTTTGCCCAATCCCTACAAAAGGAGTTTGAGGAAGAATGCGGCATCACATTCGGGCATATCAAAAAAATCACCTTCGCCAAGATTGTCCCCAGCAAAGACAACTCCAAAGCCATCGGCCAAGAGGCATCCGCCGCCATATGGGAAGACTTGAAAACCGCCGGTTATATCAACGAAGCCGGTAAAATATTAGACAAATTCGATCCGGATAATCCCCATTTTGAATTGAAAATAAGCAAGCAATACAGCGATATCAAAAAACAAATCACCGATGAAATAAAGCGCTTCATCTTCAAAGGCCGTGTGGTCAATGCCCGTAAACGGCGTCACGTGAAATTCAATAAGGAGTTGCATCCCAATGATGATTTCAAAGCGTTGTGGGAGAAGATCAAACAACGCACCCGCTACCGGGTGACCTTCGATACAGCCGAAGTGATCAACCGAGCCGTGGCACGCATCCAGGCATCCGAAGCGATTAAACCAATCCATATCACCATGACCCGGGGGGGTATAGATCACTCCGAGGCCGGGTTGAGCACTGAGCGGAAACTCCAACAATCAAGCCGTGAAGCCAATGGCGTAACCATGCTGCCGGACTTGCTGGATTATCTGCAAGAGAAAACCGAACTCACCCGCCATGCGCTGGTGGAAATACTCAAACGCTCAGGTCGTCTGGAGGAATTTCAGATCAACCCACAGCAATTCATGACCCTTACAGCCCGGGAAATATCCAGGGCTTTGCATGACCTCATGCTCAAAGGCATCACCTATGAAAAAATCGCTGATCATTTTTGGGAAATGAAACGCATTGAGGAGCAAGACGGAATCATCAGCTATCTGGATAATCTTGAAAAAGTGGAAAACGCCGAAAAATGCCCTTTTGATTGGGTGAAGTGTGATTCAGAAGTCGAAAAACAGTTCGCCAGAGACCTGAATAATAGCCAATACGTGCGCCTGTTTGTGAAGCTGCCCGGTTGGTTCAAGATTGATACCCCCATCGGCCCCTATAACCCGGATTGGGCCTTTGTCACCCAGCGTGACGAGCACAATGACGAGAAACTCTATTTCGTGCGGGAAACCAAAAGCACCCTGGACAACCAGAATTTACGGATCACGGAAGATCAGAAAACTGACTGCGGTAGACGCCACTTCAAGGCCATTGATGTGGATTATGACGTGGTCACAAAATTGGCAGAAGTCGATTTCTAGATGTAAGGGAAGAATCACATGCAAGCAGCGGGAAATAATTGAAGCACTTACTTGCCCGATGGCAAGGAGGAGCAGCGTGATCAAACCTCAATCCCCGCACCAGACTGGACAACACCGACAGTATCCGGTCAGAAACTCCAGGTCTGTAGAGAAGAAAAGCCGCTCCGGCCCGAGCCGGCCTCAACCAACGCCCAACACCCTCTGCGCCCTCATCCCAGAACACATATCCGCATCATCCAATCGCAGCGACCTGAAGCCGCTGATTGATCTTTGATGGGGGCTGCTTGCTCAGTCACTAGCGCCCCCACCACCAACCGCTATATCCATCTCAATGATGCAACCCGCAGCCAGGTCGCTCATTACATTGCTCGGATCATCCAGGATAAACTGGGTGGTTGAATTGATTCCTCTCCCAACATATCTAAGGGCACCACAAGTTACCCAAAACTCATTACAACCAGATCTCTCGTTCAGACATTATTTTCTTATCCAGGTGGTGTTGATGGTTTTTCATTGTCCCAAATGTGGCTGATCATCGTCTAACTTGGTCGCTGTTGTCCTTCAAGCCAGTTGATCCAGCTCTCAAAACCGTCGCCGGATTTACTTGATAATGATATGATTTTTGCGCGCGGATTGATTGTCGTGATATGATCTCGGCACAGGGTTTCATCGAAATCAACATGCGGCGCCAAGTCGATCTTGTTGATCATAATAAGATCACAAACCCTGAACATATGCGGGTATTTCAGGGGTTTATCTTCGCCCTCGGTTGTCGACACAACGGCAATCTTCATCCGCTCTCCCAGATCAAACATCGCTGGGCAGACTAAATTCCCGACATTTTCAATCATTAGAATGGTGCCTGGGGCAAGATCAAGCCGGGCAACCGCCTGGGCAATCATATCCGCTTCAAGATGGCATCCCGCCCCGGTGTTGATCTGGATGGCTTTGGCTCCAGCGGCTCGGATACGCTGGGCGTCGTTGGCCGTCATCTGATCGCCTTCGATGACCGCAATCTGGATTTTGTGGCCGAGTTCCCTAATCGTGCGCTCAAGAAGGGTTGTTTTTCCCGCCCCCGGTGAACTGACCAGATTCAACGCCAGCACCTTGTGATTCTCGAACCAATCGCGATTGCGTGCGGCAATGCCATCATTCTTGGCCAGCACGGCGGTCTCAAGGCTGATGATCTCCCCATTTGGCCCATGACTGTGCGGCTGATCATCACCGTCATGGCTGTGAGATGGATGATCATGTCCAAGAACCTGGCGCATAATTATTTTTTCTCCGCTCTCGGGATCAATTAAGGTGACATCATTTTTGGGATCAGAACACCCGCATGTTCCACACATCAAGCCGCCTCCTCTAGTTCGTAGTCTTTAATCAGAAACGTATCGCCTTCGGCTTCGGTGAAGACCAATTCAGCACCAGTGAGATCGGTTCCTTCGACAACCAAACTCCAGCAAAATGCCAACGTGCTACGTTCAACACAGGCAAGCGGACCAATGGCAACCCGCACTTGTTTGACCGGTCGGCCAGCCGCATGTTCCGAAACGATGGCCACAATATTTCTGCTGAGACCAAGTTCATGCATCAGAAGGCTCTCCAGGCCAGGGCACCGGTGTTGAGCATGATATCAACACCGATGAAGATGGCAACGCATCCGGCCAGCAGGATCAAGGACCGGTAGATGAATTGGGCATGGCGTTCGATGCCCTGAAGCGGCCAAGAGGCAACCAATGATAACAGGGCCATGCCGATGATTGAGCCAACCCCGAAGACCACTATAGAGGCCAGCGCGACCAGCGGGTCTTTTACGGTCGCAACCGTGAGGGCGAGGAGTGCGGCCGCACCAGCCGCACCATGCACCAGACCGACCATCATGGCTTTAAGGGAGAAACCGCAATGGGTATGGTGATGATGGCCATGCCCATTCTCACCCTCACTTTGAGGGTGAGAATGGGCATGCAGATGCGCCCGTCCATCATCATGGCTGTGCAGATGGAAATGAATGCGTCTTTTATGAAGCCGCCGCAACACATCGGCCCCCAGCAGCACCAACATGACCCCGACCCCGAATTCAAGTGCGGCCGCCGATTGGTCGGTGATGGCAATCCCGAAGATCAGGACCAGAGAACACAGGGCAAAAAGAGTGATTGTATGACCCACACCCCAGGACACACCCCGCCAGACCAGGGATCGCCTGCCACCGGTTTCGCGGGCCGCCATGGCCCCGACCGCAGCCAGGTGGTCGGCCTCAAGCGCGTGGCTCATTCCGATGAGAAATCCCAGGAGCAAAAAACTGATCATCGGTCCCTCAACAGATTCGCGGCAGTTGCTCACCGACCAGCATGTCAACGATCCGCGCACTGCCAAATGTTGTGCGCATGACAACCGTACCGGGATGAGATTGAACGGCCCGGCCAATTGCTACAGCATCTCGACCGGTCGGCAGATTGCGCATCGCGGCCAAGGCGGCATCTTGTTGTTCCGGCGCAACGAACAAAACCAGAGTCCCTTCATTGGCCAGATAAAGCGGGTCCAACCCAAGAATCTCGCAAACCCCTTTGACCTCAGTTCTCAGAGGTAAATCGGTTTCATCAATTTCTATACCGCAACCGGCCGCTTCGGCCATTTCATTCAGCGCCGAAGCCAACCCGCCGCGGGTGGCATCTCTGGCCGCGCGAACCCCAGGAGCGGCCTCCAGAACCGCATCCATGAGTGCAGCCAGGGGCTGGCAATCGCTTTTTATCTCTGTGGATAGAGCCATGTCGCCGCGTGCGGCCAGAATCGCCGCCCCATGATCACCCAGAACGCCGTTGACGATGGCGATATCCCCCGATCGTATATGGGTGGCACCCAGGGACCGGTCCGGAGCAATCACACCGATGCCGGAGGTGGTCACAAAAACACCATCGGCTGATCCCTTGCCGACCACCTTGGTGTCGCCGGTGACGATACGTACACCGGCTTCTGTTGCCGCTTCCTGCATTGAGTGGGCAATCCGGCGCAGCAAGGCGATATCGCATCCTTCTTCGATGATAAAACCAGCCGACAGCCAGAGCGGACGGGCACCACCAACCGCCAAGTCATTGACGGTGCCGCAAACGGCAATCCGGCCGATATCGCCGCCGGGAAACTCAATCGGATCAACCACGAATCCATCGGTGGTGAAGGCCAGCCGGGTTCCGGTTTCGGTCAAGGCATCCGATTGCAGGCGGGCTTGATCCTCCAGGTCGCTGGGTGCGAAAACCGATACAAAAACATCCTCAATCAGATCCCGCATGGCCTTGCCCCCACCGCCGTGAGCCAGTGTCACCGTATCGGCCCGGAGTTGTCGTGACGGGGCCAGCATGGTCATTGGGTGGCTTCCAGCTGCGCCCCACCATATTGGTAATAGGCCGCACAGGCCCCTTCGGATGAAACCATCAACGCGCCCAGAGGCATTTCCGGCGTACAGCCACTGCCAAATTGCGGGCATTGTCGCGGTTTGATCCGGCCGGTCATCACTTCGCCACAGGCACAGCCTTCGGGTTCCTGAACCGGTTGGCGGTCGGTCCCATAGCCGATGCCGAATTTTCGCTCAGCGTCAAAAGCGGCATATTTTTCCCGAATTTTCAGCCCCGAGAGATCAATTTCTCCCAGGCCCCGCCATTCAAAACTCTTGCGACGTTCATAGACATCTTCGCAAGCGGCAATAGAGACCGGGTTGCCTTCATCGGGCACCACTCTGGAATATTGATTTTCCACTTGCGCCCGTCCATCGCGAATCTGTTTCAAGACCATCAAGACCGACTGCAACAAATCCAGCGGCTCAAACCCAGCCACGACAATCGGCTTGCCGTATTCCTGGGCGATAAAGTCATAGGGTCTGATCCCGATCACCATCGACACATGACCTGGACCGACAAACCCATCAAGGATCATCTGCGGATCATCCAACAATGCCTTGATGGGTGGCGGAACCGTGACATGATTGCAAAAGACCGTGAAATTCTTCAACCCTTCGGCGGCGGCCTGTTGGATCGATAAGGCGGTTGATGGGGTTGTCGTCTCAAACCCAAGACCAAAGAAAACCACTTCCCGCTCCGGGTGGCGGCGGGCCAATTCCAGGGCATCCAGAGGCGAATAGACCATGCGGATATCACATCCATCCGCCTTGGCTTGCATCAGTGATTTCTTTGTTCCAGGGACCCGCATCGCGTCCCCGAATGTGGTAAAAATAACCTGATGCCGCTCAGCCAATTCGACGCATTCATCAACCCGACGCATCGGCAATACGCAAACCGGGCATCCGGGGCCATGAATAAACTCCAGCCCCGGGGGTGTTAATTTATCCAGCCCGTAGCGGAAAATCGCATGGGTGTGACCGCCACAAATCTCCATGATATGGACGGGTTTCTCAGCTGTTGCACCCAGTTCGGTGACAACATTATCGATTGCCGCCAGGACACCTTTGGCGGCAACCGGATCGCGGAATTCATCGGCATATTTCATGATGCTTGCTCCAACATCTGTTGGCTCTGGCGCATCGCCTGAATTTCTTCTTGCGCTTCGCCGAGCATTTTAAGGACATCTAGAGTCTTGGCGGCTTCCTGCTCATTGATCCGAGACATGGCAAAACCGACATGAATCAATGCCCAAGCACCAATCAAGTCATTGATGGGCTGGTCACCGGTAATACAAGCGACATTCACCTCACGGCGAACGCCCGATACATCCACCAGCGCCAGCTTCTTGGTGGGGTCAGAGATTTCAATGATCTGGCCGGGTATTCCGAGGCACATGGTTATTCTCCTTATAAATGGCTGTTTTGGGGGTGCCCCCGGGTTTATTTAAATCTTGCTTGGGGGACCCGTAGGGGGGGAACCCCCAAGCAAGGGGAAAAGGGGTACCCCAAAACGGATTGGCGGGTCCTCTTGGTTGGTGGCCAAGGCGATTGCCGCTTGACCCAAGGCAAGCCCGCCATCATTGGCGGGGATCTCTGAATGGCTGAGAAGCGTGAGGCCCATATCCGTCAAATATCTGCTCACCAGCCTGAATAAAGTGGCGTTCTGGAAGCAGCCGCCGGTAAGGGCGACCGTATCAATGTCGGCCTTTGAAATGATCCGGGCGCTCAGGGCCGCGATGGCTTTGGCCAGGCCACGATGGAACCGGGCGGACATCACACCGATGGGTGTTTCTAGGATCAAATCACCCAGCAATGCCCGCCACATGGCCAGCGGCTCAATATAAGGCAGCCCCGTGCCCCCCAAGAGCGGGATGGTGAATGGATAGGCATGATCATCCGGCTCATCAAGCGCGACTGGATCCAATACGGCTTCAAACTGCATGGCGGCCTGGCCTTCATAATCTTGCCGTTCCCAGGCCATACCGGTCACGGCGGCAGCGGCGTCAAACAAACGACCACAAGATGATGACAGGGGTGCGTTGGTATTTGACGCGATCATCGCATCAAGGGTTTTGCGCGGGACGGCGTTGAGTTGGTGATAGAGTTCAAGGTCAGAAAAATTCATTTCAAATTCCGCCCAACCCATTTCAGCCATCAGATGGGCATAGGCATTGCGCCACGGCTCCCGAACCGCTGCATTGCCGCCTGGCAGAGCCACCGGTTTCAGACAGCCAACCCGGCGGTACCCCTGGTAATCAGCAATCAGAAATTCGCCCCCCCAGAAGGTTCCATCATCGCCCAAACCCAGCCCATCCAGAGCGATTCCCAATACCGGCGGTGCATCAAGGGCGCGGCCATTTTCAACCAGGCAGCTGGCGATATGGGCATGATGATGCTGCACCTCAATGACCGGCACGTCCTCAGCCATCCCATAGCCGCGCTTGGTCGATAGGTATTCCGGATGATGGTCAACCGCGATTAAATCCGGTGAAAACCGATATAAAGATTGGTAGAGAGCAAGATTATGGTCGATATCGGCTTGGGTGGAGAGGTCTTCCAGATCACCCATATGCTGGCTGAGGATCATCTGACCATCTTTGAACAAGCTGAAAGTGTTTTTGAGTTCGCCACCAAGGGCCAGAACCCGATGGTCTCGCGAGAAGCCTGCGGGCAGAGGGATGGCCTTGGGCGCATAACCGCGACCCCGCCTGATCATCCGCATGCGCCCCATATCGACCCGAACCACGCTGTCATCAATCCGGTTGGCGATGGGGCGGTCATGCATCAAGGCAAAGTCGGCAATCCCGGCCAAACGAGTCCGAGCATCGCAATTCTCGGTGCATTGCGGTTGCCCGGACAAGTTCCCCGAAGTCATCACCACCGGGCGTTTCATCCGGCCCAGCAGCAAATGATGCAAAGGGGTATGCGGCAGCATGAAGCCCAGTTGATTGAGACCGGGTGCCACCGCATCGGGCAGCGGTTCCCCTTGGGCTTTAAGAAGGACAATCGGTGCTACCGGTCCGCTCAGGAGGGCTGCTTCTTCATCCGATACCACGGCATATTGACGGACCATCTCAAGATCACGGGCCATCAGGGCAAATGCCTTGCCCTTGCGACGCTTGCGCTCTCTCAAAGCAGCGACCACCTCCGGCTTGGTGGCATCACAGGCCAAATGAAACCCGCCAATCCCTTTGATCGCTACAATAAAGCCGCGCATCAATGCGCCGCCGACCGCATCCACATCATCCATCATCGAGAAGGCTTCGGAATTGACGGTCCCGCTGCCCAGCTTTTCCAGCCAAGCCCGGGGGCCGCAAGCATGGCAGGCAACCGGTTGGGCATGAAACCGCCGGTCAGCCGGGTCCTGGTATTCAGCCGCGCAATCGGGGCACAGATCAAAGGACCGCATGGTTGTTTTGACCCGGTCATAAGGAGCATTCTCAATGATTGAAAATCGCGGCCCGCAGTTGGTGCAGTTGGCAAACGGATAGCGGTAACGTCTTTCAAAAGGATCACGTATTTCGGCCAAGCAGTCGGCGCAGATATTGGTGTCCGGGGTGACGCAGGTTTCCATAGTGCTGGATGAAGACGCATCAGAAGACGTATCAGAAGACGCATCGATCGAGAAGGTTTCGGGTGCCGGTCCGTTGAGGGGGGTGCGCTCCCAGTCGTCGATTGTGGCCAGAGGCGGCAGCCGGAGGCGCAGTTGATCGACGAAATTGTCACCGTTGCTGCCCCATAGATGCACCTCTACACCCTCACCGGTGTTGCGCACATTTCCAGTGAGGCCGAGTTCACGGGCCACCCGCCAAACGGTTGGCCGAAAGCCAACCCCTTGAACCTGGCCACGGATTTTGTGACGTTCACCCGGCATCGGCGACCCGCCATAGCAGCACCCGATTGTTGCCGCTGTCTGCGATTGCGACCCGATCATCCAGTGCCGAGAGACCATAAGGCCAGCACAGGCTGTCGCGTTCCGCCATACCCCAGCGATTGTCTCCTTTAGCCGCAAAATCCGGCTGCCCAGTCAATCGGTCGGCATCGGCACCGGTGGTGGCTTTGGACCAACCCACCAAGCGTGAATTGGCGGTATCGGCGACCACCAGAAGATTCCCCACGGCGATGGCCGCATACGGCATATTGAGCGCAGCCGCGCAGGGGTAATAGGCGGCCAGATTGTGATCGCATCCGGACGCGTCACGTTGGCCGAGAATGGCAGTCGATGACGCGCCGTTGCCATCAGGCAGTTGATCCCAGACCATAATCCGGTTGTTCCCCGCATCAGCCACCACCAAACGCCCAGACCAACAAGCGGCCATATGGGGCCAGCGCATGGATCGGGCGCAAACCGGACCACCGGCATTTTCATCCCGGGTGGTAAAGTCGTTTTGCCCCAGCACCAGATCGGCAGCTTGACCGGTTTCTTGGGGGTCATCCCAGATCAGCACCCGGCGGTTTCCGGTGTCACAGACAACCAATTTCTCATTGATGACCGAGACGCCGCAAGGCCAGTGGAGGCTGGCCCCGGTTGGTTGATCAGCCCGCCGATTGGCCTCAATAGATGTGCTGGTTTCCTGACCAAGAATGATATCAGCCGCTTGGCCGCTTTTTGACGGCGTGTTCAACCACAACAAAACCCGGTGATTCCAGCTATCGGCAACCGCCAAGCCATCACCCCAGGCCGCCACCCCGGTCGGCACATTCAGGGTTGCGGCATTGGGTTGGGTTTTGGCATTGCGTCCTTCTTGCAGAAAATCCGGCTGGCCGATGATGATATCGGCGGCCGCATTGTCGTCATGCGGCACCATGCGCCACCCCAAAAGGCGATGATGCCCGGTGTCAGCGACCCAAAGCGAGCCATCGGGATGCAGACACACCCCGCGCGGCCCAAACAGAGTCGCAGCACTTGGTGCCAACGGAACCGCCAATGTGCCGTGCTGCCAGCCAAGGATCACCTCCGGCCCGTTTTCATCCAGCACTGGCGGGCCGGTCTGCACCGTCCCGGGGGCCTTGATTGGTTGGAAGGAGGGGGCCAGCATCGCTTTCATCCGGTCAAGCGCACTTCGATTCTATCGCCAACCACCCGCACTCCATGGGGTTGCAGCTGGACTTCCGGCGCGGTGAGGCATTCTCCGGTCTCCAGGGAGTATCGGAAAGCGTGATGGGGACAGGTGATCAAACCACCGCTTATGTCACCGCCATCCATGGCCATTCCCATATGCGCACAGGCATTCTCAAAACATGTCACCCGATCACCAAAGCGCGATAACAAAATTGAGTGTCCCTCAATATCCAAAATATTGGTCGCCCCATCGCTCAGCGCAGCCAAATCGCAGGCCCGGCTCCAGCCTTCCTTTTGGTAAACCGCAAACGGCGAGACGAAATGGGCGGTCTCGTTGCCGCCGCCCAATCCTTTGGCCTGCTTGATCGCGCTGATTTCCGGCACCTGGTCTTGGATCGCTTTTTTCACCCCGGCATAAAATGTGAGTGTCGAAGCCGGGCAGCCATCACAGTTGCCAAGGAATCGGATGGTGGCCTGGTCACCATCAACCGCGACCAACTCGGCATTGCCGCCATGACTGGCCAGCATCGGACGCACGCTGTCCAGGGCCGCATCGACCCGCTCAAAAAGGGATGGTTTCAAAATGCCATGACGGCGCAAAACCGCATAGACGACATCATCACCGGCGGCCTCTCGCAAGGCGTCTTTCATCCCCGGCGCGTTCTGAAGTCCCTTGATCAGGCGGCGAAAGGCCTCCGCATTCAACGCATCAACCGCCTCAGCCCGGGCTTGCGAACCGTTGCGTTCCGCCTCACCCCATCCCGCCGCCAATGCCTCAAGGGCTGATAAATCCTTTAATAAATCATCAAGGGATCGGTCTTCTTGGGTTGCAGGACCATCAACCATTAGGCGTATTTCAGGTCTTTAAACAAAATCGGTTGCAGAAAACCGGAAACCGCACCCCCGGCAAGTGCGGCCAACCACAGCGGCGCGAAATGGCTGACAACAACCATCACAATCGCTCCAGCCCCGGCCCCAAGAGCCAGTTGACGCAAGACTTTCTTGGTGTCTTGAAACAATTTCCCGGCAAAGAAGAGTTTTGCCGAATCCATGGCCATGCCCAACATCAAATCCTCCCTTACATCAGCAACAGAACAATCAAGCCGATGCCAACACCGATGCCGCCGGCCATAACCCCGTAGAGTCCCCCCATCAGAGCGGCCAACTGCGCCCCGAGAGCGTCTTTGCCAATCCAAAGACCCGATAACGCGCCACACCCAATCGATACGGCGATGCCGAGAACCAGTGCCAGGATGAATGTCAGGGGTTCCATGTCGCAAAATCTCCTGTTAATGGATGACGGTTTGGCCGAAGCGATTGTCAGCCTCTGCCAATTCGGCCAGAGCCTCGGCCACTGTCGCCGCTTTATCGAATTCCCCGACACCCTCAAAAATCGCATGGGCTTCTTTGTAGAGGGTCTGGGCCATGGATAGGTGATTGGGGTTTCCATCATCGGGGTTGGCTGGATCATCGGGCAGATTGATCAAGCAGTTGGCCTTATTGGCGATGGTGTTGGCATATTCATCCGGCATATCATGGGATGTGCGCACTTTCAGGGCCTCATCATAGGCCTCCAAGGCCCGAAAACCATTCTCAACCCGGTGACTGGAGGAAGCATATTGGAGGGCGTTGCCCAGATTGTTCTGCAGCATGGCATATTCACGCGGGTGGTCGATCAGATTGACCACCTTCAAACCCTCTTCAAACGCCTGTACGGCCAAGGCCTCACGCATCTTGCCGCTTTCTTGGGTGAACGGGATGGAAAGAAACGCGGTGGCGATATTGTTCTGGAGGATGGCGAATTCCGCCGGATGACCGGTTTTATCGAAAACCCTCAAGGCGCGTTGATAGGCGGATATGGCGTCTTGAATACGGGCTTGGCCGGTATCGGCAAGATTTTGCAGAACCAGGCCCAGATTCATTTCAGCCTCGGCGATTTCCGTCTCCAGCCCCTCGGTCTCCAATGTTTTCAGCGCGGTTTCCAATGCGGCCCGGGCCTCTTCCAAGAGATTCGTATCATCGCAAGGTGTCGCCATCATAGCGGTGGCCATGCGGGCCCGGATGCGGGCTTGCAACAGAGCACCGGTGTCTTTGGCTTGTTCCAGACTCTTGCGATAGAGGCCAACCGCGGCATCAAGATCGCTCGGGTTTTTGGGTTTTTGCTGCAGGCCCATGGCGATTTCCATCAGCATCTCGGCTTTTTCATCAGCCGACGCACCGCTCTCCTCAACCACCTGCAAGGCGGCCTTCACCTCATCTTCGGTCCGGCTGCGCGCAACCACATTTCCCTCCCGCAAGCGGTCTCTGATTCACTGACAACTGCCCACAGAGAGAGTAGACCCTGTTTGCCGGAATATGTCGAGTCGTTTTTCAATATGTAAACTTAGTATGCAGGTGTCGCGGCAACCAGTGCCCCCAGATTCGCTGACCAAACCGCCTCAATATCATCATCTTGCCAAACGGAAAGGCCGTGTTCGGCAAAGACATCCGGGCTGTTGGCTACCCGATCACCGGCTGCATTGCGCATTTTTAGAAGATAGCCGCCCGCCGCCATCTGCCGGACCGGGAAAATCTGTAATTGTCGCTCCCGGATCAAAATGATCACCGCATCAACATCCGGGAAATAGGTGGCAACCGTTTGTCGGTCAAGATAAACCGACCCGTTTTTGACCCCAATGCGCGCCGCCATATCAATTCCTATTTGGCCCTTGCTCTTTGGCCGGTTGGGCCATGCACTCAATCCGTTGGGCAACTTTGAAGGCTGTTGCCTGGACTTGTGGGCTGATCTCCAACCCTAAATCAAGGCTGGCCGCTTCAATCAGAAACACCAAGACATCATTGGGAAACGCCTCGCCATAGATCTGACGGCCAACATAAAGAGCATGGTCCCATCTGAAATCATGAAGAGTGAGGCTTGGCGGTGGCCGCATCTCCAGAACGTCTCCGGGCACCTCATATAACGCACCGGGCCTATCCCCCGGCGCACGGGCATCAATAATGATCAAGTGCTCGACCCCACGCAGCCGGTACATGACTCCCATGCCGTCGGTCCCGCCATCATAAAGGGCGACATGGTCACCCAGATCCCGATCCCGCAGCAGCGAAACCACATAAGGACCAACCCCATCATCACTGCGGTTCGGGTTGCCGCAACCGATAATGGCGGTGGTCGGACTCAAATCCGCCAAAGTCGGCAAGACCAATGCGGCTCAACCGGCAGCATCAATTCCGGCAATTCGCAAAATTTCCGATGCACCAAATAGTACATACAGGTCTCACAGGGTTGTTCCAGTCCTTCGGCTTCAATGACATGGTCGGTAAAACCACCAATGATCAGCTTCTTATCCAGATCATCGGCTGCTTCGGTCCGCAAACGGGCGACAATCTCTTCAACCATCTCTGAGGTCTCGGCGCGTGGCCAGACCTCGGTTTCCATTCCTGAAGATAATCTCTCCGCGATACGGTCGCGCAACCCATCATCTTGAGGGCTTGATGTTCGCTCAGACATTGTTCTTCTCCGTACTTCTGCGTGCTTCTCCTAAATTCTCCACAACCGGCACCACCATTCCGGTTCGGCCGGCAGGTTCAATTCCGGAAGATCACACCAGCGACGATGGACCAGAAAATACATACATTCCTGACACCGCATTTGATCTTCACCATGGGGCTTGAGAAGCCATCCAGAGATCACCAATTTTTCACGCAGCTGGTCTGGATCAAGGGCCCGCAAATCATCCAAAATTGCCGCAAATTCCTGTTCAGTTTCTGGAAACGGCTCGACACGAGTCGCAAGGCCTTCGGCCAACAAGTCTTCAATCATCTTCAAGAGGGTCGCGTGATCGGCTTCAGACGGCACCACGCCGTAGCGTTCACGATAAGCGGAAGACTCTGCTTCGACAGACATATCACCAATACCCCAAGCCCTTTCCCACTTTTATTTCTACGGGCTTGTCCCCGATAATGTGATGGTCAGGCGGTGCGGAATCGGGCCAGCTCTTCGCCGGTCTTGCCGTCATGGGCATGGACGGTGCAGACCAGGCAACTGTCATAGGACCGGCACACATGGCCGACCTCGACCGGATCGGCGGTGTTGGCAATCGGCGTTCCGATCAATGCCTCCTCAATCGGCCCCCGTTCGCCGTTTTCGGCCCGCGGACCCACATTCCAGGTTGTTGGAGCGATGATCTGATAGTTTTTGATCTTGCCACCTTCAACATCAATCCAGTGGCAGAGTGCTCCCCGGATGGCCTCGGTGGCCCCCCAACCGCGCCCATCCTTCTCGGTCGGTTTGATATACCATTCGTCATTGAGTTTGAATTCACGCAAGACTCGCTCGGCTTGGCGGTAGAGGATACACAGTTCATGCATCCGGGCAAAATGGCGCAACATAATCGAAGCCCCGCCCATTTTCCGATACATATCCAAAATCAAGCCATCCGAATGCTGGAAGTCTTGACCCGGACCTCCCGAAACCAGACGCCGGGCCAGCGGCCCGGCTTCAAGGCGACCATTATCGGTGTGGCGCACAGCCGTGCACCAAGAGTATTTGCCGTCTTGATCAATCTCATTCTTCATGACCGGATTGGTTGTGCGGTCAAACGGATGGATATCATTCCCCTCATCATACCAGGAATGAATCATATCCTCGCGGGCCAATGATTGTTCCATCGGCTGGAAGCTGTCAGAAGCACCATCATAGACGCCGGTCTTCATGATGACGGCGCTGCTGCGCCCGTCGATGGTCGGATTTTGATACTTGTCTTCATGGGGCAGATAGCCCCAAGTGATGAATTTGCCGTGGCCTTTGCCGTATTGATCCAAACCAATATCTTTCGACATCCGCCAATAGAGGCCAAGATCCGAATTGGCATGTTCCGGACGCTCATCAAGCCACGCCTCAAAATCTTCAAGGGTTTGAATCTCCTCATACCGCTCCATCGAACATCCAAGCCACAGCGGTTCAATCCAGTTGCGCCGGAAATACTCCAGGATCGACCAAGCCCGAGTGACATCGGTCAAAGTTGGCGCACACATCACCCCACCAGGCACCATATAAGAAGAGTGCGGCCACTGCCCGCCGAGAAGAGCATAAATCTCGACCGGTCGGCCGGAAATCGTTACACCGGCCTCATAAGATGTACCGGTAAACGGCGCATAGCGCTTGACCGCCTCCTCAAAGAAAGAGGAATTGGCGTAATTTTTATTGGTGTAATCAATCATGAACAGCCCGTAATGGTGCCGGGGCAAAGACTGGAGCGATTCGACAATTTGGCCGAGATTGCGGGCCAGAATGGCGTTTCTGGGAACCGTGGTGCTCCAGGCTGTATCCAGTGCCCAAGCGGCACAGGTCAAATGGGAGGCCCCGCAGATGCCGCAAGCCCGCGGCGTCACAACCAGACCGGCCTGAGGGTCTTTATCTTTCAAGATCACCTCAAAGCCACGGAACATTTCCGCATTGGTCCAGGCGTCGGTGACAACGCCATCTGAAATATCGACACGAACATCAAGGTCGCCCTCGACCCGCCCGACCGGAGAAATATCAAGAGTTTGAACGGCTGCTGACATGGTTTTCATTCCTTTTGGTTTCTCTCTGGTTTCAATTCTCTCTGGTTTTTAGTTTTCTTCATTTGCTTGATCAGACCTTTTGCTTGATCAGATGAGGATCAGATGTTGATCAAACAACGAAGATATCTTCTTCGGCCCAAGCCGGGGCGGCTCCCTTGGCCGCAGCGGTCAGTTTCACATAACCGGTTTTTTCCACACCGGTCGGCAGATCTTTGGGCACACCCATCACGGTCCGGGTTTTAAAGACGGTGCCCGGGGCCAGATCAAAGAACGGGAATTCAGGTTCCGTACAACCAAGGCACGGCATGCCGGCCCGGGTTTTCGATGATTGACGATTCCATAAGATGCGGTTGCACGGGCTATGGGTCATGGGTCCACGGCACCCCAAATCATAAAACAGGCAGCCCTTGCGTTGGCCAAACGCGGTCATCGAGACTTTGTAGGCGAAATGCATGTTTCGTGTGCATCCGGTTTGGGTAAAACTGGAGAAAAATGTTTTGGGCCGTTGGAATTCGTCCAGAGTGAGGTCTCCGGCCCGTCCGGTGGCCACCGCCACCAGGATCTGAGTCACCCAGTCGGGATGAGCCGGGCAACCGGGGACATTGATGACCGGCAGGCCCGATTTTGCGGTGAAGTCTCCCCCCAGAGCACCCCCTCTCTCACGTTTAAGAAACTGCAGGCCCTTGGAGTCGGAAGGGTTGGGGGCGGTGGCCGGAATGCCGCCCCAGGTGGCGCAATCGCCAATCGCAACCACAAATTGAGCGGCCGATGACAGCTCTTTGACCCATTCTTTCATCGGACGACCACAGAATCGGTTCCACTCACCGGTCCCGTTGGGGGCGTCAATGACCGTGCCTTCAAAGACGAAGATGTCCAGCTGGATATCGCCGGAGATACATTTTTGCAAGATGGCCTTGACATCGTCTCCCAGTTCCAGGCCCAGTGATGGTTGCCAGAGCACATTGATCCCAAAATCGGTGACCAGATCGCAAGCACTGGGTTCTTCCGCGTTCAGAAACGACATTGTGTTCCCGGAACAGGCTCCACCTTGGAGCCATAACAGATTGGCCATTTTTCCCTCCCTTGTTTCTCGCTGTTTGGTTGGATGCTTTGGTTTGTTTCGGTTTGGTTGGATTCTTTGAGTTGGATTTTGTTGAGTTGGGTGCTTTGGTTGAATTCTTTTTGGTTGAATTCTTTGGTTTGGCTCTCTTATTTAATTCTGCTTTAATTCTGCTCGAATTTAATTCTGCTTTAATTCTGCTCGATTATGTTTGATCTGATTTTTCTCTCGTATTTCTCTCTCGTGTCTTTCTCTCGTGAGTCGGTGATTGACAATCAGTGACTGCTTTGTTGCGCCACTAAAAATACAGGGGGACGCAAAAACGATACCAGTTTCGACACAAAAATTTTCCCGATAAATATCAGTAACTTGATAAGAAACAGGGACGAAAACCCAGCCAACGCCCCAAGAAATCCATGCCACTTACTTTACAGATGTAAACTTGATTGACAGTAACCGATCAACCATGTCGGTTGCCGCAAACCGGACACGCGGCTTCCAGGAAATAGCTGTACCAGATGCCCTTACAGTTGCTGCACCAGTGCCCTTTGGCGGTCCGACCGCTTGACCCGATTTGGCGCGATAATGCCGAGAGGCCCAGGTCTTTGGCGGGCTCCATCGGTCCGATCCGGGTGCGTGACTGGGGAAAACGCACAATATTTTCAGAGCAGGTCTTGTTATCGGGTCTATGATCTTTGGGCATAGGCTGACCTTATCCCGCTTGAAGATTATAGCGTTTGATTTTGTTAGCCAGTCCAGCCCGTGAAAGTCCAAGTGTATTGGCGGCTTGGCTTTGATTCCATCGGGTTTTATCCAAAGTCTCTCTGACCACCCGGCGCTCCAGATTTTCCACCATCTCTTTCAAATTGGCACCTTCGATGATTTCGGAGGCCGGGGTATCGGCAGCGGCTTGTTTGATCGATTCTGACAAATGGCGTTCCGAGATGTATCCGCCTTGATCGGCGATGGCGATCATCCTTTGCAATTCGGTTTCAAGTTCGCGAACATTTCCCGGATACCTATAAGCGGTAAGCGCATCCAAGGCAGATTTGGTAATACCCATGACCCGGCGGCCCACCACGCCGGCGTATTTCTCAAGGAAAAATTCGGCCAGAACCGAGATGTCTTCGGGACGTTCGCGCAACGGCGGGATCGAAAGGGTAAAGCCTTTGAGTCGATAATAAAGATCCCGGCGAAATTCACCCCGTTCGACCATCTCCTCCAGGGAACGATTCGAGGCCGCGACAATCCGAACATTGGAATATGATATCTTGTCCGAGCCCAGCGGTTTGACTTCCCCTTCTTGCAGGAACCGCAACAGACTGACCTGGAAATTGGGCGAAACTTCCGAGATTTCATCCAAAAAGACCGTCCCCCCCTCAGCAGCCCGGAAGAGACCCAGCCGGTTGGCAACCGCCCCGGTGAAGGCACCGCGCACATGGCCGAAAAGCTCCGAATGCAAGGTCTCATCGCTCATGCCGCCGCAATTTTGCACCAGAAGCGGCAAATCCATGCGCCCTGAATTGTAATGTATGGCCCGGGCCAGCAATTCCTTTCCGGTCCCGGTCTCACCGTGAATCAAGACCGGCAAATCGGTTTTGGCGGCTTGCTTGGCGTTTTCAACCAGTTCAGCCATCTTTGGACTGGCGAAAACCAGTTTCTCGAATTGCGATACACCGCCTTTGACCGACATTTCCGTCCCGTCACCGAAAAGATCATCATCCATTGAGATTCTCAGTTCACGCGATAACAAGCGGTGACGCCGCGACAACTCGCTCAGCTCCAAGGCCCGTTTGGCGGAAATATCCAACTGCACCGGCACAACCGGCTTGAACAGAAACAGATAAGCCGCACATCGGCGGGCAATCTCCGAATCCGTGGCCGCGACTTCTGTCTTAGCGATGAGCATTCTTGGAATGTGAGGATGCGAGATTCTGGCCTCACAGAGTGCCTCGCCACCGCGTCCACCCTCGGTATCGTAATCGGCGATCAGAAGATGCGCCTCAATCTGCTCAAGGCGATTGGCGGCAGCATGTCGGGTTGCACAGAGGACAAGCCGATAATCACCAGTATGAGAGAAAGCCGTACGCGCAACCTCTATAAATTCTATATCATCAGAGATGAGGAGGATTGTTTTCTGTGTTGTCACATTCGGGTTCTCGATCATCAAGTGCCCCCAATGCTGCAAAGTTTCTTTTCAATATGCAAATAAAATTTACGGATTGCCCATCACTCTTTTGTGTCATCCACAGTTGTTTGTAGTCCGAAAACATACCGACTCAATGGAACCTGGCATGATTTCGATTTTAGCCCTTATGCGTTCGGGTCCGACTCCATTGACCGACAAGCACCAAAAGCGGCTTATTTTGGTACTATAGAAATGTTGTCATTGATTTTTTTATTGATTGAGGGATAGCGCAGACAAGATGTTCAGGTATTCGCGACCCAGCTCCTGGTCTGTTCGGGGCGAACATTTTTCATAAGACTGACTTCGTTTCCCATTTTGAAATGCGTAGACGTTGTCAGGTGTGGGCCCGGGGTTCTTGTTTTCGGATACCTTTTTGGTCTTATCTTCCCCCATTGATGGGGGAATGATCTATCTTGCACCGCATATGCTTTTTTGGCGTTTTTTGCTGTGTTTTGGGTGTTTTAAGCCGCTTTAAGCAAGGCACCTTCGAGTTTTTCGGTAGCTTTCTCTTGGTCAATGCGCTCAATGGCAGCAAATTCACGCGCCAACCGCCCTAAGGCGGCCTGATAGATCTGACGTTCAGAGTAAGATTGTTCCTGTTGATCAGATTTACGGAATAAATCCCGCACCACCTCAGCAATAGAGACCGGATCACCCGAATTAATTTTTGCTTCATATTCTTGAGCCCGACGGCTCCACATCGTGCGTTTGACTTTCGGCGTTCCTTTAAGGGTGGTGAGGGCCGATTTCATACGATCCTTAGAGCTCAGATTACGTAGACCAGATTTTTCCGCCTTATCGAACGGAACCCGCAACGTCATACGGTCTTGCTCAAACTCAATGACAAATAAGGAGAGAGATTGACCGGAAATGGACACCTCCTCAATACCGGTCACCAAACCCACCCCATGAGTGGGGTAAACAACAAAATCTCCTGGAGCAAACCCGACATCTTTTCCAAGGCTGTCTTTACTGTTGGTGTCTTTTTTACTCATCTGGTCCTTAATCCTCCTGATATTCGATGATTGATTTCCGTACAGACGACAAAGAACCGCCGGAATAAATCACTTATCCCGCATACCGATTCTGCGGCCACAGCCGAAAGTCTGGTTGGCTTTTTGTTTGGATTTTTTGATTCTGTTGGCGCTTTTTTTTCAAATTCTGTTCTTATTGAAATTCCGTTTCAAATTTTAAATTCCATCCTTGATATCTGTATTTCTTTTTCTTTTGGTGTCTTTTTATGGATTGCATATTTTTGCATGGCACATCCTAAAAACATGACCAAATAAATACATATCATTTTTTCGCTCATGATGCACCCAATTTTATGGTCATTTTATAAAATGCTGCGCGCTTTTTGGCCTTAAACGGGATTTTCTGGACAACCACGGCTTCACATAAAGCGTTCTTCTGGTCTTGGGCCAGACATAAAATCGGGTTCTCGTTTAAGTCGGGTTTTCATTCTCATCTTTTGGGTTCGGTTTTTTTGGATTGATTTTCCTCCATTGATCTTGAAAGAGGGGTCAGAAACCTCCCCAGAACAGAGCACCACAATTCAAATGGGTTCAACTTCCAGTCCCGGGTTTATCGCTGAAATGGTTCTTGAATTTATCTTTAACCCCTAACCAGTCCTCACGATCAGCCGGCGGTTCCCCGATGCGGGTGATATTGGGCCATTTTTCCGCATAGTCGCGATTGACCTCCACCCAACGATCCGCGTCGGCTTCGCTATCGGGCTTGATGGCTTCCGGGATGCATTCGGGCTCACAGACACCGCAATCAATACATTCGTCGGGATGGATGACCAGCATATTCTCGCCTTCATAAAAACAATCAACCGGACACACTTCGACACAATCCATGTATTTACACTTGATGCAGGCCTCGGTCACAACATAGGTCATTCAATGATCTCCAGCAGCTTTTTGGTTTAATAATATGATTCGGTCATTATGGGCGATTTCGTGGTTTTTATCATGACTTTTTACATAAATGAAGTCTTGGAGGACCCGTAGGGAGGCACCTCAACTCCATACCCCGCTATCTTGGGGTACTCCCAAATAATCCCACTTGGGGGACCTGTAAGGGGGGCACCACCCAAGTGGGCATTTATAAAGAGGACCCGTGGGGGGTACTCCCAAATAATCCCACTTGGGGGACCTGCAAGGGGGGCACCACCCAAGTGGGCATTTATAAAGAGGACCTGTAAGGGGGGCACCCCCAAAACAGTATTAAAAAGAAAGCGGCCCCCCCAAGACGATATCAAAATGATGTTTCGATCATGACTAAGGTTTTTTTATGATGATGTTTTTTAAGTCATAATTTCAGGGATTTTAATTGATAACTTTAGGAATTTAAGAATTTCACATACTGATACAGACGCTCTCAAAAGCCGCCTAGAAAAATGATCTCATTGCCTATCACAGGATATCAATCCTCTCAAGTCTTGTCGCTCTATTGGATATTATGGTCGATCAAGGGTCGTTTTCGAACCCCTACTCTCAAAAAAACCGGTTGTTGGTCCTTAATACCGTCTAGGGGGCACCCCTAAATAATCCCACTTGGGGGACCTGCAAGGGGGGCACCTCAACTCCATACCCCGCTATCTTGGGGGACCCGTAGGGGGGCACCTCAACTCCATACCCCGCTATCTTGGGGGCTCCGTAGGGGGGCACCTCAACTCCATACCCCGCTATCTTGGGGGATCCGTAGGGGGGCACCTCAACTCCATACCCCGCTATCTTGGGGGCTCCGTAGGGGGGCACCTCAACTCCATACCCCGCTATCTTGGGGGCTCCGTAGGGGGGCACCTCAACTCCATACCCCGCTATCTTGGGGGCTCCGTAGGGGGGCACCTCAACTCCATACCCCGCTATCTTGGGGGACCCGTAGGGGGGGCACCCCCAAGATAGCCATTTATAAAGAGGACCCGTAGGGGGGGCACCCCCAAGATAGCCATTTATAAAGAGGACCCGTAGGGGGGGTACTCCCAAGATAGCCATTTATAAAGAGGACCCGTGGGGGGCGCCTAAGACTTCTTAACACCTCTCCTAACCATCATCGGCGCATCTTGCGGCGTTTGCTGTGGCTGGAGTCCTGGGAATGGCTTAAGACGGTGAAAGGAGAGTAGCGATTGGGCTGATGAGCTGTTTTATTTGTTTGGCCGCCTGGATGGCGCATTCTGTAGTGCCAGACACCATCTTTCTTACGGGCATCGGTCCCGATGGCCCGCAGAATGGCTTGCATGGCCACCGGGTCATCACCGGTCAATGTCATCAGATTCGCTCCGGCGGTAAACGGGCCGCGCTTGCCGCATTTCCAGACTTCAGCAGCGATATCTTCCATCCGGTCCATCCGGACGGCAACACTCAATGGTTTTGAATGATTATTGGGTTTTGGGTGATTACTGCGGCCTCGGGGCTTTTTCTTTCCATTCCTCGCCATATGATGGGGCGGAAGGGGAATCCGGTGGTAGCCAATGGCCTCGGCGTATCCGGTGGGCCAGGTGACCCGCATGATCACATCGGTGGGAAGCGATAGGCTACTGGCGGTGGTATGATGCCAACAGGTTTTCCATAATAAGGCGCGCAGAGCAATGATTGATGGCTCCAACAAAGCGGCTAGAAAGATGCCTTGGCGTCCAATGACCAGACCGGCTCGGCGTAAATGCCGCCGGTCGGGGCGTTTCAAAGCGATGATACAATCGGCAGCCATCAAACGGGGAATCGAACCCAGCATCTCGCGGAGTTGAAAGACCAAGCCCCGGCCAAGTGATGATAAAGGGGCGGCTTCAAGCTGCCAAAGCGGTGCCAAGCGCTCCCGCAAATGGGTCGCTAACCATTTTCTGAGATATTGGTGGATTTGATCACGTTCGGCAGTGCCCACAAACGGATTGTCTGCTATGTCCAGATTGGGGTTTGATAAGGATTCTCCCGGTTTGAGCCGGGCAATGGTTTGGCCGTGCCAATCAATGGTGCCATGAGGATTGAGGGTGAAAGCCGTGGCGGGTTCTTGGGTCAAGGCCGCGATTCGTCGGCGTGATTCTTTTTCCAGGAGCGGCCGCATGACTTTGAGGATTCTTTTTTCGTCTTGACGGGAATGAGTCCGTGACGGCTGAGTGGGATGAATTTTGAACCGGAGGCCGTCAAACTGACCGATGCATTCTTGACCGGCCATCAACCGCCCGTTGGCGGTGATCAATCCTGAGGGATTTTCACTCTTGGTGAGGCGGTAGGCCAAGGTCGTCTGACTATCAACGAATCGTTGGACCAAGGCCTCATGGAGGGCAGCTGAGAGACGATCTTCGATCTGGCGGGTGCGGGCCCGCCAATGATCCGGGTGATCCAGCCAGCTGTCCTGAAAGGCAACATAATTCCAGATGCGAATATGGGCGATGCGGGTGGAGAGCATATCAATCCCGCCATCAATTCGATCCAATCGATCAATCTGTTGACTGAGCCAAGAATCAGGAAGAACCCCATCACTGAGATGAATGAATAATTGGGCCAGCAAGTGATGATGTTCATCCCCCAAAGACCTGCGATAATCGGGAACGCGGCATAATTCCCATAACAGACGGACGTTTTCTGGAGTCCGGCTGCGCTTGGCAATTTCCGGCCAGGTGGCCAGTACGCCAAGAGCCAGCCGATCGGCCGATTGCGGTGCCCGTTGCAGCAAGCGGCCTTGATCTTTGGGTGGCGGCTGATCAAGGCTGACAATCAGATTGCGTGGTGATGAAAAATCAAGTTCAGCGGTCCGCCACCACAGAAATGTCAGCGGATCAAAATGATGCGTTTCGATATCTTCAACAATTGATGGATCCATAAAACCCAGGCGGTTGGTGGTTCCAAAAGACCCATCACGGATATGACGTCCGGCCCGTCCGGCGATTTGGGCCAGTTCCGGGGTGGTCAAGCGGCGCATGCGTTGACCATCAAATTTACGCAAAGCGGCAAAAGCCACATGGTCAATATCCATATTGAGGCCCATACCGATGGCGTCGGTGGCCACCAGATAATCAACCTCCCCGGATTGAAACATGTCAGCCTGAGCATTGCGGGCACTGGGTGAAAGGGCACCCAGAACCACCGCCGCCCCGCCGGTGGTGGCCCGTAAATGTTCAGCCAAGGCATAAACAGCATCCACAGAAAAGGCCACCACAGCACTGCGCCGGGGCAAGCGGGTGAGTTTACGTGGTCCGGCATGGCTGAGCCGCGAGAGGCGAGGACGGTTGATCACCTCAATATCGGGGATCAGGCATCGAATGGCATATTCGATGGTTTGCGCCCCGAGGAATAATGTTTCAAGATGCCCCCGCCAATTCAGCAGACGATCAGTGAAGACATGGCCCCGCTCAGGATCAGCGGCCAGTTGAATTTCATCAACTGCTAGAAAATCGACCTTGAGTGATGGCATCGCCTCAACGGTACAGATGTGATAATCCGGCTTTTCCGGGATGCGTTTTTCCTCACCGGTGATCAATGAAACCGCTTCTGAGCCTTTTATGGCGACGATGCGATCATAATTTTCCCGGGCCAGGAGCCGCAAAGGAAAGCCCATCATCCCGCTGCGATGGGCCAGCATCCGCTCAACCGCATAATGGGTTTTTCCGGTATTGGTCGGCCCAAGGATCGCGGCAATACGTTGGATGGGGTGGGAGATGTTCATTCTTGCCCTCTTAAGCATGACCAAACAGAATGCGGCGGCAAAATCAATGACCAGAAGCAACCGCCATAATCAATAGTGAATAATGGCTAAAATCCAGCCGCTCAACGCGACAACCGATACTGGTAAAGATATCCTTTGCATCCTGGGCATCGGTTTGTGGCTGGGCAACCACAGAAGAAACCACAGAACAACCAAAGATCACCGGGAAAGCTCTTGGCCTCAGGGGGTGCTTCCTGCTAGATAAGGCTTATATTTTTTATACATAGAAAGATGAATCATGCGCCGAGGGAAAACGGTCCGTAAAACCGATGAAACGGAAATCACGGCTGAGCTTGTTCTTGACGGTCAAGGCCAAGCTCAAATTGCCAGCGGCATTGGTTTTCTTGACCATATGCTTGAACAGTTGGCCCGACACAGCTTGATGGATATTGTCCTCAAAGCCAAGGGTGATCTGCATATTGATATGCATCACACCACTGAAGATTGCGGCTGGGCTCTCGGGGCGGCTTTGGCCGAGGCTTTGGCGGATAAAGCCGGTATCCATCGCTATGGTCAGGCCCTCTCGCCAATGGATGAAACATTGGCGCGGGTGGTTGTTGACTGTTCCGGGCGGCCTTTCTTGGTGTGGCGGGTTGATTTTCCCGCCGCCAAGATCGGTGATATGGATAGTGAACTGTTTCGCGAATGGTTTCATGCCTTTGCTCAGGCGGCGGGTTTGACTCTCCATGTTGAAATATTTTATGGGGCCAATGGGCACCATATGATTGAGGCCTGTTTCAAGGGGTTGGCCCGATCACTGCGTCAAGCAATCGTCATTGACCCGCGTCGCGCCGGGGCTATCCCTTCAACCAAAGGCGTTCTTGGCGGTTCCCTTTAAGCCGGTTCTCCTGGGGCTGATATGCGTATCTATACGATTTATGAGCGGGCTGGATCACCGCCTTTGTTCATCGCCGAAGCCTTTTCTTGGTCGGCGGCGTTGTTGCAGCCGATTTGGGCCTTATGGCATGGCGGCTGGCGCACGGCATTGATCCTTTTCGCCGCCGGGGTGATGTTCACCCTGATGCGGTTTTTGGGGTTTTCACCCGAGATTGATACCGCACTCATCATCATACAGGCTATCGCGGCGGGTCTTTTGGGTCCGGATCTCTTGCGGTGGGATTGTTCTCGGCGCGGCTATCGGTTGGCGGCGGTCATCGCCGCGGTCAATACTGATGCGGCCCGGTTACTGTATCACGCGATGGATCGAAAATCTCTGGTTTTGAACCGTCATGGGCAAGAGAACCAGAGAGATTTTCAGCCCATGACCCCATGACCACGGTTCTGGTTGATTATGGATCGGGCAATTTGCGCTCAGCCGCCAAAGCATTCAAACGGGTGGCGCGGGGTGAGGAGATTGTGGTCAGCAATGATCCCCAACAGGTGGCGGCGGCTGACCGGATTGTTCTCCCCGGTGTGGGGGCATTTGCCGATTGTCTGCGTGGTCTTGCCGCATCGCCAGGCTTGCTGTCGGCCTTGGAGCAGGCGGTGCGCCATCGATATGTGCCGTTTCTGGGTATTTGTGTGGGGATGCAGTTGCTGGCTGATTATGGATATGAGCATGGTCGTTCGTCTGGCCTGGGTTGGATTCCCGGGGCAGTAGAGGCTTTGATTCCGGATGATCCCGCCCTCAAAATTCCCCATATGGGTTGGAACGATCTGATTTTTGAGCACTCTCACCCGCTGCTGGAGGGTTTGGCCGAAGGGTCACATGCCTATTTTGTGCATGGATATCATTTTCGTTGTGCCGAGCCTGGTGACTGTTTGGCGCGGGTTGAATATGGAGGTCCGGTCACTGTGATGGTGGGTCGGGATAATATGGTTGGGGTGCAGTTTCATCCGGAAAAAAGCCAGGCTTTCGGGCTGGGTTTGATTGCCAATTTTCTGAACTGGAACCCTTAAGGCATCCTTTGGCCAACCATAAACCGGGATGAGTCGACCGCGCTCTTAGAGATGAACAGATCACGATTAAAGATGATGATTAAAAAGGCCAAAAAAACATTTTGAAAAAGCATTAAAAAAGCATTTTTTTGACTCCGACCTCTATTCGATGATTATTTTTCCAGCGATTGATCTGAAAGAAGGGCGTTGTGTGCGCTTGTTCCAGGGCGTTATGGAGAGTGCGACGGTCTATAACCATGACCCGGCTGATCAAGCGGGTCTGTTTGCCGCGGCCGGGGCTGATCATCTGCATGTGGTTGATCTGGATGCGGCGGTGGCTGGCCGGACGGTGAATGGCCAAGCAGTCCGGGCTATTCGGGCTGCAACAGAGGCGTTCTTACAGCTTGGTGGGGGGGTGCGGACATTGAAAGATATCGAATATTGGCTTGAGGCGGGGGTGGATCGGGTGATTCTGGGAACCGCCGCCTTGCGGGACCCTGACCTGGTTAGCCAGGCGGCGCAACGCTTTCCGGGGCAGGTCGCGGTGGGGATTGATGAACGCGATGGCCGGGTGGCGGTGGCCGGCTGGACGGAAACCAGCAGCATGGCGGTGGTGACGTTTGCCCGTGATATGGCGGCCCGCGGGGCAGCAGCGATTATTCACACCGATATCAATCGTGATGGTGCTTTGGCCGGGGTCAATCTGGAGCAGACCAAAACCCTGGCGTCCTTGGTTGAAACCCCGGTTCTGGCCAGCGGTGGGGTTGCCCGATTGGCTGATATTATCGCGGTGCGTGATGCCGGGAATATTGCCGGGGTCATTTGTGGCCGGGCACTTTATGATGGTCGCCTTGAGCTTTCACAAGCCCTGGCCAGCGCGCGCTCGGGTGAGTCGGGTCGGGTATCGTGATTGCCAAGACCGCAAAACCATGTTGAAGACCCGAATCATTCCCTGTCTTGATGTGGATGCGGGCCGGGTTGTCAAGGGTGTGAATTTTATCAATTTGCGTGATGCCGGTGATCCGGTTGAGCAAGCCCGTTTTTATGATCGTGAGGGGGCGGATGAACTCACCTTCCTTGATATCACCGCCAGCCACCAAAACCGCGGGGCTTTTCTTGATATCATCGCCCGTACGGCTGCCCAGTGTTTTATGCCGGTAACCGTGGGAGGGGGGGTGCGCGATTTGGAGGGCATTCGGGCCTTACTCCTGGCCGGGGCTGACAAGGTATCCATCAATACCGCGGCGGTTGATGATCCGGATTTTGTCCGGCGAGCGGCTGAAAAATTCGGCACCCAATGCATTGTCATTGCCATTGATGCCCGCCAGAGCACCCCGGGGCGATGGCAGGTTTTTACCCATGGCGGGCGTCGGGAAACCGGGCATGATGCGGTTGAGTGGGCCCAAAGAATGACCGCGTTTGGGGCTGGGGAAATTCTCTTGACCTCAATGGATCGTGATGGGACTCGAGATGGCTATGATCTTGAATTGACCCGGGCGATCAGTGATGCGGTGAAAGTCCCTGTAGTGGCCAGCGGCGGTGTCGGCCGACTTGATCATTTGGCCCAAGGGGTCTTAAAAGGGGGGGCGAGCGCGGTTCTGGCCGCTTCGATTTTTCATTTCGGGGATCATCGCATCGCTGAGGCCAAAGCTCATCTGGCGGCCTGCGGTGTTGCCATCCGTCCGGTGGAAAAGAGCAACAACGATGCCGGGAACACTGCGCTGGATCGGGCCAAGGCCAGATAGAGTCAAAGATGAACCGGCCCATTGACCTTTGATAATGGCCTGTTTGGCATCTCGACCAAAAGGAGAGAATATCAAGAGGAGAAGATCATGTCTCAATCCTTAATTGATGGCCGCATCATGGATCAGCTGTTTCAGGTGATTGTGCACCGCCGCGACAGCGATCCCGACCGATCTTACAGCGCGGCATTATTGGCGGCCGGACCGGTCAAAATCGCCAATAAATTCGGCGAAGAAGCGGTTGAAACGGTGAGCGCGGCTTTGGCCCAGCCCAAAGACCGGGTGATTGCTGAAAGTGCCGACCTGCTGTATCATCTTAGTGTCTTATGGGCCGCCACCGGTGTCCAGCCTTCTGATGTTTGGGCAGAATTGGCCAGCCGCCAAGAGCAATCCGGCATCGCAGAGAAGAAAAACCGATGAAGAAAACCGATCAAGAATGTGAGAATAGTGATGGATGATCCGGCTAGGGGTCGTTTTGTTGCTTAGGATCATTGCTTAAAATTATGTCCCTTTGAGGATGACACCAGGCCGATGATGGCGGTTTAAGAAGAGAATATTATGACTCAAAAAACAGCTCCCCTTTATGATGATGAGAATATTTTTGCCCGCATCTTGCGCGGCGAACTGCCCTGTAAGAAAGTCTATGAGGATTCCGATGTCTTGGCGTTTGAGGATATCAATCCCCAGGCCAAAATTCATATCTTGATCATCCCCAAGGGACGTTATGTTTCTTGGGATGATTTCAGTCAGCAGGCTGACCCGGGGCAGATGGTGGCCCTTATGCGGGCGGCTGGGATGATTGCCTGTGATTATGGTCTGGATCAATCCGGGTATCGTTTATTGACCAATAGCGGGGCCGATGGGGGTCAAGAGGTTCCGCATCTGCATCTGCATCTATTCGGTGGTGAGGCCTTGGGACCGATGCTGCCCCGCCGTTCTTCAGAGAAGGGCTGAGGGTTTTTTGATGCGGTCCCGATGACTTTTCAGGCATGTTGTTGTCGGTGTGTGATGATCTATCACCCACTGAATATCACGGGCCCTTATCAATTAAGGTGGCTTTGGTTTATGGTGGTTACCTTGTGCAGATACGATTTTTAATAATCCCGTTATGGGTCGGCTGGATCATTCTGCATCAGGGTTCCTTTTGGGAAGGTCATGGCAAGGCGGGCATCGGCATGAGAGAGATATGCAGCATCCCCCTTAGTGATAAAGGCATTTTGTCCCCCCGCTTTTTCGACTTTATAGGCGGTGTAGGCTTCAAAGGCACGGGCCAGCATCTCGTGAGCGGATGACCAATATCCTGAACCTTTATCAAGGTTCTTTGCTTTCGCCCTGTATTCCGATGGTTTAATCCGTATGCGGGTCATGCCAGCATGGAGCCTTTCAAGTTGTATAGCGGCTTCTTGGGCTTCCTTGGTGGGGGTGCCTGCTTGGGTCTTTTTTTCGGCCTGGGTCTCTAAGCTGAGAACCTTGAGTGCTAAATCGGTTTCATCAAAGAATATCTTATGAACAAGATTGATGAATGCGCTTTGTGCGTCATTTCTGGGATCGAGGCCCTCGTTGCGTGTCACGTGTGAGGTTAAGGAATCAAAAGATTGTGGCTTCATTTTCCCTTTTAGAAAATGATCAAGGGCATGAAACCATTCATGTGCGAAAGCGTTGGAGCGATCCGGCATATGGATGCTTTTGGTGGTGGGATCATACATCCCTAAATATACGCCTTTGCCTTTTTCCATGACCAGAGACAAGGTGCTCTCAAGGCTGAAGGCTTTTCTCGGCAACCCCAAGACATGACCCATAAACCGAATGCCTCGATAGGCATCCAGTAATTGATCAATCGCATATTTTGCCTCAAGTTTTTTACCGCCTTGCTCAAACTTAACGGCAATGTCAAACTTATCCTTAAACAGCTTGACCAGTATATTTTTCTTCTTTTGTGGCGGCAGGGTCTGCGCCTGATCGGGGGTGAACCCGGCATCGACATAGGCTTGGGTATCAACCGCCTCTTTCTGGTTTTTGCTCACCCCAAGGAAAGAAAGCGGCTCTATACCTTGGTCTTGTTCATCAATCGAATCGTTCGGCTTTGTTAAATCGCCTTCTGATTCGCTGTCTCGGTTTTGGCCAGCCCGATTTTGGCCAGCCTTCTCTCGCCGACTTTCACCATGTGTTGATTGCCAGTTTCGAGTCCCGCCGATATCAGGCTCTCGGCGACCAGACGCGCCCCCAGGTTGTCGTCTTCTTGGCCCCCCGCTTGATGGGCTGTTTGTTCTGTTTGTTGGACTTCAGTCTCCGGCGTCAAAGAATCGCTTTCATTTTTCGTTGGTGTGGAAGGAAGAGCCCATAAAATGAGCAATGGGATGGGACCGCAGGAAAAGACGAACATACCTAATTTTTCATAGGAACGGTCCTGCATTAACAGAACACCAATTAGAAGAATCACATAAAGCAACAGCCACCAGCCACTTTTCCCTGTATCATGCAGCCTTCTGGCGCCGACAGCCAAACAAGGCAACCAGAACACCGGGCAGACCGCAAAAAGAGTGAAAGGGCGCCGGAATAATGTGACATCAATGAACAACGCCGCACAGCCCATCAACAGAACAAACAAATAAAACCACCAAAATTCGCTGCGGCTAGCCCGACCAGTAAAAGTCGCGTATTTGCGCATACAAGTTGCGATTGATTGTCCAAACGTCATGCTTATGTCAATGTCACGAAACCTTCTGGTGCCGACAGCCAAACAAGGCAACAAGAAAGCCGGGCAGACCGCAAAAAGAGTGACAGGGCGCCGGAATAATTGTTCATCAATCATCCCTGCACCCAAGAACATCAACAGAAAAAACAGATAAAACCACCAAAATTCGCTTCGGCTGGCTCGTCCCTCAAAGGTTGCGTATTTGCGCATACAGGTTTTTATGGATTGGGAAAATGTCATGATTGGCTCCGAAATATTTTCCCCAAAGGTCAGGGAGTCGGCCTTTGCAGGGCGTATTTGCCCCCGGCCGGGCTGGTTGGCAAGGCAAACAAAATCAGCAAAACGATGCTCCCCAAAGGGATGATATAAAGCAACAACCACCAACCGCTTTTACCTGTATCATGCAGTCTTCTGGCACCGACAGCAAGAGAAGGCAGAAGGAATACAAGGGCCGCTACCAGCCCTGTGGCTTGGTTAGATCCGTCAAGCACGGCATCAATCATCCCTGCACCCAAGAACATCAACAGAGTAAACAGAAAAAACCACCAATATTCGCTGCGGCTGGCCCGCCCCTCAAAGGTTGCGTATTTGCCCATACAGGTTTTTATGGATTATCCAAATGTCATGATGGCCTCCTTGGTGGGCTGGTCTCATAAGCTGGTTATGGTGAACCGAAAAATCTGCTGATGATGCTTCCAATATCTAAGGATGACCGGTGAACCAAGATTTTCAACAATTTTCTGTGGGCATAGTTACCGCATCAAGGGGTTTATTCTCGCCGATACAGCCGTGATGTCTGGACCCGATACAGGGTGCAAAGCCGACCAAGCCGTGCTCTTCCCGGCATCAAGAATGCACCCCTGATTGTCCGTGATCGCCTCTTATCCGTTATCGATTCTTTTAATGGATTGGCGTGAGGATTTCGATTGATCGGGGATATCCGCGCCAAAAAGCGGCCCATACAGCCCGGTTTATGCCCTAAGATTTATAAGATTAAAATATGAGCCGCCTGTGAAGGATGGTAGATGATGAAAAAACAGAGCTGTGAACCCTCAAAAAAACCCTTTCTTGACCGTTCAACCGCAAAATTAACTACAATAGAAGTTAATGGGGCGAATAAAAAAAACATTTATCGTCCGTTTATTTTGATTGATAAACAACATGCCCATTGAGGATTTTGTTTCCTTAAAAAAGAACAAACAAAAAACCGTGGATTGATTTATCTCAGAAAAATAGACCCCATGCAGAAGGTAATCCCTGATCTTGGCTGGGGGATGAATAGTGCCCTGAATTTGGGGGCAAAAACAGGCAATTATTTTCATTGCGATTGCAATATAAAAATAAAATAATATTGTTTTTCAATTTGTTATAGATTTTTTTAGATTCAATAAATCTTTCGAAGCCCGGTTCTCATGGGTGACAATCGAAACAGCAGATTGCCCATTATTCCTATTTTCGGCCCAGCCATGACCGGTTTCATTGCGATCATGGTATAGTATGGGAGAAATCAAGTAACCACTATATATGCCCATGGAAGGGCAAAAATGTTGCTTCACCGCGTCTGATTTGATGCTTTCGCCCCGGAAAAAATATGGGTCGCTGGTTTGGGAGACTTCTTAAACGATCGGTAGAGTCTCTGATTTTTTCCTGCCGCGTTATGATTGGCGGTCTTTGTGCGTTCTTGAAAAAAATGGAGTGTCTCATATGTGTTCCGGCTCGGGACGCAGGCTAAAAATTTTCAGGTGACCATGATTTTTTCATCTTATCCGCGAGTAAAACTCGCATGTTTAATCGGTAAAAAATGGCTTCTTTGTCACGACTATAGGTAGATTTAATTAAAAATCCGAATGGTTAATGACTAAAAAGAGAACTATAAACCAATACATATTGCTACTATAAGTAGAATATTCTAGAAGGCTCCATATGTTTAATTCGCGAAAAAAGGAGTCTACATAATACGGTTTTTGGCACTTATTTTTTCTCTATCCGTCTTTTTGGGTGTCAGCGGTGAGAAAGCAGTGGCCGCACCCAACCCAATATTCAATGATGCTGCATTGATTCGCTTGGCGTCCGATAATGATCGGTTTGATCATGGGGGTGGTTGTCGAAAAAATTCCCTGCCTGGCCAATGTTGCCATATGGATCGTCGTCTCGGTACCGTCCACTGCCATTGATGCAGGGGGATGATGGTCAATCGCTGATCATGGGTAAACCCCCGGGGTACCGTCCACTGCCATTGATGCAGGGGGATGATGGTGTTTGTCGCTGGCTGGGTTGGTGTTGGCCTTGATCCCGGCGGCAATATGGAGCTGGGAGGCGCTGAGTAGAGGCTTGAGCCGTTGAGATGAATAAAGATCAGCGGCGTTCCGGCGGTCATTATTGGGTTATGGTTCTTGGTTATCAAATCCAAATATTAGATTTGGTGATCCATCATAGCGATCTTTTGATGATGCGGATTACTGGCTGCGGGTATTGGATTCAGCGCCGGGTGAGCATACGTCGGGGTAAATCATGAGTCATGCGTCGATAAGACAGGGCTTCGGCGATATGGTTGCGGCTGATTTTTTCTGATCCGGATAAATCGGCGATGCTGCGGGCAACCCGACGGACCCGAGCATGACCCCGTGCCGAAAGGCCAAAAGCGTCAACAGCCTGCGAGAGCAAATCCCGGCTTTCTTTATCCAAGACCGTCACTTGATCCAAAAGCCGTCCCTCAATTTCGGCATTGATGCGGCCCTGGCTGCCGATTTTTTGGTAGCGTTCGGATTGTTTTTGTCGTGCTTGAGCAGCCCGGGCGGCGACTGTTGCGCTGTCCTCAGCCGGTGGGGGTAAATCCAGATCACGCGCCTGCACGGCAGGCATTTCAACATAAAGGTCAATCCGGTCAAACAACGGACCGGAAACCCGTGATTGATAATCACCGGCACAACGTGGTGCTTGCGGACAGACCCGGTTGGGATCATCAAGATGGCCGCAAAAACAAGGATTCATCGCCGCAACCAGCTGGAAGCGGGCCGGATAACGGATATGAGCATTGGCCCGGGCAATGAGAGTCTCACCGCTTTCCATGGGTTGGCGCAAAGCCTCAAGGGCGGCCCGTGGAAATTCCGCCAATTCATCCAGAAACAAAACACCCCGATGCGCCAATGTGATTTCACCCGGCGCGACTTTATGGCCGCCGCCGACCAATGCCACCGGGGATGCCGAATGATGGGGGTTGCGGAACGGCGGCCGCCGCAACAGACCGCTTTGTAGGTGGCCGGCAATCGAATGAACCATGCTGGCCTCGCGGGCTGCTTGGGCATCAAGGGGCGGCAATAAGCCGGGCAAACGGGCCGCCAACATTGATTTTCCGGCCCCCGGTGGACCGATAAACAACAGATTATGACCGCCAGCAGCAGCAATTTCCAAAGCCCGCTTGGCGGTTTCTTGGCCTTTGATATCGGCCAAATCAGGCAGGTTTTCGGCGGTGGTTGTCTCTTCTTGTCGTCGCTCTGGTCGCGGGAGAATGTGTGCCCCGGTCAAATGTCCAATTAGTTCGGGTAAATTGGCGGCGGCAACAATATCCAGATCATTGTCAGCCCAGGCCGCTTCGCCGCCATTATTCTGAGGACAAATCAGACCCAGACCACGATCATGAGCGGCAAGAGCGGCCACCAAAACCCCGGGGACGGGTCGTAAACTGCCATCCAGAGCCAACTCACCCAGAGCACAATAACCGGCCGCCACATCAACCGGTATGACATTCATCGCCGCCAACAGACCCAAAGCAATCGGCAAGTCATAATGACTCCCGCTTTTGGTCATATCGGCCGGGGCTAAATTGATCACCACCCGTTTGGTGGGGAGGGCCAGGTTACACGAACCAAGGGCGGCCCGCACCCGTTCGCGCGATTCGGCGACCGCCTTATCGGGGAGGCCAACCACAATAAAAGCCGGTAGGCCGTTGGCCAGACGCACTTGCACGTCAATAGCCGTGGTTTCAACCCCAATAAAGGCCACCGTTTGCGCATACGCTGTCACCATACACTCCCTAAACAGACCAAAAACCAATACTCAATCACCAGACCCATCCATTACCCACACTTAATCAATGACGTGATCAGGGATGCATCATGATCCCTGTGTTTTCCGGATCAATACTGGATATTAGCCCTGATGATTTATTCTGGCCTGTCGCTGTCAATGGCGCAATCAAAATAGGCCCGAGACTCAGGAAAGTGAAGAATAGCGGCAAATCGTTGGCATCTTTATGGATCATCTCAATGGGGGATTATTGGTATCGGATTTGATTTGTTATGGACCCGGATATCGGTCTCATATGGGGGTTTTGTTCAGAGTGAGGAAATAAATCTTCCGGCCCGCGTTGCGGGCTTTGATTTCATAACGGGTTGGCGGCCAGTCAGCAGGTTTTTGCTGCCAGTCTTGCGGTCCGCGGGCTTGCCAAGACAAGCCCTCTATCATTGAAGTTTCAAACAGCATCCATTCGGCGTAATCGGGATCATCGGTTGCCAAACGTATGGTACCTTTTGGCTTAAGAACCCGGGCCAACTGAGCCAATACGGTGCGGGTAACCAAGCGCCGTTTATGATGGCGCCGTTTGGGCCATGGATCAGGGAATAAAATAAAAATACGATCCAAGCTTTGTGGTACCAAAGCGCTGATGATCCGCCGGGCATCACCATTATAAAGCCGTATATTGCTGAGGCCCGTTTCAGCGATGCGGACGCAGCATTGGGCCAGCCCATTGATGAAAGGTTCGCAGCCAATAATACCTATATGTGGGTTGGCCTCAGCTTGCCGCAGCATATGTTCCCCATTTCCAAAACCGATCTCCAACCATAAAGCGTCTGGCGTTGGTTTGAATAAAGTCGCTGGATTAAGCGGTCCGATGAGTGGCTTGATTCCCCATTGTTCGATTTGAGAACGCAATAATGCGGTCTGTTTGGGGCGTAAAGGACGTCCTTTGCGACGGCCATAGAATTGATCAAGGGCGTCATCGGGCATGACGGCTTCCTTGTTTTTTTCTGTTGATTCTGCTTGTGATGATCCCCTTTGATTGGGGTTTCATCAAGCAAAAGCCGAACGTAAATCAGTGGCGAGATCGGTTTTTTCCCAAGAAAAGCCACCATCCGATTCCGGAGAGCGCCCAAAGTGACCGTAAGCTGCCGTGCGGGCATAAATGGGCCGATTGAGACCGAGCCGTAAACGAATACCGCTGGGGCTGAGATCAACCATATCTTGCAGGGTCGCAGAAAGGCGAGTCGCATCGACACGCGGGTCACCGTGAGTCTTGATATACACCGCCACCGGCCGCGCCACCCCGATGGCGTAAGCGAGTTGAATGATACATGAATCAGCCAGCCCGGCCGCCACAACGTTTTTGGCCAGATAACGGGCCGCATAGGCTCCTGAACGGTCAACTTTGGTGGGATCCTTGCCCGAAAAAGCTCCACCACCGTGCGGGGCTGCCCCGCCATAGGTATCAACAATAATCTTGCGTCCGGTCAATCCGGCATCCCCATCCGGGCCACCAATCACGAATCGTCCAGTCGGGTTAACAAAAAAACACTCCTCCGGACACATCCAATCATCGGGAAGGCATTCTTCGACCAAAGGCCGTACCATCGCGGTGACCGCAGCTTGATCCAGATCGGCATCATGCTGGGTTGAGACAACCACACCGGTTGCTTTGACCGGCTGGCCGTTTTGATAAAGCAAACTGACCTGGCTTTTGGCATCTGGTCCCAATCCTTGAACATGTTTGGAGCGACGACAATCAGCAATCAGGCGTAAAATACGATGGGCATAATAAATTGCTGCCGGCATCAGCGCATCGGTCTGACGACAGGCGTAGCCGAACATGATCCCTTGATCGCCGGCACCTTCCTCTTTGTCGGCGCTTGAATCCACCCCCATAGCGATATCATCGGATTGAGCATGCAGAAAATTATCAATCCGCAACTGTTTCCAGTGGAACCCGTCTTGCTCATAACCAATACCGCGTACGGTTTCGCGAACCGCCTGTTCAATCTGTTGCGGGGTGACGCTATCTGGACCACGCACTTCACCGGCCAAGACCACCCGGTTGGTCGTCGTCAGAGTCTCACAGGCGACCCGTGATTGCGGATCAGCAGAGAGATAAAGATCAAGAACGGTATCAGAAATCTGGTCACAGATTTTATCTGGATGCCCTTCAGAAACAGATTCACTGGTAAAAATATAATTCGATTCCGACACCATCACCCCCGCTCAATACGTGATGGGCCGGGTTCTTGCACCAAGAAACCCGGCCGCTTGAAGCTCTTTCTTGCACTTTGTTTGATCATGGTCAAGGTTTGACCTCTGAAAACCGCCCGATTGCCATCAAGAAAGTATGATTAAAATCCCTCTTTCAAAAGACCATAATGATTAAGATGGCTGATGGTTGTGCCCAGCCCGGTCGGCGGACCAAGGTATTAAACCGCCGATCCTGGCGCTCCAGCCCCAGAAAACCGGCAAAGAGAACCAGCAAAGGATCAATCAGCAACAATCAATCAGCGCGGGGGGGATCGGAGAAAAACACATTGTCTTTCTCGGCCTGATTGGTGCTTTTGGCCATGGCTTTAACCAATTCAAAAATAGCTTTACGCGCCCTGGTGTTTTTGATGCCGTAATACGAACGTACCAATTCCAGAGTTTCCCGCCGCATCAAGGGGTCTTTCATTGTTGGCCCAGCGGTTTCACGAAAACCGGTCATTTGGGAATCATGAACCAAGGTCTCTGAATAGTCTTGAAAAAAGTAATCCACCGAGACACCAAATATTTTACTGAGCTGGTACAATCGACTGGCACCGATTCGGTTTGCCCCGCGCTCATATTTTTGAATCTGCTGAAATGTTAAGCCAAGGGCTTCACCAAGTTTTTCTTGACTCATACCCTGAAGCGTCCGCTGAGCCCGTAATTGTCTGCCGACATGGGCATCAACTGAATCCGCACTGCGCTGTGAACGCCCCCGCGTCCCAGACGATAAACCAACCCTACGATCAATATTCATGACAAAACCTACTCATTACCAAACAAAAACTAACCCAAATTGCCGGTGAGATAAAACCAACGAAAAGACAATCTCACACAGCTTACCCTAACCGCATAGCCTATAAAGAGTAAAAATGCCAAGAGAAAAAATATCAGCCTCTACCATTATGTCGGATACTCATTCCATCGCCCGGCCATCGCGTGGAATGAAATAAGAAAGAATAAGCACCCCAATGATGCCGAGGATGACCCAATCGCCCCATCGGGCATAAGGTGTTTTTGAAAGTGATGGTGGCAACCGCGCATCCAAAATACCGCGTTGACCCAGCGGCAGCTGGGCGGTGATTCGTCCGTAGGGGTCGATCATCGCCGATATACCGGTATTGGCCGCCCGGGCCAGGGGAAGACCCTCTTCAACCGCCCTTAAGCGGGCACTGGTGAGATGCTGATACGGCCCCGATGACCGGCCAAACCAAGAATCATTGGTTAGGTTGAGGAGCCATTGCGGTCGTTCATCAACAACCGCCCCAGGGAAAATAACCTCATAGCAAATCAAAGGGCTGAAAGCGGGCAAGCCGGGTAATGACAGCGTTTCAAGACCCGGGCCGACCGAAAACCCGCCACCGGTGGTCAATGTGTCGATGGGTAGCCAGTCTTTTAAGGGGATATACTCGCCAAACGGGACCAGCCGGACTTTATCATACAATGCGGCAATACGCCCTCTTTCTCCGATGACCAACAGGCTGTTCCAGATCTGCCGAACCGCATCGGTGGTATGGACGCGCACCCCGCCAAAAATCAACCACGATGCGGGGAGCTTCATACGGTCAAAAAAAGGAATCACGGTTGCCGTTTTGTCGATGAGATAGGGAAGAGCGGTCTCCGGCCAGATGATCGCGTCAATCCGATTGTTTAGGCCACCACCACTCCAAGCCGCCTGGCTGAGTTCAAGATGGAGAGCAGTGTTACGTTGCCGCCATTCCGGACGCCATTTTTCGGCTTGCGGGATGTTTGCCTGAACCAGGCGGATCTGGACCGGCCTCTCTGGGCTTTGTGCTCCGGCTTCTTGATCAGAAGCGGTTAGACGGATTGCTCCGCCAACTGCGCTGATTGCCAGAGCGCTATAAGCAACCATAAAAGGCCAGCGGTATGTCTTCTTCCCTTTGGTAGCGGTGATCAGAAGAGCCGGAGCGGTGGCGCACGCCATCACCAGCAGAGAAATCCCCCATATTCCGGTGACCGCGGCCAGCTGTATGAGCGCATCCGACCAAGCCAAGACATGACCAATCGGGTTCCATGGGAACCCGGTCAAGGCGTGACCGCGTATCCATTCAGCGATTACCCAAAACCCAATAAAGGCAATCCATAAATGGCTACGTGGGCGTCCTTGGTTGCATCGATGGGCGGCATAACAGGCCAGGGCTGGATAGAGAGCCATCCCCATGCACAGCCCGCCAACCGCCAGGGGCATGAGCCAGGCAAACCGCTCCGCCTCAACCAGAAAGGCGTTGCCGATCCAATAAAAGCCACCAATACAATGGCCTAATCCAAAAAACCAACCAGAAACCAGAGCATCTCGAGAACGCCGACTGGATTCAACCAACCAAAAAAGGCCGCCAAAAGCGATAATCAGCAGTGGTACAATGTAAGTAGGAGGCAACGCGGTCGCCGAACCAAGACCAAGAATTCCCGCCACTATCCAGCGGAGTTTTCCGGTCAGGTTGCTGATCCAACCGGCGGCTCTTTTGCAGCCAGGCTGAAGCGCGGATACCAAACCAGACATCCGTTCAGGATTCGCTCTTGGTCGGGTTTTTTTGTGGGGCTGCCAACTGGATTCGCAGGCGCCGAATGCGTCTTGGATCCGCTTCAATAATCTCAAACTCATGGCCATGGGGATGACGGATGACTTCGCCGCGCGCCGGGACCCGGCCAGCCAAAGCGAAGACCAAACCACCCAGAGTATCAATATTTTCCCGTTCTTCGGCTGATATGAAAGGGCCAATTTCGTTTTCAAAATCGCTCAGGGAAACCCGCGCTCCAGCATCATAGCTGCCGTCCCGTCGTCGGCTAAAACCCGGTCCTTCATCAGCATCATGTTCATCTTGGATTTCGCCGATGATTTCTTCAACCAGATCTTCAATCGTCACCAAGCCATCGACTCCACCATATTCATCGACCACCACCGCCATATGAATATGAGTCATGCGCATTTCCAAGAGCAGATCAAGAACCCGCATCGACGGGGCAGCAAATAAAATACGCCGCACAATGTCACCGGCGGCTTTCTTCCCGTTGGGTTCAATGACTCGCGGTAAGACATCTTTGATATGGAGCATGCCGATAATATCATCACGACCATCACGGTATACCGGGGCGCGGGAATGATTCCCTGAACTGATGATCCCGACCGCCTCAATCAGGGATGCAGTGGCGTCAACGGCGACGATATCGGCTCTTGGGGCCATCACATCATGAACTGTCACATCGTGAAGTTTCAAAACATTCGAGACCAGATTGCGGGCTTCATCTTCAATCTCGACAATTCCGCCTTCCTGCTCATCAATAATTTCCTCAATGACTTCGCGCAGACGTTCTTGCCGTTCGCTTCTGCCGAAAAGCATGCGCAAGCGGCGCCAAAAACCGCCACGTTTATTTCCTGTGTCAACCAGGTCACCGTTATCTTTGGTCCGGGATGGGAGCGATTCGCTCATAATCATTGTGAGGGTTTTTTTGTTGCGGCTATCGGTTGTGGTTGCCCAATGCGGTAAGGGTTACTGACTCCCAAGCGGGCCAGGATACGACACTCTGTTTGCTCCATTCTTGCCGCTTCATCCTCTTGCTGATGATCATAGCCAAGCAGATGCAAAACCCCATGCACAATCAGATGGCGCAGATGATCATCAAGGGGTTTTTCTCGCTCAAAGGCTTCCCGGGTGACAGTTTCCCAGGCCACAACCACATCACCCAAGCAGGGGGCAAAAAAATGCGTATGTTCGTTATGGGTTGGAAAGGATAACACATTGGTCGGTTTTTTGTGACCGCGATGCTGTTGGTTGAGGGTGGTGATGAAAAGATCATCGGTCAGCAACAGACTGATTTCGCAATCAATCGGCGATTGCTCAGCCTGTAAAACCGCTTGAATAGTGGTCCGGCACAGGGTCTCAATATCAGGAATGCGCCGCCAAGCCGGGCAAGAAATGTTGATATCAATAACCGGAACATCTTCAATATTTTTGCGTGTCTGGACCATGGGTTGTCGCCTCATACAGCGCGACCATCATATGTGTTTGCGCGATTGACGATGGGGTTGATCTTGAACATGATGACCATCAAAAGATGGCTCCAAGCGCTGCGCCCCGGTTTCCAGACGCGCTTCAAAATCCTCATAGGCCCCGACGATTTTTTGAACCAGCCGATTGCGCACGACATCACGACCATCAAAGACGATATGGGCAATTCCATCAATATCATTAAGAATTTCAGCCGCTTCAGCCAAGCCCGAACGCTCACCGACCGGCAGATCAATCTGGCTGAGATCACCCGTGACCACCATGCGCGCATTGTCACCAAGACGGGTGAGAAACATTTTCATCTGCATCGGTGTGGCGTTTTGTGCTTCATCGAGAATGATGAAAGCCCGATCCAAAGTCCGACCACGCATAAAGGCCAGCGGCGCAATTTCGATTTCCCGGTCAGCAATATGCTTCATCACTTGATTGTTGGGGAGCATATCATTAAGAGCATCATAAATCGGCCGCAGATAAGGATCGACCTTTTCGCGCATATCGCCGGGCAAAAAGCCGAGGCGTTCTCCGGCTTCAACCGCTGGCCGTGACAAGATGAGGCGCTCAACTGCCCCCGTGAGAAGCAGGGAGAGACCATGGGCCACCGCCAGATAGGTTTTGCCGGTTCCCGCTGGACCAAGGGCAAAGGTTAAGCCGTGATTTTGCATGGCCAACAGGAAAGACTCTTGATGGGGGGTCCGCGGGCAAATACGGCGTTTGCGAGTCCGAATGACCAAAGTGCTGTCGGGGGTTTTTTCTTGTTCATTCATGCGCAATGTGGCCAGTACATCACCGGTCTCGATATCCAGACCATGGGTCAAGCGCCGATACAAAGATTCAAGCACATTCCGGGCTTTTTCCACCGCTTCTTGCGGACCAGAAAGAGTCATGAGATTGCCGCGCGGGGCGATGGTCATGTCCAATTCTTGCTCGATCAAAATCAAGTGACAATCATGCTCACCGCAAAGAAGCCGCGTGCAATCGTTATCTGGAAATTCAATCTGGATTGATCCAGAAGCATGGCCCTCCTCCTCAGCCGGTTGGGTAGGAGAATCGAGAGCGCGCAGAGTTGTTCTTGATGGACTCAAAATGATCCCTAATGATGTGCTGTCGTCTCGGGCCGGGTGACCAAAGTGGCGGCCAAGGAATGGGTGCTGACCGTTTCGATACGTACTTGGCCGATGGTTCCAAGTATACTCTTAGGCGCTTTGACATGCACCGATTGCATATGGGGGGTCCGTCCGGCGATCTGGCCGGTTCGACGACCGTCACGGTCAAAAAGAACCGCAATGTCGAGGCCAAGAAAACGATCATTAAACGCTCTTTGTTGTTGATTGAGCAGGTCTTGCAGGCGGGCCAATCTCTCATCGGCGATGGTGCGATCAACTTGATGATCCATCAATGCTCCCGGGGTTCCAGGTCGGGGACTGTATTTGAAAGAATAAGCCTGGGCGAAACCAATCTCGGCCACCAGACAGAGGGTGGCAGCAAAATCGCTATCGGTTTCTCCGGGAAAGCCAACGATAAAATCCGATGACAGAGCAATATCATCCCGCGCCTGACGCAGGCGGTCAATAATCGCCCGATAGTCATCGGCCCGGTAACGACGATTCATCAGCCCAAGGATCTTATCCGATCCTGATTGTACCGGCAAATGCAAGAAAGGCATGAGTTGGGTGACTTCGGCATGGGCAGTGATTAAATCGTCATCCATATCACCAGGATGTGAGGTGGTATAGCGAATGCGCTCAAGACCATCAATTTCCGCCAATGCTCGAATCAGTCTACCCAGACGCCACGTGCCCCCTTGAGTACCGACCCCATGATAGGCATTGACGTTTTGACCCAGCAAAACAATCTCCCGGCTTCCTTGGCTGATCAGGGTGCGGGCCTCAGCAAGAATAGCAGCGGCTGGACGTGAATATTCAGCCCCACGGGTATAGGGAACCACACAAAAGCTACAAAATTTATCGCAGCCTTCTTGGACTGAAATAAAAGCACTGGCCCCACGTTGGCCCGGTGGGGGCAGATGATCAAATTTTGCTTCTTCGGGAAAATCAACCGCAATGACCGGGTCGCGGTGATTGTTGGTATGACGCTCTGCTTGGGCCACCATTTCCGGCAACCGGTGGTAGCTTTGGGGGCCAAAGACGATATCAACATAGGGCGCACGGCGCAGAATTTCCTCGCCTTCTGCTTGGGCAACACAACCAGCCACCGCCAGAATCGGCTGTTTTGGTTGGTGTTGGGCATGCAGACGTCCCAATTCAGAATAGACTTTTTCGGCGGCTTTTTCGCGAATGTGGCAGGTGTTGAGAATAATCAAGTCGGCCTGTTCGGGTTGCTCGACCAAGCCATAACCCAAAGGTGCCAAGACATCTGCCATACGCCCGGAGTCGTAGACATTCATTTGGCAGCCATAGGTTTTGATAAAGAGTGTTTTTTTCAAAATTGGCTCAAAATTGGCTCAGTCGCATTGGCTTAATAACATTGGCTCAATGGCTCTGTTGGTGGTTCTTACCGATTGAATTCCAGTATAAAGTTTAACGCCATCCAGATAATAACGTGAACCGGAAAGAGTCACCACTGATTTCATAACAAAAAACCCATAACAAAAAATCCCCAAGTCAATCAATCGGGCTTTTTCCAGCCCCGGTTCAAACGACAATGCTTAAGATATACCGATATCACACAAGATCACCCATTTTATAGGAATTTAGCTCGGCAGGGGTGCAAACGGGTTGCGAATATGAGGCAGACGGCCATACAAAGCACCCGCAACCCCATGAGCGATGATGGTATGGCATTGGGCCGCCATGTCTTTGCGCGATGAGAATTGTGCAGCGGGTATTGCCGGATGAAAAACCACATCAACGCTGAGCATACCATGAAACAGCATACGAGTGATATGCTGGATCAAACCCATCGCCCCATACCAGGCGAAAGCCGGGCGCAGGGCGCGTCCCATCGGCATCCCATCCAGACGGCTATAGGCCAGAGAAATCGGCTGGATGATGATGGTTTTTGAGGCCGTGGCCTGGGTTGCGGTCACCGAAAGCAGAGAACTTTTGAATGGCAAGACTCGATTCCCGTCACTCGAAGTTCCCTCGGGGAACAAAATCAAGCTATCGCCTGCCGCAACCCGTTGGGCAATATGATCCCGCTGTTCCCTAACCTGGCGAATGGCTTGTCGATTGATAAAAATCGTCCGTTGCATTGAGGACAACCAACCCAATATTGGCCAGCCCGCAACCTCTGCTTTCGAAATAAAGGAGGCCTCAAGCAAACTGCCAAGAATCGGAATATCAAGGTAAGAGCAATGATTGCTGAGATATAAAACCCGTTTTCCCCGCGCCGGAACGCCATGAACAGCAATCTGAACACCGAGCAAGGTCAAGACCATCCGATGAAATAAAACCGGTATGCGGCCGCGCAAAGATTCAAGATCACAAGCCAGGGCGATCAACTGTACAGGAGCCAAGACCAGAAAGACCCCGGTTAAAATGATCCCACGGATGAGCAATGAACCGACCCTGGCGATCATGGCCCATACCGATCACGTCTCTGATATAGAGAGCCTAATATAGAAAATTTTGACGGATTTTTAGGACGCTCCAACCCCATCAAGCGGTACCGAGTCGCCAGGGCGGCTGTTTGAACGATCATCAGCACATCAATGGTCCCAAAATCATGATCAATCACCGCCCCATCACCCACGCTGCCGCCGATGCGCAGGTAAGCCTTGATAAGCGGTGGCAGCTGAGAAAATGCCTTTTTAGGGTCAATCTGATCATAAGGAATGATATCCATAGCAACACGCAGGGCCGACAAAGCACCCGGACGTAAAGATTTTGATGCAGAATGATAATAATGCAAATAAGATAAAGATTCAGCCAAAGATTGTCGCTGTGTTCCCGGTAAACTGGCGCAACCAAACATCAAATCAATATTGAAGTTGGCAATATAACGTGACAATCCTTTCCATAGAATGCGTGATACCGCTCCATCCCGATAGGCCGGATCAATACAGGAGCGACCCACTTCCACAAGCGTCCCGGGATAAGAAAGCAACGTCGTAAGATCATAAGAACCGGCACTATAAAAACGTCCCGCCCGTTCGGCAGCATGCTGACGGATCAGGCGGCAAACACCGACCATCCGCTCACCGGCTTGTTGATCCAGAACAATCAAATGATCGCAATATTGATCAAGAGCATCACAATCCCGGTTATTGGGTTCTGGGTTATCGGATTTTGTGGATTGTGACGTTTGTCCCAAGAAAATCCTGTGGCGCATTGTTTGAGCCATCACAATTTCCGAATCTGAATCGGCCAACCGCACTGTAAAACGGCCTTTCCCAAGCGGCGTCCCGAATATCGTTGCTGCTTCTATAGTATCAGTCTTATAGGGTGTCTTTGTGGGCCAAGAGTGCGGCTTGAACGTCTGGCTCTTGTTTGGACGAAGCCATGGCGGAAGACCGCTTTTCCATCTTTTGGTCGACTTGGCACTATGTTGATCGAAAAGACTGGGTTTCATTGATTGTTTGGTGATCAGGAGATGATGAGTGCCGGAATCGATCCGAAAATGGAGAGATTGATTTATTCATTAAGAATCTGGTCTTAATCTCAAACAGTATTCCTCATTTTTAATCTCAGAAAAACGGCGCATTAAATTGGTGAAAATTTTTTTAGTGTTATTTGTGTTGAATCGTGTGGTGTTTTTTCTTTATGGATGATGCGTGTGGTCGGGTGCCGATACGGATTGAAATTTTTTATTCGGGCTGATCCAGGAAAAAAAGGTGAATCATTTTTCAATCGGGACGGCGTAAAGATCAAGGCGGTGATTGACCAACTTATACCCCATTTGGTTGGCAATTTTGCGCTGAAGTTTTTCGATTTCCTCATTGGCAAATTCAAAAACCTTGCCGCTTTCCATATCAATAAGATGATCATGATGACGGTTGGTCACCCGCTCATAACGGGCTCGACCATTGCCGAAATCATGGCGGATTAAAATATGCGCTTCTTCAAACAACCGCACAGTCCGATAGACAGTCGCCACACTGATGCGCGGATCAATGACCGCGGCTCGCTGATGGAGTTGTTCGACATCCGGATGGTCATCTGATTCACCAATCACGCGGGCGATAACCCGCCGTTGTTCGGTCATTTTCAACCCCCGTTTGCGACAGAGTTCTTCGACTTTTTCAAGCATCACAGGATCTCCTTAACCGCTGATAAGCGCGGCCGGTTATGGATGATTACCATCCTCAATCTCACTTCACCTTAAATCTCCGCTCATCCTCATTTCGGTTCAAAAAAACGTAACCCGTGTAATTTTACTGAGTTTCTCTTGACCTATAGTCTCTCTTATCTCTTGTCTGTGGTCTGTTGGTGGTTTTGCTCTATGGTTACCAAACCGCTCAGTCAAAAGAGGTGTAATCACTTTATTGAGTCATTTTTCTCGCTTTTTTGCTCAGACCGAAACTGTTGAAATGATCATTTAATATTTAGACTGCGTCTAGTATACTCTTTGCTGAGAACAGAATCAAAGCAGGAATTGATCATTCCCTGTTGTTTCTAACGATGCGGCTTCGTGCTTAGGGGACCGAAATGGATGAAACCAGCAATACGTCTCTTGATGTCTGTCATCGGCTTGATATCACTGGCGATTTTTGTCCGCTGACATTTGTTAAAACCAAGCTGGCTTTAGAAAAGGCGGCATCGGGAGATGTTGTGGAGGTCCGTCTTAAAGACGGCGAACCCCTGGAAAATGTTCCGCGTTCGGTGACCGAAGCGGGCCATCAAATCCTCTCTTTAGAAGCCGAGGAGTCGGCATCAGACATTTATCTTTTACGTATCCGTTGTCGGTAATATCGCCATTCCTCTACAGACGTAGTCTTTGATACGGTCTAAATGATATTTATCCTGGTTTGGTTGGGGAATGTTTGATCGCTGGTTCGGCGTAATGAGGACGGACATAAACCAAGCTCGGCATCTCTTGCGGCAATAAGCCTCCAGCATATGTGGCTTGAGCCAACCCGGCCAAGTCTTGGGCATGAATTGATGCATTTTTTGCGCTTCCCGGTTGCTGGTCGGCCGGGAAAACCACGTCTGTGCGTCCTTTAAGACCGGCTTTGACAGCCTCAATAGCATCGCCGTAAGCCCATGCGCCTTGCGGTATCCAGTCGGCTGCTACATCAGGTCGACAAATCATAATAGCGCTGATGCTACGCAATCCGGGTGGTTTATGGGTGGCGGTGAAAATCTGCGCATAGAGATCGGATCGCCCCGATTCAAGAAAGCACACCACGGACCCGGGCGGTTGCTCATCCCGGTTAAATAAAGGCCAAGCCAGCGTTGTCAAGCTGGGCATACCGATGAGCGGTTTATTCGCGGCCAGAGACAATGCTTTGGCGGTGGCCAGCCCGACTCTCAAGCCGGTAAAGCGGCCTGGTCCGGTGGTCACGGCGTAAGCATTGAGGTCATGATGAGTCCAACCACATGCCGCCATGGTCTCAATCAGCATCGGTGTGAGATGTTCGGCTGGTCCCTGTCCATTCCTCTCGAAACGAGTCGCCTGGATAACCCCGTCTTCTGCGGCCGCTGTGGAGCAGGCGGTGGTTGAACATTCCAAGGCTAAAATTTTCATGGCGTGGCGCCCAGCAATCAGAATCGGTAACCTGGATCATGGGAGCAAACCCGTGATATAAACATGCTCTCAATAAAATCCATATCATGAATATCTATGCTTTGAAGAGCACCGACAAATATTCGTATAATAAAACCCATACCATGAATATGTATACTGCTAAGGGTGCTTTGTGATGGCGGTTGCGCTGGTTCCCATTACCTCCCACACGCATGGGGTTGATATTGCTTTGGCTTATGCCACGGCGGATAATTTTACCGGTTCTCCGGTTTATGGGCGTGCTGAATGCTTTCTTCATCCGGAGGCTGCTGATTGTTTGGTCCGGGCGGTTCGATTGGCCGATGCCATTGGCTATCGGTTGAGAATCCTGGATGCTTACCGGCCCAAAGAAGCGCAATGGGTCTTGTGGAATCACACCCCTGATCCCGATTTTCTCGCCGACCCACGCACTGGATCACCCCATTCGCGTGGGGTGGCGGTGGATCTCACCTTAATTGACCAAGACAATCGACCTCTGGATATGGGGACTGATTTTGACGCTTTTACACCGCGTTCTTATCATGATGCATTGGATATCGCGCCGAACGCTCAGGTCAATCGCCATATTTTACTCGGCCTCATGTCGGCGGCTGGATGGGATTTTTATCACCGCGAGTGGTGGCATTATCAACTCTTCGATTCGCGCCGTTTCCCTTTGATTGCGGATGGTGAACAGTCAAAGCCCATGATGATCCCCGGTGAAGCAACGACACCAGATGAAACCGAGCCGTGAGATCAAAGAATTTCACAAGCCTGATCAAAATCAGGCCGTGGACCCCGGGGCCTGATACTGGCTGGATCACCGTGACCAATATTACAAATCAGGATGGAGCGATAGCGGCCGTCAGGGAAAAATTCCTGATCCACTTTGGCCGCATCAAAACCGGCCATTGGACCACAAGAAAACCCTAAAGCCCGGGCCGCCAGCATGATATAGGCGGTTTGTAGGGTCGCGTTGAACTGTCCTGCTGTTGCGGCTTTTTCTGGATTTTTCGCATAGCCGGAATGCATATCTGCATGCGGAAACAAATCGGGCATGAATGTGTAAAATTGGCGATCATAAGCGCAAATCGCTGTCACCGGAGCTGAAGCTACTTTATCTTGGTTGCCCGGCGACATCATAGGCAAAAGGCGGGCTTTAGCCGATTCTCCTTGTATGAACACGATCCGTAACGGGCAACAATTGGCGCTGGTTGCGCCCCATTTTGCCAGGTCATAAATGGCTTTTATATCTTGAGGGCTGACCGGCTGATCAGTGAATTTCGGATAAGTGCGGGCGGTGCGGAACAGGAGGTCCAAACCCTGATCATCCAGTTGCTGACTCATTTATCTTTTCCTTATTTATTGGGATATTTGTTTTTGTTATGCGATCCGACCCAATCAATCATTGATGCCGGATACAATCAAACCATTATTGCTGATTATGCTGATGGTTTTTAGCAAATGAACACAATAAATAAATGTGACGCAAACAAACGTGACGTAAAATATATGCAACACATCATAGATACATCATTATATGTTTTTTCTTTTTTGGTTTTTATAAAATGCTTCATGGCATTGATGGTGACGCGGTTGCGGGTATATCAAGCGGTTAAAAAGATTATATGAGGGATCTGAGCGGTTCTCATTTTTAAAAGCCCATGAACCGGGATATTGGTATGAAAATCGGCTTGATGACACCGTATAGTGCTTTAAAGAATATTGATCATGCGGGCAAGAAATCGCTTTATTAGGGAGAAGCGCCGTCAACCGGGTTGTTTCTTGACCGCGTTGGCTCTGTTTCTCTTTCTGGGACCGACATGGGCGGTCGCGGCTGACTCGGCGGTGGTTTTGCTGTATCATCGTTTTGGCGAGGATTCTCACCCCGATACCAATATCAGAATTGATCAATTTGAAGACCATATCGCCACCTTGGTGGAAGGCAATTATGTGGTTTGGCCTCTGGGTGATATTATCACTGCCCTAAAATCTGGCGATCCGCTGCCAGAACAGACCATCGCGATTACCATTGATGATGCATTCGCCAGTGTTTATGACCACGCATGGCCACGTTTGCGGGCCGCTGGATTCCCATTTACTGTTTTTGTCGCCACCGATCCGGTGGATGCGGCCGCACCTGATTTCATGACCTGGGATCAAATTCGCACCCTGCATGATCATGGTGTCACCATTGCCGCTCATACCGCTTCTCACCTTCATATGGTCGATGCCTCGATTGCTGAAAACCAGGCCGAAATCGAACGCAGCAATAACCGTTTGCGCGAAGAATTAGGAACAAGCCCATCTCTGTTTTCATTTCCTTACGGCGAGTCGAGCCTTGACGTTGTCGAGACCGTACGTCAAGCCGACTACAAGGCTGCGTTTGGCCAGCAATCAGGGGTTGTCTATCCAGGGGCGGATTTTTTCTTATTGCCCCGCTTCGCCTTGAATGAATCCTATGGCCGTATTGACCGCTTTAAGATGATTATTGATATGCTGCCTCTGCCGGTTACTGATTTTTTGCCGCGTTCGATGACGGTTGGTGAGATTGCTCCGGTGGTGGGATTTACGGTTGATCCGGCGGTTGGTGATCTCAGCCGGTTAAGCTGCTATCCTTGGTCAGGCAGCACAGCAGATATTGAGATTCTCAATCGCCGGGTTGAAGTGCGCCTCACCAGCCCGATGCCTCTTGGACGTTCACGCTTGAATTGTACGCTCCCAGCATCGAACGGGTACTGGCGTTGGCTGGGTGCTTTGTTTTATCGCCCTCAATCGGCCCAATAACCGACCATGTTTTAGCCGACACAAGTCGGAACAGCCAGACCGAGGTATGGCTGACATTCTTTAAAATTCGGTGTTTCTGAAAAGGGTTTATTCGGTCGCAATGACCCAGCGATCATTTTTTGCCCGGGCCAGACGTTTAGGCGCCAGCTTCACCGAATCATAAGCCGCTAAATCATTGGCTTTGATGAGTCGTCTGACATCTTGGACATAAGATTGGCCGCGTTGAGAATAACGCTTTAAGCCATCAACCAAATCAAGGCCGCTAAAATGCTCTTTTTGGTCGCGGAGACGTGCCCGCTTGCCGCGGAGTTCGCGATAGGCGGCGTGGGTATTAAGATTATGGGCATAAGACCGTACAGCATCAATCAGGCGTGAAAAACGTCGCACAAAATGGGTTTTATTCGCGTCACGATCCAGGGGTTTAAGCCCTCCTTCGGGATTAAAGCTCCATTGACCAAAAGGCGCGTTCCCTTCTTGGGCAAAACGCGATGATCCCCAGGCACTTTCGATGGCTGCTTGCGCCAAAGCCAGCGACACCGGTATGGTATCGACGCGTTTTAATAAGGCTTCTATATCCAGATTTTCTTGAGAATCTTTAAACCCGTAGCGAGAGGCAAGATCATAAACCCATTTTTTTTCGCTGGCTGTCGGGGGATCATATTTCTGAAATATCGGCTTCTGGGCGGTTTGATCCTGGAACGCCAACAAACGATCCCGATCATCACTGATGGTTTCATTGACCTTGAGGATGAGAGGCAACATGATTTTGAAAAATTCATCTTTACGCCGACTGGCCGGTTCGATTTCCGTCAAGGCGGCTGGGAAATGCTCTAAAAACCGGCGTGGAACATCATTGTTTCCGGCCCGCAAGGCAACCAAATTATAACCATCACCAATCAGAGCGGTTGCGGGTCGGCGGGCTGGTCCCTCTGCTAAACCGCTATCAGAAGCGGGAGGTTTTTGGTCCGAAAATTGATCTTTTTTCTCGCGGGCAATCGGACGTAACCGGGTTTTTGTTGGCTGGCCTTTTGTTATATTGAGTGTTGCCTCTGGACCCAATGAGCCAAATCCAGGCTCCGAGCCGTGGATGGTTTCTGATTGAGCCACCCGCCCATCACGGTTTTGAGCATCACGGTTTTGAGTCTTGTGATTGTTCGCATATTGCGGGGTAGTGGCTTGCGATTGCTGATGTTTTTGCACATTCTGATCGTTCAACTGATCGTTCAAACTGTATTGAACAGCAAAGGGTTGAATGGGCAAAAAATAAGCCAAGGCATAAGAAACAATAATACAGACCAGCACACAGCTGATGACCAGACCCTCAAACCGCGAAAAGGGTGGTGCTGGTAAAGATAAAGCCGCGCTTTGAGGATAAAGTTTTTCGGCGCGTGATGTTTTGGCGCGTGATGTTTTGGCGTGTGATGTTTTGGCACGTGATGTTTTGGTGTGAGAGCTTTTATGTGCTGAAGATTTACGTGCCGGAAATTTTTTAGTCACATTCTTGCCCATCATTTTGTTTCAAGATTTTATCTTTAGAGCTGTCGTTAGAACCGTCATCAGAACCATCATCTTAAGAGTTACTCTCTTATATCGCTTTTTTATATCTGTCGTTTTTATGCCGCTTTCTTACCCAGAACCATCATCTCAAGCATTGCTCACTTTAGCGCGGCGAATTGTCAAATTGATTGGTCGCCACCATAACGATGATGGGCGTTCGGGTCTACAGAAAAAAGGGATTTTTTTGGTTAACGTGTTGATTTATAAAATAATATTTGCTTAACAATATGTTGAGGCACAATCTTATTCTACCGCACGAACTTCGGTCACTTCGGGAATGTAATGCCTCAACATATTCTCGATTCCCATCTTCAATGTCGCGGTTGAGCTGGGGCATCCTGAGCAAGCTCCTTGCAGCTTAAGATAGACAATTCCATTGTCATATTGGCTAAAAACAATATCCCCGCCATCCATAGCGACGGCCGGACGAATGCGGGTATCAAGGAGCTCTTTAATCTGGGTTGTAATGGCGTTATCGGCTGTATCTTGGTGACCATCTTGTTCCTCACCATCCGGGGTGTTTTTTGATGACGGGGTATCAGCAAGCAAAACCGGATGACCGGCGGTGAAATGTTCCATAATCGCCCCGAGAATTGGTGGCTTAAGAATGGTCCAGTCTTTTCCCCTGTCTTTGCTGACGCTGATGAAATCTTCCCCCAGAAAAACTCCGGTCACGCCATCAATTTGAAAGAGGCGCTGAGCCAGGGGTGACCGGCTTGCTTCTTCCTGTTTGGTGAACGCGGCGGTGGTGGCCTCCAGCACAATACAGCCAGGGATAAATTTTAACGTTTCTGGATTGGGGGTTTGTTCGGTTTGAATAAACATGATCAAAGAATCGGTTGATAGTGACAAGACAGCGCTGAAATGATCTTTATATCTGAAAATGGTTTTCACCCTTTAAGATGGTCGTGGCTCTGCGATGCGTCAAGATGGCCAGCATAACCCGGGCGAACTCATTTTAAGGGGAAAAATCGTCTTCTATGTTAATAATGCAATCATTTTTGTTATAAAAAAACAGTTTTTACGAATCCCCTTTCTTGATCAATGACGGAAGTCAGATCAATGACTGGATTGATTGATCACGACAGTATGATGAAAATGGACAGCATGATGAAAATGGACATTATGATGAAACCAGATATTACAAATAATGAGTATAGAAATAAATAATGAGTATGGAAAGACAGTCATGACTCCCGTATCTCTTTTGCGCCAACAGGCCTTGATCAACGGGGTGTGGTGTGATGCCGATAGCGGCGAATGTCTGGATGTTGTCAACCCGGCAACCGGCCATATCATCGGATCGATTCCGGCGATGGGGGGTGGCGAAACTCGGGCCGCTATCGCGGCGGCCGCGGCGGCTTGGCCGGGCTGGAAACAGAAAACAGCCGGTGAGCGGGGGCAGTTTCTGCGGCGTTGGTATGGGCGAATCATCAATCAAAAAGAGTCATTGGCCCGGTTGATGACCCAAGAGCAAGGCAAGCCCTTGGCCGAATCACGTGATGAGATTTCTTATGCGGCCAGCTTCGTCGAATGGTTCAGTGAGGAAGCCAAACGGGCTTATGGGGACACCATCCCGGCCCCTTGGGTCGATAGCCGTATTGTGACCATCAAACAACCGATTGGGGTTGCCGCGGCGATCACACCGTGGAATTTCCCCGCCGCCATGGTAACCCGTAAAGTGGCTCCGGCTTTGGCGGCCGGGTGTCCGGTGGTTCTCAAACCATCGGAATTAACCCCCTTCACGGCTTTGGCTCTGGCGGCCCTGGCGGTGGAGGAAGGCCTGCCGCCTGGTGTCCTCAATGTTATCACCGGGCCGCCGGAAGATATCGGCCACGCTTTATGCGCTGATCCTTTGGTCCGTAAACTGAGTTTCACCGGTTCGACTGCTATCGGCAAGCGGCTCATTCGGCAATCGGCTGATACTGTGAAAAGGCTGTCGCTTGAATTGGGGGGCAATGCGCCTTTTGTGGTTCTGGATGATGCGGATCCTGAGGCCGCGGTTGCCGGTTTTGTGGCGTCCAAATTTCGCAACGCCGGTCAAACCTGTATTTGCGCCGACCGGCTCTATGTCCAAGCCGGCATCGCTGAGGACTTCACCCAACGCTTGGTCGAGGCCATGAACACCCTCACCGTGGGGGATGGGATGGAAGAAGGAGTTTTGGTTGGTCCTCTGATTGAGCAAGCGGCGGTTGAACGTACTGAAAAACGTATCCAGGATGCTCTCGATAAAGGTGCGCAGCTGATCATGGGCGGCAAGAAGTTATCTGGATGTTTCTTTGAGCCGACTCTGCTCAGCCGGGTTCACCCCGATATGGCGGTTGTCAGTGAGGAAACTTTCGCCCCGATAGCGGCATTAACCATCTTTGAGGCTGAATCTGAGGTGGTGACCCAGATCAATCAGTCCCCTTACGGTCTGGCCGGATATGTCTATGGGCGCGATATGGGGCGTGTCTGGCCGTTTGCCGAAGCCTTGGAATGCGGCATGGTGGCGGTCAATCGGGGGAGTTTATCTTGTGATTCAGCGCCCTTTGGCGGGGTCAAGCAATCGGGTTTTGGCCGCGAGGGCGGGCGCTGGGGCCTTGAGGAATTCCAGGAAATCAAATATCTCTGCCTGGGCGGCCTGGCACCGCTTTAAGTTTTTGCCTCGGCGGCTTGCCGCCGCCTTAAATTCTTGGTTGTATGATCTTCTGGCTTGAGAGGGGGCCAATGCCGTTTATTTTACGTGATGCTGTCGTGCAGTTTTTGCGACAAAATCCGGAGCAGAAATTCACCGCCCGCGACATCGCTGGCTGGATTTTTGCCACCTATCCCGATGACTGTCGCCGCAAACAAAAACGCTCCACCGCGACGGTTATCCGGCTTGATAATGATGCGGCCCTGATCCAGCAACTCGTTGCTGAGATCAGTGCCGCGCGCCCTCATCTTGAGAAACGGCACCCGAAGATTAAAACCACCCAAGAGCGGCCACGGAAGTATTATTTCACCCAATCCACCGACCAAGCTGAAATTGATTATGTGGAAAACAGCAAAGAGGCACCGGCGGCAAAGGTGAATGACCCAATCACCGGCGGCCCCAAGATTAAAGAGCATGACCTGTATCCGATTTTATCAACCTATCTCTGGTCAGAACTGAAAATATACAGCAAGCGGATTGATGAAAAGCGTTCCGGCAATTCTCGCGGGGCTGGCGGCAATAAATGGCTCTACCCCGATCTGGTGGGGATGCAAGACTTGAGCCGCGACTGGGACCGAGAAATCAAAGATTGTGTCCAGCACCATGCCGATAATAAAACCAAGCTCTGGTCATTTGAGGTCAAGATTTTGATCAATCGCTCCAACTTGCGTGAAGCCTTTTTCCAAGCGGTGAGTAATTCGTCATGGGCCAATTTTGGCTACCTGGTGGCCCGCCAGATGACCGGTGCCGATACCTTGAAAGAGCTTCGTATGCTGGCCAGTCTGCATGGCATCGGTTTTATACGTCTTAATATTGAGGACCCTTCGGAAAGTGACATGATGATTCCGGCTAAAGAGCGCGGTGAAACCGATTGGGATACCGCCAACCGGCTGGCACAAGAAAATAAGGATTTTTTGGAATATATCAAACTGATCCGGCAATTTTATCAAACCGGTGAAACACGTCCATCTAATTGGGATATGGATGTCGATTAGGATGAACTCTTTAGTCAAGAAGACCAATAAAGAAAATATGTGAAGCGCATGGGGAAAGATAAGAAAAAAGAAACAGACCAAAAAGACAGGGTTCAAAAGGATATCCTTCAGGTGAAAACCGGCTCTATACAATCCTTCGATTATGACCTTTTTGTCATTGGGGCTGGTTCGGGGGGCGCGCGGGCGGCCCGCATGGCTGCTCAGGCCGGTCTCAAGGTGGGGATTGCCGAGAATTCCTATCTCGGTGGGACTTGCGTCAATGTTGGCTGTGTTCCCAAAAAATTATTCACCTATGCCGCCCATATATCGGAAGATATCAAAGATGCGGCCGGATATGGATGGCAGGCCGAATCTTTGACCTTCGATTGGTCAAAACTCTTGACCAACAAGAATGCCGCCATTGTCCAGCTCAACCGGTCCCAGGAACGTATGCTGATGCAAGCCGGGGTAACCTTGCATTGGGCCCGGGCCCGCTTGACCGGGCCGCACCAGATTGATCTGGCCGGTGATCTGGTCACCGCCCGGACCATTTTGATCGCCACCGGCGGCTGGCCGCATGTGCCGGATATCCCCGGGCGGGAGCATGTGATCACGTCGAATGAGGCCTTTTTTCTCGAGGAATTACCCGAAAAAGCGGTGATTGTGGGGGGCGGCTATATCGCGGTTGAGTTTGCCTCCATCCTGAAAGGTCTTGGTGTTGATGTCACGCAGATTTATCGCGGACCGTTGTTTTTACGTGGCTTTGATGATGATGTGCGGGGTCATTTGGCGACCGAAATGCGGCGGCACGGGATTGATCTGCGTTTTGATACCCAGGTGGCCCGGATTGAAAAAAGCGGCTCTGATCTGGAGGTCATTCTCGAAGATGGTGAGACGATCAAAACCGGTTTGGTGCTTTATGCCACCGGACGCAAAGCCAATACCGCCGGTCTGGGTTTGGATGCTGCCGGGGTTGAGCGCAACCCAAATGGTTCGATTAAAGTTGACGCTTATTTTCGCACCAGCCAGCCGCATATTTTTTCTTTGGGGGATGTTATTGGCCGTCTGCAGTTGACACCGGTGGCGATTGCCGAGGCGATGGCTTTCATCCAGACTCTGACCGGCGGTCAACTCCAAGCGATGGATTATGACAATGTCCCAACCGCGGTCTTTTCCAACCCGAATATCGGCACAGTTGGGCTGAGTGAAGAAAAGGCCTGCCGGGATTATGGGGATGTTGATGTCTATCTTTCACGTTTTCGCCCGCTCAAAACCCTGGTGAGTGGCGGTCAAGGCCAAGCCTTGATCAAGCTGATCACCGATCCGGCCACCGATCGGGTGCTCGGCTTGCATCTGGTGGGTCCTGAAGCCGGAGAAATTGTCCAAGGGTTTGCGGTGGCCATGAAAGCCGGGGCGACCAAGGCCCAGTTTGATGCGACCGTGGGGATTCACCCGACCCTGGCCGAGGAATATGTCACCTTGCGCGAAAAACGTCCCGCTTCGGGGGATTGAGAAAGAGCGGAGCTGGCGCAAAGCACAAAACGCCTCTTTGCGGTTTTTGATTTTTATCTGGCTTGGAAAATTATTGAGAGCGGCGTATAGGGAAGATCACACAGAGGTCATAAGCAGATGGTACAAACAGATGTCACAAACAGGTGAGTCATGAATTGGAATCCGCAAAGCTGGCGTGACAAAACCGTCCTTCATCAGCCATCCTATCCGGATCGGGAGGCTCTTGATCGCTCTTGTAAAGAGCTTTCCGGGATGCCGCCATTGGTTTTTGCCGGTGAATGTCGGCGTCTTGAAGATCAGATTGCCCAAGCGGTGCGTGGTGAGGCGTTTCTGCTTCAAGGGGGGGATTGCGCGGAAAGTTTTGCTGAATTTCACGCCGATACCATTCGCGATACCTTCCGGGTTTTGTTGCAGATGGCGGTTGTTTTGACCTTTGGGGCCTCGCTTCCGGTGATCAAGATTGGCCGTTTGGCCGGTCAATTTGCCAAGCCGCGCTCGTCTCCGGTTGAGCGGCAAGGGGACACGGAACTGCCCAGCTATCTCGGCGATATGATCAATGGTATCGCTTTTGACGCACCATCGCGCATCCCCGACCCGGAGCGGATGCTCAAAGCCTATCATCAGTCGGCGGCCACCCAAAATCTCTTGCGGGCTTTTGCCCGAGGCGGCTATGCCGATTTGCGTAAGGTGCAAGACTGGAATCTCAGCTTTACATCGCGGGCCGACCAAGGGGCGCGTTACCGTGAATTGGCCGACCGGATTGAGGAATGCCTGGGCTTCATGGCGGCTTGTGGCATCACTTCAGCAACCACCCGGCGGATGCGGGAAACCGAATTTTATACCTCCCATGAGGCCTTGTTGTTGCCTTATGAAGAGGCGCTCACCCGAATCGATAGCACGTCAGGACATTGGTATGATGTGTCGGCCCATATGCTCTGGATTGGGGAGCGCACCCGCCAACCCGATGGTGCGCATGTGGAATTTTTGCGCGGGGTTGAAAATCCAGTCGGGGTCAAAATCGGTCCGACGATTGACCGGGAAGATTTTCTCAGGCTTTGTACGGCTCTCAATCCGGAGAATAAAGCCGGGCGTTTGACATTGATTATTCGCATGGGCCACGATCAGGTTGCCCAGACATTGCCGCCTCTCATCGAAGCGGCCCAAAGAGAGGGTCTGGCGGTTTTATGGATTTGTGACCCCATGCATGCCAACACCATCAAAAGTGAGAGCGGCTATAAAACCCGCCCGTTTGATCATATCTTGAGCGAAGTGCGCGGTTTCCTGGATAGTTGTCGCGGGGCCGGGGTTCATCCCGGCGGATTGCATATTGAAATGACCGGCCAAGATGTCACCGAATGTTTGGGGGGTGCGCAAGATATTGCCGATCAAGATCTGGCGGCCCGTTATCATACCCATTGCGATCCCCGCCTCAATGCCAGCCAAGCTCTTGAATTGGCCTTTCTGGTTGCCGAGGGTTTGAAGGGCGGCCACCGGGCTGACCGACGCCAACATATCGCTGTTGCATCTTAAGGGCGCATGACCCGCTCTTTCTCGCTGGCCCAGCTCAATCCGACGGTCGGAGACATTGAGGGCAACGCGGCTCTCATTCGTCAGGCCCGCGATGAGGCCAAAGCCAAAAACAGTGATCTCCTCATATGCAGTGAACTGATTTTATGTGGATATCCGCCTGAAGATTTGGTTCTGCGTCCGGCTTTTCTGGATGCGCTGCAAGCGATGGTCGCTGAATTGGCCGCCGAGACGGCTGATGGAGGGTCGGCGGTTTTGTTGGGTGCGCCCTGGCGCGATGAAGGGCAGCTTTATAATGCCGCGTTGCTGCTGGATGGCGGCACCATCGCCGCCCGCCGCTATAAATATGCCCTCCCCAATTACAGCGTCTTTGATGAAAAACGCCTGTTTACCCCGGGGGAGCTTTCCGGCCCGATCAATTTTCGCGGGCTACGTTTGGGGGTCATGCTCTGTGAGGATGTTTGGATTCCAGAGGTGGCTGAGTGTCTGGCTGAATCCGGGGCCGAGATTTTGGTGGTTCTCAATGCTTCTCCTTATGAATATGGTAAAGGGGATCAACGGCTTGCCCATAGCGTGGCCCGAGTCAAAGAAAATGGTCTGCCACTGATTTATGTCAATCAAGTGGGTGGTCAAGATGAGTTGGTTTTTGATGGGGCGTCTTTTGTTCTTTCCGCCCAGGCCACCATGCGGCTGGCTTTTCCAGCTTGGCGAGAAGCGGTGTTGGAGACCAGGTGGCGGGATCAAGGCGATGGTTGGACATGCGCCTCCGGGACCATCGCGCCAACACAACAAGAATCGGCCGATATCTATGCTGCCTTGACTCTGGGTCTGCGCGATTATGTTGAAAAAAACCACTTTCCCCATGTGCTCATCGGTCTTTCAGGGGGGATTGACTCGGCATTGGCGGCAGCTATTGCGGTGGATGCCCTGGGAGCGCAGCGGGTCAGCGCGGTGATGATGCCCTCACCCTATACTTCCCAGGCCAGTCTGGATGATGCCGAGGCGGTTGCCCGGAATCTCGGCATTGATTTGGAGACCATAGATATCCGGCCAGCGATGGGCGTTTTTGCCGATTTGCTGGCCCCTCTGATTGAAGATCAAGCAGAGGGTCAAGAAACCGGCCTGATGCAGGAGAATATTCAATCGCGCATCCGTGGGTTGCTGTTGATGGCTTTATCCAACCAACGCGGTGGGATGGTCCTTTCCACCGGCAACAAATCTGAGTTATCAGTCGGTTATACAACCTTATACGGCGATATGTGTGGCGGGTTTTCGGTGCTCAAAGATGTTTATAAAACCACCGTCTTGGCTTTGGCGGCCTGGCGCAATAAAGCGCACCCGGTTGGCGGTTTGGGTCGGCAAGGCGCGGTTATCCCCCCCCGGGTGATCACCAAGCCGCCCTCGGCAGAATTGAAACCGGACCAAACCGATCAAGACAGCTTACCACCTTATCAGGAATTGGATGCTGTTCTTGAGTTGTTGATTGAGCAGGATCAAGCACTCGGTGACGTTATCGCCGTCGGCCATCCCAAATCGGTTGTTGAGCATATCTGGCGTTTGTTGCTTTTTTCAGAGTATAAGAGACGCCAAGCCCCGCCCGGGGTCAAAATCAGCCGCCGGGCCCATGTGCGCGAGCGGCGTTATCCGATCACCAACCGTTTTTTAGGGGAATAAGCCCGATGGCGTGCGTACGTTTCGCTCCCAGCCCGACCGGTGTTTTACATGTCGGTAACGCCCGGGTTGCTTTAATGAATTGGCTTTATGCCCGCAAGCAGGGGGCCGATTTTATTTTGCGTCTTGATGACACCGATGATCAACGCTCGTGCCAGGAATATGTTGAGGGGATTATCCATGACCTTTCCTGGCTTGGCTTGACATGGAGTGAGATGGTTCGTCAATCTGAGCGTCTTGATCTCTATCGGGCCGCCTTTGATCGTCTGCGCGCTTGTGGCCGTATTTATGCCTGCTATGAGACGCCTGAAGAACTGGCCCTGATGCGTAAACGCCTGTTGGCCCAAGGGAAACCACCGATTTATGACCGTTCCGGCCTGGGTCTGACCGAAGATCAGCGATCCCGGTTGGAGGATGAAGGGCGGCGTCCCCATTGGCGTTTTTTTCTGGATGATCGGCCGGTGGCTTGGGATGACTTGGTGCATGGGACCATTCGCTTTGATAAATTGAGTTTATCCGATCCGGTTTTGTATCGTTCCGATGGTCGGCCTCTGTTTACCTTGCCTTCGGTGGTTGATGATATTGATTTATCGATCTCCTTGGTTGCCCGTGGTGATGATCATATCGCCAATACGGCGGTTCAGATTGGTTTGTTCAAGGCGTTGGAGGCCGAACCGCCGCGCTTTGCCCATCTGCCGCTTTTGACCGCTAGCGATGGCGGGGACCTCTCCAAACGGCGCGGCGGGGCGTTATCCTTACAAGAACTGGCCGTGCAGGGGTTTGAGCCGATGGCGATCAATGCCCATTTGGTCAGCTTGGGGTCAACCATTCAGCCCGAAAATAGCCTTGAAGGGATGGCGGCCGGGTTTGATTTTTCCTCTTTTTCCAAGGCATCGGCCCGCTTTAGTATGCAGGAGATCATGCGGTTCAATCGCCGTATCATTCAGGATATGCCCTTTGATGAGGCACGACCCCGCTTGGTGGCTCTGGGGGTGGGCGCGGCCGATGAATCATTTTGGCTGGCCGTGCGGCCCAATTTGGAGCGTTTTGCCGATGTCGAAACCTGGTGGCAAGTCTGTTGCGGCACCATCACCCCGCAATCAACCGATGGTGACTATCTGGCCCTGGCTTTGGATATTCTGCCCTGTGAGCCGTGGGATGATAAAACCTGGGGCCTCTGGACGGCAACCTTACAGGAACAGACCGGACGCCGGGGCAAAGCATTGTTTCACCCCTTGCGGCTGGCGTTGACCGGGATGGATCACGGCCCGGGATTGAATGCTCTTCTCCCGCTGATGGGCCGTGACCGGGCGGTTGCCCGCTTGCGTGGTCAGGCCGGGTGAAGAATATTGATGATTTTTGGTGAATTTTTTCTCATCATTTTTCCGGTTTTGTCATGATCGATTGTTATCTTTGTAAGTCCATGACCACCCGGCATCATAACGAATGACCGCCATGACTGAACCCTCACGATTGCTCAGGCTGCATAACAGCCTTGGCCGGAGCCGCCAGGATTTTACGCCGTTGGAGCCTGATCATGTCCGGATGTATGTGTGCGGACCGACCGTTTATGATCATGCGCATATCGGCAATGCCCGCCCGGTGGTGGTTTTTGATGTCTTGTTCCGGTTGCTGCAAAGGCTCTACCCGAAGGTGACCTATGTCCGCAACATTACCGATATTGATGACAAAATTATTGAAGCGGCCCAAAAAAACAATGAATCCATTCAATCTCTCACCGCGCGCATGACTACGATTTTTCATGATGATATGGCGGCTTTGGACGCCCTACCACCCAGCCTTGAGCCCAGGGCGACCGCGCATATTGACGCCATGCTGGCGATGATTGGTGATCTGCTGGAGAAGGGGCACGCTTATGCTGTGGATGGTCATGTTTTCTTTGATGTTCCCTCATATCCTGATTATGGCCAGCTTTCCGGGCGTGACCGCTATCAGATGATTGCCGGGGCCCGGGTTGATGTGTGCGCTCACAAGAAAGATCCGGCTGATTTTGTGCTGTGGAAGCCGAGTGAGAATGATCAACCGGGTTGGGATAGCCCTTGGGGGCGTGGGCGCCCCGGTTGGCATATCGAATGCTCGGCCATGAGTGGGGTTTATCTTGGGCCGTGTTTTGATATTCATGGCGGCGGTCTTGACCTGGTTTTTCCCCATCATGAAAACGAGATTGCCCAAAGTTGTTGCGCCCATGACCGTCCCAGCATGGCGCAATTCTGGCTCCATAACGGCTATGTCGCTCTCGATGGTGAGAAAATGTCCAAATCGACGGGTAATGTGGTGAGCGTGCGGGGGTTGCTTGATCAAGGTTGGCCGGGTGAGGCCATTCGTTTGACCTTATTATCGGCCCATTATCGCCAGCCGCTTGATTTTTCAACCCCCCGTCTGGCCGCCAGCCGGGCACAGCTGGACCGTCTCTACGGGGCGTTGCGCGCTGTTGATGATGAGGATACCGATGGTGATACCGAAGATTTTTCTGATTCTTCGTCGCCGCCTGAAGGGGTCTGGGTGGCCCTGCTTGATGATCTCAACGTCCCGGCGGCTTTGGCCTGCCTCCATGAGGCCGCCCATGCCCTCAACAAGACCGGCGGACAAGATCATCGCTTGGCGGCCAGCCTGAGATCCGGCGGCAAGATGCTGGGCTTGTTGAATGAGTCGGCACAATCTTGGTTTCAACGCCCGCCTGCTCAATCAGGCGCGATTGGCGAAGGCACTCCGGCCGCCGATACCGCTTGGATTGAAAAACAAATCGCCGAACGTCTTGCCGCCCGTCAGCGCGGTGATTATGAATGTGCCGATCGCATTCGGGATGCCCTCAATGCTTCTGGTGTTGCGCTGGAAGACAGCCCGCAAGGAACCAGCTGGAGATGGAAGCAGTGATCAAAAAAAATTCTCCAAAGCCGCGGATTGATCTTTATGACAGCACATTGCGTGATGGTGCGCAATCGCGCGGGATTGATTTTGGCATCGCTGATAAATTGGCCATCGCTCAGGAGCTTGATCGCCTGGGGATTGACTATATCGAAGGCGGTTGGCCGGGTGCTAACCCGACCGATGATGCGTTTTTTGCTGATCCCCCGACTCTATCCAGATCCAAGATTGTCGCCTTTGGTATGACCCGGCGGCCCGGGAATCCGGTTGCCGATGATCCTGGTTTGGCGGCAATTTTGACCAGCAATGCGGCCGCAGCGTGCTTGGTTGGCAAGACCTGGGATTTTCAGGTTGAGGTGGCCCTTGGCACCAGCTTGGATGAAAATCTCTCTATGATCGCTGAGAGTATTGCCGCAGCGGCGGCGGTTTTTCCCGAGGTATTGTTTGATGCCGAGCATTTTTTTGACGGCTATGCGGCCAACCCGGATTATGCCTTGCGGTGTTTGGAAACCGCCCATCGCGCCGGCGCCCGCTGGGTGGTTCTTTGCGATACCAATGGCGGCCGCTTGCCCCATGATGTGGAAGCAGCGGTTAGCCGGGCCATCCAGGTTGTGCCGGGGGATCATCTTGGTGTCCATATGCATAATGATACGGATACCGCAACCGCCAATTCCTTGGTGGCGGTGCGGGCGGGGGCGCGTCAAATCCAGGGAACATTCAATGGCTTGGGGGAGCGATGCGGGAACGCCAATCTGGTTTCGATCATTCCCAGCCTGATGCTGAAAATGGGATTCGAAACCGGCATTGATTCGGCCGCTCTGGCCACTTTGACCGAGGTATCGCGTGGCTTGGATGAACGGCTCAACCGCGCCCCGGATCATCGTGCTCCTTATGTTGGTGAATCGGCATTTTCTCATAAAGGCGGGCTGCATGTTTCGGCCGTGGCCAAGGATGCGCGCAGCTATGAACATATCGCCCCGGATTTGGTTGGCAATGCCCGCAATATCGTGGTCTCCAACCAAGCCGGACGGGCCAATATTGTCTCCCGCCTGGCCGCCTTAGGCATGACCGGAGATGATCAACAGATTGATGATTTGGTTGAAAAAATTAAATCCTTGGAATTTGAGGGTTATGCCTATGATGGGGCCGCGGCCAGCTTCGCGGTTCTGGCCCGGCGTCACCTTGAGGGCTTGGGGCGTTTTTATCGGTTGATCAGTTTCCGGGTGACCGATGAGCGGCGTTGGAACGCCAAGGGTGCTTTGGTGACCATTTCCGAAGCGACCATCAAGGTTGAAGTTGGGGATCAATCTTTCATGCATGTTGCCGAGGGCAATGGCCCGGTCAACGCGCTTGACCGGGCATTACGCCAAGCCCTGACCCCGGCTTATCCGAGCTTGGCGACGATGGAACTCACTGATTATAAGGTACGTATTTTGACCCCCAATGATGGCACACGGGCGGTGACACGGGTGATGATTGAAAGCTGTAACGCCGGGGACGCTGGCCAACGTTGGACCACGGTTGGGGTCTCCCCCAATGTCATTGACGCCTCTTACACCGCCCTGGGTGACAGCATCACCTATAAACTTCTTAAAGATGGTCATGATCCATCGGCCTGATGGTACTTTGATGATTATTTTTCTCGTATCATCATCGTGATCATGTCCTTGCAAGGCCTGACTCTCAAGCATTCGTATCATGGCTGGAACCGATAAAAGCCGCCCCAATCTTGGTGATCAGGATTCCATTGACGCGCCGGTTGTTGTTTTGGTGGACCCGCAATTACCGGAAAATATTGGGGCGGTGGCCCGGGCGATGCTGAATTGCGGCTTGACCGCTTTACGTCTGGTTCGTCCCCGTGATGGCTGGCCCCAGGAAAAAGCCCTCGCTGCTGCCTCGGGTGCTGATACGGTTCTGGCCGCGGCCGGGGTTTTTTCAACCACCGCTGAAGCGATTGCTGATCTTCATTATGTCCAGGCGGCGACCAGCCGTGGACGCGATATGAATAAACGGGTTTTGGGGCCGCGCCGGGCGGCGATGGTTTTGCATGAAGCCGCCGGGCGTGGTGAGCGATGCGGCATTCTCTTCGGGCCGGAGCGCAGTGGCTTGGTGAATGATGATATCGCCCTTGCTGATGCGGTGATCACCGCCAAGCTCAATCCGGCCTATCGCTCCCTCAATTTGGCACAAGCGGTTCTGCTGGTCGCTTATGAGTGGTTTGCCCTTGGCCATGACGGGGCACTTGTTGAGGAAAATATCATTCGTAACGGCGCACGACCGGCTTCCAAGGCCGATGTCGTTGGTTTTTTCCAACATTTGGAGGCGGCGTTGATCAAAAGCGGCTTTTTGGGTTTGCCGGAAAAAAGGCCGATTATGCAGCGTAATATCCGCAATATTTTTTTGCGGGCCGGCTTGCTCGATCATGAAGTCAGAACGTTGCGCGGCATTGTCACCAGCCTCACTCATCGCCACCGTCAAGAGCGTGATGATTCTTGAGATTTGTCTGGCGATTTGACATGATGGTTCTTGAGGTTTGACAAGCGCGTTGCCATTCGTATACTGCGCCGCTTTAATGATGGTTGCGTTTACGCCCCGCTCTGTTGGCGAACCGCACCGCTATCCAATCGTAACAACCATAAACCAGTAAAAGCACCATGACCAAACGTGCATCGGCCAAATATAAGATTGATCGTCGCTTACGGGCCAATATCTGGGGCCGTCCCAAGAGCCCCTCCAACCGCCGTGATTATGGGCCCGGGGAACATGGGCAAGGGCGGCGGCGTAAATTATCCGATTTCGGCCTGCAGCTTATGGCCAAGCAGAGGCTGAAAGGATTCTACGGCAATATCACCGAAAAGCAATTCCGCAACCTCTATCATGAGGCGGTGCGGCGTAAGGGGGACACGGGTGAAAATTTCATTGAGCTGCTGGAGCGGCGTCTTGATGCGGTGGTTTATCGGATGAAATTCGTCCCCACGGTTTTCGCAGCCCGGCAATTTGTCAATCATGGCCATGTGTTGGTGAACGGACGGCGGGTCAATATTCCATCCTATCGGGTCCAAGATGGTGATGAGATTGAAGTGCGGCAAAAATCCCGCGAGTTTCCTCTGGTGCTTGATGCCATCGTCTCAACCGAGCGGGATGTTCCCGATTACCTCATGGTTGATTTTGACAAGATGAAAGGGTCTTTTGTTCGGGGTCCGCAGCTGGCTGACGTTCCTTACGCGGTCCAGATGGAACCCAATCTGGTGATTGAGTTTTATTCCCGCTAGGGGTGGTGATTGAATTTCCCGCACCCTATCGGATCCACGAGTCATGTCACTTGTGGCTTGATCTTGGTAATTTTCAGCCGCCGCATCACTCCTTGGAAGATCAATGGTGCCTAGGAATTTCCCTCAAGCAGAGGTCTGGTGATCGATGCTGTTTGATTTGAACATGTCTTGCAATTCGCCCGATTCAAACATTTCACGTACGATATCGCAGCCACCGACAAATTCTCCCTTGACATAAAGCTGGGGGATAGTCGGCCAGTTGGAAAATGTCTTGATTTCTTGGCGCAGTTCTTCGTTATCCAACACATTCACCCCTTTGAATTTGACCCCCATCTGCGACAAGATACCCACCACGGCGGCTGAAAAACCGCATTGGGGAAAAACCGGGGTCCCTTTCATAAACAAAACCACATCATGATCTGCAATGTCCTGTTTGATATGATCAAGGGTCGTGGGTTGGGAAGTGGACTGTTCGGACATGAGAAATTCTCCTTCAATATAAACAGATCAAAAATATAAACAGATCAAGGGCGATGGATCCTAGTCAGTGGATTCCGGGCAATGGACTCAAGCGGCTTGATCGGGTGTGAGAGCGGTTAAAGCCAAGGCATGCAAGGCGCCACCGGCCTCCATACTGCCGTCAAGCGCCTCATAAATCAGTCTATGGCGTTGGAGCCGATTTAATCCAGAAAATTCGGCAGAGACAACCGTGGCCGCATAATGATCCCCATCACCGGCCAAATCACGAATTTCAATCACCGCATCCGGCAGGCGGTTTTGAATCAGCTGTTTAATCGCTTCGGCTTGCATGGCCATGATGATGGTCTTTTTGGTCTTTTTCTTTTGAGACGGGTGGGGTTTTTCAGAATCTATAATTTTTGCGTGTTCAAGGTCTGGCTTTTTTCTTTTTGTGCTCTTCTTTCTTTTTATAACATTTTTCGGTCTCTTTGGTATCGGTTCTATGGGTCGGCCATATATGCGGGCAGCCAGGATTCAAAAGCCTCCTGCAGACTGATTATGGATATGGAAAAAAAAGCGCCTATTGTCAATGTTTGGCCACCGGTTGTGCCGATTTCTTGGGCCGGAATATCGGCCGCTTGGGCGGCTGATAAAACCGCCTCGGCATTGGTCGTGGTGAGAAGATAACGGGCCTGATCTTCCCCAAACAGCCAAGCATGGGAAGACAGATTATTGTCTTCAGGCGGCATGATTGTGGCACCCAGATTCCCGGCCAGGGCCATTTCAGCCAAGGCAACCCCGAGACCTCCATCAGAAAGATCATGGCAGGCGGTCACATTTCCAGAAGCGATCTGATCACGAACAAAGATGCCGTTGCGTTGTTCAGCCTCCAGATCAATCGGCGGCGGCGGCCCGTCGTTGCGTCCTTCTATGGTCCAAAGATAAGCCGATGCCCCCAGATGCCCGTGGGTTGAGCCGATGAGAATAATCGCCTCCCCGGCTGCGGCAAAAGCCACCCCGACGCATTGGGAGAGATCCTCAATCAAACCCACCCCCCCAATCACCGGGGTGGGGGGAATGGCCCGTCCATCGGTCTCGTTATAAAGCGAGACATTCCCGGAAACCACCGGAAAATCAAGATATTGACATGCTTTGGCAATGCCGCGCACCGCCCCGACCAGCTGCCCCATGACGTCGGGTCGTTCCGGGTTGCCGAAATTGAGATTATCGGTCACCGCCAAGGGCCGTGCCCCGACCGCATTCACATTGCGCCATGTTTCGACCACCGCCTGCATGGCCCCGTTTTCCGGGTCAGCCTGGCAGTAGCGCGGTGTACAATCGCAGGTTATGGCCAAACCGCGCTGGCTATTATGGAGTCGGACCACCGCCGCATCACCGCCGGGCGGTTGAACCGTATCGGCCATGACCATGTGATCATATTGTTGCCAGATCCAAGATTTACTGCAGAGATTGGGTGCACCCAGTAAATCCAGAAGACAATCAGCACAAGAATCAGGTGCGGCAATCGGGCCGATATCCGCCGGTTTGGCTGTTTCAACCCAGGGACGATCATATTCCGGGGCCGCATCAGCCAGCGGGGCAATCGGCAAATCGGCCACCATCGCCCCATGATGATGCAAAACCATGCGTCCGCTATCGGTCAGGCGGCCAATCACCGCATAATCAAGCCCCCATTTTTCAAAAACAACCCGGGCTTGATCTTGCCGCTCCGGCTCAAGAACCATGAGCATTCTTTCCTGGCTTTCCGAGAGCATGATCTCATAAGCATTCATCTCCATCTCACGGGTTGGGACGGCATCCAGAATCATCTCAACCCCCAGCTTGCCCTTGGAGGCCATTTCAAAGGATGATGAGGTGAGTCCGGCCGCCCCCATATCCTGAATGGCGATGATGGCATCGGTATTCATCAATTCCAAACAGGCTTCCATCAAAATTTTACCGGTGAAGGGATCACCAACTTGGACGGTTGGACGCGGTTTTTCGGAATCTTCTTCAAAACTCGCCGAGGCCATGGTTGCGCCATGAATGCCATCGCGCCCGGTTTTTGCCCCAACATAGACCAACGGCGCGCCGACACCACGGGCCTTTGATGTAAAGATACGCTCAACCCGGGCGATGCCGACCGTCATGGCATTGACCAGAATATTGCCGTTATAGCCGGGGTGAAATTCACATTCACCGCCAACCGTCGGGATGCCGATGGCGTTGCCATATCCACCGATGCCAGCCACCACCCCGGCCAGTAAATGGCGGGTTTTGGGATGAGCAGGATCACCGAAGCGCAGGGCATTCAGATTGGCAATCGGCCGCGCACCCATGGTGAAGACATCGCGCAAAATACCGCCAACCCCGGTTGCCGCCCCCTGATAGGGTTCAATAAAAGAGGGGTGATTGTGGCTTTCCATTTTGAAAATCGCCGCTTGCCCCTCCCCCAGATCAATCGCCCCGGCATTTTCTCCCGGCCCGTGAATGACCCAAGGGGCTTGGGTGGGCAGTGTTTTCAGCCATTTCTTTGAGGATTTATAGGAGCAATGCTCGCTCCACATGACCGAGAAGACCCCCAATTCGGTCTTGTTGGGTGGTCGCCCCAGAATATCTAGGGCTTTTTGATATTCCTCTGGGCTGAGACCATGTTCGGCAATCATCTCTGTTGTAGGGGGGGGGTCGCTCACCGGTCCCCCATGCGGTTGCCGGGTATTTTTCCGCTTATGCTTGGCCATGTCTGGTGTTTTCCAATCTTCAAGCCAAAAATTTTTAAGCCAAGACTTTTTAAGCCAAGACTTTTTAAGCCAAAACTGTAGCCAAATGGGCAAACAGAGTCTGCCCGTCAGTGCCGCCCAGTAGCGGGTCCACCGCCCGTTCGGGATGGGGCATCATGCCCAATATGGTGCGTTCTTGATTCAAAATACCGGCAATATTGCGCCGGGAGCCGTTGGGGTTGGAGTGGCTGCTGATGGCACCATCGGGATCACAATAACGCAAGGCAATCCGTCCCTCATCCTCAAGGAGAGCGATCATCGATTCAGAAGCAACATAATGGCCCTCTTGATGGGCAATCGGCAATGAGATCACGTCTCCCAAGCTATAGGCGGTGGTGAACGGATTTTTATCAGCCGTGACTTTTAAGAAAATATCTGCGCAGATAAACCGCAAACTGTTGTTACGTATCAGTGCACCGGGCAACAGCCCGCATTCGGTAAGAATTTGAAACCCGTTACAGATCCCAAGAATCGGCGTTCCGGCCCGTGCGCGGCCCGTGACTTCACGCATCACCGGGGAGCGGGCGGCCATCGCCCCGGCCCGCAAATAATCTCCGTGCGAGAAACCACCCGGGATGACAATCAGATCAAGCGGCGGAATCGTGGTTTCCTGATGCCAGAGCATGACCGGTTGGACTCCGGTGACCCGATGCAGGGCAACCGCGCTATCGCGATCACAGTTGGACCCGGGAAAGACAACAACGCCGGCTTTCATCAAGGCTTGACCACATTATTTCTTGGCATTTTGGGGTGGTCTTGCATTATTGGCCTATTTGTTCTTTTTAGACATGGTTTCTTTGGATATTTTTTGATATTTTTGGGAGAGATCAATCTCAATCTGGTACTCTTCCATGACCGGGTTGGCCAAAAGTTTTTCACACATATCCTCAATCGATTGGCGGGCCGCAACCGGATCGGATTGATCCAGATTCACCTCAATGATTTTGCCTTGCCGGACCGATTCGACCCCGGTAAAGCCCAAATCGGCCAGACTGTTGGCGATGGCCTTTCCTTGTGGGTCAAGGATTCCCGGTTTAAGGAGAATGCGAATCCGAGCAATCATTGAGCATCTGGTGATATTGAATGTGAGTCGGTGAATGAAGGAATTGACGTCATCATGATTGATGTCAGAAGAGCCGCCAAAACATATTATGATGGGGGGATATCGGGGGTTTTAATATCAGGATTTTTCACATCAGCCGGGCCGCTTTCGGGCAGGACTCCCAAACGGCGCGCCACCTCTTGATAGGCCTCTTCGACTTGACCCAGATCACGGCGGAAGCGGTCTTTATCCAGTTTTTCGTTGGTTTTGGCATCCCATAAGCGGCAAGAATCCGGGCTGATCTCGTCAGCCAAGACAATCCGCATCTCATCGCCTTCCCATAAGCGGCCAAATTCCATCTTGAAGTCGACCAGCTTCAAATCAACCCCCAAGAACAAGCCGCTGAGAAAATCATTGATTCGCAAAGCCAGGGAGAGAATCTCATCAAGCTCTTGTGGGGTTGCCCAGCCAAAGGCGGTGACATGCTCTTCAGAGACCAGAGGATCACCAAGATCATCATTCTTGTAATAATATTCGATCATTGATCGCGGCAAGGCATCCCCTTCATCAAGCCCGAATCGCCCGGCAATGGAGCCGGCTGCGATATTACGGGCCACCACTTCTATCGGGATAATTTCAACCGCCCGCACAAGCTGCTCACGCATATTGAGGCGGCGGACAAAATGAGTCGGGATACCGATTTGCCCCAGCTGGCTCATGATATGTTCGGATATCCGATTATTGATCACCCCTTTGCCGGTAATCACCCCGCGTTTTTTGTTGTTGAAAGCGGTCGCATCATCTTTGAAATGCTGAACCAGAGTCCCGGGTTCAGGGCCTTCAAAGAGGGCTTTGGCCTTACCATCATATATTTGTCTTCGTCGGGGCATGACCGGGTGTCCTGATTCCATTTCCACGCCCCTTTTGCGAACGTGGTCAAAGACCGATATAACAAGCCGACGCAGCATAAACAACGCCGATCAATCATGCCGATAAATTATAAAGTGATCATCACAGGAAGTTTCTTGCTTTGTAACATTGATTGAGAGATTTTGTGGGAGCATGGTTTCCTCGGAATTTTTTCAATCAAATAAGAGAAAATAGCAAATAAAATATGGCCATCTTTGGATGCCCGTCCGGGGAGACTCCCAAGATGGCATGAAACCGAATCCCGCTGTTTTGGGGGACCCCTTTTTCCTCTGCTTGGGGGCACCCCCAAAACAGCCATTCAACCAAGAGGAACCGCCAATCCGTTTTGGGGGACCCGTAGGGGGGGCACCCCCAAATGGGCATTAAAGAAAGCGGCCACCCCCAAGATGGCCATTTATAATCTTGCTATCTTGGGGGACCCGTAGGGGGGGGCACCCCCAAGATAGCCATTTATAAGGAGCATATGATGACGACATTTGATGAGCGCAAAAAAGGCCAAGAAGCCAAATACTCAAAAGATCAAGAAACCTTATTCCGAGTCACCGCCCGTCGCAATAAATTGCTCGGCCTTTGGGCTGCTGAACAGCTGGGTATGAGCGGTGAAGCCGCGCAGGCCTATGCCCGCCAAGTGATTGAAGCAGACCTTGAAAAACCCGGTGATGATGATGTGGTAGGAAAAATCATGACTGATTTTTTGGCTCAATCGGCGGCGATGGAAGAAGGCAGTATACGCAAAAAAATGGATGATTTTTTGGAACAAGCGCGCGCACAAATTAACGCTGAGGCCTGAATATATGGTTGGGTTGTAGACTGCGTGCTGTAATTGGTTCAAACCGCTATGGTTGATGGGTCTCTACCTGGGCGGGCCTTTATCTGGGCTTGTCTTTATCCGGGCCGCGATAGATGCAGCCGCCTGCATTGGTCCGGCGAATGATAATTTTGCTCAAATTGGGTATCATTGGCTGCAATCTGTTCCAGAACCAGCGGGCGATATTCTCGCAGGTGGGTTTTTCTAAACCGTCCACATTATTGAGGTAGACGTGATCCAGCCGATCCACTACCGGTTGTACTGTGGCGGTCAAGGTGCCGATATCCATTATCCATCCGGTATCATCTTCTATTGGCCCGCAGACATGGACGTCAATTTCATAAGAATGGCCATGCAGCTGGCCGTATTTGTGATCTTCGGGAAAACCAGACATGCGGTGGGCTGAATCGAACGTAAAACGTTGAAAAATTTCCATCATACCCGTTCTATAAACCGATTTTTATGAGTGCGACAGGTGGTTTGAAGCAATTTCAAGGCTTGAAGCAGAACCACCAAAGAATGAGCCAACCAAAAAATGAGCAAAAATGTGATCAAAACCCGATTATAAATTTTTTATTTGTGACTCCTGATCTTCAAAGATGAGACTTTCTCGGCTCAATAATGTTCCTACGAAGACACAGACACAACAGTTGATCATATGTTGAATCAGCGGCTTTATATTCAATTCGGCGAAAAATTCTAGAGCCTTTTTATGCCCATGATTGGGGCCAAAACGGCTGATATTTTGGATATGTTTTAACGTATTGCTAAAAAATTCTCGATGAGATCAATCGCTGTTTCATCATTCCAGTCGAAGGTCCCCTCAAGGCGGGCGGCTTCTTCCCCCGATGGATTGATAATCAAGGTTGTCGGCATATGGTTGATTCCCAATGCCCGGGAAACCGAAAGATTGGAGTCGTAATAAACCGGCAAATCGGTTAATTCATGGCGTTGAAGGAATTCCGGTACCCGTTCAAAAGGGTCACGATCTGCTGAAAGAGCGACAAAGGCAAAAGATTGATCATTGAGGCGGTTGGCCAGCTGGATCATGCTGGGCAGTTCTTCAATGCATGGTGGACACCAGGTGGCCCAAATGTTTAAAAGCAAGAGCTTGCCACGAAACGCCGCAAGGCTGGTTTGTTGGCCGTCCGCGTCCATAAAGGAAATATCGGGGAGAGCCTTAGGTTCACCATGAATATCAAAAATCCATACCGGTTGGTTTGGGACTCGCTCGGTGAATGGGCTATGTGGCCTTTCGAAGGGGGACTGAAATGTTATCCAGAGCGATAACGTTGCCAAGGTGGTGCATGTCGCACAGACCAGAACCAGAATTGCGAGTTTTGCTTTTATGTTCATTAGGCCAGACTGCACCATTATGCTCCTTATTTGCGTTTCTTTAATGTCAACCCGCATACTCATGTCAACCCGCTTATTGAAGCGATTATCGACTCACTTGTCCAAAGATATTGCCCATGCCGGAAAGTAAAACAAGAGAAAGTAAAACAAGAGTCAATCCATCTGGATCGCAACCAACCACCCGCCCGAGTGCCATCTGGGGGGGGCGATTCACTACCGGTCCTGATGATCTGATGCAGAAAATCAATGCGTCGATTGATTTTGATCAGGCATTGGCATCCCAAGATATTGCGGCATCCAAGAGTCATGCCCGCATGCTGGCGGCATGTAGCATCATCAGTCACCAGGAAAGCCGGGATATTGAGGAGGGGCTTGCGGCAATTGCGCATCAGATTGACCAAGATGTATTCACATATCGGCGTGATCTGGAAGATATCCATATGAATATTGAAGCCGCCCTTGCTGAACGTATTGGTGAAACCGCGGGTAAACTGCATACGGCGCGCTCCCGCAATGATCAGGTGGCTACGGATCTGCGCCTTTGGGTTCGGGACGCTCTGGATGATATGGATGCTGCTTTGGCTGGTTTGCAAGCCGCTTTAATTGATCGGGCCGAGGAAAATATCGACACGATTATGCCCGGTTTCACGCATTTACAAACCGCTCAACCCATCACTTTGGGGCATCATTTAATGGCGTATGTAGAAATGTTTGGCCGTGATCGCTCACGGGTATCGGATGCCCGGCGACGTTTGAATGAATGTCCTCTCGGGGCGGCGGCATTGGCCGGGACCGCTTTTCCGATTGATCCGGCATTAACGGCCCAGGACCTTGGTTTTGATCGGCCAATGGCCAATTCGATTGATGCGGTATCTGATCGAGATTTTGCTCTTGATTTTCTGGCGGCAGCAGCGGTCTCATCCATGCATATCTCGCGGTTGGCTGAGGAAATTGTCGTTTGGAGCAGTGACGCTTTCGGTTTTGTGACATTATCGGATTCCTTTTCTACTGGCAGTTCGATTATGCCTCAGAAGCGTAATCCTGATGCGGCTGAGCTGGCGCGGGCAAAAACCGGGCGTATCTTTGCCGATTTGATGTCTCTTTTGGTGACTCTTAAGGGACTGCCCCTGGCTTATTCCAAAGATATGCAAGAGGATAAGGAGCCGGTTTTCGATGCTGCGCGGAGTTGGTCACTCTGTTTGGCAGCCATGACCGCGATGATCCGTGATATGGTTTTCAATAAGGATAAAATGGCCGTTGCGGCTGACCGGGGGTATTCGACGGCAACCGATATGGCCGATTGGTTGGTGCGGGTTCTTGGGGTGCCGTTTCGTCGGGCCCATGGGGTGGCGGGAAAAATTGTTGCTCTGGCCGCACGCAAAAACTGTCCTCTCAAGGATTTGCCCTTGAGCGATTTGCAAGCCATCGAATCGGGTATTGACCAGCGTATTTATGATGTTTTAACGGTTGAACAATCCGTGGCCAGCCGGGAAAGTTTTGGCGGGACGGCTCCCCATCGGGTGCGTGAAGCCATTGCCGCGGCCCGGCGGCAATTCTTGGCGGGTAAAAATGCGCCACCCCCTGGGCATACTGATTGATGGATGATTGAGATGTTTTTGAATAGGGTTCTCAAACACCGCCTGCCTACCGGTTTGGTTATGCGTCTGGCGACTCTTGTGCTGGTGGTATCATTGGGGATGATGGGGATGGCGGCCTGTGGTAAAAAAGCACCGCTTGATCCGGTACCGGGGGGGACGTATCCGCGCTCTTATCCCGATCCATCATCATGACTGTGCTGTGATTTCGTGTGTCTCTGTTGAGTGAATTTCGGCCCCGTGATGGTCATCTTTATTGCGAAGCGGTGGCCCTTGAAGAGATTGCTGAGGCTGTTGGCACGCCGGTCTATTGCTATAGCAGTGCCCAGATTGTCGCTAATTATAAGGCTTTTTCACAAGCCTTAGCCGGGTTGTCGGCGACCATTTGTTTTGCGGTTAAGGCCAATCCCAATTTGGCGGTGATCCGGTGTCTGGCCCGGTTGGGGGCGGGGGCTGATGTTGTGAGCGGTGGTGAGATGAGCCGGGCTTTGGCGGCGGGTATTCCGGCCGCCAAAATTGTCTTTTCTGGGGTTGGTAAAACCGAAGAAGAAATGGCGGCCGGCTTGAAGGCCGGTATTGGTCAATTCAATATCGAATCAGAAGATGAACTGGAAACCTTGGCTGATTTGGCCAAGCGGCAGGGGTGTTGCGCGCCGGTTGCCTTGCGGTTGAACCCGGATATTGATGCCGGGACTCATGAAAAAATATCAACCGGGCGGGCGGAGGATAAATTCGGTATTTCTGCGGCCATGGTCGCGCATCTTTATCAGCGGATGGCGACTTTTGAGAGTCTCGAAGCCCGAGGTTTGGCCATTCATATCGGTTCTCAGATTCTCAATCTGGATCATTTTGCCGATGCTTTTGGGTGTTTGCGCAGGGTTTGCCAATCGTTGCGTGATCAGGGCTTGAGCGTGGATACGCTGGATCTTGGTGGCGGTCTTGGGGTGGCTGATGATCATGAGGGCACTGCGGATTTTATCGGCTATGCGGCGATTGTTCGCCGTGAGATGGGAGGGTTGGGAACGCGATTGATTTTTGAACCAGGCCGGGCATTATTGGCCAATGCCGGGGTTCTGATTGCCCGGGTGATCAGGCTGAAAAAAGGTCATAATCGCGATTTTCTCATTCTTGATGCCGGGATGAATGATTTGATGCGTCCGGCTCTCTACAATGCCCATCATCATATTGTCCCTCTGCGCGATGGTCTTGGTGGACACAATAATCACCGGGTTGATGTGGTGGGTCCGATTTGTGAGAGTGCCGATACTTTTGTCAAACAAGATGCTTTACCCCCCTTGGCGGCGGGTGACTTCGTTGCCATATCTCATGTGGGTGCTTACGGAGCGGCCATGGCTTCGACGTATAATCTTCGCCCCAGAATTGCCGAAGTTTTGGTCCATGAAGACGGTTACGATGTTGTCAGACCGCGTGAGAGCGTTGACGATATGTTGGCAAAGGAAACCATTCCCGCATGGCTCATTCCCTCATAACTCAGTGGTCACGATTGAAACCGCGTCTGTTCGGGAAGAACAGCCGTGTTTCCAATCGGGTTATGAGACTCCGTTTGCTCCAGTCTTTGGTGGTGCTATGGATTGAGTTTCTGTGGTCGTGTGCCTGGCCCTTGTTTCTGGTTCCGGCGGTTTTTTCCTTTTGTGCTGTGGTTGGCTTGACCCCGAGTCACCCCTGGGCTCATCTTGCTTGGCTGGTTGGGTTTTCTCTCGCTTTGACGGCGGCGGCATTTTATTTGGCGATTTTTGTACGTGATCAGGGTATTCCCAATCCGGCCCGGGCGCGGCGCCGACTCGACCACGCCAGTGGTCTGGCCCATCACCCGTTGAGTTCACTGGCTGATCGGCCGGCTGCTCCGGCTGGCCAAGCGGCTCTGGCCGCGGCGTTGTGGCGGTATCATCTGGACCGATTAGCGGCGACATTAGGCCGGATTCCAATCCTTTATCCGCAATCACCGCCTCACCGTGGCGCGATCATCGGGGGTCGCGCTTTGCTCGTGGTCATGGCTATTTTCGCTATTGCGGTTTGGCATGGACCTGAGGAAAGAGTGCGTGAGCGTTTGATTCAGGCTCTGGTCCCGAATTTTTCAGATTTTTCTCCTCGGCCGGTTTTAGATGTTTGGGTTGATCCCCCCTCTTACATGAATCGATCCCCTTTGGTTTTGGCTTCGGCTGATGGGGCAATTCGCCGCGATGAGTCGCAGATTATAGAGGTGCCGGTGGGTGGCCAGGCTTGGATTCGCGCTTTTGGAGTGGTCACCCATGCGGCTGAGGACGATGCCGATACGCTTTTGACCGCGCGCTTGGGTGATCAAGAGCAGGTTTTGAACCGGGCCGGTGATATCTATGAGACGTCTTTCCCTTATCAAGGAGAGACGATTTTGGAGGTTTTATCTGACGGGGAGATTCTGGATTCCTGGCGTTTTGCACCGATTCCTGATCAAATTCCGGAAATAACCATGCCTCGACCACCCCAGCCAAGTCGGCGTCTGGCCCTGCGTCTTGATTATGAGGCGCATGATGATCATCGGGTTGAGGGTGTTTGGGCTGAGATTCGCCCTGTTGAGTCGCATAGCGAGGATACGCTTTTATCAATCCCATTATCGCCGGGTGGGAAGTCGGATGTTGCCGGTTTGGTTCACCGGGATCTCACGCCGCATCCGTGGGCCGGGCAAAAAGTGGAGATACGTCTTAAGGCCAAGGATTCTCTTGATCAAACTGCGACTACAGCACCGGTGGCGTTGGTGTTGCCTGAGCGCGTCTTCACCCATCCCTTAGCCCAGGAGATCATTGTCGCGCGCAAACAGTTGATCCAAGACCCGGCAGCGGCCCCTATGGTTGCTGAAAATTTAGGGTCTATCGCCGACCAATTACGTCAGTCAGCGGGAGACCGAACCATTTTTCTCGGTCTTCAGCGGGTACAAAATCAGCTTCTCAAAGCAGACAAGATGGATTCTGTGATCGCTCTGCTCTGGGATTTGGCATTACGGTTGGAGGATGGATCGCTTGGCTCTGCGGAACGGGAATTACGGGCCGCCCAAGAAGCCTTGGAAGAGGCTTTGGCCAACAACGCATCTTTGGATGAAATTGATCGTTTGACCCAACGTTTGCGTACGGCCCTGAGTGAATTTTTGCGTCAACTGGCTCGTTCTGAAACAACCCCCGATGAGTCTTCGTCGAGCGGGGATATGGTGACCGAAAAGAGCCTTGAAGAATTGCTTGATCAAGCGCGAGATCTGGCTCATTTGGGTGCCCGTTCAGCCGCTCAGCAGCTTTTATCCCAACTCCGTGCGACCCTGGAAAACATTGAAAATTCTGCTCAAAACGGCAATCAAGCCACCAGCGGTGCGATGATGGAAGCACTGCAACGTTTGGGTGATACAGCCCGGACTCAGGAAGAATTGCTCAATCGCGGTATGGATCGTCAGCGTCAGGGAACGCAGCGTCAGGAAACGCAACGTCAGGACAGCCAACGCCAAGACGGTCAGCGTCAAGGAAGCCAAGGTCAGACCAAAAAACCAGAGAGCCAGCCTGAAGACTCTTCCCGTTCATCTCTGGGTCAATCGCCGAACCAGGATGCCATTCGCCAAGATGCCGAGCGCCAGGAAAATCAACGCCAGAACAGTCAGCGTCGAGGAAGCCAAGGTCAGACCAAAAAACCAGAAAGCCAGCCTGAAGACTCTTCCCGTTCATCTCTGGGTCAATCGCCGAACCAGGATGCCATTCGCCAAGATGCCGAGCGCCAGGAAAATCTACGTCGTCAACTTGGTGAATTGATGCTTGATTTTGATGACCAGATGGGGGCTATTCCGTCTGATCTTGGCCAGGCCGAACGGGCGATGCGGGATGCGGCCAGGGCCTTGCAGAGACAATTTTCACAGGAGCAATCCTCAACCGGTGACCCAAATGATGCTCTTGATCCGCAAAATCAAGCACTCCAGGCATTGCGGGAGGCTGAACAATCGATTGCCAGTGCGATGACCCAAAATTCTGGCCTCTCTCAGGGTCGCCAATCGCTCGGTAATGATCAGCTTGATCCTTTTGGTCGGCGCCTCGGCGATCAAGATCAGCCATCGCTGAGTTACCAGGAAATTCCCGATAAAGCTGCGATGGGCAAAGCCTATGAGGTGTTGCGTGAGTTACGCCGCCGGGCCAGTGATCCGCAGCGTTCGGATTCTGACCGGGCCTATATTGATCGACTGATACCGCAATTCTAGTTTTCACTGCTGATCAAAGACAGGTTTCATTCTTGGCCAACCATTCTTAGGGTGTTGCGGGGGGTTGTGTGTCGGCATTGTTGGCTGTGGTGTCTGTGGGTTCTTCTGTCTCTTCAGATCTTTCTGTCTCTTGGGATTCTGTAGCGTTTTTGGGTCCTTCTGTGTCTTGGGACTCAACAGGGCTTTGGGAGTCTGTTTCTTCTTGCGATGGTTGATTGGCTGACGGCCGATCAGCAGACATATCGGTTGAAGGTGATTTTTCTACAAATGTGATGGATAAGCTGATAATGCCTCGTGGTGGATCATTGATCATGGTTTTAAAAGGAATGATCTCTCCAGGCATCAAATTGCTTTGCTTGAGATTAAAGATCCAATGCTCCAATTCATCGCCGTCCTTCCCTTCCAGCGCGGCACGTAAAGACGGTATGAGCAGCTCTTGATTGGAGATATTGGAGAGATCGGCATGAATAGATAGGCGTTTTTGGCCATCCTCAAAACTGTTTTCGACGTTAATATTTTCGATAATCAAACCGCTGCCTACAGGTGGTTCCGCGAGGCCAACCAGTTGATAAACAACGGATAATTTTGGATAAACCTCCATAATTTCCTGCCGGTATAGAATACCAAAAATCCCACCGCCAAGGAGAACCCCGCTCAACAAGAACCACAAGAGAAAACGCAAAATTTTGCGCTCTTTCTTGGGCATGAGTATGGGTTCTTGATTTTCTTCTGGCACCGGGGACGCGATTCCAGCCAATTCTTTCTCAAGCTGATCATCCTCGGTATTATCTTGATCACCTTCATCAAGGCGGGCCCGTTGTTTTCTTATCGCTGCCAATTCTTCGCTGTCGTTGGGTCCTTCATCCCCGTCAAGCTGTGCTCTTTGTGCTCTGAGAGCTTCTAACTCTCCACTGTCAATATCTTCTTCATCAAGCTGTGCTCTTTGCGCTCTCAACGCGGCCAGTTCTCCGTCATCTTCAGATTCTGGATTCTCATCATCAGCCGAGGCTTGATCTTCGGGATCTTCTTCTGGCTCCTCTTCCGATTCCATCGCATCATTGATGGCCTCGACAATCTCTTCGGTCTTTGGCGAAGCATCAACCTGCGGGGGTTGAACAGGCTCTGGAGTCGGTGGATCAATTTTTTCAGGCGGTGGTGTCCGGGTCACTTCCTCAGCAACCGATGATTCCCCGGTATCTTGGGGAAGCGAGGCCGATTGCGGAGCTGTGGCTAATGAGGGAAAATATCGCCAGATATTCCCACATTGCCCACATTGCACCTGTCGTCCAGACACCGAAGAAGAATCGGCACTCAGTTCAAACTGGGCCTGACATACGGGGCAGGCAATAATCATCAAAAAACATTCCTGACTAAGGAGTTAATGCATAGCGCATAACCAGTAAAATGATGGTTATAGGTTTTTGGTCTGAACTGCGCAAGAATAGACCATCTAAATTATGATACGACTCTGTTTTCATACACTCAATGATTCTCCCAATACTTATTGATGCGGGGGGTTTTCGATAGGTGGTGGTGGTGGCATTACCGGAGCTATTTTAATGATTCGTTTTGAAAATGTTGGTTTAAGATACGGTGTTGGGCCTGAAGTTTTGAGCGATATTACATTCCGTCTTGAGCCGGGGTCGTTTCATTTTTTGACCGGTCAATCGGGGGCGGGAAAATCATCTCTCTTGCGTTTGATGTATTTGGCTCTCAAACCATCGCGTGGTTTGGTGACTTTGTTTGGGCGTGATGTCGCGACTCTCAGCCGCTCCGATTTGCCTGATGTCCGTCGTCGTATTGGGGTTATCTTTCAGGAATTCCGTCTCATTAATCATCTTACAGCACTTGAAAATGTTGCTTTACCCTTACGGATTGCTGATCTATCTGGCCGTCATGTTGACCAACAGGTGGGAGAATTGCTTGACTGGGTCGGGTTGCAGGGATTCCATAAGGCGCTGCCAGCGACCCTTTCTGGTGGCCAACAACAGCGTATTGCGATTGCCCGGGCTGTTATTGCCCGTCCGCGCTTATTGTTGGCTGATGAACCGACCGGCAATGTTGATGACCGCATCGCCACTCGGCTGATGTATCTGTTTGAAGAACTCAACAGAATGGGAGCAACCGTCGTGATTGCTACACACAGCCAGCAACTCATTACCCGTTTCCGTCATCCGGTCATTCGTTTAGAGGATGGCGGTGCGAATATTGTTTCTCCGGTTGTCAGCAATCGGAGTGAGTCTCGCAACCAGGCCCCCTCTGCTTGACGATGGCTCGACGTTTTGAGTTGCCCCTTGAGTATGATGCATCAAGTCGATTCTTGCCTTGGATCGTTTCCTTGATGACGTATCTTGCCAGTTTATGTTTGGCTATTTTTCTCTTTATATCGGGGACAATGGAACATTGGCGCGATGACCTATCCGGGCAGTTGGTTGTCCAAGTTCTGCCCAGAGGCACGGCGTTACAAGATCAAGAACGGGCTGAAAAAGCGGTCGATTTATTAAACCGGACTCATGGTGTTGTTTCGGTGCGTCTTCTTTCGCCTGCGGAAATGAATGATTTACTGGCTCCCTGGTTAGGGGATGATGTGTTAAGCGAAGATTTTCCAGCACCGCGTATGATTAAAGTTGAGGCGACACGTGCGGTGCTGAATATTGACAGTCTCCGCCATCGGCTGGAGGCGTTGGGTGAGGGGTTGATTTTGGATGATCATCAAAATTGGTTGGCTGATATCATCCGTTTGTCGGATTCTCTTAAAGGCCTGGCCTTGTTTATCACCGCTTGCGTGGTTGCGGCGTCATGGGCAACTGTGGTTTTTGTCACCCGCAGTGGTTTGGCCGTTCATGCGGCGGTGATTGAGGTTTTGCATCTTGTTGGGGCCCGCGATTCTTATATCGCCAACCAGTTTCAAAGACATGCTTTTCGGTTGAGTTTACGGGGGGCTGTGGTCGGTTTTTGTTTGGCTCTGGCAACGATGATTGGTCTGACCATTTTAGCCGGGGGGTTGCGTCTGCCATTGGTTCCATCTTTTGATATGGATACCTGGCAATGGTTGGTTTTGGTCAGTGTGCCGGTAGCCTCCATCTTCATCACCACTGTGACCGCGCGTTTGACAGTGATGCTGGTTTTGGCGCGCATGTTGTAGCTATTGGGGGTCTATTGATACGTTTTTTCATTTTTAGCTTCTGTGCTGCTGGTGTTGCTTTTGGCCTATGGTTTTACGGTTTTATCCGTTTTATCGAGATGATTCCGCGCCATGCTCAAGGGGATGAGACGCCTGCAGAGGCGATTGTTGTTTTGACTGGCGGCAGTGGTCGGCTGCAAGCCGGATTCGACCTGCTGGTCCGCAATAAGGCCGATGCCTTGCTGATTTCCGGGGTTGATACCGGAGTTGATCTTGAGTCTCTGTTATCGGCGTCAGGGATGAATACCAGCCTGTGGAAAGATCAAATATCGGTGGGTTATCAGGCCCGGGATACCGATGGCAATGCTAAGGAAACAGCAGATTGGATGGAAAGACGAGGGTTGCGTAGCGTGCGCTTGGTTACGGAAAATTATCATTTGCCACGTAGTTTGCATGTTTTTCGTCAGGCCATGCCGGATATTGAGATTATCCCCTATGCGGTGGTCTCGGATACCGTTCATCTTGATTCTTGGTGGCGTTGGCCGGGGACCACGCAGCTGCTGATTGGTGAGTACAACAAATATCTGATTGTCCGTCTCTCGGAGATTGGGGGCATGTGATGATTGTCCTGCGTTCTTTGGCCTTTCATACCGGTTTTTATGTCTGGACGGTGTTGATTTGCAGCATTCTTGCCCCGACATTACCGTTGTCGCGCCGTTGCGCCCTTTTTGTCGCTGAATGCTGGTCGGCGGGCACCCTCATGCTGTTGCATCGGCTGGCGGGGTGTCGTTATCATATCAAGGGATTTGAAAATCTTCCCCAAGAGCCGGTTATTATCGCTTGCAAGCATCAATCAGCCTGGGAAACAACAGCTTTTCATACCTTGCTCAAGAATCCGGTTTTTGTGCTCAAGAAAGCCTTGGTCGATATCCCGCTTTACGGTTGGTATATCCGTAAATTGAAGATGATCGCGGTTGATCGCAACGCCGGTTTATCGGCGATGCGTGATCTGATTCTCCAGGGAGAGCGCGCTTTACGCGAAGAGCGCCGCCATGTGATCATTTTCCCTGAAGGGACGCGTCTCCCCCCTGGCCAAACCGGTGATTATCATCCCGGGGTCGCGGCACTTTACGCCAAGGCCAACACATCTGTTGTCCCGGTGGCCTTGAATTCCGGCTTGTTTTGGCCGCGGCGCGGCTTTTTGATTCAGCCTGGTTTTATCACTATAGAATTTTTACCCCCCATCGCCCCGGGTCTTGAGCGCTCCGCCTTTATGCCTTTGCTGGTCGAACGCATCGAACAGGCCAGCCAAAAACTCCTGGGATGAGACTCGCCCCGGTTTCATCTTGTGGATAAAATCAATCATTTTATCCACAGCCTTGGGATAATTAAGGCAAAATAAGATTAAAATAGAGAATAAAGAGGGGGTTATTCTGGGGATAAAACCCATCACTAGGGTAAAACATAAAAAGAACAAAACCTTGGCTTTTCCCCGACGATTTGATAGTCTGATTAAACAGTTTATCGGCTGTTTTCATCGCTGATTTTGGTGCAAAATTTTGCATAAAATCTTAAGGTGTTGGCCACCTTATAAATTGTTGGCGAATTCTAAAATGTCAGCCTAAGCATGGCCCGCTTATTGAGCGTTCGTGTTCGGCCCTATTGAGCGTTAAAGCCGTATTTAGCATTAAACGTATTTAGCATTAAAAACGTATTCGGCATTAAGAAAAAACCATCAGCCATCACCAAGACGATCTCATCATTGGCGTTTTCATCATTGGGACAGTGTTATGAGTCATAGGGGGGATAAAACGGTGATCTCAACCACGATTTCAGAAGAAATCTGGGATATGAAATACCGCCTGAAGGAGCCAGACGGCACGCCGGTGGATGGGACGGTTGAGGACACCTGGCGGCGGGTGGCCGATGCCTTGGCGGCGGCCGAGAAAGAGCCGGAAAAGTGGTGGGGTCCGTTTTACCAAGCCCTGACCGGTTATCGGTTTTTGCCGGCTGGACGGATTCTGGCCGGGGCCGGGACCCGGCGGCGGGTGACCTTGTTCAACTGTTTTGTCATGGGGCGGATTCCGGATTCTCTTTCGGGTATTTTCTCCCATCTGCGCGAAGCCGCCTTGACCATGCAACAAGGGGGCGGGATTGGTTATGATTTCTCGACCTTGCGGCCGCGCGGGGCCTTGGTCAAGAATCTGGGTGCGGAAGCCTCGGGGCCGCTCTCTTATATGGATGTCTGGGATGGGATGTGCCGGACCATCATGAGCGCCGGTCATCGCCGCGGCGCCATGATGGCGGTAATGGATTGTGCCCATCCGGATATTGAGGATTTTATCCAAGCCAAGCGGGAGCCGGGGCGCTTGCGGATGTTCAATCTCTCGGTCCTGGTCCGGGATGCCTTTATGGAAGCGGTGGACAACGACCAGTCTTGGGATCTGGTGTTCGGCAAGAAGACTTACAAAACCGTCTCCGCCCGGTCTCTGTGGGACCGGATCATGCGGGCCACTTATGATTATGCCGAGCCGGGGGTGATCTTCATTGACCGGGTGAATGCCCGCAACAATCTCGGCTATTGTGAGACCATCCAGGCCACCAACCCCTGCGGAGAGCAACCTTTACCCCCTTATGGGGCCTGTTTGCTGGGGTCGATCAATCTGGCCCGGCTGGTGCGTGATCCTTTTACCGACCGGGCGGCGATTGATCTGGGGGAACTGGATGCTTTGACCCGGATGGCGGTGCGGATGCTGGATAACGTGATTGATATCTCCGGCTTTCCGTTGGCGGCCCAAAAACGTGAAGCCGCGGCCAAACGGCGGATTGGGTTGGGGGTAACCGGTCTGGCTGATGCCTTGATTCTGTGTGGACTCCGTTATGGCAATCGGCAAGCGGTTGAGCAGACCCGTCAATGGCTTTCGACCCTGCAACGGGCGGCTTATTTGGCCTCTTGTGATCTGGCGGCGGAAAAAGGGGCCTTCCCGCTTTATGACCGGGATGCCTATCTGGCCGGGCAGAGCGTGGCCGGGCTGGACGCCGATATCCGGGAAAAGATTTATAAAAACGGCATCCGTAATGCCTTGGTGACCTCGATTGCCCCGACCGGGACCATCTCGCTGTTTGCCGATAATGTGTCTTCGGGGATTGAGCCGGTGTTTGCCTTCACGGCGCGGCGCAAAGTGTTGCAACCCGATGGGCAAAGGAGCGAATCCATCGTCACCGATTATGCCTATCGGCTGTACAAACAACTGTATGGGGATGAGGTGCCGTTGAGCGATGCCTTTGTCAGTGCGCAGAATCTGGCCCCGGCGGATCATCTGGCCATGCAGGCGGTGGCCCAAGAATATATTGATAGCGCGATTTCCAAGACCATCAATCTGCCCGAGACGATTGATTTTGCTGCTTTCAAAAATGTCTACAGCCAAGCCTATCAGAGCGGTTGCAAGGGCTGTACCACCTATCGACCCAACCCCATCACCGGATCGGTTTTGGAAGCTGAAAACAATACCCAAGACACGGCCGAAAAAGGTGAGACTGAACCGCAAGCTGAGGAACAAAAATCGGCCAAGCCATCCCCAGAAATACCGCCCTTGCGTTCAGTCAATAACGACAATGTTGGCACGATTGCCCAGTTTCGTACATTGCCCGAGCGACCAACCCAGCTTCCCGGGGCCACCTACAAGCTCAAATGGCCGGACTCGCAAGATGCCATCTATGTCACCCTAACCGATATGATGGATGATAAAGGCCGCACCCGGCCTTTTGAGATTTTCTTCAACACCAAAAACCCGCAGCATTTTGCTTGGATGAACGCTTTGGCCCGGATGATCTCGGCGGTGTTCCGGCGCGGTGGCGATGTTTCTTTCGTGGTTGAGGAATTGAAACAAGTGTTTGATCCAAGGGGCGGCCAATGGATGGAGCGGCGTTATGTGCCCTCTCTACTGGCGGCGATTGGCGAGATTATTGAACGCCATATGATCCAGATTGGTTTTCTCTCCGACTCACAAGAAAAAGCACCCCCGCTTTTTCAGGCCATCGCCGGGGGTGATGAGTCAGAAACCGCAAGCGGTCAGTACACGCCGACAACCGCCATACCCGGCTCGGCTTGCCCCAAATGCCACCGCCCCGGCTTGATGCGGGTGGAAGGCTGCGACCACTGCCCGGCCTGCGGCTACTCCAAATGTGATTAGCGTGTCCATTTTTCATCCATTATTTATATGTGGAGAGGTGTAATGGCTGCTCCCGACATATTGATCCAATTTGTTCGTGATGCCCTGATTGCAGGATGCTCAAGGGATGATATTCGGACCGCTCTTGAAACGGCAGGCTGGTCGGGTAAACAAATCAGCGCAGCTTTGGCTGTATTTTCTGAGATCAAGTTTACGCTCCCGGTTCCCCAGCCGCGCCCTCGGGTAACGACACGGGACGCTTTCATTTACGCCCTTCTGTTTATCGCTTTGTTCTCCAGCGCGGCCCATCTGGTTGTCCTCGGCCTTGAGCTTATGGAATTCTGGTTGTGGGATGCTGATGGTTCCCCGTTCATGACCAATTCGGTGCAGTGGTCTATTGCTGTCCTGATTGTTATGGCCCCTTTATTTATCGGGTTGACTTTATCCATTAACCGGCAGATTGCCGCCTGATGCTGGTCACAAGCAGTCGTGTGCCCGCAAATGGTTTATCTCTCTCACTCTGTTTTTATCCACTCTGACCCCATCCATTATCGCGGTTGCAATGATCTATACCTTTCTGGACGGTAGAATGACTTTGCATGTTTTTTTTGATGCGGCGGTGATTGTTGCGGTTTCGGCGATGATTTTCATATTTTATGCCCGCGATATCAAAGATACGAAAGCCGAGAACGGCCATGCTCAAGAAAAAGGGAAAAAAGAACAAGCCGCATAACAGCCGGTTGGACCCATTGGCCCAGGCCCAATGCCACCGCCCCGGCTTGATGCGGGTCGAGGGCTGTGACCATTGCCCGGCCTGTTCCCAATCTGATTGAGGGGGTGGCGGCCTATGTTTTGGAGATATCCGGTTATTCATAGTGATGAGGCGGATAAGCCCTTGATCAGTGGCGGAGATGGGTGATGAATCCTCACGATTTGTGGACTTTTTTCAAAGATATATGGGGCATATGGGGCTGGGCCGGGGTTGGGCCGGTTGTGGCGTTGGTGCTTGTTTTTTGGCTGATTAAGAGAATTGCTGTTTGGTTTGATGATGACTTGAAGGCCGTTCTCAAGCCTTTGTTTGCAAGATTTTTTCCGGGCCGGGGCGGTTCTTCTGATGAAAACGCGGCGGTTGCCGATACGGGAAAGACTCTTGATGATATCCGTTTGACTCCGTTGCAGTTGGCCGCATTGGTTGACGCTGTCAAAGAAAGCTGGAATGGCGCATCACCAGAGGGGGATCGCTCCTCTGACCATCGGGCCGAGGAAGTGGCGGCATTAAGGGGTCAACTCGGTATTCATCAAGAATTATTGCAAAAAATCCTGACCATTTTGGGGGAGAAGGATATCCAGCCCGAACAGCTTGACATCACATTTGAGAAGATTATGGGAGATTTTGCCCAATTACGAGATACTCTCCAAGACGGTTATCAAGGGGCATCTGCGGCTATTCGTGATCTCAAAAGCCAGGCGGCCCAAGCCCTGGAAGCCGGGGCATTTGAGCAAGCTGAGCGGTATCTGATCAAAGCCGAACAACATCAGACGCAACGGCATAAGCAGGCGGTTGCGGCAACCCGGGCCGAGCGGGCGCGGCTCAAAGAGATGCAGCTGGATTATCCGCAGGCGGCGGCTTTGTGGGAGTCAGCGGCTGATCTGCATCCTCTTGAGGACTCGATTGCTGCAAATTATTGCAATCAAGCCGGGTTGGCCTGGATGGCAGCCGGGCAGTATGCCCAAGCCGAACCGCATCTTAAACGGGCTTTAGAGATTCATGAGAACCATCTTGGCCCGGGCCATCCCGATACGGCGGGTGCCTATAATAATCTGGCGGAATTATACCTGGAGGTGGGCCGTTTTGATGAAGCTGAGCCACGTTATAAGAAAGCCTTGGCGATTTGTAAGGAGCATTTTGGCCCGAATCATCTCAAGACGGCGATTGTCCTCAATAATATAGCTGCTCTATACCAAAAGATGGGTCGTTTTGATGAGGCCGAACCGCTTTATGAGCGAGTCTTAGCGATTCGTAAAGAAATCCTCGGCCTGAACCATCCCGATACGGCGATGACCTTCAATAATCTGGGATCATTATGCCAGGAGATGGGTCGTTTTGATGAGGCCGAATCGCTCTATGAGCAGGCATTGTTGATCCGTAAGCACTGTCTTGGCCCGGACCATCCCGATACGGCGATGACCCTCAATAATCTGGGATCATTATGCCAGGAGATGGGTCGTTTTGATGAGGCCGAATCGCTCTATGAGCAGGCATTGTTGATCCGTAAGCACTGTCTTGGCCCGGACCATCCCGATACGGCGATGACCCTCAATAATCTGGGATCATTATGCCAGGAGATGGGTCGTTTTGATGAGGCCGAATCGCTCTATGAGCAGGCATTGTTGATCCGTAAGCACCGTCTTGGCCCGGACCATCCCGATACGGCGATGACCCTCAATAATCTGGGATCATTACACCAGAAGATGGGTCGTTTTGATAAGGCCAAATCGCTCTATGAGCAGGCATTGGCGATTTGTAAAAAAACTCTTGGCCCGGATCATCCAAATACCCGCCGGGTTCAAAGCAACCTGGAGAGGCTGCAACGTCATTGATCATCGGTCATTGATCACGGGTGGGCCGTCTCATTTCTTGGAAAACGCTCTTAAAAAAAACCTCTTTGAGAATTCCCCCCCCAAAAAACCGCCATAAACCGCCATAAAAACGGCTGATTGCGGAGTTATGAGGCGGTTTGGCCAAAAAATTGGCAAAGATTTGGTTAATGTGACCGTTTTTGATCCCTTTATGGTTCGATTTTTGGCTTGAAGCGGTATCATCGCCGCGTTTAATGACTCATATCATCCATATCGGCCCCTGAAACCGCTCCTAACCTCAAGAATCCACTCAGGGCCATCCATCAACGGGTCGCTGTGATCCGGTTCTCATAATCCGGTTCTCATGACCCGGTTGGCCTGATAATCCGGACCGGTTGTGGGGTATGGCCATTCCTAATGCTTTCGCATCCCGATAATGCGGTTTGACGTTTTTTACGTTCTCACATTTTCAGATTTCTCACATTTTCAGATTTTTCTTTATCGGGCCGCGGCGGGATAATCGGTCACCACGGTTTGCTCCCTGGGTATGGACCGGCTTGGTTGAATAGGGCGCAGAGTTACAGACTGAAACGATGTTAGAGGGGCGTGGGGGTGAGTCCTCTGGGGTGCATCGGTGCGGGGCTGATCCGCAGCTTCTATCGGATTACGGCCCCTGTCGGCCAAGATTTTAGGCATCCGGTGCGGTAACGCCGTCGCCTGGTCTTTCTGCCTCTTCTCCGGCCGCCAGGGCCTTCAAGCGGTAGAGCCACTCAAGGGCTTGCCGGGGATTGAGGGAGTCCGGCTCCAGGTCTGCCAAAGCCGTCAAGACATTTTGGGTGGAGGAGTCTTGCATGAACGGGGCTTGGACTGATTGTTCTTGGGCCAGTAGGTCTTGGACTGGTTGTTTTTGGGTCGATTGTTTTTGGATTGATTGTTGGGGGTCTGTCTGCTTGGCGATTGACCGGTCCGGCCCGGTTTGACCCTCTTTTTGTTGGTTACCAGGGTCGGTTTGAGAAAATAAAGGCAGATCACCGGCCAATCGGGCCAGGCCGCTGCCCCGCTCTTCTGCTTCCAGGGTTGCCAGAACCTCGTGGGCCCGGCCCAATGTACTGGCCGGAAGCCCAGCGAGTTGTGCCACATGGATGCCGTAGGAGCCGGTGGCCGCACCGGCTTCCACCGCATAGAGAAAACGAATCTCATCCTTCCATTCCTTGACTGCCATGCGATGCAAGCTGAGGCGAGGCAATCGGGCAGCCAGACTCGCCAATTCACCATAATGGGTGGCAAACAACGCTCGGCAGCCATTCACCTCATGAAGATGTTCGACCACCGCCCAGGCTATTGAGAGGCCGTCAAATGTTGCTGTTCCGCGGCCAATCTCATCCAGGATGACCAAAGAATGCGCGGTTGCCCGATGCAGGATGGTCGCGGTTTCGACCATTTCGACCATAAAGGTTGAGCGTCCCCGGGCCAGGTCATCAGCCGCCCCGACCCGACTGAACAGCCGGTCAACGACACCGATACGGGCTTGGGTCGCCGGTACATACAGCCCGGCTTGAGCCAACACCGCAATCAAGGCATTTTGCCTGAGAAACGTGCTTTTTCCGGCCATATTGGGGCCGGTCACCAACCACAGACGATCATCTGTATCCAGTTGGCACCCATTGGTCCGGAAGGCATCGCCATCTTGGTGTTTGAGCGCCGTTTCAACCATCGGGTGACGACCATTCTCAACCAGGAAAACCGAATCGTGACTGATTTCAGGGCGGCAAAAACCTCGCTCAACCGCCAATTCTGCCGTGGCCGCCGCCACATCCAGGCGGGCGACCGCAGCCGCCAAACGTCTGAGCGCTTGGGTCCGGGCGAGAATATCATTGACCAAGGCATCAAAAAATTCAGCTTCCAAAGCCAGCGCCTTATCCGCCGCTTGACGGATGGCGACATCAAGAGCCAGCAATTCATGGCTGGAAAAACGGACTTTTCCGGCCATCGTCTGGCGATGACGAAACCCCATCGTTCCGTCAAGTTTGTCCATATGATTCGCTCCAACCTCAATAAAATAGCCCAAAATATTGTTATACTTGATCCGCAAAGACGGAATTTGAGTCTGGTCGACATAGCGGGCCTGTAATTCAGCAATCAAAGCGCGGCTTTGGTCGCGCAGGCGGCGTTGTTCATCCAGGGTTTTGGCGAAACCAGGGGCAATAAATCCGCCCTCACTGCTTTTAAGGGGCAAATCAGCTGCTAAGGCTTGTTTCAGACGCTCATATAGGGATGCAAATCCGCTCAAGGCTTCGGCCCAATCAGCCAGCGATAGCGGTATTGTGTCATCGGACCCAGAGCAAGCGGTTCGCAAGGTTTGGGCCGCTTCCAAGCCGTTGCGGATGGCTCCGAGATCACGGGGTCCCCCGCGCCCCAAGGCCAGCCGTGACAAGGCCCGTTCGAGATCAGGCATATTCCGCAAACCGGCCCGAATATCGTCCCGGGCCGATGGATCATCAAGGCAAGTCTGAGCAGCATCCAGACGCGTTTTAATGCATTCAGGGTCGGTGCTGGGTGCGGCGATGCGATCGCGTAACAGACGTGATCCCGGTCCGGTTAAAGTGCGATCAATATCTGCCACCATGCCGCCTTGCCGATGCTGGTCCAGGCTAGAGAGCAGCTCCAAATTACGGGCAGTCGCCGGATCAATCTCCATCTTTGATCCATGTTGCTCGGCTTGCAATGGTTGTAGATTGGCTGCGGTTTGGCGTTGAGTCAGCTCAACATAATCCAGCACCGCCCCGGCGGCGGCGATTTCAGCCCGCTCAAAATTGCCAAAAGCAGTGAGTTCAGCAACCCCATAAGCCTGGCACAGGCGTTTTTCGCCATTACGGCTATCGCAACGACCAACCGGTAAAGGGACAATAACGTCCTGCCATTCTTTGAGCAGGGTTGCCAATAGCCCTGTTTCAAGATTTTCTTTTTCAGACCCCGATTCCAGCAACGATTCAGCGACCAGAATTTCCGAAGGGTCAAGCCGGTTGAGAAGCGCGGCCAAATCGGCCGTTGCGCGGTCAGTGAATCCCTGAACCCGGAATAAGCCGGTTGAGAGATCCAACCAAGCCAGCCCCAACCGCCCATTGACGCGCACCAAGGCGGCCAGAAAATTATGCAATCGGGCCTCAAGTAATGTTTCTTCAGTTAATGTCCCAGCGGTGACCACCCGCGTGACATGCCGGGGGACTAAGGTTTTGGCTTTGCGTTGTCCTTTTGCTGATGGATCTTCCGCTTGCTCGGCGACCGCCACCTTGAATCCCTTGCGGATTAGGCGGGCAAGATAGGACTCGGCGGCATGAAAGGGGACACCGCACATGGGGATATCTTTGCCTTCATGTTTGCCGCGCTTGGTTAGGGTGATATCCAGTGCTTTGGCCGCTTTTTCGGCATCCTCAAAAAATAACTCGTAAAAATCACCCATGCGAAAAAACAATAAGCAATCGGCGTGCTCGGCCTTGATTGCCAGATATTGCGCCATGACTGGGGTTATGCCGCTGCTTTTGGGGTGAGCGGCGGTGTTTTTGGGCGGCGCGGCTTTGGGGTTGAGAATGGTAGGCATCAAACAAAAACCAAGAAGAAAGATTGTTTAAGGTAATCGCTAGCTATGATGGGGGCAACCGGCTCGGCACCGCGCCCCGGTTCTTGTCGATTGGATGCGGTCAGGCGACGTCCGCAGATCATCGACACTGCCGCCGACCGGAAACACAAAAAATCGCATCAAACAGAAGTGATTTTTATTGGGGAGACAATTTCTGTGCGGCTTTGGGTATCCTCAATCGAACCATAGTCAAGGCCACAAAGACGGCATAAACTAAGACAATTTTATTGATTATGGCCATTGATTATGACGAATCATCAAACCTCAGAACCTGATCAAAAACCACCGGCGGCTTTCCCAACCGGGGAATGGGTTCTGGTGACCATCATTTTATCCGGTCCGATGGTATTGATTATATGGGGCTTATATCTTTTGCATGTTTTTACGGTTATGCCTGCTGTGATCGTCAGCCTGGTCATTGTTGTTATTTGCGCTGGCCTGTGTCGACCTTTGATTGATGATCTTGCCCAGCTACGCCACTATGCCAGCTTGGCGGTTTATTCAACTGATCGACCCCCATCGCCACGGGTTTCTGCTGTTGCTTTGATGGCTGATTTAAAGGCGGCTATATCCCGTCTTATCACAGCCTGGCAGAGTGATAAGCAAGCATTAGCAGCCGATATTGAGGCGTTGCAGGTTGCTTTGGATCGCTTGCCGGATCCGATTTTTATGCTCTCGGCAGAGCTTTCTATCCTTCAGACCAATCAAGCGGCGGCAGCCTTGTTCCCTGAAGCACGCGATCGCGCCAATTTGAGTGATGTTTTCCGCAATCCGGAGCTTTTGGAAGCGGCTTTTCTGGCCCTTGATGATGAAAATCCTCGCGAAGCTGAGGTCACACTCACCGGCCCTCCCTTGCGGATTTACCGGGTTTGGGTCGCCCATTTCCCCAAGACATTGAACAATGGTGGGTATGCGCTTTTGCGCATGTCTGATCAAACTGAGGTCAAGCGGATCGAGCAACTGCATGCGGATTTTATTGCCAATGCCAGCCATGAACTCAAAACGCCTTTGGCAACATTGGTCGGCTATATTGAGACATTGCGCGGGCCAGCACGCCAAGACTCTAAAGCCGTAGATCGCTTTTTAAAAATTATGGATGGTGAGGCCCAGCGTATGGGGCGACTGATTGGTGATTTGCTCTCTTTGTCACGTATTGAGCGTGAGGAACATGACCGCCCCAAAGATCGTGTCGATTTGGCTGAAACAATCAACACGGTTCTTGAGTCGGTGCGCCCGGCTCTGGAAAGCAACAAACAAAATTTGGAGCTTAAATTGCCCGCTGCCGCACAGGTTATCGGCGATGCCGACCAGTTGACCCAGGTTTTTCTTAATCTGTTGGATAATGCCATCAAATATAGTGGTTCGGGTCAATCCATCCGCATCTTCGGCCGATTCATCCAGGAAAATAAGAACCGCTTTTTAGCCGTGTCAGTGATTGATCAAGGTGAGGGCATTGGTGCTGAGCATCTGCCGCGATTGAGTGAGCGGTTCTATCGCGTTGATACCCCGCGCTCGCGTTCTCTTGGTGGCACCGGTTTGGGGTTGGCGATTGTCAAACATATTCTGACTCGTCATGCCGGGCGTTTGGAGATTTCTTCAGAGGTTGGTACGGGATCAACATTTACAGTCTTTATTCCGGCCCTTAAGGAAACAACTCCAGAAAAAACAACGAGATCATTGGAATGACTCATCCTGTCAAAAGCCAAAATGGTCAAACTCCCGATGGGAGGTCGGCCCCCATCCTATTCGGGGATAGCGGTTCATCGGTCACCCTTCATACCGGGCATTGCCACGATATTTTGGCTGGTATGGCTGATGAAAGTATTCATCTGGTGCTGACCGATCCGCCGTATTTTCTTGATCGTCTCAATGATCATTGGAATCCCCTTGATATTGAGCAATCACAAAAACATGCCGATGTGATTGGTGGCCTGCCGGTTGGGATGAAATTTGATCCCGAACAATCACGCAGTCTGCAAAAATTTCTCTTCCCCATCGCGGTCCAGTTGTTACGTGTCTTGAAGCCGGGTGGATTCTTGTTGCTGTTTTCAGCACCGCGCCTTTATCACCGGGCGGCGGTGGCGATAGAAGATGCCGGATTTGAGATTCGCGATGCTTTCGCCTGGCGCTTTACCAAGCGGGCTCAGTTCAAGGCATTTACAATGGATCATTTTATCAAAAAACGCCGTGATATGAGTTCCAAGCAGAAACAGCAAGCGCGTCGGCTGCTTGAAGGGCGTCGCACCCCCCAGCTGCGGCCGCAATTCGAATCCATCATTTGCGCTCAAAAACCGCGACAAGGGACATTTGTCGAGAATTGGCTCACATATGGTACCGGCCTTATTGACGCTCGCCAAAGCCTAAACGGCCGGGTCCCAGAAACCGTCATGACGGTTGAAAAAGAAACCAAGGACCGCTTCAACGGCCATTTGACACCAAAACCCATTGAGCTCTGTGAGCATTTGATCCGGTTGTTTTCCGCTGAAGGTCAAACCGTATTGGATCCCTTTGTTGGTTCCGGTTCCACATGTCTAGCCGCCCACCACACCAACCGTAAAAGCATCGGTATTGATATCAATCGCGATTATATTGACATCGTGTGCCAACGCTTGGTGGACTCTCAGTGAATACCCAACTGCAGCCGACCGCCGGAATGGCGTTTTACGCGCAGCAGGCAACAAGGTTAAAAAAGGCAATGATATGATTGCTTGGCGGGGTCTCAATCTCCTGTTCGCTCTTCCCTCAAGATTGCTTTTAACCCGGCCCGATAGTTGCCATAGCGTGGCGAGAATCCCAATTCATGACGCATGCGTTGGTTGCGTACCCGCTTATTATCCCGATAAAAACTGGCCGCCATTTGACTCAGTTTGGCCTGATCAATCGCCACCTCAGGCGGTGGTGGCATACCAAGCAGGCGGCTGGCCCATAAAATAACATCCTGGGGCGGGGCCGGTTCGTTATCACATAAATTATAGATGGCACCAGGATGCGGACGCTGCATTGAAGCCCGTAAGCCAGCAGCAATATCGTCAACATGAATACGTGAAAACACTTGACCGGGTTTGATCACCCGCTGGGCCTGGCCACTGCGCAGACTGTTAAAAGCACTACGTCCGGGACCATAAATCCCCGGAAGACGAAAAATATGGATCGGCAGATCATGCTCACGTGACAAACCCAACCAGTCATTTTCAGCAGTGCAGCGCTTTCTTCCACGTTTTCCGGTTGGTAAACAGGGTGAATCTTCATCAACCCAGGCTCCTTCCCGGTTTCCATAAACCCCGGTCGTTGAGAGATAGCCAAGCCAGCGCAATTTTTGTGCATGGATAAGATCATCTCTATGCGCATCAAAAACCGGGTCTCCATCATCATCGGGCGGCACCGAGATGACAATATGGGTTGCCCCTTCCAAGTCTTGGTGACTGAGCGGCTGGCCTCGTGAAAAGGCCCGTAACGCGATTCCATGATCAGCACTCTTTCCGGTTGGATCACGGTGTGTCCCGATGATTTCCCATTTTTTATCTTTGTGATCTAATTCATTGGGCGGATTCGTTTGTATGGTGGCTGCAAGCCGCTGGGCACTATAGCCGTATCCAAAAAAAATCAGTTTCATAAGATTCGAATTCCCTATCTTGGATCAGGGGGAAAAAAGCAACATGTGACCAACCAAGAATATGTTCATAACCCGTCAATAACAAAATCAATAGACTTCATACGGTGTTTTACGCAGATATAGTATCCAATCGGCTGTATGATATTCTTAATAACGGCGCCATCATTTGATTGTGCATATCATCGCTGTTATCTAAAGGGGGCGGCTTATGTCAGTGAGACGGTTGGTGGTTTTAGGGATGCAAAAGCGGCGTGGATCGGGATTATGGGTACAATCGAGAGGTGGTCGTGATGGCATTTGAGCATCTTATCGTTGTTGCCATTATCCAGGGTGTGACCGAATTTCTTCCGGTCAGTTCTTCAGCCCATCTTATTTTGCTCCCCTATGTCACCGATTGGCCGGATCAGGGTCGACGGATTGATGTGGCGACTCATATCGGCTCATTACTGGCTGTACTCATTCATTATCGCGGTGATGTGGCGGCCTTGGCACGTGGGGGGCTGCATTGTTTGATTGGCCGTGCGGGGCCGGATCGACAGTTGCTGTTCAACCTTATTGTTGCCAGTTTGCCTTTGATTGCTGTTGGCTTTTGTCTCTATCTCTATCTGCCTGACGATATTTTCCGTCATTACCAGGTAATCGCTTGGGCGAGCATTGGTTTTGGCATTCTTTTATATATTGCTGATCGCAGCTTTTTGGTGGTTAAACGGGTTGAGCATATGAATATGGGGGATGCTCTGATGATTGGCTTGGCCCAGGCCTTTGCTTTTATTCCTGGTGGCAGCCGGGCTGGCTTGACCATGACGGCCGCCCGGGCATTGGGTTATGAACGCCAAGAGGCGGCCCGATTTTCTATGCTCCTCTCCATTCCGGCTATTCTGGGGGCAGGCGGACTGATCGGGTATGAACTGTATCAGTTATCCGATTGGTCGGTAACCGATGATGCTCTTTTTGCTGCTGCTTTGAGTTTTATCACTGCTTTTCTGGCGATTACAGGGCTTCTGGCTTGGTTACGCCGGGCTGGTTTTACGCCTTTTGTCATCTACCGGATTGCCCTTGGGGTGGCCATTTTGTGGTTCTTTGGTGACGGATCATCATTGTGATTAACCACCACAAAGGCCATCAGCGTTGACCACGCCAGGGTTTATAACGGCTGAGATAGCTGGGTAAGATTGCTTCAGCGGCTGTCGGCGAAATGCCAAGATCGCTCAATGTTAGAGCATCTTTAGAGACGATGGTATCATGCTCTAAAAGACGCACTTGGTCTCTGGTTAAGAGAGGATTGGGCAAGCGCTCAAGGACCACCGCCATTATTTTGGCAATCGGTAACGGGACAGGCGCCAGCAATCGCCGACGGTTGATGTGTTGCAAGAGCAAGCGCATCAGATCATAAAAATGATAGATTTTCGGCCCACCCAATTCGTAAATCTTTCCCGCTGCTTTGGGACGTCGCAAAACCTGTTGGCACGCATCGGCGACATCACTGACAAAAACCGGCTGGAATCGCGGCCCTCCTGATCCATAAATATTGAGTGTCGGCAAACGGAAGCCACTCCCCTTTTCATGAAAAGTAAGTTGAGGAAATGGACAGCCCAGTACCGGTAAAATCGGCGTCAACCGAGCAAGGCCAGCAAAGCGATTAAAAAAACGATCCTCTGCACCAAAAACAACGCTGGGACGTAGAATAATCGCTTGGGGAAAAGCACGCCATAAAACAGCCTCGCCTTGTCCTTTGCTGCGAGCGTAGCTGGATGCGGCCTGTGGGTCGGCCCCAATGGCCGAAACATGAACCAAGTGCTTGATCTTCATGCGCCGGGCCGCTTTGGCAATCATTTCCGGGATACCGACATGGATATTTTGAAATGTTTGCTTGCGAGAACCAAAACCAGATTCATAGAGAATACCAATGAGATTGATGGCGGCATCAGCGTCCCGAAGGGCGGCTCGTACTGATTTGGGTTTCGCATAATTGACGGGCCAGGGAACGATTTGGCCAACGTCACCTTGAGGTTGTAAAAAACCTGCGTCTTCCGGATAGCGCCCGGCCACCCGGATGATATCCCCCGTTGCGGCCAGGCGTTTGATCACGTAGCGTCCGATAAAACCGGTCCCGCCAAAAACCGTAACCACGCGTGCCCGCCGACGCCCAGATGAAAGATTTTGGGTCATTTTTTCTGCCTATCTGATCAGGAAGTTTTGCCCATTTTACCCAATTTCTCGCAATCCGATGACCATCCAATAAGGTCATTATACTTTTATCTCATTTATTTCGTGAACACCAAGCATAGATAACCACTGCGGTTTCTGATTAAACAGGACGAACCATCTGCATCCTTGTGCGGTTAAGGGCGTTGACTTCTCTATCGGCTGGCGATATCGACACCCTAATCTCGTAGTGAATATCGGGGTAAAGGACCACAAGGCCCAGGTGGCGGAATTGGTAGACGCGCTGGCTTCAGGTGCCAGTGGCCGCAAGGCCGTGGAAGTTCGAGTCTTCTCCTGGGCACCACCGTTTTCCCGAGGCCGTCGGGGAGATTTTTTCAGGTATGCCTCGAAAAAATCACAACTTTACCCAAATCATCCCAAAAAAGACCAACCCAAAATCAATAATTGACCGTCCAATACAGAAATTGATTATCCTGAATGGCTGACTTGTGTCTGGTCTTTGGATTATGAGGCGGACTCAATATTCCGGCATGGATGATCAAAACATTTCAAATTCTAAAAAAGAGCTTAAAAAAACATCAATGGATCTGCATGAAAACGTTTTTTATGAGAATGCAAAACTGGCCTCATTCTCGGCCGAGACAACACCCGCGCAAAAAACCCTTTCGTGGCTTTAATATGGGTGTTTTGCCTTTTCTCGGTACTGGCTTGCGGTCATGAAAAGGTGGTCACAAAGAAGCAACCGAACGGGGCGCTCAAGCCTTTGCACTGGCTTAAAGCCTCATATAAATAAAAAAGTACAAACCAAAAATATCAGTTCCCAGCGTGATCCTGGGCTGATCGATCGGTTGTTTAAGCAAGGATGATGAGGGCAAATTAATGTTTATGGCCCGCCTCGAATCTGAACATCTTCACTTTCTCTGGTCGGTTTTTTCCCGGGCGACAGGAGGTGGTGTACTCAAAAACAACTGAGACAACCAAACCACCCCCCGCCATAAGGATGTTCAAGACTCTTAATTGATTACATGGAGATTGAAGAAAAAATTCTCAAGATGTTATTTTTGGTTTTCATGTTACTTTGAGCTTCCACGAACTGTTGTGCACTCATATTATTTTATTCCTCATTCATAATGACCATGACTCTATCGTTTTTCTAAAAACAGAAATTCGTTATTTTCTGATACATCAATTTTCTGCTAGGTATTTTTCTGCTAGGTATTTTTCTGCTAAGTGTTTTTCTGCTAAGTGTTTTTCTGCTAAGTATTTTTCTGCCGAGTAAATTATTTAGTTTTTTGATAGGTTAATTTTTTAAGTGTTGGTTTTCTGACACGTTAATTCAGCAACCCAGAAGTTCAGCAACCCAGAGCAATTTCTCATGGTGACCCGTTTTTTATTGTTATGACATTTATTATGGCATTGACCTTATTATGATATTGACGACCTTATTATGACATTAACCTTATTATGACATTAACCTTATTATGACATTGACCAATCAGCCATGAGCTGAATTTTTCATTCTGTTTAAATAGTAGCATGAATAACGGAACATTATGATTAAAATTAACTAAAGTCATGCAAAAGTTAAATTTTTGTTAATTTTTGTTGTTTTTGCGTTTTTTGTTTTGCGTTTTTTAATTTTTCATCAAAAATTTTTATCACCTGTCTTCAACTTATCTTCCCAAACAATCCTTCCCAAGCAATTAAATTTTTCCTTTTGTTTCTGATTTTTTCCTTTTTCTTCTGGTGCATTATACATCCTTTAGTTTTTTGTTTCAAAAACCGGCACGTTACAGAGATTGCATAAATTACACAACAATGTCAACAAATTTTAAACATTGGTGGCTATGAAAACGACAATATGCGTTGATGATGCTTTAAATCGCCTGAAGAAACTGGTCGGTGTGTATTCAGATGCTGAGCTGGCACGATCTCTCGGCTTAACCGCATCGAATATCTCATCGTGGAGACGCAGAAAATCTCTACCCTATAAAAAATGTATTGAGGTTGCTGCTGAACATGGCGTTTCTCTTGATTGGCTATTGTTTGGTCAGAAGGATTCAGCCTCGGATAAACCGGATTTAGACCCATCGCTATCACAACATATCAGCAATCAAAGGTCGGTTAGGGGCCGATCTTCTGGTTTTTCCGATCTCCGGAAAAATCATGAATATCCGCCGATGGGCCGGACAACATCGGATACCAATCCTATGCGTCTTGATCCGGCTTCAGTATTGCCAGACCATGAGGAACCGGCGTTAAACCAAAAACACAAACCGGTTTTGGTGGATGATTTTCATAAAGTCCGTGCCGATCTTTTGCGCGGTTCTTTACGAGAATTATTGCTTATGCTTCACGATGCTGGAACCATTGATTTACGCGGCACAAATGCAGAAGCAATTGCTGATGCGTTCATGGGCGCAATATATCGCAGCATGCGAGAAACAGGAGATACCGGATTTATAGCACCCAATCCCAATACAGCACCTTAAAAAATATCAGCAATCCGAATACCGTGATCAATTTCTCATGACCCGGTCTGATAAACCGCAAAATGATGATAAAAAAACGCATTTTTTCAATATTTCATAGGGATGATTCTTCATTTTGTCATTCCATTTTGAGGGTTTGCTTTGATAATATGGTATTTATTGGAATCCTATCCGCTTATAAATTGCTTTCCTAAAGGGCTCAATCGGCTGTTGATTGGGCTCTGCAATTTGATGACTCATGACTCTCAAGGCACCGTCATATGATTGAAATGATTTAATCAAAATGACTTAAAATTGTCTGATAGGGGTTGATTGACGGCTTGAACAAGATGACTTGTTTTATGATGATTTGGGGTATCGTGCGCAATTTTTGAGAAGGCCGCTCAAAAAAATGTCCCCAGAAAAACATCTCTAGAAAAAACCTGCCCCCAAAAAAGCATCACTGGAAATATCATATGTCACATTCTCCATCATCTGGTGACCATACGCGATCCCAGTCCATTCATGCGATGACCATGGCCTTGGCTGATGCTGTGGGGACGGGTTTAAGCCAGGATAAGGAGCGGATTTATGCACCGGATGCCCAAAATCCGTCTCAAGAATTACGGCAATCTTTATGCCGGAGATTGGATGATATTCGCTCAGGTGCTGAGACCGATCCGTTCAGCAATTCAGTCAGTATGTTGGCCTTGGATATATCGCGGCTTCTCCATAAGGGGAAATTATCCATGTCGGATCTGGAATCGCTGGTTCAGCGTCTGACTTTGAGCGGTTTTTCACTAAGGGCTGATGGTATTGCTGATTATTTATCGCCGGTTGATCCGGAAAAAAATGATCAGGCTGTGGAGCGTATGGTCAGAATTTTAGCTGGTCTCCCGGAGAAGAAAAGCAGTAATCAGAAAAGTCGCGACCACAAGCCGGTCCCGTTTGAGATTTTCCGAGACAGGGTTGAGACTGAACTTTTCGGCATCGTTTTTACGGCCCATCCGACCTTTGGTTTATCCAAAGATTTGCTGCATGTTTTGTGTCAAGTTGCAACCGGCCATGATCATCAAGGCCAGCGCCTTTCCGACCATGCGTTGCAAGAGAAATTGAAATATGCCTTATCTCGTGAGCATCGACCTGAGCAAAAACTCACCCTTGATGTGGAACATGCCTTATCCCTTGAGGCTATTTGTAACCTGCAAGCCGCTCTACGCCGTGTTTATGATATCCTGTTTTCGGTTGCGGGCTCTCTTTATGGGGATCGGGCTAAAGAACTGGTTCCCTGCCTGATATCGGTTGCCAGCTGGGTTGGATACGATATTGATGGCCGTTCCGATATTACTTGGGCAGATACGTTGCATAAGCGGCTACATGTTCAGCGTCGTCAGTTAGAATATTATCGCGATGCGATTGGTGCTGTCAGAAACAGCGATGAAAAATCACACCCTAATGAAGCATTACAAAAATCTTTAGAAATTTTAGAATCGCTTTTATCGGTCGCGCTCAAAGAGACCGAAGATGAAATTGAGATTTTCAGTGGCTATGAAATTGAGGAAGACTCGAGTGTTGAGCGCATTCGTGCCTTGGCTAAGAAAATGCATGAGGGTCTGCATCTCAGGCTGACAGAGACCGATTCTCTCATCAAAGTCATGAATATGGCCATTGACCAATGCGGCAAAGATACCGCCGGTACCCAGCAAGCCCGGGCCTTGAATATTTTACGGGCTGAGATTGCTCATTATGGTTTGGGGATGGCCCATACTCATGTGCGGATCAATGCCTCCCAACTCCATAATGCCATCCGCAAGACCATCGGCATGACATCGCCGCCGGATGATCCCAAGAATCGCCGAACTTATCTCAAAGCGTTGGAAAAACTGTTACAGACTGTTCAACCGTCAACGATCAATTTTGGTTCCATTATGGCTGAGCGTATGTCTGGGAAGCGCTTATTCATGAGTGTTGCGCAGATGCTGAAATATATTGATTCGGCAACACCGGTACGATTTTTAATCGCCGAATGTGAAACCCCTTTGACCATACTCACCGCTTTGTTTTTAGCCAAACAGTTCGGGGTTGAGGACAAGGTTGATATTTCCCCCCTCTTTGAAACTGAAAAAGCAATGGCCCAAGGCCATAGAATCATTGATGAATGTCTGAATAATCGGCAATACCGTGCTTATGTTCGTCAACGGGGGCGGCTGTGTATACAAACCGGATTTTCTGATGCGGGCCGTTATCTCGGCCAAACGGCGGCCTCCCTCTCAATCGAAAATTTACAGCGTAACATTGCCCGCACCATGGACCGGCATGATCTTAAAGATGTGCGGCTGGTTGTCTTTGACACCCATGGCGAATCGATTGGCCGCGGCGGACATCCGGTGAGTTTGCGTGACCGGTTGGAATATGTCTCTTGCCCCTATAGCCGTCAGTTATTCGCTCAAAAAGGGTTATCGCATAAAGAGGAAATTACCTTTCAAGGGGGCGATGGGTATCGCTATTTTATGAACCCCACCGGTGCTTATGCTGTGGTCGCCCGCATTTTGGAATATTGTATTGAACCGAGCACCGAGAACAGTGGCGACCCGTTTTACGAAGAAGCATTCCATGCCGCTGAGATGGTTAATACCATCAAGCAATTTAATGCCGAGGTGATGGATGACCCCGATTATGCTGTTTTGCTTGGCGCCTTCGGGATCAATATGCTGCATACCACCGGTTCGCGTCCGGTTGTGCGTCAGCATGAGGGTGGGAGCACGATGCGCTCCATGCATCCCAGCCAGACCCGGGCCATCCCACAAAACGCTATCCTTCAGCAAATGGGCATGTTGGCCAACACGTTGGGGGGGGTTGGCCAGGCATGGGTGCGGGATTCTGAGTTACTCAAGCGTTTCTTTAAGGATTCGCCGCGCTTTCGGCGGGTGATGGGGATGGTTGAGTATGCGTTTGCTTTTAGTGAAATTGAGGTCTTCAAAGCTTATATTGATTGTTTTGACCCTGGCTTATGGTTGGCCCGGGCGGCCCGCAGTTCCGATGAAACCCGGAGTGAGGAGATGAAGCGCTTATCGGTTTGGTTGGAAAAAAAAGGTCCTCATGAATGTTTGCTGAGAATTTACCGGGTTTTTCAGCGGGAATATGTCGAAATTCATGATTGGTTGCTTGGACGCAAGCAATCGGGTCGTCTTGCTGTTGGTCGGGGACGAGTCATGGCTAAAGAGCAACGTGATGACTTGCTGCTTTTGCATGGGATAAGGGTTGCCCTGATCCAGGAAGTTTTTCTTTATGCCATGCGAATCCCTGAGTTCAATTTTCCTGTCGGCCATAACCGCGATCAACTGATTGCCAAGCTGGTGGGGCTGGAGGTTGAGCCGGTTTTGGATGTTTTGGCGCAAATTTTTCCGGTTTCACCCGGTGCGCCGCTATCGGATGACTTTGGAGAAAAAGCAACATACAGAAATGATGATGCGCTGGATTATCGGGTTGAGCACGGAGAAGTTTTTGAGCCGATTGCCAAACTCCATCACTGTATCCGCCGCATCAGCACCGGAATCACCTATTTCGTTGGTGCAACCGGCTAAAGGTTTTTCCTTCTTTTTTCCTTCTCAATGTCATCCTTAATGTCATCCTGGTTTGGTCGACCGTCAATCGGGTACAGGAACATAGATATTATGGCCAACTTTTATCTTGGGGGTTGAAATCACCCCCTATGTGGTCGTCATTTCGTGATTTATCGCGGTTATTTAAAAAGTGCAGCATTCAATTTAAAAATAAATCGAATATATAAAACGAATTATATAAAGTGACCAATTAGAGTGATTGATCAAAGCAATTGATCCATCGGTTCGCATAAAGGGCGATTAGCTCAGCGGGAGAGCACTTCGTTGACATCGAAGGGGTCGCTGGTTCAATCCCAGCATCGCCCACCACCTCTAAAAAATGATTATTATAAATCAGTGCGCTCATTCGAAACGATCCCGCGCAAAAGTCAGAATATGGGTGAGCGTTCAATCATTGGTTGATTATTGGTTCTTTTCAGGGCCATATCTGGTACTCTTTTTCTTGCCTGGCTTTCCATAAGCGGCAAGGCGAAGACGATTCTTGTCGGCAAGACCGGTCGACAATCGACCAAGCCGGGATTGAGGGTCAAGATTTTCTCGGTCCAAGACCGCTCAATATCATAATATTGACGGCGATAGCATCAATCATATTATGTGATAACATATTGATTTTACTTTTAAAAATGGTAGAATTTCTTAAAAAGAAGATAAACTATGATCAATCAAAAAAAACTGATGAAGAGCAAAAGGGGTGGAATTTGAAAATGCGTCGGATGGGTGCGCAAGTCGCTCATTATTACGCCGCCATTGAGAGAATGTCAGTCGAGAACACTAAATTTTAAGCCGAGACCGCTAAGATGATCACCGAAAACCGGTCATGTGTGTGATGTGGTACGCTGGTCGCATCCGGCACAATCCTGGCGATTGTTGTCATCGTCAGGCTGTTTCTCTCACTCCCCATTTCACCAAGCCGCCCCAGACTCAATCAAACCGCAATTTTTTCTGGTTTCCATCAACAGGACCGTGCATACCGGTTTTTAAAACCCTGTATTCTGGCCTATCGGCTTAAGGGGTACTTATATGACATGATGAAGAGGTGACTTCTTGCCGAGTCCCGCCCTATTGATTTTATGGGATCAATTGCGGTTTTTGTCAGCCCATTGCCCGGCATTGCTGACCATCAGCCCATATTTGAGAACCGCCTGAAAAACCTGAAGAGTTTTGCGGGCCGAGAAATTAAACCCTCCCTTGCGGGTAGATGATTGAGAAAGATCAGCATAAGCCTGGTGCTCTTACGCATCAGCGTGTCGGAAGTCCAGAATTTTTAAGGGGTTGTGATGAAGAGGCAGGCAGTTTGAAACATTTTATTGAAACACAGTCTATGGTCCCCCGTCCGGGATGCGTTGATTGCCAAGTTTTTCGACTCCGGCTTTTGGCCCGGTGATTTTAGCCCATTCCTTGGCCAGCATACTTCCAGCAATACGAAAACATGGTCTAAACCCGCAAGGGCAGAAAAAGTTTGAGCCTTTCTGGCCGGAAAAAACAGCCATTTGGTTGTCTTAAGAAGCAAGGGTTTCAATTAGGTTGCGGTCGCAGCCTTAATGAATTTTCTGACTCTTAAGCTCAGTTTATCAGCGCCCTCCTTCAACATTTCCGAAGCATTTCCGACTTTTTTCGATTCTTCACTGGTTTGGCTGGCCGCATCAGAGACGGTCTTGATGGTTTCGGTAATCTGACCGGCACCAACCGCGGCCTCGGTCACGTTGCGGGTGATCTCTTGGGTGGTCGCACTTTGCTCTTCCACCGCCGAAGCAACCGCCGCGGCGATCTCGGCCATCCCAGAAACCCGGTTGCGGGCCGCCTGAATAACTTTGACGGTGTTGTCGCTATCGTCACGGACCTTACCGATTTGTTTGGCGATATCCTCGGTCGCCTGAGCGGTTTGATTGGCCAGTGCTTTCACCTCGTTGGCAACCACGGCAAAGCCCTTTCCGGCGTCCCCGGCCCGGGCCGCTTCAATGGTCGCATTTAACGCGAGCAGGTTGGTCTGTTCGGCAACATCTTCAATAATCCGCAGCACCTCGGTGATTTTAACCACTCCCGCGACCAGTCTATCCACCGCCCCGGAACTGCTTTCGGTTTCGGCAATCGCCGAATTGGCCAGCTGGGCTTGCTGTTGCATTTGGTGGGTGATTTCGCCAATCGAGGCATTGAGCTCCTCAGCTGCGGTGGCCACAGTCTGTACATTGGCTGCCGACTGGGTTGAGGCCGCTGTCGCCATATCGGCTTTGGCGGAAGATGTCTCGGCGACCTGTAGCAGTTGGGAGGATTCTGTTTGCAGTTCCTCGGAAATTGCTTGGAGATTCGCCAATAAATTCGAAAAGTCGGCTTCAAATTCTTTGATCTCGCCGGTCAGCCGTTTGGCCCGTTCGGCTTCCTGTTCCTGGATACGTTTTTGTTCTGCCTCCAATCTGCGCGATTGGCGCAAGGCATCACGGAATGATTCGATGGCCTTGGCCATCGCGCCAATTTCATCGGTTCGCTCGGTTTGCGGAACCGCCGTCTCCAAATCTCCTGCCGCCAGCTTATCAACCGATTGAGTCATCAATCCGACCGGGCGGGCGATCCGCAGAGACAGCAGGATGCTTAAGCCAATAATCACCGAAACCAGGAGAATGACGGCCACCTTGACCAGAAAAATCTGTGCCCAGATGGTGCTTGAGAGTTCTTCAGTCTCTATGACCGCACGTTCGATGATTTGGTCTTCGACATTTTTGATCAGATTGATTCGCTTGGTGGCCACGTCAAACCAGGTTTTGCCGTCCAAGCCCTGTATGTCAGAGGTGGTCAGGATATCGCGCAGAATCGCTCGCCAGGCCGCAATCGTCTCAACATCGCTTCCAACAACGGTATTATCGTATAAATCGCGGAATTCGGGGGTGGCGGCGTCGCGAAATTCACTCAGGGCTAGATCCTCTGCAACCAGCCGACCATAATAGCTCAGAAAACGGGGAAACGCCAATGTCCCGGCATTGGTCTCATTGATCACCGCGTTGCCGATGGACCGCTCCAGACCGGCATGCTCCTTGGCCTTCACAAGGGCGATAAAGGGCGTCAAATTCTCTAACAATGCTCTTTCACTGCTCAGCCGCAAAATCTTTGTTATGGCGACAATGGTTCGATCAATAATGCTGGTGTAGTAAGCCAGATTGTCCTGCACACTGATCGCTTTGCCGTCAACCTTGGTCCGATGGGCGATGAGTTGTCCCAACAGGGCACGGATGCGGTCAAAGTCTTCACGGATTAATGGAAAATCGTCAATTTCTGATTTGATTTGAATATAGTTTTCCAAGGCTGCATCGGTGAGTGTGCGCTGATCGGCTAGAGCGGTGGTTGTTTGGTCGGAATAATCAGAAGTGATCAGACCAACGCTACGGCCACGCTCTTTTTGTAATTCATGGATCAGCGCGCTGGCGTTGCGCGCATAGACGGCCATAGTCGCCAAGGGGTCAATTTCGGTTGCTTGCTCATATTTTTCAAAAAGATAGATGATTGTGGCGACCACAATGGTGAGGATCGGAATCGAGACCACAGCCAAAATCCGCGCCTTGATACTGTTCAACAGACCACTCGACATATGACTCAACATTACCTTTGACTCAACATTACCTTATACTCTGGTTGCGCGCACGCTGCACGCGAAAAAATTGAAAATCCGCAACGATTTGATAACGATTTAATGAAGAGTTTTTTTATACTCTGTTTGGCTAAATACGCAACCCCCCATCGACCTCAATCACCCGTCCGGTCACAAAATCATTCTCCAAGATGAAACGGACCGTATGGGCAATTTCATCGGGTTCCCCTAGACGTTTCAAAGGCGTGGGGTTGGTCATCCGCTCCAGGGCTTCGGGCGGCATGCTGGAGACCATCTCGGTGGCGATGTAGCCCGGGGCAATGGCCGCCACCCGAATTTTATGGCGGGCCAATTCTTTGGCCCAAGTGACGCTCAGCGCCACCACGCCGGCCTTGGTGGCGGCATAATTGGTTTGCCCAAAATTACCGGCCCGGGAAATGCTGGAGATATTGATGATCACCCCGCCTTTCCCGGCGGTTGCCATGCGCGCGGCCGCCTCACGGCCACAAAGAAAAACCCCGGTGAGATTGACATCAATCACCTGTTGCCACTGATCAAGAGCCATTTTACCGGCCAGTTTCCCTTCCTTGACCCGGACCAAAAGACCATCACGAATGATGCCGGCATTATTCAACAAGCCGTTAAGCACCCCGAAATCATTCGTCACCGAGTCAAATAAAGCGGTGACCGATTCCTCATCAGCAACATTACAATGATAGGATCGGGCATCACTGCCAGCGTCTTTACATAAATTGACCGTTTCAGCCAGCTTTTCATCATTCATGTCAGCCGCCGCAATCTTGACGCCCTGTGCAGCCAAACCAACCGCCATTGAACGGCCCAGACCTTGGCCCGCCCCGGTGACCACAACCACTTTATCCCGCAGTTCCATCCTTCATCTCCTCCATTGGTTTGTTGTTTACCTGATCCCGCTATGCAAATCCGAATGCCATAAAAAGGTTTCTCATATTTTTTCTCATATTTTTTTCTCATATTTATTGTGAGCAGACAAAAAAATAAATAGAGATTATCCGCATATTAAGAAAATCAACCGACCCGGGACCAACCGGCCATTGATAGAGGCCGGATTGACGCAAGATTGATTGACACGCAGTCGGAAGGACTCATAATTTGACGACTATGGGTTCACAATGCATATCTTAGCGGACATAATGCGCGCCCATCCCCATGGTGACCGGCCATTTTTCCCGATAATCATTCTCCTCAATTATTTTCCCAATGATTAAGACTTGCATCTGTAACTTGCCTCTATATGTATATAGGGAATTCGTATAAAATATATGTGCAAAATCAATGGAGCTAAAATCAATGGAGCTACCAAGTCATGAAAGTCGTCAATTCGCTTAAATCGGCCAAAAAGCGTCATAAAATGTGTCGGGTGGTGCGGCGCAAAGGGCGCCTTTATGTGATCAACAAAGATAATCCCCGCTTCAAGGCGCGCCAAGGCTGACTCCTCACGCATTGCGTTGCGTTGTTTCCTGGATAGTATTTAAAATTATCTTTTACGGTCCCAAATCTTTTATAATTTCATCCCAAATCTTTTATAGTTTCAAAACGGCATTTTTTGGTTGTTGTGTATGCCAAGAATCATCGCAAAAAGGCGTCGGGTCGGCTGATGATCGCGGCTCTTTGCGGCGCAATCCTTGTATTCGATATCATTTCCCTATCATGAGCAGGCAGATTTTGAATATGCGCAGCTGCCCATAAAAGCTGATGACACGCGACCATATATGTTAAGTATATGCGATGCGCATGCCCTTGCCCAACAAAGCCATTCTCAAACGGCGCGATACCATCGTTGCCGGTTTGGGTGAGTTGGTTGCCCCAGATAATCTCATCACCGAAGAAGACGCCTTACGGGTTTATGAATGCGATGGTTTGACCGCGTATCGTCAACTGCCCTTGGCGGTCATTTTACCGGAAACAGTTGATCAAGTTTCTCTGATTTTGCGGTATTGCCGCTCCTTGGGGGTAAAAGTGGTTCCGCGCGGGGCCGGGACATCCCTTTCCGGCGGCGCCTTACCGGTGGCCGATGGGGTGGTTTTGGCGATGACTAAATTCAATCGCATTCTTGATATTGATTATGCCAACCGTTGCATCACCACCCAGCCCGGGGTCACCAATCTCGCTTTGTCGCAGGCGGTTGCTGGCAAAGGGTTTTACTATGCCCCGGATCCTTCCAGCCAAGTTGTCTGCAGTATCGGCGGCAATGTGGCTGAAAATTCCGGTGGCATTCATTGTCTGAAATATGGACTGACGACCAACAATCTTTTGGGTTTGGAAGCGGTTCTGATGGATGGGGAGATTATCCGCTTTGGCGGCAAGGCCTTTGATTCGTCGGCTTATGATCTTCTTGGTTTGCTCACCGGTTCGGAGGGGTTGTTGGCCGTGGTCTCTGAGGTCACTGTACGTATCTTGCCGCGTCCGGCAACCGCGCGCGCTTTGCTCATCGGGTTTTCTTCGGCCCGCCAGGCTGGACTTTGTGTTGGCTCGATCATTGCGGCCGGCATTATTCCCGCCGCTATGGAGATGATGGATCAGGCCGCGGCTTTGGCCGCCGAAGATTTTTGCGCTTGTGGTTATCCCCGTAATGCCCAGGCTCTTTTGATTGTTGAACTGGATGGGGCAGCGGCTGAAATTGATTGCCTGATTAAGGAGATTAAAGCCATTGCCAAAACCCATGATGCGCCATCGATCAAAGTGAGCAGAGATGAAGAAGAGCGTTTGCGTTTTTGGGCGGGCCGTAAAGCGGCATTTCCAGCAGTTGGTCGCATAACGCCGGATTATTATTGTATGGATGGCACCATTCCCCGGGCCGCTTTGCCGGAAATATTGGAGCATATGCAAGAATTATCGCAGCATTATGGTCTACGGGTGGTCAATGTCTTTCATGCTGGTGATGGTAATCTGCATCCTTTGATTTGTTATGACGCCAACAAAGCGGGAGAATTAGAGCGGGCCGAGACATTTGGTGCGGATATTCTCAAGGCTTGTGTTGATGCCGGGGGTGTTTTGACCGGCGAACATGGGGTTGGGGTGGAAAAACGCGACTTGATGGAAACTATGTTTAACCAGACTGATCTGCAGCAACAGGCGCATGTTAAATGCGCCTTTGATCGTGATCAGCTTCTTAACCCGGGTAAAATGTTTCCGCATCTTCGGCGCTGTGCTGAGTTGGGGCGTGAGCATGTCCATGCAGGCCAGGTTCGTTTCCCTGACATACCCCGTTTTTAATTTGTTTATTTCGTCTATTTTTTCTTGCGGTAGGATGGGGCTTCGTGTCCGACACTCTTCACATTGATGCCCTCCCCGATACCACACCGGTGATTGAAACCGTTTGCCCGCAAACAGAACAGCAGCTGATTGATGTTCTCCTTTGGGCCTATAGCGAAAACTGCATCATTGAGGTCATCGGTCGGGGATCAAAAAGGAGGCTGGGGCGACCCATAGCGGCCGATAAACGGCTGGATATGTCCGGGCTTTCCGGAATCCAGCTTTATCAGCCCGAAGAATTGGTCATGACGGCCGCGGCCGGGACCCCCTTGATTGAGATTGCCACGGCATTGGCTTCCCATCATCAATATCTGGCTTTTGAACCGCCCGATTGGGGACCTTTATTTGGCGCCGAACCGCAATCGGGCAGTATCGCCGGGGCTTTTGCGTCTAATCTTTCCGGCCCGCGGCGATTCCAGGCTGGGGCGGCCCGGGATCATTTGCTGGGCTTTCGGGCTGTCAATGGGCGTGGGGAATTGTTTCGCTCCGGTGGCCGGGTGATCAAGAATGTCAGCGGTTATGATTTATCCAAGCTGCTTTGTGGTTCTTTCGGGACTCTGGCCGTTTTGGCCGAAACAACATTCAAAGTGATGCCCCAGCCGCGCGGCGAATGCAGCCTTCTCTTGCCTGGTCTTTCTCCTCCGGCCGCTTCATCGGCGATGACGGCACTTTTGGCTGCTCCCTTACCCGTCACCGGATTGTCCTATCTGCCCGCTCTGGCCTCTCACTCGGGAAACCATCAATCCGCGCCTTTAAAAATTATGGATGAGGGGTCGTCTTGGCTGATGATCAGACTGCAGGCTCTGGAACCGATTCTGGATGATTATTGCCGGGATGTTAAGGCGATTATCGCCGATGCGGTCGGCAAGAATAAAGTGGCCGCATTTCTTGATCAAGACGAGTCGAGGCTCTTATGGCGATGGGTTGGCAACGCCACAGTGTTCGCGTCACCGGGTCCGAAATCATCAAGTAAACCCTCTTCTTCTCAAGGCGATACCGAGGCTTTCTCGGATGGAGATATCTTATGGCGTCTGCATATCCCGCCAGCCGACTGGCCGATGGTGATTGACCGCTTGGCGGCCGGGCGGCCGATAGATTATTTATGCGATTGGGGGGGTGGCTTGTTATGGGTGGCCCCGGAGGACAGTTTGGCTCTGGCTGCTGATGGGGGAGCGGCCTGGATTCGCCAAGCTGTGGCTGGGGATGATGCGGCGCAATCGGGACATGCCTTGTTGTTTCGGGGTCCGGAATCGGTGCGCACCCGTGGGGCGGTTTTCCATCCCCAAAGTGAGCCGCTTGCCGCCTTGACCGGCCGGATCAAGAAGGCGTTTGACCCGGCTTCAATTCTCAATCCCGGCCGGATGTATCCCGGTCTTTGACCAATAACCCGGAAGAACCTATGCAGACCCAGTTTCATGACACCCAGTTGGCTGACCCCGATATTGCTGAGGCGGATGCTGTTTTGCGGCGTTGCGTCCATTGTGGCTTTTGTCTGCCGGCCTGCCCGACCTACACCCTGTTGAGCGATGAGCGCGATAGCCCGCGTGGCCGCATCTATCTGATCAAGGAGATTCTGGAAACCGAGGCATCAACCAGCCCCAAGCCATCCTCCAGCCCGACCGCAACAAAGCATCTTGATCGGTGTTTATCTTGCCTGTCTTGCCAGACCGCCTGCCCGTCCGGGGTCGATTATCGGCGGCTGATTGACGTGGCCCGGGTCCGGGTCAATCAATCAGCCAAAAGGCCGCTATGGGATCGGGTGACCCGCTGGCTTTGTGCCCATCTTTTTTCACGTTCTGCGTGGTTTGCTGCTGCCCTTGCTGTGGGGCGGTCTGTATCAAAAATTCCTCTCCCCTCAGCCCTGCAATTTTTGCTGGCCCCTATTCCAAAACACGCCCCGCTTGTTCAACCGGTGGCTCCGGGTTGTTATCCAGCCCCTGGAAAGGAGCGGGTTATTTTGGCCCGCAGTTGCGTACAGCCGGTTTTGCGGCCGGAAATTGATCAAGCCGCGCTTGAGATTTTGAACCGCGCCGGTGTCACGGTTGTGGTTCCTGAAGCGGGTGGATGTTGCGGGGCCATTCCCCATCATTTGGGACGGCGGGCCCATGCCCAATCTTTGGCCGCCGCCAATATCAAAGCCTGGCGGGATATTGAAGCCGATGGGCCGGTTGATGCGGTGGTCAGTACCGCCGGTGGTTGTGGGGTTGCTTTGGCCGATTATGGTCATTTGCTGGCCCGGCATCGGGACATGGCCGAAGAAGCTGAAAAATGGGCCGCCAAAGTGATCGATATCAGCCGGTTTCTGGCTGAACGATTATGGCCGGGTTTGACGTTTGACCATAGAACCAGTGATCATATATCCAATGATCATGAAACCGCTTCTTCTCGGCGGCCGGTTGTGGCCTATCATTCGGCCTGTTCGCTGCAGCATGGGCAGGGTGTTGCCGACCAACCGGTTGGATTGCTGGAAAAAGCCGGTTTCACGGTCCGCTTGCCTGAGGATGGGCATTTATGCTGTGGTTCGGCCGGAACATACAGCCTCTTTCAGCCGACCATTGCCGACCATTTGGGGCACAAGAAAGCCACTTCTCTGGCCGCCTGCCAAGCCGATATCCTGGTGAGCGGCAATATCGGTTGTTTGGAGCATCTGGCCGGGCGGTTGGATATACCGGTCCTGCATATTGTTGAATTGCTGAATTGGGCCAGCGGCGGGACGAGGCCGGTTGCTCTTGGCCATTCAACGGCCTTCGGCAGTCGGGATTCTTCGCCGCTCTCTCAAGCCTCTTAAAAAAAGAGTACGGCAACAATCTCCATCCCTTTCATAAAATCACCCCTTACATAACCGATTGAATACTGGTACCGATGCAATCGGGACATGATCGGGTGAGTGGTGAAACATGATGGAGCGGTACCGCAATGATGCCTTGGACGGTTATTTTAGCCAGTGGAGCGATTTTAATCCTGATCTTTGGGATTCGTCATTCTTTTGGCTTGTTCCTTGATCCCATCACGGCTGATTTAACGGCCAACCGGGCGGATCTGGCGTTGGCGATTGCCACCCAAAATTTGATTTGGGGGTTGTCTCAACCCTTTGCTGGCCGGTTGGCGGACCGCTACGGCTCCACCCCGGTCCTCATGGGCGGCATCTTGCTCTATAGTGGTGGCTTGGTGTGGTTGGGCTTTTCTCAGACAATCGCTGATATTCAAGCCGGTCTTATTCTGTTATGCGGTTTGGGATTGGCGGGGGCCTCTTTAACCGTCACTTTAGCCGCGGTTGGCAAACGTGTGGTCCCAGAACGGCGCTCTGTGGCCCTTGGCCTCACCAGTACCGGCGGCTCGATGGGCCAATTTGTGATGGCTCCGGTCTGTTTTTGGTTACTAACGTCTTTGGGGTGGCGGGAGGCTTTGTGGACCCTGGCGGTTGGTTTTGTCACGATTGGCTTGCTGGCTGTGCTGATTATGAAATACCAGAACGTTGCCAATCAAGAAACGGCACGGATTGAGGATGAACCGCGACCGTCGGGTGAAGACCGTCAGGTTATCCGCCGTGGGATGATATTGCTGTGCATGGGTTTTTTTGTTTGTGGATTCCAAGTCGTCTTTATCATGACCCATCTGCCATCTTTTTTAGCAGATCGCGCGTTTGCGCCTTCGGTTGCTGCTGTTGCTCTTTCCCTGGTTGGTTTTTTTAATATTGTTGGAACATTGGTGGCTGGCTGGTTGGGCGACCGGTATCGAAAATCAATGCTGCTCTGCGCACTTTATGCCATTCGCGCCTTGGCTATCGGCGGCTTTGCACTCATCAGCCCATTGGATGATGCGGCGGTATATGGGTTGTGCATCATCATTGGTCTCACATGGCTGGCAACCATCCCTTTGACCAGCGGCTTGACGGCTGATTTTTGTCGCCGCAAATATTTAGCAACCGTTTTTGGGATTGTTTTTTTATCCCATCAGATCGGGGCTTTTTTTGGGGCTTGGATTGGTGGCTGGTGGCGTCAGCATGCTGGCGGATACGAACCCGTCTGGTTGGCGGCAGCTGGTTTGGGGTTTGTGGCTGCTCTTCTCCATGTCGCTATTCCCCGGCCCCCTTCACTGCGACCAGCCCCGGCTTGAGGATTGAAACAACCCTCAATCGGCATCATCTTCAATGGTGGCGATGCGCAGGATATTGGTGCTGCCGCTGCGGCCAAAAGGAACCCCGGCAGTGACAATCACCGAATCGCCGATTGTGGCCATCCCTTCCTGGAGTGCCACCCGGCAAGCCCGCTCAGTCATATCGGCAAAGCCCCGCGGTTCGGTGGCTTGGCAACAATGCACACCCCAGACCAGAGAGAGCTGACGGGCAGTTTGACGCTCGACCGTGATGCCGAGAATAGGCACCCCGGGACGCTCACGAGCAACCCGACGGGCGGTCGCGCCAGAGCGTGAATAGGTAATGATACAGTTGACACAAAGTGTCTCGGCAACCGTGCGTGCGGCCGCGCTAATCGCATCGGATTTGGTTTCTTGCGGTATCGCGTATTCGCTGCGCATCACTCTTTGATAACTGGGATCATTTTCCACTCGGCGGACAATGCGATCCATCATCTTGACCGATTCCAGGGGGTATTTCCCAGCCGCTGATTCAGCAGAAAGCATGACTGCATCGACACCATCATAAACGGCGGTCGCGACATCAGAGGCTTCGGCCCGGGTTGGGGCAGGCGCATCAATCATCGATTCCAGCATCTGGGTGGCAACAATCACCGGTTTGCCTTGACGGCGGCAGGCCTCAACGATTCGTTTTTGCAAAATCGGCACATCTTCAACCGCCGCTTCAACCCCTAAATCACCGCGGGCAACCATCAAGACATCGGATAATTCAATAATCTTATCCAGCTGCTCAATGGCCAGTGGCTTTTCAATTTTGGTCAAAATGGCCGTATGTCCATCAACCAGCCGCCGGGCCTCCAAGACATCTTCGGGCCGCTGGACAAAAGACAGGGCAATCCAATCAATCCCCATATCGACCCCAAACAGCAGGTCTTTTTTATCCTTGGCGGTAAGGGCGGATAGATTGACCAGGGCATTGGGGAGATTAACCCCTTTATGGTCGGACAAAGGACCGCCGGTCACCACTTCAGTCTCGGCAAATGTCTTGCCGCATCGCCGGACCCGCAGCCGGATTTTTCCATCATCAAGCAGAAGCTCAGCCCCTACAGAAAGGGCCGAGAAAATTTCCCGATGCGGCAGAGGGGCGCGTCTTTGGTCCCCAGGTGTTGGATCAAGATCGAGACGAAAATCATCCCCGGTTTTGATCACCGTCCGGTGATCAACGAATTGTCCCAAGCGTAATTTGGGTCCTTGTAAATCCATCAGAACCCCAATCGGCCGGTCGGTCACCCGTTCAATCTGACGAATATGATAGAGGCGCCGCCGGTGTTCATTATGAATTCCGTGGCTGAAATTCAGGCGAAAAACATCGGCCCCCGCCTCAAACAGGGCCTCAATCTGGTGCGGTTCAGAGCTGGCCGGTCCGAGTGTGGCAACAATTTTGGTATGGCGTCCGCGGGGCATGAGCGGAGATTAACCATCTCATAGGGCTGGCGGCTAGAAGAATCTTATCTTATGATCATATATGATCATAAGAAATCTCCATGCCATTATATCCATGCCATTATAATCGTTGTGGCTGGAGAGTGAAAACCTGCTCTCATCGCTGGACCCGTCCAAACAGAGAACCCATCAAAGCGGAGGATAAAATGGACCAACCCAACCCGGAGTCAAAAACCCACCATCAAACCGAGCTGGAAGCGGCCGCCTTTCGCCGTTTGGTGGCCCATCTGCGTGACCGCCATGATGTCCAGAATATTGATTTGATGAATCTGGCCGGTTTTTGTCGGAATTGCCTCTCAAAATGGTACCGGGAAGCAGCGGCTGAACGTGATCTGGATATCAGTTATGAAACCGCGCGGGAAATTGTTTACGGGATGCCCTATGCGCAATGGAAGCAGACCTATCAGAGCGAAGCCACCGCAGAACAAAAAGCCGCTTATGCCAGAGCCCAGCACCATTCTTGAGGCTGGCCCCAGAACGGATTATGGCTCCAAATAGCCGAGTGCCATCTTGCCGCTCCCAACAACCGCGCGCCGCCCGCTTTCGTTATCATCGGTTCCGATGAAATCGGGTTGTTGAAGTCAGACGACTGGAATGAGGCTTCCTTGAGAACCCAATAGACATCGCTATTCCGCAAAGATGCCCTCTCAACAATCAGTTCCAAGGCTGGCGGCCCTGTTTGTCCGGTTGGCGCCGGCATCCAGCAAGGTCATGATTATCGCTGGGTTGTTCTTATCCCAAGCCGCATAGTGTAGGGAAATCATTCCTTTCTTATCCCGGGCATTGGGGTCAGGCTCGGCCTTGAGGCAACGCGCTCCCTCCTGGGGACTGGCGTGTTGAAAAAAATCGGGCGTATTCCACATGGAACAGGAAAACGGGGCAGCTTCAACTCTGGGACACATCACCAGCCCGAGAAAAACGCCAACCTGGCCTTTTTTGATCATTTTACCCGTTTTTTACAACCGCCATATCCATCACTCCCCAATGACGCCGATTGATCAACCCTCTGAGCACCCTAAACCTCACCGCAAACCGGTAAGAGCAACCACCCAGATCAATCAAAAACTCATGGAACATCAATCGGACCAGTCATGCGACCCTATTTTACCGCGCTAATACGCCGCCTTCTCTATGGATGATTCCCAGGAAAGTCTATCCCATTCACTGTTTTGAAGGTCAATCGGGTTGGATTGAAGACAGAGTGCGGTGGTCAGGCTTGGATTGAGGTCCGTTTCGTTGCCTAAGGACCGGACCCTTTGACACGCGATTATTGGACTTTTCACGTGATGCCATCGCATCGCAACGCCTCGGATACCCCCAATGCGTCTATCCCTGGAAAGCCTTTATCCACATATTGGCTGTATTTTTCTTGTCTTAAACATGGTTGGGATATGGTGACATGAATATCAAAGCATTGATCATTTTTCTCCTTTTGGTCTCCGGCTTTACGGCTGGATCATTTCTGTATGACTTTTCTTCCCAAGAAGAAAAACCAACGGACCCTTTCGCCCAATCGCCCCAGGATACTGGCCAGAGTCCGGAAAATGCCCGGCCCTCTTTTGCGCCGCCTTCCCAAATCTCTCCAGACAGCCCAGAACAGAATCGATACGTTCAAAAGACACCTTTTCAAGCTAAACCCACCCAAAATCCACCCATCCATAATCCATTCACCCCAGAAACGCCCACCCAGCCAGAGCATTCCCCAGGGGTCGGGGAAACCATCGCTCAGTTGGCCTGTAAGAGTGCCGATGCTGTGGCCCGTGCTGACCCGGATGGCCAACGCTATGATTGTGATCCGTCTGAAGCATCATCCAACCCATATGGAGTCGACCTCAATATACCGGCTCCATCGCCTCAAGACGTTAACCAAAATGAAAATTACAACCCAGGAACGATCACCACCCCAACCGATATTGCCACGCCACCCCCAGCACCACCCCAACCCCCAACCACGGTCCCAACCCAAACCGCCCAAGCATCCCATCTCCATGAAACAGTCACCAAGCGTTTCCCGGCCAATGGGGTCTATCCCGATGGCCTTGATATTGACGGCTGGCCGGTCCGCTGCGGCGATATTCCCATCACAGTAATTGACAGTTTTTATACGGGGGATGATTCCAGCAGCAGAGGACGGTACGATGGCTATACAATGTCAAGCTTGAGAACAACCACCCGTGCAAACAGAAAAAGTTCGGAATTGCTTCTCTCCTCTTCCGCCCTCAAGACCAAGAGAACCCTCACCAAGCTCTACCAGTTTTACTCATCATGTGCGGCAAGCCGGGATTCTACGATGAAAGAGAAAACATGCTGGGTCGCCGAAAAGGGCAAGCAAGATGGCTGGTTGACCCAAGACGGTGTGCTGTTTTTGTGTCAGGAAACCAATCAGAATACATGCGCCGATTTGCGCCATTGTTTTTCCGGCCCGCCGCCGATGCAAGCCTACACCCCGATTGATCCGAGCGGTCCTCTGGTTCAGCAATATACCGGTGATTTTCCATCGGCAGGCTCCTACCCGCCGGGAAGTCTGAATATTGATGGCCTGCCGGTGCGCTGTGGCAATACGCCCATTCGCATCTCTTCACGTCCGCAAGAAAATTGGCTGGGCAAAGCCGATGTGCGTGAAAATATGATCCATCTCAATCGCGATGCGCTTGCCCATCTGAATACAGCCAGCAAGCTGGGCGTTTTTGCTGATGAATGCGCCCATATCACCTATCAGGCCAGCAATTATGAGGCCCAATGCGGCAGCTGGATGATTGGAAAACAGAATGGCTGGGTTGATGAACGCAGTGTCGACAATTATTGTCGCCGCGTGGAGGCCAATTTTTATGCCAATGAATTTTATCTCGAACATGCTTCCCCTGAAGCGGCATGCCAAAGGGCGCACGGCTGTTATGCCGGAAGCATTCAACCCATTCGAGGCTCGCTTTGGGGACGCTAAACCGCCACCCGCTCAGTAGAATCTTCAAAAAAACGCATGCTCAATGGCTTTTATGAATGCGAAAGAAGGAGGGCCGGTCTTCCTTGGCCGCAAGATAAAACCACCGCCCAACAATCAATGATGATCAAGCGCCAGCCCCGCCGCTTATGATCACCATATCAATTGATGACCGATATAAGATTTACCGGTACAAGGCTTCCAGTTGCTGCTGATAGCGTTGGGTAATTTTATGACGACGGATTTTCATGGTCGGCGTCATCAGGCCATTATCAATCCCAAACGGCTCATCAGCGATGATGAAACGGCGGATTCGCTCCACTGCCGATAAATCGCCATTCACCAATTCAACCACCTGGGCCAGCCTCTTGGTCAGGGCTTGATCAGAAGCGTCATCGGTTTTGGCTTGCCATTCCTGTAAAAAAGATGGGTCGGGGACCAGGACCGCGCTCAGGTAAGGTTTGCGATCCCCGTAAATCATCGCTTGACCGATTTCAGGCTGAATCACCAGCACCCCCTCAATCTTTTGCGGAGCGATATTGTCGCCACCGGCATTGACAATGATATCTTTTTTGCGGTCGGTAATCTGGATATAACCATCGGCATCAATGGTTCCGATATCCCCGGTATGCAGCCAGCCATCACGCAATGTCGCCGCGCTGGCTTGCGGATTGTTCCAATATCCCTGCATCAGGTTATCTCCCTGCACCAGGATTTCCCCATCTTCAGCAATCCGCACGGTGACACCATGTAGCGGCGGGCCAACCGTTTCAATTTTCACCCGGTCGGGGGGGTTGCAGCTGATCACCGGGCCGGCTTCGGTCTGGCCATAGCCTTGAAGAATCCTCAAGCCCAAGGCTTGGAAGAAATAGCCAATTTCCGGATTGAGCGGCGCACCGCCGGAAACCAATGCTTTCAACCGGCCACCAAACCGGGCCGCAACCTTGCGCCGCACCAGCCGATCCAGCAGGCGATCCAGCAGCTTTTCCCATATATTCAGAGAACCCGGTTCCAACAGCCGTTTTCGCCCCAATGCCACGGCTTGGTCAAACAAGGCGGCTTTGACCCCCCCCTGGCGTTTAACCCCTTGGGAAATCCGGGCATGCAAGGTTTCATAAAGCCGCGGGACCGCGGTCATGATGGTCGGGCGGGCCTCAACCATATTGGTCGCCAATTTATCAATGCCTTCGGCATAATAAATCTGCGCACCAATGGCGATGGGGAAAAACTGCCCGGCGGTATGTTCATAAGCATGCGATAACGGCAAGAAAGAGAGAAAAATCTGATCATCCAAGCCAATTTTTAAGAGAAAATGATACGCCCCGGCACAATTATGCAAAATGGCCCGATGGGATAAAACGACACCTTTGGGTGTTCCACCAGTCCCGGAAGTATAAATGATACAGGCGGTATCGCTGGGTTGAAGCGGCTTAATGATTGGGCGCAGTGCCAAGAAAGGATCATCGGTTTCAGAAAGGACATCTGGCCAACGCAGAGCCTTGATGCGCTGTCCTTCCGGGACAACCGGGCGGCATTCAATGCCGATTACCATTTCCAAAGCCGGGGCATCAGCCGCCGCTTCCATCAGGCAAGCGGCCAGGGTTTTCCCGGAAACAAAAGCCGCCTTTGCGCCGCTATCTTTAAGAATATGGCGGTGATCAGCCGCCGTATTGGTGGTATAGGCCGGGACGCTGATCGCCCCGATGGTCATGATCGCGATATCCGCCATCAACCATTGCGGGCTATTTTCTGCCACCAGCACCACCCGGTCCCCGGCTCCGATACCCAAATCCCGCAGACCCAGAGCCAGCCGGGCCGTTTCATCGGCGGCTGTTTGCCAATTTATCGAGACATAGGCCCCGCGCTGCTTTTTCCACAAAAAGGCTTGATCCGAACAGCGCTCCGCTTGATCAAAGAACAAGCGGGCCAAGTTGGGGGTATCGGCAAACGGTATCGGCGGGGATGAAGCGTCTTGTGTGGCCATGATCACTGTTTAATCGGATAATAAAAGAGCAACGAAGAAACCCATCATAATGATGGATGATCATCAATCGTCAAGCTGATTGACCGGCTGCATGCCGGTGGTCCTATCGGAGAAAGAGAAAACACATACACAAGACCGCTCATGAAACCCCGCAACAATGGCCAAATAACAATGGCCAGATGGTGTCGTGGTCAATCAAGCGCCCGGTTGGCTGATGCCCCGGTGAGGGCTCTTCTCATTGATTATCGTATCATCAACGAACACGGCTTACTGATACCCGGATCGGGCTTGAAAAAACTGTTTCGCCCGCACAATAGGCATCTTAAAAACATATATCTTTAGGAATATATATCTTGAGAAATCTCTAAAAAAAGACCGCACATTATTCATGAAAGGATCAACCGTTATGCCGCACCCTTTGCAAACACCCGCCCGCATGCCTGAGACTTCTGCTGCTGTTGCGCAAGATGCCGTTGGCTCGTTGCCGCAATGGGATTTAAGCGATTTATTCCCCGGCCCGGATTCGCCAAAATTGCAAGAAACTCTCCTGGAGGTTGAGGGTTTAAGCCAATCCTTTGCCGCCGATTATCGCGGCACAATCATTGATCTTGACAGTGCGGCTTTCGGCACCGCGATGGCCCGCTATGAACAGATTCAGGAGATCTTCGGCCGGGTGATGAGCTTTGCCCATCTGCTCTATGCCGGGGATCAAAATGATCCCAAAAAAGGCAAGTTCTTTCAGGATATGCAGGAAAAAATCAACGCCCTGGCCACCGATATCCTGTTTTTCTGTTTGGAGATCAACCGCCTTAGTGATGACGTGCTGGCCGCCAAGCTGGCTGATCCGGCCGCCGCGCGGTATCAACCCTGGTTGCGTGATCTCAGAGTCTTCAAGCCCCATGAATTGAGTGATGATGTGGAGCGGTTGCTGCATGAAAAACAGGTCTGCGGGCGGGCGGCCTGGATACGTTTGTTTGATGAGACCATGGCCGGGTTGCGGTTCCCTTTTGGTGATGATCTTTTGACCGAGGCCGAAATTCTCCATCATATGACCGACCGCGACCCGGAAACCCGCCGCCAAGCCGCTCAATCTTTGGGTCGGGTCCTAGGGGAGAATATCCGTCTGCTGGCTCACATCACCAATACCCTGGCCAAGGATAAGGAAATTGAAGATCAGTGGCGCTCTTACCCGCATCCTTGGTCGGCAAAAAACAAAATGAATCAGGTGGAAGATGCGGTGGTTGAGGCCTTGGTGGAAGCGGTGCGGGAGTCTTTTCCCCGCTTATCCCATCGTTATTATGCCCTGAAAGCCCAATGGTTCGGGGTTGAGGCCCTGGATTATTGGGACCGCAACGCCCCGCTCAAAGAAGAAGACAACCGGATCATTGCCTGGCCGGAGGCCCAGACCCGGGTGTTGGCGGCTTATGCTGATTTCTCGCCGGAATTGGCGGCGGTTGGTCAGCGGTTTTTCGATTCGGCCTGGATTGACGCCCCGCCGCGGCCCGGCAAGGCATCGGGTGCTTTTGCCCATCCCACCGTGCCGTCATGCCACCCTTATTTACTGCTGAATTATCAAGGTCGGGTGCGTGATGTCATGACCTTGGCCCATGAATTGGGGCATGGTTGTCATCAATATTTGGCCGGTCAGCAAGGCTATTTGATGGCCGATACCCCACTCACCCTGGCTGAAACCGCCAGCGTTTTTGGTGAAATGTTGACCTTCCGCATGGTGTTGGCTGATGCGCCGGATGAAAAGTCCCGCCGGGTGATGCTGGCCAACAAAGTTGAGGATATGTTGAATACAGTGGTGCGACAAGTCGCCATGTATGGGTTTGAGCGGCGTCTGCATAGCCAGCGCCGTCACGGCGAACTCTCGGTTGAAGCATTGGGTGATATATGGCTGGAAACCCAGGGCGAAAGCCTTGGTCCAGCGATTAAATTAACCGGCGATTATCGTCATTTCTGGGCTTATGTCCCGCATTTTGTGCATTCGCCTTTTTATGTTTATGCCTATGCGTTTGGCGATTGCTTGGTCAATTCCCTCTATATGGTTTACCAGGAGGGCGAGAAAGGCTTTGCCGAGAAATATCTGGAGATGTTGCGGGCCGGCGGGGTGAAGCGGCATCGTGAATTGCTGGCTCCGTTTGGTCTCGATGCCGCCGACCCGGCTTTTTGGAAGCGGGGCCTAGGGGTGATTGAGGGCTTCATTGATGAATTGGAAGGCACCACAACCAAATAAAAAGACCCAGAGGTGATTGAGGGCTTCATTGATGAATTGGAAGGCACCACAACCAAATAAAAAGACCCAGAGGTGATTGAGGGCTTCATTGATGAATTGGAGGGCACCAATCCCGTTTAGGGGGGAACCACCCAAAATGACCATCCAACCAAGAGGGACCCCAATCCTGCTTGGGGGACCCGCAGCCCCCCTGGCAGCACTCAAACAAACCGGAGGAACCCCCAAATGAGATTAATGGATTCTCTGGCATTTCCGGATTGCAGGAACTTGATGGCGGCACCAATCAAACCGACAACCCCAACCCGGGTCCCGATCATCCAGCGCGGTCAATCGGCGCGTAAAGATCCGATCTTGGTCTCAATTTTGGCGTCAGGAACCTCAATCTTGCCGCTCAACTCCAAAGCCACAGAATCAATCCTAGCATCTTCCAGCCAGCAGGGATGAATCACGCATCAATCCTCTTGAAGCCCCCCGGCGACTCTCCTCAGCGGCATAACAATCAATGGCATAATGATTTAGATCAGAACACCGACCACAGCGCCCGTCATGCAGGTGGCAATCGTACCCGACACCACTGATTTAAGGCCCAATTCAATGATCATGTTGCGCCGTTCCGGCACCAGGGTGCACAGTCCGCTGATCATGATTCCGAGGCTGCCGAAATTCGCAAACCCGGAGAGAGCATATGTCATGATCACCCGTGACCGCTCGGATAACGCGTCTCCCGGTAACTCAATGAGTTGTAAATAAGCGTATAATTCGTTCAATATCGCCTTGACGCCCAGAAGCGTACCGGCTGTGGATGCCTCGCTCCAGGGCACCCCCATCAGCCAGGCAATCGGAGTCATGATCCATCCAAGAGCACGTTCGAGAGTGAGTGCAGCGCCGCCAATGTCCGGCACCAGGCCCAGGATTGAATTCACCAGCGCAACCAGTGCGACAACAACAATCAGCATGGCCGATATATGCAGCAGCAGATTAAGGCCCTCGGTAGTGCCACGGATCACCGCATCTATGAATGTTCGATCCGATGACGGGGGTAAATCAACCGATTGAGGTTCTGCGGAATCTGTATCCTGAATCATCAAGCGTGCGACCGTAATGGCGGCCGGCGCACTGATCAGCGATGCTGTTAAGAGATGGCCCGCCGCGTTTGGAATAACATCGCTCAGGAACGCCACGTAAAGCGCAAACACTGTACCCGCAATAGTCGCCATTCCACATGTCATGATGGCAAACAGGCTGGCTCGCGACAACTTCAGGAGATAGGGACGGATGAAGAGCGGCGCTTCTACCATACCGACAAATATGTTGGCCGCCGTAGCGACACCAACCGCCCCGCCGACACCCATAGTCCGGCCAAGCGCCCAGGCGAACGCCTTCACGATCAGTGGGAGAACCCGCAAATGATAGAGAAGTGCTGCCAGTGCGCTGGTCACCAGGATCAGCGGCAGGGCCTGAAGACCGAGGATGAATGCCGATCCCGGATAACGCTCCTCAAACGGCAGTGGCGCCCCGCCAAGGTAACCGAAGACGAGCGATGTCCCCTCACGGGTAGCACTTTCCACCGCCACAAACGCCTGATTGACGGCATCAAAAATCTGTATTGACGCCGGGAGTTTGATGAGTAAAGCGGCAATCGCCAGCTGTAAGGAAACGCCGATGATCGCGGGTTTCCAAGCATCGCGATTCCTGCTTTCGCCGATGATCCAGGCAATCGCACACAGACAGACAAGACCCATGAGGCTTTGCAAAAAGAACACGACTCGTCACTCCCTTATCAATTATTAGACCGAAATTGGCAGACGGACTTGAATGAGCAAACAGAAACAGGATCGCCATTCGCCGGGCGGTGAAACAGCGACCGACTCTGTATCCTCATACCATGTTTCAGGCGATGGCCACCCAACACTAACAGTTTTGCGTGATTGCCACCCCGAAAGAAGGGCTTGAAAATGTTTTCTCCCTGCTCCCCTGAAACATCTCCCTAAACCGCCAGGACCACCGTCATCAGCGATAATTTCAAGCGGTGCAACAGAAACCCCGGACCAACAACAGCTTTGGTGACAGGATCAGAAAAAGAAGACCGCAGAATGAACAGGCCGCAAAAAGTTTTTCCCTGTGCTTTTACCTATGCATTGTTTGATCTTTCCAATCACTATGATCATGGAAAAAATAGGATGCAAAGGTTTTCTTTAATGCGCATGGCTGGGCCAAGCGTTGGACCAGAGCCGGGATGCCAACATAACCGGCCCAACAAGCACACATAAAAGACCCGTAAAAGAAAGAATCAAAAAAGGCGGCACCAAAGTGCCGCCTTTTAAGAATTCATTTTTTGGCTCTCCCCAAGCCAGAAGCAAAGATCACAGAGCCTTGTTAACGGAGAGTTCGCAATTTCCATTAGACTGATACGATATAACCAGATTCAGCACCATAAGACAAGAACATTTTTGAAGGAGACGTCTCTCTCTTCTGGTCGTTTTTTTCTGATCGTTTTTTGGTGTCATTGCCCGATGCCATCATCAATGATACTTTTTGGCCCATATCAATTTTAGGGTGCAGTTTTTAGGGGGGAATCATGCTGCGTTTTGCTTATGATATCGGCTCGGGTTCGATTGGTTGGGTGGTTTATGAGTTGCCCTCCGGGGCCAATGCCAAAAACAAAAAACCCAAAATTCTCGGCATCGGGGTGATCATTTTCTCCGATAGCCGGGACCCTAAAGACAAGCAGTCCCTGGCCACCAAACGCCGCGAACCGCGTAGCCAACGGCGGCGGCGGGATCGCTATTTGCGGCGCCGCCAGCGGTTGATGAATGCGCTCATCCGTTATGGTTTGATGCCGCAAGACGCCCAAGAACGCAAAACCCTGGAAATCCTTGATCCCTATCCAATCCGGGCCGCGGCATTGGAGAAAGAACTGCCCCCCCATCATATCGGGCGGGCCTTGTTTCATCTCAATCAGCGCCGGGGTTTCAAATCCAACCGCAAGGCTGACAAAAGTGACAAAGACAACAAAAAAGAAGGCGTAAAAATCAAAGAAGGCTCAGGGCGTCTTGAAAAGGCAATGGAAGAGGGGGGTTTTAAGACCTTGGGCGCCTATCTCAACAGCCGTCTTTATGATGAAACCGGCGCACGGTGTCGTGATGAGAAACATGGGCGGCCAGCCGGGGGTGTGCGGGCGCGGCTGCGTGGCCAGGGGAAAGATGCTGCCTATGATTTGTATCCCTTACGTGCGATGATCGCGCGTGAATTTGATGCCATTTGGGCGGCCCAAAAAAAATACAACCCCAGCCTTTTCCATGACCAGGCTCGGGATTTCATCCGTGATATTCTGCTGTTTCAACGGGATTTGAAACCGGTTGAAGTCGGCCGTTGTACCTTTTTCCCCGATGAAGAGCGTGCCTTGCGTGCTTTGCCCTGTTTTCAACGTCTACGGATTGATCAGGAGGTTAATCATCTCAAATTCTCCGATAACGGGATCAGCTGGCGCAAAATCACTATGGAGGAGCGGGATACCGTCGCCGCCAAATTATTGGCCCAAGGCTCACTGACCTGGTCGAGTTTGCGTACGGCCCTATCCCTACCCGCCAAAACCCAGATCAATCTGGATAAACCCCAACGCGGCAAAAGTCTCAAAGGGGATGAAACCGCCCACGCCTTGCGTAACAAGGATCGCTTCGGCAAAGATTGGGATCGATTGCCGCCCGAATCGCAAAACGCCATTGTCAAGCATCTGCTGGAGGCCGAAGATGATGAAAAGGTGATCAACTGGTTGATGGAGGAGCATCAGTGCTCCCCCGAGCAAGCCCAGGCGATTGCCAACGTGAATCTGCCCAGCGGCACCGGCCATCTTTCCGAAAAAGCCATCATGCCGCTTTTGGAGATTCTGGAGACCGAATCCGTCCTGGAAGACGGTCGGGCCTGCCCGCTCACCTATAATCAGGCGGTTGAGAAAGCGTTTGGCCGCTCCCATTCTGATTTTGATCAGGAGGGGAATCTCTCCCAGCTGCCTTATTATGGCAAAATCCTACAGCGTCATGTTGCCTTTGGCAGCGACGACTCGGAAGACTTGAAGGAAAAATATGGCGGTGAGGAGAAATTTTATGGTCGCATCGCCAACCCATCGGTGCATGTGATTCTCAATCAGCTGCGTAAATTGGTCAACAGCCAGATTCACGCCTATGGCCTGCCGGATGAAGTGATCCTTGAATTGGCCCGGGAACTCAAACTCAATACCAAGCAAAAACGCGACCTGGAAATTCAGCAAAAAAACAATCGAGAAGCCAATGAAGGCCGCCGCAAGAAATTGGCTGAATACAAACCTGATCTTAAGCCCACCCCCCATAATCTGATGCGGCTGCGGTTATGGGAGCAGTTGAATCCCCAAGATTGCAAGGATCGCCGCTGCCCCTATACCGGCAAACAAATCAGTATGAATAAGCTCTTTTCAGACGAAATTGACGTGGATCATATCTTGCCGTTTTCCATCACCTTGGATGATTCGGAGGCCAACCGTATTGTCTGCTACCGGGCCGCCAACCGGGTCAAAACCAACAAAACCCCTTATGAGGCTTTTAGCCACAGCCCCTATATCAATGGGTTTCAATATGATTGGTCGGAGATTGAGGAGCGGGCCGCCGGCCTACCGGGCAACAAACGCTGGCGGTTTGCCGAAGATGCGATGGAGAGATTTAATAAGGAGGATGACTTCATCGCCCGTCAGTTGAATGATACCAAATATGCCGCCCGCCTGGCCCGGTCCTATCTCACCGCTGTGTGCCCGTCGAAACGGGTCTGGGTCACACCGGGCCGCTTGACGTCTTTGCTGCGAGGGAAACTCGGCCTCAATCGAATTCTCTCACGCGGCGATTTTAAGAACCGGGATGATCATCGCCAGCACGCCATTGATGCGGCGATTATTGGCATTACCGAGCCGGGTTTTCTCAACATCATCTCCCGCGATGCCAGCCGTCAGGCGGTCGAAGACCCGGATCGTTTTTTGCGCCGGTTTCCCGAACCCTGGCCGGGGTTCCGCCAGGATGTCGCCCAGGCGGTGCAGAGGATGATTGTTTCCCATAAGCCGGAACACGGCACCCAAGGCCGCCTGCATGAAGATACCGCCTATGGATTGGTCACCAACCCGGAAAACGAACACCGCCCGGATGCCCCTTTGGTGCGGCGTAAATTGGTCACCGAATTGAGCGACAAAGAGATCGAACTGGTGCGCGATGATGACATACGGGCCGCCTTGAAGACTCATCTTGAAGAGGTGGTTTTGGGCCTTAGCGGTGGGGACTGTAAAAAAGCAACCGAACAAGCCCTGGCCGAATTTTCAGCCACAACCGGCATCCGCCGGATACGAGTCTTGAAGCTCAACAAAAACTACATAAAAATCCATCATGGCTATAACCCCAAAAAGGGTGATCAGCATAAAAAGGCGGTGTTGACCGCCGAATATCATCATATGGATATTTATGCCGATGCGGCCGGGAAATGGCAGTGCGAGGCGGTCAGCGTCTTTGATGCCAATCAACAACCATCCCGGCCACCAAAATGGCGTGCCGACCCGCAAAACCGCTTGATCATGCGGGTCCATAAGGAAGATCTGATTGAGCTGGATGATAAGAATGGCCAGCGGCAAATCTATCGGGTGGTCAAGCTGGATGTTTCTGCTCAACGTCTGTCTTTAGCTTTTCACTATGAAGGCGGCATTTTACAAAGCCGTCATGAGGACAAAGAGGATCCATTTCGCTGGGATTTTGCTGCCATGTCCACACTCCAAAAACGCGCGGCCCGTAAGGTCATGGTTGATCTGCTGGGGGGTGTTCATAATTGCCCGCCGCCTCAGGACGTATGAGAAGGAACAATCACAATCAAAAACCGAGAATACAAAAAATCCCCCCGGATGGTTCATCCGGGGGGAGGCGGTCAGTTTAATGGAAATTATGGACCAACCGCAACTAACAGAGTTATCCCATCTCGAGGTAGTTGATACGATATCAAGCGAAAAATTTTGCATTTGTCATCAAGATGTCGTTATGAGGCATAGTAAAATGGAATAACTCTGATAAAGGATTTTTTATTAATCTACCCAAAAGTGCAAGACATATTTTTTTATCATACTAAAGGTTGTAAAAGAAGTCAAATTCGAATCAGCTTTCGGATAATGTCCCTCCAGATCAGCCGTTTGATTGGCCGATTAAAAGTCTTAATTCACTTTCTCTGGATCGACATTTCTTTAATGAGTTAAAAACTTTTTCGCTATGCGCTTCTGTGATTACCCGTCTGTCATGGTATAAACGCATTCAAGAAATATAGCCTTAAAATTAAAGAGTATAAGGATGAGAAAGGTTGAAAAGGGATATGACGCAATGCGATACCTAAAAATTCCTTCGGACTGTTCACCCGGTAAGATCATCGGGAATTATCGGTCCTCTGCAATCCGATGAATCTTCCCCATCATGATTGCCTTCGGCACTGATAAGCCGGTCATTAATTCCACCCATCGCTATTCGGGTCATTCCCTATTTTGGGATTGATTGATCAACCGGCGTGAGACCTTCTTGGCCCGGCCCTACTCATCCGGCATGAATCCATCACTTGGCGCAGAGATTTTCTCTGGTGAAGTCCGTAATCATCGGGTTGCCACAATGGGATTGAGTCCCAGGGACAAGGGGATCAATGTGAAAAGGGAGTCCAAATAAACAAGTTTTGAGGCAATACGTTCCAATTTTTCTCAACCCTTGATTGTTTCCGCAGAAACGCGGCGATACTATTGATCGTCCCGGTCATGGGTGAGCCAGTCGATGATCCCGGTGATTGTCGGGATAATGGGGAATAATCAAAGCGGGTGATGCCATGCTGGGCCGGATTGTTGAAATCGCCACCGATCACCGCCATCTGGCCTTAAAACGCGGCTTTCTGGAAATACGCTCCGGTGATGAAACCGTCGGCCGTGTCCCGCTGGATGATATTGCCGCGGTCATCGCCAATGGCCACGGCTTGACCACCAGCGCCAATCTTTTGACCGCCCTGGCTGAACGGGGGATTCCTTTTGTCCTGTGTGGCCGCAACCACGCCCCGGCGGCCTATTTGCTCGGGCTGGATGGTCATCATGTCCAGGCCGCCCGCATGGATGGCCAATTATCGGCCCGCAAACTGTTGTGTCAGAGGTTGTGGCGGCAGGTCATCCGGGCCAAGATTGCCAATCAAGCGGCTGTTTTGACCGCTCTGGGTCAGAAAGCCGGTCCGGTTGCCGCTTTGGTGGCTCAGGTGCGTTCCGGTGACCCGGCCAATATTGAGGCGCAAGCGGCCCGCCGTTATTGGTCCTTGGCTTTTGGGGCTGATTTCCGGCGTGATCGGACCGCCGATGGGGTGAATGCCATGCTGAATTACAGCTATACTGTGTTGCGCTCTGCCACCGCTCGGGCGGTGGTGGCCGCCGGGTTGCATCCCAGCCGCGGCCTCCATCACCGCAGCGGTGCCAACCCGATGCGGCTGGTCGATGATTTGGTGGAGCCGTTTCGCCCTCTGGCTGATGCCATCATTCTCGGCCTGGTCAAAACCGGTGCCCCGGAGGTGAATGCCCAGACCAAACCCATCCTGGCCCAAGTGGCCTATCTGGATATGGAAAGCCAAGCTGGGGTCTCCCCGGCCCATCTCTGTATGCACCGCTTGGCCACCTCTTTGGCCCAGGTTTTCCTCGGGGAGCGTCGTGATCTTGATCTGCCCCGCCCCATGCCCCTGGCTTTGGGCCAAGCGGTGAGTGGTCATTTGACCAGAAGATGACATCACGCCGCCAGCAACCGATTTTAAGTGGGTATCGCCTAATGTGGATGACGGTCATGTTTGATCTGCCGGTCACCACCAAGAAGGAGCGTTATGCCGCCACCCAATTTCGCAATTTTTTGTTGGATCAAGGGTTTGAAATGGCCCAATTCTCGGTTTATATGCGCTGTTGCGCCAGCAAACAGCACACCGAGACCTTGACCCGCCGCATCGCCGGGGCCACCCCCGAAAGCGGCAAGGTGGATATTGTGTATTTCACCGATAAACAATACGAGAATATCGTCAGTTTTCGCGGCAACACCCGTCAAAAACCCCGCACCAACCCCGACCAATTTTCACTTTTTTGATCACAATGGCCCGGTTGATGACTCATCCAACCAAAGAAAAACCCCCTGTTTCCAGGGGGTTATAAGAAACTAGGAAGCAGTCTAACAGTAATTGTGGACCAACCGCAACTCCCCGCCGCCGTGTGATCAATTTTTTCAAGAAGCAGTCTAACAGTAATTGTGGACCAACCGCAACCCAATCGCCATAGATGACATGATTGATGTCGAAGCAGTCTAACAGTAATTGTGGACCAACCGCAACTCTCAATTATTCGTGCACCTCTTGGTGTTGAAGCAGTCTAACAGTAATTGTGGACCAACCGCAACCACATCGATGAACGTGCCCGCCCGAAGGGGAAGCAGTCTAACAGTAATTGTGGACCAACCGCAACGTGGATCACAATCAAGTGTCAGCCCTAAATGAAGCAGTCTAACAGTAATTGTGGACCAACCGCAACTTGATATATTTTCTGCGCAGCGTTGCGAAGAAGCAGTCTAACAGTAATTGTGGACCAACCGCAACACATTAAACAATCCCGTTGCAGAACGCTCCGAAGCAGTCTAACAGTAATTGTGGACCAACCGCAACGCGACCCCGAAGCCTTGCTCATCATCAACGAAGCAGTCTAACAGTAATTGTGGACCAACCGCAACTGGCGCGGCTAGACCAAGAAATCAGCCACAGAAGCAGTCTAACAGTAATTGTGGACCAACCGCAACTCCACTCGGTGGGGTTAAGTAGTAAGAAGGAAGCAGTCTAACAGTAATTGTGGACCAACCGCAACTCCGGTATCCATTCACCCCAGTAATTGTCTGAAGCAGTCTAACAGTAATTGTGGACCAACCGCAACCGTATTTCAGGATCACAACCAAGGTTACCGGAAGCAGTCTAACAGTAATTGTGGACCAACCGCAACATCAACTGTCCCGTTCATTTTGCGTGATAGAAGCAGTCTAACAGTAATTGTGGACCAACCGCAACCCATTCGTTCAGCTGGATCGCCGCCTATCTGAAGCAGTCTAACAGTAATTGTGGACCAACCGCAACGTCAACGACTGTGAGAGGATCATCCATCCTGAAGCAGTCTAACAGTAATTGTGGACCAACCGCAACGCTTTTGCACTTTTTGAAAACCGAGTGCCTGAAGCAGTCTAACAGTAATTGTGGACCAACCGCAACCTGACCACGATATACCAACAACCATAGAGCGAAGCAGTCTAACAGTAATTGTGGACCAACCGCAACCCAATTATTGGCGCACCACCAGGGAACAATGAAGCAGTCTAACAGTAATTGTGGACCAACCGCAACGCAAAATGGCGCGGCGTTGACTAAATGTATGAAGCAGTCTAACAGTAATTGTGGACCAACCGCAACTTAATCGTTCCAATCTCCACCGTTTTTCTAGAAGCAGTCTAACAGTAATTGTGGACCAACCGCAACAAAAAAACAAGACGGGCTTTACTATCACAAGAAGCAGTCTAACAGTAATTGTGGACCAACCGCAACAGTAATCCCTGCCTTGATTGAAAATGTATGGAAGCAGTCTAACAGTAATTGTGGACCAACCGCAACACGCCAGTGATTCACCAATCAGGCGAAATGGAAGCAGTCTAACAGTAATTGTGGACCAACCGCAACCTCAATTGTCATGGCCTGAACAATGCAATGAGGAAGCAGTCTAACAGTAATTGTGGACCAACCGCAACTCGTCTATGTCTGATTGCTGGACCACCACGAAGCAGTCTAACAGTAATTGTGGACCAACCGCAACCTTTTATCAACGATCCAATACTTTCCTTCGGAAGCAGTCTAACAGTAATTGTGGACCAACCGCAACTAGACGGCTTCCAGGTTTCATCAATCCGGAAGCAGTCTAACAGTAATTGTGGACCAACCGCAACCCATACGGTGGGCATGTCAAGATCATATCTGAAGCAGTCTAACAGTAATTGTGGACCAACCGCAACCAAAGCCATTGGTAGGAAACGGCTTAGAAAGAAGCAGTCTAACAGTAATTGTGGACCAACCGCAACCTCTTCCCGCCTCTAAAAGCAAAAGGGCACGAAGCAGTCTAACAGTAATTGTGGACCAACCGCAACTTAAAAAGGTTTGGATCGCCTTGTTTTTCCGAAGCAGTCTAACAGTAATTGTGGACCAACCGCAACCTGAATTGTCATGGCCTGAACAATGCAATGAAGCAGTCTAACAGTAATTGTGGACCAACCGCAACCCAGAACCTGAACTAACGCCTTTGATTCAAGAAGCAGTCTAACAGTAATTGTGGACCAACCGCAACTTGCGTCATACAACCCCCTTCAATAGCGGGAAGCAGTCTAACAGTAATTATGAGCCACCGGCAATTTTTGGCTTGCATTGCTGTGGCCAAATAGACACATAGCCAAACAGACATGAAGCCCGATAGAATAGAGTTGGCTGTATATCACTCGCGGAACTATACTTGTGAAAATCGCTTTCGATGAACCTGGTCAGAGAGTTGTCAAGCCGTGTGGCGTTTTGTTCCTTCCTTGCGTGCCCTTTTCGTTATCAACGCGACCGCCACTGTTTTGGCTCTTTTTGTGGCGATTTGTCTCGCCTTGTGGGGATTTTCTACCATCAGATATCAGCATGAACGCGCTGCCCAATCTTATGAACAGCTGGCTCTGGCAACGGATCTCAAGGCGGGGATTGGTGCTTTCCTGATCGCCGAACTGGATCGGATCATGGACCCGAAAAAACCCGACACCACCGCCGATGAAGCACAAAAAATCAATCAGACCATTGCCCAGTTGACTCAACGTATTGATGAAGAAATCATCTTTCTTGACGATGAAAAGGAAAAAGCAAAAGAACGTGCAGAATACCAGACTGTCCGTTCGATTGAACTCTTGTTTGCAAGGGTTCAGCGTCTTATACGCGAGGAGCATATGCGAACTCCTAGCCCAGAAAATGCCATGCGCACTTTTATCGGTGATGACATTCTGGCCGATTACCAACATATTGATCGGCTCACCGACAAAGTTGTTGCTGAGGAGCGTCTTGAGGTTGGCGAAGTCATTGATACGATTCGGTCATTAAGCCGTCACCTTCTGCTCTTTTGTGTCCTGATTATCGTCCTTACGACATTGCTGGCCTTTGGCGCCGCCACCGCCACTTATAGAGCCTTGGTGAGTCCCTTAGCCAAACTTTCCGCAGGCTCGGCCGCTTTGGCTGAAGGTAATCTTAAGCATCATATTTCTATTGCGAATCCTCCTGAACTGGCTGATCTTGGCCAACGCTTCAATGATATGGCCCGCCGCATTTCGGCTCAACAAACCTTACTGACCACCGCCAATCGAGAATTGGAAAAAACCATCGCTGAACGGACCCGACAACTGGCTGAAAAAGCTGATCAGCTGTCTAAGATTGATCATTCACGGCGGTTGTTTTTCGCTAAAGTTGGCCATGAACTTCGCACCCCGCTGACCGTGTTGCTCGGTGAGGCTGACGTTGCCCTCAGGCAGAAAGATGAGAATCCAGCACGCTACCGGGAAGCCTTGACCCATATTGCGGCTAATGGCGAATTCTTGAAACGTCGCATCAGTGATCTCACCGGTCTTGCCCGTTCGGAAGACGGTAAGATCACCCTTGAAAATCAGCCCTTTTGTCTTGAATCCATCTTCGAGGAAATTGTCGAAACCGCCAACGCCTTTGCCCGCTCCAGCGATGTGACTTTGACAATGACCATGTCTGAGGGAACATTCCCGATTCATGGTGATCAGACATGGTTGCGCCAAGCTGTGCTCGCATTGATTGATAATGCGGTTAAATTCTCACCGAAAAACAGTATCGTCGATATTCGACTGAACCGGCATGAAACATCGGCCATCATCGAAATCGCCGACCAAGGCTCTGGCGTTCCCAGCACCGATCTGCCCAATCTGTTCAACCCGTATTACCAATCAACACAGGGGCGCCGAAGAGGGGGCAGTGGCTTAGGCTTAGCGGTGGCGCGGTGGGTCACCGAACATCATCAGGGCCGTATTATAGCCGAAAATATCGATCCCAAAGGCTTTTGTGTGCGTATGGAATTTCCTCTCGCATCATAAACAAAGGGAATTATACCATCATGAAAATACTGATTGTTGAAGATGATGCCGGAATTGGCCGTTTCATAACCAATGGGCTACATATCGAGGGGCATGACGTCGATTGGCTGCGGGAAGGCGGCGAAGCGATCCCCTATCTCCAGACCGGTACTTACGATGCCATGATTCTTGATTTGATGCTGCCGGATATTGATGGATACGATATCTGCAAGAAGGCCAAGGCCATGCGCATCAAGACACCGATTTGTATGCTGACCGCCCGCGATGAGCTTGAAGACAAATTGGAAGGGTTTCGCTCCGGGGCCGATGATTACCTGACCAAACCTTTTGCCTTCAAAGAATTACTCGCCCGTCTCAAAGTGATCACCAGCCGCAGCAACAATGAATCCAGCCAAGATAGGATTGAGATTGGTAATTTACAGATTGATCTTTCCGGCCGGACCATCAAGATGGCCGGACAGTCCGTGACCTTGACCCGCCGAGAATTTGATATCTTGCTGTTTCTTGCCCGCAATGTCGGTCATGCGATGACCCGAGAGCAAATTCTCCAAGGTGCTTGGGACTTGACAGCTGATGTCACCCTCAACAATGTTGATGTGTATATCGGCTACCTCAGACGTAAATTGGCAACGGCCGGGCGCAACCCTTCGATCCAGACCGTTTACGGGGTGGGGTTCCGACTCGATTAACAGTTGTATGGACAGTTGTCATGGATTTAAGAAAAAATCAGACGATAAAAATCAGACGATATGGGCCATCATTATGGACCATTGGTTCCTTTCTCGATTCTGTATGAGACGATGACTGATCCATCCATTCCATATTCCCGGTTGAGTCGGACCACGATTGCGCTTCATTGGCTCACCGCATTGGCGATTCTCGGGATGCTGGGTCTTGGTCTTTATTCTTCGCAGTTGCCGCGTGGCCCGGAAAAATTCGAGATGATCCAGATTCATAAATCTTGTGGCATGATCGTATTTTTTATCCTGGTGGCCCGTCTTTCCTGGCGTTTGAAAGAAGGGTGGCCGCACCCGGTGGCTTCCCAGAGTATCTGGGAAGCCAGGCTTGCGCGCGCGGTTCAGTGGTTTTTCTTGCTGGCCCCTTTCGTCATGGTGGCCAGCGGTATCGCCAAGTCCATTACTTATGCCCGGCCGATTGATGTTTTCGGAATGCCTTTTATCCCGCAGTTTTTGGAAGAGAAAAATGAAGCACTGAATGAGGCTTTGGGATGGGTGCACGTGACATTTGCGATTCTCATCTCTATGGCCATCGTCCTCCATACCGCCAGGGCTTTGCACCACCATTTCGTCAAGCGTGATCCAACCCTGATACGTATGCTGGGACGTCCAATCCCTTTATCGAAAGAAAAATCTTAAGCAACCCGCCTCCTGACAGTAAAGGCGAGCGATTGTCTTGTCGTGCTACAGAGGCTGTGATGCGACAATTATAATGAGTCAAAGTAACTGTCGCACGCGACCCAATTGAGCATCCGCAAAGGGAACAGCATCACTTTATCGCCGCATCTGGCCTGACCCCTGATGAGAATGATACCACCCAGATGACTCAAGCAACCCGCCGGATTGCTCAAGCCGAACAACGCCCCCTGGCCACCCGAACCGAGGCCAGAGCGGGGAGCAACAACAGCAAAGTGATGACGCCGTTGCGGGTCAAACAGGCGATTGATGGTTTCAGGCCCAATACACGGCCAAGGCTGGCGGTTTTCGACACGCCTGGAACCCATCAATGGACTGTACCCAATGATGTCAGATGGGCGGTTGTTGAAGTCTGGGGTGCGGGCGGTGGCGGCACCGGCGGGGCTGGTCATGGCGGCGGGTATACCCGAAAAATAGTCGCTCTGACACCGGGGGGTAAGGTTCCGGTGACCATTGGCAGAGGCGGCACCGGGAATGTCATTCATCCAGTCAGGGGCGGGCTTGGGGGGACAAGCTCTTTTGGGACACATTGCTCAGCAACCGGTGGGGGAGCGGGTCATACCGGTTTTGGCCTCGGCGGAAGGGGAATCGGTGGCGATGTAAACAGCATCGGCGGGCCGGGGCACGATATAGGCCACCCAAATCAACATGTGCAGGGTGGCCAAGCGGCAGGCGGCGGTGGAAGTGGTGGATCGGCGTGGGCAAGGCCCCACAGCGGCATGCACCCAGGCGGCGGCGGTAATGCCTGCTCAACTGGTGCTGGCAATGGCGCAGATGGCCAGGTGATTGTTCATTACTGGATTTAAGGAGAGTTGATCATGAAATTGGCACGGATTGAAAATAATGAAGTGGCCGAGGTCACTGAAATAGCCAAAGAGTTGAACCCCAAGACACTCTATCACCCTGATCTGAACTGGGTTGAGGTTCCAGATGATCAACCGGTTGAACCGGGTTGGCTGTATCAAGATGGCCAATACTCACCACCGGCCCAGCAGCCTTTATCTGAGCGCAAGGCCGAGATGGTGGCCCGGATCAAGGCCGAGGCCTATCAACGCATTGAGGATATCATGCCGATATGGACCGTCATCCGCTCGCTGACCGGCGGCCCGGCCCTCAGCGATGCGGTTAAAACTGAGGCGCAAAGATTGCGGCAAGTCTCCAACACCCTGGAAAGCCAAGTCAATGCCATGGGAGCCATTTCCAGCGGCTGATCAAGACCGATCCGGCCACCTTGACCGACCTGGAGCGGGCGGCCCGCTTCCTCTATCTGCAACGTCTTACATTCGGCGGGAAAGTCGCTGGACGGGTGTTCGGGATCAGCCCCAACACACCGGCCCGCTTTGATCTCACCAAGCTGGAACCGATGCTGGCCGAGGCCCATGAAAGACTGGCCGGGGTGGTGATTGAATGCCTGCCCTACCGCGCGTTCATCCAGCGCTATGACCGCCCGCATACCCTGTTCTATATCGATCCGCCCTATTGGGGCAGTGAGGATTATTACGGCAAGGGGATGTTTGATGAGCTGGATTTTACCGCTCTGGCCGCTCAGCTGAGCGGCATCAAGGGCGGGTTTATTCTCTCAATCAATGACACCCCGGAGAGAGGATTTTTCAAGAATGCAGGCACTTGGCGATGGGGTCAGTGATCTTGGCTGTGACGCGACAGTTATAATGAGTCAAAGGGGATATACTGGAATGGAGGCGGCCCGGCGGGTCTATTACCGGAAAAATCGCGATTACGAATTGATAAGAGGACACGCCTACCGGGCCGCGAAGGCGTTGGGCCTGACGACCGGTCAGGTCCTTGCCCTTTGGGGTGAACCGCCGCTCCGGCGGCCCGGCAAGGGGGGAGCATGATCGACTGGTCCAAATATCCCCCAGACCCTGTTGAATATTGTGCGAAACAGGCCGATATCGCGCTGAAAGACTGGTGCCTATATGTTGTCAGACCCTACGAAAGCCCTGCGACTTTGCGTAAAGCGGCATTGACACGGGTTTGCCAGCCGCGTCCCTCTGCCTTGAAAAAATCCAGAACATCTGGGTCAAGCAGCATGGTTACTTGGCGTTTGCGTTCGGAAGCAGCCAATGGTGGCCGTCCGCGTCGGGCCTCTTTAAAAAACTGTGCATCAATTTCCAGCGCATCTCCATGCTCATCAATATATGATTTTTGGTCATGTTGCTTTTTCATAGTTCGAGATTTCCTTTCTGTTGGCTTTGCGCAGGGAGATCAAACGGCATATCAGTCCGCGCTGTGTCCAGACGGCGACATAAAGCCGCGATCCGATAAAGCCGATCGAGACAAATCGCTCTTCTCCATAGTCAGAACGAACATCCTGTCGTGTCGCGGCGGTTTGCCAATCAAACTGATCAATCAAGCTAAAATCGACCCCGTGATGACGGATATTGCGGTCACATTTAGCCGTATCCCATTCGTAATTCATGGATTAAATATAATTATATTTAATCGGTTTGTCAATAAACATAATTATAAAAAATCAAGAAAGGCCATGTCATGAGCGGGCGGGTCTTGACATTGCCAGCGGGTCGGCGCATTATGGCGGTGGAGCTTGAAAACTCTTTAGTGGCGGACAACCGCCCCCGTCAGTCTGGCGGCATTTTTGTGCCCTCATTATGGCGGGAGTCCGGTAGCGGCAACGCCCGGGGCTGTCCACTAACAGTTTTCAGCTCCCGTCGCCAGGGCGGTCTGAAAGCCTTCCTTGCGGCGTTCGTCAACGCCATAGTGGAGGCTACAATGACCGAAGAACTTGATCGGCAACTGGCTGATCTTCAGAAAATCATCACCAAAATCCGCCGCGAGATTGCACTGCGCAAGTGCCTTAAAATCGCTCTGGCTGAAGTTTTACGCAAAGGCGAGGTTTATCCTGCCAATGTCATCCCTTTCCACCCGCACCGCCAGGATGACCGGGAATGATCAAGCCGCAACGCATTCCGGTGGCTGAGATTGCTTTGGGCGAGCGGTCGCGCCGGGTGGACCCGGTCTGGGTGGAGGCACTGGCCGAGCAGATCAAGGACTCCGGGACGCGGCAACCGCAGCTCAAAGATATGATTGAGGTCCGGCCCATCAAGCGGGCCAACACCCCTTATGAGATTGTAACCGGGGCGCATCGGCTGGAAGCAGTGAAATCGCTAGGCTGGACGGAAATTGAGGCACGGGTTCTGCCTCTCAACCAGGCTGAGGCCCGGCTGCGCGCGCGGGAATACCTCGTGATGGGTGTTTTTCACGCTCCCAGTGCAGCGGCGGCTTTGACCAGTCGTTTAATATAGGCCGTTTTGGTGAGACCGCGGGCGGATGCGGCTTGCTCAATCGCCGCAATCGTACCGCTATCCAGCGACAAATTAAGCCGGGCGGGCTTGCCGGTTTCCTCGACCAAAAGGATCGTTGTCACCCAACAACCAGGTGGCACCACAACGCCTCCCAAATCCGGGGGAGAAGGCAAAGAGACCCCGTCTCTGGCCGCTTCTGCCGCCGCATCACTCAGCGCATCTTGGGCATTGGACAAGGCTTCATCCAGGTTCTTTCCCACAGCAACCACCCCGTCAAGACCAGGGAAAGTCACGCCAAAAATACCCTCAGATTGTTCGACAATAGCAATATAGCGCATTCCAATTCTCCTTTATGTCCATCCTGCCTTGGCAGCGATAGATTTAATGACCCCAGGCGTCAGCGTCTTGTGTCGAGGCAGGGTAATGATACCGGGCTTGGTTGGATGGCGATAAATATCGTGTCCACCGCCATGACGGGCCAAAAACCACCCGTCTTTTTCCAGTTTTTTTCTGACTTTTTTCGTTTGCGTTTCCATGTGCATAATAATGCACAAAGACAACTGTTTTGTCAAGCAAAATTGCGCAAATATGTGCACAAAGAGGCCGTATCATGACCGGGTCTCGGCGTATTCTGGTGGCGGATATTGCCCTTGGGGAGCGGGTGCGTCCGATTGATCCCAGTTGGGTAGTCGGGCTGGCCGATGAGATCAAAGCATCCGGCACCCGGCAACCGCATCTGAAAGACATAATTGAGGTCCGGCCAGTCAAAAGAAAAACCGCCAAACCCCCGCCGTCTTGGGGGACCCCTAAGCAGGATTTAAACAAGCCCGGGGGCACCCCCAAGACGGCCATTCAACACTATGAGATTATCACCGGGGCGCATCGGCTGGAGGCGGTGCGGCTAATGGGCTGGACGGAGATTGAGGCGCGGGTGCTGCCTCTCAACCGGGCCGAGGCCCGGCTGCGGGAGATTGATGATCATATCAAGCGCAAGAGTCTGACCGTGTTGGCGATGGGGCGGGCACTCTCGGAAATGAAGCGGGTTTATCTGCAATGGTATCCAGAGACCCGCAACGGCGCGCAAGGCGGACGGGGTGGCCAAAAGATTGAGAACGACAACTTGTCGTTCTCAAAAAAGACTGCTGAAGCCCTGGACCTCAGCCCCCGCACGATTGAGCGCTATATAGCGGTTTTCAGCAATATTTTTCCCGCCGTGGCGGTTGAGATTGAAGCGGCGGGCCACAAGATCGCTGACAATCAGAGTGAACTGGCGCGGCTGGGGATGATTGAACCGGTGGAGCGACAGATGGCGGTGATCCAATTCATCCTCAATCCGGCCCATCCAGCGACCTCGGTGGCTGAAGCCCTGGCTTGGCTGGAAAAACAACCAATGATTGAAAATACGCCAGAGTATCGGATGATCTTATGGTGGGAGAAGGCGGATACCAAAACCCGCCAAGGTTTTATTGATTACCTTATCACGGATGGTGCCCTGGCTGATTATGGCCTGTTGCCGGAAATGTCGGAGACGGCCCGGCGATGAGGCGGCGGCCATCCAAGATCAAACGCGGCTCCCTACAAGAGGACCTGTTTGCGCGTGTTTTGGATGGTCCCTGTCCGGCGGTGACGCCGCCAAGGCAAGTGAGAGGCTTTGATTTTTCTTCACGCCTTGCCAATGCCTTGGGTCTGGCTCTGCAAGAGTGCGGCATGGGGCGTGAAGAGGTGGCGGCCCGGATGTCGGAAGCCTTGGGTGACCCCAAAATCAGCAAGAATATCCTGGATAAATATTCTTCGACCGCGGCCACCGACCATAAGATCACCGTCGAGCGGCTGTATGCGCTCATCGAAGCGACCAAGCAATATTGGCTGATTGATGAACTGTTTGCCGGGCCGTTTGACCTGCATCTGGTTGAATCCGAGGTGATGCGCAAGGCGCGGCTGGGCCATATTGAGCAACAGATCAAGCAGTTGCGGACCGAGGCCACCACCCTTAAGAGGCGGCGGCCATGACCTTGTTTCCCCCTTGGGGGTCCCCCCCCTACGGGTCCCCCAAGGGTAATTGGGGCACTCTCAAACAGGATGAATGGCCATGACCGAATGGTTCAGCTTGGATGATCTGGCGGCTTGGGGCCTGCCTGGATATCGGGTGTCGCGGCGGCGGTTGGCGGTGATGGTCGATGAGCAAGGTTGGCGCGAGAAGCGTGATCCACGTCTGGGCGCCTTGGCCCGGCGGCGCACCGGCAAAGGTGGCGGTTGGGAATATCACCGGGCCTGTTTATCGGTGCCAGCGCAGAAGATATTGGCGGAGAAATCAGCCCTCGGTGGGGGACCCGTAGGGGGGGCACCCCCACAGGGGGCCTTTACCAGTGCCGGGTCGGTCCAACAAAGCAAGGCCGAGGCCCGGGCCGCCCTGGTCCGGGCGGCGGATCGGTTCAGGGCGGCTCAGGGTCTCCCCCAGGCGGCATCTGACAACGCATTTATCGGATTATATCAATCTAATCGAGTGGATGTGCCGGCTTGGATCCGTGAGATCGTACCCAGCGCGAGCATCGGTTCTTTACGCCGCTGGCGCAAGCGGTTGCGCCGGGGCGGTCTGGGCGGGCTGGTGGCCCGGCATGGCCAGCACCGCAAAGGCAGCGGCCTGATTGATCGCCAACCGGCGCTTGTCGATTTAATTAAAGGCATGTTGGCCTCGTATCCGCATGCCGGAGCCGGGCATATCATGCAGGCTCTTCGTGCCCGGTTCGGCGAGAATGACGGAATTACACTCCCCTCACCGCGCGGTCTTCAGCGCTGGCTGGCGGCATGGAAGGCGGCCCATCCGCAGCTGCATGCCGCTCTGGTCGATCCAGATAAAGCGAGAAGTCAATATCTGGCCGCGGTTGGTAATGCTTCAGAGAATGTTTCCCGATTGAACCAGCTTTGGGAGTTAGATAGCTCACCAGGCGATATCATCCTGGCTGATGGCCAGCGCCATGCCCTCATCGGGGTGATTGATGTCTATTCACGGCGTCTCAAGTTACAGGTCGCCCAGTCATCTTCAACCCGTGGCATCGCGGCGGTGATGCGGCGGGCGATTTTGGATTGGGGGGTGCCGGAAGCAGTCAAGACCGATAACGGCAAGGATTATACCAGCCGTCATATGACCCGGTTGCTGGATAGTCTGGGGATTGAGCATAAAATCTGCCCGCCCTTTTCGCCGGAAAAAAAACCCCATATTGAGCGGGCTTTCGGGACCTTTACCCGTGATCTTTTGGAACTCTTGCCCGGATTCACCGGTCACAGCGTGGCCGAGCGGCAAGGCGTGAGAAACCGACAGGGGAAAAATACCAATCCCCTGTGGGGGACCCCTAAGCAGGATTTAAACAAACCCGGGGGCACCCCCGCGGGGGAATATAAAAACGGGCGCCCCCAAACGGTAATAAAAAGTCTCACGCCTCAAGAATTTCAACAATTCTGCGACCGCTGGTGTGATGATGTGTATGCCCATAATGCGCATGGCGGTCTGAACGGTGTGACGCCGTTTGCCAGGGCGGCTCAATTTAACGGTGCGGTGCGCAAGATTGAGAATGAGCGGGCCTTGGATATCGCCCTGATGCCACCGCCAACCGGTTCGGAATGGCGGGTGGTTGGCAAGCGCGGTGTGTCGGTGAGCAACGGCTTCTATATCCATCCTGAACTGGCGGCCTTTATGGGGCGGCGGGTGCGGGTGGCTTTGGATGATGCGGATTTTGGGGCGATTTATCTATTTGATGAAGACGGCCAGTTCATCTGCCGGGCCGAGGATGCGGCAACCCTTGGCGCAGATCGCCGCGAGGTAGCCCACAAGACCAAGCAGAAGCAGAAAGAGATCGTCAATCAAGGGCTTAAAGAACTTCGCAAGACGGCCAAACAGGTCAAAGCCCAAGAGATTTTGACCGTCTGCTCCAGCCAGGCGGATGGATTGGCGGCCTTCCCGTCACCCATAGAAACCCATGACAGCCCGGGGCTGCTAGCAGCTGAACAAGCCGCTCAGACTAATGGTTCCCCCGTGGGGGTGCCCCCCCTACGGGTCCCCCACGGGTCATTGGAACCAAAAGTGATCGCGGCTCTCTCTGCTGAAGATCAAGCCGCCGCCGATGCCCTGTTTGCCCGGCTGAATGGCGATGATGGGGCCGGAAATGACAATGTGATCACATTATCCCATGAGGACCCCGCCAATCCGTCTTGGGGGACCCGTAGGGGGGGCACCCCCAAGACGGCAATTCAACCAAACCCGGGGGCACCCCAAAATGGGCATAAAAACCGCCCAATATTTGAAGATGATGCCGCCTTCGTTGAATGGGCACAGACGGACGAAGCCGCGACCGAGGCCGACCAGGCATATGCGGCGGAACTGTTATCAAAATCACCAACGCTAAGACTACTGGCAACCAGATAAACCTGCTGTTTTGGGGGACCCGTAGGGGGGGACCCCCAAAACAGCCATTAACCTGAGGGAGATCATTTATGCGTGCCAAATTTGTTCAGACCGAGAATGTGAGCCGTTTTCTGGCGGCGGTGGCTTCGCTTGATGACCGGGCGGCCCCAGAAGCCTGCTTCTGTCTGGCCCAAGGAGAGGCCGGGTTTGGCAAGACAAGAGCCGCCAAATGGTGGGCCTTACAAGAAGGCGCAGTGTTCCTCCGCCTTCAAGAAGCCATGACACCCAGCTGGATGCTGCGGGACCTGGTGACCGAGTTGGGGGAGCAGGTGCCGGCCTATAGCACCGAGCGATTGTTTCAGCAGGCGTGCGAGTTACTGGCCCGTGATCTGCGGCCTCTGGTGGTGGATGAGGCCGAGCGCGGGGTCAAGAATATCCGGCTCCTGGAGACCATCCGCGACCTTTCCGATTTGCTGGAGTTCCCGGTGATTTTGGTCGGCAGGGAATTTATGTGGGCACATATCAAGCGGCATCCGCAGTTGAAAACCCGGGTCTCGGCCCGGGCCGCGTTCAGTGCCGCCAGCTTGGCCGATGTCACCAAAATGGCTGAGGAATTATGTGAGGTGCCGGTGGCTGAAGAGGTGCTCAAGACCGTTCATAAGAAATCCGAAGGCCATGTCCGGGAGATTGTCAAGGCACTCAAGCAGATTGAGAAGATCGGGCGCCGCAATGGCGGTGCTTTGGTCACCCCGGCGGCGATTGACGGCGTCACTTTGTGCCAAGACGAACCGCGGCGGGTGCGGAAGGCGGCTTAAAAATGCGGAGTTTCACAGAGCAACTCCTCGATGCTTTGCCGCCCCCGGGTGAACCGGTGACGATTGCAGCAGTGGCGGCCCAGATCGGGGCCGACAACCGGCGGGTTGTGCAGGCGATGGATGTGCTCAGGCGGCGTGGCTTGGTGGAGCGCATTGGGCAGACGAGCGGGTTTTACATTTTGACCAAAGCCGGCCTGGATTTTCGCAAGCAAGGCAAACAGATCAAGAGTGGGCCGGGCGGCCCCCATACCGGTCGGCGTTCTGGGGCCGGTGGTTTACGAGCGGCCCTTTGGGCGGCTTTGCGCCTCAGCGACCAAGCCGTGACCTTGAACGAACTCTTGTCTCTAATTGATCCGGCTCTTCACGGCAAAGCGGCTGAGAGTAATGGGCGCCGATATTTACGGCAGTTGGCCGCCGCTGGTTATGTTTTTCCCCTAACCAAAAGGGAACCAGGAACAGCCCTTACCTCAAATGGATTTAGGCGTTTCCGGTTCATCAAAAACACTGGCCCCCAGCCACCCTATTGGTCACCCAAGCACGGGCAGTTGATCGACCCCAATCTACCTCTTGATGTCCCCATTGTGGGCACCCCCCCGAGAGGGAATACAAAAAGGGGGACCCCGTAAGATGTCAGGGATAGGAAACACCAATCCTGCCTGGGGGACCCGTAGGGGGGGTACCCCCAGGCAGGAATTGGCAAGGGATTGCTTTGAGGCTCTTTTGGCGGCTTATGACGCGGCAGGCAGCTATGACGCGGTCGGCAAAATGCTGACCACACGGGCCAAGCCGGGCGGCTACAGCGCCGGGGCCATCTGTGCCCTGTTACACGGCAAATATCAGGCTGATTTAAGCCAGATTGAAGCGGCCATCCGGTCTAATCTCGCCGCCGGGCAATGCCGTTGCCCGGTGTTGGGCGGCATTGAGCGGAAGCGATGTCTCCAGGTGCAAACCCGTCCCTTTCGCGCCAGTTCCAGCCAAGCTGTCAACCTCTGGCGGGCCTGCCGGGGTGGCTGCCCGCATTATATCGGCGAGGCACTGTGATGATTGCCCATAACTGCCAAAGCTGTGGCCTCAGATTTTATTCTCAACAAGCCCGACAGCTCTGTCTGCGCTGCCGAGATGTAGCTGAAACCGGGGCGCAGCCCAAAAAACAAAATCCAACACCCAAAACCCGCTCCTGCCTGAGCTGCGGCAAGGCTTTTTTATCAACCTGGTCCGGTCATCGGATCTGTAAGAGTTGCAAGAACGGGCATCGGAGCGGTCTGAGTAAACAATTTGATGAGGTGGTGTGGTGAAACGGCGGTGGTCTTTCTTTTTCCCGGGTATCCACCGAATCCATCTTGGGGGATCCGTAGGGGGGGCACCCCCGAGATGGAGTCCAACCAAACCCCGGCGCGCGCGCCGGGGTTTGGGTCATCTAATCCGTCAGCACTGGCGGTGGTGGTGGCTAATCATGAGGAGATAAAATATGACACGGTTAAAAATGACCGCTGCGGTTGATGTTCCGGATAACAGGATTGAGGTTGCGGATGCAATCGCCCGAATCGGGCAGGCTCAGCGGGAGCGTCTGCGTATTCAGGCTAAAATGAATGACCGGCTGGCTGAAGTCAAAGAGGAATACGAGCATATCGCCCGGCCTTGGAATGAAGAAATTGAGAACCTCGCAAAGGGCGTACAGATTTTCTGTGAGACCTACCGCCTCTCCTTAACCCGCGATGGTAAGGTCAAGTTTCATCGTTTCGCTTCGGGCGAGATCAGCTGGCGCAAACGCCCTCCCAAAGTGAACCTACGCGGGATTGCCGCCATCATCGGGCGGCTGCGGGCTTTGGGTTTGGAACGGTTTATTCGCACCAAGGAAGAGGTGAATAAAGAGGCCATGCTGGCGGAGCCGGAGGTGGCCGCCTCAATCGAAGGCGTCAAGATCGGCTCGGCGGGTGAGGATTTTGTCATCACCCCTGCTGAGACCAAGCTGGATGAGGTGGCGGGATGAGTTTAGAGCAATTTGACCAAAGCGGCGATGACCGCTACTGCCACGGCGAGCATGCCGCCCAGCCGGATGGTCAGACGATATTCCAATTCACGCAAATCCCGTTTGGTTGCCAATTCATCGCCGAGCGTATCATTGAGGGCTTCGGCCATGCCGGTGGCTTGCTTACGGGTAAAGCCGACGGCTTCCAGACGGCGCGACAGTTTCAAGGTATCAAAAGACGTACTGCTCATATCCCTATGATGACGAGCTTGCCGGTTCGGGTCAACCAGTCAAACCAGTGTGGGGAAAGGTGATGTATACCAATCGCCGGGCTTTGTTGGCCCAGGTTCATATTGCCAAGAAGCAGCTGGGGCTGGATGACCCGACCTATCGGGCGGTATTGGAGCGGGAGACCGGCAAGCGGTCGGCGGCGGACTGTTCGGACACCGCCTTGCGGCGGGTTTTGGATGGGGTTTTAAATGTTCTGCCCGGGGGTACCCCCCCTACGGGTCCCCCAGGCAGGAAAAACCGATTGACTAAACGCTCTCTCAAGCCCTGGGTGCGCAAGGTTTACAAACTCTGGTGGCTGGCCGCCGATGCTGGTGTGGTCGCCGTAGGAAAACCCTGCCAGGGAACCCATCAATCCGTTTTGGGGACCCGTAGGGGGGCAGCGCAAAAGCCCCGCTGTCTTGGGGGACCCGTAGGGGGGGCACCCCCGGACGGGGGACAAAAGACCGCCGGGCGGCGTTGCGGGCTTTTGTCAAGCGCCAGACCGGTGTTGATGACCCGGAATTCTTGACCACCGAGAATGCGGCCAAGGTGATTGAGGCGATAAAAGCAATACAGGATCGCAACCAGTGAGCCAATCTGAAACTTATAAGATGCTGGTTGAGGCATTGGGCGAAGAATTGTCTCAGAAGCTCTGCCGGGCCTTTGGCGGTCAAAAAATTTATGTCCCTGCCGAACCACGGGAAGCCAGTCCGATTGCCGATTTTCTTAATTATGGGGAGTTTCGGGAACTGTGCGCTGCTTTCGGGGGTGAGCGGTTGTTTATTCCTCTTGGCTTGGAGGGCCGCCGCGAACGAGCAATGGCAGCATTGCGATCGGGCAGCTCAGTAAAAGAAGTGGCCCGGGCTTTCGGGTATACCGCCCGGGCGGTCGAGAGATTACGGCGGCAAATGTGACGCGCGATTTTGTCCGACAACGGTCGGGGCGAAAGGCGCGGCGATGATCAGTAATGTTAATCCATTATGGATGATTACGATAAAGAACAGCTGATCCGCGACCTCATTCGCGATGAAGGGCTGTCGCTTAAGATATACGAATGCCCAGCCGGGAAGCTGACCATCGGGGTGGGGCGGAACCTGGAAGATCGGGGTATCTCGGAAGACGAAGCCGGCTATCTCCTCAAGAATGATATTGTCGGCGTTTTAGATGATCTGGACCGCAACATCTCGTGGTGGCGGGTTTTGGGTCAACCGCAACGGCTGGCGCTGGCCAATATGTGTTTTAACCTTGGTTGGCCGCGTCTCTCCCGGTTCAAAAACATGCTGGCGGCCCTGAAGGCCGGAGACACAGAAAAAGCCGCGTCTGAGGCTCTGGACAGCCTCTGGGCTGAACAGGTGGGTGCCCGTGCCAAGCGGATTGCTGACCAAATGAGGGTAGGAGAATAACCATGCTATCGCTGCTTGCCGGGCCGGTCACCAAGCTGGCCGGAGACCTGATTGATAACCTGTTTGAAACCGATGAAGAAAAGGCCAATGCCAAGGCCAAGCTGATCAAGCTGGAACAAGAAGGCAAACTCAAAGCGGCTGAGGTTCAACTATCGGCGATTATTGCTGAGGCCAAATCTACTGATCCTTGGACCAGCCGGGCGCGGCCATCATTCCTCTACCTGATTTATGCGGTCATCACCTTGTGTTTTGTCGGCGGTATTCTCGGCATCTGGTGGCCGGAGCATGTGACCCAAGCCGCGGCCAATATCCAGGCCATGCTGGCCGCTGTGCCTGACGCTCTTTGGACGCTGTTTGGGGCCGGCTACCTTGGCTACACCGGTGCCCGGTCATGGGATAAGGCCCGCAAGGGAGTGTGAGTGATGGGTTTGCCGGAGGCGGAGTTTGTTCTCAAGGTCATTCAGTGGCTGATTATTCCGGCTCTTGTGTGGTGCTGGCGATTGGACCGGCGCCTCACCCAAACCGAGACTCAATCAGCGGACTTGGCAGCGCTCTATGAGTTGAGCCTCAAACTGGAGAGATTGACGGGTGAGGTCCGTGAAATGTCGGGGCACATCCACTCTTTGGATGTAACAGTCAAACGGCAGCAGGATTATCTGCTCAATATGGGTGAACGGTCGTGACCAGCTTTCGTGAGCGGGTGCGGGCCGATGCGCATTTGGCTGTTTTACAGACCCTTGCCGGGATCCCCGATTATACCACCAATCATGAACTGATCGCGGCGGCGCTGAAACGCCAGGCTGGGATCACTTTGACTGAAAGCGAGATGCAAGAGCGCCTGGCTTGGTTGGAAGATCAAGGACTGGCGCGTTTGGAGACGGCGGGGCCGTTGGTTTTGGTGACCTTGACCGATCTGGGGCACAAGGTGGCGCGGGCCCGTGAATATTGGCCCGGGGTGAGTCGTCCCCGGCCTTCTGAGATTTAGCTTCCGTGGCGGCACGCTCAACCATTACCAGTCTGCCCGAGGAGGTGGCGGCTCAGTTTGATGATCAAGTGCGGGCCGGTCGCCTGAGCATTGATCAGCTGACCGCCTGGTTGCAAGAAGCCGGGCATCCGCGTTCCCGCTCGGCGGTTGGGCGGTATGTCAAAAAAATCAATGAACAGTTGGCCGAACTCCGCCGGACCCGTGAGGTGACCAAGATTATGGTCAACTCATTGGGCGAGGCCGGTGTTGAAGGCGAGCAAGGGCGGGTGTTGGGTGAACTGGTTGGCAACCTCACCTTTACCGCCCTGCGCTCAATGCAGGTTTCTGGTGAAGACCCAGACCCCAAAGCCGTGGTCCAGCTGGCCCGGGCGGTGCGTGATCTCGGGGCGGCCAATCAGCTGCATCTCGAGCACCAGGTGCGAGCCAAGACCTTGCGTGATGCGGCCAAGGTGGCCACTGAAGCGGCGGGCCGGGCTGGTCTTTCCAAAGCCACCCGGACCCGGATTGAGCAAGAAATCTTAGGGCTGTCTCGATGAAGGACGATCCGTATTTTCTGCCCTATCAAGCCAGATGGTTGAGAGACAAGTCGCGGCTGAAAATCATGTGTAAATCCCGGCGCATCGGCATCACCTATGTCCAGGCTTATGAGGATGTGACGGATGCCGCGACCGATGAAGGCATGGATGTGTGGTTCAGTTCGGCGGATCAAAGCGCGGCCCTGGAATATATTCGTTACTGCACCGATTGGGCCAAGATGTTGAATATTGCCGCTGAGGATTTGGGCGAGCAGGTTCTTGATGAAAAATCTGGGGTAGCTGCCAAGACTTTACGCTTTACCAATGGTCGGCGGATTCATGGTCTCTCCTCCAATCCCAAAGCTTTCCGGTCCAAAGGCGGCAAGCTCGTTTTAGACGAGTTTGCCTTCCATCCCGACCCGGATGCGTTGTGGAAAGCCGCAGCCCCCATTGTGACCTGGGGCTATCCGGTGCGGGTGATCTCGACTTTCAACGGCAAGGGTAATCGTTATGCACGGATGGTTTCTGAATCTACCCCATTTGGGGGTGTCCCCCCTACGGGTCCCCTAAGCGGTTTTATATCCGCGTCCGGGGGTGCCCCCCCAGCGGGTCCCCCAGACGCGATTGAGGACAGTGCGCCTTCATCTCAAAATAACTGGTCTTTGCATCAGGTAACGATTGAAGATGCGATTGGGTGCGGGTTGGTTGATACAATCAAAGGCAAGAAGGCCAGCAAAAAAGACACCGATGCCTTCCGGGCCGAGTGCCGAGCCATTGCTGGAGATGAAGAAACCTACCAACAAGAATATCTCTGCATCCCGGTTGATGAAGCGACCGCCTGGTTGACCTGGGACATGATCACGGCTTGTGAGAGTGCACAGGCCGGAAACCCTGAGCACTATCAGGGCGGGGAATGTTATATCGGTATGGATATTGGTCGTCGGCGTGACCTGACGGTGATCTGGGTGATTGAGAAGGTCGGGGATGTCTTGTTCACCCGTGAAGTGGTGAGTCTGAAGGGGGCCAGCTTTGCGGCCCAGGATGCCGAACTCAACCGGGTCTTTGCCGCGTATAAGGTCGCCCGGGCTTGCATTGATCAAACCGGCCTCGGCATGAAGCCGGTTGAGGATGCGCAGGGTCGTTATGGTTCTTATCGGGTGGAGGGGGTGACCTTCACCGGACCGATCAAACAGCATCTGGCTGGATTGATTAAGCAGGTCTTTGAAGATCGCCGGTGCCGGATTCCGGTCAATCTGGCGATTCGCAACAGCCATCATGCTGTGCGCAAGACAACCACGGCGGCGGGCAATCCGCGCTTTGACGCCGACCGCAGTGAGGTTGGGCATGCTGATGAGTTTTGGGCACATGCCTTGGCCCTCCATGCGGCTGAAGACGTGGTGGCCCCGGCCTATGGGGTGACGATTGAGCCGGATCCGCGAACCTACATCCCGCAATCCATCAAGGGCGGGATGGCGGACATGCTCCGGCCTCGGCATTGGAATAAAGGAGAAAGAATGCGATGGGATTGATCAAAAGACTGCAGTCTATTTTAAAGCCCCTCGTGGGGGTGCCCCCCCTACGGGTCCCCCACGAGGGATTGCTGACCGAAGCGCGCGCGGCCACACAAGATGATGAACTGGGATGGCGGCGTTTATCCGGGGACAGCAAGCGTGATCTCTCCCCAATGAGCCGGGAGCGGATGCAGGATGCCGCCGCGCATTTGTGGCGGACCTCGCCCTTGGCCAATCGGTTGATTGAGTTGCCTCTGTCCTATCTCCTGGGTGGCGGGGTGCGGCTGCTGGTGGCTGATGAGGAAGCCCAAGGGTGGTTGGATCAATTCTGGCGCGACCCAATCAACGGTATGGATATGAAGCTGGTGAACAAGGCGCGGGAGTTGGCCTTGTTTGGGGAGCAGTTCTGGCCGGTGTTTGTCAATGAAGGCAACGGCCATATGCGGCTAGGAACCCTGGACCCCAGCCTGATTGATGAGGTGGTTTTCGACCCGGACAACAGTGAGCAACCGATTGGGGTGCTGACGAAGCGGGATGTGGGCAATATCCGCAGTGAGTACAGGGTGATTATTAACGGCCCCGAAGATGTCTTGGGAACACGGGCACAAATGAGGCGCGAGCATTATCGCGATGGTGAATGTTTTTACTTTGCCATCAACCGGCTGGCCGCGGGCGGGCGGGGATATTCCGATCTCCTCAGTCAAATTGACTGGCTGGATGCGTATGATCAGGCTTTATATGGCGAGGTTGAACGCTGGAATTTTCTGCGCGCTTTCGTCTGGGATATCACCATCAAAGGCCGGGATCAGGATTATGTAGATAAGCGGGCGAGAGAGATCACGGCCCCGGAGCCGGGAAGTGTCCGGGTTCATAATGACAGCGAGGAGTGGCGCCCCCTCTCCCCGGCTCTTGGTTCGGCAGAAAGCTCTGAGAATGCGCGGTTATTTCGCAACAACATTCTAAGCGCGGCAACGCTGCCGGAGCATTGGTTTGGTGGGGGTGGTGATGTCAACCGGGCCACGGCTGGAGAAATGGGGGAGCCGACATTTAAGGTCATCTCGATGCGGCAGCGGCAGCTGGGGCATATTCTCTCCGAGGTTGGTACCTATGTCATTCGCCAGAAACTGAGAATCCTCTATGGATCCGATATCGAAGGGGTTGCCGACCCGTCAATTTACAAGATCAAGGTTGAGTGGCCAGAACTGACGGCCCGGGATACCAGCAAATACGCGACCGCTTTACAGCAGGTTGTGGTGGCGGTGGGTGTGGCCAGTGACCGGGGCTTATTGGGGATGGAAACGGCGGTCAAGCTGATCGGTGAGATGGCCGAGCGGATTGGGGTGACGATTGATCCGGCGGCTGAACTGGAAACAGCCAAGGCAGAGGCGGCCTTAAAAGCTGAGGCAGATAGTTTTGACGGCGAATAAAGACAAACAATTTAAGGCCGAACGAGCCCGCCAGCTGAAGCGGATGAATGGTGAGATGCGGGAGGCTCTGGCTGATGCCAAGAGCCTGTTGGCCGAAGGCCGCAAACGGATCATCGAGGAGATCAAATCCGCCCCCAGTCAATTCCAAGCCTGGCAGTTGCCCAAGGTTCAAAAATCAATTGAGGGGGCGATGGCTGAGATTGGGGAGCAGATGGGTTCGCGGTCCGTGAAAAGATTGGATGCCGCGCATAAGATCGGGGTTGACCTGGTGGATCAACCCCTGGAGGCCGGGGGCTTGCGGATCGCTGCCGTGTTACCGGAGGTCGATACCCAGCAACTGGCGGCCATGAAGACCTTTACCATCACACGGATGAAGGATGTGACTGCTGAGATTGCGACCAAGGTGAGAAGCCAGATCGGTCTGGTGATGATCGGGGCACAAACCCCCGGCGATGCGGTAAGCGGGGTGGCGGCAGCGGTCAAGAGTGGACGCGGTCGGGCCATCACCATCACCCGGACCGAGATGGGAAGGGCGTTTTCAGCGGCCACCCAGGCGCGGCAAGAACAGGCGGCTGAGGTTCTGCCCGGCATGAAAAAACAATGGCGGCGCTCAGGGAAGACATTCTCACGGACCGCCCATGATTTGGCCGATGGGCAGATCGTTGAGGTCAATGAGCCGTTTATGATCAATGGGGTGCCGTTGATGTATCCCCGTGATCCGGCGGGGCCGCCCGCCGAGACCATTAACTGCGGTTGTGTTCAACTCCCGGTGATGGAAGATTGGTCGGTCAAGCATTCGGGAAAGCAACCCTTTAGCGAGAAAGAAAAAGCCAAAAGTGCAATCAAGCATGATCTGGCCCGTGAGCACATTGATAGCGACTTCGACGAGCTGGGGATCATGACCGCCTGGGCGGGTGATGAGGATGCATTTAAGAAGCGGGTAAAATATCTTCCCAAAGTGAATGCAGAGACAAAGAAGCTTTCCGACGCCCAGCGGCTTGCCATCCATATGTATACTCAGGAAGGGTGGAAAGATATCAATGAGGAACTGCGGTCGAAAAAACCATCTTATTATGTTTATGGGGTCGCTCGGGTGATTGATGCTGGCCTTGAGCGTCTGCCGCCGGTTGGGGATGACATTAAACTCTATCGCGGGACCCAGCTACCTCAGAATGTCATCAAGAGGCTCAAAGTCGGGGCAACCTTTAAGGACCCCGGCTTTCTCTCTACAACGACAAATGCTAAGCAAGCGTTTGAAGGCAATGTGCAGTTTACCATACGCTCAAAGACGGGTCGTAAGATTGATGCGCTTTCTGAGTTTCCCAAGGAGAAAGAAGTGTTGTTCCCTTCGGGGTCTGAATTTGTTATCATTGATCAAACTTATGAAAAAGATGGGGTGCTCAATATCACGATGAAACAGGTAAATAAAAAAAGCGTGACCGAGGCCGAATTTACCCTCACGCCCGAAGACCAGGCTTTTATTGAGGAGTCGCGGAAGAGTTTCTTTGAGAATGTTGGCAAGAAGCCGGACCCGATTTTTTTGACCAAACGGTGGCGGGGGAAAGGAAAAGGTATCTTTGGTTTTCCGACCATCGACATTGACGATTGATGATTAGGCCGGTCCGGTCTTAACACCCCTTTACAATCAATTTTATATCAGGCCCCGTAAAGGCGTCAGGATGGGCGTTGTCTCATGTCTGGCGGTCACGGGGCCTGTTTGAGGTTGTCTATTTTAATGCCGCTATAATGGGCCTCTGACGGGGTATTGGTGCTGGGGTGTGACCCGGTGCCGCTTTCCTTGCTTGGGGCACCCCCCCTACGGGTCCCCCACGAGGGATTGGGATTCTAATACAGATCATTTTGCCCGACAACGGTCGGGGCGAACGCATATTTAAAGAGCATTAGGCTTGGCTTCATTTTCTATGCCCCCGTGGGGGTAACCCCCCTACGGGTCCCCCACGGGGGGACTGGGGATTATAATGGAGCGAAGCCATGCCAAAGAACCATATCCCGGCCTTGGGTGTGATTGGGCCGGATAATATCCGGGAAGCCTTTGAGGGTGATCTCAATCAGCTGCGGGTTCTGCTACAAGGTGCCGTTAAAAATGCTCTTGAGCTGAGCGGCGAGGAAGACTGGTGGCCCTACATTCACGCGGTGTTTGATGAATTTATTGTGGCTGAACACAAAGATGGTCGGCTGCTGAAGTATCCCTATGCCGTTGACGGAACCAAGGTCAGCCTGGGAACACCGACTGAGGTACAAAAATCTTTTGAAGAAGTCGCTGAGGCTATCACCCCCCGTGGGGGACCCGTAGGGGGGGCACCCCCACTGGGGCATACAATCAGAGGACAATTTATCGAAGCGGCCCCGGGAAAATCTGGGGTGTGGCGGATTCGGGTTATCCAGGCCGGCGTGTCGGGTAATGGTAATTTATATAGCGAAGCCCTGCTGCGTGAGGCCGCGCCGATGTTTGAAGGGGTGCGGGTTTTTGCCAAGTCGGATGCTGAGCATATCAGTGGTGGCGGGAAGGATGTCCGCAACCTGATTGGCGGGTTGAGTGCGGCGACCTTTATTGACGGGACACCGGGTGAACTTCAGGCCACCCTCACCTTGATTGAGGGAGAAGGGCCGATTGCGACCAAGCTGAAGGAAGCCTGGGCGCGTGGTCTTTCCGGTCTCTTTGGTTTTTCAATCGTTGCTGAGGCCCGCACCCGGATCCGCCGCGAGGCCGGACGCACGCTGCGCGAGGCGGTGTCGTTTACCAAAATCAATTCCGTCGATCTGATTGTTGAGCCGGCGGCTGGAGGGGCAGTGATTGATCTGGTCGAGGCCCAACAAGACACCATTAAAATACAGGAGGCTCCCATGAGCGAAGAACAACAAACGACTGAAACGCAAACCGCTCCGGCGCAAGGAGCGGTCAAAGTAGATTTTCAAGAAGCACCAGAAAAGCAAGACACGAGCGAACCGCTTCAAGAAGCCATCCGGATGGTGGAAGCCCGGATGGCGATGCGGGATCGGGTCCACGCCTCGGCGTTGCCGGACAAGGCCAAAGATAAATTGTTGTCTTTATTTTCAAATGGAATCACAACCTTTACCGAGGCAGAGGTGGATCAGGCGATCACGGCAGAGGCTGATTATATTGCCTCCTTCACCCCAAGTGGCACGGTTCATGGGTTGGGCAATGGCCGGATTGAGATTACCGAAAGCCAGGGCGAGAAGGCGATCACAAGGCTGGATGCTTTCTTTGATCTTGATCACAAAGATCATGCCCATGCCCGTTCCTTCAAGGAATGTTACGCCGATGTGACGGGTGATCGGCGGGTCACCGGGCGGGTTGATCACTGTGATCAATCGGTGATGGCAGAAGCCCTGGAGACGAGCAGTTTTAGCAAAGTTTTGGGTGATGCGATCAATCGGCGCATGGTCGCTGATTATAAGACCGGAACCGAGACCGATGTCTGGCGCAAGCTGGTGACGGTTGGCCACGCCACGGATTTTAGGAATCAGGAGCGGGTGCGCTTTGGTGGCTATGGCGATATCCCCACGGTTAATGAAGGGGCGGCTTACGCGGCTGTGACCTCTCCTTCCGATGAGAAGGTCGCCTTTGCGGTGACCAAGCGCGGCGGCTTGGAGACGGTCACCCTAGAGATGATCAAGAATGATGATGTCTCGGCGATTCGTCAGATCCCCATCCGGATGTCCCGCGCGGCCAAACGAACCCTGGCCAAGTTTGCGTTGGACTTTTTGGCCACCAATATGAGCATCTACGACAAAAAGAATTTATTCCACACCGCTCATAAAAACCTTGGGAGTAAGGCGCTGGATAAAGCCAGCCTGGCCGCCGGTCGCCTGGCCATGTTGTCGCAGACCGAGGCCGGGTCGAATGAGAAGATCGGCATTGCGCCGAAGTATCTTTGGGTTCCGCATCAATTAGAGCAGACGGCGTTTGATCTGTTCCGGCGCAAGACAGAGAACGATAAGGATTTTGTTCAATCTTTGGGCATTGAGGTGGTGCCGGTCTGGTACTGGGCCGATGCCAACAACTGGTATCTCTCGGCTGACCCGATGGATATACCCACCATTGAGATTGCTTTTCTGGATGGCAATGAAGAGCCGGAGCTGTTCATTCAAGACAATCCAACCCAAGGCTCCATGTTTACCAATGATAAACTGACCTGGAAGCTGCGGCATATCTATGGCGGCCATGTCATTGATTATCGCGGGCTATATGGAGCCATAGTTGCCGGCTCATGACGCGAGGAGATACCATAGCTTTGGTCACCCGCCTGGTGCGTGATCAAAGTGGCTTGATCATGGAGACGGATGTTGCAGCCGCTCTTGATCTGGCGGTGCTGCGTTACAACGCTGACCGGGACATGGACTGTATCCTTTCTGAGGATGAGAACACGCTGCCGCAGCGTCATCATCATGCGGTGGCGTCCTGGGCGGCGGGCATTCTGTTTGATCAGTTGGCGGCCCATCATTCCGGGACCAGTGAGCCGACACTGCAAGCCGATACCATCGATTATGCCTCAAAATCTCGGGACTATGCGGCCCGGGCAAAGCAAGCCCGGACGGTTTACTACGACGCCTTGGGCTTAACACCGGGCACCCCGGCTCCGGCCTGTGCGGTTGTAAATTGGTCTAGAAATCCCTCTGGGGGACCCGTAGGGGGGGCACCCCCAGAGGGAAAATCAACGTCATGACCATTCAGGTGACGATCAAGAATGGGGTGGAGTTGGCGCGGTTGTTTCACCAGGCGCCGGCCCTGGTCAGTGAAGAAATGACCCGCGCGGTCTGGGAGTCCTCTCTCCTGCTGGAGCGTGAGACCAAAGAGAACACACCGGTCGGCATTGGCGGTGGGGGCGGATTGAGGGGTTCTATATCGGCGAGGCAACCCCGTCCTTCAAGTGAAGGCATCATTGGCAAGATCGGCACCCCGCTCAATTATGCGGTGGCAGTTGAGCTGGGATCACGGCCCCATATGCCGCCGGTTCAGCCGCTGATTGACTGGGCCAGGCACAAGCTGGGTCTGGGGGGTGGTGAAGCCAAGAGGGCCGGGTTTGCGATTGCCCGCAAGATATCCCGCAAGGGGACCCCGGCGGCCAAAATGTTTGAGCAGGCTTTTGAACAACAAGACAGCGCGGTGCAGAGGATTTTTGAGCGAGCACTGCACCGCATTCAGGCACATATGGGGACCCAGGCATGAGTGCGACCATCATTCGTGAAGCCATTGTTGATCACCTGAAGACAGTTTCCGGGATCGGAATTATTCACCGGTATGAACGGGCTGTTGTTGACGGACAAAAATTCACAAGTCTGTTCACAAAAGATGGTCGCCTTCTTGGCTGGACCATCACCCGGACCGGTGTCACTGAAACCGTCCTCGATACGCAAACCAACCAGATCGCGCATCGGTGGCGTATCCGTGGCTGGATGGGGCTGGAAGATGCCAAAGCATCGGAGCTGGAATTTGATCACCTGATCGAACGGGTGCGGGCGGCGTTTCGGAAGGATGACACACTGGGGGGTGTGATTGAGAGCACCCGCAATGGCGAGGAGATCGGTCTGCAGCTGCGTGATGTCGGGCCGTTCACCTTGGCCGGGGTGATCTGCCATGGTGCCACCCTCGAACTGACAACGGTTGAGGCGGCCTGCCTGAACACCGGTGTGGTTGATGACTTCATCACCGGCGGGGTGACATGGCGGCCCGGCGGTGAGGACCAGGTCAAACCGAATATCCTGCTTGGGGGACCCGTAGGGGGGGCACCCCCAAGCAGGGCATAAAACAACATGGACCCATAGGAGACACTCATGACTAATCCGCTGTTTTGGGGGACCCGTAGGGGGGGCACCCCCAAAACAGCCATTAAACAGGAGAACAACAATGGCGATCAGCTTTAATCAGGTGCCGCGAGATATTCGCGTTCCTTTTGTCTATGTGGAATTTGACAACAGCCGGGCGGTTCAAGGGCCGAGCATCCAGCCTTATCGCAACCTGGTGATTGGCCAGAGGTTGTCGACCGGGAGCCAGGCGGCTTTAGAACCGGTCCGGGTGACCTCTACGGTCCAGGCCCAGACCTTGTTTGGCTCTGGTTCCATGCTGGCCGATATGTTGGAGGGTCTGTTTGCCAACAACAAGGTGACCGAGACTTGGGCGGTCGCGCTCGATGATGCAACCAGCAGCACGGCAGCCAGCGGTTCAATCACGGTCGGCGGGACGGTCACTGCCGGGACCGTGACACTTTATATCGGCGGGGAGCGTATTTCGGTCGGGGTCTCGCAAGGCCAAACACCGTCCAAGGTTGCGACAGCCATTGCCGCCGCGATCAATGATGCAGATGGTGCTGTGAGCGCGGCTGTGGCGGAGAGCAATAACAAACAGGTCACGCTCACGGCGCGTCATAAAGGGGTTTGTGGCAATCAGATTGATCTGCGTCATTCCTATTTCGATGGTGAAACTTTGCCAACAGGATTGACGCTGACCATAAGCTCGATGACCGGGGGAACCGGTAATCCAGATATTGGAACGGTGTGGCCGGTGATTGGGGACACCCATTATAATGTGATCGCCACGCCTTATACCGACGGAGCCAGTTTGGCCAGTCTGGAGACCGAGCTGGCCGATCGTTTTGGCCCGTTGCGCCAGATTGAGGCCTTGGCTTTCGCCGGGGCTGCCGGATCATTCAACGACTTGGCGACCTTGGGTGCGACCCGCAACTCACCTTATGTATCCATTATGGGGGCAGGCCAATCACCGACCCCGCCGTGGGTCTGGGCGGCGGCAGTCGCTGGTCTGGTGGCCGAGCATGGCAATATTGATCCGGCCCGACCTTTTCAGACCTTGCCGATCAAAGGCGTGCTGGCGGCCAAAAACAAAGACCGCATGAGTTTGCGGGAAAATAATCTTCTGCTCAAAGATGGCATCTCCACCCATGCCGTGGGGCCGGATGGCGCGGTCACGGTTCAGCGTCTCATCACAACCTATCAGACCAATGCTCAAGGGGCGGAGGATATCAGCTATCTGGATATCAATACGCCGCTGACTTTGGGGTATCTCAGATATGATTTTCGCAACCTGATCTTGCGTAAATATCCGCGGCACAAACTGGCCGATGACGGCACCCGCTTTGGTCCCGGCCAGGCGGTGATCACGCCCAAGGTCGGCAAGGCCGAGGCGGTGGCCCGCTATCGGGTATGGGAAGAGCTGGGGCTGGTTGAGAATGGCGACCGGTTCAAGGATGAACTGATCTGTGAGCGCAATCTCAGCGACCCCAACCGGCTGGACTGGATGTTGCCGCCTGACCTGGTCAACCAGTTCCGGGTTGCCGGCGCTCAGATCGGGTTCTTGCTGTAGTTTTTTGGATTCCCATTTGGGGGTGCCCCCCCTACGGGTCCCCCAAATGGGCTTTTTATTTTAGGAGATCAATAATGACACAACCCAATCGTCGATCCGGAATGATTTATTTTAAGATTGATGCCCGGCAATATGCCGCCAAAGGATCGTTTACTTACAATCTCGGGGCGGCCAAACGCGAAGCCATCATTGGGGCGGATGCGGTGCATGGCTATAAGGAGACCCCGCAGGCACCGTTTATCGAGGGCGAGATCACCGATGCCGCCGATATTGATGTTGGCGCTCTTCTAACACTGGACGGAGTGACCGTCACCCTTGAGCTGGCTAATGGCAAGACCGTTGTCCTGCGGGATGCCTGGTATGCCGGTGACGGGAATGTCGGAACCGAGGAAGCCAATATCCAAATCCGCTTTGAAGGCCTGGGCGCCGAGGAGGTGAGCTGATGGAAAAGATCATCAAACTCTCCACCCCCATCCAAGCCCATGGTGAAACCGTGAGCCAGCTGACGCTCAAGGAACCGACACTGGCCGTTCTTGATGATGTGGAGTTGTTGGCAATTACAGAAGACGGGTCCATCAAGATCAATTTTGGCGATCTGCACAAGATCATTGCCGGCATGGCTGATATCCCGCCCCGTGCGGCCAAGACGATTGCTCTGCAAGACTTGAAACAGTTTATGCCGGTGGTGATGGATTTTTTCGGGGATGTCCTGCCGGGTGGCGGGACATGAGGGCCGAGGTGGCGTTTGTGTTTCATTTTCCGCCGTCTGAGCTGGCGGCCATGACACTGGCTCAACTCACCCACTGGCATGGCCAGGCGGTGCGTATTCGTAGGGATATCTATTCATGACCACCAAGACATTTAAGCTCCAAACCATCGTCCAGGTTTTGGATCAAACCACCCGGCCGTTGCGGAAGATTGGAAAGAGCTTGCATCAGTTCAAGCAACGAACCGGTCTGGACCGAGTTTCCCGGGCCGCACAAGAGAGCGGGGAAGCCTTCAAAAAAACCGGTGTGGAATTGGCCCGGTTTTCCGCAATCGCCGGAGCTGCCGGGGGCAGCATCTTCGCCTTGGTCAAGAAAGCCGCCAATGCCGGGGATACGGTCGCCAAGACAGCCGACAAGTTGGGGGTGGGTGTCGAAGAATTACAAAAGCTGCGCTATGCGGCCGATCTTTCTGGAGTTTCGACACAGACTTTTGACATGGCGTTGCAACGCTTCACCCGTCGAGCTGCCGAGGCTGCCGCCGGAACTGGTGAAGCCAAAAGCGCCTTGGCCGCGCTCGGTATCCAGCTCACCGATGCCAATGGCAACCTGCGGCCGAGCGAAACCTTGCTGGCCGAGGTCGCCGACAAAATGGCCCAGATTGAGGACCCGGCAAAACGGGTGCGGATTGCCTTCAAGCTGTTCGATTCGGAAGGTGTGAGCATGGTCAACATGCTGAACAAGGGTGGCGATGCGATGCGTAAGGCGGGAGCCGAGGCGGTGCGCTTAGGGATTATGACCGAAGAAGAGGCCCGGGCTTCCGAACAGTTCAATGACAATGTCTCACGTCTCACCCGGGTGTTGACCTATTTTGGCCAGAGCATCGCCCATAAAATTATGCCGCATCTGGATGCGTTTATCACCCATATGACCGGGCTTTTGGTCAAGGCCCGGCCCCAGATTATCGAAACAATGAAAGATGCCTTTGCGGCCCTGGGCGATGTTCTGGAGTGGATACGCGGCTTATGGAATAGTCTGACCGCAGGCTTCTCGGCGTTACAGGAGTTACTGCTTCTCATGTCTCCGGCTCTGGGTTGGCTGATTGGGCCTCTCAAATCTTTCGGGAAAAAGATTGGCTGGTTAAAACCGGCGATTATCGCCCTTGCCGCGGCCCTGACTGCCAAGTTGGGAGCGGCAATCATCGGCTTGTTTAGGCCGCTGGCTCAACTGACGGCACTTCTGCTGGCTAACCCGATCATTGCCATTATCACCGGCATCGCGGTTGCGGCGTTGCTGATTTACCATCATTGGTCGGACATTGTGCCTTTCTTTAAGAAGGTCTGGGATCAAATTACAGCCGAATTTGCCCCGCTGATAGATTTTTTCAAAACCCTTTGGGGTGACATTCTCGGTGCCTTTGATCTGGTGGGTCTGGTCAGTCAACTGACCGCCCTTGACCTCACCGATATTGGGCTGGGTTGGATTGTCGGTTTATGGGACGGCATCAAGAGCGGTTGGAGTGATCTGATGGCTTGGCTCAGCCAGAAAGTCGGGGCCTTGATGGATTGGCTACCAGACTGGGTGAAAGAGCAGATCGGCATCAATGTGAATGCCGGGATGGCTCAATCGGGGGGATTCGCGGCCCCCATGCCCTCGGCATTGCCGCCAGCACCGACTATCAAGGCTGGTGGGAAGGTATTGGTCGCTTTTGAAAACACCCCGCCCAATATGCGGGTGCGGGAAGTGGGAGCCGATTCTTCGGATATCCCGCTGGAAGTCAATACCGGCTACGCAATGGCGGGGCCGTGATGATGGATTATTTTTTATCTTCGCTCCGCGTGGGTGTGCCGACCAACCAAACAACCAGCCCTATCAATAAAATGATAGGGAGGATTATGGGTTCCAGAATGGCCGAGACAATCACAATCAACAACAACCACATTGAGGGGGTGGTTCCGGCCATCAGCCCTAGCAACATGACAATGCCCGCTCCGATAGGTCCCAGAACGGCTGCGGCCACCACAATCCAGAACAGCCACGCAAAAAGCGTGGGAATGCCGTCAACGACAATATCATCAATGATTTTTAACAAGCGCATAGGAAGATTATAGCGTGACCGGTTGGCGCAAGCAACTCCGGGCCGGGCGGTTCCGCAAGGCGGGCTTTTTTGTCGAAAGCCATTCGGCTGATGTGGCCGGCCGACGTATTGCGCTCCATGAATATCCGGGGCGCGATCAGCCCTGGCCGGAAGACATGGGCCGCAAGACCCGTGGGTTTACTATTGAGGCTTATGTCATCGGCACTGACTACATGGCGGCTCGCGATGCCTTGATTGCGGCCTGTAATGAGGCCGGGCCGGGCCAGCTGGTGCATCCCTATCTCGGCACCCGGTCAGTCATCTGTGAAGATTGCCAAGTCAGCGAAACCACCCAGGACGGCGGCATGGCCCGGTTCAGCTTGTCCTTCGTTGAGGCCGGAGAGAATATCCATCCTCGGGCGGTGCCGGAACCCGGAGCCGCGGTCACCAGGGCAGCCGATCAAGCCATTGAGGTGACGGTTGAGAGCTTTGGAAAGCATTTCTCCATCAACAAGGCACCGCAGTTTGTCATCGACGATGCCCGGGCCTGGGTAGAAAAGATTTCCAGGTCATTCAATATCCCCGATCTTCCCTCGCTTGATATTCCTGATCTGTTATCAGAACCGCGCCGCCTGGCCCGATGGCTTATCAATCAAATATCAGACCCACTGAGGCTTCCCGCCAATCCATTTTGGGGGACCCGTAGGGGGGGCACCCCCAAAATGGGAAACCAATCAAACACCACCCCGTCCCGGCGGCGTCTGATAGCCAATCATCAGGCATTGAACAGTCTGGTCAAGCGTTCGGAGATTATCGGCCAGGCGCGCTCAGCCATCACACGGAACTATCAGCACCGCGGCGAAGCCTTGGCAATGCGTAACCATATCTCCAAACGCATCGAGAGCGAGATGTATGCCGCCAGTCGCGGGCAAGACGACCCGGCGTTTGAGACCTTCCGCACTCTCAATACAGTACTGGTTGCTGATCTCAATGCCCGTGCGCCCAGCCTCTCTCAAACAACCACGCTGACCCCTAAACAGGCTGAACCGGCACTGGTCACATCTTATCGAATATACGCTGATGCTGGCCGGGCCGATGAAATTATCTCCCGCAACCGGATTATTCATCCCGGATTTATCCCTGCAGACCGGCCATTGGAGATATTAACTCATGCTTGAATTGAAGCATCCCTTTTGGGGGACCCGTAGGGAGGGCACCCCCAAAAGGGAATCGAAAGAGGCCACCCCCAGGCAGGATTGGAGTTTCACTCATGCTTGAATTGTTAGTCGATGGGACCGCTTACGGCGGCTGGGAGCGGGTCCGGGTGAGCCGGTCGATTGAGCAGATGGCCGGCGCTTTTGAAATCAGCGTCTCCGAAAAATGGCCCTCTTTGGATTCCCGTCCGGGGGCACCCCCCCTACGGGTCCCCCAGACGGGTTTGAAAATTGGGAGTACACGTCCGTTAAAACCCGGCCAGAGCTGCAGCGTCCAAATCGGTGACCAAACGGTGATCACCGGCTTTATTGATGCGGTCAATCCGAGCTATACGGCCACGGATCATCTGATCACCTTGAGCGGGCGTGATCGGACCGGTGACTTGGTGGATTGTTCAGCCACCCATCGGCCCGGCCAATGGTTTGACCAAAAGATTGAGACGATTGCGGCTGATCTGTGTGCGCCGTTTTCCATCCCGGTCAAGGCCACGGTTGATAGCGGGCCGCCGCTGCCGTCATTCGTTATTGAGCCGGGCCAGAGCGTTTTCGCGGCGATAGAACATATCTGCCGACCGGCGGCTTTATTGCCGGTCTCTGACGGCCAGGGCGGGCTGATCCTCACTCGACCGGGAACCACAGGCTGCCAGACCCGCCTGGAACGGGGCCGCAACATTCTGTCGGCCTCAGCCAGTTTTTCCAATGCCGAACGGTTCAGTGAATATACGGTTGAGGGCCAGTTTTCGGACTTCGGAGACCTCTTTCCGGATGCAGAGAGCTCTGCTCATGTCCTTGCTAATGCCAAAGATAAAGAGATTGACCGCCATCGCCCTCTCCTGATCTCGGCTGAAGATGTGGTTGATCAAGATGCGGCGGCTGAGCGGGCGGCTTGGGAAGCCAGCGTACGGGCCGCTCGCTCCCGGCAGGCTCGCATAACCGTCCAGGGCTGGCGAGAACAGCCGGATGGTCCATTGTGGCAACCGAACTGCCGGGTGCGTCTGACCGATGACTGGCTGGGGATCAATGATGAACTGCTGATCACTGGGGTGACTTTGAGCAAAGATGGTGGCGGCACCACCACCGAACTGACGCTGATGCCGCCGGGGGTTTTTGCCTCTGGCCCGGGTAAAAATCCGGACTGGGGGACCCGTAGGGGGGGTGCCCCCGGTCCGGGGAAAGAAGCATGATGATCAATCTGCCCGCCATTGCACAAGGGCTGGCCAGTCTCAAAAGACGGGTCCTGCTCACCGTTGCCCGGGCGGTTTTGAGACGGGTGGATGATCAGCCACGCCGCCAACTGCTGCAGCTGGAAGTGTTGGCCGGTGAGCTGCGGGACAAGGTAGAGCGGTTTCAAAATTATGGCCTCACCGCGCATCCCCATCCGGGTGCCGAGGCGGTGGTCTTGGCGGTGGGCGGCCAGAGGCGTCATGCTCTGGCTATTGCGGTTGAAGACCGCCGGTATCGTTTGACCGGGCTGGCGCAAGGGGAGGTGGCGATTCACGATGATCAAGGCCAGCGGGTTCATCTCACCCGGTCTGGGATTGTCCTTGAGACAAAACAGACTGATGGGGTCACGATCAAGGCCCCTAAAGTCACCGTCAATGCCGACCAGGTCGCGGTGAATGCCGGTGCAGTTGATCTGGGTGGTGCGGGTGGCCAGGCTGTGGCCCGCATTGGTGATGAGGTGGCGGTTGGGGCTGGGTCCAGTGCGGGTCGCTGGCCGATTGTGAGCGGGTCCGGAAAGGTGAAAGCAACATGAGTGATATTTTAATGAGTTTCGGAGAACCCAATCCCATTTGGGGGACCCGTAGGGGGGGCACCCCCAAATGGGAATCAAACAGAGAAACCCAGACGGGTTTAGAAGGCCCACCAACCACCGATTTAGAACTGGCCGAGGGTGATCTAACAGTCGATACCAGTTTGAAGACGGCGATTGTGTTGTCACTGTTCACGGATGCCCGGGCGTTGCCTGATGATCCCCTGCCGACGGGTGATGATCCTCGAGGATGGTGGGGTGATATGCTTTCCTCTTATGAAAATGATCGGCTGGGTTCGCGGCTCTGGCTCCTGGGGCGAGAAAAACAAACCCCGGAGACTTTGGAGCGCGCCAAAGAATATGCTGAAGAAGCTCTGGCCTGGCTCCTTGAGGACGGCATTGCCGAGGCGGTAACGGTGGATGCTGAATGGGCCGATCCGGACACCCATCCCCGTGGCATGTTGGCCTTGCGGGTGATCATCCAAAGACCGCATGCTCCGGCTTTAAGCTATGAATTCAATCATCTTTTTGATTCCCAACTGGGGGTGCCCCCGAATCCATTTTGGGGGACCCGCAGGGGGGGCACCCCCAAGATGAAGTCCAACCAAACCTCGGGGGTCCCCCAGATGGGATTGGAGGACACTCATGCCCTTCCAGAGACCTGATCTGGTCAAAATTGAGAAGGCGATTGCCGCCGATATTGATCGCCTGCTGCCGGGTGCCGAGGCGCGGGCACGCCATTCGGTTCTGGCCGCATTGAGCCGCGCCGAGGCCGGGGCGGTGCATGGTCTTTATGGCTACCTGGATCATTTGTCAAAGCAGGTGTTCCCGGATACAGCAGAAACCGAGCATCTGGAGCGCTGGGCAGCAGTGTGGGGGATCAATCGCAAGGCGGCCACCGTCGCCACCGGGCAGGCTGTTTTGACCGGGGCCGATGATGTGGTGATCCCGGCCGGCACCCTTCTGCAAACCAAAACCGAGCTGGCGTTTATGACCAAAGGAGAGGCGGTGATCAAGGACGGCCAGGCCCTGGTTGACCTTGAAGCCCAAACAGCCGGGACGGCTGGTAATTTGAGCGTTGAATCACCCCGCGGGGGTGCCCCCCCTACGGGTCTCCCACGGGGTAATATGGTACTGAACTTGGTTTCCCCGATTGCTGATGTTCAGGCCAGTGCTACCGTCACCGCCCGCGGCATCACCGGCGGGGTGGATGCGGAAACCGACGATGCGTTGCGTGAGCGCTTATTAGGGCGCATTCGCCGTCCGCCGCAAGGCGGTGCCCGCCATGATTATGAAGATTGGACCTTGGCACAGCCCGGGGTTACCCGGGCCTGGGTTTATCCAGGCGAGGTCGGCATCGGGACCATCACCATCCGCTTCATGATGGATGATCTGTATCACGATGGTATCCCTCGGGCCGAAGATGTGGCACGGGTTCAGGCGGCTTTGGATTTACTCAGACCCGTTACGGCCGAAGTCATTGTGGCGGCCCCGATCCCGGTGCCGTTGAATATCACCGGGCTGACCATCGCCCCGGATACCGTGCCGGTGCGCTCAGCTATTGAGGCCGAGGTGACGGATCTGATCAAGCGCGAGGCGGTGCCCGGCGGGACCATCTTGATTAGCCATATTCGGGAAGCGATCTCTCTAGCCGTTGGCGAAACCGACCATGTTTTGAGTGCCCCTTCGCAAAACATCACTTGCCAAACCGGTGAGATTTTGATTGCGGGCCGTTTCCCGTGGACGCCTGAGGAGGAGAGCAATGAAAGCGGATAAAGAATTTTATACCCGCCAGCTTCAGTCTCTACTCCCTGACGGAGCGGCCTGGAAGGCCAAGTCTCAGGGATCAACCTTACGCTCTTTAATTGAAAGCCTGGGTGGGGCCTTGGCTTTACCCCATAACCGGGGGCTTGATCTGGTCGGGGAAGCGCTTCCTTCAGCCACCCGCGAGATGTTGACCGACTGGGAGAAGACCGCTGGTTTACCGGATCAATGCACGGCCAATCACGCCACCACCTTGGGTGAACGGCGGAACGCTTTGGTCTCCAAACTCACCGGCGCGGGCGGCCAGTCCCTCGGGTTTTTTGAAAATCTGGCGCGGACTTTGGGATACACGACCCAAATCACCGAATGGCGGCCATTCATTTGCGGGCGGTCCGTCACCGGCCAGAGCGATCAGCTCGGCTCTCCCAAAGGCCGGCACGCCTGGTCCCTTCGGGTAAAAGGGCCGCGGGTGACCTGGTTCCGTTGTGGCGAAGGGATCTGCGGCATTGATCCGCTGGGCAAGATCACCCGGGCCGAGGATTTGGAGTGCTTGCTCCACCGCCTTAAACCCGCCCAATCCCATCTTACTGTCGGTTATCAAGGAGTATAATCATGAAATATCAACCGCCAATCAATGGTGATATCACGGATCCCAATCGGCCTTATATCAATGCCGATCCCGCCCGCGGGGTTGAGGGGGCTATCCCCCCTGCCGAGGCGATTGAACACCCCCAGCGCGAACAGCATAATCTTATCGAAGCATCCGGCTTGACACCGGATGCGAACGACCTCACCCAGATGACCCAAGCTGTCCGGCGGCTGATTGTCCAAGGTCAACGCGCGCTCGCAAGCCTGGCCGAGGCCAGAGCGGGGACCGACAACAGTAGGGTCATGACGCCGCTGCGGACCCGGCAGGCAATTGAAAATCATCTTACACCAGTCCCGGTCGGGACTATTATTGTCTCCGCACGGTTGGTTGGAACCCCACCAGGGTGGCTTCGCTGCAATGGGGCGCGGCTGGCCCGGGAAGCATATGCTGATTTATTTTCTGCCATCGGCACCACTTTCGGAAACGGTGATGGCCGGACAACATTTAATATCCCTGATTTACGTGGAGAATTTTTACGCGGTTGGAATGGAGGCAGCAACACTGACCCAGGGCGTGTTTTCGGGTCGGTGCAGGCGGATGAATTCAAATCTCACACCCATGATTTTACGGGTGCATTGACTGCGCAAACCTCTGATGACGTGGGGTATATTGTTTCTGGCGCACGCCGTTATTCTGATCACCAAAGTATTGCTGGAACGATTTTAAATCATACTGGTGGGAGGGAAACCCGCCCGCGCAATGTTTCGGTGTTGTTTTTAATTAAATATTGAAAAAGGAAACGCTTGATGAATATCTATCATTATGATCCTGAAACGGGTGTCTTTTTGGACCGCGACCAAGCGGAGCCGGACCCCAGGGGGAAGAGAGATGCAAGCAGCCCCGATCATTGGCTGATCCCAGCAAATGCCACGCATGTGGCTCCGCCAGAAATCAAAGACAATCAGGAGGCAGTGTGGAATGGTCAGGGTTGGGGAACACGGAATATCCCCACCCCACCAGCCCCACCACCCGAACCAACACTGCCTGAACGCAAGGCCGCGATGGTGGCCCGGATCAAGGCCGAGGCCTATCAACGCATTGAGGATATCATGCCGATATGGACCGTCATCCGCTCGCTGACCGGCGGCCCGGCCCTCAGCGATGCGGTTAAAACTGAAGCGCAAAGATTGCGGCAAGTCTCCAACACCCTGGAAAGCCAAGTCAATGCCATGAATGCCGAAACGCTAAATACCTTTGATCCCGGCGATGATACGCATTGGCAGAACGCTGGCTGAATACCCCCACACCTTGCCTTGAAGATAAGGCGGGGGCCGGGGTGCGGCAACACCCCGAGCCGAGCGAATGAAGCGCTCTCGACCAACAGCGGCCACTATCGGCCAACCCGCCACCGCGTGCGCGGCGGAAAGTTTCTAAGTGAGTTTAGTCATGGAGTCCAGTTTCCTTTCCCAAACCACCTGCATCCCTTCCCAACCCGTGGCCGCCTATATCGGCGGCAAGCGGCTTCTGGCCAAACAGATCATCCAAAAGATCAGCACCATTCCCCATCAGTGCTATGTCGAACCCTTTGTCGGCATGGGCGGCGTCTTCTTTCGCCGACCCACCAAGCCCAGGGCCGAGATCATCAATGATCTCTCCGGCGATGTGGCCAATCTGTTTCGGATATTACAGCGTCATTATCCGCAATTCATGGATAGCTTGCGCTTCCAGATCACCACAAGGAGCCATTTCCAGCGGCTGATCAAGACCGATCCGGCCACCCTCACCGACCTGGAGCGGGCGGCCCGCTTCCTCTATCTGCAACGCCTCACATTCGGCGGGAAAGTCGCCGGACGGGTGTTCGGGATCAGCCCCAACACCCCGGCCCGCTTTGATCTCACCAAGCTGGAACCGATGCTGGCCGAGGCCCATGAAAGACTGGCCGGGGTGGTGATTGAATGCCTGCCCTACAGACAGGTCATCCAGCGCTATGACCGCCCGCATACCTTGTTCTATATTGACCCGCCCTATTGGGGCAGTGAGGATTATTACGGCAAGGGGATGTTTGATGAGCTGGATTTTACCGCTCTGGCCGCTCAGCTCAGCCAGATCAAGGGCAGGTTTATTCTCTCAATCAATGACACCCCGGAGATCCGGCAGATATTTTCCAGCTTCCAGACCGAAGCCACCCAAACCACCTACACCGCTTCATCCGGGAAGGGGAAGCCCGACAACGAATTGATCATCACCGGCGGCGGCGCGGTCAAGGCAGCCTAAGATGACAGCGATCATCAATCTTGATGAGTTGACCGATGGGGGCGTGTTCATAATCTTTCCGGGCGGGCCTTGGGGGAGAGTGCCCGCGCTTGGGCGGAGATAGACCAGCTGGATGCAGGCGATGATACCGTGCGGGTTGACATCCCAGACCATGTCTATTCAATCGCCCCGGCTTTCTTTCTGGGGATGTTTGGGGAAAGTGTTCTCAAACTGAACGGGGCTGAGGCATTTTTTGAAAAGTATCGGTTCATCGGGCCAGAGCATGTGGTGGCCCAGATCCGGCAGGCAGCAGAGCGGCCGATGCTCAAGCCACTTTTTGAACAGTTGGGTCAAGCCCCGCCTGTTCGGAGCGCGGGTGATCTTCAGGTGAGAGCGTTGCGATGATCTGCAGGCGTTTGGAGCCGGTTTCAAAGACGCCATGCCACTGCTCTTGCCCGAGGACGTCCTTGTGCTCAATCAGCAGGGTAAAGCGGTCAATGCCGTACCGCTTGGCCGTGGCATAGTCTTGCAGATCATACCAAGCCTTGCGGGCCAATGTGGTGGCCATTTTCTGGATCGTATATTCAAAAACATCCAGCAGCACTTCCCGCTCTGTGCCGGTGCAATGTTCGTTCTGGACATCCTCAATCATGGCTTTGTAAAACAGTTTGCTCATTCGTGTTTTCTCCTGAGTGTTGTGTTGACTTGATACCCACAGTGACGCTCTGTTGGCAGGAGAATGCAAGCGAATAAGAGAGGATTTTTCAAGAATGCGGGCACTCGGCGCGGGGTCAGTGATCTTGGCTTTTTCCAGCCGCAGATTGATCCAAACGCCTTAAAAATCCCTTGGTGGCTCGAAACCATAGAAAGACCCAGAGCCTCATTTTGGTGGTCGTGCTACAGACTTATCCACAGAAAAGCGGACTCATTTTAAGTGTCGCATTTGCTCATTTTAACTGGCGCGCTACAGGCGCGCTACACACTCAATTCCGGCGGCACGGAACGTATGGTGCCCAGGGGCGGAATTGAACCACCGACGCAGGGATTTTCAGTCCCTCGCTCTACCAACTGAGCTACCTGGGCATAATAGGGTTTCAGCACCGGTGTTTACAGCACTATTGATCGCCGCTTATAGGCAAAAAATGCGGGCCTGTCCACCGCGATACACACCCTTTTCAGAGGGTCCCTTTGGGCTCCATCATCCATTAAAGAATCCCGCATATTTCAAGGAAAGTGACCGCCAATATTCCCGACAAAGAAAACCGGATTGAGCCGATGATACAATCTGTGATGCGACAGTTCCTTTGACTCAAAGGGGGATTGAGGCGGGATAATGCCGAGATATCAATGAGATAAGGTGGTATGTAAAAAAGCCAAAACGGGTGAGCCAAAACGAGAGGGGCAATCGGGTCGCGTGCAATAATTATTGGCTTTATTCATCGTCGTGATCAACCGATTCACCGGTATCTTGGCCATATTCCAATTCTTTGGAGGCATGCCGCTCCATTGATGCCGGTTGCCCGGCGATGACATATCCTCCGTTCAACCATCGAAACAGATCAACATCCCGGCATCTTGGGGAGCAAAAGGGCCGCCATTGTTTGGCCCGGGGTTGACCGCATAGGGGACATGAAGCAGACTTTTTTTGCCTGGAAGAGGAAGGGGGACCCCCAGATATTTCCTTCTCGGCCTTTTTGGACATTTCCTACATATTCCGGGAGTGAGAAATGGCTTGTAACAAACAGGCCGTTTCATGCAGCGGCAACCCCATGACGTTGGAATATGAGCCTTTGATCCAAGGGATAAAGGCCTCGGCGCGTCCCTGGATGGCGTATCCACCCGCCTTGCCCAGACCTTCATTACAAGCAATATAGGTCTTGATATCATCATCACTTAAGCGTTTGAAACGTAGAATCGTGGTCACAAGACGCCGGTGGATTGTTCCCTCCGGCGTCATGATACACAGACCGGTTGAAACCCGGTGGCGTCGTCCGGATAACAGATGAAGACAGTGGCCCACATCTTCATCTTGGGTTGCTTTGGGCAAAACCCGCCGCCCGCAATACACCACGGTATCGGCGGCCAGGATCACCGCCTTGCCATGCCGCTGGGCGACCGTCTTCATCTTCAACATGGCCAAACGCATCGCCAAAAGCCGGGGTGTTTCCTGGCCAATCGCGGTTTCATCAATCTCGGCTGGGTCGACCCCATCAGGGGGGAAGCCGATCCGGTTGAGAAGTTCCAGACGCCGGGGCGAGGCCGAAGCCAAAACGAAGGAAGACATTCCCGATCACTTCCTAGGGACAGGGCTGAGCGAGGCAAACACCGGCAACCGGATTATTTATGCCGGAAGGTGATTCGTCCCTTGGTCAAATCATAGGGCGTCATCTCAACTGTTACCCGATCACCATTAAGGACACGAATCCTGTTCTTGCGCATTTTGCCAGCCGTATGCGCCAAAATCTCATGATCATTATCGAGTTTGACCCGAAACATCGCATTCGGGAGCAGTTCGGTCACTGTTCCTGAGAATTCGATCAATTCTTCTTTTGCCACATGGTTTCCTTTTCGGTAAATACCAGGATTATGGTGGGATAAGCGATTCACACGCTATGATCAAGGGGTGATGATATGATCAAGGGGTAATGATTGAGAGGGATTCAAAAACCGTGTCATTGCGCGACAGCCAAGCAAGGGGTTCTCAATGCTTGGTCAATGGTTATGGCTGGCGGTGAGGGCATACAGCAGGGTAAACAGATGACGGGCGGTTTCCATATCGGTCTCTACATAGCCCTTAAGTTGAGTGAGCAAAAATTCTGATCCCTGATCATGCAGGTCGCGCCGTCGGGCGTCGACGGCCGCGATCCGGGCTGAAGAGTCGCCCCCACCAATCGCATCATGATAGCGATCACAGATGAGAGAATAATCCCGCATCAGGGGCAGGAAAAGATCAAGATCGAGCGGTATGGAGTATTGGTTTTTTCCCGCCGTATCACGCAGATCAAAAAGCAACACCCGATTCTCAAAGGCCACGCGCAAATGGTAGGGTCCGATACCGGAAGCCGCATCGTCCGACACCGGTGCAAAGCGGTTATGGGCCAAAAAGTCATCAATCGCCACCGCTTGTTCACCGGCCATATGCGCTCTGTTCCGGTTGGTGATGGTCGGGTCCAGATCAACCGTGACAACATGCTGTTTTTCTTTGATCATGCCGCTTTCGGCGCATGATCGGCCCAATCGGTCCTCATCCTCAGGCATTATGACGCTTTGGCTGACCCGTTCAACCGCAGGGCAATCGAGCGGGCATGGGCGTTCAACCCTTCGCATTCGGCCAAATGAATCGCTGGGGGGCCAATCTTTTGTAAGTGATGGCGGTCACAATGGACAAAAGATGTGCGTTTCAAAAAATCATGAACCCCCAAGCCGGAAGAAAAGCGCGCACTTCCCGAGGTTGGCAGGACATGGTTGGGGCCAGCAATATAATCACCGATGGCTTCCGGGGTATAGCGGCCCAGAAACATGGCCCCGGCGTTACGTATCCGAGCGGCAAAACTTTCCGCATTCTCAATGGCCAGTTCAAGATGCTCCGGGGCAATCCGATCAACCAAATCAACGGCTTGATCCCAGTTGGCAATCAGAATTGTCGCGCCATGATCGCGCCAGCTGGCCGCGGCAATATTCGCCCGCGGCAATGTTTGAAGATGCCGTTCCACCGCCGCAATCACCGCTTCGATGAAGGATGCATCATCGCTGATCAACACGGCTTGGGCCCGGGGATCATGTTCAGCTTGCGACAACAAATCAATCGCGATCCAGTCTGGATCATTATCGGCGTCAGCAACCACCAAAATTTCTGAAGGTCCGGCAATCATATCAATCCCGACCTGTCCAAACAGTTGCCGTTTGGCGGCGGTGACATAGGCGTTTCCCGGGCCAACAATTTTATCGACCGGGGCGATGCTTTGCGTCCCCAAAGCCATCGCGGCCACCGCTTGCGCCCCCCCGACTCGGTAAATTTCATCGATTCCCACAATATCGGCCGCCGCCAAAACTTGGTGATTGAGCACCCCACCGGGTGTTGGAACCACCATGATCATACGGCCGACCCCGGCGACTTTCGCTGGGATTGCATTCATCAAGACCGAGCTGGGATAAGCGGCCGTACCGCCGGGGACGTAAAGACCCACCGACCCCATGGCTTTCCAAAAACAGCCCATTTTAACCCCGATGGAGTCGTGATACTGGTCATCATCGGGCCGTTGACGGCGATGATAGGCCTCGATGCGTTCAGCAGCCAAGGCCAAAGCCTGGAGGTCTTCCCGATCACAGGCCGCCCGGGCGGCTTTGATATCTGCGGCGGTCACCGGCAAATCAGCCGGTTGGAGAGAAAAGTCATCGAATGTCTGGCTATAAGCGCATAAGGCCTGATCGCCATCCCGCCGCACCGTGGCGATAATATCGCTGACCACCTGGTCAACTTCGTCTTCTTTGGCCCGGCGATGATCTAAAAAGGCGGTAAAACGCGAGTCAAAATCATCATCTGATTGACTGAGTTTAAGCGGCATGAACAACCTCCTTAAAGCGTTCAACCCAGTATCCAACATCCCGCGAACGGGTTTTCATAGCCACCCGATTGACGATGAGGCGTGAGGTCACATCAGCGATATGTTCGACCTCAACCAACCCGTTGGCTTTTAAGGTATTGCCGGTCGAAACCAAGTCAACAATACGCCGACACAGGCCCAAAGCCGGAGCCAATTCCATCGCCCCGTTGAGCTTGATGCATTCGGCTTGGACGCCCCGGGCGGCAAAATGCTGTTTGGTCAAGGAGGGATATTTGGTGGCGACCCGAACATGACTCCAACGGGCCGGATCATCGGTTGCCGATAATTCATCGGGTTCTGCGACCACCAATCGACAGCGGCCAATCTCCAGATCAAGCGGTGTGTAGAGCTCTGGATAATCAAATTCCATCAAGACATCATTTCCCGCGACTCCGATTTGAGCGGCTCCAAAAGCCAAGAAAGTCGCCACATCAAAGGCCCGTACCCGGATAATTTCAACCCCCGGATGGTTGGTGGAAAAACGCAGCTGTCGGGCTTTGGGATCATCAAAAGCGGCCTCAGGTTCGATTCCAACCCGACGTATCAAGGGCATGACCTCACGCGAGATCCGCCCCTTTGGTAACGCCAGAACGATGCTTTTTTCGCCACTTTTTTCGCCAATAGTCATGATTTTTTCTTGATTGAGAAGGGGATCTTTTTTTCCGCTTTGGGTGATTGTCTCATCGGGTTTTCGGTTATCCAACCAATGATCGGGCTGTTGATTGTAAGGAATTATACAGCCAGGACCGCATCATCAGGGCGTTCGAGTCTTATGCCTTGAAGCCGGAGGATATCTGCCCCGCAAGCGGCCAGCTTCTCCTCCAAGCGTTCATAGCCCCGGTCAAGATGATAAACCCGGTTGACGATGGTTTGCCCTTCAGCCGCCAAGGCCGCCAAAACCAAGCTGACCGAAGCTCGTAAATCGGTGGCCATGACTTCGGCCCCTTTGAGAGACTTGGCCCCGCGCAGAACCGCGATCGGTCCCTTTAAGGTGATATCGGCTCCCATACGGCGCAATTCAGGAACATGCATATAACGATTTTCAAAAATTGATTCGGTGATGGTCGTATCCCCATCAGCCAGAGCCATGATGGCCATCAGCTGGGCTTGTAAATCGGTTGGAAACCCCGGATAGGGAGCGGTAACGACATCCAAACTCTTCATTTTACCTTGCGGCCGCGAGACCTTGATCCCATTATCCGTATCCTCAATCACCAAGCCGGTCTGGCTGAGAATCTCGATCGGGGTTTCAAGATGGTCGCGTTGGATGCCGGTCAATTCCAAGCATCCACCAGCAGCAGCCACCGCCATCATGTAAGTGCCGGTCTCAATCCGGTCAGGGATCACCCGGTGATCACAACCGCTCAAGGATGAGACTCCCTCAATTCTCAAGCAATCGCTGCCCACACCCTCAATACGCCCCCCCATAGCGATGAGGCAACGGGCCAGATCAGTGACTTCCGGTTCGCGGGCCACATTATGCAAGACGGTTTCCCCTTTGGCGAGAACCGCCGCCATGAGGGCATTTTCACTCGCCCCAACCGAAATTTGGGGAAAGGTGAAACGTCCTCCGGTCAATCCTTTGGGGGCATGGGCGACAATGAAACCATCATCCAATGTCATCTCGGCCCCCAGAACTCTCAAGACATCGAGGTGAAAATTCACCGCCCGCCCACCAATGGCACAGCCGCCCGGCAAGGATACCCGGGCCTTTCCACAACGGGCCAAGAGCGGCCCCAAAACCAGAATAGAAGCCCGCATCCGCCGCACCAAGTCATAGGGTGCCACCACTCCCGAAAGATCACGGGCTGAAAAAGCCATGACTCGCCCGGTTTCCCCCCCTTCGGCCTGGCCGTTCAATTCTTGTTTCACCCCCAAATCACCGAGTAAATTGCCCATCGTGGCGGTATCGGTGAGATGGGGAACACCGTGCAAAGTCAAGGTCTTATCGGTGAGCAAGCTGGCCGCCATCAGGGGCAATGCGGCATTTTTGGCCCCGCTGACCGCAATCACCCCATTAAGGGGGATGCCGCCACGTATACGCATTCGATCCATTCTCAGATTCCCGCACCACGCGATGGGGCGCAACAGCACCAGCCAACACAATTCATCATCGATCCTATCGTCTCATCATGGGCATCACTCCAAAGCCTAACCAAGCAAGGGCATCCCGATAAGTCAAATTTCCGTACACCGTCATTGAGGCGGTTCATCTTGGGTTGGTGGGTTGGTCTTGTCGTAATCGCATTTTTCACCAGATTTTTGATCTGTTTTGGTATGGCTGGCCTGTTTGCGACGGCGCAGATTGACCCTTAAAGCGGCCGCTTGGCGGGCCCAGCGTTGCGCCCGTTTGTGGCCGGGCGATGACCGGGTTATGTCATGTTTTGAGTCTGGTGCCATGTTTTCTGATGCCATGGTTGATTATCGGCTGTATGGATGACAGAGATCAAAATCCGGGTATAAACATTCAAGGGTATCGTCCTGCAATCAGTACACTGGTATCATAACCCGTATCATAACCCGAGCGATGACTTGAGTCCCTTTATGGCTTATGGCATGGTCCGCCGTCCAGCCGGTTGATCTGGTAATCGGTCTTCTTGGTACTGATGCCGCCGTAGCTCAGTGGTAGAGCGCACCCTTGGTAAGGGTGAGGTCCTGAGTTCAATCCTCAGCGGCGGCACCATAACCTTTTGAAGAATATTTAAAATCCATGTCGGCTTCACGTGCATGGAGGGTTTTATGTCTGCGGTTGCGTTTGGCCAAGTGATTGGTTGCATCATTGGATTTTTTCTTCTGAGCATCTTTCTACGGTATGCACTTCTTGGACTGAACGGCCCGAAACGTGGTCAATTATGGGTTGTCCTGCTCACTGTTGTCGTTGCGGTCGGCCTTTCGTCCTTTGGCACTGGGACCGGCGGCTTTGTCAATCGGATCACCAATCCACCCGATATGGGGAGGGTTGTGTGTTACGTGCTGGCTGCTTTGGTTGTCGGGTTCTTTATCTGGCGGCGGGGTAAGAATGATCCACCAACACCCGATGCGCCAAATAATGAAAGCATCATCGGGCGGTCCGTTGGGTTGGTGTTGGCCGTCCCGATCATCCTGATTGGCCTGGGGAATATCGCGGTTCATATTTATGCCCTGACCGCGGGGCCTGAAAGCAACGCCTCAAAAGCGAAGACGCGGGCTTTCATGTTGAATGGTGACATGGGTGATTTTTGGCAGATGATTGATCAACGCGCGCCCGGTGAAATGGACCTCATCATTGACCGAATATATGCTCATAAAGATGATCTTCACACCCGTGAAGAGATGATGGTGTTCTTCAATAAAGAAATCACGGATCTTCGCTTGTCGCTATCAATTTATGGACCAGCCATGACGGATGCCCAGCGTATCGACGTCTTAGAGAGTCACTTCGACTTCTTAAGAGCATTTGAAGATAGACCCGCTCTTTGTGCTAAGGCCGCGATGAACGGCGGAACCGCATTTTCGCAAGCAAAATTGCGCTCAGTCCAAGGCATTCTCAACAATGTTTCGGTTCCGATCATTGAAAACTTGCTGGACGCCAAGTTGGCCGCTCTCGAAGGTGCCATCACGCCAACCCCATCAACAGATGAAGATTATGAGATATTTTTCTCGGAGTTACAGGATCGAGGAATGTCTGAAGATGCTTTGGATGTGTTGGCCAATGGTGATCCGACCCATCCCGATTTCTGTCCTGCGAGTATTGCCTTCCTGGAAGGGATGATAGAGATGCAGAGCACAGCAGGTGAAGCGGTGCGATTCGAGATTTTGCAGGAAATGCTCGGCACATCTTGACCGTGCCGTTTGGTTAATGGGGTTTTTATTGATGTCCCGGCCTCATTCCCCGACCATCACCCGTTTTGCCCCCAGCCCGACCGGATATCTCCATCTCGGTCATGCCTATGCTGCTTTGCGGGCCTGGGAGGAAGCCCAAGCCGGGCGGTGTCTTTTGCGGATTGAGGATATTGATCGGAATCGCTGTCGACCCCAATTCACCACCGCCCTCTTGGAAGATATAGCCTGGCTCGGCCAGGGTCTGGAAAGCTGGTATCAGCCCCTCTTCATCCGTTATCAGTCGCGGCATATGGATGCATATCAACAGGCCCTGGACCGGCTGAAGGCGATGGGGGTGCTTTATCCGTGTTTTTGCACCCGTAAGCGTATCCGCGCGGAAATTAAAGCGGCGGCCTCGGCACCCCATGGTCCCGATGGGCCGCTTTACCCCGGCTTGTGCAAAAGATTAACACTTAAGGAAAGCCGGGCCCGTATCGCGGCGGGTGAATCCCATGCCTGGCGGTTGGACCATGCCAAGGCGATCACCCGGGTTGGATGTTTGTTTTGGCAAGAACGGGGCGAACCCGCTCAGCAAGCCCAGCCGACGCTTTACGGTGATGTTGTGTTGGCCCGTAAGGATATTCCGGCCAGTTACCATCTGTGTTGTGTTGTTGATGACCATTTCCAGAAAATCAGCTTGGTCACCCGTGGCCATGATCTCAAACCGGCCACCCATCTGCATCGCTTGTTGCAAGGGTTGCTCGGTTTTGACCCCCCTTCCTACCACCATCATCGTCTGATTACCGATGATGAGGGCCGCCGTTTGACCAAACGCGATCAGGCGGTCAGCCTGCGTTTTTTGCGGGCTTGCGGGGTCACTCCTGCTACGATCCGGTCTCGGGTCAAGGCATGGGGATCAAAAGATTGAAGATCAAATCGTGTGAAATCAAATCGCGTGATCGGGCGGTCCGGGCTGCCTAAATCTCAAATTCGGGGATATACCAAGGCTCTTTGGCCGCCGCATCGCGCCATTCTTGCATATAGGCATGCTCCCATAGACGATCGGCATAGGCTTTGACCACCGGCTCCAAGTCAACCCCATAGGTGTGAAAGCGGCTGACCACCGGGGCGAAAAAAATATCCGGGATGCTCAAATGACTGCCGAAAAGAAACCCTTTATCAGCATCACCGAAACGGTTGAGGCAATCGCGCCAAATCGCGGTGATCCGGTTGATATCGTTCTGAACCTCGACATTCATCCCCTGGCCCGGTGAATGGCCGCGTATATTCATCGGCATATTGCGTCTTAAAGCATTGAAATCGGCATGCATCTCAGCGACCACACATCGGGCCATCACCCGGGCCGCTTTATCTTTCGGCCACAATCCAACCCGGGGATAGGTCTCGCTCAGATATTCACAAATCCCAAGAGAATCCCAAACCACCCGCTCATCGACCATCAAAACCGGTACCCGACCCGAAGGCGCATAGCGCGCGATCATCTCACGGGTTTCTGGACGGCGCAAAGGAATGACTGTTTCTTCAAAGGCAATTCCAGCCTGCTTACAGGCCATCCAGGCCCGCAAAGACCATGATGAGTAGTTGCGATTGCCAATGTACAGGGCGTGTTTGACCACGTTGTGCATTCCTTTTTGGTTCTTTTTTATGTTTTGTTGCTCAAATAAATTGATCAGATAACAAAAACAACACTCGGCATAGTAAGCGACTTTGACCAATCCGCCAAATGCGGTGTCAAAAAAACAGGTTTTTATGACGTTTTGGCCGCGATGGACTTTTTGAAATTTTTTGTTAAAAAAAAGCTGCGAATAAATTGTATCTGGCTCTTATCTCGGTATAAGATTGATCACGGTGTGGTGCCGATGGGTGGCCTTATTCAATCGGTGGTTTTACTATGGCGGCTTCACATTACAGCAGTCTTACGGCGTTATAATTACGGCGTTATAATTACGGTGTTGGGGTCTCTGTAAACTCCATGCAGAGCGGCATTGTTGTTGCTTATACATTTTGTTGTGAAATTGCTGTATCGTACAAAATTCTTGTATCAAAAAAGATCAGTATTAAAAAAATGATAAAGAGTATTTGGCATGCAACGGAGCTTCTTGAAAATAGATGATTCATATGGTGATCTCTTAAAATGAGCAGCCATAAAGCCCTTGATATCTGGAGACGTGCCCTGGTGACCTCGGTGCGGGGGGAGGCGGCGGATCTGACCTCCCGACAAATGGCTGTTTTACTGACCGTCTATCTTGATGATGGACCCCATACAGTCCGTGGTCTGGCAAAAACCCTCAACATTTCCAAACCCGCGGTGACCCGGGCCCTGGATCGCCTCGGGACTCTTGAACTGGTCCGCCGGAAATCCGATGATGCGGATCGTCGAAGCGTTTTTGTCCAGCGCACCGTTAAAGGATCGGTTTTTCTCAGTGAATTCGGCGATTCGATTATGACCGCAGCCACCCATAGCGGGACCATACTCACCAATGCCGGTGCCGCTGCCGCCTGATTGATTTACCTAATTAACTTATTTGATGACTTGAGAGGGTTGCTCTCAAAGTATCGGTTCCAATCTTAACGTATCGGTCCCAATAAAGTTTCAGGATAAAATTTACCGTGGGGCCATCACCATAATCATCTGCCGTCCCTCAAGCTGGGGGAGTTGTTCGACCCGGCCCAGAGCCTCCAGATCATCTTGGACTTTTTTCAAAAGACTGACTCCCAGTTCCCGGTGGGCCATTTCACGACCCCGAAACCGCATGGTGAGTTTCACTTTATCGCCGTCTTTAAGAAATTTCTCGGCTGAGCGCATTTTGACATCATAATCATGGCGATCAATGCTGGGGCGCAATTTGATCTCTTTGACATCAATCGTTTTTTGTTTTTTGCGCGCCAGGTTGAGCCTTTTTTGCTCTTCGTATTTATATTTGCCGTAATCAAGGATCTTACAAACCGGTGGATCAGCATTAGGGGAAACCTCCACCAAGTCCAGACCGGCCTCCTGAGCGGCAGTGAGCGCTTCATTGACCGAAACAACGCCAACCATTTCGCCTCGCGAATCGATCAAGCGAATCGCTGATGCTTCGATATCTTCATTGACCCGATGCCCCTTTGATGACGCGGGCTTGGCTACCAGTGATCTTATAACATCATCTCCTTTTCTATTGAGGACAGATTTTTCGCTGACAGACGACGTTGCTTTCCTCAAAAACGGCTTTCCTCAAAAATGGCTTTCCTCAAAAACGGCTTTCCTCAAAAACGGCTTTCCTCAAAAACGGCTTTCCTCAAAAACGGCTTTCCTCAAAAACGGCTTTCCTCAAAAACGGCTTTCCTCAATCAGATGCGCCTAGTCATGGAAAGACACAATCAGTGAACAAGAGCAATAAACAAGAGACATAATGAAGGACACAATCAAGACCGGAAAGCAAGACTTTATCCAAATTTTATTATATCATGTTCCGTCAGTCCACTCAATCAATCCACTCATTCTGCTCACTTAGTCTATCCACCTCGCCCGTCTGTTCAGTCCGTTCAGTCCATTCACCCGGTCAGTTGGCCACCATATCCGGGGCCAATGCCTCATCTTTTAATGTATTCACCATCGCGTCAAGGGAGAGAATTTCCTGGTCCTTGCCCCCTAACCGCCGCAGGGCAACGGTTTTATTTTCTGCTTCGCGGCGACCAACCACCAGGATCAGCGGTATCTTGCGTTGAGAATGCTCCCGGATTTTATAGGTGATTTTTTCATTACGCAGATCGGCCATACAGCGCAGACCGGCGGCATTCATTTTTCCGGCCACATATTCAGCATAAGCATGGCTTTCATCGGTGATGGTGGCAACCATAACCTGCAGCGGGGCCAACCATAACGGAAACCGGCCGGCATAATGTTCAACCAGAATTCCGGTGAAGCGTTCCAAAGAACCCAAAACCGCCCGATGCAGCATCACCGGATGATGTTTTGCCCCATCTTCACCGATAAAGGTTGCATCCAGACGTTCGGGCAAGAAAAAATCCACCTGAAGGGTTCCGCATTGCCATTCTCGGCCGATGGCATCACGCAGAATAAATTCCAGCTTCGGTCCGTAAAAGGCACCCTCGCCAGGATTGCTATCAGTTTTTAATCCGGCTTGGTTGGCGGCCTCTTGTAAGGCGGTTTCGGCCCGGTCCCAAACCGAGTCGGCCCCAACCCTTAGCACTGGCCGATCAGAGAATTTGACGGCAATATCGGTGAAGCCAAAATCGGCATAGACCGATTTCAACAAGCTACAAAACAACGTCGTTTCTTGAGCAATTTGATCTTCGGAGCAAAAAATATGCGCGTCATCTTGGGTGAAGGCGCGGGCCCGCATCAGACCATGCAACGCCCCGGAAGGTTCATTACGGTGGCAGCACCCAAACTCGGCCATCCGCAGAGGGAGATCGCGGTAACTTTTGGTTCCCTGTTTGAAAATTTGCACATGGCCCGGGCAGTTCATTGGCTTCAAAGCCAGGATACGTTCTTCCGATTGGGCGGTGAACATATGGTCGCGAAATTTATCCCAATGGCCGGATTTTTCCCATAAGGAGCGGTCAACCAATAGCGGGGTATGGACTTCGCTATACCCCTCCCGGCGCAATCGTCGGCGGATATAATCCTCTACCTCCCGGTAGAGAGTCCATCCTTTATCATGCCAAAAAACCCCACCGGGAGCCTCTTCTTGAAAGTGAAACAGACCCATTTCCCGACCCAGTCGACGATGGTCACGTTTTTCGGCTTCCTCAATACGATGTAAATAGTCTTTCAGATCTTTGGCGTTGAACCAAGCGGTGCCATAAATACGTTGCAGCATCGGGTTGCGATGATCACCCCGCCAATACGCCCCGGCCACTTTCGTCAATTTGAAATGTGATCCCAGTTGACCGGTTGAAGTGAAATGAGGACCCCGACATAAATCAATAAAATCCCCTTGTTTATAAACGGTGATGGTCTCGTCGGCCGGAATATCAGCCAATAATTCCGATTTATATATCTCACCTTGTTTTTTGAAAAAATCTTCCGCTTGCTTCCGACTCCAGACTTCCCGATGAATTATTTCATTGCGTTCGACAATGCGGTGCATGCGTTGCTCAATCTTGGTGAGATCATCGGGTGTGAAAGAATGGGCGCAAGCAAAATCATAATAAAATCCGTCTTGGATCGGGGGTCCGATGGCCAGCTTGACATCGGGATAGAGTTCTCTCACCGCCTCGGCCAAAGCATGGGCGGCATCATGACGCAAAATTTCCAAAGCCAGATGATCCTTAGCGGTGATCAACTCCAAAGTGGCATCAACTGTGATCACTGTGGTCAGATCAATGGCTTGGCCATCCAGACGGGCCGCCAAGGCCGCTTTGGCCAGCCCCGGACCAATATCGGCAGCAATTTGGGCGGCGGTTACAGAACCATCATAAGAACGCCGCGCGCCATCGGGAAGGATAATATCAACCATGAGATTTTGACAATGTTATATCAGACAACAAAAAAATGACATTGAGTCGGGCCACTGATCATGACCGTCAACCGGTTGGGTATCATGGATTGAATTCAATGTGCCAGCATCAATTCCAGCCGGGTTCAAATCAATTCTTTGATTCACCGTTTTATCGGTTGTTTTGATGTTCATGGTCTCTCAAGCATGTCTGCTGTTTCAGGATGATGAATCCAGAACCGATAAAGCGGTTCTCACCGTATCGACCGAGAGTTCGGCTAAATTCTTACCCCTCATGACATAGACCCGCGGTCCCCACGGGGCCGAAAGAACCGGGTTGGATTGGTCGGAAAACAAGACCAAAATCGGGCATCCCACCACCGCGGCCAGATGGGCCGGCCCGGTGTCATTGGCCACCGCATATCGGGCACCACGAGCCAATGCCGCCACTTCAGCGATGGTGGTCAAACCGCAAAGATTGCGTGCCGTCGGGCAGTGATCACAAATATGGCTGATGACCGATTGATCGGCTCGGGTGCCGATGAGAACCGGTACCACACCTTGCGCGACCAGGGCATTGGCCAATGCGCCGTAACATTCTGCTGGCCAACGTTTGGCCAAGCGATGACCGGAACTCCCGGCAATCAGCAAGACATATCCTTGATCGGTCTTGGTGGATTGTTTGATCAGGGGTTTTGTTTGATTACCAGGCAGGGAAAAATGGCTGAGCTCAGCATCCAACCAATCAAGACTGGGCGGTGAGAGTGCGCGGATGCCAGAAGCGGTCGGCAATCGGGAAACCTGTTGTCGGGTGGCTTGGAAAACAGCTCTTTGGGCGGTGGGGCGCAGCCGGGCTGGAATGACGGTTGGGTGAATCCATTCGGGCCGTGTAGAAGATGGCAACATACGGAAATAAAGCCCGGTTCGTTGCGAACCCTGCAGATCATAGACCCGATCAAACCGAGTTTTGATCAAGCGCTGGCGCAACCGGACCCAACGATCCAACCGCCACAAAGAGGAACGATGATCAACCCAAATATCGTCAAAATACGGCGATTGCCGGACCAGATCAACGAAGGGTGGCGTGGTCAACAAAACATGATGGGCATCGGGATGGTGATGGCGTATGGCGGCAAACAGCCCGGTTGCCATGATCACATCACCCAGCGCCCCATGCTTGATCACCAATATGCGCTTTTGATCAGGCACCGGAAAGAAAACCCGAAGACGGACAGAATAAGAACTTAATGATCGGCCTCATCATCTGAACCACAGACGCCTCTTCAGAAGAGCACCCTTCAACCAGAAGAGCGTTCTCCATAGAGATCCTTGTACAGGGCCAGAGTCCGGTTGCACATTTTTCTTTTCGTAAAATTGCGTTGGATATAGCCCACGGCCAATTTTGCCAGAGACAAACGTTGCTCAGTGGTCAGAGACAAGACCTTTTCCAACATGCCAGCCAGGGCTTTCCAATCTCCAGGCGGAAACAGCCAACCGGTACGTGAGCGCCGCATCGCTTCACGGGCTCCACCGTGATCACTCACCAAAACCGGTTTACCAAGAGCCTGAGCCTCGGCGACCACCCGGCCAAACCCTTCCGGTCGGGTTGAGGCCGAAACCACAACATCAGCCAACATATAAGCGGCCGGCATATCGCTACAGTGACCGGTAAAATGGACGATTGAGGATAAGCCCATACGTTTAACCATATCTTCCAGACGATTACGGTACCGGTCGCGCCCCTGATCTGAACCCACCAAAATACAGGCGATATCTTGGCGCCCCAAATGAGCCAGCGCCTTAATCATGACCTCTTGACCCTTCCAGCTGGTCAGACGGCCAGGCAACATGATGACCGGACCACCATCAGTCAATCGCCATTTTTCGGCCAATTGGATTGTTCGATGATGGCTGACTTGAGCGGGATCAAAAACATCCGTATCAACACCCCGATGAATAACCGAAATGCGATCCGGTGATAGTTTATAATATCGGGAAATGTGGTCGGCGATAAATCGGGATATGGCGATGACTCGATCTCCATAGGTCATGACCCGGTTATAACGGTTTTTCAAAAAATTGCTGGCCCCGGAATAGGGTCCGTGAACAGAAGTCACAAATCCAATGCTTTTGGTTGCCGCAGCACGGAACGCACTCCATGCCGGTGCCCGACTCCGCGCATGGATAATATCAACCCCATATGCTTCAATAAGCTGTTCCAAGCGGCCGATATTGCGGGCTATGATCAGAGGATTTTTAGTGTCAAGCGGCAGGGTGAAATGTTCAATCCCGGCCCGGTTCAATTCATGGATCATGCCGCCGCCTGCTGAAGCCACCATTGAATGATGACCGGCTTTTTGTAAAGCCAACGCAATATCAATTGTCCCCCGTTCGACACCACCACCATCGGTTTCTAAGGCCGGGAGGACTTGCAAGACAGCAGGGAGTTTTTTGTCTTTTCGCCCCTGTGATTCTACGGTCATAGCCTTGGCTCACCGGGCAAAAAAAACATCGGATGAATCATAAATACCGGATCAACAGTTCTCATCACCTTAATTTGAAACCGGGTTCCGGCTGGGTTGTATATTTTGAACTGTATCCATGGTCGCACTCTATCTATCGTCACCACAATTTGAGGTCATTAAAATTGAGACCGCTCTTAAAGAAAACCATGCCATGTTAAGAAAACAACGTTACCATCTTTTATGAGCGGCTCTTATCTATTATTAGTGATTTTAATATTGGTGGTTTTCAACTTTTTCCTAGGAAAAATGTTTTGAATAAACCCTTTTTTCATAACCCATCTTTCTAAAATACTCTTTGTCCTTTGAGCATAACCGCAATTAATTATGTATCGCAATCATATCAATGAAGAAGAATTATTGTAGCATAACCTTGCCCGGGCATAATCAAAAACGCGCCCGAACAAACCCGATTAAAGAGTGACTGAAAACATGATCAAAAAATGGTGCCGTGATGCAAGAAGTTGAGGCTAAACCGCGGTTTTTTTCTTCACGCAATGGACGACTCTTGGCCTATGAGTCCGCTCCGGGTACATCACCAGGGGTTGTGTTTATGGGGGGCTTTATGTCGGATATGAGCGGCACCAAAGCCACCAGCTTAGAAACATTTTGTCGCAAGAATGGTCATGCTTTTTTACGTTTTGATTACTCTGGACATGGTTTGAGCCAGGGGAATTTTGCCGATGGCACCATCAGCTCTTGGACCGAAGACACCCTAGCGGTGATTGATGCCTGCAGCCAGGGGCCGCAAGTTTTTGTTGGCTCCAGCATGGGTGCATGGATCATGATTTTGGCGGCCTTACAACGACCGGAGATTTGTGCTGGCTTGCTGGGTATTGCGGCGGCACCGGATTTTACGCAGAGATTGATCTTGCCTCACTTGGATGAAGATCAAACTGCCAGATTACACAATGTTGGTCATATTGAGCTGGCCAATGCCTATGGTGATGATCCTTATGTGATTACCCAGGCGTTGATTGAAGACGGGCACAATCATCTGATCATGGGGGGTGATATCCCTCTGAATTGTCCGGTACGTTTGGTGCATGGGCTGCAAGATACCGATGTCCCGGCCCAGCTCTCACTGGATTTGGCCCAGCGTCTGACCAGCCAAGATGTGACATTGACCCTGATTAAACATGGGGAACACCGCTTGTCTGATTTGGCGAGTTTATCGCGGATTTATCTGGTTCTGGCTGAATTGATCCGGGTCGCTGGCTCACAAACACCTCAGGCACTGGCCGCATCCTCGATTGAGGAAGACATGTCCTAAGTTCGGGGTCCAATTGCGGATGGTTGTAGAATATGCGGATTATAAAAAGTAGAATTTTCGGACTATAAAAAGAACTATAAAAAGTTTGTGGAAAATCTGAAAAAAATTTAATGTGCAGCGGCCCAATCATCGGCCCAACCGGTCTCGGCAATCAGCGGGACGGATAAATCGACCGTCGGCCGGGCCGCTTTTTCCATGATGTCGCGAATAAAAGCCGCCGCTTCCTCGACCTCGGCCTCGGGCATCTCAAACACCAACTCATCATGCACTTGTAGAAGCATCCGCACATGAGGGAACTGCCTTGGTAAGCGTTGATGAAGGCGAATCATTGCCCGCTTGATGATATCGGCTGCCGCCCCTTGTAGGGGGGCATTGATGGCCGCCCGTTCGGCAAAGCCGCGCCGCGCCGCGTTCTTATCATTGATCTCCGGCATATATATTTTGCGCCCAAAGAGAGTCCGCACATAGCCATGCTGACGGCAAAACAGTTTCATATCCTCCATATATGTTTGGATGCCGGGGAATTGGGCAAAATAAGCCTTAATCACCTGGCTGGCTTCATCGCGGGGAATATTGAGTTGGCGGGCCAGACCAAAAGCCGAAATTCCGTAAATGATGCCAAAATTGATCGCCTTGGCCCGCCGCCTGAGCAATGGATTCATTCCTGTGACTGGGGCGCCGAAAATACGCGATGCAGTCATGGCATGAATGTCCTGACCATCGTGAAAAGCCTGTTTGAGGGCGGCGATATTGGCCACATGGGCCAGGAGGCGTAATTCAATCTGCGAATAATCCACCGAAAGCAAAACATGCCCCGGCTCGGCAACGAAGGCCCGACGGATTTTCAATCCTTCTGGATCACGGGCCGGAATATTTTGTAAATTGGGCGCATTGGAGGACAAACGTCCAGTGGCCGCGCTGGCCATACCAAAAGAGGTATGTACGCGTCCGGTTTGCGGGTGAATGGCTTGGACCAGAGCATCGGTATAGGTGCTTTTGAGCTTGGCCAGCTGGCGCCAGATCAAAACCTTGGCCGGCAATTGGTGTCCTTCGGCGGCCAAGTCTTCGAGGATGCGGGCCCCGGTGGCGTAGGCACCACTCTTGCCCTTTTTGCCCCCCGGCAGACCCATATCCGTGAACAGAATATCCCCCAGCTGCTTGGGTGAAGCGATGGTAAATGGCCGTCCGGCCAACCGATAAATTTCGCCTGATAAATCATCCAATCGGCGGGAAAAATCTTCAGACAAAGAGGCCAGAGCCTGTGAGTCAACCTTGACGCCGACTTGTTCCATGGCCACCAATACCGGGATCAGCGGACGCTCTAACGTTTCATAGACCCGATTCACCCCTTCAATCACCAGACGTGGTTTAAGGGTGCTGTGCAAGCGCAAACTCATATCAGCATCTTCAGCCGCATAATCGCAGGCTTGGGTTGCTGGGACGTGATCGAATGTCATCCGTGATTTTCCAACCCCGACAACATCGCCGTATTTGATTGTCTGGTGATCGAACCAAGCCGCCGCCAATTCATCTAGGCCATGCCCGTGTTGTCCGGCATCAAGAACATAAGACAACACCATACTGTCACTGACTGAGACCATATCAACCCCGTAACGGGCCAAGATCAGCATATCATATTTAAGATTATGGCCGATTTTCAGAACGGTTGGATCACCCAGTAACGGTTTGAGCATATCAAGGGCATCGGTCAGCGGAATCTGAGCATGGGGCGTTGTTTTTTCTCGGCTCTGGTTATCTAATTCTTGATTGTCTGATTTTTGAGTGTCCGGTTCTTGATGATCCAAGCCCAAAGAACCGCTCATAGATTGATGGGCCAACGGAATATAGCAGGCCGTTCCGGCCTCAACACTCAAGGATATTCCCACCAACGCGGCCCGCATCGCATCCAGCCCGGTGGTTTCAGTATCCAAAGCAACCCGGCCTGCTGATTGGGCTTTTTTGATCCAGTCGGCCAAATCGGTTTTATCGGTGACCAGGCTGTAATTGGTTTTTTGCGGTCCGGCGGTAAAAATGGCTTTGGGCGGACCGGCGGTCACATAACTTGTCGGGACCGTTGGTGTGATCTGGCCGGGGTCGCCCACTGGGTTGGGATTGGGAAAGAAGAACGGCAATTCAGCCGATTTTGGGTGATCGGGTTTTGGATTCTTGGATTGTGGGTTGTTGGATTTTACGGTATCGGCGCTGTGCTGATATGCTGGGGGCTGATCATCCGATGATGGGGAAGCCGATACATTCTCTCCATAGAGCGCGCGCACCCGGGCGGCGATGGTTCTAAATCCTTGGGTATCAAGAAAAGCCAGCAATGGACCCGGGTCAAGAGGGCGCAGGGTCAATGTTTCAAGCGGTGCCGGTATGGGTGCATCTGTGCGCAGGCGAACCAACTCCCGTGATAGGCGGGCTTGGTCGGCATATTCAATCAAACTTTGGCGCCGTTTGGGTTGTTTAATGGTGTCGGCTTGTTCCAGCAAGGCATCCAATGTCCCGAATTGGTTGATGAGTTGGGCGGCCGTTTTGGGACCAATTCCTGGCACGCCGGGTACATTGTCGCTGGCATCTCCGGCCAAGGCTTGAACATCCACCACATATTCCGGGTCAACGCCGAATTTATCTCGGACATGGTCACGACCCATCATTTGATTTTTGACCGGGTCATACATCTCCACCCCTTCGCCAACCAACTGCATGAGGTCTTTATCCGAAGAGATGATCGTCACCGCAATACCGGCCATCCGGGCCAGGCGGGTATAGGTGGCAATGAGATCATCAGCTTCAAAACCTTCCTTTTCCAAGCTGGGCAGATTAAAGGCCATCGGTGCGGCTTTAATCAGAGAAAATTGTGGGATCAAATCTTCAGGGGGTTCGGCCCGATTGGCTTTATAATCGGGGTAAATATCGTTGCGGAATGTCCGCCGGGCCGCATCAAAAATCACCGCCAGGCCATGATGCCCGTCGGCACGTATAGTCTCAGACTGTTTGAGCAGCATATTGGTAAAGCCATAAACCGCATTGACCGGTGTTCCATCAGCCCGAGTCATTGGCGGCAAGGCATAAAAAGCCCGGAAAATATATCCCGATCCATCGATCAGAACGAGGCGCTTCATATCATTTTTGGTGTTTTGGGCCGTTGAGCGTTTTTTTTTATAACGGTCATTCTTTTACTGATTTGAATATGTTGGAATTTTTGCGCTTGATGGGTTCTCGTTTCAAAAGCGTGCTCTATCAAGCCGATTGAGCGGGTTGAGCAAAGCGAAAAACACGGCCACAGTAAGGGCAGATGGCCTTGGCATTGTTCTCCCCATCGGCGCCTAAATTGAGATAAATACGCGGATGCCCCAGGGATGGGCTGGGCCCTCCTTGGCAATAAACACGTAATTTATCAACGATGACAATATCGCTATCAATGTCGGTATCGGTCATGGGCTTTCATGGCCAGTCGGTGGCCATACTCCTTGGCGATGCGGTTGGTGTATAAGTGTGTATACCATATTGATTCACTCTTATGTATAAATCGGTCAATGTATAAACCGATAAAGCGATAAAAGTGAAACCCGTTCTATGGGGTGCTCAATGTTATGCCTCAATTCTTCATGTATGATCATGTTATAGCCGTATTTCTCTTCTTTATTGTGGCAATATCGGTCCCATATTATAGAAGTTGACCCCTGATTATGACGTCTTCATCCTCGGCTGCCCAAACACCGCAATGGGCGGTTTGTACCCACCGGCTGACCAAAATTTATCAAACCAAGCGGAGCCAGTCTCTGGCTCTTGATCATATTGATCTGAATATCCCGTGTGGGTCAATTTTTGGCTTGTTGGGGCCAAACGGGGCGGGCAAATCGACCTTGATCAATATTCTGGCCGGGCTGGTTTTCAAGACGTCTGGGACCGTCCAGGTCTGGGGGATGGATATTGACCGTCAGGCCCGTAATGCTCGGGCGGCCATCGGGGTTGTTCCTCAGGAATTGAATATTGATCCGTATTTCACGCCTCTGGAATTGCTGAATATGCAAGCGGGTATGTATGGCCTGCCCCGTGACGAAGAGCGCTCTTTGCGTACCCTTGATCTGGTTGGTCTGGCCGATAAGGTCACGGCTTATGCCCGTCATTTATCGGGGGGGATGCGCCGACGATTGATGGTGGCCAAGGCGATGATTCATGATCCGCCGATTCTGGTCCTTGATGAACCCACCGCCGGGGTTGATGTTGATCTGCGGCGTCAATTATGGGCCAATGTAAAGGCTCTGAATAACCGAGGTGTGACCATTCTCTTGACCACCCATTATCTGGAGGAAGCCCAGGAACTCTGTGATCACATTGCCATTATTGATCGCGGACGTTTGGTGGCTTGTGAGGAGAAAAATCTCCTGCTCCAACGGATCAGCCAAAAGGAACTCACCCTATGGGTTGACCGCCCGGTCACCGCGCCGGTTGCCTGTGGTTCTTTGGTGGCTCAAAGGGCTGGGGAAAAATGCTTATCGGTGCGCTATAACCCACAAAACAACGATTTTGGTGCCATCATTGAGGCGATTAAAAAAGAAGGCTACGGCATCTTGGATGTCAGTACCGATGAAACCGATCTTGAAGATATTTTCCTCGAACTGACCGGCCATAAAGATACCGACCACAAAGATAAAAGCGATAAACTGAAAAAGACAGATTGATGAAAGTGGCTTTGTTATAGGACGGTTTTATTGACCGGTTTTTGTCAAACCTGTTTACCGAATCGCTCTTCACTTGCGGCATGGAGATATGAATAAATGAGATCAAAACAGATGCGATTAAAAATAATGCAATGAACCATCCAACGTTATCAGTGAGAAATACCCTTTAGTGAGAAATATCGTTCAGTAAAAAACATCATTTTGGTCAGGCTAAATATGACCATCAAACACTTCTTTTTGACATGTCAATCCATACTGATCATTGGGATCGGGGCGGCCTGTGCGCCCCAACTCCAGCCGCCGGGGCCGTTGATGAATACCGCACCGTATTTTGAGACGGACCATTTCGTTGCTTCAGATGGGGTGGCGTTGCCGATGGCGGTCTGGCTCCCGGATGGGGAACCGCATGCCATCATCTTGGCCTTGCATGGCTTCAATGATTATCGGATGGCTTTCAAGGATTCCGGGGCCTATTTCGCTCGGCGTGGTCTTGCTGTGTACGCGATTGATCAACGCGGCTTTGGCGAGTCACCCCATCGCGGCCTTTGGGCCGGGGCACCGCGTATGGTTGAAGACACCCAGCAACTGGCCGATGCTCTTTCGGCCCTCTGGCCGGGCAAACCGCTTTACGTGCTCGGTGAGAGTATGGGCGGTGCGGTCGCTTTGGCGGCCCTCACATCGGCGGATTCTCTGGCGGTTGACGGGGCGATTCTGGTTGCTCCAGCGGTATGGGGACGGGCGTCGATGAATCCGTTTCAGGTCGCCACCTTATCCCTGTTCAGCCACATAACTCCCTGGTTGCGTTTGGGCAATAGCGGGCTGAATATCATGCCTTCTGATAATCTTGAGATGCTGAAGGAACTTTCCAAGGATCCGCTTCTCATCCGTCGCAGCCGTGTGGATGCCCTTTCTGGTTTGACCGATTTGATGGATATTGCCCTGGAAAGCGGTGATGCTGTTGATCGCCCCAGCTTGCTGCTCTATGGGCTGAATGATGAAATCATCCGCCCCGATTCGATGCGGCATTTTATTGAGACTCTCCCCCCAGAAAGCCCGATTCGCTTGGGGCTTTACGAGGATGGGTATCATATGTTGCTACGTGATCAAGCCGGGCGGCGATACCAGGAAGACGTGGTGTCTTGGATTTATGCCCAAGACCGCCCGCTGCCCTCCGGGGCTGATCATGCGGCCCGTTACCGGTTGCTGACCGGCCCCTCTAACCCCTTTATCGACGGCCAAGCGGCAAAGTAATGGTCGTTTAAACAAGCCGCCGCGATCAGTTGTCTCATCCGTTTATATGATGCTTGGCGCGGCGAAGATAATCACGTTATGCTGTTGTATCGGTATTTGGTTTTCCGCCCGCAGCAGCTTTGAGTGGGTCTCTGGTTTTTTTAGAGGCCCTTGTTCTTTTTGCTTGTCCTTCTTAAAAGAGAAGGCCAGGAAAAGGAAAGGTCGGTTGATCAAGAATATGGCGCCCGTAGCTCAGCTGGATAGAGTGCTGCCCTCCGAAGGCAGAGGTCACAGGTTCGAATCCTGTCGGGCGCGCCATTTTTTCAAATGATCCTTTGTTTTCAACAAATCTCTTTTAATTGGGCACGGGTGAGATTGCCGGGGACGACCGTAATCGGGATGCGCAATTTTCCCACCAATTTACTGGTCAGGGACGAAACCAGAGGTCCCGGCCCCTTGCTGGTGGTTGCGGCACCGAGCACTAGGATTGAGATGCTGGGATCATTCTCAATCAATTCCAGCAAACATTCCCGGCAATCCCCTTCCCGCAAAAATAAAACCGGGACACCGCCGGTCAGTTCATTAACCCGTTCTGAAAGCCGCAGCAACAAAGCCTCGGCAGCGGCCCGGTCTTCTTCCATCCGGATATTTTCCACCGTCATCCAATGCATATATGCGGGTTTTTCTAATACATGCAGCAATGCGACTTGGCCACCGGTATTGAGCGCCCGTATGCAGGCATATTCCAAAGCCGCCCGCATTTCTTCACTGTCATCTGCAACCACCAGAAAAACCCGTCTTCCTTTTGCCGATTTTGTCATATCGTTCCCTCTACATCATCATAATGTTCGGAAAACCGCAGCACTAAGGCCACCCAAGCCAACCGCCATGAAAACCGCAACGATACCGTAAAGAAAAGGGTGATGATGGGCAAAGCTGTAAAGTGCTGCCCCGATACCGATTTTGCCCACCGAGAAATCCGTCGAACCCATATCCTGTAAGACCCCATCACGAAATGCAAAGATGGTCACCGTGAATGCGCCAACCGGAACATCGGGCGGCAAACGTAAATCCATGCGAAACAAGCGGGACCCGACAAATATTACCCCGTTTTCCGATTGACCATAAAAACCCCGTTCTTTCATATCGTCGATCAAACCCCTTTCAACAGCCTGATCAGACAATTTCCCAGAATCTGATTCTTCAAAACCCGATCCTTGAGAATCGGCGGCATCACCCGGTTGCGTCCCAAGCACTACCCGATCAAGCTCAAAAGAGTGTTGATCTTGGGCCGGAACAAAGGCGGCCAATGGCCGATTGGACGCCAGATGATAATAGGCGGGAATATTTTTATATTCCCATTCTTCAGCATTGACCCAAATCCCGGCTTGACGATGCTTATGGCGGACCATCGCATCGGTAGGCGGCCCGCGGACCACGACCACGATATCGGTTCCCGCTTGCACGGAGCCAAAGAGGAGAAGGTCAGCCCCAGAAAAATCAGTATCAATATCCACTAAATCAATCGATAAAGCGGTCTCTAATCGTGCTCCATCGGTTGGGAAGGCGGGCAATTTTTGCGGTCCTGAATCTGTTTCAAGAAAATTTTTTTCGAGAATATGGGGGCCTTGAAGAGGAGAATCAGCACCATCAGCTGATGCCATGAGCAGACCGATCCCTATGAGGATGATCCAGGCGGTGCGGAGAATTTCTGGGTTTAGCATCATGATGAATGCCCGCCCATATGAAGCATAACGTCAAAGGGTCGGTCCGGCGGGGCTGTCAATGTCCAGATCAGGCCGACCACCACTCCCAAAACCAAGAAAGCCAGCATCAAACGTAATTGATCACCGCGCAGCCGACCAACAATCCGGCTCCCGAGTTGGGCGCCAATAACCCCACCCACCAACAAGATAGCGGCCAGCAAAATATCAACCGTATAATGGTTGACCGCTTGCAGAAAGGTCACATTCGCGGTCACAAAGATAATGTGAAACAAGGAGGTGCCCACCACCACCGCGGTGGGCATACCAAGCAGATAAATCATTGCCGGAACCATGATGAATCCACCGCCAACCCCCATCAAGGCGGCCAGAACACCAACGCCGGCGCCCAACCCTATCGGCAGCAGGGCGCTGATATAAAGGCGTGATGTCCGGAAACGAGTCTTGAACGGCAATCCACGCAAGATTTTTGGCATGCGGATATGCTCACTGGTTGTCCCCAAACGATGGCGGCGGAACAAGGCCGATAAGCTCTCGGCCAGCATCAGACAGCCAATCAGCCCCAGCATCAAAATATAAGATAAGAAAATAAACAGATCGAGATGACCAAAAGCCCGCAAAACCCCATAAAGCCAAACCCCAAAGCTGGAGCCAACCAGGCCACCAATCAGCAACAACACCCCCATCTTATAATCAATATTGGAACGCCGGGCATGGACCAAAGAGGCTGAAACGGCTGATCCAGCGACTTGATTGGCTTCAGTTGCCACGGCGACCGGTGGTGGAACACCGATGAAGATCAATAACGGGGTCATCAAGAATCCACCCCCCACCCCGAACAGACCCGACAAAAAACCCACCCCGCCGCTTAAAGATAAGAGGAGAATCACATTGACCGATATCTCGGCAACCGGCAGGTAAATCTGCATGAAAACAGCGGCCTAACGTCTTAAACCCTATTGAAACGCAATGAAAACGCAACGTCACATTTGATGGATATGTGCCGATTATGAATAAGAGAGCGTCAATCGGAACCGAATCAAAAAGTCTTGAAGGAAAAACCAAAAAACAACGACTGATCTGATGATTGATCTTAAGTATCAGGGAAACAACACGCAATTCAAAAGACGCGTTATAGAGGTCATGACGCGAATTATTTTAAGAAAACGCTCGCTTGACCAATATCATCGGCTGGGTCATCATCAATCAATTCAGATATATAAAATCAGACAGATATATAAAATCAGACAGATATATAAAATCAGACAGATATATAAAATCAGATACGTAAAAATCCGATGATTGATCGCAATTCATCCAAATGCGCGGTTGCGATATCCTCAGCCCGGGTTGCCCCGCGTTTCAAAATGGCGTCAAGTTGGGCAGAGTCACGGCTTAATCGCTGAATCTTTTCGGCAATCGGTGCCAAGGAGGCCACCGCGATTTCGGTCAGTTTCTCCTTAAAATCGGAAAAAAGTGCCCCGGAAAATTGCTCACATACCGCTTCGGGGGTTTGACGGGCCAATGCCGCGAACAAACCCACCAGATTGCGTGCTTCCGGGCGATCGGCCAATTCGGCGATTGTGGCGGGAATCGGTGCTGAATCGGTGCGGGCTTTGCGGAGCTTGCGGGCAATCAGATCTGCGTCATCGGTGAGATTGATCCGGGCATAATCGGAAGGGTCTGATTTACTCATTTTGCGTGATCCGTCGCGTAAGCTCATCACCCGGGTTGCGGCCCCGAGAATTTGCGGCTCCGGCAATGGGAAAAAATCCTTGCTGTAATGGCGATTAAAGCCACTGGCAATATCGCGGGCCAACTCAAGATGTTGTTTTTGATCTTCGCCGACCGGGACATGAGTCGCTTTATACAGCAGAATATCAGCCGCCATAAGAACCGGATAGGCATAAAGACCCAACACCGCATTCTCACGATGTTTGCCGGCTTTTTCCTTAAATTGAGTCATCCGGTTGAGCCAACCCAGCGGGGTGTGACAGGCCAGAATCCAAGCAAGTTCGGCATGGCTCGAGACCGCGCTTTGGGGAAAAATAACACAATGATCGGGATCAATTCCCGCCGCGATATAAGCCGCGGCAGTTTGGCGGATATGGCTTTTGAGGATATCCGGATCTTGAGGAACCGTCACCGCATGCAGGTCAACAATACAAAACAGGCATTCACAGCTTTTCTGTAAATCAGCCCAATTCCGCAACGCCCCGAGATAATTCCCCAAATGCAGATTGCCGGTCGGTTGAACACCTGAAAAAATACGTTTCATAAAAAGCTGCCTTCATTGATCAGTTCGGGGGGCTTATATGTGCCGTTGTCGCCGGATGATTTCAACCCGGCCACAATGGGGTGCTGATATGGATGCGCTGTGATCATGATCCTGATGGATAAGGGGTGCATTCTTATCGGTTTTATCTTGGGCCAGATCATTTTGAAAGTGGTGGGAAGATCTAATGTTATTGCCTTAGAATCATCGACAATCAAGGGGCAGAATCACCACGACGGATTGACCGCCATTCATCGATCAGGCCAAACCAATACGCCAAGATACCGTAGAAAAAACCGCCAGCAACGATGAGGGCAATCACAGCCACAACACGCTCAGCGTTCCCTTTGGCCATAAAAGGTGTGGCCCATGTCAGCCCCAAAACCAGGACTCCAGCCATGACACATGCCGCCAAAGCGATGAACCCCGCCTGATGGCGCAGGTGGCGGTCAAAGGTTAGATGCTGTTGTTTCCACAAATTCCAGGCAAGATAACCGGCATTGAACCAAGCGGCAATCGAGCTGGCCAAGGCCAAACCAACATGAGCCAAAGGCCCCATAAGCAAGAGATTAAAAACCACATTCACCACCAAAGCCCCGGCGGCCGCCCGGACCGGGGTTTTTGTATCGCCACGGGCAAAAAAGGCGGCAGACAAAACCTTGACCAAGATATATCCCGGTAATCCGAGAGCAAAAGCAGCCAAAGCCGCTGCCGTGTTCTGTGACTCAGCAATATCAAAAGCACCACGTTCAAACAGAACCGCGGTGATTGGGGCAGCCAGAATGAACAGACCGACCGCAGCTGGCACCGCCAAGAGCAGGGCAAAAATAATCGCTTGATCTTGAATGGCGGCGGCTTTGTCTTTCTGCCCACCAGCAAGATGCCTTGATAATAAGGGCAGGACGATTGTCCCCACCGCCACCCCGATCACGCCTAAAGGCAGCTGATTGACCCGGTCGGCATAGTAAAGGAAAGAGACCGATCCTTGCGCCAACAGGGAGGCCAGAATGGTATCAACAACCAGATTGACTTGATAAACTCCAGCCCCGAGAGTGACCGGCAACAACCGCCGCAACATTTCCCGTAAGCGCGGCGACCAAGACCAAGACCATATATTTGGTTGAATTCCGGCCCGTTTGGCGGCAATCAACATCCAGATCAGCTGCAGTGCCCCGGCAACAAAAACTGCCTGAGCCAGACGGTGTGCAGTCTCCGGATCTCCTGGTGTTGAGCCACCGATCCAGCCGTTTTCCGCTGTATCCTGAGGCCATGAGAATGCCGACCACAAAGCAGCAATCATACAAAGATTAAGTAAAATCGGGGCGGCCGCCATGGCGGCAAAACGATGCATGCTGTTGAGGACCCCGCCCAAGAGTGCCACCAAGGCGATAAAGGCCAAATAGGGGAATGTGATGCGGGCTGTATCAAGAGTGAGTGCAAATTTAACCGGGTCATCAACAAAGCCCGGGGCCAAAAGACGCAAGACCCAAGGCATGATAGCCTCGATAATCAGCACAAAAATCAGAGATACCCAAAACAGAGCGGTCATGGCTTGAGACGCGAAAGCCACCGCTGCCGGGCGACCGTGATGCTCAAGTTCTCTGGAAAAAATCGGCACAAAGGCGGCACTGAATGCGCCTTCAGCGAACAAACGCCGGAACAAATTAGGCAGTTTAAATGCGACAAAGAACGCATCCGCCACCAAGCCAGCACCCAAACCAGCGGCCATCAAAATATCGCGTAAAAATCCGAGAATCCGGCTGCATAAGGTCAGTCCCCCGACCGTAAAAACCCCGCGTAAAAAAATCATATCTTATGACTCGACCGACTGGTTAGGATCCCAGACCGCGCAGACCTCCAAAAAATCATATCTTATGACTCGACCGACTGGTTAGGATCCCAGACCGCGCAGACCTCCAAAAAATCATATCTTATGACTCGACCGACTGGTTAGGATCCCAGACCGCGCAGACCTCCAAAAAATCATATCTTATGACTCGACCGACTGGTTAGGATCCCAGACCGCGCAGACCTCCAAAAAAAATCATATCTTATGACTCGACCGACTGGTTAGGATCCCAGACCGCGCAGACCTCGACGTGCCCGGGCCAATGAGCGCCGCCGGATACTGACCGCCATCCGGCGACGCTCCAGCATTGTGCTGGTGGTGTCACGGGTATCTTCGATGCGATGCGCATCGGCTTGGCCGCCGTCTCCCAGGACATTCAGCAAATGCTGCCGCAGCGTTTCAATACGTGATTGGGCACTGATTTTAAATCCGAACGCGTCTTTAACATAGAAGACATCAACCGCCCGTTCTCCATAGGTTGAGATTTTGGCATTGGTGATCCGTAACCCGGTTTGGTTGAGGGTGTTGGCCAAGTTAAACAATAAACCGGGATGGTCGCGCCCCACCACTTCAACCACAGTTGCTTTATGGCTGATGGCATTATCAATATGCACATGGGGCGGTACGGTAAAAATATGGCTGCGGGCTGGCAAGGTTGGGGCGCGTGCTGGCAATTCTTGGGCCCAATCAACATCCCCGGCCATTGCTTTGGCGAGATGATCCCGGAAGCTGAGCATTTTTTGCTGATCGGTGAGGGCGCAGCATCTTTTGTTGGCGTTCCAGCCGGCGGCATCTTGTACCGATAAAATATTCAAAGACCAGCCATTGGCCAAAGTATAGAGCCGCGCATCGACGATATTACCGCCCGATAGGGCCAATGCTCCGGCAATGCGGGCAAATAAACCTTTTTGATCTTTGGCACAGACCGTCAACTCCGTCACATCACGTTGCGAGTCGATATAGTCGTCGATATGAAACCACGTATCGGATACATCGTCCTGGCTGCCTATGGCATCAAGGGCCACATCGACAATACGGGCTTGGCGAAGATGGGCGGCACAATTTTGCGATTGCCAGTAATGGGGTGAGCCAAGGGATTCAAAGCGGGCCAGACGTTGCTCATCCCAGTCGGGCAGAGATTCGCGAAAACGGCTCCGGGCGGCGGCTACCTGGGCTGTTGTCCCCGTCTCACCACCAATAGACAAATGGTCGGCAACCGCGCGATAAAGTTGCCGCAACAAAGTTGCTTTCCAGGCATTCCATACCCCAGGTCCAACAGCACGAATGTCTGCTACGGTTAAAATCAGAAGCAGGCGCAATCGCTCCATCGATTCAACTGTTTGAGCAAAATCTTCGATGGTTTGGGGATCACTGATATCGCGGCGAAACGCGGTGTGGCTCATCAATAAATGATTCCGTACCAGCCATGAAGCGGTCTCGGTTTCTGCCGCATTAAGGCCCAGCCGTGGCCCGACAGAATCGACAATGGTCGCCCCGATCTGCGAATGATCGCCGCCGCGTCCTTTGCCAAGATCATGCATAAATAAAGCACTGTATAAGGCGCGGCGCATGCGCACGGCCGCGATTTCTTTACTGGCCAAGGGATGATCTTCCTTCAAACGTCCCGATTCAATCCCATTCAACAAGCCAATCGCCCGGATGGTATGCTCATCAACTGTATAGACATGATACATATCATGCTGCATCTGGCCGATCACGCGTCCAAAATCGGGAATAAATCGCCCCAAGACCCCGGCTTCACTCATTCTTGATAACAGTTTTTCCGGATGCTGATCATCGGTCAGCATGGTGAGAAAGAGATGGTTGGCCTCTGGGTTGTTGCGTAATTCTTGATTGATCAGATTGAGATGGCGGGTCACCTGGCGCAGGGAAGAAGGATGTAGATCAATCTTTAATTGATGGGCATAAGAAAAAACACGCAACAGATTGACCGGATCATCGCGAAAAATGGCGCCACTTTTGGTTTTCAACCACCCATCTGTGATGGCGAATCCCGGCGGTGTCCGGTGTCCAAGCATCAAATGGCGCCAACCGACCAGAGGCCCGCTACGTTTCTTGGGTCGCAACGTGGCCAGAAAAATCCGTGAAAAATCCCCGACTTCCTTGGCAACCAAGAAATAATGCTTCATAAAACGCTCAACACTGCGGGCACTGGAACGATCACGGTATCCCATCCGTCGACCCATGGTGGTTTGCCGATCAAAGGTCAGACGCTCTTCGGAACGGTTGCTGGCATAATGCAGATGACAGCGCAATGTCATGAGAAAGTTACGTGCTTTAGTAAAACGCCGGGCTTCTCCGGCGGTGAGGATTTTCTGTTCAACCAAGCTATTGATATCGCTGATCCCGTAAATGTAGCGGGCGATCCAAAACAAGGTATGCAGATCCCGCAGACCGCCTTTGCCTTCTTTAATATCGGGTTCCAGCAAATAACGTGAGTCGCCTGCCGCCTGGTGACGTTCCTGGCGCTCGGCCAGCTTGGCTTCCATAAATGCCGCATGGGACTTGGCAACGATTTCTTCTTGAAACCGGGTCATCAAGTCCTGATAAATCGCTGCATCACCAGTGATAAACCGCGCCTCAAGCAGGCTGGTACGTATGATCATATCATCGCGAGCGGCTCTGATGTTATCACTCACGCTCCGGGTTGCATGACCCAGTTTTAGACCCAAATCCCACAACAGATAGAGCATGTCCTGAATCACCTGTTCATGAGAAGATTGGCGACGCGACCCTCTATGGGTGTCTTGGTCGGTTCTTCTTTTTCTAAAAACAGATGGTGAATCGGACCAGGTAAACAGGAGATCAATATCCGAAAACGGGGCCAAATCACCCCGGCCATAGCCGCCAACCGCGACCACTGCCAGCCCGGTCTCACGATCAAGACCGTACCGATTGATCACATGATCAAACAAAACACCGATCAAGCCATCCATCAAAAATGTTTGTGCCACCGCATCTTTTGGTCCATCGGCCCCATCATTAAAGCGTTGGGCAATTTCTGCCCGCCCATCACTGTAGAGAGTCTTGGCCATCAACAATAAATCAGCCCGCCCTGTTGGTTTCCCATCGGGCAAAGCCGCCAAACGTTGGGCCGCTGCGGCCTTATCAAACACCGCTTTTTCGTCCTCTGGAGGGGTTCCAAAAGCGGCGCCAACGTCTAAGGGCAGATTGGTGGATGGGGTGGCCATAGATGAAAAAAGGCATGACCATGACCAGATTGCAAGGATTTAGCGGGGCATCCCAACCGGATTTTTTGTTTGCCTGTGCCGATTGATCGAGATTTTTGGTTTGATCGGGCAGCCGATGATGGGTTGCTGGTGATTGTTTCATAACCGCCAAGCGCAGCTTGGTGCTGTTTTTGTATGTGGTTGTGACTGGATGCTGAATTTATGGCTTGAGGGCCAGCGCGGCCACTTTGCGCATCAAAGTTGGCAGGGGTTGAGCGGCAAAATGACGGGGGTGAACCCATCGTCCGCCATTGAGCGCATCGGCCTGGGCAGCTGAACACGCGCCGCGAAAAACCGATAATTCAAGATGAAAATGGGTGAAACTATGGCGGACATGCCCTTTTATCGGGGTCCAATCCAGAGGCAGAAGGGCTTGGGAGAGGGCTTGGCGCGGCGACAAAGGCGTGGCTTCCCAGGAGCTGCTTGGAAATGCCATCATGCCGCCAAGCAAGCCCTTGGTCGGGCGTCGATACAGATAAATGCGTCCTTGGGAATCAGCGATCCAGAATGCCGCCCCAAAACGCCGGGGTTTTTGTCGGCGCGGCGGCCGGATGGGTAAAGAAGGGGCGTGACCGTTCTGATAACCGCGACAAAAACCCTGAATCGGGCATTGTGCGCAAAGCGGTGTGCGGGGTTTGCAGACCATTGCCCCCAAATCCATCAAGGCTTGCGCATAATCGCCGGGTCGTTCCCGGGGTGTGAGGTCACCAGCCAATGGTTTCAGATGTTTTTTGAGGCCCGGCAGAGGTTCCCGCAGTCCCCACCAACGGGCCAAAACCCGGATGATGTTGCCATCAATAACCGTGGCCGGTTGATTAAAAGCAATCGCTGCCAGAGCCGCGGCGGTATAGTCCCCAATCCCGGGTAAGGCCCGTAGGGCTTGTTGGTCAGCGGGAAACATTCCGCCATAGTCTTTTTGAATGATGCCGGCACAGCGATGCAGATGATGGGCCCGGGCATAATAGCCCAGCCCCTGCCATACGGCCAAGACATCATCAAGAGCCGCAGCGGCCAGATCACCAATTTTGGGCCAGCGTTCAAGAAATGCCTGGTAATAGGGGATCACCACCGGCACGGTGGTTTGTTGCAACATCATCTCACTCAACCAAATTTTGTAAGGGTCGCGGGTTTGTCGCCACGGCAGGTCACGGCCTTGGCAGTCATACCAATCAAGGAGAGTCTGTACGGCGTGGTGCATGGTGATCTGTGGGCATCGCTCTGTTGATGGATGAAGGGTTTATTTTGGTGGAGAGTATCGATTATTCTTATGGTAGCCGAATATCCGATTTTGCCGGTCCGGCTTGTCTTTGCTCATCATGCCATTCCGGCTTATATTTATTTTATGGACAAGCCATCTCATGGGAACCAAAAGCATCTCTTCTTTATCATCCTCTGACCGGGCGGTCTCTCGGGGCCGTGGCTGGCGGTCTCTGGCGTCTTTTGCCGCCTCGATTGCTCAATCACCGGCCGCGCGGCGCGGTTTTTCGCAGAGCATCCTGCTTTTGCACTGGCCGTATATTATCGGTCGTGATCTGGCCCAGATATCCACTCCCATGCGTTTGGTTGGTTCAAAGAATGGCCGTGGTGGTGTTCTCCATATTGCCGTTGATGGTATGCATACGGTCCTGCTCCAGCATCGCACGCCGCATATCATCCAACGAGTCAATACTTATCTTGGCTGGTCGGCTATTGATCGGGTAACTTTCCGTAGGCGCGCATCAACCGGCCCAACATTGGATAAACAGTCATAACATGTTATTCAATTCAACGCTGGTATCATTCATAAAATTGCCAATTTTTTGAGGTTCTTCTTCGGACTGGCCTGTATCGGGCGGCGGTCAACCCCGCGTCTTGCCCAATATAAGCCAAGCGGCTTATAGTCCCATATATTGGAGGATATCGAACCATGCGACAATTCATTGCTGCACTCCTATGCGTGCCCATATTTTGCGGGTTTTTCTCTTTGATGGTCTTTGCTCCCCCGGCCCGGGCCGCGGTTGCCGACACCCTTGAGGCTTTGGCGGAAAAGAGCCTTGGTGACCGGGAAGCCCCGATTGAAATCATCGAATTTGCTTCTTTGACGTGCTCACATTGTGCCCATTTTCATCAAGAAGTCCTCCCGCGTTTAAAGAGTGACTATATTGACTCGGGTCAGGTGCGGTTTGTGTATCGCGACTTTCCTCTTGATCGCTATGCGCTTTATGGATCAATGTTGGCGCGCTGTTCGGGTGATAAGGGATTTTTCCCATTCATTGACGTTTTATACGCGCAGCAGCCGAAATGGATGCGTGCGGCTGATCCACTTAAATCGCTGGGTCAAATTGCCCGCCAAAGCGGCATGACCAGTGAGGATTTTAAGGTTTGTCTCAGCAATCAGGCGATTGAAGACGGTATTCTTGCTGATCGGCTCGAATCGCAGCGTCAATATGACATTCAGGCAACGCCAACCATCATCATCAATGGTGAAAAATACGAAGGCAAAAAAACATTTGAGGCCATCGAACGGACAATAAAAAAACGCTTGCCGGATTCTTAAGCCACATCGCTCATACATATATTGCTCATATTTTGTCTTCTCGTGCATTTCCTTAAGCTTCGCCTGGTTGGGTTTAAGTCCTTCGTTGAACCAGCGGAGATATCCATTCAACCCGGCCTAACCGGTATTGTTGGTCCCAATGGTTGCGGTAAATCTAATTTGGTTGAGGCGTTGCGATGGGTGATGGGAGAATCCTCAGCCAAGAATATGCGTGGCGGCGAAATGGAGGATGTCATTTTCAGCGGCTCTGCCCACCGCCCGCCGCGTAGCTTGGCCGAAGTTGTCCTCAGTCTTGATAATCAGACTCGGGATGCTCCAGCACTGTTCAACAACAGTGATGATATTGAAATACGGCGTCGGATTGAGCGTGGCGTGGGGTCGACATACCGGGTCAATGGTGGGGAGGTGCGGGCCCGTGATGTCCAACTCTTATTTGCCGATGCTGCGACCGGTTCCCGTTCAAGCGCGATTGTCAGCCAGGGGCGGGTAGGGGCGGTCATTGCTGCAAAACCAGAGTCACGGCGCATAATCATTGAAGAAGCCGCCGGCATCATCGGCTTATATTCCCGTCGTCATGAGGCCGAATTACGGTTGCGCGGGGCTGAAACCAATCTGCAACGTTTGGATGATGTTTTGGCGGCTTTGTCTTCCCAACGGCAGAATTTGGACCGCCAAGCCCGGCAAGCGGTCCGTTATCGGACCATCGGTGATCGTATCCGCCAAACCCAAGCCGTTTTGTTGGCTCGACAATGGCGGGATGCACAAACCCGGCATCGTGAAAGTCAAGACCGTCTGGAAGAATGGAGCCAGAAGGTAAACATCTGCACAACGGCTTTGGCTGCTGCCACCACCAAACAGCTTGATCACAGCGCCCGGCTTGCCGATTTGCGTGAGGCCAAAGCGGCTGCTGATCAACATCGGCAACGTCTCATCCTGGAACGTGATCAGATGAGAGCTGAGGAAAATCGCCTGAATAAAGAACGTCAGGAATGGACCGCGCAGCTAGAACAGATCAAGCAAGATATTGACCGGGAAACAACCCTCCAGAGTGAGGCCACGACCGCTCTGGAAACATGTATGCAAGAAGAAAAACAATGCCGCGACTTTCACCCGGCTTCTCATGAAAATCGGCTACGTGCAGATCTGGAACAAGCCAGCAGCTTGTTGAGTCAGTATGAAACCGAGACCAACAGTTTGGCCAAGCAGATTGCTGACCGCCAAGCCCGTCATGCCTCTCTTTGTGAGAGACAAACCGCCAATCAGACCCGCTTGCAGGAGATTGATCACCTCTGTGCCGACACCCAGACCGATCCCGATTCGAAGAATGATGATCCCAGCATCCTGGCCCAGAGGGTTGATGATGCCCAGAGACGTCTCAAACAGAGCAACCAGGCAGTTGAAGATCAATTGACCAAAGTTGCGGCGGCTCAAGAAATATTAGAAAAAAAACGCCATGTCGTAGCCACATGCACCACCTCCCTCACCGCGATGGAAGCCGAAGAAAATGCTCTGGTTGCCTTACTGGAAAGCGGTATCCAGAGGCAAGACAATCCAGCCAGTGAATCAATCACCGTTTCGCCGGGTTATGAAGCCGCTATTGCGACCGCTTTCGGCGAAGGGTTTACGGCTCCGGTTGGTGATGATGAACCTGTAGGTTGGCGCCACTTGCCGCCTTTTAAGGATCCGCCCGCTTGGCCGAAAGGGGTACGTCCTCTCGATACGCTGGTCACGGTCCCGGATGCTTTGCGGCGGCGGCTGGCTCTGGTTGGTTTAATTGAAGACCATCAGAAAGCCCGCCAATTCCAGAAACAGTTGGCTTCGGGCCAATGCCTGGTCAGCCCCGATGGGTGTCTTTGGCGTTGGGATGGGTATCTTATTGAGACGGCCTCAGAAACCAGCGCGGTTCGTCGCTTGCGCCAGCGCCAGCGTCTGGCTGCATTGCAGGATCATTTGGAGGAAGAACGCCGCCGCTGCACCATTGCCGAAACAGAATATCAAGAAGCCCAAAATATCTTCAACCAAGAACAACAGGCCCAAGAAACCGCCCAAGACCACCAGCGTCAAGCCCAAACGGCCTTGGAACGAGCACGCGATGACCAGACCGCCGCGATGGTCCAGCAAGCCGCCCGGGTTGCCCAAGCGGCCAAATATGATCATTTGCGCCAAGAGGCTGAAAAATTGGCCGCGGAAAACACCCAACTCCAACAGCATATCCAAGAATTGGAAAACTGTGATGATGATCAAAAAAGCTTTTCTGAAAAACGCGCCCAAACCGAAACCCAACGTCATCAGGTGATGGCGGCCCAACGCGGCCTTGATGATTTATCTCGGCAAGTTCAATCCCGTGATGAGCGGCTGGCCGCTCTGACTGAGGAGAAAGAGCGTTGGCAACAGCGTCTCAAAGAAAGCCTCTCCCACACAGAGCGGTTGCAGGAACGCCACGCATCGGTTGGTCAGAAATTGGATGAGGCCCTATCTCAACCCGATCAACTGCACGCAAAAAAGCATAATATTGATGCCGCCCTGTTGGATGCTGAAGCCCAGCGCGGCCAAGCTGACCGCACCCTTGCAGAGGCTGAAGACCATGCGGTTGCCATTGAAGAAAATATTAAAGATCAACAAGATATACTTCATCAAGGCCGCGAAAGCCGCATCCGTTGCGAAGTGGAAATACAGCAGTTTGCCGATCAGCTTGATCATCTGGCGGCCCGTATTGATGAGAAACTGGACTGCCAACCGGCTCAGCTTCTTGAAGATGTTGCACAATCGGCAGACAACCAAGAATCACTGGAAAAAATTGAGACACGTCTTGAGCGTCTCCTGCGTGAGCGTGATGCCCTGGGGGTGGTCAATTTACGGGCCGAACAAGAGGCGGCTGATCTGGCTCAACACTGTGATGCCATGAATACAGAGCGGGATGATTTGTGCTCCGCCATCGCCCGTCTGCGGGGCGGTATTTCCAACCTCAACCGGGAAGGCCGCCAACGGTTTCTTGGTGCCTTTGAAAACGTCAACACCCATTTCGGCGATTTGTTTACCCGCCTTTTTGGTGGTGGTCGGGCCCATATTGAATTGGTTGATGCTCAAGATCCTCTACAAGCCGGGCTCGAAATTTATGCCCGTCCGCCGGGTAAAAAATTGCAAAGGCTGACTCTGCTCTCGGGTGGGGAGCAAGCATTGACCGCCATTGCCTTGCTCTTTGCTGTTTTCCTCACCAATCCGGCCCCGATTTGTGTCCTTGATGAGGTGGACGCACCCCTGGATGACGCCAATGTGGACCGTTTTTGCGATCTCATTGAGGATATCGCGACCACAACCCAGACCCGGTTTCTCCTGGTGACTCATCACCGTTTGACCATGGCCCGGGCCCATCGTCTCTATGGTGTGACGATGAGCGAACAAGGAGTCTCGCGTCTTGTTTCGGTCGATATGCAGAGTGCCAATGCCGGATAAATGACCGGCTCATCGTCAATCCATCACTGTCAATCCATTGCTGTCAATTCATTGCTGTCAATTCATTGCCATATTGCCTGATCGGCAAACGCATGATGTCATCCCTTCTTGTGCGGGAGCCCGATATAATCGATTCATATCCCTGCATATAGAATAAATGGTGGGTCTGCTTGACAAGGGAGGGGATGCTCCATATGGTTCGATTGCCTTTTGGTGGGCGGTTTTTGGGATGATTTTTTCGCGGACGATTTTTTTTAAGAAGACTCATGACCGCTGATCATCACCATGATCACCGCCATGACCACCGACTTGATGGGCTGGAAAATCGGTTGCGCTCTGCCCGGTCCCGTCGGAGTCCGCAAGAGCCTAACCATCGCAAGTCTCCTGTTTGGGGACCAGCGGCCCGAGTGGCGATTGACTTTGTTGCTGCTTTGGTGGTCGGCGTGGTTATTGGTCTGATGATTGATTATTGGTTGGGTTTTGGTCCATGGGGGTTGATTGTTTTCTTCATTTTGGGTGCTGCTGCTGGCATGATGAATGTTTATCGGATTGCCGCTGGTCACGATATGGCGGTCGGATACCGCTCTGAATTGGATCATCCTCGTGGGTTGGAAAAAACCGAGCCCAAAACAATCATCAAGAAAAATTTCCAAAAATCTGATAAAAATGCGGACAATTCAGACTCAATGGATCACCGGATCAGTCGGTTTGATAACAACAGACGGAACAATAGACGACTCAAAAAATAGGAAATGATCTCTTGGCCAGCCCGTTACAACAATTTGAAGTTCAACCCATCGTCCCGATTGATATCGCTGGGGTTGATGTTTCGCTCACCAATTCGTCATTGGCGATGTTTATTTCATTGGCTGGGGTGGTTGTGTTGATGGCCGCTGGCAGCATCCGTCTGGCCTTGGTTCCGGGTCGTTGGCAATCCTTGTCTGAGATTGCTTATGAGTTCATTGGCGCGATGATTCGTGACAATATCGGCGATGAGGGGCGGCGCTTCTTTCCTTTTGTTATAACGTTGTTCTTGTTTATTTTATTGGGCAACATGTTGGGGATGATTCCTTACAGTTTTACCTGGACCAGCCATGTCATTGCGACATTTGCTCTGGCAACCGTGGTTTTTATTGGGGTTACGGTCCTTGGGATCCTTAAACACGGCTTGCATTTTTTGACATTCTTTGCGCCCAAGGGCGTTCCTTGGCCGATGTTGTTTTTGTTGGTCCCGATTGAAGTGATTTCTTACCTTTCACGACCGATTAGCTTATCGGTACGGTTGTTTGCCAATATGATGGCGGGTCATACGTTATTGAAAGTTATTGGCGGTTTTGTCTTCGGTCTTGGCGCCATTACATGGGGAATTGGTGGTCTTTTTCCCTTGGCCTTATTGGTTGCGCTGACCGGGCTTGAATTTATTATCGCGTTTCTTCAGGCCTATGTTTTTGCCATATTGACATGCTTATATATCAATGATGCTTTGCATCTGCATTAGATAAGGTATGCTGGCTGAAAGAGCTTCTGAAGCCGCATGATCTCGCTTTTTGTTCATTCTCTTTAAGAAAGGATATTCTCATGGATATTGAAGCTGCAAAACTCCTGGCTGCGGGTCTTGCCGTGATTGGTGTCATCGGTTCAGGTATTGGTATTGGCAATATTTTTGCTGCTTTTATCACTGCGGTTGGTCGCAATCCGGCCGCGCAAAAACATGTTTTTACCATGACTATGTTGGGATTCGCCCTGGTCGAAGCCTTGGCCTTGTTTGCCTTGATCATCGCCTTACTCGCTTTATTCGTGTTTTAGGGTTGTTTGGGAATATGAATTCTTTGATCGGACCCACCCGCTATGCCACAGCTTGATCCGGCATCTTTTGCTTCGCAAATCTTCTGGCTGTTTATTTGCTTTACCGCCCTTTATGTGATCATGAGTCGCTGGGCCTTGCCACGGATTGGCAGCATTCTTCAAGAACGGCGCAACAAGATTGAAAATGATCTTGAGCGGGCCGAACAGTTGCGGCAAGAAGCGGAAAAAGTGCTCAGCAGCCATGAGGCGGCACTGGCTGATGCCCATCAGAAGGCGGCGGTTATTCTGCATGAGGCTCATGAAGCCGATGCGGCCCAAGCAGCCAAGCAGATAGCGACTTTGGATAATCATATCAAGAAACAGCTTACGCAAGCCGATGCCCGCATTGATCAAGCCAAACAGGCAGCACTTGCCGATATTCAGGATGTATCTGCCTCATTGACCGGTGATGTTCTGAAAAAATTGGCGGATGTCAAACCAACCGATGCGACCATCAAAAAAGCGGTTGCGGCGGCAATCCGGGAGGGTGCTTAATGCTGGAAAATATCCTGGATTCGCCGAATTTTTGGGTTGCGGCGGCGTTTTTTATTTTTGTCGTTCTTTTGTTTAAACCGGTTCGCCGCCAACTTCTGGATACCTTAGACCAGCGTTCAGAATCGATCCGTCAAGAAATTGATGAGGCCGCGCGCTTGGTCGAGGAAGCCCAGAGCATATTTGCCGATTATCAAAAAAAATATCGTGAATCAGCGCGTGAATGCGAAGCCATTATTGATCAAGCACGCAAAAAAGCCGCTCATCTCAGCGCACAAGCCGCAACCGCTTTGCATCAATCGGTTGAGGCGCGCAAACGCCAAGCCACCGCGCGTATCGTGCAGGCTGAAACCGAAGCCATCCAGGCGATCCGTAATCATACGGCGGATATTACGGCGGCGGCGGCCGAAGAGATTCTCAAAACAGAGCTGAGCAATAAAGACAAAGATCGTCTGGTCAAAGCAGCAGTCAAGGAAATCCCCGATCATCTTCATTGAATTGTCTTAAAGAGAACCCGGCCATGGTGGCCTGAATCTTCATCCATGACCAAAGGCCGCTGGCAATCAAAACCGATGGGGCGTGCTTGTCTTGAAATAACCAGGTTTTGAGTCCGTTTTGCATGACGATCCTCTTGACGGGTATCTTATCGGCATGGCTGTTTATACTGACGTTTCGGATACGCAGTTGCATTCTTTCATCGCCCAATATGATATTGGTGCGCTGGTTTCGTGCAAAGGCATCGCTGAAGGTGTTGAAAACACCAATTATCTGGTTGAAACCACTCAAGATCGTTTCATTCTCACTTTGTATGAACAGCGGGTTCAACCGGCTGATTTGCCGTTTTTTCTCGAATTGATGGAGCATCTGGCCACGGGTGGTTTTCCCTCTCCGGCCCCGGTACAGGGACGCGATGGGCAGGCTTTGCGTTCGCTCTGCGGACGTCCGGCCGCTTTGATCAGTTTTTTGGATGGTCTGTGGCCGCGCCAGATTGAGACATTCCATTGTGTTGCTCTGGGTCAGGCAATGGCTGAACTGCATAAAGCGGCGGCCGATTTCCCTTTACAGAGGGGCAATGATTATTCTCTTGCCGCGTGGCCGGGTTTGGCTGATGACACGCTCAGCCATGCTGATCAGATAGAAGAGGGTCTGGCCGATTTGATTCGTGATGAGCTGGCTGTTTTAACAGCCCGCTGGCCGGGTGATTTGCCCAGCGGCATCATCCATGCGGATCTGTTTCCGGATAATGTCTTTTTCATTGATGGGCGTTTTTCCGGAGTGATTGATTATTACTTCGCCTGTAATGATTTTTTGGCTTACGATCTGGCCATTGGTTTGAGTGCATGGTGTTTTAATCCCGATGGCACTGTTTTCGATATCGAAAAATCAACCGGCCTTTTACGCTCTTATGCAGCAATACGTCCGCTTGAGGCATCGGAAATTGAAGCCTTACCTATTCTGGCCCGGGGTGGGGCGTTGCGCTTTTTGCTGACCCGGCTCCATGATTGGTTCCAGCAACCTTCCGGTGCTTTGGTCAAGCCGAAGGATCCGCGCCACTATATTCCCCGTTTGCTGTTTCACCGTTCTGCTCAGAGTGCCGCGGCTTATGGATTTTCCGGGCAACCCCCAGCATGAAGACGGTTGTCGATATTTTTACCGATGGAGCCTGTTCGGGAAATCCTGGCCCAGGCGGTTGGGGGGTTGTGTTGCGGGCCCAAGGCCACAGGAAAGAAATCTTCGGCGGGGCTTTGGATACCACCAACAACCGCATGGAATTGACTGCAGCGATTGAAGGACTTTCAATTCTCAAATATCCCAGCTATGTCCGTCTTCATACCGACAGCCTCTATCTACGTGATGGAATCACCAAATGGCTGCCGACCTGGAAAGTCCGGGGCTGGAAAACAGCCGCCAAGAAACCGGTCAAAAATAAGGACCTCTGGCTGCGTCTTGATGTGGCAATCAGCCGCCATCACATCGAATGGTTTTGGGTGAAGGGTCATGCCGGGCATCCAGATAATGAACAAGCTGACCTCTTGGCCCGGCGTGGTGCTTCTGAGGCTGTTGTACACGCCCACCCCCCAAGCCCGTCTGCTTAATACGGAAGAGTGTTTAGAAAATCGGACGCCGAACTGACATTCATTTCGTGGTTGCCTTCGTCGCGTATCACCTGGATCACCCCATCTTCGGCATAAAGGACATAGCGGTTGGAGCGGACCCCCAAACCAATCACCGAGAGGTCAAGAGTGGCACCCATCGCCCGGGTAAAAGCCCCGGTCCCATCAGAGAGCATGGTGATACGATCACCAACCCCCAACGCTTTTCCCCATGCCGCCATAACGAAGGCATCATTGACCGCCAAGCAGGCCATCACATCGACCCCTTTGGCGAAAAAATCCTTGGCTTTTTCGATATAGCCTGGCAGATGCTGCTCATGACATATCGGGGTAAAAGGACCCGGAACAGCGATGAGGATTGCTTTTTTCCCGGCGAAAAAGTCATGGCTGGATACGGCGGTGGGTCCCTCTTTTTTCAAATAAAACAGGGTTTCTGAGGGTATGCGGTCTCCCGCGGCAACAGTCATCATTCGGTCATCCTCACAAGAAAAACAATTCTATGTCTGAAATTGATATCACGGGAGAAATGGATATCACAAATGAAAAGGCGGCTTAAAAAAATTACCCATAAAAGATCTGTCTTCATTCTTCATGAAAACCGATGGATATCACCATGCATGGGATTATTTTCACCGGACTTAAAAAACATATATGTTCATTCCGAGCCGGTTGGTACACGTGCCTGATCAAGAGCGGTGTTGAGCGCGTTAAGGGTTAATAATTCCGGCAATAGGATTCCAGCCGGGGCACCCGGGCCATAAACAATATTAAACGGAATGCCGTAACGGCCATAGGCGGCCAGATAATCACTGATAATCGGGTTGGGACGGGTCCAATCGGCGCGTATTGCCAGAATTTTGTTCTGCTCAATCAAGGTTTCGATTGCCGGATTCTCTAAGACCAAATGCTTATTGACTTGGCATGTCAAACACCAATCGGCTGTGACATCGACCAAGATGGTCTCTCCTGCGGCCACCTGCTGATCAAGCCAAACCGGATCAAACGGGTGCCATGTATCGGCAAGATCACCACCGATATGGTCGGTTGTTATGCTCTTATAGTCTTTCAGGTTGGCAACAGTGATGATTGCGGCGATGCTGCATAGAATTCCCACCCAATGCCCAGCCCGCCGCATGATATTGGGCTGTTTTTTACCCAAAATAGTTGTTCTGGACGCAACTGCCAGCCCCAAAATCAGACCGGTTAAAAAGATTCCGGTCACAACAGCAACCATGATGCCGCTTTGCGCCGCAATGACAGTGATCAACCAGAGGGCGGTTGCCGTCAATAAAATACCCAAAATCAATTTGAAGCGGTTCATCCACGCCCCTGGCTTTGGCAACCATCGGGCGGTAATCGGGAAAAAAGCCAAGAGCAGATAGGGGGTCGAAAAACCCACCCCCAAGGTTATAAAAACCGCCAGAATGTCCCCGGCATCGCCAGCCAGCGCGAAACCAACCGCTGTGCCGAGGAAGGGGGCCGAACACGGTGTTGCCAGAAGAGTGGCAAAAGCCCCGGTCGCAAAATGACCCAGCCAGCCTTGTTCCTGTTTCCCTGTCGGCAAGCGGTCAAGCAGAAAGCGTGGCGCGGCAATCGGCAACCACCCCCATAAATTACAGGCGAATGCTGTCACAATCACCGCCATTGTAGCCAAAAAAATCGGCTGCTGAAACTGGAGGCCCCAGCCAATACGTTGACCCCCGACTTGAAGCATAATCAGACCCAGGGCCAAAACCACAAAAGAAGCCATAATTCCCGATGCTGTTGCCAAAAACCGCATCCGTGATGACATCCCATCGGCATGATCAATGATGCTGAGGATTTTGAGGGATAAGACCGGTAACACGCAGGGCATGAGGTTGAGAATCAAGCCACCCAAAAAAGCCAAAACCAAGATGACCGCCAAACCGGTTTTTGTGTCGGTTGATGCACCGACTTGAATATCCCGCTCCCAGGCCCGCTGGCCATCAACCAGAGTCGCTTTGAGATCGGCATCAACAAAAGAAGCAACCCCGCCAGCAGTGAAGGTGAATTGAACCCGCCGCCCGCCTTCTGATTGTGTGGTTGCTGGCTGGGAAAACCAGGTTCCAGCAGCCCCCTCAAGAAACAGGTCCGGTTCTTGGAAAGGCTCGGGAGAGCGGATTCCCACTTGCAAAGTAACCGTATCGGTTGCTTCATCGGGTGCCACCTCCTGAATGGTGATGTTGGGTGGAGATTGCGGACTTCCCACCACCGGCAAAGCCGCCCGATAACGGTCAATCAATGGCGATTCCGGGGTGGGCTGCGATGGTCCTGGCGGCACCACCAAAGAGACATTTTGTTGCACCGGAATGCAAATTTCCTCACAGACCAAATAATCAACCACGGCGTTGACCGATAGCGGAAGATCCGGATTAACCACGCGCAAATTGAGGGGTAAAATCACCTCATTTTCATAGCCAATGGTCTGGAGACCATGATCAAAATAGCGTTTAGGGGCTGGCCACAGGAGATCGGCCGCAGCGAGATTCTCTGATCCGGACCAATCCACCATCGGCGGATATCCGGCATCTCCTGGCGAACGCCAATATGTTTTCCAACCCCGGGCCAAGCGAAACCGCAGGCCAGCCATGACCGGTTCGTTTCCAGGATTGGATATCCCAATGGCTGTTTGGGCGGCGATGAGATCAACCCGGCTGATCGTGTTGCTGGTCAGTGGGTTCTGCCCGCTCGCCCCACGCACCGTGCCATCACCACCAGCTGCATTGCTCATCGACCAAAAGAAAGCCAGCAAAACCGCCAAGCCAAAGAAAAACGCTAAAGCGGAATCCGTGCGGTCCTTTAAGGCTTTCAAACTGTTCTTATCGTACAAAAATGTCTTTACACACCGCATTATTTTGGGGATTCTTCAAAGGTAAGACCAACAATTAGGTAGCATAGCATGTTTATCTGAAACATTTTGAACATTGAGTTTTGATTATGGGACATGACGCAGAGGTCGGTTTAACCGGGCAGGTTTTGGTGGCGATGCCACAAATGGAAGATGAGCGCTTTGCTCGTTCGGTTGTTTATATTGTTGCTCATTCGCAAAACGGGGCGATGGGTTTGGTCCTTAACCGGCTGGTTGAGGCGGTATCTTTTCCGTCTCTGCTCGAACAGCTTGGCGTTGAATGCACGGCTTTGGATGCGGCTCCCAATATTCATTTTGGTGGTCCGGTCGAAACCCAGCGCGGCTTTGTCTTGCACTCAGCCGATTATCGCCAAGAATCAACGGTTGATATCCGATCGTCAATCTGTATTACCGCGACAGTTGAGATTTTGCGCGATATCGCCGATGGCTGTGGTCCGGAATGCTCTATCTTGGCTCTTGGTTATGCCGGATGGGCCCCTGGGCAGTTAGAAACCGAAATTCAGCGTAATGGCTGGCTCCATGTGCCTGCCGATACCGACTTGGTTTTTCACACCCAGGTTCCAAAAATGTGGCAACAAGCCATTGCCAAAATGGGCTTTGATCCCTCAATGCTTTCGGCTCAATCTGGTCACGCGTAACCAGCCTTTACGCGCTTGAAATTATATTATTTGAGCTTGATCCAACCGGTGGGCAACATCTGAAAATAACACGGCAAAAGTTTGGTGATCTTGCCAACGGCCATTGATCTTAAGATAAGAACGCGCCAGTCCTTCCGGTTGAAATCCGGTCGCGAGTAAGGCTTTACGGCTTGCCTGATTGTTCAAAAGGCAGGCCGCTTCAATCCGGTGTAGATCCAGATAATGGAAGCAGAATTTAAGGCCAGCGGTCAGAGCCTCACGCATATAGCCTTGACGACTATGCGGCTGGCCCAGCCAATAGCCAAAATTAGCCGATTGGACAATCCCGCGACGCACATTGTTAATGTTCAAGGCACCCAGCAAGCACCCATCATCTCGGCGGAAAATAAAGAAACTATAAGATCGTCCCTGTTGCCAGTCCTGCCTATAGGTGGACAAGCGCTGCCGGTATGATCCCTCGGTGAGGTCATTCTTTCCCCAACGTGGTTCCCAGGGTATTAAAAAATCCCGTGATAATTGGCGCAGTTCAGACCAAGAGTGCCAATCCTTGATCGTGGGTGGACGTAGAAAAATTCGCCGACAACGCACACGAATGGCGGGCAACCGGTTATGACGTGGCTGAAGAAAACGGGAGAGGGAAAAGGGTCTGGCGGATGCTGTATCGCCCTGCGCCATATGATGATCCTTATTCTATGAATATCGTCATATTGATTGTGATGACCTCATGGTTATTTGGCAAGTGCGCCGATGATCTTGTCTGCTTTGGCTAGATTACCAGATGGACCCATCGCGACCAAGGTTGGGGCGGTTGAGAAGACTCGCTCTAAAGCCGCGCAGACGTCTTTTTTCTCAACCGCTTCGACGCGCTGTGTGAGTTCTTCAACCCCAAGGGGCCGCCCATGAACCAGAATATGTTGACAATTTTGTTCACAACGTTGATGGGTGCTTTCCCGGGCCATCAACAACCCGGCTTTGATTTGGGCTTTGGCTCGGTCAAGGGCCGCAGTCTCAATATGATCACAGGACTGTTTGAATTCATTGCAGGTCACATCCAGAACCTCCTGGCCGCTTTCGCCGCCGGTTCCGGCATAGACACCAAAAATACCGCTATCGGCATAGGATGCCGAAAAGGCATAAATGCTGTAGACCAAACCACGCTTTTCGCGCACTTCCTGAAATAAATTGGATGACATGCCACCGCCTAAAATCGCCGCCCCTAAGTTAAGAGCATAATAATCCCGGTCAGTATGCGACACCCCCTGGAATCCCAAAACCAAGTGCAGTTGTTCGAGTTCTTGGCGATCACGAATATCCATACCGCCGACATAACGAGCCGACGGTCGCTTGGCCGGGGGCGTAGTCGGTATGGTGCCGAATCTGTCCCGGGCCAAAGAGAGAAAATCTTCATGATCAATCCGGCCACAAGCCGCAATAATCATCCGTGAGGGGGCGTATGTTTTATCCATAAAACTTTGTAAGAAAGGCCGGGGTAAGCCACGAATGATCTCAGAGCGACCCAAAATCGGCCACCCCATCGCTTGATCGGGAAATGCCGCTTCTTGAAAAGTATCGAATACAGCGTCATCCGGCGTGTCAGCGCAGAGGCCAATTTCTTGGAGAATGACATGACGCTCACGTTCTAAATCGGTCTCATCAAACACCGAATTGCGCAAAATATCAGCCAGAATATCAATCCCCAGCCGAACATCTTCCCGCAGCATTTTGGTGTAATACACCGTGCTCTCCCGGGAGGTGTAAGCATTGGCATGGCCGCCGACATTTTCAATCGCTTTGGCGATATCCAGGGCTGTGCGTTGTTTGGTTCCCTTGAAAGCCATATGTTCGAGAAAATGGGCAACCCCGTTATTTTCCGCCCATTCATCGCGTGTCCCGGCACCAACCCATACCCCGGCGGTGACCGACTCAACCGAATCCACCCGGTCCGTGATAACCCGCACGCCGTTATCCAGCTCGGTCATATTGAGAGTCATGGCATTTCCTTTTTCATGCTGTTGCCGTTGATGTCACATGATCGCGCATATAATTTTTTACCGCGGCGGCATCATTGGGGAATGGGGTGTATTTTTCCTCTCCAGCAATCGCTTTTTGCAAAATCTCTGGCATCTCGGGATCTCGTCCCAAGGCCTGCTGAATCGCTTGGGGAAATTTAGCCGGATGGGCGGTCGCCAGGGCAACAATCGGCCCATCGCGGCGGCGGGTTTCGGCTGCCGCCACCCCAATCGCCGTATGGGGATCAAGGATGGAGCCGGTTTCGGCATAAATCTGGGCAATCACCGCTAACGTTTGGTGATCATCGGCCCGAAACCCGTGAAATACTTCCAAGCAAGCCTCCCATGATGCGGCATCAAAACAGACGGCCCCATCGCAGCGAAAATCACTCATTAATCTGGCCACCGCTCCACCATCGCGGTCAAGAAGGTCGTAGATCAAGCGCTCAAAATTACTCGAAATTTGGATATCCATACTCGGCGAAAGGGTGTGGCTGAGTTCCGCAACCCGCATGTCACCGCTTTCAAAAGTACGGGTCAAAATATCATTGCTGTTGCTGCCGACAATCAATTCAGCAATCGGCAACCCCATTTGCCGGGCGCAATAGCCAGCATAAACATTGCCAAAATTGCCTGTTGGTACGGAAAAACCAACCGCGCGGTCCGGGCCACCCAAGCAAGACAGCGCGCGGGCATAATAAACAATCTGGATCATAATACGCGCCCAATTAATCGAATTGACCGCCGCCAAAGCCATGTCATGACGAAAATCAGCATCGGCAAACAAGGTTTTCACAATATCTTGGCAGTCATCAAAACTGCCATCAATGGCGATATTATGAACATTGTCAGCCTGTATTGTGGTCATCTGGCGGCGCTGAATATCGCTGCATCGTCCTTCTGGATGCAGGATGACGATATCCAGGGCTGAGCGATTGATACAAGCGGCAATCGCCGCCGATCCGGTATCCCCAGATGTGGCCCCCAAGATGGTCGCCCGCGCACCACGGCGAGTCAGGATATGATCAAACAGACGCCCAACCACCTGCAGAGCATAGTCCTTAAAAGCCAATGTTGGGCCATGAAACAATTCCATCAACCAAACATCATCCCCCATCTGCCACAGGGGTGCGATGGCCGGATGACGAAAATCACGGTATGAGTCGGCCAAAATTTCTGCGTAATCATCTTCATGGATGGAGCCGATAACATAAGGCCAAGTCACACGAAAAGCCGCATCGGCATAGCTAAGACCACGTAAGGAAGCAATCTCATCCCGGCTCAAAATCGGCCATTCTTGAGGCACATAAAGGCCCCCATCCTCAGCCAACCCGGTGAGGAGGACATCGGCAAAGCCAAGATCAGCAGCCGCCCCCCGGCTGCTGGTATAGGTCATGGGCTTTAATGATTTACCCGGCATTGTTTTGCCCATCATGGAGATAGCGATGGGTCAGATGCCGCTTATAAGATTCGGCATCCAGAGGACGACCGGTGGCCCGCACCATTAAATCAGCACTTGAATAGCGTGATCCCCAAACATGGATATGGGTGCGCATCCAGTTGGTCAAATCAGTAAAATCCCCGCGACCGAGTTTGGTCATCAAATCCGGTTGATCATGGCAAGCAGCCTGGAACAACTGAGCGGCCGTCATCGCACCCAAAACATATGTGGGAAAATAGCCCCATAACCCTTCATACCAATGGATATCTTGTAGGCAGCCTTCTTGATCATTGGTTGGCCGATAGCCGACCAGACGTTTCATGCCATCGCGCCAGGCTATGGGCAGATCCGCCGGGGGGAGATCACCCGAGAGGATCGCTTTTTCCAGCTGGTAGCGCAGAATAACATGCGCTGGATATGTCACTTCATCAGCATCAACCCGGATTGCTGAAGGTTGAACCCGGGTTGCCAAACGATAAAAATTGGCCGCCGACCAGGCCGGACCATCCTGGCCGAATAGATTGCCGGCTAAAGGAGCCAGAAAATCCATAAATTGGCGACTCCGGCAGGCCTGCATTTCTACCGACAAGGACTGACTTTCATGCAGGCTCATCCCGCGGGCTGATCCCACCGGCTGGCGTCGCCACTGATTGGGCAGACCCATTTCATAAAGGGCATGGCCGGTCTCATGAAGGACGGCCATGATTGCTTGCGTGAAATCATTCTCATCATAACGCACGGTAATCCGCACATCATCACTGCCACCGCCACAAAACGGATGCAGGCTATCATCAAGGCTGCCGCGCTTGAAATCAAAACCGGCTGCCGTCATAAGTTCGGTAGCCAGACGGCGTTGATGGTCAATCGGGAAGGGTCCTGAAGGCGTCAGGGGCGGTGGGCGGGCTGCTTGCGCCTCCATCACTTGCGGGATAAATCCCGATAAGAATGTTTCAAGATCAGCAAACAGATCATCAATATCAACAACCCGCATCCCGGGTTCCCAGCGGTCAATCAAGGCGTCATAGGTGCCGCAGCCAAAAGCGGCGGCTTTGGCTTGAGCGGCTTGGCGGGTGAGATCAACGAGATGAGAAAAATCGGCTAAGACCGCTTTGAAATCATCATTCTTGCGGGCAGATCGCCAAACCGCTTCACAGGCTGAGGCGGCCTTGGCTAGGGCAGCAACCAAATCACTCGGGACAGCGGTCGCATGCGCCACCAGGCGTTCCATTTCCCGCAGGTTGGCCCGTTGCCAGTCTCCAAGAGTCGTATCGCTCTGGGCTTGGGCCAAATATCCGCCCAGTGCCGGACCAGTGAGAATATCGTGAGCCAGCATCTTAATCGTGGCCAGCTGTTCGCCGCGCACTTTGGCCGCGGCAAGCGGCATATGGGTTGCGGCATCCCAATGGAGAATTGATTCAATCTCGCTATAAACCCCTGCTTGGCCAAACGCGGCTTCCAACGCCGCGTAGCCTCTTAAATCCGGCATCAATCAATCATCCGTTAGGAATCTTTTCGGGTCGAATAAACAATAAAAACGCCAATCAGACCCAAAGCCAAGGCGAACCAAGTCAGCGCATATTGGAGATGGTCATTGGGTAAATATATTTTGGTTTGCCCACCCATAGGGAAACCGCCAGGATTGGCCTGAGGACCAGCATCAAGATAAAAATTTCCTAAATCATCCGTACCGGCATAGGGAGACATGGCCGCCAGATCAATATAAAACCAGAAATCTTCTTCCGGTCGATTATCCGGAACGAAAGGACCCGGGCGGCCATCTTGACGAATGACAGCTTCAATATCGACCATGCCTTCAACCTGGCCATCCATCCGGGTTGCTGGGTCTTTCAACTCCAAAGGTACCCAACCGCGATTAACCAACAAGACCCGACCATCGTCGGTCTCCAGAGGGGTCAAAACATGATAACCCGGATTCCCGCGCGGGCTGAGCGCCCCTCTATACATCTCCCGATCATGGCGAAACGTCCCACGCAGCTGCACCCGACGATAAGAGTCATGAGCAGGATCACTCACCATCACCAGGGGAACGGCCGCTTGCTCAAACGCTGCACTACGTTCAGCAATCAGCTGTTCTTTCCAGGACAGCCGTTGCAGTTGCCATACGCCCAGACCAATGGTCACCACCAAGCCAACCAATGTTGCCAGAGTGAACCCTAACGGGGGTTGAAAAACATAGCCTTTGAAACGCATGACTCTCATTGCCTCTCATGCGCGCCCTCATCTGATGGATAGCGATAGCGCGAAATCACCAAGAACGCTTTGAAGAAGCGGATGCTCAACAGAGATATAATGACAATCAGCGGCACCAAAACCATCCCATAAACCCATAAAGACGGCATAAAATTGGTTTCCATCCAGACCACCACAATCAACGCCAAACCACCAGTGATCAATATGGAAAATGCCGCCGGTCCATCACCGCTATCATGTTGTGAGAGATCACAGCCACAGACCGCACAATGATCCACAATTTTGAGCACACCATCATAAAGAGGACCATTCCGGCAGCGAGGACAACGCGCCCTCAACGCCAGAAAGAGCGCGGAACCAACCAAGTTATGTTGCCGTCCACCAATAGACGAAGGTGAACAAAAACAGCCACACAACATCAACAAAATGCCAATACCAAGCCGCCGCCTCAAACCCAACATGATGATTCGGCTTAAAGTGACCGGCCAAGCCTCGGAAAAAGCAGACCAACAAAAATATTGTCCCGATGATCACATGGGCGCCATGAAAACCGGTGGCCATGAAAAAGGTTGATGAATAAATTCCTTCATCAAAATTGAACTCAGCAATATTGTATTCAAAAACCTGTAAGCCGGTGAATGTGATCCCCAACAGAATGGTCAACGCGAGACCAATCAAGAAATTTTTACGGTCATTTTGCCGCAAAGCGTGATGAGCCCAAGTGACAGTCACCCCCGAAGAGAGCAAAATAAGCGTATTCAGCAACGGAATCCCAAAAGGATCAAAGAGCTTGCCCTGTAAATCGACCGGTGGCCAGACACCGCCGGTGACTTCCTTTCGGGTCACCAATTCCGGACTGTTTGCACCAGGAAATAAAGCCACATCAAAAAAGGCCCAAAACCAAGCAACAAAAAACATCACTTCCGAAGCGATAAACAAGACCATGCCATAACGCAGACCAATCTGAACAATGGCATTATGATGCCCCTCACGTTCGCCTTCCCGTACAACATCGCGCCACCACATGCATGCCGTAAACAATAAGCCCAGTCCACCAATAGCCAACCAGGTGGAACCAAGGCCGTGCATGGTTTCGACAACGCCCCAAAACATGACCAAAGCCGAAACAGACCCGAAAAAGGGCCACGGGCTCGGATCAACAAGGTGATAGGGATGTTTTTGAACATGGTCGCTCATGAGTTTTGCTCTCCTCTTGACCCAATATGGATGAATCGCAATCGCACCGGGTCCCGATACTGTTGAATTAAAATTAAGTGAATCAAAAAATACTGAGAATTGAGATGGTTTTTCTGTTTGATCGTTTTAAAATTATCATTTTTAAAATTAACGTCTCACCCGCTTAATATCAGACCGATATCAGATATCAAAATGGTCGGGTAGTGGTTAAATCATCCCTGATTATGATGGAATTTGAAACACGCGACAAGCTCTTGCTGAAGATTTCCGGTTTCTCGCCATGAGCCGCATTGTGATTGGCTGTATCCGCGTTCCCTCCATCACGATTGACGACCGGGAAAAATGTATAAGATAAAGTTATTGTCGAAATATCTTCCATATTGGGGTCATCATCAATCGCTGGATCAATATAAAATGCGACCGGCATATCAACATCTTGACCGGGAGCCAGGGATTGCTCCTCAAAACAGAAACAATCAATTTTGTTGAAATAAGCACCGACTTTGAGCGGCGTAACATTATAAGTGGCCGTCCCGGTGGTTGTTGTCGTGCCCCGATTGGCAGCCTGGTAAAAAGCCAAGCCTTGTTCACCAACATGCAGAATGATTTCTTTTTGAGCCGGTTTAAAGCGCCACGGTAGAGAGCGGCTGATATCGGCATTAAAGCGGACGGTAATCTGGCGGTCTAAATGCTGGACCGGCGCGGTATCAGCACTACGTGGCGTACCACCATAACCGGTGACTTGGCAAAACAGTTGATACAAGGGGACCGAAGCATAGGCCAAGCCGACCATCATCACCACAACACCAGCCAAAACGAACGCAGAGCGCCGATTATGGGCAGATCGGTTCTTATCATCACGCATTTTCATCACGACCCCCCCATACGCAATACGGTAATCATATAAAATAAAACAGCCAACCCCAACAGCGATAACCCTAAAACAATGTTGCGGAACCGACGGCGTTGTGCGGCCTCTTCCTGCTTATGTCTGTCTTTGGATACCATCGGATCAAAACGACCAAAAAACGTGATCAAAAACCGCTAATGGTGACCGGATTGTCGATGATTGCATAATCGACCAGCATGGCTGAGAACAGAAGGAAGAGATAAAATATTGAATACGTAAATAAAGCTCGGGCTGCCGCATGACCATCCCGCGCGCCGATATCCCAGACCGCCAAGGCATGATGCAAAAACAGCCAAGACAACAGAACCGCCGAAACCCCATAAACCGCTCCGGCTAAACCCAAAACCCAGGGGAGTATGGCGCTCACCATCAACAGCAGACTATAAATAACAATTTGCCGACATGTTGCCCCGGCTCCCGCGGTCACCGGCATCATCGGGACCCCGGCTTTGGCATAATCACCATTGCGATACAAAGCCAAGGCCCAGAAATGCGGTGGTGTCCAAAGGAAAATGATCAGAGTCATCAAAAGCGGGTAGAGGCTGATTTCTCCACTGGCGGCTGCCCAGCCCACCAGAGGCGGGAAGGCCCCGGCCAGACCACCAATGACAATATTCTGCGGTGTGCGGCGTTTCAACCACATGGTGTAAATGAAAACATAAAACCCAATCGTCATCGCTAATAAGAAGGCGGCCAAATAATTCAGGGCCAAGCCGATGATGGTGACCGAAAATACGGCAAGAATGACCCCGAAGGCCAGGGCGTTGGCGGCGGTCAAACGGCCATCGGGAATCGGTCGTCGCCGTGTGCGAGTCATGATGGCGTCGATATCCCGGTCAAACCACATATTGATCGCTCCAGCCGCTCCGGCGCCAACCGCGATACAGAGGACCGCGATGATGCCAAGAATTGGATGCGGCTGATGAGGAGCCAACAAAAGGCCAACTGTTGCCGTGAAAACAGCCAACGACATGACCCCAGGTTTGAGGAGAGCCAGAAAATCACCAACCGCGCTCTCCTCAGTCTCGCAAGCCTCACGCTTAGAAGGCGTCATTCCAGATTCAAGAACGCCGGAATCAAGAACGCCAGACTCAAGAATGTTGGGTGCGGCAGAAAGAAGAGCCGGGCGCGACACGGAGCCAGATGACATGGAGCCAGATGACATGGGACCAAACAAAGTGAAATAAAAGAGCCCGTATTTTTACCGCACCACCCCTATTTCACCCGTGGCAATTCTTCAAAAGTATGAAACGGCGGCGGTGAAGACACCGTCCATTCGAGAGTGGTTGCCCCGGCACCCCATGGATTGGCAGCCGCTTTACGCTTACGATAAAAGGCTTCTAGAACCACATAAACGAAGAAGAAAGCCGCAGCCACTGAAATATAAGCCCCGATACTAGAGACATAATTCCAACCGGCAAAAGCATCCGGATAATCCGGGATTCGCCGTGGCATGCCAGCCAGACCGGAGAAATGCATCGGGAAGAAGGTCAAATTGACCCCGATAAATGTCAGCCAGAAATGAATTTGACCCAGGCGTTCGTTATATTCACAGCCGGACATTTTGGAGAACCAATAATAAAAACCGGCAAAGATAGAAAACAATGCCCCCATCGACATCACATAATGGAAATGGGCCACCACATAATACGTATCATGCAAGGAGACATCGACCCCGGCATTGGCCAAGACCACCCCGGTCACCCCGCCCACGGTAAACAGGAAAATCATGGCCAAGGCGAACAACATCGGCACCTTAAACTCAATCGATCCCCCCCACATGGTGGCGATCCAGCTGAATATCTTAATTCCCGTCGGCACCGCGATCACCATTGTTGCGGCAACAAAATAAGCCCGCGTGTCAACATCCAAGCCAACCGTATACATGTGATGGGCCCAGACGACAAAACCAACAAAACCAATCGCCACCATGGCATAAGCCATGCCGAGATAACCGAAAATCGGCTTATTAGAAAATGTTGAAATCACATGGCTGATGATACCAAAACCAGGAATGATCAAAATATAGACTTCCGGATGGCCAAAAAACCAGAAAAGATGCTGATACAACACCGGATCACCACCCAATTCAGGGCTGAAAAAACCGGTCCCAAAATTGCGGTCGGTCAACATCATGGTAATCGCGCCGGCCAGCACCGGTAACGACAACAACAGCAAAAAGGCGGTCACCAAAACCGACCAGGCAAACAAAGGCATCTTATGCAAGGTCATGCCCGGCGCGCGCATATTAAAGATGGTGGTGATAAAATTAATCGCCCCTAAAATAGAGGATGCCCCGGCCAGATGTAGGCTGAAAATCGCCATATCCATGGCCATACCGGGTTGGCCGGTGGTCGATAACGGCGCATAAAGAGTCCATCCGGCCCCCACACCACCATCAACGAAAGTTGAGGCAACCAAAAGCACCAAAGCCGCCGCCAAGAGCCAAAAACTGACGTTATTCATGCGCGGAAAAGCCATATCCGGTGCCCCGATCATAATCGGCAAGAACCAGTTGCCAAACCCGCCCATCATGGCCGGCATGATCATAAAGAACACCATCAAAAGGCCATGTGCGGTGATCCAGACATTGTAACGTTGGTAATCACCGTCAAGAATCTGAATCCCCGGTTCGGCCAGTTCGACCCGCATGTAAAGCGAGAATATGCCGCCGATCAGCCCGGAAACAATCGCCAAAATCAGATAGAGAGTCCCAATATCCTTATGGTTGGTGGAGTAAAGATACCGCTTCCAAAAAGTTGGGACATCATGTTCGGCCTGGGTGGTGCTCATAGCTTTTTACTCTTTCGTTTTTTTGTTCGTTTTTGCAGTTTCACAAGAGACGTTTTTTATTAAGGAATTTTATTAAGAGATGGTTGTTTCGGAAAGTCTTACAAAAACCTCAGATAAGACGGTGACGAAATCATCAAGAACAGTTTCAGACTCTCAAGGGGTATCAGGCCGCATCATCGCGGTACGATCCCAATGGGAATCGGCTTGGGCAAATTCTTCTTGCGCTTCAATGACCCAAGCGTCGAATTCCTGTTGGCTCACCGCTCTAATGGCAATCGGCATAAAGCCATGATTGACCCCGCATAATTCCGAGCATTGTCCGTAATACATACCCTCTTGATCGATGCGTAGCCACGTTTCATTGAGGCGCCCAGGGACTGAATCCATCTTGACGCCGAGGGACGGAACCGCCCAAGAATGGATAACCCCGGCCGGATCAGCGGCCACCAAAACCCGTATCGTTTTGCCTACCGGCAAGACAACATCGTAATCGGTGGCCAATAGACGCGGCTGGCCTTCTTCCAAATCTTCATCGGCAACCATAAAGGCATCATAAGTAAACCCGCCATGATCAGGATATTCATAAGACCAATACCACTGATAACTGGTTGTTTTAAGAGTCATATCGGCTTCCGGAACGGTACCCGAATAATAGAGCAAACGGAAAGAAGGAATGGCGATAAAAACCAAAATAAGGACCGGGATGACCGTCCAGGCCACTTCCAAAAAACTGTTATGGACTGTTTTGGTCGGTTTGGGGTTGGCTGAGGCCCGAAACCGCACCATCACATAAATCATCAGACACAAAACAAATAAGGTAATCACAGTGATGACCACAAAGACCCAATCATGGAAACCGGTGATCTGTTCCATGACCGGCGATGCGGCCGCTTGAAACCCGGTTTGCCACGGATAGGGTTGGCCAACAACCTCTGCATGGGCGAAAGACGCCGGGAAAACAGCGCCAACCATTGTGAGGGCAAGGCCAAACAATTGCTCTCTCATCGAACGAAACTTCACCAAACGAAACCTCATTGAATGAAACCTCCCTTTTTGTCCCATGTTATATTTTGCTCTCTATAGATTATAAATTAACTCACTCTCCACAAGAGTTCCACGAGAGGCATATATAACATTTATAATATGTATAAAATCCGTAACACGTAATATTTACAACAAGATAAGATTCAACAATACCATTATGATACTTAGATATGATACTTAGGTATGATACTTAGGGGTATCCTGCAATCAATATCTCACGTTATTAAGATCAAAATTATTAAGATCAAAATTAAATTAAGATCAAAATTAAGACCAAATAATTTTAATCAATTATTTAAAGACAACAAATGAGATCACTTTGTAAGAGATTTCTCGCCTAAAAAATATTCTGTCTAAAGAAACATAAAAGAATTAAGAGGATGCCGGGATATGAAACCGCATGAATAAATTTTCACATATACAATTGATATCTGCAATTGATGATATCTGCAATTGACATCAATGCAATCAATTATGTCATACACCAATCATTATAGTATACCAGTGCTTTACCCTTCAAGCATTCTTAAAAAAACTATATATAATCTAAGAACCAACAACTGGATTTTCTAGGTTTTTTTGTCGCATCCATCCATCGCTGTCATCATCCATTTACATTATAAAGAATGACCAAGCGATAAAGAATGACCAAGCGGCGGGCCCATGACCAATATGTCGGATATGAATATGTCGGATATAAAGTATCCTCATATTGAGGCTTCTCAAGCAGCGGCTCTTTTTTTTCGCCAAAGGGATTTGGATCAACCGCAAGCGACCGCTCTGATTGCCGATATCCTGACTGGCTGCGATGATGGGGAACTGTTTCTTGAGCAGTGCCAGACCGAATCTCTGGCCTTGGACCGTGGTCATCTGAAATCAGCCGGGTTTGATATCCGTTGTGGTTTCGGTTTGCGGGCTGTTTATGGCGATGCCACCGGCTATGCCCATGCAACCGAGATCAGCAAAGCCGCCATTGACCGAGCTGGCCAGACAATCCGGGCGGTACGCGGCAATTATTCCGGGGCCTTGGCGCCATCACCACCGGCCGCTCAGAGACAATTATACACCAATATTGATCCATCGACCGAAGCCTCTTTCGCTGAGAAAGCCGCGCTCCTCTCTGATATTGATTCTTATGCCCGTTCTCGTGATCCACGGGTGCAACAAGTCACCGCATCCCTTTCTTGTTCTTGGCAAGTGGTTTTGATCCTGCGCCCCGATGGCCGGGCGGCAGCCGATATGCGTCCTTTGACCCGTTTGAATGTTGCCATCACTGTGCGGGGCCGCGATGGTGTTATGGAAACCGGCTCTTACGGTGGTGGTGGACGCTCCCAACTCGGCCATTTATTGGCCTTAGACTATTGGCAGCACAGCGTTGATGAAGCCTTGCGCCAAGCCCTGGTCAAGATTGAGGCGATAGCCGCTCCAGCCGGCGAGATGACGGTTGTCTTGGGTCCAGGATGGCCGGGTATTTTGCTCCATGAAGCGGTTGGCCACGGCCTTGAAGGAGATTTTAACCGCAAAAAAACCTCAGTTTTTGCTGGTTTAATGGGCCAACGGGTGGCCGCCAAAGGGGTGACCGTGATTGACAATGGCAGCCTGCCTGATCAGCGGGGTTCCCTGACCATTGATGATGAAGGCACACCCAGTCACCAGACCGTCTTGATTGAGGATGGGGTCTTGGTCGGCTATATGCAAGATCGCCTAAATGCCCGTTTATCCGGGGTGGCCCCAACCGGCAATGGTCGTCGTCAAAGCTATGCCCATTGTCCGATGCCGCGAATGACCAATACTTATATGTTGGCCGGGGATCGCCATTCTGCTGATATTATTGCCGCAACCCCTAAGGGCATCTACGCCACCAGCTTCGGCGGTGGATCGGTGGATATCACCTCGGGAAAATTCGTCTTTTCAGCCTCCGAGGCTTATATGATCGAAAACGGCAAAATCGGCCCGCCGGTCAAGGGGGCGACATTGATCGGTAATGGTGCTGATGCTTTGACCAAAATCAAAGCGATTGGTAATGATTTAGCCTTTGATCAAGGGATTGGAACCTGTGGCAAGGAAGGCCAATATGTCCCGGTGGGTGTGGGGTTGCCGACTGTGCGTATTGATGGCCTGACGGTTGGTGGAACCCAGGGCTAAAACGGCTCAACGCTCAATACGCCGTTTGGCGGGAATGCCAACCGGTCCATGCCGGTATTTTTCTTGATCGCTTTTCATTTATTGTGATGATGGGGTGGGGGTGTTCCCCTATGGTTGGGTGGCTTTATTTTCGGCATCACTCAGCGTGGTCTGCAGGTCGCTTGCTTGATCCTTGTAAGCGTCAGCAATATGGTCGGCCGCGGCGATGCCAACCAGGGTAATGGTCGCCAAAAGCAAAACATACTCAATGGCGGTGGCACCGTTCTGGTTGCCGAGCAGAGCGGGCTTGCCGCGTGCCGACCAAGTGCGGAAAAAATCCGATATTCGGCTGAAAAACAGAGCAAAATTCTTATTCATCTGTGTTCTTCTTATCCGTTTTGAAATTTTGAGAATATTCAATGAAAAGCATTTTCAAAAGCACTCTTTATGTTTGAAGCCGCCAGGACCTCTCCTCTTAAAATAACCGAAAATTGGTAAGAATTTGGTTAATTGCCCGCCCAAAGCCATGCATAAAAAAGGGGCCGCAGAATATGCGGCCCCGCCAGTTCTTTTGTGATCAGCGATTGCTCGCCATGTTACCCACAAATAAAGACCACACTTATCGCCGACTGCCAAACAGTTGCAACAACAGGATGAACATATTGACGAAATCCAGATAAATCCGCAACGCACCATGAATGGCTTTTTTCCCAGCGGTCTCGCTATCATCACTTTCATGATAGCTTTGTTTGATCATCTGGGTGTCATAAGCGGTCAAACCGATAAACACCAGCACCCCAATCACCGATATGGCAAACTGCAAGACGCTGCTTCCCAAAAATAGATTGACCAAGCTGGCGACAATCACACCGATCAGCCCCATGAACAGGAAGGAGCCAAAACGGGAAAGATCCGTCTTGGTGGTATACCCATACAAACTCATCGCCCCGAATGTCCCGGCGGTGATGAAAAAGACTCGCGCGACCGAGGCCCCAGTATAAACAATGAACAGCGAGGCCATGGATGCCCCCATCACAGCGGCAAACAGCCAAAACACGGTCTGAGCGGTACTGGCCCGCATACGTTCAATGCCAAAACTCAAAACCAAAATGAACGCAAAGGGGGCCAGAATAACCAGCCAGCGCAAAGGCGAATTGAACAAAGCCTCTCCCAAGCCGGTCAAAGAGAGAATCTGTCCTTCAGGACCAAATGTCACCGCCATTTGAGCCAGCCCGTAAGCAACAATACCGGTTAATGCCAAGGCGGAAGCCATATAATTATAAACCCGCAACATAAAGGCGCGTAGACCTTCATCAATCGCCACATCCCGGGCCTGGCCGCGCGCCGACCAAGATGTTTGATTACGTGTTTGATTACCCAGAGCCATAAGATTGTTTCTCCCTACCAGTTTTCAAATGAGGATTGACCATAAAAACAGCGTTTCAGAAACTTGAGAAAATTTCAAAGACTTAAAAAACCATATTTCAGATGGTGTCTCTTACTGAAAAAATCAAGTTCTCAAAAAATCAAGTTCAACCCAATAATGATATAAATTAAACCAAAGTCAGGTTAACGTAAAGTCAAACCCATGAAGGATTAAACCAATATAAAGATATATTCCTCAAATAAATAGAATCATCATCTGATACGACCATCAGCCTATTAACCTCCGAGCACCGGCCACCTTATGAATGAACAAATATGAATGAACAAATGAATGAACAAGAGCCGTTGCGTTTGGGGGCAACCGCTTTATAGAATACCGATGCGATACCATCTGAGATGAACCATCATGGCGTCTATCATTGTTCTGGTCTATCATTGTTCCAGAGCGTTGGGATCAAACGTCTTGGGACCATAGAGTTTTGAAGGATCATAGAGTGTTGAGATCGAATGATCACCGGTTCAGCCGATATGATTGCGGTACTCAACCGGTCCCATTCTTTGATCATTTTTTCTTTGATATTTTTCCCACAGATGAGGATTGACCATAAATGAGAACTGACCAATGAAATATCGCCCGCTTGGCCGCACCGGTCTTGATGTGAGCGTGATTGGTCTTGGGACCATGACTTGGGGGGAGCAAAACACCCCAGATGAAGCCTATGACCAACTTGATTATGCCCTTGAGCGGGGGGTCAATCTGATTGATGCTGCTGAATTGTACCCGGTTCCTCCGCGGGCCCAAACCGCAACCCGTACCGAGACCATCATCGGCAACTGGCTCACCGCCCGTAAAAACCGTGATCGGGTTATTTTGGCCACCAAGGTGACCGGCCGCTCCGGCGGGCTGGCTTGGTTGCGTGATGGGGAACGTCCTTGCTTGTCGCGTGACCATATCATGATGGCGGTTGAGGGCAGTTTGAAACGGTTGCAGACCGATTATATTGATCTTTATCAAATTCATTGGCCGGATCGCGCGACCAATTTTTTCGGACAGCTGGGTTTTACCCTACCCGAACATGCTCTTGATGACGACAGCATTCCGATTGAGGATCAGCTACAAACCTTGGATGATCTGGTCCGGGCTGGAAAAATTCGTTTTATCGGCCTTTCCAACGAAACCCCTTGGGGGGTGATGCGGTTTTTGGAATTGGCGGAAAAAAACCGCTGGCCGCGCGCGGTGTCGATCCAAAACCCCTATTCCTTGCTCAATCGCAGTTTTGAGGTGGGTCTGGCTGAGGTTGCCTTTCGTGAATCGTGTGGTTTGTTGGCCTATTCACCGCTGGCTTTTGGGATGCTCACCGGTAAATATGATGGCGGTAAACAGCCGGAAAAAGGCCGCTTGACCATATTTGGCGAGATGTTTGACCGCTATACCAAGCCGCGGGGCCGTCGGGCGGCGGCAATCTATAACCGCATTGCGGTTGATCATGGACTCATTCCAGCCCAAATGGCCCTTGCTTATGTCAACAGCCGGTCTTTTGTGACCAGTAATCTCATCGGTGCCACCACGATGGAACAGCTGGCGACCAATATTGATAGCGTTGATCTCACTGTGCCCGATTCGGTCATTCAGGCCATCGAAATGGCCCATGCTGAGGACACCTATCCTTGTCCTTAGAGTCCTTGTCTTTGACCTCTGTTCCTGAGAGAGGCCGGGTTTATCGAGTCGCTGTTTTGAGATGGTTCTTAAGGCTGATCTGGTGGGCAATTTTTATAAAACGCCGCCGCCCAGCCCCTTAAAGCTATCGGTGATTTTCAATATGGCCGGCCCACCGAGAACCACAAACAGAGGCGGAAAAATAAACAACATCAGCGGAATAGCCATCAGAGCCGGCAAGCGGGCGGCTTTTTCTTCAGCCTTCAACATACGTTCGTTGCGAAATTCGGCTGCCAAGACCCGCAAAGATTGAGCAATCGGGGTGCCGTATTTTTCCGATTGCCGCAGACTGTTGACAACCGCCTGAATCATCGCCAGATCGGTGCGATCACTGAGATTTTCCAGGGCTTTTTGACGGCTGGGTAGAAAACTCAACTCAACCGCGGTCAATTCCAACTCGGCCGCCATTTCAGAACAGGTTTCTCGGGTTTCCCGGGCGATCCGTTTGAGGGCGGCATCAAGACTGAGGCCGGCATCAGCACAAATCACCAACAAATCAAGCGCATCAGGCAATGCTTTTGCGAGCACCGCTTTACGTTTATCGGTTTTATTGCGCACGATAATGGCCGGCAGATAATACCCCAAACCGACCGCCATCAGCATCGCCATGAAAGATTGAAACAGGCTGATGTCAGCAACCCGGACGATAAAAAGGAAAAAGAAAGCCCCGATTCCCAAAACCCCGGCGCCAAGAATACGCAGATAGAAAAAATACAAAACTGCATCAAGACCACGATACCCGGCCCGGGCCAGCTTATTCACAATCTCTTTATGTTGTTCACCATCATCAAGCCGCATCTTCTCAACGATGCGGCTGATTGATTTCATCCCAACGAAATTGCTGCGCCGCTTGGGGTCTTTGATCTCCATAACTTTGCTGACCAGTTTTTCTCGATGCTTACCAAGGGTGCGCAAATTTTTGGCCGTTTTATCCCGCTCAACCAAAGTCAACCAAAACACCACGGTGGCTATCGCCGCGGCCACAGCGGCGGCCAACACGGTTATATCTTCCAGATTGAGAGAGAAAAAATCCTCAAGCATTTCGATGAGATCAGTCATATCAAACTTTCCGATCTTAAATCTCGAACCGGGCCATATTGAACATCACAAAAGCCCCAATCGCCAACCAAACCGAGGCGAAAATAAGCATCGTATGGCCGCGCGGATCAGTAAATAAAACCGATGCATATTCTGGATTAAGGGTGTGGATGACTCCAAACAGGATAAAAGGCAGGGCGCCGATAATATAGGCGCTGACTTTTGCTTCACTGGATAATGCCTTGATTTTCAGTTTTAATTGCTTGCGGCGGCGCAAAATTTCTGAGAGATTTTCCAAAGTTTCAGCAAGGTTTCCCCCGGTTTCTCGCTGGATTGATAAGGTGATGGCAAAGAATTTGAAATCGGGCAGATCCAAACGGCGCGCGGTTTCGGTCATCGCATCATCCAGGCTCACCCCGATCTTGATCTGATCAACGATCCAGCCAAATTCTTCGGCCACCGGTCCTTTCATTTCATCGGCAATGGCGGCAAAACCATCGGTGGTCGGCATGCCGCTTTTTAGGCCTCGTACAATCAGATCAAGAGCACCGGGAAACTGTTCCAAAAATGTGGCCAACCGGTTGCTGATCATGACGCTACAGGCCAGCCAAGGCAGCGCCAGAGCCAAGATAAAGCCCAACAACACAGCGGTCGGGTAGGGGAGTTGCAGATTCCATGATGCGACAACAAAGCCGCCCAATCCGGCCCCAACACACCATAAGGCGTAATCACCCAAGCCAATCTCACGGCCGGTCCGGGCCAAGCGATCACGTAATTGATCCGGGTTGGGGAGCCAGGCCTGAACCAGACGATCCAGGATGGGCACTCTGCTGGTGGCTTCGCGGCGGCGTAGATTGCCGTCCAATCCAACCGGATTAATGCTGCCGCCCTTGCCGCTGATCACGCCGAGGCGTTGATCAAGATGGCGGCGGGTATGGCCGGATTGAAGACCAATCGCCAAAGCCGCCACCATAAGAATAGCGCTGACCACTGCACCGAGAATGATGATAAAACTCATCGGGCCCCCCCGGGTGCCGCCACATTCTGTTCTGAAGACGCGATGATTCGCATCAATTCATTCTCCAGGCCGAAATATGCCGCCTTGGCTGCGAAATGTGGTCGCAATCCAGAACAGATATAATCTCCATAGAGGTTGCCGTCCTTATCTTCTCCCTTAAACTTGAATGTGAACAATTCTTGAGTGGTGATGACTTCACCTTCCATGCCAACAATCTCCATGATGCTGGTGACTCGCCGCTTGCCATCGCGCATACGGCTGATCTGGACAATCATATCCAGGGCTGAAGAAATCTGGGTGCGTACAGCCCGGGCCGGTAAATTGACATTGGAAAGGCCGATCATATTCTCCAGGCGTGATAAAGCCTCACGCGGCCGGTTGGCATGGATGGTGCCCAGTGATCCATCATGGCCGGTATTCATGGCTTGCAGCATATCAACCGCTTCTTCACCCCGCACCTCACCGAGAATGATCCGATCGGGACGCATGCGTAGAGAATTTTTCAGCAGATCACGCATGGTGATTTCATTCTCGCCTTCCAGGTTGGGTGGCCGGGTTTCCAGACGCACCACATGGGGCTGCTGCAGCTGCAGTTCTGCCGCATCTTCGATTGAGACGATGCGTTCGCCTTCATCAATCATTTGCGAAATAGCGTTGAGCAAGGTGGTCTTGCCCGAACCGGTCCCCCCGGCAATCAGGATATTGAGCCGTGAGCGTCCGGCAATCCGTAAAACCGTCTCCATGGCTGGAGAGATATTGCCCTGCTGGGCCATCATTTCTAGGGTGATTTTTTTTGCTGAAAATTTGCGAATCGAGATGCTCGGGCCATCAATCGCCAAAGGCGGAATAATGATATTGACCCGGCTGCCATCCATCAGCCGGGCATCGGCCAGCGGCATCGTTTCATCAACCCGGCGCCCGACCGCGGTGACAATACGTGATGCGATATTCATCACATGCTGATTGTCGTTGAAATGCACATCGGTCAATTCCAACCGGCCGCCACGTTCAACATAGATCTGGTCGGGACCATTGACCATGATATCGGTGATCTGTTCATCATCAAGCAACGGCTCCAAAGGCCCCAGCCCCAGCATATCATCCAGCAACATTTCGGTTAGTCCTTGCTGCTCAACTTTGTTCAGCTGGATTTTCTGTTCCTGCAAGACTTCACGCAAAATGCCGCCGATTTGTTTGGCGATTTGAGACCGTCCGAGCTTGCTGGCCGCCTTGACGTCAATGCGTTCAATCAACAGGGGCTGGACTTTCCCTTTGGCTTCCATGAGTTCAGAGAGGTTGACGGTGCTCAAGCGGCTGTTGCCCCGTGATGAGGTGACCCGGGCTTGGCGAATGCGTGAGCGACGCGGCTCTCGATCGCGCTCTTCTGGTTCCGGTTCATAGAGTGGGGTTGACGGTGCGGCTGGCGCAACCGGTTGCTGAGGCGGGGCCATGTGAACAGGGGGCATGGGGACCGGTTGCGGCATCATCGCCGGAGCGCCCCCTCCATTGGGCATTCCTGGATGGATTCCCGGCTGAGTCATCATTGGGGCTGTCGGCTGAGAATACGGCATGGCGGTTGGTCCGCCGGGATGGGGAGACGCATAGGGATGGGGTCCAGCTTCCGGCATTGATGGTGCTGGTGGTGGCGTCATGGGTGCCGGGGCGGTTGCTGTGGGGGGTGGGGTTACTGCTGTGGCGGTTGTTGGTAAGGCTTCGGGTACTGGTGGTGGAGCCGCGATATTCTGCCCATCGGCCCAAGCCATATTGAACAAAGCCGCCAAAAGAGATTGATGATCCGCCGCATTGAGGGTGATGGCGGCCCGGGTTAGGTAGTCATCAACAAAAATTTGGATTCGGCCTTGGATATCTTGCATATCACCGGTATTGGGGGATGCGGAGCGAATGGCCGCGATATGGGGGCTGAGAATCTGATACAATTCACCAACCCGATCTTGTGGTGTGGCTGAATTGATGGCCGCAGGTGTTTCTTGAGGCTGGTTATACTGGTGAGATGGCCCGGTTTCCGGGACCATTCCTTGGTTGACCGTTCCTTGATTGACTGTTGCGGTGGCACTTTGAGTATTATACATATCTCAATCAATCTCCCATCAGCCAGCGACTGGCTTTTTCGAGAATTGTCTCCGGTTTGGTGGTAACATCATGACCTATCATGCGTTGGAGAACAGGAAGAATATGGGCATGGGGTGCGACCATCGCCAAAGGTTTGCCGACATTCAAAGCCCGACTAACCGCGCTTGCTTCATGCGGTACAGAAAAATGAATCGGTATTCCCAAAGCCCGGGAAAATTGATCATGTTCAACTTGTCCGGGGGCACCGGTTGGGGCATTGGTCACAATCTTGATGGTTGCTTTGCACCCTGAGCGTTCAAGGGCCGCGCGCACACGAATGGTATCGCGTAGGCCGATCATGCTCAGATCACTGACAATAAAAATCTCATCAGCATTGATCGCCGCTTCGGGAAAATCCAACAGGCGGTAACGCGGCAGATCACAAATGATATGAGTAAACTGGCCCCGCAGTTCACTAATCAAGGTCTCAACCGCATCCTCGACCAGGTCAATATCTTCGCCGATCTGTATATCCGCAGACATGATGGATAAGCTGTGGCTGTATTCGGAAAAAGCACCGGATAAAAAATGCGAATCGATCCTTTCCGGGTTTTCCAAAGCCGTCCTCAACGCTCCACCCGAATCCAGATTCAACTGCAGGCCCACACAGCCATATTCCAAATCAAAATCAATCACCAACACCTGGGCCGGTTTTTCTTGGGCTGATTTTTCTTGGGCCGGTTTTTCTCTGGCCTCATCATGGGCGATGGCAAAAGCATAATTGACCGCCAGAGTGCTGGCCCCAACGCCGCCGCGCGCACCGATGAATGTCACCAAGGAACTGCTCTGGGGCTTGGTTTTGATGATCCGGCTGTTATCGCCGGAGTCGTCGCCAGAATCCAGCTCCAGGCTTGCGCGTAATTCTTCTGGATCAAGCGGTTTGGTGAGATAGGCTTTGGCTCCAGCTTCGCGCATACGGGTGGTTGAACCGGCTGAATCATCCTGACCGATGACAATAATTTGGGTATTGTCTCCATAGGCGGCATCCATATCATTAACCGCCGCCAAAGGGTCGGATTGATCACTCACATCAATCACCGCAAATGGCGGCAGCATCTGTGACCATGCCAGAAAATCACCCACCCCACCGTGATGGACACAATTGGTTTCCAGACCGTGTTCCTGGGCCATTTGTTTGATCGTCTCCAGGCAATCGGGATCATGCGAAAAAGCGATGAAAACATCCGACATAGAATCGGCCTCCAACCGCGACGATGACTGATCAGTGGGGCGCATTAACATATGGATTGCCGCTTTCTTATTGTTTTTATTGTCCTAAGCCTACTTCTTCGACCTGTTGGGTCTCTCCTTGCCGGTAGCTTTCCAGAGATTTGTGGAAACGCACCGCTTGGGCCGGTTCCAAAGTCCGGCCCTGGATAAGGTCACGCGGATGGGCAACCATCAGGCTGAGATTGCGGGCGGTCGCACAGCCAAAATTGCTGCTTGGGGCGTTGTTGATGCCGCTGTTCGAAGAACCAGACCAATCGGGGCAAGATGGGGGAATAGCCACATAACGCACCGCCTCCACAACAATGCCGTTGGCCTCATCAGAACGGGCCGCCCGGGGGGGCAAAAGATCCGATTGAAAGCCGCGGATGGCCGCGTATTCAGCGACCACTGCTTGTTGTTGAGCCAGAAGATCATCATTGATCATGCTGTCATCGCCACTCTCATCGCCACTCAACGGCGATAACCCATAAATCCTTAAAACCGGGTGCTGACCAGTTTTGATCTGACGCCGCAAGAATGCATCAAGAGTCTCGGCGGCTTGGGCATCAAGAGAACTGTAGCCATCCAGAAAGGGAATCACCTGAGAGACCAAAGAGACGTCAACTTCTGGTTCTTGCCATTTGAAATGACCGGCCGCATTGGGAGGCTCACCGGCCGAACAGGCACTGATCACAAGGGCCATCATGGCGATGCCGAACCCCTTGAGGAGGGTGTCCGGGCTTTGATAGGGAAAGTTTCTCATTGAGCGGGTTATTCCTTTCATGGTCATGAATCCAACCTTTTTATTCGATGATGAATCCGGCCGCCCCGGTCAATGCGCCGCCATCGGGACCAATCGGGCGGCTGCGGCCATCGGCGATGCGGCTGCGATAGAGGTGACCGCCGAATATGCGCTCAGAGTCACTGGCCGGTCGGAATCCATCACCGGGTGTGGCCAGGGTGGCAACACTGACCGGGCGAACGATATAAGGGGTGACAATAATCACCAGCTCGGTTTCCTGATCGCGCAGTTGGTTAGAACGGAACAAGGTCCCCAAAATCGGGATATTGGCCAATCCGGGCAATTTATTCAGACTCTGGTTGAGATCGCGCTGCAACAAACCACCGATGGCAAAACTCTGGCCGGATGCCAGCTCAACCGTGGTTTCAGCCCGGCGGGTGGTGATGGACGGGATATTGAGACCGCCGATGGTGGTCGAGCTCTCGGCGACATTGCTGACTTCCGGACGCACCCGCAGACTGATCCGGTTTTCGGATAACACCACCGGGGTGAAAGAGAGGCTCACCCCAAAATTTTTAAACTCCACTCCCGGGGTTCCGGTGGCGCTGGGGGTCGGGATAGGAATTTCACCCCCAACCAGAAAACTGGCGGTCTCCCCGGAAAGGGCGGTCAAGTTGGGCTCAGCCAGCACAGTAACCAAGCCTTCGGTTTCCAATGCTTCCAAGACCCCCTTGCCCGAGATGGCACCGGTTGCATAATCACCGGCCAACACATTGGCCCCACGGGTGACCACATCCTCACCAAAGGCCCCACCAAAACCCCAAATCAGTGAGCTGGCTCCACTCTCAAACACTTGCTCCCATTGCAGGCCGAATCGTTTGGTCGCTGAGCGGGAAACCTCAGCCACCTTGACCCGCAAATGGACTTGCTGGCTGCTGCTAAGATCAAGCTGATTGACCACCGAACCGCCCTCACCGGCATAACTCTTGGCGATGGTCTCAATATCCAAGGCTGCGGTGGCATCCGGGACCACCCCTTCCAGAGTCAAGCCTCCCTCATAAGAAGATACCGTGGGCGGTAAGGGCAGATTGGCTTGCTCCAATGCCCGATCAAGGCCGTCGATATCACGGCCGACCACCACTTTGCGGGCCAAGATGATCCGTTGTTCACCACCCATGACGAATAGGCTGGTTTGGCCGTTCTTTTTTCCATAAACATAAAGCAGACGCGGCGATTTTAATTGAATATCGGCAATTTCCGGCTGGGCAATGAACACACTGGTGGCTGAGGAATCCAGACGAAGAACCTGCCCCTGATCCACCTGTATAGTGATGGGGGTTGGTTCGGCCAGGATCACTTCATTGGCGTTGGGGCTGCGGTTTGGTGTGCTGGCCAAAGCAATCACCGCGATGCCAACAAGCCCAAAATGTAAGATCAATCGGGAAATGGTCTTTCTCATTGCCATTCCTTTACTGTTTTTTCGTGTGTTTTTTTCATGTGTTTTTTATGTTTTCCGGTAGGGATCAGAAACTTTCAATATTGGTCGCCGGGCCGCGGATCACTTCGACATTCCAGCTCTGCATCACCGGCTGTACGTTATTTCTGTTCCCCAGAGGGGTTCCCGCTTGCAAGGCGTCACTGATCTCGTAATCCCAAATCGGTTTACGATTTTCATCCAGGATCACCTCTAAATCTGGATCATCCTGCTCCATATCCATCGCTTCGGCGATCCCGAACAGGCTGCGTAAAGACAGAGATAGTTGTCCCAAAGAACCGGCAACCGATATAATTTTGGCTTCTTTGGGTGTTACTTGTAGGGTGACCGTACTGGCGATAATCGGATCACGATCATCGGTATCCGAGCGTTGATCCACCGCCAGGATACGGATATCCTCAAGCAACAGTTCGGTGACTTGGCGGTCTTCAATCGAATGGGTGAGCAGGATATCCACCCGGTCACCAGGGAAAACAAAACCAGAAATACCGGTTGTCGCGCTGACCGGAATGGAAACCGCTTGCGATCCAGGCTTGAGAACAGCGGCCATGAAACCCCGTTCCCCCGGCAACACCACCATATTATGGGAAACCGGTTGCCCGGCATCCGCATTCACCCGGATGACCGCGCCAACAAATTCATCAATACTGGCATCGCTCTTGGTGAGGAAACTGCCGGGAATATCAAAAGCCGGCCAATCTTGCCATTTGAGATCATTGCTTTTAATGAAAGAGCCAACCGGTAAATTACGCCGGGCCACCAAGACCGAACGAGTCTCTATAGGCGACGGGACGCTGATCGCTTCAATGGCGCGGCGTTCATTATCCAGCCAGTTGCGAGCCAGCAGAGCGGTCACCAGACCAGCGGTAATCGCGGCCGCACCAAGGATGAGCAAACGCTTATTCATGAGATCCCTTCCATAATGATGATGTTGCGTAAAAACAGTTCGGTTGCCACCCAACCGCCCCCGGCCGCAATGGCGATTCCGTAGGGCAAATCGTCATAGGCTGCCTTTTTGTTGGAGCTGGTTTTTTGGTCGGGCCATGCCGCCGGTAAAAGCCGCATGGTCGGCGGCTTGGGATCACTTTTGGTCCAAGGAAGAGAAGCCATTAAGAGATATAAAACAGCCAATAGGCCGCCGCTTAGGGAGACCACCAAGCCAAAAATCAAAGAGAGTTCAAAACCACACCACAAACCACAAGCGGTCATCAGCTTGACATCGCCGCCGCCCATGGCACCCCGGGCAAACAAAAAAGCCCCCAGGCAAAAAGCCAGCGCCGCTACGCTAAAACTGCCCAGCCAATCGACCGGTTGCGGGGTGACCCAAGCATAGAGAAAAAAACACACCGCAATACCCGCACAGACCAGGTTGGGGATGCGCCGCTCAAACAAATCCTCCAAAGCCGCCCGCACCAGCAAACCAGCAAAAGCCATGAGAGCCAGCATGGCCAAAATGGTCGCAACATTGATATGAGAGCTTATGGACATAGCGGTCAATATGGCGGCTTAAGAATATGGCGATGGTCAATTAAAAACAGTCAATTAAAAACAGTAATTAAGAAATACTCATCATCCAAAATGATGGATGACATATAGTTATATTGAAATATTTAAATATTTTTATGTTCATGACTTTGCACTAATATATTGTTTTTATTTTATAGTTTATTGATCAATTATTATAATATTCTTTTTTTATTATGAAATTTCTTAATATTTATTGTTTGCTTATTTTTTATTTTCTAATCCAGTACCGTCTCATATAGAATAAAATCAATCTGCATTTCCGGAACCTTTTTTGAAGGAATTAACTATAGATGCAATTTATTTAAATAAATTTAATCCTATTTTGATTTTTCAATCAAAGTGAAAATAATTAAGAGTAAAAAATAAAGTCATTGAGAAAAAATTAACCAATAATAATCATTTATTTTATTCTTAAAGACATATTTTTTAACAATAAAATCACCATAATAACTTAAAAAACTGTAAATTTTACTTTTAAGAAAAATTACTAATAAGTAAAAGATTGGTATTTTTTTATTTTAAAAATAAAGGCGGTACGAGGCGCCGCCTTTTGAAAGATCAATCCGTATTTGGGAATGATCGCTCTCCTGGGCCCATCACCCCCAACCCCGTTTTAATGAAAAGGGGGTTGGGGGCAGAGAATGTCGGCGTTGCTTCGCGTGATCTCTCACCAGAAGCAAGACGCGACATGAAAGCTCCTCTGGGCAAGGGTATCGGTGTTGTTTTTAAGGTGCTTTGTTGCTTTGTGTTGCTGTTTTGGCCTTGCCCACTTCATCACCGACATGTTTAAATGTCGCCTCGATCGAATCCCCGACACTGGTCATGGCGGCAATCGCGGCAATGGAGATCAAGCCAGCCAGCAAGACATACTCAATGGCCGTGGCACCATTTTCATTCTTCAGAAGTTTATTCACAAATTTTAACATCGACATTCTCCTTTAAGTCATGTTTTTGACATATGCGGCTTTACGAATCGTTCAGCCTCATAGGGGTCAGGTAATAAAGAGGATCCAGATACGAACCCCTCCGTATGATGAAAACAATTTAGCCCGATAACATGAAAAAATCGTTATCTCTGCCTGCGCCTGAAGGGGTATCGGCCCATCTATAAAGGGGTATGAGGACCATACAGCCAAAGAGGTATGGCATGCTTTTTTGGTGATGGTTGGGTGGCGGTGCCCTGGCGCTCAAATCTTGGCTATCCCTTGGGTTTGAGCGAGTCGGGAGGATTTTGAATGCTGTCTCGGGGTGTCTCTTGGCCAGCCATATGGGCGATACGTTGTGGGCTGTGATGATCAACAACATTGAAGGTGGCCGGAACCCGCGGGCGATAAAAGGCCCGGTGATAAATACGTTGCGGGGAGGCAAAAATATCGGTCAGGAACCAAGGTTGGTATTCATAGAACACCTCCCCAGCAATGACGGTTTCCCAGGTTTCGGGGACAAAATTGGCCGGGAAGTTGGGGTGTTGTTTTTCCCGACCCAGTTCACTTTGGACATTCAAGGTCCCGCCACCGGCATTTTGCTTGATGATGGTTGGCTGGGGATCACTCGGGTTGCGTCTTTGGATGATCGAGATGATGATTCGTCCATCGGGTTCATTGTCCCGGAAACGGAAAGGCTGCATCAAACTTGGGGCAATCGCATAAATTGTCTGCAGTTGGCTGTTGTCGATCAAGGTTTCACGGGCGGTCAAATCGGCCACCCGATTGGCCAAATAGCTCAGCTTCTGATTCAAAAATAGGTAGAGAACCAATTCACTGCCGCCAAGGGCGAGCAAAACCAGCAACGGGATGACGATGGCAAATTCGATCAAGACCGAGCCGCGTTCACCCTCTCCTTGCCGTTTATTGGCCCTCATACTGATCCATCGTATCATCACATAACCCTAATTACCCTAATTGTGGTTCCGCCTTTGACGCCGCCGCATCAAAAGGGTTCGTTGCGCACCGCAATCCGTGCTGAAACCTGGCTGTTGCCGAGGAACGGCTCCATAATCGGACTGATGGCATCCCAGGGATGGCTGGCCTCATAGAGGACAACATCATTCCCCCCACCCAGGCCTTGGCGGCCTTGATCCGGGTCCCAACGGCCGTTGCCATTGGTATCGGTGTAATGCTCACCGGGATCATAGCGGCCGTTGCCGTTGCCATCATTGAAGGGTTCGGGCTGGTCGATATTATCAAAAGAATCATAGACCTTATAGGTCAGGGTGAGTTGGGTGTTTTCAAACAAGCCGTAGCTGTTTTCCAGAATGATCCGGCGGATCATGTCTTCGCGTGAAGACCCGGCCAAGCTCCGGCCGACCGCCCCAAAACGCGAGGCCTCCTGAATGCCCGACTGAAGAACAATATCGGCGAAAAAACGCAGCGAAAACTCGGCAATACCAATGATCAAAAGAAAAAAAATCGGCAGAATATAGGCCATTTCCAGAACCGTCGCGCCGCGCTGGTCGGCAGCCAAACCAGGCCGTAAAGATGCGGGATGCATGCGCATATCACGCATATGTAAAAAAGAATGAGCAGCTACCATCATCAATCCAGATTAACAAATCAAGGTTAGGGATCACTTAACGCGCCGGTCCATCTTTTGAATAAAAAGGTCTGCACGAAGGGGCCGTCTTGCAAAAAGAATTAAGACACCGGTCCAATGTTTAATTGACCACCCGCAACGTGGTGAGCTGATCGCCGATATTGATGAACGCCTCTTCCAATGTTTTTTGATCCACCGATTCAAAAAAATGATCGGCTGAACTGGCGCAATCCAGCATCACTTGCCGGGCCTGGGTGTTGTTGAGTTCCAGACCGATGGTATAAATCACCACCCCTAAGGTTTTCATGGCCGAACAAGCGGCACTCTGCTGGGCATCAGAATGGGAGTTGTCATTGGCACCATCGCTGAGCATCACCACAATTTTTTGAACCCCGGGGAGCTGGTAATCGGCAATATCCTGAAGCCCCCAATCATTGCGCCAGCGGGGTGATAAGCTGCGCCAGCCCCATAATATGCCGTAATCACCACGGGTTGAGCTGAAAAGGCCCGGAAATATCTGGGCGATATAGCCATGGAGAGCATTTTTATTATTGGTGAGGGGCTGGATGGTTTTGTTGCATCCGTCAAGGGCAAAGGCGATTTGAAATTTGCCATCACCAGGTGGTGCGTCCCCTTGCTCGCCATTGACCCGTTCTTGAACACAGCCCCGCCAAAAAATCCAATCGGCAAAACCGCCGTCGGCCCAGCCGTTGCGGCTGCTGCCGATATTGATCACCGAAGTGTAAGGAATGACCGAAACCCGGACATTGGTCGGATAATCCTCAGGCCCAAACAGAATATCAATCAGCCTGTTGGCCCCCTCTTTGACGCTGTTTATTCGGCTTCCCCGCATGCTGGTGCTGGCATCAATAACCAGGGCCAGTTCAACCCGACCGGAACTGCCCCGTTGGATCGCTGACGAAACCTGGACCGGGATCGTATTGATCCCGAACAAGCGGCTAAAAGCGGTCTCTACATGTGCGGTTGCGGTGAGCGAGAGTTGGCCCTCTTGCTCTTGTATATTCAACTGCATACTGTTCCCGACCCAGCCTTCCAGGGAGAGGGCATTGGCAGAAAAATAATCCTCAGCAACGCTTTCTCTTTGGGCGGATTCGGCGTGCATGGCTGCCAGACCGGCCGAATCAAGGGCCGCGCGCATACCAATCTGAACCGTGTAAACACTCACCCCATCCATCGCCAACCCCATCAAGCCGAGAATGGGCAAGGCCATCACCGCCAATGCCAGGGTGCTGACACCCCGTTGATCGCTATGGAATGCTTTGGCTCTGATCATCGCCACCAGTGCCGCGCAGCTTTGCGCCCCAATCATCACCCAGTCGTCTCCAAACAAGTTGATGGGATCGTGGATGTAAGACAATCCACCCGACCACCATTGATCCAGCGACCTCCTGATAGAAGGCCGTGCCGACTTGTGGTTATGTTAGGGGATGGAATTTACGGTTTTCTTAAATTGACCTCTTAATTTCCCAACCCTCCCTCTTATGATCCGTATAATCTCCAAGAGACCCCATGCTCAAGAGTTGGGGAGCAGGCCTTGCTCAACATTCTCTTTATAGAGTTTCTCTTGGTGAAGATTCGGCTTGATTTCTTGATGAGGAGCCGGTTTGCCAGGAAAAGTAAAAGCTGGCCAAAACCGCCCCGATAATTTGGGCGGTGATGAACAACCCAATATCAGCCGGCGCGATGCCGGTGAAACCATCGGTCAAGGCCCGGCCCACAGTCACCGCCGGGTTGGCAAAAGAGGTTGAGGCTGTAAACCAAATGGCTGCGGTGATATAGCCCCCGACCGCACCAGCGACCGCTTCAGCGCGCCATCGGCCGACAAATAAAATGACCGTGAGCAACCCGAAAGTGGCCACCATTTCACTGAGGAATTGTCCAAACCCGTTGCGGCTGGTTTGAGAAATTTGCCATAATGATTGATCAAACATGGCATGAATGATCAAAACGCCCGAAATACCCCCCAAGATCTGAACCACCATATAGGCGGCCGCCGTACGGGACGTGATTTCTCGCCGCAACGCCATGACCAATGTCACCGCCGGGTTGAAATGGCCCCCGGAAACCGGTCCCCAAATGCTAATAAAAACCTGTAGCGCCATGCCGGTCGCCAACGCATTAGCCATCAAGACCAGTGCCAATACGCCATTAGCCAACTGGCTGCCCATGATTCCAGAACCAACAATCGCCATCAGTAAAGCGGCGGTCCCGCAATATTCAGCCCCCAAGCGGCGGCCGAGTGTCGTGGTGTTATCCATGAGTGAAATCTCCGTTTTTTTGCTTTTTTCTAGCTTTTTTCTAAAGTGTTACGGGAAAGATTGAATCTTTGAAAATCCATAAAAACCAGATCAAAGATAATTGTATCAAAACATATTGATCCATTTTCGCAACCGGATATGAAGGTTGAAACCCGATAGGATGATCAAGCGATGATACAGCCTTGCCACGGCCGATTGGTGACGCTATCACCCAAGAGGTTTTTTTAAGAGATCATTGCGCCAGAATATGAAAAACCGGCGCGTGAGAAACCAGCTCATCACGAGTGAGGCCAACAATGACCAATACAAACCATGACTTCTACGGCCTATCATGACCTATAATGTTGCTGTTGTTGGCGCAACCGGTAATGTTGGGCGCGAAATTGTGCAAATTTTGGCCGAACGTCAATTTCCGATTGCCGATATTGCGGCCTTGGCTTCCAGCAATTCGGCCGGAAAAGAAATATCCTTCGGGGCCGATCGGGTGCTCACGGTGGCGCCTTTGGATGGATATGATTTTTCTCAGACTGATATTGTTCTTTCCTCCCCGGGCAGTAAAGCCGCGGCTGCCTTTGTGCCGCGTGCGGTTGCGGCTGGGGCGGTGGTGATTGATAATAGTTCGTATTTTCGGATGGAACCGGATGTGCCGCTGGTTGTTCCAGAGGTCAACCCACAGGATATCGCCGATTATGGCCAGCGGCATATCATTGCCAACCCGAATTGCTCAACCATTCAAATGGTGATGGCTTTGAAACCGCTTCATGACATGGCACCAATTAAACGGGTGGTGGTGGCGACATATCAATCGGTTTCTGGAGCCGGCAAAGCCGCGATGGATGAATTATTCAGCCAAACCCGCAATATTTATGTCAATGATCCGATAGAAAAAACCGCCTTTACCAAGCAGATTGCTTTTAATGTCATCCCGCATATTGATGCATTCATGGGCGGGGGCGAAACCAAGGAAGAATGGAAGATGAGTGTTGAGACTCGCAAGATTCTCGATCCATCAATTGAGGTCATCGCCACTTGTGTCCGGGTCCCGACCTTCATCGGTCATGGTGAGGCGGTTCATGTCGAGTTCGCCTCACCGATTGATGAAGAGGTGGCGCGTGATCGGTTGAAGAATTTCCCGGGGCTGGTGGTGGTTGATCACCGGGTTGATGAGGGTTATGTCACCCCGGTTGAGTCTGTGGGTGAGGACGGCGTTTATGTGAGCCGCATACGTATTGATCCAACGGTTGATCATGGTCTGGCGTTTTGGCTGGTTGCCGATAATCTGCGCAAAGGGGCCGCTTTGAATGCCGTACAAATTGCTGAAATTCTGGCCAAAGATTATCTGGCTGATCGGCGGTGATGATGGGTCTACCTCGAAAGAGGGGGGCTGATCCCTCTTAATTTCCGGGGCCATATTTGCAGAAAATTTACCTTATAGAGCCGATAGTGGGCGGTGACGTTCGGCCGCTGATCTGGCCGGTTGTGAAACTGCCCCAGCCATCGGGTATAGGCTTTGATGAGGTCAAGATGACATCTGCCCAACAGCTTTTAAGGCGTTTGATCTGTTTTCATTTTCTCCGGTTGGGACGGTCTGAGGAAGGATCAATCGCCATTTATATGTCCATCTCCATCGTTGCGCTGATTGGTCTTGCCGGATTGGCTCTTGACGGTGCACGGGTTTACAGCGTCAAGACGCGGTTACAAGAATCCCTTGATGCAGCCGCTTTGGCGGCAACCCAGTCGACCGACAAAGAACGCGAAGACACCGCAATCCGCTATTTCCACTCCAATTATGGACGTTTTTTAGAAAGTGAACTTAAAGAGCCCGCGACTCGCTACGATGCCCAAGAGCGGGAATTGTCGATGGATGTTGCGGCCACCGTCCCGGTCACCTTCATGAAGCTGTTCGGCTTTGATGAGGTCACGGTCCGGGTATCGACAACCATCAAACGTCAGATCAGCGAATTGGAGGCCGCCTTGGTGCTGGATGTGAGCACCAGCATGGGCCAGTACGGGCGAATCGAAAGCCTACGTCAAGCGACCAGAGATTTTATTGATGTCCTGTACGGCAAAGATGATCGCATCAATGAAATTCGGGTTTCCATTGTCCCTTATACCGGTTCGGTGAATATTGGGAATGGGTTTAAGAAATGGACAACCCCGCAATGGGAAGATTGGAAAGGCTGTGTCCATGATCGAGCTGGCTCCTCAAAGGGGGATGCGCCGCCATCAAGTGGGCATTTCAAAACCGATTTTTATCACCCCGAGCATCCCTTCATCCAATGGGAGGATCAAGCACGGCGCAAGGGATGGACAAAAACCGGCAAACGAAGCTGGGTGCGCAAAGCCAACGCCGCCGAAGTGATCGCCTCATTGGGGGCCTTGCGCTTTGTGCCGGAAAAAAATCCCCACACCCATCCGTCTGAAGAGCGTCAATTTTGCACCAGTAGCGTGGTCGAACCATTGCGCAGCAATCGGCCCGCTTTGCTGAATGATCTGCGGGGAATACAAGCAACCACCAGATATCAAACCTTGCGTAAACCCCCATCGAACGGAACCCGCACTGATCTTGGTTTGCTATGGGGATGGCGGACCCTTTCACCGCAATGGCGCACTCTATGGTCCGGGAGTCCCCGAGTCACCAATTACCACCAAGATGGGGTGACCAAAGCCGTGGTTCTGATGACCGATGGTTCCAACACCGCCAATATCAGCCGCCATCTCACCGCCAACAAGATTGATCAAAACATGGATCGAATTTGTGCCGATATGAAACAAAGAGATGGTATTATTGTTTACGTGGTGGCTCTTGAGGTTAAGCAGGCGGCTTTCAAGCAGCGTTTGCGGAGATGTGCTTCCTCGGCTTCGCATTATTTTGAGTCGGTTTCTCGCGAAGATCTACGCCAAGCTTTTCAAACCGTGGCCAATCAACTGATTGGATTGCGGGTGACCCAATAAAAAAGATATCCAATAAAAAACTACTCAGACCCATTGGCGCCCTTGTTCAGGAAGCCCGAACCGGGCATGATAATCCTCTTTATGTTGCTGATTTGATGTCCCTGGTATGTATGTCTCAGTCCCCAGAACTTTCCGGCCCTTTTTTGCCGCCTGTTGATGATGGTCCGGTTCAACATTTGGTGGTGTTGCTGCATGGCTATGGAGCCGATGGTCATGATCTGATCGGGTTGGGCCGGGAATGGGGGCCTGATTTGCCAGGCACCGCCTTTATCTCCCCCCATGCGCCCTCCCCGTGCGCGATGGCCGGTCGGCAATGGTTTCCGTTGCCAGAAATGAGCATTGAAGTGGCCCGCAACGGTGTCGCGATGGCCCTGCCGATTCTTGACTCTTTCCTTGCTGCCACCTTGCGGGCGCATCGGCTCACTGTGGGTGATGTTTCCCTGGTTGGTTTTTCACAAGGCGGGATGATGGCTTTGGCTGCCGGTCTGAAACATGCTTACGCGGCGGTCATTTCTTATTCTGGTATTTTGGGCCTGGATATGCCGCCAGCACCCCCCGCCTCGGGTTATCCACCGGTTTTATTGGTTCATGGTGATGCCGATCCGGTGGTGCCATCGGCTTCTTTGGGCTATTCGCGTGATCTTCTTGAAAACTGGGGGATTAGGGTTTGCGCCCATCTGCGCCCGGGTCTGGGGCATGGGATTGATGGTCAAGGATTACGTTTGGGGCTGGATTTTCTCAGACAAAATAAAAATCAAGGACAATAATCTTATATTGGGTTTGGTGGTCAGGATTGCTTTTATGGTGCAGAGCCTGTCAATCTCTTACATGTTGATGGCCTTATCGGAACCCTTTGAATATATTGATCATATCAACAGCATCTATTGAATAAATATAGGGATGAGATAAATATAATCATGAGATAAACAAAGAACAAAAAAAAGAATAAAAAAAGAGAGCAAAACCCTTGTCGGTTCCTGACCATTGTCCAGCCCTGGTTCTCAATGCTGATTTTCAGCCATTGAGTTATTTTCCCTTGTCATTATGGTCATGGCAGGATGCCATCAAGGCGGTCTTTTTGGAGCGGGTCAATGTGGTCTCGGAATATGATTATCAGGCTCATTCGCCCAATCTTTCAATCCGCTTGCCCAGTGTCATCAGCTTAAAACGTTATGTCTCTCTTTCGCGCCAGCCGGCCTTTACCCGGTTCAATGTCTTTTTGCGGGATCGATTTTGTTGCCAATATTGCCATCATCTGTTTCAGGCTGAGGAACTCACATTCGATCATCTGGTGCCGCGTTCACGCGGTGGGCGGACCACCTGGAATAATGTGGTGACCGCGTGCACGGCTTGTAACTTGCGTAAAGGCAATCGCGCCTTGGCTGAATGCGGTCTCAATCTTAAAACCAGCCCAATTTGTCCGACCACCCGCGATTTACAGGAAAAAGGACGGGCCTTCCCGCCCAATTATCTTCATAAGAGTTGGGGGGATTTTCTCTATTGGGATTCCGAATTGGACCCTTGAGTCACGCTGAGAGAAGCGCCACGGATGCAGAGGAGCATCAAAAACAGCGACAGGACTCCGTTATAAGCGGCCATCGACAGACCCAACAACGACCACGCCACTTCATCGCAGCGCACCACCGGTGCCGCCAAGAGAGCGGCCCGCAATGCATCAATCGAGTCCGCCTCCAGCGGGGCCGAACACTCGGCACTTCCGCTCCACCAGCCTTGCTCAACCCCGACATGGTTTGCGGCCAACCCCAGCCCGATAAGGGCCGCCACCCCGGCCAGGGTGAAGAGCACCGCCACCATATGATCGGCTTTCGGGCTATCTCCGGCCTTCCATCGCAGCCAAGCCGCCGCCCCAGCGGTCATAATAATCGCCAGATGCGGCCAACGTTGATCAACGCATAAGGGACAAGGCCGCAAGCCGCCGACATATTGGGAAAGCAGGGCCGCCGCCAAGGCAACGGCGGATAAACCGGCAACCAATAACGCCAAGAGACGCGGCTCCAATGTGTTGCCAAACAATTTTTTGATCATGTTGGGCATAATTGTTCAGCTGCTCTGGTCAGGCTGTGAGTGAGGGTATGGGGGCCGATTTTTGGATTGTTCGATCATTGTTCAAGCCCCCATCAGCCGACCAATCGCCATGAAGCCGCCAATCAAAATAATCAAAAAGAGGACTGTCACCCAACCCAGCCGTTTTTCCAAAAAGACCTGCACCGGGGGGCCGAATTTCCATACCAGCCCGGCCACAAGAAAAAATCGCGCACCCCGCGATGCCAGAGCCGCCAGGCAGAAAACCGCTAAATTGAGATCAACCACGCCGCTGGCGATGGTTACAACCTTGAACGGGATCGGTGTGAAGCCGCCAACCGCCACAATCCAGGCTCCGTATTGGGTGTAGAGGTCCTGAAAATTTTGAAATTCACTGCTGTAATGATAAAAATCGAGCAAAGGACGGGCCACCGTTTCAAAGAACAGAAAACCGATCCCATACCCCAATAATCCCCCGGCGACCGAGGTGAGCGTACACAGGGCGGCATAACGCCATGCCCGGTCCCGGCGGGCCAGGACCATCGGGATCAATAAGACATCAGGGGGTATGGGAAAAACCGTGCTTTCGGCAAAGCTCACCCCCGCCAATGCCGTCCCGGCCCGGCGGTGACCGGCCAGACGCAAAGTCCAATTATAGAGTTTTGCCATCATAAGAACGGCATAACAGCCTTTGCCCGAGGCGTCCAGAATTCAACCTTTCTTTTGCCAATAAAACAGCCCAATAAAACAACCAGGAATGCCCAAGCTTGATTGCTTCAAACGCATGGTCCTTAAAAGCCACGATGATGCAACCGAATCTGGACAACAGGTGGTGGGCTGTTTACTCTGCTTATGTATTGAGATACCCATAAATGAATTGCATGGGTTGAAAATCTCTCGTGCGGATGTGGCGGAATTGGTAGACGCGCCAGACTCAAAATCTGGTGGGGGCAACTCCGTGAGAGTTCGAGTCTCTCCATCCGCACCATTGCCCAATTTCCGGCGTTGGTGCAGTGTTGGGTATTGCTCTTGGCCTCGCGATGGCTGTTTTGTGCATCTGTTTCGCCCAATGGGATGATTGATTGTGCCGATGCCATTTCCGCTATTTTGCGATGGCGCGTTGCCTCGTAATTGATTTTTCCGGATCATCCATCAATATCAGGCGGCGGGATGTATTGAGGTGGGTCGTGATCGCCGCGCAGCCGGGCCTCGAAGATCATTTTCAGGGTTTTCCAACTGAACTTTAACAAGAACCCAAAACGTATGGTGCCGGAGCTGGCGTCCGATTGCGGCGTCAATGTGACCGGCACTTCTGTATAAGTCTCCAATATTGAAAAGAGTCGAATCAGGCTGACCTCGTGATAGCGATAGTCCTTTGGGAACGAAATTGACCGGGCCGCGCTGACCGGCCAAACAAAAAGACTATGTCCATCGCGAATGGGACACCGGGTGGCAAGCCGTATAAGCCGGGTGCAGATGATCGATAGCAGTCGGCGCAGAGGTTCCCGCTCTTGCATATTGTGTCGATAGGAAATCACCATATCCGCTGCTCCAGCCGCTTTGAAAACCGCAGCGACACCGGATGCCTCGAAGGCTTTGTCTCCAGGAATGAGGGTTATGAATGGGTGAGTGGCTCTGGCGAGTGCTGCAGCGTAAGCCGCACCGACGCCTTGATTGGTAGGGTGATGGATGACGTCAACTTCATCGTACTGGGTTGCCAACAATTCACTGACCGTGTCCGTGCCATCGCTGCTGCCGTCATTCACAATGATCAATTCGAACGCCTCTAAATGATCCCGGGCGGCAGAAAGAGCTTCTTCAACCGTGCTTCGCAAGCGGTCCGCCTCGTTATAGGCTGGCACGACAATGGTTACGGATGCTCTATTCACAAGAGACCTGCGTCACGGTTTGTTATCTTTTGACTTGATCTTGCGCAGATATGGCAACACAATACCGGAAATAACGGACATGAGTTTGCGCCTGCGGGGAACCCGAACCGATGCTGAGCCCATCTCGGCCATCGTGTCCCGCGCGAAGGGAAATCCGTGGTGTGCCAGGTGCTGATGGCCTTTTTCATCCTGTAGATATGTATGTGCGCCCAGAAAGTTGGCCCGCCCGGCACCAATGGGTTGCTGCGAGTAGGCCTTGGTCTGAATATCCGTCAACGATGGCGGCAGAGAATCCCGATGGAAGCTCAAATAAAACAATTGTAGAATCCAACATGGCGGTGTATCACTTTCTCTTCAAGAATGGACGGCAATTCGATACTGCCATGATATGCCGCTCCTTGGGAACCATGGCCAGCCTTCCTGCACCTGCGCTCCAACAAAATCAATATCACACCTGAACCAACGCCAAATCGGTTATCCATCATGCTGATGCGGCGATAAACTGCGATTGGCTTGCAATAATTTTTAATGCAGAAATGCGAAGACACAGAATAACCCCCCCAAAATGCATCAAAAATTCAATAAATACACCAGTATATATGTTCTTTTAGTGACGTTTTTACTGTTGTTTTGTGCTTTTGCCACAGCGAAATATTTGGGTCTCAACAAAGCTGATCCGACAAATCGCCTCATGCATCATGCGATGCCGGTGGCGATGTCGGTACTTTATCAAGGTTGGCCATTCGATTATACCGCAAACAGAGCCTTGGCAATGAAATTTCGCATGTATGAAGGAGCGCACGAACCGAAAGTTGGATTTACAAGTATTGACCAACTCATCGAAAAATTGAAGGATACTTCATTCGATAAAAGCCAAACATATTTTTGGGTTGTCGACGATAAAGGATTAGGACTTTACGCCATTATCGCGGGGGCAATATTTGGCCTGAGTCTGAACGGACTTTTTTTATTTTACTTTTTTATCATAGGAGCAAGTTCGCTCCTTTTCATATATGGAAATAAAAACAGTAAAGAAAACGTCATCATTCTTTATTCTTATCTCGCAGCTTTATGTTTTTTGATTCCAATTTTTATTTTTTTGAGTGTCTCGAATCCCGGTCAAGCAATTCATATCAGCGAAGCCCGATTGTTTGGAATGCTCTCAATCCTGCCTATTGTGCATTTGTTTCTTTTCGGGATTCAAAAAAGAGAAATCCATTCACATGAGATGATCGCGGTCATCGGTCAAGTCATTATCTTTATATTTTTACTGCATATTCGGTCCTCTATGACTGGTCAAATGGGCATTTTGGTGCTTGCGGTCTTATTATTTGGATGCCGTAGCATAAGAATGAGAAACTGGAACATCAGAGCCATTATTTCCGCAGTGAGTCTGGTTTTCGCGGTCACTGTGGCCTTGCCGTTATTTGAAAGAATTTTCTTCCACGATCATTATTTCGGAAATTCCGGCCAAAGAACCATATGGCATAATGCTGTTATGGGACTCGCTTATAATACTCATTTCAAGAAAAATTACTGTTTGGGAGTCGATGATTGGAAATCAGCGCTTGCTGTTTTGAAATATAAATATGGAATTGAATTCACCAAAAAAACCGCATGTGATTCCAATCCAAAACTTGATGAGGAAGTCAATACGGCGATGAAATCTATTGGAAATGTAGCAGAGTATAACTGGGAAGAACATGAAAGAACGGCCAGAAATTTAGTTTTTTCATTACTGCAAAAATACCCGAGAGAAGGTATAGAATTATTTTTTTATAATAAACCAATGAGTATTTTTTATGAAATAAAAGGTTATTTTCGCAATCTTCAAAATATACTGATGAAAGATCTCGGATTATTATTACTTCTTTCTTCTGGTTTTTTGGTGATGATTTTTGGAAGTTTTTTGTTGAGTTTTGTTTTTTTATCTGAAAATTTTAAAGTGAATGTTTTTCCAATAGTTTTTTTCATGGGGATTTTGACAATAGGGGGAGGTATTCCTCCGTTTTTGTTCTATCCAGCCCTTTCGTCGGTGGCCGGCATTATTCTTTCATTGGCTTTGCTGGTGTTTTTTTGTTTGTCCTTTCTTTCGGCCATGTTTGGATACAAAATGGCATCTGCGAAAAAAGCCGCCGGATAACTCGACATTCTTGCTGTCTGTCCGGGGAAAAAGGGAAAGTGAGCGGCACATTCTTGCCGATGCCTGTGGTTTGCTGATGCGTTTTTTAATGCATACCGCTGACTGGCAGAATCATGGTGGTGGTGTCATGGTGGTGGGGGTATTATTCCGTCAGTTTCTTTTCCTGTTGAAGCGGTATACCAAGAGCGGCTATCAAGGTGACCGGTTTGAGAGTGGGGTGAAAAAATCTCATCGCCGAGTCAATGCTGGGACCATTAAATTCTCGGACCAAGTTGAAAAATTCTCTGCGCCGCCGGAACGCTGGATTGTCGAGCGCGCCTTTGCCTGGTTTGGCGACTAATGTTGGAAAGCCAGAATCGCGCATTCATAAAAGCATCCTGCTCATAGAAGCGCCATATAATGGGTTATAATGCGTTTACAATGAGTTCGAATGTTCAATTTGTTGTGAAGATTGTGATTGTCATCGCGGTGTTCGGTGTCATTTTGATGTCGGTCGACCGCGACATGCTTTTCAATACAATCAGCAAAGTGACGCCCGCAACCTATCTCATCTTGATTGGCATGGTGTTTGTTCAAGCGGGATTTTTAGGCTACCGTTGGCATCTTATAACCCGGCAGGTTGGGGGTGTTTTGCCTATTGGGTCCAGTTACTCCGGCACCCTTGTCAGTTTCTTCTTTTCACAAGGTTTGCCGTCATCCGTAGGTGGAGACGTTCAGCGAATATGGTGGCTTAAGGCGCGCCATGACATTCCGGTTGGCCAAGCAGCCCGCAGCGTCCTGCTTGATCGGGTCGCTGGGCTGGTTTCGCTTCTCATTCTTTGTGCTGTCAGTGTCGTGCTGTTGGAAAGACGGGTCGATAGTGAGATTTTTGACCGGCTCGGTACCCTTCTTATGATCACCATCGCAGGCGGATTGGGCATACTGGCACTGGCGGTGGTGCCGTTTCGCTATGGAGTCTCTCAATGGCTGCGCACCCTTTCGGATCGAATGCCCAAACGATTCAGCCAATTCTTGCTCTGGCTGGTGGCGTTTCGCGAGAACTTTGTGGGGTTGCGCCCGGGGCCGGCCACCGCGATTATGCTTATTGGTGTGACGATTCATTTGGTGAGCGTGGCGTTGGGTTATGTGGTTACCCGAGACTTGGTGCTGGGTCTGACATTTCTTGATTGTGTGGCTTTGATCGCGCCGGCATTGTTGCTGAGCTATTTGCCGATTTCGATCGCTGGCTGGGGGGTGCGAGAAGCGTCCTTGATCGGTGCGTTCAGCTTGATGGGTGTGTCGCTGGAAGCCGGATTGACGGTTTCTCTGATCCTCGGATTCAGCTTCCTGATCACATCGCTTTTCGGGGGATTGCTGTGGCTGTTTAGCGGGGCTCGGGGCACTTGGGTCCGTGGTGGTGGAACGGCACTGACCAAACCGGAAACGCCGCCGCTGTCAAGGCAGTAGCATTGCAATGGAATTCGTCCCTGCTTTTTCGGTCTGGACCGCTCTGAGCGGGCTGGTGTTTCTTCCTGTTTTGTTGGCACTTCTCGCGCGACCCCCTTTCAAACTTCGGCCGCCGGGGCGGCGGTTCCAATTATCGGCCCTGATCATCTTCATCAGTTGGGCGGCGGCCCAATTCACCCAAGATGCCCCTGAAAGCCAAGACCTCTTGATTGGCGGTATTCTCCTCACCGGTGGCCTGCTCTGCGCCTCTACTCTTTGGACTCTTTTGGCATGGGGCTTTACGGTCTTCTTGCTGCTGGCCCTGGCCGGGAACCGTGATGCCCCGTCATTGGATGATTGGATTGCCCGCTACACGGCGGGGCGAGGCGTGACCATGTTCACCCGGGATAGGGCCGGGGTTCTGCTGCGATTCGGTTTGGCCCGGGTGGTCGATGGTCGATTTCGGATCACCGACTGGCCGGGACGCAAAGTTTTGGCAGCGGCGCGCCTGGTCGCCAGAATCTTCGGAATTGCCCTATGACCGGTGAAGCCGCATCCTTCGGGCTGGGTTTCATGAGCCTGTTTGTCCATGTTGCTGTGACGTTGGGGTTGCTGTGGACCCTTCGTGATCGGTCACCGGTCATACTTCAATTATTCTCCGCATTGATTGCCGAGACCCTGTTTGTTGCTGTTGGTTTGATTATTGATCCGGTGATCGATTTTTGGATTGGCAGCGTTATGATTGGATTTGGCGCGGTGCTCCTGCTGTTTGTTCATTCAGCCTTGTACAAGTCGGTATCATTGCGCATGTTGGCCGCGCTGGCCAGATCCCCTGACCCTGAGACCGATATTCATAGGATCAGCGAAGAGGTTACCCGGCCGTTATTTGCTGACCGGGTGGGGGTTTTGATAGAGATGGGATATGTCTGCGTAGAGCGGCGATGCGGCATGGAATGCTATGCGGTTACCGAGGCCGGCCAGCACTTCGTCGCCCGGTTGGCCGGGGTTCAACGGCTATTTGGCGTTGATGCCAACGGCTTTTATGACTCAGGACCAAACAACCGCCGACAACGTGATCTCTAAATCCTGGCACTCCAGCATATTGAGAGTTTTGGCGGGCACCATCACCCCATCGCCGGTTGAGGACATCTATAATACCAGACCGGCATCACTCATTTCTCAATCACCGCTTTGTGATAGCCGCCGATTTTGGCCAGGTTATTGAGGGATTGGGAAACAGTATCTTCGGGTAAAGGAAACGCGGTATCGGTGATTTTCAGCTTCACAACCTCTTTTTCAACCATCAGATGGCTCTGCTTGAAAAAAGTCTTGATCCCTCCGGAAGCTTGATACGCCAGATGAAGAGCCGCCCCGCATAAAGCGGCTTGGTGCACTCCATCGCCGCCCAGCAAGGATGTGATACCCGAGGCGACGTGATCGGACATTTGGCCACCATAGCGAATAAAAACAGCCAGAGCGATATAGGCCCGTCCGGGATGATCAATTCCATAAAGCGGCATCCATAATATATGTTGCAAGGCTTGGACAGCCCGATAATCGGAATATTCTTGCCAAGCAATGTCGGAAAAACAGCACGCGGCCAGCCGCAGACGTTGCTTTTCTGGATCGACATTGCTGCCGAATAAGGGGGCAATCCATTGTTCCAAGACCGGCCCCAATCGACCAAAACGGCCAAAGCGTTCCTCATATTCCAGAGCCATGCTTTCCAGAGGATCTTGGGCCAAAATGGCCGCCGGGAGATTATTCAAGAGACAGCCTTCGCGTAATCCGGTCGATGGAAAAACCACGCCCGCCGGTTTCATGCGTTGCAAAATAATAGTCAAAATGCTGGCTGCATAAGGTAAGATTTCAACCCGACGGCTGGGAATCCCTTTGATTCCAGACAAGGATTGCCGACTTTGGCGGCTGATCAATCGGACCAAATTATCAATATCCCGGGTCGCGGCTTGATATCCTTGGAGCAACCGCAATGGATAATTCCTATGGGCCATATGCAGACGTGCAAACACCCGCCACGCCCCGCCAATCGCATAGAAATTCTGGCCCTGATGATCTTGGAGAAAATCAGCCTTTTTCAATTCTTTTCTGATCAGACGATGAATCTTGGCTTGATGCGCATCCCCGCGGTCAGCCAGTCGCAACGGTCCGATGGGTAAGGAAACAACCGCCCCGACTTTGTGATTCTCCAAGACCGCCAATTCCAAACTGCCGCCACCCAAATCACCGGCAATCCCAGAGGCCTGAGGGCAAGAGGCCAGAACCCCGGTGGCGGCCAGCCGACCTTCCTCGGCCCCGGTCAAAACCCGCACCCGGTGCGAGAAAATCTGCTCGACCCGGTCGACGAATACAGCACCATCCTTTGCTTCACGTACCGCAGCAGTGGCCAGAATATCCAATCTCTCAACCGCCATCGCCTGGATGATCATCACAAAGCGTTGCAGGGTCTCCAAGGCCGCAACCACACCGTGTGGATTGAGCAATCGGGTGGTTTGCAGACCGCGTCCCAAGCCGCAAATAGAGCGTTCGTTGAACAAAACACCCGGAACCCGACCCAAGCCATCATAAATGACCAAGCGGACCGAGTTGGAGCCGATATCAATAATCCCGACCCGCTTTTGTGCTTGTTTCTGTGATCTCTTCTCAAAAAGAGGGAAAACAGGCCGAAACTGCTGAGAAAGGGAAAAAATTGATGGCATGGAAAACGACGCGTATGCAAAAGCGGGAAGTCTTCTCTTTTCGTTGAGAATTTTCCTCGGTGTGGTGAGAATTTTTTTAATTCAGTGAGAATTTTTCTTGATCAAGTACAGTCTTCAATCAGGATGATTCATCTTCAAGGGTGGCTCATTTCTTGGTCAGTGATTGAGAATCAGTCTGATATCGTGACCTTGTATGGTGATTTTAGTCTATTGCAGAACTGAAGAACGGCGAGGCGGGGTTGAAAACCCAAAATGCGATTCGACTTTTTCTACCCGGTCCTTAAGGAGAGGTGGGCGACCGTATGATCATTTTTTAAGGCACTGCCACGTCCCGATAAGCTCGGATTGGTCATGAAATATTGATGGGCGGAAAAACCGGCTTTACCGGCGTCAAAACGCCGATAGCTGCCATCGGCCTGCAAGGCCCAACTCTGTTCATGATCATTCAGGTTGGCGATCATGACTTGATTCATGACTTGTTGTTTCACGGTGGCGTTTTCGATCGGCACCATGACCTCGACTCGTCGATCAAGATTGCGTTTCATCCAATCGGCGGATGATATATAAACCGCCGCTTCCGGGTCTGGCAGACCTTTGCCGTCACCAAAGCAAAAGACCCGGCTGTGTTCCAAAAAGCGTCCAATGATGCTTTTGACCCGAATTGTTTCTGAAAGCCCAGAAATTCCCGGCCTCAAGCAACAGATACCACGGACAATCAGATCAATCTCGACCCCGGCTTGGGATGCCTTATACAGGGCCTCAATGATTTCCCGATCGACCAGGGCATTCATTTTGGCCCAAATCGCTGCCGGACGACCGGCTTGGGCATGGTCGATTTCAGCATGAATATGGTTGAGCAGGCTTTCGCGCAAGGTAAATGGGGCAACCGCGATTTTTTCCATCTTCTCAGGCTTGGCATAGCCGGTCATGAAGTTGAACATTTTACCCGCATCCCGACAAAATGCCGGATCAGCGGTAAAAAAGGACAGATCAGTATAAATTTTGGCGGTCAGCGGATGATAATTACCGGTGCCAAAATGGATATAAGAACGCAGATTGTCCCCCTCACGGCGCACCACCAAGGACACCTTGGCATGGGTCTTTAATTCGATGAAGCCGTAAACCACCTGGACCCCGGCCCGTTCCAAATCCCGGGCCCAGCGGATATTGCGTTCCTCATCAAAACGGGCCTTCAACTCGACCAGAGCGGTGACCGACTTTCCGGACTCAGCGGCCTCAATCAGAGCCGCAACAATGGGAGAATTTTCACCCGTGCGGTAAAGGGTTTGCTTGATCGCCACCACCGCCGGATCACGCGCGGCCTGACGGATGAATTGAACAACAACATCAAAACTTTCATAAGGATGGTGAACAATAATATCTTTTGTCCGAATGGCGGCCAGGCAGTCACCACCAAAATCGCGGATACGTTCGGGAAAACGGGCACTATAGGGGGTGAATAAAAGATCATGACGCTCATCAGTGATCAGATTTAGGATATCGGATAAACCAACAACACCGCTGGTGTGGTAAGCCGATTCGGCATCAACCGCCAATTCTTCAACCAGGAAATTTTGCAAAGATTCCGGCATGCCTTCATTAACGCCCAAGCCAATGACAACACCGCGTCGACGCCGCTTCAAGGCACTCTCAAAAGAGCTGGCCAAGTCTTCGGCTTCTTCCTCTATCTCCAAGTCACTGTCTCGAATGACCCGAAAAACCCCGTAAGACACCACCCCCATACCCGGAAACAAGCTGTCGAGAAAGAGGCTGATGGCATCTTCCAGCAAAATAAAGCGGCTTTCCTCTCCAGGCAGGCGGATAAAACGGTCCAGATAATTGGGCAACGGAATAATACCATTGAAGGGGTCGGTCTCTTTGGGGCGCAGCAGCTGAACCGCCAGGCTCAGACCAAGATTGGGGATAAAAGGAAAAGGATGGGCCGGATCGATGGCAATCGGGGTGAGAACTGGGAAAATGTCGGCCATGTAACGGGCGTGTAACCACTGCCGATCATCCACGTCCAGTTCTTTGGGTCCGAGAACCGCAATGCCTTGTCCCCGCATTTCTTGTTTGAGTTCTTCCCAACAGGCATCTTGCCGGGCCAGTAAATCATCAATCCCGGTATCGATTTCTTTTAATTGCTGGGCTGGAGTCCGGCCATCAAGGCTGGTCTGGGTGATTCCCTCGCGGACCATCTCCTTAAGACCGGCCACTCTGACCATGCGAAATTCATCAAGATTGCTGCCCGAGATGGATAGGAATCGAATCCGTTCCAGCAATGGATGGGCGCGATTGGCCGCTTCCTCCATCACCCGAAGATTGAACGCCAACCACGATAATTCACGATTGATGTAACGTTCCTCGGGCCGTGACAAATCCATTCCCGACGGCGATTCAGCCGGTGATGATTCTTCAGCTGGGGTTAGAATTTTGGCAACACGGCTCATGATGATTTTGATGCGATGATTTTGATATGATAATCTTAATATTAGGGGTTTTGGGTATTGAGAACATATCTTTCACATACCCGAAAAAGCAACCCAAGGCCGCAACCGCGATAACAATACACGGAAATATACGGAAACAAAAATACAAACAAAAAAATCATGTCCCAATTGATTATGGCGGTCATCGTCTCCAAAATAGAACCAAGCCAGAATAATCGGCAACAAACCACGCCAAATGATGGATCAAGAATACGCCGAATCAAAAGTGATCACTCACGATCATATTCTGGTGGCGATAAAGGATTGATGCGGTGATCACAAGGATCAGAGAAGCACAATGCTTGAATGATAATCATGTCTGAAGCCCGGACCCTATTCATTTTGCGTCACGCCAAATCCGACTGGGGCGGCCCGATGCGTTCCGATAAAGACCGGCCGCTCAATCAGCGCGGGCACCAAGCAACCAAAATAATGGCGGCCTTTATGACTCGGTGCGGATACCACCCGGATGCGGTTTTTTGTTCGACCGCGCGGCGCACGGTCGAGACCTGGAGCGGGCTGGAGAATGCTTGGGTTGGCCGGAAAGAAAAGCCGCAGGTTTTGATGATGGATCGGCTTTACCTGGCCTCGGCGGCCAGTGCTTTGGCGGTGATCCAAGGCTGTGATGATCGCCATCATTGTCTTTTGGTACTTGGCCATAACCCGGGTTGGGGTGATCTTGCCTTGGGCCTGAGCGGTGCGGGTGAGCCGGAGGCTCTGGAGGCTCTTAGTGAAAAATTCCCCACTACCGCTCTGGCGGTGATTGATTTTGCTGTTTCTTCTTGGGCCGAAGTGACATGGCAGGCCGGGGTTCTGCGCGATTATCAAACCCCTAAACGGATCAATTCTCAGTGATCATGTTTTCTTGCCAAGATGATTCTGAGGACTCCCAAATTTTTATAAATTTATGCATTGGCCCGGGCGTGGCGTCTGGCCAGGGCGGCATCGCGATCATCCAGACCCAACAAGCCGACCACCCGGCGTATCAAGGCGGCTTCATAATCATGAACCACAGCATCGGCATCAACCACCCGCCATAATGCTTCGACAATTTTGAGCCGTTCTTGTTCCGAAAGATTCTGGGTCAAAAGACGGGTTTGGGCGAACAGATCAACCGCTTCTTTGGCCTTTTGTTCCGCCGCATTGAGCAGATGATCGGTCTCGGCTGCATCCAGTTCAAACAGCTCCATCAGCGCGGTGCTGATTTTTTTACGTTCATCATCACAAAATGTCCCATCGGCCAAAGCCGCCTGAACCATCAATATGGCCGCAGCAGCACCGATGCGTGCCTCATGATCATCGGCCGTTTGCGGCTGATCATCGCGGAGCAAGCGACGTAGACGATCCCACATGATGACTCCTTTTTGAGAAAAAACCCGATCAGCCGGGCAGCGTTGACTCCCCCATCAGATAGGCATCAACCGACCGGGCGGCTTGGCGTCCCTCACGGATGGCCCAAACAACCAGGGATTGTCCGCGCCGCATATCCCCGGCCACAAAGACATGATCCAGCGAACTGCGATAATCTTGATCATTGGCGGCAATATTGCCTTGTGAGTCACGTTCAAGCCCCAGCGTCTCCACCAGACCTTTACCAATCGGCCCGGTAAACCCCATCGCCAGGAGAACCAAATCAGCGGCAATATCAAAACGACTCCCGGTTATTTCTTTCATAGTCATGCGGCCTTGGGAATTGTCCTGCCAACGGACCCGATGCAGTTGCAGGGCACGTACCTGACGGCCACCCTCATCACCGATAAAACGGCTGGTGGCGACATTCCATTCCCGCTCTGCACCTTCTTCTTGCGATGAGGATGTCCGCATTTTGAGCGGCCAATGGGGCCAGGTCAGGCTTTTGTTTTCTTTTTCCGGCGGTCGATCAAGAATCTCCAGCTGAGTCACCGATGCGGCCCCTTGGCGGTTGGCGGTGCCGATACAATCCGAACCGGTATCCCCACCCCCGATGACCACCACATGTTTCCCTTGAGCCAAGATGGGGGCATTCCCGGAAGCGGTGGCTTCATCATCGCCTTCACAGCGTTTGTTCTGTTGGGTGAGAAAATCCATGGCAAAATGGATACCGCTCAAATCGCGTCCTGGAATGGGCAGATCACGGGGTTTCTCGGCCCCGGCCGCCAGAACAACCGCATCATGGGTGGCCAGAATATCGGCAACCGGCAGATCAATCCCGACTTCATGACCCGGTTTGAATTCAACCCCTTCAGCAACCATTTGCTCAACCCGACGATCAATGGCTGGTTTTTCCATTTTGAAATTGGGGATGCCGTAACGTAACAAGCCACCGATACGGTCGGCTTTTTCATAGATGATGATGCTGTGGCCGACCCGGGCCAACTGTTGCCCGCAAGCCAAGCCAGCCGGGCCGGAGCCGATGATCGCCACCCGTTTGCCGGTTTTATGAGCAGCCGGTTGCGGCTTGACCCAGCCTTCTTGCCAACCCCGGTCAATGATCGCCCGTTCAATGCTTTTAATCGTGACCGGGTCATCGGTAATATTGAGGGTACAAGCGGCCTCACAAGGGGCCGGGCAAATACGGCCGGTAAATTCGGGAAAATTATTGGTCGCATGCAGAATCTCCAGAGCCCGGTGCCAATCGCCCCGATAGACCAGATCATTCCAATCGGGAATAATGTTATCGACCGGGCATCCTTGATGACAAAACGGAATCCCGCAATCCATACAGCGCGCGCCTTGGGCGGCCATGTCCTGCGCATCAAGGGGAAGAATGAATTCATCAAAGTGACGCAGCCGCTCCGCAACCGGGGCCGCCGCGGCTTCTTGACGATCAATCTCCAGAAAACCAGTCGCTTTACCCATCATAAGAATCCATTAAAAAAACCCAATCCCCATGACCGCCGGGATCCATTATTGTAGGGCTGGGGCGGCCATTTTTGCCGCCACAACCGGATCTTTTTGGCTGAGCGCGCGCCGGTAATCACGCGGTGTGACTTTGATAAATTGGGATGCTGTTTGTGGCCAATTTTCAAGCAGACGGCCCGCTTGGTCCGAGTTGGTATAATGCAGATGCCGTTGCAAAAGATGCCGTAACCGCGCCTCATCTTGGTGTAATAAATTGCCCATGAGAGTGCCCAAATCACTCCTGCCCAAATCACCATTATGCGCTGTCTTGTTCAATCGGCTGTTCAAAGGGGCTTTCTCATCCTCTGTTAAACCGACAGGCTCAATATCGACCATGCCGGGATTGCAACGGCGTTCAAATTGACCATCCGCATCCAAAATATAGGCAATCCCACCACTCATTCCAGCGGCAAAATTGCGCCCGGTGGGACCAAGACAAACCACCACCCCGCCGGTCATATATTCGCAACAATGGTCACCAACCCCCTCAATCACCGCCACCGCACCGGAGTTGCGCACCGCGAATCGCTCCCCCGCCACACCCCGGAAATAGCATTCCCCGGCAATCGCGCCATATAATACCGTGTTGCCAACAATGATGTTCTCTTCGGCCTTGAAAGGCGACCGCGCGGGTGGATAGACCACCAACCGGCCGCCAGATAATCCTTTGCCGACATAATCATTGGCTTCACCAATCAATTCCATCGTCACACCTTTGGTGAGAAAAGCACCGAAACTTTGACCGGCCGTACCTTGGGCCCGAATCACAATACAATCATCAGGCAACCCTTTAAATCCGTAGCGTTTGGCAATCTCCCCCGACAACATGGCACCGGTGGTTCGATCATGGTTGCCGATTGTTGTTTCAATATGCACCGGCTTGCCGTGATCAAGGGCCGGTCGCGCTTGTTTAATCAGGCGTCGATCGAGAACGGTTTCGATATCATGGATTTGTCGTTCACGGTTGCGGATGGCCACATGGTCGGGGACTGCGGGTTTTTTCAGCAGACGACCAAAATCCAAGCCTTTGGCTTTCCAATGATCAACCGCATCCCGGGTATTCAGGCGATCCATTTGGCCAATCATGGCATCAATGGTGGTAAAACCCAGTTCAGCCATCAAAGAGCGGGCTTCCTCGGCGACAAAGAAAAAATAATTGATCACATGCTCCGGCGTTCCGGTGAATCGTTTACGCAATTCTGGGTTTTGAGTGGCCACCCCGACCGGGCAGGTATTGAGATGACATTTACGCATCATGATGCAGCCAGCCGCAATCAGCGGCGCGCTGGAAAAACCGAATTCATCGGCTCCCAACAACGCCCCAATCACCACATCACGGCCGGTGCGCAATCCCCCATCGACTTGGACCGAGACCCGTCCGCGCAGATTATTGAGGACAAGGGTTTGATGGGTTTCAGCCAAGCCGATTTCCCAGGGGCTGCCGGCATGACGGATTGAGGTCAGCGGTGACGCCCCGGTTCCGCCGTCATAACCGGCGATGGTGATATGGTCGGCCCGGGCTTTGACGACTCCGGCCGCCACCGTCCCGACCCCAACCTCAGAAGCCAGCTTGACGCTGATTCGAGCGGTTGGATTGACATTCTTGAGATCATAAATCAGCTGGGCCAGATCTTCAATCGAGTAGATATCATGATGGGGTGGGGGTGAGATCAAACCGACCCCCGGGGTGGCATAGCGCACCTTGGCAATCACATCATCAACCTTATGGCCGGGGAGTTGTCCCCCTTCTCCCGGTTTGGCACCCTGGCAGATTTTGATCTGAATATCATCGGCATTCACCAGATATTCGGTGGTGACCCCGAAACGTCCGGAAGCCACTTGTTTGATCGCCGAGCGCATGGAGTCGCCATTGGGCAACGGCTGAAATCGTTCCGGTTCCTCACCCCCTTCGCCGGTGTTTGACTTGCCACCGATCCGATTCATCGCCACCGCCAAAGTGGTATGGGCTTCGCGTGAAATAGACCCGAAAGACATGGCCCCGGTCACAAAGCGTTTGACAATATTTTCCGCCGACTCAACCGCCTCAAGCGGTACCGGGTCACCGGGCGTGAATGCCATCAGCCCCCTCAAGGTCAGGAGTTGGGTGTTTTGGATATTCACCCCATCGGCAAATTGGCGATATTTTTCCGGCAAGCCGCCCCGGACCGCATGTTGGAGATCAGCAATCGAATGGGGGTTCCAGACATGGGATTCACCGCGCAAACGAAAGGCATATTCACCCCCGACATCCAAAGAGCGGTTTTGGTTTTTTCCATAAGCCAGACGTCCGTAGGCCAAACGGTGGCGGCGTATGGATTCTTCGGCCACTTCAGCCAGACCAATACCCTCAACCGTGGTCGCGGTGCCGGGAAAATAGGTATTAACAAAATGGCTGTTGAGGCCAACGGCGTCAAAAATTTGGGCACCACAATAAGATTGATAGGTTGATATGCCCATCTTGGACATAATTTTAAGCAGGGCCTTACCGCATGCTTTGATATAATGGGCACGCGCTTCCTCAGGCGATAAATCGCCACGTCGCACCGCCAAATCTCTCAGAGTCTCAAAAGCCAGATAGGGGTTGATGGCCTCAGCCCCATAGCCGGCCAAAACCGCAAAATGATGCAGTTCGCGCGCTTCGCCGGTTTCGACCACCAGGCCGGTTCTGGTGCGCCGCCCTTGGGCAACCAGATGATGATGAACCGCCGCGGTGGCCAACAAGGCCGGAATGGCAATATGTTCCGGCCCCATCTGGCGATCAGACAGAATCAGAATGTTATTCCCATTAGCCAGAGCCTCTTCGGCCTCGCGCAATACCCGGTCAAGGGCTGCTTTCAGACCGTCACATCCGGTAGCGGCGGCAAAGGTGATATCAAGGGTTCGGGCGCGAAAAAAACCATCATTCTGGGTCCCGATGGTTCGAATTTTTGCCAGATCATCATCGGTCAAAATCGGCTGGGGAACTTCCAGATGCTGATGCCCCTGGCTCCCTTCAAGATCAAATAAATTGGGTCGTGGTCCGACCAGGGAAGCCAAGGACATGACCAATTCTTCACGGATCGGATCAATGGCCGGGTTGGTCACTTGGGCAAAACATTGCTTGAAATAAGAATAGAGGGTTTTTGGCTGATCAGAGAGCACCGAAAGCGGTGTATCCACCCCCATTGAGCCGGTGGGTTCTTGACCCGATTGGGCCATCGGCTCCAGGAAGAAGGCAATATCCTCGCGGCTGTACCCAAAGGCTTGCTGACGCTTGAGCAAGGCTTCCGGGTCATGCTGGGCGGTCTGAGTTTTTGGCGGGGGTATGTCGGCCAGCCGGATTCGGTTGGCGTGCAACCATTCGCGATAAGGATATTCGGCAACAATCCGGCTTTTGATCTCCGAATCATCAATGATTCGCCCTTCCTCAAGATCAATCAGCAGCATTTTCCCCGGTTGTAGACGCCATTTTTTGACAATCTTGTCAGCGGGGACATCCAGGACTCCCATCTCTGAGGCCATCAACACCATATCATCATCGGTCACCAGATAGCGGGCCGGCCGCAACCCATTGCGGTCAAGGGTGGCCCCGATTTGGCGGCCATCGGTAAAAGCGATGGCTGCTGGACCATCCCAAGGTTCCATAAAGGCGGCATGATGTTCGTAAAAAGCCCGTCTATGTGGATCCATCAGATCATTATCGGACCAGGCCTCGGGGATCATCAACATCATGGCATGGGCCAGCGAATAGCCACCCGCCAATAGGAATTCAAACGCGTGATCAGCACAAGCTGAATCCGACAATCCTTCCGGAATCAATGGCCATACCTTGTTGATATCAGAACCCAAAACCTGCGACGTAAGGGATGCCCGACGGGCATTCATCCAGTTCAGATTGCCGCGCAATGTATTGATTTCGCCGTTGTGACAGAGCAGCCGAAACGGTTGCGCCAAACTCCATGTCGGAAAGGTATTGGTGGAAAAACGCTGATGGACCAGAGACAAAGCGGATTCAACCCGCTGATCGCGCAGATCAAGGAAATAACGCCCGACATCGGCGGATAAGACCATGCCTTTATAAACCACGGTCCGGGACGATAGGGAGGCGATATAGAAATCATCCTGGCCAATGCCTTGGTTTAAGGCCCAATTTTCGGCTTGTTTACGGATGATGTAAAGGATGCGTTCAAAAGCGGCTTGGTCACTATAGTCCTTCCCAGCCGCAACCACGACTTGACGTATGAGGGGTGCTTTTCCTTTGACCGTTTCACCCAAAACCGAAGAGTCACAGGGAACATCGCGCCAGCCCAGAACATCTTGCCCTTCGGCGGCAATCAATTCCTCCAACTGTTTCTGGCAGCGATTATGGAGATTGTTATCCATCGGCATATACACCATGCCCAAGCCGTAGCGACCCGCTGGCGGCAGTTGGAACCCCAGGCTTTCTGCTTGGGCACGTAAAAATCGATCCGGGAGTTGCAACAACATACCCGCTCCATCACCGGCTTGCGGGTCGGCCCCCACCGCGCCACGATGGGCCAAATTTTTCAAGATGGTCAGACCGTGGTCAATGATGGTGTGGCTTTTGACATTTTTTACATTGGCGACAAAACCGATCCCGCAGGAATCTTTTTCATGACGGGGGTCATACAGTCCTTGCGCTTCAGGCAGACCGACCGAATATGAAGATGCAGAATATGAAAATGTTTGTTGTCGCATGAATATATCTGGTCATAACCGCTGTAATCGCATCCAATCATTGGGGTGATATTTCCCATATGGGATGCCAAGCTTTGTCCGGCAACTGTTTTCGGGGCAAGGAAACTAGCGGAAAAAGGCTCTTCAGGTAAAGCCCCTGATCAGATTGGTTGATTTTTTAGGCACAGAAAGGGCTGGTTGATCCTCCATGAAACCTTATGATAACCTCTATTTTATGGTCTCCTCTGGTTGCTGGTTTTGGCTTTCTTGACATTACATTTGGCATAACGGATAGATTGCCAATATAGGAAATCAGGCAACGGTATGAGACAAAAGAATTATCATTAAGAAAGAATTATCATTAAGTAAGAGACAAGAGTGAGAGACAATTATGAAGAAAATTTTTATCGGCATCGGTCTGTTGGCTGTCTTTATCATCGGTGTGGGGATTTATGTCGCTAGTAATCTCGGCTCCATCGTTAAAGCGGCGATTGAAGAATATGGATCGCAAGCCGCCGGAGCCCCGGTCACGGTTGGCAGCGTTGATATCGAATTGGATCAGGGGAGTGCGGCCATTCATACCCTTTCTCTGGGCAACCCCCCTGGTTTCAACGCCTCCAGCGCCTTTGATATGGGCCGGATCAGCGTCACCCTGGCCCCGGATTGGAAACAAGGGGATACGATTGTCATTGATGAAATTATGGTCGATAAGCCAAAAGTCACGTATGAATTGGCCGAGCAGGGGAGCAATTTCGACATTCTCAAGGCCAATATGCAAAAAGCCGCTGGCGACTCCTCGAAAACCGGTTCAGATGCGCAATCTAAGGAATCCCAATCCAAGGAATCCCAATCCAAGGAATCCAAAGTCTCGGTCATTATCAATAATTTCCGGCTCCAAAATGGGGAAATTGCCGCGACCGCCCCTATCCTCGGCGGAAAAACGCTCAGCTTGCCGTTGCCGAATCTGCATCTGACCGATATCGGTAAAGATAAAGGCGGGATTGGTCCCGATGAAGTTGCTCAGAAGATTTTGAGTGCTCTGGAAAGCAATGTAACCAAATCGGTAACCAATCTTGATTTTGGCGTGGTCGGTGATGCCGCCAAAGCGGCTAAGGAAAAAATCGGCGCGATCACCGAAGGCGTGACGGATCGTGTTGATGAGATGGTTGGTGGTGATGCCGGAGCGGCGGCTGATGCCATCGGTAAAAACTTGGATAAGAATCTGGATGATGCTGGGAATGCAGTGAAATCTTTATTCGGCAATTAAGACCATTCCACTGCCGATCATGCGGCAGAAAATGGCCGACCATTCTTGGTTTATATTTGAGCAGGCCTATCTTTTGGTGCATGTCTTAACTTGTGTCTCGGTGGGGGCTGAAAAGCCGACATCAATGAGCGCCAGTGTCAATCGGCACCGGTGCCAACAAACAATAAGACCCGACCATATATTGACTCTTGCATTGTGAATGCCGTTGTTCTGTTTTGCTGGCTGGTACAGCGGCTTCAGAGCCGCATCATGTGGAGAGAGTTAATTGGCGTCTGGGCGGGCCAAGCGGCTGATCTTGACCGCGATTCGATCATTGACCACCACCACTTGTCCGTAAGCAATCAGTTTGCCTGATGCAAAGAGAGTGACATCCTCTTTGACTTTTTGGTCGAGTTCAATGATGGCCCCGCGTCCCAGCTTCAAGAGATTGCTGACTTCCATATGGGCTGACCCCAAAATGGCCCGCAATTCCAAAGTGACGTCGTAAAGCGCGTCATCCCGGTCATCATCGCTGGTGGCCGGTTGCGGCGGGCTCTGATCATCGCTGGCCGGTTGAGAATCCGTCTTGGTTATACCGGCTGCTTGGTCATCTGTTTGATCTGACATCACCGGTTCCCTCTATTTTTTGCTCTTGCTTGGGGCTATTTTTAAGAATCCCCAGTTCAATCCAATATCTTCATCCAAGATCGTTTCATATGCAATGCATAAACGCAAAAAATAAGGTAGAGGATACCAGGATATCGTAAGAAATGATGCCGTAATCGGCATATAGTCAGAAAAAGGCTATCATGCATTCGCACAAGAAACCGTTGTTCTTCAGGCAGTTTGAAGAATGGGCAAAATATGGTCTCGTACCGGGTCGGCTCTATATCGCCAATTTGGCCCGCCGGAATATGGGCAAGGGGCAGCCGGAATTGGCTTACGCGCGTGATCATTTTGCCGACCGGGGGAAAATTTTTGTCGATATTGGGGCCAATAAGGGCTTATGGTCATGGGTGCTGGCACCGGGTTTTGCTGCGGTTCATGCTTTTGAACCCAATCCGAAAAACTTCCGCTTGCTGACCAAGTGGCGGCGGGCCAATGTTTTCAAATATGCGGTCGCGTTGTCTGACCAGGATGGAACGGCACAACTGCGCATTCCGCGTGGGGTCGGCCAATTTTCCGACAATATGGGTTCGCTTCAGCCTCCCACCGGGACGACAAACCACACCGCGGTTGAGGTTGCGACTCGGTGCCTTGATTCTTACGATTTGTTCGATGTCGGCCTGATCAAGATTGATGTTGAGGGCCATGAGGAGGCGGTTTTGAAGGGCGCATGGGGCATCATCGAACGTGACCAGCCGGTGCTTATCATTGAAATGCTGGATAACCAATCCCCATTGATAGAGAGAATGGCACCCTTGTTCGCCCGGGATTATGCCTGTTATTCTATCCGAGAAGGTTCATGCATACGCCTTGGCGATGGGCATAGCAATCGCAGGTTAGCCAATACCGGGTCGTATTGTCGGGATTTTATTTTTCTCCCCAAACATCTGAATATTTGACATAGAGGGTGAGAGCAATGACCCGATGCTGTGACCATACATGCCCACTCATGCTGTTTATCATGTTATTTATGTAGAGCATTTATACCAAAAACCGATTATTATCCCTCATCATTCTCATATTCAGCGGTGACCATAAAATGGATTTATTTTCCAAAGCCCGCAGCCGTCTTGATGAAGCGGCCCGTCATATTGATATCCATTCCGATGTTTTGGAGAAACTGCGCTACCCCAAGGAGACCCTGGCGGCCAATCTTCTGGTGCGGATGGATGATGGTTCGCGTAAATCCTTCAAGGCGTGGCGGTGTCGCTATGACGATACCCTCGGGCCGACCAAAGGCGGTATTCGCTATCATCCGGCGGTCAATATGGAAGAAGTGATGACCTTGGCGTTCTGGATGACCTTCAAATGCGCGGTGGCCGGCTTGCCGTTTGGCGGCGGCAAGGGCGGCATACAGGTGGATACCAAGACTCTCTCCAAAGCCGAGTTGGAGCGGTTATCGCGCACCTATGCCCATGCGTTCAGCCGCTTTATCGGCCCTGACCGTGATATTCCGGCTCCCGATGTATCAACCAACTCTATCGTCATGGGCTGGATTGCCGATGAATATGGCTCAATTATTGGTCATCCTTCTCCAGCCGTGATCACCGGTAAGCCGATTGCGCTTGGCGGCTCACGGGGTCGTGAAGATGCCACCGGGCGCGGCGGATATTTGAGTCTTCATCGAATGCTTGATGATTTTGGCCTGAAACCGCACAGCAGTCGGGTTGCTTTTCAGGGTTTTGGCAATGCCGCCAGCCATTGTGCGCGTCTTTTATCCAGCGATGGGTTCAAGATTGTTGCGGCCTCTGATTCGCGCGGTGCGATTGCCGCCAAGGGTGACCACTTGGACCTTGATGCGGTGCTGGCCCATAAGCAGCAGAGCGGTGCCCTGGATGGGGCACCGGGAACCCGGTCCATCAGCCCAGCTGATCTGATTGCCTATGATTGTGACATTCTGATTCCGGCTGCTTTGGAAAATCAGATCAACCAGAACAATGCCCCTACAGTCCAAGCCAAGGTCATTTTGGAACTGGCCAACGGCCCGATCACCCCGGAAGCTGACGCCATTCTTGAAAAAGCCGGGGTGACAGTGATCCCGGATATTCTGGCCAATGCTGGCGGGGTGACGGTGTCTTATTTTGAATGGGTACAAAACCGGGCCGGTTTTTACTGGCCGGAAAGCGATATCCGTCAGCGTTTGGCTGATATGCTTGAACCCAGTGCCGATGCCATTCGTGATTTGGCTCGTCATCATGGTGTCTCTTTGCGCACCGCCGCCTATATCCTGGCTCTGAAACGTATCGCTACGGCCATCGCCGCCCAAGGGACACAGGATTTTTTCTCTCAAGTCGAGCGTCGGTGATCCTTAAAAACCGCGAATATAATCTTTAAGCCCGCCTCCCGGCGTCCGTGTTGTCATTCAAGAATGCTCAAAAAGATATCCGGAGGTCCCTATCTCTGTTCTGATATTTATACATATATTTACACAAAGCCACCGACCAAATGGCATGGGGTGCCGCCCAGCCCGCGTTTGAAGGCGGTGACCCCCTCGGCGGTATGGGGATTGAGACCGCCAAGGTCAAACCAATCAACCCGGTTGGCGCGCAAGCGTTGAATGGCTTGCCACAACAGCCAGTGATGGGCCCGTGATTGACGTCCGCGGGTATCACTCCAGGCGGCGACATAGGTTGCCGCTTGGCCATGCCGGGCGATCATCACCCCGGCAATAATATTGGTGTCATTGACACTGGCGCTATCGGTGTGCCCTGATTGTCGAGCGGCCAGCAACCAAAGATCATGACAACCGCGCGCTTGACTCTTTAAATGGCCGAGAAAAGCCGGGCTGGGGCCGCGATAGCCCTTGGTCTGTTTGTCTGTATCGTAAGCGGCCATCACTTGGTTGAAGGCCGGTCCGCGCTCAAGGGTTTCGCAGATCAGGTCGCCCCGCTCTGCTTGGGTCAGGGCATGACGCCATTTTCCTTTCATCTGGGCCCGGATGGTTTTGAGGGGAGGGCGCAGATCCAACCACAGGGTTTGATAGCCGGGGAAACGCTGCCGGAAGCCACTTTCTTCAAGTTGTTGCCGGTTTTGGGCGGTATCACTGAGTTCGGGATGAAAAACAAAACCGCGCCCGTAGCGCAGCCGGTAACGTTGTCGTAGGAGGCCCAAAACCAGTTGATGCATTCTGGGTGGAATACGCTCATAAATCCAGGTCGGTCCCCGGTAGAGACGGCAGATTGATAATAATTTCAGGAATGATTTGATTTGCACCTGAACCAAGCCGATGGGTTTATTTTCAAAATAAATAATCCCGCAATCAGCCCGCATGCCTTCGGTTGCCGCCAAGGCCAGCGCATAGGCCGAACTCTGTAAAAGGCTGGGCCGTTGACAACGGGCATAAAGGGCATCCCATTGCGACCGGGTCGCGGTGTTCCAATCAATACGGAAAGGATTAAACAATGCAAACATAAGAAACTGCACGCATGAGAAATTGGTAAGGCGCGGTGCATAACGCAAAACCCAATACAATCGACATCCTTAACCCACGGATATCTTAAAATTAAAATCCTGAAATGGATATCTCAGAAGAGTGCGCTGTTGTCTTTGGTGCTGGGATATCTTTGGTGGAGCCGAGGGGAGTCGAACCCCTGACCTCAGCAGTGCGATTGCTGCGCTCTCCCAACTGAGCTACGGCCCCGGTACCAAGATAAACCGCAGAATGCGTTGCCCTACGCGACCCTGTCAAGGAATAGGCAACAGAAAAAACGAACAATCTTGCCAGAACCGCGCCGGTGTGGTTTCGTTCGCTATTGCTTATGCCGATTGACCTTATGTTTCACGCTCTGGCACCTTAAAAAAAGTTCTTTCTCAAACCAAGAAATTTGTCTCAAATCTATCTGATATGGTAACTGGTGGCTATGCAATCTTTCTATATTCTCCTTTTGGATTGTCTTTCTATTTACATGTGGGTGGTGGTGATTGGGGTTGTCCTCAGTTGGCTGATCCAGTTCAACGTTATCAATATCAGCAACCGTTTCATCTATCTGGTGATGAATTTTATCAGCCGGGCAACCGAACCGATTTTAACCCCGATACGCAATGCTTTGCCTGATATGGGTGGCCTTGATGTCTCGCCGGTGATTTTGATTTTGTTGCTGGTTTTTTTGCGCAATCTTATCCATGAATATGGTCTGGGCAGTATGCCTTACTGATCATTCGGCTGGTGGGATACGCCGGTTACTTTACGTAATCAATTTCTTCATGTACGTAGTACAATACTTTTGCTTTTGTGGTATTGCCCCGGAATTGATGGAGTGTTGGGAGATATTTAAAAAATGAGGAGATGCAAGTGAATGCGTGCGTTAACAATTATTGATGGTAAGAAATTTGCTGCCAAACTGAGGGCTAGTGTGGCACACCGGAGCGCAATTCTCAAAGAGCGCCATGATTTAACGCCGGGATTGGCGGTGGTTCTGGTTGGCGATAACCCAGCCAGTGAAGTTTATGTTCGCAATAAGGTCAAGCAAACCGAAGAGGTCGGGTTTCGATCCTATAAACATGCCCTGCCTAATAATACGCAAGAGCATGAGTTGCTTTACCTGATTGAGAAATTGAATTTTGATCACAACGTTGATGGCATTTTGGTGCAATTACCACTTCCTAGCCATATTAACGCCAAATTTATTATCGATTCCATTGATGTCAATAAGGACGTTGACGGGTTTCATGCTGCCAGTGTCGGGCGTTTATGGTCGGGGTTTGATTCTCTTGTCCCCTGTACGCCGCTGGGATGCATCCTCATGTTGAAAAATATTTTGGGGGATGATTTCTCGGGAAAGAACGCGGTGGTTATCGGGCGTTCAAACATTGTCGGTAAACCGATGGCCTCTTTATTGATAAGGGAAAACTGTACAGTCACCATTGCCCATTCACGCACCCGCGATTTACCCAAACTGTGTCGCGGTGCCGATATCCTGGTTGCTTCGGTTGGTCAACCACAGATGGTCAAGGGTGATTGGATTAAGCCGGGTGCGGTCGTGATTGATGTGGGAATCAATCGGGTTGACGCACCGGAAAGAGGTCCCGGTAAGGTCAAGCTGATTGGTGACGTTGATTTTGCCGAGGCGGTTGCTGTTGCCGGGGCGATTACCCCGGTGCCCGGCGGGGTGGGACCGATGACGATTGCTTGCCTGTTGTTCAATACCATGACCGCGGCCTGCCGCCGTCGTAACCTCCCCATACCTGAGGATCCAGGCGGTCCCAAAATCTAAAAAAGACTTCTATAAAAAACAGTTCTGTGGTTACAGTGACCATAGCTATTTAAGATTGCAGGCTGACCAGGAATGGGCCGCCGTATGACAGCCACCGCAATACATTGTGGTTTTGGTCAAAGGTCAAGGGGGTCATGTCAAGGGAGTCATGTCAAGGATCGTGACTGGTCTGGATCCTGTAACGGGTGGCCAACCGAGGCCGTGCTGAGCGGTTGAATACAGCAATCATTTATGCTGCCCGAATGGTTTGGGCAATGACATCTGGGCTGACAGAGGCTTCGTATTTTTTGAAATTTTCGGCAAATAACCGGGTGAGATTTTGGGCCGCTTGATCATAAGCATGTGGGTCGGGCCAGGCTTTCCTGGGGTCGAGAAGTCCCGCCGGGATATCCGGGCAGCTTTGTGGGACCGCCATCCCGAAATGGGCATGCGGTACGGTCGGGACCGAATCCAAAGCACCGTTTAAGGCCGCTTGGATCATCGCCCGGGTATGGGCGATTTGTATCCGGCTACCACGCCCATAAGCGCCGCCGCTCCAGCCGGTATTGACCAGCCAACACCGCACATGGTGTTTTTTTAATGTATTGGTTGAATAAATCTGCATAAACTGATGGTGACAAAGGCAAGAAAGGCGCACCAAAACATGTCGAAAAGGTGGCTTGCGTTTCATGACCGGCTTTGGTCTCTTATGGCTGGTCAGTAAAATGCTTGGCTAAAAAATTCTTGCTTAGAGACGATTGAAGCCACTTGGATGATCTAGGCAATGACGTCTGGGCTGGCAGAGGCCTCATATTTTTTGCACTTTTCAGCAAAAAGTCAGGTAAGATATTCGGGCCAGCTACCCCATCATTCAGTATAGAGCAGACTCGCAAACGCCGCATCAGCTGATGGGGTTTCCAGACCCCGGCACCATGATCGCTTATGCAGATTTTTATTCTCTTGCCTGTCTTTTCCCTCTGTTTCTTTTTTGTGTGAAGGCATTTTGTAGGGACACACCGTTCAAATGAGAGGACTTTTGACTCGGCGAAAATCTTGCTACCCTGTTTTGGGTTTTCTCAGCCAGGCATGACTCCATAAATTACACAAGAAGTGATACAAGGCGGGGTTTCAGGAGTATGGATACGATATTGTTCCCAAAGAAACTTTTACTCCTCTATTGGGGAAGGAATGGGGGTGGATGCAGATATGCTCTGGAATTGGCCCGGGCCCTCAACCGCAGAAACGATATAAAACTGTATACCAGCTTATCCAAATATAACAGCAGGCTGGATGATTTCCTGGACTTGAATGTTCCTGTTCATCTGGTTTCAACATATACATCGGTGTCCTCATTCCTGGCTGCGCTGGTCCGGGTTCCCCATATCTTGATACAGCTGCGGCAATACATCATCAAAAATCAAATTACCTGTGTATATTCGCCAATGATCCATTTGTGGTCTTCTCTGATTCGTTCGGTTATCAGGCATACAGGGTGTCGCTATCTGTCAACCATCCATGATCCCGAGCCGCATTTTGGTGAGCGATTCGCAATCCCGAAATTTCTCTCTCGCGGTGACATTGAGCAGGCAGATCACGTATTCTGTCTCTCAGAATATGTGGCTACCCGGATAGGTCATATTTATGGTTGTTCACGGAAAAAAATAACCGTATGCCCACACGGGGTTTTTACGTTTGGTAAAGATTTTCAGGCAAGCGACGATGAAGTCCATACACGGCCGTTTAGGTTCCTTTTTTTCGGGCGTATTCATCCCTATAAAGGCCTCGGTTTGTTGCTGGAAGCATTCGCTAAAATGCGTAAAGAAAACATCAATGCCGAGCTGGTTATTGCCGGCAACGGAGACGTTTCGGACCATGTAGAGCTGCTGGATACTCAAGGAGTCACAGCAGAAATTCGCTGGATCAATGAAATTGAAATCCCAAAATTCTATGGGTCTGCAGACGCCGTGGTGTTGCCTTATGTTTCGGGGTCTCAGTCTGGCGTGTGGGCAGACGCCGCCGCATTCGCCAAACCATGTGTTGTGACTCCGGTTGCGGGCATTTCTGCTCAGGTTGTCAACGGGGTCAACGGGATTGTAGCCGATGATGTGACCGTCGACAGTCTGGTTGACGCCATGAAACGCATTATGGAACCAACAACCCACAGCTATCTGGTCAACAATTTGCGCCAACTGGAACGCAACCAGGAATGGGATTATACCGCTGAAAATATTGTCAAACTTTTATAGCATGTTGAGAGGCCTTAAAAAATACGCCCATCATAACATTTGGCCCGCCATACCGCGTCCATTGCGTCGTTTCATACTGCTTGGTTTCATGAATGCGGCAGCGGCCCGGGCGCGGCAGAACCATGTATCCGGGGATTGCCCTGTATATGTCGCTGGTTTTTTCAGATCCGCAACCGGTCTTGGATACTCGGCCCGCCTCAGCCTTGCGGCATTTGCTGCAACCGGCCGTCCTGTGACCGGCATAGATATCGGAGAGGCCCTCATGCAGCCTGAGGATATACCGCTGATTGAAGGGGTCGTTCTCCCTGACCATAGACTTCCAACCGGGCCTGGTCTGGTGATTGTGCATACCGGTGCTCCCCTGATGTCATGGGCAAATTTTACTTTGGGGCGACGGTTTCTAAAAGATAAGCGCGTGGTTGGGTATTGGGCTTGGGAACTTCCCGATATCCCACCGGACTGGATTTCCGGCTTTCGGTTCGTTGATGAAATTTGGGTGCCCAGTGAATTTGTCAAAACCGCCCTTGGACAGCATACCGACAAGCCGGTGAAGGTCGTCCCTCATATCGTATCCGGCATTGTGCCGAGTAGCCGCCGGTTCGCAGAGGATGGTGTTGTCCAGGTTTTGACCGTTTTCAATATGGCGTCGGGATATACCCGTAAAAATCCACTCGGGACGATCAACGCTTTTAAAGAAGCGTTTGGCAATGACCGAAAATTCGCGCTTACTGTCAAGCTGATCAATCGGGCGGCTTACCCTCCAGGGTATGCCGAGCTCCAGGCTGGTGTCGCTGATGCGCCCAATATTCATCTTCAGGAAGCCATCATTTCACAATCCCAACTACATACTTTGTTTGATCAATCAGATATTTTTGTTTCTCTGCACCGTTCAGAGGGTTACGGACTGCTCTTACGGGAAGCCATGTTAAAGGGAATTCATGTTGTCGCCACCGGATGGTCTGGCAATACCGATTTTATGACTGGAGAGCGCTGTTATCTGGTCCCTTACAGGATGGTATCGGCTCAAGATCCACAGGGAACTTATGACTTTAACGGTATGCAATGGGCAGATCCGGATATATCGGCAGCGGCGCGTATTCTTCGTAAAATCGCCGGTCTATCGCTGCAATAACCGGCTGCTCTATTATCGGCTTGGGTCCAGGTGAGAGCGAACCGATGCGAATTGACTCTGTATCAAGATTGGTCAGAGGGCTGAGCGAGTCTGCCGGATTGATCAAAGCCTTACCGGTGTTTTCATCCAAGCGTGATCCAACTCAAGTCTTCGAACCAGCATCCGCACGGCGCATTTTCTCAACACCAGGAGACACCCTGTATCCGGGAAGCGCGATGCCCAGATAGTCGGCTATTTTCGGCTCATTATCCGGGGCGGTTTTGATTCGTTCGGCCGTCTTATTCACCAGAACACGGAATTCCTCTTGCTCCGCAGTCAGTTCGAGATCGGGCTGTTTGACCCAAGCGATCATATCTTGAACCGCCGTATCAATTTCTTCGGGTGTACAATTACGAATAGACAAGCCGGATAACTCAAGCCGGGACTTGTTCTCCATTTGGAAGATATTGTCTGCCATAATCTCTTCATAACTCAGGACATGTTCCCGACCCTGATTATCAATCCGCAGATATCTTTTGAAACACGCCATTTCTTTTATGGCCGGCAACAATGTGTAGCTGAACACCGCATTGACAGACAATACTGGAATGCCGAGGGCCCGCGCATAACCACAAGGGCCGGACTGGCAACCGATCAGGAATTCGGATTGACTGATAAAGAACGGATCAAGTCCGTTTTCGTATCCTTCTAGAAACGGGATTTCAAAATATCCCTCATGATCCAGGGGAAGTTCAGGTGAAAGTCGATCACCGAGTCGAATGACCTGATACCCCAGGTCTAAGAGATGAAGGATGGCAAGCTCATAATCGGCAATCGGAGAGTTCCGGAAACTCTGCTTTTCAATATTATGGTATTTCTGGTCGCGGGCATGCAATGTGACAATGGGTTGGTCCAAATTAATGTAATGCTGCTTGCAAAAGCGTTCTCCGAGCTGATCAAACCATTTTGGCAACGTCATATGCCATGCGTTGATTGCAAAAGCATCATCGGGATTTCGTGCTCGATGACAGACCTCGCGAAACAAGCTCCAGTAATTTTCAACCACAACCGTTATATTATCGATTTTAAATGTCCCTAGAGCCATCCAGGATAAATTCATCAGTTTATCATTTTCGGTTTCCAAATACTTTCCATATTGCGTGGCTATTTTAATAGCGGTTCGTGGACCCGGATCGTATTTATCCAGATGACCACCGATGAAGTAGACACGATCATAGCAGCCGCGACTCAATGCTAGAAAATGATAAGAATCAAGAATTGCGTGTCCCACATTTTCGAGTTGATGCAAGAAAAAAACCCCGATTTTTTTTCCTCTAAGATGCGATTCAACAAAAAAGCTTTGAAAATCAACAAAAATTTCACCAATCGTTACGGCCTCTACGTACTTTAATTTTTCGTCATTCAAAACGCCATCGCCACTATCGAATCCATATTGGTGGGCAAAAATCCATAAGGCCAGCTTCTTGTCGAGTGACATACCGGCCGCATACGCTCCACGAAAATAATCTCCTCTGGCAACGGTAGCATCCCGAAAGAAATTCTTGGGTCTTTTTTCCCTGATACAGAGATTTTTTGATGATTGGCTGGCCTCTTGAAAATAACCGATCTCATATTGGGCGAATCGAAAAACAGATGCGATATTATCGTCATCAAGAAATGATTTTTCCTCCAGCCAAGGCCGCATCTCTAAAATCTGCCTATACTTAGACAGAGTCAGCAGAAAAAGCATATAAAGTTCCGCACTGATTTTATCCTGACGTGCCTTGTATCTGGCTTGTGTGGCTTTTTTGAGTTTTTCCAGAATACGAGATGATGGACCCAAAAAATGACCACAAGCTTGAACGGCAAGAGAACGACTTTGCCCTATTTTTCTCGAGTCGTAGGATAGAACCCATAAAAAAATCATTCGTCCCGGAATGGTTGCCAGAAAGACGCGACATAAGAGAATGTTCCCTCTTTTTCTTGTTATTTTTCTTACCTGATCAAAAATGCTATGTGCCAGCCAATCGTGGATTATTTTTATTTTTTTCTTTCTTTTTATTTTTCTTTTAGTCATTGACCATATCCTTCGTTAAGGCATATCTTTCATTCAATATCTAAGAATAAGAATCCGATCGGCAGGGTTCTTGGTGACAGTCGTTCATTATGTTACCCAGATGGCATTGATAATTTTGGATAGACAATTTTGGGCAATTTTATTCACGTAAGCCGTTTGTGGAGTTCCCCTATTTTTGCTCATACTCTCAGAGTTATGATAAAATCTATGGCTGATCATGTTTCCATTGTAATGCCAAATTACAACCACGCCCAACAACTTTATACGTCGTTATCGGCAATTTTCGCCCAAACCAAACCCGCCGACGAAATTATTATCATTGATGACGCATCAACGGATCAGAGCAAAGCAGTGATAGGAGAATTTTCTGGTGGCAGTCCAGAGATTCATCTCATCAGTAATGAAAGAAATATGGGCGTTGCATACTCGGTAAGACGCGGTGTTGAACAAGCAAAATCTCGCTATGTTATTCTCGCCGGTGCCGACGATCAAATCATGCCAGATATGGTCAAATCGCTCTCTTGCGTCATGGAAACCTTTCCCAATGCCAAAATGGCGGTATCAAGTTATGCTGAATGGTACCCGGAATCTGATGATATTATTGTTCATGATCAATATTTGGAATTGCTTCAACGGTATTTTGGAAGCACGGATATCATGTTTCTTTCTCCGGACCAAGTCAGAAAAATACTGGCCAAAGGTTCTATGCTTCTGCAAGCGACAACAGCCATCTTTGATCGTCACACACTTCTGGATGTTGGTGTTTTTGATCCCGCACTCGAATGGTTGGGCGACTGGTTTACCATGCATATGCTGGCCTTGCGTCATGGGACTGTTGTCGTGCCGAAAACCCTTGCCGCATTCAGACGCGATGATCGGTCATACTCGGCACAAGGTTTGAAAAACCGCACCGAGCGTACCAAAATTTTGGATTACCTGTTTGCTAAGATACGGCAACCAAAATATCGTGATATTTATGAGGGTCTTCGGTTATGCCCATCTGCCGTATCCCCCTTGGTCTGCTTGTTCCTTCCCTATGCCTTGAGAAACTTTTATAACAGCAGCCTGTGTCGGGCCATTCTTTCGTGGTACTTAACCCAAGTTATGAAGGGGCAGCGCCCAGCTTTTCTGGCTCGGATGACACAGCTTACTATGCCCGTGAGGATCAAGCGGTCAGAGTTGTTTTAATGAGTCAATGCCGGGTCTGTAAGTCTGCAGATATCAGGACTGAGCTTGTTCTTGGTGCGCATCCTGTCTCCAATCATTTTTGTACAGCCGCCGACTCCAACCAGTCAATCTATGATATCAGTCTGGGCGTTTGCAGCCGATGCAATGTTATTCAGCTGGTTGAGCCTTTGCCATTCAAGGCCCTGATCTCTCCCTTTGACTGGCGTGTCTATCGAGAACCTGAAGAACATCTTGATGCTTTGGTGGAGCAGATTCAAACCTTACCGGGAATCGATGCCTCATCGCGGATTGTCGGCCTGAGTATCAAGGATACCAGTACGCTCGAACGATTTTCCCGGCTTGGATTCCACAATACCCATGTGATTGATCTGTATACCGATCTGGGTATGAAGGAAAAGAATGCCGGTGTGGAAACGTTACAGCATTATTTCTCTATGCATGGCAAGGACGCCTGGAACAGCAGGCAGGGTTCCTACGATCTGGTGATTGGTCGCCATATCGTTGAACATGCCGAAAATGTGGGTCGGTTCATGGCCGCCGTTAATGCCCTTCTGGCCCCGGGTGGATATGTCGTGCTGGAGGTACCGGAGTGTTCGGCTCATATTCAGCATGAAGATATCACCATGGCTTGGGAAGAACACACCACCTATTTCACACCCGACACATTCAAGAACTTTATGCCCAGTATGGGATTGGAAAATGTGATGAATCTTCAATATCCATTGATTTTTGAGGATTGTCTGGTGGCCATTGGCCGTCAATCCGCCACAACATCCAGGTCGGCCCATCGGCACCATTCAGATCAACAATCGGGTTCAATTCTGGGTGATTACGCCCGGGCGTTTTCAAACTGGCAACGCCGGTATCGTGATTATTTTGCAGGGCAGCTGAAACAGGGGCGGCGGATCGCCCTTTACGGTGCCGGTCATCTGGGATGCGCTTTTGTCAATTATTATGGTTTGGCGGATCTGTTCTGCGTGATGATTGATGATACAGCAGAAAAACAAGGGTTGTTTCTGCCGGGTAGCCGGTTGCCTATTGTTCCGGCATCGTATCTGGTATCGCAAAACATCAATACATGTCTTTTGTGCCTGTCTCCCGAAATTGAGGACCAGGTCATCGCCAAAAATGCGGCATTTGTTGAGAATGGCGGCCAATTTTTCTCAATCTTTGCGGCCAGCCAAAGGTCAATCCGCACAGTCATGTAAAGCCACGCCCGGCCGATTCTTTTGAGGATGATTCAACCGGAAACAACCGGTTTCCAAAACCGTTGGGGCTGAACAATCAGTCAGAAGGGTCGTGCTGAACCGATATGGCTGTAAGATCTTTTCCATTTGAACGTGATTTGTTCAGGTTTTTTGCTTGCCGTTCCATATATTTCTTGAATACTGCCCCTTGTTTGCGGTCGGTTGGTGCGGGAGCCCAGGATGCGTTCTGTGATGAATGCGCGGAAAACGGCCCCATGGTGCTTTCTGCGAAAACCAGCCATTCGTCTTCAATCAACAAACTATGATATTGCATTTCCGGCATCCGGTAAAAGAACAACCGTCCGCTCTCTTGCGGTCCCATGGGCATGGCTTTGGTTATGGTGCCGTGCTCGTCGAAAAGCAATGCCTGCGCCCGACCTTCTATAACCAACAATGTTTCGGTTTTGCCGCGATGGCGATGGGGTGGAACATAGGTATCCCGATGGCTGACAATGACCATATCCTGTTGCACGGCATCGGGATCAGGATGCGCACATAGCCGGGCCCGTTTCAAGGGAGCTTCCAAAGCGGATTTTTTCAGAAATGTGATGATGCTGTCATCAACAGCCACCAAGCCTGCATCCGTGTAAAACACACCAGGGGCAACAGATGTTAATTGGTCATTTTTAATTTCCAACATATGATTTCCGACATATATGGCTATTGCTCTTGACATGAGCCAAGGGAGAAAACATAAATTCTTTTTAGCATAACCAAGTCATGTAACAGAAATTAAAAAAATCGTAACCATATGCTCAAAATTCATGATCCGACCAAATGACTATAAATTATTGCCATAAATATTCATCATAGATATTCACCACAAGCCGGTCAAAACATACCCAATATAAGCCGTATAAGATCATTCCCTCAGGGGGTTGGGCTTTTTGGGCATTGGGTTGATGTTCTGGCTCCTCATTTTTTAATGATGCACTCTTTTTAAAATTCATACAGAATCAATAATGACCAAAAAATTAAACGTTGTTACCGGTGGGGCTGGCTTCATCGGCAGCCACCTTGTTGACCGTTTGGTTAAAGATGGATACCGGGTCCGGATTATTGACAACCTCAGCAATGGTTCCCTCAGCAATATTGAGCACCACGCCGATAACGACAATGTCGAGTTTATCAAGGCGGATATCGGCAATCCGGATGATGCATCGGGTATCTTTGAAGACGCCGAGCGGGTTTTTCATCTGGCGGCGTTGGCTGATATTGTTCCTTCCATCGAATCCCCGACGGCTTATTACCGGGCCAATGTGGATGGCACCTTCAATGTTTTACAGGAAGCCTTGCGCGTCAATGTGAAACGGCTGATTTATGCGGCATCATCATCTTGTTACGGCATTCCCGATACTTATCCGACCGCGGAAACTGCGCAAATGCGTCCGCAATATCCATACGCGCTGACAAAATTGCTGGGTGAACAGCTGGTCATGCATTGGGGGCAAGTTTATGGTCTGCCTGCCGTTTCATTGCGCTTGTTTAATGTTTATGGTCCGCGGGCCCGCACCGGTGGGACCTATGGGGCTGTTTTTGGGGTTTTCCTGGCTCAGCTGATTGCTAAAAAGCCCCTGACAGTGGTTGGTGATGGCACCCAAACCAGAGACTTCACATTCGTATCCGATGTGGTTGAAGCCTTTATCGCTGCGGCAGACTCCCAGATTGCCAATCTGTGTATGAATGTGGGAAGCCGCAATACCTACAGCGTCAACAAACTTGTTGAGTTGTTGGGGGCCAAAGAAACCGTAACCTTGCCCAAACGTCCCGGTGAACCGGACTGTACCTGGGCGCATGTTTCAAAAATTGAAGAAATCTTGGGCTGGCGGGCAAGCGTGCCGTTTGAGGAAGGTGTGCAGATCATGCTTGATAACATTGATGACTGGCGTGATGCCCCGGTCTGGGACAAAGATAAGGTTGAAGAGGCAACCCGTGGATGGTTTAAGTATCTGGGCGCATGAAGTATAAAAAAATCTCCGTGAATTGGCCCCCGCCGCTGGTCTCAATATCTGGACATATGAATTGATCTGGACATATGAATTGTAAAATCAAAACCCTGGGTGAATTGGGCACAATCTGCACCGCTCATAAACAAAATGGTGAGAAAGTGGTGTTGTGCCACGGATGCTTTGATCTTGTCCATATAGGGCATTTGCGCCATTTTGAGAGCGCGAAGAATCACGGCGATATTCTGGTGGTGACCATCACCGGCGATGCTTTCGTCAATAAGGGACCCAACCGGCCAGCATTTTCTGCAGAGATGCGTTGTGAAATGCTCGCGGCAATGGAAGTGGTTGACTATGTTGCGGTTGTTGAGAACCCGTCGGCTATCTCCTGCATTGCTGCGGTCAAACCGGATATTTATGTCAAAGGTCGAGAATACGATATCCATGCCGATATCACCGGCAAGATGGAGCTGGAAGTTCAAGCGGTGGAAGATATCGGCGGGCAGGTCATCTACACCGATGATATCACATTCAGTTCATCGAATCTGATCAACAGTTATCTCGATGTTATGGACGAACCGCTTCGGGCCTATGTGAACGCTTTTAAAGCCAATGGCAAAAGCACAAAAATTGACGATTGTATGAAAGCGGTTTCAGAGCTGAAGGTCCTGGTGCTTGGGGAAACCATTATTGATGAATATCAATATGTATCAACGCTTGGCAAAGCGGCCAAAGAGAACATTATCTCGACCCAGTTCAGTGATATGGAACGGTTCGGGGGCGGAGTGATCGCCGCTGCCAACCATATTACTTCACTATGCGCTAAAACAGATGTCATGACGCTCATCGGTGACGGTTCCGGGAACGGCATGTCTATGCGTGACAGTTTTAAGACATTTATTCGCGAATCTCTTGACGATTGCGCCGCGCTTTCATTCGTGGTTCGCCCCAATGCGCCGACCATTCGAAAGATTCGTTTCGTTGAACCCACCTATACGCGCAAACTTTTCAGCATATGTCACCTGGATGACTCACCGCTCCCGCATGATGTCCAGGCCCAGTTCAAGCGTGATTTGAGAGAGAAAATCAAGACTGTTGATGCGGTGATTGTTTGCGATTTCGGGCATGGATTTATTGATTCGGAAATTGTCGCTATTCTGCAAGAAGAATCCCCGTTCCTGGCGATCAATGTTCAGTCCAACAGCGCCAACACCGGATACAATTTACTCAACAAATATAAGCGTGCAGACTTTGTCTGTATTGACGCCACCGAGGCGCGTCTGGCCGCGCAAGACAAACATTCGGAAATCAGCTATATTATCTCTGAGACCATCCCCTCAATCATTGACGCAAAACAAATCATTGTGACCCATGGCAAGAACGGCTGTTATGCATTTGATCCATCATCGGGTGCGCCTGTTCATGTCCCGGCCATGACAAAAACAGTTGTTGATACGATGGGGGCGGGTGATGCATTTTTCGTCACCGCATCCCTGTTTTTTGCCGTGGGCAGTGGGAGTGAAATTGCCGCATTTATCGGCTCTGTTGCCGGGAGTTTAGAAGTTGGTGTGGTCGGCCACCGGACCTCAAATTCCAAGCTGCTCCTTCAGCGCAGCATGACTTCTATACTCAAGTAAAGACCCCGATTAGAAAAGATATTTTCATGTTATGGTTCAATAAATATTTATCAATGCTGCATGATGTCGTTTCTGTTACCCAGGTGACCAATGATTGCGGCCAGCGGCTGGAACTTGAGACAAGTCTCGAATCCATGTGGACCTCGGTATCTCATGCCCACGGCCATGGCCACAAAACCATGTTCATCGGCAACGGCGGCAGTGCTGGAATCTGTAGCCACAGCGCGATTGACTATAATAAGAATGGTGGGGTTCGCACCATCGCCTTTAACGATGGTGCCGCTTTGACCTGCTTGGGAAATGACTACGGGTTCGAGCATGTGTTTTCCAAACAGGTGGAATTCCACGGTCGGGCGGGTGATCTCTTGATCGCAATCAGCAGTTCCGGCGCATCAGTGGATATCCTCAACGCTTGTACAACAGCCCGGGAGATGGATATCGCAGTCATGACTTTGAGCGGCTTCAAGCCTGACAATCCTCTACGCAAACGGGGCGATATCAATTTTTATCTTGATAGCTGTGAGTACGGCTTTGTTGAACTCGGACACCAAACGATTATCCATGCGGTCCTTGACCGTGGAATGGGTTGGGACAAACAAACAGATTGATCGGAGAATGGGTATCAATGACTTTTGAAAAACGACACATACTTGTTGTTGGCGGGGCGGGATATGTCGGCGCGGTCCTGGTCCCCAAGCTCCTGGATCTTGGATATATTGTGACCGTGCTGGATCTCTATCTTTACGGATATGACATTTTTGAAGACCATGCCAAACATCCCAACCTGGTCCAAATCAGAGGCGATATGCGCCATGATGGTGCAGTCAAAAAGGCACTTGCCGGATGCGATACGGTTATCCATCTTGCCTGTATTTCCAATGATCCCTCCTTCGAACTGGACCCTGATCTTGGTAAATCGATCAATTTTGATGCGTTTCGCCCCTTGGTGAAAGCCGCCAAAGCCGCCGGGGTTGATCGGTTCATTTATGCTTCTTCATCGAGTGTTTACGGAATCAAAGAGGGTGTTGACGTAACCGAAGATCTGGACCTGGAACCCTTGACCGATTATTCCCGGTTCAAGGTCATGACGGAAGAAATTCTAGAACAGGAAAGAGAACCCGGATTCACAACCTGCATCATTCGTCCAGCCACGGTATGCGGGTACTCTCCACGCCAGCGGCTGGATGTGATTGTCAATATTTTGACCATCCACGCCATCGTCAATCGCAAGATCAAAGTATTCGGCGGCGATCAGCTACGACCAAATATTCATATCCAGGACATGACTGATCTTTATGTCCGCCTGATGAACCTACCGGATCAAAAGATTGATGGGGGTGTTTATAACAGCGGATATCACAATGATACCGTACTGAATATTGCCAAAACGGTGAAGCGGGTTGTCGAAGAGTACAAGGAACTCGGTCAGGACAAGATTGATCTTGATATTCAGCCAACCGATGACAATCGCTCTTATCATGTGTCATCGGGCAAGATTCGGCAGGAATTGGGTTTTACACCCAGATACGGCATTGAAGAAGCTGTTCATGGGCTGGTGGGAGCCTATATGGATGGAAAGCTGCCCAACCCTATGGAAAATGCCCGCTATTATAACATCAGAACAATGCAAGATATCAATCTGAGTTAGGTCCAAGGATACAATGCCACATATTGCCACCGGCCAACCAGCAACCGCCAAACCAGTAATCGGCGTGATTGGTGGCGGTATGATCAGCCAGATTGCGCATCTTCCCTTTTATCTGAGTGATGAGCGGGTTTCGGTCCAGGCGGTGGCGGAATCCCGTTCGTCACTGGTTGCCCATTTGAAAGATGTCATGGGTGTTGGGACAGTATTATCCGACTATCGAGATATCCTTGTCGACCCGGAGATTGATACGGTCATCATTATTGTCCCCCGACAAGCCACCGGCCCGCTGGTTCTGGAGGCGCTGAATGCTGGCAAAAACGTCATTACGGAAAAACCCATGGCCTTCACAACCGAACAGGCATATCGTTGCGTCCATGTGGCCGAAGACAAGGGGCTGATCTATCTGGTCGGCTTTATGAAACGTTATGACGCCGGTATTCGCTACGCCAAACAGCGGGTCGATGAATATATGGCATCCCGACAGCTGGGCAGCTTCCTTTATGCCCGGTTCTTTGATTTTGCCAAAAGCTACGCCCATAAACCGCCCCCCCATCAACGCCCCGCCGAAAGCAGAGTCGTTCGTTTTGATGCATGGCCTACGCAACCGGCATGGTTGCCTGAAAAACACCACGCCATGTATGGCTGGTTCGTCAACACTGTCATCCATGACATTAACCTGATGCGGTATTTCTTTGGTGACGGCATGCAGCTGGACTACGCAGCGACCAGGCAGGAAAGGGCGCTCACCGCATATTTTGACTGGACCGGTGTGCCGGTCACATTTGAATGCGCAATCAGTGAAACCGGGTTCTGGCACCAGGGCGCGGAGTTTATATTTGAACAAGGCCGGGTATCTTTGACCATTCCCTCGCCGATGGATGACCAGCATATTACGGCGGTGACCATTGACGACAACCGGGCCGCCACCATCGGGAAAATAGAAGACATTCCAGTGGAATGGTGTTTCAGATCACAGGCAAAAGCCTTCATTGAACATTTGGTGACCGGAAAAGGTGCCGTGACACTGGGTAAGGATTGTCTTGGCGATATGGAGCTGGTGGAAGATATTTGGCGGCAGGTCATTGATAAAGTCCGTGACTGACACTCTCATCCATATCCGTAAAGAATGCCGTGGCTGCGGGTCTACCGATATGGTTTTGAGTATCCCTCTTGCTCAGGTTCCCATTGTCTCGCCCAATATGGGTGTTCACAGCCGGAGCATGACAAAAACCATCGCGCCTCTGGACACTTATTTATGTGCTGATTGCGGTCTTATTCAGCTTGTTCATGTTGTGGATCCATCGCTTATTTATCAAAAATATCTCTATAGAACATCGGTTTCTGCCGGGTTGTCTCGGCATTTTAGAGACTTGTGTGATCGTGCTATCGGTCGATTGGCCCTCAAACCTGGCAGCTTTGTCGTCGAATTCGGCAGCAATGATGGCACCTTGCTGGCCCATTTCAAGGACACCGGTATGAAAGTCCAAGGGGTTGACCCGGCAGAAGAAATCGCCAAAGAGGCAACAGCCGCCGGGATTCAAACCCAAGCGGCTTTTTTTGACGAGACCACCGCGTCAATGATTGTCGCCGAACACGGCCCGGCATCTCTTGTCCTCTCCAACAACGTCATGGCGAATATTGATGATCTATCACCAGTTTTGCGCGCGATTAAGTTGCTGATGGCCCAAGATGGCGCATATATTTTTGAAACCCAGTATGCGCTCGATGTGTTCGAGGGCACATTGCTTGATGTGATTTACCATGAACATATCTCATGTTTTTCAGTGCAACCGGTTGTCGAGGCCTTCAAACGATTTGACCTGGAAGTGTTCGATGCCGAACGCATCGCAACCAAAGGGGGTTCAATTCGGTTTTGGGTTCAGCATAAAAATGGTCCGCATCCGGTCTCCCAGCGAGTTGGTGAACTGATTGCCTTGGAAAATGAAACCGGTCTTTACGACCTGGTCTATCACCAGCACTTTGGCGAAAAGATTGCCGCAATCAAATCAGCCATTCATGGCCATGTCGCCAACGTAAAGAAAGCAGGCGGCAGGATTGCCGGATGGGGAACATCAGTGGGTTGTGCCGCCTTGATCCATCAGTTTGAACTGGAAAACAAAATCGATTTCCTGTTCGATGATATCCCGTTCAAGGATCATTTGGAGGGTCCTGGCTACAGTCTGCCGGTTATGACCGGCAGCAGCGTCATGAAAGAAAACCCGGCATTGATCATTGTTCTGGCGTGGCGCTACGCTCATATGATCATCCCCAAACATCAAAATTATGCCGATGGCGGCGGGCGTTTTCTCATCCCGTTACCAGACATTTCCACTCAGCCATAACCCGGTTTGGCGGCAGTCTCATCGCCGGACGGTCTGGACTTTCGGGGATGCGCACATAGGGCAAGGATGTAATGTGCCATTTTGTGATACCCGGTATGGACCATTTCATCATTCATCGAAAACATGAAAACAGTGTGGAAATATTTTTCCATCAAGGCCTTCATATCCGGTGATGTCTTGCAATTTATATGGCCAATCTTGCTGGCCGCCGAGGCATAAATCTGAGATTCCAGCGAAGGCATGCCAACGATGAATGCCGCATCATCAGTGAGGCATTGGCAAATATTACCGATGAATTTATCTTCATCCTTGGCATCAATATGCTCAAGCACATCGAGTGCATATGCGGCGTCAAACCGGTTATCAAGTGGGCCATCCATAAAGTTATGAAGCAGAGCTTCATAGGGCCATTCGGGTGTTTGCTGTTTTTTGGCATCATCGATAAATTCTTGGCAAAAATCGGTAATGGTCAAATGCTCGACCTCTTGCAGGATGATCGGTACGTTGAAACCGTCGCCACAGCCGATTTCCAAAACCCGCTGGCGGCCCGAAAACATCTTTGCAACAAATTTATAGCGGGTCATAGAAAACAATGTCCGTCGAGGGTCGTCTATCCATTCTCTGCTTTTCAGAATCCCGAGAAGGATATGTCCACGCTCCTCATTGAAAACGATATTGGGTTGATTGACGGGATCTTTTGTCCGGCGCATTATCCATTTTTCCTCAAAGATGGGGATTTCATTGGCACATAACAGTGGCACATAGAAATCATTTATTGTTTCATTGAACCTCAATGATTACAAACAGATTTCATCGGTTTTGCAATTTTACTTTCAATTTGAGTGCCTAGCCGGGACGTTCGGGATAATGGGGTGATTTTGGACTTTCTTGGTTCTTTTGGTTGTCATTACATAGATTGATTGGGTTGATCAAACGGCTCATATTCGTTTCAACGCTGGGGCGGTTGGTGCTGGGCGGCTGTTTTTCATCGTTTTGGTTTTTTTACGTGAGTTTTGTGCTGGACCTCAAGCACCGGGACAAGATATGATTGTTTTACAGATCCCGGGCTTTTACGTCTGTTTTTGGGTGCCTTGCAACGGCACCAATAACCGCGTTTCTGGGGTCTCTGCCCGATGCTCCCGGGACCGTGTTGCCCTGGGTATTCTCCAATCTTTCTTTAACATATTGGCCTGGAACAATGGGTTCTACAGACGAAAGCGGGTTGTGTTGGTATCGGGTAATCGCTAGTCTTGCCACGAATTTGCCGGTCAATAATTTCTTCAAAGTTCGGGTCTGGCTTTATTGTGATTTGCGGGGGTGCCGTGCTGTATTCTGATGGCGGACATCTGGAATATTATAAGGAACACGGCATATCGCCGGTCCGCTATGATCTTGCTGATCTTGAAGCGCATTTTGACCGCCGTGCGTCGCTGTATCGCCAGCTGGGCCTGCCGGAAATGGCCATACGCGGCCGCCGGGTTCTGGAAGTCGCGCCAGGATCTGGACACAACAGCCTATTTTTGGCCCAGGCCAACCCGGCTTCGCTCGACTTGGTCGAGCCCAACCCGACCGGGATTGAAGACATTCGAGGAACCTATCACGCTTGTCAGCCCCCAGATTTAAAATTGCCGGTCCTGCACGCGATTCCATTTCAGAAATTCCAAGCTGACTCCCCTTATGACTTGGTATTTTGTGAAAACTGGCTGGGTGCGTTGCCCGAAGATCGCAAATTGATCAAGAAGCTGGTAGACATGGTCTCTCCCGGCGGCGTTCTGATCATGACGGTTGTCCCTTATTCGGGGTTTTTGCCCAATATCTTGCGCAAACTGATGGCCGATAAAATCACCGATCCCGATATGGATTTCAACACCAGGACCGCATTGCTTGTCGAGGCTTTCGGCCCCCATCTTTCGACCCTGCACAGCATGACACGCAGCCATGCCGACTGGGTGCGTGATTGTATGATCAATCCCCATTATCTGAACGCGGCACTTCCTTTGGACAGTGTTCTGGAAGAGATTGGCTCGGATATGGAAATGCTGGGGACAAGCCCGGTATTTTATAGAGACTGGCGGTGGTTCAAGGGACTGCATGGGGAGGGCCGAATGTTCAATCAACAGTTCCAGGATAGCTATCGGGCCAACTGCCATAATTTTATCGATTATCGTTTCGTCTACCCAAGGCGAACCGCACAAGAAAATGATAGACTCGAGACCACATGCCGGAATCTGCATCACAATGCGGTCGATTTTGAAAAAAATACCCAGGCCAGTGACCCTCGGTCACATGACAATATGGAAAAGGTCCTTGATGCATTGGACGAAATGATTGAAGTCTTGTCCTCTGTTTCACCCCATTTCCGTGATGCATTCGGTGAAGCCGGTGACATTTTAAGCGCTGATTATCCAAGCGTTGGCCGCATCGCCAATCAGCGCTATTTCAGCGCTCTCTTTGGTCGGGAAACAGTGTATATTTCCTTGACCCGCTCTGCGTCTGAATGTGTCTGAGTTCCGGGGACTGGGTGTGAATATTGGAATTGATCTGGATAATACATTGATTGACTACAGCAATGTGTTTGCCCATGTGGGGATTGATTGTGGTGTTTTACCGCAAGATATGGTCAATGCCCCGAAATCGGTTGTCAAATCATATATCCAGCAAGATCCGCAATGGGAAACCATTTGGATGCGTATCCAGGGTCAGGTATATGGGCACTACATTGAACGGGCAACCCTGATGCAGGGTGCCAAGGAGACCTTGTTGTTTCTACGTGACAAGAAGGCCCAGCTGTTTATCGTCAGCCATAAGACGATCTTTGGTCATTTTGACGCGCATAAGGTGAATTTACATGATGCCGCGCTTTCCTGGCTTCGCGGGCATGATTTTTTCTCCGATACCGGGTTTGGTATTGATATCCGGAATGTACATTTTCTTGAGACTCGCGATGCCAAGCTGCGCCGCATCGCCGAACTGGAATGCCGGGTATTCATTGATGATCTTCCTGAAGTCTTGACCGACCCCGGATTCCCCGATGACGTGTGCCCTGTCTGGTTTGGTGCCGACCATGTTACAGATTCGGATAGCGGCCATGATCACCGACTAAAGCGTTGGGAAAGCTGGAACGATATCCATCACTATGTTCTGCGCCCTCTCCTGACTGGCAAAGGATGAGTCTTGAAGTGCGTGACCCGGACGCCCAGATGGATCAGGTTTGTCAAGCCGCTTATGCGTTGTTGGGCTGCGCTCCTTCCCATGTTCAGCCGGTGGCAGCCGGAGCCAATAGCCGGGTTTATCGGGTCCAGCATGATCAAACCCGCTATGCCCTGAAACGATACCCGAAGAGAACCGATGATGATCCGCGTGATCGCCAGGAAACCGAACGCCGCGCTCTTGAACTGATGGCCGATATGGGAATCCCGACAATTCCAAAATTCATCGCAAAACTGGATGGCTACTCGCTTCTGGAGTGGCTTGATGGTGATGTGGTTTCTTGGGTTGGAGACCGTGATGCCCAAGAAGCTGGCCGGTTCCTTGAACAAATAGCGCAATTGCATCAACATGAGAATGCTGGGCAATTCCCGCTGGCCAGTGAGGCGTGTCTTTCTGGATGTGAAATCTTGCGCCAAATTGGTATGCGCCGCCAATGTTTGGAACATGTCGCATCCTCAGACCCGGTGTTATCCGCCTTTTTTGCAGACGGCCTGACCCAGTCCCTCGATAGGCTGGTGGCCCGCGCTGTTCATAACGCGACGGATATGGGTATTGATATGGAGACCCCGATAGACAAAGCCAGTCAACGGCTGGTTCCGTCTGATTTTGGCTACCACAATGCGATGCGATTGCATGATGGCAGTCTTCGATTCATTGATTTTGAGTATTTTGGCACTGACGACCCGGTCAAGCTGAGCGTGGATTTTCTGGTTCATCCGGGTACATCCATGACTCCGAAACAAGAGAAGATCGTGCGTGGGGCTTTGTCCCGGGCCTATGGCGATATTCCGGGTTTTGACTTCCGTCTCAAAGCGTGGACCCCTCTTCTGGTTGCGCGATGGGCGTTGATTATGCTGAATATTTTCCTGCCCGATTATCAGCGGAACCGTAGTCATTTGTTTGCGGACATTCCCATCGCTGAACGCAAAGCCAAGCAAATCAGCAAAACCCGTCATTTTCTGGCCCGCCATGCGGGTGCCGACAACATATTAGAGAGACAAAGTACGCAATGACCAAACCATCACCCGCTCTTGACAGCCGGTCAAAATATTTGAGATCGCTGGTCGTGCGTGGCCTTGCCGGCGGCAACAGGGGGCATGTTGGTTCCTCAATGTCACCGATTGAGGTGCTGCGTGTGCTCTATGATGATATTCTGCATTATGATCCCAAGAACCCGGCCATGAAGGATCGTGACCGCTGCATTTTATCCAAGGGGCATGGATGCTTGGCACTCTATGCCCTGTTGGCGGATAAAGGGTATTTCCCGGTCGAAGAACTGGATCGTTTCTGCCATCGTGACGGTATTCTCGGCGGCCATCCTGAGCATGGTAAGGTTCCAGGGGTTGAAGCCTCGACCGGCGCATTGGGACATGGATTGTCAATCGGGGTCGGCATGGCACTTGCCGCCCGTATGGATGGCCGGTCTAGCCGGGTGTTTGTCATCATGGGAGACGGCGAAATCAATGAAGGCTCGATATGGGAAGCGGCGATGAGTGCTGGCAAACATAAGCTCAGCAACCTCACCGCCATCATTGATTACAATAAAATCCAATCAGCGGGAATGACCCGTGACATTCAGGATTTAGAGCCGCTCACCGATAAATGGGCCAGCTTCGGTTTTGCGGTTGCCGAAATGGATGGTCATGATGTCGATGCGGTCCGAAACGTGCTCAGCCATCTGCCGCTCAATTCTCACAAACCAACCGCTATTATATCGCATTCTGTTAAAGGGAAGGGCATTCCCTTTGCTGAGGGTGATCCTAAATGGCATCATCATTCAAAATTTGATCCGGAAATTCTTCAGGAAATGCGTCATTCATTGGATGCTGCCGATGCGTAAGACATGTATTGACATGATTCATCTTCTGGCCAAGCGTGATCCACGGGTTGTGTTTATTGGTTCGGATTTGAGCCCTGGTCTGCTCGCAGACATGAAAGCAGAAATGCCATCGCGCCATTATATGGAAGGCGTTGCTGAAATGAATGTGGTTGGTATGGCTGCTGGTATGGCGTTGGATGGTTATGTGCCTTATGTCAATACCATTGCGACATTTCTCACCCGACGCTGCTATGAGCAGGTCGCGCTGGATGTCTGCCTCCATCACTTGCCGGTGCGTCTGGTTGCCAATGGCGGTGGCTTGGTTTATGCGCCGCTTGGTCCGACCCATCTGGCGGTTGAGGATTTGGCAATTATGCGTGCCTTGCCGAATATGACCGTGGTTGCGGTTAGTGACCATGAAGAGATGAAACGGTTTATGGAGCAGAGTGTTGATTGGCCGGACCCGATTTATATTCGTCTGGGCAAAGGCGGTGATCCGGTCATCAGCAGTCCCGACAAAAAATTTGCCATCGGCAAAGGCATTATGATGCGTGAAGATGATTCGCCACATGTGCTGATTGTGTCGACCGGTGTCATGTCGGCGCGCTGTCTGGATGCGGCTGATCTGCTCGCGGTCAAGGGGTGTCGGACCGATGTCTTGCACATACATACCGTCAAGCCCTTGGATCGAGAATTGCTGATTGACCGGGCGGAGCGGGTTGATGCGGTGATATCGGTGGAGGAGCATAGCGTGATTGGTGGGCTGGGTTCTGCGGTTGTCGAATGTCTGGTTGAGGCGCCGTTGCCGACCATGCCCAAAATGAAAAAATTGGGGCTGCCGGATATGTTCATGACCAACTATGGCGTGCAAGATGATCTGCTTGAAATTCATGGACTGCAGCCGTCATCCATCGTAGAATCTGTTCTTGATTTTGTTTAAATATTTAGGAGAAAAATGTTGCAGATTGCCGATTTTGCCCTTGAAGACGACACCGCTTTATCGGAGCATTTTTTAAGTGATGGTTATGTGATTGTGCCGGTCGAAAACCGGGGCGGGTTGGACGCGATTCGCCTCTTGATCGCCGAGGCAGCCTGTGAATTCCTGCAACGAGAGCCCGATACCGATATGGATGCCCTCCTCAACGGCATCCATAACCATGTGGATCTTGACAAGCTGAACGCCCTGCGCTTGGCGGTTATCGGAAAGATTCGCGCAACCGCGTGGTTTCGGCCAACCTATTATTCACTGGCCCGCTCGGCCCTGGCAACCCTGGTCGGGAATGAGTTGGCCATGCAACGCGGCCTTGGTTTCAGTGTCCAGCTGCCCAATGACAGCAGCTCACTATTGGCCATTCATGCCGATGTATGGGATGGCGATTCCCCCTTTGAAGTTGTTGTCTGGCTCCCTTTGGTCGATTGTTTTGAGACCAAGTCCATGTATATCATCCCGCCTGAGTGGGATCGGCCATTTCAGGAAAGCATGGGTAAATACCAAAACGGTGATGCAGAAGATTTATTCCACGCTGTTGAGGACAAGGCCCGGTTTCTTGAGGTGCCTTATGGGTCGGTTTTGTTGTTCAGCCAGACCCTCATGCATGGCAATCGGGTCAATCTTACCGGGCAAACCCGGTGGTCTCTGAATTGCCGTTTTAAAAATCTGATGGCACCGTTTTCAGACAAGAAGCTCGGTGAGTTCTTTGAACCGATCACCATTCGGGCGGCCACACGTATGGCCATGGATTATAGTTTACCCGGCGGCTTTGATGAGTAAGCGCACCGGCTATCGGGGCTACATTGGATCACGGGCCTATCACGGCGGTTCGGTTGCCCAACATGTGCAAAATCTGGTGGTGCGTGATTATTGTCAGCGCAATGGATTTACATATCTCTTGAGCGCCACCGAGTACGCCATGCCGGGAAGCTATATGATGCTGCATGAAATTTTGCGCGAAGCCAAAGATATTCACGGTGTTGTTTTGTATTCCGTTTTCATGTTGCCGGTGCGTCAAGGCCGTCGGTTGGAATTGTGTCAGCGGTTTCTTGAAAACGGTGCCACTCTCCATGGTGCCCTTGAGAGCCTTTCCATAACCTGTAAAACTGATTTGCGAAAAGTCGATGAAATGTTGGTTTTGAATCAGCATGTCAATCATTCCTGATCATCTGCCAGCTGGGTGATTGACGAATCGGATGATTTGGACATTTGTTATCCGTGTAAAATCAGGCGATAACCATATGCCAATGAGCTTCATGAGGACCTGATGGAAGAAATCAATTTTCTAGAAAAATACCAAAAAGCAACGAAACGGGATTATGTTCAGCGTGTGGTTGAGCATGACAAAGCCGAATCTGCGAAAATTGCTCGGCAATGGGGCTATGATTACTGGGATGGTGACCGCCGTTATGGATATGGCGGTTACAGCTATGACGGGCGGTGGTTGCCGATTGCACAAGATATGGCGCGGCATTATGGCCTGAAATCAGGGGATAAGGTTCTGGATGTGGGTTGCGGCAAGGCGTTCTTGCTGTATGAATTGACTCAGGCTGTGCCGGGTATCGAAGTCGCCGGCCTGGATATTTCCGAATATGGAATCGAGAACGCCAAGCAGGAAATCAAGCCTCATTTACACCTTGGCAATGCCACCAGTCTGCCGTGGCCTGATGACAGCTTCGATTTTGTTTATAGCGTCAACACATTCCATAATCTTGAAGTGAATGATGTGAAAGCGGCTGTTCAGGAAATGGAGCGGGTTGGCAAAAAAAAGAAATGGCTCTGTTTAGAATCCTATCGCAACGAGAATGAAAAAGTAAACTTGCTCTACTGGCAACTGACTTGCGCCAGCTTCTTTAATGTAGACGAATGGAAATGGCTTTACAAAGAGTGGGGCTATACAGGTGATTGCGGGTTCATTTTTTTTGAATGATCTTTTAACAAGCGGTCGGTTCTGTTGCGAAATTTCCGATAAAAAATTTATAATCTTCCTGGTTCAGAAAAAACCCCATTCATTGACTTGACAACAACGCCGCGGGCCATCGTTTTGATGATCGTGTCCCGCCAATAACGATTATCAAAACTCCATAAAGCAGCAAAGAATTGGATAATATTTTGTCGCACCGAAAACAAGAATTTCATTACATTTATGATGCCAGCAAGCGTGGTCTGTTCCATCGGCTTCAAATGGCGGTTGGCGACCTGAAGGAGGCGGCTGGTCTTTACAAGCTCTGGGCTCATTTGGGTTGGCGCGATCAAACCAGCACAACAAAACGCACATATCTGGGATATGTCTGGCACATCATTGCTACAGTGGCCCAAGTGGTGATTTTGGGCTTCATATATGGTGCCTTGTTCGAAGAAGGCCCGGCCACCATGATGCTGTATCTATCAGTGGGTCTCTCACTCTGGAGCTTCATCTCTTCGGTATTTTTTGGCAGTTTCAATGTTTTCGCCAATTATCGCAATTTTCTTCTCGCTCGTGACATACCTTTACCACTGCTGATTTTCCGTGATCTGTGTGGTGATATGATTTTAATGGCCACAAAAATGATGGGCTTTGTGGTTTTATCGGTTGTTTTCCTTGTACCGCTGAACGCCAGTGCTTTCCTTGCTGTTCCGGGTATGATGATGATCATCATCATGGCGTTTCCGGTCAAACTGATTTGCGCCACCGCCGGTACCAGATTCCGGGATCTTCAGTTTGCCTTTCAGCCTTTCGGTCTTGCTGCATTCCTGATTACGCCGGTATTATGGCGCGAGAAATTTCTCGACACCCATTCCTGGGTATCGGTATACAACCCCTTTACGCATATTCTGGAGATTGTTCGCTCCCCTCTGCTGGGCGAAACTCCGCAGCTGACCTCGTATTATGCTGTCCTGTCCATGATGGTTATTTTCTGGTTTGTTGGCATCTTTGTATATGCCCGTTACCGTAATAGAATTGCTGTATGGCTGTAGAGTCTGGTTGATGTATTATAAAGGAATCCGGCATTGACGCCTTTGATTAATCTTCAAAACGTAAATTTCTCATATCCTTGTATTCATCAGCACAGTCAATCTCTGTTTCAGAGGGATAAGAGAAGCAGCATCGGAGAATATCATGCTTTACACGATATCAATCTGACGATCCAGAATGGCGAGCGTGTCGGGCTGATCGGTAAAAACGGCAGCGGTAAATCCACGTTGCTCAGGCTCATGGCCGGTGTTTATAAACCCGATACCGGCATACACCGACGGATAGGCAAAACGTTTGCAATTATTGATCCGAATTTAGGGCTGGACGTGAATTTTTCCGGGCGGGAAAACATCTACACGATCGGTATCATGGCCGGAATATCAGAAAGGGAAATTAATCGGAAAATCTCCGAGATCATGGATTTTACAGAGTTGGATGAATTCTTCGATGAACCCGTATCAACCTATTCCCAGGGTATGCGGGCTCGTCTGGGTTTTGCCATCAATTGCATGGCCAGTCCAGATATTTTGCTCTCAGATGAATATTTGACTACCGGTGACATATTCTTTCGCGAAAAGGCCGAAAAAAAGATCGACACATTATACAAAAGCAACATTGTGGTTTTTGCCAGCCACTCCCAAGTTTTGCTTGAAAAAATTTGCAACCGAGCGGTTGTGATTGAGAAAGGAAAAATCATTTTCGATGGCGATATCAATCAAGCCCAAGATATGTACAAAAATATGTCTTGAATGGTATTTCACCAATCGCTGGTCATTTCAAAAAGGTTTCTTAAGATGAAACCATGAATAACTGTTACCGCTTCATTGCTTAAGCGGCGCGAACGGAAAGCTATTGGTGTACACGCTAAAGACGTATCATCGGTCATTGTAATATCATGTGAGGAAGATATATAGTGGAATGCAATTGTGGGGTTATTCATCGGTTGGCAAAGATCATTTAACAAAACCAGAACACAATCTCTATCTATTGATCTGAATTTTGGGGGCCTTGCCGATATATGCGCCAATCATGGCAATTCCGAACATATTTCCGAACATATAATGTTTGGAATACATTATGTTTCACGGTTTCCAATGTGATAAATCCCGGCCGAGGAGAGATTCCAAAGCGGCAACATCATCTTTGAAATACTGATTGAATACCTCTTTTTTCTGTTGGGATGTTAATTTAAAATTCTGTTTATTATTGAGATCATGTGCCAATTCGAGGGTTTGGGGGTCAGGGTTTTCGAAACGCGTATTGATTTGCCGGTCAGCCCTTACAGTCAATGTCACGCCATCGTAATCGACAGCAACAGAAGATGGACAGCTTGATTTAAAATGGAATTTTTCATAGCCCTGCATGGTGATGCGGATTGCTTCGTCGTCAAACAAGGAAATGAAACGGAAAAGTAACGCCAGTGTAAACGGTGTTCTCGGGCCAAAATTTTCTTCCTTTACAATAATATGGACATTTTCGCGGCCAAAACAGTCAAAATATTCCTTTATTTTGTCACAATACAGGCTTCGACCAATATAATCGAAAGAATTTAGAGCACGTCGATAATCTTGAATATTTCTGTATGAATTTCTATCCATTCTCCGCTTTGTCGCTTCAAGAGCGGCGAAAAAATCCAAATCTTCAATAAAAGATTTTTTTCTTTTCCCAGATTGAAGGGGAGCGTTGCCCGCACGCGCATTTTCCATTCTGATATCATGCGTTCAACAGGATCGCGCAGACATATGAGAATACGTATATCCGGCCCAAAAATCGTTTTGATTTTCCGTGCACCGTTTTTGTATCTCCAGATATTGGTATGGAAATCGGCGAACACATTGGCACTCGATCCCTTGCCTATATTGTGGCGGGTCTTGTATTCTTCCAGAGAAATTTTTCCTTCCAGCAGACGTGGTAGAGGGGGCAAGTCTTTTGGAACAACGTCAACTTTGGAGTGTTCCCTCACGACTGAATACAAGAAACTTGTTGCGGTTTTTGGGGGACTAACGCAAAAAAATTCGGTAGTCCGGTGATTTCCGGCGCAAATTGAGGAAACGATTCTTTTTCCGCGTATGAATCGACATATTCTTTGATGGTGGTGGCCAACTGGTGTCCATTGCGCTCAGATGCGCTCTTCCGATGGTCCCGATCCGCGCACACCGTCTCTAATTCAGCGGCCAATCGGTCTCGGTCGAGCGCCGTTGTCACAAAGGCACGGCGGTGGGTCTCCATCTCAGCAACCAGCCAGTCCCAATGCGCAGATGCCGTCTCTAATTCAGCCGCCAGCCGGTCTCGGTCTATCGCCGTTGTTTCGAAGGCATGGCGTTGGGTCTCCACCTCGGCGGCCAGCCGATCCCGGTCCGCGCACACCCTCTCTAATTCAGCCGCCAATCGGTCTCGGTCTATCGCCGTTGTTTCGAAGGCGTGGCGTTGGGTCTCTAATTCAGCCGCCAATCGGTCTCGGTCTATCGCTGTTGTTGTCTCCAGGGCATGGCGTTGGGTCTCCACCTCGGCGGCCAGCCGATCCCGGTCCGCGCACACCCTCTCTAATTCAGCGGCCAGCCGGTCTCGGTCGATTGCGGTCGTCTCAAAGGCGTGGCGTTGGGTCTCTAATTCAGCCGCCAATCGGTCTCGGTCTATCGCCGTTGTCTCAAAGGCATGGCGTTGGGTCTCCACCTCGGCGGCCAGCCGATCCCGGTCCGCGCACACCCTCTCTAATTCAGCGGCCAGCCGGTCTCGGTCGATTGCGGTCGTCTCAAAGGCATGGCGTTGGGTCTCCACTTCGGCAGTCAATCGATCCAAAGCGGCCCGATTTTCCACCGCATATCGGTGGGCATAATACCATCTGCACGCTTTCCTGATCAGGTTTTTCATTCAATCATGCTCTTCTTCTCAATCATTCTTTCTCTCAGTACAGGAACTGGCCATTAAATAACCATCGCCCACTTCAATTAAAGATTAGGCGTATGATATGGCGAACCTTGCCCAGTCTTGTCTTCTGGTGGTTGGTACACATGGCTAAAGAACAACAGCAATGATTCAAACTCTGACTCACGCTGCCCGAATGGTTTGGGCGATGACATCCGGGCTGAGAGAGTCTGCATATTGTTTGAAATTTTTGGCAAACAGCCGGGTGAGATTTTCGGCCGCTTGATCATAGGCATGCGGGTCGGGCCAGGCTTTTTTGGGGTCGAGAAGTCCGGCCGGGATATCCGGGCAGCTTTGCGGAATCGCTATCCCGAAATAGGGATGGGGCACAGTCGGAACCGAATCCAAAGCACCGTTCAGGGCGGCCTGGATCATCGCCCGGGTATGGGCAATTTGTATCCGGCTGCCACTCCCGTAAGCGCCGCCACTCCAGCCGGTATTGACCAGCCAACACTGCACCTGGTGTTTTTTAATATATTGGTTGAATAATTCGGCATAAACAGATGGAGATAAAGGAAGAAAAGGCGCGCCAAAACATGTTGAAAAGGTGGCTTGCGGTTCGTCGCCGACTCCCTTCTCGGTCCCGGCCACCCGGGCCGTGTAACCGGAGAGAAAATGATACAAGGCTTGTTCTGGGGTGAGGCGGCTGATCGGCGGCAACACGCCAAAAGCGTCAGCGGTCAACATAATGATTGATTGGGGATGGCCGCCGCGGCCGGTCTTGCTGGCGTTGGGGATGAATTCTAATGGATAAGACCCGCGGCTGTTTTCGGTAAAGCGGGCATCATCCAGATCAATCATGCGGGTTTTTTCATCCATCACCACATTTTCCAGGATGGTTCCAAAGCGGCCGGTGGTGGCATAAATTTGCGGTTCGGCCTGAGCGGAGAGACGGATGAGTTTGGCATAGCAGCCGCCTTCAAAATTGAAGATTCCGTTTGGTCCCCAACCATGTTCATCATCACCGATAAGGGTGCGGGTTAAATCGGCCGATAACGTGGTTTTTCCGGTTCCCGATAGGCCGAAAAAAATAGCCACATCCCTGTCCGTCCCTATATTGGCCGAGCAATGCATCGGCAAGATGCCTTTTTCAGGAAGCAGATAATTCATCACCGAAAAGACCGATTTCTTGATCTCACCGGCGTAAGCGGTCCCACCGATGAGGGCCAGCCGCCGGGCCATATGGATCAGGATGAAGGTCTCAGAATGGGTTCCATGAATGGCCGGATCGGCGCGGCAGCTGGGGGCATGAATGACTGTAAAACCAGGGGAAAAATCCGCTAAATCAGAACCCTCTGGCTGAATGAACATATTATGGGCAAACATGCTGTGCCAAGCGGTTTCGGTGATCACCCGCACCGGCAGGCGCAGATCCGGATCGGCCCCGCAATAACAATCCTGGATAAAAACCTCTTTGCCTTTGAGGTGATGGTGAATCTTGGCGTTCAAGGCATCAAAATGCTCTGGTGCGATCGGCTGATTGACTTTTCCCCAACAGATGGCCTTGGTGCTGGAGGGTTCATCGACAAAGAATTTGTCCTCATTGGCCCGTCCGGTATGCGGGCCGGTATGGGCGACAATCGCTCCACCACCGGCCAGCTTGACCTCACCGCGGGCCAGGGCCATTTCACATAAAGCCGCAAGGGGAGCATTTCGATGGATTGTTTTGACATCCTGAAGGTCATAAGACCGAGGGTCATCACACTCAGGGCCATCATCATGAGCGGCGCGTTTCATTACGATCATATTTTGATTTATTGATTTTGATTTACTGACTTTGACTTGGTTGTCATTTGATCATGGATCATTTTTGGCAGTGCAATAATACATCATCAAGAGTTATTTGTCGGCAAAATCCACTCCCGGTCAACCCCATCCTTAAAGATATTTTATGCCGGTCTCTATTTTTAAGGGGTTACTGCTTTAGACACCCGATTGAAGCGATGGGCGTGGTCCAACCGCAAGCGGCATATGACGCATCATCCAGATGGCCATGAGAACGCCGGGCAGAGCGGCTAAGACAGTCAGGGCGAAAAAAGGCGACCAGCCAAGCAATTCGGCCAAAAAGCCGCTCGGGGTTGAAAGAAAAGTCCGCCCCAGAGCCATGATTGAGCTCAGAAGGGCAAATTGAGTCCCGGCGAATTTCTTCTCACACAGCAAGGATAGATAAGCAACAAAAGCCGCCGACCCCATGCCGCCGGACAAATTTTCAACCCCAATCGTCACAAACAGCAAATCAATCCGTGCTCCGACTTCGGCTTGCAGGACAAACATCAGGTTGGAAAACATTTGCAAGAAACCGCAAAAAACCAAGGCCGCCATCACACCCCAGCGGAACACCAACGCCCCGCCCACAAAGACCCCAAGCAAAGTGGCAAAAACCCCGAAAATTTTGCTGGCGGTGGCAATTTCACTCTTGGTAAAGCCAATTTTGACATAAAACGCATTGGCCATCACCCCGGCAAAAGAATCGCCGAATTTATAGAGCAAAATAAAAACCAAAATGAGCGCGGTGGCCCGCAAGCCATGACGATCAGCAAAGGCGTAAAACGGCGTGGTCACCGCCATGCCCAAACGGTCCCAAAAAGAATCGGCTGCCGGTGCGGGGTCGCGATCCCCTTGCGGGACCGGGGCCAGCAAAGCAGCCATCACCCCGGCCAAGATGGTCCCGGTCATGACCAGAAAGGTCACTTCCCAGGAAAAAAAATCAGCCAGGAAGAGTGCCCCGGCCCCGGAAACCAGACCACCCAAGCGGTACCCGGTCTGGGTGGCCGCCGCCCCGGCCCCTTGTTCTTCCGGGGCGAGAATGGCAATCCGGTAGGCATCAATGACGATATCTTGACTGGCGGAAAAAAAAGCAATCGTCAAGGTCACCAGGCCGACCAACCAGATATCACGCAACGGATCCAGCATCGCCAGGGCCGCAATCGCCGCCATCAGCCCCAGCTGAGCGATCAGCATCCAGGATTTCCGGCGACCCAAGAACCGCCCCAGACCGGGAACCGCATAGGAATCCATCATTGGTGCCCAGATGAATTTGAGATTCCAGGGAAACCCGACCACGGCAAATAAACCAATGGCGGCCAGCGCAACCCCAGCTTCGGTCAACCAGATGGCGATGGTGGAGAGCACCAAATAAAGCGGAATGCCGCTGACAAAACCCATCACCAGTACAAACAGCATCCGCCGATTTCCATAAACCCGGAAAGCGGCGGCCACAGAAGACCAATCAAAGGATTGCCAAAACATCAAACAAGGTCATCCAGCAAGAAAGAAAAAGTGTTTTAGCATGCTTCTTGATTTTTTTGATATCTCTCTGGCATCTGTTTGGCCGCCTGATGGTTTCCTCACCGGGGGACCGATTGATGAATTTATATGTAATGCCGCAAAGCCATACCCGGCCAAGCGGCTTGCCGCATTCTGAAAGATGGTTGAGACGATCAGCGAAACATCATAGCCTGATCAAACCTGACCGGAGCATCACTGCCTGATTTCAGTATGATCTTTTATAATATTTTACCGCATGTCACGCTCCCATAAAGCAGTACAACATTCTTTTGCAGAAAGGATATCAAGATCATGAGTCGCCTGTTTTCGCATCCACTTTATCTTTTGTGGTTTTGGACGCTCGCTCTCTTGATCATTTCCTCGGATGATGTCGGTTCAAACCGGGCCAAAGAGATGACGGTTGGCTACGGCTGGACCATCCCCAGCCTTGGCGCATCACCCACGGCCGCGGTTTATGTGACGATTGAAAACGGCCCGGAGCCCAATCGTCTGATCGCTGCCGCCACACCGGTGGCCGCGCGGGCCGAATTGCATACCCATCGCCAGGAAAATGGGGTCATGATGATGCAGAAACTCGATGCCATTGATATCCCCGCCGATGGGGTGGTGACTCTGGCCCCGGGGGGACTGCATATCATGTTGTTTGATCTCAAGAAACCGCTTGCGCAAGGGGAAACCTTCCCGCTCACATTGACGTTTGAGAAAGAAGGTGCCCAAGAAACCATGATTGACGTGTATTGGCCAGGTGACCAAAAAAACCATGACCAGAAACTTCATGATCATCACCACCATGAATGAGATGATGCGAGTCTGGCCCACCAGCCTCACCGGCATCGTTGTCATTTAGGGGGCGGCTTGATCCAGAAGGCGGTCCACCAATTCATCAATATGATCGCTTAAACCGCAATCGCGTAAAGCCGCCCGCACCGCTTTGCGGGCGGCAATGAAATGGTTGTCGGGCGGGATGTCTATTTTGGCGGCTTGTTTTTCCGCCTGCCGTCCAGCGGTGGCGATTTCCTGATGCAGGGGTTGGGCCGGATCATAGAGGGCAATCGGTTGGGTAAACATCAGTTTATGGATATGTCTGGCTCCCCATTGGCCGCGACTCTGCATGGCGGCGATGCGGCGGCGCAAGCTCTCGGCATTGAGGATGGCGGTCAAATAAAAGGCTTCGTTTAGGGTCCGGCACCGGGTCCAGTACAAACTGTTTTCAACAATAGCCCGCTGGTCACGGAGAATACAGGCGGTTGGCAGAGTCCCAGAGGAGGCACAAACGACTCGTATTTGGGGAATTGGAAATTGGGCAGAAAGATGTTTGTAATAATTAATTTGTTTCACAAAAGAGCGCTTTTTTTTGCTGTATTCATTCCAAAGAGGTTCAGCTTTTGCTAACCATGCGCGCAAATGTATGAAGCCCCGATCCATCGCTTGTTTTTCGGACAAAACGGCCCGGCTGCCCTTTTGATCATCATAATAGGGGATGATCCCCTCGGCTGGCCGGAAGGCCCGGTAGGGAAGGATGGATCGACCAAGATAAACCGGGTGCAGAAATTGTTTCTCAATGCGGCCAGACAGCGAGGGCAAATCTTTCCAGGGAAATTTTTCCTGGCGGGAGCGGTAGCTTTGCACCGGTGGCGCATCCTTGGAAAAGCCTAATCGTCCCGCGGGCGGTCGTTCGATGAGGCAGAGTAGGTGCGGAAAAAGTGCGGCACCTTGACGAAATCGACTACTGTAAGATGACTCAGACTCGTAGATTGCTACGGTAGGGGTTTGTGTCTTTTCCTCTCTTAGATACGGTTGCACTTCTACGGTGGTGGCGTTGCGGGTTGGCAGCTGGCCTCGTAAGGCCCGGACTTGCCGGGGCGTCGGGGTGCCGAGGGCGGTGCGTTGGGCGATCAGCACACAGCTGGGCACCGGAAACAGGGGGGCCAGATCGTCATCCATCACCCAGGCCTCCTGGAAGGCGACATTGCCACCGGCATAACGGCCACTGCGGAAGGGTTGGAATTGACCTCGGGTGAGGGCGGCCAGCGGCATGACAAAGGCGATCACCCCATCACGTTTGAGATATAAGGCGGCTGATTTGGCAAAAAACAGGGCCGAGAGATCTTGTTGTGCTACGAGGTTTTTGCCGACCCAGATATGCTGACCCCGAGCATCAGCGCGAAACCGGGCCTGCATCTCCTCAGACATATAGCGATAGGCCAGCCAAGGCGGGTTGCCGACCAAGATATCGACCTGGTTTTTGGCATGCCACAGGGGGCTGGCCAAGTTACGGGCCACATAGCCCCAGATATTGTTGCGCCCGGTTTTCCGCAAGCCTTGCAGCTGTTTATATGTGGCTTCCATTTCCGTGACGTAGGACTCTTCAAACCCACCATGACTGGTCAGGCTAGCCCGCAATGCAGACGGCGGGTCACCGTTTTCGCCATGTCGTTCCAGGGCATGATTGGCATAGTCAAAAACAGAGGGGTCTTCGCATAAGCCGGCTGGATATCTCAATGTTACCGGGTTCTTTTCATCTTTTTCCGACGGCACCACAATTTCCAGGCGCTGCTCATCCATGAAGGCATGGACATTCCATTGCATGGCATCACAGAGATAGACCGGTAAGGAAAGGTCGCCTTGCCGTTCGCCAAGCGCGTTCCCCAAGGCCAGCAGATAGGTCACCCGGGCGATGATGACGGCGACCGGATGAATATCAAATCCATCAATATGGCGGCAACAGGCATCTGCCACCTGGTCTTGTTTTATCCCCTGGGCGGTGCGGCGCAGATGACGTATGGCATGGAACAAGAAACTGCCGGAACCGCAAGCCGGGTCAAGCACTGTTTGCTGTAACGGGCTGGTGATGACATGGCGGCAGATTTTTTCGGCCAGCCAATCGGGGGTATAATACTCACCCAGATCATGACGCTGGCGCGGATCAATCAGGGATTCATAGAGGCCTTTCAAGGTATCGCTGCCGACTTCATGGAAATCAAACCGCCGGGCCTCGCCAGCGATACATCTGGTTAAATCCGGTCCGTTGGGAGCCTTCAACAGCCAGTCGAAAAAATCACTTTCCACCGCCCCACGTATTCCGGCTTCATGGAGGTTGTGACCGGACAGAAAATCATCTGAATCCGGCAGTTCCATATTCAAGACCAGATGGGCCACCGCTTTGGCCAGGATCACCAGATAGGTATGTTGCAGCCATAATTCATCCTGATCCACCGATTTGCCATAGACAATCCGCAGGAATTGCGCCCATAACTGCCGCTTGAGCGAGACTTCGGGATGGTTACGGCAAGCCTGCCAGGCTTGAGAAAGACCATTGATTGCCCGCATATAAGCGGGGCTGTCGCGGCCAAGCCGGGCGGCGATATTCATCGCATCAGCGGGCAGTTTCGGTGAGAGAGCGGTGACCGAATCCAGCCATATCAAGAGGTTCTCGGGTTGTTCAGGGTCGGGATCATGACGATTGAGTTCTACCAGATGACCATCACGCAATTCATAAGCCCGGAAGCTGGCTCCATCGGTGGCAATCCCGACATGGCGGGGGCCGGAATCGGTTTCCCGGTCGGTCAGATATCTTTGTAACTGCTTCTTGGCGTCTCCATCTTCCCGACGTAGATCGCTTTTTAATTCAAACACCGTATTGCCTAGCAAGGCATCAATGTGACCACGGGCATGAAGTAAAGCGGCTTCCAGATGAATATCTTGACTTTCAGCCCCCAGGCCATCGGTGAGAATTCGGTGAATCTGCACCCCCAGCTTGGTATGGCCGGGGCGGCTGACCAGTTCAGTCACCAGAGCCTTGAGGGAATCTTCGCGCATAGAAGGTGATACCATGATGCCGTTTTGAATGGGGTTGCTCAACCGATAACAAAACAGGCAAGATAGTCAACATCATCATGACCAATCAGATCATATGAATCCGTTACCAAACCTTACTGGCACTGCCGCAACCACGGCCATTCATCAACAAAGATACCCCGCTGAGATGGGGCATCTGAAATAAGGAAGGATGATCATCCCAATGGATTCCAAACAGCCCCATAATAACCCGGTGCGCATCGGCATCATCGGCGGCAGCGGTCTTTATGATATTCCCGGCTTGGCCGACCAGCAATGGCAGGCTGTTCAATCGCCGTTTGGCGCACCCTCCGATTCGATCTTGTTGGGCACCCTGAACGGGGTTGATTTGGCCTTTCTGGCCCGTCACGGGCGCGGGCATCGCTTGCCGCCTGATGCAATCAATTACCGGGCCAATATTGATGCCTTGAAGCGGTTGAATGTCGGCATGATCCTCTCCATCAGCGCGGTTGGCGGGTTGCGGGAAGCACTATCACCAGGGACTTTTGTCATTGTTGACCAATTTATTGATCGCACATTTGCTCGCAAAAAAAGTTTTTTTGGCCCGGGCTGTGTTGGTCATGTCTCGATGGCCCATCCGGTGAGCACGGCGATGGGGGATCATATTGAGGCGGTTTTGGCCGCCATGCGGGTGCCCCATCATCGGGGCGGGACGTATCTGGTGATGGAAGGGCCGCAATTTTCTTCCCTGGCTGAATCGCAACTCTATCGTTCTTGGGGTTGCGATGTCATTGGCATGACCAATATGCCGGAGGCCAAACTGGCCCGTGAAGCCGAGATTGCCTATGCGACGGTGGCGATGGTGACCGATTATGATTGCTGGCATCCGGATCATGATGCGGTGACGGTTGAGGCGGTGATTGCCACCCTCCAGAGCAATGCCCACCAAGCCCGGGAGATGATCGGCCATTTGGTGCCGCGGCTGGCTGAAGATGTGGCGGCCTGCCGCCGTGAGGTTGAGGGGGTCCTGGATACGGCCATCATCACCGCGCCGCAAGATCGTGATCCGGACTTGGTGGCCCGGCTTGATGCGGTGGCTGGACGGGTTCTGAGTCCAGGGGGGACATAATGCGAGGGGGGACATCATGAAAGTCGGTGATCACGCCATGCGCAGCATCTGGCGTCAGGGGGATGGGGTTGAGATTATTGATCAAACAGCCTTGCCGCATGTTTTGAAAACCAGGACTCTGAGCGCGGTTGAAGAGGCCGCCGAAGCGATTGCCACCATGCGGGTGCGTGGGGCGCCCTTGATCGGGGCGTGTGCCGCTTATGGGATGGCTTTGGGGTTGGGTGAGCAATCGGATGATGCCGGACTGCAACGGGCGGCTGATGTGTTGATCAAGACTCGGCCCACCGCCAGCAATTTGCGTTGGGCGGTTGAGCGGGTTTGTCGGGCCGTTGAGACGAAACCCCCATCGGAACGAGAAGCGGCGGCTTGGGGAGTTGCTGATGATATCTGTGAGGAAGATATCAAAATCAATCAGGCGATTGGGGAGCATGGTCGGAGTCTGATTTCCGAAGTGGCCGACAAGCGCCCCGGACCGGTCAATATCTTGACTCATTGCAATGCCGGTTGGTTGGCCACCGTGGATATCGGTACCGCCTTGGCCCCGATATATCTGGCCCATGATGCCGGGATTGGGGTGCATGTCTGGGTCAGTGAGACCCGGCCCCGCAATCAAGGGGCGCGGCTCACCGCCTGGGAATTGGGCCAGCACGGCGTTCCTTATACCCTGGTTGCCGATAATGCGGCCGGTTATTTGATGCGCCAAGGCCGGGTTGATCTCTGCATCACCGGCACCGATCGGGTGACTGCAGACGGTGATGTGTGCAATAAAATTGGTACTTATCTCAAGGCGTTGGCGGCCCGGGATTGTGGTGTCCCGTTTCATGTTGCGCTGCCCGGGCCAACCATTGATTGGTCAGTGACTGTTGATGCAATCCCGATTGAGGAACGCGTCGGCGATGAGGTGGCGATGATTGAAGGATGCGACGACACCGGGTCGGTGCGTGAAGTGGCCATTGGCCCCCGTGATGCGGTCTGTGCCAACCCGGCCTTTGATGTGACGCCGGCGGCTTTGGTGACCAGCCTGATTACCGAGCGCGGGATTTGCCCTGCCAGCACCGATGGATTGCGGACTCTCTACCCTGATGGCCCGGCGACCACGACCCCAACCAAAACCTCCGGCGCAATTCATTCAAGCAACCACGTAGGCTAATCCGATGGCTAATCCGATGGCTAATCCGATATGCCAATGAAAGAGGGTGAACAAAAGGCCCGCCAGTCCCTGGTCATAGCGGCCCGCCGTTTGGTTGAACACGGACATAACCTCAATGCCGAGGGCAATCTCAGCCTGCGCCAGGGGTCATCATTCCTGGTGACCCCCAGCGGGATTGCGGCACCTGATTTAAGGCCGCAAGATATGGTGCTCCTGAATCCAGATGGCCAAGTGATTGGTTCTGGCCGTCCATCCAGCGAGTGGCCGCTGCATATCGAACTCCTGAAAAATCGGCCCGAGAGCCACGCGGTTGTCCATACCCATGCCCTTTTTTGCAGTGTTCTGGCCTGTCAGCGGCGGGATATCCCGGCCTTCCATTATATGGTGGCGGGGTTGGGCGGCTCGGATGTCCGTTGTGCTGATTATGCTCTTTTCGGCAGCCGGGACTTGGCCACCCACGCCCTGGCGGCCCTACAGGACCGCTTTGGCTGTCTGTTGGCCAATCATGGTGCGGTGACCTTGGGCACCAGTCTGGAACAAGCGGTGTCCCGGATGGCCGCTTTGGAGAAACTGGCCCATCAATACTGGCTCAGCTTGGCCCATGGGGGTCCGGTTTTGCTGGATCATCGGCAAATGGAAGAGGTGCACTCTCAATTTTCTGGCTATGGTGAGTCTTAAGGGAAGGCCGGAATCTGACCATCAATCAGGATGCCCAGGCACAAGCGGTTGATATCAATCAAACATTGAACCGGAACAACGCCACATCACCATCCTGGATCGAATAATCGCGCCCCTCACGGCGTAACAATCCTTGGTCACGGGCCGCGTTCTCACCGCCAGCAGCGATATAATCCTGATATGAAATGATCTCAGCACAGATAAAACCCCGTTCAAAATCACTATGAATGGTCCCGGCAGCCATGGGTGCCAAGGTGTCACGTTGGCAAGTCCAGGCCCGGGTTTCCTTGGGACCACAGGTAAAGAAAGTGATCAGATCAAGCAGCCCATAGCCACAACCAATCACTTGATCCAGACCGGTTTCTTGCAGACCCATTGAGGCCAGAAAAGCCTGCCGTTCTTCCTCGTCGGCCAGCAGGGCAATCTCCGATTCCATGGCTGCCGAGACCCGTAGGCAAGCCGCATTGTGTGTGGCGGCCCGCTCCATCACTGCAGAAGATAACCCATTGCCATCGGCAACATCGGCTTCATCCATATTGCAGACATATAAAACCGGCTTGGCGCTGAGCAGTTGCAGCTGCTTAAACAGGCCATAATCACCCTCGGCAATGGGGACGTTGCGGGCCGGTTGGCCATCTTGTAAGGCGGCCAGGATGGGTTCAATCAATGTGAGAAGCTGTTTGGACGGGTCATCCCCCCCCCGGGCTTTCTTGGTCGCTGTCTCTTGGCGTTTTTCCAGGGTCTCAAGATCAGCCAGCATCATCTCGGTTTCGACGGTTTCAATATCACGGGATGGATTGACCTGACCATCGACATGGGCAATATCCGCACTCTCAAAACACCGCACCACATGAGCAATAGCATCCATTGGCCGGATATGGGAAAGGAAGCGGTTGCCCAACCCTTCCCCCTGACTGGCTCCACGAACCAGACCGGCGATATCAACAAAATCAAGAGAGGTCGGGATGACCCGTTGCGATTGCGCCAATCGGCTTAAATGGGCCAATCGTTGGTCCGGCACCGCCACCCGCCCGCTGTTGGGTTCAATGGTGCAAAAGGGAAAATTGGCCGCTTGGGCCGCCGCCGAGGCGGTCAAGGCATTAAATAACGTCGATTTCCCAACATTGGGCAGACCAACAATTCCACAGGCAAACCCCATGATGATTGACTATCCCTGATCTTTATTGGTGGCCGCCGCATCGGGACGGCTTGCCGCCAAGCGAGTCATGAAAAGACTCTGGTCACCGCCGATCAGCAGCGGGAAATGGTGCGCAATCGCTTCAATCATCGGCTCCAAAGAGGTCCGCTCAGACCGGGTAAAGTCACCAAGAACATGCGGATTGACCGCCTCTTTATCACCCGGATGACCAATGCCGATCCGCAGCCGCAGATAATCGCGCCCGATATGGGCATCAATATCCCGCAAGCCATTATGACCGGCATGGCCGCCGCCACGTTTGATCCGCAACAGACCATAGGCCAGATCAAGATCATCATGAATGACCATAACCGCTTGCGGACTGAGTTTATAAAACCCCATCGCCGCACCCACCGCTTGGCCGGAGCGATTCATATATGTGGTCGGTTTGAGGGCGAGGATTTTCTGGCCGTTGATAATTCCTTCGGCCAGAGCGGCTGAAAATTTCTCCCGGTAAGCCGAAAAACCGTGCTGCTGGACAATCGCATCCAATACCATATAGCCGATATTATGCCGGTTTTTGGCATAGCGACGTCCAGGATTGCCCAGCCCAATCAGCAAAAACATGGATATAATCAGGTTTCTTCGCTCTCACCTTCGTTTTCGCTGTCCTGGCTTTCCTCTTCCTCTTCGGTTGGCTCATCTTCCACCATCACCGAAGGTGCGGCAATGGTGGCGATGGTGAAGTCACGATCGGTGATGGTCAAAATCACGTCTTCAGGCAGTTTAACCGCGCTGATATGAATCGAAGCACCAATATCCAACCCGGCCAAATCAACCTCAAAATGGTCAGGGATATTGGCCACCGATGTATTGACCTCAATTTCATGGCGCACCACATTCAAAACACCGCCGCGTTTCAACCCCGGTGATTCAGACTCATTGAGGAAGACCACAGCAACCTGAACCGTCACCCGGGTTTTTTCCGTGACTCGTAAAAAATCCACATGCAACGGGGTATCATTAACCGGGTGGAATTGAACATCACGGGCCAGGACTCGGTGTTTTTTGCCCGCAATATCCAGATCAATTTGGCGCGAAAACAGCCCGCGCGTGGTCAGTTCTTTTCTGAAGGGGCCGGACTCGATGGCGATGGCGTGTGGCGGCTGGTTGCCACCATAAACCACCGCCGGGACCAAGCCGTGCTTACGGGCCAAGCGGGCACCCCCCTTGCCAACGCGTTCACGTAGCTGGGCATTCAATGTTGAAATTGTGCTCATGAGTCAGGCTCCGTTTGGTTTTCCAAAATATACTGGCGCAAGGACTTAGTTGAACAAGCTGGAAACCGATTCTTCACCACTGATCCGGCGGATGGCTTCACCCAATAAGGGGGCGATGGTCAGCTGCTCAATCGTCTCGGACACCCGAACCGCTTCGGTGGCCATGATGCTGTCGGTAATGACCAGCCGCTCCAGAGGAGAGGCACCAATCCGGGCAACCGATCCGCCCGATAAGACGCCGTGGGTGACATAAGCCCCCACGCTGGCTGCCCCGGCTTCCATCAAGGCTTCAGCGGCATTACATAAGGTCCCGGCCGAATCAACGATATCATCAACCAGAAGACAATGGCAGCCCTGAACATCCCCGATGATATTCATGACTTCAGAAACACCAGCTTGCTCACGGCGTTTATCAATGATTGCCAGCTCAACGTCAAGCCGTTTGGCAATTGAGCGGGCCCGTAAGACACCGCCGACATCCGGCGAGATGATCATCAATTTTTTGTCGGCATAACGCTCTTGAATGTCTTTGGCAAAAACCGGGGCGGCAAATAAATTATCGGTCGGAACCTCAAAAAAGCCCTGAATTTGGCCGGCATGTAAATCCAGCATCAAGCAGCGGTTGGCCCCGGCCACGGTAATCAAATTGGCCACCAGCTTGGCCGAAATCGGTGTGCGTGGCCCTGATTTTCGGTCCTGGCGGGCATAGCCATAGTAAGGGATAATCGCCGTAATGCGCCGTGCTGAACCGCGTTTCAGGGCATCCATAGCCACCAAAAGCTCCATCAGATGGTCGTTGGCCGGATAAGAAATGGACTGAATAAAGAAAACATCCTCGCCGCGGACATTTTCCAAAATTTCAACAAAAACCTCCATATCGGCAAAACGGCGCACCGTGGTTTTGGTCAAATCTTGGCTTAAATAAGCGCAAATCGCCTCAGCAAGCGGGCGATTGCTGTTGCCGGTCACAATCTTCATGAGCCTAAAAATTAAAAATGAGGGAATGCGTTTGAAGAAAAATGGGGATAGGGATAACAATCAATGAAAGGGATACCAATTCTTTTTTTATGTTATCAATCCAGCCGGGCGATTGTAAACGCTTGCTTGCTGATTCTTGTTACCGCTCAATCATCACCGCCGAAAGCATCCGGCCATAATCATTTTGATTATGTTGGCGACAACGTCGGTAGCTGAAAAAATGTTTTTCTTCATCAAAGGTGTCGTTATTCAAGCGATCTATATGTTCCAGCCCGGCCTGTTGCAGACGCTTACCGACATAGCCGCCCAGATCAAACAACCATCGCTTTGATGAATCGGTGGGGGTAAACCAGTCTTGGTTATTGGGGTCTTGATTCAAAAAATTATGATAAAATTCTGCTGAGACTTCATAAGATTTCTGGCCGATACAAGGACCAATGGCGGCATGGATGCGCTCAGCTTTGGCCCCTAGGCGGGACATGGCTTTGATGGTTGCTTCGATAATGCCGCCCAAAGCCCCCCGCCACCCGGCATGGGCAATGCCAATCACGCGGACATGGTCATCAGCCAAAATCACCGGTGCACAATCGGCGGTGAGAATGCCGATGACCAGGCCCGGCTGGTCGGTCACCAGGGCATCAGCAGGCGAGAGCCTCTCTTGGCTCTGGTGCTTGGTGATGGTGAGAGCCCTATTGCTGTGAATCTGGTGCGGGGTCAGCAACCGCTCTCCCCCCAGCCGGATCATGGCCCGGTTTCGGTTGGTCTTGACCCGTGCCGGTTCATCTCTTGATCCCAGGCCACAATTCAAAGACGCATAGACACCCTGGCTGATGCCGCCGTGCCGGGTAAAAAATCCGTGCCGCAGACTGTTCAGTCCAAGCAGATAGTCCGATTCCATCATCGGAATGGATAAAGGGTCATCCGGCATATTCATGGCTTATTGATCATGGTTGAGCGGTTATTCCCGAACAATGACCTTGAATCAAGAGCCGTTGAATGGCGGCGTTTTCAGGTCGAGCAGCGCGGGCCGGGATATTTGGGGTATGGACATGCGGTCAAAGCATGGACAAAAGCGGCCATGAGGGTTTCATCCGATGGCATGATTAAGCCCTGATCAAAGCAGTATAATAATGAGGGTATAACACGGCGACATCATCACTGTTCAAAGCCATCGGGTGTTGGCAATCCGGGGCTAGAAAAGCCCATAACCCGGAAGATTAGACCCATTTTTGAGGATGCCATAAGCCGGTGGAGACCGGATTGAATCTGTTCTTTTTGTTTTTGGTCGGCGTGAGCCAACAGCATGCGGGCCCGGCTGGCCAAACCCAGGGCGGTCAGAAACTGTCTCTGGCTGATTGGTCCGTAAACCCGCCCCCGATTATTTTGAATGCTGTGGGAGAGGGCGGCAAAATCAACATGGGCCGCCAGATCAGTCTCCCCGGGCTGGCTCAAGGGGTCGACATAGTGATGCTGGCGGATGGCCTCAATGGTTTCGCGGTTGGGTGGCTTGGTGTAGCCGTAATCAATAATCAGGCCATAGCCGCCGCCATCAGCGGCCCGTTTGATAAGGTTAGAAAGCAGGGCTTCTGCCGCAGGACGGACCTCACATATATGAGATGTATCTGCATAAGCTGTATCGGGCTTATGCTGGTCCCGTTCCGATCCATTGCCCGGGATTGCCGGAAACCGGGGTTGGGGCCTGGCTTCAATCGGGATGAACTGTTTTTGGTCCCAGTCGACATGGCGTTCTTGCCAGCCTTCTCCGGTTAATCTGAGGATACGCACCGGCAGGGCATCAAAAAATTCATTGGCAATCACAATCAAAGGCCCGGTAGACGGCAAGGAGTCAATCCTTTGATGCCAATGGGCTTTTCCAATTCTGCGGCTTTGGCTGGCCATCAGATCGCTATTGGTTTCGAGCAAGTGAATGTCAGCCGCCTCTCCAAAAGCCGGACGAATGGCTGCAGCCCGTAAGGCATCTTGCATCAGCAGGCCATTTCCCGGCCCCAATTCAATCAAGCGGAATCGGTCTGGACGGCCCAGTTTTTCCCAGCAATCGACCATCCATAAACCAATCAGCTCCCCGAAAATCTGGCTGGTTTCCGGGGCGGTGATAAAATCACCATAGCGGCCAATTCGTTGGCCTTTGACCGCATATCCATGAACCGGATGGGTCAGGCAGGAAGCCATAAAATCGATAAAAGGTAACGGTCCTTGAGTGAGGATGCGCCGACGCAAAAGGGTAGCCAGCGGAGTCACGCTGTAGCAGGACGCTTGAGAGCAACAAAAACAAACGCAATGCCCAGCGGAATCATCGGAGCCGAAAGCCACTGCCCCAACGTTGTGCCGCCAACCAATAAACCGATATGCGAATCAGGTTGGCGGACCAACTCAACCAGAAGGCGGCTGAAACCATAGCCAAGAAAAAAAACACCGGTGAGCAATCCGGGTCGGGTCAACGCTTTGTATCGGTAAACAAGGAAGGCTAAAACAGCAAAAAGGACCATGCCTTCCAAAACCGCTTCATAAAGTTGGCTGGGATGGCGCGCCAGCGGTCCACCGCCTGGAAACACCACACCCCAGGGCAGATCGGTTGGCCGCCCAAACAATTCACCATTGATGAAGTTGGCGATCCGACCCAGGAAAAGACCGATAGGTGCGGCGGCGGCCAGCAGGTCGGCCAAGGTCAATAAACGAATATGACGCCACTGAGCAAAGGCAACAGCAGCCACAACAACCCCCAAGAATCCCCCATGAAAGGACATACCACCGCGCCACAACATGAAAATTTCTCCCGGATGATTGATAAAATAACCAGGCATATAAAAAAAGACATAGCCCAACCGGCCGCCTAAAATGACTCCCAAAGTGGCCCAGAGCAAAAAGTCATCCATATCCCGGGCCATCGGCATATCGCGGGTTGTCGGTCCAGAGACATATCGGTCGTCCAGCAAGGAGGCCAAATGCACGCAATAGCGCCAGCCAGCCAGCAGGCCGATAATATAGGCCAAAGAATACCAGCGGATTGCCAAGGGGCCAATCTGGAGCAAAACCGGATCAATATCAGGGAAAGGCATAGAGTTATCTTATGTAATCATCTCACGGATAAAGCGGTTTCATCATGCTGCGTGATCTCTCACGCCGTTGGACCCTATCAACTGGATTGGCCTTTCGACAAGACTGATGACCGATGCCTGGAAAAATCCTTCTTGAGAATGTCGGTCTCGCTCAGTCGGTCTCGCTCAGTCGGCCTCACTTAGGGTGTTGCTCCCTCCAAGGATGTGTATCCCTGGTTTTGGTCGGCTCAACAAACCCTCCATCGGATTGTTTTGACTGATTATTTTCACTGATCGTTTTCATGGGTCTGCGACCCGGTGAGGGTGGAGACGCTCAGGCTTCATGACGGATATGGCATGAGGGAAAGTAATGTCGGGGGCAACAGAGGGTGAACCGACTGGCCCAGCCCCACGGCCCCCATATGCCGATCCTGGTGAGGATGAATCGGAACAAAGACAGGACGTACAAAACCATATATAGTAGGAATCTACAATTTTTTAACCAGATATTATCTATCATTTTGTTCAATATCATCCTACGGGCTGAAAATAGTAGTGTCATTTATATTTTTATGCGTTATATTGATTTTCTTATTACAAATAATCTATTGCCAGAAAATGAATCATAAAAATTGATGAAGACACTGTAAGGGAGAAAATAAGGTAAGGGAGGAAATAAGGTAAGGGAGGAAATAAGGTAAGGGAGGAAATAAGGTAAGGGAGGAAATAAGGTAAGGGGGGAAATAAGAGCTTATTTTGGTTCGCCTTTGGCTTCGTGTTGTTGGTCCCTTGAATTGGTTTGTGGGTTGATGTTAAGCGGTTTTATCAAAACCACGCCTGACCAGACCCAAGTCATCATTGATATTTTTTCCAGGATAACTTTTTTAAGAAAGCTCTTTTTTCAAGATTTAAGGTGTTTTTCGTGAAAGATACAACACCAACCCCAGCCCAGACGTATTGAACCCATTGACCGGACCAACCCGCATTATTTGAGGAGCAGTCATGTCTCTTATCACTGAAGACCAAAGTGCAGATTTCATCAACCCATTGGATTTGGTCGAGGAATTGATCGGCACCCATAAATGGAGTTTTGAGCGGCCCAGCGCTGATGACCTATACGCCGAATTTGACGGTCATTGGGGGGATTATCAACTGTATTTTGGTTGGGTGGGAGATGTTGGCTCGATGCAGTTTGCTTGCCATTTCGATATCAAGGTTCCAAGAGATAAAATTGCGGCCATTGCGGGGTTGTTATCGGTTGCCAATGAGCGGCTCTGGCTGGGTCATTTCGGCTATAACCGTGATAACGCGGTTTTGTATTTCCGTCACACCGTGCTCTTGCGTGGTTCGAAAGGGACGAGTGTCGAACAGCTTGAAGATATGGTCGATATCGCCATTGAAGTTTGTGAGCGGTTCTATCCGGCTTTTCAGCATGTGATTTGGGGCGGCAAAGCTCCAGAAGAAGCCCTGGCTTTGGCGATGTTGGAGACAGCCGGGGAAGCATGACCACTCCCATACCGCCGGTTTTACTGGTTGGCGGTGGCAAGATGGGGCATGCTCTTGCCCAATCTTGGCAAAAATTTTCAGCCCTGACCATTGTTGAACCGGATCCCACACGCGCCGACTTTCTGCGCGAAAATCTCGCCGTCAAGATTTGCCAACACCCACCTGATCAATGTACCGATGGATCTTGGGTGGTGGTTTTGGCCGTCAAGCCAACTGTTATGGAGCCTATTCTGGCTCAGTATAAGCATCTGGCTGGCGGTTGTTTGTTTGTTTCGGTTGCCGCTGGTTATCCTCTGGCATCCTTAAACGCCGGTTTGGGTGACCAGGCGCGGGTTGTCCGGGTTATGCCCAATACGCCGGTTGCGGTGGGCCGCGGGATGTCGGTGGGATGTGCGGGGCCCAACCTGCACCCAACCGATTACGCTTGGATTGAGTCATTGTTCGGAGCGGTTGGTGAATTTATATGGGCCCAAGACGAGGATGCATTGCATGCGATCACCGCTTTATCGGGCAGCGGCCCGGCATATCTATTTTTATTGGCAGAAATATTGACAGATATCGGCATAACTTTGGGAATTGATGCGCCTCTCTCTGAGAAGCTGGTCCGGACCACGCTTAGCGGAGCGGGTGAACTTTTGCATCGCCACCAAGAATCAGCTCAAATATTGCGGCGCGATGTTACCAGCCCGGGCGGTGTCACCCAAGCAGCTTTACAATGCCTGATGATGGATGACCGTTTGGCCACTCTATTGACCGAAGCCATAAGCACGGCTGCTCGCCATTCCCGAACTATGGAGCGCGAACAACCTTAAAAATTGATTTTGATCAGCCAATGAACCCATATCGACCAGTCGGGCTGATCTTGAATGATTCGGCTAAACCGCGTCAAAAGAGCAATAAATCAGGGTTTTTAAAGTATAAGCAGACATTTTTGTGCTTTGCACAAAAAAATTATAAAAAACTCTTGACAACGCGGTTGCAACGCATCATATTGCAGTTAAATGTTGCAGTGCACAAAACAATAAAATAACCTGCAATTCAAAATAACCTGAATTAAAGCAGCGTAAACAAGAACAGTAATGCAAGAACAGTAATGTAGTAACAGTAGCCAAGCGTAAACGAAAACAACAAAATTCGATCAAACATATCCAAGATCAGACGACAATAAATACCGTGATCAAGGACATTATGACTCGATGAGATGATGACGAATGAACATGGCTAAACAATGTGTCGTGTTGCGATGAACCAAATAGGGAATACCCCTAAAAAAATAGGCCCTAAAAAAATAAGACAGGAGAACAAGACAATGCCTTCAAACAGCTTTTTTGATACCGACTTCACGAAAACCATGCGTATGCCTTCGGTTGATGTACAGGCCATCTATGCCACCCAGCGCAAAAATCTTGAGGCGCTGACCGAAGCGGGAAAAATGGCTTTCGGTGGCAGCCAGGAATTGGCCAAAAAGCAAGCTGAAATTTTTCATAAGAGCTTTGAAGAATTCTCAGAGGCCGGAACCAGCACAACCAGCTATTCCAGCCTTGAAGATGCAACGGTCAAGAATGCCAAAGCCTTCAAAGATGTTTATCAGAATGCTCTTTCCAATATTTGGGACCTGAGCGATCTGGCCTCCAAATCCTCGACTCGCAGCTTGGGGATCATCAACAAGCGGGTCGCGGAGGCTTTTGACGAAGTTCAGGGTTATTTCAAGCCAACATCGACCAAGGCGGCCAGCTAAGGCTGCATTGCCAGGAGCCTCCCTCCCAGGGCTTGCCTGGCACAAAGACCGGTTTTCTCCGATCTTTGTGGTGATTGAAGGGCCGTCCCTCCCTCCCAGGGGGCGGCCCTTTTTTATGGCCGGGTCTTGGACGTTGTTGCGATTCTGCCGATACGCTCTGGCTCATATGGGCTGGCTCATATGGAGAATGGGTCTGGTGGCGATGATGTTCATTTCGGTTCTGGATGAAAGCGATGAGACAACAAACAAGATTATTTTTTGCGGATGTGATTATCTGATGTGATTATCCTATGCCCGAAGAATGACAAAATGGGTGAATAATCCCGATTTTTCCTATATAAAAACTTACCCATTATCAGGTTGGGAAAGTTATGTTGAACCCGATTTTTACGATTGGTTACGAAAAGGCAAGCATTGAAGACTTCATTGCGAACCTGAAACATACTGAAATAGAAGTCGTTATTGATGTTCGGGCTGTTGCTGTTTCTCGAAAGCCTGGTTTTTCAAAAAAATCTCTGGCCGACATATTGGCCAATGCTGGAATTGACTATGTAGATTTGCCTGACTTGGGAACTCCCAAACCAGGACGCAAGGCAGCACGACGCCGGGATATGAAAAATTTTCAGAAGATATTCAAAGAGCACCTCAAGAGTGAAAAAGCTCAAAAAGCTCTCAACCATGCCCTGGAAATCAGTATGCGTATGCGCGCCTGCTTGCTGTGTTTCGAGTGTGATCATACACAATGTCATCGGACCATTGTGGCGGCAGAAATGGCCAATCGTGAAACCATTGAGATACGTCATATTGGTGTTTGCCACGACCTGACAGACCAGATAAATGACACCAAGAACGGAGATGAGCCCATATACGCATTCGGGTGAGATCGGAGCGATTGTGATTGTCAAAGCCGCACCTCAGTTGAGTCAGACACATGGCGAGACCGTTTGTTGGGCTGGTATTGATTTGCACGGTAACCGGGTCCGTTTGTATCCGATATCCTTTCGAACTTTGGTTACAGCCAAGAAATTCGGGCGTTGGGACTGGATCCAGTTCAAATGGCGACGACCGGATGATGATCCCAGGATTGAAAGCTGATGCGTCGATCAGAATAGTCTGAAAATCATCAAAAAAATCAAAAAGAATGACCGTCAGCGGTTTCTGGCTGGATCAATCGTTCCATTCTTAAACCAAGAGCGTCTGAAAGATAACAGCCTAGCTTTATTAAAGGCTGAAATTCTCGGCTTCAAGATTGAGAAGAAAAAGAGAGCGCACTCAAGAAGGAAGCGGCAAAGTTTGAAGCCTTACGCGCTCAGCTCGATTTGTTTAATACGCGGCCTATCATCCCTTACAAGCCATGCCCGTATTCATTTAAATACCGATACAAGACTGACGATGGCAAACGAGAAGGAACATGCCAGGATTGGGAAGTTGAAGCCATGTTTCATCATTGGGAAAAACAGTATGGGCGTAGGAGTGCGTTGGATAAGATGAAAAGAATGTTCGGCTACGAGTATCCCAAAAAAGGAATGTTTATGGGAACCCATTCTCGGTATCCGGATAGATGGCTCATTAACGGCATTATTCGTCTGGATGAAGTACGCCAACAGATACTTTTTTGATCATACATGATCTCATCGACACTGTTTGGGTTGGTTATGTTACCAAAATTTTTTAATGGGTTGGACGATGGAGGATCAAAATAATCGCCATTTTATTGGAATATATTCCAATCCACATCATCACAGAGGCAGCCTAAGAGTTGCCCGTAATCCACCAAGCGGGCTCTCATCCAGATGGATATCACCGCCATGAGCGCGTGTGTTATCGCGGGCGATGGTTAGGCCCAGCCCGACATTGATGCTATCCAAGTTACGGGCACGATCAATCCGATAAAATGGCTTGAAGACGTCTTCATATCTTTCGGGACTGATTCCCGGACCATCGTCATCAATGATAATTTCTGCCATGCCTTGTGAAGCTTTCAGACAAATTTCAATGGTCTTGGCGTAGTGACCGGCATTATCAACCAGATTGCCAACGGCCCGCCTGATACTTTTTTCTTTAAGGGGCAGAAGAATATCAGCCGACTCAACAACCCGAATTTCAATCCCCCGACGCTGGGCATCTTGGGTTATTCTGGCGATCAGTTCCCCGAGCGATACGGTGCGCGTTTTCTCATCACCCTCACCGCGCGCAAAAGCCAGATAACCATCAATCATCTGGATCATTTCGGCAACATCACTTTTAAGGTCACGAATACGGGCATTTTCTTCAATCATTGCCAAGGCCAATTTCATACGGGTGAGAATGGTTCCCAGATCATGAGAAACCCCGGCCAGCATATCGGTTCGTTGTTGAATTTGTCTTTCGATACGCAACCGCATTTGTTTAAAGGCTTTGGATGCGATACGAATTTCGGTAGCCCCACTCTCCGGGACATGTGGGGGATCAATCCCCTTGCCGAAACAATCGGCGGCTTTAGCCAGACGACGAATGGAGCGAATCTGGCCATTCATGAATACGGTCGCGATGATGAATAAAATCAATGATGATCCGACCATCCACAGGATAAAAATATCGGTGGTTATGCTGCGCAAACGTTTTTTATGAACAATCACTTTCCAAATGCCGGAATCAACTTGCAACTGAATTTCCACATCATTATCGCGCCCTTCGGCATTGATCCAGCAGGGGTGACCGATGCGTTTGCAACCACGGGTGAGCAGGTCAATCATGCTTTGATCACCAACAGAAGGACGGTCAGGAAGACGTCCATGGGGAAGTTGGGTCACTTGCATACGTAGGGAATCTTGAGCCAGATTAAGCCAACCGCCGGTTTCGAGATCACCCGATGTTTGCTGATGCGCATGCACAAGCAATTGAATATCGGCAATCGTGGAGTCGGCAAAACGGCGGCTGATGGTGTGCCAATGGCGGTCATAAAAAATGATGGCTGAAACGATTTGCAACAAAACCAGCGGCAATCCCAAGATGAGCAAAGCCCGGCCCAGCAAAGACCGGGGAAGCAGCCTGCGCGATGAAAATGTTTTCTGTTGGCTGGCTTCGGTCATGGATGATCATAATACCCATTGAGAATGTATCCTTGACCGCGTCGGGTACAGATATAGCTGGGTATTTTCGGATTTTCCTCAATCTTACGGCGCAAGCGGGCAATCTGCACATCAATACTCCGGCCCCATTTCGGTAGGCCCATATAGCGTTGCAAAAGACTCCGCTCAACCGGTGTCCCAACATGATGGGCAAGAATACGTAAGAGTTTGGCCTCACTCTGGGTGAGAGGAATTTTTTTCCCATCTTTATGCAGTTCGCCGCTAGAAGGGGTAAAAAGATATGCGCCAAAACGGACCCCCAGCGGGGAGTCGTTGTTCGCGGATTGGGTCGGAGCGGTGCGTCTGAGGATGGCTTGAATACGCATAACCAATTCTTGCGGTTCAAATGGTTTACACAGATAGTCATCAATGCCGCTGTGAAAACCATTGATGCGGTCCTCAGTTTGATTCATTGCCGAGAGCATCAGGATCGGTGTCTCGTCATCCATACGCAGGGTTTCGGCAAAACTGATCCCGGATTCACCAGGCATCATGACATCAAGAACAATCGCATCGAAACGCAACCCTCGCATGATGGCGCGGGCGCTTTGAGCATTTTCAGCCATCGTGACTCGGAAACCTTGATCATGGAGATAATCCCGCAATAAGGCTCTCAATCGGGCATCATCATCAATGATTAAAAGATGGGGTGGTTCCATTTTTTCGTGATCCGTGTGCTGACAAGAGGAACGTCATTTGACCAAAAATATTGAAAAAACCCGTCATTGAGGCACAAAAAATGACCCGATGACCGGGCGCGGATTGTTATCAAAATGATATCACCATTCCCATCATATCATCGTTTCGATAAAGCTGATTACGATAAAAAGCCGGTAAAAAACCCATCTCCCATGATGCGGCTTTTGGTTTTGTCCGGAAAGCATTCTTAGAGTCGCTCCATATAGAGTCGCTCCATATACGGTGATCGTGATGGGAGTGCATAACCGATTATTCAGCCAATCACATTGACTTAAAATGGGGCCGAATGCTACAAATGATATCATTAAAAATATTGATGACACATGTTCCAATCAATCTTTTTGACGGGATTTATTTTTGCGTTTTAGTTTCCGGTCCGGTTGTTGATCCCTGATCAGAGCGCGCCGTCTTCCCTGAATAAAATGGATACTCTTCTCCCCTTTGATAACCGCGATGGCGATATCTGGCTTGATGGTTGTTTTGTGCCTTGGGCAGATGCCAAATTGCATGTTCTCAGCCACGGCTTGCATTATGCCAGCTGTGTCTTTGAGGGGGAACGAGTTTATAACGGCCGCATTTTTGCCTTGCACCAACACAGCCAACGCTTGATTCATTCGGCGCAGCGGTTGGGGTTTCATCTTCCTTACGATGTTGAGACCATTGATGCGGCTTGCCGGGATGTGGTGGCGCGGCAGAACATTGTTGATGGCTATGTCCGGCCGGTCGCTTGGCGGGGCAGTGAGATGATGGCTATTTCAGCCCAACATTCGCGGATTCATGTGGCGATTGCCGCTTGGCCATGGCCCTCTTACTTTGTTCCCGAGGCCCAATTAAAAGGCATTCGTTTGACGGTATCGGCATGGGTTCGTCCGCCTCCCAATGCTGCTCCCACCGATAGCAAAGCGGCCGGCTTATATATGATTTGCACATTAAGTAAACATGCCGCTGAGGCCCAGGGCTATGATGATGCCTTGATGCTGGATTACCGAGGACGGGTTGCCGAAGCCACCGGGGCCAATTTCTTCATGCTGCGTGATGGGGTCCTGCAAACACCACCCGCCGATTGTTTTCTTGACGGTATCACCCGGCAGACGGTGATGGCGTTGGCCCGGGATATGGGTATTGATGTGGTTGAAAACGTCATTATGCCGGATGATTTGGCTCACGCGGAAGAAGCATTTTTAACCGGAACCGCCGTCGAGATCACGCCGATTTGCGCGATTGATCACCATAAATTTAAGGTCGGGCCGGTGACTCGGCGCTTGATTGAGGGGTATAATGCGCTCACCCGGGCCGGTCATTCTGAAGCCGAACCATCTGCCGCCACGCATATCTCGGCAGCCTAAAGTCTCGGTGCCCTAAAGTTCCCAACAGCGCAAAACCGCAACAAATTCAGATCCCGGCAGCATCAATCCGGTTTTCTCAACGGCGGTGAGCTTATCCGTCATGGGGCCTATTGGTCATCAAACCGACCATTATTGAAAATACAGCGGCTCCCGGTTGGCTTTGGCGATTCGTATGGGCGACACGTCATAAAGCGCGTTCATGTTGTTTGCTGATCTGATGCGCTCCAGGAAAGGGCTGCCTCTTCGTCTTCTTGGTGTGCTTCGACCCATCGGGTTCCAGCGGTGGTCTCTTCTTGTTTCCAAAAGGGTGCTCTGGTTTTCAGCCAATCAATCAAGAAATGGCAAGCATTGAGAGCCGCTTTGCGATGGGCTGATGCGGTCACCACCAAAACAATCGGGTCATCGGGGTACAAGACGCCATACCGATGGATGATCAAGCTGGCTTGCAAGGGCCAGCGTTTATGGGCCTCTGATTCAATTTCAGCGCATAAGCGCTCGGTCATTCCGGGGTAATGTTCCAGGGTGAGGCTGGAGATGGAGTCGTCGCCATCCATATCACGTACAAAACCGGTAAAGGAAACCATAGCACCGATTCCGGGTACGGTTTCTCGTAAGAGAGTGATCTCGTTGCCGGGATTAAAAGCCGCGCGTTGAATACGGATCATCAGAAAACCATCACTGATCGGGATTAGCCTCCGGTCACCGGTGGGAATAAGGCAATCTCGTCTCCCTTTTGAATGGGCTGGTCGAATTCAGCATAAACTTGATTGACTGCTGCCTTAATGGCTTCTGGTTGTGACAACGCCGCAGCGTGACCGGCACTCTGAGTGGCCAGCCAGGTGATCATATCGCCAACCGTGGTCACCGCTTCAGGGGGATGGAGCGACTCTTCGGCCACGCCAATTTTGACCCGTAACCAGGAAAAATAGAGGAGCTTCACCATAACAACTCACTAAAAGGGATAAAATGAACACCATCACCAATGGTGACATTGGTTCTTTCTTCATCAAGTTCAATTAAACCATCACTATTGACCATTGAGGAGAGGATTCCCGCTCCATCACGCTCAAATTTAACCACCCGAGTCGGTTGATCGGGATCGGTCATCAATCGCCCCCGCAGCCATTCGCGCCGACCCTTTTTTTTATGATAATCGAAACCAGCCGCAATCGGAAAGCGTTTAATCGGCTGCATCCTGGCTCCGGAAAGAATATGGATTGCCGGTCGGGCAAAAATCATAAATGTCACGGCGGCCGCAACCGGGTTACCGGGAAGGCCGATGAACGGTACCCGGCCCACTTGCCCCATCGCCAAAGGTCGGCCGGGCCGGACCGCCAGCCGCCAGAAATACAAGTTTCCCAAAGCACGCACAACATCTCGGATATGATCTTCTTGACCGGCTGAAACCCCTCCCGAACTGATGATGAGATCATTGTCTTGGTGTGCTGATTCCAAGCAGTCTTTGATGATTTTTGGATCATCAGCAATAACCCCCAAATCATCAACCCGGCAGCCCAGGCTATGCAGAAGCCCGGTTAAGGTCTCTCCATTGGCATCATAAACCTGTCCGGGTCGCGGCGATTGCGGGGGGCGACAGATTTCATCCCCGGTGGAAAAGAGAGCAACCCGCAAAATACGTCGCACCAGGACCGTGCTCACCCCGATCGAAGCGGCCAAACCAAGATCAACCGGATGCAGGCGCCGTCCCTGGGGCAGGATCACCGTACCAGCTTGGATATCTTCCCCCGTCAAGCGGCGATTGGCTCCTTGGTGCAGGCCAGGGGGAATCCGTACCGACTCATCGGGATGACCGCTGAGGGTACAATCTTCTTCCATCACCACCGTATCGGGACCCGACCCATCGGCTGCTTTGGGCATCGGCGCGCCGGTAAAGATACGCATCGCCGTGCCGGGCTGTGGTGGGGTGGGGAGCGGGTGTCCAGCGGCCACCCGTCCTTTCACCGGTAAAACAGTTTCTTCGGACCCAAGATCGGAAAAATAGACGGCAAATCCATCAACAGCGGCGTTATCATGCGGTGGGACATGACGGGGCGCTTGTATATCCTCAGCCAGGATGCGACCCCAACTTTGGTTGAGCGGAATTGCTTCGGTTTCGGTCACCGCATGCAGCCGTGTCTCAATCAAAGAAAGCGCTTGTGCCGATGGCATCAAATCGCCGCCGAAAGCAAAACAATCATCGCGCAGTTGAGTCATGCTGGGTTGGCCTTCATCTTTATCTTGCAATCAATTTTTGACGGTCTCCAAGGTCACAATAGGTGAAAATCAGCAATCTCTTCAACAGAATCCAATAAAAATTGCCGAACCGGGATATCGGCAATCACGGCGATAACAGCCGCAATTATTGGGTTGTGGCGGCAGCGTAAGGCATGATCGGCCCCCTGACAATGCATCCGCCATCTTGGCATGGGGGCGTGCCTTGAACCTTTCAACCACAATCCAATCCACCCGGTCCATGCGGGCGATGAGATCATCCAATCTGGCTTCCGGATCGCGGCGATTTTCACCGATCAAAGCCCAATGTTGGAGAATCCGATCAAGACTTCGGTCATCCCGCAATGGCGATGGGTATGGCCGTCTTTATCGGGTTGATCAATGTCAAAAGCGTGATGGCTGTGTTTGATTGTCGCGATGCGCCGATGGCAATCAACCCATTCGGGGATTGGTCGGGAAATCAGTGTGTCGCTCCAGCCAAAACTCTCAAATCGCCTCATTGGCATAATCTTATTTGGGAATACTGTTTGAATAAGGTTAAACTCAATCCTCCATATGGCGTAGGCCAGCCCGCAGATAATCATAGCCGGTTGCCAGGGTCAAAAAGGCAGCGATCCAGAGGCCACTCAAACCAATATTAACCGCCGGGATGGATGCCGGGCTGGCATCCCCAACAATCAAGAAACCCAGCGCAAACATTTGGATCACTGTTTTCCATTTGGCCAGCATCGAAACCGGAACCTTGACTTTCAGACCCGCTAAAAACTCCCGCAGCCCCGACACCGTAATCTCCCGCATCACGATGATGAGAGCCGGAATAATATGCAGACCAGTGATCCGTTCGGTTGCGATGAGCATGACCACAACCGCCCCAACCAGTAATTTATCAGCTATCGGATCTAAAAAACTGCCGATACGAGAATATTGCCGGGTTGCCCGGGCAATGTAGCCATCCAAATAATCGGTAATGGCGGCGAGAGCAAACAGACCCAGAGCTATCCAACGGGCCGCTTCGCCCGGATAAAACAGCAAAGCGATGACCACCGGAATGGCAGCGATTCGTGACAAGGTCAAAATATTGGGCAGATTTATGGTCATTATATGTTGCGGGTATCGCGGCGGATTATCACATCGGATCCATGGTGATGGATCATGAGAAATACGCAATAAATATCAGGTTTGGTGGGCACGACATTCAGTTTGTCCAAAAGTCTTGATACATATTGAATTCGCATGGGTCGAGTCGGCATGGGTCGATTATGCACCAGGAGATTATTCACAGGCAAATCATGCATGAGGTTGTTTTTTTTTGGTCTTTGGTTTTTCGGGTATCAATATGTCGTCTGTTGATGGCTCAGTTTCATGAAAATGATCATAGATGGTTTGGGCCAGCGCATGGTTAATCCCAGGAATGTTCTTCAATTCATCAATATGGGCTTGGCTGATTTTTTGGGCCGATCCCAAATGCAGAATCAAGCTACGTTTGCGCTGCGGCCCGACCCCTTTGATATCCTCTAGAACCGAGTGGCGGGTTGTGCGGGCCCGCCGGGTGCGGTGGCCGGTAATGGCAAAACGATGCACTTCATCGCGCAAGCGTTGAGCATAATGAAGAACCGGATCACGTGCATCAAGGGTTAAGGGTGGTGATCCGGGCCTGTAAAAACGCTCTTTACCGGCGCGGCGTTGTGGACCTTTGGCAATGGCAATGAGGGGTATGTTTTCTAAACCAAGTTCGGTTAGGGCCGCTTGGGCGGTCGAGAGCTGCCCGGCTCCGCCATCAATGAGAAGGAGATCCGGCCAAGCGGCCCCTTCTTGATCTTCCTTAAGCAGACGCTGAAAACGGCGGGTCAAGACTTCACGCAACAAGGCGTGGTCATCCCCCGGCTTATCAAGGCTGTCGCGGGCGTTGAATTTCCGGTATGCGGCCCGTTCAAACCCTTCCGGCGTGGCCACCACCATCGCCCCCAAAGCGTGGCGGCCCTGGATATGGCTGTTATCATAAACCTCAATGCGTTGGGGCGGCGAGTCGAGACCAAAGCGGATTGCAACCTGTTCCAGCAAGCGGGTGCTGGCTTGATTTTCGCAACATTTACGAATGAGGGCCTCACGGGCATGATCAACCGCATTTTTCACCGCTTCTTTCTTGCGCCCCCTCTGTGGCACCAGGATTTGAACCCGATGACCTGAGCGGCTGGTCAAGGCCTCAGCAATCAGATTGATACTTTTGATTTTATGGCTGAGAATGACGGTTTTTGGGGCCGGTCGGGCGGCATAAAATTGGCCGATAAAAGCCGATAAAACCGCTTGGGCCGGAGCCAAGGCGTCATGGCGGGGAAAGTAAGCCCGGTTGCCATAATTGCGTCCAGCCCGGTAGAAAAAAATCTGGATACAGCTTTGGCCTTTTTCCTGATAAAGGCCAATCACATCACCATCACCCATAATCGGGTTATCGGCTTCTTGGCGAACCCGTAATCGGCGCAACGCCCGGATACGGTCACGATAAATCACCGCCTGTTCATAGTCTTGTTTGGCGCTGGCTTCCTGCATACGTTTGGTCAAGGAGTCGAGGATTTTATGGTCACGACCTTCCAAAAATGCGCCTGTTTCGGTGACCAGACGGCTGTAATCAGTCGCGCTGATGCGGCCAACGCAAGGGGCGCAGCAGCGTTTGATCTGATAAAGCAAACAGGGACGCGTTCGGTTGGCAAAGACTGTATCGGAACAACTCCTGAGCAAAAAAGCCCGCTCAATTACGGCCAGAGTTTCATTGACCGCGCCGATGGCGGCAAAGGGGCCGTAATAATCGCCCGGTTGGTTGCGCGGTCCTCGATGTTTGCGGATTTGCGGCCAAGGATGATCGGTCCGCAACATGATATAGGGGAATGATTTGTCATCACGCAGCAGAATATTGTAATGCGGCTGCAACCGCTTGATCAGGTTGCCTTCCAATAACAAGGCTTCGGCCTCGGTGGTGGTGGTGGTGATTTCCACTTGTGCGGTCTGGGAAATCATGCGCTGAATACGTTTCACATGACCATGCAGCCGCGTATAGGCGACAAGGCGTTGACGCAGATTTTTTGCCTTCCCCACATAAATGACCTTACCCTGGGTGTTGAGCATCCGGTAAACACCGGGCTGGTTAGGCATGGTTTTGACAGAGTGACGGATATTTTCATGTCCCCGGATCATAAAACTATCCAAACCGGGTGCTGCTTAAGCCGACTCTGCAGGCAACAGTGAGGCCAGAGACAAGGTGACCTGCTGTTGGCACAACAGAATTGAATCTGAGAATGCGTGCATCTGGCTTCGGCCCCATATCTCTCACCTTTGACTTATGATCTGTTGTCTCCTATCGCCGCACTGAGATAATCCACGAAATTTGTGGATAAGTTTGTTGGTATCTTTTGGTCTTGGTGGTCAGACAAGCGATTTTCCGGCCAGGGAGCAACGTTGCTTAAAAAACAAGCATAATTTCTAACTATATGTTTTTTATATATTATTTCTATTTTAAGAGAAAGAAAAATGTTTTCTATACAATTTTTGCGCTGATTCCTTTCCCAGTAAGCCCTTTATTTGAGATTGTGTACAACTTATAGGATGTGGAATCAGAAGAGAAAGAGAAAAGGACAAGACTTCAAAGCTACAATCATTCATGGCTGATGCTTTAGTCCCTTTCCATCTTTTAGAGAAGAGCAAATATTGAGATGATTTTTACTTAGTCTTTACCATGTTCATTCTGGGGTGTCTGACTCCATCCAAGATGCTGCCCGCCATCAAGGGCGATCATTTGTCCGGTCATTGATGGAGAGGCGAGGATAAATTGAATGGCCTGGCAAATTTCTGCCGATGAGGTTCCACGCTGTAACGGCAAGTTTTGGCATTGCTGCTGGAATTGCGCGGTGGTTTGAAAGCGGTTGGGTAATGTTGGCCCGGGGCCAACGGCATTCACTCGAAACTGTGGTGCCAAGGCCAGGGCCATGGTCTGGGTGAGTGTCCAAAGACCAGATTTGCTGACCGTATAGGTGGTGAAAAAAGGGGTCAGATTCCAAACCCGTTGATCAATGATATTGATGATATTTCCCCCTTTATCCGGAGGGAATTGAGCGATGAATTGCTGGCTTAAGACAAAGGCGGCCCGTAAATTGACTTCCATATGGAGATCCCAACTCTTCCGGGTGGCGGTCTTGACATCATCGCGCTCGAAGGAAGAGGCATTATTGATCAAGCAGCCAATGGGCCCTAAGGCCTGGCAGGCCTGGTCAAATAGTGTGCGATAAGCCGCTTCATCATCAAGGGCGCTGTTAAGAGCAACCGCATGACCACCATGACCGGTGATTTCGGCAATGGTTTCGGCGGCTTCCCGGGTTGATTGGTGGTAATGCAGGGCGACTTTCCAGCCCCGGGCCGCCAAATCAATACAAATCGCCCGACCAATCCGCCGCGCGCCACCGGTGACCAGCACGGTGCGCGGGGGGTCGGCATATAAGGGGGGTGATTCTTCGATAACACCCTTATTCAGGCGGTCATTGGGGTTTTTGGCTGACATGGATCGGTTTCATCGTGTTGCTCTTAAAAATATGGGACGAATCGAAGGATAACTTCAAGACTCAAGGCTCAAAATAAAGCTGTTACTAATCAAAAAGAGAGGCCTAAACCAGTGGCGCCTCAACCGAGACCAATGACATTCAATGGGTTTTCAGTTTAATGGGGTTTCAGTTTTGGCCGCCTGTTTGCGGGATTGCCGGGAAAGGGGTGCGCGAATATCCAATTCCCGATGCCGAAGATCACGTATCTCATCGCGGAGCTGGGCGGCTTCTTCAAATTCTAGATCGGCCGCTGCGGCGTGCATTTTTTCCTCAAGGGCGGCGATATGGGCAGCCAGATTATGGCCGCTATGGTGACTGAGTTCATTTTGATGGGCCGGTGCGCGGTCTCTGAAAGGCGGGCTTTCCTGGAGATCGGAGAGGGTATCGTTGAGAGCTTTACGGATGGAGCGTGGAGTGATGCCGTTGGCACTGTTGTGGTCTTGCTGTTTTTGTCGGCGCCGCGCGGTTTCTTTGAGGGCATAATCAATCGACTGGGTGTGGGTATCGGCATAGAGAATGACTCGCCCATCAATATTGCGGGCAGCCCGTCCGATGGTTTGGACCAGCGACGTGCGGGAGCGTAAAAAGCCCTCCTTATCGGCATCCAGAATGGCAACCAAGGCGCATTCAGGGATATCCAGCCCCTCACGCAACAGGTTGATCCCAATCAGAACATCAAAAACCCCGGCCCGCAGATCACGAATGATCTCAATACGCTCAATGGTATCAATATCCGAATGCATATAGCGTGATCGAATCCCCATCTCATGGGTATATTCGGCCAGATCTTCGGCCATTCTCTTGGTCAGGCAGGTGACCAGGACCCGGTATCCTTGCGCGGTTACGGTTTTGCATTCGCTGATCAGATCATCAATCTGGGTCTCGACCGGGCGGACCAAACAAACCGGGTCAACCAAGCCGGTGGGCCGCACCACTTGTTCGATGAAAACGCCGCCTGTGCGTTCCAATTCCCACGGCCCTGGCGTGGCCGAGACAAAGATGCTCTGTGGGCGCAGGGCATCCCATTCCTCGAATTTCAAGGGTCGATTATCAACGCAGGAAGGCAAACGGAACCCGTAAGCAGCCAGAGTCGATTTACGTTGAAAATCCCCGCGATACATGCCGCGTAATTGCGGGATTGAGACATGGGATTCATCAACCATCAGCAAGGCATTTTTGGGCAGATATTCAAACAAGGTCGGCGGTGGTTGACCGGCTGGCCGACCGGTGAGATGACGCGAATAATTTTCAATACCCGCGCAGCTGCCGGTGGTTTCAATCATTTCCAGATCAAACAGGGTGCGTTGTTCCAACCGTTCGGCTTCTAAAGGTTGGTTAGCGGTCCGAAATTCCTCTAAACGGGATTTGAGTTCGGCCCGGATTGATGTCAAGGCCCGCTGTAAGGTCGGTTTGGGTGTCACATGATGACTGTTGGGATAGACCCGAATAAAATCCAGCATGGCCGATTTTTTACCGGTTAATGGATCAAATTCGCTGATCGATTCGATTTCTTCACCAAAAAAGGAAAGACGCCAGGCTTGGTCATCATAATGGGAAGGAAAAATATCCACGCAGTCGCCGCGCACCCGAAACGTCCCACGGCGAAAATCCATATCATTGCGTTTGTATTGCCGCTCAACCAATTGGCGCAGCAAGTGATCCCGCCCCATCCTATCACCTTTGCGCAGAGGCAGGGTCATGGAAGAATATGTCTCGGCGTCACCAATCCCGTAGATGCAGGAAACGCTGGCCACAATCACCACATCATGGCGTTCAAACAAAGCCCGGGTGGCCCCGTGACGCATACGGTCAATCTGCTCATTGATCGAGGATTCTTTTTCAATGTAAGTGTCGGTGCGCGGGACATAGGCTTCCGGCTGATAATAATCATAATAGGATACAAAATAATTGACCGAATTATCGCCGAAAAACTCTTTCATCTCGCCATAGAGCTGGGCGGCTAAGGTCTTGTTGGGTGCCAAAACCAGGGTTGGCCGCTGCATGGCTTCGATGACATTGGCCATGGTGAAGGTCTTCCCCGATCCGGTGACACCGAGCAAAACCTGATCCTGTTCGCCGTTACGCAAACCGGTGGTCAATTCCTCTATGGCTTGGGGTTGATCACCGGCCGGTTGGAGAGCGCAGGTCAAGCCGAAGGGCTGATCTTGACCCACTGGATAGGCGGCGGCTTGTCGATCGGGTTGATTTTTGGCAAGGCTGGTCATGAATATGCTTTCAGCATGGTTGTTTTTATTCATAGAGATGCGGTTGATCAAAAATCCAAAAAACCGGTCTCAAGATCAAGATAGGAATCAAAAAACCAATAATAAAGGACGAAAAAGTTTTCTGATATTGCGGTGGGCTGTGCGGCAACGTAAGCTGTAAAAGACGTAAGCTATAAAGATGGTCATATTATGTGTTTGTTCATATTATGGGTTTGTTCTGTGTTGGCCTGAATAAGAAACCGGAGTCTGCGAATTTCCACATCAACCCGTACTCTGTGAACAGATCAAGTGAATATGTAAACAGAGCATAATCGTAAACAGAGCATAATATATGGATAGATCAGGGAGAATGGCATGACCATAGTGGCTGACCGATTGGCGCAGATCAAACCATCACCGACCATCGCGGTTACCCAGAAGGCTGCCGAATTGCGGGCCGCCGGGCGTGATGTCATCGGTCTTGGGGCGGGTGAGCCGGATTTTGACACCCCCGATTCGATCAAGGCGGCGGCGATTGCCGCGATTAAGGCCGGTCAGACCAAATATACCCCGGTCGGCGGCATTCCGGAACTCAAGGCGGCCATTCAGGCAAAATTCAAACGCGATAATGATCTTGATTATGGCCTTGATCAAATCATCGTTGGGGTCGGGGGCAAACAGGTTCTCTATAATGCCCTGATGGCCAGCCTTGATCCGGGTGATGAGGTGATCATCCCAGCCCCTTATTGGGTATCTTATCCCGATATGGTTCTGCTCTGTGGCGGCCGACCGGTCATTGTCCCGACCCGGGAAGAAAACAGTTTTAAATTGACCCCGGCTGAATTGGAAGCCGCCTGTAGTGCTAAAACCAAATGGTTGATCCTCAATTCCCCCAGCAACCCGACCGGGGTTGGCTATACCCATGATGATCTGAAGGGATTGACCGATTGCCTGCTCAAGGCGGAGCATATCTGGGTGATGACCGATGATATGTATGAGCATTTGGTTTATGATGATTTTTCCTTTGCGACGGTTGCGGCTGTTGAGCCGCGTCTTTACCCCCGGGTCCTCACCGTCAACGGCGTCTCCAAGAGCTATGCAATGACCGGTTGGCGGATTGGTTATGCCGGCGGCCCGGCCGATTTGATCAAGGGCATGGCCACAATTCAGTCCCAAAGCACATCCAACCCGACCTCCATCAGTCAAGCGGCTGCGGTTGAGGCCTTGAATGGCCGCCAGGATTTCATCGCTGAACGCAACGCGACCTTCAAAATGCGCCGTGATTTGGTGGTTGAGAAACTCAACAGCATTCCCGGCCTCTCTTGCCCGCGCCCGCAAGGGGCGTTTTATGTTTATCCCTCTTGTGCCGGTGTGATCGGCAAGACAACCCCGGATGGTGCGGTGATCGGGAGTGATTCTGATTATATCACCTATCTGCTTGAGGCTGAGGGTGTGGCGGCGGTCTCTGGGGAGGCGTTTGGCCTGTCGCCTTATTTTCGGATTTCCTATGCCACCGCAACCGACTTGCTTGAGGAAGCCTGCCGCCGGATTGCCCGGGCAACCGCGGCCCTGTCTTGATTGTTTCCGTCTTGATCTTTTTTGTTTTGATCACTGAATCGGGCCGCCGCATAGAGATAAAAATATAGAGATAAAAATACAGAGATGAAAATCCTGGTTTTTGGCAGCGGTGGCGTGGGGGGGTATTTTGGTGGCCGTCTGGCGGCCGCCGGATGCTCGGTCGGTTTTGTCGCCCGTGGCGCCCATCTGGCTGCCTTAAGTGATCACGGATTGCGGATTGAAAGTGTTGAGGGAGATGTGCATCTGGCCAAGATTGCCGCCGATGCGGACCCGGCCGCCTTTGGGAGGCCGGATTTGGTTTTGTTCTGTGTCAAGCTCTATGATGTTGAGGCGGCCGGGCGTGCGTTGGCCCCGGTCTTGGGTCCGCATTCTTTGGTCATTTCTCTGCAGAATGGGGTTGATGCCTGTGCGCGCTTGGCGGCGATTGTCGGGACGGCGGCGGTTGCCGGTGTGGCCCATATCTCGGCCCGGATCGCTCAGCCCGGTGTGATTGCTCATAACGGTCGGCTGGCCCGATTTTTTTTCGGGTCGAATCTGCCCGAACAAGACACCCGTCTGAAAACCTTCGCCGCACTTTGTGATGAGGTCAATGTTGCCGGTCGTATGATTGATGATATTGAGACCAAGCTATGGGAGAAATTTGTTTTTCTGGCCGCCTTCAGTGGCCTCACCGCTTTGACGCGCTTGCCGATGGGTCCGATCCGGGATGATCCGGCATCCTGGGCTTTATTTGTCGGGGCGATGCGCGAAGTCGCTGATGTGGCGGCGGCCCAGGGGATTATGTTTGCTCAAGATCCGGTTGAGACCTGGCTGACCCGCATTCCTAATCTGCCGACCAGCTACCGGGCATCAATGGCCGAGGATTTGGCCCAGGGCAAGCGTCTGGAGCTTTCCCATCTATCGGGGGCAGTTGTCCGCCTGGGCCAGGATTTAGGGGTCCCCACCCCGATCCATGATGTCATTATGCGCGCCCTTTCTCCTTATGCCGATGGGGCACCGCAACCGGTTTAGGATCATAATCGGAAGAGAATCAGAACCGAGCGGGCCATTTTCATGGTTGGCCGTTTTCAGAGAGGAATTTTTCCGCTTCCAGCGCGCTCATACAGCCCATCCCGGCTGCGGTGATGGCTTGACGGAATACTTTATCCTGAACATCGCCGGCGGCATAAACTCCCGGTATGCTGGTTTGGGTCCGATCCGGGATGGTGTGAATATAGCCGCCATCATCCATATCAAGCTGCCCTTTGAATAACGTGGTTGCCGGATCATGACCAATGGCAACGAAGACACCTTGAACCGCCAACTCCCGGTAGTCACCGCTTTGGGTATGGCGCAAGCGCACACCGGTGACACCGGGGGGGTGATCCTGGCCGAGAATCTCCTCAACCACACTGTTCCAAATCACGTTTATTTGCGGATGGGCCAGCAAGCGTTGTTGGAGAATTTTTTCAGCCCGCAACTGATCACGCCGGTGAACCAAATAGACCCGGGTGGCGTGATTGGTCAAATAAAGGGCTTCTTCCACCGCCGTATTGCCGCCGCCGATGACCGCGACCTCTTGGCCGCGATAAAAAAAGCCATCACAAGTGGCACAAGCCGAAACACCACTGCCCATAAATTTTTCTTCACTGGCCAAACCAAGCCAACGGGCTTTGGCTCCGGTGGCGATGATCAAGCAATCAGCATGATAAAGCCGCCCGCTATCGCCGGTGATTTGAAACGGACGCCGCGCCAGATCAACCGCGACAATGACATCGTCAATCAGGGTTGTTCCGACTTTTTCGGCTTGCTGGCGCATTTGTTCCATCAGCCAAGGACCCTGAATAATCTCGGCAAAACCCGGATAGTTTTCAACATCCGTGGTCATGGTCAGTTGACCACCCGGCTGCAGACCGGTGATCAGGCATGGCGACCGGTTGGCCCGGGCCGCATATACAGCCGCTGTATAACCGGCCGGACCGGCACCGATAATGATGATCTGAGCATGAAGGGGATCTGTGGCCATCAATTCATCTATCCATAAAATTACAATTCATAAAGAGAACCCGGATAACCCTTATGAAACGCATCAAAGGAAACCAGACATAAAATATGTGCGGTCAAATAGACTTGGTCTGATCATAAAAATCATCGGACCGTGTTGTGGTGATGGGGTGCTTTGGTGATTGAAGCTCCGGAAATGGTCATAACAATACATAAGCCGCTGATCGGATTGTCGCAAGCGGTGGCCGCTCGTGACCATATGGATAAGAAAAGACATTTTTTTGAGATTATATTGTTTCCCAAGCATCCCCCTCAAGGCAACAAAACCCCCTCTATTTGGCAAGATGGCAACCGGTTATTGATTGAAAATCAGCTTGTCACCATATTTTCTAAGGATAATGGTCAAGACCGGCTTGTCTTCCAAAAAATACCTGTTTTGCCTGATATGGAGAGAAAATAAACGCCGCGCGGCCCTCGGCTTGATCGGTGAATTCTCGGCTCTTTGTAAGAAAGCGGCCGGATGACCGATCATCCTGGCCAAGCGGTTTGGCATGTCACCCCCACCATGCCTCCGGCGGCGGGGGGCTTTGGAGATGGCGGGTTATATTCGGGGCTATTATGGCGATCTTGATTCGGCCAGGCTGGTGTCACTGTTTTTGCTCAGCTGGGGGCTGGAGTGCCAAGCGGCAGCCATCCTCAAGGTATTTGGACAAACGGGTCAATCATGGGCCAGAAGTCCGCCAATGTCATATATTGGTTGGCATGACCGGTTTTTTGCTGAAAATTATCGTGGTTGATGGGGATACATATCAGCGGCTTGTGACCGAGACCTTGACCGCGGTCCCCCATTTGACCGCTTCCCGATATAGCGCATATTCAATCATCCCCGGCGATCCGCAGATCCAAGCGGTTATCCGAACCGCATATTGAGGTTGAAACCAGATAACCCTCTGATGTTACCATCCCAATGATGATTGAATATCGGGCAAAAAATTCTGAAAAATCCAGTTTAATCAGATAAAAATCCGACTTAATGAAACGCAACCGAGATAATTTCATAAGATTTTGAACCGCCTGGTGTAGCAACCTCAACCGAATCACCAACCGTTTTATTGAGCAAGGCGCGGGCCAAGGGTGCGGTAATGGAAAGACGCCCCTGTTCAATCTCGGCTTCATCGGTGCCAACAATCCGATAGGTTGACTCCACATCCGTATCTTCATCAGCCAGAACCACCGTGGCTCCGAATTTCACGCGATCACCCGATAGGGATGCCACATCAATCACTTGAGCCCGGCTGACTTTGGCCTCCAATTCCATGACCCGGCCTTCAATGAAGCTCTGGCGTTCACGCGCGGCATGATATTCGGCATTCTCAGAGAGATCCCCATGCTCACGTGCTTGGGCAATGGCGCGAATAACAGCCGGGCGCTCAACTGTTTTCAGGCGTTCGAGTTCGCGTTTGAGGCTGTCATATCCCTCGGCGGTCATCGGGACTTTTTCGACAGTGCTCATCATCTTCGTCCTTATAGATTATTGAAAACCAGATTACTGAAAAACAACAAGAGGGGGTTCCCCTAGGGTTGGGCATCATGTGGTTAATCGCCCCCATCATGCCTGAATTCTATAAAGAGGCCAAGCCGAAGAGGCCAAACCGAATCGACAGGCAAATGGTGTCGAGTGTATCTTACATTTTGTTTTTTTAAGATTTTCCATTCAAGCTGTTTCGGATTGTGCCTGGTTGGGGGCTGCTTCGGGCTGGAAATAGGACTGCAATGACGCAACACTCAAGCCACCATTGCGCAAGGCTTTAATAGCCTCAACCGCAGCAAAAGCCCCGCCGATTGTGGTGTAGTAGGGAATTTTATTCAATAAGGCGGCCCGACGCAGAGAAAAACTATCAGCAATCGCTTGCGCTCCTTCGGTGGTATTGACCACAACATCAATCTGGCCCTGTTCCAAGGCATCGACGATATGGGGCGGACCCTCTTGAAATTTATTGATTGTCTGGACGCTCAATCCGGTGTTTTTAAGAAAGCGGGCCGTGCCTTGGGTCGCAACAAGAGAAAAATCCATCGCGGTGAGTGTTTCGGCCAAAGGAATGATGGATTTTTTATCACAATCACGTACTGAGATAAAGGCGGTTCCTTGTTCGGGCAAGACAATCCCGGCCCCCAGCTGGGCTTTGGCAAAGGCATGGGCGAAATCCCGGTCAAGACCAGCGACCTCACCGGTCGATTTCATCTCCGGCCCCAAAATGACATCAACTCCGGGAAAACGGGCGAAAGGGAAAACCGACTCCTTGACCGCCACATGCTGCAGCGGATTTTTCGGCAGGCCAAAGGCAGACAGTTTCTCCCCAATCATCAGCTTGGTGGCGATTTTGGTTATCGGCAGGCCGGTCATCTTGGCCACAAAGGGCACCGTCCGGCTGGCCCGTGGATTGACCTCAAGCACATAAATCACCCCATCTTTGACCGCGAATTGTACATTGATCAGCCCGACAACCCCAAGTGCCAGGGCCAGTTTTTCGGTTTGTGACCGCAGTTGGTCAATCACCGGTGCGGGCAGGGAATAGGGGGGCAGTGAACAGGCCGAATCACCCGAATGAATGCCGGCTTCTTCAATATGTTCCATAACCCCGGCAATATAGACCCGCTCACCATCGGCCAAGGCATCGACATCAATCTCGACCGCCCCGGAGAGATAGCGATCAATCAAGACCGGGCTATCGCCGGAGACTTGAGTCGCTGCCCCCATATAGCGGCGCAGTTGAGCCTCATCATGGACAATTTCCATCGCCCGGCCACCCAAGACATAAGAGGGCCGAATAACCAGGGGATAGCCGACCGTTTTTGCCGACCCAACCGCATCTTTCAGGGTGCTGGCGGTGGCGTTTCGCGGTTGCTGGAGGCCTAAATCCTCGAGCAATTTTTGGAAACGTTCCCGATCTTCAGCCCGATCAATCGCCTCCGGGCTGGTACCGAGAATGGGAATCCCCGCCGCTTCCAGGTCATGGGCCAATTTAAGCGGAGTCTGGCCGCCCAGCTGCACAATCACCCCGGCCAGATCACCGGCTGCCTGCTCAACCGCAATCAATTCCATGACATTTTCGGCATCCAGAGGCTCAAAATACAGCCGATCAGATGTGTCGCAATCGGTGGAAACGGTCTCCGGGTTGCAATTCACCATAATGGCCTCGTAACCGGCCTCTTTGAGGGCGTAGGCGGCATGAACACAGCAATAATCGAATTCGATGCCCTGGCCGATGCGGTTGGGGCCACCGCCCAGAATAATCGCTTTGCGGCGATGGCTGGGTTCGGCTTCGCATTCGGGTTGTTCGCCCCAAGGGGCGGCCTCATACGTTGAATACATGTAGGGTGTACGGGCCGGGAATTCAGCCGCACAGGTATCAATCCGCTTGAAGACCGGACGGATCCCGGCCTGGTGACGGGCCATGGTGATGGAGTCTGATGTCTGGCCGGTGAGAGAGGCGATGCGACGATCAGAAAACCCCAGAGCCTTGATCTGCCGCCACCTTTCTGCATCTTGAGGCGGGCCATGGCGACGGAGCGCGGATTCGGCGGCGATGATGTCGGCGATTTGCCCCAAGAACCAGGGATCATAATGGGTGATGGCATTGATTTCGGCGATGGTCATACACCGTCTGAAGGCCTCGGCAATAACCAAAAGACGCTCAGGGGTGGCTTGGGCCAGGGCTGCGCGCAACTCATCAAGTGTGTCAAGATCACCAATCGGCCCTGAATCCAGGCCATCAAGGCCGGTCTCCATTGAGCGCAAGGCTTTTTGCAGAGCTTCCGGGAAACACCGGCCAATCGCCATCACCTCACCGACCGATTTCATGCTGGAGGTTAGAGAGGGATCACTGCCTTTGAATTTCTCAAAGGCAAAACGCGGCACTTTGACCACCACATAATCAATCGATGGCTCAAAAGAGGCCGGGGTGACCCCGGTGATATCATTATCGAGTTCATCCAGGCTGTATCCGACCGCCAGCTTGGCGGCAATCTTGGCAATCGGGAACCCGGTTGCTTTAGATGCCAGGGCCGAAGAGCGGGAAACCCGGGGATTCATCTCAATCACCAACATTCGTCCATCTTGCGGATTGATGGCAAATTGAACATTGGAACCACCGGTCTCAACACCGATTTCTCGCAATACGGCAATTGATGCATCCCGCATGATCTGATATTCTTTATCAGTCAGGGTCAGGGTGGGAGCAACCGTTATTGAATCGCCGGTATGCACACCCATCGGGTCAATATTTTCAATCGCGCAAACGATGATGCAGTTGTCATGACAATCACGCACGACTTCCATTTCGTATTCTTTCCAGCCCAGTACCGATTCTTCAATCAGGGCTTCACCGGTCGGTGAGGCTTCCAAACCCGCCGCAACAACTGCATCAAAAGTTTCATCGGTATAAGCAATCCCGCCGCCGGTCCCGCCAAGGGTGAAGCTGGGACGAATGATGGCCGGTAGGCCGACTTGCTGGCGGATGGCGCGGGCTTCTTCAAGCGAGCGCGCAACCCCGCCGCGCGCGGTTTCAAGACCGATACGGGCCATGGCTTGGTTGAATAATTCGCGATCTTCGGCTTTATCAATCGCCGCCCGCTTGGCCCCGATCATGGTCACGCCATGGGCTGCCAGCACCCCATCACGGTCCAGGGAAAGGGCGGTGTTGAGACCGGTTTGACCCCCCATCGTTGGCAAAATAGCATCAGGGCGTTCTTTCTCAATAATCTCAGCCACCATATCAGGGGTCACCGGTTCGATATATGTGGCATCAGCCAATTCCGGATCGGTCATGATGGTTGCCGGGTTGGAATTGACCAAGATCACCCGGTATCCCTCCTCACGTAGGGCCCGACAGGCTTGGGTCCCTGAATAATCGAACTCACAGGCCTGGCCGATAATAATCGGCCCGGCCCCCACCACTAGGATTGATTCGATATCGGTTCTCTTCGGCATGGGTGAGCGGCTTTCGTCTCCAATAAGATCTATGATGCCCCATCCATGGCCGTGATAAAACGGTCAAAGAGGTAGCCCGAGTCATGAGGTCCAGGAGAGGCTTCCGGATGGTATTGCACCGAGAAAATCGGCTGATCACGCACCGCCAGACCGGCGATTGTCTGGTCAAAAAGTGAGACATGGGTTGCTTCAACCCCGGAGGGAAGGGAATCTCCAGCAACCACGAAGCCATGATTTTGGCTGGTAATTTCCACCCGTCCGGTGAGTAGATTTTTGATCGGATGATTGGCCCCGCGATGGCCATGATGCATTTTTTCGGTTCGTGCCCCTAATGTGAGGGCGAGAATCTGGTGACCCAGACAAATGCCAAAAAGCGGGACTCCGCTGGCGATAAGATGATTGATAACCGGCCGGGCACGAATCGCGGTGGCTGCCGGATCGCCGGGGCCGTTGGAGAGGACCACACCATCGGGACGCAACGAAAGAATATGGTCGGCTGAACTGCGGGCCGCAACCACACTGATCCGGCAGCCGCGCGCGGCCAGTGATCTAAGGATATTGCGTTTGGCTCCATAGTCAATCACCACCACATGGCGATGATCAGCCGCGTTTTGGCCATATCCTTTCCCCAGCTGCCACGGGGTTTCACGCCATTGATGGTCGTGTTTTTCCCCATTTTCACCAGCCAAATCCAGACCGGCCATCGACGGGCAATCAGCGGCTTGATCCCGCAACTCCTGGGGCGACAAAGGGCCGGTGAAACGGCCATCGGGATCATGGGCAACCACGCCGTTGATGGCCCCTTTCTCCCGCAGCCAGCGGGTGATTTTCCGGGTATCAACACCGCAAACAGCAACCAGATCATGCTGTTTGAGCCATTGGCTAAAATGGATATGGTTACGGAAATTGGACGGCTCGGTGATGGTGGTTCGCAAAACCGCGCCGCGTGCTTGCACAATCAGGCTTTCCACATCCTCAAGATTGGTCCCGACAGTGCCGATATGCGGGAATGTAAATGTGATGATCTGACCGGCATAAGAAGGATCGGAGAGAATTTCTTGATAGCCGGTCATGGCGGTATTGAAACAGAGTTCACCACTCTTGACTCCGGCCGCCCCGGCCCCGATGCCCCAATAAAGTGAACCATCCGCCAAGACCAGAGCACCGGTTGCCCCTTTGGGAATGGTATTGGGAGAGGGGTGCTGCCTGTTCAAGGCACCCACCGTTGCCGAGAAACGACTCCACCGCTCATCAGAGACCAGAATAAAAAAACAAAAAACATCCGTGAATGACGGACCAATAAGACAGATGAGAAAAACAGATGGATGACAACGTCCCTTTGGGGGGTTATTTTTTCTTAAGGGTTTATTGTGTTCAATGATTCCTTCAACCAACCCGAACCCAAGCCATCAATCAAGGATAAAATCAATGGATTATGCGGTTGATAACAGATATTTTATCATTTTTTGACGTGGTTGTTTTTAATGCTTGGTTGTTTTTTATCTTTCGTCATCTTTTCATCTAAAATTGAAGAAGTTTTTAGGGTAAAGCCTGCCACCCGTCAAGACAGGGAATAATAAAAAATCCCTTCTAAATCAATTTGTTACAAAAAACCAGGGCAAAACCAGCGATTGTCTTATCAGATTTTTTGCGTTAAGATCAATTTTGGCTCTATCGTCCCTTATAGCGGTTTTTCCATGTCCCTCAGAAATCAGTTGAGCACATCGCTCAAAACGGCCCTCAAAGCCCGTTCTTCCCATCATGTTGCCACTGTGCGGCTGATTTTAGCAGCGGTGAAAGATCGCGATATCGCGGCCCGCGAAGATGGCAATTCCTTGGGGATTACCGATGAAGAGATCATGGCTCTCTTACAGAGTATGATTAAACAACGTCGCGAGAGCATTGCCCTTTATCAAAAAGGCGGGCGTCATGAGTTGGCGCGCCAGGAAGAAGCAGAAATTGAGGTTATTCAGTCTTTCTTGCCGACCCAAATGACCAAGCAAGAGATTGAAAAGGCGGTTGATGCGGTGATTGTCGAGATGGGGGCCGACAATCTGCGTGATATGGGGCGGGTGATGGCGGCTTTGCGGGAACGTTACGCTGGACAGCTTGATTTCGCGGCAGCCGGTGCTGTTGCCAAGGCACGGCTGGGTTGATCGGGTTGCCTCTCCTGGCTTATCGGGTTTTTTGTGCCCGCCATCTCAGCGCGGTTGCTGAGCAAGAGCGTTAAGATATGGCTTGGTCAGATGGCATATTGGATGATATTCGTCGCCGGGTTGGTTTGGTTGATGTGATTGCCCGCCGGGTGAAACTCGAAAAACGCGGGCGCGAATATATTGGTCTATGTCCGTTTCACGGCGAAAAAACCCCCTCCTTTACAGTCAATGAAAGCAAGGGATTTTACCATTGCTTTGGCTGCGGCGCCCATGGGGATGCTTTTGGTTTTGTCATGCGAACCCAAGGGATTGATTTTCCCGAGGCGGTCAAACTTCTGGCCCGTGAGGCTGGGGTCACCTTGCGTTCCGATTTTGACCCCCAGGAGCGGCAAAAAAAATCCGGTCTTTACACTCTTCTGGCCGCTGCTCAAGCCTGGTTTCAAACCCAGCTCAATAACGCCGACGGGGCCGGTGATTATCTCAATCGACGGGGATTAACCGCACAAACCATAAATAATTTTCACCTTGGCTGGGCACCCCAGTCTCGGCATGCTTTGCGGGATGGCTTGCGCGATCAAGGATTTTCTGAAGAATTGATGATTGAGGCCGGTCTCTTGATCAAGCCGGAAGGCGGCGGGGCGGCTTATGATCGTTTCCGCAACCGGGTGATGTTTCCGATTACCGATGTCCAGGGCAAGACGGTCGCTTTTGGTGGCCGCGCTCTGGGCACAGAGAAAGCCAAATATATCAACTCGCCAGAAACCCGGCTGTTTCAGAAAAGCCGCCTGCTCTATGCGTGGTCGCAATCCCGTCCGCATATCTACCAGGCCAAGCAAGGATTGGTGGTTGAGGGTTATATGGATGTCCTGGCTTTGCATCAGGCTGGCTTGACCACGGCGGTGGCTCCTTTGGGAACCGCGTTGAGTGAGGATCAGATCCGTCTTTTATGGAAAGCGGTTGATGAGCCGATCCTCTGTTTTGATGGGGATTCGGCGGGGGTACGGGCGGCGACCCGGGCGGCTGAGCGGGCTTTGCCTCTTTTAAGGCCGGGTCAATCTCTGCGCTTTGCCATGCTGCCATCGGGGGCTGACCCGGATAGCTTGATTGCCCGCCAGGGTGTGGAGGCGATGAAGGAATGTGTTGCGGCCGCCGTCCCGATGGTTGATTGGGTTTGGCGGGGCTTGGTTGCTGATGCGCGTCTGGAGACACCGGAGCAATGGGCCGCTCTCAAGCGCCGTCTTCAGAAAATAGCCGGGCATATCACTGACTCTGGGGTTCGTGATGAATATCGTCGGGCTCTGATGGATCGTTTCTGGCGTCTGCGTCGGTCTTCTGGTGGTCAAGCCAACCGGCAGACGATGCCCCCGGGAGCCAGTGGTCGTTCTTCTCGCCGTGATCCGCATTTAGAAGTTAAAATTTTATTGGCTTTGGTGCTTTCCCATCCCTGGTTGGCGACTGAAATGAGTGAAGAGCTAGGGTTTTTGGATATCCCGGACCCGGGTTTGGATCATTTACGCCAGGCAATGATTGAATGTTCTGATTGTGGTCAGCTTGACAAAGCGGACTTGATCCGCCAACTGATAGAACAAGGTCATGGCACGGCGGTGGAAAGGTTGGATACGGTGCGTATCCAAAGTTACTTAAAACGGATGGATAATACCCGTCACAATGTGCGGCAGACGTGGCAAGAACATATGGGTTTTCTTCGTCAAACCGCTTTGCGGGCTGAGCTTCGAGCCGCCGGTGCTGCTTTCGCCAATCATTTCGGTGATCATGCTGCCGACCGACGCTTCTGGGCCTTGAAACGCCGCGTGCAAGAGGAGGAAAAAAAATTGGCCAATCCCCCCGATTGCGCGGATCAGGAGCGGTAAATTGCCACCGGTGTTGCCCATCAATCCGATTTGTTATTCTGTTTTATTTTACCCAAGAATCTCAATTTAAACAACTCTCACGGAAAGACCCCTATTCAAACTTTGCAGGAACCCGCTTTTATGACAACCAGCAACAACAAGCCTGCCAATGCGCCCAACCCGGCCGATGAAAAAGACGGTCCCTTGATGGATGGTTACGGTGAGGATATCAAAAGCCTCATCGCCAAGGGCAAAGAGAAAGGCTATGTCACCTATGATGAAATAAGCCAGTCCTTGCCCTCTGATCAAGTTTCCTCTGAACAGATTGAGGACACTCTGGCCATGCTGTCAGAAATGGGGATCAATGTCGTTGATGGTGAGGAAAGTGATGAGCCTGCTTCTGGTGATGAGAGCAAGCCATTGGCTGTGCAGCGTGAGGCCACCGAGCGCAGCGATGAAGATTTGGGTCGTACCGATGATCCGGTGCGGATGTATCTGCGCGAAATGGGCAGCGTTGAACTCTTATCGCGCAAGGGCGAAATTGACATTGCCAAGCGAATCGAAGCCGGACGCGCCAAGGTTATTGATGCCATTTGCGATAGCCCTCTGACATTTCGGGCGGTTGTCCAATGGCATGAGGCGTTGGCGGAAGGACGCATGTTGCTACGTGATATTGTCGATTTGGATACCACGCTGACCGGTGGTGTCATGCCTGATCATTCTCTGGCCATCCAACAGGCTGCGGAAGGTCCTGAATTTGAGATGCTTGCCGACTCAGTGGAAAAAACTGAATCAGATGATGAATCCTCAGATGATGGTGATCTGAATGACAACGAAGACGAAAATGAAGACGAAGACATAGATGGGAATGAGGATGAAGATGAAGATGAAGATGAAGATGAGGATGAAGATGAAGATGAAGAAGAGGACGAGGACGCGCAAGCCAATATGTCTTTGGCGGCTTTAGAACAAAAATTGATGCCGGAAGTTCTCGAAATTCTGGACGCTGTTGCCAAGGATTACAAACCATTCTACCGGCTCCAAGATCGGCGCATTGAGGCTCTCAAGGAAGGGGTTGGGCTGCCCAAAGGCCAAGAAACCCGTTATCGCAATTTGCGCAAACGTCTCTGCGAGCGCTTGCGTGATCTCCATTTGCATAACGCCCGGATTGAGCAGCTGGTCGATCAGCTGCTTGAGCTCAATCGGCGGCTGGTCGGTGCGGAGGGACGCTTGTTACGTTTGGCAACCGATTGTGGGATCAAGCGGGCGGCTTTTTTAGAGCATTATTTTGATCATGAGGTGGATCCCCATTGGCTTAAAACCGTATCTCGATTGCCCGGGGCCGGTTGGAAACGTTTGTGTTCTAAAAAAGCTGAAGATGTTGCAACCCAGCGGGAGGTGATTGCTCAAATCCCTTCAGCATCTGGGCTCAGCATCCCCGAATTTCGGACATTCTTCGCCACTGTACAAGAAGGACAACGCCAAGCCAGCCAGGCCAAAAAAGAAATGGTCGAGGCCAATTTACGCTTGGTGATATCGATTGCCAAGAAATACACCAATCGCGGCTTACAGTTTCTCGATCTGATCCAGGAAGGCAATATCGGCTTGATGAAGGCGGTTGATAAATTTGAATACCGCCGCGGCTACAAATTTTCCACCTATGCAACCTGGTGGATTCGTCAAGCCATCACCCGTTCAATCGCTGATCAGGCCCGCACCATCCGCATCCCTGTTCATATGATTGAGACCATCAGCAAGCTGGTCCGGACCTCACGCCAAATTCTCCATGAAATTGGTCGCGAACCACAGCCCGAAGAACTGGCTGAAAAGCTCGGTATGCCGTTGGAAAAGGTGCGTAAAGTTCTGAAAATAGCCAAAGAGCCGGTCAGTCTGGAAACCCCAGTCGGTGATGAAGAAGATAGCCATCTCGGTGATTTTATTGAGGATAAAAATGCCATTTTGCCGATTGATGCGGCCATTCAAGGCAATCTCAGCAAAACCACCACCCGGGTTCTTTCTACCCTGACCGCTCGTGAGGAGCGGGTTTTGCGCATGCGTTTTGGAATCGGTGTCAATACCGACCATACCCTTGAAGAAGTGGGGCAACAATTCTCGGTTACCCGGGAACGTATCCGCCAGATTGAGGCCAAGGCTCTGCGTAAGCTCAAACATCCCAGCCGCTCCCGCAAGCTCCGCAGCTTCCTGGATACGTGAGCGCGGGTCCGTCCAGGGCGGTCAATCGGCGATGATGGGGTGAAGGAACGCTTGGTTCAATCAGGTGGTGCGTCTTGAGTCCGCATATATCCGATAAAAGGACGCCCAAGCATCCCCGAGCGTGCTCTCATAACCACCGCCCCGACACATCCGTATCAGTCTTGAGATGCCGGTTGTTTGCTTGATCTTCTCAGAAGGGTTAAAATGAAGTATAGAGTGGCTTCTTTCGACAAAAAGTCTTTTTAAGTTTCTTCTCCGAATGAGACGTTCAAGAGAATACCATTGGGGCCTGTAGTTCAGTTGGTTAGAACGCGCCGCTCATAACGGCGTTGTCGCAGGTTCGAGTCCTGCCGGGCCCACCATTTCGTAAAAATTATATTTATAAATCAATATGTTATAAAATCATCACCTCGGAACCCTCTGGCTGGATACCATGACCAACATCACAGCCAATTTTCCTGTAGACCAAGAAAACAATCAGAAAAAATCGGGTCACGTAACGCCAAGAGATGAGTCTGTAAAGAGAAAAGCGCAAACCAATGATAGATTTTTGTTAGGTGCGGGTCCGTTATCCAGATTACAGGGGAAGGCCTTTTGCAACGCTTGCAATAAGATGATTCGGGCTGGAAGATGGGTTATTTCAGGGTTTGTTTCTAAATATCTCCTAAAAATATTGGTCATTTGATCACGGTTAAGCGTCTCGGGCGCACAGACTTGCAAAAAAGATTGATCATTGTGTTGACTTCATGCGCCTTTATTCCCTCGGGAAATGATCCGGTCGATACCAACATCTGTGTGGCACCCAGTTTCATTCTTTCCCAGACCCCGGTTACATACATAAAGTAGATAATGTCCTCAACCTGACCTGTATCGGAACATATGGGAAGTATTTGGTTGCCGGTCAAAGTGCCGTTGCTTTCTTGCGCTTGCGGCATTGCGGGTGGCACGGACAATGTGAAAAGCCCAACAAAGACGATAACAAGGAAAAGAGTTCTCATCGCTGAACAATAAAGGTGGTTGACGCCGGGAGAATATGTTCGGATTGGGCCTGGAAACCAATTTGATCTCACTTGATTCAATTTGATTCCAACAGAGAGGGTTTTTTGAATGTTTCTATTGGGAAATTTTTTCACGTAGAGCCGTCATCAGCCCTTCAACCCCGCCCTTATTCTTGACCACAGAGGCAAATTCTGAGCGTTGGGAAATCGCCATGCTCACCCCTTCGATGGTGATATCATAAAACTTAAACGAACCATCCTTTTTGCCAACCCGCCATTCGATGGCGATGGGTGGGGTATCTGGGCCTCTACGAACATTGCCGCTGACCACGAAAACACCGTTTTTTTGGGGACGGACACCGGTAATCTCAAAGGTTTCACCATTGTAGAGGCGAAACCGCTCCGAATATGTTTTGACGATGAATCTCTCGAAAAGATCAATAAATTCAGTTTTCTGCTGATCCGACATGCGCCGCCAATGCCGCCCCATCACGAAGGTGGCGATAGCTGATGAATCAAAGCTCAGTTGGTATAGTTCCTCAAAACGCTGAGCGAGTTCTTCTTCCGATGTGCTTTTATCGGTTAATTCTTTGATTGAGAGATCGCCAAAACGCTGGACAAAAGCACGCGCCTCATCAGCATCAGATTGCGCCAAGCCCGGCCAACTTGTCGTTGCGCATATGAGCACCACCCACAGGGCGGTGACCAAGACCGGGGCAAAAAGACCGGTCAAACCGGGGCGCTGATACAAAGTGGTAAACATTGGTGGTGTGGTCAGTTGATTTGAGAGCCTTGGCTGTCGATTTTACTGATCGGGCTTGGCCCTGGGAATTCACCATCATCAATGGGCTGTGGGCTGTCGTTGGGAACTGTTCTTCCGTTGCGGATTTCACTCTCGCGTCGCTGACGTGAGAGGCTGCGAATGGTGGCGTAAAAATCAAGAGAACTGGCCTGAATATCGTCAAGCACCTCCATCACTTGGGCCCGCTGATCAATCCCCGTGACGGCACCGCGGATGATCCCGGCTTGGGTCCCGAAATTTTGCCCGTTGAAAATATAAGTTAGAGGATCAAAAAATATATCCACTCCGCGCCCGAGCAGATCACGCGGATTGGAAGGACCAAAAACCGGGGCCACCAAATAGGGGCCGGACTCAACCCCCCATGTGGCAAGAGTTTGCCCAAAATCTTCATTGATTTTGGGCAAGCCAAGATAACCAGCCGGATCAAACAGCCCGCCAATACCGATGGTTGAATTGAGCAAAAAACGCCCCAAAATATCACCGCTGCGCTCTTGCTGACCTTGCAGGACGGCATTGGCCAGAGATACCGGAGCTTGATAATGATTGATCAAATTATTGATTGAATCACGCCCATCTTCGGGAATTTCTAAATAAGCTGATGCAAGGGGTTTGAAAAAAAACCTATCCAGCTGATTGTTGAATTCGAAAGAGACTCGATTAAACTTTTCGAGAGGATCATTGACCGCATGATCGTCATAGGGTGAAGACGTCTCTTGCTGGTTTCCTGACGCGCACCCAACCAAGAAAACAGCGATTATGAGAGAAAACAGGGGATGCCACATGCGATGAAAAGTAATCATGGATTTTTTTAAATTGATAAATTTCTCTGGATTGATCAATTTTTAATTTTTTTAAATTCATTTATTTTTTGGTTCGTCAAAATCTTTCACAGATTTTTTCAAGAAAAATTCCCAATCTATTTCTTTTACCCATTTTTCTTACCTATTTCTTTTGAGTCTTTCCTTACCTCCCAGGTTTTTCTTACTTCCCCAGTTGTTAAAGGCTCTTAACATTTCTCAAGTTATTCTCAATCTTTTAAAGCACCCTTTCAAAGCACCATGCCAAAAAACGTGCTGTCCGAAAAAATACCAACTCACAAGTCATCCAAGGTAATATTATCGAGAGCAGATTTCAAATTGTTAAATTTCAAATCACATTCTCTACATTTAATTTCAAACCACATTTTGACATTTTTCAAACCACATTTTGGCACTTATTGTATTTATCATCATGTATCTGATACTCCGAAATTAACTTTTTGCAAAATGATTTTTTGCAATTCGGGTTGTCTTGAATAATTTTAACCGCCACCGTAACACCGCTTCATGGCCACAAGGTTCAACACCATTATATCAAACAGATAATATAATAAACGTCACCCCATACCAACCCCATACCAACTTCATACCATATGTATCGTAAAATGATTGATCATCATTTTTGTGTGGTGTTGTATCGGACCACAAAAGCATCATTTGTACTTTTCTCATTTGGCTTTATTCATTGGCAAAAGTAGATCTTTCTTTGGTTATATTTCCCCAGCCCTTATGCCTTAATTTTACTGATGCCTTACTTTCATATGTCTTCGTGTATGTTTTGACTTTTGCAAAAACTATTTTCCTCCTCACTGAAATTTATTAAGAGTAAAGATAAGGCAAAAATTATATGTCGGTAATGATTGGGGGTATCAAGAGCACAGATAAATCCAGAGATGGTGATAAATGGGCCAATGACTCCAAAAATAGAACTTTTTCATTTTTCTTCATTTTTCAAAGACTCGAATAATGGGACCATCATGATGAAAGGGGTTGAATGCGCTTTTGGTGCTATGGATAATCTGGCTGTTCTGAATAGTAGTATTGGTGAAGGGGTCGCTTCACTGATGTTGATTTTTTAATAATGGTCTCTTGAGTTTGACGCGCGCTTTTGGGTGTTGTTGATTGGTCGAGTGTCGGCGGATGAAGTTCCACAGAAACATGCGGTTGGAGGGAATGATTTTTAAGAAATGAGGCTGTTTTCTTTCATCAATCCTGACTGACGATTTCTCAATCACCGCGGTTTTTCAATGATCACAAATAGATTGTCCGACAACCAATGAAACCCAATCATAAAAAAGGTGTTTTTGAATAATGAGTTTTTTGCTTTCTGCCCCGCATTTTTCAAAATCTCCCGGCCTTAAGGTTTCGTTTGAGTTTTTCCCGCCACAAGACCCGATGATGGAGAAAACGCTCTGGCGGTCTTTACGGCGTTTGGAGCCGTTGAGCCCGCAATTTGTTTCGGTGACCTACGGGGCTGGGGGCACGACCCGCGAGCGCACGCATGCGACAGTACGACGGATTGTTCAGGAAACCGAGTTAAAGCCGGCGGCCCATTTAACCTGTGTGGGGGCCACGCGTGAAGAGGTTGATCATGTCGCCCGTGGATATTGGGAGAATGGTGTGCGCCATGTTATGGCCTTGCGCGGCGATCCGCCCAAAGGTGAGAAACGCTACCAGCCATCACCGGAAGGGTATGCCTTTGCTGCCGATTTGGTGCGCGGGTTGCGGGATGTGGCTGATTTTGAGATCTCGGTGGCAGCCTATCCGGAAACCCACCCAGAGGCCGAGAGCCTGCAGAGTGATCTTGACAACTTGAAACGGAAAATTGATGCTGGAGCGACCCGGGCCATTACCCAATTTTTCTTTGATACAGACATATTTTTTCGTTTTGTTGATCGTGCCCAGGCCGCCGGGATTACCGCGCCGATTATTCCGGGGATATTGCCGGTGACCAACTGTGCCAGAGTTTTCGAATTCAGCAAGTTTAGCGGCACAACGATTCCGGCTTGGATGATCAAAATGTTTGAGGGTTTGGACGAAGATCCCAACACGCGGAAACTGGTGGCCGCAGCCATTGCCGCTCAACAATGCCATATTCTGCAAAACCGTGGGATTGATGAATTTCATTTCTATACCCTCAACCGGGCTGATCTTTCTTATGCCATTTGCCATATTCTTGGCCTGCGCCCGGCTGCTGAACATCAGCCCTTTGTGACGTCTGCCAATGTCGAGGTGGAGCACAGCACATAGTGAGCCGTTTTCTTGATTATTTGGCCCGTCGGGTTGTTTTGGCTGACGGGGCGATGGGGACGCAAATTCAAGCCCTTGACCTCAGTGTTGAGAAGGATTTCCTGGGTTGTGAGAATTGCTCGGAGGTCTTGAACACCAGTCGCCCTGATCTGGTTCGTGATATCCATATCGGTTATTTTCAGGCCGGGGCCGATGCGGTCGAGACCAATACATTTGGCGGATCGGCAACCACTCTTGGCGAATTTGGCCTACAAGATCAGGCCTTTGAGATCAATAAAAGGGCGGCTGAGCTGGCCCATGAAGCCAAGGCCGAATTCGCTGCCGATGGACGGGAACGTTTTGTCTTGGGGTCAATCGGTCCGGGAACCAAACTGCCCAGCCTTGGCCATATCGATTATCAAAGCCTGGAAGACTCATTCATCATTCAATGTCGGGGGTTGATCGCCGGGGCGGTGGATGCCTTTTTGATTGAGACCTGCCAGGATAGTTTACAAATCAAGGCAGCGGTGAATGCGGCCAAGCGGGCGCGTGATGAGAAAAAAGTCGCGATCCCGATTATCGTTCAGGTCACCGTCGAGACCACCGGGACCTTGTTGGTGGGTTCGGATATTGCGGCCGCTGCCACTGTTGTGCGTTCTCTTGATGTGCCGATGCTCGGCCTCAACTGTGCCACCGGACCGCGGGAAATGGCCGAACATATCGGCTGGCTATCGGAAAATTGGCCGGGATTGATCTCGGTGGTGCCCAATGCCGGCTTGCCCGAAGTGGTGGATGGAGCCCCGTATTATCCCCTGACCCCGGAGGAATTGTCGTTATGGCTGGAGCGTTTTTTGACCGAGAACGGAGTCAATATGATCGGCGGCTGTTGCGGGACCGGCACGGCCCATATTGAGGCATTGGATCGCATGTTGGCCGACCGCAGCGATGATCATCATCGACCGGCACCGGTTAAAAGGCAGGTATATTGGGTTCCCGGTGTTGCCTCGCTTTATGGGCAGCAGCCCTATCGTCAGGAAAACGCCTATTTCGATATCGGGGAGCGGTGTAACGCTAATGGCAGCCGCCGTTGGCGGGAATTTCAGCAAGCCGCCGATTGGGATGCCTGTATTGCCATGGGCAAAGAGCAGCTGGGTGAAGGGGCGCATGCCTTGGATCTGTGTACGGCTTTTGTCGGCCGGGATGAAGAAAAGGAAATGGTTGAAGTTGTGACTCGGATGCGCGGCGCTCTTGATGCGCCGTTGGTCTTTGACTCGACCGAATTGAATGTCCTTGAAAAAGCGCTTGAACTTTATGGCGGCAAGCCGATTATCAATTCAATCAATTTTGAAGACGGGGAAGAACCGGCCGCCCAACGTCTTGCCTTGGCACGCAAATTCGGGGCCGGGGTGATCGCGCTGACCATTGATGAAGATGGGATGGCCAAAGATGCCGCGCGTAAATGTGCGGTGGCCCGGCGTCTGTTTGATTTTGCTTGTAACCGTCATGGTCTTCCGGCCAGTGACTTGCTGTTTGACCCCCTGACCTTCACCATCTGCACCGGCAATGAAGACGACCGCAAGCTCGGTTTATGGACTTTGGAGGCGATTGAGACGATTGCCGGTGAGATGCCGGAATGTCAGATTATTCTCGGCCTTTCCAATATTTCCTTTGGGATCAATCCGGCCGCCCGCCATGTTCTCAATTCGGTTTTTCTTGATGAAGCCCTCAAGCGGGGATTGACTGGGGCCATCTTGCATTCCAGCCGTATTATGCCGCTGCATAAAATTCCTGAGGATGAAATCAAGGCGGCTCAAGATCTGATTTTTGATCGTCGTCAGGCTGATTATGATCCTCTGCATGTTTTCATTGATATGTTTAGCGGCCGTACGGCGGCGAAAAAAGAAGTTGTGGCCCCTCCTGCTGACGTCAATGAGCGCCTTAAGCTGAGAATTATTGACGGCGATAAGCAAGGCCTGGAAGAGGATTTACAAGAAGCCCTGACCGCGCGTCCGCCGCTTGATATTGTCAATGATACCTTGCTGGGGGGGATGAAGGTGGTGGGGGACCTTTTCGGCGCCGGCAAAATGCAGCTGCCTTTTGTTTTGCGCTCGGCTGAAACCATGAAACAAGCGGTTGCCTATCTTGAACCGCATATGGATCGGGTTGAGGGCAGCCATAAGGGGACAATGGTTCTGGCCACCGTCAAAGGGGATGTCCATGATATTGGCAAGAATCTGGTTGATATCATTTTGAGTAATAACGGATTCAAGGTGGTCAATCTGGGGATTAAACAGCCGATTGCCGATATTCTTTCGGCGGTTCGTGACCATGATGCCGACGCGGTTGGGCTGTCGGGACTTTTGGTGAAATCAACCGTGATCATGCGCGAGAATCTTCAAGAAATGACCCGCCAGGGTTTGGATATGCCGGTTATTCTGGGTGGGGCGGCTCTCAATCGCAAATATGTGGTTGAAGAATGTGTTCCCGCTTATGGGGCCGGTCGGGTCGCCTATGCCCGGGATGCTTTTGATGGTCTTGATTTGATGAACCGGGTCGTTGAGGGGGATTTTGATCAAGCGGTGCGCAACCAAATTGATAAGATTGCCGCCCGCAGCAAAGCCTCTGGGAAATTGGCCGCACGCGAACAAAATCAACCCGATTCGCAGCCTGAGGCTAAGCCAGAGACGGATTCATCTCCGGACTCAGCGGTCGATTCTATCCCTAAATCAGCCGCTGACCCGGTGACCCAAGCGGCTGCCTCTCCTCCGGCTGCCGGGGCCGAGGAGAGGCCGGTTGGCTATACCGAGACCAAGACGTCGCGGGGTGATCTGCGCCGTGATCAGCCGGTCCCGCAACCGCCTTTCTTCGGGGCGCGGCTGATTGATCATGTGCCGATCAAGACTCTGTTGCCCTATCTGAGCCAGACCATGCTGTTTCAGTTTCATTGGGGATTTAAAAAAGCCGGTAAGTCGCGTCGGGAATATGAAGCTTGGGCGCGCCGTGAACTCCAGCCGATTTTACAAGATCTGGCCAAACGATGTCATGATGAGGCGATTATCCATCCGGCGGCCTGCTATGGCTACTGGCCTTGTGCGGCTGATGGCGATGATCTGATTGTATTCGCTGAGGATGGTGATACCCGGCTGGCCCGCTTTTCTTTTCCCCGCCAAACCCGCCCGGGTGGCTTATGTATTGCCGATTTTTTTCGCTCGGTTGATGATGATCAGCGCGATGTCATTGGGTTGCAGGTGGTGACCGCCGGGGAACGTGCCTCCGAAGTGGCCCGTCAATGGTTTGCCACTGACCGTTATCAGGATTACCTCTATTTACATGGCTTGAGCGTTGAGATTGCCGAGGCCCTGGCTGAATATGTTCATGCGCGTATTCGTCGTGAATGGGGTTTTGGCCATGAGGATGCCCGTGATATGGCCAAAATGCTTAAGCAGGGTTACCGCGGGGCGCGCTATTCTTTTGGTTATCCGGCTTGTCCCAATTTGGCCGATCAGACTCATATTTTGCGGTTGCTGGAAGCTGAGCGGATTGATGTTAAGATGAGTGAGGAAGATCAACTTCATCCAGAGCAATCCACGTCAGCGCTGGTTGTGCATCATCCGCAAGCGGGGTACTTCACGATTTAGGGGGTCAATTCTATCGCTGTTTAGGAAATAATCGGCCTGACAATACCCATCATTGGTATCGCGGCTGATTGTTTTCTCATTCGTCTTGACGACTTGAACTCTTTATATTCCAGACTTTTTAATATTCCAGACTTTTTATTGTGAATTGTTTTTGGCAATTTTTCTTTGGTTGTTTTTCTCAGTGAGAATTATTGATCAATGGAAGCATGGGATCAATACAAAGCACCGCGTGAAGTATCCAATGCAACGTATCCAATGTGACGTATCCAATGTGACGTATCCAATGTGACGTTCAACCTGATAAGATATTTTTTTGACAAGGTGTTTTTTTATGTCTGTGATTGATCGATGCTCTATTTTTTCTGTCTTGTTTTTTTGCGCTCTTTTTGGTTGCTTGCGGCCCATCCAATAAAGGCGTGATGATGTCAGCGCATACGATGCCTAAAGACTGGCGGTTGAGCGAAAGCATTTATGTGAATGCGTCTCCTGACCGGGTCTGGGGCTTGATTGGTGATTTTTACGCGGTCCATCAATGGAATCCGGGGATCACTTCGGCCCAAAAAGCCCGGATGCTGAAATCCGTATTGTCACTCTAAATAATGGTGAACGCGCTTACGGGCATTTGCTTACGGGCATTTATTGTCTCATAGCGATGCGGATCGGATGTGTTTTTACGCAGTCCCTGAAAGTGATCTGGCATTCACCGATTATGTTGCGCGATTGAAAGTCGATCCGGAAGGTTCCGGCTCCCGCGTGACCTGGTCATCACAATTTGGCATTGACGGCGATGGAAATGTCGCCCGCACAACCGAAGCGACTCTGCGAAATATTTACGCCAGAGGGTTGCGGTCGATTGCGGATCATTTCTCCGGCGGCTAGCATACCCATCACGGTTATTGTTTCATCGGAACAGTTTGGGCTTTTTATTTTGAATTTTTTGTGGCAATTCTTTCTTGGTTGTTCTTCTCAGTGAAAATTATGGATCAATAAAATCACGCAAGCGAAGGACTCAACGCAACAAAGGGGGGTTTTTAATGCCTATAACGTATATGCGCTCTATTTTTGGCGTGTTGTTTTCTGCGGTCTTTTTGGTCGCCTGCGGCCAGTCCAATAAAGACATGATGGCTGAAGATTGGACGGTGAGTGAAAGCATCTATGTGAATGCTGCACCAGATGAGGTTTGGGAATGGGTTGGTGATTATTATGATGTTCATCGCTGGCATCCCGGGATTCACTCGACCCAAAAAAGCGGGTCCAGAACGGCCGATATCCGTTTCTTGATCCTGCAAGATGGCAACCGTATTTATGAGGAATTGTTATCCGACAGCGATACCGAGCGGATGTATTCCTATAAGATTCTTGAGGCCCCTTTGCCGGTGGTTGACTATGTCGCTCAATTTTCGGTGCAGCCGGAAGGGGCTGGTTCCCGGCTCAGTTGGTCGGCTAATTTTGGTGTCGATGGCAATGAGCAAGAAATTCAAGAGGTGGTCCGGGGTGTTTTCTCCGGCGGCTTGCAAGCTGTTGCCCAACATTTCTCCGGTTAGTGTTTGATTTTTGGTGACCTTCCAGGGTTGGGGGTTGACCCTTAGAGAATGATCCTCAAAGAATTCCCGTCTTGGGAATTCTCTCTCTGGAAGAGTCACCAGAAAGATCAATCGGTATCAATCGGCAAAAACAAAAGATTGGTCTGGGTCGACTTGTAGGCTCACCTTTGTGCCTTCTCGCAAGGTGAAAACGCCGCGAATCAGGGCCCGAATTTCAAAACAGTGACCGGTGCCATCATTGGCGGCAACCCGGACTTGGTTGTCGCGACCCAGTGGACGTACCGAGAGAATATGCCCAGTCGGCAGATGGTCTGGCCCAGTGGTGAGAAGAGCGATGCCTTCTTGACGGATGAGAAGCCTGCCCTCGGTTCGGCTGGCGGCTGCCCCATTGACCGGAAAATCACCCAGAGCTGTGCGCAGATGGCCGGCCTCAATGCGGCCTTGGAGCCGGTTCACCGGGCCAAACAGGCTGGCGACATAATCACTGACTGGATGATGGTAAATTTGAGTTGGTGTGCCGTCTTGAACGATTTTTCCCTCATTCATCACCAGCATATTATCGGCCATATACATGGCTTCTTCCGGATCATGGGTGACCATTAAAGTGGCGACACCTGAGTCCTTGAGGACTCGCAGCGTATCCTCACGTATCTGAGCCCGCAGATCAGCGTCCAACCCGGAAAAGGGCTCATCAAGCAGCATGACTTGGGGACCTGGAGCCAAAGCGCGCAACAAGGCGACCCGTTGCTGTTGGCCGCCAGAAAGCATATGAGGGTATTTGGTTGCCAGATTGTCCACCCCCATCAAGGCCATGCGTCGTTTCATCATATTGACATGGTGATGATCCGGTTTGCGCAGACCAAAAAGAATATTATCCATGATGCTGAGATGCGGGAATAAGGCAAAATCCTGAAACATCAGGCCGGTATTGCGGTGCTCTGGCGGTGATTGGGTGCCCATATCGGCATCCGACACGGTTTTGCCATTGATAATGATCCGGCCTTTTTCCAGGGTTTCAAGACCCGCCGCCAACCGCAGCACGGTGGTTTTTCCACAACCCGATGGTCCCAGTAAGCACACCACATCCCCGGCCGCCACCTGGAAATTGATATCCCGGATGGCATGGGCCGACCCGTAGCGATGCCCGATACCAATAAATTCAAGACCTGGATGAGAGGGGGTCATCAATCATGCCTCTATCAATGGATGATCCATCATCGTGATGGGGCGGTTCCGGGCCGGGCAAAGCGCAGGCTACGGCAAAGCCCGATCACCGGCAAGATGGTGATGAGAACAATGGTCAGCGCACCCAAAGCGGCCTGTTCGATCAATTCATCGCTGGCATAGGCATGGACATGGGTGGCCAGAGTCTCAAAATTGAAGGGACGCAAAATCATAGTAATCGGCAATTCCTTTACACAATCGACAAAGACCAGTAAGGCCGCGCTGATTAAGCTGCCGCGCAGCAAAGGCAGATGAACCCTTTCCAGACTTTTCAGCGGTGAGGCACCAAGGCTGCGGGCGGCGGCATCAATATTAGGGGTTATTTTGCTTAACCCCGACTCAATGGACCCATAAGAGAGGGATACGAAGCGGCATGTATATCCATACAGCAAGCCAAACACGGTACCGCTAAAGATCAAGCCAACCTGCCAATCAAAACCCGCATCAAGACCATCGGCCAGCAGATTATCGAAAGCTCCCATCGGCACGATGACTCCAATGGCCAAGACCGCCCCCGGGAGGGCATAGCCAATACTGGCCAGCCGTGCCACCCCGCGCATCAAAGGATTGCGATCAATATGGGCGGCATAAGCCAGGAAAAGACCGACACATAAAGTGAGAAATGCGGTCGAAAGCCCCAGCCCCAAGCTGTTGGTCAGACGTTGCAGAAAACCGCTCTGGATATCAATCATGAAATGATCAACCGCATAATCGCTGAGCACCGCACAGGGTAAAACAAAGCCGATCATGACTGGCAACAAGCAATAGAGATGAGCCAAGATCCCGGGCCGGGGAGACAAGGATTGGGTGGTCAAGGAACGATATTTGGCCGATGTTTGGTGATAGCGTTGTTTTTGTCGGGTCCAGCGTTCGCCGATCAGGAGGAGAGCCACCAAGGCCAGCATGGCGCAAGAAAGCTGGGCCGCCCCGGCAATATTGCTCATATTGGTCCAGATATCATAGACTCCCACAGTCAAGGTCGGGACGGCGAAATAATCAACTGTACCGAAATCATTCAGGGTTTCCATTAAGACCAGGCTGAGGCCAACCGCAATCGCCGGTCGGGCCAGAGGGACAGAAATCCCCAGGAAACAGGACCAAGGCCGGTATCCCAATGTCCGCCCAACCTCATAAGCGCAAATTGACTGATTGAGAAAGGCCGCCCGGGCCAGCAAATAGACATAAGGGTAAAGGGTGAAAGTCATGACGGTTATGGCGCCACCCAAAGAACGTATTTCCGGGAACCAATAGCCGCCGATGGACCAACCAAAAAATGATCGCAAAGCCGATTGCACAGGTCCGGAAACCTCCAAAAGGTCGGTATAGACATAAGCAGCGATATAAGCCGGCATGGCCATCGGCAGGATCAAAGCCCATTGGAGCCACCGGCTGCCGGGGAAATGATACATGGTGACTAGCCAAGCGGTCGGAACCCCGATGAGCAGAGAACCCAGGGCCACACCGGCCATTAAGAGAAGAGTGACCGTGAGATAGCGGACGAACACAGCATCCATCAAGTGACCCCAGATTCCCTCGGGAAACCCGGGAACTGGGCTGGCGGTGGTGGCCAACCATAAGACACTCAGGATCGGAACCGCCAACAGAACCGCCACAATTCCCGCAGCCAGGGTTATCATCCCGACCCGGGGTGAAGCGGCCCGGTATCTCCAGATGGAGATGCTTCTATCGCTGTTGATGCTGGACATGAAAATCAGCCGAGCAATTAGATCATTTTTCCCGGTGACTCCATTCAGTGATCGAAACCGACCCGATCAACCAATCGTGACGCCTGTGGCCTATGTATGGCGACAGTGGAAAGGGGGGTTTCTTCACTTTTGAAATCCCCCCAATTTTCAACAATCGGATGCAGGGCAATGCCCTCTTTCACCGGATACTCGAAATTTTGTTCGGCATAAATTTTTTGGGCCTCGTCGCTGGCCATGAATTCGATAAAACGAATGGCGTTATCAACATGTTTGGCGTTTTTGGCCAAAGCCACGCCGCTGATATTGATATAAGTCCCCGGGCCATCTTGGTCGGGGAAGATCATCTCAATGGCATCGGCCCAGGATTGTTGCTCTGGCTCGCTCTGATTGGTGAGCATTTTTCCCAAATAGTAGGTATTGGCCAGAGCAACATCGCACACCCCTTCTTTGATCGCTTTGGCTTGAGCACGGTCATTGCCTTGTGGTTTGCGGGCTAAATTGGCTTTGACGCCACGTAGCCAATTTTCGGCCACTTGTTCGCCTTGGCGGGCAATCATCGCGGCGATAAGAGAAATGTTATAGACATGTTTGGCTGAACGCATGCAGACCCGACCGCGCCATTGCGGTGCGGCCAAATCGGCATAGCCGGTGATGGCTCCAGGGGGAACCCGCTCTTTGCTCACGAAAAGGGCCCGCCCGCGGACAGTCAAGCCGAACCATTTGTCTTCTGGGTGACGGAGATGGGATGGGATGGTATCTTCCAGGATCGCCGACTCAATCGGGGCAACAACGTCAGCAACTGTCAAATCATGGAGAGCACCCACATCCGATGACAAAATAACATCGGCCGGGCTGCGCGCCCCTTCTGCCTTGAGTTTTTCAGCCAGCCCCTTTTTGGAATAAACCGTGTTGACGGCGATACCGGTCTTGGCAGTAAAAGCATCGGTAAGGGGTTTCAGGAGAAATGGCTGACGATAGGAATAGACATTGACACTGTTTTCTGGGGTTGGGCGGTGGCTGATGAAGGCGAAAGCCCCACCAACGATGATACAGGCCGCGATGATGATCCAGGGTTTCATAGAATGTATCCGGTTCGGAAAAAAGCTGAGGCAAAAAACAATAAAAAACGAACACAGTCAGTCGACTATTCAATAAAAATAATGATACGCAGTCTCAATGAAAAGGGGTTTTTTGCTTTGACGGTCACCAAAAGCGGTGTAGCGATCAAACCAATAATCGAGAAGGGGATTGATGGTGATCGCGTGGGGAGTCATAACAAAGGATTGAAGAAAGGGTCGCATGCCGTCATTGCCATCCCCGCGTTATCCATCTCCATATCACTGATCTTCGTATCAGAAGAGCGTTCGCTGTGATGAATGTGATAAAACTGCGACACAGGGATAGATGAAGAGTGCAGGATAACAGACGCCCTAAGAGCGCAAGCCGTGCGTATCATTGGAAATAAGTATCAGGAAAAACATATTATATAAAAACACATGTCTGATTTTTCCGCCGGTTCTGCCCTGCCGGTGCTTGGCTCTGGTTTAGCAGCCGCATCGGCATCCTATCTCGATTCTCTTAATCCCGATCAACGGCAAGCCGTCACATATTTGGATGGTCCTTTGTTGGTTCTGGCGGGTGCTGGTACTGGCAAAACCCGGGTCCTGACCACCCGCTTGGCCTATTTGGTGGCCGCGCAAAGGGTCCCGTTGCGGCATATTCTGGCGGTCACTTTCACCAATAAGGCGGCCCGTGAAATGGAGGAGCGGATTGCCGGTCTCATCGGCGACCGGGGAGGGTGGATCGGGACTTTTCATGCGTTGTGTGCGCGTATTTTACGCCATCATGCTGAACTGGCTGGGTTGAAATCTGATTTTACTATTCTTGATACCGATGATCAGCTGCGGTTGACCAAGCAAGTCCTCGAAGCGGCCAATATTGATCTCAAACGCTGGCCGCCCAGAGGAATGCTGGCGTTGATTCAGCGTTGGAAGGACAAAGGTCAAGAGCCCGATCAGGTTTCAGAGGATGAAGACGCCGGTTACGTCATGGGCAAAGCCCCGGGTTTATATGCCGATTATCAGCGGCGTTTACGTGACCTCAACGCGGTCGATTTTGGTGATCTCATTCTTCATTGTGTAGGGATTTTTCGCCGTCATGCTGATGTATTGTCCCAATACCGTCAACGCTTCCGCCATATTCTGGTCGATGAATATCAAGATACCAATGTCGCTCAGTATCTTTGGTTGCGTCTATTGGCCCGTGAGCATTGTCATATCTGTTGTGTTGGCGATGATGATCAATCCATTTATGGTTGGCGGGGTGCTGAGGTGGGGAATATTTTGCGGTTTGAACATGATTTTCCCGGGGCCAAGATTGTGCGGCTGGAACAAAATTATCGCTCAACGCCCCATATTTTGGCGGCCGCTTCGGCGGTGATTGCCCATAATAAGAATCGTCTTGGCAAAACGCTCTGGACCAATGAACAAGAAGGCGAAAAGATTCGGTTATTGGCTGTGCTGGATGGTGGTGAAGAGGCCCGGGTGATTGGGGATGAAATCGAGTCCTTGCAAAGACGGGGGACCGATCTGTCACAAATCGCCATTTTGGTCCGTGCCGGGTTCCAAACCCGTGAGTTTGAAGACCGCTTTTTGGTTCTCGGCTTGCCGTATCGGGTCATTGGCGGCCCGCGTTTTTATGAGCGGCGCGAAATTCGCGATGCTCTGGCCTATTTTCGGTTGCTGTTGTCGCCCAGCCATGATCTGGCCTTTGAGCGCATTATCAATACCCCGCGCCGGGGAATCGGCGATTCATCCCTGCAAACAATCAGCCGGTTGGCACGTACAAAAGCCATCCCACTGACTGTCGCGGCGGCTGAATTGTTGGAAACCGAGGAGTTGTCAACGCGTGTCCGCCGGGTTTTGGCGGCATTCTTGGCTGATCTGGATCGCTGGCGGCAAATGCTTGAGAATACGCCCCATGCCCGGGTTGCTGAGATTGTTCTTGATGAATCTGGCTATACCGGCATGTGGCAAAAAGATCGTTCCGCCGATGCGCCGGGGCGGTTGGAAAATCTCAAGGAACTGGTTGCCACCTTGGGGGGGGAATTCGAGACATTGCCAGCCTTGCTGGATCATGTTGGTTTGGTGATGGACAATGCCCGGGCTGCTGAAGGAGAATTGATCAGCCTGATGACTCTTCATAGTGCTAAGGGGCTGGAATTTGACACGGTTTTCTTGCCGGGTTGGGAAGAAGAAATTTTCCCCAATCGGCGCTCCCTCGATGAGGCCGGGGGCAAAGCGTTGGAGGAAGAAAGGCGGCTGGCCTATGTGGGTCTGACCCGGGCCCGTCACCGGGCTTTTATCTCTTTTGCTTATAACCGCCGTATCTTCAATAAATGGGTGCATTCCTTGCCGTCTCGTTTCGTTGATGAGCTGCCCGATTCCCATGTGGAGCGTCTTTATACGCCCGGTTCGGATGGTGGCCTTGGGGCGGCTGGTGGATTCAGAGAAGATCCATTCCCACAGCGACTGAGCCGCCGCCGCCAACAAGGCTCATTTGTTGAACCCCAGCGAGTCCGTAAGCCCGAATCTCAAGAGATATATCTGCGGCCTTTGACGTCAAGAAAGCCCCACCAACCGCCATCACAATTTACGGTTGGTGAGGAGGTGTTCCATGAAAAATTTGGCTATGGAACCATCCAAGGGGTTGATGGCGACAAGCTGGAGATTGCTTTTGAGACCGGAGTCAAGAAGGTGATGGACGGATTTGTGCGTAAGGCATCGCTGTGACCAAACCCGGCGTTTCAAAAGCCGTTCACTGGCAGGCGATTCTTGAAGTCGGTCCGGGTGAGTGCCGCCATGCTGAGGCTGCCCTTGGTGAATTCTGTGATGCCATTGCTCTGATGCCGGTTGCTGCGGGATGGCGATTGGAGGGGTTGCTGCGGCCTGATTTGGATCCTGTTGGCATGCCAGATGACTGGTCGCGCTTGAAGCGGGGAAATGATGCGTGGTGTCCCCCGGCCCTGCGGCTGGTCCGGCTGCCGGATCGTGACTGGGTGGTGGCCAGTCAACAGCAGTTATGTCCGGTTAAACTGGGCCGTTTCACCATTCATGGGACTCATGATCGGGAGCGCATTCGGCCGGGTCGCTCCAGTATTTTGGTTGATGCCGGGCAAGCATTTGGAACCGGGCATCATGCCAGCAGCCGGGGATGCCTGATGGCTTTGGAACGTCTCTTGCCACGTCTCTTGCCACGGCGTCCGGCCTGTATTCTTGATTTCGGTTGTGGTTCGGGTCTGTTGGCGATTGCTGCGGCCCGCTTCAGCCAGGCCCGGGTTGTGGCGATGGATCATGACCCTTTGGCGGTGGCTGAGGCGCGTCGAAATGCCGTGCGCAATCATGTCGGTAAGCGGATTCACATTCTGCTGGGCCATTCCCCGCCCAGGGCTGTTCCGGGTCGGAGGGTATTAAGAAAAAATAAGTTTGGTCATGGTGGACCGGGACTGTTTGATCTTACTTTCGCCAATATTTTGGCCGGTCCGCTGGTCGAGATGGCGGGCGATTTGGCCCATTCACTCAGACCGGGTGGTTTTTTGATTCTTTCTGGCTTTTTGGCGATGGATGATCGGCGGGTTCAAAATGCCTATCTTGGTCGGGGCCTCTATCTGTTTGGACGCATCATGATCGGGGATTGGGTGACCATGATCATGCGGCGCAAAAATTAACATGACCCAGCCTTTGCAAGCCGTGCGTGCTGAGCTGAAAAAGCGTGACCTTGACGGCTTTATCGTCCCGCATGCCGATGCTTATGGGAATGAATTTCTTCCCCCTTCTGCTGAGCGGTTGGCTTGGCTGAGTGGTTTTACCGGGTCGGCCGGGCTGGCGGTGGTTTTGGCTGATCAGGCTGCGTTATTCATTGATGGGCGTTATCAGCTGCAAGCCCGTGATGAGGTTGATTGTGACGTGTTTTCTCTCCATCATCTGGTTACCCAATCGCCGCCATCTTGGGTGGCCGAGGCTTTGCTGCCGGGGGGGCGTCTGGGATATGATTGGTGGTTGCATACGTCAAAGGAGGTTGCGGTTTGGCAGGAGGCAAGTACTGCTGCCGGTGGCGAATTGGTTGGCCTGGAGAACAATCCGCTTGATGCGGTCTGGCCGCAGCGTCCACCCCTATCATGCGGGCGTATCACCCCCCATGATCTGGACTATAGCGGTCAAGAATCATCGCAAAAAATTGCTGCTGTGGTGGCTGATCTGCGTCAAGCCGGTTGTCGGGCTTGTGTGCTGACCCGCCCTGATTCGATTGCTTGGTTGTTCAATATCCGTGGCAGTGATACGCCTTATACACCGTTGCCACTGGTTTTTGCAGTGGTCTTTGATCAACCCGAACCATCAGGCCCTGACTACCAAGCCTTCGTTTTATTCACCCATTCCGATCAAATCAGCCCGGAACTCAGTGCGCATCTTGATCCGGTTGCCGCATTGCGGCCGCTTGATGATCTGGCCGGTATGTTGGAAACATGGGGCCGCAAAGGTCATAAAATCTGGATTGATCCGGCCCGCACACCGCATGCTATATCCGCGCTACTGAGCCGGGCCGGTGGCCAGATTTACCAAGCGGATGATCCTTGCCTGTTGTCTAAAGCATGTAAGAATCCGGTTGAAATTGCCGGGGCGCGCGCGGCCCACCAACGTGATGGGGTTGCCTTGTGTCGCTTTTTCTCTTGGCTGGAAAATACAGCAATTGAAAATGGTGTTGATGAATCGATGGCGGCGGCACAATTAAGGGATATGCGGGCTGCTGACTCTTTGTTTCGCGGCCCGAGTTTCGAGACCATCTCAGCAGCTGGAGATCATGGAGCGATTGTCCATTACCGGGTGACACCGCAAACCAACCGGCCTTTGCGACCCGGTGACCTCTATTTGCTTGATTCGGGTGGCCACTATCTCGATGGCACCACGGATGTGACCCGCACGGTTTTTATTGCCGGATCTGACCAGGAGCCGGAAAAAGATCAGCGCAGACATTTTACCACCGTTCTTAAAGGCCATATTGCTCTATCCTTGGCCCGGTTTCCCGAAGGCATGGATGGTGCACGGCTTGATCCTTTGGCCCGCGCACCGTTGTGGCGGCTTGGGTTGGATTATGATCACGGGACCGGTCATGGGGTTGGCAGTTATCTCGGCGTTCATGAAGGCCCCCAACGCATCGCCAAAACTGGTGGTGGTATCCCCTTACAGCCGGGTATGATTCTTTCCAATGAGCCGGGATATTATCGCGAGGGTCATTACGGTATCCGGATTGAGAATTTACTCTGTGTTCGGGGTCCCGATGATGGGCTTGGGCAGAGGGCAGAGCAGATACCTCTACCCGCTACAACCGATGAGCGGGTGATGCTCTCTTTTGAAGTTTTGACCTTGGTCCCGATGGATTGCCGCTTGATTGATCCCTCTTTGCTCAACAGCGAAGAACGCGGTTGGGTCGATTCCTATCATCGTCGGGTTAAAAAAGAGTTGACCCCCCTGCTGGATGATGCGACCGCGGCCTGGTTGGATCAAGCAACCCGACCTCTGCTGACCGGGCCTTAGGTGGCAATATAACGTTCGGTGACAATACATATGTGGGATGATGATCCCGATATGCTGACTACAGGGTTGTCACAATGTGGTTTTTTGACAACTTATGGCGCCAAGACATGAACAGACGAGGGATATGACATGCCAACTTTAGAGGAAGTCAAAAGCCGAATCAGTCATATAGATGAGGTGGACACGTCTTTATGTCGATGGGCAATCAAAGCGTTACCCGATATCCTTTATGAAGACGAAATCTTGGAGGACTTGGTGCAAGGCTGGTATGAACATGAAAGGGGAATTTTATGCGCAACCAATAAGCGTCTCATCTTCTTAGACAAAGGAATATTCAGGTTGAAAGTAAAAGATTTTCCTTATGATAGAATCGACTCAATCCAATACCAAACCGGTATATTGGAGGGAAAAATCACCATCTTTGCTGCGGGTGACAAGGCCGAAATTGATCAAGTCTTTAAAGAAAAGGCCAGAGACTTTGCAAAGTCTGTCCGTGCCCGTATAACGGCCAATTTAGGGAAACCCGCATCCAATAGAGATATTGACACAATCAGCGCCCTGGAACGCCTGGCCAAACTGAAAGAATCAGGCATGTTAACAGATGAAGAGCTGCAAGCGGAAAAGGCCAAGATTATTGCTCGCTAAAAGCGTCCTAAAATTCTCTATCGGTCCCGCAACAGAGTTAAAATTTTTTGGCTTTAAGAATATGCGCCTTATAGAAATCCTGGGTCATTGATCTTGAAACAGCGGGAGTGTTTCGGGTGTTTCATCGGCTGCCTGAGAGCAGGTTCTGCCATTCTTGCTCATTCAAGGTTTTGACCCCAAGATCAACCGCCTTACGGGCTTTTGAACCGGGGTTGGCTCCGGTGACCACCCAATCGGTTTTGGCCGAGACGGTCCCGACGACTTTGGCCCCAAGAGACTCAGCGGCGACCTTCGCTTCGCTGCGTGACATGGAATCCAAACTCCCGGTAAAAACGATGGTTTTGCCGTCTAAAAGCGCATTAGAAGACGAAGCAACAAAGTCTTGAATACGTAGCTGGGCGGCCAGATCATCAAGCAGAGCCTGATGATCCGGGTCTCTAAAGAATAAGGCCAAGCTATCGACCAGAGAGGAACCAACCCCATCAAGAGCCAGAAGATCAGCTCGGATTTCGCTCTCCGGATGGTCGAGCATCATCATAGCAGACCGCCAGTTTATGAAGCTGCCGTAAGTTTTGGCCAACAGCTTGGCGGTGGTTTGACCGACTTGTGGGATGCCCAGAGCATAAATCAACCGATCAAGATCAATCTCCCGACGGGTCTCAATGGCGGCGTAAAGATTATCAGCCGAAAGACGACTCCATCCCTCTTGCGCAATGATTGTGGCATCTTTTTCTTGCAGACGGAAGAGATCACCCGGGATCTTAATCAGCCCCTTTTCCCAAAAAGCACGGATATGGGTATGCCCCAAGCCGGAAATATCCAAGGCGTTGCGGGAGACGAAATGCTTCAAACGCTCAACCGTTTGGGCCGAGCAGGCAAAGCCACCACTGCAGCGGCGGGCCGCTTCCCCTGGCAAACGTATAGCCGGGCTGTGGCAGACCGGACAGTCTTGCGGCATGCGATAGGGAAGGGTATCGGCTGGGCGGTCTTTGAGAATTACCGCAACCACTTGCGGAATCACATCACCAGCCCGTTGCACGATCACCCGATCACCACAACGGATATCCTTGCGGGCAACTTCATCCTCATTATGTAAGGTGGCGTTGGTCACGTTCACGCCGCCCACCAAGACCGGTTCCAGACGGGCAACCGGGGTAAGAATACCGGTCCGACCGACTTGAACATCAATCTCTTTGACGGTGGTTTGCGCCTGTTCGGCCGCGAATTTATGGGCCAGCGCCCAGCGCGGCGCCCGTCCTACTGCCCCCATACGTTGTTGCCAATCCCAGCGATTGATTTTATAGACCACCCCATCAATATCGAAATCAATCCGGGTACGCTCTCGGTCCATATATTGGTAAAAAGCCAGCATTTCCGAAGCAGAGCGACACAGTCGGGCCGGCGCATGGGGGTGGAATCCCAAGGCGGTCAAGCGTTTTGACAACCCGGATTGGCTGGTGGCAAAATGACGGTCAATCCCGCCAATGCCGTAAGGAAAAAACTGCAACGGCCGCCCGGCGGTGATGGTTGGGTCGATTTGGCGGACACTGCCGGCAGCAGCATTGCGTGGATTGGCAAATGGTTTTTCTCCGGCGGCTATCCGGGCTTTATTCAAAGTTTCAAAGGCGCTTCTTTTCATATAAATTTCGCCACGAATCTCAATCCTATCGGGAATATCATCGGCATCAAGACGAGCCGGAATGCTGTTGATACCACGGATATTGGCGGTGACATTTTCGCCGGTCACGCCATCTCCTCGGGTGGCGGCCAGGGCAAGGCGCCCATTCTCATAGCGTAAGGAAATGGCCAGACCATCAATCTTCGGCCCGGCCCATATGGCAATCTCGGCTTCGGGATCCAAATTAAGGAAGCGCCGCAGTTTGGCCAGAAAATCATCAACATCTTGTTCGCTAAAAGCATTATCAAGGGAAAGCATTGGGGTTTGATGGGTGACTTTGGCGAAGGTCGGCAGAGGTGACGCCCCGATGCGTTGTGAGGGCGAATCCGGACGAATAAGATCAGGGAAGCGGCCCTCGAGAATGCGGTTGCGTTGCCATAAAGCATCATAGACAGCATCGCTGACCACAGGATCATCATTGCCATGATAGGCTTGATCAAGCCGGGCAATTTCGGAAGCCAACCACGCCAATTCACTAATCGCCTCGCTGCGGCTCAAGCTCTCGACAGGCGTCATTGCGGCCATATGGGCTGCTGTTGGGATGGGGGGATGCTCGGTCATGGAGGCTGTGCGCCGCTCATCAGTCGGGCTGCGGCGGCCCGGGCTTCCTGGGTGATTTCAGAAGCCGCCAACATGCGGGCAATTTCCTCCTGCCGTTCGATATCCGATAGCGGCCGAATTTCAGTGATGCTGCGCTCACCGCGTTGATCTTTGTACACCCGCCAGTGATGGTCACCGGCTGCTGCCACTTGCGGCGAATGGGTGACAACCAGAACCTGACGATGATTCCCAAGCCGGGCCAACCGTTGGCCCACCGCTGCGGCCACCGCCCCACCGATACCGCTATCCACCTCATCGAAAACCAAGGTCGGGACATGTCCGACTTTGGCAGCAACCAATTTCAATGCCAACATGAAACGAGACAGCTCACCGCCCGAAGCAACCCGGTCAAGGGGTGCTAATGATGTACCGGGATTGGTTGACACCATGAAAGTGACGGTCTCGCCCCCCTCGGTGTTCCAATTTTCTTCAGGTATGGGGGTGAGGTGGGTGGCGATTCGGGCTTGTTCCAGCTTGAGAGCCGGGAGTTCCGCCATAACCGCTGCATCAAGAGTCTGGGCCGCCTGTTGGCGCGCTTCAGAAAGCCGATTCATATCTTTTTGACAATTTTGGAGAGCAGTTTTTACCGCTTCACGTAAGCTGTGCATATGGGTTTGCGCGGTATCGCATTGGTGCAGACGGGTTGACATATCAGCCCGCAGATCAGGCAGTCCATCGGCATCTACGCCATGTTTGCGGGCAACCCGACGCAGCGCGTGAATCCGGTCATCAATCATTTCCAGATCGGAAGGGTTATGTGAACAATCATCGCGTATTGCCTGCAGCTGATTCAATGCCTCGGCAAGTTCAATCCCGGCCCGTTCCAAAGCGGCCAAAGCCGGGTCAAGACGCCCTGCCACCAGACCGGCCACCCGTTCGAGTTCACGATAAACAGTCTGGATGGTTGCATCGACTCCGCCCCCAGCACTGTCACTGTTCAAATATTGGTCGGCTTGGTCGAGGGATTGAGTCAGTTTTTCACTGTTTTTGAGGATATAGCGGCGTTGTTCGAGCGATTCGATTTCCCCAGCTTGCGGGTCAAGGGCGGTCAATTCATCAAGATCAGCCTGTAAAACCGCGGCTTCTTGACGCATTTGGTCAGCCGAATCTTCGGCTTTTTGCAGATCATCGGCAGCTTTCTTCCAAGCTTTCCAGGAGTGTGCCGTCTCTGTCGCGATGGTTTCCAGACCGCCATAACCATCCAAGACTTGGCGATGAGAAGCTGGATTCATCAAGCCTTGTTGAGCGAATTGCCCCTCAATTTCAACCAGGCTGTCCCCCAAATGTCTGAGAAGATTGGCGCTCACCGGTTGATCATTAATATAAGCGCGACTCCGACCATCTGGGGAAAGGACTCGACGTAAAACCAACTCATTTCCTGTTTCGGGGGCCAGTCCCTGCTCATGCAACATCGCATGGCCAGGATGGTTTTTTGGCAAGGCAAAGACCGCGGTCACACTGGCTTGATGGTCGTTTTCTCCCAGCAGCCCGCTATCGGCACGAAAACCAAGGGCCAGGCCCAGAGCATCCAAAAAAATTGATTTTCCCGCTCCGGTCTCACCGGTGATCACGCACAGACCAGGGGCAAGATCAATATCAAGACGGTCAATCAAGACAATATTGCGAATACTCAAACGCTGCAGCATGGCTCCTACCCAGGTTTTCTTATCCCGCACGCATTTTCCTCAAGCCTCTTAAGGGACCAGCCATCATCGGGGGATTTTGAGCCTTCTCCTCTCTCTGAAAAGCATTCAGTGAACGGGTGATCAATGCATTGATCATGGCTCTTGCGGTTCTGAACCGGTCAATTTCCCTGGGTCGGGGCAGAGGAATCAGGAGACACCGTCTCGGATGCTTGAAGATCGCTTTCTTGGCGTTCGACGGTTTCTTTATCAGAATCGCCGCTCAGAAAACTCCAAGCGCGATCCAGTAAACCTTTTTGATCACGATATTCCAGATATCCCTCTTCATCGAAACTGGCCCGACGCTCTTGACGATAGAGATCATCACTATGCTCATCCAGGAGACCATTATCCTCAAGCAATCCATAGGCGTCACGATACCATTCATTATTTGGGTGATTATACCCCAGAACGGCGGCCATTTTGCGGGCCTCCAGGACCATCCCAAGAGAGAGATAATTTTCGACCATTCGATAGAGTGCTTCAGGAATATGGATGGTGGTGTCATAGTCTTCGATGACACTGCGGTAGCGTTTAATCGCCGCTAAGTGATAATCGCGTTTTTGATAATAACGACCTACTTCCATATCTTTTCCGGCCAGATGATCAATCAAGAGATCAATCTTTCGCACCGAGTCTTGAGCATAGGAGCTTTGTGGAAACCGGCGGGTGAGTTCTTGAAACGCTTTGAGGGCTTGCTCCGAATTGCTTTGATCACGCGATACATCGCGCATTTGTTCAAAATAACTCATCCCTTTGAGATAATACGCATAAGGAACATCTGGATTATTGGGGTTGAGACCAACAAAACGATCAACACCAATCACCACCTCATCATAATCATTCATCTGATAATAACAGAAAGCCGCCATGATTTGACCTCTAACGGCCCAGTTTGAATAAGGATATTGACGCTCAATTTCATTAAATAATTCGGCCGCCGCGCGATAATTCTCGGCATACATTTCATTCATGGCTTGGTTGTAAAGTTGGTAATCGGTTCTCTCGATTTGTAACTGCGAATCGGTGGTCTCGCAAGCGCATAGGAGCCCAGCCGCCAGGAAAACCCCGGCAATGCGCTGCCAAATAGAATGATGGGTCATCTTCAATCTCATCTCTTCTCACCGGTTTTGAATCCCGATGGCACTGTTTTACTCGTTTTAAAACGCTCTTTTGAAAAAAAATAGCCCGGCTGGCTATCGGGGCGGAATGACAATTCTACCATATAAGATCGTCCAGCGTAGCTTTTTGATCAGGTCTGCCCGGTCTTTCTACGTCCGGCTATATAAATTATGTGGTGATTGTCCAATCAATCATCCCATAGGTCCAAAACTGACCAGAGATCACAACAGTTATCGAAGAGATTAAAAGATTGATCAAAGATGAGGCTGAATAAAAACCGACTCAAAGTACCACACCGACATCATTCATACCGAACGTTATTGATGCCAAACGTCATCCATAACGTCATTTTTGCAAGATGCGACCGGCCACGAACCGGGTTTTTCGAAAAAATTAGAAATTATCCAAACACAACGCAGCAGCGTTGTCGGTTATGGCCCAATCACCCCCTTAAGCGGTGGCGGTCAAAGGGGTTTGGGTATTGGCAAGAATCGTATCCGTCACCGGGTCAGTCACGGGGAACGGGGGTTGTGTATGGGTTTCCTCAACCGGGATGGGGCAGAGTGACCACGCCTCTTTATCTGCTAAGAGAGTCCGTAAAATACGGTTGTTCAACCCGTGACCGCAACGATAGCCGTAAAATTCGCCGATAAAGGGGTGTCCGGCTAAATAGAGGTCCCCCAGAGCATCGAGCACTTTGTGCCGGGCAAATTCATCACTAAAACGTAAACCCCCGGCATTCAGCACATGTTCACCATTGACCAGGATCGCATTGGCAAAAGACCCTCCTTGCGCTAGGCCCATCTGCCGCAAATGATCAACCTCAGATAATTGACCAAAAGTACGGGCTCGGCTCAATTCAGTTTTGAAGGCACCATTACGGAGACAGAAACGATACTCTTGGTGGGCAATTGCTTCAGCAGCAAAATCAATCTCGCAATGAATAATGGTCTGGTCTGCCGGACGAAAACGTACCAAGCTCTCACCCTCTTTGAGGATGATTTCTTTCTCAATACGGATGGCTTGGCGCGGGGCTTTTTGCTCCTGTAGGCCGGCACATTCGATTAAAAATTGAAAGGGCGCGGCACTGCCATCCATGATCGGTATTTCAGCCGAGTCACTTTCCACCAAGATGTTATCAATTTCGCAACCGGCCAATGCGGCCATGAGATGTTCTATCGTGCTGATGGCGATGCCGTTGCCGTCACCGATGGTGGTGCGCAGCTGTGTATCGGTGACCCAATCCCAGCGGGCCGGAATACGCGCTTGTTGGCCATCTGGATCGGTGCGCCGGAAGACAATACCGCTATCGGGTTTGGCCGGATGCAGAGTCAGCGAAACATGTTTTCCAGAATGCAGGCCAACACCGCTACAATGAATGGCATTTTTAAGCGTTTTTTGACATTGGTAATTCATGAAAATTGACCCGATGGGTAAAAATAAATGAAGGGATGGTCAATCCAGTGGTGAGTATATTTCTGTTAAGATCATTATTGATGATGGTTGTTAATGATCATTATTGATCAAGAGTGTCGCTTCTTTCTGCTTCAGTCTCTTTTTACTTGGACAAGTGTTTTTTGGAAAAGGAATTGAGAAGTAATAACCATATGATAATTCACCATATTTGTTTACTCATCTCACATTGCGTGAACAAGTCAAAGATTGTTACCGGATGTTACAGTTTTCCTTGACTGTTCTGGCGGATTTTCTGGCAACTTTCCTACATGTTTTTCCCATATTGATTGACTTCTCAGTCCCGGGGTTTTAGTTGGCCTGGCGGCGTAAAAAGGCGGGAATCTCGAGGAGATCCTCTTCTCCTGTTTTGTTGCTCTGGTTGTGTCTAAGGTCAGAATCCTGAATGGGTGGTTTTTGGCTTTCCGGTTGGGGGAGCGGGCTCTGAGAGTCCGGTTTGATGGTTGTTTGTTCGCTCCGTGAGCCGGTGATTCTCCTAAACAGGCTGACCGATGCTTTTTCAGGTCTGTTTTCTTGGTGAGAAATCGGGTCTTGTCTTGTGGCGGTTTCCCCTAGATGCGCTGATTCTTTCGATGGCCCATCTTTGTGGCTGTCGGTGACACCCAGATTCTGTTGCGTATCGGGCATCGGTGGTTGGATGGGTGCGCTTCCCGACATCGTGACCGCTTTGTGTTCGGTGAGGGTCTCTGGAATCTGGGTCGCCATTTGGGGCGGATACGTATGCGGATCGCTATTTTTGGTGTCTCTATCGGTGGGAATAATCGAATCAACAGCCGCTTGACGGCGCATTTCGCGTTGCGCATTCACAGCCAAGCTGGATGAAGCCAAGAAGCGGCGTCTTTCTTCCTCTTGACTATGGGGTGGAGTGCTCTGGGCTATTTCGGCGTCAATGCCGGTTGCCACCATGGAAACCCGTATACGGCCGGATAGGGAGTCATCAATCGCGGCGCCAAAGATGATATTGGCTTGGCTGTCCACTTCTTCTTTAATTCTGTTGGCGGCTTCGTCCACCTCAAACATGGTCATATCATCGCCACCGGTAATATTGATCAGCACGCCATGGGCTCCTTTCATTGAAGAATCCTCAAGGATCGGGTTAGAAATGGCCGCTTCGGCGGCATTGACAGCGCGATGCTCGCCTTCACATTCACCGGTTCCCATTTGGGCTTTGCCCATTTCAGCCATGACCGCGCGGATATCAGCAAAATCTAAATTGATCAGGCCCGGTTTGAGCATCAGGTCGGTGATGCCGCGGACCCCGGTTTGCAAAACATCGTCGGCCATGGCAAAAGCCTCCGCAAACGTTGTTTTCTCATTGGCCACCCGAAACAGATTCTGATTGGGGATGACAATCAAGGTATCAACAAATTGTTGTAATTCTTCAATCCCTTGTTCAGCGATACGCATGCGGGTGACTCCTTCAAAATCGAAAGGCTTGGTCACCACCCCCACGGTCAGAATATCTTGTTCTTTGGCGGCCCGGGCAATCACCGGTGCTGCGCCGGTTCCGGTCCCGCCGCCCATGCCAGCCGCCAGGAAAACCATATTGGCTCCGGTCAACTGATCAAGCAGTGAGTCAATGACTTCCTCGGCCGCTGCCCGTCCGATATCTGGTCGTGATCCTGCCCCCAAACCTTGGGTCAGGCTAGGTCCCAGCTGAATCTTACGTTGGGCAATGGATTGCTCCAAAGACTGGGCATCGGTGTTGCTGGCCACGAATTCGACCCCATCAAGGCCACATTCGATCATGTTGTTCACCGCATTGCTGCCCCCGCCACCAATACCAATAACTGTGATACGCGGCTTGAGATGGTGTTCTTGGACCGGCAGATTGAAATTAATACCCATGATATCCTCCATTGTTTGGCTTGTTGGGCATATGAAATGACTGAAACCATAAAAACCGGATCAATCGCCCTTTGAAATGACTGAAACCGCGTTGAGCCGGTAAAAGATATTGAGAAGAGAATTGTTGACGTTCTGTGATTTGACGATGCATGGTTCAAAAACTTTCCCGTAGCCAGAGGCCCATCCGGTTGAGCAGCCCACCGCGGCTGCCCAATTTGGTTGCGGGTCTGTGAATGGCATTGAGACCGAGGACGGCCAAACCGATATTGGTGGCAAAAGCCGGACCTGTGGCGGTTTCCGGTAATGCCGCCAGCCCGTGGGGTATGCCCACCCGGACCCGGCGATTGAGGATGACTTCCGCCATTTCTTTGGTCCCATGCAGCAAAGCCCCGCCACCGCTCAAAACCACCCGATCCCCGATTATGGTGTTGTAGCCGCTGGTTTCGATGCGGTCGCGCACCAATTCAAGAATTTCTTCCATGCGGGGACGAATGATGCCATTCAAGAGCGCATGAGAAATTTGCTGCGATTCGCCGCCCAGTAACGGCACGTCAATGGTGTCTTGGCCGCCACCCGTGTCGGGAAGAATACTGCCATGAACGGTTTTCAACCGTTCAGCAGTGGCCAGCCCAACCCCAAGTCCACGGGCGATGTCATGGGTGATATGGGTTCCACCGATAGGCAATGTATCAACATGGACCAGGCGATCTTCGACCATGACCGCAAGCCCGGTGGTTCCACCCCCCAGATCAATACAGGCCACGCCCAGGCGGCGTTCATCCTGTTCACAGCAAGCCCAGGCAGCTGCATAAGAGGATATGGTCACCGATTCGACATCCAGATCACAGAGATTGACGCACCGAATGAGGCTCTTTAAAGCCCCGGATTTAACCGTCACATGGAGAATCTCGGTCGAAAGCGTTTGTCCATACATACCGCGCGGGTCGCGAATGGCCGCACTGCCATCAATCGCAAAACGCAAGGTGACGCTATGGAGAATGCTTTCACCAGCCCGGCGGCTTTGCAGAGCGGTTTCAGCCCGTAGACGTTCGATATCATGGTCACTAATCTCATGGGCCGAAACATCGACCGCCGCGTGGCGGATAGCACAGTTGGGATCACCGACCGTCAAATTAATAGCCAGGGTGTTGATCCGTCGCTCAGCCATGTCCTCAGCAGCATGTACCGTCGAGCGGATACATTCGGCGGCTTCCCGTATATCGACAATCAGACCGTTGCGGATCCCTTCGGAGCGGCGATGCCCGAAGCCGACCACTTTTATCGCTTCACCGCGCACGGTTTCGGTAATCAGGCAACTCATCTTAGACGTCCCGATATCCAAGGCGGCGCAGCTGCTCTGCCGGTTATGGCGTGACAGCAATCTCATGTCCGGGTCTCCGCATGGTCTGATTGTGTATGGTCCGCGGATGACTGAGTGCGTGATACCGCATGGGGATCAATCAGCACCGCATCCGGCTCAACCCGGTCAGTCTGTTGGTTGGCAATCCCTTTCATAATTCTGATACGGTCGGGTTGCCGCAGGTCAATCAGCCCTATATTGCGTTGCAACAGGCCATAATGGTCATCAATCGCCTGAATATGGCGCAAATATTGGGCGACATCGGTACGTGGCAGATGAAGGATGGTTCCGTTACGTAGATAGAGGTCCCAGCGCCGTCCATGATGATTGACCGCTTTGGCGGTCATCATGCCAACCTCTGGTACCGTATTGAGTGCGTTAAAGAGATCACCGGCCTGTTGTGGTGCCTGCGGTCCAATGAGAATGAGCAGTCGGGCATCAATTGATGCTGTGGTCCAATCAATGACGCCGAAGACCACACCATCGCGATCAATCAGATAGTCCTGATCCGATTGTCGCCATAGAGCATGCGGGCTACGTTCTTCCAAATGGAGCAGTATAGAACCATCCAAGCGCCGTTCGACTCGGGCCGCTTTGACCGCCCCAATTGTCTCAACTGCTTGGCGCATGGCTTCGGGTTCCACCCGGAAAAGCGGTTCACCAATTTTAACATCAATCACCGCCAGAATATCATCGCGGCTGGTTTTCTGACGGCCAATCACATAGACCGCCCGCACCTCAAAGCCCGCCCAATGGGTGAGGTTAAGCCAGAGTGTACGCGGGGCATCAGGAACAATGACGCTGAACAGCGCAACACCGGCCACCCCGACCACCAGCATGCTCACCCCCAAAGCAGCCAAGCGTTGTCGCCACGAAAATCGCTTATTCTTCGATCGAGACCGGCTTTTTTTACGGTGATATGGAAGGGAATGGTTCATGAAAGTGCCGCCGATAAAGACTGTTCAGGGGACCGGGGTTGCATCTGGGCGGTTTTGAGCAGACGTTCGACCAACTCGTCATATTCAATGCCGCGCCAAGCGGCAATTTCCGGCAACAGGGATGCCGATGTCATTCCGGGTTGGGTATTGATCTCAAGCATCAACAGGCTGTCGGTTGTTTCGTCATAACGAAAATCGGCCCGGCTTACCCCTTGGCATCCCAGAACATGATGACCTCTTAAAGCATCATCGAGAGCGCGTTTGGTCACCACATCGGGGATCAGAGCCGGTACGCTATGTCTGGCTACGGCTTGATATTTGGCTCGGTAGTCATAAAATCCCTCTTGGGGATGAATCTCCAAGACGCCCAAGGCCTCATCATCAAGAATGGCCACCGTCAATTCACGCCCTGGCGCATAGGCCTCAACCATCAAAGGACCGCTCTCCGGCCAGTCTGCTTGTGATGGCCCAGGATCATCACCACCGATGATCCGCACCCCGACGCTTGAACCCTCATCCAAGGGCTTGATCACATAAGGCCGTGGCATCGGATCACCATCGGCAAAATCGTCTCGGCTGGCTAGGATATGCTGCGGGCAGGCAATCCCGACCTGGGTGAATAACGCCTTGGCCATCGGTTTATTCATGGCGACCGCCGAGGCCAAAACGCCCGAATGGGTGTAGGGGATGTCCATCCATTCGAGCAGACCCTGAATACAGCCATCCTCACCATAGCGGCCATGCAGAGCGTTGAACGCGATATCCGGGCGCGGATTGAGGTGTTCGATCAAGGCAGCGGCCTCATCCTTGACATCAATCATTTTGACATGATGGCCACGCCGTTCCAGCGCTTGGGTGACATTGGTCCCGGTTTCCAGAGAGACCGCTCTTTCGGCTGAACGGCCGCCGGCCAGAACCGCCACATGATACCCAGGGTTCATGGGTGCTCTCCGGTCAACGGGTCAGAGATGTGGCTGCCGATATTATTGGGGATGCCAACCCGACGAATTTCCCAATCAAGGGTCACCCCACAAACCGCACGTACCCGTTGCCGGACCTCTTCACCCAGAGATTCCAAATCGGCCGCGGTTGCGTTACCGGTATTGATGAGAAAGTTGCAATGATGCTTGGAAACTTGCGCACCGCCGCGAGTCATGCCCCGGCAATCGGCCCGCTCAATCAGTTTCCAGGCTTTGATTCCCGGCGGGTTGGCAAAGGTACTGCCACCGGTGCGCAAGCGGATGGGTTGGCTGGCTTGGCGTTGATCTTGGATCTCCTGCATACGCTCTAAAATTTCCTCAGTTGATCCTTTCTGACCCTGGAAGGTTGCTGAGAGAAAAATCGCCTGTTCTGGAACCGCACAGCCGCGATACCGAAAACCAAGCGCTTGATGATCCCGAATATGGATGCTGCCGGATGGATCAATAATCTCAGCGGTTATGGTTATATCTTGCATTTCACGGCCATAAGCCCCGGCATTCATCCGTAGGGCGCCGCCGATGAGGCCAGGAATGCCGATGAGAAACTCTAAACCAGACAGGCAGGCGCGTTGGCAAGCCTTGGCCACCGCATGGGCAAACGCACCGGCCTCGGCAATCACCTGTTCACCTTCAACCACCACATGGCTGAGACCACGTCCAAGTTGGGCCACCACACCGGGAACACCGCCATCGCGCACCAAGAGGTTTGATCCCACCCCAATCACAGTGAGCGGAATATCTTTGGGTTTGGTGCAAAGAAATTCTAATAAATCTTCTCGATCTGCCGGGGTGAAGAGAACCTCTGCCGGTCCACCAACCCGGAACCAGGTTTTTTTGGCCAAGGATGCATTGCCGATATAACGGCCGCGCATTTTTGGTAGGCGGTCAATCAAGCCAGGCGCAAACATTATCGCCGCCCCCCGGTGATTGAAGAAAGTGCTCCTTTATTCCGGGAAACCAATTCTTTTAAGAGATGATGGGCCCATTGGGTAATATCGCCCGCCCCCATGCAAACGACCATGTCACCCGGTTCGGCGATGTCTTCAACCAATGTGGCCAAACAGTCGCTGTCATCAAGAGGCACAACGGCACGATGACCACGGGCCCGTAAGCCGGCAATCAAATGGTCACGATCAATGCCCTCAAGAGGTGATTCCCCAGCCGGATAAATATCACTGATGATGACGGTATTGGCATCATTGAGACAGAGGCAAAATTCCTCAAACAAAGCGGCGACTCGGCTATAGCGATGGGGTTGGCATACGGCAATGATTTTGCCTTTTTGCATGCTTTTGGCCGCCTTCAACGTCGCGGCAATTTCAACCGGGTGATGGGCATAATCATCAATGATGGTGATGCCGTTGACGCAGCCGATGATTGAAAAGCGTCGTTTGACTCCACGAAAAGCCGCCAGACCTTCTTTAATGGTTTGATCATCAATCTCCATTTCCAGACCGATGGTTATCGCCGCCAAAGCATTTTGGACATTATGATCCCCGGCAATCGGAAGACGGATATTTTCAATCCGCCGCTTGGGGGTATTGCCGCCGTTGGAAACCATCAGATCAAAAAGGGTGGCGGCCGATTGGGTGCGAATATTGACCGCCCGAATCTCGGCTTGCCGTGATAAGCCATAGGTGATGATCCGGCGATCAGAGAGCTTCGATATCAGGCTTTGTACCTCTGGATGGTCAATACATAGGGTGGCAAAACCATAAAAAGGAATGTTTTGGACAAAAGATTGAAAAGCATCACGCAATGCGCCGAAGTTGCCATAAAAATCCAGATGTTCCGGATCAATATTGGTGACCACCGCAATGGTTGAGGGCAATTTGAAAAAACTTCCATCCGATTCATCGGCTTCAACGACCATCCAGTCGCTTTTCCCCAAACGGGCATTGGTTCCATAAGTGTTGATGATGCCGCCATTGATCACTGTGGGATCAAAACCAGCCGCCTCCAAAAGGGCGGCAACCATTGATGTGGTGGTGGTTTTGCCATGGGTTCCGCCAACCGCAATACTCCATTTAAGCCGCATCAATTCGGCCAGCATTTCAGCCCGCCGCACCACTGGAATGAGATGATCCCGGGCCGCAGCAATTTCAGGATTGTCACCAGGAACAGCACTCGAAGTAACCACCACCGCCGCCTGGGCAATATTATCGGCGTGATGACCAATCATCACCCGGGCGCCCAAGTCTTCAAGGCGTCGGGTATTGGCGTTGGCGCACAGGTCGCTGCCCTGAACATCATAGCCTAAATTGATCAAGATTTCGGCAATACCGCTCATCCCGATACCGCCAATACCGACGAAATGCAAAGAGCCAATGGATAAAGGAAGCGAGCGCATCATTATTTCCCGACTTTGAGGCTTTGCACATCAGTGCCTTCAATAATCGCCAGAGCCATCTCGGAGAGCCGTTTGGATGCATGGGGGTTGCCGTTGACGCGGACGGCTTGAGCCATTTTATTCAACATTTTGGGTCTGGACAGGCAATTACGTATCAAGAAAGCCAGTTTTTGCGGCTTGAACTCGCTTTCGGGCAAGAGTACAGCACCGCCTGTTTTGGCGATGGTTTGCGCATTCATATTTTGATGATCATCGGTGGCGCTGGGATAGGGAATCAGAATAGAAGGACGTCCCGCGACGGCCAATTCAGCAATCGTTGATGCGCCTGAACGGGCAATCACCAAATGGGCCTGATTGATACGTTCTCCAATATCATCGAAAAATCCGCTCAGATCAGCCTCGACGCCTAATTGCTTATAGGTTATGGAAAGGCTGTAGTTTTCCTCAAGGCGGCATTGCTGATAGAGGCGCAGTCTTTGGCGCTCCTTTTCACTGAGCAAACCAATTGCTTCGGGAAGAACTTTGCTAAAAATCGCTGCACCTTGGCTGCCGCCGATACAGAGAAGGGCCATTTCACCCCCGGGTGACGGGGCACGATAAGGCAGCGAACGGATTTCCACGATGGTGGGGCGTACAGGGGTGCCGGTACATAAGACTTTATTCTGATATTTGTTTTTCAGACCCCTAACCGATTTGAAAGAGGTCGCAATCCCCGAAGCAGCACCGGCCAGCAGACGATTCACTCGACCCAATACGGCGTTTTGTTCATGAAGCAAAATCGGCACTTTCATTTTCTGAGCCGCCATAACCGTTGGCAGTGAAGGATGACCACCAAAACCGACCACCAAATCAGGGAGAATAATTTTCAGAAGCTGGCGACATTTTCGCCGGGCGATCAGCAAACGAATATAAGAAGGGATTTTTCCAAGAATGCCTGGTGTTGGGGTCCAGGAAATCGAATGGACCCGGTAAAAATCGCCACTTCTTTTGTAAATTCGACCACGTTCATCGGTAATCAAGATGACCTGGCAGCCTTGCTTGGCCAGCTGAGCCGATAAAGACTGGGCTGGATAAATATGTCCCCCGGTGCCACCTGCGGCCAAAACAATTTGTAGGTTTTTTGCTTTCATGACCAATCCACCATGTCAAATCGCCGACGCGTGAAGGCCATCACCATGCCTAATGTGAGAGCCATCGCCAGCAGGGAAGAGCCGCCATAAGAAATCAGCGGCAGAGTCATTCCTTTAGAGGGAATAAGCCGCAAGGCTGAGCCCATATTAATCAGTGCTTGTAAGCCGACTTGAGTGAGAAGGCCGGTCGCTGCCAGCATAGCGATTGAGTCAGCCTGACGCATGGTGCGGCTAAAACCACGCATGATAATCGTTAAATAGAGCAAAACAATGATCAAACAGAAGAACAAACCAAATTCTTCGCCAGCGACTGCAAAGATAAAATCGGTATGGGCATCGGGCAAATCGTGTTTAATCAGACCCTCACCAGGGCCGCGTCCGAACAAACCGCCATGAACAAAAGAGTCAATCGATGTTTGGATTTGATATGTGTCACCAAGGCTTGGGTCAAAAAAAACATCAATCCGGGCAACCACATGCGGCAAAGCATGATAGGCGGCAACCACACCCACAAGACTCATGATCAACAACATCGTCACCCCGAACCATGTCGCCCCAGCAACAAAAAATTGCGCCGTCCATCCAGCCACCACGACCAAAGACATCCCAAAATCAGGTTGTGAGATCAGCACCGCCAACACCAAGAAGAGCAACAAAAACCCCACCAGTCCAAGAGGGCGTCCGCGGGTTTTGATGCTGTATTGAAAGGCCCAGGCCGCGACCACCGCAAAGGCTGGTTTAAGAAATTCTGAGGGCTGAATGGATAATCCATCGAAGAACAACCAGCGTTGTGCCCCCTTAATTTCCGGCCCCCAAAGACTGGCCGCAGCACTGGTAATCAAACACATAAAAAATAAGCATCCACCACATATTTTTAGATATTTGAGCGGCAGCATGGATACAACAACCAGCGTGATCACCGCTACGGGAAGCAACACCAAGTGGCGGGAACTAAAATACAGGTGACTGAGCTTCAATCGTTCAGCCACCGGCGGGGTTGCGGTTAAGATGAGCAAAACACCACAGACAATAAGTCCGCTCATAGCCAGTAAAGAGACCCGGTCGGTGGTGGACCACCAACGGGCCACGATGCTGGCGTCGCTGCGATTGAGATCAAGTATCATATCCCAAACCCCATGGTCATGTCTCTTGACGCGCTTGCTGGGTTTTGGTCTGTTGAGGTTTGCCTGATGAAAGCTCCCAGACCAGTGCCCGAAAAGCGTCGCCGCGTTCCTCGAAATTCTGCCATTGGTCGAATGAAGCGCAAGCCGGGGACAACAAGACCACCGGCTGTATTGAGGGATCAGACCGGCGCATGTTCTGGGCATCGATAAAGGCGCACCTGGTGGCGACGGCCAGATCACCACAAATCTCAGCGGTGATTTTTCCATCCAAAACCGCAGCCAGGGACGCCGAGGCTTCGCCAATCAGATAGGCTTTGCGGACATGGTCACGATATTTTTTGAGATATTTTTCCAGTAGACCCATACTGTTTTTTTTGGCCCGACCGCCGACAATCCAATAAATATCGCGATACGCCATCAGGGCCTGGAGCGATGATTCCGGGTTGGTTGCTTTGCTGTCATTGATAAAATCAACCCCGGCTATGTTGGCGATGCTTTCTTGACGATGCGGCAATCCAGGAAAAGAGTTGAGACCATTGGCAATATCCTGGATGCTGAGGCCGATGATCCGGCAGGCGGCAAAAGCCGCCGCAGCATTTTGACCGTTATGACGCCCTTTGAGAGCCATGCTCTGATTGAGATCACAAATCGGGTTTTGATCCCCCGATACATCATCAATCAGCCACCCATCTTGACGAGAATAAACCCCACCAGAGCAAGAATGTCGGGCTGAAATCGGGATCACAAGTTGATGATTGAGGGAGGCGATGATGCGGTGAATTCTTTGTCCCGAAGGATCATCAATACCGATGATGGCGGCGGCTGAAGCGGTCTGACCGCGGAAAATTTTCTCTTTGGCGGCCACATATCCTTCCATACCGCCATGCCGGTCCAGATGGTCGGCTGAGAGATTGAGAAAAATTGCAATGTCAAAGACCAATTTTTCCAATAAATCCAGTTGATATGAAGACATCTCCAGGACATAAACCCCGTCTTTAGGCAAGGACGGTAATTGGCAGGTCGGTGTACCGAAATTGCCACCGGCGGCCGCCTCAATTCCGTTGGTTTTGAGGATATGGGTGATCAGGGCGGTGGTGGTTGATTTACCATTGGTCCCGGTGATACCGAGAATTTGGGCCGGGCTATCGCAGCGAGCCAGCAATTCGGTTTCGCCGATGACCCGGCATCCGGCTTGGCGGGCTCTGGTGACCACCGGATGGGGGGCGGGATAATCTAATGGGATTCCTGGGCTGAGGACCAGATCAGCGACACCGGAAAAATCATATTGGTTGAGGTCGGTCATCATCGCCTCTGGACATTCTGCATGGTGGCGCTTTTCAGGATCATCATCCCAAGCCACAACCCGTGCCCCATTGGCGGCCAAGGCCCGCGCGGCGGCCATGCCGGATTTCCCCAAACCAAGAACGGCGATACGTTTATTTTCGACTGAAGGTAAGCGTAACATGGTTTTGCGTTTTTACCTGAGCTTTAGGGTTGCCAGACCGATCAAGGCCAAAACCGAGGCGATGATCCAAAAACGTATGACAATGGTTGGTTCCGCCCAACCCTTCTTTTCAAAATGATGATGCAACGGGGCCATGCGAAAAATCCGCCGACCGGTGAGTTTGAACGAGGCCACTTGGACAATCACCGATATAGTTTCAAGAACGAACAAGCCGCCGATAATGGCCAGCACCAATTCATGCTTGGTAATGACGCTCAACATCCCCAGAGCCGCTCCGGCGGCCAAGGACCCGGTATCCCCCATGAAGACCATCGCCGGCGGCGCATTGAACCAGAGAAATCCCAGGCTGGCCCCGATCATGGCACCGCAGAAAATAGCCAGTTCTCCAGCCCCGGGAACATGAATAATATTCAGATAATCAGAAAATACCGCATTGCCGACCAGATAAGCGATAATCAGGAAACAGGCCGCCGCAATCATGGTTGGAACAATGGCCAGACCATCCAGGCCATCGGTGAGGTTGACCGCGTTCGATGCCCCAACAATCACCAGAATGATAAAGACGATGAAGAAGCCGCCAAAATCAATCAAAACATCCTTGAAAAATGGGATGGCCAAGCTGTTGGTATGGTCGGGCGCGCCCAGCAGGCTGACCCACCAAGCCAAGCCCAAGGCAATGAGAATCTGCAAGGGAAATTTGTGTCGGGCCGCCAAGCCACGTGACGAATTGCTCGATAGCTTGAGACCGTCATCAATCGCGCCAATCAAGCCGAAGCCAATCGCCGCCACCAATAAAACCCAAATATAGGGATTGCTGAGATCAGCCCATAAAAGGGTGCTCAAAACCAGGGCACTCAATATCAGAACACCACCCATTGTCGGCGTTCCCACCTTGGTGATCAGATGGTCTTGAGGGCCATCATCACGTATTGGTTGGCCATTTTTTTGCTTCTTTTTCAGCCAGTTGATCATGGGGGGGCCGAACCAAAAAGAAAGCACCAGCGCCGTCAAAACGGCCCCGCCGGTACGAAAGGTAATATAGCGGAACAAATTGAACAGGCCGAAATCTTCTGCCAATGGATAGAGGAGGTGATAAAGGATAGTCGGTCTCCTTAAGAATGTGCGGTTAAGGGCGTAAGAGTTGAGGGTATGAAGGCGGGGACGTGGCGGTTTGTCCTTTGACAATCTTTTGCCCTTTTGGGGTTTTTTGCTCTTTCAGGGTGTTTTGTCCTTTCACGCGTAGGGCATCAACAATCGCAGACATACCGCTGCCATGGGATCCTTTGACGGTCACCACATCGCCTGATCCCACTGTTGCAGCAATTTTCGCCGCCAAATCATCTGCCCTATCGGCATGTCCTCCACGCAGCTTTGGTGGCAGGGCATCATAAAGAACATGCATGTCTCGCCCGACTGTGAAGACCAGATCCACATCGGCTTGAATAAGGCAGTCGCTCAGCCAGGCATGATGCCTTGGGGATGCCGAACCCAGCTCCAGCATCGCGCCCAAGGCGGCAATACGTCGTCCCGGTGGTGGCGGCTGCATATGACCCAAAACCGTTATCGCAGCCCGCATTGAGGCTGGGTTGGCGTTATAGGATTCGTCAATCAGGGTGAACACACCATCACCCAGATCAATCTGTTGGCAATTCCCGCGCCCGCTACGTGGGGAGAAACCACTCAACGTCTCGGCGGCGTTTTCCGGATCGTCACCCGCCGCCATCACGGCGGCCAAGACAGCCAGCGAATTGATGGCCCAATGCCGCCCCAGGGCCAAAAGCCGGTAATGTAAATGTTTGCCGTTTATTGCTGCTTCCACCGCGGTGCCGTTTTCATCAATATGGCAAACCAGAAGGCGCAAATCAGCCTCGCGATGCGCCCCAAAAGATAAAATCCGACCCGCCCCCTGATCAAGAGCGGCATCGCGCAGCAAGGCAAATAAGGGGTTATCACGGGGTAAGATGGCTACCCCGCCGGTGATGCCGGTGAAAATGGCTGATTTTTCCAGGGCAATATCCATCACATCAGAAAAATATTCAGCATGGGCCGGGCTGACCGAAATAATCGCCGCGCTATGGGGTCGGGCCAGCCGGGCCAAAGGGGCAATATCCCCGGGCCGTCCGGCCCCCAATTCCAGAATTGTTCGTTGGGTGGATTCTGGAGTCCGGGCCAAAGTGAGCGGGACACCAAGCTGATTGTTCAGATTGCCCTTGGTCGCATGGGTGCGGTGGCGATGCTTGAAAATATGATATAAAGCGTCCTTAGCCCCGGTTTTACCGGCACTTCCGGTGATTGCTGTCACATGGCCAACCAATCGGCCTCGGCGATGGCGGGCCAATCCGTGGAGGGCCTGATATCCATCGCCAACCCGCAACACCGGTTTGTCAACCCCGGCCAGCGGTTGGCTGACTATCGCTGCTGCTGCCCCTTTGGCCAGGGCATCTTTAACAAAATCATGGCCATCATGACGATCACCGCGCAAGGCGACAAACAGATCCCCGGGATGCAGATCACGGCTATCAATCGAAACACCGGTGGCTTGCCAATGGCCGCAGATTTCTCCATTGGTTGCCTGGGCCGCTTCAACCGCCGTCCATAATGGTTCTGTGGTGGATGGCGATGAATGGGGAGTATTGTTCATCATACCGCACCTTTAGCTAAGGCATTTTTTATCTGTTCGGCATCATCAAAATGCTGGCGCTGATGGCCGATGATTTGTTCGGTTTCATGTCCTTTGCCAGCAATCAAAGCGGCATCACCCGGTCTGAGTTGATCAATGATCCAGGCAATGGCTCTGGCCCGATCAGCGATGATATGCAGATGATCCGATGGCCCATATCCTTCGATAATCGCTTGGCGGATCACGGCGGCATCTTCGGTGCGTGGATTGTCATCGGTGATGACCGCCGCATCGGCATATCTGCGGGCCGTTTGGCCCATCAAAGGGCGTTTTCCTTGATCACGATCACCACCACAGCCGAACAGAACCCAGAGCTTTTGCTCTGCATAGGGGCGCAAAGCCTGGAGGGCTGATGCCAGACCATCGGGTGTATGGGCATAATCCAGATATACCGCCGCGCCGTTTGGATGGGTGCCGATATGCTGCATGCGTCCATGAACACCGCCCAGATGGCTGAGCGCGGCAATCACCGCCTCTGTTTGCTCACCACAAGCCAGGGCCAGACCAAGGGCACACAGAACATTCCCAGCTTGAAATTCGCCGGTTAGAGGCAGGCAAACATCAATCTTCGTCCCGAGAATATCGGCCCGCAGCCGCAAGCCATCAGGCTGGTTGACCTGTGGCTCAACCGCTATCAGGCGCAGATCACCACCATTCAATCCATAGGAGAGAACATTAATGTCCCGGTCCGTGCAGAGCTTGCGAAAAGGGTCGAATTCCGGCCCATCGGCATTCAAGACGGCGGTCCGGCCAGGGGGGAGAAGCTCCCCGAATAAACGGGCTTTGGCCGCCAAATAATCGGCAACAGTGGCATGATAATCCAGATGATCACGACTCAGATGGGTAAAGGCCGCCGCATCCAGCCTCACCCCATCGAGGCGGTACTGATCAAGGCCATGACTGGATGCTTCCAGAGCGACATGATGAACCCCGTGTTGGGCCAGATGACTCAGATCCGCGTGCAAGGTGGCGGCATCGGGTGTGGTCAGGCTTCCTGGCGTCTGGTGCTGTGGGGTCCGCAAGCCCAACGTTCCTAAACTGGCCGCTTGATGGCCGATACCAGCCCAAATTTGCCTTAAAAATTCCACCACCGATGTCTTGCCGTTGGTTCCGGTGACCGCGGCGATATGGGCTGGTTGCTGACCATAAAACCGGGCCGCCAGCCGCGCATAATCACGGCGCGGATTGGTGGAACGCAGAACAATCGGCCGATTGTTACCATGTGCCAAAATCTGGGGGCCGATAGTCCAATCATCGCCCACCAGAACCGCGGTTGCCCCGTTTGTGGTTGCTTGATCAATGAAATCTCCACCATGGGTATGCAGACCAGGCAGAGCGCTAAACAACCACCCCGGCTTGACGCGCCGCGAGTCGCAGGTCAAGCCGTAAATCGCCTGATCATCGGACAATAAGGACGCCGTTTCGGGGCGAATATCGGTCTGTATCAGCATATCAGAAAGAGGCAAAAATAGTTTCTTCATCACGGGTTTTCAGATCGGTTGGCGGTGGATTGTCTTTCCCATAATCGGACTCATAATCGGGTGCAGTCTCAACCCCCAGCACCGGACCAATACGGGCAATAACCCGGCCAGCAGTTGGTGCGGCAATCCAACCCCCGGTCGCATGGTTAAATGTATCTTGGGTGCCTGTGGGTTCATCAAACAGGGTCAAAACCAGATACTGCGGGTCGCTATAGGGAAAAACGCCAACAAAAGAAGAAACCAGAGACCGTTTCTGGTATCCGCTGCTATCGGGTTTTTCGGCTGTGCCGGTTTTACCGGCAACCCCATAGCCAGCGACATCGGCTTTTTTGGCGGTTCCTTGCTCGACCACCGCCCGCATCAATGCGCGAATGGTGCGCGAGGTTTTCTCGGAAATCAGTCTTTTTGACTGGGGATCGATCGATTCAGCTTGTTCAAACTGGGTTTTTGAAGCGTTCTCAAAAGAGCGGTGATCAAGCAAGGTTGTCGGCCGCAAGATACCGCCATTGGTCAAGGCGGCAATCCCGGAGGCCAGCTGGACCGCGCTGATGGCCAGGCCATGACCGAACCCCACCGTCATGACACTTACATCACGCCACGGATCAGGGGTAATCGGCTTGCCAACCTCAATCAGTTCAAGGGCTGGTCGTTGCAATAATCCGGCTGCATTGAGGAATTGCCGTTGTCGTTCTTCCCCAATGTCCAGAGCGATTTTGGCCGCCCCGATATTCGAGGAATGGATAAGAATTTCCGCTACACTCAGCCATTTTTTCATTGAGTGATAGTCTTCAATCGAAAAGCGTGAAACCTCTATCGGTTGGCGTGCATCGTACTGATCTGTGAGATCAACAACCCCCTTATCAAGAGCGGTCGCTAAGGTAAAAGGTTTGAGGGTTGATCCCATTTCATAAACCGCCAGGGTAGCCCGATTGAACAGACGGCTCGGATTCATACTGGCCCGGTTATTGGGATCAAAATCAGGCAAGGATACCAAAGCCAGCAGAGCACCAGTGCGGATATCAAGTATGAGACCAGCGGCTCCTTTTGCCGCGTGTTTTTCCAGTGTTGCTGCCATTTCCTGGCGTAAAATATGCTGCAAACGCACATCAAGAGAGAGAGTCAAGGGCTTGGGGTCGGTTTTGAGGCGGTGATCAAGCCCGGCTTCAATCCCGGCCAAGCCCGATTGATCAATATCGGTGAAGCCGGTCACATGAGCAGTCAAACGCCCCTGAGGATAGAGGCGTCTTTCCTCACGTTTAAAATATAATCCAGGAATCCCAAGCCGATTGATTGAATCGGCCTGACGCGGCGTGAGACCTCTTTTGACCCAGGCGAAACGGCCGCCATTTTTTAGAATTTTATGTAAATACTGCGGCTCCAGATCCGGAAAAATGGATCGAATTTTGGCTACTGTTTGGTCAAGATCAATCACTTGACTGGGGTCTGCGTAAAGGGATTGCACCGGCAGGCTGGTGGCCAGAAGGACACCGTTGCGGTCGGTGATATCAGCGCGCTGGTGTTGGGATGGTGTCGCAGTTCGCGCTAAGCTATTATGCGGATGCAACAAGGCCAGTTCAACCAGACGCCATCCGATGATCATAAAGCCACAAAAAAAGACGATTGCTCCAAACAACAAACGGGTTCTTGCTTTTTCCGAAGCCTGTCGAGCATAATCTTGTTTCCGGATGTCATGCGCCTCAAGCAACGGTAAGCGAGTCGCACCGGGTTCGCCCGATGATGATCCTTGGTATGGGAAAAAAAATGAGCGGCGCCGGGTCATGGTGGGTGCTGTGCTGGTGTCATTGAAGGAAGTGCAGAAACACCCTCCGGGTGTTTCGCGTCTTGCTGGCTTTGCAAAAATGATAATTCTGGGTTTGATGCGGTCGGAAACAACGATGTGAATGTCGCCCAAGATAGAATTTGACGCGGCTGTATCGGCTGCAGATTGAGATGTTTTTCAGCCAACCAAGCCAGGCGATCCGGCTGATTGAGATGGCTCCATTCGGCCCGCAATACCTGTAAAGCTTGGCGTTGAATGGTGATATCCCGTTCCAGATGATCCAGCCGATCCCACCCATCCTGGACCGCATGTTTGAACTCAAACAAGAGGCTGCTCAAAATGGTGATCACAACAATCCAGATGAAGAGGGCCAGCTTCATGATGCGTCTCGTTGGCGGGAGAATTCATCCCGGTCGTCGCCCATCCCATTGACCGGCCAGGCGTTGGCTGATGTGCGTTCAGCCCAGCGCAAGCGGGCCGAACGAGCACGGCGATTTTCCTTTAATTCGCCGACTGTGGGTTTGATGGCCCGCCGGGTATGGAGATGAAAACTCGGATCCGGACGTATCGGGCGTGGTCGATGACGTGTTCCGCCAGGGCTGAGACCGGCCCGTTGTCTCAAGAATGTCTTAACCTTGCGGTCTTCAAGGGAATGGAAGGAAACAACAGCCAGCCGCCCCCCGGGTAAAAGGAACATTTCGGCGGCTTGTAAGCCGCGATCCAAGGCGGTCATTTCATCATTCACATGAATACGTAGAGCCTGAAATGTTTTGGTCGCCGGATCAATTTTGGTCCTCCTTTTGGTCATCCGGCCGCCGATGGCCTGTCGAATGATGGTTGCCAGCTGCCCGGTCGAGGAAATGGGTTGCTGTTGTCGGGCCGTCACAATGGCCCGGGCGACTCGGTTGGCCATTCGCTCTTGGCCATACATACGGATAATCGCGCTCAATTCCTCGTGCCCAACCGTATTCACCAGATCAGCTGCCGAAGGTCCGTCGCGGCTCATGCGCATGTCTAAGGGACCATCATAGCGGAATGAAAACCCCCGCTTTGGATCATCCAACTGTCTTGATGATACCCCTAAATCAAACACCACACCGTCAACATTTTTGATCCCAAGATGGTTCAGCAGATGGGGCATTTGAGAAAAACAGCCTTTCATCGCGATCAAGCGCCCGTCATGATGGGCCGCCACCGAATGCGCAACCGCAATCGCCTCAGGATCACGATCAATACCGACCACCCGTGTTCCTTCGATGGCCAACAGACGGCGTGTATAACCGCCATCACCAAAGGTTCCATCCACATAAAGACCGCCATTACGTGGACGCAGAGCGGTGATCACTTCCTGGGCTAAGACCGGACGATGCCGACCGTGATCCTTGTTAACGGGGGCAATCGTGCTCACTATATTATCTGTATTATCTGTGCTCATTGGTCTGACCATTGGCCTAGGTAGCGGCTCTCGGAATGGGGCGCAGACGCGGCGAAATACCGCGATCCTCGGCCCGTGCCAAAATGGTTTTTTTGTAAGCGCTATAATCGGTCGGCCGCCACATTTGGAAGGTGACCCCTTTGCCAACAAAGAGAACCTCATCCTTGAGACCAGCATGGTGACACAGATGGTCCGGCAGCATGATGCGGCCATTGGAATCAAAAGCCAGCTGAGCGGCTTCGCCAAAACTGATGGCCGCGATATCCCACTCTTCCGGACTGTATTGATCGGGTTGATCAAGGCTGGTGGCTAAATCTTCCATCCGGTCAATGCCACAGGCATCCAAGGCGCCCACCTCATAGCTTGGGAAAACCACCACCCCCTTAAATGCTTGGTCCAGCAACGGGGCGCGAAAAGCTGCGGGAACCGAAACTCTTCCCTTTGCATCGATTCGCATGATGGCCGAAGACAAAAACAACGCCATTGATGCCCCCATTTTCCCGTGTCGCCTCTTATTGCTCCCCCGGGAGACTCGTTCTTGGGAGAAAGAACGGTCATCAACCCGACTCCTAGAGCGGGGATGCAATGGGATAACATGGGATACTATGGGTAAATATGGTTCACGACAACAAAAAAATGCTTTTTTTAGACAAAAATAAGAAAAAAAAGCAAAAATTTTGCTCAAAATTAAGAAATTCTTCTCATTTTCTCGCCAGACCGCAGATTGAATAATCCTTAATTCTCGGAGATTGATCAGATTTTCTGGATCATAATGATGGGATATGCTGCTTTTGTTTCTTTTATGTTGTTATTGTTTTGTCATGGTTATTTTTCTGTATTGTATTTTCATAGGGTGCATTTTTATGGGCTGTATTTTTGCATCATGGAGAGGCATCATGGAGAGGCATCATGAAGACATGGTCCTCTTTTTTCTTATGTGGTTGCGCGAAAACCAGCCGGGATTGGGCAATCAGAAATCAGAAAATAGGAAAGATCAGGCGGCCTGTAAGCCGGATTCTGTCCCCATAATTTTGGGGGATGGCCATTCATCTGGGGTATGCGTTGCCGTATACCTCTTGCGCCTCACCCGGGCAGTAGCGCGGAAACCCGCCTGCCTTGCGGCGTCCGCCCCTATTGGGCTTGCTCCTGGTGGGGTTTGCCATGCCGCCAATGTTGCCATTGGCGCGGTGCGCTCTTACCGCACCCTTTCACCCTTACCCGGCAGAGCCAGGCGGTTTGCTTTCTGCGGCACTTTCCCTAGGGTTACCCCCGCCGGGTGTTACCCGGCACCATGTTTCCGTGGAGTCCGGACTTTCCTCCCCATGAATGGGGCGGCCATCCGACCGCCTGATCATTGATCAGCTTAATATGTGGTGATTTAAGGTCAAGAGGCCAATCAGAGGTCAGGGTCTTTTGGTGTTTTCGGTCCGCTTCAACAACCAGCCGATTCGTTGCTGATTTTCTGCATCAGCGACTCCGCTGAGTTTCCAGGGTCGAAAATGGCGCTCAAACGCGGTGATGGTTGCGGTGCTGTTATTCTCCTGGATGCTATAGCCATAGGCAGTAAGCTTGGCCAAAAAGGCGCTATGATCAACCGGATGGGTAGCCGCGTCAACGGTCTCATCGCTTGGCCACAAACCAATCCCAGCCATCGCCAATCGCCGCCAGTCAAACAATTCACCCGGATCAGATTTACGGGTCGGGGCAACATCGGAATGAGCCAAAATATTCTGCGGTGCGATGACATGTCGGGTCAAAATATCTTTAAGCAGCATCTCCAAAGATACCATCTGCGGTTCAGGAAACGGTCGGTAGCCGTAAGTGTGGCCGGGATTGACCAATTCAATCCCAATTGAGCGGTCATTGATATTGTCCATGCCCCGCCATGAGGCGTGACCAGCATGCCAAGCCCGCCGATTTTCCAAGACCAAACGGTGGATGGTTCCATCCTCTTCAATCACATAATGCGCACTCACAGCCGCCCGGGGATCACAGAGACGTGCCAAGGCCGCCGGACCATTCACCATGCCGGTATAATGCAAGATGATCATATCAATCTCCTGACCAATCGGGCGTGGTTGATGGTTGGGTGAGAGGATATCGGTTATGGTCAGAGGGGCGGAGAGAGCGGGCATGGCATTTTAGATAATGGCGGGCGGGGGCTCAAATGACGTGTTGCTTGCGCCCATCATGTCACAATCAGTATGTTACAATCAGCACTTTACAATCAGCCCCATCACAACCGGCAACGTCAAAAGTGATGATCATTCAATCACAATCAATCATTCATGATATCATTCATATCAGCCTCTCAGGCAAGATGGGTGAAATTGATCATTCACCCCATATTGATACTGGATTGATTGATACTGGATTGAGTTGTTGACCTGATACCTGATACATGGTGCTGGTGGCGCTGTTCGCGTTTTGACTTTTACCCCTATTATTCATATTCCCAATATTCCCAATATTCCCAAATGAAGAGTATAGAGGTCTATGTACGGGAACCAAGACTCTTGCATCCGGGCTTGGTTTCAGGCTTATTCACCCTATCTTCTTAAAATAATGTATATGTATTTCGGTATGTTCTTTTCCGTATGATGATTACGTTCTTGTTCACGGTCCCGGGCGAAATCTTGCTTGACGACCGGTCCTTTGGGATGGGTATTGCGGGTTGAATATTTGGCAGAGTATAGACTGCCGTAAGGCAATGGAGGTACAATGAATCGATTATCTTTGGGTTGTTTTCTCATGGGTTGTTTTCTAAGGGGTGCTTTTATGAATCCTCTTGTCGGTGTTTTATTGCTTATGGGTATCGGCTTTGGCCAACCGGTTTGGGCCGCTTCTGGCGATCGGTTCTATGTGGTTGAAAATGGTGGTGCCTTTTATGTTGCTCCTGATGTCCGGTCTGCAACCATTTTTCCGCTTGATATGGGCCGTGAGCTGATTGAGCTGGAGCGTCAAGATGAATGGATTAAGGCGCGTGATGATTTGACCGGCCTGATTGGTTGGGTTGTCCCGCAATTTCTTGGTCCTGATCTCCCAGCTGGGGTTGAGGAAAGCGTCACGCGTGATCGTAAAGTCGAATTTGATACGTTCAAGCAACGTTTTGATCAGCTCAGTCAATCCATTTCCGACGCCACCGGCTATACGGCTTTTCACCGGGTTGAGCATATGGGCGGTGGGGCTGCACGCATTTTTACTGATTCTGATTGGTATCATTCCCGGCGCAGTGAGCAGCAGGCCTTTCGTCTCTTCGATATGTGGAAGGGCGCCAATGCCGGTCAGCCGGTTGTCTTGAGCTTTGCCGATGATCAGGGCAAAGAGCGTTTTATTGTTTTAGATGGCCCGAACCGACCACGTCTCTTAACCTCAGAAGCGCGATAATCAGAGGCATTTTGATCGGTTTTGATGGTGGTGAAGGGGAATAATCTGGTGGTTCTTTTACCTATTTGGTGCTGATTGCTGTAATGGTTGGTTTTTACGCCTGATTTTTTTCAGTCTTTGGCCTATTGCCGTTTTCGGGTTGATTCGTGATTTGGTGAAGAGAGGATATTTTGAGAAAAAAGTTGCTTTATGGGTTGATCGGCTTTCTGGGGGCGTTTCTCGGCCTGTTGTTCATCGCCCCTTATGCTATTGATTGGAACGATCATAAAGCACCTTTGATCCGGTTGGTTGAGGAAAAAACCGGGTACTCGCTAGATGTGGCGGGTGATATAGGGATCAGGCTTCTGCCGGTTCCAACAATCCATGTTGAAGATGTGACTCTGGGTAATGTCCATCAAGCGGCAGAAACGCCGATGATGACACTCAAGCTGTTGCGCGTTCAGCTGGCTCTTGGGCCTTTATTGAGCGGCCAGATCGCAGCGCGCTCCTTGCGGTTTGAAGAACCGGTTGTTCATTTGCAGCGTTTTCCCGATGGTTCCAATAATTGGACAGTGGTCCCAGCCGCATCGGATGGCACCGCGCCTGATCCTCAAGACCTGCACAACCAAGAATCAGGAGAGATGATCCCCTTAGCCATTTCCGATATTCATATCAAGGCGGGCCGTCTTTCTTATCATGACGCGGCCGACGATGTTGTGACCGCCCAAAATATTGATCTGGATATGACAGTTCAATCCATTCGCGGCCCGTTTAGCGGTGATGCCACATGGCGCATCAATGGTGATGCCACATGGCGCATCAATGCCACCCCTTTGGCTCTGGATTTTTCGGCCGATGTCGTCAGCTTTGATCAGCCATTTGCGGTTGATCTGACCATGCGGTTGCCCGATGCCGATGGGCAGGCGCATCTGCGTGGCGATGTTGATTTTTCCGATTGGGTGAGTGCTGATCCCGATAATCCCGCAGCACGGGGTTTGAAGTTTTCCGGACGTAGCGAAATTTCCGGGTCCTCACTCGCTACCACTTTAGCGGCAATGAAGGCGGCCTTGGACCCCCGGTTTGCCGACCAAAGTCGCTCGGCGATCAAGGATATGGCCGATCATCCATATCAACTTAAAGGTGATTTGGTGATTGATGGGGATGATCTGACGGTGAATGATATGGCGATTCAGCTGGCTGATCTCCAGGCCAGCGGCGGCATGAATGCCCGGTTGAGAGATGATGTTGAGATTGATTTGGCGATGGCTTTTGGGCGTCTTGGTCTTGATGCTGTCCTGGCGATGATCACTCAATCGGCTGAGTCTGTTGATGCGGATGCTGGCCTGGAAAATCAAGAAAAGGCGGCTGATGGTTCGGCAGATAATGGTTCGCTAACCCTGCGGGCCAATTTGGTTTCACCGGCGGTTCTCTATCGTGGCAAGCCGATTCGTGATGTGGTTGCGGATGTGGTTTTTTCAGGTGATTTGGTCCGCTTAACGGGGTTGCGGGCGTCTTCCCCTGGTGGGGGTCGGGTGAATCTTTCGGCTGCAGTTGATCTTTCGGCAACACGACCGGCTGTGAGGGGAAATATTGCTTTTCAATCGGATAATCTGCGCCCTGATCTGCAGTGGCTGGGGGTGGATGTTGATGTCATTCCCGGGGACCGTTTGCGCAATTTTGCTATTGAGGCGGATCTCAAAGGCGACAGCAAAAATCTGCAACTCACCGATATTGATTTTAATATTGACCAAAGCCAAGGCAAGGCGGCAGCAATCGTTGCTTTGGGGGAGCGTCCTGGTCTGGGGCTGAGTTTTGCGATTGATGAGATTGATGTCGATGCCTATCGCCCCAAAAAAACCCATGATGGTCAAGGGGTTTCCTGGTATGGATGGGTTGTGAATATACTCTTCAAAGATTGGCTGGATATTGGTTTTGATGCCAATTTGCGCGGACAGATTGGCTCTCTGCGGGTGGCCGGGATACCGACTCGGGAATTGTCCCTGGATCTCTCGCTTGACCGTGAGTCCCTTGCTTTCAAAGAGGTTTCCTTTGCTGACTTGGCCGGTCTCAAGGCCGATATCAGCGGCCGCATTGATGGATCGGATGCCTTACCGAAAATCGATTTATCGGTGCGTGCTTCTGGCACCGATATGGCCGCTTCCTTGAAGCGTTTGGGAGCCAAGTCCTCACCGCTGATGCAGCGACTCGGTGCAGTGAAAGTCAATGGTCATCTGGCTGGGGGGCCAAATGAAGTTCGTTATAAGGGGGTGGTCGAGGCCGCAGGCGGCCAACTCACCCTTGACGGTGTTGCGAAATCACTGCTGATCTCCCTAAAAATTGACGCTGGTTTTGAGGGTCGTTTTCCCTCTTTTACCACCGCCGCGGGTATGCTGTTTCCCGGCTATCGACCGGCTGGTGGTGATCTGGGTCCGCTGGTTGTCACCGGCCGCTTGTCCGGTCATACGAGAGACTTGGATTTTTCCTCAATCAACGCCCAGCTGGGCTCGATCAATCTGCAAGCCGAAGGGAATCTTAACCGCACTCAAGATCGGCCGCATCTGCGCGCCAATATCAATACCGGTGCGGTGGTTCTGGATCCCTTTTTGCCCGCACCACCGAAAGCCAAGCGTCATGGATATCGATCTTCTCCATTCTTGATCAAGACCGCTACCGGTGGCGTGGCTCGGAACCCTCGTTGGTCGCCTGTGCCTTATGATCTATCGGCCTTACGGAATTTGAGCATGGATATCGCCCTGAGTGGCCCGTCCTTGCGTTATGGTCCTTATGATATCACGTCACCGCAGATGAGCGTGACCGGAGATGGTAATCTTCTCCGTTTGGCCCCGGTTTCCGGTTCGTTGTTCGGGGGTACAATCGGGCTCGAGGCGGCATTTGACATCGCTGCGGTCCCGCATGGTCAGATGATGCTGAATTGGCGCGGGGTTGATGTTGAGACGGCCCTGCAACAGCTTGGCTATGGGGATCGGGCCCAAGGCTTGATGGATGTCACTTTCGATGTTTCGGGAACCGGGGCCAGTCCAGCCGCCTTCATTCCCTCGCTTGCCGGGCGCGGGCAAGTCATCATCCAAAACCCGGTTTTAAGGGGGTTCAATCTTGGTGCAATTGGCCAGCGTTTGAATGATGCGCGGGGTGTACGCGGCATCCTGGATATTTTGGGGGCCGCCACCGCAGGCGGCCATACCGACTTCAAGACGATTGAGGGCGATTTTATTATCAATAATGGTGTGATCCGCGAAGAACAGATTGATGTGATTTCGGATGCCGGGACCGGCGCGATCAAGGCCATCATTGATCTGCCGCGCTACGCTCTGGATGTGCATTCCCGGTTTTCCTTGGCCGCGCCTGCAGACGCGCCGCCACTTGTTGCCACAGCGCAAGGCCCGATTGACCGTCCGACATATAAATGGGTCACCAAAGGGTTTGAGGAGTATTTGGTCGGTCGCGGGGTTCAGTCCTTGTTGGATGAATTCCTGCCAGGTTTCTCCGGTCAACCGGAATCAACACAATCAACACAAGAAGGGGCAAAAACACCGCCTGAGAAACCTTCTGCTTCTTCCCTTTCAGAAAAGGGCAATCAACCGCCCCCGGCTGGCAATATCCCGGTGCCGAATATTGAGGATGAATTGCGCAATATGCTTAAAGAGCTGCTCCCCTAAACAGGGTTATCGGCGCAAAGCGTTCTCTCTCACGGGTATAAAGCGGGCATAAGGCTGGTTGTTCAAGGCCGGGGTCCGATCATGTTTTCAGGGCGCACCCATTGATCAAATTGCTGGCTGGTTAAAAGGCCCAGGGCCAAGGCGGCTTCTTTTAAGGTCAGACCTTCTTGATGGGCCTTTTTGGCAATCTGGGCCGCCTGATCATAGCCAATATGCGGGTTGAGGGCGGTCACCAGCATCAAGGAACGATTCATCAAATCATTGATTCGCTCCTCATTGGCAGTGATCCCGGTGATACAGCGATCAACGAAACTGACCGTTGCGTCGGCCAGCAAGCGAATCGATTGCAAGACATTGTGAATGATCAGCGGCTTGAACACGTTGAGTTCAAAATGACCCTGAGAACCGCCAACTGTCACCGCGACATGATTGCCCATGACCTGGGCACAGACTTGGGTCATCGCTTCACATTGGGTCGGGTTGACTTTGCCGGGCATGATAGAAGAGCCGGGTTCATTGGCTGGCAAAACCAATTCACCCAGACCACTACGTGGCCCGGAGGCCAGAAAGCGGATATCATTGGCGATTTTCATGCAAGAGACCGCTATGCTGTTGAGGGCGGCGGATAGTTCAACCAAGGCATCATGGGCGGCCAAGGCTTCAAATTTATTATCAGCGGTCACGAAGGGCAATCGGGTGATTGCGGCGACTTGGGCGGCGAAGGCTTCGGCAAAGCCCTTTTTGGCATTGAGGCCGGTCCCCACCGCCGTACCCCCTTGGGCCAATTCCAAGATACGCGGCAGGGTCTGCTCAACCCGTATGCGGCTGTATTCGATCTGTTTGGCGTAGCCGGAAAATTCTTGCCCTAAAGTCAGGGGGGTGGCGTCTTGGGTGTGGGTCCGGCCGATCTTGATGAGGGTGCTGAAATCGCGACTTTTTTCGCTCAGCGCATCATGGAATCGGACCAAAGCCGGGAGCAGACGGTGATGGGTTTCCTCAGCTGCAGCGATATGCATCGCGCTGGGAAATGTATCATTGGAAGATTGGCCACGATTACAATGATCATTGGGATGGACCGGGGTTTTGGAACCGATTGTTCCGCCGAGTCTTTCAATGGCGCGGTTGGCGATGACTTCATTGGCATTCATATTCGATTGGGTGCCGGAGCCGGTCTGCCACACCACCAGAGGGAAATGATCATCCCATTTTCCGTCAATGACTTCTTGGGCCGCCTCAATGATGGCTTGGGCGAGCGGTGCCTCCAACTCGCCGAGCATTTGATTGGCAAGAGCTGCCGCCTTTTTTTGAATCCCTAAAGCCCGAATCAGTGCTTTGGGCATCCGCTCATGACTGATTTTAAAATTTTCCAAGCTGCGCTGAGTTTGAGCACCCCAATACCGGTCAGCCGGGACCGCAATGTCCCCCATGCTGTCGGTTTCGGTGCGGGTGGGGTGGCTTGGTGTGGCGGTCATGATGCGCTCCTCAACAGAGCTGGGAAAGGGTTGGCCAACTTGACAAAAATAACATGTACGGTGATCAAGCGGTTTCTTTAGGGTTGCGGAAGGCGTCTAAAGAGATCACCTCGGCCTCACCGGTGTTTTTATCTTGGCTAGAGCCGGATTTAGACGGCGATAGAGCGGGTTTGGTGGTCGCGTTATCAGTATTCTCGCCGGGGGTATGGGGGCCGAATTGAAGATTGAATTGAGCTGACGGGTCGGCAAATAAGGTGACGCTGCGAAACGGAATCGCCAAAGTTTCGGGGGTTTTATTGAAATTGAGTGTGACTTTGAACCCTTGTTCTTCGACAATCAAATCCCAAAATTGATGCTGGAGAGCGATGGTCATTTCACGGGTATGGGTTGCCCGTAAATATTCGGGCAAGACAACATCGGGATCGGTGGTCCGGAAAGTGATATAGAAATAATGCCCCCCTGGAAGCCCGTTTTCGGCAACATGGGCCAAGGCGGCCCGCATGACACCCCGCGAGGCATCCTCAATCAGCACATCATAATCCAACCCGTCATCCGCCACCTGAATGATCCTCTTTTTTGGTTTTATTTGGCTTTGTCTCGTTTGGTCTTGTCTCGTTTGGTCTTGTCTTCATCAACATTGATCTTATGGGGTGGGTGCATCCGGTTGATCCGGTTGGCAACCCGGTTGGGGTGGGGGGCTTCTGTTGCCCGGCGCCCCCCGAGCCGCGCTTGCTTTAAGTCACCAAAGGACTAAGCAGCGAGAGCCAATTCATTATCGTTGGCATCTATAAAGATGAGCCGTTAACGGCGGCATCCCACCGGGTGAAAGTCAAGCCCTTTCCACATGCGTCGATCCTGTTTCGCCCCCATTCTTACAATAAATAACCCCAAATAACTCCGAAATAATCCCGCTTATGATTGAGGCATCGCTGTCATCATTGAAAGATATTGCAGTCGATATCGTTCATAAAGAGACATCCCGTATCAATGGTGGAGGCGCCGGGTACTGCCCCCGGGTCCGCCACGGGTCTTGACATGACGTTTATCACCATAGTCGGAAAACCATTGCTGACTAACCGACTCTATGAATATAAACTTTTAAACTTGAGCTTGCAAAGGGCATATGACATGACGGCTTAACCCATTGGCGATGGCTGTGGCAATCGGGCAAGCTGCGTTTTTATTGCCAAGCCGATGAATAGATGGGTGAATTGATGAAAGAAAATAGATCAAAAAATATGACAGTCCGTGTTGTTATTCCTGTTTCATTGATCTGTGAACTGAGTCGAGGACCCTTTGGCTGAGACTTTTCATTCCCCCATCGCTGGCCACCAGTCTGACCAGGAAGAGAGCAAGCCGACCCAACATGGTGTCGGCTCCCATGCACCATCCCGGCGGCTCTCGGCGCAGCAAGAGGTCGAGATTGCAGACCAAAGAAAGGAAAAAAATCAGACATTGCGCGACTGCGCACCGGATATAGAAGAGCGGCTTTATCATCATATCCCGGTTTTGGATCATGGTTTTGTCCGGGTGATTGATTATATGGGCACCGATGCTGCCATCGTCCAGGCGGCCCGGGTCTCCTATGGCCGGGGCACCAAAACCCCCAGTCAGGATGGTCGATTGATTGATTATTTGATGCGTCACCAGCATTCGACTCCTTTTGAGATGTGCGAGATCAAACTGCATGTCAAATTGCCGATTTTTGTGGCCCGCCAATGGGTGCGCCACCGCACCGCCAGCATCAATGAATATTCGGCCCGCTATTCGATTTTGGATCGGGAATTTTATGTCCCGGATCGCTTCCATAAAGAAGCCTTGAAAGAAATGCTGCGGCCAGACCCGGAAGCCTCAGCCAGTCCGCACCTGGATGTTTTCCACGAGGATTCGAAAAAAACCACCCTGGCCAAGCAATCCTCGACCAATAAGCAAGGCCGTGGGGATGCGGCTGAGGATGAAACCTTCAATCAGGCTTTGCGGGCCTTGCAGACCGAATCCAACCGGGCCTATACGACCTATGAAAAGCTTTTGAATGAGCGCGATGGCCAGCCGGTTGATCCCAGCCGTCACGGCTTGGCCCGGGAATTGGCCCGGATGATTTTGCCAACCAATTTTTATACCCAGTGGTATTGGAAAACCAATCTCCATAACCTGATGCATTTTCTGACCTTGCGGGCTGATCCCCATGCCCAATATGAAATTCGGGTTTATGCCGAGGCGATCATGGAGATTTTTCGCTGTTGGACGCCGCTGGCCTATGCTGCTTTTATCCGCCATCGCCGCGGCGGGGCGCGTCTCTCGGCCCCGGCCTTGGATGTGGTCCGGCGGTTGTTGAATGGCGAAAACGTAAATCTTGAGGAGAGTGGTCTCTCAGCGCGTGAATGGCGGGAATTGATGGTGGTGCTGGACCGGCCGGAGGCGTGAAAACAAAAGGCATGGAGACAGCCAGCGTCAAAATAAAAAAGCCGACGATTTTCTTGACCTGATGTGGTTCCCGGCGCCGGAAGCGGTATGTATAGATTGAGAATACTTGTGAAGGAGAGTCGTTGATATGACGGCGGGACAATATGATAACGGGACAAGAGCAAGCACAATGGTTTGGGTTGGCGGCGTTGCTGGTGCATGATGCGGCTGTTCAGAGCAAACCCCAAGGTCAAGAACAAGACGGAGCACCAACCTTGGGAAGAGATCGGGGATGTTTCGTGCCGCTGAGTGAAAATCGGTTTTACCAGATTTTTAAGGTGAGGTGGGAATTGATAAGCCACGGATCTGGTTATAGTAACGGTCTGGAAAGAGTGAATTGCGCTGGCTTCTTTGCGGCGGCATGATGGGGCCGGTCATGTGAGTGGCGACAAAAATAATAGAGTGAAAACAAGAGATTGGAGGGATTGAGATGAATCTTTTAGGTAACGCGGTTCAACGGTTCCGATGGGCCGGGGTGGTGGTTGTATTGGGGATGTTGATATGCCCTCGCCTTGAGGCGGCTCCCCTTTCCTGTTTTGACTGGGATACGGCTGATTTTTTTGAGCAAGCCCGTTTGCAGGATGTGACGGCCTGCCTGGAAAAAGGATATGATCCCAATGCGCCTGATGAGTATGGATTGACGTCTTTGCATTTTGCGGCTCGGCACAGCAATCCAGCGGTGATCACCACTTTGCTGGATGCCGGGGCCGATCTTCAGGTTTTCGGTCCGTATATGAAAACGCCCCTCCATTATGCCGCCCATTACAGTCAAAATCCGGCGGTGATCACCACCTTGTTGGATGCCGGGGCCGATCTTAAAGCTCTCGGCGGGTTCTATGGGGAAACGCCCCTCCATTATGCGGCTCGATTCAATAACAATCCGGCGATCCTCACCACCTTGTTGGCTGCCGGGGCGGATATTCAGGCCCCGGATAAAGATGATGAAACGCCTCTGCATGATGCGGCTGAATATAATCAAACCCCGGCCGTAATCACCGCTCTGCTGAATGCCGGGGCCGATCTTGAGGCGCTGAATAATCGCGGTGAGACTCCTTTGCATGACGCGGTTCGGGTCAATAAAAATCCGCAGATTGTTGCCACCTTACTGAAAGCCGGGGCCGATCCCAAAGCCCAGACCAAGGAGGGTAAACAGCCTTGGGAATTGGTCAAGAAAGACTCACCCCTTTATCAGAGTGCGGTTTATGAGGTTTTGCGGCAAGGCGAGACCGAATAACCGGGTGGATGGCGGCGGGTCGGTTGATGGCATCGGTTCCAAGGCCAGATTATGATGGATGCTTCGCGGCGCTATGATGGGGTCGATTGTTCAATAGATTGAAAAGAGACTGAGGGGGTTCGGATGAAGACTTTAGATATTGTCGATGCGGCGCGTTTTATATGCCCGATGACCAAACGGTTCGGCTGGGCGGTTGTGTTGGGGCTGTTGATGCTGGTGCCTGCGCGGGCTGAGGCGACTCTCTCCTGTTCGGACTGGAATACGTATGATTTTTTCAACCAAGCCAGCCCGCAAGATGTGACGGCTTGTCTGGATGCCGGGGCGGATATTCAGGCCCGCAATAAGGATGGATGGACTCCCTTACATCTTGCGGCGGGACTCAATGAAAACCCGGCGGTGATTACCACCTTGCTGAAAGCCGGAGCGGATATTCAGGCCCGCAATAAAGATGGATGGACTCCCCTGCATCAGGCAGCGGGATTCAATGAAAACCCGGCGGTGATTACCACCTTGCTGAAAGCCGGGGCGGATATTCAGGTGCGCAATAAGGATGGATTCACTCCCCTGCATCTTGCGGTGGAATTCAATGAAAATCCGGAAATGATTACCACCTTGCTGAAAGCCGGGGCCGATCTTGAGGCCCAGCACAAGGATGGATGGACTCCCCTGCATTATGCGGCGGAAGACAATGAAAATCCGGAAATGATTACCACCTTGCTGAAAGCCGGAGCGGATATTCAGGCCCGCAATAAAGATGGATTCACTCCCTTGCATTCTGCGGCGGGATTCAATGAAAACCCGGCGGTGATTACCACCTTGCTGAAAGCCGGGGCGGATATTCAGGTGCGCAATAAGGATGGATGGACTCCCCTGCATCAGGCAGCGGGATTCAATGAAAACCCGGCGGTGATTACCACCTTGCTGAAAGCCGGAGCGGATATTCAGGCCCGCAATAAAGATGGATTCACTCCCTTGCATTCTGCGGCGGGATTCAATGAAAACCCGGCGGTGATTACCACCTTGCTGAAAGCCGGGGCGGATATTCAGGCCCGCGATAAGGATGGGGCGACTCCTCTGCATTATGCGGCGGGAGGCAATGAAAATCCGGAAATGATTACCACCTTGCTGAAAGCCGGAGCGGATATTCAGGCCCGCAATAAAGATGGATTCACTCCCTTGCATTCTGCGGCGGGATTCAATGAAAACCCGGCGGTGATTACCACCTTGCTGAAAGCCGGAGCGGATATTCAGGTGCGCAATAAAGATGGATGGACTCCCCTGCATCAGGCAGCGGGATTCAATGAAAACCCGGCGGTGATTACCACCTTGCTGAAAGCCGGGGCGGATATTCAGGTGCGCAATAAAGATGGATGGACTCCCCTGCATTATGCGGCGGAAGACAATGAAAATCCGGAAATGATTACCACCTTGCTGAAAGCCGGGGCCGATCTTGAGGCCCAGCACAAGAATGGATGGACTCCCCTGCATCAGGCAGCGGGATTCAATGAAAACCCGGCGGTGATCAGCAGCCTGCTGGAAGCCGGGGCGGATATTCAGGCCCGCGCTAAGAATGGATTGACTCCCCTACATCTTGCGGCTCGGTATAATGAAACCCCGGCGGTGGTTACCACTTTACTGAAAGCTGGGGCTGATTCTAACGCCCGCAATGAGGATAGGGCGACTCCTCTGCATTTTGCGGCGGGAGGCAATGAAAACCCGGAAATGATTACCACCTTGCTGAAAGCCGGAGCGGATATTCAGGCCCGCGATAAGGATGGGGCGACTCCTCTGCATTTTGCGGCGGGAGGCAATGAAAACCCGGAAATGATCACCACCCTGCTGAAAGCCGGGGCCGATCCCAAAGCTCGGACCAAGGAGGGTAAACAGCCTTGGGAGTGGGTTCCTGAGGATTCTCCCTTGCGTGAAAGTGCGGTTTACTGGATTTTGCATGAGGCTCAATTTCAATAACTGGCACGGATGGCGTTCGGGTCTCTCGGTGGTGTGCTGATACGGGAGCACTCAATCGGTGATCGGTGATTCTCGGGTTTCTCATCCCGTTTTCCATCCGGCTTCGGTGATCCGGGTGCTGTTTTTATGTACCGGCAATGCGGCCCGCTCGATTCTCGCTGAAGCTCTGTTGAACCGTCTGGGTCAAGGCCGCTTTCGGGCCTATTCAGCCGGGGCCAATCCCAAGGGAAAGGTTCATCCGCACGCATTGCGGCTGCTCAGTGATTTGGGTTTTGCCACCGATGGGATGCGCTCCAAAAGCTGGCAAGAGTTCCAAAACACCGATGCACCCGGCCTGGATGTCGTCATCACGGTCTGTGACGGGGCGGCTGAACAGTGCCCGGTTTGGACCGGCCAGCCGCTGAGCGCCCATTGGGGGATGCCCGATCCGGCCACAGCCAGCGGCGATGCGATGGCCCCGGCGTTCCGACAGGCCTATCAGACCCTTGAGAATCGAATCGCTGCATTTCTCGCCTTGCCCTGGTCAGAGAGCGACCGGTCAAGCCTGCAGCAGCAACTCAACGCCATTGGCCATGATGATGTGACCGCATGATTGTGCTGAATCAATTTTCGGTCATTTGACCGGTGATTTTTCCTCTGATGGCTGGATTGCAGTATCTTAAGAGCCGGGTCAATTCACCACAATCCGCGGGGCTTTATCGGTCTGGCTTAAAAGAGTGAGTTTCTCCCAGATTTTTTTGCCGATATCGAGATAACGCTTGGCATGTTCACCATCCGGTTCAGCCATTAGGATCGGCTGCCCGCCATCAGCGTTCTGGCGGATGCGGATATCCAAAGGAATTTCACCCAAAAAATCGGCCCCGATGCGGGCCGCCTCGGCCCGTGCCCCGCCATGACCAAAAATCTCACTGCGCTCCCCACAATGGGGGCAGGTGAAATAACTCATATTCTCAATCAGACCAACCACCGGCACCGCAACCTTGCGGAACATATTCAGCCCCTTGCGGGCATCAATCAGGGCGATATCTTGCGGGGTTGAGACAATGACTGCTCCGGTTAAAGGAACCCGTTGCGACAAGGTGAGTTGAGCATCCCCGGTGCCCGGCGGCAGATCAATCACCAGGATATCCAGGTGGCCCCACTCCACATCAGCGAGCATTTGTTCAATCGCCCCCATCACCATCGGGCCGCGCCAGATCATCGGTGTATCTTCGGCCACCAGCATCCCCATCGACATACAGGCCAGGCCATGGGCTTGCATCGGCAGCAGTTTTTTATCACCCGAAGCGGTTTCTGGCTGGCCGGAAAGGCCCAACATACGCGGAATTGAAGGACCATAAATATCGGCGTCCATGAGACCGGTCCGCAACCCCATCAAGCAAAAGGCAGCAGCCAGATTGACTGCGGTGGTTGATTTACCGACCCCACCCTTGCCAGAGGCCACCGCGAGAATGGTTTTTACTCCATCCAGGACCATCTTACTCTGGTTGCCCCTCGGCGCGGCTTGATTGGCTGGTGCGGGGCGTTCAGCGGTCATGACCGCACTAACCGATAGCACCCCTTCCAGATCGGCGACCGCCGCTTCGGCGGCTTTGCGGGTGGCTTCAAGACGCTCAGCCCGTTGGGGATCAATCTCCAACGTAAAGCCGACATTGCCATCACGGATGACAATCCCGGAGACCATTTTGAGACTAACGATATCATCATTGCGATCCGGGTCGCGCACCCGGCGCAAGGCCTCAAGCACAGCCGATTGATCAAGAGCGGAAGAAGTCATGATACGGTTTTCATGATGATACGATTTCCATTACTTAAGAGGGTATTTTTAGAAATATTCACGACATGCATATTGTGAATGATTGCGGTGTTGTGAATGATTGCGGTGTTGGACCTTTTGTCATATAAGGCAAAGTGATTGGAAGTTTATGTTTTTGACATGATTTTGAATGTCTCAATCCTATATACTTTATTATGCATTATGAATAATAATTGTATGAATAATAATTGATTGTGGTGCACGGACAATCAATGACGTTCAATAATGATTCATGCAATCATGATTGATATGAAGATGCGGCCGCAGACAGGTATTTTAATCGGCCCTTCCTTTATATGAGATTTGATTTTGGTGGAACACCACATTTTTGTGGAATCTTCAGTGGAGAAACAATCGAACAATGCCTTGGTCTAATCGCGGCGGCGGCCCTGCAAATAATCCCGGCCCTTGGGGGAGCGGTGGCGGCGGTATGAACGGTGGTGGTGGCCAACCACCCGATATTGATGATATCATACGTGACGGTAAGGAGAAATTTCGTTCTCTGTTTTCCGGTGGTGGCCACGGTAAGCTGATTTGGTTGTTGCTGGTTGTGGCCATAATCTTATGGGGGTTGAGCGGCTTTTACCGGGTCAATACCACCGAGCAAGGGGTGGTTTTGCGTTTTGGGGCCTGGGTCAGAACAACCCAGCCCGGCCTTCACTATCATATCCCAAGACCGATTGAGACGGTTTTAACCCCCGATGTCACCACAGTGAACCGGGTCGAGGTCGGGTTTCGATCAGCCGGTAACATCAGGGGTGCTGAATCCTCACGCAATGTCCCCGAAGAGGCATTGATGCTGACCGGGGATGAAAATATTGTTGATATCAGCTTTACGGTTTTTTGGGTCATCAAAGATGCTGGTGAATATTTGTTCAATGTCCGTAACCCCAAGCAAACGGTCAAAAGCGTTTCTGAAAGCGCCATGCGTGATGTCATTGGTCGCACCCCTATCGGACCCATCCTTTCCGAAGGCAAGACGGCGATCACCGATCAAGCCAAAACGCTCATTCAGAATATTCTGGACGGCTACAAAGCCGGGATCAGCATTCAACAGGTGCGGCTGAATCGAACCGATCCGCCTGAGCAAGTGATTGAGGCTTTTCGCGATGTCCAGCGCGCTAAGACCGATCAAGAACGGTTGCGTAACCAGGCCGAGGCCTACCGCAATGATATTCTGCCCCGGGCTCGCGGCAATGCGGAAAAAATCATCCAGGCCGGGAAGGCATATAAAGAGAAGGTCATTGTCACTGCTGAGGGCAACGCCCAGCGGTTTTTATCCATTTATGGTGCCTATAAAACCGATAAAGAGGTCATTAAGAAACGCATTTATCTTGAAACAATGGAAGAGGTTTTCTCCCAGATTGATAAGGTGATTATTGATGACTCCGCCCAAGGTGATGATGGGGTATTGACCTATCTTCCTCTGCCGGAAATCCGCAAAAGAGCCGCCGAAACAACAGAGCAGGAGCAATAATCATGATGAGTCAGGGTAAAATTTTTGGCGTGGTTGTCTTGGCGTTATTGGCACTTGTTGCTTATGGCAGCTTGTTTACGGTTAGCCAGATTCATCAAGCGATTGTCCTGCAATTTGGTGAGCCTAAGCGGGTTATCCGTGATCCAGGTCTGCATGCCAAGCTGCCTTTTATTCAGAATGTGGTCGAATATGATAAGCGTATCTTGGATTATGATCATCCGGTGCAAGAAGTGATTGCCCTGGATAAAAAGCGGCTGTTGGTTGATGCTTTTGCCCGCTATCGCATCGTTAACCCCTTGGAGGTTTATAAACGTGCTTCAACAGAGGGCCAGGTCTTACGCTTGCTGGGACCGATTCTTGATGCTGATTTACGTAGTGTTGTCGGTTTGGTGCCTTTGAATTCCCTGCTTAGTGATGAGCGTGAGGAAATTATGGCGCGTATCCGCAAGCGGGTAAATACCAAGCTCGAACCGATTGGGCTTGAGGTTCTTGATGTGCGTATTCGTCGGGCTGATCTGCCCACTCAGAACAGCCAAGCAATTTATGAACGTATGAAGAGCGAACGCGAACGCGAAGCCAAGGATTTACGGGCTAAAGGTGCCGAAGTGGCACAAAAAATCCGCTCTGAGGCGGATCGTGAGCGCACCGTCATCTTGGCACAAGCGGATAAAGAAGGCGAGATTTTACGCGGTGAAGGCGATGGGAAGGCCAATGATATTTATGCCGATGCTTTTGGTCGTGACCCGGAATTTTTCAAATTTTATCGCTCAATGCAAGCCTATCGAAAATCCCTGACTTCCCGCGATACATTGGTTCTCAGCCCGGATGGCGATTTTTTTGAATATTTCAATGAGACCAACCAGCCATAGCGGGTCCATCGCTGATAGGGTGCCGAATTTATGATACCGGGTTGCTCCTTTGGTGGAGGCAATAAACTATATGGTGATGATCCTGTGATGATCCTGTTGCGCGATGGATGATTTTTTAACCGCCTTGGCGTTGGTCTTGGTCATTGAGGGCAGCGCTTATGCTCTCTTTCCCGTGGCTGTCAAACGGATGGCTGCTTATGCTGCCAAAATGCCAGATCATTTTTTGCGGATCGGCGGCTTGGGGGCGGCCATTTTAGGGGTGGTGGCGGTTGCCCTCATCCGCGCGGCTTAAGGGTACTCTGATACCCTTTAAGACCGCCTTTAATGACAGTGTCTTGAGCATATTTATACTCTCAAGCATATTGATATGACTTTAAGTTGCGTTCAATAATCAACGATCAGTATTGCAGCGTGATGCCATGAGCAAGATTTTAAAGACAAAATTGTAACGACAAGATTTTAAGCAGGGGTTCTGGGAGTCTTTATCGGATACTGTGAATATTTAAGATGCTGAGGTGATTGTCATATTTACACCATATTGGTGTTCCATTTCTGATTGTTGGCGGTATTTTTAGTCATGTATTCTCACTCATCACGTATTTGTTTTCATTAAACACATAATTTTAATACTGTCGTATTTTTATATTGGAGGTCGGATCACGATGTCTTTGTCGCATATGATCACGCATATCACTGTTTCGCGCCTTGTTATCATCCGTCTTGTTATCATCCGTCTTGGGGCCATTTTTTTGGTCCCGCGCGGTGGGTTCAAGAGGCCCCGCTTAGCGGGTGGTTTTCCTGTTGCATTTGTGGTTGCCCTGGTTTCCTGCCTGTTATGGGTTTCTCCTAGTGCAGCCCGTCCGGCCCCTGATGGTTTTGCTGATCTGGCCGAGAGATTGTTGCCTGCGGTGGTTAATATCTCGACCACTCAAGAGATGCAGCAAAGTGAGATGGAGCCCAATTTTCCGGTTCCAAAACTGCCACCCGGTTCCCCTTTTGAAGATTTTTTCCGCGACTTCATGGAACGTGGTCGTCCCAACCCCCACCGCAACAGTCACTCGCTCGGTTCTGGATTCGTCATTGATTCGGGTGGCTATATTGTCACCAACAACCATGTCATTGCTGAAGCATCTGAGGTGCGGGTAATCTTCCACGATGGGAAACAACTTGAAGCTGAGGTTATTGGTCGTGACGATAAAACGGATTTGGCCCTGCTTAAAGTGGAGAGTGACACCCCTTTGGTTGCGGTTCCTTTTGCTGATTCCGATCAGGCCCGGGTCGGTGATTGGGTGGTGGCCATCGGCAATCCCTATGGTCTTGGCGGAACGGTGACGGCGGGGATTATTTCGGCCCGGGCTCGGGATATCAATTCCGGTCCTTATGACGATTATATTCAGACCGATGCCTCAATTAACCGAGGCAATTCCGGGGGGCCTTTGTTCAACCTGCAAGGTGAAGTGGTGGGCGTTAACACGGCGATTTTTTCGCCAACCGGCGGCAGTATTGGGATCGGTTTTTCGATTCCGGCCAATTTGGCCAAGCCGGTGCTGGCGCAATTACGTGAGTTTGGTCAGACCCGTCGCGGTTGGCTGGGTGTGCGGATTCAGCAAGTGACCGATGAAATTGCCGATAGCCTGGGGATGAAGGAAGAAACCGGTGCTCTGGTGGCCAAGGTCAATCCCGGCGAACCAGCAGCCAAAGCCGGTATAAAACCAGGCGATGTCATTATTGAATTTGATGGCAAGCTGGTGCCGGGTGTACGTAAGCTTCAACGTATTGTCGCTGAAACCGATATCAATCGACCGGTTCGGGTCACAGTGTGGCGCGATGAGGGCGAGAAAGTCCTGACCGTCACCGTGGGGGAGCTTGAATCCTTTGAAAAGGCGGCCCTCTCGAAAAGCGGTGATGATACAACCCAAACCACCACCCAGTTTGATGGTATGGGGATGACGCTCTCTTCCTTGACCCCTAATCTGCGCCGCCAATTTGATCTCAAAGATGTTGATGCCGGTGTGGTGATCACCGATGTCGATAAAGATGGTCAAGCCGCCGAGCGCGGGCTGCGCCAGGGCGATGTGATTGTCGAAGTGGGGCAAGAAGAGGTCAATTCACCCGATCAGATCAGTCAAAAATTGGAAGAAGCCGCCAAAAAAGATAAAAAATCTGTGTTGTTTCTGGTCGAACGTGAAGGCGATTTACGCTTTATTCCGATGAAATTACGTTCGGGCTAGAATGTATTTTATCCTTGTACAGCCGGGCTGATCCGCGCTTTCTTGCCAGGCGACACCGGGAGAAAATCGCCAATTTCTGCCTGATAAAGCGCGTAGATGCGCTGAGATTGATGCGGTGAGGATGGGTTTATGACCGGTCCCCTTTTGCTGGTTGCCGGACCAACGGCCAGCGGTAAATCGGCTTTGGCCAGAGATCTGGCCAAAACAATTGGCGGCGTGGTCATCAATGCTGACAGCATGCAGCTTTATGCTGATTTGCCGATTCTCACTGACCAACCGGTTGAAAGGGCTGGGATTCCCCATCGGCTTTACGGAATTCTTGAAGCGTCTGAAACCTGCTCTGCTGGACGTTGGCGGGGCTTGGCCCGCCATCAGGTTGAAGCGGCTTGGGCCGCCGGGTTGGTCCCTATTTTGACCGGTGGTTCTGGTCTTTATCTACGGAGTTTTTTTGGTGGGTTGGCGGCAATACCGCCCATTCCAGAGGTGATCCGTACTCAAGCTGTGGCATTGCGCAATCGTCTCGGTGCGGAGGAATTTCATCGTTGTTTGGCCGCCCGTGATCCGCAATCAGCAGACCGTCTGCATATCCATGATACCCAAAGGGTCACCCGGGCTTGGGAAGTGTTCGAAACCACCAAAATCCCCCTTTCTCAGTGGCAACGCCAGACAGAATCCCATCATACCGGCCCGGCTTTGGCCATCCTGCTCACTGTGGAAAAAGCCGCCTTGGATGAGGCGATTGCGGCCCGTTTTTCCTCAATGCTTGCGCGCGGCGTCTTGGCGGAAGTCGAACAATTTATGAATCGTGATCTTTCAGCATCCTTACCGATTATGAAAGTTCTTGGCTTGCCGCAACTGGCCCGTCATATCCGGGGAGAATGCCCTCTTGAGACGGCGGTCGAAGAAGCGATCATCGCCACCCGACGTTATGCCAAACGTCAGAGGACCTGGTTCCGTCATCAGTCTTTTGGCCTCAATGTAACGATAAAGACGCTTGAAAAAAAATATTATGAACAAGAAAAGGCTAAAATTTATTCTTTCATGATGAAAAAGCTATTGACCCCTCAACCTGGTTTTGTTTAGAGCGGTTTTTTTCCGGTGCTGGCGCTTGGAGCGGTATGATTTTTGCCCTAACTATTTTTGCTTTAAATATAATGATTGATACGGTTGAATCATCTTCAATCAGGAGTCAAATAATTTCATAGAGCCCAGGTTATTTTAGACTCTTTTAGGAAATGTGATCATTTTATCATCAAAATCAGCTCAATTTATTGGTTTTGGCATTAGATTGGGTGTTGAATTAACAATTTATAGCTGAAAATATGTGATTGAAGAGTGACGCCATAATGATTCTCAAATAATCACCTCAGTGATCAAAGCTGTTATCGAAAAAAGTATGAAGATACAGGCATTGATGAATAAATAAAAAATATGAACAAACAAAAAAATATGACCAAAAAAACTACCGACCAGGTGACCATGACCGGCGGCAGAATCGTCTTGGAAGCTCTGCGGGAGCAAGGCGTTGACGTGGTTTTTGGTTATCCGGGCGGGGCGGTGTTGCCGATTTATGATGAGATGTTCAAGCAAACCGCGGTCCGGCATATTTTGGTGCGTCATGAACAAGGTGCGGTGCATGCCGCCGAAGGGTATGCGCGTTCAAGCGGCAAGGTGGGATGCGTTCTGGTCACTTCAGGACCCGGGGCGACCAATACCGTCACCGGCCTCACCGATGCGATGATGGACAGCATTCCGCTGGTCTGCCTCACCGGTCAGGTGCCCACTCACATGATCGGCAATGATGCGTTTCAGGAAGCCGATACAGTGGGGATTACCCGTTCTTGTACCAAGCATAATTATCTGGTTAAAGATGTTGGCGATTTGGCGCGGGTTCTTCATGAGGCTTTCCATGTCGCCCGCAGTGGTCGCCCGGGGCCGGTTTTGGTGGATATCCCCAAGGATGTCCAATTTGCCAGCGGCCCTTATATTTCTAAATCCAAGGTCTCTCACAAAAGTTATCGTCCGCGTATGCGCCCGGCTCAGGCGGCGGTTGCCCAAGCGGTACGGATGATGGCCCAAGCTGAAAGGCCGATTTTTTATGTTGGTGGCGGGGTCATCAATTCCGGGCCGCGGGCGTCGCGCTTGCTGGTTGAATTGGTGCGTGAGACCGGTTTTCCCTGCTGCCAGACCTTGATGGCTTTGGGGGCCTTTCCGGTTTCCGACCCCTTGGCTTTGGGTATGCTGGGTATGCATGGTTCTTATGAAGCCAATTTGGCCATGCATGGCTGTGATTTGATGATCAATATTGGGGCCCGTTTTGATGATCGGGTCACCGGCAATCTGGCCGAATTTTCACCGGGCAGCACAAAAATTCATGTCGATATTGACCCCTCTTCCTTTAACAAAAGTGTTCGGGTTGATGTGCCGATTCAAGGTGATGCGGCCGCCACTCTGGCTGAGATGCTCAAGATATGGCGTCAGGGAAATCACCGGCCCAAGCGAACTGCGTTGAAAAGCTGGTGGAAGCAGATTGAGGCTTGGCGGGCCAAAGAGTGCTTCGCCTATAAAAACGATACCGCGACCATCAAGCCGCAATACGCTTTGCAGCGTCTGGATGCTTTAACCCGTGGTCGCCACCCTTTCTTTACCACCGAAGTCGGGCAGCATCAGATGTGGGCAGCCCAATATTTATCTTTTGAGCGTCCCAATCACTGGATGACATCGGGTGGTTTGGGGACGATGGGATATGGTTTGCCGGCGGCGATGGGGGTACAGATTGCCCATCCCAAAGGGCTGGTGATTGATGTGGCCGGGGAAGCATCCATCTTGATGAATATTCAAGAATTATCGACCATTATCCAGTACCGCTTGCCGGTTAAAGTCTTTATCCTCAATAATGAATATATGGGTATGGTGCGCCAATGGCAGGAATTGTTGCATGGCAACCGCCTTTCGGAATCCTATATGGATGCATTGCCGGATTTTGTTAAACTCGCTGAGGCGTTTGGCGCGGTCGGTCTGCGGGCCACCAAGCCGGGTCAGCTTGATGATGTTATTGGCGAAATGATCACGGTTGATCGTCCGGTGATTGCCGATATTGCGGTTGATAAGATGGAAAATTGTTTTCCGATGATTCCATCTGGATCGGCCCATAATGAGATGTTACTGGGTCCTGAGGATGAGGCTGAAAAACCGGTGAGCGAAGAGGGAATGGTGCTTGTCTAAGCGTCAAGCGGCGGTCAACCCGGTTCGGCAAGAACCGGTGAGTCGGCATATCATCGCGGTTTTGGTGGATAATGAGCCGGGTGTTTTGGCCCGGGTGATTGGCCTATTTTCTGGCCGTGGCTATAATATCGAATGTCTCACCGTCTCGGAGGTCAATGCCCAGGATGTCTTGTCCCGTATCACCATTGTCACATCGGGAACACCGATGATTATTGACCAGATCAAGGCGCAGCTTAATCGTTTGGTGCCGGTGCATCGGGTTGCTGATTTGACCGATGAACGGACCAATGTGCGCCGCGAACTTTCCCTGGTCAAATTGCGCGGAAAAGGCGAAAAGCGAGTCGAAGCCCTGAGAATTGCTGATATTTTTCGGGCACGGGCGGTGGACAGCACCGCGCATTCTTTCGTTTTTGAAATGACTGGCAGCCCGGGAAAAATTGATGCTTTTATCGAATTGATGCGGCCCTTGGGCTTGGTTGATGCGTGTCGGACGGGTGTGGTTGCCATTGCGCGGGGTCCCAAGCCACTATAGAACCATTTTTGGGTGTTCACGATCCGGCATTGATGGGGCCATTCATCGAATCGACCCATCAAGCGGTCATCACAGAACGAATTCATCACAATATGAGGAATGATTATGCGAGTCTATTATGATCGGGATGCTGATATCAGCCTGATTAAAAAGAAGAATGTTGCCATTATTGGTTATGGCAGCCAAGGTCATGCCCATGCCAATAATTTACGCGATAGCGGAGTTAAGAATGTTTGTGTTGCCTTGCGTAAAGGGTCGGCATCGGTGGCCAAGGCCCGCAAAGCCAAGTTGAAGGTTATGACCCCGGCTGAGGCAGCGGCGTGGGCTGATGTGGTGATGATTTTGGCCCCCGATGAGAATCAGGCCGACCTCTATCGTGATGAGATTGCCAGCCATCTCAAAAAAGGAGCCGCGATTGCCTTTGCCCATGGTTTGGCCATCCATTTTCAACTTATTGAACCACGCAACGACCTGGATGTGTTCATGGTTGCGCCCAAAGGCCCGGGCCATACGGTGCGAGCGCAATACGAGTCCGGGGGCGGGGTTCCTTGTCTGTTGGCGGTTGAACGCAATATTTCGGGGAAAGCCCAGGAAATTGGTCTTTCTTATGCGGCGGCGATTGGCGGCGGCCGGGCCGGGATTATTGAGACCACGTTTCGTGAGGAATGCGAAACCGATCTCTTCGGTGAACAAGCGGTCCTTTGCGGTGGCTTGTCGGCCTTGATCAAGGCGGGTTTTGAAACTTTGGTTGAGGCGGGTTATGCCCCGGAAATGGCTTATTTTGAATGTTTGCATGAGGTCAAGCTGATTGTTGATCTGATTTATGAGGGCGGGATTGCCAATATGCGTTATTCAATCTCCAATACCGCCGAATACGGGGATTACACCCGGGGGCAGCGTATTGTTTCCGATGATGTCAAGCGAGAAATGAAACGGGTGCTTGAAGAGATTCAAAGCGGCGCTTTCACCCGCGAATGGGTCTTAGAAAATAAAGCTCTGCAGACCGGCTTCAAAACCATGCGTCGGCGGGCTGCTGAGCATCCGATTGAGGATGTCGGCGAACGTCTGCGCGCAATGATGCCGTGGATATCGGCCCATCGGTTGGTTGACAAAAGCCGCAACTGACCGCATCAAATGTCATCGGATGCTTGATTGATCGGTTTTTGATGCTGGGACGGGTTGTGCCGGGCCATTACAGACTGGCGGCCTCTTGCTCTATGTGAGGGAGACGGGGCTTACCGGACCAATAGCTTGAGCTTTATCTTCGATGGTTTTAACCTGCTGAAAATCGGGTTTAAGGCATGATGTGGCGGGTGCATATTTGATGATCCAGAGCGTTTTTGACGCGGTGTCTTTTTTCGGATGCTGTTTTTGCGTATTTTGAAAAAAAGGATTGTTTAAACAATATAAAATATGGGGCCTTTGAGGGTACAGCCTTTAAGAAATGACCATTTTAGAAAACGATATGTCTTAATGTCTTAAAAAATGATCCAGAGAAATGACCATATGACCCCGTCCTCACAAAAAAAGAATGATTCTCAGCATGTGAAAAAAGAACCCGCACGCCGCATCACCATCTTTGACACCACCTTGCGCGATGGTGAGCAATCACCTGGCGCATCGATGAATCTTGATGAAAAGTTGCGGATTGCTCTGGCGCTTGAAGATATGGGTGTTGACGTTATTGAGGCTGGGTTTCCCATTGCGTCAAAGGGTGATTTTGATGCGGTACAGCAGATTTGTGAGGCGGTATCTGAGCCGATTGTTTGCGGCTTGGCGCGGGCCAATGCGCGGGACATCGAACAAGCAGCCAAAGCCCTGGCTCCGGCCCGGCGCAAGCGTCTGCATACGTTCATTTCCACCAGCGCCTTGCATATGCGCCATAAGCTGCGGATGAAACCGGATCAGGTGCATCAAGCCATTATTGAGAGTGTCACCCTGGCCCGGCGTTTTACCGATGATGTGGAATGGTCACCAGAAGATGGATCACGCAGCGAACATGATTTTTTATGCCGCTGTGTTGAAGCAGCGATTGCCAGCGGTGCCCGGACGATTAATATTCCCGATACGGTCGGTTATGCCATGCCAGTGGAATTCTCTGGTTTGATCGCGATGTTGCGCAACCGGGTGCCGAATATTGATCAAGCAGTGATCTCGGTCCATTGCCATAATGATCTGGGTCTGGCGGTGGCCAATTCCTTGGCGGCGGTTGATGCCGGGGCGGGGCAAATTGAATGCACAATCAACGGAATCGGTGAACGGGCCGGTAACGCGGCCTTGGAAGAGGTGGTCATGGCCTTGCGCACGCGCCATGATCTGATGCCCTATGAAACCGGTATCAATACCCGTAAAATTAGTCGATTGTCGCATATGGTCTCGACGATTACCGGTTTTGCGGTGCAACCCAATAAAGCGATTGTCGGCAAGAATGCTTTTGCTCACGAGTCGGGTATTCATCAAGATGGCATGTTGAAAAATGCCAGCACCTACGAAATCATGACTCCTGAATCCATTGGTTTGAGCATGTCGCATATTGTTTTAGGCAAACATTCGGGTCGCCATGCTTTTGGCAGCAAGCTGCAGTCCTTAGGGTATCGCCTGGATGATCAAGCCTTGAACGATGCATTTAATCGTTTTAAGGATTTGGCGGATCGCAAAAAGGAAATCTTTGAAGAGGATATTGTTGCCTTGGTCGATGATGAGGTTATTCGGGTGAATGATCGCATTCGCTTTTTATCTTTGCGGGTGGTTTGCGGCTCTCAAGATCCGCATACAGCCGAACTCGAACTGGAGATTGACGGGGTCCGGCAAAATGGTCGCGCTGATGGTGATGGTCCGGTCGATGCGGTGTTTAATGCCATTGGTCATTTATTTCCCCATGAGGGGCGGCTTTTGCTCTATCAGGTTAATGCGATTACTGCAGGGACGGATGCGCAAGCTGAAGTGACGGTCCGTCTGGAAGAAAAAGATCAATCGGTGATTGGTCAAGGAGCGGATATTGATACGATGGTTGCTTCAGCACGGGCGTATGTGAACGCCCTCAATAAATTGATTGTTAAGCGCCAACACCATGAGCCGACTGCGGTTCTGGTCGGGGCGCAACGTAGCGCTGTGTGATGAATGATTACGTTAGCGCTGATGGGCATGCAGACAGGGTTGCCTGAAAGCTATGATTATGCCCCAATAGATTATGCTCGCATACAAAGAGGGTTTGAATTTTCAGATTAGTAGGCCCAAGAAAAGAGGCTGTTGATGGTTCGATTTTTTGTTCTTTTTTAACGCTTTTAGAAGGTTAGAATTTTTATGTTTTCAGGGATTCTCGGATTGTTGTCCGCCGACATGGCGATTGATCTCGGTACGGCCAATACTCTGGTTTATGTCAAAGATAAAGGCATTGTTCTGAATGAGCCTTCGGTGGTGGCGATTGTCGATTCCAAAGGTCGTAAAAAAGTTTTGGCTGTGGGTGACGAAGCCAAGATGATGCTGGGCCGGACCCCCGGTAATATTCAGGCTATCCGGCCGTTGCGTGATGGCGTGATTGCTGATTTTGAGGTTGCCGAGGATATGATTAAGCATTTTATCCGCAAAGTGCATAACCGGCGCAGCTTTATCAGCCCACAAGTCATTGTTTGTGTTCCCTCTGGTTCGACAGCAGTGGAACGCCGCGCCATTCAGGAATCAGCCGAAGCCGCCGGCGCGCGCCGGGTTTACTTGATTGAGGAGCCGATGGCCGCGGCCATTGGTGCCGGTTTGCCGGTGACCGAACCGACCGGGTCAATGGTGGTTGATATTGGCGGCGGCACGACTGAGGTGGCTGTTTTGTCCTTGGGGGGTATTGTTTATGCCCGATCGGTCCGGGTTGGTGGTGACAAGATGGATGAAGCGCTGATTGCTTATATTCGCCGCAACCATAACTTGTTGGTTGGTGAGAGCAGTGCCGAGCGGGTTAAAAAAGATATCGGGACGGCCTCAGTCCCCGAACAAGGGGAAGGGGAAAGCATCGAGATCAAAGGCCGTGATTTGATGAATGGTGTGCCTAAAGAGTTGATCTTTAGTCAACGTCAAGTCGCCGAAGCCCTATCCGAGCCGGTGAGCGCGATTATTGAGGCGGTCAAAACAGCTTTAGAACATACAGCACCGGAGCTGGCCGCAGATATTGTTGATAAGGGAATTGTTCTAACCGGTGGCGGCGCGTTGCTGGGTGATCTTGACGCGGTCTTGCGGGATGCTACAGGATTGCCAGTTTCGATTGCTGAGGAACCGCTGTCTTGCGTTGCCCAGGGAACTGGACGTTGTTTGGAAGAGATGAAAACTCTTAAAGGGGTTTTGATCAGTATGTATTAACTGTGGTGCTGTATTGATATTATTTGTTGTTTTGTGGTAGGTTAGGAGATTAGTTTTTAGTATTGATTGATCTATAGTCTGTTATTCATTGATTTCTCTATTATTGATTGATATGTCTGTTGATTGACCTATGGTCTGTTATTCATTAATCCATAATCTATTCAATAAGTTAATCTATTCAATAAGTTATAATTTATCTTTGAGAATTTCGCTGATTTTTTTGATCTGATTTTAATTTCATGGGGGCCTCGCCATGTATCGCGGGCGATTTCGGGCGGTGTTACGGGCTGTACCGGTTCGCGGTTTTTTCGATCATCGCGTTTTTTATATTTTTCTTGCCTTGGCTTCGGTTGGTCTCCTGGTTTTTGCCAAGATCAACCCCGTCGTTACTGAAAAATTCAATGCGGCGGCGTTGGACGCTGTTGTTCCTATTCTTGATGGGCTTTCACAGCCGGTGGCGACCGCCACCAATGTTATTGCTGATATCCGCTCCTACATGCATGTTCATGAAGAGAATGCTCGGTTGCGCCTTGAAAATGCCCGCCTAGAAGGGTGGCGTCAAGCAGCTCTACGTTATGAAATCGAAAATACGGGGTTGCGGTCTTTGCTCAATGTTCCGTCTCAGGGAGCGGTGAGTTATGTTTCGGCGCGTGTGGTGGCGCATTCAGGAGGACCGTTTGTCCGGGGTATTGTCGCCAATGTTGGCTATGGTGACGGGATTCGCAAAGGCCAGGTGGCTCTGGTTGCTGATGGTTTGGTCGGACGGGTGGGTATCGCTGGTGATCGCTCGGCGCGGATTATTCTGCTCACTGATTTGAATTCGCGGGTCCCTGTTTTGGTGGTCGGTACGAACAGCCGGGCTATTTTGGCCGGCGACAATACGGCACGTCCGAAATTGGTTCACATGCCGGTTGATCATGACATACAAATTGGTCAAGAGGTGGTCACATCGGGACATGGGGGGGGTTTTCCATCCGGTTTGACGGTTGGTCGAGTGGTCGCTATTGATGAGGAGAGCATTCAGGTTCAAACGGCGGTGGATTTTGACCGATTGGAATTCGTACGGATTGCTGAATACGGTTTATCGGGAATTTTGCGGGAGGTCCGATAAGATTGCATAATACGGCCAGGGACAGGTCATGATCAATTTATGGCAACGGCTTGACTCTATGACGCGTGATATCGTGCCCTTTGCGGTTGCGGTGTTTCTCACTCTTATCAGTTCTCTGCCGTTGCCAATTTCTGGCGGTTCGGCGGTGACGCCCATTTTATCTTTGATTGCATTTTTTTATTGGTATTTGATCCGTCCTGATCTTATGCCGGTTCTGGCGGGTTTTGTTCTTGGGTTGCTTCAAGATATTCTCAGCGGTGTGCCTTTGGGTCTCCATGCTCTGGCGTATCTTCTTGTTGCTGAGGTGGTGTCCCGTCGTTGGTTTGGACTATCCCGGGAGAGTTTTCGGTCGATGTGGTTGGGTTTTGCTCTGACGTCTTACGGTTTGGGGATGATCATGTGGCTGTTTTATAGCTTGTTTCACTTCCATTATATCAGCCCGGACATGTATGCTATGCGTATGATCATCACACTTTTTGCTTTTCCACCTTCGGTTTGGGCATTTGCCGCGATCCACCGTCATATTCTTCGGTAGGTCATATTCTTCGGTAGGTCATGATGCGGCGCGAACATACCCGCCATAAGTTACTCACCCGACGCACCATCTTACTCGGTGGCGGCCAGCTTTTGCTGGCGGCTGGTTTGGTGGGGCGGATGTATCAATTACAAATTCTACAAGCGGATCGTTACGCAGTTTTATCGGATAAAAATCGGGTGAGCCTGCGCCTCATTCCGCCGTCTCGGGGGCGTATTTTGGATCGATACGGCAGTTTGATTGCTGAGAATATCTTTGATTATCAGGTGGTTCTTGTTCCCGAACAGACCCCGGATATTGACGAAACGCTGCATCGGTTGGAAAAAATTTTATCGCTAAGCGCGCGTGAGCGCCAGCGTATTATGCGCGATATACAGCGTAAGCGTGATTTTGTTCCGGTGGTTTTGAAAGAAAATTTGACTTGGCAAGAAGTGGCACGTATCGAAGTCAATACCCAGGATCTTCCCGGTATTTCGATTGATGTCGGTCAAAGCCGCCATTATCCGATTGGCAGAGCGCATTGCCATGTTGTCGGTTATGTGGCCGCGGTTTCCCAGGAAGATTACGAGAAAGAGCCTCTCTTTGAGTTGCCCGGGTTTCGGGTTGGTAAAAGCGGTATTGAGAAGCGCTATGATTCAAAATTGCGTGGCCAAGCCGGGACAAGACAAATAGAGGTCAATGCTCTCGGGCGGGTTATTCGTGAGCTCAAACGTGATGAAAGCCGCCCGGGCGAAGATTTGGTTCTGACCATTGATGATCAACTGCAGTCTTTTGTCTATGAGCGGGTCCATGCTTTGAATGCCGCGGTTGTGGTAATGGATGTGAATGATGGTCAGGTTTTGGCTTTGGTTTCGACCCCTGGCTTTGATCCCAATGAATTCAATCAAGGGCTTGATGTCCAAACATGGTCAAATTTGGCCTCTGACCCCCGAGCACCTCTGATTAACAAGGTTATTTCCGGTCAATATGCGCCGGGTTCAACCTTCAAGATGATTGTGGCTCTGGCCGCTTTGGAGCGGGGAATTATTGATCCCGACCTCAAATTTTTTTGCGACGGTGTTTTACAGCTGGGTGATTCAAAATTTCATTGCTGGCGCGAACATGGTCATGGTGCGGTTGATATGGAAGCCGCGTTACGGGAATCTTGTGATGTTTATTTTTATAAGCTGTCTCAGAGGCTGGGGATTGAGCCGATTGCCGATATGGCCCGTCGATTTGGTTTTGGTGAATCCTCGGGAATTGATCTCCCCGGTGAGCAAGCCGGTTTGGTCCCATCTCCGGAGTGGAAACAAGCGGTTGTTGGTCAGCCTTGGCAAAAAGGTGAGACTCTTCTGGCATCGATTGGTCAAGGGTATATTTTGGCGACCCCGCTCCAATTAGCGGTTATGACGTCTCGTATGGTGAATGGCGGTCGGCCGGTGGTTCCTTTCCTTGCTTTTGAACCGGGGAAAAATACAGCACCGACCTCGGTTGATAATCTGAGATCCGTGGGGGTTTCTCAGTCTTCCTTGGATATGATGAAACAAGCGATGGATGCGGCGGTCAACCAGCCGACCGGGACCGCCTTTGGGTCACGTATTCATCGCCCCGATTATATGATGGGGGGCAAGACCGGGACATCACAAGTCCGTCGGATCAGCGAACGGGAACGCCACCACGGCGTGATTAAAAATGAAAATCTACCATGGATCAAACGTGATCATGCCCTGTTTGTTGGTTATGCGCCCCTGGATAAGCCGCGTTATGCCTGTGCTGTGATTGTTGAGCATGGCGGGAGCGGGGCCAAGGTAGCCGCACCGATTGCCCGTGATATTTTGACCGAGGTTCAAAAACGCGCATCAGAGCATCCATCGGTTGGGCGGTCCATAGGGGTGCCTTCGCGTGCTGGATGATTCTGTTCGTATGAGCCTGCGTGAGAAGCTCTCCAATTTTAGCTTCTCTATGCTTTTCTTTATGACTTTGGCGGCTTGCTTCGGTTTTTTGATGTTGTATTCAGCTGCTGACGCCAGCCTTGATCCCTGGGCGTCACGGCAGATCATCCGTTTTATCATTGGTCTGGTTTTTCTGGGTTTTATTGCCTTGATTGATCTGCGGGTATGGCTGCATTACGCCTATATTATTTATGGTTTGGTGTTGCTTTTGTTGGTTGCGGTTGAGATTGTCGGTCATGTCGGTATGGGTGCCCAACGCTGGATTGATCTTGGTTTGTTTAATCTCCAGCCATCAGAACTGATGAAGGTGGCGCTGGTTTTGGCTTTGGCGCGCTATTTTAATAGTCTGGGTGATGAAGATATATCCTCTTTTTCCAGGCTTTTTATGCCAATCATGATGATTATGGCACCGGTTATTTTGGTGCTGCTTCAGCCCGATTTGGGGACCGCTTTACTGATTTTATTTGGTGGGGCAGCGATGTTTTTTATTGCCGGGGTGCGTGGCTGGGTTTTTGGTGTTGCTGCTGCTGTGGCTTTGGCCATTTTGCCATTGGCGTGGTCTTTTTTGCATGAATATCAAAAACAAAGGGTTCTGGTTTTTTTCAACCCCGACATTGATCCTTTGGGGGCGGGTTATCATATTACCCAATCAAAGATTGCCTTGGGATCTGGTGGCCTATTTGGCAAAGGATTTCTTCAAGGGACCCAATCCCATCTTGATTTTTTACCGGAAAAGCAAACCGACTTTATTTTCACCATGTTGGCTGAGGAGTGGGGGTTTATGGGGGGGGTTGCTTTGTTGATGGTCTATTTGGTGATCACCGGTTATGGTTTTGCCATTGCTTTGCGCTCGCGCAATGTTTTCGGGCGTTTGTTGGCGATTGGTTTGACCACGACATTTTTCTTTTATTACGCTTTTAATATGGCGATGGTCATGGGTTTGGTCCCGGTGGTCGGTTTACCGTTGCCGCTGGTCTCTTATGGCGGCACGACAATGATTGTTTTGATGATGTCTTTTGGCTTGATCATGTGTGTTTTTGTGCATCGTGATCTGCGTATTGATCGTCGGGTATTGAATGCCGAAGACTGATGGCGGTTTGGGCTGATTTTGGTTCGGGTTTCTGGTTTAGGTTTCTGATTTAGATTTTTGGTCTAAAAGAAGCCGCGTGTGGCGGTCCTCTCGACAGGGTCACCGGCCGATGTTAGAAATACTGTTCCGGCTTGATTATGGTTTATGGGCGCATAGCTCAGTTGGTAGAGCAGCTGACTCTTAATCAGCTTGTCCGGGGTTCGAGTCCCCGTGCGCCCTCCATATCGCAAAATTATTGTTATATATCAATAAATTATTTCTTGCAGCATGTATGTATGTAGCGGGCGGGTTCGTTTTGCATCGTTTTTTTGTGGATCACGTTTGTCGCCCTATGGGTGGCAAGGGTGTCAAGAGCTTCTGTTGCCAGGCCTTTTCTAAGGCCTTGATGATCGCTTGATTGGTTATGAAGGAGGTTTTTTCATGAATCTTTACTCCAGCTTAACAAAAGAGGAAAAGAAAGAGGCCTTAAAAAGGCATCGTGCCTGGTTTCAGGAATGGCATTCTCTAAATGAAATCGATAATTATTGGGAATCAAATGGCTGCCAATGCTTAATCTTTGAACCCGGCGGGTCTTTACGTGAAGCATGGGGCTTAAAAGAGTTTATGCATATATCTAAGGCTGGTAAGGGACGGCTGATCAAGGCTGATAGACCCAACTTTGAAACCGACATATCGGAAATTTGGGAGTTTACGGAAGTCCTGGATGGTGACCGAAAACGCAACGCTGAACACAAGGAAGCATTGGCTTGGTATCAATCTGGAAAAAGGGGGTCATTTATCAAGGAAGATGATCATGAAGATCTGGAGCGTTCGGTTCAAAACGTGCCCAAACGTCTCAAAAAATGTGCAGAGAAAAAGTCCAGAAGTCATATCCCGAGGGCACAAAGCTTTTAATTTATCTTGATGTCATTGGCGGATATTCGGACCGCGCGCGAGAAATTCTGCCATGCTTTGTCCCATCCACGCAACCGGCCAAAGATGCGTTTGCAGAAATATGCATCCTTTGGGGTGAGGATATCTATCCATTATGGAAGGATGGTATGCCTCACCCAGAAAGAGGTAACTGGATTGAGCGCGACAGTGACGATGACTTAAAAAGAGATGAATCAGGATAGGACCAACATTCAGTCGGATTGAGGCGAGATATGTAGGGGGTGTCAATGGGGCAAAATGGCCTACAGGTCAGTTATAATGGAATAAAAACCTCGCCGGGGTTGCGTTCAGTTTGGCGACCGGTGACGCCGGTTCCGGCGTAGGCTTTAAGATTAACGTCAATCAATCTTGTTTGCAGGGGTGTTCCGATTTGGGTTATACTGGCCCGAAGAGGAGATGGTGATGACCGAACAAGAACAAAAAGAGTGGGATTTGAAGCTGCGCGAGATTGATGCCCAGATCGCCAATTTGAATGCCGCAACCGATAAATTGATCACCGAAAATCGTTGGTATGTTCCAGCCGTCAGTGCTGGCATTGCTTCGGGGGCCACCCTGGCGATTGTGGCCATCGTCAAGCTGTTTCTCTAAACCGCCGCCTTTAGGTGTCGCTTTACCCATTATTATCTGATCTCCCGGCCATGTTGACTCGGTTTCTGATTGCGGTTTTGGTCGTTCTGTGTCTGAGCGTGACTCCGGTACGGGCAGATCGGATTGATGGCAACTGGCTCCATCAAGTCTGTCATGATGGAAACGACCCACAGGCTCCTACCGCATGCTCATCTTATATTACTGGGCTGTCAGACGCCTCTCATCCGGCAATCGCCACCAACCTGTTGGGTTTAACCGGCTACTGCCGACCAGAAGGGGTGACCAGGGGACAAATTATGGACATTGTCAAAAAATATCTTGCCGGCCATCCTGAAGAACGCCACCTCCCGGCGGTGGTGCTCTATTATCATGCCATCATTGAAGCTTTCCCCTGCACCACGGGTAATTGATAACCGGGTGGGTTGGTCCTGAAGTCGGTCCCACTGTACCCATCAATCGACCATCATTGACTGCATCCTCGTTGAGTCAACACGCGACCAGCCGCCTTTAATATGGGCAGGCGTGATCTTTGGCTTTGGGGCCAGCGGATCCCGACCAATCATCTGTTTGAACGAGTCTTCGCCATGCTGGGCTTGCAGAGTTTCGAGAAAATGAACAGCGTCATACGGGAACAATGACGCATAAAGGGAAGTGTATTTTGGTCAATGATTCCGGAAACGACCAACTCCCTCAGTCAAAAGGATTTTTTAAGGCCAGCTTGTTTCAGTACGGTGTTTGCTAAATGCCGCGATTTGATTGTTGAATCAACAGTAAAGACCACCCCCTCTTTGGTGACCTAAATTTCGTGATCCCCGCGCCCTTGACGCTTGCGGTAGCAACCATCTTTTTTGAGCAATCTTTTAAGTTCTCGCGTGTAATCCGCCATTTATTGGTAAAGGAATTGGGCCATTATGAGCAGAGAGTGTCACGACCGGAGATTCGGTCAAGCCTTTCAGCCCGCCATCTTCTATCAAATCTACAATAACGATTGGGATTCTTTCAAAGAGCCGATCAAGGCTGGAATCTTCCAAAGCTAAATTGATATCGTTACTGGTCGCAATCCATACTTTTGCTTCTGGGTCAAAAGAGCAAGAAACAGAAATATCAACTTTTCCATGATTGGGCATCATTTTTCTCCCCAAAAAAACACCCCCACATTTACTTTATTGAGCAATTTTATCGTAACTTATTAATATTATTAGCGTCAAATTGCGGCCGCATGGAGCAGTTTTTCAGCGGGACATTTTTTCATTGATTGTGTTGAATAAATTGGCTTGTTTGGCAGGCCCAATGCGCCCGCCATATTTCCACGATCATGGGGAAAATAGAAACAAAAACATGGTGACCCCAGCGGGATTCGAACCCGCGTTGCCAGAATGAAAATCTGGTGTCCTAGACCTGACTAGACGATGGGGTCATCGGTGTTTTCGCATGTCCATATAACAAAATAAGATCAAACGAAACCATGTGAAGTCTTATTTCACATTTTTTATGATTTTCACATTTTTTGCGACTCGGTAAAAATCATATGCTCTCTACTGCTGCATCAAATGTTCAATAATACAAGATAAAGCAGGGGACAAGTCCCCTCAACTCTGAATCATTTTTCCTGGCATGTGTTGCCTGAAAAGCGGTGCTTTGGGTTCGACCGAAAGGGTCACCCGTCTGGCCACGGCCTCTTATTTGCGGCACTGTTGGCTGTATTGGTGTCGATTGCTGGGTGTATATACAGATATCGTGAATCATATTAAAACACCTGTACCCAACTTGGTTTATTGTTTTTATTGCCGTACTCCTGTAGCAAAGAGACAGGTCTTTTGATCCAGGGATTGATGAGATGCGGGAAATTGGACATTTCATCGGCGGTCACCATGTTCCTGGCAATGGCGCACGCCGGGGTGATGTTTTCCAGCCGATGGATGGGACAATATCCGCCAAGGTCGCTTTTGCTGATTCTGGAGACGTCGATCGGGCGGTTGAAACGGCCCGCTTGGCCCAGCCTGGTTGGGCGGCGGTCAATCCCCAACGTCGGGCCGAGATATTCATGCGCTTTTTACAACTTGCTGAGCGTGATGATGAGGAATTATCCCGATTGATTGCCTATGAAAATGGCAAAACCATACCCGATGCCCGGGGTGATCTTCAACGTGGCCTTGACGTGGTCGCGTTCTGTTTGGCGACACCGCATATGATGAAGGGGGAATACAGCCAAGGGGCTGGCAAGGGGATTGATGTTTATGCCATGCGTCAGCCGCTGGGTGTCGTGGCGGGTATTACCCCGTTCAACTTTCCGGCGATGATTCCGTTGTGGAAGATTGCCCCGGCTTTGGCCTGTGGCAATGCCTGCCTCTTAAAACCATCCGAGCGCGCACCTGGCGCGTCAATGCGTATTGTTGAACTGTTCCATGAAGCGGGTCTGCCAGAAGGTGTTCTCAATCTGGTCAATGGCGATAAGGAAACCGTGGATGCCATTCTTGACCATCCCGATATCGCGGCGGTTGGCTTTGTCGGTTCAACAGCGGTCGCTGAATATATTTATGGACGCGGATGCGCCAATGGCAAACGGATGCAATGTTTCGGTGGGGCCAAAAATCACCTGATTATTATGCCCGATGCCAATATGGATCATTGTGTTGATGGGTTGATCGGGGCTGGATATGGTTCGGCCGGTCAACGTTGTATGGCGATTTCGGTGGTTGTCCCGGTTGGTGAGGAGACGGCTAAGGCACTGGTTGAGAAGCTGGTTCCACGGGTCGAAAATCTCAAAATTGGGCCTTCAACCGATGAAAACGCCGATTTTGGACCGCTGGTGACCCGAGACCATGTCGAAAAAATACGCGGCTATATCGATCTTGGATTGACCGAGGGAGCCACTTTGGCGGTGGATGGGCGCGACTTTAGAATGCAAGGTTATGAGGATGGCTTTTATATGGGGGGCTGTCTGTTTGATCATGTGACGCCGGATATGCGGATTTATAAAGAGGAAATTTTTGGGCCGGTATTATCGGTGGTTCGCGCTGGTTCCTATGAGAATGCCCTGGCTTTGGTTAATGGGCATCAGTATGGAAACGGGGCGGCCATTTTCACCCGCAACGGCAATACAGCCCGGGATTTTACCACCCGCGTTCAGGCCGGTATGGTGGGGATCAATGTCCCGATCCCGGTTCCGGTGGCTTATTATACATTTGGCGGGTGGAAGGCTTCGGCGTTTGGCGACCTCAACCAATATGGCAGCGATGGATTCCGTTTCTACAGCAAAACCAAGACGGTCACCGCGCGTTGGAGTGAGGATGTTTTTGACCGAGCGGATTTCACCATGCCAGTGATGGACTGATGATGGATTGAGAGTCATTGCTGGCGGTGGTCGGCCATTGATGGCTGGATCGTCAGGCTGTGGCGGCGTCTTTGATATGAAATTCGGCATTTTCGCGGCCATTCCAAAAATTTTTGTAGATGACTCCGGCGATATGGAGCGGTTTCCCGAGACTGGAAAGCAAAAAAGGCCCCAATCTGTTCTCATCCATGGCCCGAAAGGCCATCGCCTTGAGACGTGCGGTTCCCTGCCCGGTCACAATACAGTGTAGATGACCATGGCCAACCGGCCGGGCATCAACCAGCCGGGCAGCGTTCAGAGCAAAAACTGGCCGCGGATTGCCGATCCCGAATGGCGCGGCCCGCTCCAGAGCGGTGGCCAGATCCACGGTGACCGATTGGGGAGCCAAAACACCGTCAAGAGTCAAAATATGCGGTGCGTTGTCTATATGCTGGGCCGCCCGATCCCTCAAGAAGGCGGCAAAATCTTCAAGATGATGGCGATCAATGGTTGCCCCGGCGGCCTCACGATGCCCACCAGCCGATTGCGCAAGACCCGATTGTCGAGCCGCAATCACCGCCGCACCGATATCGAATCGGTTGGCCGAACGGCCAGAGCCGCGTAAAGTGTCACCAACCCCGGCAAAGACGAAACAAGGGCGATGGTATTGTTCGGCCAGACGTCCAGCAACAATGCCAACAATGCCCGGATGCCAGTCGGTTCCAGAGACAATAAGAACGGCTTGATCGGTTTGGGTGGCGGCTTGGTGGCGGGCTTGGGTCAGAACGGTTTCTTGAGTCTGGCGGCGTTGGCTATTCAGATGGTCGAGTGCGGCCGCCAAATGATTGGCTTGGTCCGGGTCATCGGTGGTGAGCAGACGCACAGCAAGGCTGGAATCGCCAAGCCGTCCCCCGGCATTGATGCGCGGCCCCAAGCCGAAACCAAGGGCGGCGGCATCATAGTTCTCAATGGCTGCGTGGGTTGCCAAAGCGGCCAAGCCGGGGTTGCGGTTGGCCCGCATGACCTTGAGACCTTGAGCGACAAAGGTCCGGTTGAGGCCGGTCAGGGGCACCGCGTCACAGACGGTTCCCAAGGCAACCAGATCAAGCCAATTCATCACATCCGGTTGCGGAACCGCCTCGGTGAAAAAACCCCGCCGTCGTAAGATGCGATTGACCGCCACCACAACCAGGAATGTGACCCCAACCGCGGCCAGATGGCTGAGGCGGCCATCTTCATCAAGCCGGTTGGGGTTGACCAAGGCGGTGGCTGGTGGTGGTGCCGGTTCGGCCTTGTGGTGATCAATCACAATCACCGGCACTTGTGATGATGCCAGGGCATCATGGGCGGTGGTCCCGCAATCAAGGGTGATGATGAGGGCGGCCCCGCGCCCAGCCAGATCAGCCAAAGCCCCCCGGTTGGGTCCATATCCTTCGGTCATCCGGTCCGGGACATGGAACAGAGTCGGGCATCCCAAGGCCTGGAGATAGCGGATCATCAAACCGGCCGCGGTTGCCCCATCGACATCGTAATCGGTCAACAGACCAATGGTGGCTTTCTTTTCAACCTGATCAGCGATGATGGTGGCGGCGCTCTCCATATCGCATAAACCAAAGGGATCAGGCAGGCTGTTGCGCAGGCGCGGGGTGAGATAATCAGCCGCTTGATCAAGGCCGATATGGCGCCCAACCAAGACCTGGGCCAGAAGTTCAGGAATGTTATGGCGTTGGCATAAGGCCAGAACGGCCCGCTCATCCTCCCGGCGCCCAATCCAGCACCGTCCGGTGGCCGAATCGCCAACCCCTAAAAGGGCGGTTTCCGGCATATCGGCGCATGGCATCATGGGTTTCGCTTTTGAGCGGTCAAAGGGGTGCTCTTGAGTTCAACTGAACTCAACCGCTTTGGGGTCCATCAAGGGCCGCCTTCAATTCATGATCAACCGCATCAAGGAACTGCCGGGTGGTCATCCAGTCCTGATTGGGGCCGATGAGCAGGGCCAGGTCTTTGGTCATATGGCCGTTTTCGACTGTCGATATGCAGGCTTTTTCCAGGGTCTGGGCGAACTGTTCAACCACTGGGGTGGCATCAAAGCGGGCCCGATAAGCCAAGGCCCTGGTCCAGGCAAAAATTGAGGCAATCGGGTTGGTTGAGGTTTCGCGTCCTTGTCGGTGATCATGAAAGTGACGGGTGACGGTGCCGTGCGCGGCTTCGGCTTCCACTGTTTTCCCATCCGGGGTGAGCAGAACCGACGTCATCAAGCCCAAAGAGCCAAAACCCTGGGCCAGCGAATCCGATTGCACATCGCCATCATAATTCTTACAGGCCCAGATGAAACCGCCATTCCATTTCAGAGCCGAGGCCACCATGTCATCAATCAAGCGATGCTGATAGAAAATGCCCGCTTTTTTGAAATGATCGGCAAATTCGGTTTGGTAGATTTCGGCAAATAAATCCTTAAACCGCCCGTCATAGGCTTTAAGAATGGTGTTTTTGGTGGAAAGAAACAGCGGCCAGCCCCGGTCCAAGGCATAGAGAAAGCAAGCCCGGGCAAAGCCACGAATCGACTCATCCAAGTTATACATGGCCATCGCCACCCCGCCGGAAGGAAAATCATACACCTGATGGGTTTGCGGTCGGCCATCCTGGGGGGTGTAGGTCAAGGTGAGGGTGCCGGGTCCTGGGACAACGAAGTCGGTGGCTTTGTATTGATCCCCGAAAGCATGGCGGCCGATGACAATCGGTTGAGTCCAGCCCGGAACCATCCGCGGGACATTGCGGCAAACAATCGGTTCACGAAAAACCGTCCCACCGAGAATATTGCGAATGGTCCCGTTGGGGGACCGCCACATTTTTTTGAGATTAAACTCCTCAACCCGTTGTTCATCCGGAGTGATGGTCGCACATTTGACTCCAACCCCATGGGTGGCAATGGCTTTGGCGGCGTCAATCGTGACATGATCATCGGTGGCATCCCGATTTTCAATCCCCAGATCATAATAAATCAGATCAAGATCGAGATAGGGATGGATGAATTTTTCCTTGATCAACCGCCACATGACCCGAGTCATCTCATCGCCATCAATCTCGACAATCGGGTTTTTCACGCTGATTTTATGGATTGAAGTCCGGGTCATGGGTTCGTTTATTCCAAAGGTTTTTTGTTGGCGGGAGATGGACAAAGATGCTCAATATCCGTCACAACCGCGTCAATATCAGCGCTGATATGGACCAGCTGACCGGGATGCTGATAAAGAAATTCAGCCCGCTGAAAATGGTCAAGAAGGGCGGTCAAAGGCTGCCAAAACTGATCAATATTGGCAAGAATGATCGGTTTGTTATGACGCCCGAGGGATTTCCAGGTGATGATTTCAATCAATTCATCAAGGGTCCCCAAGCCTCCCGGCAAGCCAATACAGACGTCAGCGCATTCATACATGCGTTTTTTGCGTTCATGCATGCTGTCGGTGAGGATCATGTCGTCAATGCCATCATGGGCCCATTCGCGCTGATTGAGAAATTTCGGCAAGATACCGGTAACCGATGATCCTTGGGCCAAAGCCGCATCAGCCAGCACCCCCATCAGACCGGTTCTACCACCCCCATAAACCAAGTGATACCCGGCTTGGGCAATGCGCTGACCCAGCGCGGCGGCGGCGGCTTTCCAGCGTTGATTATGCCCGGGTTGGGAGCCGCAAAAAACACAGATTGTCAAATCATCCGCCATGCTGTTTGATAAAGAAGTCTGTAATTGAAAACCCTATGATACCAATCATTCTTGACCGCCACCATCTGTAAGGTGGTTCTGATGAGGTTCTTTTGGCTTGTACATATTTGGTTGATGGGTCACGATACCGCATAATTTATATCGCATCATTATGAGATTTCTTTTAAGCTAAAATGCGAAAAACGTCAGGATACAAAATATCGGGACGAAAAGTATCAGGACGAAAAGTATCAGGACGAAAAGTATCAGGACAAAAAGCATCAGGACAAAAAGCATCAGGACAAAAAGTATCAAAAAGGTGGCGGTATGACCCGTAACATTGGGATAGGGATTGTTTCACTTCTGTTTGTGGTTGGCCTGGCTGTGTGGATGCTCGGCAGTGACCCCGAAGATGGCGACCAGGAAAGCGTCAGTCAGAACAATACCGACCAAAAAGATCAGGAAACGGGGCGGGACCATTCTGGAACCGCTGCCGATGCGGCGATCCAAGAACCCTCAGCTGATTCCGTTGAATCGGCGGCTTCTGAGCCTTCTCAAGATTCGCCTCCTCAATATTCGATTGCTATGCAGCCACGTTTTGATGTGGTACGTGTGGCTCCAGATGGGGCGGCGGTTTTGGCTGGTCGTGCGCCTCCGGGTACGGTGGTGCATATCTATAACGGTTCGGATTCCATTGGTCGGGTGGAAGCAGACAAACGGGGTGAATGGGTCTGGATTCCGCAGCGTCCCTTCCCTCCCGGCCAGCTGGAATTGACATTGCGTTCCTATGGGCCGGGATCAGATGATTTTATCGAATCGTCTGAGGTTGTTTTGATGGTTCTCCCGGAAAGAAAACCGGGAACCGACCAGGCAGCTTTGATCGTTAAAGTGGATCGAGATGGCGATGCCCCCAGCCAGTTGATTCAACTCCCTTCAGGGCAATCGGCGGCGGTTGATCTGGCTCTTGATACCGTTGATTACGGAGAAGACGGGGCTTTACGCTTATCTGGACGGGCCGTTCCCGGGTCCCGTCTGCGGCTTCAGCTTGATGGGGTGATGTTGGGTCAAGTCACTGTTGGCGATGATTCGCGCTGGACTCTTTCCCCTGATCGCACTGTTACAGCTGGTGATTATCTCCTACGGATTGAGCGGCTGGATGAAAAAAACCGCGTGATGAGTAGTCTTGAATTGCCCTTCCATCGGGCTTCTCGGGAACAAATCGCTCAAGTCGCTGATGATCCGGGGAATTGGGTGGTTCAGCCGGGAAATAGCCTCTGGCGGATTGCCCGACATCTTTATGGAAAAGGAGTCCATTTCACGGTTATTTATGAGGCCAACCGTTCCAAAATCAGTCATCCGGACCTTATTTATCCAGGTCAGATTTTCACAACCCCATCCGGGGACAATAGGCAACCCTAACCCCAAATATCGCGGCGGCGCTCATTCCGGTCGTATGTTGGTTGGTTTCTGGTTCACCAGCCCGGGCAGAAAGTCGAGATATTCTCGAAATAAAGAAAGATGCGGCCGACAATCAATCAGCAAGCGTAACAAAGCGGTGATGATGGACTGGCTTTGGGTTCCCTTAAACGGCATGCCACCGGCAACAATGACATGATTTTTTTTCCGAATCTGCAAACGGCAGTGACGCATGAGTCTTTCCTGCCGAATCACAGTGAATAAACAGCGGCGCAGTACCGGTGATTGTGCGGAATAAGGCACTGCCCCCAAATCCCCAGTGATGCGGAGAAAGCCACCATGAGTCTGGAGATCGGCCCGGCCCGCGAAAATAAAACCCATGGCCATGAAATGAAATCGTAAAGGGCCTGCCTTAATCTCGAGGAGTTTCTCTTCGCTCACTTTGAATAAAGCACGGGCTGGGATGCCTTCGCTTTCCAAGAGCTCAGAAAGCATCGCAACCGTCTTGTTGAGAGATGGTTTCTGAACAGGTTTCTGAGGGCTTTCTAGGTTCGACATGGTCACTGAAATGGGGTCACTCAACTAAGGGCAATACAACAAAAAAATAACGAAATGAATACATGGCATATTACCCAACACATTAAAGAGCAATAATTTTAACCTTTTTATGGCCAGTATTGACAACCAATTTTTATCGTCAACTTTATGATCGCTTTTTGGCAAAAACCAATTTTTCATAATCAATATTCAATGCATCATCGGCATTGTTTATCTCTAGACAGGTGATATTCCTGCTCTATCATAGAAGGATATATGTTCTTGGTGGCCATCCTTGGATTGGGTAATGGATAAATATTTTTGTTATCATTTTGGCATGATTTTCAGCATTGGCCTCTGTCATCGCACATCTTGACCACATATTGTGACCAAACGTCCTGATCATTTCTCTCTGCCCAGAGCGATTCCGGCAATCCATGCGGCTGGCTGGCCGTTTGTGGTGATTTTTGCCGTGGTATCGGTTGCTCTGGGATTGTGGTTTGAGCCATTTTTTTATATCGGCCTCATTCTCACGTTATGGTGTGCGGCTTTTTTCCGTGATCCAGAACGGGTATCACCAAAGGGGGAGGGCTTGGTCCTTAGTCCAGCCGATGGGGTGATTTTGCCATTGGTGGACACGCCCTCACCGATCGATGATCACGATGGTCCTATGCGCCGGATCAGCGTGTTTATGAATGTCTTTGATGTTCATGTGAATCGGGTTCCTTGTGACGGCCGGATTGAGGAATTGGTGTATCGGCCGGGGGCTTATGTGAACGCATCCCTTGATAAATCGAGCCAAGATAATGAACGAATGCTTATCCGTATGATAACCAAGAATGGCCGTACGGTGATTTTTGCTCAGATTGCCGGTTTGATTGCGCGGCGTATCTTGTGCCACCTTGAGCATCAGCAAAATGTGCGCGCTGGTGAGCGTTTTGGGATGATTCGTTTTGGCAGCCGGGTTGATATTTATGTGCCAGCAGATGCCCAGATCCAGGTCCAACCCGGCCAAAGGGCGGTTGCTGGTGAGACGGTTCTGGCTGTGATGACACCACCTGCGCGCCGTATTGCTACCGGCAGCCGCGCCAAGAATAAAATCGAGAATAAAAAAGCACCTTCTGCCAAAAAGCGCATCTCGAGGAAAAAATCCCCAACCAAGAGTTCGCAATGAAACCGATACGATCTATCAGCCATGCGCGCGGTCTTAAAGTCCGGTCTTTGAGTCGGATTTTGCCCAATATGGTTACATTATTGGCTTTATGCGCTGGATTAAGCAGCATTCGGTTTGCTTTGATGGATAACTTTTCTTGGGCGGCCGCCGCGATTGTATTGGCGGCTTTATTGGATAATCTTGATGGCCGGGTTGCCCGTTTGTTGTCTGGGGATAGCCGCTTTGGGGTTGAGCTTGACTCTTTGAGTGATTTTGTCAGCTTTGGGGTGGCGCCGGTCTTGGTTCTTTATCTGTGGTCTTGGGACGGGCGGACCGAATGGGCCTGGGCCTTGGTCACATTTTATGTGATTTGTGCTTCTTTACGTTTGGCTCGCTTCAATACCCGGACCCAGGAAGATATCCCGGCTTGGCCACGGACATATTTTATGGGTTTATCCTCTCCGGCGGCGGCTGGTGTGGTTCTTTTGCCTTTGATGATTGATATCGAATTTAGTCTGGCTCTTTCAGAGTTCCCAGTCATCTCGGGTGCGGCCGCATTGTTTGCGGCAATCATGATGATCACCCGCGTGCCGACATATTCTCTCAAGGGGATTAAAGTGCCGCCAAAAATGGTCTTGCTGATTTTTTTGGTGATGAGTCTTTTCGCCGTAATGTTGGTTACCCAATTTTGGCTAGCGATGATGCTGCTGGTTATCTCTTATATTATCAGCATTCCGGTAGCGGTTTGGTCCCAGCATCGTTTGAGCCGGGTTTTTCCATCTGCTGACCATCAAGACTGATCTCTAAGACCGGCCATCAATCCGGAGGGTTAATTTAGGTTCTCGGTGGTTTGATTTTACGCCAACTGAAATGTTCTCTTAGCTTGAGCGCGCAAGGTGTGACCACCAAAGTGAGAACAGTCGAAAACAGCAAGCCAAAAACGATGGCGGTGGCCAATTGTGTCCACCATTGGGCCGATGGGGCACCCACTGTTACTTCACGGGTCCAAAAATCGATATTCACCTGGGTCACCATAGGCAACAGGCCGAAGGTGCTGGTTATGGTTGTGAGCAAAACTGGCCGCAATCTTTGGGCGCCGGTCCGGATGATGGCATCAAGAAAATCATTACTTGTTGCTTTCAGGCGGTCAAAAGTATCAATCAGGATAATATTATTATTCACCACAATACCGGCCAGAGCGATGATCCCAATGCCACACATGACAATGCCGAAAGGTTGACCAGTTAACAACAGACCGATCATAACCCCGGTGGTCGACATGATGACCGCCGAAAGGATTAAAAAGGCACTATAAAAACTGTTAAACTGGGTAACCAGGATGATCATGATCAGAAACAAGGCGACTATGAAAGCCTTGCCGAGGAAGTCCTTGGCCTCATTTTGCTCCTCATCTTCCCCTTTGAATTTTATGTTGACCTCTGGTGGTATGGGTTGCTCAGCCAACCAAGACTTGATTTCGGCAACCTGATTATCGGCTAAAACACCCTCAACAACGTCAGCTTGTATGGTGATGCTGCGCCGTCCATCGGTGCGGCGCAGGGCGCTCACTTTGGGTTGAGCGACTCGCTCAACAAAGTTAGAAATCGGCACTGAACCGGCGGTTGTTTCCACACGGATTCGATCCAATGAGTCCAAGTTACGGAAAGACTTTGGAAAACGGGCAACGATATCCACCTCATCATCATGGTCTTCGGGTCGATAATCATTGAATTTGAGGCCATGCGTAGCCAGCTTAATCGAATCACCGATGAGCCGGTTATCAGCGCTAAATTTCGCCGCTTGCGCACGGTCAATATCAATCTGCCACTCAATACCCGGTGAGTCCAAACCGTCTTCCAGATTGATCAATTCCGGCATTGAGGTTAATTTTTCATGAATACGCTTGGCGGTTGTTTTGATCTTCTCAACCGCGCGTGAGGAGATCTGAATTTGGATGGCTTTGCCGACCGGCGGTCCGGCTTTTTCTTTACGGATATCAATGATGATTCCAGGGATATCTTTCACCCGCTGTGCAACATCGGCCAGAATCAGGCTGGCTGGGCGGCGACGGCGCCAATCAATCAATTCAAGCTGGATAACCCCGATCAAACTCTCGGGTTCTTCTTGTTGGGTGCGGCCGATATTGGTCCGGGCATAGACTGTGCGCATTTCCGGCATTGTAAGGATGTGCTCTTCAACTTGGCGTGTGAGTGTATCGGCCTCATAGGCCGATAAATTCCCCTGGGCCCGGATTTGAACCAGTGCGCGCTCGGGCTCAACATCAGGAAAAAAATTCACTCCCTGTCCGGCAACACCATAGATGATCTGAACCGCGACCAAGCAGAGAGCAGCCCCACCCAAAACCAATGCCGGGCGCTCCAAGGCACGACGTAACAGCGTGACATACCAGCCGGTGAAGCCGCTTAGTTGAGCAAGATCACCGCTTTCCAAAATCTGAGCGGTCTCGGCCTTATTATTCAAGCCAGGCTTGCCAATCCAGGCGCCAATAACCGGAATGAAGAGCAACGCCATCGCCAGCGAAGCACTCAAGGTGGCCATCAAAGTCAGCGGCAGGTAACGCATAAATTCGCCAACCGTTCCGGGCCAAAACAACAAAGGCAAAAAGGCGGCCAGCGTGGTGAGGGTTGAGGCGATAATCGGCCAGCCCATCTTTTTTGAGGCTTCGCGATAAGCGGTTGTGCGATCTTTTCCTTCCATCATTTTGCGATCAGCATACTCAGCGACAACGATGGCCCCATCAATCAAGATGCCCACGGCTAAAATCAGGCTGAACAAAACCACAATATTGATGGTCAGCCCCATGACCTCTAAAACCAAAATACCGGTCAAGAAAGAGCCAGGAATTGCAAGACTCACCAGAAACGCCGAACGTATCCCTAAAATCGCCACAATCAAAACCACCACCAGCACAACCGCCAACAGGACACTGTTTTGTAGATCATTAAGCATCCGCTTGATATCAAGGGATTTATCCTGGGTATAGGCCACTTCGATCATCGGCGGCCAGCCTGATTGCTCTTCTTTGACCGCCAATCGCACCTGATCAATGGTTTCGATGATATTGCTGCCGGTGCGTTTGGAGACCTCAATCGCGATGGCTGGTTGTCCGCCGATTCGGGCAAACCCTTGGGCATCTTTGAAGCCTTTGCGGATTGTTGCGACATCACCGAGTGTGACCACAGCATCACCCATAGAGCTGATGGGTAGAGAGAGAATATCGGGCAGAGACTCGAAAAGACTGGGAACCTTGATTGTGAAACGGCCAAGACCAGAATCCATCGCACCGGCCGCCACCAATGTATTGCTGGCGCGAATGGCTTGTATGACTTGGGAATTGGCCAAGCCAAAGCTTTCGACCGCTGAGGGATCAATAATAATTTCAACTTGTTCCTCACGATCACCGGCAATTTCTGCTTTCAGAACGCTGGAGATATTCTCGATCCGATCTTTCAAACGGCGGGCCAGCTTGATCAAGCTGCGCTCAGGTACCGGCCCGGATATGGTTACCACCAGGATCGGGAAGAGGCTGAGATTGATTTCTCGGACCCGTGGTTCATCGGCATCAGCGGGCAATTCATTTTTGGCACTATCCACCTTGGCTCTGACATCGGCCAGAGCGGTTTCAGGATCAAAACCAGCATCAAATTCAAGGATAATCGACGCACCGCTCTGATAAGCATTGGACCGTATTTCATCAACCCCGGCGATGGTTTTCAGCTCCTGTTCCATCGGCCGTACAAGCATGCGTTCGGCATCTTTGGGCGAGATGCCCTCATGATGGATGGAAACATAAATGGTTGGAATATCAATATCCGGCTCTGCTTCTTTGGGGATGGTCTGATAGACCGATGCCCCGCTGATCAACAGAAAAATCAAAATCAGGATAACCGTTCGCGACCGATTCATCGCCGCATTGATGAGGCCAGACACATCTACCCCTCTTTTCCGGTGGCCTTCTCCTCGACCGGTGTGACGGTTTGTCCATTGATGACAAATTCTTGACCAATCGTGATCAGACGCGATGTCCGGGGAAGACCGGTCAACCACATACCATTTTCCGCCGAACCGACAATTGTAACCGGATAAAATTGCACCTTATGATCATTCCCGACCGTTTTTACACCGATAATCCCTGAATCGTCCAAGGTAAGAATGGCCGGTGATATATGATGGGCGGTTATATAATCAGATGGAATATGAATCTTGGCGGTGACTCCTTCAGCAATCCGATTATCCGGGTTGGGGGCTTCTATTTCAATGCGAAACGTCCGGGTCGTTGGGTGAGCGATACTAGAAATATAGCTGATAACACCTTGTAGATGCTCCCCGGTTGTCAATGTGGCTGTGGCCATCATACCGATTCGCAAAGAGCGAATTTCATTTTCTGGGACTTCCGCAACGATCACGATGGGGTCAAGATCAATGATCACGCCAATGATATCACCGTTACGCAGATAGTCGCCCAATTCAACCCGCCGATCATCAAGAATACCATCAAATGGTGCTTTGATTGTGGTAAAAGAGAGATCCGCTTGATGCCGCGCCAATTCGGCTTGAGCCAATGCATAATCGGCCTGGGCAGCCGCCAATGTGTTTTCGGCCCGGTGACCTTTATCGGCCAGTTTGCGGGCTGCTTCATATTCCAGCCGACGCTGACCAAGCAGGGCCTGAGATTTGGCAACTTGCGCCGCCCGATCCTCAATATCCAAAGAGATAATCGGAGCATCTCTGGGCAGAAGAGCCCCTTTTTCAGAATGAATCGCATCGACTTGCGCTTCCAACTGGCTGCGCAATTCCACCCGCCGCGATGCTTCTGTGCGTCCGGTTAAAATAATCGAACGCTGAAAAGGTTCAGCGGTCTGGGTTTTCACCTGCACCCGTGGGGGTTGGATGGCGGTTTCTTGATTGGGTAATGTCCCATCAGCATCGCCGATTAAGCCGGAAGCAATCCATAAACCAGCCAAAACAGCAATGCTGAGAGCAATAATTGGCGGCGACAATGAAGGCATCACAAACTTTATTCTGGCTTTGCTTCAACCATAAAAATGGCAATGATGGTACAAAATAATGTCAAAAGAGTGCCCATGTCTCAAGAATGCCAGCCGATATTCTGGTCGCGATCAGAAATTGATGGTCATTGTACAGCGCCCGCATCAATAAACATGATCAATGCTGAGATGGCTTTTTGCCTTCATAATTGTCGGATACAAAAAATACCAATAGCAAGAGCGTTTGTTCCAAGCCATCATGTGGCTGTGGGTTATCTTTCACAACGATCATCGGAATTCTTACCACATACAATCTTGGTTTTATGCACCGGTATTCAAGGACCAACGCATTTCCGTTTTGATATTATTGGCCCTATTTTCATGAATTTTAGACAGTAAAATCCATTCATCTTCCGGCATAAAGCGCGGTGCCAGAAAGCTGTATGTATCGCGTAGGAGGTTTTCATTATCACGGTGTCGCTGTGCTTGGACCGGTTCCCAACGGGAAAGCATGGTTTCCCAGGCGGTCAAACGGCAATAAAGATAATCACGGGTATAGCGGATATAGTCGGTATGACGCTCAATATTGCGCATAACCGAGACAATTTCACCGATATTGGCATCCAGTTCATCGAAAACTTTTTTATATTCTTTTATCGCTGTGCTGAGCAGGCGTATAACCGGGCTGATCTGTTCTGATATGCTCAATTCATTGGTGTAGCATTTCAGCAGACCCTCTGCTTTTTGGCGCATCTTGACGATTTTTTCGAACTCTTGGCGCAGGGCCTCAATATGCGCCAATTCATCGGCCAAACTTTCCACCAGCTCCAGAACCCGTTCACGATTTTGGTTCTCACCACCCAGGCGGGCGGCCGCTTCATCAAGGGCTTGATTGATCTTATTTTGAATTTTGGGGTCGTCGATTATCTTGCGCAATTTTTCCAGATCATTGATGATTTTTTCTTCACCGCTGATCCAGGTAATCAGCTGCACCGTCAGGCGATTACGGGCAATCATGACATGATGTGGCTGGGTTTCCCAGGAGGCTTCACGTGTGCTCAATTCCGCCGGTAATTTATCACCAATCCGCATGATTTTGACGAATTTGAGGGCCTCTTCAATAAAATCAAGCATACGGCCATCAGCGGAATCTTTGAGACCAAACTCCCGCTTGATGCCATTAAAACTGAGGACAATTTGTTGATTTTCTCCGGTGATCTGGAAGGCAAAAACCGGTGAGTCTCCTTGCTCAGACATACGGAAACAGCCACCATCAGCTGATTGAAAAAATTTGTGGTCAAAGGCGATATGTTCAGGAACCGTGTCGGCGTTTTTAGTCATGATAATCAGACAAATTCCCAATCTACAAACAGCAACGTCAAAATTACAGAAAAACAACAGTATTTTCAGTGATGATTTTTCTCATTACGTTATTTTTACACGTTATTTTTACCGGTGATCATTTTGATGCGATGACCGTTTTCATCTGTGATATCTTTTCGGTATTTGTTTGAGATTTTTTCTCAAAAACCAGTACCAGGGTATTTTCAATCAATCAGCCTTTAGACATAGATTAAAGGCATACAAAATTAAAGGCATAAAAATACCCATGCATCAGTTAATATATATTGGGCTTGAACGACCATCAATCGACTTGGAATTTTTTTCGAGCTCTGGTCGGTGTTGTTCATCTTTAAGCGGCCGCAGCACTCAGACATTTTTTCAGTTGGTTTAAAGAATTGACCGATTTCAAGCGCGGTCAGGGGTTGCCGATTCTGGGTTTTCCGCCTTCAGGGTTGGCACGGGGACCGAAGGCCTTATTGAGCGTTTTGGTCGAATCTTCGGCAATCGCGATGGCTTCGGTGATCATATTGAGGATCCGAATATTATTGCTGAGAACGCGTTCGGCTTCGGGTCGTTTGTCGCCAGCAATTTTCTGGGTCCGGGCCACAATATCTTTACGGATGGTCCGTAAAATTTCTTCAAGAGTATAGCCGTCCGGATTGGCTTCAGAAGCCAGAAAATGGGTCATAATTTTCAGTTTCCCCTATTTGAGAACACGGATCGTTTAAGAATTACGTATTGTTGAGGATGATCTCTTTGCTTTGATGTTTTTTCGTGATGGCCTTTTGATTGATCATAATGCAAAGAAACCAATGAATATTTAAAATATTCACACATAATATTCATAGAAAATCATTCATGAAAAATCTGAAAAGATGCGGTTATCAGAAGAGGCAATCAGTCACCTCTTTCCAGGGGAACGTCCGGAATCAAGCCGCCGACCAAGCTTATTCCGGGTATTTCGATACGCGCATCCGGGACCAGGAGGCGCAGATCATGATGGATCGGAATCACCCGCGATAAGTGATTTTTGCCGTAAGTTTGATCACCCATGAGGCGCGCTCCGGCATGCTGTTTGAGCAGGGCGGCCAAAACCTCAGCACTGCTGGCTGTTTTTGGACCGACCAAAATATCCAGCGGGATATAGAGAGGGATATAAGGTCTCTGAGAGGTATTGGCCGGAATATCCACTTTGGTGACTTGGTGCGGTCTAACCAGATTGACCGCTCCCCGGACAGGCCCAGTAAACAGAGAGGCCACCTGGAGCATGTGCTTAAAATGACCACCACTATTCTCGCGCAGATCAATCGAAAGACGCCGTAAAGAGGATGGTAATGCATGTGGTTTTGTCAATATGATTTGTTTGATCTCATCAACGGCCCGCCGACCAAAATGGCTTAAATTGATGGTCAAAACATCGCCGTCACTCAACCGGTATTCGGTGATTGACGGCGCTGATTTGACCCATCTTATGGTATCTGTGGAAGGGTGCTGAACCGGTTCCAACCGGGCTGCCGGACCGATGATCCCAGCCAATATTCTGGCCGCGCATAGAGTGTCTTGTGCGCATTGCTGCTGGATCACAGAAAGCGGTGGGAGCTCCGTATCGCAGGATTTTTGCACCATTCTAAACACCCGCTCGACACCAGAATCATGACGGTCGTCAGCCTTGGCCGGATCTGCTGCCAGCAGGGTGATCATGAAAAGACCCTTTACGATCAAGACGCATCTTAAAAAGCACAGCCACAAAAAGCCACCAATGGGGATTATTCTAGCTTGGCCATGACCACACATAGTGAAATCCCATGCAGAATCAGAGGTTAGTGACAGTAGTTCAAGGCTCCAACCCGATGGGCTCCCCAAGGGTCGGTTCCCACATCTTGGATGCGGGTGATAATAGATCCAGTGCGGGTATCAATGACCGCGACTTCATTGGTTCCGCTCAGAGCAACATATAATTTACGACCATCGGCTGTGGTCACACCGGTTTCTGGAGACCCGCCGGGTATAGATATGCTGCCGATCCGGCGCATGGCGGCCAGATCAATCATGACAATTTCATCACTGCCCCGACCGATGACAAAAGCCATACTCTCAAACCAGCCGGTATTGACTCCGGTCATGCCTTGGGTTCCTTCAAGGCGGGCGATTTCTTCAAACGGGGCTTGGGTTGAGAAAATTGAGACCGTCCGATCGCCGTTGTTGGGGACCAGCATATAGCGACCGTCAGCGGTGGAATAGGCCCGCCAGGGCGTATCACCCAAAGACAGGGTCGCAACTTTTTCCTGAGTTTCTAGGTTCAGAACCGCCATTCTATCACCATCCCCGAAGGCGGCAAAACCAATCCGACCATCAGAGGTGGGGGTGATATTGATGATTCCTTGGCTTTCCGAATGATCATGCTGGGCGGCCAAAGCCTGGCTATCCCCGATGATGATTTCGCTGATCACTGCGGCTTTTTTCACATCAATAACACTGACAAAATTGGCCCCCAAATTGCCGACATAGATCAAGGAACCATCGGGGCTGAATGTCATGTTATGGGGTTCAAACAGGCCGGTGATGCGATCCAGCTCCCGATCTTCATCCAGAGAAACCAGTGAAACCGTCCCCTCACCGATATTGCCAACCGCCAGCAGATCACCGCCGGGGCTGAGTTCCATATGTTCCGGCTCATGGCCGAGAGGAATACGGGCCATCGGTTGGAGTGTTGCCAAATCAATCACCGAAAGGGTGTTATCGGCCATATTGCTGGTGATCAATTTATTGTACTCAGCCGAGACCGCAACCTGGTGCGGCATGGCACCCACAGCCACCTTCTCCACAACGCGATCAATCCTCGTATCAATGATGGCCACATCATCTGATAGCCGGTTGGGAACGAAAACATAATGATCAAGATCATCCTTGAGAATAGCGGCCAAGGCCGGAGAAAAAAGGCTCGAAAACAGTAAGGCAGCCAGAACAGCGATTCCGAGAACAGCGATACCAGGAATACGGGTCCAGCAGGTGAAGGGGGCAAAAAATTGTGACAAAAACATATAAAGTCTCTTTCTCTAGAACGGCGATTTTAGAAAAATTTCCTTAAAAAAAGGTCGCCAGATATTTGACCATCTCAGGGACCAGCGTCAAGCATGGGGTTGCCTATAATTGTCAATCCAATGAGAGACTTTGTTGGCGCAATGTTATATCCTCAAATTTCATATTGTAGAAAGACCGGAAATGGGCCGATTATTCAAGAGATATATCGGTATTGATTATTCCGGGGCCAAAACACCGGTTGACGGTCTCGGGGGTCTGCGGGTTTATCGGGCCGCCGGTGATGATCATCCCACCGAGGTGAAGCCATCGTCAGATCAACCCACAGATTGGACCCGTAAGGGGCTTGCCCATTGGCTGGTGGACCAGTTGGCCCAAGATGAGCCGACACTGGTCGGGATTGATCACGGCTTTTCATTTCCACAACAGTATTTTGAAAAATACCGCCTAAAACCCGATTGGCCAACCTTTCTGGACGACTTCCAATATCACTGGCCCACCGACCGGGATGATCTTTCCGTTCATCGCTTGCGTAAAGGTTCAGACCCTGATGCCGCTCATGCGGCCAAACGCTCCGGCGAGACGGGCTGGCGGCGTCTGACCGAACAACGGTCTAGTGGGGCCAAATCGGTCTTTCATTTTGATGTACCGGGCCAAGTTGCCTCTTCGACTCATGCCGGGATTCCCTGGTTGCGTTTCATGCGCCGAGAATTGGGCAAGCGGGTGCATTTCTGGCCCTTTGATGGTTGGGACATTCCTCAGGGCGTTGCGGCGATTGCCGAGGTTTATCCGGCCCTCTGGTCCCATTGTTTTACCCGTGAAGACCGGACATCAGACCAGCATGACGCTTATTGCGTGACCGTTTGGTTGTCCCAAGCCGATAGAGATGGCCGTCTGGCCGCCTTTCTGGCACCGAATCTAACCGAGGCTGCGCGCCATGTAGCCCCATTCGAGGGCTGGATATTGGGTGTATCTGTGTGCTGATTGGTGTTTTGGTCCTGACGCGTTTGATTGCTCAAAACATTGCTTATGGGTTTGAAAAATCAAGAGCGCTCTCTAAAAAAATCTGCTGAAAGTGACAACCATATCATTCAATTCCTCTGCCCTTTTTTTGCCGTAGGCATCATTGTAGGCGTGAAAGAGCGTTTCTCATCCCGCTTGAATATCAGGGATGAGTGCATGACCTTTCTTGGCGATGGAGACGCCGGACATACGCCTTTCTGTTATGCGCTTGCACAAGCCTTGCCGTTCCAATTTATCAATAAAGCGGGTCATGGTTGATGGGGTCAACCCCAACAATTCGGATAAATCGCTGGCCCTGCATTTCCCATTTTCGTGCGGGGATATCAATAGAAAGGCATGGCTGGGCGCCAACCCAATATCGGAAAAAGCCTTTTCTGCAAGTTTATTGATATGTCGTTGCAGGCGTGAGAGCGAGAAATATAGACATTAAACGGGTATTGAATGATGATGCGATCAATAGCGATTTTCCCCTCATCATAAATGATGATCAAAATGCTTGGAGACCGCCTCCACGGCCTGCGACACATAAGGGTCCATATCATAAAAATCGAATTGTTCGGCTTCATTGAGCCATAAAGAATCGCTTTTATGCCCGAGGATTTTTAGATACCGCCGGGCGCCAGCCGGGATGGCGGCCTTTTCGGAATGCACAATTAAAGACCGGTTTATCAATTTGTTTTGCGGTGGCCACCGAGTCAAATGTCAGCCAGTTTTCCCATGATGCGACATTGAACCGGTTGTCATATTGAAGGATCAGGCCGCGATCAGGCTCAGTATAATAGGGCTGTTGATACATCAGCGCATGGTCATTGCTGGTGCTGGCCGCTTCGATGATCACAGCATGATCAGCCTGTTGGGCCGCGCGGCTGGCTTCGATCAGTTGGTTGATGGTTTCCTGGCCACCAAAGGCCTCGGCGATGATTTCAGAATCATGCAACCATGGGGCGACCAGGGCCAGAAATTTTACATTGTCGTTCTTTGAGACGGCCTGGGACATATAGCCCGCGGATGCACAAATACCCAAGCCCCCGACACGATTTTCATCCAGTTCCGGCATCTCTTTAATCGCATCAAAGGCCGCTTGAGTATCAGCAATTTTACGATAAGGATCTTCAAGATAGCGCTGTTGCTCATCTTCCGGCGCCACCGACTCCCCCCAACCGCGAAAATCAAAAGTCAAGGCCGCCAAGCCGCGTTGTGCAAGCCTGGCTGCATAGGTATCGGGCATCTGTTCCTTTACGGTTGTCCAGGCGCCGGTTACAACAACCGCGCGGAATGGAGTCGGCTTATTTTCTGGTAAGAATAAATGACCAGCCATATTTCCAGAAGCAGTGGGGATAGCAATTTTTTCATGATCAGCACCCGAATGTCTAGATTGTCCATACAAATAATTCTATTTACATAGACAAGTTTTATGAGAGATTCTCCTCAAAACGAGTCTCTTCTTGAGAGCAGGCAGGTGTTTCTCACCAAGACCTCCTCATCGAAACCCAGTGAATGATTCATGAATATGGGGAGTGGTGCAGGAATTTTTAAACAATGGCTGGGGGACCTGGATTCGAACCAGGGCTGCTCGGGTCAGAGCCGAGAGTTCTGCCGCTAAACTATCCCCCAAACAGAAAGTGACTCCTTGCGGTAATTTCCTAGCATAAAATATGCTGGTCAATCGACCCTGATAGAGGCTGAACACCGACCGGACTCACCTGACCGGATGATTCTATACATTCATTTGTGACTGCGGCGGCTTATTTGCAAGGGTCGGCGTATTGAGGGTCTGGGCATTGATTGATTCCGTAAATATATTGAGAGATAAATAATCACCCGAACAATACATATGATGATTATATATGCTGGTGATGGATTGACTGGCCGGGGCTGGATAACCGGGACTGGATAACCGGGACTATGCGTGCCAAAATCGAAGGGTTATAATGCGATGAGTCGCCGCTCCCGCCGCTTTGCTGCGGCCAAGACGCGGGTCAAGACGGCACGTGGCCGTAAACCCTCTTCGACCCGTTGGTTGCAACGTCAGTTGAATGATCCTTATGTTGTTGCGGCCAGAAAGCGCGGCTACCGGACTCGGGCGGCATTTAAGTTGATTGAAATTGATGATCATTTCAGTCTCTTGGCCCCCGGTATGCGGGTTGTTGATTTGGGGGCGGCCCCAGGCGGTTGGACTCAAGTGGTGGTCGAACGGGTAAAGTCGGCTGGGTATGACTCAACCGAAGCATCACCCCTGGTGATTGCCGTTGACCGTGAGCAGATGGAACCCTTGGCCGGGGCGATGGTCTTGGCTTGTGATATAACCACTTCCGATGCGCCAACTGTTTTGCGTCGCTTTTTTGATTCTCACTCATCATGTGATCAATCGGAGTCTGGCTGGGTTGATCTGGTGTTGAGCGATCTCTCTCCGGCGACGACGGGTCATGCGGCAACCGACCATCTGCGGATTGTTGCGCTGGCTGAGTCGGCTTATCAATGCGCGCGCGCATTATTGGTATCAGGCGGTGGTTGTGTCATGAAGCTGTTTCAGGGTGGTTCCCCGGACCCTCTGCTCCAGATGCTCAAGACTGATTTTTCTTCGGTGCGGCATTTCAAACCACCTGCCAGCCGCAAGGAGTCACCGGAAACCTATGTCATCGCGCGCGGATTTCGGGGGCGCAATATAAGAGAATAACCATCTCTATACTTGGCATTTTTAAACAATTCTTTATGATATGTCTTTTGCTATGGAGGTGATATGAAGATCAAGGAAGCGCTGACTTTTGATGATGTTTTGCTGGTCCCAGCGGCTTCCTCGATTGTGCCTGGGCAAACCGATGTATCGACCCGTCTCACCCGGGATATTCGTCTTGCCATTCCGATTATTTCGGCGGCGATGGATACGGTGACCGAAAGCGCTATGGCCATTGTCATGGCCCAGGTCGGTGGGATTGGGGTTATTCATAAGAATATGGATATTGATGACCAGGCGGCCGCCTTACGTATGGTCAAGAAATTTGAGTCCGGGATTGTGGTTGATCCAATTACCATCCATCCGGATCAAAGCTTGGCTGAGGCCTTGGCGATTATGGATAATTACCAGATCTCTGGTATTCCAGTTGTTGAGCGCAGCAGCGGTAAATTGGTCGGGGTTTTGACCAACCGTGATGTGCGCTTTGCTTCCAATACCCGCCAACCGGTGAGTGAATTGATGACCCAGGATAATCTGGTCACCGTCACGGCGGATGTTGATCGTGAAGATGCCAAGCAGTTGTTGCACAAACATCGGATTGAGAAACTCCTGGTGGTCAACGATGATTATCGTTGTGTTGGCCTGATTACGGTCAAGGATATTGAGAAAGCCCAACAGCATCCCGATGCGTGTAAGGATGATCAGGAAAGATTGCGGGTGGCCGCGGCGGTTGGTGTCGGTGCAGAAGGATTATCGCGGTCCGAAGCGGTCATTGAAGCCGGAGCCGATATCGTGGTGGTGGATACGGCCCACGGCCATTCACAGGCTGTTGCCGAGGCGGTTAAAGAGATTAAAAAACGAGCCAATGAGGTCCAAGTCATTGCCGGGAACATTGCCACCCCGGAAGCGGCTCAGCATCTCATCACCGCTGGGGCGGACGCGGTCAAAGTTGGCATCGGGCCGGGTTCAATTTGTACAACCCGCATCGTTGCCGGGGTTGGGGTCCCACAGTTGGCGGCCATCATGGAGGTTGCCGAGATTTGTCGCAAACATGATGTCCCGGTGATTGCTGACGGCGGGATCAAATATTCCGGTGATCTGGCCAAAGCGATTGCTGCTGGTGGTGATTGCGCGATGGTTGGCTCTCTGCTGGCTGGAACCGATGAAAGCCCGGGAGAAACGTTTCTCTATCAGGGGCGAGCCTATAAATCTTATCGGGGAATGGGATCAGTTGAGGCGATGGCACGGGGGTCAGCAGATCGCTATTTTCAAGATGAAATTCGTGATAGCCTGAAGCTGGTTCCCGAAGGTGTTGAGGGGCGTGTCCCTCATAAGGGGGCCGCGCAAGCGGTTTTGTATCAACTGGTTGGCGGATTACGGGCGGCGATGGGTTATGTCGGTGCAGCAACCATTCATGACTTTCATACCCGGGCAACCTTTAGACGAATCAGCGGTGCGGGATTGCGTGAAAGCCATGTTCATGGTGTTGCTATTACCCGTGAATCCCCGAATTATCGCCCCGAACGTTAGCTGTTCAGCCGGTTTTTATTCATTGGTTATCCATTGATGATTATGAGGCGTGGTTTTGGGTTTTTGCGGCAGGATACCCCTTTACAGAAGGGTCCCTTTTACCAATATTTAAGTGAAATGAATAAGATATATGCTTGAGCACATGCTAAAATGAAAAATGCCACTATCCAAAATGCCGATAAAGGGGAAAGGCGATGTTTGCTGAATTGATGGCCAGTTTGGCGGTTTGGATCAGTCTCAATACCCATTATCCGCCTCTTGAGCGATTGCCCGATGTGCAATCCCTGCCACGCCTTGAATTGCAAGAGCGTTACTGTGATGGTGATTGCCCGATTCGGGCCTATTATATCTGGGGCGGTGACATTCATATAGCTGATGACCTCGACCCGGAAAATAATGTCTGTGACCGTTCAATCTTGCTCCATGAACTGGTCCATTATTTCCAGTATACCGGAGGTCGGTTCGGTGAATTTGGCTCCTATACCCGTCAGGAATTCATTGATGGGGAGGCCTTTGATGTGCAGAATTACTATCTGGTTTCTGAGGCGGTTTATGAAGGGCTGAGCGGTGAAGCCATGATGACTCGCTGTCATCTCGAACTGGATCAATCCTTATCTCTGTCAGCAACCGGGGGGCGCGGGACAAGGGTTCATCCGTAGCCATTGCCTCAGCAACCATAGCTTGTTTATCAGCCTCGGTCTTCGGCTTGATCATTGGATCATTGTTCCGGAATTGATTGACCTGTGTCCGGTTTAGGGCCAGTTTATCGGCTTCTTGGGGTGCGGCCCCTTCCCTTTGTGTTGATGATATGATGCCCTCCCATTTGTTTGATGGCGATGATCGGGTGGTTTGGCTCCGGCCCGTGCGACCACAATGACCGAATCTGTCTTGATCCTTGATTTCGGGTCGCAGGTGACCCAGCTGATTGCCCGCCGTGTGCGTGAAAGCGGGGTTTATTGTGAGATTCACCCCTTTAACGCCTTGGATGATCAAGCAATCAAGGATTATGCGGCCAAGGCCGTCATCCTCTCAGGCGGCCCGGCGTCGTTCGGTTTTCATGAAGCGCCCCGGGTGCCGACGGCGGTTTTCACCCTCGGGGTGCCGGTTTTAGGGATTTGCTACGGCCAACAAGCGCTTTGTGCGCAGTTGGGTGGTGTTGTTGAATCCAACCGGTCGCGTGAATTCGGGCGGGCGGTTCTGGAGATTCAAGCACCATGCCGTCTGTTTGATTCGGTCTGGAAACCGGGGGATACACCGCAAGTATGGATGAGCCATGGCGACCGGATTACCCGCTTGCCGGAAGGATTCAAAGCGGTTGCGGCCAGCCAGGGTGCACCTTATGCGATTATTGCTGATGAGGCCCGGCATTTTTACGGTGTGCAATTCCATCCCGAAGTGATTCATACTCCGGATGGAGCGGCTGTGCTGAATCATTTTGTCCGTGATATTGCTGGCTGTCGGGGTGATTGGTCGATGCAAGCGTTTCGCGCCCGGGCCGTTGAAGATATCCGGTCCAAGGTCGGGGATGGTCGGGTCATTTGCGGTCTCTCAGGGGGGGTTGATTCCTCGGTTGCCGCCGTCCTGATCCATCAAGCGATTGGTCAACAACTGACCTGTGTATTTGTCGATACCGGCTTGTTGCGCCAGGGTGAGGCCAAAGATGTGGTCGCTTTGTTTGGTGATCATTTCAAGATTCGTCTGATCCATAGGGAGGCCGGGGCGGTGTTTCTCTCCGGCCTCAAAGATGTCACCGACCCGGAGCGCAAGCGCAAGATTATTGGGGGTCTTTTCGTTGAGCTGTTTGAGCAAGAGGCAACCGCCATCGGTGGGGCGGATTTCCTGGCTCAAGGCACCTTATATCCAGATGTCATTGAATCGGTTTCGGTTGCTGGGGGTCCTTCAGCGACCATTAAATCGCATCATAATGTGGGGGGGTTGCCCGAACACATGCAAATGACTTTGGTTGAACCCTTGCGGGATTTATTCAAGGATGAGGTGCGTATTCTGGGTCGGGAATTGGGTCTCCCTGCGGACATGCTGGGCCGCCATCCTTTCCCAGGCCCGGGATTGGCCATTCGTATCCCCGGCGTGGTGACACAGGAAAAACTGGCTATTTTACGCCAAGCCGATGCGATTTATCTGGATGAAATTCGCCGGGCCGGGTTGTATGATCAGATATGGCAGGCTTTTGCCGTGCTTTTGCCGGTCAAGACGGTCGGTGTGATGGGGGATGCGCGCTCTTATGATTATGTCTGTGGGTTACGGGCGGTGCGAGCAACCGATGGTATGACCGCCGAAAGTTATCCTTTCTCCCATGAATTTCTCACCCATACCGCCACCCGAATCATCAATGAGGTGAGTGGGATCAATCGGGTGGTGTATGATGTGACCTCCAAACCCCCCGGCACCATTGAGTGGGAGTGATTTTTCTCTGAAAAACAACTCTTGCCAGGGGTTTGAATTGACACTCAATGGACTCAAAAATGGATGAGCCTGAAGCAAGAAAGAACAAATAAAGCGATAACACGATGTCCAGAAACCCGTTACGGAAACTTCGTTTTCTTATCAGAACGAACGCGCCAATTTGGGCGATCACTACGTATTTTTGTCTCCATTATCGTCATCGTTTGTCGCATAAAAGAGGTGAATTTAAGAAACTGCAAAAAGATTTTAGAGAAAAATCAAAAAACCTAAAGATTGATAATGATTGGTTTACAGAAAATATCCCGACTTGGTTGAGAGCATTTCAAGAGGCTCAACTCGACTCTGATCAAGCATTAAAATGTTTAGAGATTGGGAGCTGGCAAGGCTTATCAGCTTTTTTTGTTCTTGATGTTTTTCCTCATGCACAGATCACATGCGTCGATACATGGGAGGGTGGTGATGAACATAAATCATTTAATGCCTCGACGCCGCAAATACTTGGCGGCATAGAGATGTGTTTTGATCTGAATCTGAAACAGTTTTCCGATAGAACCAAAAAATATAAAGGGACCTCTCGTTCCTATTTTAATGATCAAATTACCTCTGATGGGTTCGATTTGATCTATGTTGATGGTTCCCATCACTGTGATGATATTATGGTGGATGCTGTTCAATCATTTGAAATCCTTAAAGTCGGAGGTCTGCTCATATTCGACGATTATTTTTGGGAATATTATGACAATGAAATTGATAATCCCGCTGGAGCGATCAACGCATTTTTACGCTTGAAACGCCATCAGCTTGAAATTATTTGCTTTGACTATCAGCTCATCATCAGAAAATTGCGCCGCTCAATGAGGATTGAGGGTCCCCATGAGACCAGGTGAATTTGGTGGTTTTTAGAAGGATCTGCGCAAAATATTTTCCCGCATAATACGCATATGTTTCATACGCATATGTTTCTAGGTGCGATGGCGTTTGAGCACCGCAAAAGGCGTTGATACTGTTAGGGGTCTGCGTATAGTGCAGAACTTTGATTGCTTCTGGGCGACAAGACCGCTCAAGCCGTTTTTATGAAGGGAATTGACCTCAGCAGTGGAAACCGGATTATTGGCGTATGACCAGTCTCTGCCTGATTGTCGGGATGTTTCATTTGTCGGCTTTTTTAGACGATACCACCTTTTTTATGATACCGCCATGGATTCATCAATCGGGTAAAACATACCAGTCATCAAACTGCGAATGAGAAGTTAATATTCTTGTGTAGCCTTGTTTGGTCAGCAATGCATAAATTTTTTCTCGGTTCGATGTGTTGTTATGCTCACAAGTGATGATTTTGAATCGATATCTTTGGAAGTTCAGAGATTGCAGGATATCCAATTCGCTTCCTTCGGTGTCAATTGATAGATAATCCATCATATGTGGAGCGTTATATTTTTCCAACATATCACTGAGGGAGATGGTCAATACCTCATATAAACTGCCATTTTTGCGTGATTTCTTATGCTTATCGCTGTTAGAAAATTGATCCAAAGTCGATAACCCAATCTGTTTTGTTTCATTGAAAGTCAATGTCGTACCTGTCGTTTTCCATACACAATTCGTTTCAATGTTTGCCGTCCTATTTTTCTTCAGACAAGCATGGAATTTCTGATCTGGTTCGGCCAAGATACCACTCCATCCGAACCGTTTCTCCAATAAATGGCTGTTGGAAAAAAGAACACCATCACATGCGCCGAATTCAACAAAATATCCATCACGTTTGAAGCCCGATTTACCCAGCACCAGTAAATCTTGCCCCAGCTGCGATGTGGCATAGTCTATATTCTCAAAACAGCGTGCCCAATATTTTTCTTCGATCTGTCGACTGACTTCATAAAGTTGGTATTTTCTCGAATTCTCCAGCTGCTTTTCAAGAGATGATTTTCGAACAAGTTGACAATCGAATACCCCAAGAATTTTATTGATATAATGTTTCATGTTCTTTTTTTATTCTCAGCTGATGCGATTTTTGAAATGAAAATCCTGTTCATAGGAAATCCTGTTCATAAAGATGTATTTTCAGCAAAACCTTTTTGATATTCTCCTCAACATTAAGGGCGTTACTTGCGCTCAATATGCATCTGAGAGACACTCTTTTATGTTTTTTACGGCATGCTCATATGATTTTTTGATCAATGTTTTTGTAAAGGCATTGACGTCTTTTCGTTTCCCGGTATAGTCCTGTCCCCTTGGCTTCAAGGGGTTGATGCGGCATAAAACAAAATCTATAAAATAACAAAATTTATGAAATAAACAGACAGAATAATTGAAATAAACAGACAGAATAATTGAAATAAACAGACAGAATAATTGAAATAAACAGACAGAATAATTGGCGTCAATTTTCAAGATTATCTGAAATCAGCGCTGTTATGAATGTGAGATTCATATAAGATTCATATAAATGTAAAATAAATGTAAGGGTGTGTTGGGTTGGTGATCACTCCTTAATGATTGGGGTCTTTTCTTGGTCGTTATCCCTGAGTTTTTATGCATATTTTTAAGGGACTGTTTTTTTAAGGATTGTTTGATGTATGCCATTATCCGCACCGGTGGGAAGCAATATAAAGTTGCCAAAGATGATGTGATCGCGGTTGAAAAAATCGCCGCTGATCCCGGTCAATCCATCACATTAAATGATGTGTTGGCTCTTGGTGATGCGGGATCGATAACCCTGGGTTCGCCCATAGTTGCCGGGGCGGAGGTCAAAGCCGAAGTGGCCGAACAAACAAGGGGTGACAAGATCATTGTCTTTAAGAAGAAGCGGCGTAAAAATTATCGCCGTAAATACGGCCATCGTCAGTGCCTCACCATGCTGAAGATTGTTGATATCAAGGCGGCAGGTAAAGCGGTTGTTAAAAAGACTGCCAGCGAGTCATCGGAACACTCATCATCCAAAAAACCAGCGCAAGCAAAATCCAACAAGAATACAACAGATATAAAAAATCCGACAAAAAAGAAAACCGCTGCCAAAAAAGCAGTCCAACAATCATCACCCTCTGTTCAGCCAGGTGATGATGCTGAAAAAACGGCGACAGTAAAAAAGCAAACTTCGGGTAAGGCGGCTCAAAAAACCCAATCTTAAGAAAATTTGAGTTTTAAGGAAATTAGGCCTTAAGCAAGCTTCAAGAAGGAGTGATCCGGCATGGCGCATAAGAAATCGGGTGGCAGTTCACAAAATGGCCGCGATACCATCGGTCGCCGCCTTGGGGTCAAAAAATTTGGCGGTGAGCGGGTGGTTCCGGGAAATATTTTGGTCCGTCAGCGTGGGTGTCGATTCCACCCCGGGGACAATGTCGGTATGGGGCGTGATCATACCCTCTTTGCTCTCAAAGAAGGACATGTTACCTTCCCGCGTAAGTCTGGAGGACGGGTTTTGGTGGCGGTGCAGCCCTTGGCTGACTGAATTCCCCGTCCTGGCGGCGGCTTTTGGTTTTGGCCGCTACCAAGTGGCGGCTTTCAGTCAGTCGCTACCAAGTGGCGGCTTTTAAGACGCGCGCATCTATGACCCCGGTTGTTCGCCATCCGATGTGCATAGTGATGCGCATAGTGGTATGAAATTTCTTGATCGCGCCAAAATTTACGTCAAAGCCGGTGATGGGGGCAATGGTTGTGTCAGCTTTCGCCGTGAGAAATACGTGGAATTCGGCGGCCCCAATGGTGGCGATGGCGGGCGTGGTGGTGATGTGATTGCTGAGGCTGCCGATAATCTCAATACATTGATTGATTACCGGTATCGTCAGCATTTTAAGGCCAAGCGGGGCGGTGGTGGTGCCGGTTCCAACCGCTCCGGTGCGGCCGCAGAGCCGGTGGTATTGAGAGTCCCGATTGGCACCCAGATCTTTGATGAACAAGAATGCGATTTAATCGCCGATTTAACCCAAGCTGGAGAGCGAGTCTTGCTGGCCAAAGGCGGTATCGGCGGGCGGGGCAATGCCCGTTTTAAGGGGTCGGTTCATCAAGCACCGCGTTATGCGCAGACCGGCCAACCAGGTGAAGAACAGTGGCTATGGTTGCGGCTTAAATTGATTGCTGATATTGGCTTGATTGGTCTTCCCAATGCCGGTAAGTCGACTCTGTTGGCGGCCATATCGCAGGCTCATCCGAAGATTGCCGACTACCCATTTACGACACTGCATCCGCATTTAGGGGTGGTGTATCATGATGAAGACGCGCTGGTGATGGCTGATTTACCCGGTTTGATTGCCGGGGCCAGTCATGGTGTTGGTTTGGGGCACCGCTTTTTGGGCCATGTCGAGCGTTGTGCGGTTTTGTTGCATCTGATTGATGGTACTCGTGATGATATTGAACAGGCATATGATACCGTACAAAATGAGTTGGCCAGTTATGGAGCTTCCTTGCTGGATAAACCACAGATTGTTGCTTTGAATAAAATTGATGCCGTTGATCCCCTAGCCATAGAAGATCGCCGGGCTCTTCTGGCCCAACGATGTGGGATGGTTCATCTGTTGTCCGGGGTTTCCGGTTCTGGTCTCACAGAGGTGATCGCGGCTGCCACAATGATGGCGCGGCAGCAGAAAAAGAGTCTCGAAGAAAATCTTAAGGTGACGGCATGGGCACCATAAACCAGAATACCACAAACAAGCGCGCTATAAAAAAGAAGAACACCCAAAAGGCTACGGCTGGGGTTGATGACGCAGCCATACAGACCTCTAAAACCGTCAAGCCCGTAGCGACCGCAAGCCGAGAAACCAGAAACAAAGCCACCCGCCGTTACAGCCGTCAACTTGCCCTGGCCCGCCGGTTGGTTCTTAAAATTGGTTCTTCTTTGCTGGTTGGATCCGATGGTCGGCTTCGCCGTCGATGGTTGCGGGCCTTGGCCGGTGATGTCGCTTCCTGTCGAGCTGCTGGTCAGGAGGTGGTTCTGGTCTCTTCAGGAGCGATTGCTCTGGGTCGCCGTTGTCTCGGTTTACCGACTCGGCGCTTGCGATTGGAGGAGAGTCAAGCTGCGGCTGCGGCCGGACAAGGTCTTTTGATTGAGGCTTATCAAAGTGTGTTTGAGAGTCATCGTGTCCAGATTGGTCAAATTTTATTGACCATGAGCGATACCGAGCGGCGGCGCAGTTATTTGAATGTTCGCGAGACCATGGAGACTCTTTTATCATTGGGGGCACTGCCGCTGGTGAATGAAAATGATTCAATGGCTACTGAAGAGATTCGCTTTGGTGATAATGATCGTCTGGCGGCCCGGGTGGCGCAGATGGTTCAAGCCGATACGCTTATTTTATTTTCTGATGTCAACGGCCTCTATAGTGCCGATCCATCCCAGGATCCTCATGCTGTTCTCATCCCTGAGATTCATCAGATTACCAGTGACATTGAAGCAATGGCTGGTTCAGCCCGACCTGGGGGCGGTTCTGGTGGGATGGTGACCAAATTGATGGCGGCTAAAATTGCTCTGGCGGCTGGCTGTCGAGTGGCCATTGCCAGTGGATATGCTGAGCATGCCCTGGCGCGGCTTGACCGCGATTCAAGTTCTGCAGGGACATGGTTTTTTCCCAGTACGGCTCCTAAAAATGCGCATTTGGGTTGGATTGCTTCGACCCTCAACCCGGCTGGTTTTTTGGTGATTGATGCAGGCGCGATACGGGCATTACGGGCTGGAAAGAGTTTATTACCGCCGGGTGTTTTGGCGGTTGAGGGTGATTTTGAGCGTGGTGACGTTGTCAATATCCAGGACTCGTCAGGACATGTTCTTGGGCGTGGTTTGGTGGCTTATGATTGTGATGACGCATGTCGAATTATTGGCCATAAAACGGATGAAATCGAAGATATTTTGGGCTATCCTGGACGGGTATCCATGATCCATCGTGATAATTTGGCCTTGGATTGAGTGTTGTGGACGTGGTCTGTGTCGTCAGCACTATTGATTGATTTTACTGATTGAGAGGGGTTCTTTTTATGCCTTCTGAAGCTGCTCATTCTCTTGCTGAGGCTTCTTCTGAATATGGGTCGCTTGACCATGAAGTGCTGCGGGCGATGGCAGCGATGGGACAACGTGCCCGCGCGGCGGCTCGTATTGTGGCAGCGGCTGAGACGGTGCACAAAAATGATGCTTTACATAAAGCGGCGCAATCATTGCGTGATCAATCATCGGCCATCCTAGAAGCCAATGCCGCCGATATGACCGCAGCCCAACAGCGGGATTTATCTAAGGCCATGCTGGATCGGTTGTTGCTGGATTCGGGGCGTATTGAGGCTATGGCGTGCGGACTGGAAGATGTGGCGGCCCTTGATGATCCGGTCGGGGCGGTGATGGCGGAATGGACGAGGCCCAATGGTCTGCGCATCGCCCGGGTACGTGTCCCTCTTGGGGTTATTGGGATCATTTATGAGTCGCGTCCCAACGTCACCGCTGACGCTGGTGGGTTATGCTTGAAATCGGGAAATGCGGCGATTTTACGCGGCGGCAGTGAGAGTTTTCACTCCTCGGCCATCATCACCCAATGCCTGCAATCGGGCTTGGTGGCGGCCGGTTTGCCGGGTGATGCGGTTCAAGCGATTCCAACCCGTGAGCGGGCCGCGGTTGGTTTGATGCTCTCAATGTCTGATTGTATTGATGTTCTGGTTCCGCGTGGTGGACGTTCTTTGATTGAGCGGGTTTCTCGCGAGAGTCGTATTCCGGTTTTGAAGCATCTTGACGGGATTTGTCATATTTATGTTCACGAACGGGCTGACCCTGAGATTGCCCGCAAGGTGACGGTCAATGCTAAGATGCGCCGTCCAGGAATTTGTGGCGCGGCGGAAACGTTATTGATTGACCGGGCAGCTTTATCCCTGTTGCCGCCGATTATTGACGATTTGATAGAGGCTGGCTGCAGCATCCGCGGTGATTCTGAGGCTCTTGAGGTTGACTCCCGTCTCATTCCGGCTACCCCAGAAGATTGGGATACCGAGTATTTAGATGCCATTTTATCGGTGCGTGTGGTTGAGGATCTGGAGGAAGCGATTGCCCATATCAATGAGCATGGATCCCAGCATACTGATTCCATTTTGACCGAAGATGATGCGGCGGCAGAGATCTTTTTGGCTGCAGTGGATAGCGCAATTGTCATGCACAACACATCGACGCAATTTGCCGATGGGGGTGAATTCGGTATGGGGGCGGAAATTGGTATTTCGACTGGACGTATCCATGCCCGTGGTCCGGTTGGGGCCGAACAGTTGACCAGCTATAAATATCGCGTATCGGGTCAGGGTCAGATCCGCCCTTGAGATTTTTGATTGTTTCATGTCTTTTGATTATGTGTGTCGGTGAATGGTCGCCTTCTTGAGGTCGGTGCGGGTGAGTGCCGCGTCAGCCACATTAGGACGGCGGGTCGGTGTGCTGGGGGGATCATTCAACCCGGCCCATGCTGGCCATGTTCGGATCAGCCTTTTGGCCTTATCGCGTCTGGGCCTTGATGAGTTGTGGTGGTTGGTTTCACCCCATAACCCACTCAAAGAGAAAGATGATCTGGCCGATTTTGCCGTTCGCTTTGCCACGGCCAAACAGTGGGCACGTCATCCAAGGCTATATGTGAGTGATCTGGAGTATCACAGCGGCAGTTCTTTTACCGCCGATACCTTGACAATGATGCGGCAACGTTACCCACGGGCCCGCTTTGTCTGGATTATGGGGGCGGATAATTTGGTTCAGATTCCCCATTGGCGCGGCTGGAACCATATCTTTCAATCTGTACCGATTGCGGTTTTTGATCGGCCTGCTTATTCTCTTGCCGCCTTATGTGGCCAAGCCGCCATCCGCTATCGCCGCTGGCGTTTGCCGACTCGCCAGGCGGGTGTTTTAGCAACAATGAAACCACCGGCATGGGTTTTTTTGCATGATTGGTTGCATCCGGCTTCGGCTTCGTCTATTCGGGTGGACAGCATAAATGATTGACGATCATGTCAAAACACGCCACCATCGAAAAAAGTGGTGACATGCCAATAAAGCCGTTGGTCGACATATCATATCACTCAAGTCGTATCACGAAAACCATTCATATTTGATGATGAAAAAGGCAATCATAAAAATAATAACCACCGATATGACCCTCCACGCGCACGGCTCGACTTTACGGGGCCTTAAGCGGTGGTCGCTGATCGTCTGGCATGGTTTTCTGGTTGTGCTGATGGCGGTGGTCTTGCCTTTTTCCTCGGCGTGGTCTCAGGTGGTGAATGATCGAAACCGCACCAGCACGGTGAATGTCAATGTGGGGGAGCGGTTCATCAATCCCAGGGAATTTTCCATCATCACCGATGGTGTTGGTGAACACGGCATTCTCGGCGGTGACAATGTTGAGGTGATCAATAACGGCACCATCATTACCCGCGGTGCCGGTGCCGATGGTATTCGGGTTGGTGCCGGTGGTCGGGTGACCAATAACGGGGTGTTGAGAGCTCCCAATGGGGCGGCGGTTCGCTATACCGTGCCCAATGGGTTGTTCAGAGTGGGTCCCCAGTCGTTTCTTCAGGGCACGCTGGCTCTGAACACCACTTCAGTCATTGTTGAGTTGAGCACGCGGGGGGGGTTGTCCGTCATGGGCCGGGGAACCGGACCCCTTGATCCGTTGATTGGGTTGCGCCTTGCTGTCCGCAATAACCGTGGCCAAGCGGCCTATAATCCAGGCATGCGTCTTTTTACAACCACCGATCCGACAATTTTTACCCTGCAATGGGATCAACTGGCTTTGACCAGTCAATTGGTGGCCGACACCGTGGTTGGGGCCGACCGGTCATCGGTTGCTCTGGGGGGGTCGCAAAGCCCGTGGCGGGCCTGGGCCAGCGCCATGGGGCAGGGCCGCTCGCTTGATGAGGGGTTTGGGTTCAACAAAACCTCCCATGAGATGATTGGCGGTTTGTTTGGTTTGGATTATCGCCCTGCGCATGATCACCTGACCGGGGGTGTCTTTATCGGCTATGGCCATGGCCAGCAACAATCAACCGCCTTCATGGGGGTTCTGGGTGATCTGCGCTCCTTTGAGAGCGACAGCAACAGCGTGATCGGTGGTGTTTATGGTCGGGGTCGGCATGGGGCTTGGTTTGCCGATGCAGCTCTGAGCCTTGGCGGCACCAATTATGATCATCGTCGTTCCATCAACAGCAATGAAGAGGTTGAGGGGAATGGTTTGCTGACCGCCCGCGGTTCTCATGGCAGTTTTTGGTTGAGTCCGCATTTGAGTGTGGGCCGTCATATTGCCCTGGCTGGGTCCTGGCGGGCCACCCCGCGTCTCTTTGCCACCTATGGGGTGCAGTGGTTCGACCGCTATCGGGAAAGCGGGGCGGTCGTTGGTGATTCTGATGGCAATGCCACAGTGAGTTCCTACCATGCCGCTGTGCTTTCCGGGGGCGTTGAGATGGCGGTTTCCCGTTCCTGGGAAGATCAAGGCGCGATCACGATGGCGCTGGGATATCGGGCTTATGGAAGCATCGGTAACAAGCAACGCCGGATTGAGATGTTGGGTCAAAGGACGCTGGTTTCCGCCCGGCATCAATCGCGTCATTCCCTGACCCTGGGTCTAGGGGGTGAGGTTGTTCTCAATGAGACACTGCGGCTCAACCTGAAGGCCAATGGCCTGATTGGTAATAAGCATCGCGGTGGTGGTGGACAGCTCACCTTTATCGCGGCCTTTTAGGGTTTAAAATGAAGGCTTAAGAGATTGTGAATCGCGTTTATATAGTCATCTATTATACGGCCATCTCTTGGCAAGAGTGTCGTTCCCGAGGTCTTATGTGTGGCTTGCGATCCTTGATTATCCGTCCTTCTGTTGTTCTGCTGTTGATTCTGTTGGTCCTGCCTTTTTCCTCGGCGTGGTCGCAGGTGGTGAATGATCGAAACCGCACCAGCACGGTGAATGTCAATGTGGGGGAGCGGTTCATCAATCCCAGGGAATTTTCCATCATCACCGATGGTGTTGGTGAACACGGCATTCTCGGCGGTAATGCTGTGGGTGATGATGTTGTTGAGGTGATCAATAACGGCACCATCATTACCCGCGGTGCCGGTGCCGATGGCATTCGGGTTGGTGCCGGTGGTCGGGTGACCAATAATGGGGTGATTATTGCTCGCGGTGGGGCTTCGATTCGGTATGACGGGCGCGGTGGTTACGTGGCATTGGGGCCATATTCATTTCTTCAGGGACCGATTTATTTTGACAACACTTCAGGCTTTGTCGATCTGGGGACGAGGGGCGGTTTGTCAAAAATGTGGAGGGGGACCGGACCGATCAGTGTCGCGCCGACCAGCCAATACTTCCGTAATAACCGTGGTCGATTGGTCTATAGCGGTCTGGGGACACGTCTTCTTGTGATGATTGATTCAACGATTTTTACCCTGCAATGGGATCAACTGGCTTTGACCAGTCAATTGGTGGCCGACACCGTGGTTGGGGCCGACCGGCAATCGGTTGCTCTGGGGGGGTCGCAAAGCCCGTGGCGGGCCTGGGCCAGCGCCATGGGGCAGGGCCGCTCGCTTGATGAGGGCTTTGGGTTCAACAAAACCTCCCATGAGATGATTGGCGGTTTGTTTGGTTTGGATTATCGCCCTGCGCATGATCACCTGACCGGGGGTGTCTTTATCGGCTATGGCCATGGCCAGCAACAATCAACCGCCTTCATGGGGGTTCTGGGTGATCTGCGCTCCTTCACGAGTGACAGCAACAGTGTGATCGGCGGTGTTTATGGTCGGGGTCGGCATGGGGCTTGGTTTGCCGATGCAGCTCTGAGCCTTGGCGGCACCAATTATGATCATCGTCGTTCCATCAACAGTGATCAAGAGATTGAGGGGAATGGTTTGCTGACCGCCCGGGGTTCTCATGGCAGTTTTTGGTTGAGTCCGCATTTGAGTGTGGGCCGTCATATTGCCCTGGCTGGGTCCTGGCGGGCCACCCCGCGTCTCTTTGCCACCTATGGGGTGCAGTGGTTTGACGGCTATCGGGAAAGCGGGGCAATCGCGCCGAGTATTAACGTGAGCGGTTTTGACCTTGCGGCTGCCGATGGCAATGCGACAGTGAACTCCTATCATGCCGCTGTGCTTTCCGGGGGTGTTGAAATGGCGGTTTCCCGTTCTTGGGCGGATCACAGCATGATCACGATGGCGCTGGGATATCGGGCGTATGGAAGCATTGGTGACAAACAACGCCGGATTGAGATGGTGGGTCAAAAGACGGCCGTTTCTGCCCGGCATCAACCGCGTCATGCCCTAACTTTGGGTCTGGGGGGTGAGGTTGTGCTCAATGAGACACTGCGGCTCAACCTGAAGGCCCATGGCCTGATTGGCAACCAGCATCGCGGTGGTGGTGGGCAGCTCACCTTTATCGCGGCTTTTTAGGGTTTGAAATGAAGGCTTGAAATCAGAGTTTAAAAGATTGATCTTAAAATCATAATCCTCGTTCAGTGATCCTCGTTCAATCATTCCAGCTCTGAATGCCCCACCCTCATTTTAAACATTCCCGTTCTGATGCCGATGCTTTGTTGGCGGTCATCAAGCGTGTTTTAGAAGACAATAAGGTTTTTGACCCGGTGGTGATTGATCTGATTGGTCGCTCTCATGTTGCCGATTATATGTATATCGCTTCGGGGCGTTCGTCGCGTCATGTTGGGGCGATGGCTGAAAATTTGCTGCGCGCTCTCAAGAAGAATGGGTATAACCGCCTGCCGGTTGAGGGGTTGTCGCAAGGCGATTGGGTACTGATTGATGCCGGGGATGTGGTCGTTCATCTGTTTCGGCCAGAAGTGCGGGCCTTCTATAAACTTGAAAAAATCTGGGGCGCCGCCGCACCAGCCGGGCATGCGACCCCGATTGATCCCCTGATGCCGGTTGACCATTATTCCCCGTGAAGAAGGTGGCATCCAGGATCGTCGTGATCGGGTCGAGGGCGATCAATATGAAGCTGGGATATTGCGCCGGTTGGTGATGACGAATACAGCTTTTATTCTGGCTTGGGGTGGTTGTGCGACCATTGGTGCGGCCCTCCTCTTTCTGGTTTTTCCAGAAATTGATCTCATAGTCGCGTCTTTTTTCTTCACCGGCCGTGAGGGACAACAATTTCTGTTTCAACATGACCAATATGTAGGGTGGATTCGCGACGGCTTGGAGAAGGGCTTTATCATTCTTTGTTTGGCCATTGCGCTGTCTCTGATTGTCCATATTTTTTGGCGGCGGCGTCTGTTTGGCCTTGATTGGCGGCGCGCTTCTTTCCTTATTTTATCTTTCGCGCTGGGTCCGGGTTTGTTGGTCAATTCTATCCTCAAAAATCACTGGGGGCGGGCCCGCCCTGCTCAAATCACCGCATTTGGTGGGGAGCAAGAATTCACACCGGCTTTGATCATCGCTGATCAGTGTGAGCGGAATTGTTCCTTTGTTTCTGGGGAAGCGGCGGTGGGTTTTTCCCTGTTGGCGGTGGCTCTTTTGGTATCATCTGGCCGTCGTCATTTCTATATTTGGGCAGTGGTAGGGTTTGGGTGTTTTATCGGTTTTCTCCGCATCGGGGCGGGCGGACATTTTTTAAGTGATGTTGTCTTTGCCGGTTTGTTCGTATCTTTTCTGACGGTTGCCCTGCATCATGTCATGATTGACGAAAAGACTGACAAAAAGATTGAGAAAAAGACGTGAAAATCCGCATTTGTGCTGTGGGTCGGTTGCGCTCTGGCCCGCTGCGTGATCTCTATGATGATTATGTCAAGCGGTTGCCTTGGTCGGTTGATGAATATGCGGTTGCTGATGATGCACATTATGCGGTCCAAGAACGCCGCCAACGTTCGGCTGATAAGCTCTTGGCGGCCGCCCAAGGCTTTGTTATCGGATTGGATCAATCCGGCGCGGTTATGGATAGCCATGCTTTTTCCAAAGCCATAGAGATGTGGTTCGGATATGGGCGGGGCCGGATCTCTTTTCTCATCGGTGGTGCCGATGGCTTGAGTGACTCTGTTCTCAAGCAGGCCGATGATGTCCTGTCTTTTGGAGCCATGACGTGGCCGCATTTATTGGCCCGGGTGATGTTGGCTGAACAGCTCTGCCGGGCGGCGGCGATCCAAAGTGGTCATCCCTATCACCGGGCTTGAGCCGAAAAAGACTGTATTCGCCAGGCGGCTCTGATTGGCCTTTGCCTCTGTGGGGGCCGAAGTGAAGGCGAATGACCGGCAATCAATCTATGGTTCGATTGGCCTGCCGTTTATTGGTGGGCCGTTTTTTTTATGGCTGCCTTAATTTTGGGTCCATGATCATCAAGATCAGGGGCCGGAGGCCGGGTTGTTGGATCGGGTCCGTGGGCCAGCTTGATCGGGTTACCGGCCACCTGAATCGGTCCAGCTTTTGGGTCATCAAGAGTCACAATCATATTACGGGACCGAACCTGCGGATCGGTGAGGACGTTTTGTGCATTGTGAATGGGGCCGCACGGAACGCCAACCGCCAGACAGTGATCAAGCCATTGATCGCGGGGTCGGGTTGAGAGAATGGCTTCAATCTCTTTTTTTAATTGATTGGCGTGATGGGTGCGCGAGGCGTTATCCCGATAGCGCGGATCGCTGGCCAAGTCGGGTCGTTCCAGGACTTGGCAAAACAGCGCAAACAGCTTGTTATTGCCGCAGGCAACGACCAAATGGCCATCAGATGCGGCAAAGCAATCAAAAGGTGTAATCGAAGCGTGGCGGCTCCCAAGAGGTTGCGGAGAGGGTTCGCCGGCTCCCAAACGGACCAAAGCATTTTCCAACAAGGCAACCTGACAATCCAGCATGGCCACATCGACCATATCGCCGCATCCAGTTTTTGTACGTCGATACAATGCGCTCAGAATACCGATGGCTGCAAACAAACCGGCCGCCATATCACCGATTGAGATTCCGGCCCGGGTGGGGGGGGTCCCGGGATGTCCGGTCATGCTCATGATACCGCCCATCGCTTGGGCAATCAGGTCATAGGCCGGGCGGTCTCGGTAGGGGCCATTGTGACCAAAACCACTGATTGCCGCATAAATGAGGCGGGGATAGCGCGGGTGCAGGCAATCCCATCCATATCCCAGTTTTTGCATAACTCCGGGGCGGAAATTCTCAATCAAGATATCGCTGTCATCCAGTAATGTCTCGAACAGTTGACGATCATGACTGTTCTTGAGATCTAAGGCGATGCTCTCTTTGCCGCGATTGAGCGACATAAAATAGGCCGAGCGGCCTTTGATAAAAGGACCAATGTTTCGCGAATCATCACCGCCGTCGGGTCGCTCAACCTTGATCACCCGTGCCCCCAAATCGGCCAGAATCATCGTACAGTACGGCCCGGCTAAAACCCGGGTTGTATCCAGAACCGTCACCCCGGCCAAGGGAGAGGCGCTCACTTGTGGTTTCGATGAAGGATGAGGGAGCGTATCAGACATAGGGGTCAGACATAGGGAAAGTAAGATATCAGGGACGATATATAAAAAATCACATATAGGAAACGACAGGTATAAGAAATGACAGAGGAAGAGACCAAAAATCTTGATCTTAAATTCTGGCTGGTGGTTCAAAAAAACCGGATCATCTTGGCTGTTTTATTCGGATAACCAAACCGCGGTTTCAAGGGCTGAATAGGTAAAAATCGCGGTGGCTCCAGCCCGTTTGAAGGCGCTCAAAGCTTCCATCTGGGCCGGGCGAAAGTCAAGCCATCCTTGGGCTGCTGCGGCTTGTAAGGCCGCATACTCACCCGAAACTTGATAGGCGAGAACCGGAACCGATGCCTGTTGGGCGATATGGCAGAGTACATCGAGATACGGCAACCCCGGCTTGATCATGACCATGTCAGCCCCTTCAGCGATATCAAGAGCGACTTCCCGCCATGCTTCTTGCGGCGAGCGGTTGGGATCCATTTGATAGGTTTTCTTATCATTCTGCCCCAGCGCCTTGCTGGAGCCTACAGCGTCACGGAAGGGGCCATAATAGGCTGAGGCATATTTAGCCGCGTAGGCGAGGATCGCGGTTTGGCTATGACCAGCGGCATCAAGGGCACGGCGAATGGCACCGATTCGTCCATCCATCATATCGCTTGGCGCAACAATATCGCATCCGGCTTGGGCCAGGATGGCGGCTTGATTGCACAGCACCGCCACTGTTGGGTCGTTGGCCACCGATCCATCGGCTGCCAAAAGCCCGTCTTGACCATGGGTGGTGTAGGGATCAAGAGCGACATCGCCAATAATACCAATCTCTGGAACCTCTTTCTTGATGGCGCGAATGGCTCGACATGCCAAGTTATCCGGATTGAGAGCTTCATCGGCATGGGGGGATTTATGCTGATCATCAACCACCGGGAACAATGCCAAGGCCGGGATTCCAAGCTGGGCCGCCCGGTGCGATTCTTTAACCAGTTGATCAATGCTCAGACGTTCAACCCCGGGCATTGAGGAAACGGGTCCGCCAGACTCTTCTTGCACGAAAACTGGCCATAGCAGATCATCCTGGCACAGCCGAGAGGCGCGCACCAAACGACGTAACCAAGCCGAACGCCGTAAACGCCGTAGCCTTGTTGTTGGATAAGCGCCCAGGGGCGATGTTTCATTCATGACCAATCGAACAGAAAGAACGTATATATATGGATGATCACATGATTATTGTCGTGAAACCAGAGGATCAAAAAATTGACCCCAGCCGGTCATTGCATTTATACAAACAGTTATATAAACAATTTATTCTAAATTTGACTTTTTACAAACTTTCATCTTTTTTGATTGTGGTTTTCGATTGTGGTTTTCCACCATTTATCCTTTTTCATGTTTATCCTTTCTCACATTTGTTCTTTCTTAATAGTGAGTTAAGGCGCGTCCATAATCCGATGATTTCAGAAAATAATGTCAGAAAATCAAATGATATCAAAAAATCAAGGGCCAAGTGATCTTCCGGATGCTTCTTCAACCGATTTTGCTGATGACGTCTCGTGTGCCGACTCCAACACCGAGACGGTGCCACAGCTTTATCTTGGCGTTATCAACCAGATTGAACGTCTGCACCGGCAATTCCTCGAAGTGATTAAAAACGAGATTGAGGGTATTCAAGATATCAATAATATCCAGACCATCATTCTCTACAATATTGGTGATGAAGAAGTCACGGTGGGTGAATTGACCAATCGGGGATATTATCTGGGGTCAAATGTTTCCTATAATCTGAAAAAAATGGTTGAAAATGGTTATCTGATCCAGGAGCGCTCATCCCATGATCGCCGCTCTGTACGGGTGCATGTATCGGAGAAGGGACGTCTATTATGCCAGAAAGTCGATGCGATTTTCACCCGCCATATCGACATTCTGAAAGAACGTCAATTCACGTTGGAAAATCTCGGTGACGTGAACCAAGCCTTGACCCAGCTGGGCCGTTTTTATACCGATCTTCTGACTCGTTTTGGTGGTGGTGTTGCCGGTCCTCCCGGCGGTATTGAACGCCGCCGCCTCCCGGACGATAATATATAAACCGCCTGATGCGGTTGTGCACCATGATGGCGAGCAATGCTCGCTGGATGCCGCTATGGGTGGCGGTGAGTTGGTCCGTGAATTGTTCCGCGAATGCGGGTCTTTGAATTGTTGATTTCTACCGATTTTTTGGTTTTCTTTTTGGTTTTCTTAATGTCACCATCATGGTGGATTATACCCCGATTACGATGTTTTTGCGCCAAGATGTTGCCGGTGCTGAAAATCAGCGTCAGCTACGTCCGATGCGGGCGGCATCTGGTGGCTGCTCTCTCCCCCCGGGCCGGATTGAAGTGGCCGACCGGATTTTGCGCAATTTCAGCTCTAATGATTATCTCGCCTTGTCGCGCGACCGGCGTCTGATTGAGCGGGCTGCCGAATGGACGTCGCTCTATGGATGTGGTGCGGGGGGATCACGTCTGGTCTGTGGCGATGTGGAGCCTTTGATCCGGGTTGAGGAAAAAATCACCCGCCTTGGCGGTGGTCCGGCCAGCCTTATTTTTAGCTCCGGCTATCAAGCCAATGCGGCTATTCTGCCAGCACTCTTAGACAAGCGTCTTTACGCCAGTCCCCCTCTGATATTGACCGATCGCCTCAATCACGCCAGCCTCCATGCCGGTATCCAGGCGGCTGGATTGCGGCAAATTCGCTATCGTCATAATGATATGGATCATTTGGCGGCGGTGCTCAATCGTCATCTGGGTCCATCATCCGCGCGTTCGGGAACACAGCCGGGTCCGGCCTGTTTTATCATCAGTGAAACCGTGTTCAGCATGGATGGTGACCTAGCTGATGTTGACGCCTTACGGAATTTGGCCGATCAATATGATGGGTTTTTGTATCTTGATGAAGCCCATGCCATTGGTCTTTTTGGTGCCGACGGGTTTGGGGTTGCCTCGGGCCGGATCACTGCCGATTTGGTATTGGGGACGTTTGGAAAGTCTTTAGGATCTTTTGGTGCCTATATGACCGGGAGTGTCGATTTGCGGGACTTTCTGATCAACCGCTGCCCGGGTTTTATTTATACCACCGCCCTGCCGCCGGGTGTCTTGGGAGCGGTTGATGCGGCCCTTGACCTGCTTCCGCAAATGGCCTCCACCCGGGCCCGCATTGCCCGGCATGCTGAAATGCTCCGCAACCGGCTGCGGGAGGCCGGATTTGATTGCGGTCATTCCGCAAGTCAGATTGTGCCGGTTATGATGGGCCAGAGCGCGGCGGCTTTAGAGAGCGCGGCGGCTTTAGAAGAGGCCGGCTTTTTGGTTGTGGCGATGCGTCCGCCGACGGTTCCAGAGGGGACTGCCCGCTTGCGGCTTTCGGTCACTGCGGCCCATGATGAACAAGATATCGCCGATATGGTGACGGCACTGGCCGATCATGCTCAGAGCACCAGCATACGCCGCCATGCGTCAGTGTCTTGAGGTTTTTACAGGTTTTTCTGGTTCAGATTTTCCGGTTCAATGCGCTTGATCTTGGCCCATGGTTGGGGGTATGGCCCGTCTTTTTGGCGTGATTTATGCGATGCGTTGCCCGATTGTGATCCTCTTTTTCTTGATTTTGGCTATGGTGGCGGCCCGGTTTTCGCTGATCCATCCCTTCCTGATCGTCAAGATTGGGTGGCGGTTGGTCATTCCCTTGGGGTGGCCCGTCTTCTTGATTGGTCAATGCAATGGCGGGCTGCGGGCCGGGTCTTGCCGTGGCGGGCTTTCATTGCCTGTTGCGGGTTTGGCCGGTTTTGTCGGCGCGATGACTTCCCGCAAGGGGTTGATGTGAAGATTCTTGAGACCATGCAAGCCCGGATGAGAGCCGACCGGGTTGACCGGGTTCTGGCCGATTTTCATGCCGGTTGTGGTGATCATCAACCACCGGTTGGCCCGTGGGATGTCCACCGCCTTGATGAAGATTTATCTTATCTGGCTGTCTGCGATACCCGCCGGGCCTTGGCATCATTGCCCTGCCCGGTATTGGCCTTGGCGGCCCGTGATGATGCGGTTGTCACCCCAGCCATCATTGAAGATGGTTTTTCTTCTGCCACCATTATCTGGAGTGATCATGGCGGCCATATCCTTCCCCGGTCAAGGCCGTTATGGTGTGCCAACCAGATCACAACATTCATCCAGCATCAGGGGGATCTATGAGGGAGGTCGGCCAGGCGTGGCATCGGGGTGATGTCCTGACCCGGGTCGCGGCGGCATTTTCCCAAGCCGCCGCCGATTATGATCAATATGCCCATATTCAGCATGTGGTTGCCGATGATTTGGCGGTCCGGCTGGCTGATCTGCCGCGACCCCCTGGACGGGCTGTTCTTGAAATCGGTTGTGGGACCGGTTTGGTGACCCGTTCTTTGATCGCTTTGCGCCCCTTATGGCTGTCTGAATATCGATGGGTCTTGACCGATATCGCGCCGCCGATGCTCAAACAATCGGCCAACCGGTTGGCCGCCTGTCCGGTTGCGGTCTCTTTTGTCGCTTGCGATGCCCAAAGACCGGCTTTTCACGAGAATTGTTTTGGTTTGATTTATGCCAGCCTGGTTTTGCAATGGGTTGCTGATTGGCCGACCACCCTGGCCCGCCTCTCGGCTTGCTTGGTTCCCGGTGGCGTGTTGTTGCTGACACTTTTTGCGGCGGGCAGTTTTGATGAATGGCATACCGCCCGAGAGATTTACGGCTTGGCCAGCACCATGCCGTCCTATCTTGATCCGGCTGATCTCAGTCCGCTGGGGCCGGTTGGCCGCCATGGTCGCCTATTGGCTGACCACAATCATCGTCATACCTACCCCAATGCTCTGGCATTTTTGCGCGCATTGCGGGGTCTTGGTGCGACCATTCCACCACCTGGTTATAAGCCCTCGAATGCCGGGGCCTTGCGGGCCTTATTACGTGATTTTTCCGGCCCCTTCACCGTAACCCATCGGGTTGTTACAGTATATTATCAGCGTCCGGTTGATTGAAAGGAGTGCGTGGTATTCGATGATTTTTAACCGGCCCACCGGTTTTTTTGTCACCGGGACCGATACCAATGTTGGAAAAACCGTTGTCGCGGCCTGGTTGGTGCGCTGTTTGGCCGCTTGTTATTGGAAGCCGATTCAATGCGGGGTTGATGAACAGGGGCACACCGATAGCCAAACCGTGGCCCATCTGGCTGATTTGCCGCCGGAGCGTATCATGCCTGAACACTACATTCTGACCGACCCGGTCTCGCCCCATGAGGCCGCGCGGCGTGATCATGTGTCGATTGCCTGGCAACAGCTGGTCACACCGTTGAATCATCAAGGGGATCATAAAGCGGGTCATCAAGAGCGTTTGATGATTGTTGAAGGAGCCGGCGGGGCCTTGGTTCCGGTTACGTCAAGCCATACCATGATTGATGTCATGGCGGTTCTCGGCTTGCCGATTGTTGTGGTTGCCCGGCCGATATTAGGGACCATCAATCACAGCCTGCTGACTCTGGAAGCCTTACGAATGCGCAAACTAACCATTGCCGGGGTGGTTTTTTCCGGCGTCCCGGAGCCGCATGTCCGGGATGCTGTTTTGAATTTTGGCCAGACTTCTCTCATCGCTGAATTGCCCTTTGTATCGTCTTGTACGCCGGAAACCATAGACCATATGGCGTCAAATATTCAGCCCCGTTTGGATCAGGGTGTTGCCCGATTGGATCGGGGTGATATGTCAAATTTATCGGAGCACGCATGAAAAACGATACCCTCACCCTGGATCGTCGTCATATCTGGCACCCCTTTACCCAGGGCCAGACCGCCCCCGACCCGGTGGTGATGACACGCGGCCAGGGGGCGCATCTGATTGCCGAGGATGGATCGCGTTATCTTGATCTGATTTCTTCTTGGTGGGTCAATATTCACGGTCATGCCCGTGGTGAGATTGCCACAGCGATTTCTGACCAAGCCCATCGTTTGGAGCAGGTTGCTTTTGCCGGTTTTACCCACCGGCCTGGGGTCGATTTGGCTTGCCGGTTGGCTGGGTTGCTGCCGGGTGATCTGGATCGGGTCTTTTTTTCCGATAATGGTTCGACCGCGGTTGAGATTGCCCTCAAGATTGCCTGGCAGTATTGGCGCAACCAAGGAGATGCGCGCCGTTGTTTGTTTGCCGCTTTTGGCGGTGGCTATCATGGCGATACGTTGGGGGCCATGTCGGTGGGTTTTTCTTCGGGTTTTTATGCTCCTTTCGCTGACATGGTGCGTGAGACTGCCTTTGTGCCTTTTGCCGATACGTGGTTGGGTGATAACGCCATTGACGATAAGGAAGCCGCAACCTTAAGCGCGGTCGAGACCCTGTTGTCTGAAAAAGCCGATCACCTGGTTGCGGTTATTCTGGAGCCATTGATCCAGGCGGCCGGTGGCATGCGTATGGGGCGTCCGGATTTTTTGCGAGACATTGTCGCGCGTTTCCAAGCTGCTGGAGTCATTGTTATTTTTGACGAAGTGATGACCGGTTTTGGCCGCACCGGTGCCCTGTTCGCTTGCCATAAAGCCAAGGTTATTCCGGATATTGTCTGCGTCGCCAAGAGCTTGACCGCCGGTTTTTTGCCCCTTGCCGCAACGGTCTGCCGTGAGGATATTCATCAAAGCTTTTTATCCAATTCCTTCGATACCGCTTTTGCTCATGGCCACAGCTTTACCGCCAATCCCCTAGGTTGTGCGGCGGCTCTGGCCTCTCTTGACTTGTTCGAGAAAGAGCACTGTCTTGAGAAAATTGCCAGGATTGAACAGATTCACCACCAACGTCTTGCCGACCTTTCTGCTTGCCCGACCATAACCCATCGGCGGGTTATGGGTTCGGTGGCTGCATTCGATTTGCATGGTGGTGATCAAGGATATGGGGCTGAAATCGGTCGCCGCTTATCTGAGCGTATGCGCAAGCGCGGTTTTATTCTCCGCCCTTTGGGAGAAGTGGTCTATCTGATGCCGCCTTACTGTATTGATGAGCATGATCTACATTCTGCCTATGACGGGTTGGCGGCTACAGTGCCCACTCTTCTTGACTGATGCCCCACAGAACAATGAACCCGGTATGATATGCAGAGATTCTTGAATATGGCTTTGGGCGGTTGGCGCGTCTTGAAAAAAACAATCACCAAGGTGATGTCATGGCATCCATGCGGATAGGGCATTTCCGCCGTCCTCGGCGGCTACGGGATGATGATGTGATCATTGAATTTATTGATATGGGGCGGTTTATCCGGGTTTCGGCGATTGACCAGGCAACCGGTATTGAGGTCTCAATGGTCGGTGATCCGAAAGCCGGAAAAGATACATTATCGCGTCTGGCGGCCCGCAAATTACGCTATGTCCTGCGCAATCATGCTCTAAAAAAACCAAAAAAACACAACCGTAAGAAGCGGGTTTTATGAGACGTTTTACGAGATGTTTTATGAGACGTTTTACGAGACAATGACCGAGATGAAATGACCAGCATGATCGTTCGGAAAGCCCTGGTAAAGAGTTTGATATTGCGACCAACCGGGTTCATGATGCTGTTTTTCGGCCCGGTCCGATGGGTGACGGCTGGCAATCGCTGATCTTATCGCTGATTTTGATCCGCATGCGTGAGGCCGAAACCGAGAAGCCTTGACGTCTATGCTCGGAATTGTTTAGGTAACTTATCCGGTTTTATGCCGCGTCCTCTCCAGAATGCTTCCCCAAAATTGTAGGTCTATTGATGGCACTTTCTCGTTGCTTTTTGACGTATTACGTCCCGTTATTGTTGTGTCTTGGTCTATTCTTGGCTGATACCGCCTGGTCTCAATCAAGCCAGCCTGAAGATGCTGTTTCTCCTTATGCGGTTGATCAGCAGCAGGAAGCCGCGCCCTTTTCTTTTGATCTTTGGATCAATGAAACCATCCGCCCGGTTTCGCAAGCGATCACAGATATCGTATTTTATAGCGTCGAGTGGCAAGATGCCGATGGTCAGAATCAGGGGGTCCCGTTGATTGTGGTGCTTTTGATTGGCAGCGGCATTTTTTTCACTATTCTGCTGCGTGGGGTTAATTTCTGGGGACTGAGTCGGGGGGTTAAAATTGCTCTTGGTCGCCAAAAAGAACCCGAAGCACCAGGGCAAATAACCCATTTTCAGGCATTGACAGCGGCGTTATCGGGGACCGTGGGGCTGGGCAATATCGCTGGGGTTGCCGCGGCAATATCTGTTGGTGGCCCGGGGGCGTTGGTATGGATGATTGCGGCGGCATTTCTCGGTATGGCCACCAAATTTACCGAATGCACACTGGGCGTCAAGTATCGCCACATGCATTCTGACGGCGATGTGTCTGGTGGGGCAATGTATTATCTTTCCCGCGGCCTGGCTGAGCGCGGTTGGCCAGGGATGGGGCAATTCCTGGCTGTTTTTTTTGCTCTTTGTTGTATTGGCGGGGCTTTTGGTGCCGGCAATATGTTTCAATCCAATCAGGCTTATCAGTCTTTCGTTGTCATTACCGGCGGTGAGGCTGGTTTGCTTCAAGGCTATGGGTGGGCTTTTGGCCTGTTCATGGCGGCAACAGCGGGTCTGGTGATCATTGGCGGCATTAAGAGCATTGCCCGGGTCACAGAAAAAATTGTGCCGATTATGGGGATTCTCTATCTGGTATCGGGGATCATTGTTATTCTATTTAATATTCATGCACTCCCGGCAGCGATTGCAACGATTATCACCAGCGCCTTTACACCAGAAGCCGGTTACGGTGGTATTATTGGGGTGATGATTTGGGGGATCAGACGCGCTACATTTTCCAATGAAGCCGGTATTGGTTCAGCACCGATTGCTTATGCCGCTATTAAGACCAATCAACCGCTTTCGGCCGGTTTTATTTCCTTGCTAGAGCCTCTGCTTGATACCATCATCATCTGTTCGGTCACCGCCTTAGTGATTGTTATTTCCGGGGTTTATACCGACTCGACCGGCCTTCAAGGGGTTGAATTGACATCCAGGGCTTTCGCAACGGTGATTGATTGGTTCCCTTATGTCTTGTCGATCGCGATTTTTCTCTTTGCTTTTTCCACCTTGATCACCTGGTCTTATTACGGCCTCAAATCCTGGACTTATATTTTTGGAAAGAGCCAATATTCGGAGATTGTGTTCAAGGTTTTGTTTTTGTTATTTACGGTTCTGGGTGCTGCGGCCCAGTTGAACGAAGTCATCGCTTTTTCTGATGCCATGATTTTCGCCATGGCTGTGCCCAATCTCATCGGGGTGTTTCTGTTATCGGGTGGCATAAGACGTGATTTATCGCTCTATCGCCAGCAAGAAAGCCAAAAAATAAGGGGCTGATCTTTTAAAAGTTACTTGTTTTTTTCAAGAGTCATTGAGGCGCGATCTCCGCTGTAAGAAAAAGCATCAAGAAACGCCGAGGCTGTATGAAAATATGTCTGCATAAAGGGCGTTAAAACAGTGCTACAGGATGAGCGGTCATCTATGCATTGTGATGGCAAAGATGCCGAACAACCGCCCTTCATCTTAAGGAGACGATTCTCAAAGAAAGCATGATTGCAGACAAAAGCCTCGGCAATGAAGAGCATCAGGTCAAAGACTAATCATAACCGAGACGTTTGAGAGCCCAGATGTCTCAGAACCCAGACGTTTTAAGAAACGCAAATTAAGAAACGCAAACCTATCAACAAACGAAACCTATCAGGGGCTAAAATTTAAGTCTAAAATTTTCTTCCCAAGCCGATTTTTTTGGCAAATTCCGACCGCTGTTTGGCATAATTCGGGGCAACCATCGGATAGTCGGATGGCAAGTTCCATTTTGCCCGATATTCTTCGGGTGATAAATTATAAGTCGTGCGCAGATGCCGCTTGAGCATCTTAAGTTTTTTCCCATCTTCCAAACAGACCACATAATCCGGGGTGATGGATCGACGGATGGATACAGCCGGTTTTTGCATTTCTTGCATCGGCTCTTTGTTCTCTTGGATCGAAATTTGCGACAAGCTGCGACGAACATTTTCCACAACTTCAGGAATTTGCGAAACTTCAACCCGATTATTGCTTACATAAGCAGCCACAACATCGGCAATCAATTGAACCATTTGCATGTCATTGGGTTTATTTTTCGGCTCATGGAGCATTATTTCCCCCCAAAATTGGTGGACGCCATAACATTAACCAATGAATATAAATTGATGAACAAATATAAATGAACGAATGTACCTAAAACAGCAACGTCCAGAACGGACAGCCCAGTCCAGCAATTTCTTTCATTAATATTTATTCAGTAGAATCATATTCTTAATCTAAAACAATACCTTCATCTAAAACAATATCTTCAATAAATAATACTTTTAATCTGAAATAAGGTATTAAAATTATTTCTGAATTAAAGTTTTTCCGGTTATTTAGGGCCTAATAACTTGAATATTCTATAACTTGGATATTCTTATAACTTAGATATTCTAAAGCAATAAAATAATTGAAATAATTTTTATCTTAAAATTGAACATATGTTTACGTTCAACAAACATTTATATCTATTCTTTCTTTTCAAAAATTGCAATATAATCTTTAAAGATGGCGTGTTTCAAAAAACTTTTCAAATATTTCATAAAATTTTGAAAAATTCCTTTTGAAAAATTCCAATGAACAGAACAATGTTTTATCGGCTTTTTACATAATCCTGATTCTTTTTACACAATCCTCATTCTAACGATTCTTGACTCACCGATTAAAGATGATGGCGATCCTGTGATGCTCAATGATACAAAATAACACAACCGGTGTGACGTGTATGATTGGATAAGATTTGATGAATATGTGAAAACAATGTCCAAAAGACCAACAAAGCCTAAAAGCCCAGAAAAGCCTAGAAACAGTGTTGTTATTGCGGCTGATCATGGTGGGTATGAACTAAAAGAAACTGTGAAAGATGAATTGTGCGTCCTCGGTTATGATATTCTTGATTTGGGCGTTGATGATGCGGTGGCTCGGGTTGATTATCCCGATTATGCTCATGCCCTGGCCCGATGTATCGCAGCTGGCCAGGCGGCTTTTGGTGTTCTCACATGCGGTAGTGGTCTGGGCATGAGCATGGTTGCCAACCGCCATGCCGACATTCGGGCCGCTTTATGCTATGATGGTTTGACGGCGCGGCTTGCACGTCAGCATAATGATGCCAATGTATTGGTTATGGGCGGGCGTCTGATTGGTCCGGAAACGGCCAGAGATTGCCTGCGCTCTTTCGTTTCGGCGCGTTTTGAGGGAGGGCGCCACGCGCGCAGGATTGCTCAATTTAATGTCGCTCAATTTAATTCTGATTCCAATTAGTTCTGATTCTGAGTGCGTGGTCCTGAATGAGCGAATAGGGTTTTATGGGGTGGATACTCTGTTATTATGGGATTAACACCCTGTACAACCAACGAAGAACCAACAATGATCAAGAAATCAATAGCCATAAGAGGCCGTGATCAAAAACAATATGGTTAAAGATCAAAATCGTTTAAAATCAGGGTCTGATTTCAGAGTCCCTTTAAAAAACTTAAAAAACAAAGTCCCTATAAAAAATAATACGAACACCCACAAAAAGACAAAAATCATAGACTAATCACAGACCTAAGCTGAGGAGCGAACATGTTACAACAAGGTTTTTTCCAGACCCATCTTTCCCAAGCCGATGACGCTGTCTGTAAGGCTATAGAAGATGAATATCGCCGCCAAAGCAATCAGATCGAATTGATTGCGTCTGAAAATATCGTCTCGCGGGCAGTCATGGGTGCCCAAGGCACTTTGCTCACCAATAAATATGCCGAAGGGTATCCTGGGAAGCGGTATTATGGCGGTTGTGAATTTGTTGATGTGATTGAGCAGCTGGCGATTGACCGTGCCAAAACATTATTTGGTTGTGAACATGTGAATGTGCAGCTGCATTCGGGTTCCCAGGCCAATCAAGCGGTTTTTCTCTCTTTGCTTAAACCCGGGGATACCATCCTGGGTATGTCACTAGCGGCCGGGGGACACCTCACCCATGGTGCGCCGCCCAATCAATCGGGTAAATGGTTTCATCCGGTGCAATATGGCGTCAAGAAAGAAGACGGCTTGCTGGATTTTGAGGAGATTGAATCCTTGGCCCGTGAGCATCGCCCGCAACTGATTATCGCCGGTGGTTCGGCCTATTCACGGCTGATTGACTTTGCGCGATTCCGGGCGATTGCCGATGAAGTTGGAGCCTATCTTTTGGTTGATATGGCCCATTTTGCCGGCTTGGTGGCGGCGGGCTGCTATCCTTCGCCTATTCCCCATGCCCATGTGGTCACCACCACCACCCATAAGACATTGCGCGGACCGCGGGGCGGCTTGGCAATGACCAATGATCCCGATATTGCCAAAAAAATCAATTCAGCCGTGTTTCCAGGTTTACAGGGCGGGCCGTTGATGCATGTGATTGCGGCCAAGGCGGTGGCTTTTGGGGAAGCGCTGGAACCAAGTTTCAAGACATATATCCAAGCCGTGATTGATAACGCTGAGGCTCTGGCATCGGTCATGGTTGAGGGTGGCCTGGATATCGTTTCTGGCGGTACCGATACCCATTTGTTGCTGGTTGATTTGCGTCCGAAAAATTTGACCGGTAAAGCCGCCGAAGCCAGTCTTGAGAATGCTGGCATCACCTGTAATAAAAATGGTGTGCCTTTTGATCCCCAAAAACCTTTTGTGACATCTGGTATTCGCCTGGGCACGCCAGCGGCGACCAGCCGTGGATTCGGGGTTGATGAATTCCGCCAAGTGGGTCACTTAATTTGCACAGTTTTGGATGGTTTGGCTACTGATCCAGAAAACAACCACATCATCGAAGATAAAATACGCACTGAAGTTGAGTCGCTTTGCGCGCGCTTCCCGATTTATCCATCCTTTCTTTGAGGCATGCTTTCATTGGGGTTGATGCTGGGGTGATAAAAAAGGGGGATCAATATGCGTTGCCCATTTTGTGGTTTTAAGGATACCCAAGTTAAAGACTCACGTCCCACTGAAGATGACTCGGCAATCCGCCGTCGGCGTATGTGTCAGGGGTGCGGGGCACGTTTTACCACTTTTGAGAGAATTCAGCTACGTGAGCTCAACGTGGTCAAGCGCAATGGTCGCCAAACCCTGTTTGATCGCGAAAAACTCATCCGTTCAATCGGTGTCGCCTGCCGCAAGCGCCCGGTCAATAGTGATCAAATTGAGCGGTTGGTCAACGGTATCCAGCGGCGTTTGGAAAGCAGCGGTGAGAGCGATGTCCAATCGGCCCATATTGGTGAAATGGTAATGGATGCCCTGGGTGAATTGGATCAAGTTGCCTATGTGCGTTTTGCCTCGGTGTATCGAGATTTCCGCGAAGCCAGAGATTTCGAGAAATTTATCGAAGTCGAGAATCTGGGTGAAGAGCAGGACGCTTGACCGCTCAATCAGAGAGTCAAGATGTCCGCTTTATGCAGACGGCCCTCGGTTTGGCTCGCCGGTCACTGGGGCGGGTATGGCCCAATCCGGCAGTTGGATGTGTTCTAACTGTTCCGGTCACCGATTCCGGACCGCATAGAATGATTGCCCGCGGCTGGACTCAGCCCGGCGGACGACCCCATGCCGAAACCCAAGCTTTGCAGCAAGCTGGTTCGCAAGCCCGGGGTGCCACCGCCTATATCTCCCTTGAACCTTGCGCCCATCAGGGAGAAACCCCACCATGCAGCCTGGCTTTGATTGAGGCGGGAATTACCCGGGCGGTTATCGCGTGCTGTGATCCAGATACCCGTGTCGCTGGTCAGGGTTTGGCGATGCTGCGTCAGGCTGGTATAGCCTGTGTCATAGATGTCGAGGCGGATGATGCTCAAGCCCTCAATCGGGGTTTTTTTCAACGCATCGATCAAGGACGGCCTTTGGTTACCCTGAAGATGGCTGCGTCTCAAGATGGCCGCATCACCGACTCTCGCGGCAGCAGCCAATGGATCAGCAGTGATTGCGCCCGGGCTTGGACCCATGGATTGCGGGCCCGTTATGATGCTGTTTTTATCGGTTCGGGTGTTGCGGTTGGCGATGATCCTCGATTGACCTGCCGCTTGCCCGGCATGGCGGCATACTCTCCTTTGCGCATTCTCCTCGATTCGCATCTGCGTACGCCGCCCACCGCGCGGTTTTTTTCTGAACCCGCGCCGTTTGCGCCTTGGCTGGTGACGGGTGATGATGTCTCTGCCCAGCGTTTGACTCCCTATACCCAAGCCGGAGCCGAGATTATTGGCTGTCGGCGCCGTTCTGACCACTTTCTTGATCTTCAGGCAGTTATGCTGGAGCTTGGGCGCCGTGGATTAACCCGTATTTTGATTGAAGGGGGTGCCTTGGCCACCGCTTTCCTAGAAGCCGATTTGGTGGATCGGGTGATTTGGTTTTCAGCGCCGCGCTTGTTTGGAGACCAGGCCCAACCATCCATTGCCTCTTTTTGCGGTGATGATCTTGAGGGTCCCGGACGCTTTCGTCGGGTGGCAGCTTGGGAAATTGATTCAGATATATGCGCTGTTTATGTACGCCGCGACCATGATCGCCGTGCCCGCTTGGATTGTCTGATATAAGATTGTTTAAGATTTCCTATGGCTGTTGTCTTGGTTTGGGTATTGGGTCTGGATACCATTCCAACAATCAATCAACAGTTCATCAAAAGAGAGGTTTTTGATGTTCACCGGGATTATCAGTGAGGTTGGTCGCTTGGCTGTATGCCAGCATCGTCAAGGGTCCGATGGGCGTTTTGAGATCACGGCTCCCAAAACTTCCCAACGGTTGGCGGTGGGGGCTTCGGTGTCCTGTAACGGGGTATGTCTGACCGCGATTGATGTCAAAGATGACCGGTTTGCGGTCACTGTTTCTGCCGCCACCATGAGCTGTACCACCTGTAATACGTGGTTGGTTGGGGAGGCGGTTCATCTTGAACCAGCGTTACGAGTTGGCGATGAATTGGGTGGTCATTTTGTGTTTGGTCATGTTGATGCGGTCGGTTTTGTTGATGATGTTCAGCCGGTTGATGATTCGTTATGTCTATCTTTTGCTCTTGATAAGGCCTTGTCGCCTTATATCGCTGTCAAAGGATCGATTGCGGTGGACGGGGTTTCCTTGACCGTCAATCAAGCCGAGATGGGACGTTTTAGGGTTAATATTATTCCCTATACCCAAAGGGCAACCAATTTTGCTTCTCTGAAACCAGGGGATCGGGTGAATATTGAGGTCGATATGTTGGCGCGTTATGTTGCCCGCCATATCACCGGCTTACAGGAATCCAAAAATCCATGAACACCGCTTTTTCCGCTATTGCCGATATCTTGAACGCGGTCAAGGCCGGGCGGATGGTCATTCTGGTCGATGATGAAGACCGGGAGAATGAGGGTGATCTGGTCATCCCGGCGGTTATGGCTGATGCCGGAGCGATCAACTTTATGGCCAAATACGGCCGGGGTTTGATCTGCCTTGCCTTGACCCCTGAGCGGGTGGCTGAACTCGAACTTCCTCTCATGGCGGCCCATAATGAGTCGCGCCATCAGACCGCCTTTACCACCTCTATTGAGGCCCGCGAAGGGGTGACCACCGGTATTTCGGCTGCTGACCGGGCCCGGACCATCGCGGTGGCCATTGACCCCAACACATCACGCCGTGATCTTTCTTCACCGGGTCATGTTTTTCCTCTGGTTGCGCGGGCTGGGGGGGTTTTGGTGCGGGCCGGCCATACCGAGGCGGCGGTCGATATCGCCCGTTTGGCTGGACTCAACCCCTCCGGCGTGATTTGTGAGATTATGAATGATGATGGCGGCATGGCCCGGGTTGATGATCTGATCCCCTTTGCCAAGCGGCACGGATTGAAGATTGCCGCCATCTCTGATCTGATCGCTTATCGGCGGCGCACTGAAAAAATTGTTCAACCGATTTTTCAATCCCGCATTGATACCCGCAAAGGCGGAGAATTTGATCTCTTTGTCTATGTGAATACGGTTTCTTATGCCGAACATATTGCCCTGGTCAAAGGTGCGGTTGGTGGATCGGATGAACCGATTTTGGTGCGGGTTCATGCCCTCAATGTTTTGGAGGATGTTCTGGGTGATCGGCGGCGTGGTCATGGCGGTGAACTTCAGGCGGCTATGAAAATGATTGCTGATGCCGGACGCGGGGTGATTGTCCTGATCCGTGAGACGTCTCAGCGCGCGTTGTCGGATCGCTTGAAAAATTCCTATACCGATGATCATGCCTCCGATGCGGATAGCGGGGGTGCATCATCGGCCAGTCAACTGCGTGATTATGGGGTTGGGGCGCAAATTTTGCTCGATTTGGGTGTCCGGGATATGATCTTGTTGACCAATACCCGGCCGACATTGGTTGGCTTGGAAGGCTATGGCTTACGTGTTGTCGGCCACCGCCCCCTTGATTGCCAGACCCCTTGATTGTGAAACCCTTTGATTACGCTCTGTAAACCGCTATGACCGATTCTGCCCATTGTGACATGTCTGCCCGTATCTTGATTATTGAGGCCCGTTTTTACACCAATATCGCCGATATGCTTCTTGATGGGGCCCGCCGGGTGATTGAGGAGCGGGCTTTTCCTTTCGATGTGGTGACGGTTCCGGGTGCTTTGGAGATTCCGACCGCTCTCCATTATGCGGTCCGTGGCTCAACCGATCCGTATTATGACGGCTATGTTATTCTGGGTTGTGTCATTCGTGGCGAGACCAGCCATTATGATCTGGTGTGTCGGGAATGCAGTCATGGTGTGATGACATTATCGGCCAAGCATTTTCTCGCCTTGGGGTTTGGTTTGTTGACGGTTGAGAATAAGGATCAGGCTCTGGCTCGGGCCGATTACAACCGTGGTGATCAAGGCGGACGTGCCGCTCGTGCTTGCTTAAGTATGATTGACCTTAAGCATCGCTTCGGTTTCCCTGAACAATGATGATGACACCATAACCATGATTGCTGTTCGATTGATGAAGGCTGCTTTTCAGATGTATCGGGATGTATCTCAACGTGATGATTCGGGAAACAGATGGGCTGTCGGTGAAAGTATCTGAGCGAGAAAAAACAATGGTCGATCCTGCGGCCCGCCGTGTAGCCCGTGGGTTGGCTGTTCAGGCGGTTTATCAAGCTATTTTTACCCAGACTCCGCCCGGTGCGGTTGCCCAGGAGTTTGCCCGCCATCGTCTCCCGGTCTTGGATGATTCCGAATCTTGTGTTCTGCCGACCCCCGAAGATGATCTTTTTTATCGTCTGGTCGGCGGGGTTGAGGAACATTTATCAGATATCGACCAGATGATCGCTTCTTATCTGCCTGATGAGCGACCGATTGAGCGTCAACTGCCGCTGCTTCTGGCTATTCTCCGTTGTGGGTTGGCTGAATTTTTGGTGTGTCCCCAAACCCCTACCGCGGTGATTATTGACGAATATGTTGACATTGCCGGGGGTTTTTTTTCGCAGCGCGAACCGACATTCATCAATGCGGCATTGGATCATCTGGCTCGGGTGGCTCGTCCGGTCTTGGATGATCAATCGGCGAATTGAGGGTAAATATTCAAAAATGTCCTCTGGTCTGGATGAGTTTGGCCGCATTCGTCGCTATCTTTTACCTCTGGCCAAACAGGTCCCTGGAGCCTGGAATCTCAGTGATGATGCGGCTTGGGTTCCGGTGATGGATGGGAAAGGCTGGCTGATTACCGCTGATGCCATGGTTGCTGGCATTCATTTCCTGCCCGATGATCCGCCTGATGCGATTGCGCGGCGTTTGTTGCGGGTTAATCTTTCCGATATGGCGGCGATGGCGGCCGTGCCGCAGCTTTATTTTATGACTCTGGCTTTGCCGCCGACTTATGATGATCAATGGCTGGCCGCCTTCACCAGCGGATTGCAAGATGATCAACAACGATTTAACATCAATTTGGCTGGTGGCGATTGCGTGGCGACTTCTGGTCCGGCGGTTTTTTCACTGACCATGCTGGGGCATCCATCCGGAGACTCCCCCTTACGTCGCCAGGGTGCCCAACCGGGTGATCATCTGGTTGTCAGCGGCCAATTAGGAGATTCGACTCTGGCTTTGTGCCGACATTATCATGGTCTTGAGGTGTCTAGTGATGACGCTGCTTTTTTTGAATCGCGGCGTCTTTCTCCTGAGCCGCGGGTTGCGCTGGGGGCGTTGTTGGCGGGCCTGGCCCATGCAATGATTGATATTTCCGATGGTTTGGTGGCTGATCTTGGGCATTTGTGCCGGGTGTCCGAGGTTGGGGCCGAGGTTTGGGCAGCCCGGATCCCCCTGTCTGATCCAGCCCGGCGGGCTCTGGATGCCAACCCGGCCTTGTTGGAGAGCATCCTCACCGGTGGTGACGATTATGAGCTTCTGTTTGCTTGTGGACCGGATGAGTGGCCGATGATTAAGGATCATGCGGCGCGTTCTGGTGTTGCTGTAACCCGGATTGGCGTTTTTCGATCCGATCAGCGCCTGGTGGTTATGGATCCTGCCGGTTGCCAGATGACTCTCGGCCACGGCGGCTACCGGCATGTTTAATATTTATTTGATGGTCAAAGAGCATCACCATCTGCATTGATTCTTTTTATCATCTCGGATATGTGGTCGTTGGTTGCACAATCAATGATCATTTGGCATGGTGACAACCGGCTTGGTCGCTTTATTTGCTGTGCTGCTTATAGATCGCCTGATCATCGTATTGAAAAACATTCAGCATTGAAAAAGTTAAGTGCTGGTAACCACGCGAGACATACAGATCAAGACATACAGATCAAGACATACAGATAAAGTAGACATATAAATGAAGAAACAGGTCAGTAAAGCAACGATTGGAACAGCGTACCAAATGAGAAGACAACAAGCAGAAAGCAACAAGATGTAGAAAAAACCAGAATGGTTAAGAAAAAACCAGAATGGTTAAAAAATGGGGGACTTTTCTCCGGCGGGACTCCGCCTCCCTTAGAAAATTTGTATTGAAATAACTCAAGGATCACATTGATGATGACAACTCTTTATTGGCTGACGATTGCTTGCGGTGTTTTGGCTCTTATCTATGGGTTTCAGGCAGGCAAAATGGTTATGGCTGCTCATACCGGCAACCAAAAAATGCGCTCCATTGCCGGGGCGATCCAAGAAGGCGCCCAGGCTTATCTCAATCGACAATACACAACGGTTGCGGTTGTCGGTGTGGTTATTGGGGCGATCCTTGGCTATCTCCTCGGGTTTCATGTTGCCATCGGTTATTTTATTGGCGCGATTCTGTCCGGGGCGGCGGGCTATATCGGTATGTATGTTTCGGTACGGGCCAATGTACGCACCGCTGAGGCGGCCCGTAAAGGTCTCCAACCGGCCCTTGATGTGGCGTTTCGTTCCGGGGCCATCACCGGCTTGTTGGTTGTCGGTTTGGGGTTGCTGGGGGTAACGATTTATTACGGCCTGTTGCTTCAGGAATTTGGCCAGGCCAATATCCGTGACATTATAGAGGCATTGGTTGCCTTGGGTTTTGGTGCCTCCTTGATTTCCATTTTTGCCCGTTTGGGGGGTGGAATTTTCACCAAAGGGGCGGATGTCGGGGCCGATTTGGTTGGTAAAATCGAGGCCGGTATTCCGGAAGATGATCCGCGCAATCCAGCGGTTATCGCTGATAATGTCGGTGACAATGTGGGTGATTGCGCCGGTATGGCTGCTGATTTGTTTGAGACCTATGCGGTGACCGTTGTTGCCACCATGTTGTTGGCATCTCTATTTTTTGCTGGGGAAACCCAAGCGACATTCATGCTTTATCCCTTGGTTTTGGGGGGTGTCTGTATCGCCGGTTCGGTCGTGGGGACATTCTTTGTCAAGCTCGGTGGGGGTCAAAACGTCATGGCCGCCTTATATAAAGGCTTTCTGGCGACCGCCCTGGTTTCGGCGGTTTTAATTGCTGCTGTTACGTATTACATGCTGGGTTTTGATAAGGTATTTTACGCCGGGTCTCATCCATTCAACGGCCTGGATGCTTTTATTTGTGCGGTTGTTGGTTTGCTGGTGACCGGCTTGATTATCTGGATCACCGAATATTACACCGGGACCCATCATCGCCCGGTCAAATCGGTCGCTGAGGCATCGAGCACCGGCCATGCCACCAATATCATCCAAGGGCTGGCGATTTCCATGGAAGCAACCGCGTTGCCGGTCATCGTCATTTCTGGGGGTATTTTGATTGCTTATATTGCCGCGGGTCTCTTCGGTATTGCCATTGCTGCGACCACCATGCTGTCTTTGGCGGGTATTGTGGTTGCTTTGGATGCCTATGGCCCGGTGACCGATAATGCCGGTGGGATTGCCGAGATGTCGAAACTGCCGGACAAAGTGCGGGCCACCACCGACGCCCTTGATGCGGTTGGCAACACCACCAAAGCGGTGACCAAGGGCTATGCCATCGGTTCGGCCGGTCTGGCGGCGTTGGTTTTGTTTGCTGCTTACACTGAGGACCTCAAGCATTATTTCCCCAATATTGATGTTCAGTTCCGGTTGCAAGATCCTTATGTTGTGGTTGGGCTGTTTATTGGTGGGATGCTGCCCTACCTGTTTGGGGCCTTGGGCATGATGGCGGTGGGTCGGGCCGCCAGCGCAGTGGTGATTGAGGTGCGCCGTCAATTCAAGGAAATCAAGGGCATCATGTCGGGTCGTGGCAAGCCGGAATATGGCCGGGCGGTCGATTTGCTCACCAAGGCGGCCATCCGCGAAATGATTGTTCCCTCCATGTTGCCGGTCTTGGCTCCCTTTATTGTTTATTTCACGGTGAGTGCGGTTGCTGGCCAGGCGGCGGCCCTGACCACTTTGGGGGCTTTGCTGTTGGGAACCATTGTCACCGGCCTCTTTGTTGCTATTTCCATGACATCAGGCGGCGGGGCTTGGGACAATGCCAAGAAATTCATCGAAGATGGGGCCCATGGCGGCAAAGGATCAGAAGCCCATAAGGCGGCGGTTACCGGTGATACGGTTGGTGATCCCTATAAGGATACAGCCGGTCCAGCGGTCAACCCGATGATTAAGATCATCAATATCGTTGCCTTGTTGCTTTTGGCGATCCTGGCTGGTTGAACTGCTGCGGCTATGCGGCGCATAAAAAGGATACCCCCTAGGTTTATTTAAATCCCGCTTGGGGGTGCCGCCAAATAATCCCATTTGGGGGACCTGCAAGGGGGGCACCACCCAAGTGGGCATTTATAATAATCCCACTTGGGGGACCTGCAAGGGGGGCACCACCCAAGTGGGCATTTATAATAATCCCACTTGGGGGACCTGCAAGGGGGGCACCACCCAAGTGGGCATTTATAAAGAGGGGGTACCGCCAACTTTTTATGGAATAATATGAAATAGATGGTTTATGGAATCGTCGATTTATGGGACCAGAAGACCCTTTTCATCGCTCGCGCATCCTGAATATTTTGGCTGCATATATTTTGGCTCTGTAAGGATACAGCAGAAAGAGGGGGAATCACCGGTTGGGTGTCGCAGCGCCAGCAGCGCCAATATTCCCATAATTGCTGAGAATTTGTTCCCAGATTGTCAATTCACGCCCCTGAGTGGGGGTGATGCGTTCGGCCATGGCAATATCTCTGCCATCTTTTTGCGTATAGAGCAGGATATCGTCAACAATGCCATCATCATTGAAAACGATGGTCAAGATGTTTTGTTCCAACACCACCGGATCAAAAAAGGCAACCATGCGGCTGATCTTGCGGATATAATACCAATTATCATCATCAAAAGGGGGCCTTGTCGATGGCGACCCCAATAATTCTAAGACATCGTCGCGGGAGCTTACTCCCGGTTCGATCATGGCGATACGTTCAGGCGACGGGAGCTGGCCATTCACTTGGTCATCGGATGCGCAAGCCGACAAGAAAAAAGCCACCAACAGAAGAGCCAACATTTTCAATAATCTTATCTGGGGCATGGCATAGAGAAATACGGTCATCACGAAACCTTGAAAAAATCATCTTTCATGGTCAATGTTATGAGAAGGCTTCATTCTATTTTGGTCCGACTTTGACACATGACAAAGACATTTGACCGATTGAGATATTTGAGAAATTCAACGGAATAAATATTTAATGGTTGAATCAACCATCATAACGGTCAGTTTGATGGTGGTTTTACAAAATATTTCCGGATCATATCCCGCTTTTATGTTTTACCTTAAAAAGGCCCTTCTGCTTAAAAATGTCCATTCAAAAGGAAGAGTATTTTAAAAACAATATTTCAAAAATACTGACCATAATTATTTTGGCATAACTATTTTGGCATAACTATTTTGGCATAACTATTTTGGCATCCAATCAACCATATACGGTATCATATTGGAGGCTATCAAGAAAGTCACTGGGGATAAGATGCCATCTGTGCGTACAGAAGCCACCATCTATCGGCACGCGGCACGTGACCTTTATGCTGCGCTGGTCAAGCGGGCGCGCCAACACGTGTTTTATCGTGATTTTGAGGTTCCTGATACATTTGATGGTCGTTTTGAAATGATTGCCTTACATGCTTTTTTAATCTTTTTTCGCTTGAAAGGCCAGGAAGGCCGTGCCGAGGATATGGCGCAAGCTCTGATGGATATTATCATCGCTGATCTTGATGAGAATCTGCGTCAAGCCGGGGTTGGTGATTTATCGGTCGGTCGACATGTTAAAAATCTGGCCCGCCATCTTCTGGGGCGTATTGCTGCTTACGATGCGGCGATCAGTCGATCGAAAGGGGATGATGATTTGCTGTGCGGGGCTTTGCGGCGTAATATTTATAACTCTGGGTCGATTGATCAGATGATTGTTGAAAAATTAGCCGCTTATGTTGGTGGTCAGATTGATGATTTGGCGGCTCAACCTCTTGAGGATATTTTGAACGGGAAGATATTTTGAATGGAGATTGCTGTTTTGATCAATCCATGTGATGCCTGTGATCGCTGTCTTTATCCGGGGATTGGATCAAGACGGTCCTTTTGAACAGCGTATATCTTTGACTCCGTGTTTTTTATACCGTTTGAATGCTATGTTACGTGATCCTTTGAGAGAATTCTCCCGTCTCTATGATCTGGTGCAGATCACGCAACAGAGCATTCAGATTGAGTCTCGCCTCGAAGAACGGGCCGCCTTGGCGGGTCGTTTTTCTCTGCTCGCCTTGCATTCTTTGACCGCTTTGATTCATCTGACCCGTACTGCGAGTGGATTACGTTTGGAAGCGGCGTATCATTGCGCGGGGGATCAGCAATGCGTTGTTTCTTTGGCCCCGGTTCCTTTTACCATCGCCAAGCGGTTTCGGGTCGATTTTGATGTCATGGATACTGAATATAGGGAGGATAATTCAGTTGTCGATGATTCGGCTGGCCACCATTCCGGGGGTGATTATGAGTCGGCCAGTGATTTTATGGATGTTGTTCATGATGGGGTGATTGATGTTGGCGAGTGTATTGTCCAGCATTTTGGTTCTGAACTCGACCCCTATCCGCGTATCCCTGGTGCTGTGGTTGAGAACGCTGATTTACCCCTTGGGGTGGTTCTGGGTGATGAATTATCGCCCCCTTCTAAAGGGTCATCCCACGCGCCATTCCAAGCCTTGGCGGTCTTAAAAAAAGATGATCGTTAAAATCAATAGATGCGGTGGCTTGCTCTTGGGAGGGAATTTGTTTATGAAACCTATCCTAGGCAAAATATTTGAAATAATGAAAGCTTTTTAGGGGGTCACAGCCTCTTATGTATCTCGTTAAAAGGCTTTCTTGAGTTGGTCAGATTGACTGGGCAATCATGGTGGTTGGCATATCTGGTTGGCATATAAAAGATGTTGGATAAAGGATAAATTATGGCGGTTCCAAGAAAGAAAGTAACCCAGTCCAAGCGTGATATGCGCCGGGCCCATGACGCTTTGCGGGTGTCGGCCTATTGTGAATGCGCCAACTGTGGTGAATACACCCGGCCCCATCATATTTGCCCGGCTTGCGGTTATTACGGCAAACGCGAAGTTTTTAAGATGATTGAGAAAGATGAGGATCTTGAGGTCTCTTGATTGCCTGATCGTCTGACGATTTTGTGGTCGCGGCTGGTTGAGAGATCGGCAAGACACGGTTTCCCGGCTGATCCACGACATGCCGACATATTTTCAATTACACCCACATATTTTAGATAAAGAAAAGGATCAAACGTTTGACGCCGAGCCTGGTCCTAGCGATTGACGCAATGGGGGGGGATGGGGCACCGGAAATGGTGCTTGAAGGTATTCGTATCGCCCTCGAACGTTCTCCCAATCTGCGTTTTCTTATTTATGGAGAAAGTGCGCTTTTGGCATCTCTGGCCGCTTGGGAAGCCGTGAAAGAGCATTGTCAGCTGTGTCACAGTGACCAAGTGGTTGCCAATGATGACAAGCCCTCGACGGCATTGCGCAAAGCCCGTCATTCAAGCATGCGTTTGGCGGTTGATGCGGTGCGTGATGGTTCGGCTCAAGGCGTGGTTTCAGCTGGCAACACCGGTGCTTTGATGGCGATTGCCAAATTTGTTCTCAAAACATTACCCGGGATTGACCGTCCGGCGATTGCCACCTTTCATCCGACTATGCGTGGGGAAAGCCTCATGCTGGATTTGGGAGCCAATGTCGACTGTGATGCCAATAATTTGGTTCAGTTTGCGGTGATGGGGGAAGTTTTTGCGCGCACGGTCCTGGGTTTGGAAAAACCAACGATTGGTTTGCTCAATGTTGGCAGTGAAGACGTTAAAGGGCATGAAGCGGTGCGTGAAGCGGCGCAATTTCTGCGTAAAGCAACCTTGCCGATTCACTTTCACGGGTTCATTGAAGGTGATGATATTGGGGCCGGAACCGTTGATGTTGTGGTGACAGATGGTTTTACCGGTAATATTGCCCTGAAGACGGCCGAGGGCATAACCGCTCTTTATGGTACTTTCCTGAAAGAGGCTTTTGCCAGCAGCTGGGGCGGCAAGCTGGGTTATCTGTTGGCCAAGTCGGCTTTGGGTCGATTACGGGAACGTATTGATCCGCGTAAATATAATGGTGCCATGCTTTTGGGGCTGAATGGTATTGTTGTTAAAAGCCATGGCGGGACCGATGCACTCGGTTTTGCCAGTGCGGTTGATGTCGCGGCTGATTTGGCAAAAAATGGGTTTAACAACAACATCAAAGCAGAATTTGATCAACTCTTTCATGACCACTCTGGTAAAAAGTTGGCGGATATTTAAATGCGCGGCCAGGCGCGTGTGATTGGCAGCGGGGCTTATTTGCCCGAACGGGTGATGAGCAATGATGATATTGCCCAGCTGGTTGACACCTCTGATGAATGGATTCGTCCGCGCAGCGGCATTACCCAACGCCATCTGGCCGCCCAAAATGAGCTGACATCCGACTTGGCGATTGCCGCGGCCCGGGGAGCTTTGCTTGATGCTGGAATTGCCGCTGATGCGATTGATCTGATCATTGTTGCCACCACCACCCCGGATCGGACATTTCCGGCGACCGCGGTAAAGGTGCAGCATGCTCTGGGTGTTTGCGGTGGTCCGGCTTTTGATATTCAGGCGGCTTGTGCTGGCTTTCTTTATGGCTTGTCGCTGGCCGATAAATTTATTGCCAGCGGTGAATATCGAACCGTCCTGTTGATCGGGGCCGAGACCTTGTCGCGGATCATCGACTGGCAGGATCGCTCAACTTGTGTTTTGTTTGGTGATGGGGCCGGGGCTTTACTCATCCAGGCCCAAGACGATGCATCATCAGATATACCAACCGCAAGCGGTATTATCGCGACTTGCCTTCATGCCGATGGGGCCAGCTATGACAGTTTGTGCGCCGATGGTGGGCCGTCTCTCAACCAAGCTGTTGGTTTTATTCGTATGGATGGCCAGGATGTTTATCGTCAGGCGGTTGAACGTCTGACAACAGTCAGCCAGGAGGTTCTTGCGGTTGCCGGTGTCACAATCAGTGCGGTGGATTGGTTTGTGCCCCATCAAGCCAATATACGAATCATGGAATCGGTTGCCCGTCGCCTCACGCTCAAGCCTGAAAAATTGGTCTCAACCATCGGTCTTCATGCCAACACATCAGCAGCCTCGATTCCGCTGGCCCTCAATACGTGGTACCAGGCCGGCGATATCAAAACCGGGGATCTGATTTTATTGGCGGCGATTGGCGGCGGCTTAACCTGGGCAAGCAGCTTACTGCGTTGGTAGATTTTTGTTGGTCGGTTTTTTTCTTTTTTGAGTTGGCGTCTGGTTTTCAACCTATTGTGATCATTTATTTGGCGGTGATTTTTTTTCATCATTTCTGTGGATTGACGCCAGTTCCAACCAAAGGTAGATTGAGCGAATATTTTCATCTGAAACGGTGCGCTCTTGAAAGCGAAGACATGTCAGGGAAAACCATTACCCGCGCTGATCTTACTGAGGCGGTTTATCAAGAAGTTGGCTTATCACGCAATGAGTCGGCAGAATTGGTCGAATCAGTTTTGGAGCAGATGGTCTGCGCATTAGAAAAAGGTGAAAATGTCAAAATTTCTTCTTTTGGCAGCTTTGGCGTTCGCGACAAAGGGGCACGTGTTGGTCGCAACCCTAAGACCGGGGAAGAAGTGACCATCGCGCCGCGCCGAGTCCTGGTTTTCCGCCCGTCTCATGTTCTTAAGAAAAAAATTAACAACATTCTCAGCCAAGGTGTTAAAAGCGTTCTCTGATCAATCGTTGTGGGTTGTTGCATGACGACGGCGAGAACAGGTCACAATACCCATTCTGCTTCTGTCGGTAAATCTGCAGATGCCTTTCGCACCATTGGTGAAGTGGCGGCTGAATTGGATGTACCGCGGCATGTTTTGCGATTCTGGGAGTCTAAATTCAGTCAAATACGTCCGATGAAACGCGGCGGTGGGCGGCGCTATTATCGTCCTGAAGATATCCATCTGATCCGGGTGATTCGTGCCCTTCTCTACGATCAAGGCTATACCATCAAGGGGGCGCAGCGTTTTTTGAAGGAAGCCGGTCCCAAGGCCATTTTATCCTTGTCGGCTCAAACCGGTGATTCGGATATGGGTGCTGGATTCGACTCTCTAACCGGTGATCAAGCGGCTTCTGCTCAGCCGCCTGTGTCCACTCAACTTGATCTCAAATCATCTGATGCGGTTGGTGATCGGGGCACGCAAGCAGAATTGCAGTCTCTGCTTGATGAACTGGTGGCGATCCGTCGCTTGCTGGATGATCTTGACCAATAATCCGCACAAGATAGGCCCAATTATGGGAGGGCCTGAGAGGCAGTTATTATGAGAAATGTTTATAAAATCTTGGGTTTTGGTTTGGCCGCCATGATGTGTTATGTGCAGTTGGCGTCACCATCTATTTTCGGGGCGTAGCGCAGTCTGGTTAGCGCGTCCGTCTGGGGGACGGGAGGTCGGCGGTTCGAATCCGCCCGCCCCGACCAAAAATTTGATGGTTGTAACCATGTGATTGATGGGGCTGTGATTCCTCTCTGTTCTGATGGTTTCGTGTGGTGCTGGCTTTATCATCAACAAGGCTATCCATTGATACGGTGACCCATGAATACGATGATCCAAGATGCGCCCTCTGAATTTTTAGAAACCGTGATCAAAGCCATCGAAGACGGCAATGTCGGCTTGGTTCATGATCATCTGGCCCCGATGTATCCGGCTGAATTGGCCGCTTTGATTCAGCAACTTACCCCTGAGCAGCGCCGGTTTGCCATTGATGCTTTGGGTGCCGATTTTGTTCCCGAAATTTTGGCGGAACTGGATCACGCGGTGGTTGAGCAAGTCACCGCGCATATGGATGCCAAACGGGTTGCGGCGGCTTTAGAGGCCCTCGATTCGGATGATGTCGTCGAGGTCATTGAAGAATTAAAAGATGATCTTCAGCAACAGGTTCTTCAAGAAATGCCGGCCAGCGAGCGGGTTTTGATTGAAGACAGCCTCTCCTATCCTGAAGACAGTGCCGGACGCTTGATGCAGCGGGAAGCCGTTTGTGTCCCACTTGATTGGCAGGTTGGGACAATCATTGATTATTTGCGTGATCAGCGGGATCTGCCCAATGATTTTTATGATATTTTTGTCATTGATGAGAAGCATCGCTTGGTGGGCAGTACGCCGCTCAGCCGGGTTTTACGGGCCAAGCGGCTGGTTGCGATTTCTGATATTATGGATCGCGATGTGCGGCCGATCTCGGTTTCAATGGATCAAGAGGAGATTGCTTTTCTGTTCCGGCGCCGTGATTTGACGTCAACGGCGGTGGTTGATGATGGCGGGCGTCTGGTTGGTGTGATCACCATTGATGACATTGTTGATGTCATTGATGAAGAGGCAGGTGAGGATATCATGCGTCTTGGTGGGATCTCGGAAGAGGGTTTTTATAATGCGGTTATTGATACTGCCCGGGCGCGTTTTTCCTGGCTGGCTCTTAATCTGGTGGCTGTTTTCATTGCTGCGAGCGTCATTTCTCGCTTTGAATACGCGATTGAAGGATTGGTTGCTTTGGCGGTCTTGATGCCCATTGTGGCATCAATGGGCGGCAATGCCGGGACTCAGTCCTTGACCACCACGGTGCGGGCCTTGGCGATGCGGGAACTCACATGGTCCAATACCCTGCGGGCGGTGGGCAAGGAAATCACGGTTGCCGGTTTGAATGGCTGTGTGTTGGCCCTCTTTTCCGGCGGCGTGGTCTGGTGGTGGTATGGTGATCCGCAACTGGCGGCTATCTTGGCTTTGGCCATGCTGTTGACCGTGCTGGTCGGCAGCTTGACCGGAACTTTAGCCCCGCTGGCGCTTTCCCGTCTTGGGGTTGATCCGGCGGTCTCTTCGGGGACTTTCGTTGCCATGGCCGCCGATGTCATCGGATTTTTCTCTTTCCTTGGCTTGGCGGCGTGGTGGCTTCTTTAGACCCTGATATGAGCACATGGGTATGAGAATCCGTTTAGGCCGCTTGATCAATCAGGTGGCGTAGGACATAGGGCAAAATGCCACCATGAGCGTGATAAGCAACTTCATTCATGGTATCAATCCGGCAGATGGCTTCGAAATCCTCGGCTTTACCATCGGGTCGATGGACGGTCACCGTGACCGGCATACCCGGGGCGATCCCGCTGCTCAACCCGTTGATGTCAAATGTCTCATCACCCTTCAGCCCCAATGAATGCCGATTGATGCCGGGGGGAAATTGCAGTGGCAAAACCCCCATACCGATTAAATTAGAACGATGAATACGTTCAAAACTCTCAACCAAAACCGCCTTAACCCCCAACAGATGGGTTCCCTTGGCCGCCCAATCACGTGATGAACCGGTGCCGTATTCTTGGCCGGCAATCACAATCAGGGGGATATTCTCTTGCTTATAGCGCATGGCGGCCTCAAAAATACTCATCTGGGTACCGCTGGGATAATGGGTGGTGACCCCGCCTTCGGTATCCGGAGCCATTTCATTGCGGATACGGATATTGCCAAAGGTGCCCCGCATCATCACCTCATGATTGCCGCGCCGCGCCCCGAAGGAATTAAAATCCACCATCGCCACCCCATGTTCGCTCAGATAGGTGCCAGCCGGGCTAGTTTTTTTGATCGCACCGGCCGGGGAGATATGATCCGTGGTGACCGAATCGGCCAAAATGGCCAGCGGCCGGGCCGCTAGGATATCGCCCACCGGTTGGGGGGCTGGGGCCATATCTTCAAAGAATGGCGGGTGTTTGACATAAGTGGAAGGGCCAGACCAATGATAGGTTGTCCCCTGACGTATGGGAATATCGCGCCATTGCGGCGGTCCTTCAAAGACATTGGCATAGCGATTTTGATACATTTCCGGCGTGACAACCCTATCCACCGCTTCTTGGATCGCCTGATTGGAAGGCCAGATATCCTTGAGATAAACCGCTTGACCGGTTTCATCCAAGCCAAGAGGATCATGCAACAGATCACTGGTCATATTGCCAGCCAAAGCGTAGGCAACCACCAAAGGCGGGGACGCCAAATAATTGGCCGTGGTCAGCGGGTGGACCCGTCCCTCAAAATTACGGTTGCCTGAGAGCACCGAACACACATGGAGCTGATGATCCTGAATGGCGGTTTCAATTGCCGCATCCAGGGGGCCGGAATTGCCAATACAGGTTGTACAGCCATAGCCGACCAAGCGAAAGCCCAGGGAATCAAGGCTCTCCTGGACTCCGGCCGCATTGAGATAATCAGTGACAACCTGGCTGCCCGGAGCCAGAGAGGTTTTTACCCAGGGCTTGGTTGTCAAGCCCCTCGCCACCGCATTGCGGGCCAGCAGGCCGGCCGCCAGCATCACCGAAGGGTTGGAGGTGTTGGTGCAGCTGGTGATGGCGGCAATCACCACATCACCATGGGAGAGGGAAAATTCCTTATCCCTAACCGGAGCACTGGACGAAGATTGGCGCACCCCCAGATCAGTCAAAAGGTGTTGATGGGCGCTTGCCGCTTGTGAGAGCGGGACCTTATCCTGGGGCCGCTTTGGTCCGGCCAGGCTGGGTTCAACAGTGGCCAGATCAAGGGCGATGGTGTCGGTGAAAACAGGTTCAGAGTCGCCAATGTCCGACCATAGGCCCTGGGCTTTGGCATAGGCCTCAACCAAGGCGACCCGGTCTGGATCACGACCAGTGAATGTGAGATAACGACAAGTCTCCGAATCAATCGGGAAAAAGCCGCAGGTTGCGCCATATTCAGGGGCCATATTGGCAATCGTTGCCCGATCAGCCAAAGAAATTGCCGCCAAGCCGGGGCCGTAAAATTCAACGAATTTGCCGACCACCCCCTTGGCCCGCAGCATTTGAGTGATGGTTAAAACCAAGTCAGTGGCGGTTGTCCCTTCGGGTAATTGGCCCGATAGTTTAAAGCCGACCACCTCGGGGATCAGCATCGAGACCGGCTGACCAAGCATCGCCGCTTCGGCTTCGATGCCGCCGACACCCCAGCCGAGAACACCCAAACCATTGATCATGGTGGTATGGCTATCGGTGCCGATGAGGGTATCGGGAAAGGCCCAGACACCCTCAGCGGTCTCTTTGGTCCAGACCGTTTGGGCCAGATATTCCAAATTGACTTGATGACAGATTCCGGTCCCTGGTGGGACCACCCGAAAATTTTCAAAGCTCTGCTGGCCCCAACGCAGAAAAGCATAACGTTCAGCATTGCGAGCAAATTCATGATCAACATTGGCTTCAAATGCCCCCGGGGTGGCGTATTGATCCACCATCACCGAATGATCAATCACCAAATCAACCGGTGATAAGGGGTTGATCCGCTCCGGATCACCGCCCATCATCTGCATGGCTTGGCGCATGGCGGCCAGGTCAACCACAGCCGGAACACCGGTAAAATCTTGCATCAAGATGCGGGCCGGACGAAAGGCAATCTCACGCTTTGAGCGACCATCCTGGAGCCATTGGGCCAGCCCCTGAATGTCTTCAGCCCGCACGCTGCGCCCATCCTCAAAACGCAGCAGGTTTTCCAACAGAATTTTGAGAGATTTAGGCAGCCGTTCCACATTCCCCAGACCGTTGCGCGCGGCACTCTCCAAGCTGACATAACCAAAGGAATTGCCGCCAATGGTCAAGGTTTTGCGGGATTGAAAGCTATCAGGATGGGCCGTGGTCATTCCTCATCTCCGTCTATTCTGGTTTTTAGAATTCATGTCTGGTTTTAAGGATATTGGGTGAAAAATTCTATGGTATTGAGAAAATCTATCAAAAAAATAAAAATGAAGGTTAAAGATAAACATCAAAAGACCGGTGAAATTTTCTAAAAAAGAATAATGACAACTCTCTATCAAATTTTCTTATTCTTCTTACCCGGTTATCTGCTGGCGTGGTTATCTTCTCATAAGAGGTTTTCGTAATGTTGATCATCATATTATTTATCATCATACCGTTGGTGAACCCGGCGGTTATAAGGAAAATGTGATGGCTTCCAAGGGCGGATTGCATGGTCACAATATCGCTTGTCGGCGCGGTGAGCGACTGATTTTTCAAGGTCTTGATTTTTCACTTGAGGCCGGGGGGGCGTTGGTTCTTTTGGGTCCCAACGGTTCGGGAAAAACCAGTTTGCTGCGCGTTATGGCTGGGTTGATTGTCCCGGCGGGCGGGGTTTTACGCCGTGGTGATGCTGTGGTTGCTGATGATCCCGATTCCCATCAGGCCACCCTCCATTATCTGGATGATCGTGATGCGGCCAAGCCGGCCTTGACGGTGATGGAAAACCTGGCTTTTGCGGCCGCCTTGCGCGGTGAGGTGCGCCAAGGCGTTTTGCGTTCTGCCCTGGCTCAATTCGGGTTGGCGGATTTGGCCCATGATCCGACCCGGATTCTCTCTTCGGGCCAGCGGCGGCGACTCTCTTTGGCCCGGTTGCTGGTCAGGCCGGCTGATTTATGGTTGCTTGATGAGCCGACGATCGCTTTGGATATTGAGACCATCCAGTTGGTTGAGACATTGATTGCCCGTCATCGTCAGCGCGGGGGATATGTGGTTGTCGCAACCCATGCCCAAATGCGCATTGGTCAAGCTGTCCCACTTTATCTTGATCGTTATGCGCCTGGTGAGATCGCGTTGTCATGAGGCTTTTTTGGAATATCGTCAAACGTGATCTGCGACTCTCTTGGCGCCAGGGCGGGGGTGCTGTGGTTGGGGTGGCGTTTTTCATGATTGCGGTGTGTTTGTTTCCCTTTGGGGTTGGCTCTCAGGCGGCGATTTTGGCCCAGATTGGCCCTGGCATTATCTGGGTTTGTGCCTTGCTGGCGGCTTTGTTGTCTTTGGAGCAACTGTTTCAGGATGATTTTCAAGATGGCGGTCTTGATTTGCTTCTTTTGGCCGATATGTCTTTGGAAAGAGTGGTTTTCGCCAAATGCCTGGCCAACTGGTTGTTTTCCGGAGTCCCGATTTTGATTGTCGCGCCATTCCTCGGGATTATGTTGCAGATGGAGATGGATGCTCTGCCGGGATTGGTTGCCGCCTTGGCTTTGGGGACCCCAAGCCTGAGCTTGATTGGTGCGGTGGGGGCGGCTTTGACCTTGGGGGCGCGGCGCGGCGGTGCTTTGTTGGCGTTGTTGGTTTTGCCGTTGCAGATTCCGGTTTTGGTTTTTGGGGCCGGGGCCGTGGAAGCGGCCTTGAATGCCCAACCGATGGGGGTTCATCTGGCGGTTTTGACCGCGTTGCTGGTCGGGCTGGCTCCGCTGTGCTTATGGGCCAGTGCGGCGGCCTTGCGTGTGGCGGGTGAATGAACTAAATCCCTTATAAAGAGGGATAAAAATGCATCAATACGCCAACCCGAACCGTTTTTTAACATTGAGTGACCGTATCCTGCCTTGGCTGAGTGGCTTGGCGGTTGTTTTGTTTGCTATCGGGTTGCCGTGGGCATTGGTGGTTGCGCCGCCGGATTACCAGCAAGGCGAAACCGTGCGCATCATGTATGTCCATGTCCCAGCGGCTTGGTTGGCGGTTTTTTGTTATGCCGGGCTGGCTGCCCTGAGTGCGGCCAGCCTGATTTGGCGCCATGTGCTGGCCGATTTTGCAGCCCGGGCGATTGCCCCGATTGGTGCCTGTTTTACCTTTTTGGCTTTGGCCAGCGGTGCGTTATGGGGGAAACCCATGTGGGGGACGTGGTGGGTGTGGGATGCCCGTTTGACCTCGGTGTTGATCTTGTTTTTTTTCTATCTCGGCCATATTGCGCTCAGCCGGGCTTTTGAAGACCCGACCCGTGGGGCGCGGGCCGCCGCCATTCTGGCTTTGGTGGGGGTGGTCAATCTGCCGATTGTCAAATGGTCGGTCGATTGGTGGAGCAGCTTGCATCAACCCGCATCAATCAGCCGCTTTGGCACACCGGCCATTCATCCGGATATTCTGATTCCGCTTTTGATCATGGCGGCGGCCTATTTTGCCCTCTTTGCGGCTTTGGCTTTGATTCGTACCCGTACCGAGATTTGGCGCCAACGTTTAAGGGTTTTGCGGCTCACCCGGATTGAGCGTCAGCAACCACTGGCCGGACCGTCGCGTCCTGCCGGGGCATGAGACGCCTCATGAGCGATATCAGTGAATTTCTGGCCATGGGCGGCTATGCTTTTTATGTCTGGCCGACTTATGTCTTGGCGGTGATTGTTCTTGGCGGTTTGGTTTGGCAATCCTTATCGGCGGCCCGCGCGGCCAGCCGCCGCTTGGCGGCTGATTCCAAGCCGGCGGGCGCGGTTGCTGATCGGGTGGGAGAATCACCCCAGGCAACAAATTAACGCCATGACCCGCAAGCAACGGCGTATACGGGCTTTGATCATTGGCGGCATTATGGTTGCCGGTGCGGCGGTGTGGTTGGTTTCGACTCTTGAACCGCATCTGGTTTTTTTCCGCTCCCCCAGCGAATTGGCCACGCTTTCCATTCCACCAGATGAAAAAATTCGCATTGGTGGCTTGGTGGTTGAAGGCAGTTTAAGCCGTCAGAGTGCCCCTCCTGGTGTGCGGTTTGCGGTGACCGATTATGACCATGTGATTGATGTTCTCTATATCGAAGGTGCCCCCTTGCCGGATTTGTTTCGTGAGGGCCAAGGCGTGGTTGCCGAGGGTCGTTTGGGTTCTGACGGCGTGTTTCGGGCTGAGCGGGTTTTGGCCAAACATGATGAAAATTATATGCCGCCGGAAGTCGCTGATATCCTCAAAAAACCCGGTGCCAAGACGGTTGTGCCATGATTGCCGAATTGGGACATATTGCTCTGGTTATCGCCTTTGTGTTGGCCCTCATTCAGGCCAGCCTACCGCTGATTGGGGCGGCCCGGCTTGATCAAGGCCGTGATGATTTCGGCTGGTCGACTCTGGCTGTTCCGGCCGCATTGGCTCAGGCTGTCTGTGTGTTTTTGTCCTTTGGTGCCTTGATGTGGCTGTTTATGGTTTCGGATTTTACGGTTGCCTTGGTTGCCGCCCATTCCAATGCCCATATGCCGGATTTGTATCGGGCCGCGGCAACGTGGGGCAACCATGAGGGTTCGATGCTGTTATGGGTGCTTATTCTGGCTCTTTATGGCGGCGGTCTGGCGGTTTTGGGGGGGCGGTTGCCCGGCGGGTTGCGGGCCCGGGCCTTGGCCATCCAGGGTCTGGTTGGGGCTGGTTTTCTGGCTTTTATCCTCTGGACATCCAATCCTTTTTTGCGTCTTGACCCGGCCCCATTTGATGGGGCCGATCTCAATCCTTTGTTGCAGCATCCGGCATTGGCCTTTCATCCGCCTTTTCTTTATCTCGGTTATGTTGGGCTTTCGATGGCCTATGCTTTTGCGGTTGCCGCCTTGATTGAGGGGCGGGTTGATCCGGCCTGGGCGCGCTGGGTGCGGCCTTGGACTCTGGCGGCCTGGTGTGCTTTGACCACCGGCATCGCCATGGGAAGCTGGTGGGCCTATTATGAATTGGGCTGGGGTGGGTTTTGGTTTTGGGACCCGGTGGAAAATGCGTCTTTGGCCCCTTGGTTGTTGGCGACCGCTTTGTTGCATTCTTGCGCGGTATCCGAAAAGCGGGGTGCTTTGGGCCGGTGGACGGTTCTTTTGGCGATTCTGGCTTTTTGTTTGAGCATTATGGGGGCTTTCTTGGTCCGCTCAGGCGTTTTGACCTCCGTTCACGCCTTTGCCAATGATCCAGAACGCGGGATCTTCATTCTGGCTTTTTTGCTGGTTGCCGGTGGTGGCGCCTTGGCACTTTATGCTTGGCGGGCTCCTGGTCTGGCTGATGGGGGGTTGTTTGCCCCCATCAGCCGCGAGGGGGCCTTGCTGCTCAATAATCTCTTCATGGCCACCGCCGCTGGTGCGGTCTTGTTGGGGACGTTGTATCCTTTGCTCCTTGATGCGGTGGGGGCGGATAAAATCTCGGTGGGACCGCCTTATTTTAATACAGTTTTTGCGCCTTTGCTGTTTGCGATGGCTGTGGCGATGGGGGTGGGGCCGCTTCTGGCTTGGAAACGGGGTGATTTAATGTCCGCGTTGCGGCGGTTGGGCTGGGTCTGCGGGATCACGCTGGGGGTGGTTTGGCTGGTTTGGTGGCTGGCTCAAGGAGGGTCGATCATGGCGGTTGGTGTGGCGGCGGCCGGGTTTTGGCTGGTCGCTTCAGCACTCAGTGAATGGTGGGGCCGGGTTTGGCGTCCGGGTCATGGTTGGCGACAGATTCTACGTCGGGCCGCTGGTTTGCCCCGTTCAGCTTACGGGATGACTCTGGCCCATGCCGGTCTTGGGGTGGTGGTGTTGGGGATTGCCGGGACCGGGATTGAGAGTCGAGAAACTGTCCAGCATCAAGCCCCGGGTGAAACCGTGATGATGGCTGATTATGCGCTGACACTACGCGATGTTGAGCCGCGTATGGGTCCCAATTACCAGGCCATGACTGCGCTGATTGATGTGTATCGGGATGGGGTTCTGGTTGCGCGTCTGGAACCGGAAAAACGGATTTATGTGGTTTCCGGCCGCCCGACCACCGAATCGGCGGTCTTTTCCAGCGTGGCCGGTGATCTCTATGTTTCTCTTGGTGAACCGGATCCGCAAAACCAGGGGGCTTGGACCACCCGCATTCGCTATAATCCTCTGGCTGGTTGGTTATGGATTGGGGCGACCATTATGGCCATCGGGGGGCTGATTTCTCTGGCTGATCGACGGCATCGGGTGGGTGCTCCAACCCGCCGTCGCGCCGCTGCAGCGTCAATGGTAAATGGGTGAGTCATGAGCCAGCGTTTTGTCATTCCTTTGTTGATTTTCCTGGTGATGGGTGGATTTTTGGTTGTCGGTTTGGAGCGTGATCCCGATTTATTGCCCAGCGCTCTGATTGATCAAGCCGCTCCTGATTTCGTATTACCGCCGATTGCTGGCCGGGATGATGGTTTGCGCAATGCCGACCTTGATGGCCAGGTGTCGATTGTCAATGTTTTTGCCTCTTGGTGTGTTCCCTGCCGGATTGAGCATCCGCAGCTGGTCGCGTTGTCTCGTCAGCCCGATGTGCGGCTGTTTGGGATCAACAAAAAAGATCAACCCGATGATGTGTTGGCTTGGCTGGAATCCCATGGTGATCCCTTCACCCGTATCGGCGCCGATACCGATGGTCGGGCCAGCCTGGAATGGGGGGTTTATGGGGTCCCGGAGACCTTTATCTTGGATCCGCAAGGCCGCATTCGTTACCGCCATGTCGGGCCGATCATGCCGGGCGATTTAGAGGAGACCCTGTTGCCTCTCATCGATTCTTTACGGTCATGAGGGAGTTATGAAGAGGTCTTGCTGGCGACATTATGCGGCATTCTTAGCTGTGGGGTTGATGATCCTTCAAGCCCATCCGGTTGCCGGGGTTGAACCCGATGAGATGCTGGCTGATCCAGCCCAGGAAGCCCGGGCCCGGGACCTTTCGGCCCAGCTGCGCTGTTTGGTGTGCCGTAATGAAAGCATTGATGAATCCGATGCCGATTTGGCACGGGATTTGCGCCTTTTGGTGCGTGAGCGGATCCAGCTTGGGGAGAGTGATGATCATGTGATGGCCTATATCCGTGATCGTTATGGGGATTATGTCCTCCTCAATCCACCTTTCAAATCGGCAACATTGTTTCTGTGGGGAGGGCCGGTTTTGCTGTTCATCATTGGGGCTTGGCTGGGTTGGAACCGCTTGCGCCGTCCGGCTGCTGCCGCCACCGCTTTGCGGCCGCAAGAGCAAGGCCGCCTTGCCGCTTTACTGAAGACGCCGCCCGAACCTGACACCAAGCGGCCACCCAATGATTGAACACCTGATGACTGATCTCGGGTGATGAATATGGCAGCCATCGGGGGTGGATTAACCGCAATCGCTGTGGTGGTGCTGATGCTTGTGGTTGGTGTTGTGGCCCTATTGGTCGCTGGCCTGTCGCCCCGCAGTCGGTGGGTCGCCAATCAAGGGCGGCGGGATCATGATATCGCCATTGCCCGGGCCCAATTATCTGAACTGCATTCTGATCGCCAGCGCGGCCTTATCGGTGATGATGAATATCAAGCGGCCCGTCTGGAAATTGAGCGCCGTTTGCTGAGTGCTGATCAAGATCATCAACCGGATATTCCCCATCCTGATCATCGGCAACGGCGCTGGACGGCGATTGTCTTGATTGCGGTGATCCCGTTGGCGGTGGCGGGGGTTTATCTTGCTTTGGGGGCACCGGGGTTGCCGGGTTTGGCCTATGCCGAGCGGGTGGAGCTTTTGGCCCAGGGACGGCGTGCTCTGGCCGAAGGGGAAACCCCCACCCGTGGCCAGCTTGATGCGTTGATTGCCGATTTGGCTGTCAGGCTGGCGGCTGGTGGCGGTGATGCTGAGACATGGGGGTTTTTGGCCCGTGGTTACCGAAGTTTGGGCAATCCGCTGGCGGCTCTTAGCACATTGGAAGAGGGGTTGGCCCGTTTTCCCGAGAACCAATCTTTACAGGCCGACTATGTCGCCATGCTGATTGCGGTCAATGATACAGCGGCCCGTCTTGACGCCTTGTTCGCCGCCGATGGTGGGGATGGCTTTTTGTTGTGGCGGCAAGGTTTGGTGGCTACCGGTTTGGGGCAACAACAAGCGGCAGCTGAGTATTGGGGGCGGTTGCTGGCCACTCTCCCGACCGAGGATAAAGACCGCCGTCAAGCCCTTGAACAGGCTCTGGCCGCCTTACAGAAAGCTAATGCGGGCGAGAATTAAATCAGTGATGGGATGATCAATAATTTTTAGAAGCAATCGCTCTTAAAAAGTGGCTATCAGATTGCTGGAATCAAGCCTTTTTTTCGGGCTTTTTGAAGAATGGAGTCGATTTCATCAATGGCTTGATTGATGAATGGATCGGGGATATGGGGTTTGTATTTCCTCAACTGATCGGCGCGGCTTTTTCTATCCAAAGGCTTTTTCTTATCTTCAAATTCGCGGATGATATAGAAGGCCGTGCAGACTCGTTCCAACCATTGAATTCCCTTTCCACCAAAGGTCTCGGCAATAAATTCAATTTGATCAGCATATTTTTCGGTTTCTTCTGGGAAAGACTCCATCAGCTTGCGTCCCCGTTCTTCGTCAACCGTATATTTGGGACCGTAATGGGAATCATCATTGGATAACCGCACCAACTCATCGGCATATAATTCATTCAATGCGCCCATCAGTTCGCGCGAATAGGGGCCGTAATGATAGAGGAAGAAATGAAAACCAAGCGGCACCCCCAGCATGGTTTGGAGCATATAGCTGCTTTTTTGGACCTCGGTGACCCCCCCCCAGCTCTCTTTTTCTCGCAACCGATCAATCAGTTCAAGCAGGATGCTGGCCCGTTTGGCCCGTTCAACCGTATTCATCTCAGAGGCATTCATAAAAAAAGCGTTCCCCCATTAAGAACGAATTTTCAATCTAAGATTCGTTTTTTAGTCAAAGCCAATGGTTAAAACGAAATATTGTATTCGAGGTTATCCACATATCCACAGGATGACGGGAAAGGTATAATGACTTTTCTTCTTGATCTGTCAAGCATTGATCATGATCTTCTTTTCCGTTGGTCCAAAAATTTGCTGACTTTTTTGGTGATGGATGGAGCGACATAAAGCCGATCAAACCGGACTATCGGCAGATTTTTGAAAATTTGTGAATACTTGGAGGCCGAGACAATTTCTCCATGGCGCTTTTTGATAAAGAAAGGGTTGGGTTGGGTTTTGGAAGGAAAATATCGATCATGCCGACAATTTTTTTCTCCGAATTCATGACATATATCCCGAAATATAGTCTCGGTTGATTCTTCTATGCGCTCTTGATCCAGGGTGTCATCACGTTCATAAATCAAACGATAATGATCATGGGTGGTGATGATTCGCGCCGATTGGTGACCGGATTTTTCCTGATCAAGAGCGGCATCGGCCAAAGCCGCATTGATCTGATTATCGGTCAGGGAAAGAATTGCTTCGAGATCGTCTGGATAGTGTCCGTCTTGGAGATAATCTTTCATAAATTCCCGTAAATGGATTTCATAAATGCGGCAGATGGGATGCATATAAACCTGGGAATACATGAAATAGCGGGCCAGACTCATGCCTTCGGCGGCTCCCAGACCGCCTTCCTCAATCCCTAAAATCGGACCGGAGCTGTACTCTTCTTCAGGAGGTGTGGCCAGCAAGCGCAGGGATTGGATGACCCGGTCATGATCAAACCGCCCATAAGTGACCCCGAGATGATGGGAATCCCTTAATAGATAATCCATCCGGTCAACCCCGAAAAAATCACCGGTAATAATGTCGGAAAGGATGATTTCCCATGGCGTGAATTCTTGGTGGTTCAATTTCTCCGGACCGATGGCCAATTTGGCGATATCTTCGCCATAAATTCCTAAACCTCTCCAGAGGCTTTTAAGGTCGTCATGAGAAATAATATCATAGGTCACATCTTCATGATCTGTGCCCGGTGGCAGCAAGGGTTCGGTGGCGTGGGAAAGCGGCGTATGCCCCATATCATGGCACAAGGCGGCCATTCTTACTGTCGTTTTCCAACGTTCTCTATCCTGCAATTCCCCAAAAGCATCACGAATATCATCGCTTAGATTCTCGTCCTTGGTGATCACATCAAAGACTTGGTCGGCCAATTTCATGACCCCCAAGGAATGCTCAAACCGGCGATGGGTGGCCCCGGGATAGACCAGATAAGACAAGCCCAGCTGATGAATATGACGCAGGCGTTGAAACGGACGCGAGTCAACAACTGCGCGTTCTTTTGAATTTAAATGAATAAAGCCATGAATGGGGTCGAGAATTTCATGATTATGTTTGGTCTTTTTGAACATGGTCAAACAATCATGGCGGGGGGATTAAAAAAACATACCGCTTAAAAAACACCCATAATCATCACATAGACCGGTGATAATAAAATATATCAATCGGGAAATCTAAGAGTTATCCACGAGACTGTTCTACAGGCTGTTCGATCAAGCGTTTTTTGGCCAAGGCGGTCTGCAGAGCGGTGATGGTTGGATGCAGAGAAAGTGGCCGACCGGCAATTTCCCGCACCGGCCATAAACCGATGATGCTGTTGGTGAGGAAGAGGCCCTCGGCTTGGTCCAGTTCTGCTTGATCAATGTTGCGGATGGCGGTCGGTATGCCGCATTCCTGAGCCAGATCGAGAACAATCCGGCGCATCACTCCAGCCACCCCGCATCCGTTCAAATCCGGGGTGGCCCATATTCCACCACGTAAAAGAAAGAGGTTGCTCATCACGCCTTCAATCAACCGATTGTGATGATCAAAAAGCAAGCCTTCGGCAATCTCCGGATCTTGCCATTCGGCCCGGGCCAGGACATTCTCCAACCGGTTGAGATGCTTGATCCCAGCCAGGGCCGGTTGGTCACCCAAACGAATCCGACACAGACGCACAACAATCCCATCACGGGCCCATGCAGCCGGATGCGATGGCCAATCATAGCGGCCAACAACCACCGTCGGTTTTGGCTCGGATGGGGGGGCATAGCCACGCCCCCCCGAACCCCGGGTGACAATGATTTTAATGATCGCCCGGGACGGTGGGTCGTCAATCGGCATATCACGGCACAAGGCGGCGGTTTGCCCGGCCAGATTTTTGCGGTCCGGGGGCGGTATTTTGAGCATGCGACACCCATGCTCCAGCCGCTCCATATGCTCAGACCAGAACTCAGGGCACCGATTGCTGACGGCGATGGTCTCAAACACACCGTCGCCATAAGCCAGGCCGCGGTCGGTATAATCCAGGCTCTGGCATGCCCGCCCATTGATCAAAACCCGCCCTGGGGCGGCGTTTTTAAGATGCGTTTGGCCCGCCTCCTGAGGGGTGTTTTTGCTCATGATCCGGCATCCAAGGCCCGGGCCATGCCACGGGCTTTGGCTCGGGTTTCAGCCAATTCACGCTCCGGGATTGAATCAGCAACCAGACCGCCGCCGGCCCGAAATGAGGCCTTCTGACCGTCCCGGAAGATGGTGCGGATGAGAATATTGAGATCACAATCGCCGTCCCGATTGACATAGCCCATGGAGCCGGTATAGGGGCCGCGTCCGGTTTTTTCTTGTTCGGCCAGAATCTCCATACAGCGCAGCTTGGGGCAGCCGGTGATGGTCCCGCCGGGGAAAACCGCCCGCAAGACATCCCCCGGTGTGCGTTCTGGGGCCAGGCATCCGCGCACATTCGAGACAATATGATGCACATGGGCGTAAGATTCGACGGTCATCATTTCACTGACTTTGACCGAGCCGGGCGCACAGACCCGTGAGAGATCATTGCGTTCCAGATCAACCAGCATGATATGTTCGGCCCTCTCTTTGGGATGGGCCAGCAACTCCTCAGAAAGGGCAATATCAAGCAGACCCGAAGAGCCACGCGGTCGCGTACCGGCAATCGGCCGGGTTTGAATGATGCCATCGCGTGATTGGACCAAACGCTCCGGGGAAGAGGAAATCACCGCAGTTTGTCCACGGGTCATCAAGCCGGAAAAAGGAGCCGGGTTGCGTTCACGCAAGCGCTCATAAAGGGCCCCATGAGTCCAATTTGGCAACAAAGATGCCCGCCACATGCGCGACAGATTAACCTGAAAAACATCACCGGCATGAATGTAATCAATACAGTTTTGGGCCGCCTGGAGATAGGGCTCTGGATCATCTTCGACCAGAGGTCCGCACAGGCAGGGGGCTGAAAAATCGCTCAATGCTGAAGATAATGAGTCGGTTTGGGTGATATCAGCCGCCATCAGATCAATCAATTCCTGATGATCCTGTTCTGCCACCAGCAACAATTCACGGGTTGCGTGATCAAGGATCACCGCAGCTGGAACCCGGATCGCCCAGGCAACCGGCCAGTCCTCTTCGGGGGCGGGCAATCTCAAAACCGGTTCAATTTGAGCCGCCAGTTCATAGCCCAAAAATACAACCCAACCACCGGTAAATGGCGGTGCATTGGGTGGAGTGATGCTGGGCGGCAGAGTCTGATATTCGCGCTGCCACCACTGATCAAAATGGCTGAGAAAATCACCCTCATTGGTTGTTGCACCCTCCAATGTCCCATCTTGATTGAGCTGTAATGCCGCACCGGGAAAGGCAAAGGCAAAGCTGTAGCGGGCTTGGGCATTACCGGTCGCACTGCTCTCCAACATATGCGGATAGCGCTCGGGATTGAGAAGATGCAATTTGAGAAGGTCGAATGCGCCGCCCAATCTGCCAAGCGCGATACGTTTGCATGCCCAATGCAGATCAAGAGGGGGCTTATGACTTTTTTGAGATGTTGTCACGCGATAGGCTCTTGATCGATTGATCTGGGGGGTTGGTCTTGCTTGATATGAAAGCAGATTTTATAATTTAGAAATAACCAATTAGATCAATCCGGATGAAATCATCCGCCTCAATGCCGGAGAGTATATCCGCCTCAACAGCATTGAAAAACAGCCGGGCGGTGGCTTCAATGCCGTAATGATCACCGATACGACGGCCCGCCTCAATCGTCGCCAGCGTGGTCCCATAGCGCCAATCGACCAGAGTTCCGGCGATGACTTCGGTGTCATATTCATCATTCAAGACCAGCCTGGCCCCGACAAAGATATCATGATTGCCGACACTGCCAGGGGCGGTATTCGTATCGCGTCCATCGAGGTGAATCTCCATCAACAAGCCTAGGTCAATCGCACTCCCACTGATTCCAAACAGGCTATGCTCAAACCCACCGACCATCGCCTCAAAGCGCTGACCATGACCGCTGCGGGTGATGGCTTCCAATTTCCAGAGCCAGGAACCAACCGTATATTGCAGGTCAAGCCCGGTCTGGTTGATCAAATGATAGACCGGCCGCAAGCGCGGCCCGCCAGGGCTGAGAACCACCCGCAGCAGCGGTTCACGGCTGACGCCATAAAAATGCGAGAGACCAATATCCCAATTTTGCCAATATTTGGCCCAGCGGGCCGCAATATCAATATGGTGTTGACTGGCCCCGTCTTCAAAAATCGCCTCCCGCCAATCAATCGGATAACGGCCACTGAGCCGGGCTGTCGAATCGGGAAAACGGCGTTTGCGAAAACCGGGCAGAACAAACAAGCTATAGGTCCCGCTTTCGCGCTCCAGATTGAGATTGATCATCGGCTGGCCGATTATGTCCTCACCATCGATATCTTCGACCACGTCAATTTGATTGATGATATTGACCAAATGGGCTGATTCGGTGACTCCCCAAAAGACTTGCTCAATCCCTAAGACAAAATCCCAGTCAGCCCCGATATGGAGCCAGTTGGCTTGCCTCAGATCAATATGGCTACGGTGTTGGTCATCATGATCCCACCGCAAAAATGGCGTCAAGGTCAAGCGATCATCGCCGCCATTCCATTCATAATAGAGTTCCGGCTCCAGACGCAGGGATGGTGAAACATGGCTGTCTTTTTGTCCGGGGAACCCCGCATCTCCGGGGAAGAGGCGCATCTCAAAGGCCGCCTCACCGGCCAGATCCCATACCCCGTCATCAAACCAGGAAAGACCAGAAAGAGCAGGTGAGGGCTCAGCAGATAGCGATTGCGACCAACCCGTCACCCCGCCGATGGCCAAGATGAGCCAACATCCAGCCGATAAGAGAGTGGAAACGCGACCCCACACGGCTGATTTTTCACCGGGACCGCTTGAGGCGGCTGGCGGTGAAGTCCGGTTCCGAAAGGCCGTTTTTGAAGCTGTAAGGGGAAAATGTCAGGGTGGTGCTGCGGCCATTTTGGTGATTATCCATCTGCATCCGTTGGGCCCGCCAATAACGGCCCAGATAATGTTGATAGTCACTCGGAATCAGGGTTTTCAGAAGGTCGCCTTTGCGGTCATAGAAATCGACTTTGTGGACCCGGTATTCATCCTGGTCCAACCAAACCTGGCGTTTGGTGTAGCCGGAATTGTCATAAAGCGGCTCTTGCTCGGTGACAAAACAAGTGAGATCAGGATCACCCGGACAGGCTTCATCACGCAGCCAGCGATGGCTATATTTCCCCACCTCAACACTGGAGAGGTCTTCATAGGCAAATTCACTGCCGACAAAAGGTCCCGATTTATTGGCCGATGAGACCCGTTTGACTCGTTTCAAGGCCGGCAGATACAGCCATTGATCATCAGGATCAAGAATTTTGGTATGGGATAACAGGGCGGTCCCGGCAATATCACGCGGGAAATCAAACACCGTCAGCCCCTTATCGCCCAATGCCGGATCAGGGTTTTCCAAGGCTTGATTGCGGAAACGCCGTTGGCTGGTCTGGCCTTGGCGATTTTTGAGGATCATCATGCCCTCGGTTTGGCTATCCCCCCAGCCGAGATCACGACGATCGGCCTCTTCAGCGATCATCAAGCCTTTTTCCTCTGGTGATTGCGCCCAGACCGGCCAAACCGCCAACAAAGCCAGCATGATTGTTGATGTTAAAAAGGGAGTCATTGTCGTTGCCTCTCAATCGTGAAGAATACTGGAAATATCATCACCCAGACTCAACCCTTTCCCAAAGACGGATGGCGCATCCCGGTACTGCGGTTGAGGAAATCCACCGCCCAAGGGAAAAAGATCTGCTGCCACAATACCGCCCGGATCAAGAACGGGGCCGCGACATGCTTTTTGTTATGGCGGATGCCCTTCAACAAAGCCCGCGCGGCTTGGGCTGAACTGATTGACGGGATGATCTGGGCGATTTTAGGAATTCGATCCCGGCTGTCGCTGTTGACATCCCAATACGCCGAATCGGTATTCCCGAGAATGGCATGGGTAACCTGAAGACTGGTGCCCCGTAAATCAGAACGCAACGAACGGGCCAGACCCCGCAGCGCCCATCGGGCCGCGCTGTAGGCCGTCGACCCGGGGAATGTCAAGCAGCAGGCCGGTGAATTGACAAAAGCGATATGGCCGCGCCCTGCTTCAATCATCGCCGGTAAAGCAGCATGGGTGACATTGACCGCGGTGTTATAAGGCGCACCCATCATGGCGCAGGCCTCAGCGGCGGTGGTTTCTTCGAGAAACCGCCACAACCCAGAACCGGCATTATTGATAATGATCTCCGGTGGCCCATGTTTGGCAATGATGCTTTTCATCGCCCTGGCGGTGGCTTGACTATCGGTAAGGTCGACCGTCTTGACAACCGCCATACCGCCTTGGGCTCTAATCTCTTTAGCAACCCGTTTGAGTTGATTGGCCCGCCGGGCCATCAAAACCGTCTTGGCACCGTCATGGGCCAGTTGTTTGGCCACCTCCTCACCAATACCGCTTGAGGCACCGGTGACAATGGCTAGGGAGTCACGAAAAAGAGTCATGGATACACTCCATTGGTTGATCATGCTTGATTGATTTTATGCGGATCATTGATACCAATAATCAGAATATTATCAAACCATCATCTCCATGACAAAACTGGTCCTAGAGCCGTTTAGATGTTTGCCGTTTTTTTGGTTTGAGAATGATGCCGGTCGCTGGCCATCAGCAACGGCGGCAAGAGCAGAAAATCAACAAACAAAGCCGCCGCGATGGTGATCGCGCTCATCAGACCCAAGCTCTCATTGATCTCAAAGGCCGAGAAAGACAAAACAACAAAACCCATCACCAAGATTGCCGAGGTTCCGGCCAGTGCTGAACCGACGGTGGAAAAAGCATAACGCACCGCGGTTTCCGGGTCGGCTTTATGCTCCCGCCGGGCGTGAAGATATTTGGAGAGGAAATGGACCGTATCATCAACCACAATACCCAATGTTGATGCGGCAACCACCGAAGAGGCCAACCCAATTTCACCAACAAAAATCGACCACAGCCCGAAGGTAATGGCCGCCGGAGCCAAATTCGGAACCAGGCTGAGCAGACCCACAGTGACATGACGCAAGGCGATGATCAGAGAAAATGAAATCAACACCAAGGCCAGACCGGTCCCCACCAGCATGGAGCGAATGTTGCGCTCGGCAATATAGGCGAACATGAGCGACGGTCCGGTCGCCTGACCAACCGCATCACCAGGCAAATATGTCGCCAGCCATGTCTCCGAATCATCTTTTAATTCCCGCATGCGGCTGGTGGTCACATTATCCACCGTGGCGATGACCCGGGTGGAGGATTTATCAACATTGATTTGATTGTTGAGATCAAGCCCATAAGGCAGAGACATCTCGTAAAGCAACAAATATTGGGCCGCCAGATCCCGCGATTCAGGGAGACGATATTCAGCAAGGTCATCGCCATGCATATTTTTGTTGAGGCGTTTGAACACATCGGCAATCGTCCAGACATGCCGCACACCGGGTTGTTCCCTCAACCATTGGCTGAAGGCTTCAACAGTTTTCAAAAAATCAGGGTCAGCAACCCCGTTGGTTTGGCCGGATTCAAGCGAGAAATGAAATTGATAGAGCCCGGTCATACGATCCATAACAAAATCAGAATCAGCTCGAAATTGAATTGAGGGGTCAAAATACTCGACAAAGCGATCATTGGTATTCATACGCGGAATCATAACCGCCAAGCCGATAACCAGGGCAGAAATAGCGATGAGAAGAAAGCGCCGTTTGGTGATGACAAATCGGGCAATCATCTCCATGGCCCGGTACTGGCTTTCCTGGGCTGCTGAGACTCGCACCGGCAAAATTGCCATGATGGCAGGAAGAAAACTGATCGCGTAAATCCAGGCGGCAATCACCCCAAATGCGGTGATATTTCCCAAATCACGAAATGGTGGGGCATCGGAAAAATTCAGACTCAAAAAACCGATGACCGTGGTCAGGCTGGTCAAAAAAATCGGGTGAAAATTGATTTTTAAACTTTCGGCAATCGCTTCTTCCCGGTTTTTCCCCCGACGCATTTCATGGAACATGGTGCTGAGAAAATGAATCGAATCGGCAATCGCCAAAGTCAAAATAATCGTCGGGGCGCTGGCCGAAGGCGGGCTCAACATGAAATCCAGCCATCCGGCCAAACCCATCGCGGTCGCCGAGGCAAAGCCGATGACCATCAAGGTGGCGATGGTTCCGGAAAAAGAACGCAGCCACAGCACCATCACGGTGAGCAAGACGCCATACATCAACGGAAACAGAAAGGATAAATCGCTTTGACTGGCCTCGGTAAAGGCGTTGTTGAGAGGAGCCAAACCGGTAATGGCAATCTCAATATCCGGGTAGTCGGCTTCAACCACCCCGACAATGTCACGGGCCGCGGCAATGGATTGGGTCACCTCGCCGGCCGATTGCCCCGGCAAGGTGAGAACCACATTGATCCCCATCGCCGACCCATCATCGGCCAGCAAGTGATTGACCAAAAGGGGTTCAGCCAGGGCAATACGGCGAATCTGTTCAATTCGTTCCGGGGTAAGGGTGTCGGCATCTTTGACCAAGTCTTCGACCGTGAGATCATCGCCTTGGGCATAGCTATGTTGAAAATTGATGATCGAATCAACCCGGGTTGCATAGGGAATTTGCCACCCTTCCTCGGTCAAGGTGGCGGCCGCCTGCAACATATCTGGGGTAAACACATCCCCGGTTTTGGGGATCAGAGCAATCAGGATATTGTCTTCTTTGCTATAGATATTTTGAATCTCTTCGAAGGCCTGCAGCTGGGGGTTTTCCTCACTGAAAAACACCCGGTAATCGGTTGAAAAACCCAAACGCGGTGCCCCAGCCGCAAAGGCAATCGCGATCAAGGTGGCAATCACCACAACCACCCAGCGATAGCGGAGAATCCAATCGGCGTAATGGTGGATCATACGGTTATAGGCAGAACTCATCGGTCATTCTCATCTATGATGATCAGGAGAGAATAAAAAATCATTCTTATCGATTATCCGGGCTTTTTGGTTGATGGCTTTTTCATCAATGGGTTGAGCTTGGGGCGGGTTTTTGGGGTCTTGGGCCGGGAGGCGGGGCGGCGGTTCTTGGTTGTTTGGTTGGAGCGAGATATGCGGTTCTTGGATGGTTGTTTTTTGGGTGGGTTGATATTTTCCGGACGCAAAGCAGCCGGGAAATTTTTGGTAATATAATCCCGGAAATAGCTGTCAAGGAAAGGAAAACCTTGGGCAAAACGCAGAAAATCATGGCGTTCCAAAACCATACAAACAGAGTCCTCTCTGGCAATCACATGGCCGGTGGTGAGCGATGGATCAAAGATCACCCGTTCACCGAAATGATCCCCTTTCCTGAGAATGCGGTGAAACATTTTACCGGTTTGCGGATTCTTGATTCGCAAATCAAAGGACCCCTCAAGAATGGTATAAAATCCTTCGGTGATCATACCGGGTCGTAAAACTTGGTCTCCTTTGACGAAATGGGCATAGCTGGCGGCTGGACGCCGCCATTGTTCTAATTGTACCGCTCGACGCGGCAGAAAGTGGTCCAGGAGCCAACTCGACATCAAGCGCAATTTGGCGCTGATACCGGGCAATAAACCCAGATACAAAAGCCGCCATAAAAACCAGGCCAAGGTCCCTGAGAGTTGAATCCCAAAAACAGAAGCCACCGCATGATGCCGACCAATCGAAGCCAAGGCCCCGCGCGGACGAAATGAAAAGGGACGCGGCGGGTTGCCATTGATGACCGCGATGATGTTATGGGCAACATGGTGCCCTTGACGGGTAGCAAATTGGGCGGTTGGTTGGGCGTATTCCGGGTCACCATCCCCTCTCTGAGAGCCGAGCGGGATGAGGGCGGCATCGCCAATCGCCCAGACATTTTTCACACCCGGAACCCGCATCATCGGATCGGTTTTGATCCGCCCCCACTGCATATCCAGCCCCAGCCTCTCGACAAAAGGCGACGGGCCAGCACCAATCGTGCTGATGATGGTGGCGGTTTTGATCCGTTGTCCTCCAGCCAGATGGACGCCGTAAGCCGAGGCGGCTTCGATTTTGGTGTTCAACCGAATATCGACACCGCGTTTGGTCAGCCGAGAATGGGTAAAATGAGCCAATTTTTCGGGTAATTCGCCCAAGATACGCCCAGCATATTCAATCAGGATGATCCGAATATCGTGCCGCTTGATACGGGGATAAAAACGTAGCAATCCACCAATCATATGTTCAATTTCGCCGGTGGTTTCGACTCCTGAAAACCCGCCCCCAACCGTGACATAGGTCAATAATTGGCGTTTTAATTCAGGATTGGTGGTGACATCGGCCTGCTCCAAAGTGGCGATGATATGGTTGCGCAGGCGATAGGCATCAGAGAGATTTTTCATGCTCAACCCATGTTCCGCCAATCCCGGAAAGTGTGAGAGATTGGAAATTTGCCCTGGTGCCAAAACAAGGTGATCAAAACGAACATGGGTAATGATCCTCTGCATGGTGTCGATGGTTTCGGCTCTGCGGGCCTTAAAATCAATCGACCGCACCCGGGCATGACGGATGGTCACACCGGGGAGAAGAAAGCGTAGCGGCGAAACCGCATCCGGCGGTGCAATCACCCCGGCGGCGGCCTCGGGGAGCAGAGGCTGGAAAACAAAATAATTATTGGCGTTGATCAGTTCGGTCTCGAACCGGGAGTGTTGGTTGAGCGTTTTGGCGGCATGCAGACCGGCAAAGCCACCGCCAATGATCAGGACCCGTTTCTTTTTAGCCATATGATGGGGATACTCTTATGAAAAAAATTGTTAGGAAAAAATGATTGGGAAAAATTGGCGGAGAAAAACTGTGAGAGAAAAATAACGAATAATGGGTGTTGAGAGCCAGAGAGCCACTAAAACAAGGAGCCAAACTCTGGGAAAGGATTATCTCTGTATGAGAAAAATATCGAAGGAGAAAATATCAAGGTAAAAAATATTGAAATGAAGGAATATGATCAAAAATGGTCAATATATTGCAATGCAGTATAAGAAATTTTTTGGTCACACAAAAGGGCATCACGTCATTTTTTGTGGTTATTTTCCTTTCATTTTTTTGGCGAGGATCTTCTCTGGCTTTGGAATATCCCGGGCCAGAAAAGCCGGAAGATGATCACCCATACCAACCGGGGCTTTGGTCTCTTTTGCGGCAACCGGTGTTTGATCAGCAGATGGGGCGGATTTGGGGTTGGTTTTCCGAGTTTTTTTGCCATGTTTTGATGGGGTGCGATGGACTTTTTTTGGCATATCGGCGGCTGAAGAGCTGTGTTTACGCGAACGCGACGGGCTGTTTGATTGGTTTTTTTTGGTTCGAGTCCGGTCGTGTTTGTGTCGAGAAAGCTGTTTTTCATCATGACTTGATTGATGATTGGATGAGTCGAGACTGGTTTTTGTAAAGCCAGGGAGCTCAATCAAATCAATATTTTTCCCCAGCATCTGATTGATCAAATCCACCGCTTTATCATCTTCCGGGGTTGCCAGCGTAAACGCATAACCAGCACTCCCGGCCCGACCGGTACGGCCGATACGGTGGATATAATCCTCCGGATTATGGGGAACATCATAATTAAAGACATGGGAAATCTCGCGCACATCAATACCACGGGCCGCAACATCACTGGCAATCAACAGTCTGATTTCCCCGGCCCGAAAATCTTCTAATACCGCTTCACGGCGGGGTTGGGGCATATCACCATGCATTTCACCCGCATCAATGCCATTTTTTTTCAGCGTGCGGGTTAAGCTGCTGATATCTTTTTTGCGGTTGCAAAAAATAATCGCCCGCTCAATCTCTTCTTGTTGAATGAGAGTCTGCAAGGCTTTGGATTTTTGCTTGGGCTCAACCACGCTCAGTCTATGATTGACGGTTACAGCAGCAGTCGAGGGCGGGCTAACCGTAATTTCCCGGGGCTGGTTGAGAAATGCATCAGCCAAACGGCGAATTTCGGTCGGCATAGTGGCTGAAAATAACAAGGTTTGTCGACTGCGCGGCATCAAGGAAACGATTTTTTCGACATCGGGAATAAAACCCATATCAAGCATACGGTCCGCTTCATCAATCACTAAATAACGGGTGTCATTAAGCAAAATTTTGCCCCGCTCGAATAAGTCCAGCAGCCGCCCGGGTGTTGCGACCAGAACATCAACGCCACGTTCCAACAGACGCTCTTGATCCGTAAAGCCGCGCCCACCGATGAGGACAACTTTGCTCAAAGAATGAAATTTTCCATATTTATCAAAGTTATCAGCAACTTGCGCAGCCAGCTCACGTGTTGGTTCCAAGATTAAGGCGCGCGGCATGCGTGCTTTGGCAGTGCCCTCAGTCAATATATCAAGCATCGGCAGAGTAAAAGAGGCGGTTTTTCCGGTGCCGGTTTGGGCACATCCCAGGATATCGCGCCCCATGAAAACAACAGGGATGGCCTTTTGCTGAATGGGTGTCGGCTGGTTGTATCCGGCGTCACGGACAGCGCGCAGTAAATCCGCGCTCAGACCCAGTTGATCAAACTCCATAGGCACTCAAAATAATCAATGTTAAGAAATCACGATAACCGTCAAGATGGAACATTTTGAATACACGCATTTTTTAACATATTTTTTGATGCATTCGTTTCATCAACAGACTTATTTCCCGCTGAACCATCACTATGGTATGCTCAGATGGTGATTGCAAATCATTTGGCCTTTTGATGGTGATTGATTCATGATTCTTGATGCTGCCCACTCTTGCCTGTTGGTCGTTGATATGCAGGAAAAGCTGCTCAAGACCATGTCCGCCCGCCAACGGTTAGAGGATAATTGCCGTCGCCTGGTTAAAGGGGCCGGTTTATTAAATGTACCGATTGTGCCCTCAGAACAGTATCCCAAAGGACTCGGTCTAACCGCACCAGAATTGGCGATTGCCGAATCGCCGGTTGTGAAAATGACCTTCTCTTGTGCTGGTGTTGCTGATTATATGTCTCGGTTGATTGCTCATGGCCGAACCCAGATGGTCATCACCGGTATTGAGGCCCATGTTTGTGTGTTGCAAACTGCTCTTGATTTAAAAACGGCTGGTTATCCGTGCGCTGTTGTTTCTGATGCTGTATCGGCCCGCTCGGCCCGCAATCATCGCTTGGCTTGCGCGCGCATGCGTGATCACGGGATTGACATTGTCACGACCGAAATGGTTCTCTTCGAATGGATTCGCACGGCTGAACATCCTATTTTCAAAGAAATTTCAGCTTTGGTCAAATAAAACATGCAGTCAAACAAAATATACAGTCCAATAAAGCGTCATCCAATCAGCCGAATTTAATTGTTGAGCTTGGCCATGAAGGTGTCGACATTCTTGGTCAAGCCGGCCGAATGCTCGGTCAGTTCGCCAGAAGCGGCCAGCAGTTGAGCCGCTGCTTCACCGGTCTCGCCAGCGGTTTGATTGACTTTCTTAATCCGCTCACCAACCTCGGCTGAGGCTTGTGATGTATCACGGATTGAGCGGTTAATCTCCCCGGTGGCCGCCGATTGTTCTTCAACCGCAGCTGAGATTGCGGTGGACGTCTCACTGATTTTGGTAATCACATTGGTGATCTCTTGAATGGCGGTCACCGATTGACGGGTGGCTTGCTGAATAGCGGTGATTTGGGTGGAGATTTCTTCGGTTGCCTTGGCGGTCTGGTTGGCCAGCTCCTTGACTTCACCGGCAACCACCGCAAAACCCTTCCCGGCATCCCCGGCCCGGGCCGCTTCGATGGTGGCATTCAAGGCTAATAAATTGGTTTGTTCGGCAATATCGGTGATGAATTTGACCACTTCGCCGATTTTGGTGGCGGTTTCGGTCAGGCTGCGTACGGCAGCATTGGTGTCATCAGCCTTGCGGTTGGCTTCTTGGGAGATTGTGGTTGCTGAGGCCACTTGTTGACTGATTTCATTGATTGAGCCGGCGAGTTGCTCGGCGGCGGTGGCCACGGTTGCGAGATTGGTTGTTGAGATTTCTGCGGCCTCAGCCATGGCTGAGGACTCGGTATCGGTATGTTCAGCAATGTTCGATACACTGCGCGCATTGGCTTCCACGCCGGCTGCTGCTAAGGAGAGGGCTTCAGCCACTGATTTTACTTGTTGATCAAAATCGCTGATCATACGCATCTTTTCACCAATCATGGTAAATGTAACGATGGCTCCTCGATAGGCGTCTTCTTTGTCATGGACCGGCATAATATAGGTGTCCAAACATTCGTTATCGAAGCGAACAATTTGATGAAAGGGCAGTTCTTTTTTTCCCCCAAGATCAGGTGGTTGGTTCTGAGAATGGGCAAACAGAGCCTCAATTTTATGGCCAAGAATCTGACACACCGGTGTTGGCAAAAATTGCTCAATCACTTTGAGATGACGTCGGGCATAATTATTCATATAGTCAGCCGTGAATTCTTCCTCGGCATTGTACCAAATCACCCCGACTGGAAGATGATCGACCATCATCATCGCGGATTCAAACCAATATTCCCGTTGCGTGATTTTTTGCTGATATTGGTCAGTGCTGGCTTCGCGTTTTAAACTCCATATCATGACGGCCTCTTTAGGTTATGACGACATAGATAAATACGACGAGATCACTATGGTGATGGGTTAATATGATGAACCAGGTTATTGTATTGCTGGTATCAAGAAACTGAACACCATGTCGAAGAATCCGCATACGGAAACAGTAAATATACAGAGCAAAAGTATTGATTATTTTACAAGAGTATTGATTATTTTAATTGGACTGACAAGCGCAGCCTGGCGGTCGGGTGCAGACACGCGATGGGCCGATACAGCTGTTTCCACAGGCGCGGCCTTGTCGGCACATTTTACAACAATGCTGTTGTACGGACTGATTTTCAGAAATTTTCTGTTTGTCTTTCCATTTGCCTTTCTGTTTGCTCTGTCGCCATACCCAAGGGAGGTCACATGAACCGGCCCATATGCCGAGATGTTTTTCTCGCACGGAGGCTTCCTCGTCGGCATAGCGTCCCTTTGAATAGCGTGGGCTATCAAAGGCCCACCCATTGCGTACCAGAATGGTCCCCAAATCATTACCCGCATTTATTTGGTCAGCTTTGTCTATTTGGCTAACCGCCTGGCCAGCCCCATCTATCTGGCAATGTGTAACCAGGCGATTATAGCTGCGTTGGGTGCTTTCAAGACAAAGAATGGTTTGACCTTTCAGCACTCTGCGCAAAGCCTCTGCTGCGGCTTTACCAGCCATCCATATATCATTTTCCTTATGACATTCTTGATGGGGTTCCGGCGCATCAATTCCGTGAAGCCGGATATTCTGGCCATTGATCACCAGGGTATCTGCATCAATCACTTGGGCTGGACCGCGTATTTCTGCACTGAGGGAGGAAGAAAAAAAGATCCCGCCGCAACCCAACCCAAAAACCACCAAGACAAAAATCATTAAGGATTTCGCGCCGAAAATACGCACGCCGAAAACATCCCCAAATAGACCAGTTTTCTTTGTTCTGCGGTCTTTATCGTTTTGGTCCGGTAAATCTGAATTTTTATTTATTTTTCCCAATATTCGATGTGTTCCTCTATGCCCAACTTTTATCTTTAAGAGATATGTTCTATCTTTAAGAGATATGATTGTATTTTTATTTTCTTAAGATTGTTTTTAACAGCCTTAAATCATTTTTATTCATAACTCAAACAACTTAAGATTGATTTTCCTGGCATGCAGTCTTTGTAGCGCTGCTGTTTCAGAATCCTGATGCTTGAATTGTGATGCCGGTGTGAATGCGGTGTTTCTTGAGTAAAAGGCCGGTTTCTTCAGTAAAAAAGGCGCGGTTGACAATCCAAAGGGACGCGATTGATCAGCGATGACTCAAGGCATCGCTATCGGGATGCGCATTGATGAATTCCCGAAGCAGATGACGCTTGACCGGGTGGGTGCCACGATAGGTGCTGTGGTCGATAGAGATGTTACGGATCGGCGATGAATGGATTGATGGTGGTGGTTTTTGCGCCCTGTCCTGAGGTGGGAATTTATGGTCCGGTCCATGTGATTCGCCAGACGGTGTCTGCGGCATCATCAGCAACCAGAAGACTGCCATCAGCAGCCACCGCAAGACCGGCTGGTCGCCCGTAAACGCCAGCGCGTTTTTCCCCTTCAGCCCAAAACCCGGTCAAGAAGGACTCGTATCCACCACTGGGTCCCTCGCGGCCGTTGAACGGAACCCGCACCACCATGTAGCCGCGTGGTTCGGCGGCATTCCAAGAACCATGCAAGGCCACAAAGGCATCCCCATGATAGGCCGATGGGAAATCATCGGCCGTATAAAAAGTCAGACCAAGCGGTGCCGAATGGGAGCGAAACAGCAAATCAGGAGTCAGGCTTTGGGCAACCAGATCCGGACGAATATCGGCAAAATCTGGTTGCGGATTGGGTCCGAGATAGGCATAAGGCCAACCATAAAATCCACCCCGCTTGACCCGGGTGAGATAATCAGGGACCAATTCATCCCCCAAACCATCACGCTCATTGACCACCGTATAGAGATCATCAGAACCGGGATAAAAAGCCATCCCGACCGGATTGCGTAACCCAGAGGCAAATGTTCCCAGATGCTCTCCCTCGGCGGTGAATTCCTGTATGCTGGCTCGGGGTTCATCTTCCTCTCGGATATTGCCCAACGAACCAATCGCCACATAAAAATTCTGGCCATCGGGGGCAAACACCAGATTGCGAGTCCAATGTCCCAAGCCGGACCCCAAGACCCCGGATCGGGTCACTGCTTCGATGGGTCCCAAGCGGCCGTCCAACGGCTTGGGGTAACGGACCCGCCAAACCCCCCGGGTATCAGCGATATAGAGCCAGCCCTGATGAATCGCCAAACCATGCGGCCGAAAAAACCCCTTAACATAAATATGGCGGGTTTCAGCAACCCCATCGCCATCCTGGTCGCGTAAGAGAAGGATGGTCCCTGGGCGGCTTTGAGCCAGGAAAACATCACCATTTTCAGCCACGATGAGGCTGCGCGCATCTTCGACATCATCGACAAATTTATTGACGCTGAAACCAGCCGGGGCGCGCGGTGCCCAATCTTTTGGCGGTTTCAGGGTACGTGGTGGGTTGGCTTTACTCGGGGTGGCAAAGGGGGCGGGCAGGGGAATGGCCGCTTGATCGAATGATACACCCGGTGGCACATCACCGGCCCGCGCGCTCAAGATCGTCAGACCAAGAAAACATATCAGCCCCAATCCGAGGCCGAAAATCGAAACAGTCTTTCGACATAACTGTCCCAGGCCCAGCCGGTTCCGATGCAGCCGGTTCACATGAAACCGATTCAACAAAGTGATCCGATACGGTAAAAGGGTTACATTAAAAATGGTTAAATTGAAAATGGTTAAATTGGTCATGAAAAAATCACCGTAACGAAATTCATCATTGCCGTTTCCCGCTCATCTGATTGACCAATCATTTTATCAATGAGCCGCGATATAAATGATGAGCGGGGACACAAGCGCCAAAACACATTAAAGTTATTTCTTTAAATATAGGGAGAAATGGCTCTCCCTCAACCCGGCTGGCGCGATACAGGGGTTGGCCCGGTTAGAAGCGGTACCCTAGGCGTATACCTAAGGTATCAATCCCCTCATTGGTTTTGGCCAGCAACATGCCGTTGGATGCGTGATCAAGATAAGCTGAAATATTGAAACCGTAAGCGGTTTGCCAGCCAATGGATAGGGATTCGCGAAACAACCATAACGACCCCAATGATTTAATATGTGGGTCGGTGGTTTCGGTTTTGCCGTTATGGTAGCTGAAGCCAAAAAAGAAATTGATGAAAATCGGTTCCAATGGCCACCATTCCCAGGTGAGGCCGCCATAGATTTGGCTGGTATTGTTCTTATGTTTGATATTCGCGTGAAGACCCAAAGTCGGGCGTGGTGACCAGATATAATCAAAAGCGGCTGGCGATGCGAAGAGCAGCTCCGCGTCAAGATCAATGCCGTTTTCTTTTCGTCGTCCCACCACCGCGCTATCATGCCGACCGGCCCCAAGGCGGATTTCAGAAAGAACACCCCAAAGCGGTTGCCATCCCCCTTCTTTCAGAGGGGGCTGAGCGTCCTGATCTGCTTGACTGATTTGTATGGTTTCGTCGCTGATTACGGTTGATGGAATGGACCCGGCAGCAGAATCATCGCCGGATAGGGGAGCGCGGAGAGATGGCGTCCCTATATTTTTGTTCTCCCGACCTTGATTCCAAGAAGGGGTCTCACGCCACGCACCGACCACCGGCCCATCGGTTGATCGAGGATTGACGGCTGGTGGGCTGTTCCAGCGATATGCCGGAATAAAATAAAGTTGCGATTGATATCCGGCTGGATAAGACGAACCGGCAACCGAAGGCAATATATAATTGCCATCATAATAATCATAAGAATGCCCGGTTTTATCTTGAGATAGAGCATCTTGATCATGTCCGATGATCGCAATCAGAAGCATAATAATCCATTTTTGATGTATCATTACCCTATTCATACAGCTGGGTTCCCTGCCTTTTTTTGGTGTTCCTACCTTTTTCGGTGAGCATATGATGGTCACACAGTATGATCTTTGAGTAAATATCTTGAACCATCAAGGCAACCGAAAACAGCCCGATGAACGAAAGACATAATATATCGGTGCTCTATCCATTAAGGCGATGTTTACGGTCTTTTCGACAATATAATTTTTCGATGATTGTCATCATGAATACCTTTAGGCCCCTGTCCATTTTCCGGCTTCCAAACCATGTCCAACCGTACTGATATCCGGGTATCACAGCCGACTCATTATGTTATGGTCGTGCCGTGATTATGGAAGCCCCGCACCGCATTGATCTTTATGGCTATGATTTGGATCCTGGTCACTTAAGCCATTTTGCCCAGGGCTTAAATGGCCAGGAATGTATAATTTTGAATGATGGAGACCCTCTGCCATCGCCAGAAGCAGCAGCCGAAATACAGCATCGGGTGGTGATTTTTAATCAGCCAACCCAAGAGCGGTTGCGCCGGGTTATGAAAGGCGGTTTTTCTGGATGTTGTGAAGCCGATTGCACCCTTGAAACCATACGTGTCCTCTGCGACTCTTTGTCGTCTCCTCCGGCTTGGGGGTTCTTTTTATGCCTATCGACGCAGACCGCCTATCAGCTCAATTTGGCGGCATTATTGGTTGAGATTCTGGGCACCCATATCCAAGATGAAAGCCGGGATTGGATCTTGATTGAGACGGTTCTCCAAGAAGCCCTTTCCAACGCGATTATTCACGGCAATCTCGGTATTGAAAGCCATACACGCGGTGATTTAGAGGGTTTTGCCACTTTTTCCCAGGCTCTGAATTTGAGACTGCAGGATCCGCAATTTTCCCGCCGTTCCATCAGCATTCGGGCATGGGTCGAACCACCAACCGAATTCGGTGTTGAAATTCGTGATCAAGGCAATGGCTATAATCCTTCCCAAGCCAAGACCGCTGATGATCAAAATGCCTATGGTCGCGGTATTGATATTATTCAATCTTGCGTTGAATCGGTGGCCCATTTTGATGAAGGCCGAGGCATCCGGATAACATTCGCCTCGGCACAGGAACAGTCTTCTTCTGAAGCCTCTGCATCCCTGATGAAGGTGACCAGACCACTTCCGGATCCAGGTCTTAATTTGGCGACACTGGAAACGCCGATTTTGGTGGTCGATGACGATTTTGTGGCTCGGGAATTGATCACTTCCTATTTATCCGGAGCTGGTTTTAAGACGATTGATACGGCTGAAAATGGTCTTCAGGCCCTGGAAAAAATTCAAAATAACCCGCCGGGATTACTGATCCTTGATATTGTCATGCCAGAGATGAATGGTTTGGAGCTGTGTCGGCGTTTGCGCTGCGATGATGAGCATCGTCGGTTGCCGGTTTTGGTCCAAACGGCGCATGACCAAGCCGATGACCGGCGGAAAATTTTTGCTGCCGGAGCGACCGATCTGGTTTTCAAACCCATCCATGCCGAAGAATTGGTGGCTCGGGTGCGTATTCATATTGAGAATATGTTGTTGGTCCGTGGGATGCGCCGTTACCAGGAGCGGGTAGCCCATGAGTTATCATTTGCCCAACGCATGCAGTTCGACATGCTGCCTGGAACAGAAGATCTTGAGGAGATTCACCAACGATACGGGGTGCGTATCGCGAGCCATTTTGCGCCATCTTCAGAACTGGGGGGTGATTTTTGGGGTGCTTTTGGCATCAGTAAAAATACGCTGGGAATTTATGTGGTTGATTTTACTGGTCATGGAGTGATGTCGGCCCTGAACACCGTGCGCTTACATACCATGGTGCGTGAAATTCCTCTGGTGTTGTCTGATCCTGTGGCCTTCACTGAGGAGGTGAATGCTCGATTGACCGATTTATTACCGGTTGGCCAATTTGCCACCATTGTTTACGGAACCTTGGATATAGAAAAAGACCTGTTTACCTATGCCGCCGCCGCCGCCCCCAACCCGATAGCCGGATCAAGACAATCGCCGATCAAGGCTTACGATGGTGCGGGTATGCCGTTGGGAATTTCCAAAACTGCCAAATATCCTAAACGCGAGATTTCGGTTTCACCGGGGGGGTTTGTCTTGCTTTATAGCGATGCCTTAATCGAGTCGGTGGATTCCTCTGGTGCTATGTTTGGCGATGAACGCCTGTTGAAATTGGTCCATGAGACTCGCGATGCCGCCGGTGATGAACCTTTTCTGGATGATTTGCTCACCCGCTTCAAGAGCATGGTCAACACGCCGCTGGATGATGATCTGACCGCCGTCTGCTTGATGCGGGGTGGCCGGTGAGATGTTCTTGATCTTCAATTCCCCTTAATCTTTAATCTGTTTGGATTCTCAATCGCAACGGCAAGCCTGATCTGGGCGGTTTTCTCACGGCGGTTTCCCACAGGTTTTTTTAACCGATTTTTCCAGACGATTTTTCTCACCGATTTTTTAACCGGTTTTTTAAGAATCGAGAATCAGAACCGAGTCGCCAACCCCTTGTGCCAAGACATCGGCCGCGCGACCGCTGCGGGTGGCCAATTCAACCAAGCCGTTGGCATTCTCATACCAAAAGCTCTCCCCCAGCGAGACATCTGAAAATGTTGCAGCCCGGCCAAGACAATGCCGACCAACCCGGATGCGGCTGTTGGCTTTTATAGACCCGGCCCGCAGGCCGGTGATGAGATTACCAAAATGATCTTGATAGATGATGACGGGTATGTCGCTGGGCCAATCTTGGCCAAGCGGTTTTAGCATTTTTTCAGTCTCCAGGGCATCACCCCGGGCTATTATGGCCGCAGCGGGGGCAAACAGATCACGGCCATGAAAGGAGCGGGATAATCGCTCCGGCCGCCAGGTGATTTTTTGCCAAGCAACCGGCTCAGAATTTTGAGTGGCCTGGCTGGCCACAACCGCCAGCAACCCGTTATCCGGGCCGATGAAAACATGGCCGCCGGTTTTGAGCAGAACCGCATCGCGTGGTCCGCCAACCCCGGGATCAACCACCGCAACAAAAATTGATTCAGCAGGAAAAACCGGCCGATAGGCGGCCAACAGATAGGCAGCCAAATCAGGCCGACAGGCCGGGGCATCATGGCAGAGATCAATCACCGGCTGCTGGACCCCCTGGGCAGCCAGAACCGCTTTCATCTGGCCGACATAAGGGCCATCTAACCCGAAATCAGTAAACAGAATGATCATCATCCCAACCGTCATCTTAGCAATCCTTTTATAAGGGAAGAATCATTTCCCCAAGCCGTCCGGCATGCCCGTGCAACCATTCTCATACCCAAAATTCTGACTGAAAAAGATGCCAGAAAATGTCTGGATGAAAAATATCGCGGCGGACAATGTTTTGCTGAAAAATATTGTTGCTTGATTGAAATCACACCCGCCGATGGGGATGCGGCGGCCCGGCGGCCAGAGGCCGGACCTTGCATCACTGATCCTGTTTGAACCCGATAATATAATGAATGGCCAGCACAATCAGGAAGGGGATACAAGAAGCAATAACGAGTCCCGAATAGGGTAGAGGACTTTAAACAGGCGTGTTTTCATGGCCGGGAAATGGAGGAATGATGGGTGAAAGAACAGCCCGGGAAAAAATTGGAAAGAGATTGTTACAAAAACAGCTTGACAATGGCAATGATGGCCAAGGTTGCACCAGAGGCAATGCCTGCACTCACAACCGGCATGTGCCACCGGTTCTCGGTATTGAGGGTTTGCGCAGCATCTCTGGCCGCTGCTTTAAGGACTTTGGTGGTTAGAGCCTGAATATGGTGAATCTCAGCCATTATCTTGGCGATCTCAGGGTCGATCTTTTTGCCTTCTTGTTCGTTCACTGGTCTCTCTTTTCAAAATGAGTATAGCCTCACGGGGGGAGACCGGCAACCGGGGCCAAAAGATCACGGGCCATGGAAGGACAATTCCTTAACCATCACATTCTGTGACCACCCCATCGGAGGACTCGGATCAAGGACCCGCAATCAAGAAAACAAAAAGACCCCAAGATGATCTTGCCGTTTTATCAATGCCTAGGCTAAGTTCGCTCCTCCTGGCTTCTGGCCATGGAAAAACAGTCCGAAAAAGTCAAGCGCGCATGTTTTGATTTTCGGACGTTGTTTCAACTTTGTTTCAACTTTTTAGAAAATGGATGACAGAAAACATTATGCCTAATGACACAACTTCTTCCCCCCATGATACCTTGCATGGTTATTTCATTGAGGATCTTTCCATCGGTATGGATGCGATGATGGCCAAAACAGTGACCGAGGCCGATATTGTCGCTTTTGCCGGGGTATCGGGGGATTTTAATCCGGTTCATGTGAATGAGAATTTTGCCAAAACCACCATGTTCAAAAGGCGGATTGCCCATGGTATTTTATCGGCCAGCTTTATTTCGGCGGTCCTGGGCTGCAAACTGCCCGGCCCGGGTTGCATTTATCTTAAACAATCCTTGAAATTTTTGGCCCCGGTCATGATTGGCGATACAGTGACCGCCCGGGTTAAAGTGACCGCCATTGATACCGAAAAAAAACGAGTCACCCTGGAGACCGGCTGTGAGGTCGAGGGCAAGGCGGTGCTGGCCGGTGAGGCTGTCTTGATGGTGTCTTCACGTTCCTCTTGACGGCGTTTATCTTGATGGATTCATCTTGATGGGTTCATTTTGAAAAGATTAAAAATAGGGTTCCAGCCGCTGTTGGGTCGTATAAACCCAACCCGGCAGCCGAGATACTCTTAGGATATTATGGGGGTGTCATGCGAGAAACAGCCGATGAAATTCTATCGTCATTATACCGATATACCCGATCATGCCCGGGGTGGTTCGGTTGCCTTGGGGAATTTCGATGGTGTGCATCGGGGGCATCGAGCGGTTCTTACCGCGGCGGCACGATGGGCAAAGCATTTGGTCGCACCGCTTGGTGTGGTGACGTTTGACCCCCATCCACGGCGGTTTTTTCGTCCCCAAGAGCCGCCGTTTCAGATCACTCCTTTATCCATCAAGACCCGCATTCTTGGAGATATGGGGGTGGATGTGGTTTATGCTCTGCCATTCGATGACGCTTTGTCTCAGCAATCACCGGCCGTCTTTGTTGATGAGATTTTGCTGGCCGGGCTGGGGGTGCGTTGCGTGGTGACCGGTGAAGATTTCATGTTTGGTCAAGGGCGCCGCGGCACCATAACCGAATTGGCCGCCTTGGCGGCCAAGCGGGGGTTTGACTATGAAGCGGTTCCGGTGCGTCATCAAGCAAGCGGCCCGCCTTATGCGTCAACCCATATTCGTGAATGTTTGCGGGCCGGTAATATGAAGCAGGCAGCAGCTCTGCTCGGCCGAGTCTGGGAAGTCGAGGGCGTGGTCGAAAAAGGAGAAGGGCGGGGCCGCCATATCGGTTTTCCGACCGCCAATATATGTATTGCAGACTCTATCCATCCAGCGGCCGGGGTTTATGCGGTCTGGGTTGCTCTATCCTCCCCAGCCGACAAGCAACAATATGAGAAACAAAAGTGGCATCCGGGGGTGGCCAATTATGGTCGGCGTCCGACATTTGGTTCCTCGGCTCCGGTATTGGAGGTTCATATTCTTGATGATGATGCTGATCTTTATGGGCAGTCTTTGCGGGTGGCTTTTATTGATTTTATCCGTTCTGAGCGCCGGTTTGCCGATAGCGCTGAACTGCGCCAGCAGATTGATCTGGATTGTCAGAAGGCCCGGACTATTTTGGCTCAACATGCCCCTGGCACTCCGGCCATCGAACCCTTAAAAGATACAACCAGCCAGCCACATTCTCCCAATGCGCGCGATTCGTCATGAGCAGTGATTATAAAGCGACCATTCTTTTGCCCCAGACAGGTTTTCCAATGAAAGGCCGTCTGCCGGTACGGGAACCGGAATGGTTGGATTTTTGGGATGACATGGATCTGGAAGGGCAGCGTTGCCAACTGCGTGCCGGGGCGCGGCCTTTTGTCTTGCATGATGGACCGCCTTATGCCAACGGCCATTTGCATATTGGTCATGCGCTCAACAAAATCCTCAAAGATATGATCAATCGCGGCCAGTTCATGCTGGGGCGGGCGGTGGCTTATCGACCGGGTTGGGATTGTCACGGGTTACCGATTGAGTGGAAAATCGAAGAGCAATGCCGCAAGGATGGTCAAAATAAAGACGATATTCCGGTTTTGGAATTCCGCCGTCGGTGCCGGGAATTTGCTGCTTCCTGGGTTGATATCCAGCGTCAAGAGTTCCAGCGTCTGGGGATTGTCGGCCAATGGGACCACGCCTATACCACCATGACCCATGATGCCGAAGCCACCATCTTACGGGAATTGGGACGTTTTTTATTGAATGGCGGTCTGATTCGCGGGGATCGCCCGGTGCTGTGGTCAGTGGCTGAGAAAACCGCTCTGGCTGAGGCGGAAGTCGAATATCATGACCATGTCTCAACCACAATCATCGCCCGGTTCCCGGTGGTCACCGCCGCCCAGCCGAGCTTGGAAGGGGCACATGTGATCATTTGGACCACCACCCCCTGGACATTGCCGGGCAACCGCGCGGTGGCCTATGGTGAGGAGATTGATTACCGGGTTTATCGTGTCCAGTCCTGTCAAGAAGGGAGTCTGGCCCAGCCCGGTGAAACCATCATCTGTGCGCAAGCTCTATGGGAACAGGTGAGCGCAGATGCCGGTGTGACCAAAGCAACAGTCCTTACCCATCTCAAGGGAAAGGATTTATACGGCACCATCTGCCAGCATCCGTTTCATGGAATGGGCTATGATTTCCCGGTCCCTTTGCTGCCTGGTGATCACGTTAATACTGAAACCGGGAGCGGTTTTGTCCATATCGCGCCCGGACATGGTGCGGAGGATTTTGCCGTTGGGATGCGCTTTGGTTTGGAGGTGCCGCGGACTGTTGATGCGGCGGGCCGGTTTCTTGACCATGTGCCGCTTTTTGCCGGTGCGCATGTTTTCAAAGTCAATGGCCAGGTGGCCGATGCCCTTCAAGAGGCCGAGCGACTCTTATGCCGTTCGACCTTGACCCACAGCTATCCCCATTCTTGGCGTTCGCAAGCGCCGCTGATTTTTCGGACAACCCCGCAATGGTTCATCTCTATGGAGGCCAACGGCTTGCGGGATAAAGCCTTGTCGGCGATTGATCAGGTAAACTGGTTTCCCGAAAGTGGCCGCAACCGCATCCGGTCGATGATCGAATCCCGCCCCGATTGGTGCGTATCGCGTCAACGGGTCTGGGGGGTGCCGATTGCCATTTTCACCCACCGCCAGACCGGCCAACCCTTGCGTGATCCCAAAGTGATGGAACGGGTGGTGATGGAAGTGCAAAAACAGGGTTCCGATGCCTGGTTTTCCGGTGATCCTGGCCGGTTTCTGGTTCCGGATTATGATCCCGATGATTATGAGCCGGTTTCCGATATTCTTGATGTCTGGTTTGACTCAGGTTCTACCCATGCCTTCGTGCTGGAGGATCAGGATAAAAAACCGGTCCAGGATAAAAATCCCATCCACGCCGCATCCCCGCTGGCTGATTTGTATTTGGAAGGTTCCGACCAGCATCGCGGCTGGTTCCAATCCTCATTATTGGAATCTTGTGGAACCCGGGGTGTCCCCCCCTATAAAGCGGTTCTCACCCACGGGTTTGTCCTTGATGAGCGGGGGCGTAAAATGTCGAAATCCTTGGGTAATGTGGTGGCTCCTCAGGATATTGCCCGTGAATTGGGGGTTGATATTTTACGGCTCTGGGTGGCGACATCGGATTATAGCGAAGATCTGCGCATTGGCCCTGAGGTCTTGAAGGCGCAAACCGATACCTATCGCCGCTTGCGCAATATGTTGCGGTTTCTGCTGGGCAATTTGGAATCCCGCCCGGCCATTGATCCGGGTTATGGCCATCTTGCCGAATTGGAACGCTGGGTCTTGCATCGTCTTTGGACATTGGATGCCCAGCTGCGGGCCGATTATTCCACTTACCGGCTGCATCGTTTTTTTAACGCGCTGCGGGTTTTTTGTATCAGCGATTTATCGGCTTTTTATTTTGATATCCGTAAGGACTCTCTTTATTGCGATGCTCCGGACTCACCGGCCCGCTCTGGCGCGTTATGGGTGTTGGAAACGCTCTTTTCCTGTTTGACCGCTTGGCTGGCTCCGAACTTATGTTTTACGGCTGAGGAAGCCTGGCAAACCCGGCGGGAAGAAGTGGATACAGAAACGCAAGCGGCGATGGAAAAGAGTGTTCATTTACGTCATTTCCCCACTATCCCGGAAGAATGGTGTGATTTCACCCTGGCTGAAAAATGGGAACAGCTGCGCAATATCCGCCGGGTGGTGACCGGAGCGGTTGAGCGTGAACGGGCCGAAAAACGCCTTGGTTCCAGCTTACAAGCTTGCCCAATCCTGTATATCGAGTCTTCACTGGCCCCCCTTTTCGATGCGGTTGATTGGGCTGAAATCGCTATCACATCGGCTGCCCAGTGGCGGGTTGCGGCACCCCCGCAAGCGGCCTTTACGCTGGCCGATGTTCCCGGCGTGGCGGTGGTGGTGGATTCGGCAGCGGGTGAAAAATGCGCCCGTTGTTGGAAAATCCTGCCCGAAGTTGGCCCGCCGTCACCGGGATCACCGAATCATCTTGATCTTTGTCATCGCTGCCGGGAAGCGGTTGCCACGGTGACGACAACCAAATCGCCAATGTGATGCGGGTTTCTGCTCTCTTTCTCTCTTATGCGCTGGCCCTGGCGGCGGTGGTGATTCTCCTGGATTGGGTAACCAAAACCTGGATCTTGAATATTTTCGCCGCCCCCCCTTACAGGATTGAGGTCACTTCTTTTTTTAATCTGATTTTGACATTTAATACCGGGGTGAGTTTTGGCCTCTTTGCCCAGAGTGATCCGCGCTGGCTCTTGGTTGGGTTCAGTGTGGCGGTCGCTTTGGGCCTGGGATTATGGCTGTGGCGGGAACCTCGATTCCCTTTGGTTGCGGCATTTGGTCTGATCATCGGGGGGGCTTTAGGCAATGTCTATGATCGTATTGCTTACGGCGCGGTGGTCGATTTTCTCGATTTTCACATTGGTACATGGCATTGGCCAGCCTTCAATCTTGCCGATAGCGCCATCACTTTGGGAGCGGTGATCTTTCTTTTTGATGCCTTCAAAAGCAACCGCAAGTCATAGAAGTATTGCCGTCATGGTTATCGCATCATGCGGCATATCGAGTGGCTTGGGTATTGAGTAAGATTTGGAATAGAGATAAGGTCAAAAAAAATTTTGGGAACAATCACCAGACCAAAAAGCCATCAAAAACCCGATCAAAGATTAAATCATCTGGAGATGAAAATAATGACCAAAAGAACGCTCTGGGAAGCGATGAAGTGACATGATGCCATCATTGATAAAATTTTTAACCCGTTCCTTGGGGCTTTTTTCTCCCTTCAGAAAGCCAGTATCGCCGACCATTCTTTACACCCCCTGCGTGTCCAAAAACTGCGTATCCAAAAACTATGTTTGGGGATTGTGGATTTTGATGATTCCGGTTTCTGGTTGCACATCAAGCAATGGTTGGGATTGGGGTGATCTCAATCCGTGGGGGGATGATGAACCGTCTTACAGCCGTTTGGAAAGTGACATTATCGCGGCTCCTGAACCGGGCCAACCGGTTCGCCTTCAGCAACCCGGGGTGGTTGCTCCCCCTGGATATGCTACCGGTATTCCCGCACCGCCTCCTGGCTATGGGTATTATCCACCGCCGTCGGCCTATTATGGTGCCCCGCCAAGCCTTGGAGTCAGCCCGAGTGGTTGTCCGGTTCCTAGACCCTGGTCGGGTTATCCGCAGCCCTCATACCCGGTTCAGCCTCCCCCGGCCTCCATGCCCATGTATTCTCCCCAAGGGTATTCTCCCCAAGAGTATGCTCCGGCTGTTCCCGCTCCCTCATCGAGCCGATTGCTGGTTGCACCGGGAACGCAAGTCAGCCAGGAAGTGATCTCGGAGCAAGAATTGGCCCGCCGCTATCAAATTCTCAATCATTGTACCACTGTTGGCGGCAATGCCCAGATTGGTTTTTATTGCGATGACTATGAATAGAATTTGATAAAAGATTGCTTCATAAAAAACTATCAGACAAAAGATTGTCACGTATAAAGATAACCGGATAACAGAATTGTGATTGAGGATGATTATGGATCATATGAATATTTTGGGGGATATTTCTCAAACCTCACCTTTAAGAAAAAGATTGACAAAGAGAGTGTGGTCTCTGGCGGTGAGCGGCCTTGTCGTTGTTTCCCTTTCCGGTTGTGGCAGCTGGACCGATATTAAAAGAGCAATGGGTATCGAAAAAACGCCGATTAGTGACACTGAGATTGTTCAATTACCGCCTTTGGTGGTTCCGCCTGATTATCAAATTCGTCCGCCATCGGATGGTTCTCCATCCGACCCCTATCCGGCGGCTATATCCCCTCCTGAGCCTGGGATTCCTGAGGCTGAAACACCGCCTGTTGATGCGGCCGATGCTGTTGACGCTGTTGCTGAACCGGTCCCCCCCCCTCCTGTTGATGCTCTGGTGGCGGTTGTGCCGCCTGCTGTTTCTGCGCCGGTGCCCAGCGCCCCGCTTGGTTATTCTCCGCTCTATTTTGCTCAAACGGACCCGACTTTAGCGGTGTTTAATCGGGCTTTTCGTGATTATGCGGTGGCTAATTTTCCCTCTACCAGTCAGCCGGTTTACATGTCGGGCATGGTCAGATAGCACCGATTTCTCACCAGCCAGAATATGATCGCCCGCCCGGTCTTGATGGTTCAGGGTGTTTTGAACGTCAAGCCGGGTCGGCCAAGCGACACCCTATGAAGATGGGGCATTCAATAAAACTCGAAAAGACTCGAAGACTGGGTAAAAACTGAGATGGCAGATGATAGGGGCTTGAGCTGTGGTGGCCCTAAATTTGCCATTTTCGCTCTTTACCTGATCTTTATGATTTCAAAGGAACCATGATTTCAAAGAGACCAACCTGTTTTGATTCTTGTTCCGATTGAAGAAAAAATACCGCTCACCCTTCGAAGAAAAACAATACTTCATGAGAGCCAAATGAGAGCCAATTTATCACATTTTTTGATCCATCGACCGGCCGGTTTGGGGTTTCTGGGCGTTGCCGCTTCGATGCTGAGTTTTCAACCGGCTTTGGCCGATGTATTCAAGCCGGAAACATTCACCCTTGATAATGGGTTGAAAGTGGTGGTGGTGAGCAATCATCGCGCCCCGGTGGTCTCGCATATGATTTGGTATCCGGTTGGTTCAGCCGATGAATCGGCAGGAAAATCAGGGATTGCCCATTTCCTTGAGCATTTAATGTTCAAGGGAACCGACACGCTTGGGCCGGGTGAGTTTTCTGAGATTGTGGCCCGCAATGGCGGTAAGGAAAACGCCTTCACCAGCTTTGATTATACCGCTTATTTTCAAAATATTTCCCGTGACCGTTTGGGCTTGGTTATGCAGCATGAGGCCGACCGTATGCGCGGGTTGCGCCTTGACGAAGCAGTGATTGAGCCGGAACGGATGGTGGTGCTTGAGGAACGCCGCGGCCGGGTTGATAACAATCCGGCGGCAATTTTGCGTGAAGAAATGCGGGCCGCTTTGTTCCTCAACCATCCCTATGGACGGCCGATTATTGGTTGGGAAGACGAGATTTCTGCTCTATCGCTGAAAGATGTGACGGATTTTTATGATCGCCATTATGCCCCCAGTGGAGCGGTTGTGGTCATCTCCGGTGATGTGACTTTTGATGAAGCCCGCGCCCTTGCCCAAACTCATTACGGGCCGATTGCCCCAGCTGCTCAGCGTCCGATACGTAAACGCCCCGGGGAGCCAGCCCAACGGGTCAGTAAGCGTCTGGCTTTGACCAGTCCTCTGGCTGGACGACCGAGTTGGCGGCGGTCCTATCTTGCCCCGAGCTACAACCGGGCCGAGGGCCTCCAAGCCCATGCCGCTTCGGTTTTGGGAGAAATTCTTGGCGGTGGACCCACCAGCCGCTTGTATAAAAAACTGGTGATTGAAGACAAAAAAGCCATACAAGCTGCGGCATATTACGATGGTTCGGCTTATGATTTAGGGACATTCAATTTGAGTGCGGCCCCGGCTGACGGGGTGGGGCTGGATGATCTTGAGGCGGCCCTTGAAGCCGAGATTGAGCGTTTGCGCGATGACGGAATCACGCAAGCTGAACTGGACCGGGCCAAGCAACGCTTGCAATCAGGAGCAATTTTTGCCCGTGATAGTCTCAGTCATCCCGGCTATACTTTGGGCGCGGCTCTGATGACTGGGCGCAGCATTGACGATGTTGAAGCCTGGCCGGAGCGGATTGCTCAAGTCACCCTTGAGAATGTGATGGCGGTGGTTGAAGATATCCTGGGCCAGCCGGGTCATGTCACCGGTGAGCTCACGCCGAGCACGTCTTCATAATGCATGTCTTTACGGCGTATATTTTGATAGCAATATTCTCATTATGTCGGTCTTGTCTTATTTTTATCATCAACCGTGGCGTATTTTTGTCCTGACTCTATCCTGGATGATGGCTATTTCTTCTTTATCTGCCGATATTGGGTCGGCCCATGCCACCACCCCGATTGAGCGGGTGGTCAGCCCGGGCGGTGTGGAAGCCTGGCTGATTTCCGATCCATCGGTCCCGGTGATATCGGTTGATTTTATGTTTGTCGGTGGGGCCTCTCTTGACCCGGATGGTCAAGAAGGTCTGGCCTCCCTGGCCGCCAGCCTGCTTAATGAAGGGGCGGGAGATTATGACAGCCAAGCTTTTCTGGGACGGTTGGCTGATCAATCGATTACCATGAATTTCAGGGCCGGGGCCGACACATTGGGCGGGACCCTGAAGACATTGACCGAAAATGGTGCCGAAGCCTTCCGTTTATTGGGGTTGGCGCTTAGTGAGCCGCGCTTTGATTCCGAAGCGGTTGAGCGGATGCGGGCCGAATTGATTGCCGGTTTGCAGCAAGCGGCCAGAAAACCCGATCAAATTGTTGGCAAAGTCTGGCGGCAAGCCGCCTTTGGTGACCACCCCTATGCCAATACCCCTCAAGGTGATGAAGATGCTATACGGGCGATTGCGATTGCTGATTTGCAGCGTTTTGCCCAAGACCATTTGACTCGTTCCCGCCTGATCATCGGGGTTTGCGGGGATATCACCCCGCAAGAATTGGCCGGTTATCTTGATGAGGCTTTTGGTGCGCTGCCGGTTGGTGATCCCCCTTCTGATATTCCTGAAACCACGGTCCAACAGCGCGGGGTGATGGTGATTGATCAAGACATTCCCCAAAGCATTGTCCTGTTTGGGCATGATGGTCCCAAACGGGCCCATCCGGATTATTTTGCCGCCCGCCTGGTCAATTATGTCTTGGGGGGCGGTGGCTTGACATCGCGTTTGGCCGATGAAGTGCGGGAAAAGCGGGGTCTGGTCTATTCAATTTACAGCTATTTGAATCCGTTGCGCCAAGCCGGGTTGATCAATGGCCGTTTTGCCACCGGAAATGACTCGGCCAACCAAGCCCTTGGCGTGGTGCGTGAGGAATGGGACCGCATGGCCCAGCACGGGATCAGTGCCGATGAATTAAGGGATGCTCAAACCTATATGACCGGTGCGTTCCCCTTGAATATGACCACAACTTCGTCGATTGGCAGCTTGTTGACCGCTCTGCAATATCATGATTTGGGGATTGATTACTTAGAGCGGCGCGATGCTTTGATCAATGATGTTACCCTCGAACAGGCCAACCGGGTGGCGGCGGATCTTTTCGATTCGGATCAATTATTGATTACCATCATTGGCCGCCCGAAAGATATTGAGGCCACTCTTCCGGCCCCGGGCTAGGCAGCCGCGCCATTCCTGACAATTCCGTCAGAAAAAATCCGGTCGCAGGGAAAATCGGCTTATAAGTAAAGTCGATTGAGAAGCGAAAACAGGGCGGGAGAGAAAAATCTTGGTTTTTCTCTTTTTTTTGATTTACCTTGCTTGTCTGTGGTTTATTTTCCTTGCCCGCCGCCGCTCCCGCAGCGGTTGCGCGGCCTTGACTTCTTTAATGATATTGCCCCGCCTCTCTCATGCCGCAACAAGAACTGCCGTCTTCTAAAGACATTCGTTGGGCGATTTTGTCCGCTTTGAAGGAGAAGGGGGGGTCAGCCTCCAATCAAGAGCTTTCCGAGTCTATCGCCCGGCTGTTGGATTTGTCCCAGGCTGTTCAGGATATTCCCCATAAGAATAGATCAATATCCGAAGTCGATTATCGCGGTCAGTGGGCGCGCACATATTTAAAAATTGCCGGGGCTATTGACAACAGCGCGCGCGGTATATGGACGATCACCGATTACGGGCGCCGTCTGAGTTCGGCAGATGAAATGGAACAGCAGGTCCAACAAGCGGTCAAAAAGCAGCGGCGCTCGCGCCAGACCAGCCGCATACAGGCCGAGAAACATTCAACTGACAAGGATTTGGATGACAACCAAGAAAATGATGATTGGTACGAAGAACTGCTCAGCCTTCTCAAAACTCTTGACCCATCAGCGTTTGAGCGTTTGTGCCAACGAGTCTTACGGGAATCGGGTTTTACCAAGTTAGAGGTGACCGGAAAATCTGGAGATGGCGGCATTGATGGGGCTGGAGTTTTGCGGGTCAATCTTTTGTCTTTTCATGTGCGGTTTCAGAGCAAGCGCTATGCCGGTTCTGTGGGTGCCGGCGACATTCGCGATTTTCGCGGGGCGATGGTCGGGCGGGCAGATAAAGGTCTTTTCATGACCACGGGTCGCTTTACCGAGGCTGCCCAAGCCGAGGCGACTCGCGATGGTGCCCCGGCCATTGATTTGATTGATGGTTTTCATTTTTGTGATTTGCTCAAGCAATTCGGTCTCGGTGTTCGCTGCCAAAGGGTTGAAAAAATCTCAATAGCCCCAGAATTTTTTGCAGAATTATGAAATTAGGCATGATGAATTCCCGGTGATTGTTCTCGCGGGAGCGGTGATTTTCTTGGTGATGACGGTTTTGTTTCCTGAATAATTGCGGATTTTCGCTGAACCGGTAAACGGCTGATTGACCTGCTGGTTTCGGCGCTGATTGATACCCTGATTTGTAGTGACCACCATGCTTTACACGCAAAAAATTGACGCTTGTTTTTCTGACATTATTGGCCAGGCCGGGGTGACAGCAACCCTTTACGAATCCTTTGTGACCCGCTCAATGGCGGCTTTGAAAACCCTTCTGCAGCGCCATCAAGCCGGGGTGTTGCCTTTTCTTGATCTGCCGGAAAAACGTGATGATCTGGCCCTCATGACCGAAGTTGCCAATCGGTTGCGGCATGCCTGTTCGGATGTACTGATTTTGGGGACGGGTGGGTCGATTTTGGGCGGCCAGGCTTTGTGCGCGCTTAGTCCGGGGACGTTTCAAGGGTATGCTGGTGCCGCTTTGCCGGGGCCGCGCCTGTGGTTTATGGATAATGTTGATCCGGACCATTGGGCCGCTTTGTTGGCCGGGTTGCCGCCGCAAAGAACCGGGGTTGTGGTGATCTCAAAATCCGGTAGCACCATGGAAACCTTGTGTCAGTTTCTGGCGGTGCGTGATTGGATCGGTCATCCCTTGGCTGGGCGCGGGGTGGCGATTTGTCAGCCGGGCCGGTCGGCGCTGCGGGATGTGGCTGGAGAAAACGGCATGACCATTTTGGATCATGATCGCGATATTGGGGGGCGTTATGCGGTTCTCTCTGCGGTTGGGTTGTTGCCAGCCTTGATCATTGGTCTTGATGCTGAGGCCTTTCGGCGCGGTGCGGCGACAACGTTGCGGGCGGCTCAGCGGGCGGCCGGGCAGGGGGATCAATGTTTTGCGGTTGCCGGGGCGGCTCTGATCGGCGCATTGATGGAGGGTCAACAAACAACAAAACAAACAACAATCTATGTCTTGATGCCTTATATGGATCGTTTGGCTGGGTTGGCAATGTGGCATCGTCAGCTTTGGGCTGAGAGTTTGGGAAAATCTGGCCACGGCATGACCCCGGCCCCGGCCCGCGGGACGGTTGATCAACACAGCCAATTACAGCTTTACCTTGATGGACCCAATGATAAATTCTTTACCCTGATTACCGGTGATTCGGTTTCTCAAGGACCGGTAATTTCAGCCGGTCCTGGTGTCCCTTCTTACTTGGTGGGGCGGCGGATGGCCGATGTTTTGTCAGCACAAGCCCAAGCCACTTATGATGTTTTGGTTGAGAAAAAGCGCCCGGTTCGCTGTATAAAAATTAAAGAACTGAAGGAAGAAACCCTGGGAGAGTTGTTGATGCATTTCATGCTAGAAACAGTGTTGACTGCTGAAATCATCGGCGTCAATGCCTTTGATCAGCCAGCGGTTGACAAGGGCAAGACCCGCGCTCGTTCTCATCTGGTGGCTCTATCTGGTGCCAAAAAAGATCAAACCACCCCATAATGGTACGATGATGGATTATGATAATGGATTATAATGATGGTACGTCTTCTTCCTGAAGGGGTGATCAACCAAATCGCCGCCGGTGAGGTGGTTGAGCGTCCATCTTCAGTATTAAAAGAATTGGTTGAGAACAGCCTGGATGCCGGGGCGACCCATATTGATGTGACCATGCGCGATGGCGGGCGCAGCGTCATCACGGTTGCTGACAATGGTTGCGGCATGACCGGTGAGGAATTGGCTTTGTCGGTGGAACGTCATGCGACCTCAAAATTACCTAATGATGATCTCTCGCGTATTGCCACTTTGGGATTCCGTGGTGAGGCGTTGTCGTCCATCGGTGCGGTGGGCCGTTTGGCAATTGTTACCCGCCGGTCTGAGACGACTGAGGCGTGGCGCATCCAGGTTGCTGGCGGCACCAAAGACGATGTTGAACCGGCCGCACACCCGGTTGGCACCCGGGTGACATTAAGTGATCTTTTTTTTACGACCCCGGCCCGGTTGAAATTCCTCAAAAGCGTGCGCGCCGAAACCGCTCAAGCCGTAGAAGCATTCGAACGTTTGGCCCTTGCCGCCCCTTTGGTTCATTTTTCTCTAACCATTGATCAACGTGCTCCACGTATTCTGGCCGCATCTTCTGCCGGGGAAGAGCATCGGATCACCCAGATCATGGGGCCAGATTTTGTAGCCAATGCGGTTGCGCTCAACGCCGTGAAAGAGGGGGTGTATCTCAAAGGCTATGCCGGTTTGCCGACCCTCAGCCGTAGCGGTATGGGGCGACAATTTTTTTTGGTCAATGGGCGCCCGGTCAAAGATCGTCTTCTTTCCGGTGCTTTGAGAGCAGCCTATCAGGATGTCCTACCGCGCGGTCGTTATCCGTTAGCGGTTCTCTATCTGGAAGTGCCCAGTGATGCGCTTGATGTCAATGTCCATCCGGCCAAAACTGAAATACGTTTCCGCAATGCCGGTTTGGTGCGTGGCTTGGTGGTTGGGGCCTTGCGGCAAGCTTTGGATCAAGCCGGAAGACGCACATCATCCACCCTGGGTCAAACGGCTTTAGAAACATTCACCACCGATGAAGCCCGGCAGATTTCTGCGACCGATCCGGCAATGACCGGAATCATCCCCCCGGCCCGGGGACGGTCTTTTTCTCATAAGCTGCCGAATTCTGTGCCCGGATCGGGCCGCTCTGCATCGGTTTCTTTGCCTGGCTTTTCCGAAATGCCGTCGGCGGCCGACCCGGTACTTTCGGCAGCGGCTCATGACCCAGATGATCAAGCCTATCCACTCGGCGCGGCCCGGGCCCAACTGCATACCAATTATATTATTGCCCAAACTGAGACCGGTCTGGTGATTGTCGATCAACACGCGGCTCATGAACGTTTGGTTTATGAAAAGATCAAAACCGCTTTGGCCGAAAATGGCGTTGTCCGGCAAGGTTTATTGACTCCAGAAGTGGTCACTTTGGGTGAGCTGGGGGCCACTCGTTTGCTGGAGCGGGCCGAGGAACTGGCCAGGTTGGGGTTGACGATTGAGGCCTTTGGCGATGGGACGGTTCTGGTGCGGGAGACTCCGGCCCTGCTCGGTGTTATTGATGTGGCCGGATTGCTGAATGATTTGGTGGATACGATTGATGATATGGATCCGGCTGATTGTTTAACCGACCGTCTGCATTCGATTTGTGCGACCTTGGCCTGTTATGGTTCGGTGCGTTCCGGACGGCGGCTCACGATGCAAGAAATGAATGGCTTGTTACGGGACATGGAAAAAAACCCCCGTTCTGGGCAATGCAATCATGGACGCCCGACCTATATCCAACTTGAGCTTACCGATATTGAGAAACTGTTTGGACGGCGTTAGTTCTATTCATTGATGATGAATGTCCTTGAATGAACGTCCCTGATACGTCAAAAAGACGAATCGGCCCGCCCCGGCTGATTTTTCTCGCCAGATCGAGAATGCTGGCGGTGCAATAAAATCCTCATTGCGGGCCAATTCAGCCACTCCGACTGCCCCATTGGTTAACCAGCCAGCCTCTGCTAAGGCCGTGAGTGCGGTTGGCACCAAGGCCTGGCCATAGGGGGGATCAAGGAAAAATAAACCGGCGATTTGATCGGGTTTGGGAGCGGGCGGGGAGCGCAGATCGGCCCGCAAAAACCAGCATCGGTGATTTTCTTTGATCGCACAAGCATTGGCGCGGGCCCATTTGAGGGCGTGTTGATCCTGGTCAATCAATATGGCTTTTTCTGCACCGCGTGAGAGGGCTTCTAAGGCCAAACTGCCGACTCCACAAAAAGCATCCAGGACCAGATGATCCATGCCTTGATCACCAAAGCGGCGATGAGTCAAAACATCAAATACCATCTCCCGCCCCCGCTCAGCGGTTGGGCGCAATCTGGTCCCACGCGGTACATTCAGGCGGCGCCCACGATGACGTCCGGCGATAATCCGCATGGTTTTATAGCGGGGATCGATTGATCATGATGCGTGATCTCTGCCCGACCGTTCTTTCTCCAACTGTCCTGCTCTCCACTGTTCTTCTCCTAACTGTTCATTGAGGGTTTTGGCTGGAATCGACCGCAGATCACCAGGGGCCAGCTTACCCAGTTGAAACGGTCCATAAGCCAGCCGAATGAGCCGGTTGACTTCCAAGCCGAGATGCCCAAGAACCCGGCGTATCTCACGATTTTTGCCTTCACGCAGAGAAATACTGAGCCAACAGTTGGCGCCATTTTGTGAGTCAAGGGTAGCTTGAATCGGTCCATAACGCATCCCTGATACGGTGATTCCAGCCGCTAAACTGATCAAAGACTGCCGGTCAATACGGCCCCGAGCCCGCACTTTGTAGCGACGGGTCCAGCCGGTCCGAGGATGTTCCAACCGACCCGCCAGGCCGCCATCATTGGTCAAGAGGATCAGGCCTTCAGAATTAAAATCAAGCCGACCCACCGTAATCAGGGAACGGAAATGTTCCGGCAGGAGATCAAAAATCGTCCGCCGTCCCCGGGGATCATGACGGGTGACCAGGATGGTACGTGGTTTATGAAACCGCCACAAACCGGTCGGGGCCGGGAGGGGCAACGTCTGCCCGTCAACCGCGATGCGGCGCGGATCATCAATCTGGTAGGCCGGATGGTCAATGATCCGGCCGTCAACCGACACCCGTCCAGCAGCAATCCATTCTTCGGCCCGCCGTCGCGAGCAGAGCCCGGCCCGGGCCATCCAACGCCCCACCCGCATCACTGTATCGCTTTTATCCGGTGCCGGAATCATTTGGTGCCGGGGTCATTTGGTGCCGGGGTCATTTGGTGCCGGGGTCATTTGGTGCCGGGGTCATTTGGTGCCGGGGTCATTTGGTGCCGGAATCATTTGGTGCCGGAATCATTTGGTGCCGGAATCATTTGGTGCCGGAATCATTTGGTGCCGGAATCATTTGGTGCCGGAATCATTTGGTGCCGGAATCATTTGGTGCCGGAATCATTTGGTGCCGGAATCATTTGGTGCCGGAATCATAAGTGATTTTACAGGGTTTTATTTGGGTTGTCATCACCGGCGGCTGCGGCCACCAAAGCGGTGATAATTTTCATATCTCCTGGGTCAATCGCATATTCGGGATGCCATTGGACCCCAACGCAAAACTGCCGGTCGGTTGCCTCAATGCCTTCAATCACCCCATCAGGAGCCAGCGCATTGACCACCACCCGCGGCCCCATAGTTTTGGCCGCTTGGTGATGGGCACTGTTGACCCGCATGGTTGATGCCCCAACAATGCGTGAGAGCAAGGTGCCTTCAGTAATCGTGACCGCATGGCCGGGCTGGGTGCGGGGGTTGGGTTGTTCATGGGCCAGGCAGTCGGGGATCGCATCGGGAATATGCTGGATTAAGGTACCACCCAGCGCGACATTCAACAATTGCTGACCGCCACAGATGCCCAAAACCGGCATATCCCGCTCTAGAGCTGCTTTGAGAGCGGCCAATTCATAAGCGGTGCGGTGATCCTTGGTTTCAACCCGTTGGTGATTTTTGCTTTCCCCATAATAGGCCGGGTCAACATCAAAGTCACCGCCGGTGATAATCAGGCCCTGGAGATGATCAACCATCTCCGCCGCCAGGTCGGGCTGATGGGCCAGCATCACCGGCAGACCACCAGCCTCCACCACCGCTTGGGCATAATTTTCCCGCAAGGCATACCACGGCAATCGGGAATACCCGCCCGCAGCATTCCAATCCAAAGTGAGGCCGATTATGGGGCGCGATGCAACCATAAAAATTGTTTCGTATGAAATGAAAGCCGAATCAAACCCGGTTCCATAAAGGGGTTCTCAGACGCTTTTTCGTACGATTTGCTCATTGACCGGGGCATCGAACCGTTATTGATCCGGCACTGGTCCGATTGAATGAGTCAGGACGCTTTTTGATCATTTTCTATCTGTATAACCGCCCGCAACCGATGCAACGTTTGGATCCTCGACTCTGTTTGGTCTGGATCAATCGGTCTTGTATTGCAGATCATGCCAAGGCCGCATTCGGCGAGGCTGCTGCCGATGCTTGGTTATCGGCGGCATCGGAAAAAGCCAGCACCCCTTGACGTAATTTTTCAAAGGCCCGGGCCTCAATTTGGCGCACCCGCTCCCGACTGACTCCGTATTGTTGGGCCAAAGCTTCCAGAGTGAGAGGATCATCACGCAAGCGCCGTTGCTGGATGATATGACGCTCACGGTCATTTAAGGTTTTGAGGGCTTCGGTCAAGAAACGACCCCGGTAATCCTGCTCATCTTGTTCGGCCAGGGCATCTTCAAGATTGGCTGTCTCATCGGGCAATAAGTCAATATATTCGCCGGATTCATCGGCCCCGACCGGTGCATTCAAAGATGAATCTTTGGCCGACAAGCGCTGATTCATCGCCACCACATCGGTTTCTGGGACATCCAGAGCCTCAGAGACCCGGGCCGCATCCTCCGGTGATAGATCGGTTTGGCTAAGGATGCCGAGTTTTTTCTTGATCTTATTTAGGCCGAAAAACAACTTTTTCTGGGCTGCAACCGTACCGATTTTGACCAATGACCAGGAGCGTAAGACGTATTCGGTAATCGCCGCTCGGATCCACCACATGGCATAAGTCGAAAGCCGGAATCCACGCTCCGGATCAAACCCTTTAACCGCCCGCATGAGGCCGACATTACCCTCAGCGATCAAATCAGAAAACGGCAAACCATAGCCGCGATAGCCGCGGGCAATCTTAGCAACCAGCCGCAAATGACTGGTTACCAGACGATGGGCGGCATCAAGGTCTTTGTTGTCGTGCCAGCGTTTGGCCAGCATATATTCTTCTTCCGCCGCCAGAACGGAGAATTTTTGAATATCGGATAAATAACGCCCAATGCCGTGTTCGGGGGTCAGATTGGGCAGCGATAAAGCAGATGCAGAATTCGCGAATGGTGACTTCGCGGACGATGATGCGGACGATGATTTCACAAACGGTTTTGTAAAAGATGGTTCCGTAAGCGATGATGTCATAAACGGTATCGTAGACGGTATTACAGGCGACGTCATGGGCCATATCCTCCTTTGAGCAACATGGATATTCATCGAATAGCGCCCGATGTCAGGAAGGCATGCTCTAAAAAATCAAAAGAGCCACGCCCACTTTTTCGCGGTCCCGAACCGGCAACCGCTCATCCAGCGCTTCCAATAATTATTTATATCGCATAATGAAAGAAAATCATAGCAAAATTAAGGCATATATTCCAAAACTACCACAAATCATGCCAATGCTGCAATTCATATATGACCCTCAGTCGGAGAGCATATTTCTTCCTCACCAACGCAATCCAAGATTGAAACCGGCACTGTTTTCATCATTCTTAAAGTCCTGTTGTTGATAGAGTTCAAAACTCAGATCATAGGGTATCTGGGCATGGATGTGGTATCCGGTGCGGATTTGATTCATCATACCGCTGTCACTTCCAGAGAGTTCTAAATAGGGGCTATCGACACGATTCCACCCCAATTGATACCCATAGGCGGTCTGCATAGCCCAGCGATGCAGGCTTCCTCCCTTTGTTCCGTCCAGGTTGGGGAATTTCTGCGAAGCCAAGAGTTGCTTATGCCCTTCTGTGAACAAAGCGCCAAAACCATGCTGCATCCGTATAGAAAACCCTTGTTGGCTGTTTGGTGAGGGATCCAAGGTTAGGGAAAGGCGCAAGCCCTGGTTTTGGAAATTGTGTTTTTGGTGTACGGCAATGCTGTGGCCGGATAATGATAAATCCAACCCGCGTGATGGATCGGCTGCTCTGATTCCGGCCTCAACCTCAAGGCCCCATCCGGTTTCGTCATTGCCGCCATCACGGCGCAACGCCAAACCGGCATGCGGCGTGAGCGTTTTATCAGACCAAAAATTATGCTCCCAGCGATTGTTCAGGCCAAACCGTAAGCGGTTGGTCTTGCCAACAGCCGCCGCATATCCGGGCAGTGATTGGGTTGCGCTGATGGCGTCGGAAGATGTTCGCGTATAGAGGAAATCGGCTGTCACATCGAGGCCGAATGAACTCTCATCGGAAGGTTCAATCACCGCGCCTTGCAGTCCGGTTGCGGCCATTTGCCATCCGACTGCGGTACGGCGGGTCGGGCTTTCTTCCGGCTTCAAGCGCAAGCTGCCCCAGCCAAGACCGAATGCGGCCCATCCGCGCAGACGCTCCCAAAACCGCATACTGGCATAGGGAATGAGAGCCGTGATATTCCCTATTGCTCGGCCTTGGGAAGCCACCGGTCCGGTATTGCTATCCAGATGTCTATATTTGATATCACTATGACTGCGCGATAGCATCAGGCCGAAGAGGCGGTTATTTTTTTGATAATCGGCCGCCAACGCGAAGCCATAAACCTGGCCTTTAAGGTCTATATTTGACTCGATTTCGCTGAAACGTTGCCAGTTACCCTGGCCCCAGAGGGCAATCTCGCTCCCGCTATCGGTTGTGGCAACATAAGAAGATGATGTTCCGGCGAGCATTTCTCCGGCATTTTCAAGGCTTCCCAAGGATTGGGTCGTTTTTTTTGCCGTTGCAAAACCATCAAGCAATGATGACAATGGCACATCTCTGGGCAATGCCGCATATGTGCAGCGTCCAGCCGTTGAATCCGGGTCGGGGTGACAGGGCTGAATATTATGACCGGCCACTTGACCATTAAATCCGCGAATCAAGTCTGATTCGATCCGTATAGCGATTAAATCGGAGACCTGTATCCCGACCATACTACCCAACAAATTGAGGGTCGGGGCCACGGGATTGACGGCGGGGTTGTTGTCTTCCCAGGTGACCGTCACCGGTGGCGCGGCCTGGTTGCCGTTGCGTGCCCCATCTTGGGCCACATTGGCAGCAACGCTGAGGGTGAGATCAGCACCGGAACCATCCGGGGTGACGGTGATAGTATAATCGGTTGCTGATAGAGGCCGCAGATTGTCGGAAGGCTCGCCATTGGTGACATCGAGATCAGTTGCTGCAAAACCGGTGACTTCTTCCGAAAACGTTACAGTGACATCGAAGGGTCCACCCGCCGCATCGGGGGCGGTGATGGTCACCTGGGGCTGGATGGCATCCCAAGTTACTGTCTTTGGCCCGGTGGCTTGGTTGCCATTTTTGGCTCTATCTTCGGCCACATTGGCGGCGATGCTGAGGGTGAGATCAGCACCGGAACCATCCGGGGTGATATGAACGCTATAAAACGCGCCCGAACCATTGACACGGGTCGCTCTTGCGTTGGTGACGTTGAGATCGGTTGCGACAAAGCCGGTGACATTCTTGGAGAATGTCACGGTGGCATCAAAGGGGCCAGCGGTTGCGGCGGGGGCGGTGATGCTGACGGTTGGTCGCCCGGTATCCCAGATCACTGTCTTTGGCCCGGCGGCCTGGTTGCCATTACCGGCATCATCTTCGGCCACATTGGCGGCGATGCTGAGGGTGAGATCAGTGCCGGAACCATTCGGGGTGATCTGAACCGTATAATTGGTCCTTGAAACGGCGGTGACCTTGGTTGCATCACCATTGGTGACGGTGATGTCCGTTAAATCATCAAAATCGATGACCGGCTCGGAAAATGTGACGGTGACATCAAAGGGGCCACCGGCCGCCGCCGGTGCCCCGGTGATGGTCACCGTGGGCCGAGTGGCATCATAGATTATGGTTTCTGGCCCGGCGGCTTGGTTGCCGTTAAGTGCTCTGTCTCTGGCTGCATCGGCCTTGACCCGGACCTCAATAGGGCTGCCGCCATCCGGGGTGATCTCAACCATATAGTCGGTTCCCGAACCGCTGACATTGGTTGCCGCGCCATTGGTGACGTCGAGACCCGCTGCCCCAAAGCCGGTGACCGACTCGGAGAAGGTCACGGTGACATCAAAGGGGTTGGTGTTGTTGACCGCCGCCGGTGCCCCGGTGATGGTCACCGTGGGCTGAGTGGTATCATAGATTATGGTTTCTGGCCCGGTGGCTTGGTTGCCATTTTTGGCTCTATCTTCGGCCACATTGGCGGCGATGCTGAGGGTGAGATCAGCACCGGAACCATCCGGGGTGATCTCAACCATATAGTCGGTTCCCGAACCGCTGACATTGGTTGCCGCGCCATTGGTGACGTCGAGACCCGCTGCCCCAAAGCCGGTGACCGACTCGGAGAAGGTCACGGTGACATTAAAGGGGTTGGTGTTGTTGACCGCCGCCGGTGCCCCGGTGATGGTCACCGTGGGCCGAGTGGCATCATAGATTATGGTTTCTGGCCCGGCGGCTTGGTTGCCGTTAAGTGCTCTGTCTCTGGCTGCATCGGCCTTGACCCGGACCTCAATAGGGCTGCCGCCATCCGGGGTGATCTCAACCATATAGTCGGTTCCCGAACCGCTGACATTGGTTGCCGCGCCATTGGTGACGTCGAGACCCGCTGCCCCAAAGCCGGTGACCGACTCGGAGAAGGTCACGGTGACATCAAAGGGGTTGGTATTGTTGACCGCCGCCGGTGCCCCGGTGATGGTCACCGTGGGCCGAGTGGCATCATAGATTATGGTTTCTGGCCCGGTGGCTTGGTTGCCATTTTTGGCTCTATCTTCGGCCACATTGGCGGCGATGCTGAGGGTGAGATCAGTGCCGGAACCATTCGGGGTGATCTGAACCGTATAATTGGTCCTTGAAACGGCGGTGACCTTGGTTGCATCACCATTGGTGACGGTGATGTCCGTTAAATCATCAAAATCGATGACCGGCTCGGAAAATGTGACGGTGACATCAAAGGGGCCACCGGCCGCCGCCGGTGCCCCGGTGATGGTCACCGTGGGCCGAGTGGCATCATAGATTATGGTTTCTGGCCCGGCGGCTTGGTTGCCGTTAAGTGCTCTGTCTCTGGCTGCATCGGCCTTGACCCGGACCTCAATAGGGCTGCCGCCATCCGGGGTGATCTCAACCATATAGTCGGTTCCCGAACCGCTGACATTGGTTGCCGCGCCATTGGTGACGTCGAGACCCGCTGCCCCAAAGCCGGTGACCGACTCGGAGAAGGTCACGGTGACATCAAAGGGGTTGGTGTTGTTGACCGCCGCCGGTGCCCCGGTGATGGTCACCGTGGGCTGAGTGGTATCATAGATTATGGTTTCTGGCCCGGTGGCTTGGTTGCCATTTTTGGCTCTATCTTCGGCCACATTGGCGGCGATGCTGAGGGTGAGATCAGCACCGGAACCATCCGGGGTGATCTCAACCATATAGTCGGTTCCCGAACCGCTGACATTGGTTGCCGCGCCATTGGTGACGTCGAGACCCGCTGCCCCAAAGCCGGTGACCGACTCGGAGAAGGTCACGGTGACATTAAAGGGGTTGGTGTTGTTGACCGCCGCCGGTGCCCCGGTGATGGTCACCGTGGGCCGAGTGGCATCATAGATTATGGTTTCTGGCCCGGCGGCTTGGTTGCCGTTAAGTGCTCTGTCTCTGGCTGCATCGGCCTTGACCCGGACCTCAATAGGGCTGCCGCCATCCGGGGTGATCTCAACCATATAGTCGGTTCCCGAACCGCTGACATTGGTTGCCGCGCCATTGGTGACGTCGAGACCCGCTGCCCCAAAGCCGGTGACCGACTCGGAGAAGGTCACGGTGACATCAAAGGGGTTGGTGTTGTTGACCGCCGCCGGTGCCCCGGTGATGGTCACCGTGGGCCGAGTGGCATCATAGATTATGGTTTCTGGCCCGGTGGCTTGGTTGCCATTTTTGGCTCTATCTTCGGCCACATTGGCGGCGATGCTGAGGGTGAGATCAGTGCCGGAACCATCCGGGGTGATCTCAACCATATAGTCGGTTCCCGAACCGCTGACATTGGTTGCCGCGCCATTGGTGACGTCGAGACCCGCCACCCCAAAGCCGGTGACCGACTCGGAGAAGGTCACGGTGACATCGAAGGGGTTGGTATTGTTGACCGTCCCCGGTGCCCCGGTGATGGTCACCGTGGGCTGAGTGGTATCATAGATTATGATCTCTGGCCCGGCGGCCTGGTTGCCATTACCGGCATCATCTTGGGCCGCATCGGCCTTGACCCGGACCTCAATAGGGCTGCCGCCATCCGGGGTGATGGTGGCGGTGTAGTCGGTCCCCGAACCGCTGACATTGGTTGCCGCGCCATTGGTGACGTCGAGACCCGCTGCCCCAAAGCCGGTGACCGATTCTGAAAACCTCACGGTGACATCAAAGGGGTTGGTGTTGTTGACCGTCCCCGGTGCCCCGGTGATGGTCACCGTGGGCTGAGTGGTATCATAGATTATGGTTTCTGGCCCGGCGGCTTGGTTGCCATTACCGGCATCATCTTGGGCCGCATCGGCCTTGACCCGGACCTCAATAGGGCTGCCGCCATCCGGGGTGATGGTGGCGGTGTAGTCGGTTCCCGAACCGCTGACATTGGTTGCCGCGCCATTGGTGACGTCGAGACCCGCTGCCCCAAAGCCGGTGACCGACTCGGAGAAGGTCACGGTGACATTAAAGGGGTTGGTGTTGTTGACCGCCGCCGGTGCCCCGGTGATGGTCACCGTGGGCCGGGTGGCATCATAGATTATGATCTCTGGTCCGGCGGCCTGGTTGCCATTACCGGCATCATCTTGGGCCGCATCGGCCTTGACCCGGACCTCAATAGGGCTGCCGCCATCCGGGGTGATCTCAACCATATAGTCGGTTCCCGAACCGCTGACATTGGTTGCCGCGCCATTGGTGACGTCGAGACCCGCTGCCCCAAAGCCGGTGACCGACTCGGAGAAGGTCACGGTGACATTAAAGGGGTTGGTGTTGTTGACCGCCGCCGGTGCCCCGGTGATGGTCACCGTGGGCTGAGTGGTATCATAGATTATGGTTTCTGGCCCGGTGGCTTGGTTGCCATTACCGGCATCATCTTCGGCCACATTGGCGGCGATGCTGAGGGTGAGATCAGTGCCGGAACCATTCGGGGTGATCTGAACCGTATAATTGGTCCTTGAAACGGCGGTGACCTTGGTTGCATCACCATTGGTGACGGTGATGTCCGTTAAATCATCAAAATCGATGACCGGCTCGGAAAATGTGACGGTGACATCAAAGGGGCCACCGGCCGCCGCCGGTGCCCCGGTGATGGTCACCGTGGGCCGAGTGGCATCATAGATTATGGTTTCTGGCCCGGCGGCTTGGTTGCCGTTAAGTGCTCTGTCTCTGGCTGCATCGGCCTTGACCCGGACCTCAATAGGGCTGCCGCCATCCGGGGTGATCTCAACCATATAGTCGGTCCCCGAACCGCTGACATTGGTTGCCGCGCCATTGGTGACGTCGAGACCCGCTGCCCCAAAGCCGGTGACCGATTCTGAAAACCTCACGGTGACATTAAAGGGGTTGGTGTTGTTGACCGTCCTCGGTGCCCCGGTGATGGTCACCGTGGGCTGAGTGGCATCATAGATTATGATCTCTGGTCCGGCGGCTTGGTTGCCATTACCGGCATCATCTTGGGCCGCATCGGCCTTGACCCGGACCTCAATAGGGCTGCCGCCATCCGGGGTGATCTCAACCATATAGTCGGTCCCCGAACCGCTGACATTGGTTGCCGCGCCATTGGTGACGTCGAGACCCGCTGCCCCAAAGCCGGTGACCGATTCTGAAAACCTCACGGTGACATTAAAGGGGTTGGTGTTGTTGACCGTCCTCGGTGCCCCGGTGATGGTCACCGTGGGCTGAGTGGCATCATAGATTATGATCTCTGGTCCGGCGGCTTGGTTGCCATTACCGGCATCATCTTGGGCCGCATCGGCCTTGACCCGGACCTCAATAGGGCTGCCGCCATCCGGGGTGATCTCAACCATATAGTCGGTCCCCGAACCGCTGACATTGGTTGCCGCGCCATTGGTGACGTCGAGACCCGCTGCCCCAAAGCCGGTGACCGATTCTGAAAACCTCACGGTGACATCAAAGGGGTTGGTGTTGTTGACCGTCCCCGGTGCCCCGGTGATGGTCACCGTGGGCTGAGTGGCATCATAGATTATGATCTCTGGTCCGGCGGCTTGGTTGCCATTACCGGCATCATCTTGGGCCGCATCGGCCTTGACCCGGACCTCAATAGGGCTGCCGCCATCCGGGGTGATCTCAACCATATAGTCGGTCCCCGAACCGCTGACATTGGTTGCCGCGCCATTGGTGACGTCGAGACCCGCTGCCCCAAAGCCGGTGACGTCTTTGTCAAACGTGACCGTCACATCAAAGGCGCCATTCACCCGCATCGGGGCGGTGATGCCAACAGTTGGTTGTGTGACATCCCAGGTTACCGTGGTTGTGCCTGCTGTGGCTTGGCTGAGGTTGCCCGCATCATCGGTTGCCGCATTGGCCGGGATGCTGAGAACCACATCTGCCCCCCCATATGGGGTGATTTCAACCCTATAGACCGCGCCCGAACCGATGAAATTGGTTACCCGCCCGTTGCCAACATCCACATCACTGCGCGTAAAGTCATTGACGTTTTCGTCAAACGTGACTGTCACGTTAAAGGATGTGGTGCTGTTGATTGCTGCCGGTGCCCCGGTGATGGTCACCGTGGGCTGAGTGGCATCATAGATTATGATCTCTGGCCCGGCGGCCTGGTTGCCATTACCGGCATCATCTTGGGCCGCATCGGCCTTGACCCGGACCTCAATAGGGCTGCCGCCATCCGGGGTGATCTCAACCATATAGTCGGTTCCCGAACCGCTGACATTGGTTGCCGCGCCATTGGTGACGGTGATATCCGTTAAATCATCAAAATCGGTGACCGACTCGGAGAAGGTCACGGTGACATCAAAGGGGTTGGTGTTGTTGACCGTCCCCGGTGCCCCGGTGATGGTCACCGTGGGCCGGGTGGCATCATAGATTATGGTTTCTGGCCCGGCGGCCTGGTTGCCATTACCGGCATCATCTTGGGCCGCATCGGCCTTGACCCGGACCTCAATAGGGCTGCCGCCATCCGGGGTGATCTCAACCATATAATCGGTTCCCGAACCGCTGACATTGGTTGCCGCGCCATTGGTGACGTCGAGACCCGCTGCCCCAAAGCCGGTGACCGACTCGGAGAAGGTCACGGTGACATTAAAGGGGTTGGTGTTGTTGACCGCCGCCGGTGCCCCGGTGATGGTCACCGTGGGCTGAGTGGTATCATAGATTATGGTTTCTGGCCCGGCGGCTTGGTTGCCGTTGCCTCCGTCATCGATGGCCGCATCGGCCAAGACCCGGACCTCAATAGGGCCGTTCCCATCCGGGGTGATCTCAACCGTATAATCGGTCCCTGAAACGGCGGTGACGTTGGTTGCATCACCATTGGTGACCGTCAAATCACTGGCCGCAAAGCCGGTGACCGCCTCGGAGAAGGTGACGGTGACATCAAAGGGGTTGGTGTTGTTGACCGCCGCCGGTGCCCCGATGATGGTGGCGGTGGGCCGGTCACCATCATAGGTCACCGTGGTTGATCTTCTGGTCGCCGTATTGCGGTTGGTCGCGGCATCTTCGGCGACATTGGCCGGGATGCTCAACATCATGTTGCCCTTCCCATCCGGGGTGACGGTGATGGTGTATGTTTCTCCTCCCCCCGGTGCGGGGGTCGGCCCACGCAGATTGGAGGGGGTGCCGTTGGTGACCGTCAAATCACTGGCCACAAAGCCGGTGACCGACTCGGAGAAGGTCACGGTGACATCGAAGGGGATACCACGCACCGGTGGCGCGCTGGTGATGGCAACCCCTGGTGCTGTAACATCCCAGCGCACGGTGACTGGTATTGCGGCCACACTCGGGTTGTTATGTGGAATATCTACGGCCACATTGGCCGGGACGGTCAGGACCGTATCGAGGCCAGGCCGTGTTGTGATTTGGAATTCATATTTTTCGGATGAGATTGGCGTGAAACGCAATACATTGGCGCCAGTCCTCCCTAGACTACCCATCCCAAAGTTTCTGACCGGTTCATCGAATTCCACCGTCACCACAAAGGTGGATGCTCTATTGACTGCCTCCGGAGCGCCGGTGATGGTCGGGGTTGGCCCGACATTATCAAACTGATACGTCACCTCAGCGCCAGCCGGAAGTGTCGGATCAATCGGATTGCTCATATTGTCAATCAGCCCCGGTGAGGGGCCGGTCAATGTCAGATCACCGGAAAAATTATTCAGGTTACGCAAGATGAAAACAAATTTTCTGGAATTTCTTTTGGACGCACTAAAATTGGAACCCAGTGGTGCCCCGGTTACACTGAAATAGTTTAGGGCATCGGAAGTGCTCAAAGGGATCGGCATTCCTGTGGCATTCAGATCATAAACAGTATCAGAAAAATCAACGGTCCAATAGGCGGTATTGCCGGTATTGACCTCAGGTTGTGGCGCGCCGACTGCATCAACCCGCGTGATCCGGGTGATGGCCACGGTGGGCGGCGTGGCCCGCCAGGTGATGGTTACCGGTCTTGAGGCCTGGTTATCATTGCCGGCCCGATCTTTTATGACATCAGCCGCCACACTCAAGGTCAGATTGTTGCCGGAGCCATCCGGGGTCACCGTGATTCTGTATTCCTCATCGGCTTTGGTTACCCGCAGATTGGAGGCCGCACCGTTGGTGACTGTCAAATCACTGGCTGTAAAACCAGGCCGTACCGGTTCATCAAATGTGACCGTCACATCAAAGGGGGCACGCACACCAACTGTAGCCGGGGCCCCGGTGATGGTCGGGGTGGGCCGCTTGGTGTCCCAAGTCACGGTGGCCGGTGCGGCGGCCAGGTTGCCGTTGCCGGCATCATCTTGGGCGACATTGGCCGCCACCTCCAGCTCTATATCACCACCCCGGCCGGTCGCAAGTATTCGCTGTATGTACACCCTTCCCCCTGGTCTACGGCGTAGGGTGCCTCTTTTACGGCCATTTTTAACGATCAATTCATCTCTACCAAAACCGGTCACCGGCTCGGAAAAGGTGACCGACACAAAAATAAACCGGGTGCTGTTGCTGACCGCCGCCGGGTTGGTGGTGATGGTCGTGGTGGGGCTGGTGGTATCATAGATTATGGTTTCTGGCGCGGCGGCTTGGTTGCCGTTGCCGGCCGCATCTTGGGCCACATCAGCCGGGACATTCAAGGTGAGACCACCCATGCCATTCGGGGTGACACGAACCGTATAAACCTTATCCGACCCGGTAATACTGTCCACTGTGCCGTTGGTGACCGTGAAATCCGCCAACACATCATCAAAGCCGGTGACGTCTTTGTCAAACGTGACCGTCACATCAAAGGGGCCACTGGCCGCCGCCGGGGCGGTGATGCTGGTGGTGGGTTGTCTGGTGTCATAGCGCACGACCACCTCTGCGGCGGCCTCATTGCCGTTGCCTGCCCCATCTTGGGCCACATCAGCCGCCACATTCAAGGTGAGATCAGTGGTGCCATCCGGGGCGACCCGCACCCTATAAACCGCACCCGAACCGGTGACGCGGGTTGCTCTGCCGTCGGTGACGTTGAGATCGGTTGCGCGAAAGCCGGTGACATTCTTGGAAAACGTGACCGTTACATCAAAGGGGCCATTGACCGCCGCCGGGGCGGTGATGCTGGTGGTAGGTGGATTGGCATCCCAGATCACGGTGACCGCTGCTGAGGCCGGATTGCCGTTACCGGCATCATCTTGGGCCGCATTGGCGCGCACGCGCAGTGTGATATCTTTGCCGCTATCCGGGGTGATGGTGGCGGTATAGTCCCGCCCGGCTGTGGTGGCAACCAGGTTGGAAACCGTGCCGTTGGTGACCTCCAGATCGCTTGCATTAAAATTTCTGATCGGTTCGGAAAATGTCACCCTCACGTCAAAGGGGCTGCTGTCCCGGGCCGGGGCACCGCTGAGGGTGGCGGTGGGTGGTGTTGTGTCATAAAGCACGGTGCGCGATACGGCCCGATTTTGGTTGCCAGCGATATCATCGACCGCGCCGGCTGGCACCTCGACAATGATATCGCCTCCGCCATTCGGGGTGATGGTGGCGATATAGTCCCGCCCGGCTGTGATGGGATTGAGGCTGGTGGCCGAACCATGGGTGACGTTGAGGTCAGCCAATTCAAAGCCGGTCACCAATTCATCGAAATTGATCTTTACGGTAAAGGAATTGGTGTTGTTGACCGCCGCCGGGATCGGGTTGGTCGGGCTCTCATCAATGATGCTCACTTGTGGCCGCACGTCATCCCAGATCACGGTGACCGGCGTTGCGGCCAGGCTGCGATTGAATAATGTATCTGTGACCAGACCGGCCGGTATCGTCAAGGTTAGATCTTTGCCGGCTCCCCGAGTCGGGGTTACCGCGATGGTATATTTCCGATTGGGTATGTCTGTCCGCAGACGAGAAGCCATACCGAAGGTGACCTTGAAATCATTCAGAGTAAAACCCCTGACCTCTTCGTCAAATTCCACCGTCACATCAAAGGGGTTGTTCCAGGTATTGACCGCACGCCGAGAACTGGTAATCGTCGGTATTGGCCCGGTATGGTCAAGCCGATAAGTCAATTCGGCATCGGCAGGAAATGTCGGATCAATATCACGGCGGTTGGACATACCCAACAGCCCCGTCCGTCCGCGCCAGGCCAATGTGAGCGGCCCGGAAAAAGTATTCAGGGCGGTGCTCCCCCGATTATTCCTCAAGGTGAGTGTGTATTTTGTACCACTGTTTTTGATTTGGGTAAGTCTGGTACCGGCTGGTGCACCGGTTACCTCGAAATAGTTTGAGAGCGGCGGATTCAGACGTCTTGTGCGGGCATTAAAATCAAAAACAGTAGCAGAGAAATATATTTCCCATCTCACGACATTTCTGTCGGTCACTTCTGGGTCGAGTCGCTTGACATCAGTAATCGTGGTTGCAGCTAATTGAGCTTGGCTCTGCGTGGATAGCACCAAAAGTATAAAAATACTTAACAGCACCCACGCAATCGTGACTCCAATATATTGGACGACCGAAAACACCAAACTTCACCAGAAAAAATTAAAAAAAACAACGACCTACATCACAACCATTCATTCTAAAATTAAAGTATCCGAGTTTAGATTGTAAGCATATTTTTAACCACGAGTCGATTTAGGCTCTAGGCTCTAGGCTCTAGGCTCTAGGCTCTAGGCTCTAGGCTCTAGGCTCTAGGCTCTAGGCTCTAGGCTCTAGGCTCTAGGCTCTAGGCTCTAGGCTCTAGGCTCTAGGCTCCTGATTATAAGCAATCTTTTTGGTTATACTGTGACCACAACCGACGCACTTAAAAATCATGTCTCAATCATTTTTTAGCTGAATATTTCATGAATTTTTTCCATCAATCAGGCTTGAATAGCACCTCTTGGATGGTGTTGCTCCCAATAAAAGCAACTCCTCAAATAGGGGGCCGACATCACGAAAATGCAGTCATGGAGATGGCATGATCGGGATGGCAAAAAGACAATGACAATCCAAGAATGACAATCCAAGAATGACAACCCGGTGATGAAATCACCAGTCCCGGATGCCCAAGATTGATGATATGCCGCTACAGAGTGTCGATCATGACCATATGATGATGATCGGTCGCATCATGATTGAGCCGATGACATTATTCTCATATGATGAGTCGACGATGATATCTTCAGTATCATGTCTCTGGTATGGTGAATCCTTTCACCAAGAATGATGCCGCATCAAACCGATGCGGTCGCGCTTCTGGTTGATATCATGGGTTCTGTCATCGTGGGTTGACGGCGCAGGGAGCCAGCGCGTCCCTCTACCGGTATCATCAACCGCCTGATCAGGAATTGATGCCGCATGAAACCGATGCGGTTGCGCTTCTGGTTGATATCATGGGTTCTGTCATCGCGGGTTGACGGCACAGAGAGCCAGCGCGTCCCTGCACCGGTATCACCAACCGCCTGATGAAAAATTGATGCCGCATCAAACCGATGCGGTTGCGCTTCTGGTTGATATCATGGGTTCTGTCATTGCGGGTTGAAAGCGCAGAGAGCCAGCGCGTCCCTGTACCGGTATCATCAACCGCCTAATCAGGAATTGATGCCGCATCAAACCGATGCGGTTGCATTCTTGGTTGATATCATGGGTTCTGTCATTGCGGGTTGAAAGCGCAGAGAGCCAGCGCGTCCCTGTACCGGTATCATCAACCGCCTGATCAGGAATTGATGCCGCATCAAACCGATGCGGTTGCCCGCCTGCGCTGGTATGATCAATCCTATGATCAAGTATGATGCCACCCATTGCGCCTGATTTTTTTGATTCTGAATATAATTTTACATAATTTTTATGATTTTTATGGTTTTTATGCTCATTATTTTGCCACCCTAACTTTTTGCCACCATTTTAGATTTTTTGTCCCTCCTGACTTTTTAACCCCCGTATGATGCCGCTTTAGATTTTTCCATTTCAGAATTTTCGCCACCTTAACTTTTTGCCACCATTTTAGATTTTTTGTCCCCCCTGACTTTTTAACCCCCGTATGATGCCGCTTTAAATTTTTTTCCGTTTCAGACTTTTTGTCACCCTAACTTTTTGCCGCCATTTTAGATTTTTTGTCCCTCCTGACTTTTTAACCCCCGTATGATGCCGCTTTAGATTTTTCCATTTCAGACTTTTTATTACCCCCGTATGACGCCACTATAAAGCCATTATGACACGGAATCATGATGTTACTCTCATGATGTCACCCCGTATTATGCCCATTATTTTGCCACGCCGATGATGATGCGATGATCTTTTTTCAAAACAGCTTCACCCTCAAAAAAAGTTCATAATATCCATGATGATGCAATGATCTTACTTCAAAAATCTTTCTTCAAAACAACCTCATTCTTAAAAAGAAAAAATAAATTCAACCAGAAGTTGTATATAAAGAACGAAAATAGAATACAGGAGTGAAAACAAGAATAAAATATGTATAAAATGAGTAACCCATATTGACAGATGATCACTGATTGACGAATAATTTCTATCCGACATTCTTCACCCATATTATGGTCCTCTTATGTCTAAAATGTTTTTTTTATGTTCTTTCTTTTTCTGGGCCCTGGTTCTCACAATTATGCCTGTGATGATGGCACCGGTTGCGGCCAATGAGGTGATTGGTGAAGTCAAGACCATCAATACCAAAATCAACGCGCTGCCGCTGGCCTTTTCCGCTCAAGATCCCTTCTCGGACCAAGACCCCTTACTCGATAAAATTCAACGTCCCTTATATCCAGATACCGGGGTTTTTGTCGGTGATCGTCTGCAGGTGCCGCCGGAAGGACGGTTGAGTATTCGCCTGCTGGATGGCAGTCAGATCACCCTCGGGGCTGAGAGTGATGTAATGCTTGAAGAATTTATTTATTCTGAACTTAACCAAGTTGGCTCTGTTCAACTAAAGCTTGTAAAAGGAAGCATCCATTTCAATACCGGTGGCATTCGGCGGGCGCCCAATTTTCCAGTTTTTCTGGCCACATCTCTGGCCACCATCAGGATACAGGCTGCCACGATGTGGGCCTCCCTCACCGATGGCGGGTTGACCATCGGTATGTTGGAGGGGTTGCCTCTCTTGGTTGAAACCGATGGCGGGCGGGTGACTTTGGAAAAACCGGGTGAAGTCACCCAAATTACCGATAAAGCCTCGCCGCCCTCAGAACCCTATCCAATGGGAGGGCAACAAATGGCCACCATCATCGGTAACGTAATTGATCCAGAAATCTTGATTGCCTTGGTTGGCCCTGACGTAGAACCCCCACCAACAGCCTCACCAGACCCAAATGCCGATTTTCGACCACAGCCGCGCACCGCCCGACAGGTCCCAGCCCCAGACAGCCGACCAATGACCCGACCCGGCGCACCGCAATCTTTGTCGCCAGATGCCGGTCCTTAATCAGTTCTTCTTTTTACTTGTTGTGTTCAGTTGCGTTGGCGCAAACAATCACAATAACCAGTCTCTCTTACGACCAGCCAACGCGACAATGCCGAGTCCAAAAGACAAAATATCTTGAAATGCCAAAAATTAAAGGGCCCGCACAATTAAATTTTAAATTTATAGGTTAGATGATTTTACAGGTTAGATGATCTCACTATGTTCATTTATTATAGACCACCAAAAAAGACATAAAGAAAAAGGCAACGAGCTGTTAAGAAAAGATTTTTCTGTTGTTTGACCTTCCTCATGAAATTGATCATAGTGAGAATATAATGCAAATGGTTGCCTTTGATACCCATCGCTTTGTCAAAGAATTGACCAAAGCCGGGATGCCAGAACAACAAGCTGAAGTTCTGGCCTCTGAACAATCGCGCCTGATTGAAAATGAATTGGCCACCAAGCAAGATATTGAGCAACTGCGGCTGGCCACCAAGCAGGATATTGAGCAACTGCGGGCGGACACAAAACGAGATATCGCGGAACTGCGAACCGAATTGAAGCAGGATATTGAGCAACTGCGGGCAGACACCAAGCGGGGTATCTCTGAGGCTAAAACTGAAATCCTTAAATGGATGTTCGGGGCTTTGCTGGGCCAGACCGCCATTCTGGCCGCTTTGATCAAATTGCTCTAAAGCCCAGTTTTTCCGATCTAAAAAGAAAAAGGAAGAAAGGGAAAGGGTGGCGATATTTGTATTGCTTCTAAAAGAGTCTCATACCCCCGCATGGGCTGGTTTATTGGTATCTTTCCTGTATTGGTTTTCGGACGGCCTCTTGAATAGGCACGGCCTTTAAGCGTGCTTACTTCTTGACTATGCGGGTCTCTTGATATGCATTTCCTTGGCTAAAGATTCATCATCATATCTTATGGATGTTTTGATGGGCGCTTAAAAAAATGGCGTCCTTCAATGGTCTGCCAAGCCAGGAGACCGGGCAGACCAAGAATAACCTCCCGGGCTCGCCTGACCAGCGATGTCGCCAAGGCCACCCCGGGCGGGATGCCGAATAAAGCCCCCAGAGTGATGTAGCTGCCTTCCTGAATGCCCAGACCCGCCGGGACAAAAAAGGCGGCTGAACGGGCCGCTTGCCCCAAGCTGTGCAAAACCACCGCTTCAAGAAACGTTATCGGGAACCCGATCAAAAACAAGATCAACCACACCTCACCGGCATTGACCAGCCAGGCAACCCCATGCCAACCGCAATTCACCCCCAGCAGCCGATGATTGCGGTATAAGGTCATCAAATGATCATGCAGACCATCCAAAACATGGTTTTGCGCTATCCGCCGCGCCCCATTTTCCAGAAGCCGCAGCATCCCCCAACGTTGGGCCAATAAAAAAGCCGCCACCAGGCCAAACCCGACCACCGAGACCGATAAAGCCCAGGGAATATACGCGGCCCCACCGGTCAAGCCAGCCAAAAGAGCCAGACCGATCACCGTGTAGAGCGCTTGGGCAACAACCTGCAGACTGCGGTCAAGGACAACCCCGGCCCCGGCAATGCCGCCGGGAATCTTATCCAAGGTGAGCAAGCGCGCCCCGACAACCTCGCCACCAATTTCAGCCACCGGCAACAGGGCATTGACCGATTCCCGAATCCAGCGAAACAGCAATAAACGCGCGAAACCAACCCGGTATGATGACGCCCCGAATGACGACAACTCATATGATGACAACAAGACTTTATACCAAGCCCAACCATCCAGAATGAGCGGCATTAAATGATAGAGAGTGACCGCGATCACCCCCCAACCAACCGCCACGATGCCGGCCCAAACCGCATCCAGACCGCTTTCGACAATCAGCCAGGTCAGTAGACCCAGCCCCAAAACAGCGCAAAGAATAGAGAGCGGGCGCATGAAAAAAAGAGAAGAGATGTGGTAATATGATGTGCTGCTACGGCTTGATTTCAATCATCACTTCATTGCGCCGCAGCATCGGCAATGTCCAGGGCGGATTATAAAAAGCATAAAGCGGTCGCCCGGTCACAGTGATGGCATGGGTTTGGATAAAATTCATCAACCGCTGTTCATGATCTTTGATATTCTCATCAGACGTGGTCCCGGAAAAAGAAATAACCGCCCATTGGCGGGCTGGAACCTCTTTGATGGTCACCTGTTGATCATTGGGTTGGGGCAAAGTGGCGGTGCTGTATTGTGCGGGCATCACAAAATGCACCCGCCATGATTGATCACTGGCTTGTTGGCCAACCGGCGCGGTCATGGCGATATCTTGCCGGGTGGTGTTGTTGCCAAAAATGTAATCAGCCAGCAGGCGAAACCCATCACCAATGGCCTCTTTGCGCGGCCCTTCAACCGCCACCTCGGCAATGATCATGGGCTGATATTGTCTGATTTCAATGTCTTGATACGCGCCAAGTACTCTGTAATCGGGTGTTTCAACAGCACTCATCAGTGGCCCCGCCAGCACCCCACCCATCACAATAATACCCAGTATGGCCAAGATCATGATCTTTTTCATGTCCTTTTTCCTGTTCCTTTTCCCGCCAGAAGCCCGGCAATCACCAGCAACAGCCAGGCCACCATAATCGTCATCCCCCCCACCGGAGTCACATAGAGCAGGATGGGTATGGCCAAGGATACCGAGAGATAGATGCTGAAGCTGAACAAGATCGTACCAATGATAAACAGACGGCCACTCCATCGAAATGCTGGGATGCTGGCCAGGCGAGTGCCATTCAATACCGCCAACCCCATCGCGACAACCACAACCGCATGCACCTGGTTATAGCGCAATGCGGTCATCAGAAAACGAAAATGCTCAGCCGTGATGGTCTCGCGCAAGCCATGTTCAGCGTAAGCCCCAAACGCCACCGCAATAAAGCCCAACAACGCCCCGCAAAACACGATCATGATCTCACCCTCTTGGTACCGGGTTTTTAAGAAAATTGGTCCAGGAAAAGATTGAATAAAATCCATATATAAGATTTATATAGGAAAAGCACATGATCAGAAATGATGGCCGCATCACGACCATGTAAGCATTATAATAACGCAAGCATTGCCAATAATCCCCCCCGTGATGAACCGGTGATAAAGCAGTGATAAAGAGAGAATGTTGATGGCTGATTATCTTGATCCGGTCTTATTGGCCCGCATCCAATTTGCCTTTACGGTCTCGTTTCATATTATTTTCCCGGCCTTTACGATTGGCTTGGCCAGCTGGTTGGCGGTGGTTGAATGGCGATGGCTCAAGACCGGTGACGCAATTTATGAACAAGTCTATCGGATGTGGGTCAAGATTTTTGCGGTCTGTTTTGGGATGGGGGTGGTCTCGGGCGTGGTCATGTCCTACCAGTTCGGGACCAACTGGTCGGTTTTTTCCGACACCGTCGGCAATGTGATTGGCCCGTTGCTGGGCTATGAGGTCTTGACCGCCTTTTTCTTGGAGGCCTCTTTCCTCGGCATTATGCTGTTTGGCTGGGGCCGGGTCAGCAAGAATATGCATTTTGTCTCCACCTGCATTGTGGCGGTGGGGACCATCATTTCGGCCTTTTGGATTCTCTCAGCCAACAGCTGGATGCAAACACCCCAAGGATTTGAGATTGGCTCGGATGGGTTGTTCTACCCAACCAGCTGGCTGGAGGTTATTTTTAATCCGTCTTTCCCGGTCCGGTTCTTCCATATGGTGACCGCGGCCTATCTGACCACCGCCTTTGTGGTTGGCGGCATTGGTGCTTATTATTTGTGGAGACGGATTCATGTCCCGCATGCCCGGGTGATGTTCGGGATGGCGATGATTATGGCGGTTTTCGTGGCCCCGTTGCAGTTGGTGATCGGCCATATGCATGGTGAAAACACCTTGCAGCACCAGCCGATTAAAGTCGCGGCAATGGAAGGCAACTGGGAACGCGGTCCAAATAAGCCGCTTTATCTGTTTGGTCTGCCCAATCAAGAAACCGAAACCACCGATTACGGCATCACCATCCCCGGCGGGGCCAGCTGGGTGCTGACCGGCAGTGCGGATGGTGAAATCCCTGGACTGAAAGATGTGGCCAAACAAGATCGGCCACCGGTTGCCATCGTGTTTTGGGCCTTTCGGATCATGGTCGGGATCGGTATGGCCATGATTGCCACCGGTGTGATTGCCGCTTTGCTCTATTTCAAACAACGTTTGTTTGATGCCCGCCTGTTTCAGCTGTGGTGTATGGCCATGACACCCACCGGCTTTATCGCGGTCTTGGCCGGCTGGTTTGTGACCGAAGTCGGACGCCAGCCTTGGACAGTCTATAATGTGATGCGCACATCGCAGAGTGTTTCGCCGGTGATTGCCGAACAAGTAGCCATCACATTGATCGGGTTTATCCTGGTTTATAGCTTCGTTTTTGGGGCCGGGAGCTATTATATCCTCAAGCTGATCGGCAAGGGGCCGCAAGCAGATGATGAAAAATATTATGACCACAGCAAACAAGCCAGCGTCATGAAGGCGGCATTTGAGGCGGATGCCCGATGATTGATTTTTCTTCCTGGCTCGACTTGCCGCTGATTTGGGGCTTTTTGATCGCCACGGCGGTATTCTTATATGTAGTGTTGGATGGGTTTGATCTGGGATGCGGGATCTTGTTTCCCTTTGCCCCTTCTGATCAATGCCGCAGCCGGATGATGAATTCCATCGCCCCGTTTTGGGATGGCAATGAGACCTGGCTGGTTCTGGGTGGTGGTGGTTTGTTTGTTGCTTTCCCGGTGGCTTACGCCATTTTGATGCCGGCCTTGTATCTGCCGATTATTCTCATGCTGATGGGGCTGATATTCCGCGGTGTGGCCTTTGAATTCCGGTTCAAGGCCGGTGAAAAAGACCGCCGATTATGGGATATCGCCTTTCATGGCGGGTCATTGCTGGCCGCCTTTATGCAAGGGGTTGTATTGGGCAATTTTATCCAAGGCATCGAAGTTGATGGCCGCAGTTTTGCCGGTGGTCCGTTGGATTGGGCCAATGGTTTTGCGGTTGTCACCGGCATTTCATTGGTGTTTGGTTATGGCTTGCTGGGGGCGACATGGCTGGTGATGAAAACTGAAGATGAAACCCAGGCATGGGCCCGCAACGCCGCCAAATATGTGTTGAGTTTTGTGGCCCTTGCGATGGTCGTGGTCAGCATCGCCATGCCGTTTGTTGATGAGCGGGTTGCCCGGTTATGGTTCAGCACCCCGAATATCTATTATTTATTACCGGTGCCGATGCTCACTGCGGCGGCCTTTCTCACCTTGTGGCGTGATCTGCATCACGAGCGGCGGGAAATACGGCCGTTCCTGCTATCACTGGCTTTGTTTTTGTTGGGCTATATCGGCTTTGGGATCAGCTTATATCCGTGGATTGTGCCGTTTGAATTTACGCTCTGGGATGCCGCCGCAACCGCGACATCACAATCCATCACCCTGATTGGCACGGTGATCATGTTGCCGATTATTTTGGCTTATACCGCCTATTGCTATTATATTTTCCGCGGCAAGAGTGGCCACCAATCGCTTTATTAACCGGATGGCTAAAGTGGGGAGCCGCTTCGTTGATGGGGTATTCCTGTCGCGGCCTGCCGGGCGGTATATCTAAGGTCCTTGGCGTGATCTTTGGATGAATTGATGGAAGAATTTCTGAATAAATATCTTTCCGCTAGACAAAAGCAATGGGCTTGGTTTGTGATTTTATGGTGTGCTGGTTTGGGCTCAGTGCTTGTGCTGGGTTTTGTCATCCGCATCGCTATGGGGATTGAATAGCAAGAGCTGCTGGATATATTTTATTTAATCGGCCTTCCTGATTTTATGTCAGGCTGTCCAAAAACCGTCGGCTTTCTTCTGTAATCATTGTTTTCTTTTCTTCATCCATCCGGTCGTAGGTTTTATACATCATGCCGATGCGAGGGTTGGATTGCAGTTGGTCGCGGTTGCGGGCCAAAAAGTCCCAATAGAGGTAATGAAACGGGCAAGCATCGGGGCCGGATTTCTGTTTAATGTCATAGCGACATTTTTGACAATAATCGGACATTTTATTGATATAGCCACCCCCGGCCGCATAAGGTTTGCTGGCCAGGATGCCGCCGTCAGCAAATAAAATCATCCCCGATACATTGGGCAGCTCCACCCATTCATAGGCATCGGCATAAACAATCAAAAACCACTCATTGACCTGGGCCGGATCAATACCGGCCAGCAGAGCGAAATTGCCCAAAACCATCAAACGCTGAATATGATGGGCATAGGCATTTTTTCGGGTCTCCAAGACGCATTGGCGCAGACAGTTCATCTTGGTCTTAGCGGTCCAATAAAAAGTCGGCAGGGGACGCCGGGCATTGAGAAAATTTTCTTGTGCATATCCCGGCATTTTTAGCCAGTAAATCCCGCGCACATATTCGCGCCAGCCGATGATTTGCCGGATGAAGCCTTCAACCGCATTCAGAGGGGCGGCCCCTTGATGATAGGCCTCTTCAGCCGCTTGGACACATTCGCGCGGCAACAATAAACCACAATTCAGATAAAAACTGATCTGCGCATGATACATCCACGGCTCACCCTCCAGCATGGCGTCTTGGTAATCACCAAAAGAGGCCAGTTTGTGCTTGATGAACAGATCAAGGGCGTGGCGGGCTTGGCGGCGGATGACGGCGAAATAAAACGGCTCCAGATCGCCGAAATGGTCCGCATATTTTTCGCCAACCAACGCCAGCACATCGCGGGTGATATTGCTGATTGCGGGACGATAGGGTGCCGGAATGGTCAGTTCTTTGGGGGGTGGTTTTCGGTTATCGGCATCATAATTCCAACGGCCATTGATCGGTTGATCGCCCTCCATCAAGATGGCGTATTTTTTTCGCATCGCGCGATAAAAATATTCCATCCGCAGCTGTTGGCGATTTTTGGCCCAAGCGGCAAATTCTTCTGGTGAGCAGAGGAAACGATCATCCGGCCTGATCTCAACCGGAATGCCCAATTCCGCGTGCCATTGCTTTAGACACTCAAGGACCCGGTATTCGCCGGGATGGGTGACAACAATCCGCTCAACCGGGTGGGTTTTGATGAATCGTTCAACCTCACCTGTGAATGATCCGGTATTGTCGGGATCATCCAGTTTGACATAGGTCACGTTATGGCCGTGCTGCTCCAATTCTTGGGCAAAATGACGCATGGCCGCAAACAGAAAAGCGATTTTCTTCTTATGATGCCTGACATAGGTCGTTTCATCCCAGACCTCGCAGATGAGGATATGGTCTTGGGCCGGATCATGCCCGTGCAGACTGGATATTGATTCTGAGAGTTGATCCCCCAAAATAAGCCGCAATATGGTCACAGCGGCAGCTCGGATTGTTGATGGGTTGATGGGGCTTTATGGTTGATTGTTCTGGGTAGCCCGGATTTACGGCTGCCATGCTTGTCAATGATCCGGCGGGCGATGGCTTGATGCTGTTGGTTGTTTTTGCGCAAACCATAGAGACGGTCGGCGGCCCGTTTTCGGGCTGTTTTTTCATCGATAATCGGCATCGGGTAACCGGCCATTTGGGATGGGGCCTGCCACGGGGTATGAATCCATTCCGGGTCCATATCCCGCAATTCGGGAATCCAGCGCCGGATAAACAAGGCATCCGGGTCGTGGTCCATTCCTTGTTTAATCGGGTTGTAAATACGGATGCTGTTGATCCCGGTGGTGCCTGATTGCATCTGGATTTGGCTGTAATGGATACCGGGTTCATAATCGGTGAAAAGCTGGGCCAGATGGAGAGCCGGACGACGCCAATCAAGCCATAAATGATAGCTGGCAAAACTCACCAACAAGGCCCGCATGCGAAAATTCAGCCAGCCGGTCGCGCTAAGGGCACGCATACAGGCATCAACCATCGGGTATCCGGTCTTGCCGTTTTTCCAGGCTTCAAAATGAGCCTCATCAAAGCCGTCGTTACGCAGCTCATCATAAGCCGGATGCAGATTTTCATATTCCAGGCGCGGCTCACTCTCCAATTTTTGGATAAAATGGCAATGCCAGCGCAAGCGTCCGGAAAAAGAACGCATCGCACTGGGCCAACGGCCTTTGGTGCCGGTCTGTTTGAGTTCTTGGCGGCGGTGTTCGCAGGCCTGGAAGACTTCACGTAGCGAAACCGTCCCAAAGGCAAGATGGGCCGATAAACGTGAACAGCTTTCAAAGGCCGTTACCGGGGAAGACATCTCTTTGGTGTAGCCCTCCCCACGCGCATAGAGAAAACTCTGCAAGAGATGGAGTGCCCTTTGCCGTGCGCCCTTTTGCCTGATCATCCCCTCATCAACCGCCAAGCCAAGGTCTTGGGGGCTGGGCAAGGGTTGGCTGGGTTCGGCAATTTTGGGCAGGCTGTTTGGCGGTGGGAGCGTCGGTTGAGCCATCTGCCGATACCAGCGGGCCGCCCAGCCATCCCGATTTTTCAGGCCCCGGACAACCCCGTTTTGTACCGGCTCATGCCAGGGAATGCCCGATGTTTGCGCCCATTTTTTGACCCTGATATCACGGGCATATGTCCAGCCATTCCAGGTCTCTTGATGCGACCACAGGGATTGAATCCCGTGGCGGGCGTGAATAGCGCGCAATATGTCAACCGCATCACCGGTTTTGATGATTAAACATTGCCCCAGGGCTTTGAGTGCTTGGTCCAAGCCCTCCAGACATTCAGATAAAAAAGCATAATGGCGCTCACTCATATCCGGTTGCCGCCACAAGGCCGGTTCGACAATGTATAACGGCATCACCGGGCCGTACTGGGCGGCTTCATGGAGAGCCGCGTGATCTTCGATCCGTAAATCCCGTTTGAACCACACCACCTGCATGGATTGATCACCTCTGCTTATTGCGTGCTTTGGGGTCGATTGACCGGTTTTACTCTATTACATATTGATATGGGGTTGGTGTCGGCGGGTGTCATGACCCAACACGGCCATATGATGGTGGGGGTTGCTGTTACCAAATGAGCAGCAGTCCAATCGGCAGCGGTTATCTAATCATTATCAGGTGATTATCGACCAGCCACAGACCGGTAGCGGCCACAGACCGATAACGGCCACAGACCGATAACGGCCATACCGTATTATACCCTAGGACACATGGCGGTGGGGGTGGGATTCGAACCCACGGTACCCTTGCGGGTACAACGGTTTTCGAAACCGCCCCGTTCGGCCACTCCGGCACCCCACCTGAGTCAATGATAACTCATTATTTAGAGAATATTTCCTGATTTTACACTTCTCAGTGTCGAGTGCCAGTTAAAATGCGCCGAGACGACACTTATAATAAGTCTAGTGGGTCCGCTTTTTTATGTGTGTATGTAGCGCGCGGGTTCGTTTTGCGTCATTGGCGGTTTGTCTGGGGTTTGGGATGATCTGTTGGTTGACTTGGACTTACTGTTTCTTTCCCAATTCGGCAGTTATGGCAGGGGTTTAATAGTCTTTTTGTTCCGGTTCAGCGTCTTCAGGGTTGGCGTCTCTTTTCTCCTGCATCCGGTTTTCCAAGTAAGTTTTCAAGAAGGCCAATCGTTGCCGGGTCTGGGATGGTCCATCCATGAACACATGACCAAAATCATGGCGCATGATGGTAATCCCACCGCATTCTTCAACAGCTGCCGCCAGCCGCAATCCCTTATTGCCAATGACTGAATCGCGCTCACCGGCGATGGCGGACCAATCGGGGCAGGGTTCGGGAAGATTAACCACCGGATCAAAACGCTCCGGACAAAACAGCAAAAAAGGAATGCGATCCGGGACCGAGTCGAGGATCACCCCATCATAAGGCAAGGGGTGGCGATTGAGCATTGCAGAAAAAACAATCCCACCAAAAGACAAGCCATAAAAAAAGCGATAGCGGTATCGGGGGTCCTCATTCAGGCGGGAAGCGGCGGTCTCCATATCGGCGATAATGCCGCTCAGGGTGGTCTCTCCTTCGGATTGCTTAAATCCCCGATAATTATAGATAAAAATATCCAGATTCAAATCGCGTAAAGCGGCAAAAGCGGGATAAACCTCTTGCGCCAGCATTGAGGTTCCCAAGGCGATCAAGAGATAGCCTTGCGGTTTTTCAGCCCGCCACACCAAGCCCCGCATGATGTGTCCGTCTTGAGAAATAAATGAGTCCGCTTCCAAGCCCGGCAAGGAAAAATCCGCCCGCGCGTGTGGATTGGCGATGGCGGCTTTGTATAAAGAGACAAACGGTTTCTCAAGCCAGCAGACGGTTTCATCTAATGCGGTTTTGTCCAGTTCTGCGGTCTTGATCCGGGCCTGTTCAGGCGTCATATCCGGGGATGTCTGTGGGGGTGTTTGGGCCTGGCTATCGGGGATCTGAGCGATCAATCCATAAACAGCACATATACCAAAGAATATGATCACCGGTTTTATTGGACATTTGTGCGCGGTCATCGGGTCCGGCTTTCTCTCTTTGATTGATGGAATTTTATGGAAAGACGGGTTGGGGGCCTATGAGAACAGAGCGGTCTATGGGACCAAGTGATGCGGTTTTGCCATTGGCTCACTGATACGAATGATGGTCCGGCCGGTGATTTTACCGGCAAGGATATCTTGACCCAGCTGTGGGATGTCATCCAGGGTGACTTCGGTTGTCATGGTCTCAAGGATTGAAGGGGTGAGATCGCTGGCCAAGCGTTGCCAGGCGACCCGGCGTCGCTCAATCGGCAACATGGTTGCATCAATCCCCAACAGGCTGACTCCGCGTATGATAAAGGGCATCACGGTTGTATTGAGATCCGATCCACCAACCAACCCGGTGGCGGCGACCGCCCCGCCTTCCTGGGTTTCGGCCAGAACGCGGGCCAAGGTATCACTGCCAACCGCATCAATCCCCCCAGCCCAACGGCGAGAGAGCAACGGCTTTTCCGGTGGGTCGGAAAAACGTTGACGGTCAATCAATTCCTTGGCCCCGAGCATGGTCAGATAGTCGGTGGCTGTACGGTTTCCCTTACCGGTTGATGCGACAACATGATAGCCGAGCTTGGCCAAAATGGCCACAGCCACCGAACCCACACCGCCCGATGCCCCGGTGACGATGATCGGTCCCTTATCCGGATTGAGATGATTTTCCTCCAGACGAATGACCGCTTCCATGGCTGTGAGGCCAGCGGTGCCGATAATCATGGTATCGCGGGCACTCAGCCCCTCCGGCAGACCAATCAGCCAATCGCTGCGCACCCGGATGATCTCGGCATAGCCGCCCCAATGAATCTCACCAACCCGGAAGGCGGTACAGATGGCCACATCACCGGGTTTCCACTCTTGACAATCGGATTGGGTCACCGCGCCAACCAGGTCAACCCCGGGGATATGGGGATAGGATTTGACGACTTTACCCAATCCATTCATCGCCAATCCGTCTTTATAATTGAGGGTCGAATACAAGACCCGTAACGTGACATCAGCCCCTTCGGGTTGGCGTTCCATGAAAGCCTGTGCATCCAGATGCCGGATGGTCGAGTGATGGCGATCCCCTTGTTTGTCGACAACCAAGGCCCGATATGCGGTCATGAATCCATTTCCGGTGATGATAAGGTTTCGATAAATCGGGCCGCTTGCCCGGCCGGATGCCCTTGAATGATGCCATCGCGCATCACAATCTGGCCGCGCAGAATGGTTGCCACTGGTTGGCCGGTGATGGGTTTCCCAGCATAGGGCGTCCAGCCGCTTTTGCTGGCAATCCAACCCTCTTCGATGATCCAGTGTTTTTTCAAATCAACCAGAGCAAAATCCGCATCATAGCCGCAAGCGATACGGCCTTTCCCGGCAAGGCCAAAAATCCGTGATGGTCCCGCTGCGGTGAGATCAACCAGCCGTTCCAAGCTCAAACGCCCGGCGGCAACATGGTCCAGCATAATCGGCAATAATGTCTGCACCCCGGTCATACCGGAAGGACTGTGCGGATAGGGCTGTTGCTTTTCTTCGCGGCTATGGGGGGCATGATCGGAACCCATAACATCAACCATGCCCTCATCCACCGCTTTCCAGAGGGCCTGGCGGTGGCTTTCGTCACGAATGGGCGGATTCATTTGGGCAAAACTGCCCAGACGGTCATAACAATCGGGGGCCGATAAGGTGAGATGTTGCGGGGTGACTTCGGTTGTCGCAATATCCCGATGCGCCGCCAGATACGTCATTTCTTCTTGGGTGGTGATATGGAGGATATGAACCCGGCGCCCTAAGCGGCGGGCTATTGTGATCAGCCGCCGGGTTGCCGAAAAGGCGGTTTCAACATCGCGCCATATCGGGTGCAGCGATGGTGGTGGTGCCTCCCCTTCAATCAAGTGATGGCGGGTTTTGAGGATGGCTTGATCTTCACAATGCACCGATACCCGCCGCCGTCCAGAGGATAAGACGGCCTCAAGATCAGCATCCCGGTCCACCAACAAATCCCCGGTTGAACTGCCCATGAAAATTTTCACCCCTGCGCATCCCGGATGTCTCTCCAAATCGGCCAACAAAGCGGCATTCCCCGGTGTGGCACCAACAAAAAAAGCATAATCACACCAGGCCGATTGAGCGGCCCGATTCAGTTTATCGCGCAACGCTGGTCCATCAATGGTCGGTGGTTTGGTGTTGGGCATTTCAAAAATACAGGTGACACCGCCAAGAATGGCGCCCCGTGTGCCCGCTTCGATGGTTTCTTTATGCTCCATCCCGGGTTCACGAAAATGAACTTGGCTATCAATGACACCAGGCAGAATATGCAGACCCCGGGCATCAAAGACCGTCCGTGCCGAATGTTGAGAGAGGGCACCAATGCGCAAGATTGTGCCGTTGCGCACCCCGATATCGGCATTCCGGCCGCCGCCGGGGGTTATGACGGTGCCGCCGGTGATGAGCAGGTCAAAAGCATCGCAGGATTCATATTGGGGGGTATCTGTACCCGTACCCATCATCGTCACAATTTATACCAGCAAAGACTCATGATCAGCCTCATTTTCCGGATCTGTGGGGGCCGGGCTGGTGATTTCTTCGAGAAAGGATGAAAACCGTATCTTCCCATTTTGGGGAGAATGAGATTTTTCGTAGAGTTTGCGCCCCTGTTCGGTCAGATCGCGCCGGAGGCCCGGATTGAGAAAAAAACGTTTCAATGTCTCGGTCAAATCACGGCAGTCATCGGTTTTAAAAAGAACCCCGGTTTTATCATGTTTGATCAAAGATCGCGGACCATCACTGGCTGCCGCAATGACTGGTATTTGTTGGGCCCAGGCTTCAAAAATCGCGGCATTGAGATATTCCCTGCGGAAGGGACATACCAAAATATCAGCCGCTTTGAAATAAGGGGCGCGTTCTTCGATTTTGCCAAGAAAGCGCAACCGCGGCCGCACCCCGACTTCGATGGCCAAATCTTCCAAATTCTTGCGCAAAGGTCCTTCGCCAATAATCCAGACATAGGCATGGGGAAGATCAGCCGCCGCCCGGATGAGGATATCAAAACCCTGCTCTTGGCACAGCGGACCCACCGCCAGCAATAATGGTGCGTCTTTGGGGGTCGAGTAATCGGCCCTAGGAACCGGCTCGGCGGGAATATCATCAACAAAAATAGGCAGATAATGCAACTTTTCTGGAAGCCACCCAGCATGCGAGAAGCTCTGCAAAATCGGTTCTGAACCACTGATGATATAGTCGCATCCTCTGTATGGTGTGACATTTTCATCTGTGCTGACCCAGGCACAATGAACCGCGGTCATTTTTTTATTTTTGATTTGAGAACACCAGGATGTGGCTCGTTGGGTCCAGCTGAGAACAATATCAGGCGCAAAACGCTTGATGGCTCGTTTCAAAGTATAAGAAGCCCATAGATCAAACAGGCGACCATAGGGCACAACCAGAATGTCAATATCATGGTGGCTGTATGCCTTCAGACTCTGGGATTGGTTGGTGACCAACAGATGGTGTATTTTGGTGCTGTTTAGGGACGCGACCAGCAAACCGAAAAATCTTTCGATTTCGCTACGTGGCTCATCGGCCATGATATGGAGAATGCGGATCAAACCTATTTTTTCCGTGTCAATGACTGCAAGCGTATTGGCATGGTCGTGTGACTCTAAGCCAGTGTAAAGTGTAACAAAACAGTATTGGCGGCTTTTTCTCAATCTTTATCTTGGGTCCGGGAGAGTCACATCCCGACTCTGTAGAAATTTTATACCAATGAGACTTTTTTATGCTTCTCATTATGAGCAACGACATTATAAGCAACAACAAGAACTGATCCTGTGATTTTTGTTTTATCCGTGATTTTTTTCCATATGGGCCTGTTGCCAAAGATCAAAAGCGGCTTGTTCGACTTGACCAATACTCAGACCATACATTAAGCGGCCGCTGTTATTGAAATCATAGGGAGTTGGAAGGTCTTTCTGGCTTTTGTTTGTATGGGTGATGGCTGTATGCTGTCCCCAAGGATGATAATTTTTGGCATTGGTTGGCCCGAAGAGTCCCAGGGTGGGGATTCCGGCCGCCGCAGCCATATGCATGAGGCCGGAGTCATTGCCGATATAAAAGCAACAGCGTTTGAGGCAGGCATAGGTTTGGGCCAGATCAATCCGCCCGACCAAATCAATACACTGGTTGGTTGGTATCGCTTCAATCAATGGGAGGGCTTCATCGCGCTCCCCCGGTCCCCCAAAAATCGCCACCCCGACATGGGGGAACAGGCCATCATGACCAGTCAATCGATCCATCAAGGCGGCATAGTTTTCTATCGGCCATTGTTTGCCGAACCAGTTGGCAATCGGCCCCAAAGCAATCACCCGACGATCATCAGGAATATGCTGACGGGCAAAAGCATGAAAGGCGGGGGTAACCTCAATCAAAGGGGCGACCGGTTCAGAATACCCCATGAAATGGGAAAATTGAGTCACCACATGCGCGTCATCAACCCTGGATCGTCGATTGAAAAAAACCCGCCGTGACACTGTGGGCAAAAACCAAGAGATGAGGCTGCCGCGCAAATCGACCACCAACCGCCACCGCCGCCAGAGGCAGCCAACCCATAAGTTGAACCAATGAATACCATAGCGTTTTTTCGGCATGGCAATCACCTCGGTCACCATCGGCATTGCCCGAAACAAGGATGCCGGGGCCGGACCACAAACCACCGTGATGCGGGCCTCGGGCCAATCGCGCCGCAACAGAGCCAGCACACCGGTTGACAAAACGCTATCGCCAATCGAATTGGCGGTGATGAAGAGGATATTGGTCATAAAAATTGAATTTATGCGTGGCTATACTATTGGCGATAAAACCGTTTTACGCTAAAAACAACTATCTTCTGGTTATTGTTTTTTTAACTTCTGATCCTTCCGAGTCAATTGATCATGCCGCCACCATCAAGGCCAGCCGCGCCACCCCCACCTCCACCATCACGACGAACGCCATCAAGGCCAATGGGGTGACCACCCCCTCCACCGCCGAACACGCTGCCACTCAATGATCCGCTTCCGCCTCCACCCAGACAGGTCAATTTCCACTTAAACATTCTCCGTTTCCTGGAACAATTCAACGGAAAGATCGTTTTTAGAGGACTGATTGCCCAATCCTATTCGAGTGTTGATCATCCAGGGCTTTGTCACCCTATAGCGTCCAACTATATTGCTTGTTGGATTGATTCGGTCCGTCAAAACAATTTTGGCATTCTGGAAGCCTATAGAAGAACGGTTTTCCAATTTTCTTTCCGGCCCGAAATCGTAGCACTCCTGAAAAGAAACAGGGAATACATGCTGGGAGGGTTTGAACATGTACAATTCGACTAAATGATAGCCATTGAAAGAGAAGAGACGCAGTCTTTTTGCAATTCTTTGCATCGACACCGGGGAGGGATATCAAGATATCAAGGTGTTCCTTCAGAGGTCTTGTTTTCTCAAGCAAGCGGGCGGTTTCGTCGGTCGGGAATTTATTTTATTGGTCTTCCTGAGCACGCTGTTGTTTTCGTCAACTATTCTGATCCAGAGGCGGGAACAGGAGGAAGACCGGCTGGAGGATATTGGTTTTTGGATGCCAATACCGGCGAATTTGAGTGGGATGATCCCTATATGACCAATCAATTTTTAAGGGCTTATCATGAATTGGAGATATCCACAGAAATAGGTGGTCCTATATCCTGGGTGACCCATTACCCTTTGGGAGAGTGTCATTTTTGATCCCGCGAGTCAGCGCATCTCTAACATGGGGTCACGCATAGATCATTGATAAAAAACCGCCTAAAAATTCTTGTTAAAAATAGATGACGATCACATAGTGGTTATGCACCGTCATCATCAATGAGTATACGATGAGTCGGCCGCTTCTGGGTCGTCATATTGGTTGGATTTCGGTGACCAGAAAAGGACGACAAGACCAATCAAGCCAGGCAAAAGCCCGGTCGAAATGAGAAACAATAAGATATCCATCGCGATTCTCAATCTTCCTTTAAGAGGCGTATTTTAAACGAATTGCCAATCACAATGAGTGAAGAAGATGACATGGCCACTGCCGCAACCAGCGGTGTGACATACCCCATCACGGCAAGCGGGATTGCACAACAGTTATAGAGTGCTGCCAAGGCGAAATTTTGCTTGATCAGCCTGGTTGAAAATTGTGCGCATCGATAGCTTGAGAAAACCGCTTTGAGCGAACGCCCCCGAAACACAATATCAGCCGTATTTTGTGTGATATCCATTGCTGTGGAAGGAGAAATAGAGACATGAGCCTGGGCCAGAGCTGGGGCATCATTCAACCCATCGCCAACCATCAGGCAATATGCGCCTTTCTCTTGGAGTGATTGAAGAAGTTTGAATTTTTGATCCGGCAACATGGCGGCGTAGGTTTCTTTAATACCCAGTTGATGGGCCACCGCTTCGGCAATCGGCGCGTGATCACCCGACACGATGATTGTATGAATGCCTTTGGCGTTGAACGCATTGACGGTTTCGGCGGCATCGTCACGCAATTCATCAGTAAAATGAAATTGTGCCTGTTCTTGCCCGTCACAGATCAATGATACGCTGGATTGTTGCCTTGAGTTTGGATGATCACTTTTACGCAGCTGATATATTTTTCCAGCAATGGTGCCGACAAAACCCACACCGGCCTGTTCAGATAAGCCGGTGACGTTCAGGCGCTCTCCGTCATAGCCCTGGGAAATGGCTCTGCTCAGCGGATGTTGACTAAAATCGGCCAGCGATGCGGCAATTTGTAGATTTTTATGATCATAGTCTGTGTCCTCCAATTTTGGTTTGCCTAGTTTTGGCTTGCCCTGTGTCAGTGTCCCCGTCTTATCGAACAGGACGGTCGTGATGCGGTTGAGCTTTTCTAGGGCATCGCCTGTTTTGACCAGAACCCCATGTTTCATCAGCCATTCAACCGCCAGCACCTGCACGGTCGGCACAGCAAGCCCCAGCGCACACGGGCAGGTGATAATGAGGGTTGTAATGGCAATCAGCAATGCTTCTTGCCACGCCATACCGCCAGCAAAAAACCAGCCGAGAAATGCCGCCAATGCCAGCGAATGAACAACCGGGGTATAGAGTTGCGCAGCCTTATCAGCCAGCCTTGTATAGTGTGCACGGCCTTGCTCAGCTTGCTCCATCAACCGCACAACATTGGCCAACAAACTGTCTCGACTGGGCTGTATGACCGCGCAGGTCAACGGAGCGGTCAGATTGACCGTACCGCCAAATACGGTGTTGCCTTTTCCCACATGTCTTGGCACCGACTCTCCGGTCACGATGCTGGTATCAATATCTGATCTGCCTTGCAGCACTTTGGCATCGGTGGGGACTTTTTCCCCCACCGCAATGATAACCATATCGCCAGCAGATAATTCTGAAATCATGACCCGCTTTTTGGAATTGTCTTTCAGCACGGTGGCCGTACCTTGGAGGAGGCTAAGCAATTCTGTCGCATGGGCGCGGGCTTTTGATCTGGCTTTTGCATCCAGCCACCGACCAATCAACAAGAAGAACATCAACATAACCGCGGAGTCAAAATAAGTATGCTCACCGCCCGTGGCGGTTTCATACACACTCATTGCTGCAGCGAGAATCAGGGCCAGCGAAATCGGCACATCCATATTGGTGTGTCGGGATTTTAAGGCCGCCACAGCAGAGTTGAAAAAGGGCCTTCCTGCATAAGCAATGGTAGGCACGGCAATGGCCCCAGAAATCCAGTGGAACATTTCTCGGGTCGCCAACCCCATAATGTCAATACTGCTGCTCCATAATGGTACGGATATCAGCATGATACTGCCCATCGAAAAGCCCGCAACCGCCATGCAGCGCATCAATTTTGATGCTTCGTCATGGTTCTCCTCAGATTTTGGGTGAAGTGCTGATATTTTATAACCGAGGTCATCGACCAGTCTTGCAAACCGATCGGCCAGATGCGGTGATCCTTCCCAGGTGATGCTCAGCCGGGAGGTCGACATATTGACCCGACATTCTGTCATTGCTGGTTCTTTTTGCAAACGCGACTCGACTGTCCAAATACATTTTGCGCAGCGAATGCCCGCGATATGCAAATCAATATGGCACGACTCGCCATCGCGAACCACGTATGGGGATAAAGTCCCTTCCTCAGTCTGCTGTTCGTTTAGCGAACAATCAGATGTTGGGTGTTCTGATAGTGCTGATTGCGCCATAGGACATTGACCGTTGTTTCCCACTGACCGGATAATGGAAATTCTATTTTGGCCTCATAGATGCCGGTTTCTTTTTCTTCCAAAGGAAGAGTGAATTCATACCCAGATTCTATCGGTCTGCTGATATAGGCTTTGGCGACCGCATCATTGATCGCGTGATTTTTTTATTATTGAGCATCAAACATTAAGACCTGATACTTGGCAGTATAAACCGGTTTGCCAACCAAGGGCTTGTTGTATTGTTGCTTTTTCGATGGTTCGATTACAGTTCACCCCTTTTTTGTAAGAATTCTCAATTACCACACCGGAATGAGTCTGTATAGCCAATGTGACAAACACTGCATTTACCGCAAAAACGACCGCCAAAGCCGTCACAAAATACCACGCAATGCGCCGGTCTCTCAAAGGGTGCTTGGGATTACCTTGAACTGACAAAAACACTTCCCACATGGTCGGTTTTTCCGGTTTGCGTATCGCGCAAGATAAACGTCACCGGGATACGGGATTGATTGTGTTTTTCCGATGTCAGAAAAAACGGAAATGACCCACAGACTCGGCAAACACAGGAATATCATTCATATTGATTTCATGGGTATTTTTAAGGACTATTTTATTACTTTTGATACCATCAATTTCCAAGGAATACGTCCGGTCTTCATGGGTTTTATTGAGAATATGCCGTTCATATCCGTTGCGTATGTCGCCATTCGATAGCTTGACCAATAAGGGATTACGATCATGCATCACGTTGAGATCAAGGGGTAAGCATGTCGCCAGACTATACAACATAATACCGCCAACCATGGCAATAATCCCCGCATAATAAAAACTACGTAGTCTCAAAACATGGCCGAGAAACGATTTTTCTTTATGGCCGCATTGCCGTGCTTCTTGCTGAGATTATGCGATACCGCCAAAAACAATCAGATCACATTGAATTTTCTGTATGGTAAAACCTTGATTGCTGCCTGTTTAGGGATGAAGCCGGAGACGTTTTCCCGGGCACTCTCTCAATTAAAGGACGATACGGATATCCAAATCCGTGATTCGGTGGTGACCATCACCGATATACAGAAGATCATGGACTACACCTGCGGTCGCTGCTCACAGAGCTTTTGTTGTGATCTTGGCTTAGACGATGATTTTCACCTGGAAAATGAGAACAATGAGCAGGCGCTTTCCAAGCCAGTGCCAGTCAGCCCGGCTTGAAATTGGTTTTACATGAAATCAGTCTGACCTGAAATTGATTTTATCTGGAAACATGAATATTGGTGCGGACGGCGGGAGTCGAACCCGCACGCCTTGATCAGGCAAGGGATTTTAAGTCCCTCGTGTCTACCCATTCCACCACGTCCGCATGACATGAAAAAACACATCATATTTAAGGACGCGTCATATTAAAAGCGCATGATATGAAGAAATATGGATTGATTTTATGGATTAACCCGGATCAAACATCGCGCCAAGAACCGGATAAATCAACATCAGCCAACGGGTTGAGCCATTGATAAATGCCCGCAACCAGGAAGAATAAAGCAACCCAAATCAAGGCATTACGTAAGAATTCCCGGCCGCTACGATGCGATTGCCAGACAGCAGAGGCAATCAAAAACAGCAAAACCACCAATATAACAAAACGGACCGGGTCGGCATTGTAAAAAGACATAGAAAATTATGTAATGAAGAAAATTATGTAATGAAGAAAATTATGTAATAAAAAATGAGATGTTCACATTGATCAATGTTTAAAAATATATCACCGATATTTTTAGATTTTTAAGGACCGGCTTTTTTGTTTCCTATCGTTATGATGATCTGTTACCGGCCTGTTACGCCGATTGCCTGTTCCAAATCCTGGATCAAAACATGTACTGCGGCGGTGCATTGTTCTAAGCGGTCCTTATGGTGACTCCGCAAGACGATGCTGACCCCAAAGCGACGGCGTCGAAAATAGGGGTAGCTGCCGATATCAATATCTGGATGGTCTTTTTGCAGTGTCCGCAATCCGTCGGCAAGGTCGCCTTCGGCCAGAAAAGTACTCACGGTTTGTGATAGAATGGGAGGGCCGCTGGTCAAATGCGGCAATAAGCCATCCAGCATGGCTTGCATGATGCGGGGAACGCCAGCCAGCACATAGATATTCTCAATCTGAAAACCCGGTGATCGGCTGACCGGATTGTCAATCAGTTTGGCTCCGACTGGCATATCGGCCATGGAGAGACGGGCCTCATTGAGGGCATCCTTGCCATAATGATCCTGCAGACGGGCCACTGCCTCTGGATGGCGTTGGATGTCAAGGTCGAATGCTTTGGCGACCGCTTGGGCGGTGATATCATCATGGGTGGGGCCGATACCGCCGGTGGTAAAAACATAGCTGATCCCCACGCGCAGCCGGTTGATCTCTTGAGCGATAATGTCGATATCATCACTCAGAATCACGGCCCTCGAAAGCCGGATCCCTTGCTTGGTGAGGGACTGGGCAATATAAGCGAGATTGGCATCCTGGGTGCGACCGGAAAGAATTTCGTTGCCGATGACGATTACCGCAGCCGTTGGTATGTGTTCTGTGTTGCTAACCATAAGCGCAGTTTAAACATCAACCAATCAAAAACCTAGGGATATCCACATGCATATGAGAATATGGGAAAGCATAAAACTGAGTCATCAGATGACCATACAGAGAAGGGTATCAATAGGATCAATATCAGGATGAATATCGAAGAGGAATCACGGAAACGGAATGCTGGTGATGCGTTTTGAGCCTCAATTAAAACATGGTGTTTTACTGCGTCGTTATAAACGATTTCTGGCTGATATTCGGTTGATGGACGGGTCTCAAATAACCGCCCATTGTCCCAACCCGGGTTCGATGATGGGTTTGGCTGAACCGGGATACGGGGTCTGGGTATCTTACTCGAATAATCCCAAGCGTAAGCTGGCTTACAGTTTGGAATTGATTGAGGATCACAATGGCTCTTTGGTCGGTGTTCACACTGGGCGGGCTAATGCTCTGGTTAAAGAGGCATTGGGGCGGGGCCGGATCGCTGAATTGGCCGCTTATGACGATATCCGTTCCGAGGTGGCGGTTGATGGTCAGGCGCGTCTTGATTTCCGGTTGCGCGATGCGGTAGGGCGCTGTTGTTTTCTGGAGGTCAAGAGTGTTACTTTGCGCCGCAATGGTGGGTCTTCTGCGCATGGCTTGGCAGAATTTCCCGATGCAGTGACCAAACGTGGGGCCAAACATTTGGCTGTATTGGCGGATCGGGTCCAAAAGGGGCATCAAGCGGTGCTCCTTTATCTGGTTCAGCGTGCTGATTGTGACCGTTTTGCGGTTGCTTCTGACATTGATCCAGACTATGCCGATGCCGCCATGCAAGCGCGTGGACAGGGGGTGCAAATCCTGTGCTATGCTTGCGCGGTAACCACAGCTGAGGTGGTTGTGGATCGGCCCTTGCTGGTGGAAAAGTGACCATTGATACCGGTGGTAACGTTGACACCAATAGTCGTGTCTGCACAGGATACGATACAGTGTTGAGCTGTCAATCTTAAGAGTCGAACCGGACAGACTCAATGAACCAAAAGATATATATATCAAAGGAGGTTATGTGCTCTCAGAATCCGTCCATCGCGATGTTTTTTCTGCTGTTCCTATTCACGGCCCGGAAGATTTTTCGGCTATGCGGGCGGCCGGTCGGTTGGCCGCTTCATGTCTAGATTTTATCACATCCCATGTGCGTCCGGGGGTGACCACCGGCATGTTGGACCGCCTCTGTGCTGAATTTCAGCGTGATCACGGGGCAACACCGGCCCCCCTCAATTATCGTGGTTTTCCTAAATCCATTTGTACCTCGGTCAATCATGTGGTGTGCCATGGTATTCCCGGTGATAAGATTTTAGCCCAAGGCGATATCATCAATATTGATGTCACGGTTATTCTTAATGGATGGCATGGCGATTCCAGCCGCATGTACGCGGTTGGTCAAATTGGCCGCAAAGCGCAAAAACTGATTGATACCACCCATGAGGCTTTGATGCGCGGTATCGCGGCTGTCAAGCCCAACGCGACCTTGGGTGATGTTGGGTATGCTATTCAGAGCCATGTCGAAGCACAAGGCTATTCAGTGGTTGAGGATTTTTGCGGTCATGGCCTGGGCCGCTTGTTCCATGATCAGCCCAGCGTCTTGCATTATGGGCGGCCCGGTCAGGGACTGAAATTGGCTGCCGGGATGTTTTTCACCATTGAACCGATGGTTAATGCTGGACGCAAAGAGGTCAAAATTCTCGAAGATGGATGGACGGCGGTGACTCGTGACCGCTCTCTTTCTGCCCAGTTTGAGCATTCTATTGGCGTCACTGAAGACGGGTGCGATATTTTTACTTTATCACCCAACGGTGATCCATCCAGCGTATAATGTGTCGGTCAGAATGGGCATTGGTCAAATCCATCCTGGGCATGATATTCTGCAGTAAGGTTCTGGAATTCTCATGATTGGTACTGTGTTGCCGACCTTCCTGGCCAAGACCTCTGTAGAGAATATGCGTGTAAATCCATTTCCAAGAGTCGGTTGAAGGAAACGACCAAGGCCATGCCGCATAAACCCCATTATCACGGCCACCGCCAACGGTTGCGGGAACGCTTTTTTTCTGGGGATGGCGGCGGGCTGCCCGATTATGAATTATTGGAACTGATTTTATTTTACGCCATTGCCCGCATTGATGTGAAACCTCTGGCCAAAGACTTGATCAAGCGTTTTGGTTCGTTGGCGGCGGTGTTGGCGGCTTCGCCTGAGCAGTTGGCTGATTTTAAGCATGTCAACCGGCAGACTCTGGTCCTGTTTCGGGTTTTACGCGATACGGCGGCCCGCTTGGCCAAAGAGCGGTTGCTGGATAAACCGCTTATTGATTCTCAAGATGCCTTGATCACCTATTGTCACACCACCATGGCTGATGCGGCGGTGGAGCAATTCCGCCTGCTTTTTCTTGATCGCAAGAATCACCTGATTGCTGACGAAATACAGCAACAAGGGACGGTTGATCATACTCCGGTTTATGTACGTGAAGTTGTCAAGCGGGCCTTAGATCTGGGGGCGTGCGGCATCATCTTGGTGCATAATCATCCAAGCGGTGACCCCAACCCATCGGATGGCGATATCGCCATGACTCGTCACATTGCGGATGCGGCTGAGCGTTTGGGTATCAGGGTTGAGGATCATATCATCATTGCCTGTAGCGGCCATATCAGCTTACGCAGCGAAGGTCTATTTTGAAAAAATATCTCATAATCACCGCATTGGCGCCATCATTGGTATTGGTGCAGCCCTTGTTTTCTTCCGGTTCTTTTTAAGCAAAAAGGTATTTTGATGATCCCACGTTATTCCCGTCCCGAAATGGTCGCACTCTGGACTGAGGAGGCCAAATTAACCATCTGGCTGGAGATTGAGACCCATGCTTGTGATGCCCAAGCCAATTGCGGGGTTATTCCGCAATCGGCGGCCCAGGAAATACGGGAAAAAGGTCATTTTGAGATTGATCGTATTCATGCTCTGGAGCAAGAAACCAAGCATGATGTGATCGCTTTTTTGACCAACGTGGCCGAACATGTTGGTCCACAAGCGCGTTTTTTGCACCAAGGCATGACGTCATCGGATGTGCTTGATACCTGTCTGGCGGTTCAGTTGAGCCGGGCGGCTGATCTTTTGCGGGCCGATATTGATCTGCTGCTGGCGCAGATTAAGACCCAGGCTTTGGCCCATAAAGACACGGTCTGTATTGGCCGTAGCCACGGTATTCACGCCGAACCAACCACGTTCGGCCTTAAAATGGCCCAAGCTTATGCTGAATTCCAACGGGCCCAAGAGCGTTTACACGCAGCGCGAACAGAAATTGCCACCTGTGCCATTTCAGGAGCAGTCGGTACATTTGCCAATATTGACCCCGCCGTTGAAGCGCATGTTGCAGCCCGGCTTGGCCTAGACGTTGAACCCATTTCAACCCAGGTGATTCCCCGGGATCGTCATGCGGCTTTTTTCGCAACCTTAGCGGTTATTGCCAGTTCGGTCGAGCGTTTGGCCACTGAAATTCGTCACTTACAGCGCAGCGAAGTCGGTGAGGTGGAGGAGTTTTTTTCTCCCAAACAAAAAGGATCTTCCGCCATGCCCCATAAGCGCAACCCGGTTTTAAGTGAAAATGTGACCGGCTTAGCGCGGTTGGTTCGCTCCGCCTTGCTGCCCGCTTTGGAGAATGTCGCTCTATGGCATGAGCGCGATATTTCTCATTCTTCAGTCGAGCGGGTATGCGCCCCCGATGCCACCATCACCCTTGATTTTGCCCTCATACGTTTGGCCGATATGATCAAGAATCTGGTGGTTTATCCCGATAAGATGAAAGCCAATATGGAGCGGGGCGGTGGGCTGTATAATTCGCAACGTGTTTTGCTGGCCTTGACTCAGAAAGGGGTGAGTCGTGAGGAAGCCTATCGCCTGGTCCAGGCTCACGCGATGCGTGCCTGGCGTGGTGAGGGTGATTTTAAGGCCCTCCTCAAAGCCGACCCCGATGTGACGGCCCATCTCTCCCCGGATGCGGTTGATGGTCTGTTTGATCTGGCCTATCACACCAAACATGTGGATACCCTGTTTGAGCGGGTGTTTGGCCCGGCACCTCCGGTTTAGGGGGATCGCATTTTTGTTGCCCAAAGCTCAGCCCGGGGCTTTTATGTTCCGGATCAATGTTTCGCTGGTGATATAGGAACAAGATATGGTTTTTCTCGTTGGTTCCATCAATGGGTGGGTGCTTTGATGAGTGGGAAGCGCCTCATCTTTCTTCTCGCCATAATCCCGACTGGCTTTTCGTTATGGTTGGCTGCTCCCATCCCGTTCACATGGTTGGGAATTTTGGTGGTTGGGGTCTTTTATGTACTCAATATCTTTATCACTGCAATGGTGGTATGGTTTGTTTTGATGTTCTGGGAGTTTTTTAGCTTCAATGATGATTAAATGGGATGGGTTCCTTTTGATGCTGGGTCGCCGGTGCGGTCTGGTTGACCGCACCAGACAAGGTGACAGGATTTTTTGACCGGGTGTTCGGCCCGGTAGACAAAATTTAGGCGATAGGGACCCTATTTTCACCGGTTACCAAACCAGATGCGGCAACGCATAATCGGGGATCTGGCCGCGCTCTTGGCAGAGCCGCTGCAAGGCTTGTTGATTGAGGGGGATGTTTTTGTCCAACCCCAGGGCTTGGCCATGCAGACCTCCAGCGATCAACAGGCAGTCCAATCCAGCAGCCCGCGCCCCGGCGATATCGGTAGCCAGTGAGTCACCGATAACCAGGACATTTTGCGGTGTTTTCAGGGCCAGCTTGTCAAGACAAGCGGCATAAATTTCTGGATCCGGTTTGCCGTGGTAGCGGACAAAACCGCCCAAATTCTCATATTCATCGGCCAGTGCTCCGGCACAAATCATCCGTTTTCCACCCCGGATCACTTCCCGATCTGGATTGCAGCAGATCATCGGGATACCCGCCTTGGCCGCGGCTTGCAAAATGTCCTGATAGGCCGATACAGTGTCGCCGTCTCCCCATGGCCCGGTATTGAGAATGAAATCAGCCTGAGCCGGGTCTTCGACTCGCTGCAGATCAAGAGTGTCAAAGATGCTCACATCACGTGGTGGCCCGATATGGTAGCAACCACGCCCCAAACCGGCATACCAGGGGTCACGGCGGTGAGAAAGATGATTATGAGCATCTTGCCCGGACGAAAAGACATCCGCATACAGATCACGCGGGACCCCCAGTGCTGTCAACTGCCCAACAATGATCGCCGCCGGGCGCGGCGCATTGGAGAGAAAAAGAACCCCTTTATCGGCTTTTTTAAGGGCCAGGAGGCAGTCAATCACCCCATCAAAAACCCTCACCCCATCATGAATGACACCCCATAAATCAACGATGAAAGCCTGGTAAGAAGGGGCCAAGGCGGCCAGCCCGGGGCAAATTTGGATGGATGGATCGCGATGCTGGCTCTGTGTGCTGTAATCCTTAATCATTGGTAGGGGAGACCCGGATAAGGATGATTGATAGAGCGTGGCATCATCACGATGATGATGCGTCTGTAAGAGGCACATTTTCGCGGGCGGGGCGCGGGGAGCCGAAGAGAAAACCTTGCCCGTAATCAATGCTTTGATCAAGCAGCTGAATGAGATCTTCCTCCTTTTCAATCCGATCCGCGATGAGATCAATGCCGCGCCGATTGAGTTCAGTCTTGAATTTTTTGGTTTCTTCCGGGTCTTTGAGCAGTCGGCCAATCGGTGCTTTGAGGAATTTGACATGGTAACGATGCAGCAGGGCCGGATTGATATCCAACCGCGAAATATGATCAATCGAATAACGAAACCCCAAGGATGCCAGCTTGTTCAGGCGGTCGCTATCATTTTGATTGAGTTGGGCAAAGTCATCCTGTTTGAATTCCAGAAACAAAAATTTTGATAATTGTTTATTGTCCAAAAGAAAGGGAAAAAATTCAGATAAGAATCGCTGATTTCGCAAAGAAGCAACCGATAAATTACAGAAAAATCCAATACCGCGATTGCGGCGATAATTCTGGCGGGCCAACCGCACGCAACGAAACAACAACGTATCATCAATTTCCGGAATCAAACCGGTTTGGGTCACAAGCGGAATATAGTCAGAGGGTTCCAAAATGGTTCCATCTTTCATTCGTATGCGGGAAAAGCACTCAAAAAACAAAGTTTTACGCTGGGGCAGACTGACAATGGGTTGCATCACCACATCCAAACGTCCGTCACTGATTGCGGCTTTGATATGGTCGATCAATGGGTCATCAAATGCGGTCGGTGGTTCTGGCGATGGTTTTGCTCTCAGAGGTTCCAATCGCGGCATGTGATGTTCAGCCACGGTGGCAACCGGCGTTATGGGTGCTGGCCTGTCATGGTCTTTTCCCGGTAGCGGCACTGTGATGAGGGGGAGTCCTTGATCACGCTCAATTTTTGGTGGTGGTGGCTTATTGTTGCCTGCACGGGCTTTTAGATACAGCACCGTCACATGGCCGGATAAACCACTGAAAAAAACCAAACCAGCCAGAGCCATTGGGTAAGAAAGAATGCTTTGTATGTCGATAATATCGGTAGAGATATCATAGGTTGCCAGAGCAAGAACACCATAAGACACCAGGCCTAAGACTAAATTGAGTAAAAATCCCATAGCAGCGTTGTTTCCAGCATCTATTCTTTCAATGATATGCTTGTATCATTATTTGGGCCTTATGTGTCATCAACCAGAGGTCCGGTCTGAGGGGATATGTTCAGTCCTTGATATCGACTGAGATCCAACCGCTTCATCAAGGGATTGATAGCCATCTTTTTTGAGGTAAGTGGCCAAATCTGAGAGAATATTTTTGATCAGTGATGGGCCATGATAAATCAAGCCGGTATAGAGTTGAATTAAGGAAGCCCCGGCCCGAATTTTTGCATATGCTGTGGCCCCATTCTGTACGCCACCAACCCCAATCAGTGGGATTTTCCCCCTGGTCAAGCGATAGAAATCGGCCAGGGCTTGGGTTGATAACGCAAACAAAGGCGGCCCGGAAAGCCCACCGGTTTCCTGCGTCCATCGGCTGCGTAAGCCCGGCGGGCGAGCCAGGGTGGTGTTGCTGATGATCAGGCCGTCGATCTTTTCGGCAAGGACTGTGGCGGCAAGCATTTGGCGTTCTGCAGCCGATAAATCAGGGGAAATTTTAAGAAAGAGCGGCGGTAACCTGGGTTGGTTTTGACAAGCGGTCGCCCGGGCGTCTAAAACGGCTCTGAGCAACGGAGCCAGATGTATCGATGATTGTAGATCACGCAACCCGGGGGTGTTTGGTGAGGAGATATTCATGGTCAGATAATCGGCCAGCGGGGCCGCCAAGCGCGTGGCTTGGACATAATCGGCGATGGCATCTTGGCTATCGGCATTCTTGCCAATATTGATCCCAATCAGACCACGACCGGGCAAGGCAGCAATCCGATCCAAGGCGGCGGCCAGTCCATGATTATTAAAACCCAAACGATTGATCACCGCTTGGTCTTTGGGCAGACGGAACAGGCGTGGTTTCGGGTTGCCGGGTTGGGGACGGGGTGTGAGGGTTCCAATCTCAATAAACCCAAACCCCAACCGTGATAAGCTGTTGACCGCTTCGGCGTTTTTATCAAAACCAGCCGCTAGACCGAGCGGGTTGGGAAAATCAATCCCGGCGACCCGACACGGTAAGGCTGGATTGCTGGTCGGTGGTGGTGCGACCAACCGACTACGCAAGCTCCATATCGTCAGTTGATGCGCCCATTCCGGCGGCAACCGGCGCAACAAAGGGGCAACCAGGGAGAACAACGCCATCACCAAATCAGCCCGTAGATCAGCATATCAAAAAGCGCGATATCGGATACCAGAACATGGATGCAATAGGGCATGCGGTTGAAAATTTTCTATCAATACCATTGATCCATAACAAGAGAATGAGCAAGGAGTCATGCGGCCGTTCCGGTCCATGCCACGGGATGGGTACCCAGACACCAGGCCATTGGTCCCTTATCTGATGCCGCCCGCGCTGGCGATACGTCCGTGACACTGTTTATACTTTTTGCCTGAACCACATGGGCATGGGCTGTTGCGCGGGACTTTGCCCCAGTTGGCCGGATTATCGGGGTCTTTCTCCTGAAGAGCGGTCCCTGAACGGCTGGGTGCGGCTTCACCATTGGCGGATGGCCGGTCTTGATCCGGTGGCGTGGTACGGATTTCCAGATGGGTGAGAACGCCGGTAATCGTCTCGCGCAGCCGGGCCAGCATGTCCTGAAACAGGCCAAAGGCTTCATGTTTATATTCATTCAAGGGGTCGCGCTGGCCGTAAGCGCGTAAACTGATGCCTTGCCGCAGATGATCCAGGGAGAGCAGATGATCTTTCCAGGTCTGATCAAAAATTTGTAAAAGCAGGTTTTTTTCAGCCATACGCATCACGTCAACACCGTATGTGGCGGCTTTTTCGGCCATTTTGGTATCGCTGGCCTGACGGATTCGCTCTTCCACAATCGTTCGATCAATCCCCTCTTCTTTGGCCCAATCAGCCACCGGTAGATCCAGATTCAAAATCCGGCGGCACTCCTCAGCCAAGCCCTGGGTATCCCATTGCTCAGGATAGGATTTATCAGGGATGGCCCGTTCGGCCAGAACCGCAACAACATCATGACGCATGCTTTCAACCATGGATGCAACCTCACGCGCCGACATGATATCCCGGCGCTGCCCGTAGATGAATTTACGTTGATCATTCATCACGTTATCGAATTTGAGGAGATTCTTGCGAATCTCAAAATTACGCCCTTCGACTCGTTGTTGGGCTTTTTCTAGCGCTTTATTGATCCAGGGATGGTAAATCGCTTCGTCTTCTTCGATCCCCAGCTTGGTCAGCATGGCGTCCAATCGTTCAGAGCCGAAAATACGCATCAGATCATCTTCCAAGGAGAGGAAGAATTTCGATGAACCCGGGTCACCCTGGCGGCCAGAACGACCCCGGAGCTGATTATCAATCCGCCGCGATTCATGGCGTTCGGTGCCGATGACAAAGAGTCCCCCAGCATCACGGGCAATTTTAGCATGTTTGGCAATATCCGCCTGGATTTTTTCGATGTCTTCCCGGTGCTCTTCTGAATCCGGCTGTGGACCAATTTCAGCGGCAATCCGCATATCCACATTGCCGCCGAGCTGGATATCGGTGCCCCGACCAGCCATATTGGTGGCAATGGTCACCGCACCGGGCATGCCGGCTTGGGCAATGATTTGTGCTTCTTTCTCGTGATAGCGGGCATTGAGGACATTATGGGGAATTTTATTCTTTTTGAGTAATTTTGCCAGATGTTCGGAGCGTTCAATACTGACCGTTCCAACCAGGACCGGCTGCAAGCGCTGATGACAATCGCTGATCAAGCTGAGGATTGCTTTATCTTTCTCTTTCAGGCTGCGGTATATTTCATCATCGGCATCTTGGCGGACACAGGGGAGATGGGTCGGGATTTCAGCAACTTCGAGCTTATAAATATCGGCAAATTCACTCGCTTCGGTCATGGCGGTCCCGGTCATGCCGGCGATTTTGGGGTAAAGCCGGAAATAATTTTGATAAGTGACCGAAGCCAGGGTCTGATTTTCGACCTGAATGGGCACGTTTTCTTTGGCTTCCAGGGCTTGATGCAGCCCTTCCGAATAGCGCCGCCCTTCCATCATCCGGCCGGTGAACTCATCGATAATCACCACCTTGCCGTCTTTGACGATATAATCCTTATCCCGCTCAAACAACTTATGGGCCCGCAGAGCCTGATTGATATGATGCACCAATGAGACATTTTGCATATCATAGAGGGCTTGGCCCTTGAGCATATCGGCGGCATTGAGCATCGCTTCGATATGTTCGGCCCCGTCTTCGGTCAGCGCAACTGAGCGGCTTTTTTCTTCTTTCTCGTAGTCTGATGGGTTTAGCTTGGGGATGAATGGGTCAATAACCCGGTAGAGTTCTGAGGAATCTTCCGATGGCCCAGAAATAATCAATGGTGTGCGGGCTTCATCAATCAGGATGCTATCAACCTCATCAACAATGGCATAATTGAACGGGCGTTGAGTCATCTCTTCCATATGAAATTTCATATTATCGCGCAGATAATCAAAGCCAAATTCATTATTGGCTCCATATGTAATGTCGCTGGCGTAGGCGGCCCGACGCTCTTGATCACTCATGCCATGGGTGATGCAGCCAACGCTCAGCCCTAAAAAGCGATAAATACGTCCCATCCAGGCGGCATCACGCTGGGCCAGATAATCATTGACCGTCACCACATGCACACCTTTGTTGAGCAAAGCGTTAAGATAAACCGGTAAGGTGGCCACCAAAGTTTTCCCCTCACCAGTTTTCATTTCCGCGATCATGCCCCGATGCAAGATGATGCCACCCAAAAGTTGGACATCATAATGGCGCTGGCCCAGGGTTCTTTTGGCCGCTTCGCGTACAGTGGCAAAAGCCTCAACCAGCACATCATCAAGGGCTTCACCATTCTCCAGGCGTTGGCGAAGGCTTTGGGTGCGGTCCCGCAAGGCGGCATCGTCAAGTTTTACAAGTGCATCTTCCAAGCCGTTAATGGATTCGACCTGCGGCTGGAAGCGTTTTAAAAATCGTTGGTTGGCGCTACCAAAAAATCGTTTTGCAAAGCCGCTAAACATTGACTATTCCCTTAAAATTTCAGTCACACATAGGCGTTGATGATTTTTGTGTCAACGGCGGTTCATTTACCCCAAGGGAGGGGCGCGATCATGATCAATCGGTTTGAAATATTGATATGGATTTGAAACATTGACCTTACATGCTTTTCATCCTTGACGATGCCGCTTTCGATTCGTATCGAATGATCTGCTGTGATATGGCTTATTTATTGATCATTGACCTGTATTCAAGGACCTGTATTCAAGAGTCGATGGTCCATGGTTCGGAGCACCGATAAACCATGTTTATCGGTTTTGGATGTTGCCCTCTCAAAGAGAAATGATACAGCACCCAAGATTATTCCAGTGATCGTTCCCATCGCTGATATTTCTCTCATTTTCAACTGATTTTTATGGCTTTGATGATTCCTTTATCTCCTTTTGCTCCAGAAAAATTTCCCACTCTTCCGGCTCTTGCTGGAGTTCGTTTGGCCGCCACCGGCTGCGGGTTGCGTTATCAGGGGCGTTCGGATTTGACACTCATTTCCCTGGCTGATGGCACGACGGTCAGCGGTGTTCTTACCCGTTCTCAAACCGCCAGCGCACCGGTCGAATGGTGTCGGCGTCATTTGCCATCCGGAGCCGCCCAAGCAGTGGTGATCAATGCCGGCAACGCCAATGCATTTACCGGCCGGGCCGGGGTCGAAGCGGTTGAAAAAACCGCCACAACTGCTGCTCAGGTATGCGGGATTGATCCCAGCGCAGTTCTGATTGCTTCAACCGGTGTGATTGGAACGCCTCTTGATTCGCATAAGATTGTTGAAGCCCTTCCTGGTCTTGGTACAGATTTGGGATCATCGTCGGCCCATTGGGAGCAAGCCGCCCGGGCCATCATGACCACCGATACCTTTCCCAAGGGAGCCACCCGCCAAGCCCGTATCGGGACAACCACAGTGACCATCAATGGCATCGCCAAGGGGTCGGGGATGATTGCCCCGGATATGGCGACCATGTTGGCGTTTATTTTTACCGATGCTGCGATACCGGCCCCGATTCTCAATCAAGTGTTGAAACCATCATGTGAGCGGAGTTTCAATGCAATCAGCGTTGATGGTGATACCTCAACCAGTGATACGGTCTTGCTTTTTGCCACCGGCTGCGGGGCGGCCCATCGGCCGGTTGATCAACCGCATCTTTTAGATGATTTTTCCGAAAAATTGTATGATCTGATGCGTGATTTGGCTATACAAATCGTGCGCGATGGTGAGGGGATATCCAAATTTGTGACGATTGATATCACCGGTGCAGCCAGTTGGCAGGCAGCCCGGCGTATCGGCTTATCGGTGGCCAGTTCACCTTTGGTCAAGACGGCGATTGCCGGTGAAGACCCGAACTGGGGACGCTTGGTGATGGCGGTTGGTAAAGCCGGTGAGCGGGCAGATCGTGATCGTTTGGAAATTGCGATTGGTGGTTTCCCCGTCGCCAGCCATGGTGCGGCGGTTGCCGATTATGATGAATCCCTGGTGGCGGCGTATATGAAAGGCAGAGAAATTTCTATCGCTATTGATGTCGGGGTTGGTTCTGCTGCCGCCCGAGTTTGGACTTGTGACCTCAGCCACGGTTATATTGATATTAATGCTGATTATCGTAGTTGATGGCCCATAGGAATCATATTGACCATAGGGATCACATGCGATGTTGTTCTCCTCTGTTGCCGCGATTGCCCTGATTGATGCCGATGGCCGAGTCCTCCTGACCCGGCGGCCCAAACAGAAACCGATGGCTGATCTTTGGGAATTTCCCGGAGGCAAGATCGAACAAGGAGAAACACCGGAGCAGTGCCTCATTCGTGAATTACGCGAAGAACTGGCCATTGATGTGAGCGAAAATTGTCTGGCTCCCCTGACGTTCAGCTCCCACCCCTATCAGGATTTTCACCTGTTGTTGTTGCTCTATGCCTGTCGCGTGTGGTCGGGAACCCCGATACCGATGGAAGGGCAAGAAACTGCCTGGGTTTATCCCCGCAAAATGAATAATCAAGAATACGTCATGCCGCCCGCCGATGTCCCGTTGATCGCCATGTTACGTGATTGGGTTTAACCCGATTGGATTGAAGAGGCATATTCACACATTATTTGCGTTTTATAGGGCGTTTGGCCTATGCTCACAAATCCGATAGCCGATGAATACCCCGTATCAGATAAACAAGGAGTCAAAGCGATGGTGAAAACATGCTGTGTTGATAAGCGAAAGATGCGCCCGATGATGCGGGCGGTCTTTTGGTGTTGTCTTTTGCTGATCGGCCTCTTGATGACCCATACCGAGTTGCGAGCCGATGAACCCTGTCAGTCTCCTTATATGGCCAAAATCACCGGTCATGAAGATTTTGTCTATGTCTGGACTTTGGGCATGGAAGGGGTTGGTGATGAATCCGATAAACTGGTTACCGTCGATGTCCGTCCCAATTCTCCAACCTATGGGACGGTCATTGATACGGTGTCGGTGGGGGGACGTAACGAAGCCCATCATGGTGGTTTTTCGGATGATCGGCGTTATTTTTGGGCCGGTGGTTTATCGACCAATAAAATTTTTATCTTTGATGTTCATAGCAATCCGGCTTCCCCTAAGCTGGATAAAGTGATTGATACTTTTGTTGCTGATAGCGGTGGGGCTGTGGGGCCGCATACATTTTACGCCTTGCCTGGCCGGATGATGATCTCGGCCCTATCCAACAGCCGCAATGAGGGGGGCTACACCGCCTTGGTCGAATACACCAATAACGGCACCTATGTTGCCACCCATTGGATGCCGACCCAACAAGATCCGCGTGGGGCGGAATTGGCTGATGGTTTTGCCGACGGCTATGGTTATGACATTCGCGCCTTGGCCCGTAAAAATGTCATGCTGACATCATCTTTTACCGGTTATTCCAACTATATGATGGATTTCGGGGAGATGCTGGCTGATGAGGCGGCAATGGCTCGTTTTGGCCAAAGCATGGTTTTATGGGATCTGCATACCCGCCAGCCGCGAAAGGTTTTCCATGTTCCTGGGGCGCCTTTGGAGATTCGCTTTGCCTGGGGTGATGACCGCAACTATGCCTTCACCAGCACCGCCCTGACATCGAAACTCTGGTTGGTGTATGAAGATGAAAACGGCGAATGGCAAGCCAAGGAAGTGGCCGATATTGGTGATCCAGAAGCGGTTCCTCTGCCGGTTGATATCAGCATCAGCTCCGATGATCAGCGCCTTTGGGTCGATACATTTCTGGACGGCAAGACTCGCTTGTTTGACATTTCTGACCCCCATAATCCGGTCCAGGTTTATGAGAAGCAAATTGGCTCTCAGGTCAATATGGTTTCCCAAAGCTGGGATGGTGAGCGGCTGTATTTCACCAGCTCATTACTGGCCAATTGGGATAAAAAAGGGGACGATGATCAGCAATATCTCAAGGCCTATCGTTGGGATGGTAAAGAACTCATCCTTGATTTCGAAATTGATTTCAAAAAGGAAAATTTAGGCCGGTCGCATATCATGCGTTTTGGCAGCGATGACCTTTATGAAGGGTGAGCGGCTTTGCGCCTACATTGGCTCATGAAACTGCCAATGACGACAAAGGCAACGGCAATATTGTGGCGGCCATGAAAAAATCCCCCATCATGCTGGTGATTTTTCTGGCTCTGCTGGCTTCTGGGGCCGGGGGGTATTTTTTCTGGCAATTCTCTCCACAACCGGGTGCGGATCAAAAGCCGCCGGGTGAGAAAAAACTGCTCAGCGAGCAGACCCGCAGTTGGCCGCTGGCGTTCCCTCTGGTTGATGGCTATCTTTTGCCCGCGGTGGGGAGCTATGATTTGCCACCGTTGCAACCGGCCCCGGATGGTTTATTGCTTGATCCACAGGGGGATATTCAGCATTTGCATGCTGTTCTTGATGGACGGGTTTCTCTGGTTTCTTTTGTTTATTTGCTGTGCGGGGATACCAATGGCTGTCCCTTGGCCACCTCAATTTTATATGAACTCTATCATACCAGCGCCAAGATACCGGCTCTGTCGGATCATCTGCAGCTGATCACGGTGAGTTTTGATCCCGGGCGTGATACGCCGGAAGTGTTGCAGAGTTTTTTCTATCCCTTGTCCTCTGATCCCCGGCGGCATGATAAAATTCCTTGGTCAATTTTTACCTCACCATCGGAAAAAGAGATGCGGTCACTGACCAATGGATTCGGTCAAGTGGTGGATCGGCGTCCGGATAGTGATGTGATCCAGCATCTGTTGCGGATGTATTTGATTGATCGCCAAGGCCGGGTTCGCAATATCTATGGCTTGGGCATGATTGATCCGGCTTTGATCATGAGTGATGTGGTCACTTTGATCATGGAAGATCAAGAGATCGCGCAAGAAGAATCGGCCGCTAAAGCAGACACCAACAAAGCAGACACCAACAAAATAGAAACCAATAAAGCCAGAGCCCCCTCTGACCGTATACAGATGTCTTTCCCCTCGGCCGGCTGATGGGGTGCGTTGGCCCAGTAATGAGGATGCTTCGATGCGGTTGTCTGCAATCCGTCCGATGAGGGGATGAAAATTGCTGGTTTCACTTTGGTTATGTGCCTGGGGGGAGTGAGTTTTCACCAGGTGCCCAGGCGGTGAGAGTTAAGATATGGAAGCGGGCGGCGATCCGGCCATCGGGATGGCGGTCTTTATAGAGGTCTTCGGCCCGTGAGAAGAGAGCCCGTCGGTCCAGGGCGCGGTGGCGGTGGATGAGGATATTGGTTTCAGCCATGCCGCGCAAATCATGCATCAGATGACCGATGTTGTTGTAGGTGACGGTGATGGCTTCATCATCGACCACCGGTTGAATAAAACCGGCCCGTTGCAACAGGGTACCGGCATCACGGATATCTGTGAATGGTGCGATGCGCGGCCTGGCCCCGCCATAGAGTTCAATTTCAGCTTCGGTCAAGGCGGCCCGTAAAGCCCCCAAGGTGGGGCCGCCAAAAAAATTGGTGAGCAGCATTCCATCCGGGGCCAGGAGGTGGCGGAATTGAGCCAACGTTCCGGGCAGATCATTGATGCTATGAAGACTTAAGCATCCGGTGATCAGGTTGAAGCTCTGTTCGGCAAAGGGCAGTGCTTCCTCGTCGGCTACCAGAGATAGGGTGCGTGAGGATGGGAACTTATTCCGGGTGGTGCGGGCAAATTCCAGGGCCAAGTCCGTGGTGATGATCTGTTGAGAGGTTGATCGTTTAAGAATATGGCGGGTCCATTCACCGGCCCGGCAGCCAAAATCAAGGACCCGCTTAAAAGTTTGGTTGGTGAGTTCCAGCCGTTCAGCCAGTCGATTGGCGGCAGTATAATGTAGAAAATTATAGGCCTCCCAGTGACGTGCTGAGCGATTGCGCCGATGGCGCAGCAACCGCCGGTCAAATATCAGCGGGACAGAAGTCATAAAAAGTGATGATTGTTTTGATCATGATTGTCTTTAGGATGAATATGTATGGATGGCACCAAAAAACTGCGCTTACCTTTTGTTTGCCGATGACATATGTCGATGTTTTCCGATACCCTATCAGCAGGATTTTAAGGGTGTTTGTTGTCAAAATCAGCCATGATGAATTTTTTCATAAAGTCGGGCCATAAGACCCGGTTGGTATGATGATGGGGTATGGCAACCGGATCAAGAGTCGGTCAATCGGCCATTGGGTCGCCATGCTGGGACGTAGCACCCGATTTTTGGATGCGTTTTTGCCGCCCTTATGTCTTTCTTGTGCCGTACCAATTTCGGGTCAAGCCGGTTTATGTCCGTCATGCTACCGCGATATTGGGTTTATCCATCCGCCGATTTGTCCTTTATGTGGACGTCGGGTGTCGCGGGTGTCGCGGGTGTCGCGGGGATCATCCTGTCTGGGGTGTCGTTCTGCGAAGAATCCGGTGACCCGCTATCGCACAGTTTTTGATTATGATGCCGCCAGCCGTGGTTTGGTCCTGGCATTCAAATATGGTGATCGTTTGGATGCGGCCCCTGTTTATGGCCAATGGATGGCTAATTTTGGTGCGGATGTGGTTGCCAAGGCCGATATCATTGTGCCCGTACCTTTGCATTGGCTGCGTTTATGGCGGCGACGTTACAATCAAGCGGCGGTATTGGCCCAGCATATTGGGCATTATGCAGGCAAGCCGGTTTGTGTTGATCTCCTCATCCGGTGCCGGGCGACACAACCTCAGGTCGGAATGAGCGGCCGTCAACGCCGGTTGAATGTTAAGGGCGCTTTTGTAATCCGACCCCGTTGTCGGCGCCTGTTGGTGGGCCAAAACATCTTATTGGTTGATGATGTTTTGACCAGCGGCGCGACGGTGACGGCCTGTGCCGACATTCTCAAAAATGCTGGGGCGCAAGCCGTTGATGTTTTGACATTGGCTGATGCCCGCACACCCGCATTGTCACCGGGTCGCTCTTTGGATTGAGATCACTCAGTCTATTTTCTATCCTGTGTTTCTCATATATAAAGCATAAAAATATAAAGCATAAAAAGCCAGCGGATGCCTGATATTGTGATTTATACCAAGAGTCTGTGCTCCTATTGTATCCGGGCCAAGAAGCTGTTGGCTGATAAGGGGGTGGCGTTTGAGGAGATTGTCATTGACGGTGACCAGCACCGGCGTGCTGAGATGATTGTCCGTTCGGGTGGCCGACGCACCGCCCCGCAGATTTTCATTGATCAAAACCCGATTGGTGGATGTGATGAATTATTGGCTTTGGAGCGGGCCGGTTGCCTCGATTCGCTGTTGTTTGATCATTGATTGAGAGTGTTGGGTATAAGTCTGGCGAATATGAATCTGGCGGATATGAGTCTGACTCAATCACAATTTTCTTTTAAGGCGGCCTGTATACAGACCAACGCGCAGATTGATATGGCGGCAAACCTGGCGGCTGTTTCCGTTTTGGTGCGGCGGGCGGCGGCTGATGGCGCGCAATTGATTGTGACACCGGAAAATGTTGCGTTCATGGCTCAAGATCCGGCGCATCTGCACTCAACAGCCCAACCAGAAAATACCCATCCGGGGGTTTCAACATTCAGTGCCTTAGCCAAGGAAACCGATGCCTGGGTATTGGCCGGTTCCCTGAATATTCAGAAGATTGACCACCAAAAAGACCAACCGGGTTTGGTCAATCGGTCCGTACTGTTTGATCCAAAGGGGTCTATCGCGGCCCGTTATGATAAGATTCATCTGTTTGATGCCGACCCGGGCGATCAAGAGAGCTATCGCGAATCAGCAACCTATTGCCCTGGCGACCAGGCGGTGATGGCTAAAACTCCTTGGGGGGCGATTGGCTTGAGTATTTGTTATGATCTGCGTTTTGCTCATCTTTATCGTGTCCTGGCCCAAGCTGGAGCCTTCCTTTTTACCATCCCGGCGGCGTTTACTCGACCGACCGGTCAAGCCCATTGGTCCAGTTTACTGCGTGCGCGGGCCATCGAATGCGGCTGTTATGTCCTGGCCCCGGCTCAATGCGGTGAACATGATGGGGGCCGCACCACTTATGGCCATTCAATGATTATTGATCCTTGGGGGCGGGTCATGGCCACAACCGGCGATGATCCAGGCTATATCATGGCCACTATTGATCCGCGGCAATCTCTTAAAATGCGCTCTATGGTCCCGGCCTTATCGCATGATCGGCCTTTTTCAGGACCGTGATCACAAACATGAACCTCTTTTAGGATTATGCTGCGGGAGCGGCTCTTTTGCGGGCGCAAAGGCATTGCTTGATGGCCGGCTTGGATTGAGAGATTCGACCATGGTGATAGGCAATGATGATCATTTCAGCGCTCCAGGCGATATCCAATAATTCCCCTTGCTTGAGCAGATATGCTGGATTGCGCGGATGACCAAAAGCGGCATGGCCTTGGGCAAAGGTTTCATAGATCAGAACCCCGCCGGGGTTCAACGCTCCGATGATCCCCGGCCATAAAGGCCGGTGGAGGTAATTGACTACAATAATCCCACAAAACCGTCTCCCATATAGGCATCCCCCAGCAGAAAAGGGATCATCGCTTTCCAAATCTGCTTTAATCCATTGCGGATTGAGATGACTTTGTTGAGCCGGGTTTGACCGAATGCTGTCTAAATCACGATCAACTCCCAGAACCCGGTATCCGCGTTTGCTCAACCACATGGCGTGACGGCCACGACCACAAGCCAAATCAAGAATGATATCATCCCCGCTGAGAGGGCGAGGGATACAATCGGCAAATCGCACCACCCAATCAGCAGGTTTAGCAGGATGCGGGGGTGGGGAAAGATGCGTCACAGAAAAAATCACAAATGAAAAATCGACCACAAAGACGGTCTCGCCGAGACATACGCACAAAAAACTGTACAAAAAACCGAACCCCTAAATATGATCGTTTCTGTCATGATCAAGCATATTGTGAGTCTTTTTTTCCTAGAATATTGTTGCTATCAATACGAATAGTTATACATTAAATTTATGCATAAATAAAAAATTATATGTAAATTATGTCTTCGGATTTATTGGATTCTTGGGGGATGATGTTTTCGTTGTCTTGTTATTTTATGGTCTCAATGGCTCAAATGTTATTTTAGAGCGGTCATTTTAGCGTTGCATGGGAGGAAATTTTAAATATGAGCGCAGAGGATGTGCCCAATCATTCTGGTCAGAACGGCAAGGCGGTTCAAGAATCGGCTGATAATGATATTGAATCTTTTGCCAATCATGTTCTTCAGTCTCTTGAGGCATTGGGTCTTGAATTGGCTGATGTTGCTGCTGATGTCGATTCGATTGCGGCCAATGCTGATAAGCAAAACAAGCTGTTTGAAAATTTGCGTGAAGTAGCCCACCAATTTGCCGATATTGTTCGCCATATTGACACCGCCAGTCAGGATACCCGTACTTCGGCTGGAGAAGCCAGTACGGTGATGCAGGATTCGCGTCAGGGAGTCGATCAAGCGGTCTCCAGCATTGATAACTTGGTTAAAGCAGTCACAAAAATCGAAAAATCTCTGGGTGGTTTGGAGAACTCTCTTTCCAGCGTCACCGAGATTACCAAGAAGATTGAAGCGGTATCCAAGCAAACCAATTTATTGGCTTTGAATGCCACCATTGAGGCGGCCCGGGCCGGGGATGCCGGGAAGGGATTTGCGGTGGTTGCTGGTGAGGTCAAGCAGCTGGCCAATCAGACCGGTCAAGCCACCGGTCATATTGATGAGGCGGTTTCTGAGTTGGCATCCAACGTCACCGGGTTGATATCTACCAGCCACCAGACTATCGATGTTGCCCAAGAATCAAATAAGGGAATTTCCTTGATCCATGACGCTGTTGATGGGATCCATTCCTCAATGGGGACGATGACAGAAAAGGTTGAACAAATTGCGCATTCGGCATCCGATTCTCTCCAGCGATGCGAAAGGTTTATTGGTGACATTGATAAAATGGCAGCCAACATCACCCAAACCACTGCCAGCTTAAGATCAGCCGATAAACGCATTACATCTTTATTGGAACACAGTGAGGACTTGATTCTCTCAATCAATCAAAGTGATATAGAGACTTCTGATACCCGGTTTATCAAAGAAATTCAGGAACGCGCACAGCAGGTTGTAGCCGTCTTCGAGAAGGCTCTTGCCGAAGGAAAAATATCCCAAGAAGATTTATTCTCTGAGGATTATCAGCCCATTCCCGATACCAACCCGCAACAGCATCAAACGTCTTTTGTTGATCTCACCGATGCTTTGTTGCCGCCGATACAAGATCCTATGCTCGATTTTGATCCCAAAGTGGTGTTTTGTATTGCTGTTGATCGCAATGCTTACGTCCCCACCCATCAACGTGAACATTCTCAGCCTCAGGGGGATGATCCGGAATGGAACGAAGCCTATTGCCGCAACAGACGTATTTTTGATAATCGAACCACCCGAGCAGCGGCCCAAAGTACCAAGCCATTTCTTCTCCAAACCTATCGTCGTGATATGGGGGGTGGTCGGTTTACTCTCTTGAAGAGTCTTTCTGCGCCGATTACTGTTCAGGGCCGCCATTGGGGGGGTCTATGGCTTGGCTACAAATTATGAGTTTGGGGACTGAGTTTTATGAATTTTATCTGTCTGGTTCCCCATTTTGAGGTGATGTTTGAATTGCGTTCGATGTTAGGGCCAGCCACTGGTTGAGAACGTCTCTGGTTAAGAACGTTTATGGCGATGTTTCACAAGCACTTTTGGAAATGAGGCAAAAGAGGCCAAGAAAAAAATTCCAAAAAGGCGATTATTCCGAAAAGATGATTATTCCGAAACGACGATTATATTATTCAAACGCCCCTAAAACCGCAAAGCACGGTGTTGAGAGTCATTTGATCAAACGGGCTAAAATGGCGGCTTGGCCCAACAAAGCCCCAAACATCCATTTAAGGATGTCAACTTTAGACTCCGCGATATCCAGCTTCGCCGCGGCTTCAAATTCTTTCATATCACGTTTGGTTGCCAACTCATTTTCAATGAGGCGTAATATGAGCTAGTTTTCTCGCAGGCTTTCATGGCGGTAACGTTGAAGCGGTGAAAGCAGATAATCAATCAAGCGTCTTTGGCCTGTTTTAATCTCGACGGTCACATTCATGCTAGGCGTGAAATTGATTGTCTTGTCGTCGATATTCATAGTGGAGCGGGCCATCGTGACTCTTGCTGGATATACAGGGCCAACGGTGCTGCTTTCAACAGCATCTTTATAAAGATGACGGACATGGCCATTGATTGTGCCGTAGCGCGTGAAAGGAAAGCTCTCAATTTTTAGGGTTGCTTGCTGATTTTTATGGACAAAACCAATATCCTTATTGAGAACCATGGCCTCAACTTCAAGTTTTGCATTTTCAGGAATGATTCGAATGAGGGTTTGGGCCGGTGTGACAACACCACCAAGAGTATGTATATTCAGTTGGTGGATGACTCCATTGACGGGGCTACGTAGAGTTTTCTGTTGGATACGTTCCTCAGCTTTAATCAATTCTTGGCCAATGATGGCGGCCCTTTGTCGTGTTTCGGTCAGCCGCATATGGACGTTTCGTTTGAATTCTGCCGCACTGGCTGCGTGATTGGCATGCGCTGATTTTAGAGCGGCTTGTGCTTCAGCCAGCCGTTTGCGTGCGACATCCAGATGACCTGCTGTCTCATCAAGAATGTGTTCTTCTTCAGAGAGAGCTTGTTTTGCTACAACGCCTTTTGTAAAGAGGATTCGTTTTCCTTCAAGTTTTTCTGTGAGCCATTTCATTTTTTTCGCGATGCGGGAAGTGTCAGCAGTCAGAGTGACAATTTCCGCTTCACGCTGAAGAATGTCTCCATCCAATGAGGCTTGCATTGATTCCCAGCTCTGCCGTTCAGAAATCAGATAAGATCGGTGCAAATTTTTAAGACTCTCTGGCGCTTCTTCAGGTGGTTTGTAAGCTGACAAAGGGTCGGACGCTAAGAGAGCTTTCAGATGAGCAATCTCGACCTGAGTACCAAGCAACTGCCGGATGAGACGCTTTTGATCTGCGGCCTCATTGGTATGGTCCAGTTCAATGAGAACATCGTCCGCCCGCACCCTCATGCCTTCCTGGACATGGATGGCCCGAATCACCCCGGTTTCGAGGGGTTGAATCACTTTAATCGGATCAACGGTAATGATTCGGCCTTGAGCGATGGCAATAATATCCATTTTACCGATTAATCCCCAAACAGTAGCAATACAGAAGAAGAGACATATAGCAATCAGTATGGTCCTCCCGGCTGGAGAAGCCGGCGTTTCTGTAATTTCAAGAGCCGCCGGCATGAAGGCCAACTCTTCTTGTTTTCTTTCCCCTTTCCTGCCTTGTTGGGCTTTGGCTTCCTTTTCATTGCGGTAGGCATCTCTGGCGATGCTTACATAGCGACGGATGCGGTTAAAAACACTCATTGTGCTGTTCCTGAAATATTGTTTTCTAAAAAGCAAAAACAGGTTGAACTAACGGCGGATTGCGTTGCTGTTGGTTTGATTTTGCATTGCCAACAGCCGGGCGTAACGTCCTCCCTTGTTGAGCAAGGTTTCATGATTGCCTTGCTCAGTGATCATTCCGGTTTCAATGGTCATAATACGGTGGCAGTGACGTACAGTTGAGAGGCGGTGCGTAACGATAAACACCGTCCTTCCGACAGCCATTTCTTGCATATTGTTCTGGATGATCATTTCCGATTCATAGTCAAGGGCTGATGTTGCTTCATCAAAAATTAGAATGCGCGGATTGTTAGAAAGCGCGCGTGCAATGGCAATGCGCTGGCGTTGGCCTCCTGATAATGAACTGCCTCGCTCCTCAATCACCGTATCGTAGGCTTGGGGAAGTTCGAGAATGAAGTCATGCGCCCCGGCCAGCTGCGCGGCTTTCAGAACGTTGTTTGAGGACATGGACGGATCACTCAGAGCAATATTGTCGCGGACGGAACGATGGAAAAGATAATTTTCCTGTAAGACGACGCCAATTTGGCGTCTCAGCCAAACCGGATCGACCATGGCAAGATCAGCTCCATCCACAAGAATGCGGCCCTTTTCGGGGACGTATAAACGCTGTAAGAGTTTGGTCAGTGTCGATTTTCCTGATCCAGAGGGACCGACAATTCCGATCATTTCTCCCGCTTTGACTTTGAAAGAAATATCCTTGAGAATTTCTTGTCCGTCAGGGCGATACCGAAATGTCACATGGTCAAATACCACCGCACCGCTCATCGGTGGCATGATATGATGGGCGGAGCGAGTTTGCGTTTCGGCTTTTTCGTTTAAGACGTCCCCGAGGCGATCGATGGAAACCCGTGTTTGCTGAAACTCTTGCCAAAGTTGTGACAATCTCAAAATCGGTTGGCTGACATGGTTGGACAACATATTGAAAGCGACCAATTGTCCTACTGTCAGGCCACCGTCAATCACCATCCGTGCGCCAAACCAGAGGGTCAGTGCCATGGTGACCTTACGAATGAATTGCACCGATTGTTGGGCAATATTGGAGAGTTGGGCGGTCTTGAAGGAGGTGCCAACATAACCAGAGAGATGTTCTTCCCATTGGCGTTGCATTTGTGGCTCAACAGAAGAAGCTTTAACGGTTTCAATAGCGTTGATGTTTTCCACCAGGAAGGCCTGTTTTTCGGCTCCCCGCCGAAACTGTTCGTCGATACGTGCTCGTAAGATAGGCGTCACCCATGCCGAGACCACAATATAAAACGGAATTGATCCCAAGACGATCCAGGTCAGATTGACCGAAAAAATAAACATCACCGCAAAAAAGATGACCGTGAAAGCCAAATCCACAATCAAAGTCATGCCTGAGCCGGTGATGAAAGAGCGAATATTTTCGAGTTCACGAACCCGTGCGACTGGAAGGTGGTGCGGGTGATGATCGATTGGACGGTGGTGCGGGAAGTGATACGGCCTCCTATGCCGGTTCTTTGGAATCTGTGTCGGTGAACTTGGCCACCGGGAGTGCTGTGGGCGGTGATGCTGAAGGGGATCAACTTACCTCGGTAGAAAATCTGATTGGTTCCCGGTATAGAGATCATCTGGTCGGCGATGCGCAGAGCAATACCCTTGAAGGCGGCGCGGGGAATGATACCCTTCAAGGTGGTGCGGGAGCCGATACATATGCATTTTCCTCCGATGCTGACGAGGATACCATCGACAATACCGGGCGCAGCGGTGATGGTGACCGAATCCTGATCACTGAAGGAGTGAATGAGCGGGATATCTGGTTCTCTCAGAATGGGGATGATCTGCAGATTGATTTTATCGGGGATGATAACAGCATCACGGTGAGGGATTGGTTTATTGGTGAGGCCAACCGGGTTGACTATCTGCAGTTGGGAGAGGGCGAGGCGGCCTCATTTTTGCAGTCAAGCAATGTTCAGGTCTTGGTTGATGCAATGTCGCGTTTTGACCCCCCGGCTTCCAGTGAGCAACATGATTTAACGGAGCAAGAGCAAGCCCGCATAGAGACTGTTGTTGCCACTCAATGGAACAATGAATTGGTACCGGCGTGACCAAAGGATCACCGGTTGGGCTTGTGGTTTCGTCTGTTTAAACATGTAATGCGGATTATGTAAAGCGCGCAAAACAAGTCCGAATAATAATGAGGGATTGTTGTTTGGTTGCAGAGAGGGACTGAATAAAGAGCTGATCTTTTCACTCCTAGAATTTGTATCCCAAAATTAATATTCTAAAGATTGATCTCGCTGTTGAGCTTGGCCATGAAGGTGTCGACATTCTTGGTCAAGCCGGCCGAATGCTCGGTCAGTTCGCCAGAAGCGGCCAGCAGTTGAGCCGCTGCTTCACCGGTCTCGCCAGCGGTCTGATTGACTTTCTTAATCCGCTCACCAACCTCGGCTGAGGCTTGTGATGTATCACGGATTGAGCGGTTAATCTCCCCGGTGGCCGCCGATTGTTCTTCAACCGCAGCTGAGATTGCGGTGGACGTCTCACTGATTTTGGTAATCACATTGGTGATCTCTTGAATGGCGGTCACCGATTGACGGGTGGCTTGCTGAATAGCGGTGATTTGGGTGGAGATTTCTTCGGTTGCCTTGGCGGTCTGGTTGGCCAGCTCCTTGACTTCACCGGCAACCACCGCAAAACCCTTCCCGGCATCCCCGGCCCGGGCCGCTTCGATGGTGGCATTCAAGGCCAATAAATTGGTTTGTTCGGCAATATCGGTGATGAATTTGACCACTTCGCCGATTTTGGTGGCGGTTTCGGTCAGGCTGCGTACGGCAGCATTGGTGTCATCGGCCTTACGGGTGGCTTCTTGGGAGATTGTGGTTGCCGAGGTCACTTGCTGACTGATTTCATTGATTGAATCGGCGAGTTGCTCGGCGGCGGTGGCCACGGTTGCGAGATTGGTTGTTGAGATTTCTGCGGCCTCAGCCATGGCTGAGGACTCGGTATCGGTATGTTCAGCGATGGTTGAGATGCTGCGGGCATTGGCTTCGACTTCAGTTGCCGCTGAAGAGAGGGCTTCAGCCACTGATTTTACTTGTTGATCAAAATCGCTAATCATATTGACTCGGTCGCTGACCAGCATCCAAATCAGCATGCTGCCGCAATAATACTCTTTCTTGTCATTGACCGATAGAATATGGATATCCAGGGCTTCATCACCGAATTTTACAATCCCATGAAAGGGGAGATCTGTTTTTCCCTCAAGGTCGGGTGGTTGATGATCTGAATGGCCAAAGAGAGTCTGAATTGTATTCCCAATAATGCTATCCGGGTCCATATTGAGCTGTTTTTTAATCGTATCTGTTGAGTAATTATTCATATAGTTGGCGGTAAATCCGTCTTCGGCATTGTACCAAATCACTCCGACCGGTAGATGATCAACCATCATCATGGCTGATTCAAACCAAGTTTGAAATTGTTTCGCTCTTTGGCGATATTTTTCAACATCTGCTTCGCGCCGCAAACCAAATATCATTGAGACCTCACGCAATAATCAAAAAATGACATAGCCAACCGTCCTCATGCGGCAGCTGAATACTGTTCAAGGTTTTCTTCGAGACAGGAAAATACACAGATTAAGATGCTGATCAGACATCATGTTTGGTCAATATGAGTGAGCGATCAACATGAATCATTCATATGATGAATAATCTATATAGAATAAATAGAAGCGTCACATTGGTTCAAAGCGGTTTCCCGCAACCACAACCCCAAAATTCTATCAGTAATTTCCCAACATTCTCCCAAAAAACAATTTATCAAACTCAATAATCTAAAACGACTCAAAATAGCTAGGTAATTGACAATAATTATACGGAATATAGCAATCATGATAACCAGTGAAAACAAATAAATTCCTTAAAAAGAGTCTTTAACCCAAGAATTAACAAAGATTATAGATGTATTTTTTCCATATAATAATTGGATTAGTACATTGAATAAGAATGATGTTTGAGATTTTTCATGATGAAAGTGATGATGAAAAAATCTTACCGGCTGCCGCGCCGCCCATTGGTGGTGTTGTTCGCGCGCCAGCCTTGCCTGGGGCGCGTTAAGACCCGTTTGGCGAAAGATATTGGTCTGGTGGCTGCCTCTCGTTTTTATCGCTGGAGCTTGTTTTCTCTGGCTCGCCGCTTAGCCCGTGATAAGCGATGGATTGTGGTCTTGGCGGTCACTCCCGATGCTGCATGGCGTTCCCAACGCTCATGGCCGCTAGGCCTTGTGCGGTATCGGCAAGGAACCGGCACTCTTGGCCAACGTATGGAGCGTTTTTTGTCTTTAGCCGGACGCGCGCCAGTGATTATTCTGGGAACCGATGCCCCCGATATTGTCCCGTACCATATTGCTTCTGCCTCGCGGTTGCTGGGGCGCCATGATGTGGTGTTCGGCCCGGCACTGGATGGTGGATATTGGCTCATCGGGGTGCGGCGGCGGCGAGCCGTATCGGGCTTGTTTCAATCTGTACGCTGGTCAACCGAATATGCTTTGAGTGACACCTTGGCCAATCTTGGCCGCGGATTGACCGCCGGTTTTTTAGAAAAGATGCGTGATATTGATGATGCGGTATCGTATCGAGCCTGGATGGCTAAAGGTTCCACAACCCACTAAACCAATGCGCTTACTTTTCTTTTAGGCGCGGCATCAAATCGACCAGATTGCAAGGCCGAAACCGCGAATCAAGCTGCCATTTGAGAATATCTTCCCAAGCATCGCGGCAGGCACCTGGTGATCCGGGTAGAGCAAAGAGATACGTCCCATCAGCCACACCGGCACTGGCCCTTGATTGGATGGTTGAGGCGCCGATTTTTGCGTAGCTGAGCATGCGAAAAACTTCTCCAAAGCCAGGAATTTCCTTCTCATAAACCGATTGAAAGGCTTCCGGTGTCGAATCCCGCCCAGTCAGACCCGTCCCACCGGTGGCAATCCCGACATCAATATGGGGGTCACTGACCCATTTTTTGAGGTGGGCCGCAATATCAGCCGGTTCATCTGGTACGATCAGGCGTTCGGCCAAAATATGCCCAGCTTCTTCTATTTTTTTGGCCAATATAGTGCCCGATTGATCATTGTCTAAATCACGGCTATCTGAGACCGTCATCAAAGCGATTGTGACCGGCTTAAAGGTCAATTTTGGGTCAAGTCCTGACATGATATGGTCTCAATACAATAAATATATCGTCAAATATATCGTCCCGGTATCATCAAGTTTCTATAAAGCGGTTGATGCGCGCGGGATTGTTGATGATTGGCAGAAGAAACATAAGAAACAGAAAAAGCAAGTCTGTGATTTTCGTATCTACGATTTAAGAAAGAGTTTTTAATGTGGCCTCAATATCAAGAAGATCTTGCCATGCTTTGCGTTTTTGACCAGGGGACCGCAACAAATATGCCGGATGAAAAGTCGCCCGCGCGGTAATCGGACGGGCCAGACCAGATGACTGATAAGCAAACCACTGGCCGCGCAACTTACCGATACTCTCTTTGACGCCCAGCAATGTCTTGGCCGCGACCCCACCGATAAAGACCAAAATTTTCGGATGAACCAGTTCAATATGCCGCTCAATAAACGGCAAGCAGACGGCAATTTCATCCGGGGCCGGGTTGCGATTGCCCGGCGGCCTCCAGGGCAGAATATTGCTGATATATGTATTTTCTCGATTGAGACCGATGGCCGCAATCATCCGATCAAGCAGTTGGCCACTCACACCGACGAAGGGTAGACCTTGGCGATCCTCATCCGCCCCAGGTGCTTCACCAATCAGCATCACCGGTGCTTGTGGGTTGCCATCGGCAAAAACCAAATTCATCGCCGTTTCCTTGAGTGGGCACCCGTCAAAAGCATCCAGAGCTTGACGCAAATCATCAAGAGTTTGGCAAGACTGAGCACACTCACGGATCGCTTGGCTGCTCGGTTGGCGATGGGTCTCCGCACCCTCAGACAAGGGTATCTGATTGGGTTCTGACATGGTCAAACGGTTGCCTGCACTGTATGATGATGGTTTTGTTATTGGTGGATGTATCATATGACCATCATCATGATGATCATAGTGTAGGGGGTGATGGGCACCCTTACCCTGTGCCCCTTCAGTCAAGCAATCATTAAAGCCGGGTACCGGTTTGTGTGCAAGCCGGGCCCGCGCCTCATCGGCGGTTAAATCGGCTTTTGGTGGGGGATGGTTTTCTTGGGGCTGATGATAATGGGTGATCGGTTGATCAAGGATTGCTTCATCGGCCCCGGCTTCAATCTGCCAACCCAACAAGGCGTATTCACTTTGAAATCTTGACATTTCCTTTCCATAATTGCTGATAGGGCAACCAAGCGGTGATGATAGGGGTGATTGAGTGCGGTGTCATTGATATCTTGATTTTATAGACCGATTGCATCGTTATTTTGAATGGTTTTTTGAGAATGATTTACTAAATTGGTGGTGATTTTTGATAAAAAATTCTCCATTCAATACAATTCATTATTCAACACAACTCATTATTCAACACAACTCATTATTCAACACAACTCTTTCATCGGCTCTGTTGCTTTATTTTTACAATCATTCTTAATATTTCAGTATAATCCCTATATTGAAAGTATTCAGGTTTTTTCCAGGGTATTCGGCCATGACACGTGAGACGATGCAGTATGATGTGGTGATTGTCGGGGCTGGTCCATCGGGTCTTGCCGCGGCTATTCGTTTGAAGCAGTTGGCCATTGAATCGGGGCGCGAGACCAGCGTATGTGTGGTTGAAAAAGGTTCTGAAGTGGGGGCACATATTCTCTCTGGTGCGGTGTTGGAGCCCCGGGCCCTTGATGAATTGCTGCCCGATTGGCGGGAACAAGAAACACCAATACAGACCCCGGTCACCCAAGAGAATTTTTTGTGGCTGTCTGAAAAAAGAGGTCTGTCTTTGCCACATTTTCTTTTGCCGACAGCGATGCGCAACGCTGGAAACTATATCATTTCCTTGGGTGCGTTGTGCCGGTGGCTGGGTGCGCAGGCCGAAACTCTCGGGGTTGAGATTTATCCTGGCTTTGCGGCCAGTGAAATCCTCTATAACGATTCTGGCGCGGTCATTGGTGTAGCCACCGGTGATATGGGAATTGATAAAAACGGTGCCCATAAACCGTCCTATCAGCAGGGGATCGCCTTACAGGCCCGCTATAGTTTTTTTGCCGAAGGGTGTCGGGGCAGCTTGGGTAAGGAATTGATGGAGCGGTTTCGCCTTCGCTCCGACTGCCAGCCGCAAACCTATGCGATTGGTCTTAAGGAATTGTGGGAAATTGATTCCGATTGCCATCGGCAAGGGTTGGTCACCCATAGCGTTGGTTGGCCCTTGGATGGGGGTGTTTATGGTGGATCATTCATCTATCATTTGGCCGATAATCAGCTCTCGGTTGGGTTGGTTGTTGGCCTGGATTATGATAACCCGTATCTCAATCCTTATGAAGAATTTCAGCGATTCAAAACCCATCCTAAAATACGCGCTCTTTTTGATGGTGGCCGCCGGATTGCCTATGGTGCCCGGGCTTTGAATGAAGGGGGGTGGCAATCTCTGCCCAAAATGACGTTCCCTGGTGGCGTTTTGATTGGCTGCGAGGCGGGCACCTTGAATATGCCGAAAATCAAGGGCAGTCATACGGCTATGAAATCAGGTATGCTTGCTGCTGAAGCGGCGCATAAGGCCTTGGAACAAGGTGAGTCCGGGCCGCGGGAATTGACTGATTATACTGAGTCGTTCAAAAATTCCTGGGTCGCCGAAGAACTCCAAGCGGCCCGTAATGTTCGTCCAGGATTTAAAAGAGGGTTGGTCTGGGGCTTGATTCATGCTGGTTTTGATCAGATTTTTTTACGTGGCCGCGCCCCTTGGACATTATCCCATGCCCATCGCGACCATGAGACCTTGCGGCGCAAAACGGCCAGCAAACCGATCCATTACCCTAAGCCGGATGGTCGTCTCACATTTGATCGTCTGACCAATGTTGCTTTTTCCGGGACCAATCATGAAGAAGATCAACCCTGTCACCTTAAACTTAAGAATGTCGCCACAGCGATTGAGGTGAATCTCAACGCCTACGACTCGCCGGAGCAGCGCTATTGTCCGGCTGGTGTTTATGAAATCATTGGTGAAGGCACGGCTGCCCGTTTACAGATCAATGCGCAAAATTGTTTGCATTGTAAGACTTGCGATATCAAAGACCCGACACAAAATATTGTCTGGGTGTCCCCTGAAGGCGGCGGTGGGCCGAATTATCCCAATATGTAATGATCCCGATATGTGGCATGTAGCCAAAATTGAGTATTTTTCGATTGAATGAATTATATGATATATATCATTCGGCTTAACTCTGGTATGAAAGCGATCATACTCAGATATCAAAAAACGACAGATATAGTTTATAAACGGATGCAGCTCATCAATAGAATTTCTTAAAAATAGGATTTTTACAGACAAGATTTTTTACAAACAAAATTCTTTTTACAAACAAAATTCATTGTCTTTTGGTGAGCTTGATCCAGATAGGTTTTATCCAGATGAGGAACGCAAGCACTCAATTACTCAATCGTCTTCCATCATGCAAGGAAACGGCGTGCGGCATGGGTTCCCTTTGGTATTATCGCCTGGCGTTTTGCGGTTTGGTGATCGGTATTTTGGGGAGCTGTGCGGTTGCTGACTCCCCTTCTCAAAAAAATCATTTCCAACACTCTGGGGAGGCGTCTTCTGCCGTTGTACCATCGGCGGAATTGATCAAATCTCCTCCGTCTCCCTCTCTTGGCCCCCGGCCATCCGATCAGTCGACTTTGTCATCGGCCCCGGCTGTTGATGGTGAAACCATATCCAAGATGCGTCCGGGGTCTTCGGCCCGCGGGAATTATCTGGCTGGCCTGCTGGCTGGAAAGCGAGGTCAAAAAGGGGCGGCAGGTGATTTCATGCTGCGGGCATTGGAATTGAATCCGGGTAATCTTGATATTCTCAATCGGGCCCATATTTTGATGATTGAAGAGAACCGGTTCGATGAAGCCGACCGGTTGGCGGAACGCATCCTTGAACAACAGCCCCTTGCTGTTTTGCCCAACTTGACCCGTATTGTTTCGGCTATCGGCGCCGGTGATCTGACCTTAGCCGAGCGGCGGCTGGAAACAATTTCTGAAAAAAAATTGGGGCGCTATTTTGGTCCTTTGCTATCGGCCTGGATTTTAGCCGGTCAGGGTGAGACCGACCAGGCTATGCAGGCATTGAAGGACCTTTCTGAAAACAGTGCTTTTGCGGTCCTTTATGAACTGCATGCGGCCCTGATCAATGATACCGCCGGACGCATGGCCGAAGCTGAGGAACGTTATATTTACGTTCTTGATAGCGGTGCCCCAACAACGTTTCGCATGTTGGAGATTTTGCTCAACTTTTTTGAACGCACCGGCGCTGATGAGCGTATTCAGGCCCTCAGCCAAATCTATGAACATTCAGATGCCAATTGGTTTTTTAAGAGATCATCCGCCGGGCCTGATCACCTGTCCAATGTGGTTCGCAACAGTAAAGACGGTATCGCAGAAGCATTTTATAATATCGCACGCGCTCTTTACAGAGAAGATGTCCGCGAGATGGCCCTCATTTATATTCAGTTTGCGCTCTATCTGAGACCGGATGTGCCGGTTTTTTCAGCGTTGGCTGGTGAAATTCTTGAATCTCAAAAACGCTGGGAAGCCGCCCGCGCTATGTATCAGCAGGTTGATCCAGAAACACCTTATCGCTGGTTGGTCGATATCCGTATTGCCATGATCAATGACATCCTCGGTGAAACCGAAGATGCGGTCGCATTGTTGCAACAGATGATTGAGATGTATCCTGAGCGTGTGGATGCTTTAATCCATCTCGGTGATCTATTCAGCGGGCAAGAGCGTTACCAAGAGGCGATTGCCGCTTATGATCAAGCTGTTGCTCAGATTGGGGACCTTGATCCGAGACATTGGAAGCTGCTCTATGTTCGGGGAATATCCCTGGAACGGGCCAAACAATGGCAGCGGGCCGAAAGTGATTTTTTACAGGCCTTGGAACTCAAACCGGATCAGCCTTATGTCCTCAATTATCTCGGCTATTCTTGGGTTCAACAAGGGGTTCATCTTGAGCGGGCACAAAAAATGATTGAACGGGCCGTACAGTTGAAGCCCCATGATGGCTATATTGTCGATTCATTGGGTTGGGCTCTTTATCATTTGGGCGATATGGAAGGAGCGGTCAGAGAATTGGAACGTGCTGTGGAGTTGCTCCCTCAAGATCCGACCATCAATGATCATTTGGGCGATGTGTATTGGCGGGTTGGCCGATTTTCTGAAGCTAGATTTCAATGGGGCCGGGCTTTAAGTCTTGATCCTGACCTCGATGCTGCTGCCCAAATCCAGAAGAAACTTGACGATAATCAACGTTCAAAACATACACGCCGCGATGATTCCTGGTGATGGATTGCTGCACCCTGTTCAGTGGTGATGATCGGTTCTCTGGTGATGATCGTTGCTATCGGCGCAGTGTTGAATATACAGTGCTGAATATACAGTGCTGAATATAAAGAGCAGTCATGGCTGATGATGGTTTGGTGATCCCATCGGCGGCGTCTTGTTCTGCCTGCGCCAAGATCAATCTGTTTTTGGAGATTGCTGGGCGTCGGGCCGATGGGTATCATGATCTGGCCAGCTTGATGACATTTGTTGCGCTCAGTGATCATGTCTGTGTTGTTGTTGGCCCGCCAGAACCGGATGCCGAATGTTCTTTAGAGATTGATGGTTCTTATGGCTCAGGCATTCCTGGTGGCCCGGACAATCTGGCTGTTGCCGCGGCCCAGATTATGGTTGACTTGTCTGGCCGGTCATCCTCGGTGCGAATTCAACTAACCAAAAATCTCCCTCCGGCGGCCGGTTTGGGAGGGGGTTCGGCCGATGCCGCAGCGGTGATACGTGGTATGGCGCAGCTCTGGGGGATGGATATCAATACCCAAGCGATGCGGGAGGCGGCTCTGTCTCTAGGGGCTGATGTGCCGTTTTTTCTTGGTGGGCATGCCGCTTATGTTACCGGAATCGGTGAGTCTCTGGTGCCGGTTGCCGCCCTGCCACCGCTGGGGGTTGTGTTGGTCAATCCGGGCCAGCCTCTTTCAACGCGGTCGGTTTTTCAACACTATGCACGCGCTCATGAAGATGACTTTTTAGCTGATGATTGTTCGCAACCAGTCCCCTCTTTTGAGGGTTGTGATCTGAGCGATCCACAGCAGATGATTGCCGCTTTGGCAGAGCGGAGAAATGATTTAACGTCATCGGCATTGGAATTGATGCCGCCTTTGCGGGATATTCTGGATCTTTTGGCGCGGCTTGATGGCGTCTTACTGGCCCGTATGTCCGGCAGTGGTGCCACATGTTTTGGGCTGTTTGCTGATCATGAAAAAGCCGAACAGGCGGCCACACAGATTCGCACAGATCATAGGGGTTTATGGGTCATGGCGACATCTTTAATCACCCAAACGCCACCGGTTGAACGTATTGCTGATCCGGTTTCATAGCAGAGAATGGCTTGGTATTATGGTTTGAGCACGGGCTTGATCACGACCCGTTTTACTCCATGATCCGCAAAGCGGTTGATTGAAGGCGTTGCAGCTTGTGATTAAAATGCTTAATCTGCGCTGTTTGTCACTCTTACTATGTATGCGGTGATGATGGGTGGTGAAAATATTTGGGGCGTAGCCAAGCGGTAAGGCAGCGGGTTTTGATCCCGTGATCGCAGGTTCGAATCCTGCCGCCCCAGCCAAGATCGGGTTGGGTCGCCTTTGGTTTTCTCTTGTCTTTGCAGGGGTGATAACCGGTCGGAGTTTTGGTTTTCATGCTTTGTTGTCGATGATTCTGGTTGAGAAGCGCCTGGGTTCGTCATCATTTTCGTTCTCACTATGGAGATTTTTTGTCATGTTTTCTGCTGACCAATACGATACGGATAAATCTTTTTTCGCGGCTTGGTCCGCGGCCAATCATCGGTCTTTCCGATGGGTTGGTTTGTGCGCTTTGATGATGCCTTTGTTGCTGATGGCGGCCTGCGGTGATGATTCATCCAAGAAGATGTTTGGAGAAAACACCGTTCTTGAGGAAACATGGCGGCTCGCGGGTTTTGCCCGACCCGAATCGGTTTTGTATGATCCGGCCCGTCAGGTTGTTTATGTATCGAATATGAATGGCGGCCCGGTTGAAAAAAATGGTCAAGGCTTTATCTCCCGCATATCACCCCAAGGCGATATCCTGGAATTGCAATGGGTTGATGGATTGAATGCACCCAAGGGAATGGGGTTGGTTGATGATACGCTCTATATCGCCGATATTGATCGTCTGGTCTTTGTCGATATTGTCACCGGGCAGAAGGGTTCTTACCCGGCTTATGGTGCCGTTTTCCTTAATGATATCGCCGTTGGCTCTGACGGGGCGGTCTATGTCTCCGATATGCTCACCGATTCGATTTACCGGCTGAAAGACGGCATGTTTGATCTTTGGCTCAGAGACACCGCCCTGGAATCGCCCAACGGCCTGGAGGTGGACGGGGATGATCTGATTGTCGGTTCTTGGGGGGCGGAGATTGACCCCAGCTCTTTTGCCACCACAACCCCGGGCAGTCTCAAAAGAGTGACGTTGACCGACCGTTCAATAACCCCGATTAGTGCGCCTTTTGGCAATTTGGATGGGGTGGTGCGCCTCCCGGACGGCAGCGGCTATACCGCAACCGATTGGGTATCTGGCGGGTTGTGGTTGGCGCAAACCGATGCCGTTCCTCGCAAATTGCTTGATCTCAATCAAGGCAGTGCTGACCATACAATGATCCCGGCACCGGCCGACTCTGCCGATTCCTACACCAGCGATCCCGCGCAAAAACAAATCATCCTGGTGCCGATGATGCTTGATGATGTCGTGGTGGCCTATCAGATTACCCAGAACCAAGCTGGAGGGTAGGGAACCGAAAAGGTCTTCAGCAACAGCTTTTTGAGGGTTCACGGGTGAGGGTATAATCCTCACCCTTGCTTTCCTTGGGGTGACGTCGGGTGTCTCTGCTGCAATCAAAAACTTGTGCTTCGGTCACCGCAACCAAAGGCTCAACACCGATAATCTCATCGGTGTAAGGGGGTGATGTATAGAGGCGGAACGTCTTTTCACAGACAGCCATCCGCTCGCCGCGTTCCAAGCAATGGCCATCATCATCGGTGACACTCCGCCAAGGGCCTTTATAAATCACCGCATGCTTGTGATCAAAACAAGGACCCTCCTTGCCTTTATGGGCAACAACCGTCATGGAACGGAATTCAATGCCTTCAATAACCTGCCAGGGTTCAGCGGCCCGCTCGACAATCTCAATTCCATGAAAGCCGGTTTCCTCAAAAGCGGTGAGAAAGTCACGCTCTTGATAGGCCCCGGCAATACAGCCCGACCAGAGATTAGGATCAGCCCGCAAATGATCCGGGACCGGTTCATCACAAACAATATCCGATATGGCGGCCCGTCCGCCGGATTTGAGAACCCGATAAATCTCCCCAAACAGGTTGGACTTGTCTTCCGGCCGCACCAAGTTGAGGACACAGTTGGACAGCACGCAATCAATACTGTTATCGGCAATCAGCGGCTGGGCCCGTAAATCAGCCAGAAAGGTTTCATAAGCGGCCAAGCCATCCAAACCACGCACCGGGTTGGTCTCCAGATATTGAACCACCGCATCAATATCCGTCTTGAGATCCTGGATTTTGGCCCGGTGGAATGTCACATTATCCCAGCCAATTTTTTGCGCAATCGCTTTCTGGTGGCTGCGGGCCAAGCTCAACATATCCGGATTGAAATCAACCCCGATAACCTGCCCATTCTTGCCAACAATTTGGGCGGCGATATAGCATATTTTTCCACCCCCCGAACCCAGATCAAGAATGGTTTCCCCGGCTTGGACATAGCGCGAGGGATCACCGCAACCATAATCTTTTTCCAGAATTTCCTGGGGCAAAACCGCCAGATAACCGGGATCATAATCGACCGGACAACAGAGTGCCGCTTCGGCTTGTTGGGCCGCCCCGGCATAACGTTTGAGGACACTGTCTTCCGGATCAAGGACCGCTGAATTGCTCATGATTGACCTCGATTTTTTTAGGTGATTTTTTCAGTCTTTTGGATTTTCCTCAAGATGGCTTTGGATGAAAGTTGGCTTTGGTTGAGGCCCCGCTCACATCCATGGATTTCGATCAATAATAACAAAGATCAATCGAGAAAAGATAACAAAAGAGTGGCTCCGGCGACAGGACTCGAACCTGTGACCCAGCGGTTAACAGCCGCTTGCTCTACCAACTGAGCTACGCCGGAAAAATTGATCAAAAATATTGTATAATAAACTCTATAGCAAACAACAGCCACAACCCCAAAGCCATTTTTGTGCTGATTGTCTTGGCTTCCCGGCAAGCAAAAAGCAGGGATGGAGGTACGGGCCGGAATCGAACCGGCATCGGCGGATTTGCAGTCCGCTGCATAGCCACTCTGCCACCGCACCCTTATGTTTTTTAATATTCTCTGTTTTTGATATCAACCCATACCTGGATGACTATCTTCGGTTGGACCGCCATCCTGACCGGTGCACCCTATGATAGATAATCACAACCAGATAACAATAACCACAGACTATAGCCACGCACGGGTATTTTTTTCAAGCAACCAAAACAACCCCAAAATCATGGATTGGCCCGATATGTTTTGGCACCTTGATGCTTGGCTTTCAAGCCATCATCCCAGCATCTTACAGAATCACGACAAAATTATGATGCCTGAGAATCATCAAAGGATTCAATACGAATCATCAGCGGTTTCTCGGTCATTTCAGGGATAGCGGCGGTGGTTTCCAGGGCCACATAGAGATCGGTTTCCTGGCATTGATGAGTCACAATGATCACCGGGACCGACCCGCTTTGATCTTTTTGACCATGCTGGAGAACGGTTTCCATTGAGATATTGCGCTCAGATAGGCATTGGGCGATCCGGGCAACCACACCCGGCTCATCTCGAGCCATGAAGCGGAGATAAGCCGCTCCACGGCGTTGGGATATTGGGGCCGGGATCAGTGGTTTCAAGGCGGCCACAGGGAGAGAAAAAGCCGGTCGCCTCAAGCCCCGGGCCAGATCGGCCAAATCAGCCACCACCGCCGATCCGGTAGCCAGGCCGCCCGCCCCAGCCCCTTGGTAAAAGGTCGGCCCCACCTTGTCACCCTGAACCTGGATACCGTTTTCAACCCCGGCGACCCGAGCGATATCGCTGCTTTGAGGAACCAGACAAGGGTGGACCCGTTGCTCAACCCGGCCATCATATTCTTTGGCAATTCCCAGCAATTTTATCTGAAAACCAAGCTCCTCAGCATGGGTGATATCGGTGGGGGTGATGGCGGCGATACCTTCAATATGGACCGAGTCAAAATCAACCCGATGACCAAAAGCCAGCGCGGCCAGCAAAGCCAATTTATGGGCCGTATCAATACCATCAATATCAAAGCTGGGGTCGGCTTCGGCATAGCCAAGCTCCTGACTCTCCTTCAGGATATCAGAAAAAGGCCGCCCGGTTTTTGCCATATCGGTGAGAATGTAATTACATGTGCCGTTTAAGATCCCAACAACATGACGGCACCGGTTGGCGACCAGACCTTCACGTAGAGATTTGACAATCGGGATGCCCCCGGCAATCGCCGCTTCAAAGGCCAGGCAGACCCCTTTTTCTTCGGCCGCTTCGGCTAAGGCGAGACCATGATGGGCCAGCAATGCTTTGTTGGCGGTGACCACATGGCGACCATGGGCAAGAGCGGTTTCACAGACCTGCTTGGCCATCCCTTCCACTCCGCCGATGAGTTCAACCACCGCATCGGCGGGTGCTTGAGCGGCCATCTCGGCGGCATCCTCAAACCAGGGAACAGATGAAAGATCACAATCATCGCGTTTTCCATGACCCTCTAAATCTGACCAGGCAACAATACGTAATGCCCGCCCACAGCGTTCGGCCAGCCATGTGGCTTTCTCCAGGAGAATATGCGCTGTCCCGCCACCAACCGTGCCAAGACCGGCCAGGGCGATATTGAATGGCTTAGGCATGCTCATGATTGAAAACTGAAAAAATAATGATCAATTTTGATGAAAATGATTGGCGGTTAAGCATCCATGACCCGGGCCGTTTGTTGTCTAGGATGAGGCGGGGCTAAGGGTTGGCTGATGGGGCCGTTTGGTGGAGCAGAATCGGTTTTCTCAGTGACATATTTCTTAAACATATCTTTGATTCCACGCAAAGCTTGGCGGATACGTTCGCGATTTTCAACCAATGCAAAACGCACATAACCATCACCATGTTTTCCAAAACCCAAACCCGGTGCTACGGCGACTTTGGCTTCTCGTAACAGTAATTTGGAAAATTCAACCGACCCCAAAGCCGCAAAAGTCAACGGAATGGAAGCCCAGACGAACATTGTTCCTTGCGGCTTGGCGACCGGCCAACCCAGGGCATTGAGCCCATCAACCAGAACATCACGCCGACGGCGATAGAGTGTGCGAATCTCATCAACACAGCTTTGATCGCCGCTGAGTGCAGCCACAGCAGCAACCTGAATCGGGGTAAAAACTCCATAATCAACATAAGATTTAATACGCGCCAGGGCTTCAATGAGACCGGGATTGCCGGCTGCAAAACCAACCCGCCACCCCGGCATCGAGTAGGTTTTCGATAATGAATAAAATTCAACCGCACGCTCTCTGGCACCCTTGACCTGTAATATCGAAGGCGGTGGATCACCAAAATAAATTTCGGCATACGCATGATCAGAAATCAGAATCAGATCGTGATAACGACAAAAATCAACAATCGTTTCATAGAAGGCTAGATCAGCCATCTCTCCAGTCGGGTTGGCAGGAAAATTGATAATCACTCCCAAAGGTTTGGGCATGGTGTTTTGAACCGCAAAACTCAAGCCGGTGATAAAGTCATACTGGGGACCGATGGGAACCGAATGCACAGCCGCTCCGGCGATAATGAAACCAAAAGCATGAATGGGGTAGCTCGGGTCAGGGGCCAGAAAGACATCCCCCGGTGTGCTGATCGCTTGGGCAAGATTGGCCAGACCTTCCTTGGAGCCAATGGTGACGATACATTCTGTTTCAGGGTTAAGCTCAACATCAAAACGACGCTGATAATAACCCGCCAGAGCTTTACGCAAACCGGGAATACCCCGAGAATTGGAATAACGATGAGTCTTGGGATCGTTTGCGGCTTCAGCCAATTTAGAGATAATATGAGGCGGTGTCGGGCTATCGGGGTTGCCCATACCAAAATCAATAATATCTTCACCAGCCGCACGAGCAGCTGTTTTCATGGCGTTGACTTCTGAAAAGACATAAGGCGGTAAACGCTGTAGACGGGAGGATTGATGATCAGACATAACAAAAATATAAGCCAAAAATATAAAAATAATCAGATACAGAATATTCCGGGACACCGTCGCCGGTAAAACATAACCGGGCAAACATGACGAAAAGAGATCACATACCTCTTCTGGTTTTTCCTCTTCTGGTTTTTTAAGAATATATCGGTCACCGAGGCTGAATATTTGATCAATATTCCATATAAATTTCAGCCCGCTGATTGCCTTGTCGTCCGGCTGGCATGACTTCTAAGAAGAGGGGCTCAGAATCCGAAACGGCGCCAATCAATAGCCGATCATGATCGAAACCATCAGCCAAAATCAGCGCGGCAATCGCCTGAGCACGCTCCAAAGATATCGAAAAGTTGGCGACTTGATGATCCATCAGGGACATATCATTGGTAAAACTGCTGGCATGACCAACAACTCGCAAAACGGCATTTTTCTGTTTGGCAAGGTCAACGATTTTTCTGATATGATGGCGATCATCAGGGGAAATATACGATGATCCGAAGGGGAAAACGAGTGTTCCCATTTTCATGGAAACAAGACGCGGCTCTGCAACATTCGACTCGATGGCAGCAGTATTTTCAACCAGAGCCAGAGGAGCCGGTTCAAGAAGAGCAGCCATATCAGAAGGTTCCGGCTCAAGAGAGAGGTCCATATCAGAAGATTCCAGCCCTTCGGGTATGGTTGGCGGTGGCATTGTGTCGGCGGTGACCGATTGAGTCGGTGCTGGTATTGGCTCACGGGGTGGTGATATGAACCCAGAAGCGGGCGGCGGTGCCCCGCCCAATGCTGCTTCTTCTGCTTCTTCTGCTTGCTGGTTTTCTCTCTCATCTTCATAAAGACGGTCACGGGTATCGGCAATCAAACCATCAGCTGGACGTTCGGGGACCGAGGAAATATCCGGGTAATCTTGGTCGCTGCCGGGGGCTTCTTGCCCGGCATAGGGTGATTCGGGTTCTTCACTGTCAAACCAGCTCATCGGGTTGAGTGATTCACAGGCCGACACACTCAAAACCGCACAAATGGCCGAAAAAGTAAGGATACACCGATTGAGAGATCCTGTAGACATTTTCCCCCCTCATTTCTGTTTTATTTTTTGATAAATTATAGAGTATTATTTTAATATACCGATCTTATTTTGATACATTGATTGCATATACTATTGATCGCATGTACTGATAAGTATCAAAAACAAAATAATATGATAAAAATATGCTCATATAAACAAAAAGATATAAACAAAAAGAGCACCAAAAGATGAAGCCAAGGATAAAAATGTCGAGAATAAAAATGTCTAGAACAAAAACGTAAAATCTATTGCATGGCTCGTCATGAGCGGCAACCAGTACCGTTTATCATCGGTATAGGACCATAATTGTCCCAATAATGCGGGCGCTTTTTTGACCATGAAGCGGAGAATAAAGGGGATCAAGATAGCCTTGATCTTGTGATGGGCTGATACTATCCTTATCCCGTAATCGGAATTTAATTTTATTTTTGGTTATGTTTTCGAATGTTGCTTTTGGGGCTTCTGGTGTTTCCTTAAGCAACAACTTTCTCAACTAAAATTGATTTTCCTTTAAGATTCGTCTTCCTTGAAGTCAAGGCTGATCCCTTTTCCCCATTCTTAGAGTGATATATTTGATGACAGACTCACCCCGTTCCCCTGAATCGTCTTCTGGCAACCCATTGGAGTCCAGTGATGTCTCACAGATTGTTGCTGAGGCTGCTGAGAGAAGCCAAGAAATGATCAAAACATTCTTGAGCCAAAATGCCCACGCGCATCAAGGGACAAAAGGCAGTAATGGGGCGATTGATACCGACCCATTTAATCTCGGAAATGCTTTTTTTGAGTGGGCAACCAAAATAGCCTCTGACCCGGCCAAAGTGGCCGAGGCCGGGTTTGATTTATGGCGTGGTTATGTTGACATTTGGCAAAATGCGGCGAAAAGTTTCGATGGTCAAGAGGTTAAACCAGTCATTGCCGCTGATTCTCTTGATCGCCGGTTTCGGCATGATCATTGGAATGATAATTCTGTTTTCGATTATATAAAGCAATCCTATCTTTTCACATCCCAATGGCTGACCGGCTTGGTGCGTGATGTCGAAGGGCTTGACCCACAAACGGCTCGCAAGATGGATTTTTTTACCCGTCAATTTATTGATGCCATGTCACCGAGCAATTTTGCCCTCACCAATCCGGAAGTTTTGCAAGCAACTGTTGAGACCCGCGGCGAAAATTTAGTCAAGGGTCTGCAGAATATGCTGGATGATCTTGATCAAACAAATGGGCGATTCAATATCAGCATGACCGATAAATCCGCTTTCAAAATTGGTGAGAATATCGCTGTCACTCCGGGAAAAGTGGTCTTTCAAAATGAAATGATGCAGTTGATCCAATATGCGCCGACAACCGAGAAAGTCAATAAGCGGCCCTTGTTAATCGTCCCTCCTTGGATCAATAAATATTATATCCTGGACCTCAATAATAAGAAATCTTTCGTCAAATGGGCGGTTGCCCAGGGCCATACCGTTTTCATCATTTCATGGGTCAATCCGCGGGCAGAGCTGGCCGATAAGAATTTTGAAGACTATATGATTCAAGGCATTTTTGTGGCTCTGGACTCTATTGCCACAATAACCGGTGAAAAAGATGTCAATGCCATCGGCTACTGCATTGGCGGCACCTTGCTTGGCTGTACATTGGCCTATATGGCAGCCAAGCGGGATAAGCGGATCAAGAGCGCGACATTCTTCACCACTTTGCTGGATTTTTCTGACCCGGGAGAGCTTGGCGTTTTTACCGATGAAAGCCAGATTGAAAAGCTGGAATCGCGTATGGAGGAAGCCGGATATCTTGAAGGCCAGGACATGGCCAATGTTTTTAATATGTTACGGGCCAATGATTTGATCTGGTCTTTTGTGGTCAATAATTATCTGTTGGGCAAAGACCCTTTTCCTTTCGATTTGTTGTATTGGAACGGTGATTCAACCCGGATGCCCAAGGCGATGCATAGCTTCTATTTGCGCAGCTGTTATCTGGAAAACAAGCTGGTTCAACCGGGCGGCATTACCCTTAACGATACGCCGATTGATCTGAAGAAGGTCAAAACCCCGTGCTATTTCCTTTCGACCCATGATGATCACATCGCTCCTTGGAAGTCGACTTATGCCGGTATGCGCAAATTTTCAGGTCCGGTTCGGTTTGTTCTTGCTGGTTCTGGCCATATTGCCGGGGTCATCAATCCACCAGAGGCCGGAAAATATTGTTTTTGGAACAATGACAGCAAGCCGCAAAACCCAGACTCATGGTTCAAGACCAGCAGCAAGACTGAAGGATCGTGGTGGCCGCAATGGCATGAATGGGTTTCGGAATTTTCAGACGGTTCGGTTGCGCCTCGTCCACCAGGGGGGAAGGCAGTCAAACCGCTTGAAGATGCCCCCGGTTCTTACGTTATCGACTCATCATAGACTCATCATAGACTCATCACGGTGTCGTGATCATGCCCGGCTTGGGTTGCCTGGGGTCGTTTTAGAAATGCTTTAGCGATAAATCATGACTGGGAATGCTAACCGGTCTGGCTATGCTCAGCTGCCAACGCCCGGTATTTGCCTGGTGTTTGATTGATTGTTCGCCGTTCGGCGTCATTGACCGGTCGCATGAATGTGGCCGGATTTCCGGCCCATAATTCACCGGCTTTAACGGTTTTCCGCGGCGGTACCAAAGCCCCGGCGGCCACCAAAGCCCCGCTTTCAACCACCGCACCATCAAGGACACTGGCCCCCATACCAACCAGACAGCCGTCTTCAAGGGTACAGGCATGGATGACGGCAAGATGACCGACAGTGACATTGGCACCGATGATTGTGGGCACGCCCTCGGAATGAACATGCACCACCACACCGTCTTGGATATTGGTGTTGGCGCCGACTCGGATGTAATTCATGTCACCGCGCAGGACGGCGTTGCACCAGATATTCACTCCTTTGGCCAGCTCCACATCGCCAATGACTACCGCTCCATCAGCGACAAAGACATCCGAAGCGAGGCGGGGCATATGGTCTAAATAGGGAAGAACAAGACCGGGCATAGGACATGATCTCTCATCAATAACGGTATTATGTTAAGGGTAAAGACCGGCGATGGGAAGGCCGGTTGTTTCGGGAAATCCAAACATCAGATTCATATTTTGAATGGCTTGCCCAGCCGCGCCTTTCACCAGATTGTCAATCGCTGAGAGTATAATTACCTGCTTTGCTGTGCGGTCTTGAGAGAGGCCGATATGACAAGAATTGCTGCCCCGGACATCCTTGGTGGCCGGAAAATGGTGCTCAGGGAGAATATGGATAAACGCCGATTCTTTATAGGCTTGTATCAAAGCCGTACGTAACTGATCAACATCGTGCTGGTCGGTTATGGTGGCAACGATGGTGGCTAGAATACCCCGGGTCATTGGGGCCAGATGAGGTATGAATGTTATCGGTGAGGGAGACGCCTGATCATTCTGTGGATAGACGGCCTGGAGCTCCTGTTCAATTTCAGCCACATGACGGTGGCCACCCAGTGCGTAGGCCTTGATGGACTCACCGGCTTCACCGAGGAGTAAGCCTTCCTTAGCTTCGCGGCCAGCACCAGACACTCCCGAACAAGCGGTCACGGTAATCCCCTGATTTTCAATCAAGCCACCGGCAATCAGGGGACGCAAAGCCAACAGGATAGCGGTCGCATAGCAGCCGGGATTGGCAACAAGCCGGGCAGTTGGCAAGCGGCGGTGACTCCATTCCGATAAACCATAGACAGCATCAGCAAGCAGATGCTGGGCAGTGTGATCACGGCCATACCAGGATTGATACAGCCCCGGATCACGTAACCGAAAATCCGCCGAAAGATCAATAACCCGGACATGTTCAGGCAAGGCGGCAACCGTCTCCTGACTGGCTGCATGGGGCAAACAACAAAAAACACAATCGACCGAAGATAGGTCTACGTCTTCGAGGCGATAGAGAGTCGGCAAATCGGCGCAAGCCAGATGGGGATGAATATCAGCAACCGCGCGTCCGGCTTTGCTTTTTGCGGTTAGAGTGGTGATACATATCTGAGGATGGGCCAGCAAAAGACGCACAATCTCACCGCCGGTATAGCCGCCGGCCCCAAGAACAGCGATGTTGAGAGACGCAGACATCATCAAGAACAACAAAAGGATATGTGAGCAAACGGCCCGTCAACAGACACCATGGTGCGGGCGCGCTCAAAGGGCATGATCACAACATCACCAATACCACCAATCATCAACGCTACTCCATGTGCCCAAAACCCAAACGTTAAATCATACGATGACAATCAATCATATGATGACCATGCTTTGTTTACATGACCGCAGCAAAAAACCCAACATATATCCAGCCATCTTTGTCACAAAACCAGCTTATGGTTTGGTTTCTTTCAATCGGTTCGGGGAATGGAGAATAAGAGATATGGCCATTCCTGGCCGTTTGGTTGTGGATATGGGTTCATCATGGGAATTTTCTCTTAAAGTCTGCTGGACAGGAGCGTGCCAGAATGATACCTGAACCACCATCTTTATTGCGGATATCTTTTTCTAACAAGATCGTGTCTCTTCAGAAACAAGATCATCGTTCTAAAAAGAAGATATTGCTTCTAAAAGAAGGATTTTATTTTTAAGAAGAATATCATATCCCCCACTGCATCGCTCATAATGTAATGTTCCAATGATGTAATGTCCCCATGATGTAACGTCATAGGCCGATGGCATGGACATGCCCAGTGATTATGATTATGGATTATGGTGAGCAATGTTAAATTGACGCGGGGTGGAGCAGCCCGGTAGCTCGTCAGGCTCATAACCTGAAGGTCGCAGGTTCAAATCCTGCCCCCGCAACCAACCTGATCACGATACCGGTAAATCATTACAGATCAGGATATAGCCAGATGAAAGCGGCTGGAATCGACATACGCAATTCTTAAACCCGCAATTCTTAAACCCGCAATTCCTAAACCGCTCTCTTGATCTTGTTGGTCAATCCACTCCTTCATTGGCGGCCCGCTGCCGGTGGTTGCTCTGGCCACCAAGCCGGGGGAGGGGCGGGTTGAAAAGGCGGCATTTGAGATGCCGGGTCGATAGGTGGTGCTCCTGATGAGGGGTGGCCGAACCCGGCTGGATATTGACCAACCGGTTTCGGCCCCCGGGATTGTTTTATTCGGGGATGCTAAACTTGAGCAGCGGTGGGGCGTGAATAAGCCCCTCACGTAGCCGTCTCTGCCGTCTTATGGCTTGGGCAAGCGATTTTTGCCATTCAAGGGATTGCAATGCCGTCAGATCAGGAGGCGTCAAAGGGATCAATGGCCTGATGTTGCGTGGTGGCTCCGACCCATGTAATGCCCGTTGCATGCGGGCCTGTGATTCTTGTTCATGCGGCTTTTGCATTTCTTTAGAATCAGTCAATGATGGCTGGTTGGCGGGCCGCTGGCCGCTGAATGGTCTTTCTTGTGCGACGGGTGGTGGGGTTGGTCGGCTTTTGGGCATGATATCAATCAATGGCGGGGTGTTCGGTCGCTGGCCGCTGAACCGTCTTTCCTGTGCAACCGGTGGTGGGGTTGGTCGGCCGTTGGGCATAATGTTGATCAATGGCGGGGTGTTTAGACGCCGTTGTTGGCTCAGTTGCTTGCGTTTTTTCCATGCCGCATACTGGGGTGTTTCAAGCTCTGTTCTTGATGGAGAGGGCAGCCTGCCTTCTTGTCGGTGAGGGTCTGTGCTGGTTTTGTTCTGGCTGCTCTCTTCTGGGTAATGGAGAAGCGGCTGGCTCGGGGCAGAATTGTAAAGTTCCTCTATTTTTTTCATCAAATACTCAACGTCTTCTTCTTCAGAACCGGGATAAGAGGAGACGATTTGAATGCGAGGAGTCTCAAAGGGTTCAATTTTGAGGAGTTTAGTATCGATTCCATCGAATTTGAATGGCCCCACACCCGCCCCATCGACTCCTTTCGCTGGGGGTAAATAATCTTTGACGTCAATCCCGACATGTTTAAGTATGGCGGCGATAACCGTATTACTGTTGGGGCCAAAGAGATTATACCCAATTTTTGCATCATCAATTTTTTGGGCATAAGCAACCATTTGTTGCCAAACAGCTGAGGCATCTCGACCGCCCAGCTTGAGAACAATGCTGCCCCGATCCTCAGGGCTTACCGGGACTTTTTTCCAATTTATATACTCTACCCTTTCATCTTCTGAATCCCCAATCGGGCGGTTGATTTCGAGTTCGATAACGCCGGTCATTATCGATTTTCCTCCTCTGATTACATATTCCTCACCCTTGTCATCGACATAGACCAGATACAAATGCCCAGCATCGCCTGGGTTATTCCCGAAGACTTCAAATCCCTCAATGCGTATTTCAGCCATGTTTCATCCTTTCTCGTAGTAGTGGTGATTGTGCATAACGGCGGTGATTATTGTTGTTCATATTGTATTTTTGTTGTTCAGTTCTCCCTTTCTTATTGTTATTTCTGTGACTTGGGTTGGTTTTTCATGACCGGGGTTTGACCATACTTTGATGCTGCCCAGCTATCTGGGTAATTTTCCTTAAAAAATACTCTTATGCGTTGTTGCATGGTTTCACCATCAAAGCGGCATCCTGGTTGCGGAATATCAACGAACATTTGGGCCTTTATCCATTCCCCTGAGGAGCGGGAAAACATCGCACCGACATGCGGATGCATGTAAATAGGCCATGAATAGCCATGCAGACCAATCAGGCTGTCAGGTGGTGCCACTGGTGCGATAAAAACATCCCCCAGGATTTTGCTGTCCTCGCAGGAGTCGTTGAGCCAAAAGCCACCGGCAATCATTTCTTCACGCAGCTGCTCACGGCTGTAAGAGCCCGTCTTCATCATGCTGGTCATGGCCCGAATAAGCCCCTCAGGGGTGGCGTATCGCTGGGCATTGATGGCCTCACGGCGCATCACAAAGTTTTGGTCGTAATCATAAAACAGATAAGGATCAATAATCTCGACCCGCCCGGCCTCATTTTCCAAGATATGGAACGACCAGATATTTTGATTATCAAATTCTTGCTGACATGACCGGACGAACCGATAAATCCGCCCGGCTGTGATGCTGGTCATTTGCTGCATTCCCTGATCAACCGGCTGGTTGTTGGCATTCCAGTACGCCAAGACAGCGGCTGGATCATCACTGAGCAACCCGGCCAATTCCGGTAGTGTTCTTCTCAGCCCCCTGGCTTGGACCAGGGCTGTGAGATCATCCAGGCTTTGCACATCATAGCTGCAGAGATCGATTGCATCACCGGTGCTGGACGGTATTTGCCGGTCCGGTTCTGGATGACCGGTCTGATCGGGTTTTGTGTGGTTCTGGTCGTCGTTGTAGAGAAGAGTGGTCTCAATCCATGCCACCCGATCATCCTCATTTTTGATGATCCGGAACCACCAGACATCATAAAAGCCAGATTCTTGTAAGCAACCCCAACCACGCTTATAAAGCCGCCCGGTTGCCACACCGCTCAATTCTTGAAGCTCTTGATCAAGCGGCTGGTTATATTCTTCCCAATCGGTCAGGACACTGATGGGATCATCACTGAGCATGGCGGCCAATTCCGGCAATGTTGTGCCCAGCCCCCTGGCCTGGACCAGGGCATTGAGATCATCAAAGCTCTCTACATTATATTCACAAAAATCAATCAGTGCCGGGTCGGGCCGGTCCCCGGTGGGGGCGAAGGATTTAAGAAATTCGACATTATCCTTGATGGTGTTTCTCAGCTGCCTTTGCGCCCTTCCTTTTCTGGCTGCTTTGGTCCATGGACTTTCTGGATAGTTCTCTTCGAAAAAAGCCGCCGATTGTCGGCTATATATCCATTTATTATAGTCGCAGCTGCTGCTGTCCTCACCAAAGAAAGGCTTGACATTCAGGAATTCTTCTCCGGGTCTGGAAAAAGCAATCGCCGCATGGGCAGGAGCACTAGCAGAAGACTGAAGCCCCATCACATAAAATACGCTATTGGGCGGAAAAGGTGGGGCGACAAAAGTATCCGTCACTGTTTGGGCAGTCTTGCAAGATCTGTTCAGCCAAAAACCACCGGCGATCATTTCTTGGCGGATCTGTTCACGGCTGTAAGAATGGGTCTCCATGAGGCTAGCCACCGCTGAGACAACCCCTTCTTCGGGGAGATAGCGCGCCGCATTGATCTTTTCATCGCGCAGCACAAAATTTTGGTCATTATAGAAAAGCTGGGTATTCACCCTCTCAATAATCCCCGTTTCATTCTCTAGGACATCGAAAAACCACATGTTCTGATTGCCAGATCCTTGCGGACAAAAAACACGATGAAGATGGATGCGACCAATCGGTATTCCGTATTTTTTGTGCATATCTTCGTTGATTCTCAGTCGGTTTTTTTCCAATTCAGCCAAGACCCGATCGGGATCATCACTCAGAGCTTGCGCCAGTTCCGGCAGTGTTTTGCCCAACCCCCTGGCTTCGATCAGGACTTTCAAATCCGCAAGGGTTTTTGAATCATAGCTGCAGATATCAATGGGATTGGTATCCTGTTCAGGACCCGCCCATGCTGGCACAGCCAAGCCCAGCAGAACCAGCCAGCTAAGAGTCATCCAACAGAGCACCATCCAGCCTCGGGCACTCGGTCGGTTGATGAGTCGGTGATGGAAAGGATTGATCATTTGTGAGTTATCGTTCGTGTTATGTTCCATTTTCTATCTTTGGATATTTATATGAAGACTATTTACACAAAAATTTCACCAAGAAGCTTCCTAAGTTTTCTTGGATTGATACCGCCATCCATACAGTTCGGGGAGAACCCAACAATTCTATATGTAATATCTCATCGCCGGTTTTTCAAGGTATAATCACCGGCTGTGATTGGTCTGATTCCTAACTATTGTTTTGTTCGGCGTCATGTTCCCATAATCCCTCTGGCCACCAAGCCAGGGGAGGGGCTGCTCAAAAAAGCCGGTGTTTGAGATACCGGGTCGATAGGGGGTGCTCCTGATGAGGGGTGGCCGAACCCGGCTGGATGCTGGTCGGACCAACCGGTTTCGGCCCCCGGGGTTGTTTTAGTCGGGGATGGTAAATTTGAGGAGGGCTGATGCCATGTTGATGACAATGGAACAGGGGTTGTTTTATTCGGGGATGCTAAACTTGAGAAGCGGTGGGGCGTGAATAAGCCCCTCACGCAGTCGTCTCTGCCGTCTTATGGCTTGGGCAAGCGATTTTTGCCATTCAAGGGATTGCAATGCCGTCAAATCAGGAGGCGTCAAAGGGATCAATGGCCGGGTGTTGCGTGGTAGCTCCGACCCATGTAATGCCCGTTGCATGCGGGCCCGTGATTCCTGTTCACGCAGCTTCTGCATTTCTGCAGAATCAGTCAATGATGGCTGGTTGGCGGGCCGCCGCCCGCTGAACGGTCTTTCTTGTGCGACGGGTGGTGGGGTTGGTCGGCCGTTGGGCATGATATTGATCAATGGCGGTGTATTTGGCCGCCGACTGAACGATCTTTCTTGTGCAACCGGTGTTGGTCGCCCATTGGGCATAATGTTGATCAATGGCGGGGTGTTTAGACGCCGTTGGCTGCTGAACCGTCTTTCCTGTTCAAGGGGTGGTGGGGTTGGTCGGCTTTTGGGCATGATATTGATCAATGGCGGGGTGTTTAGACGCCGTTTTTGGCTCAGTTGCTTGCGTTTTTTCCATGCCGCATAATGGGGTGTTTCCAAGTCTGTTCTTGATGGAGAGGGCAGCCTGCCTTCTTGTCGGTGAGGGTCTGTGCTGGTTTTGTTCTGGCTGCTCTCCTCTGGATGCTGGAGAAGCGGCTGGCTCGGGGCAGAATTGTAAAGTTCCTCTATTTTTTTCATCAGACTCTCGACACTTTCTTCTTCAGAACCGGGAAAAGAGGAGACGATTTGAATGCGAGGAGTCTCGAAGGGTTCAATTTTGAAGAACTCAGTATCGATTCCATCGAATTTTAATGGCCTCAACCCCGCCCCATCGACTCCTTTCGCTGGGGGTAAATAATCTCTGACGTCAATCCCGACATGTTTGAGCACCGCGGCGATAACCGTGTTGCTGTTGTAACTGTATAGAGTGCCTGATGGATCATAAATGAACTCTGCATCATCAATTTTTTGGGCATAAGCAACCATTTGTTGCCAAACAGCCGAGGCATCGCGGCCACCCAGATCAAGAGCAATGCTGCCCCGATCCTCAGGGCTTACCGGTCTTTCCTCTCCATCTTTATTTTGTATCCGTTTATCATCGGATTCTTTGAGCAAGCCGTCGGCATTGACGGTGAGAAAGATGAGCCCCTTTTGCCCACCAATGGTGCGCTCTTTTCCATCATCATCGGTATAGACCAGATACAAATGCCCAGCATCGCCCATATTATCTCCGCTGACTTCACGTCCCTCGATGCGTATTTCAGCCATGTTTCATCCTTTCTCGTAGTAGTGGTGATTGCGCATAATGGTTTTTCAGTGATTGTTGTTTTTCATACTCGTGTTTTTTGTTGCTTAGTTCTCCCTTTCTTGTTGTTGTTTTTTTGACCATTGGTTTTCTATGATCAGTTTGCCCAACCAGCTGTTTGGATAGTTTTTCCCAAGAAATTCTATCATGTTTTGTCGCATTGCTTTGCGGTCAAAGCGGCATTCTCGGTAGTCAATATCGTGGAATGATTGGACTTTCATCCATTCCCCTGAGGATTGCGAAAAGATCACCGCCGCCCGCGGATAAATTGCCCAAGGAATCAATTCGTAGCTATGCAGACCAATCAGGCTCTCAGGTGGTGGGGGTGGCGCGGCAAAATTATCTCTCAACATCTTCATAATCTCGCAGGACCCATTGAGCCAAAAGCCACCGGCGATCATTTCTTCACGCAGCCGCTCACGGCTGTAAGAGCCCGTCTCCATCATGCTGGTCATGGCCCGAATAAGACCCTCAGGGGTGGCGTATCGCTGGGCATTGATAGCCTCACGGCGCATCGCAAAATTCTGATCACGGTCATAAAACAGATAAGGATCAATAATCTCGACCCGCCCAGCCTGATTTTCCAAGATATGGAACGACCAGATGTTTTGATTACCAAATTCTTGCCGACATGACCGGACAAACCGATAAATCTGCCCAGCTGTGATGCCGGTTATTTTCTGTATTACTTGATTAACCGGCTGGTTGTTGGCATCCCAATAAGCCAAGACAGCGGCTGGATCATTACTGAGCAGAGCGGCCAATTCCGGTAGTGTTCTTCCCAACCCTTTGGCTTGGACCAGGGCTGTGAGATCATTGAGACTTTCGGCATCATAGCGACAGAGATCAATCGCGGTGGTAGCCGGTATTTGCCGGTCCAGTTCTTGATTGCTGGTCTGATCAGATGTTGTGTGGTTCCGGTCATGGTTATAGAGAAGAGTGGTCTCAATCCATGCCACCCGATCATCCTCATTTTTGATGATCCGGAACCGCCAGAGATCATCAACACCAAGCTCTTGCGGGCAACCCCGAGAAAACTTGTACAGCCGCCCGGTTGCCACACCGCTCAATTCTTGAAGCTCTTCATCAAGCGGCTGGTTATAGCCTTCCCAATCGTCCAGGACATTGATGGGATCATCACTGAGCATGGCGGCCAATTCCGGCAATGTTGCGCCCAGCCCCCTGGCCTGGACCAGGGCGTCAAGATCATCAAAGCTATCTAGATTATACCCGCAAAGATCAATCAGTGCCGGGTTGGGTGGGACCCCTGTGGGGAGGAAGGATTTAAGAAACTTGATACTGTCTTTCCTGCGTTCTTGCGCCATATTGTTTATGACTGCTTTAGTCCATTGATTTTCTGGATAGTTCTCCAGCAAAAAAGCCGCTGATTGTCGGTCATATACCTGTCGGCTATGAGCACACTCATTTTTGTCTTTGCCAGATAAAGGTTTGACATTCAGAAATTCTTCGGAAGGTCTGGAAAAAGCAATCGCCGCATGGGCGGGAGCAATAGCAGAAGACTGAAACCCCATAATATAAAACACGCTATTGGGCGGAAAAGGTGCAGCCGTATAGCTATCCGTCACCGTTTGGGCGGTCTTGCAGGACCGGTTGAGCAAAAAGCCGCCGCCGATCATTTCTTGGCGGATCTGTTCACGGCTGTAAGAATGGACCTCCATGAGGCTGATAACTGCTGCGACAACCGGCCCCTCGAAAGTATACCGCTCTGTATTGATGGCCTCATCGCGCAGTGCAAAATTCTGGTCAACATACAAAAGCTGGGTATTCACCCTTTCAATAATTCCTGCCTCATTCTCCAGGACATCGAAAACCCACATGTTCTGATTGCCAAATTCTTGCGGGCAAACAACATGATGAAAATGGATGCGACCAATCGGCATTCCGTATTTTTTGTGGATATCTTCGTCAATTCTCATTCGGGGTTTTTCCCATTCGGTCAAGACCTGATCGGGATCATCGCTCAGGGCGGGTGCCAATTCCGGCAATGTTTTGCCCAACCCCCTGGCTTCGATCAGGACTTTCAAATCCGCAAGGGTTTTTGAATCATAGCTGCAGATATCAATGGGTTCTGGGGCCGGTCCCGCCCATGCCGGGGTGGCCAAGCCCAGCAGAGCCAGCCAGCTAAGAGTCACCCAACAGAGCACCATCCAGTCCCGGGTGCTTGGTCGGTTCATGACTCGATGATAGAAAGGATTGATCATTTCTGGGTCACCATGAGGGGGGTCTCGATCAGGGGAGGCCGAACTCGGCTGGATATTGACCAACCGGTTTCGCCCCCCGGGGTTGTTCTATTCAGTGACGGTAAATTTGAGGAGGGCTGATGCCATGTTGATGACAATGGAACAGGGATTGTTTTATTCGGGGATGCTAAATTTGAGCAGCGATGGGGCGTGAATAAGCCCCTCACGCAGTCGTCTCTGCCGTCTTATGGCTTGGGCAAGCGATTTTTGCCATTCAAGGGATTGCAATGCCGTCAAATCAGGAGGCGTCAAAGGGATCAATGGCCTGATGTTGCGTGGTAGCTCCGACCCATGTAATGCCCGTTGCACGCGGGTGGATGATTCCTGTTCACGGAGTTTGCGCATTTCTTCAGAGTCAGCCAATGATGGCTGGTTGGCGGGCCGCTGGCCGCTGAACGGTCTTTCTTGTGTGACGGGTGGCGGTGTTGGTCGCCCATTGGGCATGATATCAATCAATGGCGGTGTATTCGGTCGCTGCCGCCGACTGAATGATCTTTCCTGTGCAACCGGTGTTGGTCGCCCATTGGGCGTAATGTTGATCAATGGCGGGGTGCTGAGACGCCGTTGCTGGCTGAGTTGCTTGCGTTTTTTCCATACCGCATACTGGGGTGTTTCCAAGTCTGTTCTTGATGGAGAGGGCTGCATGCCTTCTTGTCGGTGAGGGGCTGTGCTGGTTTTGTTCTGGCTGCTCTCTTCTGGGTGATGGAGAAGCGGCTGGCTCGGGGCAGAATTGTAAAGTTCCTCTATTTTTTTCATCAGATACTCAACGTCTTCTTTTTCAGAACCGGGGTAAGCACTGCTGATTTGAATGCGAGGAGTCTCAAAGGGTTCAATTTTGAAGAACTCAGTATCGATTCCACCGAATTTGAATGGTTCCACACTCGCCCCATCAACTCCTTCTGCCGGGGGCAACAATTTGAGGTTGGTAACCCCGACATGATTGAGCAATGCGATAATGACAGTATTGCTGTTGGGGCCAAAAGAATTATACCCAATTTTTGCATCATCAATTTTTTGAGCATAAGCCAGAATCTGCTGCCAAACAGCCGAGGCATCCCGACCGCCCAGGTCAAGAACCATGCTGCCCCGATCCTCACGGCTTACCGGGATTTCCTCCCAGTTTCTCTTTTTTACCCTTTTATCTTCTGAGTTCTCAATCGGGCGGTTGATTTCGAGTTCGATGATACCGGTCATCACCGATTTTCCTCCTCTCACTACATATTCCTCACCCTTGTCATCGACATAGACCAGATACAAATGCCCAGCGTCGATTGGATTATTCCCGAAAACTTCAAGTCCCTCAATGCGTATTTCAGCCATATCCTATCCTTTCTGGTGGTTTTTCATGGTGATTTTGTGTAACGATTTTTCAGTGATTGTTGTTCCTCATGCGCTGTTTTTTATTGTTTGATCCCTCTCTTTCTTGTTGTTGTTTGCTTGATCATGCGTTTTTTATCCAAAATTTTATCCAAAATATGAGCTGATTTATCCCAATCATCAGCCGGTTGAACCAACTGTTTTGCTTGGTGATCCAACTGTCTGGATAATTTTCCTTAAAAAATTCTCTCATGCGTTGTTGCATGGCTTCGTGGTCAAAGCGGCATTCCCGGTGATCAACATCGGGGAAGGGTTGAGTCTTCATCCACTCCCCTGAGGACCGCGAAAAGATCACCGCCGCATGCGGATAGATTGCCCAGGGAGTTGATCTGTAACCATGCAGACCAATCAGGCTGTCAGGTGGTGGCGGTGATGCGACAAAATTATCTCTCAACATCTTGATGGTCTTGCAGGACCCGTTGAGCCAAAAGCCACCGGCGGTCATTTCTTCACGCAGCCGCTCACGGCTATAAGAGTGAGCCTCCATCATGCTGGCGATGGCCTGAACAACCCCCTCAGGGGTGGCGTATCGCTGGGCATTGATGGCCTCACGGCGCATCACAAAGTTTTGGTCATGATCATAAAACAGATAAGGATCAATAATCTCAACCCGCCCAGCCGCATTTTCCAAGATATGGAACGACCAGATGTTTTGATTATCAAATTCTTGCTGACATGACCGGACAAACCGATAAATCTGTCCAGCCGTGATGCCGCTCAATTCCTGCACTTCTTGATCAACCGGCCGGTTGTTGGCATCCCAGTACGCCAAGGTATTGGCTGGATCATCACTGAGCAGAGCGGCCAATTCCGGCAATGTTTTGCCCAGCCCCCTGGCTTGGACCAGGGCGCCAAGATCATCAAGGCTTTGCGCACCATAGCTGCAGAGATCAATCGCGGTGGTGGCCGGTGTTTGGAGGTCCGGTTTTTGATGGTTTTTCTGATCAGATGTTGTGTGGTTCTGGTCGGGGTTGTGGAAAAGAGTGGTCTCAATCCACGCCACCCGATCATCCTCATTGTTGATGATCCGGAACCGCCAAATATCATCAAATCCAAATTTTTGCGGGCAACTTCGACCAATCTCATAAAGCCGCCCGGTTGCCATACCGCTCAATTCTTGAAGTTCTTGATCAAGCGGCCGGTTATATTCTTCCCATCTGGCCAGGGTGTTGGCCGGATCATCACTGAGCATGGCGGCCAATTCCGGCAATGTTGCTCCCAGCCCCCTGGCTTGGACCAGGGCGTCAAGATCATCAAAGCTCTCTGCATTATATGTGCACATATGGATCACTGCCGGATCAAATGCGGTCTCTACGGGGGGTAGGAATTTAAGAAACGCGATATTTTTTTGCGCGCGTTCTTCTCGTGCACTTTCTTGTGCTTTCTTATATCGGAGTATTTTGGTTACCCAACTTTCCGGATATTTTTCCAGGAAAAAAGCAACTGATTTTTGTTTATATCTCTTTTGATTATAACCGCAGGCACTTCTATCCTCGCCAGATAAAGGTTTGACACTTAAAAATTCCTCAGAAGATCTGGAAAAAGTAATCGAAGCATTGGGGAAAAGTATCGACTCAAGATAAAAACCAATAAGATCATGAACATTGTCAGGTGGAAGAGGGGGGGCCATGAAACTGTCGCTTACCGTTTGCGCGGTCTTGCAGGATTGGTTGAGCCAAAAACCACCGGCGATCATTTCCTGGCGGATTTGTTCACGGCTGTAAGAATAGGTCTCCATGAGGCTGGCCACCGCTGAGACGACCCCCTCTTGGGAGAGATAGCGCGCCGCATTGATCTTCTCATTGCGCAGTGCAAAATTCTGGTCGTAGTCGTAGAAAAGATTGAAATAAATATTCTCAATAACTCCCTCTTCATTCTCTAGGAAAAAGAAACGCCAAGTGTTCTGATTGCCAAATTCTTGTCGGCAATCAACCAAGTAACGGATATAGGAGTAATCAGACGGAATTTCAGTTAGGCTTTGAGCCCACTGACCGACTTTTTTTTTATCGTTTTCCCATTCAGCCAAGACCCGATCGGGATCATCACTCAGAGCTTGCGCCAGTTCCGGCAGTGTTTTGCCCAGCCCCCTGGCTTCGACCAGGACTTTCAAATCCGCAAGGGTTTTTGAATCATAGCTGCAGATATCAATGGGATTGGTATTCTGTTCAGGACCCGCCCATGCCGGGGTGGCCAAGCCCAGCAGAGCCAGCCAGCTAAGAGTCACCCAACAGAGCACCATCCAGTCCCGGGTGCTTGGTCGGTTCATGACTCGATGATAGAAAGGATTGATCATTTCTGGGTCACCATGAGGGGGGTCTCGATCAGGGGAGGCCGAACTCGGCTGGATATTGACCAACCGGTTTCGCCCCCCGGGGTTGTTCTATTCAGTGACGGTAAATTTGAGGAGGGCTGATGCCATGTTGATGACAATGGAACAGGGATTGTTTTATTCGGGGATGCTAAACTTGAGAAGCGAGGGGGCGTGAATAAGCCCCTCACGCAATCGTCTCTGCCGTCTTATGGCTTGGGCAAGCGATTTTTGCCATTCAAGGGATTGCAATGCCGTCAGATCAGGAGGCGTCAAAGGGATCAATGGCCTGATGTTGCGTGGTGGCTCCGACCCATGTAATGCCCGTTGCATGCGGGCCTGTGATTCTTGTTCATGCGGCTTTTGCATTTCTTTAGAATCAGTCAATGATGGCTGGTTGGCGGGCCGCCGCCCGCTGAACCGTCTTTCTTGTGCAACCGGTGGTGGGGTTGGTCGGCTTTTGGGCATGATATCAATCAATGGCGGTGTATTCGGTCGCTGCCGCCGACTGAATGATCTTTCTTGTGCGACGGGTGGTGGGGTTGGTCGCCCATTGGGCATAATGTTGATCAATGGCGGGGTGCTGAGACGCCGTTGCTGGCTGAGTTGCTTGCGTTTTTTCCATGCCGCATAATGGGGTGTTTCAAGCTCTGTTCTTGATGGAGAGGGCAGCCTGCCTTCTTGTCGGTGAGGGTCTGTGCTGGTTTTGTTCTGGATACTCTCTTCTGGGTAATGGAGAAGCGGCTGGCTCGGGGTAGAATTGCTGGGTTTTTCCAGGTCTCTCATAAGTTTTTGAGCATTGTAAACACCGGGATAGGGGCCGTTGAACCAGCTTCCATCAACTCCTTCCGCTGGAGGCAATAATTTGACATTAATATCAACATGCCTGAGCACGGCGGCGATGACCGTGTTGCTGTTATAGCCTAATGAACCAGTCGATCGATCATAAATGAACTCTGCATCATCAATTTTTTGGGCATAAGCAACCATTTGTTGCCAAACAGCCGAGGCATCCCGACCGCCCAGATCAAGAACGATGCTGCCCCGTTCTTTACGGGTCACGGGGATTTTCTCCCCGTTTATATTCTTTACCCGATTATCCCGTGATTTCTCAATTGGGACATTCACTTCAACATCAAGAATAGCTTTTTCTGATTGGTTGTTCGATAGGGAGAAGAAATCATTTACGAAGGGTAAATCATTTACAAAGGATAACGTCATTGTATCGAAAAGTAACTCATTATCATGTGGACCTCCGCCAATCACATATTCCTTGCCGTCATCATCGACATAGACCAGATACAAATGTCCAGCATCAAAGACATTATCTTCATCTTCGCCGACTTCACGTCCCTCGATGCGTATTTCAGCCATATCCTATCCTTTCTCGTGGTTTGTGGTGGTGATTGCGCATAATGGTTCTTTGGTGATTGTTGTTCTTTATGGGGTATTTTTTATTGTTCCGTTCCTCTCTTTCCTGTTGTTGTTTCTTTGGCTATGGATTGGGTCGGTTTTTCATGACCGGTGTTTGAACATACTTTGATGCCGCCCAGCTATCTGGATAATTTTCCTTAAAAAATACTCTTATGCGCCGTTGCATGGTTTCACGGTCAAAGCGGCATTCCCGATGGTCAACATTGGGGAATGGTTGAGCCTTCATCCATTCCCCTGAGGAGCGCGAAAAAATCACCGCCGCATGCGGATGCATATGAACAAGCCATGAGTAGCCATTCAGAGCAATCAAGCTCTCAGGTGGTGCCGGCGGTGTGATAAAATTATCTCTCAACATCTTGATGGTTTTGCAGGACCCGCTGAGCCAAAAGCCACCGGCGGTCATTTCTTCACGCAGCCGCTCACGGCTGTAAGAGTGAGCCTTCATCATGCTGGCGATGGCCTGAACAACCCCCTCAGGGGTGGCGTATCGCTGGGCATTGATGGCCTCACGGCGCATCACAAAGTTTTGGTCATGATCATAAAACAGATAAGGATCAATAATCTCAACCCGCCCAGCCGCATTTTCCAAGATATGGAACGACCAGATGTTTTGATTATCAAATTCTTGCTGACATGACCGGACGAACCGATAAATCCGCCCGGCTGTGATGCCGGTTATTTTCTGTATTCCCTGATCAACCGGCCGACTGTTGGCATTCCAATAAGCCAAGGTATTGGCCGGGTCATCACTGAGAAGAGGGGCCAATTCCGGTAGTGTTTTGCCTACCCCTTTGGCTTGGACCAGGGCTGTGAGATCATCCAGGCTTTGCGCATCATAACTGCAGAGATCAATCGCGGTGATGGCTGGTATTTGGGAGGTCGGTCCAGCTACGTCCTGTGTTGAACCGGGCGCCAAACCGGTCCCACCTCCCGTGGGATTCAGAGATTTAAGAAATGTAATATTGTTTTTCCCACCTTCTTCAATCCTTTTATTTCTGATTTTTTGGGTTACCCAACTCTCTGGATAGTTTTCCAGGAAAAAATCTCCTGATTGTTGGCTATATAACTCTTGATCATAGCCGCAATCGCTTCCGTTTTTTCCGTAGGAGAGCTTGACATTTAAGAATTTTTCAGAAGGCCTGGAAAAAGAAATCGAGGCACGAAGGTAAGGACCCGGAATACTGTAATAACCCATAATGTAAAACACACTATTGGGCGGAAAAGGTGGAGCGACAAAAGTATCCGTCACCGTCTGTGCGGTCTCGCAGGATCTGTTCAGCCAAAAGCCGCCGGCGATCATTTCTTGGCGGATCTGTTCACGGCTGTAAGAATGGGCCTCCATGAGGCTGGCCACCGCTGAGATAACTCCATCTTTGGAGAGATAGCGCTCTGTATTGATCCTTTCATCGCGCAGCGCAAAATTCTGGTCATTATATAAAAGCTGGGTATTCACCCTCTCAATGATCCCCGCCTCATTCTCCAGGACATCGAAAACCCACATGTTCTGATTGCCAGATCCTTGCGGGCAAATAACATGATGGAGATGGATGTAACCAATTGGCATTCCAGATTTTTCATGGATATCTTCGTTGATTCTCATTCCGGGTTGTTCCCATTCGGTCAAGAGCTGATCGGGATCATCGCTCAGGGCGGGTGCCAATTCCGGCAGTGTTTTGCCCAGCCCCCTGGCTTCGACCAGAGCCTGCAAATCCCCAAGGGTTTTTGAATCATAGCTGCAGATATCAATGGGTTCTGGGGCCGGTCCCGCCCATACCGGCACAGCCAAGCCCAGCAGAACCAGCCAGCTAAGAGTCATCCAACAGAGCACCATCCAGCCTCGGGCACTCGGTCGGTTGATGAGTCGGTGATGGAAAGGATTGATCATTTGTGAGTTATCGTTCGTGTTATGTTCCATTTTCTATCTTTGGATATTTATATGAAGACTATTTACACAAAAATTTCACCAAGAAGCTTCCTAAGTTTTCTTGGATTGATACCGCCATCCATACAGTTCGGGGAGAACCCAACAATTCTATATGTAATATCTTGTGGCCGGTTTTTCAAGCCATAATCACCGGCTGTGATTGGTCTGATTCCTAACTATTGTTTTGTTCGGCGTCATGTTCCCATAATCCCTCTGGCCACCAAGCCAGGGGAGGGGCGGGTTGAAAAGGCGGCATTTGAGATGCCGGGTCGATAGGGGGTGCTCCTGATCAGGGGGATAGCCGAACTCGGCTGGATATTGACCAACCGGTTTCGGCCGCCGGGGTTGTTCTATTCAGTGATGGTAAATTTGAGGAGGGCTGATGCCATGTTGATGACAATGGAACAGGGGTTGTTTTATTCGGGGATGCTAAACTTGAGAAGCGAGGGGGCGTGAATAAGCCCCTCACGCAGTCGTCTCTGCCGTCTTATGGCTTGGGCAAGCGATTTTTGCCATTCAAGGGATTGCAATGCCGTCAAATCAGGAGGCGTCAAAGGGATCAATGGCCGGGTGTTGCGTGGTGGCTCCGACCCATGTAATGCCCGTTGCACGCGGCCCCGTGATTCTTGTTCATGCGGCTTTTGCATTTCTGCAGAATCAGTCAATGATGGCTGGTTGGCGGGCCGCTGGCCGCTGAACGGTCTTTCTTGTGCGACGGGTGGCGGTGTTGGTCGCCCATTGGGCATGATATCAATCAATGGCGTTGTATTTGGCCGCCGACTGAATGGTCTTTCTTGTGCGACGGGTGGCGGTGTTGGTCGCCCATTGGGCATGATATCAATCAATGGCGGTGTATTTGGCCGCCGACTGAATGGTCTTTCTTGTGCGACGGGTGGTGGGGTTGGTCGCCCATTGGGCATGATATTGATTAGCGGCGGTGTATTCGGTCGCTGCCGCCGACTGAACGATCTTTCTTGTGCGACGGGTGGCGGTGTTGGTCGCCCATTGGGCATGATATCAATCAATGGCGGTGTATTGAGACGCCGTTGTTGGCTGAGTTGCTTGCGTTTTTTCCATGCTGCATACTGGGGTGTTTCCAAGTCTGTTCTTGATGGAGAGGGCAGCCTGCCTTCTTGTCGGTGAGGGGATGTGCTGGTTTTGTTCTTGCTGCTCTCTTCTGGGTGATGGAGCAACGGCTGGCTCGGGGCAGAATTGTTGTTTTCTTCTACTTTTTTCATCAGATACTCAACGTCTTCTTTTTCAGAACCGGGGTAAGCACTGCTGATTTGAATGCGAGGAATCTCGAAAGGTTCAATTTTGAAGAACTCGGTATCGATTCCATCGAATTTGAATGGCCCCAAATCCACTCCGTCGACTCCTTTCGCTGGGGGTAAATGATCTTGGACATCAATCCCGACATGATTGAGCAATGCGATAATGACAGTATTGCTGTTGGGGCCAAAAGAATTATACCCAATTTTTGCATCATCAATTTTTTGGGCATAAGCAACCATTTGCTGCCAAACAGCCGAGGCATCCCGACCGCCCAGCTTGAGAACGATACTGCCCCGATCCTCACGGCTTACCGGGACTTTTTTCCCATCTTTTATTGTTACGCGCTCCTCCTGTGATCCAATGATGGGAACATCTGCTATCACATTGAGGACATCATCGCTGTTAAACAGCGGATTCTCACTCGGTGCCCCGCCGATCACATATTCCTCGCCGTCATCATCGACATAGACCAGATACAAATGCCCAGCGTCGAATATATTATCTCCATCTTCTTTCAACATTTTGACTCCACGTCCCTCAATGCGTATTTCAGCCATGTTTCATCCTTTCTTGTGATTTTGATTTTTGGTGGTGATTTTGTGTAATGGTTTTTCGGTGATTGTTGTTTTTCATGGGGTATTTTTTATTGTTTGACTCCTCTCTTTCTGGTTGTTGTTTGCTTGATCATGCGTTTTTTATCAAAAATTTTATCCAAGACATGAGTTGGTTTATCCAAATCATCAGCCGGTTGAACCAACTGTTTTGTTTGGCGATCCAGCTGTCTGGATAATTTTCCTTAAAAAATTCTCTCATGCGTTGTTGCATGGCTTCGTGGTCAAAGCGGCATTCTCGGTGATCAACATCGGGAAAGGGTTGAGCCTTCATCCACTCCCCTGAGGACCGCGAAAAGATCACCGCCGCATGCGGATAGATTGCCCAGGGAGTTGATCTGTAACCATGCAGACCAATCAGGCTGTCAGGTGGTGGCGGTGATGCGACAAAATTATCTCTCAACATCTTGATGGTCTTGCAGGACCCGTTGAGCCAAAAGCCACCGGCAAGCATTTCTTCACGCAGCCGCTCACGGCTGTAAGAGTGAGCCTCCATCATGCTGGTCATGGCCCGAATAAGCCCCTCAGGGGTGGCGTATCGCTGGGCATTGATAGCCTCACGGCGCATCGCAAAATTCTGATCACGGTCATAAAACAGATGAGGATCAATCATCTCAACCCGCCCAGCCTCATTTTCCAAGATATGGAACGACCAGATGTTTTGATTATCAAATTCTTGCTGACATGACCGGACAAACCGATAAATCTGTCCAGCTGTGATGCCGCTCAATTCCTGCACTTCTTGATCAACCGGCCGGTTGTTGGCATCCCAGTACGCCAAGGTATTGGCTGGATCATCACTGAGCAGAGCGGCCAATTCCGGTAGTGTTCTTCCCAACCCTTTGGCTTGGACCAGGGCTGTGAGATCATCAAGGCTTTGCGCATCATAGCTGCAGAGATCAATCGCGGTGGTGGCCGGTGTTTGGAGGCTTGGTTCTGGATCGCTGGTCTGATCAGATGTTGTGTGGTTCTGGTCGGGGTTGTAGAAAAGAGTGGTCTCAATCCATGCCACCCGATCATCCTCATTGTTGATGATTCGGAACAGCCAAATATCATCAAATCCAAATTTTTGCGGGCAAACCTGAGAAAACTCGTACAGTCGTCCGGTTACCACACCACTCAATTCTTGAAGCTCTTGATCAAGCGGCTGGTTATAGCCTTCCCAATCATCGATGACATTGGCCGGATCATAACTGAGCAGTGCGGCTAATTCTGGGAGTGTTGCGCCCAGCCCCCTGGCCTGGACCAGGGCGTCAAGATCATCAAAGCTCTCTGCATTATATGTGCACATATGGATCACTGCCGGATCAAATGCGGTCTCTACGGGGGGTAGGAATTTAAGAAACGCGATATTTTTTTGTGCGCGTTCTTCTCGCCCACTTTCTTGTGCTTTCTTATATCGGAGTATTTTGGTCGCCCAACTTTCCGGATAGTTTTCCAGGAAAAAAGCAACTGATTTCTGTTCATATCTCTTTTGACTATAACCGCAGGCACTTTTGTCCTTGCCAGATGAAGGCTTGACACTTAAGAGTTCCTCAGAGGGTCTGGAAAAAGTAATCGAAGCATTGGGGAAAAGTATCGACTCGAGATAAGAGACAATAAGACCATAAAAATTGTCAGGTGGAAAAGGTGGGGCGACAAAAGTATCCGTCACTGTTTGCGCGGTCTTGCAGGACCTGTTCAGCCAAAAACCACCGGCGATCATTTCTTGGCGGATCTGTTCACGGCTGTAAGAATGGGCCTCCATGAGGCTGGCCACCGCTGAGACGACCCCCTTTTGGGAGAGATAGCGCGCCGCATTGATCTTCTCATTGCGCAGTGCAAAATTCTGATCGTAGTCGTAGAAAAGATTGAAATAAATATTCTCAATAACCTCCTCTTCATTCTCCAGGATAAAGAAATGCCAAATATTCTGATTGCCAAATGCTTGTGGGCAATCAACGAAGTAACGGATATAGGAGTAATCGGATGGGATTTTGGTTAGGTTGTGAATCCACTGACCGACTTCTTCTTTATCGTTTTCCCATTCGGTCAAGACCTGATCGGGATCATCGCTGAGCGCGGGTGCCAATTCCGGCAGTGTTTTGCCCAGCCCCCTGGCTTCGACCAGAGCCCGCAAATCTTCAAGGGTTTTTGAATCATAGCCACAGATATCAATGGGTTCTGGGGCCGGACCCGCCCATGCTGGTACAGCCAAGCCCAGCAGAACCAGCCAGCAAAGAGCCCCCCAAGCACTCGGTCGGTTGATGACTCGGTGATGGAAAGGATTGATCATTTGTGGGTTATCGTTACTGGTTATGTTCCATTCCCTGTCTCTAGATATTCATGCGAAAACTATTTACACAAAAACTTCACCAAGAAGCTTCCTAAGTTTTCACGGATTGATACCGCCATCCATACAGTTCGGGGAGAACCCAAAAACTCTATATGTAATATCTTGTGGCCGGTTTTTCAAGGCATAACCCCTGGCCGTGATTGGGCTGATTCCTGGCTATTGTTTTGTTTACCCCCCCCAACCGGTTCCCAGAGACCAACATTTTCTCTCGAATGGAAGCGCGCAAGAGGCTTGCCGAGTCGATCTGGCTATCGCATAAGGCATCTGGTGAATAAAATATTTTTAGAAAAGCGATCGAAAAGCCGATGAAACAGACTGATCAAAAACAGATGAGTCAAAAACAGCCCGGCCCAAAATCATCCACTGCCTCGCCCCGTACACGTTGGTGGCGGTCGCTGGTTATCCGCATCACATTGTTTGTGGTGCTGGTATTGGGGGTTGGTTTGGGTGGTTTTGTTGCTTGGTTGTCCACTTCCCTACCGCGTCAAGAAGGGGAGATTGTCGTCCCCTTTCTCGATCAGTCAGTCACCGTGATCCGCGACTCATACGGTATCCCGACCATCAAGGCGGAAAGTGAGGCCGGGGCGCATTTTGGTCTCGGTTTTGTCCATGCCCAAGATCGCCTGTTTCAGATGGATATCATGCGCCGCACCGGATCGGGACGTCTGGCCGAGATTTTTGGTCCTGATGCCCTGGAGCGGGATCGTTTGGCCCGTTTGATCGGTTTTGACCGCTTGGCTGCGGCCAGTTTGAATTTTATGGCACCGGAAACCATTGCTGCTCTCGAAGCCTATACCCAAGGGGTGAATGCGTTTCTGGCCACACGCCAAGGGGCGTTGCCCTTGGAGTTTGTTTTATTGGGCTATGAACCCGAGCCGTGGAAACCTTCTGACTCTTTGATCCTACCCCGCTTGATGGCTATGTGGCTGTCTAATAATCGCCGTGAAGAATTGATCAAAGCGCGGCTATCGAAAATCATGTCGCCCCAAGAAGTTGACCTTATTCTCGGCCCTTACCCGGATGACCAGATTGAGGGGGTGACAGGTCGGGCCGAGCGGCACAGTACTCGGCCTGGTAATGGTTTGACCCCATATGGCGCTATGCCAAGAATCGGTGATGACAGCAGTGAGAATGATGCAAAAAGCGAGGATGATATAAACAGTGCGCATGAGCAATCCGCCCGACCATTATCCCGGCCGCTTGGCGATATTGATCAAACAGCACAGCGATTGATCAACAAATTATGGGATCATCTGCCGGTTGCCGAACGGCGCTATGGGCCCACCGCTTCCAACAGTTGGGTGGTGGCCGGATGGCGGACCAAGAGCGGTTTGCCGCTTCTGGCCAATGATCCCCATTTGTGGCTATCGACGCCGGGAGTTTGGTATCTCTCTCGCCTGCAAGCACCAGGATATGATGTGGCCGGCGGGACCATGCCCGGAGTGCCGTTTGTGGTGGCTGGCCATAATCAGGATATTGCCTGGGGCTATACCACCACCCATTCCGATACCCAGGATTATTTTATTGAACGTCTGGTCCTTGATGATGAGGGCCGCTATCTGACCCCGGATGGCTCGCAGGCGTTCATTGAGCGGGTTGAGACCATTCAAGTCAAAGGCGAGTCCCCGGTGACATTGGTTGCCCGGGCCAGCCGCCACGGGCCGATTATGTCGGATCTTGCTTTGGATAACGCGGTCTTGGAGGAGGGGCATGTCCTGGCCCTGGCTGATACGGCATTGCGGGATGATGTGCTGCTGGCCCAAGCCATTTACCGCCTGAACAAAGCTGCCGATTGGTCGGATTTTGTCGAGGCGATGGCTGATTTTCACGCCCCGCATCAGAATGTCATCTATGCGGATCGGGCCGGTCATATCGGATTTTATGCCGCCGGACGGGTCCCGGTACGCAAATCGGGGGATGGCTCTGCCCCGGTACCGGGCTGGAGCGGCGACTATGATTGGGTTTCGCTCATTCCTTTTGAGGAATTGCCGCATCTTTTTGATCCCCCAGAAGGGGTGATTGCCACCGCCAACCATAAAATTATTACTGAGGATTATCCGCATCTTTTGACATCCCGTTGGCGCGGTCTTTATCGGGCCGACTATATTCACCAGCGCCTGGCGGCCGGGGATGGTGCTTCAATCGAAGGGATGATCGCTTTACAAAATAATGTGGTTTCACCGATGGCCGTTGATTTATTGCCGCTGATGCTGACAGTCATGGGTGATCAAGCCGACCAGTCAATACAGGCCGCTTTGCAGGAACTTCAGGCCTGGGACGGCAGTATGGATCGACAATCCAGCGCGCCGTTGATCTTTAAGACTTGGTTGCGGTTTTTCCAGCAGCAGTTGATGCAAGAACCTCTGGGTGATTTGTTTGCGGTTTTTTCACGGCCCCAACCTGTTCTCATTAAGGCGGCCTTAGAGGGGAAAACCCGATTTTGCCGATTAGAGAAACCGGCACCGATTGAGGAGTCGGCGCAAGGGCTGGAGAAACCCGACTCGCCGTTATGCCAGATGCTTTTGACCGCCAGTCTCAATGCGGCTCTGGAGGCTTTGGCTGACGCCTATGGTGATGACCCGGCCGCTTGGCGCTGGGGCAACACTCATCAGGCATCTTTTCTTAATCGGCTGACCGAACATATCCCGTTTTTAGGGGTGCTGAAAGGCGCGGTGATTGAAACCGACGGGGGAGATTATACGATCAATCAAGGAGGTACAGCGATTGGTGCCCAATTTTCATTGAAAGCTGGGTTGACCCAATTCCAGCATCTTTACGGGGCCGGGATGAAAGCAATCTATGATCTGGGGGATCCTTGGTCCTCCCTCTTTATTGCCGTGCCGGGTCAATCGGGGAATATTTTTTCACCCCATAGTCATGATATGGTCCGGCTGTGGCGTGATGGTGACTATCTCATGGTTTCCGACCATGAGCAGGATAACCCGAAAGCTAAAATTTTGACATTACTGCCGCAATCATCATCAGCAACCACAGCGGATTGAGTCGATTCGGTATCCTTGGTATCCGGGTTGATCATAGGAATCAAATATCGGTATTGGTCAAAGAAATTAAAAACAGCGCCTCTGTCGTATCTCGAAAAGAATATTGGATTGATTTTCGTCCATTGTTCCAGTACGTCACTCATGGATTAAGTGTGAGCAAGATCAAATATGACCAATTGCAAATATGACCAATTGAATGTGGTCAGTTGGCTCTTCAACAATCAATCTGTTAACTGAGACATTCACCAACCGTATACACCAAGAAATTCGTACATCAAAAAATTCGTAAAGAGGGGATTTTATGCCACGCAAACATGTCGGCCGTATGCATACATTTATTCCGGGTCCAACCCATATTCCTGAGGCGGTCTTGAATGCTATTCATATTTCAACAGAAGATCAGCGCAATCCCGATCTTCCTGAATTGACCATTCCTCTTTATGAGATGGTGAAAAAAGTCTTCAAATCCGATGATGGCCAGGTCTTTATTTATCCTGGATCAGGGACCGGGGCCTGGGAGTCGGGAATTCAAAATACCTTATCGCCCGGTGACAAAGTTTTGATCTTCCGTTTTGGTACATTCAGTCATCTCTGGGCCGATATGATGCGGCGTTGGAATCTTGATGTGACGATGATTGAACGCGACTGGGGGACCGGTACGCCGCCAGAGATGGTTGCCGAGATTCTCTCCAAAGATACCGCCCATGCTTACAAGGCGGTCTGTGTTACCCATAACGAGACCGCTACTGGTGTGACTTCGGATGTTGCTGCGGTCCGTAAAGCCATTGATGCCAACAATCATCCGGCCCTCTTATTCGTTGATGGGGTGAGTTCGATTGCCAGCCTTGATTTCCGGATGAGCGAATGGGGTGTTGATGTGGCGATTGCCGGCTCGCAAAAAGGTTTCATGCTGCCGGCGGGCATGGGTATTCTCTGCGCCAGCCCTAAAGCCTTGGAGGCCCATCAATCAGCGAAGATGGCCCGCTGTTATTATTCTTGGGAAGATATGGCCAAAACCAATAAGGACGGCTATTTCCCCTATACACCGCAAGTTCCCATGCTGCGTGCTTTGAAAGTCGCTTGCCAGATGTTGTTTGATGAAGGGCTGGAGAATGTTTTTGCCCGTCATCATCGCATTGCTGAAGGGGTAAGGCGGGCGGTCAAGGATGGCTGGGGCCTCAAGCTTTGTGCTCAGGAACCAAAATGGGAATCGGATACCGTAACCGCCATTGTGGTCCCGGAAGATGCGGATGCCCGGGCGGTGATTTCAACGGCTTTTGAGAAATATCACATGTCTCTGGGGGCTGGCTTGATGGATGTTGCTGGCCGGGTCTTTCGGATTGGCCATCTGGGTGATCTTAATGAATTGCAAGCCGCTTCGGCGATTGCTGGTTCAGAAATGGCGATGCGCGACTGCGGTATTGATGTGACCCCGGGCAGTGGTTTGGCCGCTGCTGGTGAATATTGGCGCCAAGCTCTCTAGAAAGACGGCCCATTTAGAGAAACTGACCATGGCAAAACCCAAAGTCATTGTAACCCGGCGTTGGCCAGCCGCAGTTGAGTCGCGTATTCAAGATGTGTTTGATGCCCGTCTTAATGAATCCGATGCACCCATGACTGAAAATGAGCTCCAAGAAGCCATGGTTTCGGCTGATGCTTTGATGCCGACAGTGACCGATAAAATCAGTACAGCAGTGATTGGGACCCAAGGCCGCAGGGCTAAAATCATTGGTAATTTTGGGGTCGGCTTTAATAATATTGACATTGAAGCGGCCAAACAACAGGCGATTATTGTGACCAATACGCCGGAGGTTTTGACCGATTGTACGGCCGATATCGCCATGCTGTTGTTGTTGGCGGTCGCCCGGCGTGGTGGTGAGGGTGAGCGCCATCTGCGGCAGGGGGAGTGGAGCGGTTGGCGCCCGACCCATATGATGGGAACCAAGGTCACCGGTAAGACTCTCGGGATTATTGGTATGGGACGTATCGCCCGGGCGGTGGCCCATAAGGCCCATCATGGTTTTGGAATGCGCATTATGTATCATGATCCGTATTTGAATGATGCGGCATTGGCTGAAGTCAAAGCGGTGGGTGGTGAGCAGCGCTCCAGTGTTGAGGCGGTCTTGCAGGAGGCTGATTTTGTTTCTTTGCATTGTCCTTCAACCCCGCAAACCCGGCATCTGATGAATAGTGAGCGCTTCGCAGCGATGAAGCCGGGCGCATTTTTGATCAATACGGCCCGTGGTGATGTGGTCAATGAAGCGGCATTGATCGAAGCGCTGCGGACCAAAGTCATCGCCGGGGCCGGACTGGATGTTTATGAGGAAGAACCCCGGGTGTCGGCCCCTCTATTGGAAATGGAAAATGTGGTTCTTCTGCCGCATCTGGGTAGCGCAACCGAGGAAACCCGTGCGGCGATGGGGTTTCGGGTGGTTGATAATGTCCAGGCATTTTTTGATGGCAAGGAACCACCAGACCGGGTGGCTTGAACCCTTCTCAGGTTCGCCATGACAATTCAAAGCGATTCAGCGCGTCCCGATTGGGTGCGGTGTCTGTGTCGGCAAGCAAAAGCGGCCTTTGCCGCCGGGGTTGCGGCGGCTGATCCCAAACAAGCCGTCAGAACAGCATTTAGTGTTGAAGAGGGGCGGCTTTGGGTGCGGCGGGCCGATGGATCGAAACGCATGGCCGATCAGCTTAGGGTTCGACTGGTTGCTTTTGGTAAAGCAGCTTCCAGCATGGCTGAGGCCGCCGCTGCAATAATTCCGCAAAGTTTGATCACCCAACCCGGAATTGCGGTGACCAATTATGAAAATTTCCGTCCTATCCAGGGGTTTGAGACCATTGCTGCCGGTCATCCTTTACCGGATGCCAATGGTGTGCGGGCCGCACAATTGATTTTAACCGCCGCCGAAAATGCAACGGCTGACGATCTTTTTCTGGTTTTGATTTCCGGCGGTGGTTCGGCCTTGATCCCTGCTCCCGCCCCCGGTCTTGACCTGGAGAGTAAAATCAAAACAACAGCCGCTTTGTTGGCTTGTGGTGCTGATATCAATCAGATGAACACAGTACGCAAGCATTTATCATCGATTAAAGGCGGGCTTTTGGCCCGTTCTGCCGCCCCGGCCGCTTTGCACGCGCTCATCTTATCCGATGTTCTGGGTGATGATTTGAGTGCGGTCGCCAGTGGTCCGACGGTTCCTGATCCGACAACTTTTGCCCAGAGCCGAGATATTTTATGCCAATGCGGTGCTTGGAAGGATGTGCCCCATACGGTGCAAAAACGGATTGAAGACGGTATTGTCGGTCGGGTTGCCGAAACACCCAAGCCGGGGGATCCGGCATTTGAGAACGCTGAGGCGACTTTGATTGGCGGCAATACAGTCAGTTTAAAGGCAATGGAAAAAGCCGTATGTGACCAGGGCTATCATCTGGAGCGGCGCAGTAATCACCTAAAAGGTGAGGCCCGCAAAGAGGCGCAAAAATGGGTCTTAGATATGGCTAAACAATCGTTTTCCTCATCTCTGGCGATGAGTGCAGGCGGTGAAACAACGGTTACCCTCACCGGATCGGGGCGAGGTGGCCGCAATCAAGAATGTGCTTTGGCCTTTGCTTTGGCTGCCGAAGAAAACCATTTACCTGAACGTTGGTTGTTTCTTTCTGGCGGGACCGATGGCCGTGATGGACCCACTGATGCTGCGGGGGGAATCGTTGACCCCTGGACTGTCCGCGATATACGGCGGGCCGGGATTGATCCCCGGGCCGCTTTGGAGAACAACGATTCTTATACAGCCTTGAAAGCGGTTGATGCGCTCCTGGTGACCGGTGCAACCGGAACCAATGTCGCGGATTTGCAGATTGTGTTAACGATACCCTAGGATAAGAATCTTAAACTAAAGGCAAACATTATAATGATTTATATCGATGGAATATGATTTGTTTTTATAAGAAATCACGACTGTTTTATAGAGAGATATGAATAGTATCCTATGATAGGGCCTTTTTTCTTGGCTATTGTTTTTCCTCTATTCATCAATATTTTCTTTCTTCTTGGTTTATTGGCATTATCTCATCAGGCATTGTCCCATGCTTGTCATTTTCGGCTCCCTGTTTGTTTTGGCTTGTGTCTTTGGCGGTTATGCAGCTGCTGGAGGCCATCTGATTATGTTGTGGCAGCCTTTTGAGGTGGTGATCATTGTTGGTGCGGCCATTGGCGCCTTTATCATCGGCAATACTTTCACCGTGATCAAAAAGTCGCTGCTGTTGCCGGTCTTATTGCTCAAAGGCTCGCCCTATAAGAAAGACCGTTATATTGAGCTTCTTGGTTTGATGTTCACGATTTTCAAGCTGGCTAAATCAAAGGGGATGCTGGCTTTGGAAACCCATGTTGAAAACCCGCAAGAAAGTGACCTTTTCAATCAATTTCCTGGCTTTAGTAAAGATCATCATGCCGTCGAATTTTTATGCGATTATTTGAGATTGTTTACATTAGGAACTGAAAATCCTCATGAGCTGGAGGATTTGATTGATAAAGAATTACAGGTTCACCACGAAGAAGATGAGTCTCTTGCCGGTTCAGTACAGACAATGGCCGACGGTTTACCGGCTTTGGGTATTGTGGCTGCAGTGATGGGGGTGATCCACACCATGGCCTTGATTGCCGAACCACCGGAAATTTTGGGTAAATCGATTGGTGCGGCTTTGGCTGGCACATTTTTGGGTGTTTTTTTAGCCTATGGATTTGTCGGCCCGACCGCATCAGCGATAAAGAATATTCAATCAAAAAATCATAAATATTTCGAATGTATCAAAGCTGGTCTGATTGCTTATGCGCAAGGATATGCCCCCCAGGTGGCGATAGAATTTGCCCGAAAATCGGTTCCGACCGATGTGCGCCCCAGCTTCCACGAAGTTGAGGAAGCGATGAATGAGCTTCCCTCTTAGAGACAGGGGTGAAGGCTAATGTCTGAAAGCGGTGAGGGCAATGTTGTCATCAAGAAAGTCAAGAAAGGCGGCCATGGTGGCCACCACGGCGGCGCTTGGAAGGTTGCTTATGCTGATTTTGTCACCGCAATGATGGCATTTTTTCTCTTGTTATGGTTATTGAACGCCACCACTGAAGAGCAAAAACGCGGTATTGCTGATTATTTTTCACCGACCCCTGGCGCCATTCAATCGACTTCTGGCGGTGAGGGGGTTTTCAGTGGCCGAACCATCACCAGCGAAGGATTCTTGATTGAGGATAAATCAGCAATCGGGGTGACGGTTGTCTTCCCTGAGGAGACGCAACAAGAAGACGAAGGGCCAGAATCGGAAGTCGCCCTTGATGCCCCCACTGACTCAGAGAGTACCCAGGAGGAGCTAGAGGCGAGAGAAAGTCGTCAATTAGAACAAGCTGAGCAAGATCTGCGCAAAGCGATGGAAAATGATCCCGAATTAGCAGATCTAGCGGATAATTTGCTGATTGATCAGACTCCAGAAGGGTTACGTATACAGATTGTTGATCGCGAAGGGACGCCAATGTATAAACGCGGCATTGCCACCATGACCGATGAAGGTGCGATATTAACCACGCAAGTGATTCGGATATTAAATTCTTTGGACAATCGGGTGGCCATTACCGGTCATACGGATGCTGCGCGTTTCCGGCGCTTTGGTTATGATAATTGGGACTTATCGACCGACCGAGCCAATTCCAGCCGTCGGGCGATGATACGTGGTGGTCTCAAGCCGGAGCGGATTTATCGGGTATCGGGACGTGGCTCTAATGATCCTCTTGATATTGAGGACCCCACTGCGCCCATCAACCGGCGTATTTCGGTGGTTTTGCTCAGAGATACCTGGATCGAACAAAGAGAAAAAGACCAAGACAATTATACAGCAGCAAGTGATTTAGAAGAAAATGACCCCTCTCTTGATATTTTGCACAATACTCCTGAAGAATCGCTATTAGAAGAGCCACAGCGAGAAGAACCAGGGCAAGAGGAGCCATCGCAACAAGAGGAGCCATCGCAACAAGAATTGCCACCAGAAGAAGTTCTGCCAGAGGTGTTGCCATCAGAATGATTATGGGGAGATTTTTGAGGCAACCCAGTGGTTGAAGATGGATTGGTCTCATGACGGTATGTTTTTGGTAATCTGCCAGGGTATGCGGTTGCCTTTAGTCATGGCGATGGTTCGGGTATTTTTGTACGTGCTGGGTCGGCGTGATTCGAACACATGGTCACATTTGGCATCTTTGATCTTAGCAAAGCCCAAGATTCGCCTTTCATGAACAAATTGGTTGTCGCCAGGGTTGATGGCAGTAAAGAAAACCCTGCATACCGGATGCCCCAGGTCAGCAGCAGCAGCTTTCGTCAGGCATGGGGATTATCCATCGCCGAAGTCTTTGGTTCCCGGCCGCCAAAAAAGAGACTCCATTATGAGATTATTACAGAATCTCGCAATATGCAGCAACCAAGCCTTGGTTTTGATATGACGGTGATGTGTTCTGTGCATGATAAGATTGTTGAAAAATTGACCCAAAGAGCCGTCTTCGATGATCTCATTTGAGCGTCATTCACCGCATCTTTCGGGGAAGCATTTATCGGGACCGAACGTCTCCAGGGCGCCAACGAAGATACGATTCGGGGAAATATCCAAAAATTCATTGAGGGATTGCTGCGGTTGGCGGAATCGGTTCATGCCTCATATTTTCCTGAGGCGCGGCGGTTGATTGCAAACATCCCTTGCGGTGCCGCCTGTTGAGACGATTGGACATGATTTAGAACAGTGCTCTGGGGAGCCAAGTGGCCAGAGACGGAAAGAGAGCCAGCAAACCCAAAACAATAATCTGCAGAATGATAAAAGGAATGGCCCCGCGATAAATATCACGAGTCCTCACCGATGGTGGAGCCACCCCACGCAGATAGAAAAGGGCAAAACCAAAGGGTGGAGTAAGAAAGCTGGTCTGAAGGTTAAGGGCAATCATTACCCCAAACCACACCGGGTCAAAACCCATTCCCAAAAGAACCGGCCCCAAAATAGGCACCACAACAAAAATAATCTCAATAAAATCGAGAATAAAACCGAGCAAGAAAATCCCCACCATCAAGATCATCATTGCGGTCATGCGACCACCAGGCAGATCTCCCAGGGCAGAAGCCACCAGCTGATCCCCTTCCAGACCCCGGAAAACCAAAGAAAAAACCGAAGCGCCAATCAAAATGGTAAAAATCATCGCACTGATGCGCGCTGTTTTTTCCATGATCTGGCGCAAGATGGTCACGGTGAGCTGCCCATGCCAACCGGCCAGCCCGATGGCTCCAGCCGCCCCAACGGCTGCTGACTCGGTGGGGGTTGCTACCCCGGTTACAATCGAGCCAAGCACAGCGACAATCAACACCACCAGCGGCAGGATATCACGGGTAACCGCCCTCCAGTGACGCTTTCCCGATAAGGGCGGGCAGGAATCCGGATGCCGCCAAGCAACCCAGAATTGCCAAAACAGATAAAAAGCCACCAGCAACAAACCAGGGAGAAATGCCCCAGCAAAAAGATCAAGTACCGAAACCGAATCGGGAGCAAAATTGCCCCGGGCCAGCTGGGCTTGAATATTGGCACCTTGCAAGACGTCGGCAAGCAGGATCAAGACAATAGAAGGTGGGATAATTTGGCCCAACGTTCCCGCAGCACAGATGGTCCCAGTGGCCCGCTTGGGGTCATAGCCGGCTTTGAGCATGGTCGGCAGGCTTAACAACCCCATCGTGACAACAGTCGCCCCGACAATACCGGTTGAAGCAGCCATGAGCATCCCGACCATGACCACAGCGATACTCAAGCCGTTGCGCATGGAGCCAAACAGACCCCCGATCCCGGCAAGCAAGCGTTCGGCCAGTTGCGAACGTTCCAGAGCCACCCCCATAAAGACGAATAACGGCACCGCCACCAAAACTTCATTGGTCATGATCCCAAAAACCCGCGACGGCAGCCCCCCCAAAAGAGCCAGATCAAAAGCACCCATCAATGATCCCAACCCGGCAAAAAGTAATGCCACCCCAGCCAAAGTAAAGGCAACCGGGAAGCCCAAGAGCAAGGCCGCACATAAAGACAGCGACATGGCCACACAGAGAATTTCAGGAAGCGACATAAAAAATATTAGAAAGAGGATATTAAGGGGACCGTCAGATCAAAAATTATGTCAGAGCGCACCGGTCGGCTGGTTTTTAGGGGCTTGGTCGCGATTCTTGAGAGTCAAAACAGCATGAGAAATCATGACCAATCCTTGAAGAAAAACCAAGATACAGGTTACTGGTATGATGGTTTTGAGTAAAAATAAGCCGGGCAAGCCACCGGCCTCACGGGAGAATTCCAGCCGCATCCAGGAATCGAGAGCATAAGGCCAAGAGAGAACCAATAAAACGATTGTCAAAGGCCAGAGGAAAAAAACCACCCCGCCCATATTGATCCAGGCCCGTTGATGGGCGGTGGCGGCCCGATAAAAGATATCGACCCGTACATGTTCATCCTGCTCTAAGGTTGCGCTCATCGAGAGCATGAAGACAAGACCATGCATCCAGACATAGCTTTCCTGGAGCCATACCCAACCGACCGAAAAACCATATCGCAGCAGAACAACCGCACAAACCACCCCAACCATGACCAGAGTCAACCAGGAAACAACCCGGCCGATGGATTGATTGATCCGGGTGATCCAACCGGTTACAGCAATGACTTTTTTTTCCAGCATGGAAACAAAACTGAGATCAAAGGAGCCTTTCTTATAAAGAATGTTTCTTATAAGGATAAATTGGATTGAGAGATAGCCCGTGTATATTGACGAGGCCAAGCGATGGCGGCATTACTGTATTGCATGGTTGTATTGATTGGTTTGCCGTCGGGACATTATTTTGGCATGGCGAGTCGAAGGATATAAGCACGATTGATGGAGGATTGTTACAGTCATGGCGACGCGAATCGCAATTAACGGGTTTGGCCGCATCGGGCGGTTGGTTTTGCGTGCTTGGTTGGAAACCGGGCGCGATGATATCGAATTGGTGGCGATCAATGATTTGGATCTGTGGAGACCCACGCGCATCTGTTAAAATATGATACGGTTCATGGTGTTTTGGCTTCAGAGGTTGAAGCCGAAGCGGACGTTATCGACACCGCGCGCGGCCCGATTGCCGTTTGTGCTGAACCGGATCCGGCCGGTCTGCCTTGGGAGAGCTTAGGCGTTGATATCGCTTTGGAATGTACGGGCCGTTTTACTGCTTATGATCAAGCATCGGCCCATCTGCGGGCCGGGGCTGGGCGGGTTCTCATCTCAGCCCCTGGCCAAAATCCGGATATAACCGTAGTTTACGGGGTTAATCATGACGATTTGCGTCCCGCTCACCGGATTGTCTCGAATGCGTCTTGTACCACCAACTGCCTGGCTCCGATTGTGGCTGTCTTGGATCAATCTTTGGGGATTGAATATGGCTATATGACCACAATTCACGCTTATACCGGGGACCAAAAAACCGTAGACAGCATGCATAAAGATTTACGCCGCGCGCGCGCGGCAGCCCAATCCATCATCCCCACCTCGACTGGAGCGGCCAAAGCGGTGGGTTTGGTTTTACCCCAAATGGTTGGTAAAATTGATGGTTGCGCGATGCGGGTGCCAACACCCAATGTTTCTCTGGTTGATTTTACGTTCACATCGGCCAAAGATACCGACCGCACCCAGATCAATCAGGCGATCCATGCGGCGACTCAAGGGTCGTTGCGTGGTGTGGTTGTGGTCAATGAACAGCCCCTGGTTTCGATTGATTTCAATCATCATCCAGCCAGCTCCATTTTCGATGCCACCCAAACCCAGGTTCTTGGCGCTCGTTTTTGCCGTGTTGTTTCTTGGTATGATAACGAATGGGGATTTTCCAACCGTATGTTGGATACAGCAGCAGCGATGGGGCGTCTGCCAACACCTTAGCCAATGGGTCCACGTAACCAAGATTTTTCTCAGCAACCAAGAACCGATCAGCAGGATGCTTCGGGAAAGCATGCTTTAATCATTTTTCACAGTCTTGCCGATGCCTTGGCTGGCTTGGCGGCGGCGGAAAAATCTGGTCAGCCTATTGGGTTGATCACCGCCCCGGGTGCGGCCGGTTATGCCGGGGTTGGATGGTTTTTGGAAATTGTTGCACATATCGAATGTCAAAAAAAACAGGCCCGGATTGATCTTATTCTTGATTGTGGTGCTGAGCCGGGGGTGGCTTTGGGGGCGATTCGCGCTGGGGTCAAAATGCTTCGCTTGGTTGGTCAAGAACCGGTTCGGGAAAAGATCACCAAGATTGCTGCTGATCATGGGGTGGTGCTCTTTGAACCCAGAGGCCCAGCCCTAGATCTGCAATTCAGCGATGATGCCAAGGCGGCTTGTTGTGATTGGATTGCCCAGCATCCTCGGTATCGGGCCGACCAAGACCAGCCGCACAAAGCGCGCCCGAACACCGGATCACGGCGTCCCCAACTCTATCTGATTACCCCGCCCTCTATCCCTGAACCGATGGCTTTTGCCGACCTTTTGGCAACGGTTTTGCAGAATTTCGTTGATGATATCGCCTTCTTGCAAATACGTATCAAGAATGCGCGTACCGATTCTTCACCGGCTGCGGTTGAAGAGGCTCTCTCTTTGGCTGTTGCTGCCTTAAAGCCGGTTTGTGCCCATTACCGATTGCCCTTGATTATGAATGATGATCCGCGGCTGGCGGCTGAATGGGCCTGTGATGGTGCCCATATCGGGGTTGAGGATGGTTCTTATCAGCACGCCCGGGCCGTTTTGGGACCGGAAAAAATCATCGGTGTGAGTTGTTATGATGCGGTGTCCAAGGCCCGACAAGCGGAAGCTGATGGGGCTGATTATGTGGCTTTTGGGGCATTCTTCCCCAGCCGTTCCAAGCCCCGTGCGCGCGCCAATCCATCCCCAACCATCTTGCAAGAATGGAAGCGTTGGAGCACGCTTCCGGCCGCTGCAATCGGCGGTATCACGGCTGAAAATGCCCAATCTTTAATCCAAGCCGGGGCCGATTATCTCTGTGCTATCAGCGCGATTTGGGATCACGCGCGTGGTCCTGTAACGGCGGTAAGGGGGTTCGTCGACAGCATTGATCAAGCCTTGCAACAATGATTGATCAAGCAGGCAACGGTCAATGAACGGCTTAAGCCAGTGCCTCCCAGAGGACGTCACGAATATCCTCAGCACCGGCAAAAAGCATGACCAAACGATCAAAGCCCAGCGCAACCCCAGCACATGGCGGCAAGACGTTCTCAATAGCCTTGATAAAATCCGCATCCTTGGGGACTGTTTGTCCGTAGCGGTGTCGTTTTATGGACTGCTCATACTGATAGCGCCGGTGATGTTCGCGTGGGTCTTGCAATTCAACACAGCCATTGGCCAATTCAATACCATGAATGAAAATCTCAAAACGTTGTGATTGTCGCGGGTCATCGGGTGATAAGGCGGCCAAGGCGGCCAATGGAGCCGGATAACCGGTGAGGATATCGGGTTGATGGACCCCAAGATGGGGCTGCAGATGGGCATAAAAAATTTTGTGGAAAATATCATCCCACCCATCGTCTTGGGCAACGCAAACACCGGTCGCTGTTGCTTGTTCGGCCAGATGGTCGCGGTCTCCAACCCCTTGATCCGATAAGCTGGCCAGAAGATCAATCCCGGCATCGGTTTTGAAAACTTCAGCAACCGTACGTTGCCGCCAGGGATCGGTGAGGGCGCAAGAATGATCGTGACGGATGATCTTGTCATGGTCAGGTGTGGCACAAGCACAGATCAGGGACCGGCAATCATTGATCATCGATTCAAGAGGGTTGGATTGATTGGTTCGATACCATTCCAGAATGGTGAATTCCGGCTGATGTAGAGGAGACACTTCGCCATTGCGATAGGCTTGGCCGAGTTGGTAAATGCGAGTCCAGCCCGCCGCCAGCAGCTTTTTCATGGCTATTTCTGGTGATGTGCGCAGATAACGTTTGATTTTTCTATCACCGGTTTTCATGATGGTTGAGAAGGGTTGAAGATGGGCCTCCCAACCTGGGCTGATTTGTAGATTGGGTGTTTCAACCTCAATAAAATTCTGATTGGTAAACCAGTCCCGCACGCAGGAGCGTAGTTTTCCTCTCAAAATCAGGTTATGACGTTGCTCGGCATCGTCATGGGGGTACCCAGAATTATGAAGGGGTCTGCTGCCGTAATGATCCGTGCCCATAGACGGTGCTTTCTTCTTTGCGAGATGTTTGGATATTTTGATTGATTGACGACCAGATCAAGCCGCCAATACCAGACTATAAACCATATGGACAAACCATGTGAGCGGGTTTGTTGGAGGCGTGTGGGAAAACTATGAAGCATACTCCTGACATTCATAAACGACCGCTTTGCAGTCTTGAAGACTTAGCCGAACAACGCATTATCAGCCGCCGGAATGCCGCGAGTCTCAATGATATTGGCCAGCGTTATGCCCTTCGCTTGCCGACAGGACTGGGCCAACGTATTGCTGCTGCCGGGGGTCGGGGTCCATTGGCCCGTCAATATGTGCCCTCATGGCGCGAGCGGATTGTTGGTTCTTTCGAGCAGGATGATCCGATTGGTGATCGCCCATGGTCGCCGATAAAAGGGATTGTCCACCGTTATCCGGATCGGGTCTTGCTGAAAGCGATTCAAGTATGTCCGGTTTATTGTCGCTTTTGTTTTCGCCGGGCATTTGTCGGCCCGGGCCAGGATACGCTTAACCCCAAAGAGCTGGCCGCGGCCTTATCTTATATCCGTAATCATCGCGCAATTTGGGAGGTCATCCTCACCGGCGGTGATCCTTTGATGCTCAGTCCGCGCCGCCTTGGGATGATCATCGCGGCACTGGATGCGATGGCCCATGTGGCGGTTATCCGTCTCCATAGCCGGGTTCCGGTTGCTGAACCAACGCGGATCACCAGACCGGTCATCAATGCGCTCAAAAGACGCAACGGGCCGGTTTATATCGCCATTCATGCCAACCATCCGGATGAATTGGACATACAAGCGCGTCGTGCTTGTGACCGGTTGGCTGATGCTGGGCTTCCCTTGCTTGGTCAATCGGTTCTCCTGAAAGGCGTCAATGATAGTCCGGACATTCTTGAGTCTTTATTCCGGGCTATGGTGCGCAATCGGATCAAGCCTTATTATCTCCATCATTTGGATCATGCTCCAGGGACCGCTCATTTCCGGGTTGGAATTGCTCAGGGCCAGAATTTGATGCGTCGATTGCGTGGCCGTGTCTCCGGCCTGTGTCAACCGACTTATGTCCTGGACATTCCCGGTGGTTATGGCAAGGTGCCGATTGGCCCCGTCCATGTGTGGCGTGGGCGGAGAAATGGCGTTGAATCCTGGTCCATCCTGGATTACAAGGGCAGGCATCATCGTTATCCTCCCGATACCAGTTGATCCGGAATCTTGTTCGTAATCCGCATCGCCTGTGTATTGTATCGGTCGGATGGGGGAAGAATCGTGAAAATCAATGCCAACCAAATTCGCCCTGGCAATGTTATTCAGCACCAGGGTAAACAATTCGTTGTCCTCAAGATTAACATCTTGCAGCCGGGTAAAGGGGGCGCCTTTATTCAAGTCGATATGCGTGACCTTAAAACGGGGCTGAAGACCAATGAACGCTGGCGCACTCAAGAATCAGTCGAACGTATGCATGTTGAAGAGCGTGCGTGTTCTTTCCTTTTTTCTGAGGGGGAGATCTATACATTTATGGATGTTGAAACCTATGAGCAATCGACATTGAACCGTGAACTTTTGGCTGACCAAGCTGATTTTCTCCAAGACGGGATGGAGGTGGTGATTGATTTCATTGATGGTCAAGCAGTTGCGGCGCGATTGCCCGCTATGGTGACGATGACGGTTGTTGAGGCCGATGCTGTGGTCAAGGGTCAGACGGCTTCTTCTTCTTATAAGCCGGCCATTCTAGAAAATGGACGAAAAATTTTGGTTCCACCGCATATTGAAGCCGGGACAAGGATCGTGGTGAACACTGTTGATGGCAGCTACGCCGAACGTGCCAAAGATTAACCGCGGGTGACCGGATGGCTCCCCATTCGCCGATTATTCATGTTATGGTGAAGGCGGCCCGTAAGGCGTCTGGCGGTTTGTTACGTGATTTTGGTGAGGTTGAGCAATTACAGGCATCTCTTAAAGGGCCGGCTGATTTTGTCTCTCATGCCGGTTTGAAAGCTGAAGCCATTTTGCGTGAAGAGTTGAGTCGGGCCCGGCCCGGTTTTGGTTTCTTGATGGAAGAGAGTGGCGAAACGCCGGGCGATGGTGAAAACCTCTGGATTGTTGATCCTCTTGATGGAACCTTGAATTTTCTTCACGGTATTCCGCATTTTTCTCTATCTGTTGCCCATGAGTGTGATGGTAAAATCATTGCTGGATTGGTGTTTGATCCAATACGTAACGAACTCTTTATGGCTGAAGAGGGAAAAGGCGCATTCCTCAATGATAAACGCTTGCGTGTTTCGGCCCGGCGCCATCTTCATGAGGCTATTCTGGCAACGGGCATTCCTTGTTTTACCAGGGAACGCCCTGGCAAGAAACACCCCCCTGCTTATCCCAGCATGCTTGAAGCGGTCAGGGAAAATTGCGCTGGGTTACGTCAACTGGGTTCAGCGTCATTGGATTTGGTCTATGTGGCTGCTGGACGTTATGAGGGTTTTTGGGAAGCCGGTTTGCAGCTTTGCGATATCGCGGCTGGCACACTTATTCTCCATGAGGCGGGTGGTATGATGTGTGATTTTGAACGCAGACAATCTTTTTTACGTAGCGGCGATATTCTTGCAAGCAATGAAATTTTACATGACTCTATCGTAAAACTTCTGTTACCGACCAAAGGTTACTAAAATACATACTGATATTTACTTGAATAAGAGTGGCTAGTTTCTGTTCTATATTATTGCAATTTTTTTTGATTTGTGGTCGACTAAACATATAACAATTTTTTTATTGACATATTTACTATTTTTTTGGATTTCTCTTCTTGATCTTTTTGTGGGTTTTTACTGTGCATATTTTTTTACTGTGCATATTTTATTGTGCATAACAGATTGGTCTATGTTTAGAAAATTGATACTCATTTCAAATAACACTTATTAGTGATATTATCGCTTTTTCGTTTTTAAGAATACAGCGCACTCTTTTTTGAGAGTTCTTTTTGTTTTTACATTTTTTTAAAAAATTAGTATATACAGAAGTCTTAGTATATACAGAAGTCTTAGTATATACAGAAGTCAATGTTGTCGCAGAAAATTCTTGCGAAAAACCAGACTTTTTAAGTGCTTTCATGTTTTTGAGTCGCGTTATTTATTTTTATACGTTTATTGTTTCTTTTATTGTTTCTTTTCAGAAGAATACGACTGAGTAAAATACTCAAAGATAATAATTGCCAATATGACCAATACTTAAACGATGATTTCCAAGGAAAAAAGTGGCTATCAAAAGAAAAAAATGATCGCCAAAAAGAAAAACTCTCATGGTCGGAGTCCTCTGCTCGCATCCATATGTAAAATTGCGACATCTGGGGCTGCGACGTCTGGGGCTGTGGCATTGGGTGTTGTCGCATTTTATGTCGCGTTTTATATGGTCACTCTGGCAACAGTTGCCCAAGCGCGCCCCGTGATCATCGGCGGTGATGGTAAGCCCAGCGTTGAAATCAATGAGCGCCTGATTTACGGCGTTGGTTCTGGGTTGCCTTTCTTGGAGAAAACGGCAAGAGAGGAAACAGTAAAGCCTCCTTTAATTGTGCGCCTGCGGAATTCCCAACCTCCAACCAATGTGGCCAGAGCTGAGGCGGCCGAGGGCGAAAAAAACCTATTTTCTGGTTCCGTATCGGATGCTGGTGCATCATTGGATAGAAGTCCAGCTATGCCCAGATTGGGTTCTCAGTTGGGTGTGTCCAATCAAACCATATGGATTGCCGACTCCGAGGTGGAGAGAAATGATCTATCCTCAACAATAATCAAGGACACCTCTGCTCTTGAGGTGGCTGAGGATGGTCCCGCTTTGGGAGTGGCTGAGGATGGTCCCGCTTTGGGAGTGGCTGAGGATGGTCCCGCTCTGGAAGTGGCTGAGGATGGTCCCGCTTTGGAGGTGGCTGAGGATGGCCCCGCTCTGGAAGTGGCTGAGGATATTCCCGCTCTGGAAGTGGCTGAGGATGGTCCCGCTTTGGAGGTGGCTGAGGATGGTCCCGCTCTGGAAGTGGCTGAGGATGGTCCCGCTCTTGAGGTGGCTGAGGATGGTCCCGCTCTGGAAAAGAGAGGGCAAGAGAATGTTGCTCCGCCATCTCAGATGATGGCTTCGTTAGAAACACCCTCGACTCAGATGAATCCTGATCTATCGGGTTTGGATATTGCTGAGGCTGATTTTACTGATGATATTGAGACCACTGATGAGGACAATGATTTAGGGAGTCATGGTTTAGAAATCACTGTTCCCCCACCGCCTGATTTAGATATGGATCGTTCTTTCCGGGTGAGTGCGCCCGAAGACGAGATACAGGCGGTTGTCAGTCAAGATGAGATTGCAGCCATTGATTCGGTTTCGGATTCTCTTTTGGCATCGGACTCTATAGCTTCTGACTCGGATAATGGTGAGCCTGTGGATCTTATCGGCGACCGATTTGATGAACAGGTTGCTGCATTGCCTCCAGATGCGCCACCCGCGGCTTCTGAAAATAGGTTTCTTGAGGATACAATCTCAATTTTTTTCAGGCCGGGATCGGCTTCTCTGGATGATGATGCTCTTCAGATTGTTGGTGACATTGCTGAAAGACTTGAAAAATCTCCAGGAATGCGGCTGCAGGTTCTCGCTTTTGCTGAATTGATTGGCAATAATCCCAGTAAAGCCCGGCGGCTTTCTTTATCGCGGGCTATGGCGTTGCGAACTGCTCTTAGCGATAATGGTATTGATAACAAGCGCATGGATATCAAAGCCCTTGGGGGCGGTTACGGTGATGATCCGCCCAATCGGGCTGATGTTGTTATTGTCTCTCCTTAAAATTTTTCTCGATTTGAATAGGAGAATCCGCCCACAATCAGGCGGAGAGTTATGATGAGTCCCAGAAGATATTTGGTACGTATGCTGATCTTTTTGTCTGTTGTGGTTGGCGGATGTGTTTTTCTGTTTCCGGCTCTCAGTCAAGCCTTTTGGTCTAATGCGCCCCTGAATGCGGTTATTCTCGGTGCCCTTGGGTTGGGGATCATCTATATTATTCGCCAGGTTGCTCTGTTGTCTCCGGAAGTTGTCTGGATTGAAAATTTCCGTCAGGATCGCGCCCCATCTTCGAGTACCCGTCCCCCGCGTTTATTGGGTCCTATGGCCACCATTTTGGGCAATAACGCGGCTAAGTTGAGTTTATCGGCCCTTTCGGTGCGTTCTTTGCTTGACGGTATCTCTTCGCGCCTTGATGAGGCGCGTGATATCTCGCGTTATATGATTGGTGTCCTGGTTTTCCTTGGTTTACTTGGTACTTTTTGGGGGCTTTTACAAACAGTTGGTTCGGTCGGGGGAGTGATTGCGAGTTTGGATGTTGGAGAAAACGATATCTCTTCGATATTTCGTGATCTTAAAACGGGTTTGGAAGCCCCTTTATCGGGTATGGGAACAGCGTTTAGCTCTTCGTTATTTGGTTTGGCGGGCTCGCTGATTTTGGGTTTTCTTGACCTCCAAGCCGGCCAGGCACAAAATCGTTTTTATAATGATGTTGAGGAATGGTTGGCCGGTGTGACCAAATTATCAAGCGGTGGGGGTGTTGATGGGGATCAATCAATCCCGGTTTATATCCAGGCGCTGTTGGAACATACCGCCGATAACCTGGATAATCTTCGTGATGTCTTGGCCAGGAGTGAAGAGCGTCAAATGGCCGCCAATGCGTCTGCGGGCCAACTCAACGAAAAATTGGCAGTTTTGGTCGATGCGATGAAAGCTGAGCAACTTCTGCTTAAACATGCGACCACGACCCAGGGGGAATTGAGCGATATTGTGCGAAAATTGGCCAAGACCGACTCAGATCCGGTCAATGAATCGATTCAGCTTCATCTGCGTAATATTGATGCCTATCTGGCTCAGATATCGCGTGATCTGCCGCAAGCTCATACCCAGCTTTCCAAAGATATCCGCAATGAAATGAAATTGCTCGCCAAGACAATCGCGGCGATTGGTCAACCGGGTTCTGTGGTTTAGGCTATGTCTGCCGCCCCGCGTCGGCTGCGCACCACCAATATTTGGCCCGGCTTCGTGGATGCCATGGCCGCGTTGCTGATGGTGGTGATTTTTGTCCTTTTGGTTTTTGTGATTGCACAATTTTATCTCCGCGAGACATTGCTGGAGCAGGAGGGTGATCTGGAGCGTTTACAGTTCCGGATTGGTGAATTGGCTGAATTTCTCTCCCTCGAGCAGGCCAGCAATGCTGATCTTCGTGATTCTGTGAAGCAGCTTTCGGAAGAATTACGCCTCTCCATCGGTCAGCGTGAGGAGATGCGTTCCGAACTGGAGGCAGCCCGGTTGGCCCTGGATGCAAAAGATCAAGATCTTGCCGGTCTCAATTCCGATCTGGCTCAGTCCCAGGAGGATATATCGGGTTTGAGAAAATCGCTTGAAGAAGTCGAACGCCGATGGTTTAATGCGGTCTCACGGGCCGAGGAAGAGGGAGAGAATTTGAGTGCGGTACGTCAGTTGACGGTGCGCCAAAAAGATGAAATTGCTCTCTTGAATCAGCAAATTGCGGCCTTGCGTTCGCAGATTGAGACTCTCTCGGCGCATTTAGAGGTCGTAAGGGCGGAAGATGAGGCCAATAAGGTCAAGATTGCTGACCTTGGCCGTCAACTGAATGTTGCTTTGGCCAGCAAAGTTCAGGAATTGGCCCGTTACCGTTCGGAATTTTTTGGTCGATTGCGGGCCCTTCTCGGCGAACGGGAGGGAATCCAGGTGGTTGGTGATCGCTTTGTTTTTCAGTCTGAGGTTTTGTTTGAATCCGGCCAAGCAGCTTTAGAACCGATTGGCAAAGCCCAGCTTGCCCGTCTTGCCGAAACGTTGGAACAAATTGCTCCTTCGATTCCCGATGATATTGATTGGGTGTTGCGGATTGATGGCCACACGGATCGTATCCCGATTGCCAGTGCGCGTTATCCCTCTAATTGGGAGCTTTCGACCGCCCGGGCGATGTCGGTGGTCAGTTACCTGTTGGAGTTGGGTATTCCTGGAAAAAGACTGGCTGTGGCTGGTTTCGGTGAGCATCACCCCCTTGATTTTGAGGCGGGTGAAGAGGCCAACCGGCGCAACCGAAGAATCGAAATTAAGCTGACTCAGCGGTAATTCTCGACTTTTCCAAGCCCATATCTCTCGAATTCCCCCCAAAATCTGGGAGAATATCTTCCCTCTGCAAGGCAACATAATGGGCGTATAAACCGCCTTTGGCGACCAATTCTTCATGGGTTCCTTGATCAATAACCTGTCCATTGGCGACAACGGCGATATGATTGCATTGGCGAATGGTGGATAAACGATGGGCAATAATGATGGTTGTCCGCCCGCTCATCAATCGTTGCAAAGCGGTCTGGACCAGATCTTCACTCTCGGCATCAAGGGAGCTTGTCGCTTCATCAAACAAAAGGATGGTCGGTTGACGTAGAAAGGCGCGGGCAATCGCGAGACGCTGTTTTTGTCCCCCGGAAAGTCCTCCCCCTCTCTCTCCGATCTGGGTATCATATTTTTGCGGCATGGCCTCAATAAAGCTGGCGGCGGCGGCTTTTTGGGCGGCGGCTTCAATCTCGGCCCGATCGGCTTGCGGACGTCCGTAACCAATATTATCAGCAATACTGGCGGCAAAAATAACCGGTTCTTGTGATACCAGACCAAATTGAGCCCGCAATGTGCCGACATCAAGCTGCCGGATATCAAGCCCATCGAAAAGAACTGATCCCGATTGTGGATCATAAAAGCGCAGAAATAGGTTAAAAAGGGTCGATTTTCCGGCTCCCGACGGTCCGACCAGAGCAATTTTTTCTCCTGGCTCTACGCGCAAATGAAGACCATTGAGCACCACACCGTTTTTGTTGTTGGGATAAGAAAAGGTGACATTGCGGCATTCCAAACAGCCTTTGGACGGTGTAGGCAATGTCTGAAGGGTGCGGGGAGACACAAGGGTTGGTTGCGAGTCTAAGATATCAAAAATCCGCTCTAAGGGTCCCCCGATTTGCATCAAAGCGGCATAGGTTTCAATCAGGGCGGCAAAAGCGGCCGTCGAAAGAGCGGCATAGAAAATAAAAGCGGTGAGTGTGCCGCTGGAAACCGTGCCATTCAAGACGGATCGCCCACCCAGCCAAATAATCACACCGATGCAAACCGAGACCACTGAAATAGTCGTAAAGGTGAGTAAGGACCGATTGATCAAGCCGATTCGGGTTTTTTGTCGCCAAGCTTGACTCAAAGAGTGATGACGTTCCAAATCAAGGGTTTCATGGTTATAGGCTTGGACAATATTCAGGCCATGCAGACTTTCAGTGACATGGCTGAAAATATCTGCTTTGCGTTGTTGACTGAGTGTTGAAAGACGACGTACTCGTCGACCGAAAATAATGATAGGTAGGAAAAATAACGGAATCGCTACCAGGACAAAACCGGTGAGAAAAGGGCTTGAGACCGTCATCATGATCAGCCCGCCGACAAATAAAATGACGTTGCGGCTGGCCCCGGCTGTTTGCACGCTAAACGCTTCACACACCGTATCAACCTCAGAGGAAAAGCGGGTCAGCAGATCGGATACCCGTTGTCGGCTGAAAAAATCCCCAGAATGCATCAAGATGCGTTCATAAAAATCCTGACGCAGGCTTATTGCTAGACAGTCGCGGAGATTTAATATGCAGTAGGATCGAACCGACGATGTTGCGGCCAGCAAGAAAACGATGATCAGCATCTTGAGTAGGGCATGGTTTAAGGATTGAATATCTCCCGAAGAGAGGCCTTGATCGACCAATTCTTTGAGGCCTGTGCCGATGGATAAGACAGTCCCAGCCGCCACAATCAATGCCATAATCGCGATGAACACATAAAATCGGTGCGGCTTGATATAAGGATGCAATCGCCGAAAGTTATGAAGCAGGCCATTGGGCGATAAGCGGCCTTGCTGATCGGTCTTGATCGTACGGGGCATCAAATATGAACCTTTTCGGTTGAAAATGCGCTGATACTGGGTAGAATGTAACAGTAGGAAAGTGCGCGATGGCAAAAATTCTGATATCGGCGGCTCAGCTGGCGATATCAAAATTGGTTTTTTTGCAAGATTGATTGCTTTATGCGGTTGCGGCTTTTTATACTCCTCCTATATAGTCGCCATTCTCAATCGTTTGAATATTGTTTTTTTAAGTGCGGTTATGCGGGCGCATCCTTCTTTTTTGCTTGTCCCGCTTATTTTTTATGGGCTGTTTCATGATGATATCATGAGTTGGCTTGCATCATTGGCTTGTATCATTGGATTGTATCATTGGATTATCTCAACAGGAATGACCATGAAAAAAGACATTCACCCCGATTATCATGACATCACCGTGACCATGACGGACGGCACCACTTTTCAGACTCGTTCGACATGGGGACAGGCTGGGGATACTCTTAAGCTGGAGATTGATTCCAAAACCCATCCCGCCTGGACTGGTGGCGGGCGGCATTTGGTGGATACCGGTGGTCAAGTGGCGCGATTCAATCGCCGGTTTAAAGATATCGGTATGGCTGTTCCCACTGTTGGTGGCCAATCCGAGGATGATTCATCGCCGATCAATACCAAAAAAAATTAAAAAACCAGTCGTTCTGGCTGACCCTGTAACCGGTATTGGCACCGACCGGTTGCATAATTTGCGGTTTTGAAGATCAAAGAGACGGCTCAGCCGGTGGCAAAGGCATCCCTGTGATATCCCCGCAAAAGCAATTTTTCTTAACAATCATCGCATGACCCAACCAACCACAATGCGGGCCGCCACCGCCCCTCAACCTGGTGGTCCAGAATCTTTAACCATCACCCAGCATCCGGTGCCGGTTCCTGGTCCTGAGGAGGTTCTGATTGAGGTGGCTGCTGCTGGGGTCAATCGGCCTGATATTATGCAAAGACAGGGTTTGTATCCGCCGCCGCCTGGGGTCACCGATATTCTTGGTTTAGAGGTTGCCGGTGTTATCCGGGCTTGCGGTGATGTGGTCACTCGGTGGAAAGCTGGTGACTCGGTCTGTGCTTTGGTTTCCGGTGGTGGATATGCTGAGTATTGTGTGGTTCCGGCTGCGCAATGTTTGCCGATTCCTGATGGTCTGGACCCGATTCAGGCGGCCTCATTGCCGGAGGCTTTTTTTACCGTTTGGTCCAATCTTTATGATCGGGCACGGTTGGGCAAGCGTGAAATTGTCCTGGTTCATGGCGGGACAAGCGGTATTGGAACCGCGGCCATTCAGATTGCCCATAGCCAAGATGCGGTTGTTTTTGCCACCGCCGGGACCAACGATAAATGCCGGGCATGCCAAGAATTGGGGGCCCAACGGGCGGTGAATTATCAAAAGGAAGACTTTGTCTCTGTTATCAAGCAAGAAACCGAGAATCACGGTGCCGATGTTATTCTGGATATGGTTGGCGGCGATTATATGGCGCGGAACATGCGCTGTCTGGCCAAGGAGGGGCGTCTGGTCAATATCGCTTATCAAAATGGCTCTCGGATGGAGATTGATTTTTTACCGGTGATGCTGAAGCGTCTGACGATTACCGGATCAACCTTGCGGGTCCGTGAGACCGGATATAAAGCCAAGATTGCCCAAGATTTGGAAACAATCATCTGGCCGCTTCTGGTTGATCAATCCATTCGGCCGATTGTGTATGCTCATTTTCCTTTGAGTGATGTATCATCGGCCCATGCCGCCCTCGAACGCGGGGATCATATTGGTAAAATCGTCTTGACGATGACAGAGGCATGACCCAGGTGATGCGTGGTATTTTTTGCTATAAGAGTCCTGTATTAAGCAACGATTTGAGGATTCCATGACCAGACCTTTAATGCCCAAAGCCACAGCTGCGTGGCTGATTGATCATACGACATTGACATTTGAACAAATTGCCATATTCGTCGGCCTTCATCAGCTGGAGGTGCAAAAAATTGCTGATGAAGAAAATGAAGGGGGAATTATTGGTCTGGATCCGGTTGCCAACGGCCAGTTGACCCGTGATGAAATTGCCCGTTGCGAGAAGGATGAAACCGCTCAGTTGGCTATTTTACAAACCGATCTTCCCGCTCCTTTGGTGAAATCGAAAGGGGCGCGCTACACTCCGATTGCCAAGCGGGCCGATAAACCCGATGCGATTGCTTGGTTGATCAAAAATCAGCCCATGATGAGTGACGCTCAAATCTCTAAACTGATTGGCACAACCAAACAGACGATTGAGGCTGTGCGGACCCGTTCCCATTGGAATTCGGCCAATATCAACCCGCGCCATCCGGTTGAATTGGGTATGTGTAGCCGCGATGAGCTGGATCAAATGATCAAAAAAGCCCGCGAAAAGGCTGAACGTCAAGCAAAACGCTTGGCCCAAGAAGCTCCCGAACACCCCCAAGAGAACGAGGGGGCAAATATCCCTCCTTATATGTCGAAGCCTACAGATATATCGACAACCGAAGAGAACACCGAATAGATTTTTACCGTCTCTTTTTTTGTGCTTTCTTTTTTCGTTTTCTCTGTTCTTCTTAGGGGTAAAGCCTGTTGAGATTGATGGATCAGTCAACTTGGCCTTCAAGAAGGCTCAACAGAATTTTCTTAAAAGTTTTTTAAAAAAGAATATCTCTGTTCGGGGAGATATTTTTCCCCGACCGAGCCGATCATAGAGGACCAATTTTACGGGGCCGATTCTGATTCTTAATTCTGATTCCTTTATGGTAGGGGTCCCTAACTGGGTGGAGGGTTGCTAAGGTGCTTGATTGGCCTGAAATTTGTTGATTTCATCTTTTATCCGGAGTTTTTTGATTTTCAGGTCCTTGACCAATTCCTCATCGGGGGCTGGCCGCGTATATTGCTCCTCAAGGGCGGCGTCAAGTTCTGCATGTTTTTGGTGGAGCACTTTGAGACGCTGTATAACTGCCATTGTTTCTCCTCTGGTTATATTTTTCAATTACGAAAATATTATCTTACCGTTCTGGATTGCGCAAAGCCAGCAAGAACGAAAAAAGACATTATAAAAAAGTGATACCGTTGGTTTCGGAGTCCTGACATTTTTGTGTTCTGATGAGGGGCATTGACAGAATCAACGGTTATCACGGGATAGGATTACGACGGTATGATTGAGGATTCTTGATTATCGTGCGGTTTTGCCTTAAGGGAATTGACTGATTTAATACCGTTTTGGGAATGTCCCCCCTACGGGTCCCCCAAAACGGATTGGCGGGTCCTCTTGGTTGAATGGCTATCTTCGGGGCACCCCCAAGCAGGGGAAAAAAGCGTCCCCCAAAACGGATTTACCCCGAGACAGACTGATTCAGGACCATGACCATGTCTTTTTCTCCTAAACCCAAAACCATGACCAAGAGTTCCCAGGCTAAAAATTCTCAGGCTAAAATTGGTCTCATTATGGGCAGCCAGTCGGACTGGAAGACCATGCGGCATGCAGCTGAAATTTTGCAGTATTTAAAGGTCCCCTTTGAAAAAAAGATTATTTCGGCCCATCGCACGCCGCAACGTATGGTTGCCTATGCAGAAAATGCCAGGGAGCGGGGCATTATAGTGATTATCGCTGGGGCTGGTGGGTCGGCTCATCTGCCGGGAATGACCGCCGCATTGACATCCATACCGGTTCTTGGGGTACCAGTTGAAAGCCGGGCTTTGAAGGGTCTGGATAGTTTGCTTTCGATTGCTCAGATGCCGGCTGGTGTACCGGTGGGGGCACTGGCGGTGGGTGATGCTGGGGCCACCAATGCCGGATTGCTGGCCGCCGCCATCATGGCCTTGCAGGATTCGGCCCTGGCCAAGCGGTTGGATTCTTGGCGGGCGCAACAGACCGCCCGGGTCGCGCAACGTCCGCGTGATCTTTCTCAACCATCAAATGATGGGTGATCATGGTTTCAATGGGGGCGGCTTGGGCAGGCTGAAATGAACGACAATCCGATGCAGCAACACCGGATCATCGGTATTCTTGGCGGCGGTCAACTGGGTCGTATGACCATTCAGGCAGCACAAAAACTGGGGCTGCGGGGTCATGTCTTTTGTTCAGAAGACCATTCACCGGCCGGGCAGGTTGCCGATGCGGTGACGGTAGCGGCATATCATGACCGCTCAGCCTTGGCTGCTTTTGCTGAACAGGTTGATATCATCACCTACGAATTTGAAAATATTCCTCTGGAGAGCATTGATTTTTTAGCCCAACATCGCCCCGTACGGCCGGGTCGGTTGGCGTTGGAAATTTCTCAAAACCGCATTCGTGAAAAAGAATTTTTAAACCATATACCAGGCATCGCCACGGCCCCCTATCGTCCCATTGAAACGGTTGATGCGTTGGCACCTGCTCTGAATGCGCTCGGCCTTCCGGCCATTCTTAAATCAGCTTGCTACGGCTATGACGGCAAGGGGCAGGTTCGGATTGATCAAGCCAAGGATTTGGATGCGGCGTGGCGGCAGGCTTCCCGGGATGGTGGTGCGGTCTTGGAGGCTTTCGTCACGTATCAAAAAGAAATATCGGTGATTGTTGGGCGCGGTATTGATGGTCAGATTCGTTGTTTTGAGCCATCTCACAATAGCCATGTCAATCATATTCTTGATATTTCCCGGGTTCCGGCCGGTCTCAAGCCTTCCCTGGCTGAACAGGCCGCTGATATGGCCGAATATATTGCCCAGACCCTTGACTTGGTCGGTTTGTTGGCCGTTGAGATGTTTGTAACCCGTGATGATCAATTATTGGTCAATGAGATTGCGCCGCGTCCCCATAATTCTGGCCATTGGACCATGGATGGGTGTAAAACCAGCCAATTTACCCAATTTGTTCTTGCGGTGACCGGCGCGCCGTTGGGTGATCCTGGGCGCTCCTGTGATGTTGAGATGAAAAACTTGATTGGTGAAGATTTTTCTCGCCGTGATCAGATCGTGCTGCCCAATGATCATATCCATATTTATGGCAAGAGTGATATTCGCCCCGGGCGTAAAATGGGTCATGTCAACCGAACCCGGCCTTTCGGGGCGGTGGGAGTTCCTTTCGCACCCGCTCAGCCTCTTGATACCAAAAGAGGATAGGGCTGATCATTGACAAATCTTCTGGCAAGCCCGTATATGGCAAGCCTTTAGAAAATTTTGCATATTGATCAAAAACAAAAGGCGGAGTAGCTCAGCTGGTTAGAGCAGCGGAATCATAATCCGCGTGTCGGGGGTTCGAGTCCCTCCTCCGCTACCATTACGAATTTTCTCCAATCCATGAATACAGATCCTGTGTCATCCGACAATCTGCGGGATGTCCCGCTCTCCGAAGCCCTTTCGGAGCGGTATCTTTCTTACGCCTTATCGACCATTGTCGCCCGTTCTTTGCCGGATGTGCGCGATGGCTTGAAGCCGGTCCATCGCCGCTTGCTTCACGCCATGCGGGTCTTGAAACTCGATCCTTCTTCTGGCTTCAAGAAATGTGCCCGGGTGGTTGGTGACGTTATTGGCAAATATCACCCTCATGGCGACAGCGCAGTCTATGACGCGATGGTCCGGTTGGCTCAGAATTTCGCCCAGCGCTATCCACTGGTTGAGGGGCATGGCAATTTCGGCAGCATTGATGGCGACCGGGCGGCGGCCATGCGCTATACAGAAGCCCGGTTGACGCCGGTTGCCATACGTTTGCTGGATGGTTTGGATGAAGATGCGGTTGATTTTATCCCGACATATGATGGGGAAGATCATGAACCGGTGGTGTTGCCGGCTGGTTTCCCGAATTTATTAGCCAATGGTGCCAGCGGTATTGCTGTTGGTATGGCGACCAATATTCCCCCTCACAATATCGCTGAAATATGTCGGGCTCTGAGGCATCTGATCAAGCATCCTCACGCTGAGATTGATACATTGCTCACATATATGCCGGGGCCGGACTTTCCAACCGGTGGTGAGATTGTCTCAGACCCCCAAACCATCAGAGAAGCATATGCCACCGGACGCGGTTCTGTGCGTGTGCGTGCCCGCTGGATGGTCGAGGATATCGGTCAAGGAAAATGGCAGATTGTGGTTAATCAAATTCCCTATCAGGTGCAAAAATCCCGCTTGATTGAACGTATCGCTGACCTTCTTCAGAGCCGTAAGCTGCCGATGCTTGCTGATCTGCGTGATGAATCCAGTGACACGCTGCGCCTGATTCTTGAACCCAAGAGCCGTAATGCCGACCCCGGTATGCTGATGGAAACCATGTTCCGATTGAGTGACCTGGAAAGCCGCATCTCCCTCAATCTCAATGTCCTGGATGCTTCGGGAACACCGGGGGTGATGAATCTTCGCCAGATCTTACAGGCTTATCTTGACCATCGCCATGAGGTCCTCATACGTTGTTCCGGTTGTCGATTGAGCAAGGTTGAGGATCGCCTTGAGATTTTACAAGGATACCGGGTCGTTTATCTCAACCTTGATCAAGTGATTGATATTCTGCGTCATGAGGATCAGCCCAAGCCGCGTTTGATGGCGACATTTACCCTGAGCGACCGCCAGGCTGAAGCCATTCTTGATATGCGGTTGCGGCGTTTACGTAAACTCGAAGAGCACAGCATCGACCAGGAATGCGATCAACTGAATACCGAACGGGCTGATCTTCAATCTTTGCTGAATGAAGAAAAACGCCGCTGGACAACGATCAGTGATGATATCCGCGCCTTGGCGAAATCCTTTGGGCCGCAAAACCCCCTGGCATCGCGGCGCACCGGTTTTGCACCTCTGCCGGATAACCAAGATATACCGACCTTGATTGAGCGTGAACCGATTACTGTTTTATGTTCACGCAAAGGCTGGATACGGGCCGCCCGCGGTCATCTGGACGAGGATTGGGTGGCCAAATATAAAGAAGGGGATGGCGAAGGATTGCGCCTTCATGCCCAGACCACCGATACCATCTTGGTTTTTGCCAGTAATGGTCGTTTTTATCGTTTATCTGCTGAGGGGTTGCCCGGTGGACGCGGCTATGGGGAGCCGTTGCGATTGTTGTTGGATCTGCCTCAATCGGCCGATGTTATTGATATGCGGGTTTATGATCCCATGGCAGCTTTGGTTGTTGCTTCAAGAGATGGACGCGGCTTTGTGGTTAAGCAAAGCGATGCTTTGGCCCAAACCCGCGGCGGTAAGCAGGTGCTGAATCTGAATGCCGGGGCCAAAGCACACGTCTGTACTTTGGTTACCGGTGATCATATCGCTGTTTTGGGTGACAATGGGAATTTATTGGTTTTTCCCTTGAGCGAATTGCCGACATTGACTCGCGGCCGTGGGGTAATTGTACAGAAATATCGTCAAGGCGGCTTATCGGATATGAAAGCGTTTTCTCTGCAAGACGGGCTGACATGGTCCAGCACCGGAGGCGGCAAGAGGCGGGTCGTACGTACCCAAACCGATCTGACGTCATGGTTGGGAAAGCGGGCCCAAGTCGGGCGCAAACGCCCCAAAGGAACCTTGGCCGACAACACATTTGGTTCTCGCGGTTCTTGATCACCGGTGTCAATGGTGATGACTGTGCGTTGCGTTCATCTGATGATCAAGGGGCGAGTCCAGGGTGTGTGGTTTCGCGCCTGGACGGTGAAAACAGCGGGCCATTTTGGTCTCAATGGTTGGGTGCGCAACCGGGCCGATGGCGCGGTCGAAGTGGCGGCAGCCGGTTCTGCTGACCATATGAATGAATTTATCGCCGCTTGCCATCAGGGGCCGCCTTTGGCTCAAGTCCTCTCGGTCGCTGTCCGAGATTGTCCTGATGGTGATTTGCCAGAGCCCCTGCCCAAGCAAGGCTTTATCCAAAAACCGACACTGTAAAAATTGATACCGCAAAGCTTCGCACATAAAGGAGCACCCAGATACCCAATCGGTTAAAGCGGGAAGGGGGATCAATATATCCATTGAATGGGCTTTGATGATTGCCTGGTCTCTAATCACCGAAAATCAGAGGGAAATTGTGTTTCAAGGCGGCATCCAAATCATCCATCGAAACCGTGACCCCCAAGTCATGCAGGGATGTCACACCATAGTCACGTACACCGCATGGAATGATCCCATCATAATGGGCAAGGTCCGGGTTGAGATTGATCGAAAGGCCATGCGAAGTCACCCCATGACTGACCCGAAAACCCAAAGCGGCGATTTTGTTTTCCGTATGGGGCTGGCCGCCATCGCTTGCCTGATTGACCCATATCCCAACCCGACCGTGACGCCGTTCGCCAGTCACCCCGAAAACAGCCAAGGTCTTGATGATCCAGAGTTCCATCTGCGAGATAAACTGGCGAATATCAGCCGGTTTTCCTGGTTCTGCACGTTTTTTGAGATCAAGCATGGTATAGATGACTCGTTGTCCTGGTCCGTGATAGCTGTATTGACCGCCGCGCTCGGCTTGATAAACCGGAAACTGCGAAGGATTGATCAGATCATCGGGCTGGGCACTGGTGCCGGCTGTATAAATGGGGGGATGCTCCAAGAGCCAAATCGATTCCGATGCGGTTCCCATCCGGATGGCTGCAGCCAGAGCCCGCATCTCAATAAGAGTCTGCCGATAGGGTGCGGGATGATCAAAACGGTGCCAATTCATATCACGGATCATGAACTGCTGGGTGGCTGGGTTCAACATCTTGATTGAACAGGGTTGCTTGATCGGTTGGCCGGTTTTTGCTATCCCGCTTTGTTGACACTATTGTTGACCAAAACGAATGGGCCGATGCGGTCGTGGCGGAACTGGTAGACGCGCAACGTTGAGGTCGTTGTGGGATTACATCCCGTGGAAGTTCGAGTCTTCTCGACCGCACCATTCACCTCTATGTTTTTTTCTTTATAATGTAACATAAGATGAAAAAACAAGGGATTATTAGGGCTTTTTGAGTGTCCCGCATTCACGCAATTTACCCCAATTTCATTAAAAGTTGACAGGCAATTACGAATAATTTACGAATATATTCGTAATGCCTAGTTTTAAACGACTCAGTTCAGGGAAGTGGCAGGCCCAAGTTGCCAGACAGGGTGTCCGCCGTTCCAAGTCTTTTCAAACAAAGCAAGAAGCCAAAGACTGGGCGGCCCGGACTGAATATGAAATATTGAATGGGAATGGGCACGCGCTCAGAGGATGTCTGAGAGATATCTTCTTAAGGTATTCCCGCGATGTCTCACCTCAGAAACGTGGGGGAAGATGGGAGCGAATACGCCTTGCCAGGTTTAGCCGCGAACCTATTGCTGATACGCCGTTGTCAAAGCTAACCCCGGCTGTATTTGCCGAATGGAGAGACCAGAGATTAAAAGAGGTCAGTGGTTCGACTGTAAATCGTGAAATGCAACTGGTTTCTCACGCTTTATCCATTGCACAGCGTGAATGGGGCTGGTTGAACTACAACCCCATAACGGGTGTCCGTAGGCCCCCATGCAGTCCACCAAGGGAGAGACGGATTACTGAGGATGAGATTGAGCGTATACTTAATGTGGCCGGTTATGAGCCAAATAATCTATCTACGAACATTCAGAGAGTGGCTCACGCCTTTCTGTTTGCCATTGAGACGGCTATGAGAGCGGGAGAGATTGTTGGCCTCACTTGGCCAAATGTTGATCTCAATAGGCAAGTGGCTCACCTACCAATGACCAAGAATGGACGGGCGCGGGATGTGCCGCTCTCAAAACAAGCCGTCCGTTTGTTAAAAGCTCTGCCCCGAATTGAAGGGGATGACCGGTGTTTCAGGTTGAAGTCTGATCCATTGGCTACATTGTCTCGGCGGATAATTCGCAAGGCAAATATTGTGGACCTTAGATTTCATGATACGAGACACGAAGCGGTTACCCGGCTAGCATCCAAAATGGATTTGTTATCCCTGGCCCGCACAGTTGGACACAGAGATATCAGGATGTTGCAGGTATATTACAACGAGACCGCCGATCAACTGGCAAAGAAATTGGATGATTGATTTCTTTACACAATTCCCAATTTACGGGCCTTTCCAATGGCGGTAATCCAAGGCCCATTATCACCAGATATTTCCATTGTGAGCCATGCACGAACACACTCAAGCCGTAGCACTGTAAGGGTTTTGAGATAATTCATTTCATCTTTAGAACTACCTGAAAGGGGTTTCCTATCACGCCTTCTAAACTTGGCTTCCTTATACGGCACTGAGAGGATGTCGCTGATTTTCAGAAAGATGGGTTGTCTTAACAATTCTTGGGGCAGTTCCTCTCTTTCAATCAATTTCTGTACCAAGCGGTGCGCCGTCTTGGGGCGACTATATCCCGCACAATCATCGGCCAGACGGCGGGCTATCTGTGTTGGAGCACCTCCATGAGAATAACAGACATCAAGCCCCTTAATGGCCACCCGATTGCACTTACGGCATAACCTTTTCCGGTTATTGGGGTTGCCAAACATGGTTTTTCCCCGGTGCTTTTCTAAAGCACGAAGGCTATTGGGGTGTCCGCGCCACCCCCCTTTATTGGGATGCTTCTTGGCTTTAATGACAACCCTGGGGCGTTTGAGAGCGCGTTCGGTACTGGATGCCGAGGTTTTAGCCACGGCCCTATCAATGCGATTGATCGTTTCTTGTATCTTTTGATCAGTCATCTTTTCACCGCTTCTTCCTGCTATCTTTTTCTCCAACCATCGTATCGGCCAGCTTATTGGCAATATTGTTGTGTGAGGTCATTAAGCCCCATGCGCCAACATTTTGGAGTGGTGCGTAGGGCCACCTGGTGGCCAGTGCAAAATTGATGGATGGTGCCGCCATTAACATATAAGCCGATACAATGGCGTTATGTTCGGCGGTATTTGACTTGCGGGAGTTCCTGCCAAACAGGTTGTAAATGTTTGTTATGTGAGAGATCATGAAGCCAAGAAATGGACCCGTTGCGATAGAATCAAGGTCACGACCCCAGCGAATACCTGCGGCTAAATCTATAGGGATGGACCAAGGACCAATTATCCCGGCACGGGAAAAACTTTTTTTCATGGTTTTTTCCAATAAGTCACCTTTTTCCAGTCGTTCCTCAAAATAGTCGGGATTGAACATAAGCTGTCGCATTGTTTCTACGACCGCGTGTGCCCCGAATAAGGCGAGAGCCGCGCCTGTGAACTGCGCCCCATGTTTAACGGAGGCACCCCTTCCTTTTTTCTGCGCTCGAATGATTGCGGCCAAGACAATGTTTCTGAAAAAGGTGTAACTGAACGAGGTGAGAGCATAGACCAATTTCCCCATAGGGGTACTTGCAAAGATCGGCTTATCGGCACGGCCTGGTTCTTGGATCGTCTGGCGGACAAAGCGGTTCAGCATTTGCTCAAACACCTCACCTTCTGGTGTCTCCAATATGCTTATATCGGGCACATCCTCTATTTTGGTGAGCCAGTTTGCCATACCCTGCATCTGGCCATCTCTTAAGCCAAGATCACGAAACTCGGCTTTGATATCATCGCGCTTGGATTGTTTGGTGTTTTTATCAAGATATTGAGTAGCAAGTTTCTTAAACCAAAAGATTCCACCTGCGGCGGCAGATCGGCGTGAGGCATTGGTAATCTGGGCCAGAAAGATTGCCCGGTAATACCCACTCAGGAGAGCCGACCCTTTAATTGCATCGCTGGCATCTAGCCCACCCTGGGCGAAGACACCAATATCATACAGAGGGGTTGTGATAATGCCGATAGCGTTCGAGAACTCTGCCAATTCTTTGGTGCTGGGAGAATGGCGATTAAGTTCTTTGATATATGTCAAAAGGGTTTTCAGAGTCGCCTGAACATCCCGGGTTCTAAATCCGGCAACGATAGGCTCTGGCAGTGATGTAAGGCCAGTGCGGTTCATTATTGCCAGTGTTCCTGTGTTGTAAACGAAAGACACAGCCGCTCGCATTCGGTTTGCCATGAAACTCTTATCATCGAGACCGGCGGCAACATGAATACTGTTACGAAACACCCGGATATCGTTGGGATCGGCTTTGGCGTGAACCGCCTCTGCAATCATCAGTTCAACAATGTTATCTTTGGCTTTATTGCTGAGGTCACGGATGATTGCGAAGCGGCCTTCTGGCGTTTTGATATTATACTTACCGGGGCTGTCGTTTATAGCGTCACGGACATCTCTGCGCTTTACCAGTTTCTCAAATCGTTTATTGCCATCTGTCGCACCAAGACGCTCATTGTGCGCCGCTTTTGATACAGCAAAGAGAGCATAATTAAGAGTGTTCTCAATGACATCGTCAACATAGAAGGCGGCCAATTCGGTATCGGCCTCTGGTGGCAATTTCCTGTTTTTGGAAAAGTTTTTATTCGGGCCGACACTGTCAAAAGATATGGATTTACCAATGAGGATTCGGTCAAGCCAGTCTTTCGCTTCTACTTCAGCATAGATGTCTCTCATAGACGCTTTCAGGTTTTCCATGCTCTCAATAATGGCTTCATTATCTTCAACTTCTACGGCCTGTTTGACGGCCTTAACCTCATTGCGGAACGGGTTGTCCTCTATGAGCCGCGATGAAACCCTCTGGACAACCTTTAAGAGGTCATCTGGTTCAATGTTCTCGACCAGAGAGTCGAACTGTTTGCGGTAAACATTTTCGGCTTTTCTGACAAAGCCCTCTTGATCTTGGATAACTTTGTCGTAGTTGAGGACGCGCGGGATATATCCGGTGTTCTCAACATATCCCAATTTTAAGCCAGAAACCTTTGCAGACTGCCATATGCTATCCATAATTTCCCGCAACTTTGAGGCAAGAAACACATGTGCTTTTTGTTGATCCTTGGGATCAAGTCTCCCTAACAACAACCCGCGCACAATGTCGTTATCTTCTTTCTTCAAAGAGGTATGGATGCCTCGTTTAAGAGGGCTTATTGCTCCGTCCTCTTTGGAAAATTGAGAGGTTTTTTTAATGGCATTTTGAACCTGAATGGCCGTCTTTTTAAGAACCCGATTGATTTTTTCTTCAACTGTTTCCTGGATGGTTCTGCCTGAGCCGGGATCAGTCATAACTTGATCCGCCAAATACCGCATAAATAATTGGGCATTTTCTGGTTGTCGTTTGATCAATCCCTTGGTTGTCCCGCGCAAGGTATATACATAGTTGCGCATGCTATCACCCAAATAGGTAAGTTGTTTCTTGGCGTCTTCTCCACCCAGGTCGGTTTTGATTGCACGGGAACCTTTCTTTAAGTGGTTGATCGGATTTTTTATGACATTGCGTATGCTGGTAATGGATTTAATCAGACCTTGTTTTACCGCTTCATCTAAGGTCCCGTCATCGTCTATAGACCTGAGAAGGTTGGTTTTGTGAACAATATTGTCTTCGGTTGGTCGAGCTGTGATGGTCCCTTCACCAAGCATTGAGGATGCACGGATTTGATCAAACAGTTGGTCAAAGGCTTCAAATATAGCCAGCCGCTCTGTCCCTTTTGGGAAGGTCGTGGCAAGGCGGGCATCGGCATGAGAGAGATATGCAGCATCCCCCTTAGTGATAAAGGCATTTTGTCCCCCCGCTTTTTCGACTTTATAGGCGGTGTAGGCTTCAAAGGCACGGGCCAGCATCTCGTGAGCGGATGACCAATATCCTGAACCTTTATCAAGGTTCTTTGCTTTCGCCCTGTATTCCGATGGTTTAATCCGTATGCGGGTCATGCCAGCATGGAGCTTTTCAAGTTGTATAGCGGCTTCTTGGGCTTCCTTGGTGGGGGTGCCTGCTTGGGTCTTTTTTTCGGCCTGGGTCTCTAAGCTGAGAACCTTGAGTGCCAAATCGGTTTCATCAAAGAATATCTTATGAACAAGATTGATGAATGCGCTTTGTGCGTCATTGCTGGGATCGAGGCCCTCGTTGCGTGTCACGTGTGAGGTTAAGAAATCAAAAGATTGTGGCTTCATTTTCCCTCTTAGAAAATGATCAAGGGCATGGAACCATTCATGTGCGAAGGCGTTGGAGCGATCCGGCATATGGATGCTTTTGGTCGCGGGATCATACATCCCTAAATATACACCTTTGCCTTTTTCCATGACCAGAGACAAGGTGCTCTCAAGGCTGAAGGCTTTTCTCGGCAACCCCAAGACATGACCCATAAACCGAATGCCTCGATAGGCATCCAGTAATTGATCAATCGCATATTTTGCCTCAAGTTTTTTACCGCCTTGCTCAAACTTAACGGCAATGTCAAACTTATCCTTAAACAGCTTGACCAGTATATTTTTCTTCTTTTGTGGCGGCAGGGTCTGCGCCTGATCGGGGGTGAACCCGGCATCGACATAGGCTTGGGTATCAATCGCCTCTTTCTGGTTTTTGCTCACCCCAAGGAAAGAAAGCGGCTCTATACCTTGGTCTTGTTCATCAATCGAATCGTTCGGCTTTGTTAAATCGCCTTCTGGTTTGCTGTCTCGGTTTTGGCCAGCCCGATTTTGGCCAGCCTTCTCTCGCCGACTTTCACCATGTGCGTATCTCTGTGCTTTCTGCCCACTGCTATCAGACTCTCGGCGACCAGACGCGCCCCCAGGTTGTCGTCTTCTTGGTCCCCCGCTTGGCGGTCCATCTGTGTCTCTGGCTTCAAAGAGCTGTTGTTTGGACTTGTCTGATCGGATAGCGGCGAGGGCTTCTCCGGTGAGTTGTTTTGAGTCTTTGATCGGTTCTGGTTCGACATTGGGCAAATTCCCCTGTTTGAGATTCTGTTTAAGGGCATTAGAAGCATAATGATTTAGAAAGTCTAGCATCTTTCTTTGAGAACCCAAGCGCGTTCCTTGGAGATTGTGGAATGCGTCAAGAATGTCTTGCGCTTGTTGGGAAAGCGGTTGGGCAAAGGCATCAATCTGAGCACGAAAATCTTTCAGGTTCAGTGATTTTCTGCGCATATCTCCCAAGGCTTGCATGGCTGAAACAATGTGTGACGCTATCTCCGTCTTTGGGCTGGCCCGTCCGGCTTCAATAGCGTTATTTAGACGGGCCATGATTGGAGCCGCATTCTGCAAAGCGTTGAAAATTGAACGCATATCAGGATCAGGGTCTTCGGCAATCTTATTGAGCAATGATGGATCGCCATATGCCCGATGAAAGAGAGCATTGGTAAAGAGTTTCAATCCCTCAACGCTCAATCCGCCTCTGGCATTTGTTAGAGCGTTTTGCTCTCCATCGGAAAGCCCCGCAATGAACTTGCGGATCATGGGCCGATTGGTTGTTGACTGAACATTCCCGCCTTTGTAAGCATTCAGAACATTGTCGTTGATCAACCGGGCATCTGCTTGCGCATTTTCAACCGCCGACATTTGCATCGTTGCGGGCTGATTGGACTTGGAAACAAAGTCAGTCCGTTGAACATCACTGATACGGCGTCTAATCAGAATAGGTGCCTGCATGTTGGCGGCTTCGGGGTGTTTCCCAACAACATAAGCGCGATAGTTTGCGGCCGTATCTTTTTCGTTATAAGCCTTGCGTAGGGCCATAACCCGGCCATTGCCGCTTTCAACGACATTGCCCTCTGGGGCCACAATGGGTGCCCCGCGATCCGTCTCTGGTGATTGATCAAGCCGGGCAGGGTTAGGATCAGAGGCAATTTTCTCAATTTGAACTTGTGATGCGGCTCTGTCTCTGTTTCTCGGCTGTAATTCTTGTGGGTAACCCTTTTGGTCCGAGGTCAAAAGATCATTGGCCTCAACAACCAATGTCTCAACCTCAATAACCTCATTGTCTGGTGTATAGACTTGGGCGCGGTTTGCGGGTGTGGCTTGTTCTGGTTGCGGAGTACTATTCTCGGCCTGTGTTTGACTGGTATCATCACTGATTGGAGAGGGGACGGACGGCTCTTTGGGTATGTCCTCAGAGGGAATAGGAGGGGGTATGTCCTCAGAGGGAATAGGAGGGGGTGTGTCCTCAGAGGGAATAGGAGGCCATTCTTCACTTTCCGCACTTGGGCCTAATTCCATCTCTGGGGAGCCATTGCTGTCTTTATCTGAGGTTTGTGGTGGTGTCTTCTGTGTATATTGAGCGGCACCTTGTAGCATGGCCGATGGGCCACCCAATATTGTTCCAGCAACCGCCTCTGCGGCCACCTCACCCGGCTTTGTAATTTCCCCTTCTGTGGCAATCTGAGCCAACGCTTCACCGCCCGCTTCACCAGTCGGCTCAACGATTGTGCCTGTACCGGCCGCAGTCGCAAACCGCACCGATCGAGCAGAGTTTTTAACTGATCGGATAATAGTGCCGACAAGGCCGAAGGTTGCCGCATCAGTTGCGCCGATAACTCCGGCTCTTTTCATAGCCTTTTGGGTGATGTCTTCCATCGCCTCTGGGTTGTCATTGATAAATTGCTCAACCGCTTGCGGTTCGTTGATATTGATCCCCCTTTCTGAAAGGGCTTCCATGATGCCTTCAGTAATGCTGGCCCCTTCCTCAATTTTGAAGCCAGCAACGCCTGCGGCAACAGGCCCAGCCCCCGGAACAGGCGTAAGGGCACCCGCAATACCAGCCGCCGTCACAGGAAGCATAGCGGGCAGTGTCCGCAGACTTAAAGTTCTTGCTACACCAACCGGGTCTTTTATGGCTTCTTCAAAAAAACCTGAAATTGAATCAGAATTGAGGGCATTAAGCGTGGTAGGATTTATCGGTATATCACTGTTTCTCCGCATCAACGAAAGCAGTTTTGATACACTCTGTGATGTTTGGTTTTTACCCTCCTGCTTGTGTACTTTGGCACGTTCAAGAGTCTTGTCTATTCCTGAGCCACCGCCAGTTTGAAAAGCAATACGATCTCTTTCGCTTTCCAAATGCTTGATTTTGTCTGTGTATTCGTCATGTTTTTCTCGGAAATTAGGGGGCGGAATATCTTGGAATAACGCTCTTTGTTCCTCTTGCAGAATGGCAATCTCTGCATCAATTTTGGCGATTGCTTGAGTTGATCTTTCGGCTCCTTGAGCCAAGCGGTTGCCCTGTTCTTGCCTATCCAAACCGCGAGAAAGACTAAGAGAGGCTAAGCCTGATAGAAAGTTGTTCCATCCGGCCTCCAGGTCACCCATCGCCGTGCTGTTATCAATCGGCTTGGCGGTCCACTGATTGGAAGTTGTCGGCTCTTGCGGTTGTACTTCTTGTGTCTCTCTTGTCTCTCCGATCGGCACCCATTGACCCTGTGGTTCTGTAATAGCCGCGCCCAGACTCGGTTGAACCGGTGTCGTTACCGGAATCCACTTATTCAATTTTGGGGCTTGCCCAAAGGGCCGGGAACCATTGGAAGGTTGGGTCATTTTCTGCCTTTCATATAGACACAAAAAACCCCGCTAAAGCGGGGCAATGGGGCACATTGATCAACCCTTGAATAGGGGGAAGACAATCGGTAAACTCAAGCAATGAGCTTAATGCTATCAAAAACCTACCAAGCCCTAAAAGCTGCAGGTGCGCCAGAAGATAAAGCGAGAGAAGCCGCAGAAGAACTGGCAAGCTATGAGAATCGATTGATGGGGATTGAGGCGCGGCTAGCCCGTCTTGAAGTCATGGCAGGAATAACCATTGCCGGTATCTTGTCACTGATTCTCAAGGCATTCAGTTAATCCAATAGCCTGATTGTTTTTCCATCAAACTCGAATTCTTGGCCTGTTTCCTTATTCAGGTAAATTGTGGCCTGGAAACCATTTTCGGCAACCGCCTCCCACATGTCTTGTGTGGGTAGGGGTGGCGGGACAATATGAACTGGCTGAGGCTGAGTGGATTGAGGCGCTACGAATAATTGGCCCAGGTCGCCGTTATAGACCAGGTGGTCACCAGGCAAAAATCCGGGCGTATCTTTTACGATAAAATTGTTGCGATTTCTGCTAAGAATTTGGCTCAAATCACCAAAAACACTTTGCGTAGCAGAAAGTATGTTGCCGCCCGGACCGCGCATGCGCCTATAAATCTCAGCAAAAATGGTAGTAGTAAGCTCAGGACTGGCATCAGTTCCCGTAATATCTTCCACGAATTGGTTGATTTGACCAGGCAATTCTTGGAATGAATATGCATTGGGGTTTGCCTCAAGCTGTGCGTCCAGAATGGCTTGTTTCTGGTCCATTTCGCCTTGACGTTGAATGTCCGGAGTTTTGCCTATATTGGCAACAGCGAGGGTGCCTGCGTTGTTCTCCCGGGCAACAGCGAGGTTGCCTTGGGCGTCCCTATCGGCAACAGCGAGGTTGCCTGCGTTGTTCTCCCGGGCAACAGCGAGGTTGCCTTGGGCGTCCCTATCGGCAACAGCGAGGTTGCCTGCGTTGTTCTCCCGGGCAACAGCGAGGTTGCCTTGGGCGTCCCTATCGGCAACAGCGAGGTTGCCTGCGTTGTTCTCCCGGGCAACAGCGAGGTTGCCTTGGGCGTCCCTATCGGAAACAGCGAGGTTGCCTGCGTTGTTCTCCCGGGCAACAGCGAGGTTGCCTTGGGCGTCCCTATCGGAAACAGCGAGGTTGCCTGCGTTGTTCTCCCGGGCAACAGCGAGGTTGCCTTGGGCGTCCCTATCGGCAACAGCGAGGGCTTGCTCTAAATCGGCCTTCTGCTGGGCCTCAATGCCTTCTTTGGTATCTTGATAAGGCTGTAAAGCCTGGCGCATACGCCAGTCAATCATCATGTCTTGCAACGCCCAATTCCGCTTATTTTGAGCGTTATTGAGTCTTGCCCTACCCAATTCCAGTTCAAGAACATTTCTCTCAATTCCAATCTGGTCTTGCAGAGTGGGACCAGACAATCCCTTAAATATATTCTGAATTGAATCGCCAACGGCTTTCCCATCAAACTGCATGTCGCATTCTCCTTCTTCTGAAAGGTTGTTGATTATCTCACCATCCGGCACAGTCCGATAATGCCCCGGAACCAAAGTCCCGTCATATTGGTAATAGTCCTCTATCCATACGCAGGGCTGAGACAGAGCCGGAGTTACTGTCGCGAACGCAACAACAGACAAAAAGGCTGTGAGAAAATACCGCATCATTATCCCCTTTCAAAAGAGACCAACGACACAATAATCCGTAAAATCAATCTGATTGTCAAACAAGATTACACGCTTTGCGTGTGATTATCCCCAGTTGTTCGGCTTTGGGGGCCACCGGAGCGTAGGCGTAGGCCATTGGTGCCCAGGCGGGGCTAATGGCCGCGCTCCGCCCGATTGAGTGACGGCCCCAGAACCTGAACCAAGGGTAGGAAGCGATTGTGCAAAGCCATACATAGACACTCCGTTCCCAATTCCTGCAAGCACAGGACCCAAACTTTCCCCCCACCCTGGATGAACCTGGGCTTGTGGGACATTTTGCTCAAAATTGGCAACGCCAAGGGAGCCTTGCCGCATACTGTTATGACCACTCAGCCAATTTCCGGTTTGCTGAAGGCTTTGAGAGCGTCCCAGAGCCGTGCTGTTGTATGCGTTGATGTCTGCTAATGCGGCAATGCGTTGTTGCGCCTCACGGGCCGCCTCGCCCGCTCTGCGGGCTATTGCCTCTTTGACCTCGTGTCCAGCGTCTTCTTGTGCCGGAAGCATAAATCCATGCTCATTAGATTGTTGAAGGGTATTAAACCTTTCCTTAAAATCCTCTCGACCGCACCATTCTATCACTTTATCATCTCGTGCTTTGTCTTTGCGCGCTTTATTGTCGCGCGCTTTATCATTTTGAGCATCATCTGAATGCTGGGAGTGCTGGCCATTCATCACCCGGATATCAGCTTTGTTACCTCAGTGTATAATAAGGCGGACATTCTCCCAACGGCAATCAATGCTCTTTGCCAGCAATCTTTATCCGCTTCGGTTGAGTATATCTTTGTTGAAGATTGCTCAAGTGATGATTCTTTAGCGGTTTTGCGTGAGCAGTCCGCGCGCTTGAAGCGAGTCTCAATCCTGAGAAATCAGTATAATTGCGGCCCGGCATTGTCGCTCAACCGGGGTGCTAAGGCCGCTAAGGGACGCTATCTGTGTTTGATTGATGCCGATGAATTGATTGTCCCGGATGCCGCCCAGATTATGCTTGATCTGTTGAAGAAACATGATGCCCCGCTTGCCCATGGGCAGAAAATCAAAACCAACCAACCAGCAGACCAACTAAAACTGTCCAAACTTAATCAAAATTTCACCTATGAAATTCTTGAAAATCCTTTTATTGAGGTCCTCAATCGTCGCGGGGCTGAACGGATTGGCCGTATGACCTGGCTGGTTGAAAAAGCCGTCTTTGATCAAGCGGGCGGCTGTGACACGCGTCTCTTTATTCAAGATGAGTCGTTGCGCTTACGGCTGACCCATCAAGTACGCCGTATGATCAACTTCAAAGCCCCGATGATGTACGCGCCCCCGGTTAGGCATCAGATATCAAGAAATAATCGTCAGCAGCATCATGACCAATTTTTCAACTGTTATTATTTCTTACGTGAGAATGAGGGTCTGCCTCAACCTGCCCAAGCAATCCTGGCCCGGCAATCTGTCTCTATGGCTTGGAAAGCCACCCGCAACGGCGTTTTGGAGGCCCGTTTTTTCAGGGTGTTTTTCAGTTATCTTGGTGCCAAAATGAGGTTTTTGAAGTCTCAAGAGAAAACTTTAGAATATTTTGCCGATCTTTTTAGAAAAATTCCTAATATTCGGCGTCAAGAGATCAATGAATAGTTTTAGAACGAGGAAAATATATTGTCCCAACTCTTCAATTTTCTTCGTTCTTATATTTTTCGTTCTTATGACTTACGTTCACTGAATATCGTCTTATTTTCTTTTCTTCCTTTTTCTTTGCTGTTCTCACGAACAGTCTCTGAAATTCTTATTTCTCTTATTTGTCTTTCCTTTCTTTATGTTGTTGTAAGACAGGGTCAATGGCGTGATTGCATCACCGGATCGGTGGGTGTTCTCCTGATCATCTGGATTGTCTTAAATTTGGTTGTTTCGCCCCAGGCAATCAATCCAGAATCATCTTTTACCCGTTCATTGCTCTGGATTCGTTTCGTCTTGTTGTTCGCCGCGGTGAGTTTATGGCTGATCCGTTCGGTTGATGACCTGCGAATCGTTGGGACATTGTGGGCACTCACCCTGGGCTGGGTTATGCTGGATGGTTTTGTTCAGCTGGCTACCAATGTGTCACTTAGCGGTCAGGAACGGCCTGGTACGCGGTTGACCGGCCCTCTTGATCGGCCAAATATCGGTACTTTTGTTGCCAAGCTGAGTTTTCCGGCTGTGGTGATGGCTGTTTTGATCGGCCGGGATGCCGCCTGGCCATTGCGGCGATGGGCCGCTTTGGGTTTATGGGTTGCTGTTGCTTATGTGTTCGTCATTCTCAGTGGCGAGAGAAGCATCACTATGCTGACCTGTGTGGCGGTATTTTGTATTCTGGGTTTTTTGGTTCTCTTTGTCCCGGCTTGGCGTTTGCGGGCTTTGGGGATGGCGATATATGCGATTCTGTCATTTGTTGGCCTTTCTTGGTTCAGCCCAACCGTCAGCCAAAGAGCGGAGCTGTTCATCACCCACACACGTGATTTTTGGTCATCCATTTATGGCCAACTGTTTGAGGCTGGATTGCGGATATGGATGGATAATCCAATCACTGGAGTTGGGTTGAAGGGTTTTCGAGAATTCAAACCGGCTGCGGAATCGGATGACCTGTATGGCCATCTGCACCCCCATAATATTTATATTGAATGGTTGTGCGAAACCGGTCTCACTGGTTTCATCGGTTTTGTGACGTTTGTGATGGTTGTCACTCTTCCTGTTATGCGCCTGATCACGGCTGGGGTTCATGATCGCCTGGTCGGATTGCTGTTGGCTGGTGGGCTGATTGTTCTTTTGTTTCCGGTGGCTGTTACCCAAAGTTTTTTCAGTAATTGGTCGGCCATGCTGTTTTGGATCGCCTTGAGCAGCATTGTTGCCATGACCCGGATTGTCTTAACTGATTCACGGTCTCATCCAGTCAAGGTTGGTAACACAACTTCATAACCCAACCATGCCTTGAATATGTGTCATTCTCTATCCCGGCTTGAATGATTGGGTCGGATTGTACAATATCCAAGCAACCCGCATTGATGACTTCAAGCCCCTTGCTGTATGGTAGGTTTGATCATAGCGGCGGCTCTTGTTGCATGTTGAGAATATCACGTGTTGAGCAACAAGAGTTTTCCCCGGACTCGGCCTTGTTGTAATTTATCATGCGCCTCTTTGGCTGCCTGCATCGGCATGGTTTCATAAATCGGCTTGATCTCATTCTTGTCAAGCATATCATATAAAGATTCAAGGCTGTCACGAACGATGGAAAAATCGGTGTTATAGGTGGCATAAATTTCAGAAAAAGTCAGGGTCGGGGACTTGCCAAAATGGGCGAAGGCTTCTTTTTGTAAATCAACCCCCTCAATACCGGCCAAAAAGCCAAAAATCACAATATGGCCGCGTGTCGCCAAAAGCCGTAAATCATTTTTTGCTGAGTCGTTGGCAACCGGATTAAAAACATAATGAACGGCATTTTCACCAATCGCGGCTTCGACCTGTGATACCCAATTTTCTTGAGAGGTATCAAAGGCATAATCAGCCCCAAGCTTGATGGCGTTTTCAACTTTCTCAGATTTGCGTTCCAAAGCAACAACTTTTAGGCCGATGCGTTTCGAAAGTTGAATCAGTGCCGTCCCGACACCGCCGGACGCCGCATAAATCAGAGCTGTTTTGTGTGATTCTGCACGGCAAACATTATGAATCATATGATAAGCGGTAAAATAATTCACCGGCACCACCGCCGCGGCTGCCAGATCACTATCATCGGGCAACGCAATCAGTTTATCGGCATCCAAGGCTATATATTCAGCATAGGCAGCGGTGCCAATAACGCCTAGGAGGGTAACTTTTTGTCCCGGCTTGAAGTCCGAGCCGTTGGCATCTTCGACCACGCCACTGGCTTCAACACCCGGGATAAACGGCAACGCGGGCATCATGCCGGGGGCATATTCCCCTCACGAATAATCGTATCAATAAAATTGACTGCGGCGGCATGGACTTTGACCAGAACCTGGCCTTTATTTAATTCCGGAACTGCGGTCTCTTCAAACAGAAGTTTATCACTGCCGCCGGTTTCCTTGATGACAATGGCTTTCATCGTTTTGGCTTTCATGACCTTTCCCCATATCGACCATATTTGTATATACAAATAATATAAAGCCTTCATGTTTATACATACGTATTTTTTGGTAGCCTGTTTTTTGACTTAACCATTTTTTGGCCAACTGTTTTTTTGCTTATTTCAGATTGCTGTGAGTCACCCTATTAACAACTCCCTTGATTTTTTATCATGAAAAACACCGTACTGCGCTTTTTCAAATGATGCCAAATATCCTGCACAAGCCCGGATGCGTGGCTTATCGGGTGAGTGGTTTATAATGAACACGTTGCGGCTGGTCGGCATCTTCACCCAGCCGCCGCCTTAAGTCAGCTTCATAATCGGCATAGTTGCCGGCAAACCAGACCACCCGGCTGTTGCCTTCAAAGGCGATGATATGGGTTGCCAGACGGTCGAGAAACCAGCGATCATGACTGATGATCATAGCTGATCCGGCAAACTGGACCAGGCTTTCTTCCAAGGCTCTCAGGGTTTCCACATCAAGATCATTGGTCGGCTCATCCAGCAACAAGACATTGGCCCCCGATTTGAGCATCTTGGCCAGATGCACGCGATTGCGCTCGCCGCCGGAAAGTTGGCCCATTTTCTTTTGTTGATCGGCACCTTTGAAATTAAACTGTGCCACCCAAGCCCGGGATGCCATGCTGGTGTTGCCGAGTGTCACCGCATCATCGCCATCGGAGATTTCCTCCCACACGGTTTTGTTGTTGCTGAGTTTGTCCCGGCTTTGGTCGCTATAGCCCAGCTGGACACTCTCACCGATACGCATCCTCCCGGCATCGGGAGTCTCTTGGCCGGTGATCATTCTGAACAGAGTGGTTTTGCCGACCCCGTTGGCCCCGATAACCCCGACAATACCCCCCGGCGGTAGGCGAAAAGACAACGCCTCAATCAATAAGCGGTCTTGATACCCTTTTTTGATTCCCTCTGCTTCAATCACCATATCCCCCAATCGAGGCGGTGGTGGAATAACAATCTGGGCTTGGCCCTGGGTCATATTGCGTGAAGCCTGGAGCAGGGTTTCATAAGCATTGATGCGGGCTTTTGATTTGGTCTGACGGGCCCGGGGTGATTGACGAATCCATTCCAATTCGCTGGCCAGGCTACGTTGACGGGCTGATTCTTCGCGTTCTTCCTGTTTTAAGCGTTTTTGCTTTTGCTCCAACCAAGCCGAATAATTGCCTTCAAAAGGGATGCCCTGGCCACGATCCAGTTCCAAAATCCAGCCGGTCACATGATCAAGAAAATAACGATCATGGGTAACCATGAGGACAGTGCCATCATATTCCCGGAGATAGCGTTCCAGCCAAGCCACTGATTGCGCATCCAGATGGTTGGTCGGTTCATCCAGCAACAGCATCTCCGGCTTTTGCAGGAGCAACCGACACAAAGCAACCCGGCGCCGCTCCCCCCCAGATAGAGTATCAATCCGAGCCTCTCCCGGTGGACAGCGCAGCGCGTCCATGGCGATGGCGATGCTGCGCTCAATCTCCCAACCGTCAACAGCGTCAATTTTCTCCTGAAGTTCACCTTGTTCGGCCAGCAACCGGTTCATGGTTTCATCATCCATGGGTTCGGAAAAAGATTGACTAATAGCGTTGAACCGATCCAGCAGGTCTTTGGTTTCACCCATGGCATCGGTGATATTTTCAGCCACCGTTTTTTGTGCGTCCAGGGTCGGCTCTTGCTCCAGATATCCGACACATACACCTTTTGCCGCCCAGGCTTCGCCGCTTGATGCTTCTTCTTGACCAGCCATGATTTTCATCAAGGTTGATTTGCCCGCCCCATTCACCCCCAAAACGCCGATTTTGGCACCGGGGAAAAAGGATAATGTGACCCCTTTGAGAACGTCTTTACCGCCGGGAAAGCTCTTACACAGATCTTTCATGACATAGGAATATTGATAACGTGCCACGTTCAAACCCGATTGATTTGGTTGTGTATCTGGATTGCTTGATGAACCGGAAAAATCCAGTCTCGTCTAAAAATATGATATTGGTGTTTTTTGCCGCCGGTTGACCGGATGCTAAACTGTATCGGCTGTTCGTCAATGAATTTTCGTCAATGACAATCCAAAGAAAAGCGTGGCGATAGGGTGAATGCCAAAGGCTGCTTATATTATGCCGTTGGGCGGGATTATATGAAGAAGGTCTTGGCTATCGCTTGGAACCAAGATGCGTGTTATGTCAAGCCGTATACGAGATCACTCTGACTTGAAATCGGATGGTGATTTTACCCGATGATTTTGGCAGAGTTGGCTTCATTTTTTAAGTGGGTGAGCAAGCGATGATTGATACAGAAAAAGAACGCGAACGCTCTGCCCTGCACGCGACCATCTGGCGGATTGCCAATGATTTGCGGGGCAGCGTTGATGGCTGGGATTTTAAGCAATATGTGCTGGGGATTCTCTTCTATCGTTTCATCTCAGAAAATCTCAGCACCTATGTGAACAAACAACAGAAAGAAGCCGGCGTTGATGATTTCAATTATACCGCTTTGCGTGATGAAGAGGCCGTAATTGGGCGTGATGAGATTTTGGGGGATAAGGGTTTTTTCATCCCCCCGAGTGCCTTGTTTGACAATGTCCGCAAGCGGGCAGCCGGTGATGAAAACCTGAATGAAACCCTTGAAACGGTGTTCAGGGATATCGAAGCATCAGCCCAAGGCACGCAGAGTGAAAGCGATATTAAAGGGTTGTTTGATGACCTGGATATCAACAGCCCCAAGCTGGGGGCCACAGCGGTCAAGCGCAATGAGAAGCTGGTGAAACTCCTGGATGCCATCGGTGATCTCTCGATTGGCAATTATGATGACAATTCGATTGATCTGTTTGGCGATGCTTATGAATATTTGATGACCATGTATGCCGCCAATGCCGGGAAATCTGGGGGTGAGTTTTTCACCCCGCAAGAGGTTTCAGAACTCCTGGCCCATATTGCGGTTACCGGTAAGCAGGAGGTCAATAAAGTTTATGATCCGGCTTGTGGTTCAGGTTCTTTGCTTCTGAAATTTGCTAAAATTCTCGGTCAAAAAAAAGTGCGTCATGGCTTTTTTGGTCAGGAAATCAATATCACCACCTATAACCTATGCCGGATCAATATGTTTCTGCATGATATCAATTATAAGCAGTTTGATATCGCCTGCGGGGATACATTGATTGACCCTCAGCATTGGGATGATGAGCCTTTTGAAGCCATTGTCTCCAATCCACCTTATTCGATTAAATGGGATGGTGATGCCAATTCGATCCTGATCAATGATGAGCGCTTTACGCCTGCTGGGGTGTTGGCGCCAAAATCAAAGGCGGATTTGGCTTTTGTCATGCATGCATTATCGTGGCTGGCCACCAGCGGGACCGCAGCGATTGTTTCATTCCCTGGGGCCATGTATCGCGGCGGGGCGGAGCAGAAAATCAGGAAATATCTGGTTGATGAAAATTATGTTGATGCGGTGATTCAGTTGCCGGCTGATCTTTTTTTCGGGACCACGATTTCCACCTGCATCCTGGTGATGAAAAAGAATAAATCAGATACCAAGGTGTTGTTTATTGATGCTTCGGCCGAATTTGTGCGTGGCTCAGCCAAGAATAAAATGAATGATGCGCATCGGGAAAAGATTTTGACCTGTTATGCTGGGCGGCAAACCCATGATCATTTTTCGCGCCTGGTTGATCATCAAGAAATTGCTGACAAAGACTATAATCTCAGTGTCGGCAGCTATATTGAACCGGAAGACACCCGGGAAGTGATTGATATCAGCACACTCAATGCAGAGATTAAAAAAATCGTTGCCCGTCAACATGAACTCCGGACCCAGATTGATGCCGTTGTGGCCGATCTGGAGAGCAATCCTGGATGATTTTAGACAACAAGCTGAAGATCAGCGACCCGATTGCGTTGGCGCGGGCCGAGGAAAAAATTAGCAAACAAAAAGCCCGTCAGCTTTTTGACTCCGGCGATATGGCCAAGCTGGAGGTTGGCACTTTTGCCGGGCTTTCGGCCATCCATGACTATTTATTTGGGGAGATTTATGATTTTGCGGGTAAAATCCGTGCGGTCAACATCGCCAAGGATAATTTCCGTTTTGCGCCGTTGATGTATTTACGCCAAGCGCTGGAATATATCGATACCATGCCGCAAAGCAGCTTTGATGAGATCGTCGAGAAATATGTCGAGATGAATGTCGCCCACCCTTTTCGCGAAGGCAACGGACGGGCCGCACGTATCTGGCTTGACCTGATGCTCAAAACAGAGATCAAGCAGGTGGTGGATTGGAACAGGGTGGATCAGGATGATTATCTCTCAGCCATGCAGCGCAGCGTGGTCAAGGATATTGAGATCAAGGCCCTGTTGAAACAGGCCCTGACCGAACGCATTGATGACCGGGCTTTGTTCATGAAGGGGATTGATATGAGCTATGCCTATGAAGGCTATCGGGCATTCAAAACCGAGGACCTCTCACCATGAGCAAAATTGATGACCTGATCAAAAAATATTGCCCGGAGGGGGTGGAGTTTAAAGAATTGGGGCAGGTTGCTGTATTTTTGAAAGGTAAGTTTTTACCCAAAAAAGCTATTATAACTGGTGGGGCAAATAAGTGCATTCACTACGGTGAACTGTTCACACACTATCCAGCAATTATAGAAAAGGTAAATTCAAAAACCGATCAAGCGTTAAAAAGTTCGATATTATCCAAGTCGAATGATGTTTTGATGCCCACGTCAGATGTCACTCCAGATGGTCTAGCGGTAGCAAGCTGCTTACAAGAAGATGGAGTTATTCTCGGAGGTGACATTCTTATTATTCGGGGCTCCATAATTGATGGTAGATTTTTAAGTCAGTATATTAGAAATAATAAATCTAAAATTATGCAGTTGGTAAAAGGCTCAACTGTATATCACATATATGGCAAAGACTTAGCAAAGCTAAAAATTCCCATTCCGCCGCTGGTGGTGCAGCGAGAAATTGTTGACATTCTGGATCGATTCGCCAAGCTGGAGGCGGAACTGGAGGCGGAACTAAAAGCCCGCCAAAAGCAATACGCCTATTATCGTAACGAACTGCTGTCATTCGATGAAAGCCGCAGAAACCTAGAGAGAGAGAGAGAGAGAGAGAGAGAGAGAGAGAGAGTGATTCTTCTGCTGGCGATCACTTGGAGAAGTGGGCCAGTTTGTGCACGGAACGGGTTTGCAGACTCGATGAAAGCCACCCCAACGGGGTGGCGTTTAAGCCTGTAGAAAAAGTTTGCTTAATTGCCAACAGCAAGAGAAAACCGGTTAAATCTAGTCACAGAATTACCGGAAAAACTCCATATTATGGAGCCAATAATATACAGGATTATGTTGAGGGTTATACGCATGAAGGTGACTATGTGTTAATTGCTGAAGATGGATCGGCAAGTTTAGATAATTATTCCATCCAATATACTAGAGGGAAGTTCTGGGCCAATAATCATGTTCATGTCATCCAAGCAACAGACGAATTGAATAATAGATTCTTATTTCATTACCTCGGAAACATGAACTTCCGCCCATTTTTATCCGGTGGTGAGCGGGCGAAACTCACCAAAGCGAAAATGGTCAAAATACCCATTCCCATTCCGCCGCTTGAAGAACAAGAGCGTATTGTCGCCATCCTGGATCGGTTTGATGCCTTGGTGAATGATATATCCGTCGGCTTGCCAGCTGAAATCGCCGCCCGCCGCCAGCAATACGAACATTACCGCAACCGACTCTTGAGCTTTCAAGAGGCCGCCTAATGTCCGGCTACACCACCATCGCCGAAAACCCCAACAGCACGGTGGTTGCTGAATATATACCAGAAAAGCGCAACGCCACCAGCCACCAATCAGAACAGGAATTGGAACAGGAATTCATCCGCTTATTAGAGGCCAATGGCTATGAATATCTGACCCTCACCGGTGATGAAGATTTACGGCGTAATCTGCGCATCCAACTCTCAAAACTTAATGATATGGTGTTTTCAGATCGTGAATGGCAGCAGATCATGGATGGCTATCTGGCCAATAAAAACCAAACCATCAAAGATAAAACAGCCAAAATTCAAGAAGATCATATCTTCAATCTGCGCCGTGATGATGGTTCAACCAAAAATGTCCGCATCCTGGATAAGGGGAATATCCATAACAACAGCCTACAGGTGATCAATCAGTATGAAACCGCCGCCGATAGCAACGCGGCCCGCAAAAATCGCTATGATGTGACCATATTGGTTAATGGCTTGCCGATGGTTCATGTGGAATTGAAACGCCGCGGTGTGGCCATTCGTGAAGCCTTTAATCAGATCAACCGTTACCAACGTGATAGCTTCTGGGCCGATAGCGGCCTGTTTGAATATGTGCAGCTGTTTGTCATCTCCAACGGCACCCATACCAAATATTATTCCAATACCACCCGCAACGCCCATCTCAAGGAGCAGAGCGGCAGAAAACTTCGCAAAAAAACCAGCAACAGCTTTCAATTTACCTGTTGGTGGGCTGACGCCAAGAACAATCGTATTTCTGACCTGGTTGATTTTGCCCGGACATTTTTCTCCAAGCATTCACTGCTTTCAATCTTGATTGAATATTGCGTTTTTACCTCTGATGACCTCTTGTTGGTGATGCGCCCCTACCAGATCACGGCCGCAGAGCGCATCATCAACCGCATCATCATGGCCACCAACCATAAAAAATACGGCACGCTTGATGCCGGGGGTTATATCTGGCACGCAACCGGAAGCGGTAAAACCCTGACCAGCTTTAAGACCGCTCAACTGGCCAGCCAACGCGAAGGAATGGATAAAGTGCTCTTTGTGGTGGATCGAAAAGACCTCGATTACCAAACCATGAAGGAATACGACAAATTTCAAAAAGGGGCCGCCAATTCCAACACCAGCACAGCTATTTTAACCAAGCAACTTACCGACCCCAATACCAAAATCATCATCACAACCATCCAGAAATTATCAAAATTCGTGGCGACCAATAAAGGGCACCGGGTTTTTGATCAGCATACGGTGTTGATCTTTGATGAGTGTCATCGCTCCCAATTTGGCGATATGCATATCGCGATTACCAAAGCATTCAAGAAATATCATATCTTCGGCTTTACCGGGACGCCGATTTTTGCCGATAATTCTGACGCCTACAGCAAGACACATCTCAAAACAACCGCGCAGGCCTTTGGCCAGAAGCTGCACGCCTATACCATTGTTAATGCTATCAATGATGAAAATGTACTGCCGTTCAAGATGGACTATCTCAACACTTTTAAAATGAAAGACTCGGTCAAGGACAAGAAGGTGTCGGCGATTGATCATCAAAGAGCACTCAATGCACCAGAACGCATCGCCCAAGTCACCGATTACATCCTTGAGCATTTTAGCCAAAAAACCAAGCGCGATGGCGGCACGTATTTATTTAATAAACTGACCAATATTGCCGTGGTGGCCGCCGATAAAGAAAAAGATGCGACCAAACATGTCAAAGAAATCAGGCAAAGCACTCGGTTAAAGGGGTTTAATTCGATTTTTGCCGTCAGTTCGATTGATGCGGCCAAAAAATATTATACCGAATTAAAATCACGCAACTCAGGGTTGAAAATTGCCACCATTTTCAGCTTCGGGGCCAATGAGGCCGAGAATGAAGACGGCACCATAACCGATGAGGATTTCGACACAGCGGGCCTTGATCAACCATCGCGTGATTTTCTTGATCACGCCATCAAAGATTATAACCAGGATTTCAAAACCAATTACGACACCAGCGCGGATAAATTTGAAAATTATTATAGAGATCTTTCTCAGCGCATGAAAAACCGCGAGATTGACCTGCTCATTGTCGTCAATATGTTCCTGACCGGTTTTGATGCCACAACCCTCAATACGTTATGGGTGGACAAAAGCCTGCGTCATCATGGCCTCCTGCAGGCTTTCTCACGCACCAACCGCATTTTGAATTCCATCAAAACATTTGGCAACATCATCTGCTTTCGTAACCTTGAGCAAGCGACCGATGATGCCCTTTCCATTTTTGGTGACAAAGAAGCCAGCGGCGTCGCCCTGATCAAAACATTCGATGAATATTATAACGGTTGGGAAAAAGATGGAGAATGGCAGAGAGGATATGTCGATCTGATTGCCGCGCTTCAGGAACAATTCCCCTTACCGGTATCTATCACCGGTGAAGAAGCCGAAAAAGATTTCATCAAGCTCTGGGGGGCCATATTAAGGTTGCGGAATATCCTCACTTCCTTTGATGAATTCGCTGGTAAGGAGATTCTCTCTAAACGCGACCTTCAGGATTATCAGAGTGTCTATCTTGATCTATACGATAAATGGCGCCAACAGAACCAATCTGATAAAGAAAATGTCAATGATGATATCGTCTTTGAAATTGAACTGGTCAAGCAAGAGACGATCAACATTGATTATATCTTGCGACTGGTTGAGAACTATCATCAATCGAAGATGAAGGATAAAGAAATCCTGACCAATATTCATAAATCTATGGATTCCAGTATCGAACTGCGGAGCAAGAAGGAATTGATTGAACGCTTTATTGATACCCTCAACATTCATAGCCATATTGACCAAGAATGGCGAGAATTTGTCGAGAACAGTAAAGCCGAAGAGCTGGAAAAAATCATCAAACAAGAAAACCTCAAACCCGAAGAAACCAAGACATTCATCGCCGATGCGTTCAAAGATGGCGAATTGGACTCCATCGGAATGCGGTTTAGCGCCATTCTCCCACCCATCCCCATGTTTGATAAAAACAATCTCCGCGCCAAGAAAAAAGCGGTGGTTTTCGAGAAATTAAGACTATTTTTTGAAAAATATCTCGGCACGTAAAAACAATTTTGGTCCGAGAATTTTTGATCGGCGTATCAACGCATACCAGGGCCAAGGGTGTCATTGTACCGGTAATAACCAATCATGGCGGAGGGAGCGGGATTCGAACCCGCGATACGGTTTCCCGCATACACGCTTTCCAAGCGTGCGCCTTCAGCCACTCGGCCACCCCTCCGTTGCGCTTTTAACGATTGCAATCAGCATCTCTGGCTATTGAGATTGTCAAAGACACCGCATCACCAGCACGCTAACCGACAGCATGGGGATGCGCAATGCTCATTTTGGCATCTTCTTGTGACATTCTTTTTTTAGACATTTCCTTTTCAAGTATTCTCTTTCTCCAGACCTTCTGATCTATTCTGCATCGCTGACTCGGCGGTGTGTCGGATGACATCCATCATCGCCGCCAGGCCGTTGCGCCGGGTTGGGCTGAGATGCGAATCCAGCCCCAAAGACCCGATAAATGTGGGGTCAGCGGCGAGGATTTCTTCCGGTTGCCGGTTGTCATAAATCTTCAGCAGAAGCGCAATCAGGCCGCAAACAATCGCCGCATCACTCACTGCATCGAAACGCAAACACTCATTGTCCCGCCATGGACGAATCCAGACCTGGCTTTGGCAGCCACGTATCTTGAAATCATCGGTCCGGTATTCCTCTGGATAGGGCGGGAGCCGACGCCCCATATCAATGATCTGCTGGTAGCGGTCACTCCAATCCTCAAGCAGAGAAAAATCCTCAATCAGGGTGGTTTGGGTTTGCTGAATATTCTCTTGAGCTGGCATGTTGGTTTATTTTTGAGATGATTATATTTCTCTTTAAGGAAAGATGTAATATCAATGACCTTGATCGTCCAGTTGCGTCATTCATCGATGGCCGATTCAAAAAGGGTTTAGATGGTTTTTGTCGATGGTCTTGGGGATGGCCTTGACGTCAGTCTCCCGGCACGACACAAAAACCGTTGCGGGTTGACTGGGTAAACAGTCGGTTGATCAATCAATCATGATCCATAATGGGAGTTGCACATGTCTTTCATATGCCGCCTGGTTGCCGCGTTATGTTTTCTTATCGCTGCTTATAGCGGTCTGCAAGATATTCAGCTTTACCTCAATGAGGGGCGTTATGTCGGGGTCACGGTGGCCCAGCTCTGGAAAACCTATGCAGCAGATAGTTTTTATGCTTTTCACCGCGCAATGATGCCCGATACTCCGGCTTTACGTTTGCTGATTGAGGATGCTTTGCAACAGCCGGCCTGGGCGGTTTTTTTGATTCTTTCGGCGGTGATCTTCCTTCTGGGTGGCCGTCGCCGCAAATATCATTCTCGGACCCGACGGTATTAAGGTTTTTGGTGATTACTCGCTGTCGGGTTCTGGATATTCAATGACTTTGTCGGTTTTAGCTGTCCCCCGAACGCAGGGCCTCAATGAACGCCGATTGGGGAATCTCGACCTTGCCAAATTGACGCAGACGTTTTTTTCCGGCTTTTTGTTTTTCTAATAATTTACGTTTGCGGGTGATATCACCACCATAGCATTTTGCGGTCACATCCTTGCGCAACGCGCCCAGGGTTTCGCGGGCAATCACTTTGCCACCGATAGCCGCCTGGATGGGGACTTTGAAAAGTTGACGCGGGATCAAGTCTTTCAAACGTTCGCACAGACGCCGTCCACGCGACAAAGCCCGCTCCTTATGGCAGATGAAAGAAAGAGCATCAACGGTTTCTCCATTGATCAGTAAACTCACTTTAACCAGATCGCCGACTTGATACTCATCAAGTTCGTAATCAAAGCTGGCATAACCGCGGGAAATCGATTTCAGCCGGTCATAAAAATCAAAAACCACCTCATTTAAGGGCAGTCGATAGACCGCCATTGCCCTTTCGCCGACATAAGTGAGGTCGAGTTGCTGGCCGCGTCGCTCAGCACAAAGCTGGAGAATCGGCCCAAGATAGAGATCAGGGGCGAGAATGGTGGCCTTGATCCAGGGTTCGGAAATGTCAATTATCTTAACCGGGTCCGGGGCATCGGCTGGATTATGGACATCCAGTGTCGTGTTGTCAGTTAGACGGTATTGATAAATCACGCTGGGGGCGGTGGTGATGAGGTCCAGATTGAACTCGCGTTTCAACCGCTCTTGAATAATCTCCAGATGCAACAGGCCCAAAAAGCCACAACGGAATCCAAAACCCAAAGCCGCGCTGGTTTCCATCTCAAAAATAAAGCTGGCATCATTGAGGCGGAGCTTGGCTAAACTTTCTCTAAGGGAATCAAAATCATCAGCGTCAATCGGGAATAAACCGCAAAAAATAACCGGCTGGATCGGTTGGAAACCCGGTAAGGCGGCTGGGCATGGCTTGCTTTCCAGAGTCAGGGTGTCGCCGATTTTGCAGTCGGCAACATGTTTGATGTTCCCGGTAATAAAGCCAATTTCGCCCGCTTCGAGAATGGGCTTATCCAGTGGTTTGGGCGAAAAAATACCAATTCGGTCAATCTGGTAAGATCCATTGGTGGCCATCATACGGATATGATCACCCTTTTTAAGGTGTCCATGCATGATCCGCAGGAGAATCACAACTCCTAAATAAGCGTCATACCATGAATCGATGAGCAAGGCTTGCAAAGGCGCATCCGGGTCGCCCTGGGGGGAAGGCAAGCGATGAACCAGGGCCTCAAGAACAGTGTCAATTCCCTGACCGGTTTTGGCAGAAACCAATAAAGCATTGGAGGGATCAAGCCCAACCGTTTCCCTGATCTGCTCTTTGACTCGTTCTGGCTCGGCTGATGGGAGATCAATTTTATTCAGGATTGGGATGATTTCGTGATCCGCTTCAACGGCTTGGTAAATTGTGGCCAAGGTTTGCGCTTCGACACCTTGGCTGGCATCGACAATCAGGAGCGACCCTTCACAGGCGTTTAAGGAGCGGCTCACCTCATAAGTGAAATCCGCATGGCCTGGCGTATCCATCAGATTTAGGGTATAGGTCTCACCATTATTGGCTTTATAAGTGAGGCGGGCTGTTTGGGCTTTGATGGTGATGCCGCGCTCCCGCTCAATATCCATACTGTCGAGAACTTGCTCTCGCAACTCGCGATCACTCAAGCCACCGGTTGATTGAATCAAGCGATCAGCCAAGGTGGATTTGCCGTGATCAATATGGGCAATGATGGCAAAATTACGAATATGAGAGAGAGAATGCACTGAAATATGGCGGCGTTTGCAGTCTGTATGTTACTGAGAGAATAGAGAATTTAAGGCCTTAATGACGATGAAAGGGGTAATTGTAACCCGTGGCTGGCGATGACAAGATGATTATGACATGAAACCATCACGAATGGTCACCAATGATTTTTCCTTGGATATTTATTTCTTGAGTAACTATTTTTTGGTTAACTGTATTGAACAGCATTGTTTCTAGAGGCAATATGTGAGAAATATAGAAGAAAATTATTCCTGTACTTTGTTTTTGTTTCTATTTTCTTTTACTTCCCTTAATATAGGCGATTTTATAAAGAAGTTTTTTTAATATAGAAGATCTTTATGAAACATTTTTTTGCTTTGTCTTTGGTTATCCATTTTTTTTAAGATTGGTCGTGCGCCCCCCATTATTTTAAACTTTATCGCCTTAGACTTGATCGCCAAATAATCGCTCTGTTCATTGGTGCCTTATTTATGCGTTCACATTTATTGAATAACACATAATAATGACATTTAACTTGCGTATAAGGTTTTATGGCTTGAGACATGCGGATCATGGAACCATATGATGACGAAAGACAAACTCAAGATATCCATCCCTGATCGAAATGACGCGCCGGAGGATTTGCAGGTTACTCAACCTGAACAAGGCTCTATTCTTAAGGAGAGCCTTGTTCATACAGGGGTAGGGACCCGCTTACAGGAAGCACGTATCGCTAGCAAGCGTTCACTGAAACACGTTGTTTCCGCCCTTAGAATTCGTCTTGTTTATATTCAAGCGATAGAAGAGGAACGCTATTCCGATTTACCGGGGTCGGCTTATGCAATTGGTTTTGTACGTTCTTACGCTGAATACCTTGGTCTAGATCATGACCAAATCGTACGTGATTTTCGTGCTGAAACGGTGAATTATAACCATCCAACCGATTTGAATTTCCCCGAACCCGAAGCCAAATCTCAAACACCGCCGGTCGCGGTGGCCGTTGTTTCTCTCCTGGTGGCTGTCATTCTTTACGTGAGTTGGGAGCGATGGCCTGCTTTTTGGCAGGGTGAATTCCCTTATTTTGGTCAACAAACCATCTCTGCACCGCCTTCAACCAAGCTGTCGTCCGTAGATGCATCCCCTGATCAAGAGATATATTCTAACCTCTTAGAACAAGCCGAGCCAAGCGACCAAGAGGTCCTAACCAATCGGAATTCTAGTCAGAATTTTAACCAGAATACTGACGTTACCAGCTTCACTCAATCTGATCTTATTGACTCGAACGACCCGAACGATCCCAACATTTCACCAACCATGCAAAGCCAAAATATTGACTCCCAGTTCAGTATTTCCGTTCTTCCCAGTGATCTGCAATTTTCTGATGATGAAGAATCCGACCCCTACGCGATAGCGGAAGGTCAGGCGGAGGCCGATCTTTATTGGAACAGCAGCGTCGGGCGGTTCATGCCACGTGTTCCTCTTGATACTGCGATGACTGATCCCAATGTTGACTTGTCTACCAGTGAAGATCAAAACTTATCCAAACGGGAGCCTAAAATCTATGGTGAGCTAGAGGCTGATGTCCGGATTGTTATTGAAGCAACCCAGGATAGCTGGGTCCAGATTCGCGACACTGATGGAATTTTACTGTTGACACGGGTTTTGTTCCCAGGCGATCGTTTCCGCGTTCCTGATCGACCGGGCCTCAGTCTGACAACAGGCAATGCCGGTGGTCTTGAGATTACGGTTGATAGAAATTCTGTTTCGCCTATCGGCCCGGATGGGGCAGTACGTCGCGGTGTTATTCTTGAACCGGACAAACTCCTCTACCCCGATGCGTTGGCGGTTTCTAATGGCGATGAAGCCCAAGGAATTATCCCTTTCCCATGATGGTGCTTTTCCTTATCAAAATCGGCCCTTGGCCTCTTAGTCACCGCTTTGAGCTTGACCAACCCTCCCATCAATCAGGAAAAACAAGCGGGAGTTTTCTTAATATTCAGACCTGCCTTTATCGGTAGCCTCTGTTGAATCGGAGTGCGATTATGAGCATACGCCCCTGGAGAGATATCCAACGGCGAAAAAGCCGAAAAATACAGGTCGGACCGGTCACAGTTGGTGGTGACGCGCCGATCAGCGTCCAGTCAATGACCAATACCCTGACCCGTGATGTCAAGGCGACCATTGCCCAAATTCATCAACTTGAGGCGGCCGGAGCCGATATCGTCCGGGTGTCTTGTCCGGATGAAGAATCGAGTCGTGCTTTGGCTGCGATTATTCCGGAAGTGGCCGTCCCGATTGTGGCGGATATTCATTTTCATTATAAGCGTGGGATTGAAGCGGCCCAAGCCGGGGCGGCATGTCTCAGAATCAATCCAGGCAATATCGGTAAGCCGGAGCGGGTGCGTGAAGTGGTCAAGGCGGCGCGCGATCATGGATGTTCGATGCGTATTGGAGTGAATGCCGGTAGTTTGGAGCGGGATCTCCTGGAAAAATATGGTGAGCCTTGTCCGGATGCGATGGTTGAGTCGGCCCTCAACCATATCCGCATTTTGGAAGATAATGATTTTTTCAATTTTAAAATCAGTTGTAAGGCGTCTGATGTTTTTCTCGCTGTGGCGGCCTATTACGGAATTGCTGATGCTTGTGACTACCCGTTGCATCTGGGTGTAACTGAAGCCGGTGGCCTCATGTCGGGAACCATCAAATCATCCATTGGTATGGGGTCATTGCTGTGGGCTGGAATCGGCGACACCATCCGGGTTTCTTTATCGGCCGATCCGGTTGAAGAAGTGAAAGTCGGTTTTGAGATGTTGAAGGCGCTTAATCTACGCCACCGGGGCGTGAATGTCATCGCATGCCCATCTTGCGCCCGCCAAGAATTTCAGGTTGTGCCGACGGTTCAACAATTAGAAAAGCGGCTGGCGCATATCAGCACACCAATGACTCTTTCGGTGATAGGCTGTGTGGTCAATGGTCCCGGTGAAGCCCGGGAAACAGATATTGGTTTCACCGGCGGCGGTGGTGGTCACCAAGTATACTTAAATGGAGAAAAGCACCACATTTTACGTGAGGGTGATCTGGTTGATCACTTGGTCGATTTGGTCGAGAAAAAAGCCGCTGAAATTGAAGCTGAACAAAAAACGCCATCTTCTGACGCATTATCTGCTGCCGAGTCGGCTTCCTCTGATTCATTTGAGGAGCGTAAGCTGGCCTCTTGAGGAAATGCCCCAACAGAACAGTCCTTCATCTTAATTTCTGCTTCTTCTATTTTTTGGCGTGATGATGTGGTGAGAGTCATTTGACCCTTAGGGTCTTAACTCTTTAGTGTGGCATTTCTATACATTCGCGTGATATTCGCGTGTGTTTCTGTTCAGTGAGAATGATTCTGTGTCTTCCCTTCGACCCGTGCGTGGCACCAGTGATGCCCTCCCTGAAGAGTGTCGCCGCTTCCGCCATATTGCCGATACAGCCCATCGCATTGCGGCTCTTTACGGCTATGGTGAAATTGCAACACCAATTTTTGAATTTGCCTCTGTTTTCGCCCGTACCCTTGGTGTCCAAACCGATGTTGTTACCAAGGAAATGTATGTCTTTACAGATCGTGGTGGTCATGAGTTGAGCTTACGGCCGGAAGGAACAGCCGGAGTGGCCCGGGCTTTTATCTCCAACGCGATGACCCCACCATGTAAACTTTTTTACCGGGGTCCGATGTTTCGTTATGAGCGGCCTCAACGGGGACGTTTGCGACAATTTCATCAATGTGGTGTCGAATTCTTGGGTGTTGCCAGCCCGTTGGCTGATGTGGAGACCATTGCTCTGGGCCGACGTATTCTTGATGCTTTGGGTTTGGCCGGTCGCTTGACCATGCGTTTGAACAGCTTGGGTGATGCCGAAAGTCGCGCCGCTTACCGTAAAGCATTGGTCGACTATCTAGAAAAACGGCGGGACGAACTTTCCACTGAAAGTCGCCTGCGTCTTCAACATAATCCATTGCGCATTCTTGACTCTAAGGATTCCGGGGATCGTTCTGTGGTGGCTGATGCCCCGGTTTTGCCTGACTGGCTTAATGATTCCTCGGCAGCATTTTTTACCGAGGTATGCGATGGTTTGAAGGCTCTGGGGATTGATTTTATCCATGATCCTTTTTTGGTGCGTGGCCTTGATTATTATTGCCATACCGCCTTTGAGTTTGTCAGTGACGATTTAGGGACTCAAAATGCTGTTTTGGCTGGTGGACGTTATGATGGTTTGATTGAAACATTGGGTGGTTCGCGCATCCCTGGTATCGGCTGGGCAGCTGGGATTGAACGTTTGAATGCTTTGATCGAAACGCTGCCGATTGTTGATGATCCAGTTGCTGTTATCGCGATTGGTGATCATAACCAGTTTTTGGCGATGAGCATCGCTGAGTCTTTGCGGTCTGCGGGTGTGGCCACAGAGATTGGTTTTAGCGGTAATCTTAAAAAACGTCTGGCTCGGGCCCATAAAATTGGTGCAAAGGCGGCTGTTTTAATCGGTGATGAAGAGGTCAATCATGGGGCAGCAACGATACGTAATCTTGAAGATGGAGAGCAAAGCCGGGTGACTTTCGAGCGGGTGCCTGATTATTTTCGCTCTGAATTTCGCAAACCGAAGACGGGTTAAAATCCGGTGTCTATTGACTCTCTGGTCGCTGTCGGTATCAGCCCAACGGCGAGTGCCTTGACCATACGTGAGAGAATTGCCAGCTTAGCCGGACGCGATACTGATTTACTCATAGGTGTGCGTCGGTTGGGTATTGATGATGCTGTTTTGCTGTCAACCGATGAACGTCTTGAATATATCGGCTATGGGCCTTCAGAGGCTTTTTGCTGGGCTGTACAATCGACACTGGCTGAGATGATGGATGTTCCTGAGGCGGACCTGAGCGATCAGATTTTTCTTCTAACCGGTCTTGAAGCTTTGCGTCATCTCTTCATGGTTGCTGCTGGCCTGGATGATCTTATTCCCGGTGGCTCCCAGGCTTGGGAAGGACTAAAAAGCGGTCTGGTTTTAAGCCGTCAGCAGGGTATGGCCAGTGATGCCTTGATTGAGGTGACCAAAGCAGCGGTTGGGGTTGCCGAACGTGTGCGTACGGTCACTGAACTCTCGTCAAAGCCGGTGAGTATGGCGGCTGCAGCGACCCGGATTGCCAAAGATATTTTTGGTGATCTTTCGGCCCATGTCTTACTCATTTGGGGCAACCATGAGCGGGGAGTCTTGATTGCCAACCAACTTCATCAATCGGGGTTTAAAGATTTTATCGGCCTTGGCATAACCGAAGAATCCCAAGCAGTGATCAAGCCGATACGATACAGTCAATCTACTGGTGATATTCAATTTTACCTCATTAAGGCCGATGTCGTGGTCTGTGCTGCGGCTGAACCTCCTTTTTCAGTCACCCAAGACATGATGCGCCGGGTGCTCAAACAGCGTAAGAATAAGCCAGTCTTTTTGATTGATACGACCATTCCGGGGGTGGTTGATCCGATGGTGGCTAATCTTGACGGGGCGTTTCTTTATGATCTCAATGACCTTGAGCAGGTGGTGATGGAGGGGAGAAATACGATGAGCGATGATATCGCAGAGGCCTGGTCAATCATTGAACAAGAATTACAGCCCTATACAGGTGACGATGTTCTCCGGTCGGTCAATCCATTGCCGCGGGACATTCAGCGACATATTACCGATTGTTTTCCTGATGAAGGTCCGGGTTTTTTTTCCGATGAATTAAGGGCATTCTTGACCCATCATTTGAATGCTCTGCCAGATAAGAGCATGCGAAGCGATTTTAAGAATCGTTTGAGAAAAATGATGAAACTTGTGTTTAAGGATAAAGATACTGATGGCCCTTGAATCGAGATATCAGGCGGTGCTTGAACGTTATCAAAATTTGACTCAAGAAATGGCTGATGGTGCCGGGAGTGATGCTGAGTCTTATACAAAATTATCAAAAGAATATGCCGATATTTCACCGATTGCTGAACAGATTTCCGGGTTGCTGAAGGCCCGTAACGATCTTCGAGATATCGAAGCCATTTTGGCCGACTCGCAAACGGAACCGGATATGCGCGCTTTGGCAACCGATGAATATGCAACTCTGAAGACCTCTATTTCTGAATTGGAACAACAGATTCATCTGGCTTTGCTCCCAAAGGATGAGGCCGATGCCCGTGATGCGATTATTGAGGTTCGGGCCGGAACCGGCGGTGAGGAAGCGGCCCTGTTTGCGGCAACATTGTTTCGGATGTATCTGCGCTATGCTGAGAATCATCAATGGCGGGTTGATATTGTTGCGTTGAACGAAACCGGTATTGGGGGGTGTAAGGAAGCGATTGCCTCAATTTCTGGCCGCGATGTTTTTGCCCGTCTTAAATTTGAGTCCGGAACCCATCGGGTGCAAAGGATTCCGGAAACCGAATCGGGGGGACGTATTCATACCTCAGCGGCGACTGTGGCAGTCTTGCCTGAGGCCGATGAGGTTGACGTTACGATTGATGAAAAAGATTTACGTATTGATGTGTATCGGGCCAGTGGCCCCGGTGGTCAATCGGTCAATACCACCGATAGCGCGGTGCGCATTACCCATAATCCTTCGGGTATTGTTGTGCAGTGTCAGGATGAAAAATCCCAGCATAAGAACAAAGCCAAAGCGATGAAGGTGTTGCGTTCCCGGCTCTATGAAGCCGAACGGCAGGCTGCGGCTGATCAACGGGCAGCAACCCGCAAAAGCCAGATTGGTTCGGGGGATCGTTCTGAACGTATTCGGACCTATAACTTTCCTCAAGGCCGAGTCACCGATCACCGTATCGGTCTGACATTGCATAAATTGGAGGGGATTTTATCCGGGGACGGGTTGGATGAAGTCATTGAGGCTCTCTCGGTCGCTGAGCAAGCCAGGCGTTTGGCTGACTCGGTACCATAAAAGTGAGATAAAAATCATGGCAGAATGTATTGCGACAGTGCTGACCCAAGCGGTTCGGAGTCTGAATGCAGAGGGTATTGACAACCCACGCCATGAGGCGCGGCTACTGTTGGCGGCGGTTTTGGATCAAACACCGCTTGATCTGATACGCCATCCTCAACAGGTCATGAGTACGAAGCAACAAGATCATTTTTGGGATTGGGTCGGACAACGTTGTCGGCGGCGTTCTATCGGTCACATTCTGGGGCGGCGGGAATTTTGGTCTCTGGAGTTTCGGGTATCAGCCGAAGCTCTTGAACCACGTCCGGATAGCGAATGTCTGGTTTCCGCCGCAGTAGCACATTTATTGGCGCGTGATGATGAGGAGATGCAGGTTCTAGATTTGGGGGTGGGGACTGGTTGTCTCTTGCTTTCGGTCTTGCATGAAGTGGAGTCAGCAATTGGTTTTGGGATTGATATTGGCCCGGAACTCTGCCGATTGGCCCGCCGTAATGCGACTCTTCTGGGTTTGGCGGAGCGAACGCAGTGGATTGCTGCTGATTGGCTGACCGCTCTTGACGCCTCTTTTGATGTGATTTTGGCAAACCCGCCTTATATTCCTCAAGGTTCGATTGCCGGGTTGATGCCTGAAGTGGCGTCTTATGAACCGCGGCGTGCTTTGGCGGGTGGCGTGGATGGTCTCGAATGTTACCGCCGCATGATGCCAATGATTGAGGGTCATCTCAAACCGGGGGGTGCCTTGTTTCTGGAGGTGGGATATGATCAGGCAGACCAAGTCATTGAGTTATCCCGTCAATCTGGCCTGTGTTTGTTGGATGTGGTCCGTGATTTGGCCGGGCGTGACCGGTGTTTGGTTCTGTCATTGGAACAAAAAACCAAAAAAGAAAGATCGTTCAATCAGGAAAAAATGTTAAACCGAGAAGAAAGATCAAAAAAAGTCTTGGAAAGTCCGAACAGCCTGCTATCCTAACCAGATGCGGATGTATCGGTCCTGGAACCGATAGCGCGTTATTTTTCACCAATATGATCTTTTACTAAAACGTAAACTACGTGTTGTTGACGAGACGGTCGCAATCCCTTCGGCATATTCGACTCAACGCTGTTTGATTGAGAATGTCATAGATACGATGAAGTCAAACTCTTACTCTCATAAATCGCGAAGCCGCGGCAATTCAAGGCGCAATGGCAGCGGCTTCCGTGGGCAATCCATTGACAGCAACGGACCTGATGGAAAAGTCCGTGGTAGCTTGCACCAGGTTCATGAGAAATATCTGGCCCTGGCACGTGATGCCGGCTCTTCAGGTGATCGAATTACCGCTGAAAGTTTCTATCAGCATGCTGAGCATTATTATCGTCTGATCAATGTGCAAAATCAGACCAGCCCTCAGAATAACAATTCCGGATCATCCCGCCGGGGGCGCAATGGCAGTGCACGCTCACTGGCACGCCAAGAAGAATCGGCGCGCCAAGAAGATAAAGACATATCGGAAACTGAGTCTTTTCCAGAGGCTGAACCATCAACCAAAACCTGATTTTTCAGACCGGCTTGACTCATTTCTCAAACAGCCGGTTTGGTGGTGTGCCCTGTAAAGCGGCCTTGACGTTTGCCATTGGGATAGCGCGCTCTGTCAGCGTGCTGGTTAAATTTTAAAAGATCACTTTGCCGTATTGTCGGGCTGGTTTTTCGCTCCATATAACCATAAGCATGATGACGTCATAGTCCTGCTGATTGGGCAACGTTATCTTTGGCGTTTTTTAATCAAGAATGGAGCGCAATGGTATGGATTTTGAGGCGTTTACGGATCGTGCCCGCACTGTAATGAAGCTGGCTCATGCTGCCGCGCGCCACGCCAACCATCAACAAATCAAGCCGGAGCATATCCTTAAAGCATTGTTGGAAGATCCAGAGCAATTCGCTGCCCGGATGATCAGTCAATGCGGTGGGGATCCTGGGGTTGCCTCTTCTTTGATTGAAGCAGAACTGGCCCGTGAGCCAAAAGTTCAAGGGGGTCAAATTCATCTATCTTCGGAACTTATTCGTTTCTTTGATGAGGCTCAGGACTTGGCCACCCGTAATGGTGATCGTTTCATTGGGCTGGATATCTTATTTTTGGCCCTCAGCCGAACGCAGGGAGGCCATGTTGCCCGTATTCTTAGAGAATGTGGGGTCACTCCGGATACATTGAGTCCTCTTTTGAAGCAGGAACGCAAGGGACGCAGGCTGGATTCAAGCCAATCTGAAGACCATCTCCAAGCCTTGGAGAAATATACCACCGACTTAACAGCTCGGGCTCGGGATGGAAAACTTGATCCGGTTATTGGCCGTGAGGAAGAAATTCGTCGGACAATCCAGGTTTTATCGCGCCGCACTAAGAATAATCCGGTTCTCATCGGTGAGCCAGGGGTCGGCAAGACAGCCATTGTTGAAGGTTTGGCCCAACGTATTATCAATGGTGATGTCCCGGATGCTTTGCGTGATAAGCGCCTGTTAATGCTTGATCTTGGTGCTTTGATAGCCGGAGCCAAGTTTCGCGGTGAATTTGAGGAACGCCTGAAGGCGATTTTGACCGAAGTGGGTGAATGTGCCGGTGATTTGGTTCTCTTTATTGATGAACTTCATACCTTGGTTGGGGCTGGTGCTGCTGACGGGGCGATGGATGCTTCCAATATGCTGAAACCGGCTTTGGCACGCGGCGAGCTTCATTGCGTTGGGGCGACCACTCTGGATGAATATCGCAAGCATATTGAGAAAGATGCCGCTCTGGCCCGAAGGTTCCAACCTGTGCTGGCTCAAGAACCCAACGTCACCGATACGGTTTCGATTTTGCGCGGGTTGAAAGAGAAATATGAGCTCCATCACGGGGTTCGTATCGCTGATGGGGCAATTATCGCTGCCGCCAGCTTGTCTGACCGCTATATTAGTGATCGTTTTCTCCCTGATAAAGCCATCGACCTGGTTGATGAGGCGGCTGCCCGCTTGCGTATGGAGGTTGATTCTAAGCCGGAAAATATTGATGAGCTGGATCGCCGGGTGATTCAACTCAAGATTGAGCAAACCGCTCTTGAAAAAGAAAAAGATGCTGATTCTCAGGCGCGTCTGCAGCGCTTGAAAAACGAGATCGCCGATTTAGAGAAGAAGTCAAATCATCTCACCCAGATTTGGCAATCCGAGAGGGACGAAATCAACGCTTTGCAAAAGACTAAGGAAGAGCTTGAGCGGTCTCGGCTTGATCTGGAAACAGCCCGCCGTGAAGGCGATCTTACCCGGGCCGGGGAGATTCTCTATAGCGTCATTCCGACCCTTGAAACCAAACTGGCAGAACTTGAAAGTGATGATAGCGGCCATCGTATGTTGAAAGAAGTGGTCCAGGAAGGGGACATCGCGGCTGTGGTATCCCGTTGGACCGGCGTTCCGGTTGATAAATTACTTGAAGGGGAGCGGGAAAAACTGCTGCATATGGAAGAAAGCCTTGGCCATCGGGTCATTGGTCAAGACGAGGCGGTCAAAGCAGTCAGTGAAGCGGTTCGCCGCGCCCGGGCGGGGCTTCAAGACCCTAACCGGCCGATTGGCTCTTTCCTCTTTTTGGGTCCGACCGGCGTTGGCAAGACTGAACTCACCAAGGCTCTGGCGGCGTTTTTATTCGATGACGAGACCGCTGTGTTGCGCATTGATATGTCCGAATATATGGAAAAACACGCCGTTTCCCGTTTGGTGGGTGCTCCGCCTGGCTATGTCGGTTATGAGGAAGGCGGGGGGCTGACCGAGGCTGTGCGTCGCCGTCCTTACCAAGTGATCTTACTTGACGAAGTCGAAAAGGCACATCCTGATGTGTTCAATATTCTTCTCCAAGTATTGGATGATGGTCGATTGACCGATGGCCAGGGCCGCACAGTCGATTTTCGCAATACCATCATTGTTCTCACATCCAATTTAGGGGGGGATATCATCGCTGCTCTTCCTGATAAACAAGACGTCTCAAGCATTGAAACCGAAGTGATGGAAGTGGTGCGCGGTGTTTTTCGTCCGGAATTTCTCAACCGCCTGGATGATATTTTGCTGTTTCGTCGATTGAGCCGGGATCACATGCGTCGAATCGTTGATATTCAAGTCAAGCGCGTTCGTCGATTATTGGAGGGCAAACGCATGACTCTTGAATTTGATCAAGCAGCCGGCGATTGGTTGGCAAAAATCGGCTTTGATCCGGTTTATGGAGCCAGACCGCTCAAGCGGGCCGTACAGAAACATATTCAGAACCCACTGGCTGATATGATTTTGAATGGTGATCTCAAAGCCGGTGAGACGGCTATAATTTCTGCGCGAAAGGGACAGGGCTTGATCATCAATAAGACAGCGGGGTAGGATTATTTGCAACTGAAGAGTGGCCGCGCAAGCCACCAAGATCGACGTTGACGCTATGGGACGCTATGGAACTACAGTCGTTGCGGAACCGATCAAGAACCCAATCGGCCCAATCTCAGATTCAGAATGATTTCATTTATGTGGTTTATTGCCGTTTCTCTGGCCGCGGAAAACCCTAAGAAGGTTGCGAATTGGGTGTCTATTCCCGGCTGACGACGGCGGTTTTCTCCTCCAGATTGGCATAACGTTGTTGGATATCGGCGACTCGCTGCTTAAAAATCCGCAGATCATCGTTGCTGAGCTTTTCGACCGACGGCAATCGCATACTCAGCGGATTGATGCTTTTATTATTGCGCCGCACCTCGAAATGCAGATGAGGGCCACTGGAAAGTCCGCTGGAGCCGACATAGCCGATAATTTGCCCTTGCCGAACATGCGCACCGGCCTTAATTCCTTTAGCGTAACGGCTCAAATGGGCGTAAGCGGTGGAAAATTGTTCATTATGTTTGATCTCAACATAATGGCCATAATTACCGTTGCGTTGGGCTTTGCGGATGATCCCATTGCCAGCGGCATAAATCGGTGTCCCCTTGGGAGCGGCAAAGTCGACACCGCGATGCATCCGATTATAACCAAGAATGGGGTGTTTGCGCATGCCATAACGTGAGGAAAGGCGGGCACCATTGACCGGTGTTCTCAAGAGAGCCTTGCGCACCCCTTGGCCTTGTTCATTATAAAAACCGTCTTCTCCTTGGGCGGGGCGGAAGCGGTAAAGTTCGGATTTCTGACCACTCAGCTCAAGGGAGGCATGAATCAATTTGGCTGTTCCGGGAACCGGTCGATCACCGATAAAATTTTCTTCATACATGACTTCAAAGCGGTCTTCCCGGCGGATATCTCTCTGAAAATCTACATCGTAGCTATACGCATCAATCATCTCCTCAATCACCGTGGCGGGGACTTTTTCCCGATGAGCGGCCTGCGACAAGCTGTTGAAGATAGTACCGCTCAGACGCCGTTCCTCACGCCGGACCTCTTGCTCTGATACCGAGGCCAGAAAGGATATACCCTCACGTTCAATGACGATGGATCGTAAAGGTTCGATTTGGATGGTGGCTGTCTGTAAATGCAGATCCGTATTGTTTTCGCTGATCAGGCCGGTTTTTGGGTTTCTATATGCTTCCAAAGTCAAATCAACGCTATATCCAGGTTTCATATGTTTAGGGTCAAACATATCTCCTAAGGCAACAACGGCCTCATTGGCATCTTCTTCTCTCACCCCAGCCGCCGTGAGAATCATCAACAAGGTATCCCCCGGACGCACCAGAATTTGTTTTTCCAGAATCTGTTTTCTAAGCGTGACTTTTTCAGGGGTCTTGTCAATCGGTGCTGTCTTTGAGACCGTTTCGGTTGGCAAGAGCGTATCAGCGGTTTCAAGAGGGGTTTCAACCGCACCATGTGGGAAATAAATATGATCGTCATGATCGTCTAACCCCTCATTTTCTAAACTGAGGGATTGGGCGGTTTGCGGAATTGCTTTCCGCTTTCCCGACAGATCACCCGCATCATTTGGTACGTTTGGTACGTAAGTATTTAATGAGTCCGTATCCAAAGCATCTAACGCATCATTTGGTCCCTTGATTCTATTGGATTGAGCAGAGCGATTAGAAGGAATATGATCCGGTCGCTCGGCGACCCAAATGCCAGAGGGGTTCTTGGATTCAACCGGCCTATCTTTTCTGGAAGGATGGCCAACTTTTTGCGGAGGATTATCTTTGGAAATGTCTTTCTCCGAAGCGTTCGTACCGGAGATGCCTTCTGCCTGAATATCTTGAATATTAGAAAACGGTGCGAGACCAGAATTCCCGTACATAATTGTCAAGCTGCATCCAAGAAGGCTCAACACCAAGCAGGTTTGAAATTTGGATTGTGACAAGGCCATATCTTAAATTGTATGCATAAGGGTTAAGAACAAGGATGACGACAACGAATGAAGAGGATTAAAATAATAAATACTATGTATTTTTATCTGTCATCTTACACTCGTGTTTTATTCATTATCTCATATTCATGTATTACTTATATGGATGCATTACTTATGTGATCATTTATAGTAAAAATATAATAAGTTATGGCAATGAACTGCATAAATGTAGTGTCGTCAATCCTTTTTATCACCAGATCAAGAAAATAGAAGATATTTTTATCGTTAAACTTTCTTCCCACATACGTAAGCTTTGCGTCAGTCGTTTTTTGTTCTAATGACTGAAATCCCAATGATTGAAATCGTCATCAATCCATAATGACTATTATGGATTGATGACCCCGTATTCTTGAAAAATAAAGTCGGCATCGGTTCATCAAGAGCGTTCCAGATGACCCACAATCATCACAATGGGGTTTGAGTCAACTGTCTTACATCCCAGCCTGTTAAGAGCGCGATCGCAGATTTATGGTTTAAAGTGATATGGTGTTGGCGGTATTTTTCAGCAATGATCTGATTGTTTTGAGTATTGACGGGGAAAGTGTTTGACAGGGGTTCGGGTAAAGCGTATACACCGCCATCTATGCCGTGGTGAAGACTTCTTTACTCGGTGGCCGAGATGAGTTTGTTTTCTCGTTTTGGCCTGCTCTTTGACACTGTAAATTGATGAAAGGGATACACAGGCGGCGGCGTGTGGAATCACGCCGGATCTTGTGTATTCTTGGTTAACTTATTCGGACCGGATTTTCTGTTATCTGATTGTCTGTTGTTTGGATGAGGAAATCACGCATTTGTGCAGGTTTCGGCTCCCAGAATTGAATTGCGTTGCTATCGCGGCGCATCCAAACTTGAGAGTTTGATCCTGGCTCAGAACGAACGCTGGCGGCAGGCTTAACACATGCAAGTCGAACGAAGACCCGGGGCTTGCTCCGGGTATCTTAGTGGCAAACGGGTGAGTAACGCGTGGGAATCTACCTTAGAGTGGGGAATAACAGTTGGAAACGACTGCTAATACCGCATACGCTCTGCGGAGGAAAGGCTTCGGCCGCTCTTAGAGGAGCCCGCGTTGGATTAGGTTGTTGGTGAGGTAAAAGCTCACCAAGCCGACGATCCATAGCTGGTCTGAGAGGATGATCAGCCACACTGGGACTGAGACACGGCCCAGACTCCTACGGGAGGCAGCAGTGAGGAATATTGGACAATGGGGGAAACCCTGATCCAGCCATGCCGCGTGAGTGAGGAAGGCTCTAGGGTTGTAAAGCTCTTTCAGCGGAGAAGATGATGACTGTATCCGCAGAAGAAGCCCCGGCTAACTCCGTGCCAGCAGCCGCGGTAATACGGAGGGGGCTAGCGTTGTTCGGAATTACTGGGCGTAAAGAGCGTGTAGGCGGCCGCGCCAGTCAGAGGTGAAATCCCTGGGCTCAACCTAGGAACTGCCTTTGATACTACGCGGCTTGAGACCGGGAGAGGTTAGCGGAATTCCCAGTGTAGAGGTGAAATTCGTAGATATTGGGAAGAACACCAGTAGCGAAGGCGGCTAACTGGCCCGGTTCTGACGCTGAGACGCGAAAGCGTGGGTAGCGAACAGGATTAGATACCCTGGTAGTCCACGCCGTAAACGATGTGCGCTAGCCATCGGGAGGCTTGCTTTTCGGTGGCGCAGCTAACGCATTAAGCGCACCGCCTGGGGAGTACGACCGCAAGGTTAAAACTCAAAGGAATTGACGGGGGCCCGCACAAGCGGTGGAGCATGTGGTTTAATTCGACGCAACGCGAAGAACCTTACCAACCCTTGACATCCCGATCGCGGATCGCAGAGATGCGTTCCTTCAGTTCGGCTGGATCGGTGACAGGTGCTGCATGGCTGTCGTCAGCTCGTGTCGTGAGATGTTGGGTTAAGTCCCGCAACGAGCGCAACCCTCGTTCTCAGTTGCCAGCGGTTTGGCCGGGCACTCTGAGAAAACTGCCGGTGATAAGCCGGAGGAAGGCGAGGATGACGTCAAGTCCTCATGGCCCTTATGGGTTGGGCTACACACGTGCTACAATGGCGATGACAATAAGTTGCAAAAGCGCGAGCTTGAGCTAATCTTTAAAAGTCGTCTCAGTTCGGATTGCACTCTGCAACTCGAGTGCATGAAGTCGGAATCGCTAGTAATCGCGGATCAGCATGCCGCGGTGAATACGTTCCCGGGCCTTGTACACACCGCCCGTCACACCATGGGAGTTGGTTTTACCTGAAGACGGCGAGCTAACCTTCGGGAGGCAGCCGGCCACGGTAAGGTCAGCGACTGGGGTGAAGTCGTAACAAGGTAGCCGTAGGGGAACCTGCGGCTGGATCACCTCCTTTCTAAGGATAGCCCTTGAGAAAGATTGAAACTTGGAAAAGGTTTAAAACCGGACCGGTTTAAAATCTGCTCTTTTGGTGCTTATCTTCATAACTTTCGAGAACATTTCGTAAAAGATGGCATGAGCCAGCCTTTTGGGTTTTGTTCTTGACCTGGGTAAAGATGGTTTCGACGCCGTCGTCTGTGGATCCCTTTCATTCGCATCCGCCGCGCTTCTCCGCGCATATTGTTTGAGCTTGGGACATTTCGAGCTAAAAAAAAGGCTTGGAAAAATCGGGCTGGGGAAAAACAAAAGAAATTCTGAAAGGAAATTCTGAGATTTGTCTTTTTTTACCCCAAAATTCTGGACTGCTCCTGATACTCGGTTCTCGAAAAAATGTAAGAAATACGGGAAACATAAAAAAAGCAGTACAGATATGTACAGGTATGAAAAAGCAAATACCAAAGAGCAAGGAAAAGCAGAAAAAGAGCAAAAAATTCTGGCCCAGTCAGTCGGCCAAGCGGGGCCAGTAGCTCAGTTGGTTAGAGCGCGCGCTTGATAAGCGTGAGGTCGGAAGTTCGAGTCTTCCCTGGCCCACCAATCAGCACCCCCTAGCCGCGCAACTGAGAAAAAATGGGCTAAAAAATATATGTGCAGTTTTCTCCTCTTGTGAGATATGCCGCTATTGAGCTCTATATACCTTGGAGACATATGTTTGAAGAAATGATGTTTGAGGGAATGACTGTGGTTGAGAAAACGACTTAAAAAAACATTACTTAAGAATATTTAAGTCGGCTAAAATCTGGAAAAATACGTTCAAAACAATCAAGAGCAACGGGGGCGTAGCTCAGTTGGGAGAGCGGTAGCTTTGCAAGCTTCAGGTCGCCGGTTCGATCCCGGCCGTCTCCACCAGACTAAATTTTTAGATTTTAATATTGCAATCTGATTTTTAAGCAAGAGATGACCGCTATCTCCACTCATTCATCCGACCAGCAACGGGCTCTGATTGAAAATTTGACTAAAAAGGATGCGATGATCAAAAATTCCCTTGAGCCGGGAAAAAGTCGATCATGGTCTTTGACATTATTATATTGTTTTTGGTCATGAGAAATGTCCAACCGGTTCAAAGGTAAAAAAGTTGACCGAAAATTTAAAATGGTCGGCTTTTGATCCGTGACATTGTGAAGAAATGAGTTTTCCGGCGATTTTCTAGTTTTTCTAGGAAATCGCAACCGTTGCGTTTGCTTTTTTGAGTCTGTCTTTTGAGATCAATAGGTTCGGAAATGGAAACGCAAACGGGTAGCTTATCTCTTTCATGCTTTTGTGCGTGCTTTTGCGCGCGGCAAGAGTTTGAGAGCAAATCAAGCGTCAGAAGGGCATTTGGTGGATGCCTTGGCGTCGAGAGGCGATGAAGGACGTAGCACGTTGCGATAAGCCACGGGGAGCCGCGAGCAGGCTTTGATCCGTGGATTTCCGAATGGGGAAACCCGGCCCTTTAGGGTCATTGCGTTCTGAATTCATAGGGACGCAAAGCAAACCCGGGGAACTGAAACATCTCAGTACCCGGAGGAAAGGAAATCAACCGAGACTCCGCTAGTAGTGGCGAGCGAACGCGGACCAGGCCAGTAGTCTTTATGTAAAAACCGGAACCGTGCTGGAAAGCCGGGCCAGAGTGGGTGACAGCCCCGTACGGGTCGATTGCATGAAGATTCTTGAGTAAGACGGGACACGTGAAATCCTGTTTGAATATGGGGGGACCACCCTCCAAGCCTAAGTACTCCTCGACGACCGATAGTGAACAAGTACCGTGAGGGAAAGGTGAAAAGTCCCCCGACAAGGGGAGTGAAACAGATCCTGAAACCGGATGCCTACAATCAGCGGGAGCCCTTCGGGGTGACCGCGTACCTTTTGTATAATGGGTCAGCGACTTTGTTTTACGAGCGAGCTTAAGCCGTTAGGTGTAGGCGCAGCGAAAGCGAGTCTGAATAGGGCGACCAAGTTCGTAGGATAAGACCCGAAACCGGGTGATCTAGCCATGGGCAGGTTGAAGGTGCGGTAAAACGCACTGGAGGACCGAACCCACCTATGTTGAAAAATGGGGGGATGACCTGTGGCTAGGGGTGAAAGGCCAATCAAACCCGGATATAGCTGGTTCTCCGCGAAATCTATTTAGGTAGAGCGTCGTGTGAATACCATCGGAGGTAGAGCACTGGATGGGCTAGGGGGGCGCGAGCCTTACCAAACCTAACCAAACTCCGAATGCCGATGAGTACTGCACGGCAGACAGACCATGGGTGCTAAGGTCCATGGTCGAAAGGGAAACAGCCCAGATCGCCAGCTAAGGCCCCTAAGTCATGGCTAAGTGAGAAAGGATGTGGGAAGTCCAAGACAACCAGGAGGTTGGCTTAGAAGCAGCCACCCTTTAAAGAAAGCGTAACAGCTCACTGGTCTAATCAAGACATCCTGCGCCGAAGATGTAACGGGACTAAAGCCATGCGCCGAAGCTGCGGGCGTACGTTCGCGTACGCGGTAGCGGAGCGTTCCGTAAGCCGGTGAAGGTGGCTCGTGAGAGTCGCTGGAGGTATCGGAAGTGAGAATGCTGACATGAGTAGCGACAAAGAGGGTGAGAAACCCTCTCGCCGAAAGCCCAAGGGTTCCTGCGCAAGGTTAATCCGCGCAGGGTGAGTCGGCCCCTAAGGCGAGGCCGAAAGGCGTAGTCGATGGGAACCAGGTTAATATTCCTGGACCTGCCGGTGGTGACGAATGCTGTAAATTGTTCGGACTTATTGGATTGTTCGGGCGATGAAGGTGTTCCAGGAAATAGCCCCGGCGTATAGACCGTACCCCAAACCGACACAGGTGGGCAGGTAGAGTATACCAAGGCGCTTGAGAGAACGATGTTGAAGGAACTCGGCAAAATTCCTCCGTAACTTCGGGAGAAGGAGGCCTCTTATTTGGGCAACCAGATGAGAGGGGCACAAACTTGGGGGTGGCGACTGTTTACTAAAAACATAGGGCTCTGCGAAGCCGCAAGGCGACGTATAGGGTCTGACGCCTGCCCGGTGCCGGAAGGTTAAGGAGAGGGGTGAGAGCTCTGAACCGAAGCCCCGGTAAACGGCGGCCGTAACTATAACGGTCCTAAGGTAGCGAAATTCCTTGTCGGGTAAGTTCCGACCCGCACGAATGGCGTAACGACTTCCCCGCTGTCTCCAACATCGACTCAGCGAAATTGAATTCTCCGTGAAGATGCGGAGTACCCGCGGTTAGACGGAAAGACCCCGTGAACCTTTACTATAGCTTCGCAGTGGTATTAGGGAATAATTGTGTAGGATAGGCGGGAGGCTTTGAAGCGTGGGCGTCAGCTTGCGTGGAGCCACCCTTGAAATACCGCCCTATTATTCTCTGATATCTAACCGCGGCCCGTGCAACCGGGTCCGGGACCCTGCGTGGTGGGTAGTTTGACTGGGGCGGTCGCCTCCCAAAGAGTAACGGAGGCGCGCGAAGGTAGGCTCAAGCTGGTTGGAAATCAGCTGTTGAGTGCAATGGCATAAGCCTGCCTGACTGCGAGACTGACAGGTCGAGCAGAGACGAAAGTCGGTCATAGTGATCCGGTGGTCCCGTGTGGAAGGGCCATCGCTCAACGGATAAAAGGTACTCCGGGGATAACAGGCTGATACTGCCCAAGAGTCCATATCGACGGCAGTGTTTGGCACCTCGATGTCGGCTCATCACATCCTGGGGCTGAAGCAGGTCCCAAGGGTTCGGCTGTTCGCCGATTAAAGTGGTACGTGAGCTGGGTTTAGAACGTCGTGAGACAGTTCGGTCCCTATCTGCCGTGGGTGTTGGAAAACTGAGAGGAGCTGTCCCTAGTACGAGAGGACCGGGATGGACGCACCTCTGGTGTACCGGTTGTCGCGCCAGCGGCACCGCCGGGTAGCTAAGTGCGGACGGGATAACCGCTGAAAGCATCTAAGCGGGAAGCCCCCCTCAAAACCAGTTTTCCCTTGAGAGCCGTGGAAGACCACCACGTTGATAGGCCGGATGTGGAAGCGCAGTGATGCGTGCAGCTAACCGGTCCTAATCGCTCAATTGGCTTGATTCGCTCTCTTACTCTTGGCGCGGGCAAAACCCGTTGCAAAACCAACTGAAGCAGTCCCCTAATGGAAATATACAACCGACTGTTCAAAAAAGAGCAAGCAAAAATAAGAGATAAAAAACAACACCAAAACAACCAACAGCACCCTATAGACTGCAAAACAGACTGCTGTTGTTGGAAAACTTTTCTGCCGCCACATGGTCTGGTGGTTATGGCGAGGGGTAATACACCCGATCCCATCCCGAACTCGGTCGTGAAGACCCTCAGCGCTGATGGTACTGCGTCTTAAGGCGTGGGAGAGTAAGTCGCCGCCAGGCCTTGTGGCTGCGGAAAGCTGATTTTCAAAAGAAACTCATTTCTTTGCATCTCACTGCATTTCTTTCCCTCTCTTTGTGCTGGTGCTTTCTATTGGCCGTTGCTTCAGGAAGATTGTCTTCAGGAAACTGAAAAAATATTAAATACCTAAGATAGGTCCAGCCAAGAGATGCAGTGCCGTTAAAATAACCATAATGGCCATGATATTGAGCCAAAATCCGGCCCGGATCATGTCATGCAGACGCATACGTTCATAAGAAAAGACGATGGCGTTGGGTGGTGTTGCGACCGGCATCATGAAAGCCATTGAGGCGGCCACCGCGACCGGGACCACAAGCCAGCGCGGGTCCAGACCGATTCCCACCGCGACCGCACCGAAAATCGGTAAAAACGTAGCGGTCGATGCAGTGTTTGAGGTGATTTCTGTCAAGAAGACCACCGATGCGCTCACCATCAACAGCAGAATAAAGAGGCCAACCTCAAACCCACCGACCACCGCCCCGATCCATTCAGCTAGACCGGTGTCTCTAAATCCGCTGGCCAGAGCCAAGCCGCCACCAAATAGGAGCAAAATCCCCCAAGGCACATCATCTGCAGCCCGCCAATCCAGGATGAACTGTCTTTTTTGTCCCGGGACCGGCCAAGCAAACAGGATGACCGCAGCAATAAGGGCAATCGAGGTATCATTGATCGGCAGACCAGTGATCTCAATCAAAGGTATGCGCAAAATCCAACATGATGCGGTGATCAGAAAGACACCAGCGACCACTTTTTCCGGGTAGCGCATCGCGCCCAAAGAGGCGATTTCGCGGCTGATCATGGCCCTGATATCACCGATTTTGGTCATATGGGCCGGGAAAAGAAACCGGGTCAGTAAGAGCCAGGCCAGCGGCACCATCACCAAAACAATCGGAACGCCAAACAGCATCCAGGTAAAAAAATCAATTTCAATTCCATACGTTTCGGCCAGGAAGGCGGCCAGCAAGGCATTGGGGGCGGTTCCAATCAGGGTTCCAACCCCGCCAATGGAGGCGCTATAAGCCACCCCAAGCATCAAGGCCACCCCAAAATTTTTGAGGATTTTTTCATCATCGGTCGAATCCGCAACAAAATTGATGACCGATAAGGCGACCGCAAACATCATCATGGTTGATGCGGTATTGGATATCCACATAGAAAGAAGAGCGGTGGCAACCATGAACCCGCCAATGATTTTTTGCGGGCTTGTGCCAACGATAGAGATGATATGTAACGCGATACGTTTATGAAGCCCCCAGCGTTTTATGGCTGCGGCCAGCAGGAAGCCGCCGAGAAACAAAAAAACCAGCGGATGCGCATAATGGGTTGTGACTGTAGCGGCACTGCTCAGACCATAAAGCGGCATCATGGGAATGGGCAACAAAGCGGTCACTGGAATGGGGACCGCTTCGCCCAGCCACCAAACCGCCATCCAGGCGGTGAGAGAAACCAGCCGCCAGGCTTCCGGCGTCATAGCGTCGGGCGGCGGCACGACAAGCAACAGCAAGGCAATGCCAGGCCCGGCAATGAGGGCGATGAGCCTCCCGGCTATGCGATTGCTGTGAGAGTTTTGAGGAGAGTTCTTACGGGACAGGGAAGGGGTGTCGGTCAACTGAGAGCGGTTTAGCGTTTGGAGAATTGATGACTGCGGCGGGCTTTATGGCGGCCATATTTCTTACGCTCGACAACCCGGGCATCGCGGGTCAAGAAGCCACCAGTCTTGAGAACCGGCCGTAAAGTGGGATCAAAATGGGTTAAGGCGCGGCTGATTCCGTGGCGGATGGCTCCGGCTTGTCCTGATAAACCACTGCCCCTAACGGTGCAGATGACGTCGAGTTGTTCGCTCCGGTCAGTGATATTGAGGGGTTGCTGAATGATCATCCGCAATACCGGGCGGGCAAAATAAGACTCGATATTCTTGTTGTTGATGGTGATCTGGCCGCTGCCGCGCTTGACCCATACCCGGGCGATGGCATTTTTACGTTTGCCGGTGGCATAAGCCCGCCCGAGCGCATCGAGTTCCGGCTCAGCGATTTGCGGGTTGGCTGGAGCCAGCTGCTCTTCAATTCCTTCAATCATGCGTGTACTGCTTTCATGAGTGTGCTGCTTTGGTTGAAAGGGTATTTTTGCTATTCATGGCGGCGATATCCAGTTTTTCCGGTTTTTGGGCCGCATGGGGATGTTCTGGTCCTGCATAGACTTTGAGATTCCCCAAGCGTTGCCGATTTAAGGGACCGCGTCCCAACATGCGCCGCACCGCTTGGGTGAGAACACGTTCGGGATGGCGGCCAGATAAAAGGGCAGAAGCGGTCACCGATTTGATCCCCCCCGGATAACCGGTATGACGGTGATAGATTTTTTCACTCCGCTTTTTACCGGTTAGATGCAATTTGGCGGCATTGACTACCACGACATGATCACCGCAATCCATATGTGGTGTGAAAGTCGATTTATGCTTGCCCTTTAGGATCCGGGCAATCAGTGACGCCATGCGGCCCAAAACCAGGTTTTCAGCATCAATGAGCACCCATTTTTTCTCAATCTCAGCAGGTTTGGCCGAATAGGTCTTCATCAATGATCCAGCATCAGAAAGCGGCATATTTGGTCTCTCTTATTTGATCTCTTTCGTTCGTGATCTTTCTGGAGGGGAAGGTGTGATTCAGCGGGGATGATTTCTTTCAAGAATCCCAACCGAAGCGGCGCGGAGAATACATGAGGGGTGAGGGATGTCAAGAAAGATCACGATTTAAAGATGGTTTCCCGGATGGTTGCGTTTCTTGATCAATCCAATCAAGAAAATCATCCGCGGCTTGTTGGAGTGGCAGGGCCACCACACAAGGCAGATCATAACTATGGATTTCCCTGACTTTTTGGGTGATATCAGCCACCAGAATACACCGGGTTTTGGCAATAAAAGCCCATTCAGCACTGTTTTCCATCTGGCCTTGCCACCAATATATTGATTGAACAGGCGGTAAAATATTAACACAAGCGACCAATCGCTGCTTGACCAATGCTATCCCGATTTTTTCGGCTTCTGGCGCGTTTGCGCAGGTGACATAAATCAGGCAGTAATCCTCAGCACGATGTTGTTTGGCTGCGGTTTTGCTTGAGCTGGTTTGGGGCATGGTATGAGTTGGCTGGTCATGGGTGCCCCCCATATTGGATTCTAAGCATTGGTACTAAGGGGCCAAAAGGGGACTATGAGAACACACCCATTTATAAGGCAACAAGACCCGCGTCTCAACGCTTTTGCATAACCGGTAGCAGGGCTGGATGAGGCTACCGCTCCTGTATGGCTCCTTTCATTTTATCTTGTGACCGTTTATCCCATGACCGTGCGCCGGTATAGCCGAGATATCCGGCCCCAAACAATGTCCAAAGGGCATCGGGCACGGCGGCCAGCATGGCCTGGATATTGGTGGCGGCTTGGGTCACATGTTCCGGCCACCAGATGCCGAGAATACCGCCGACAAAACACAAGGTGATGACCGCATAAATCAGGTAGAGAAATGACGGCCGGGCCCGGCTGGTCCAGGGGTCGGAGGACTTGGCTTCAGCAATAATCGCCGAGAGTTGGACCTCAGCCGCTTTGAGTTTGCCCTCTTGTTCCAGCTTGATCAATTTGGCCTTGGCATTGGCCTTTTCCTGATCGGTCTCGAACAGATTATCAATCAGGTCTCCGGCCAGCTTGGTGACCGGTCCGGCAAGCAATGACAACATGGTTATTTTCCTTTCATTTAATTTCCCCGCGGGGGTTCCCCCCCTACGGGTCCCCCACGGGTTATTTTAATTTCCCCGCGGGGGTTCCCCCCCTACGGGTCCCCCACGGGTTATTTTAATTTCCCCGCGGGGGTTCCCCCCCTACGGGTCCCCCACGGGTTATTTTAATTTCCCCGCGGGGGTTCCCCCCCTACGGGTCCCCCACGGGTTATTTTAATTTCCCCGCGGGGGTTCCCCCCTACGGGTCCCCCACGGGTTATTTTAATTTCCCCGCGGGGGTTCCCCCGAATCCATCTTGGAGGACCCGCAGGCCCCCCCAAGATGGAGTCAAACCAAACCCCGGGGTCCCCCACGGGTTAGTTGATCAGCAATTCGCTTGGCCCGCGCGCCCACTTGCTCGGCCCAGCGACTATCGAGAGCCTCATGGGCGGCTTTCTCTGCGTCTCCGGCTTTGAGGGCGGCCAGCATGTTTTTGAATCGGGAAAGACGTGGCCAACCGAGATTAAAGGCCATATTGGCCAAAGCCAGGCGTTGGGGTCGTCCCAGGCCCCGCCACCACGAGATATTGCGGTCGAGATCATCCAGCACCCCAGCAATATCATTCTTGAGCAGATAGCCGACTTCATCTTCCGAGATGCCGCGATCTTCAAGATTGCGCCCGACGCCGATGGTCAGTTTGCCAGCGGTGCACTGATAGGGCTTGAGGCACAAGCCTTCATCCCGGATCAGATCATGGATCAGGCATTCCATCTCATGTTCAGTCATCACGTGTTCGCTCATCATTTGTCCCTCTTAAACCAATAAACCAGACCAGCGACCGATGCGCTGATAGCTGCGGCAACCCCGACCAGCCAGGCTTTATACACTTCCAATGAGCGGATACGGCGTTCATGATCGTCAAACCGCTCGAGGCAGGTTTCGATATGTTCGAGTCGTTGATCAATCCGGGCCAAGATGCTGGCCGTGGTTTCTTTGCGTGTGGTCATGAGTTTCCTTTCAAGACATAAAAAAAGCCGCTTAAAAGCGACCGGTTAGAAAAGTCGGTTATGGGGTCAAGTCTGGACTATTTTAAGTCTGGGTTGACCAATGCGTATCATCCCCGGGATCAAAGGTATCCAGCGTTTCGGCATTCATGGCCTGGACTTGGGTTTCCAGGGTATCGGAGCGGCTACGGATGCTCTCAATCCAGGCCCAGGCAGCCCGATTGGTTTGGGCGTCTTGCTGGTCGTTGGCATCCCAGTTCTTTGAGCCTTTATCCAACAACGCCATCGACCGGGCGGTCATATTGCGCTGAATCCATTCTGGGTAGCGGGTGAGGATACGCCGTCCAGCCTCGGCTTTGATCAGGGCTGCCATCGCGGCCTTGCGCTCGGCTAGTGTTGGTTCAGGTGGTGGTGTTGGTGCTGGGGGGATATCTTGCACCTTCCAGGCCTGACCATCCCAAAGAGCTTGCTGGTTATCGCCAATCTTCGGCGGAGTAATATGCGTGGCATAGGCGGGGATCAACCAATGCTCAGGGTTATTGGTGTCTCCGTCTTCCATTGGATCAGCTTCGGCCAGCCCCGCCTCCAAAAAGAGGCCGGTTTCAGGGGCATAATGATAAATATTCATCAATCGTTTCTCCTTTAGTATTTGATACAAAACATGATCGCGATATTACGCGGACGGGTTTCCGATCCCCCATGAGGGCCGGTCCATTGCGGACTTTCTCCCGACCGATCGCCTTGCATCCCGGCTGACCAGGGGTTATTGCCGTTTCCGCGCCCTGTACCAAAATCATAGAGATATCGTAAATGCCGATGACTTTTGATTTCATCATACTGAAGGCTTCCAAAAACGCGGTATGGGTCAACGCCACGTCCTTTGTCCCAACCGCGCAAAAACTCACCGCGCAGATCAGGAAGAAGAAACGTTGTTCTTCCATCACCCGCGCCAAAAGTCGTTCCGATGGCGGCAAATAAATCAGGATAATTCTCTCTTTTGAGACGTGCCCCATTACAATGGAAATAGCCAACCGGTCTGTCTGCTGAGGCCCAGGCAATGATTGTCCCTGCCGGGACTTGGTGCTGTAAAATCGCCTGCTTGACCCGTAACGGCGTCATCAACTTGACGTTGTCAGTCCCGGTCTCAGCCTCAGTTTTGGTGGCAAGACGGGCGTTCACGGCCTGCTTGACCCGCAACGGCGTCATCAGCTTGCTGTTATCAGTCCCGGTCTCGGCCTCAGTTTTGGTGGCTGTGGCGGCATTGCGGGCGTCTTGCAGGGCTGCGCGGGTTTCATCGCGTGCTGTTTGGGCCTCGGTTCGGTACTGCTGTGCTTGCTGACTGGCGTTAGTTGCCTGATCACCAATCGTTTCGGCATCTCTCAGAGCGGTTTCCGCCGCCCTCTGGGCTTTTTGGGCCGCAACCCGGGCTGCCTGAGCATCCTGTGCCCGTTGGTCGGCTTGGCTGATATCCTCAAAACTCACCGCAGTTGATGGGTTGCCCGCATCATCAAAACCCAACATCTTGCCCGCTCTTTCGTCACGCAGTGGCAGAGTCAGAGTTTTGTTTCGGTCTGTGGGTGATAATTTAAGACCCCGCCGAGCCTCAAGCGCCACCTGCTGAATTTGGGCCGTCATGCGGTCCAGATCATCATTGATGATATTGAAATCAGGATCATGGGTTCGCTCAATCGGCAGATCACGCCGGAAGGTCAACACAGTTCCCGCAGCAGGGGGGGTATCGAAGATCACCCTATCGCCGAGCGGTTTTCCTGCACCGGTGACCCTAAAGCCGCTGTTATGGGGTGTCTGACCGATAAAGACTTCAAGATCACCATCCTTAAAAATCTCAAAAGGATAGGTGAATTCTGTTTCTTTCCCATCGGCGGTATGTTGCACCCAGGGAGCGGTGTCATAGATTTTGATATGCGTGTCTTCAGTCATCATCGGTTCTCCTTGATGTTGAAAATGATTCTGGCCGTGGTCTCTTTGCGTGTGGTCATGGTTTCCCTCTCAAGGCATAAAAAAAGCCGCTCTAAGGCAGCGGATTGAAAAAGTGGGTAATAAGTTCAAGTCTGGGTTGACCAATGCGTATCATCGCCGGGATCAAAGGCATTTAGGGTTTGGGCGGTCATGGCGTTGACTTGGGTTTCCAGGGTGTTGGAGACTTGGCGCAATCTTTGCGCCTCAGTTTTAACCGCATCGCTGAGGGCCGGGCCGCCGGTGAGGGAGCGAATAACTGTCCATATCGGCATGATGCCCTCAATGCGTTGATAGGCCTCGGCCTTGATCCGGGCCACCATCTCGGCCTTGCGCTCAGACAAAGGTTGCTGGGCCGGTGGTGAGTATTGGCCATCTTGATACAGCCAACCCGGTTCAACCGGTTGATCATCTGGAACCTCAATCCAGTTCAAATCAGGGTGATAGAGTGTCTTGGGGTTCAACTCTTTGGCTATTTCAGTGACTTCGGCCACTTCGTTGTTTTCAATCCGTGCCAATTTCATGATCAACTCTCCTTAAATCCAGTAATGGACAATCACCTGGCCATTTGCACCATTGCCGGACCCGGTTTTATGTGCGTTGCCGCCGCCGCCTGGGTGCATGCCAGAGGCGTTGCCACCCCATGCCTGCCCACCAGAACCACCACCACCGGCCCCATGGCCGCCGCGTGCCAAATTATCTTGTCCTGATAGATCGTCACCACTTCCTCCTTGATAATTTATGTGGCCGCCAAATCCACGACCACCATAACTGCGTTGTCCCCCGGTTGCTGAGCAATGTGTCCCAAAAGAGCTTGTCCCCCCAAGCCCGCCCCCGACTGGATGAATGACATTCCCGGTGCCGCCTCTGCCAATGGTCACCGGAACCTCACCCCCCGGTGTCAGAGCGACTATTTTTCGGGTATACCCGCCGCCATGACCAGCCCCGCCGGTGCCGCCGGTGCCGCCACCGCCCGCACCCCAGACTTCAACAACCGCCCATTTGACATCGTTGGGTACAGTCCATTGATGGGTTCCAGGCGCGTTGAAAACCGCCAGCCTTGGCCGCATTTTGGGCCTGAGACCATCAATCGCCTGTTTGACCCGCAACGGCGTCATGATCTTGCTGTTGTTGCTCCCCGCTCTGGCCTCGGTTTTGGTCGCTTTGTTGGCATTATGGGCATTGCGTAACGCCGCCTGAGTTTCATCGCGGGCTGTTTCGGCGTCTTTTTGTGCAGTCTGTGCCTGTGTGCGATATTGATTTGCTTGCCGACTGGCCGTGTTTGCTTGGTCACGGGCGGTCTCAGCATCTTTGGCCCGTTGGTCGGCGGCCATGACCGCACCAGGGGTTGCCTCAGCAACCGGTCGCCCTTGAGGATCAAAACCGAGTAATTTGCCTTTGCGGGTCGCAGCTGGGGGTAAGGTCAATCCTTCAACTGCATCACTTGGTGATAATTTCAGGCCCCGGCTGGCTTCCACCTCAATCTGCTGTATTTGCGCGGTCATCCGGTCCAATTCATCATTGATCACCTTGGCCCGAAAGGCCCCACCTTCCTGAAAATCGGTGGTCCGCTTGACCGGTACATGACGACGTAAAGTCACGATTGCCTGAGCCGGTGGCGGCCTGGTGAAGGTGAGTGTTCCACCCTGGCTCTCTCCGGCCCCGGTGAGGGTAAAGCCGCGTACCTGGCGTTCATCACCAATGAAAACCTCAAGATCATTGTCTTCAAAAATCGGGAATGGATAAATAAACTCTTTCTGTTTTCCATCGGCAGTATATTGGATACGTGGGGAGATATCCCCGATGATGATATGGTTGTTTGTGGTCATGGTTTTCCTCATAAAAAAACCGCCCGAAGGCGGATGGTGAACGTGATTTGGAAACACCCCGACCTCAATCGGGGGGAAGGCTTCTGTTTTTATTGATACCCCATCGCCATTGAGTTGTTATTTGTTTAATGCTCTGATCCCCGGGGGGCTTAAATAATGGGACTTCAGTGCGGTTGGCTTGACCCACCTTCCGCCAGGGCAGGTTTCGTGACAATTTGGTTTCCCGCCTGATGCGTAGTTGGTAGCCCGCGAGAGGGCTGTCTTTATGGTGTGTTTTTTCGCTCAGTGACCGCTTCTTCCGGTACCCGCGGCCACAGCTTGGTCCATCTATTGGGCCATTTTCTCCATATCTCATCGGTGATCATCTCCTAATTTTGAAGCCGCCTCCCCCAGCCGGACCCCTTGACCTCAACATCGCCATGTTTTCTCCAGCCGCCCCGGGCGATGATGGTGCGAGAGAGACTCTATTCATTGAGTTTTGACAGTTTATCTGATTTAATCTATCATTTCTTTTGTTGACTGGGCTGGCCCTGGGAATGGTGATACTGAAGCCGTCCCGGCGGTATCTCTGGGAGGGGACACAATTCTGCCGGAAGATCCGGCCCAGTCGGCCTTTTTTCTTTTCGACATTGGCCCTTGTGGTCTTGGCTCTTCCACATGGATCGTCACAAGGCGGTCTGCGCCGTCCTCTTGTGAAAACCGGCTTACAGCATAAACAACTGTCTTTTTTCCCCGTTGGATTCTATAAGATCGTGCGTAGCGTGCTTCGCCCGGTTTTCCTTTCACCTCAGTCGGCTCATATGTGCGCAACACTGTTGGTAGATACGTGACATCGGAGCGGGTGATTTGGTGTTCCGGTTGCTTCTTCGATAGTTTGCCATGCTTGATCAAAACTTTGACCAGCCCGTAGCCACGCCCTTTGAATGTTAGTATGCCGTCTTTCTCGAAGGCGGGCCCGCGTTCGGCAATCACCCGTTCAATTTCTGAGGGTTGTTTTGGCGGCTCAATCCTTCTCAACCGTATCATAAAGACGTTTCATGGATTGAGACTTGACATTCTTTTCCTTTGTAAGTAACTTAAGTTGTGTTGAGTGCCTATGATTATGGGCAAAACCCTTGTCATACGTATCCTTACGCGAGACTAAAATATTTCGTAGGAGATGCACCCAACCCCTTCACTCCTTCTTTTCTGAGAGGGGGTATTTTCCCGTTGTTAAATCTTCAACAACATGAATAGAGACCAGCCGTCGTTCGGTATTATTGTCGTTCGGTATTATTGTCGTTCGGTATTATTCTTGAATGGGCTGTCGGCGTAGATAATTTTTTGTGGCAATTCTTCGGCCGTTTCTTTCAACAACCCAGAGCCGACTGTCCGGGTTGGTGCCCTCTTGGGGGATATATTTTCTGAATATTTTGGGGAAGGCCAGCACATCATCCCGTGATACTTGAAGTTCCGGCGACTTAACGGATTGTTCTCCGTGCCGCCAGATGAATTTGGCCATCCCCCAGCCGGACCCCTTGACCTCAACATCGCCATGTTTTTTCCAGCCGCCCCGAGCAATGATGGTGCGAGAAAGAGACTCTATTCACTGAGGCTGGATCGTTTTCTTGGTTCATGCTATCATTTTCCGGGTTGGCTGGGCTGGCCCTGGGAACGGTGAGTGGAAGCCGCCCCGGCGGTATCTTCGAGAGGGGCAGATAATTCGCTCGGAGGAACTGGTCCAGCCAGCTTTTTCCTGACTGATATTTTATTACTTTGCCTATTTTTGCGTGTGACATAGATCGTCACGAGGTGATCTGCGTCATCTTTTTGGGTGAAACGTGAGATAACATAATTTAGTGTTCGGCCTTCGCGCTGAATCCGATAAATTTTCTGGTAGCGTGCTTCGCCCGGTTTTCCTTGCACCTCGACCGGCTCATATGTGCGCAACACTGTTGGTAGATACGTGACATCGGAGCGGGTGATTTGGTGTTCCGGTTGCTTCTTCGATAGTTTGCCATGCTTGATCAAAACTTTGACCAGCCCGTAGCCACGCCCTTTGAATGTTAGTATGCCGTCTTTCTCGAAGGCGGGCCCGCGTTCGGCAATCACCCGTTCAATTTCTGAGGGTTGTTTTGGCGGCTCAATCCTTCTCAACCGTATCATAAAGACGTTTCATGGATTGAGACTTGACATTCTTTTCCTTTGTAAGTAACTTAAGTTGTGTTGAGTGCCTATGATTATGGGCAAAACCCTTGTCATACGTATCCTTACGCGAGACTAAAATATTTCGTAGGAGATGCACCCAACCCCTTCACTCCTTCTTTTCTGAGAGGGGGTATTTTCCCGTTGTTAAATCTTCAACAACATGAATAGAGACCAGCCGTCGTTCGGTATTATTGTCGTTCGGTATTATTCTTGAATGGGCTGTCGGCGTAGATAATTTTTTGTGGCAATTCTTCGGCCGTTTCTTTCAACAACCCAGAGCCGACTGTCCGGGTTGGTGCCCTCTTGGGGGATATATTTTCTGAATATTTTGGGGAAGGCCAGCACATCATCCCGTGATACTTGAAGTTCCGGCGACTTAACGGATTGTTCTCCGTGCCGCCAGATGAATTTGGCCATCCCCCAGCCGGACCCCTTGACCTCAACATCGCCATGTTTTTTCCAGCCGCCCCGGGCGATGATGGTGCGAGAGAGACTCTATTCACTGAGGTTTGACAGTTTATCTGATTTAATCTATCATTTTTTTTGTTGACTGGGCTGGCCCTGGGAATGGTGATAGGAAGCCGCCCCGGCGGTATCTTCGGGAGGGGATATAATTCTGCCGGAAGATCCGGCCCAGTCGGCCTTTTTTCTTTTCGACATTGGCCCTTGTGGTCTTGGCTCTTCCACATGGATCGTCACAAGGCGGTCTGCGCCGTCCTCTTGTGAAAACCGGCTTACAGCATAAACAACTGTCTTTTTTCCCCGTTGGATTCTATAAGATCGTGCGTAGCGTGCTTCGCCCGGTTTTCCTTTCACCTCAGTCGGCTCATATGTGCGCAACACTGTTGGTAGATACGTGACATCGGAGCGGGTGATTTGGTGTTCCGGTTGCTTCTTCGATAGTTTGCCATGCTTGATCAAAACTTTGACCAGCCCGTAGCCACGCCCTTTGAATGTTAGTATGCCGTCTTTCTCGAAGGCGGGCCCGCGTTCGGCAATCACCCGTTCAATTTCTGAGGGTTTGAGGGTGACCAGAGGGTCATCTGCCGGGCCAAGCGGCTTTTTGGCTATTGTGTCATAAGCCTTACCCAAAGCCCGTTTTTCGACTGATTGCCGGATGAGCGGTGAGAAGCTCGCCATAGTCGCATTAAACAGGGTGTCTATGGTAATATTAAAGGCGCTCTCTTGCAGAGTACGGGTTCTTTGGGTGCTGTGGAGAATCGCTTCCGATGCGGTCGCGCTCAGAGCAGCGGCAGCGGCGGTTCTGGTCGCCGCCTGTAAGGCAGAAGAACCCAGCCTGATGGATCGGAAGATCATGCCTCCTGGAAAAAGGTTGGCTGTATTAAAAACACTCCCAACCACCCCAACAACATCTCCTCTCCATCCGGCATTATCCAGATATCTCCTTGTTTCAAGTTCCTGGTCAATCTGCCGCTTGATTGTGTTGACCTCCTCAATGGAATTGGCAAGTATAAATTCCTCCATAAAAGCGCGGTAATGTCCGTTCAGATGCTCCGCAGGGTTGAAATGGGGATTGATCCCCCCAAAATATTTTTGTGCCAACCGCTGCTGGTGATGGATGTCTCTTGCTTTGAAGAAAGCAGCAACAAGCGGGTCTTCCATCTTATAATAATTAAGCCATAGTTCGGAGAAGGAGACGGGTGGTGGCTCTGGCTTTTCCGGCCCAACAACGCCGGGGATCGGGGCCGGTCGACCCAGGAATTCTGGGACTTGATCAATAATCCGTACATTATTCTCCGAAGAGCCTTCATCGATAATCCGCACATTATTTTCCGAAGGGCCTTCATCGATAATCTGCACATTATTTTCCGAAGGGTCTTTTTTTGCTGTTTTCTTGAGACGATCAATCCTCCCTGATACGATGCGGACTGTTTCACGCAGCTTCTCCCGGCGCTTCCCCATCCCAGAAACCCGGGCCTCCCATTCCCGCTCTTGATCCGGATACCACCGCAAGGGACGGCCATTGGGACCCTTGATTGCCTCAGGCTTGCCATCCTTACCATAAACCTGAATGAGCCAAGACACCGGGTGGTGACTTTTTATCAGCCGCCCTGTTGTGTCATCGGCAACCAGAACAACATCTTGATCCAGATCAACATCTTTTGGGATCAATCCCTGTTTTTGATACGCCTCAAGGTCACCCAGCCATTGATCACGCATCCATTGGTTATCACCATCAATGGCGTAAATGGCTTCCGGGGGGTATTCCATCAGCCGTTTATGGCCGTCAATCTCACTCACTCCATAGGTTTTTTCAATCTGGCTGAGGGCATATTCTTTGGCGACATCCTGGTCTCCGGTAAAGAGGAATTGCCTCTCAAAAATCCCATTGGCCCGGGAAAGCAGCTTTTCTACACTGTCGTCATATAAATCCGGGTCTGAAAAAAGGTCATCAAAATGATCAATCATGTCTTCGCGCGTGATAGGCTCAATTTCCTGAAACGCAATCTTACGGGCTTCCCGTTCGGCCTGGTTTTGCGGTTTCACCATTCTATCAGCCCGTTTTTCGGCATTTTCCGGGGTTTGTCCGGCTTCCAACATATCGGCAATCAACATCAGGTAGCCTTTTTGGTCACTTGAGAGCTGCTTGCCGATACGCTCACCAGGCAACCGGTTTATCCGCTTGAGCAGATCGGCTGCTGATGCTTTTTGATCCGGGGTCCCCGATGCGAGAGCGCGGATATATTTCCCTTGTGACTCTGAAACAAAGCCAAGCCTATCCACATAATTGAGCAAACGGGTATTGATCATCTCCAAAGGCGCATTTTGATCTTTTAGGAGTTTCTGTTCGGTGCTCCAAACCTGGCTGGCGGCCTTGCGGTCAGCCGGGGAATAGGAGTCAAAATGATCATGATCATGTTCTCCGCTCTGCTCTTGAGTATGTTCTTGATTATAGAGCGTTTTGATTACCCGCTGTATGGCCGCACTCTTGATCAACTCCTTTTCAGCGGTACTGATTTGCTCACCCAACCGGCTGGTGAGACTGTGTTGCAGATAGACCGGGACTGTTGGGTCATCTTGTAGGGACTCGGCATAATGTCTCCCGCCTTCCAGACCACCGGTTGCCAAAGCCCGCTCAAAGTTACCCTGAATCCGCTGCATCAGCAGGGCATCGCTGGCTTGATTGCGCATCGCAATGCGCTGCTTGGGGTCAATCGATCCGTTCTCAAGCAAGGCGGTGAGGGTGGTGGTATATTTATCAAACGCCTCAATCGCCTCATCCCTGGCCTCGCTACGGATGGCCTGGTTGGCTTGGTTCAAAAAATGATCCCCGGCGGTGCGTAGGTCCAATTCATTTTGCTGGATTACGGCTTGGCGGTGATGGTGTTCAATCTGCCCTTGGTGTTTTTGGGCCTTAAGATCAAAGGCCGTGGCTGCGCGTTGGCGTTGATGATGGTCCTGGATTTGTTCCAGAAACTTCTCGCGGCTTTTTTGGCTGGAGATTTGGAATCCCGCCGGGTCATCGGTATATTGACCGGCAAGAGTGGTCAACTGCTGATCAAGATTAAATTCCATTCGGGCCAGATAAGCCGTTTGCGCGGCCTGCTGTGCACCCTGCTGACCGGTATCGGCAACCGGACTCTGGGGCATTGCCTCTGCCAATTTCGGCCGAGTTTCTTGGCCCGGTAAGGTCTGCCGCCGCATGATCACATAGGGTGTCGGGCGGGCTGAGCCGGGCCGATCATCATTTTTTCCAAACGGCATCATTCTTCCTTTCCTCTGGGCATTTTATGGGCGTTCTGTTGACATTCTGTTGGCGGGCCTTCCGCCAGGGCAGCTTTCCCGACAATTTGGTTTATCGCCGATATGCGGTTAGCGGTCTGTGAGAAGACTGTCTTCATGCTGCGGGTGTTCCCCGAGAGGGACCACTGTTTTCGGCGCCCGCACCCATAAACTGATCCATTTATTGGGCCATTTCTTTGCGTCACGTGCTCCACCGAGGGTTGACATTCCATCGCCATTGCGCTACAATCTAAACAATGCCCTGATCCCTAGGGGTCACCTAAGAAGGGGACTTCGTGCGGTTGGCTTGGCCCACCTTCCGCCAGGGCAGTTTTCCCGACAATTTGGTTTCTCGCTTGATATATGAGAAGCAGTCTATGAGAAGACTGTCTTCATGGTGGGGGGTTCCCCCCAGGTGCTGTTTCTTCCGGCACCCTTGACCACAGTTTGATCCATTTATCGGGCCATTTCTCTACGTCACGTGCCCCGCTGAGGGTTGACATTCCATCGCTATTGAGCTAAGATTCAAATAATGCCCTGATCCCTAGGGGGTCCGCTTGAGGCCCAGGCCGCAAGCATAAGGGGACTGAGTGTGGTTGGTTGGCCCGCCTTCCGCCAGGGCAGCTTTCCCAGAAATTTGGTTTATCACTGATATGCGGTTAGCGGTCTGTGAGAAGACTGTCTTCATGCTGCGGGTGTTCCCCGAGAGGGACCACTTTTTTCGGTGCCCGCGCCCACAAGCTGACCCATCTACTGGGCCGTTTTTCCCTTACCCCGCCAGTGATCACTGTCCAATGACGGATTTCCTTTTGGCCAGCCTTTTTTTTCAACACAATCTTTTCCAACTCAATCACCAGAATTTTATCTTTGCCGTTGCGTTTGACGAGAATCAGGCGGCCATTAGCTTTGTCTCGATAAATATGATTGAAATTTTTGGCGACATATCTGATGAATTCGACCACGTCTTCGAAGCCTGCTTTCTCGATCTCTTCCCAATGTTTTTGCTCAATATGTTTTTGCCCCACACCCCTCCCGGTCTTGTCGTTGTGGCCTCCTTTGCGCAGACGGATGGGACCGGATTCGATCTTTTCCCCCGCTTTCTCGCCCCTGTTGATGGCATCGGCAATCTCTTGGTTGATGGCATCGACAATCTCTTGATCAATTTCACCCAGATCCGGTGATTCTTTCTTATCAATGACATAGTCATAACCGTCGTCATCATAAATATCCTCACCATAAAAGTCCTTAAGTCGCTTGTATTTGTATTCTACTTTGGATGGCTCATTGTTCTGCTTGGCCGGTTTCTGCGCGGGTTTTTGCCTTTGATTTTTTTCTTGCTCAATATCCCTCTGTCTGGCCTCCCGCTGTTTATTGTCGCTATTCTCTGATTGGTTTTTCTTCTTCTTGTTTTTCTCCCTTGGTTTTTTTGAATCCTTGAATAGTTTTTTGACCTTCTTAAACAATAAGAAAAATCTGATTATTAAAGCAATGGTGCTCCAACCGGTATGCGAGTCCGGGATACTCCCTTCATCAGTCGCCCAATCAGGGAGCAACCCTTCCAATCCGTCGGCCTGGGCCGCAGAAATCAGGCGCAAAGAACCCAGCCGACGAAAAGCATTCCGCCGATCAAGAATAGATTTGAAGACGGCATCGCCGGCTTCGCCGGCCGCTAGCCTTTGATCATATTCATCACTCACCCTGATCTCAGCCAGAGCCTTTCCTGAATCATTCTTTTCCGGGTCACGCTTTTCAGAATCATTTTTTCCGGCATCACCTGCCGCCAAAGTCGCGGCCGCTTGGCGGGCCAGACGCCGATAATCCTTAACCGCAAAGCTTTCATCAGCCGCTTTTGCCGCCCGGGTGAGGACCTTATCCAAGGTCTCTTTGGTCATCCGGCCAGCGGCGTAAAGATTCACCGCATCAACGGCAACCTCATGGGCTGTCACCCGGTCTTGATCAAGCTGCCGGTAGAGTTGAACCACCCCTTGGGGATCATCCGCATCCGCTTCGGTGGCGTTCAAAGCCTTTGATAACTGCTCATAAAGGGTTGGACTCAGTTCTTGATCATCCAATAATCCATCCAATTCCCCTTGAGTCAGGGCAGAATCCTCGGCATTGAGGCGGGGCAGCAGCCCGCTAAACACCGCCTGTTGCTGCTCATTTAAGATTTTCTCGGCCCGTTGCTGGCTCCGCTTGCTCTCCCGCTCCCGGTCGGCCAGAGCCGCCTTGAGACGCCGCTTCAACAGATTAACTATTTTTTGATACCGCTGACTTTCGGCATCATCTTTGGCCCCCTTGATGGCGGTATTGTTTTTGCTGATATCGGCAATGAAGCGGTCGGCCTCCTGGCGTCCTTTGGCCAAAGCCCGCTCAAAGTTACCCTGAATCCGTTGCATCAGCAGGGCATCGCTGGCTTGATTGCGCATCGCAATGCGCTGCTTGGGGTCAATCGACCCGTTCGCAAGCAAGGCGGTGAGGGTGGTCTCATACTTACCAAACGCCTCAACCGCTTCATCTCCTGCCCCGCTATGGATGGCCTGGGTGGCTTGGTTCAAAAAATGATCCCCGGCGGTGCGTAGGTCCAATTCATTCTGCTGGATTGCGGCTTGGCGGTGATGGTGTTCAATCTGTCCTTGGTGTTTTTGAGCTTTAAGATCAAAAGCCATGGCTGCGCGTTGGCGTTGATGATGGTCTTGGATTTGTTGCAAAAACTTCTCGCGGCTTTTTTGGCTGGAGATTTGGAAGCCCGCCGGGTCATCGGCATATTGACCGGCAAGAGTGGTCAACTGCTGATCAAGATTAAATTCCATCCGGGCCAGATAAGCCGTTTGCGCGGCCTGCTGCGCACCCTGTTGACCGGCATCGGCAACCGGATGCTGGGTTGGCTCTGCCAATTTCGGCCGAGTTTCTTGGCCCGGTAAGGTCTGCCGCCGCATGATCACATAAGGTGTCGGGCGCGCTGGGCCGGGCCGATCATCATTTTTTCCAAACGGCATCATTCTTCCTTTCCTCTGGGCATTTTATGGGTGTTCTGTTGGCGTT